>NZ_CP192079.1:0-275165 GCF_050942335.1 Streptomyces sp. CA-142005 | reverse complement strand
GAGGCCGGCTGTCCCGCGTTCGTGGGACACGACAGTGCCGTCGTTTCTCATCGAGATCCGTGAGTCAGGTGATCACCAACGGCTCCAGGGCCTCGGGGGCGTGGACTTGTCTGATCAGCAGTGTCTGTCATCCCTTCGGGCGGATCCGCTCCAGCGCCTTCGTGCCTGATCAGTGGGGTGCTTGTTGTTCCCGGCAGGATGGCGGGCATGGGCCGCTGGGTGTACGAGTTCTCGGGTTGCCCCGACTCGGGGGACTACCGGCAGATCGCGGATGATCAGGAGCCGGGCGAGGTGGTGCTGCGTGAACGTCCGGGCGGTCTTGGCGTCGTGGCGGGGTGCGTGCGGGAGAGCGTTGACGGCATGATGATGGTGGCCCGCTTGGGTGGCTTGCGGAGACCCGTCCGTGGTGGCATCGGCGGTGCTGCAGGTATCCGGACGTCCTGTCCTCACACGGCGGGATGCGTGAGCGGTGGGTGCGGGCAGCGAGCCGGCTGCCGGCGAGTTTGCTTGAGGGGCGTGCCGAGCCTGCTTTCGAGACTGCCGTCGTGGCTGTGCGCGACGGTCGTCGCGCACAGCCGTTCTCCTACTCCTCTGTAGCGGTTTCTTCGGCCTGGGTTTCTTCGGCTGTGGTGGGGGTTGGTTCTTCGGCTTCGGTTTCTTCGGCTTCGGTGGGGGCTGGTTCTTCCTCTGCTGCTGTTTCCGTCTCCGCCGCCTCGGGGGTCGGCTCTTCGCCCTCCGCGGGGCCGGTCTCAGTCGTGGCCGGTGACTCCTCGGGGGTGGTCTCCGCCTCTGTTCCTTCGGTCGCAGTGGGTTCCTGCTCGGTGTCGCTCACGTGTTCACCGCCTTCCCGTACTGGCAGGCAGGAAGAGGCTCGGGTGTCGCCTGGTCGGACGACCGTCATGACGCGGAATTCATTACTCATGATGTCACCGAATCCGCATGATTTGAGGCATATTGCGAGGAGGTCAGGAATACTGCGAACCGTGCCGTAGGCCGCTGTGATCGACCCCGACGGCGGGCGGCGGGGTCGGACGCGGCGACACGTGCGGTGAGTGTCGATGCTCGCGAGGGGCACGGAAAGGGGGACTCGTTAACGAGCTCGTCGAGGCCGTCGACGAGAGGCAGTTGACCAAGACCATCGCCCGCTACGGCCGCGTGGATCTCCTCGCGATCGATGAGCTCGGCTCCATGGAACTGGACCACCGCGGCGCCGAACTGCTGTTCCAGGTCTTAACCGAGCGGGATGGGACGGGCGAGGCGGTAGGAGTCGGTGCCGGTCTCGATGATGGTGCCGCCGAAGGTGAGCCGGTCCACGATCGCTGCGCAGAGCCGCGGATCGGTGAAGGTCCTCGTCCAGCCTCCGAACGATGCGTTGGAGACGACGGCCACGGACGCCTTTCCCCAGGAACCAGCAGGTCGGGGGCTTGGGCACCCTGGTCACAACCGCTGCACAGATGCAACCCGCCGCTCCGGCGAGGGATCCGAGCCCGGCTCTGTCCAGTACTCCCGGCCACCAATGATCTTCCCGTCCCGGACCGTCCGGAGCGAGTGTTCTGCACTCCGGGCGTGCGCGACGGCTTCGTCGCCGTCTTGGCCATGGAGGCGGCCCGCTACCGCCCGGACGACGGCGCCCCGATGGACCCGGGGGTTATCGCGCGGCAGCTCGCCACGGTCGCCGCCGCCATGGAGCAGGCCAGGGTCGAGGGCGTGACCGTCGCCGGGGGCGGCGAGGTCCCCGAGGGGCTGATGCTCGCCCCGGCCGTGCTCTGCGGCCTGGGTCAGGAGAGCGCGGTCGGGGCGCGAGGGGATCTTCGCCCCCGGTGGCCGCGGTACTGTCCGCGGCGAACCTGGACGACGCGGTCGACTTGGTCAACGACTCCCGCTACGGCCTGGCCGCGGGCATCTGCACCCGCGGCCTGGCCGCCGCCCATTGCTTCGCCGCGGCTGTCCGCGTGGGGGTGGTCAGGGTCAGCCGGCCGGCCACCGGCTTGGATCTCAACGTGCCGTTGGGCGGCGTCGGCGACTCTTCCAGTAACACCTTCCGCGAGCGGGGCGCGGTCGCGGTGGACTTCTCCACCTGGTCCACGTCGGCCTCCTCTTGGCTGGGAGAGCCGGCCAAGAGGGGGCCGTTGGATGTCTCACGGCCTCCTGCCTGGATCTCGTGGTGTTCCTTTGAAGCCGCCGGCGTGGACGACCCAAGTGGCAGCCGCTGAAGGACGTCATGCTACTGAACTTGAACTTGTGATGTCGGGTTCCTCGCGGGCTGACCTGTGTCAGATGTGGGCCCTGACTTGCAGCACCGGATGTTCGAGCGCATCCCCGATGGCAGTCAGTTCCTCGTCGCTGAACCAGACGCGCTCTGGGTTCCAGATGGCGATCTCGAATCGGGCAAAGCCACAGGGCCAGTCGTACTCCAACTCGTCCAGCGAGGTCGCAGCGCCGCAGCAGGGGACCACCACGGCGAGGGTGGCGAAGCCGTCGTCGCAGTGAGCTTCGAGTAGGTCAGCCCACCACTCGGTGTCGATCGACGCGCCGCATTGGGGACAACCGATCTTCTCCAGATTCTGACCACAGTCGACAACGGTGAGTGCGTCGTGCCAGGTGACGTCAATCTCGACGTCGACGCCGTCGGGGAGCCCGGGGGCCAGGTCCTCCACGAGCGCCGCAGCACGCTCAGCCGCGGCCTGCTCAGGCTGCCAGTGCGGGTCGGTCGGAATGACAGAGAGGACATCGTCACTCACGGGCTCACTCGATTCGTCAGGCGAAACCTCATCCGGGCGACGCGATGTTACCGAGCGCGCATTCGGGTGACAGGTTCCCCATGCTGGTCACGCCTCGAAGGCCGCTCAACGCTCAGCCGAACGACCCGACATCACCCGATCAAGTTCAGTAGCCGCGGTGTGTGAGCGGTTGCCTGGCGTGCCGGGGCCTGGTGGTTGAGGGTGTGCACGGTCTGGGTGCGCGGTCTGTTCGGTTGACCGGGTCCGGCCGCTGTTTTGCGCGCCCCCTGCCGTCCGGGGGGCGGTGGGGCGGCAGGGGGGTGTGGTCGGTTCGGGTGGTCAGGTGCGCCGTCCGGTGGCTGTGTAGTGGTCGGTCTGTTGCCAGGTTGCGGGGATTCCGAGTGCGGTGGGGGCGTCCGCGATTCCTGCGCCGAGGCGCGGGTCGGTAGCGGGCAGGGGGCGGCAGGCGGTGCGCATCAGCTGGTAGAGGCGGTCGGCGCGGGCTGCGGTGCGCGGTACTGCTTGGGTGCGCAGGTGGTCGTGGTGGGCGAGCAGCAGCGCCGCTAGCCCGGTGACGTGGGCGGCGGCGATCGCTGTGCCGTCGGCGGCGGTGTAGCCGTCGCCCAGGCTGGTGGTGATGACTGCCGCGCCGGGTGCGACCAGGTCCACGCCTGGGCCGGTGGGGGTGAAGGGTGCCGGGAAGGGGCCGGGCCAGGGCGGTTGTACGCCGGTGAGCGGGTTGCTCGGGGGGTAGGTGCCGGTGTGCGCGAGTGCCCCCACCGCGAGGATTCCCGGCAGGGTGGCGGGCTGGGTGAGGGGGCCGGCGGTGTCGCCGGCCGGGGCGATGATGGTGATGCCGGCGGCGTGTGCGTCGGCGAGTTTCCAGGCGGCCAGCTGGGAGCGTACGGGGTAGGCGAGGCTGATCTGGGCGATGTCGATGGTGTGGGTGATGCAGTAGTCGACTGCTTCGAGCAGGTCGCTGAGGTGCCCGCCGGGGAACAGCTTCAGGGCGTGCACCTCGGCTTCCGCTGCGATTCCGGCGATGCCGGCGTTGTTGTCCGCGGCGGCGATGATGCCGGCGCACCAGGTGCCGTGCCCGCATGCATCGAGGCCCCAGGTGTCGTTGTGGGCGCTGGTGAAGTCGTGCCCGTGCTTGACGGTGTCCTTCAGGTCCGGGTGGGCGGTGTTCACCCCGGAATCGAGCAGCGCGATTTTGATGCCGTGGCCGCGGTAGGTCGGGGGGATCTGGTGGAGCCGCATCGCCTGGACGCCCCAACTGGTGAGCGCCTTGCCGGGAAAGCCCTCGAACGTCTCCGACAGCGCCTGCACCCTCACCACCGTCTCCTGCCCGCCCGCGGGTTGGGGGGTGCCGGTGCGGGCCGGCCAGTAGCCGGCCACCGGGCGGACGTAGAGGGCCTGCAGCGTTTCCGGGGTGTCCGCGGCCAGGGTCAGCGTCAGCCGCCCGTCCGGGTCGGTGGTGCCGTGGGCCGGGCCGCCGGTGCCGATCGCCCACACGTGCGCCCCGGCCACCGCCTCCCCGTAGCCACCCACCACCCGCAGCGTGAGCTGCTCGGGCTCCTCCAGTGTGATCGCCAGCATGGGGTCGATCATCGGCGCCGGGCCGATGCCCACCGACGGGGTGGGGGTGTAGGAGAGCGGCTGGTCGATCTCCACGACCACCTGTGGGTTCTGGGCCAGGGCGCGGGCCCGTTCCTGCGGCATCCTCACGACCGCGACCGGGGGGCAGGCGGGGTGCGGCTCCGCGATGGTTCCCGCACTGCGGGAACGCGGCGGGCGCAGCTGTGCCACCGGCTCCACTTCGGGGTCTTCCTCCAGCAGCCTGAACAGCGCCGAGGCCTCGATCGGCGGCACCCCGCCCGCAAGCAGCCCCACCGGCCGGGGCGCCACCAGATACCGGCCCCACCCCGCCCGCACACGCTGACCCGGCACACCGGCCTCCGGCGCCGCGCGGCGTTCGGCGCCCGTGCTGTGAGGCCCGCCCGCCGCCGGCTGCCCGGCCTCACCCGCCGCGCCCTGCGCACGCGGGGTCTTGTTCTTGCCGTTGCCCGGCTTCATACCGTTGCCGCCCTGCTCACTCATACAAGCCAACCGCCATCTCAGATACGAAGAGTCGTCGTACACACGCCCTGGATCCATACGCCGCCGGCCGGGAAGCGGGGGCGATGGGCTGCCCGGCCGGCCATCGCCGCACCGTCGCCTCGACGTCCCGGCGCGGCGGGGTATCCGGCCGGGCAGGCCCGCTTCCCCGCACGCGAGGAAGAGCGCGCTGCCCGGCCGGGTGTCTCACAGGCCCAGAGGCGGCAGCTGCCCGAACTGCGGCTGCAGCCCTGGGAACTGGCCGAACTGCTGCTGGCCGAAGCCGCCGCCCCACGGCTGCTGGCCCTGCTGGCCCTGCTGGCTCTGCTGCACCAGCGTCAGGATCGCGGTCGGCAGCGCCTGCTGCACGGACTGCTCCACCGCGCTGCGCACGCCCTGCTGCAGCGTGTGGTGCAGCGCGACGGCCAGGTAGGGGTGCGCCTGGTGGGCCAGGCCCTGCTGCTGAAGCTGCTGCTGGACCTGCTGGATGTGCTGCAGCGTCTGCTGCAGCCGCTGCGCGATCTGCTGGCCCGCCTGCTGGCAGGCCTGCTGGATCGCCTGCTGGACCACCTGCCCGATCTGCTGCTGGCCCATCTGGCCCCAGGGCTGCTGCTGGCCGAACTGCGGCTGCGCCATCGAGGGCTGGCCGAACATCTGCTGCTGGCTGTACGGCTGCTGGGTCTGCGGCTGGCTGATCTGCTGGGGGGTGTACACGGACATGCGGAACTCCTCCTTGAGCTCTCCGGGAAACAGGGAAGAACGGCGCACCGGACAGCCCTGGACGCCGTCACCGAGCAGCAAACCACCACCCGACCAAGAACACATTCCTGGACATACCGCCAAGCGGTGGAGTACGTCACCGCGCCGGCCGTCACCGCAGTCACGGCGCCCGCCCCGCACACGCATGGCGACGGCACCGGGGCCAGTAGCCGCGTGCTCCGTCCGGGAAACGACGTGCACGACAAAAGGGAGGTAGAGAGGTTGAGCGCGATCTTCTGCGGCATCGACTGGGCGGAGGGACACCACGACATAGCCCTGGTCGACCAAGATGGCAGCCAGTTGGCCAAGTTGCGGATCAGCGACGACAGCGCCGGCTTCCACGCCCTGCTGGAACTACTGGCCCGACATGGCGACAGCGCCGAGAACCTGATCCCGGTCGCCATCGAGACTCCCCGTGGGCTGCTGGTCGCCTCGCTGCGAGCCACCGGCCGCAAGGTCTATGCGATCAACCCCTTGGCCGCCGCACGCTACCGCGACCGCGGCAGCGTCTCGCGGGCCAAGTCTGACGCCGCTGACGCCCGCGTACTGGCCAACATTCTCCGCACCGACCGGCACTCCCATCGTCCGCTGCCCGCAGACAGCGAGGCCGGGCAGGCCATTGCCGTCCTGGCCCGCGCCCAGCAGGACGCGGTCTGGGACCGACAGCAGATGGTCAACCGACTCCGGTCCCATCTGCGCGAGTACTACCCGGCCGCCCTCACCGCCTTCCACGGACAGGGCAAGCCGGGACTCGACTCCGCACACGCACGCGCGGTGCTCACAGCCGCCCCCACCCCGGCCGCTGCGGCCCGACTCACCCGCAGCCAGCTGCGCGCACTCCTCACCCGGGCAGGCCGCCTGCGCCGCGGCATCGAAAAGGAGGTCGAGCGGCTCCGGGAGATCTTCCGCGCCGAGCAGCTTCACCAGCTGCCCCTGGTCGAAGAAGCTATGGGGCACCAGACATCGGCACTTATCCAGCAGGTCAACGCTGCCTGCAGCAGTGTCATCGACCTCGCGGCGGCGACGGAGGAAGCATTCCTCGCACACCCGGACGCCGACATCATCACCAGCTTCCCAGGGCTGTCCGTGCTCTCCGGGGCGCGAGTACTTGCCGAGATCGGCGACGACCGCTCCCGGTTCGCGGACGCGAGGGCGGTCAAGGCGTACGCCGGCGCGGCACCCGTGACACGCGCTTCAGGTCGTAGCCATGTCGTCGTAGCCCGGACCGTCAAGAACCAACGACTCGCCAGCGTCGGCTACATGTGGGCCTTCGCCACCCTCCGCACCGACGCTCCACGCGGCCATTACGACAAGCGACGATCCGGCGGGGAACGCCATACCGCCGCACTGCGGAACCTGTTCAACAAGCTCCTGGGCTGCCTCTACCACTGCCTGCAGAACAGAACGACATACGACCCTGACCGGGCCTTCCCAGCCCCTTTGCCCCTCACCGTCTGAGCACTGACTTGACCTCTCAACGACATGAGATGTCTTCGACTGCTCGGCCACTGCGTGGTCACGCGTGGGGACCAAGGTGCCGTCCACGATGAGCACGGTGCCCTTGCGGAACCGCCGGCGCGCTCTCAGCGCGAGCAGCGGTGCCAGGCGGTTGATGATGCGATCGGCCGCGGACTTCGAGATGCCGAACAGCCGCGCCAGCTGCGCAGTGTCACGTTCGTGCGCCAGTACGCCGCGACCAGCAGGACACGGTCCTCCAGGGGCAGGCCCCACGGTCGGCCTCGGCGGACCGCGTCCGCTCCCTCACGGTGCAGGGCGGACACCAGCTTGCCGAAGCAGCGTGGGCTCAACCCCGTGAACAGGCCTGTCCAGGACGGCTGAGACGCCGTGATCACTGCTGCCACGTCAAGATCGTCCCACCACCCCGGAGCCAAGAGCTGCGGAGATCAATACCCGCCAGAAATGTGTTTGGCGGTCTCGTCACCGGCCGGTACGGTGCGATGCAGAACCAAGGGGGATGAGCTGGTGCGACCAGTGCTGTTAGTGGACGTGGACGGACCGCTGAACCCGTATGCCGCCAAGCCGCACCGTCGGCCCGAGGGCTATCAGACGCACCGCCTGCTGACCCCTCGCTGGGAGGCCGCCGAGCGGCGCCGGCTGACTGAGTGGGGGCTGCCGAACAAGCCCGTGAAGCCGCTGCGGGTGTGGCTCAACCCCGATCACGGCCCGGCGCTGCACGCGCTTCCCTTCGACCTGGTGTGGGCGACAACGTGGGAAGAAGAAGCCAACGCCTTCGTCGCACCAGTCCTGGGATTGCCCGAACTGCCCTTCATTCGCTGGCCTTCGCGGCGGCCCGAGCCCGGGGGCGGTGTGTTTTGGAAGACGCCTGAGATCGTCGCTTGGGCGCAAGGCCGTGCGTTCGCCTGGGTCGACGACGAGATCACAGAGGCGGATCGGACCTGGGTGATGGAGCACCACGACGGTCCCGCCCTGCTGCACCGGGTCGACCCGCGATGCGGCCTTGCCATCGACGACTTCGCCACGCTGACGGCATGGGCAACCGGCCTTGACTGACACCGCAGCCGTTCGACAACCGGCTGCGACACCGTCTGCGTGATCGTTACGGGACAAGTCTTAGCGCCCGTTGACGGCCATGAGTTCGTCGTGGCTGCCGTGTTCGACGAGCCGTCCGCTGCGGTGACAACCCAGCTCAGCCGGCGTGGTCACCGAGGATCATCAGATGCGTCGCAGACGCGCTGATCCCCAGACCCGTGCTGATGAGGCCCTGGGCCGCAAGGATCCGCGCACCACTGCTTGTGGTCCTCCCGCGAGTCTTGAAACGCTGCTGAGCCTGTTGATTGGCTGGCCGACATGACTGATCTCGGACCCGTCGCCTGGCCACCTGCCCCGATCAGGACCGCAAGGCTTGTGCTCCGTGAGCCCGAGGCCCGGGACCGTGCGGCATTCATCGAGCTGCTGGCGTCGCCAGAGGTGCACACCTACCTCGGCGGGCCCCGGCCGCGTGAGGAGGTTGAGCGCGAGATGCCCGGGGTGCCCGAGCGGTGGCCCGGGAGTTTCGTCGTCGATCTCGACGGGGCAATGATCGGCCAGATCCTGCTCAGGCGAGCACCGGAGCACAGTCGCCCGGCTGCCGCGGGGAAGGTCGA
This sequence comes from Streptomyces sp. CA-142005, assembly GCF_050942335.1. Lineage (NCBI taxonomy): Bacteria > Bacillati > Actinomycetota > Actinomycetes > Kitasatosporales > Streptomycetaceae > Streptomyces > Streptomyces sp. CA-142005. Next base: position 266,464 of record NZ_CP192079.1, on the reverse strand, counting down.
TCTCGGCTACCTGTTCCTGCCGCGGGCGTGGGGATTCGGGTACGCCGCCGAGGCCTGCGCGGCGGCACTCGACTGGTTCGGCGGCGTCCTTCCCGGCGAGCCGGTCGTGCTCCACACCCAGACCGCCAACGTCGGCTCGATGCGCCTCGCGGCAAAGCTGGGATTCTGCGAGGTAGAGCGGTTCCATGCCTGGGACGCTGAGCAGTGGCTCGGTCAGCGGTCCCCGGTCGTGCCCTGCCATTGAGCTCGCGCTCAACAGCGCTGACCTGTCGAAGTGCTGTCGCTCTCGTTGACGAGGCCGGGCGGGCTTGCGGGTCATGCAGGCGTTTGAAGGAGTGGCGCGAAGGCGCGTTGTCGGTCGAACGGCTGCCGGGTCTGGAGGCAATGGTGAAGTTGTCCGAGGAGGCGGTTGAGCAAGTGGCGCTGGGCGGCGTTGTGCCGGTCACCGTGCTCGCGCCGGCGCCGGTAATGGGCGTTCGCTCCGGGCGAGGCCTGGAGGGCTGGGAAGCCCGAAGGAAGCCCGCGTGCACAAGCCGGTTGTTCTTGACGAAGCGGCGGCCGACGAAGCGTTGCTTGCCCGAGGCGCCCGTGATCGGGGCGGAGCCGGCATAGGACTTGAGTCCTTCGGCGTCGGCGAAGCGGCTTCGCTCGTCGCCGATCTCGGCGAGGACGCGGGCCGCGAGCAGGGGGCCGAGGCCGGGGAAGCCGAGCAGGATCTCTCTGTCAGCGTGCTGATGAATGACGGCCTCGGTGGCTGCTGCGAGGTCGTCGGTGGCCTGGCAGGTGGCATCCAACTGCACGAGCTGGGCCAGGAGTTGACGGCCCTACGCGTCCTCGACGGCCGGGAGCTGGCGGACGTACTCGGAGCGGAAGATGTCCCGCAGGCGCGCGGTCTCGGTGTCACAGGCGCGGGTGCGGCCGCTGCGCTTGAAGGCGGCGCGCAGCTGGGCGGGGGTGAGTTTCGCACCCCTTGGCCGGGATGGGGGCGAGGGCGAGGATCAGCCGGGCATCCGGCCTGGTCCAGGCCGCCGTCCTTGCCTTGGAAGGCGTGCAGGGCGGCGGGGTAGTACTCGCGCAGCAGCGAGCGGACCTGGTTGGGGACCTGCTGACGGCTCCAGACGGTGTCCTGCCGGGCCCGGGCCGGCACGGTGATGGCCCGGGCGAGTTCCGAATCAGCTGGCAGCGGCGGTGGGCGTGCATGTCGGTGTGCAGGATGTTCACCAGGACCAGCGCGTCGCCGGGGTGGGCCTTCTTGCGGCTGACGCCGTGTCACGGTAGGGGGAGGCGGCGAGGGGTTGATCACGAAGACCTTGCGGCTGCCGGTGCGCAGGGCGGCCGCGAGCAGGCCGCGGCTGGTTTCAATGGCCACCGGTATGGGGCTCTCCGGGTCGTCGCCGTGTTCGGCCCGGAGGTCCAGGAGCTTGTCGGGCTCGCTGGTTGACGGCGAGGGTGTCCAGGCCGAGGGATCGGCCCTGCTTCGCCGCCTGGAACTGCCGTACCCGCCAGCCCACCCACAACCGGGCCAGCACGAAGAACACAGTCACCGCGGCGAAGCAGTAGGCCTCGAAAGCATGCTTCTTCGGAGTCAGATCCGCCTGGCTGCTGCTGTAGGCCCAGAACAGGGACGTGATGACCGCGAAGACGAGCGGCATCACCCAACCCTTGAGGGCCATGTGTGGCAGAAGGCTCCGCAGGTAGCGGGGCAGCCGTGTCTCCACCGATGTGGCGACGGCCGGGGCAGGGGACTCGAAGTCGTCAGGCGCGGCGTGGATCTTCATCGTCCCGCAGATGCCGACAGCCAGGGTTGGCCTGCGGTCTCCTACCGGCCAGTGCGCTCGACTTCTTTGGCGTCGGCCTTCGACCGCAATGCGATCGCCTTCTCCGAGTCTCCGTACCACCACCAGGTGTACCCGGTGATCGCCACGAACAGCAGGACGCAGGCGAGGAAGAGCGGCGTGATCGCGAAGTGCCCCCCCCCAACGGGCCAGCCCGTAGACGGTCCAGCCGCCGAGGGCGATCGCGCCTCTGAGCAGGGCCGTCAACGCCTTCTTGGTGCGGAGATTGATTCCGCGCACTCTGGGACCGGGCGCCGCACGACGACAAGGATCTCCGTCCGCGGCGGTGGCCGGCCGGGCTCATCCCGCGGTGAAGGAGCACTTCGCGAACGCACCGTTCGACCTGGATATCTCCCCGGGCTGTGCCGAAGCCTTCAAAACCGGGTGGGTGTGTGGAGAGCCAAGACGGCCGAAGGAGAGCACGAAGGCGGTCAGCGCCAGCAATACCGCTCCGGTCAGTTCCATGAGGGCCGCCTCGGGCAGCATCGATCCGGGCGGCCCGCCATACACGAGGCGGCCGTGATGATCGTCGCTCTCGGGGTGCTCGTTGACGACGGCCGCGATCGTTGCGTTCTGCCGCCGGCAGGACGCCCGGAGCCGCCGTGGCGGCCCCTCGGCGGTATCCGCAACGGCTCCCGGGTGATCTCGACGACCTGTTGTCCTGGGGCTGGCGCCTGCTGTTCCCTGATCGCGGGCCCGATGCGCATCATCGGCCTCTAGCTGTGGACGAAGCCCGCGGAGACCCGCTTTTGCCGCCGGGAGCCTGAGAAGGCCGCTGATCAGGAGCGCGAGCGGCCGAAGGTGCCGATACGGGGCGCGAGCGGCCGAAGGTGCCGATACGCGGCATGGTCACGGGGCAGTGGAGGGTGCTGCCGCTGTGCATGGGCCTCGTGCAGATCTTCAACGTCACGGACTACAGGCTGCTGTCCTGCATGCCGAGCCGTCTGGCGAGTGAACTCCACTGCGACGAGACCCTGGCGCTGGTCGTGCTCGGTGCGATCGTGCGGCCGCTCGCGGGCGCGCTGTCGGACCGCGTCGGTCGTCGCTCGGTGACGCCGCTGGCTGCGCGGGCTTCTTCCTGCGCGTCCCCGCGCTGCTGCTGATCCGCCGGGTCGCCCACGTGTCGGTCGCGCTCTTCGGCGGCGTCGCGGTGTGGTTGACGGCGGAGTCGGCGGGGTGGGGCGCTGTCCGGGTCCGCTCCCGCTGTGGAGATGCAGGTGCAGGCGCGTGCTCTTCGCCGGGCGTCGCGCCGTGGCGGGGGGTGGGCCGGCCGGGCGGTGGTGTGCGCGTGTCACTCGGCTCGCAGGCGGAGGTTGACGGTGTTGTTCACACGGTTGGCCACAGCCGTGGCGCGTCGGGAGGCATCTGTGCTGGGCGGCACTGTGCGTGCGCAGCGGGGCCTCGTCGGGGCGTCGGCCTCGCGGGGTCGGCTCGCGCGAGGGCGCCTCAGGCGGACGCGGGAAGAGCGAGGGTCTCGGTGCGGCGGTGGCGGCCGTTTCCGGGCGCGTCCAGGGCGGACGGGCGTTCGGCGGCAGGCTGTCCACGGTGCCGGCCGGCACCGAAGTCCGTCACCGGACGACGGCGGCGAAGGGTCCTGAGGGTGCGGATCGACTGCTTCATCATGTTCTCTGTTCGGGTGTTCTCGGGAGCGGATTGTGCTCAGATGCCGCGGGGGCCGGCGGCGCGGACGGTCCAGAGCTGGTCGAAGTGCCAGCGGTTGAAGGCGTAGGCCTGCTCGTCCGCCTGAGCGACGGCGACCCACTGTCCCCGGCTCACGTGGTAGACGCGGTGACCGTCGTAGCGAAGCTGCTGAGCGTTGCCGCCGGAGCGCCAGTACGAGTGACCCGACTGGTCCCGCTCGCCGTGCCATTCCCGCTGCCCGTCCCAGAGGGACCACCCCTGGCCGATGCGGGTGAAGCCGGCGCGCTCCGTCACGGTGGCGACGGCGCTGTGGTGAGTGCTGTGCCCCGAGGGCAGGGTGGCTGCCGAGGCGGGGCCGGTGACGGCGACGAGGGCGCTGCCGGTCATGGTCACGGTGGCGGCTGCGAGGGCGATGCGGGTCATCAGCTTCTTCATGGTGTGTCTCCTTGCTTCGCCCGGTGTGGGGTGCGGGCGGTGAACGATCGACGCGTTGCCGAAGGGCTCGTGGCCGATACGGCCGAGCAACGTCATGCATTGACGCTAACAGATCGTTGAGGCTCGTCAATGAATGAACGGGTGTGACTGTCGACTCACCGAAACGAAGCTGCCGGAATGCTGTGGATTCCCAGAAACGGGCATGACAAAGGGGCCACGGGAATGCCCGTGGCCCCAAGCTGCCTGGTGGCGGGTCGGTCAGGTGCAGGCGGAGTCGCTCGGGGACGTCCTCACTCGGCCGAGGAGGATGCGGAGGGTGGAGAGCTCTTCGGGGGTGAAGTCGGCGAAGAGTTCTTTCTCCACGGCGGTGATGGCGTCCTGGGCCTTGTCGAGGGTGCGGCCGCCTTCGTCGGTGAGCGCCACGATGTGGCGGCGCCGGTCGGCCGGGTCGCGCCGGCGCTCGACGAGCTGCGTGTTCTCGAGGTCGTTGAGGATCCCGCACAGGATGCTGGGATCCACCTCCAGGACTTCCGCCATGCCCTTCTGGCTCATGTGTCCCGACTCGCCCAGCAGGACCAGCGTCGCGCCTTGGCGGGGTGTCAGTCCGCACTGCTTGAAGGCGCGCTCCATGCGGGCATGGGCGATGGCGCCGTGCCGGGCGAGCAGAAAGCCGAGCCGGTCGAGGGGCTCGGCCTCGACGGTGCCGGTCAGGTCCGCAGTCATTGTCACCCCACCTACCGTACCAGTTCGTAAACTGTTACTCGATTAAGATCATTTAGTAGTTTCGATGATATCAGATAATCAATGATGGAGGGGATCGCAGAGCCCGGGGGGCGCGGCGGTGGCGCAGGGCCGCGGGCTGTCATGTATCCGCCCTGGTCGCAGAGGGGGCAGGTCCATCACCGTGCGACCGCGCTGGTCAGCGACGACGGTGGCCTTCATGATGTTCTGCTTCTTCTTCCCGACATGAACGCCCTTCTGTCCCTGCGGCTCGCCACAGGCCGGCCGGCCCTGGGTCTCGGTGGCATCCAGCCTGAGCTCGACATCCTCGGCATGGGCGTAGGCGGACACGTCATGAAGTGCCCGAAGCTGCAGGGCAGGGCGCGCAGGGGCAACGCGTCCACGTTCCCGGGTGATGGAGCGGAGGTTCCACCGTGCAGACCGACACCGGCACTCAGCCGACCCAGGCAGCGTCACCGCAGCGCAAGCCGCTCAAAGACCTGCGAGGTTTCTGGCGCACCCTGCTCGCGCTCCGCTGGCAGGTAGCGACGGTTTCCCCACCGACCCGGTCGGCGCGCTCGCGCTGACGGCCGGATCGATTAGGTGCGGCGATCGCGGCGTCCCGGCTCGCTGCGGCGGGCAACCCGAGGGCCGGCAAGTTCTCACCTCGTCGAGAGGCGGGCGAGCAGGCTGCGCCCGGTGGGGCGCAGGCCGAAGCGCTGTTCGGCCTCGGCGCCGAGGTACTCCCGGCAGGCCATCAGGAACAGCATCGGCGTCTGCTTGAGAGGGGCCGGCCGGGCCCGACTCGGCGTCGTCGTGGCGCAGCCGGTGGGCGTATTGCGCGCACTGGTCGACGAGCGCCAGGGCGGCGGTGTGGAGGTCCGGGCCACCCTCGGCCATGACCGCACCCATGCGGTTCTCGAGGTCGAGCATGGGCGGGCAGACCTGGTCGCGTACCGCGGCAGGGAGAGCCGGCTAACAGGTCGACGATGGTCTTGTGCGACGGCATCAACGCCGAACACATCGGCGGGCGATGACGTCTCCAGGGATGCAATCGCCGGTTTCAGCTCCTCATCGAGTAGCTGCCTGATGCGGTACAGGTCGTGCCGCAGCCGCTCGGCGGGCTCGGCGGGCTCGGCACGTAACGCCTCGACAGCCACAAGGCAGTCAAGGTCGGTGAGCGTGACCGGAGGACGTTGCGGCCTACTAGGGGTGTCCTGCCGCAACCGTGATGTCCGAAAATGTGTCTCTCATCCCGTGCTCGATGCTCCGGGACGGGTGAGGTACCGGGGCGCGGCGGCCTTGGGGGGACGGACATGAGCACGTGGGCGGTGCCGGGATACACCGAGTCGCTGGAACTCGGTTCGGGGGCGAGCGGACGGGTCGTGCTCGCCGTTCATGTGGAGACCGGGGTTCCGGTCGCGGTGAAGTACCTCAGCGACTCCTTGCGCACCCAGCCGGGCTTCGTGCAGGGGTTCCGCTCGGAGGCGCGGCTGCTGGGCGGGCTGGAGAGTCCGTACGTCGTCGGCCTGTATGAGTACGTCGAGAGCCCCGGCGGGGCCGCGATCGTGATGGAGCTCGTCGACGGCATCTCGCTGCGCACCCTGCTGATCAGGCAGGGCCCGCTGGTGCCGGAGGCGGCGCTCACCGTCCTCAAGGGCTCGCTGCTGGGGCTGGCCGACGCGCACCGGGTCGGTGTCGTCCACCGCGACTACAAGCCGGAGAACGTCCTGGTCGGCACGGACGGGTCCTCCCGCCTCGTCGACTTCGGCATCGCGGTGGACTCCGGCGTCAGCGCGGGCATCGCCGGGACCCCGGCCTATATGGCGCCGGAACAATGGACCGGCGCGCCCGCCTCGCCCGCCGCCGATGTGTACGCGGCCACGGCCACCTTCTTCGAGTGCCTGACCCGCCGTAAGCCGTACCAGGGCGAGAACTTCGCCGAGCTGGCACTACGGCACCTGGACGCGCCGATTCCGGTGGAGCAGGTGCCGGAGGCGGTACGGAGTCTGGTGGCGCGGGGCCTGGCGAAGAACCCGGCGGAACGGCCCGCACACGCCGAGGAGTTCGTGCGGGAGCTGGAGGTGGTGGCGGGGGCGGCGTACGGGCCCGACTGGGAGGAGCGCGGCCGCGAGGCGCTCGCAACGCTGGTTGCGCTGCTGCCCCTGCTGTTGCCATCGGGGCGTACGTCCCCGGCCTCCACGACGGACGTCGCCCGGACGGTGCTGCGTCAGCCCTCCGCGGGAGGCCGGCTGCGGCCGTGGCTGCCGGGCCGGGCGGGACTGGTGCTGTCGGCGGCCCTGGTGCTGCTGGGCGTACTTCTGGCCTACGGTGTCCAGTCGGACCCGGCCGTTTTCCCGCGCGAGGCGGCGCGGGCGCTGGCGACGAGCAGCGTGGGACCCGGGGCCGACCACGTTGCGGAGTTGAGCGAGACGCCCACGCCGACGCCCTCCGCCTCGGTGACGAGCACCAGCCCGACGCCCTCCGCCTCAGTGGCGAGCACCAGCCCGACGCCCACGGAGTCGTCCAGCGTCTCGGTGACGCCGTCGACAACGAGCCCGGTGGGGGTGCCCTCGGACCCGGTGACGACGACACCGCCGCCGGTGACGAAGCCTGTTCCGCCCGCCGTGAAGGACATCACGGTGACGGAGTTCCGGCAGACCGGGCCGTCCACGGCCACGGCGACGCTGACCATCACCACGGACGGCACCGGACCACTGTCCCTCACTGTCATGTGGTTCTCGGGCCAGGACCTGGGTTTTCCGGGGGCGCCCGACGGGGCGGCCCAGCGGTTCGAGCTCAGTGGTGCCACCACCTACAAGGGCACCGTCGACCATGCCTTCCAGAACGCCGGCTGCTTCTGGTTCTGGACGGTCCAGGCGGCGACCGACCCCGCGAGCGCCGACGGCGGCGCGTCCCAGCAGGTTGGGGTCAGTGCCGGGGGGTGTGTGAAATGACCACACCCGACGACCGTGTCCCCGAGGAGCCCGCCCGCAGCCTGGGCGGCTCTTCCGCTGACGCCGAGTACAGCGCGACGGTGCTGGCCAGCCACTGGTTCACCGGCCCGGAGCGCGAGGAGTCCGCCGCGACGGTGCTGGACGAGTCGGCCACGACGGCGCCGGACCGGGTGGAGGACACGGTCCTGCGCTTCGGCCCTGGCGTCACGGCGGCGGCGGCCCACCGTATCCACAGCACGCTGCCCGTCACGCCCCCGCCCGGCCCACGCAGCGGCCTGCGCCGCTACGCGCTGACGGCGCTGGTCTTCCTCTGCGTCCTCGCCTTCCTAGCGTGGCAGCGGCTCGGCCCCTCGGTGGAGGTACGCGACGTGTCGGTCGCCACCCGCCCGGCCAAGCTGGGCTGCGGCGAGACGGCGCAGATCCTTGCCCAGGTCACGACGAACGGCCGCCCGGGCACGTTCACCTACCGCTGGTTCCGCAGCGACGGCACGTCCTCGGACGTCCTGCGCGAACGCCTGCCCCGCGGCCAACGTCACGCCACCCTCAGCCTCCGCTGGACCTTCGAGGGCAAGGGCCACCACGCCGGCCGAGCGGAACTCCGCGTCCTCACGCCGTCCGTGCACACAGCGGTCACGAGGCTGACCTACGACTGCCGATGACCCCGCGGTGGCCAGTTCGGCCGACGTGGCCACCGCAGGGGGCATGTTCGGGGCGTTTCCAGATACGCCAGAAACCCGCCACGCAATGATCTTGGCCTCGTGAGCGGGTCCGCCCGTGCCGATTGTGACGAGCATCTGCTGGTCCAGCTGCTCGCGCTGAAGTCGTGTCAGCGCATGGGGTGTTTCCCGAAGCTGGACGAGATCCCGGATATGGTCGTCGACTTCGTCCGCCGCGCGGTCGACCTGCCGGAAGGCACGGTGCCGAGAGCGGCGAACCGTACGGCGCAACGACAGCGAACCGTCGTACGGCAGCGGACGGGTCTGTCGTACGACAAGGCGGAGGCCCGGAAGATCGCCGAGCCGGTGATGCGGAGTGAGGCGGTCTCGAAGAACCGCCCGGCGGACCTGATCAACATCGCACTGGAGAAGGTCGTCGAAGCCGGGCTGGAGCTGCCGGGCTTCACCACGCTGGACGCGCTCGCGGCGAAGGTCCGCACCGAGGTGAACGCCTCGATCTACCGGGCCAGGTACGCGTGTCACTGCAAGACAGCGGTTCGCTCGCCTGGGCAGGCTGGACGTCCTCGGCGGGAGGGGGCGGCCATGCGGTCCCGCCTCATCGATGGGAGCATTCATGCGCGGTCACCCTCTGCGCGCCATCAGCAAGATCTGCCTGATCGTGGCACTGCTTGGCCTGGCCCTTCCTATGACCACGGCCAGCGCCTCCGCCGCGGTCCTCCACCGGCGCACCGCACTGCTGGCGCTGAGCGGCACCTTGTTTTCCGGCCCGGAGCGGGTCGACGTCACGGGCGGTATCCGAGTCACCGTCGTCACCCGGAGCGACCCGGGCGGCGGCGGGAGCGCCGACATCACCAGCCAACTGGTGAACACCACTGGCATCGGCCAGACCAGCGGCGGCCGCTATCGCTTCGTCGGCGCGGACCACAACACCGTCGCATACCCGCCGGACCCGATCACGCCCGTGGCCGTCTTCCCCACCTTCCTCAAGATCTACCCGCGGGGCCCGGTCGTCCCGCCGAACCCGGTCGTTCCGCCGAACCCGGTCCGACCCGTCAGGATTCGCACGGCCATCGCCCAGGACGGGAGCATCGACAACATCACAGCCGAAGTCTTCGAAGTCGACGAGAACCCCAACACCTGAACGATGCGAGCCGACATCTCACCCCGGGACCGGGCTACCGACGAAATGTGGCGGGTGAGGTGACGGAATGCCTGTCTGGTCTTCAGCGGGCCCCGGACCGCCGCCCGCCGGAACTCGGTTCCGGCGGGCGGCAGTACTTCCGGCATGGTGTCTCAGGAGGGAACTCGCAGCATGGCCACCCTGGAACCGGCATGGGCCACAGGCGAGCCGACCCCCGCAGTCTGCGGGGCCGGTTAGCGATCTTCGCCGCCGCCTCGCGACTGCGGTTGGCGGCATCGGCACGACTGTCACAGCCATCGGTGGTGCACAGATCGGTATGCGCAACCGCCGCTGAGCCCTGGGGCGCAGGACCCGCACACCGCGAGCGTGCGCCGGGCCCTCAAGGCGCCGGACGAGACCGCCGCGGCCCTCACCTGGCCCCGAAACCCGTCGCGACCGCATCACGGTGCTGCCACACTCGCGCCCATGAGCGACGACAGCGCCAAGAGCCTCGGCGGAGCCATCAGCACCGACGTCAACGCCATCACCTACGAAGTGATGGACTGGGCGACGCAGGCACTGCCGGCGCACGTACCGGCGGACGGCCTGAAGAAGCTGAAGCTGGCCGCGGGCGAGCATCTCGCGGCGATGCTGACGACCGCCTATCTCGGCATCGTGCCGGTCGCCGTAGACGTCCACGGCGGCGTGGATCTCGTCTACCGCGTGGCGGACTCGGACAGCGACGCACTGTCGTCGCTGCTCGGCCGCAACGGTGTCGAGTTCGCCGACTTCGAGGTGAAACCGATACCTGGTGACTTCCGCGAGCACGACGCAGCGGTCTCGCGGGCACTGAAGCGAGGTGAGGAGCCAGGCACTCATCGGGCGACGTTCGTGTCAGCGAACGATGTCGTCGAGGCGGCCCAGTCGATGATCGCCAAGGCCGCGAAGCAGTTGCGGGACAAGTCCTCGCCCGACAGGGCACGGGTTGTGTTCATCGTGTCCCACTTTCTCGACCGGCCCTACGTGGAGTGTCTCGACCTGGCGATCGCGCACACCTTGACTGCCCCGACGCTGCCAGACGAGATCGACGCTGTGTGGGTGTTCTTCGCGCCATCGCACCTGGTGGTGTGGTCGGCTGTCGAGCAGCGCTGGACGCAGCTTCTTCTCGGCAGTTTCAAGGAGGACGGGACGGCCCCGGAGGTCGACTTCGGCATGGAGCTGCTGCAGCACTACGAGGGGCTGTTCCTGGAGCGGGCGGGGCTCGACGCGTCCTCGCCCTTCTACTACGGCCTGGGGACTGGCTCGATCACCGCCGCAACCGCTGGCCGAACACGGCAAACCCCCACCTACTGATCACCCAGCAGACCGCCGTCGAACTCGGCCAGGCCGGCATGCTCGCCGCGGTTGCGGCTGCCACCAGATCCCGGCCGGACAGTCCGGCGAAGCGGGCCGCCACGGTGTCGCGCAGGGTTGCAAAACCCTGCTGGTACAGCTCGCTCGCTTCGCGCAGGAGCAGACCAAGTCCTCGTCGAGGCTGTCCGGTGCGGCTGCGGCGAGGTCGAGGAGGCGCTGGGTGGTCGTCGTCATCATCAGCAGTATGCCTGTCGAGAAAGATCAGAAGCTTCCTGCAAGTCTCAGAAGGGGGTGTAACCCGCTTTTGAGTGAGAACGGGTTCTGAGAACCGAACCAAGATCAATGGGGGCTCGGCGGCCCGTTCTTGATCTTGCTCCGGCAAAGGAACGTTTGTGAGAGTAACCGCGTGTGTCAGTCTCCGAAGTCGGCTGCGCAGATGACTGGAGTCGGGTGCACTGAGCGTGGTCTCCGCTCGCGGGCCGCCGGCCCCTGGCGGCTGCTCAGTCGGGTGGGACGGCTGGGTCGATGATCCGATACCCCACGCCGGGCGTGGTGGCGATGACCGGGGGGTCGCCGAGTTTGCGGCGCAGGCGGCTGATGGTCACCGTGACGGTGTTGGTGAACGGGTCGGCGTGCTCGTCCCAGACCTGTTCGAGGAGGTTCTCCGTGCTGAGGAAGGCGGGGCTCGCGTTCAGGAGGGCTTCGAGTACCGCGAATTCCTTGACGGAGAGGTCGAGTTGGTGGCCGTCGCGGCTGGCGGTGCGACGCATCGGGTCGAGTTCGATGCCCGCCGTGCTCAGGGTGCGGGACCGGGCGGCGGGGCGGCGGCGGGCCAGAGCGCGGATACGCAGGACGAGTTCGGGAAAGTGGAAGGGCTTGGCGAGGTAGTCGTCGGCGCCCAGGGTCAGGCCGCTGACGCGGTCGCCGGGTGAGTCGGCGGCGGTCAGCATCAGGACCATCACGTGGCCGTCCCGTTCGGTGATCATCTGGCAGAGGGTGTCGCCGTGGATGCCTGGCAGATCGCGGTCGAGCACGACGACGTCGTACGCGTTGACGTCCAGCTTGGCAGCGGCGACGAGCCCGTCGTGGGCCACGTCCACGGCCATGCCCTGGTCGCGCAGTCCCTCGGCGATGACTTCGGCGAGGGGGCGGGCGTCCTCGACCACCAGGACTCTCAACGCGCCACGCTTGTCTTTGTGTCGGGGGCTTCCGCCGTCGCCCTGCCGTCCGTACGGGGGAGGGTGATGGTGACGCGCAGGCCGCCGTCGGGGCGGGCGCGCAGGTCCAGGGTGCCGTGGTGGGCCTGGGTGATGGCTGCGACGATGGAGAGGCCGAGGCCGCTGCCCTGGCCGGTGCCGGTCCGGTCGGCGCCAAGGCGGCGGAAGGGCTGCGCGAGGTCCGCCACCCGCCGCTGGCCGAGGACCGGTCCGCTGGACTCGACGACGAGGGACACCGCGCCTGCGTCGTCTTCTTCGGCCCGTACCGCGACACTGATCCAGCCCCCGGGGTCGTTGTGCGTGATCGCGTTGTCGACCACGTTGTCGACCGCGCGGCGCAGCAGCGTCTGGCTGCCCCACACCCACGCGGAGTCGTCGATCCGGTTTTCACGCACGGTCAGGTCCTTGGCCGCAATGTCCTTTGCCCGTCCGGCCAGGGCGGTCAGCGCGAGTTGGCCGAGGGTGAGGTGCGCCGAGTCGGTGAACTCGCCGTGCTGGGTGCGAGCCAGGACGAGGAAACTCTCCAGCAGCCGGTCCACCTGGTCGAGTTCGGCGCGCATCCGGGCGGCCAGCGTGGCCGTGGTCTCGGGTACCGGGCCCGGCTTGGCGAGGGCCACGTCCAGGGAGGCCCGCATCGTGGTGAGCGGGGTGCGCAGCTCGTGGGAGGCGTTGGCGACGAAGAGGCGCTGGGCGTCGAAGGAGCCCTCCAGGCGGCCGAGGAGGTCGTCGATGGTGTCGGCGAGGTCCTTCACCTCGTCGCCGGGGCCGCCGATGGCCAGGCGTTCGTGCAGGCTGTCGGCGGTGATCCGGCGGGTGGCCGCTGTCATCACGCGTAGCGGGCGCAGCACCCGGCCGGCGACGAACCAGCCGAGGCCGACCGAGATCACAGCCATGACGCCGAGGGCGATGGCGGAGCCGAGCAGGATCTGCCGGGACTGGGTGTCGTGCGCCTGGGCCAGTTGCTGCTCCAGCGCGTCGATGCGGCCCTGGGCCTGTGCCGCCGTGGCGGGCTGATCGGTGCCGCCATCGGGGGCGGTCTGGCTGGAGCGCGATCCGCCGGATGCCACCACAGCCGCGAGGGCCAGCAGCGCCGTTCCCGACAGCAGGAACAGAGTCACGTACAAGGCGGTGAAGCGGGTGCGGGCAGTGCCACGGCGCAGGCCGAGCCGGGCAGTCAGGCCCGCGAGCCGTCGGGGCGGACTCCATTTCATCCGCATGCTCCCCTCTCGCCACCGCACCAGGGCACGTACCAGGCCAGGTTAAGCCGAGGCGCCTAACAGCGAGATGACAGCGGCCGTTCGGCCCCTGTAACGCGCTCCGTCACAGGGTGGGGCCCATGAGCGATGAGAGTACGAAGGCGACGATCGAGGTCATCGGTCTGCGTAAACGCTTCGGGCCACAGCTGGCTCTGGACGGGATGACGTTCACCGTGCGGCCCGGACGGGTGACCGGCTTCGTCGGTCCGAACGGCGCGGGCAAGTCCACCACCATGCGCGTGATCCTGGGCCTTGACGCGGCTGAGGAGGGAAAGGCCCTGGTCGGCGGGGTGCCGTACCGCACCCTGCGTCGCCCGCTTCGGCATCTGGGGGCACTGCTCGACGCCTCCGCGCTGCAGCCGAGCCGCACCGCCCGTAACCACCTGCTGTGGCTGGCCCACTCACAGGGCGTGCCGCCCCGGCGCGTGGACGAGGTCATCGAACAGGCCGGCCTGGGCACGGCGGCCCGGCGCAGGGCCGGCGGCTTCTCGCTGGGCATGCGCCAGCGCCTGGGGATCGCGGCGGCGCTGCTCGGTGACCCGCCGGTCGTCATGCTGGACGAGCCGTTCAACGGCCTCGACCCCGACGGCATCGTGTGGATGCGCGGCTTCCTGGCGGAGCTGGCCCGGCAGGGCCGCGCCGTCCTGGTCTCCAGTCACCTGATGAGCGAACTCCAAGACACCGCGGACCATCTCGTGGTGATCGGTCGCGGCCGGGTCGTCGCGGACACCAGCGTCTCCGAGCTGCTCGCCGAGGCGTCCGGCGGCCGGGTCACCCTGCGTACCTCCGCGACTCCGCGCGCCGCCCAGGTCCTGCATGGCGCGGGCGCCACCGTTCTCGCCACCGGCCCCGGCACCCTCGGCGTCACGGGCCTGCCCGCCGAGGAGATCGTGGCCCTGCTTGCCCAAAACGGGGTGCCGTTCTCCCAGGTGTCCGCGCACCGGGCGACGCTCGAAGAGGCGTACATGGAGCTCACCCGGGACGCGGTGGAGTACCGGGGCATCCCGGCGGGGGAGGCCACGCGATGACCGCCATCCTCACTCCACGCCCCCCGGCCACGAGGCGCGCTGAGCGGAGCGGATTCCTCAGGACGCTGCACGCCGAGTGGACGAAGTTCCGTACGGTACGCGGCTGGGTCCTCGCCACGGCGGGGGCGCTCCTGGTGACGATCGTGGTCGGCCTGCTCGGCACGGCCGCCCCCGCCCCCGGCGGTCGCGGCGCCGACTCCGCCTCGTACCCGAAGGGCCCCGGCGGCGAGGCCGTCAACGACAGCTTCTACTTCGTCCACAAGGCGCTCACGGGCGACGGCACCCTCACCGTTGCCCTGCGGTCCCTGACTGGTGCGGCCGACACCGGGACCGGCAAGACGGCCCAGGGCGCCCAGCCCTGGGCGAAGGCAGGGATCATCGTGAAGGAAAGCCTCACCCAGGGATCCCCGTACGCGGCGGTCATGGCCACCGGCGGCCACGGCGTGCGCATGCAGTACGACTACACGCACGACACGGCGGGCCCTTCCGGCAAGGTCACCCAGGAGTCCCCGCGCTGGCTGCGCCTGGTCCGCTCCGGCGACAGCCTCACCGGTTCCACCTCCGCCGACGGCACCCACTGGACCAAGGTCGGCCATGCGAAGCTGCCGGGGCTTGCGCGCACCGTGCAGGCCGGGCTCTTCGCGGCGTCACCGGAGGCGAAGCGGGACACCGCGGCGGGCACGGGCTTCAGCCCCGCCGTGGCCACCGGCACCTTCGGCCGTCCCGGCCTCACCGGCGGCTGGTCCCAGAGCGCGTGGAGCGGCACACAGGTGGGCGGCGACGCGGGCACCTCCGGCAGCTACACGAACACCACCAAGGGCGGCTTCACCCAGACCGACGGCGGCGGGTTCACCGTGACCGGGGCCGGTGACATCGCACCGGTCGTCGGCGGGCCCGTCATGGGCGTCGGCTTCTCCGTCGAGAGCTTCCTCGTCGGCACCTTCGCCGGGCTGATCGTGGTGATCGCCGTGGGCACGGTGTTCATCACCGGCGAGTACCGGCGCGGTCTGCTGCGTACCACCATGGCGGCAACTCCCCTGCGGGGCCGGGTGCTTGGTGCCAAGGCGCTGGTGGCCGGGGGCGTCGCGTTCGCCATCGGCCTGGTCGCCTCCGCGATCACCATTCCCATCGGGGAACGCAGCGCGCGCGGCAGAGGCTTCCATGTCTTCCCCGTCACGCCGGCGACCGAAGTGCGCGTCATGGCCGGCACCGGCCTGCTCTGCGCAGCCGCCGCCGTGCTCGCTCTCGGCATCGGTGCCCTGCTGCGGCGCAGCGGCACGGCGGCCGCCCTGGTCATCGCGTCGATCGTGCCGCCCTTCCTGCTTGCCACCTCCGGCGTACTGCCCCCGGGCGTCTCGGAGTGGCTGCTGCGGGTGACCCCGGCTGCGGGCTTCGCCATCCAGCAGACCCTGCCGCAGTACGCGCAGGTGCTCAGCGTGTACGAACCGTCGACCGGCTACTACCCCCTGGCGCCCTGGGCCGGCCTCGCCGTGCTGTGCGGATACGCCGCGCTCGCCTTCGGCCTGGCCGTGGTACGGCTGCGCGGGAGGGACGTATGAGTCTCCTGAGCGGTGCACGACTCACGAGAACGGCTGACGGCGCGTGGCGAGGGGACTTCGGCCGCGCCCTGCGCGCGGAGTGGACAAAGCTGCGCACCACAGGGGAAATGGGCAGGTTGCTCCTGCTCGCCGTCGCGCTGACCGTGGCCGTCGGCTGCGGCACCGCCAAGGCCGTGAAGTGCCCGGACGCGGGGTGCGGCCAGGACGCCGTCAAGCTCGCCCTGACCGGCGTCACCGTCGGGCAGGCGGTCATCGCCGTCCTCGCGGTGCTGGCCGTCAGCGGCGAGTACGGCACCGGGATGATCCGCACCACGCTCATCGCAGTGCCACACCGGATCACCGTCCTTACCGCCAAGGCGACGATCCTCACCACGGTCGTCCTCGCCTGCGGGACGGCTGCCGTCCTGGCCTCCCTCCTCGCCGGCCGCTACATCCTGCCCGGCAACGGATTCACCGAGGCGCACGCCTATGCCCCGCTCTCCCTGGCCGACGGCCCGACCCTGCGGGCGGCCGTGGGATCGGTCCTCTACCTCGTCCTGATCGCCCTGATCGGCCTCGGCGTGGCGACGGCGGTACGGGACGCGGCGAGCGCCATCGGGATCGTGCTCGGACTGCTCTACCTCTTCCCGGTAGTCACCCGGGTAGTCAACGACCCGGAGTGGCAGCGCCACCTCCAGCAGATCTCGCCCATGACCGCGGGACTCGCGGTCCAAGCCACCGTCCATCTGCACGAACTGCCCATCGGCCCATGGGCCGGCCTGGGCGTGCTCGCCACGTGGGCCGCGGCCGCGCTGCTGGTCGGCAGCCTGCTGCTGCACAGGCGCGACGCGTAGCCGAATCGAGCGTCCGCGAGCACGGTGGCTTCGGGCCCCTCCCCGGCCCGGCGCCCTGAACAAGGCAGCCCTACTGCCGTTCCCCAAGGAGCACCCCGAGGTCGCGAACGTGCTCCAGATGCGCGCCGCCTCCCTGGTTCCCACCAGTTTCGCGCACAGCGAGTGTGATGTCTCATCGATGCTGCGGTAGCCGTGCGGCTGGGACCTGCGATCCCGCAGATGCGCTGAGACAGTCTTGAGCGGCGGTTTGGGAGAGGGGAGCGCGGCTGACCTGCGATCCTGCAAGCCGATTGAGACTGCCGCAGATGTTGTGAGAACGCCTATAAGCCTCCAGCGGATGGCCATCGAGACGGGAACAGGTGACGCCGAAGCAGTAGGGCTTGCAGCCGCCGGGATCGAACGCGGTCCGCCGCGCAGGCCGCAGGGGCTCAAGGGGCCGGAACTCGGAAAAGCCCCACATGCTGCAACAGCATGCCGTCTGGGGCTCACACCGGCTGGGAACAGGCCGTTCAGGCTGCTCCTGCACTGACCGCGTCCCCGACTGACTGCCGGGGGCAGGCTATCGGCTGATCATCCAGCCGAAGGCTTGCTGGGCGCGCGGCGGACACGGAGAGATGGTGTCCCGGCGGGTGGTGTGGTGTAGTCGAGCCGCCTTCGTGATGCCGCAGATCGCGGCGGTGATCCGCCCGGCACCCGGGAACCTTGTGGGTCATGCCGCTGTGACCAGCCGGCCGGCGGCATAGGAAGCTCCACCGCGCAGCCCGGTCACAGGCCATGTGTCAGCGCGTCTTCCACGTGGCTACACCACGCCGTGGGGCACGACGGGGGACGGTGCCGTCTGGTGTCGATGACAGTCTGGTTGGGTGGTGCCCCACCGAGTGGTGTTGCGGTGCAGAGTTCGTGACTTGGCAGGTCAGTCGGCTGACGTAGTCGCCGCCGCGCCGGAACGGGGTGCTGACGCCTGCGAGCAGCACGCACACCAGACCCGCGAGCCGGCCGGGAAGCGCCGGCTCGACGCTGAGCGGATCCACGCGATCCTTATGGCTACACCACTCGGTGGCGCGCCATCTCTGGTTGCGTCCCATGGCTGTACCGGATCGGAAGCGAAGCTTGGGGGCGGGGCTGGGTGAAAGACGCTGGGAGTCTTCTCAGACGTCGCTGAGGCGCAGGCCGGCGTGGGCCTTGTAGCGGCGGTTCACCGAGATCAGGTTGGCTACCAGCGACTCCACTTGGTGGGCGTTGCGCAGTCGTCCGCCGTAGACGCCGCGTGCGCCCGCAAGGCGTGAGGCGAGTGCCTGGACAGTGTCGGTGGCGGCGCGTTCGTCGCCCAGGACGAGTACGTCGGTGTCGATCTTCTCGATCTGACGGTCTTCCAGAGTGACGGCGGAGAGATGGTGAAACGCGGCGGTCACCCGGGAGTCAGGCAGCAGCGCGGCAGCCTGCTGGGCGGCACTGCCCTCCTCGGGCCTCAGCGCGTAGGCCCCCTTCTTGTCGAAGCCGAGCGGGTTGACGCAGTCGACCACGATCTTGCCAGCGAGTTCATCGCGGAGCGTGGCCAGCAGCTCGGCATGTCCCTCCCAGGGTGTGGCGACGATCACCAGGTCGCTCTCCCGCGCGGTCGTGGCGTTGTCAGCGCCGCGGACGTCGTTGCCGATGGCTGCTGCCGTGGAGGCGGCTCGGGCGGCGTTCCGTGAGCCGATGACGACCTGTTGGCCCGCGCCGGCGAGCCGGTAGGCGAGGCCGCGCCCCTGTGGGCCGGTTCCGCCGAGGATGCCGACGACCAGGCCGGACACGTCGGGAAGGCGATGGGGGTCGTTTCGAGTGGCCGCGGCGGGAGTGGAGGGACGGGCGCCGGCGGCTTCGTCGGGAGTCGTCATGCTGTGGTCCTTGGCTCGTTCGGTTCGTTCTTCCGCGGCCCGGTGCCGTTCGTCGTCAGCGGGCTGCTCGGGCCGCGATGCGGGACATCGGCCGGCGCCGTCAGGCGGTCAGCAACTCCACGCGGCGCATCACCTCGCGGCAGAACGCGCCCACTCCGTTCGGGTCGTCGGTGAACTGCGAGGGCTTGACGCAGAAGGTGGTGAATCCTTGGGCCATCTGCTCGGGGATGGCCTCGAGGGCCTGGGCGAGGTCGGCGCAGGAGTCGTCGTCGGGGAACACGGCGCGGGTGCCGCCGATCATCTCCAGGTCGGCGATGTCGCGGCCTGCGGCGGCCATGGCGGTCTTCAGCGTCTGCATGTGCTCGGGCGTCACCTTGCCCAGCGGGTTGAAGGCGTGGCCGTACCGGACGATCCTGCGGACCATCGCGTCGTGCATGCCCGCGCCACCGAAGCACAGTCGGGGGCCGTCCGGGCGGTATGCCTTGGGCTCGAAGTACACGTCCTGGAAGGTGTAGTACTCGCCGACGTGAGACACGGGAGAGGGGCCCCACAACTTCGCCCAGATCTCCAGGTGTTCGTCGAGGAGCTTGCCACGCCGGGAGAACGGGACGCCGAGTGCCGCGTACTCGTCCCGGCTCCAGCTGACGTTGGGCAGCACGATCAGACGGCCCTCGGAAAGAAGGTCGAGGGTGCCGAGCTCACGGGCCAGGAGCAGGGGATGGCGCAGGGGAGCGATGACTGCTGACGCGGCGAGACGCAGGCGCTCGGTGACAGCGGCGATCGCGCTGAGCAGCATGAGCGAGTTGGGCCACGGGGTGTGGGGGTCTTGGTTGCCCGGCAGGGCGTAGTCGCGGGGGTTGCCCATAACGCCGCCTGCTCCGGCGTCGGGGCCGAGCACGATGTGTTCGCTGATCATGACGGAGTCGAATCCCGCGTCCTCGGCCTCGCGGGCCCAGCGGATCACGGTCGGCAGGTCCGCGCGGCCTGCGGTCATGGTCCAGTTCTCGCTCAGGACGAGCTGCATGCGGGGAGTGGTCATGGCGATCCTCGGGACGAGCGTGTTTGAGGGCAGACGTGAGGGGCGGGGGCGCCCGGGCGGCCGCAGCCGTCGGGACGGCTGCGGCCGGCGGTCAGGCGAGGGTGACCTCGACCGGCAGGTGCTTGATGCCGTTGACGAAGTTGGAGCGGACGCGGGGGACGTCGCCGGCGAGCTTGATGTCGGCGATGCGCGGGATGAGCTCCTCGAACATGATGCGGATCTCGGTGCGGGCGAGGAGGTTGCCCAGGCACAGGTGGGGGCTGCCCTTGCCGAAGGTGACGTGGTCGTTGTTCTGCCGGGTGACGTCGAAGTCGTAGGGGTTGCCGAAGACTTCTTCGTCGCGGTTGCCGGAGGCGTACCACATGACGACCTTGTCGCCTTCCTTGACCTTCTTGCCGCCGAGTTCGACGTCGCGGGTGGCGGTGCGGCGGAAGTGGTAGACGGGGGAGGCCCAGCGCAGGAACTCCTCGACCGCCGTGGGGATCAGCGACGGGTCGTCCTTCAGCTTCGCCAGCTGCTCGGGGTGCTGGAGGAGGGCCAGCATGGAGTGGGAGATGGTGTGGCGGGTGGTCTCGTTTCCGGCCACCACCAGGAGCAGGAAGTAGTTGTCGAAGTCCTGGGCCGAGAGCGGGACGCCGTCGCGCGGGGTGGTGTTGACCAGCTTCGAGACCAGGTCCGTACCGTCGCCGCCGCGCCGCTGCCGCGCCAGCTCCCTGCCGTACTCGAAGACTTCGATCGACGCGGGGGAACGGAACGGCAGGTCGCGGTACTTCTCGCTCTCCGCGCTGTGCAGCAGGACATCCGCGTAGTCGGGGTCGGTGTTGCCGATGATCCGGTTGCCCCAGTCGATGAGCTGCTGGTTGTCCTCCGGCGGGACGTCCAGGAGGCGGGCGAGGACGTTGATGGGGAAGTCGGCGGAGACGTCGGCGACGAAGTCGAAGGTGCCCTTGGCGAGGGCCGCATCCAGGGTCTTGGCGGTCAGACCGCGCAGGAAGTCGCTGTAGCTGCCTATGACGCTCGCGCCGAACTGCCGCTGGATCACGCTGCGCAGGGCGCGGTGGCGGACGCCGTCCATCTCCAGGATGGAGGCGCGCTTCTTGATCTGGTCGTCGTCGAGTTCTTCGAGGTTGACGAAGCGCGTGGAGGTGAAGGTCTCCGGGTCGCGGTCGACGGTGGCGATGTCGGCGTGGCGGGTCACCGACCAGAAGCCGGAGTTGGGGGCCTCTTCGGGCTGCCAGTGGACCGGGTCCTGGTGGCGCAGGGTGTGGAACATGCGCCACGGGGTGATGCCGTCGGCGAAGTTGTCGAGGTCGGCGAGGTCCACCCGGCTGAGCGGCAGGGGCTCGTCGAGGGCTGCGCGCAGTTCGGCCCGGGTGGTGGGGACGGCGGGAACGGTGGGGCTGGTCATGTGGCGGTTCCTTCGGGCGGGGGTTTCGGGGCGGGCTTACAGGTGGTAGGCGTACTCGGTGAATTCCCAGTCGGTGACGTGCCGCCCGAAGCGTTCGAGCTCGTCCCGCTTGTAGGTGAGGAAGGACGTGGTGAAGTCCTTGCCGAGCAGGTCGGTCAGGGCGGTGTCCGACTCCAGCGCGTCGAGCGCGGCCGACAGGCTCTGGGGCAGCAGGGCGGCACGGGAGGCGTCGTAGCCGTAGCCCTGAAGCGGGGCGGGCGGTTCCTCGCCGGCCTGGACGCCCAGCAGCGCGGCGGCGATCGTGCCGGCGATCAGCAGGTACGGGTTGGCGCTTGCGTCGCCGAGGCGCAGCTCCAGCCGCGCGCCGCCCCCGCGCTCCGGCGGGATGCGGACCATGGCGCTGCGGTTGTCGAGCCCCCAGTCGATCAGCCAGGGTGCGAGGGTGTCCGGGCCGAAGCGCTTGTAGGAGTTCACGGTGGGGTTGGCCAGGGCCGCGAGCGCGGGCGCGTGGGCGAGAATGCCCGCGATGGCGTGCCGGGCCGTGGCGGACAGGCCGTAGGAGCCCGCCGGGTCGTCGAAGGCGTTGTGGCCATCGGCGTCGTTGCAGGACAGGTGGAGGTGGAAGCCGGAGCCGCCCGCGTCGCCGAAGGGCTTGGCCATGAAGGTGGCGAGGTTGCCCTCCTTGCGGGCCAGTTCCTTGACCGCGGCCTTGAAACGGAAAGCGCGGTCGGCGGCGTCGAGGGCGGCGGAATGGGTCAGGTTGATCTCGTACTGGCCGCCGTCGAACTCGTGGTTGCCGGTGACGACACCCAGCCCCAGATCGCGCAGCGCGCGCAGAGTGCGCAGCAGGTGGTTGTCGGGGTCGGCGCGCAGGCCCGCGGTGTACACGGCGCCGGTGGTCTGCGGTGAGCGGCGCCAGCCAGTGGACGAGCCGGGGGCGGCCTCCAGCAGGAAGTACTCCAGCTCGGGACCGACCACGGGGCGCAGTCCCTGCTCGGCACAGCGGGCCAGGACGGTGCGCAGCAGGTCGCGGGAGGACTCGGGCGCCGGGGCACCGGTCGCCGGGTCGGTGACCTCGCCGAGACAGGCGGCGACACCGGGCTCCCAGGGCAGGACGGCCAGGGTGGACAGGTCGGGGCGTACGGTCACGTCCGGCAGGCCGGCGTCCAGGCCGCCCGCGACCGGGACCACGTCGCCCTGCGGGGTGGTGTGGTAGACGGCGCGACAGAAGGCCAGGCCGTGCTCGCAGGCCGACGGCAGATGGTCCAGCAGCACCTCGCGGGCGCGGTCGGTGCCGATCAGGTCGGGGTAGACCACCCGGACCACGTCGACGCCCGCGGCGGCGAGCCGCTCCATGTGCCGGCGGATGTCTGGGGTGTCGGATGCGCTCACCGGTGTCTCCTTGGCGGAAGGAAGGGACTCCCCGTGCCGGGGGCACTGGGGAGGGGGTGCGGAGGGGGGCCGGGGCGGGGGAGAAGCGCGCCCCGGGCTAGTCATTTGATCCCGAACGATATGGAGGGGGTTGTCACCCCGCAAGGGGCTGGTAGAAAAAAGTTATCCATCTGGACAGGTATTGACCAGGGTCGGGCGACTTCCTATCTTGTTTGAAGCCAAACGAGTGAGGGGTGCGGCATCCGCTGGATTTCGACCCCTTTGGCCGAGGGGCCCGGCTCAACCGGGCCGGGCCCGTCTCTTTCTCTCTGCTTCTTTGCTCCGATGCCCTCACCCCTCAGGAGGACCGCCATGAAGGTCGTCGTCGACATGAACAAGTGCCAGGACCACGGCCAGTGCGTCTTCGCCGCCCCCGACGTCTTCTCGATGGACGACGAGGGCCACCTGGTGTACGTGTCCGACCCCGACGACGCGCTGCGCGACGAGGTCGAAGAGGCCGCCGATGTGTGTCCGCTGCAGGCCATCCGGATCGAGGGATGACCGCCATGAGCGCACCCACGACCGGACGTGTCGTCGTCGCCGGCGGCTCCATGGGCGGCCTGCGCGCCGCCGAACAACTGCGCGCCGCGGGCTGGACCGGGACGATCACCGTCATCGGTGACGAGCCTCACATGCCCTACAACCGGCCCCCGCTGTCCAAGGAGGTGCTGGCAGGCAAGGCACCCTTCGAGTCGCTCGCCTTCACGCCGAAGGCGGCCGCCGCCGACGTGGAGTGGCGGCTCGGCATGAAGGTCGTCGCCGCCGACCTCGACCGGCGCGTCGTCGAACTCGACGACGGCTCGGCGATCTCGTACGACGGACTGGTCGTCGCCACCGGCATGCGGCCCCGGCGCCTGCGCTGCCCCGGACCGCTCACCGGCCGCCACACCGTCCGCACCCTCGCCGACGCCCAGGGCCTGCGCGACGAGCTGACCCGCCCCGGTGCCCGCGTGGTCGTGGTCGGCGCCGGCTTCATCGGCTGCGAGGTCGCCGCCACCGCCGTGGGCCTCGGCGTCCGGGAGGTGACCGTCGTCGATCCGTTCCCCCTGCCCATGGTCGGCCCGCTCGGCGAGCTGCTGGGGCGCGCGCTGCTGAAGCGGCACGAGGAGCGCGGGGTGCGCTTCGTGCTGGGCACCGGAGTGTCCGGTTTCGAGGGCGAGGACCGGGTCACCGGGGTCGTGCTGAGCGACGGCAGCGTGCTGCCCGCCGATGTGGTCGTGGAGTCGGTCGGCTCCGTGGCCAACGTCGAGTGGCTGGAGGGCAACGGCCTCGACCTCAGTGACGGCGTCCTCACCTGCGAGCAGCTGCGGGTCGGGGGACGGCCGGAGGTCGTCGCGGTCGGCGACGTCGCCCGCTTCCCCAATGCCCGCTACGACGGCGTACCCCGGCGTGTCGAGCACTGGTCGATCCCCACCGACACGGCCAAGCACGCCGCGAAGAGCCTCGTCGCCCATCTCACCGGCATAGACGGGGAGTTGGTGCCCTTCGCCCCGCTCCCGACGTTCTGGAGCGACCAGCACGACTTCCGGCTGCAGTCCTTCGGCGCGCCCGTCCTGGGCAAGGACGACGTACGGATCCTGGACGGCGACCCCGACGGTGACGTCCTGGTCGGCTACCACACCGACGGTCGGCTCGTCGGCGTCGTCGCGCTCGGCGGTCAGGCCGCCGCGATGGGCGCCGCCCGCTATCGCGCCCAGTTGCTCAAGCAGCCCGCCCTCACCGCGTAAGGAATCTCAATGATGAGGTCAAGCCGTCTGCGTGTCCGGTGGGGTGGGGGTGAACAGTCTCTTGTCACGCAGCATCGCCCAGAGCACGTCGACGCGGCGTCGGGCGAGCGCAAGCAGGGCCTGGGTGTGGATCAGTCCCTCGGCACGCTTTCTGAGGTAGTAGTCCCGGGACGGGCCGGGCCGCATCATGGCAGTCTGGGCGGCCAGGTAGAAGATGTGCCGCAGGCGCCGGTTGTAACGCTTGGGCCGGTGGTAGTTGCCGGTGCGGCGGCCGGAATCGCGGGCGACTGGGGCCAGGCCGGCGTGCGAGGCGAGTCGGCCCGCGTCGCGGTAGCCGGACAGGTCGCCGACGATGGCGACGAACTCGGCGCCCAGGATGGGACCCATACCGGGCATCGACTCGATGATCTCGGCGCGGTCGTCGGCACGGAACGTCTCGCGGATCTCCCGGTCATTGTCCTTGATCCGCTCGTCCAGGGCCAGAAGCTGGTGGGCGAGGTCGCAGACCAGCTTGGCGGCCCGCTTCTCGCCCGGCAGCGCAGTCATCTGGGACTGGGCCGCCTCCACCGCTTTGGCGGCGACGGTGTCGGCGCCGCGGACCTTGCGGCGCTCGAGCCAGGTCGTCAGCCGCTTGACGCCGATCCGGCGCAGGCTGGCCGGGGTCTGATACTCAGTCAGCATCACCACCGGTCCCTTGGCCGCGGAGTAGTCGAAGGCCCGTTCCAGTGCGGGGCAGATTCCCACCAGCAGGTCGCGGAGCCTATTGATCAGCCGGACCCGGTCGGCGATCAGGTCGGCCCGGTAGTTGGTGAGGACCTGGAGCGTGGTGACCAGCTCCGCAGGCGTGCTCAGCGGGGTGAAGTCCCGGGGACGCATGCGGGCCTGGTCGGCGATGACGCGGGCGTCCTTGGCGTCGGTCTTGCCCTCGCCTTTGTAGGCGCCGGACATGCGGTTGACCGTCCGGCCGGGCACGTAGACGACCTGCTGGCCGTTCGCGATCAGCAGGGCCAGCAGCAGGGTGGCGGCCCGGCCGGAGATGTCCACCGCCCACCGCACCTCTTCAGCCCGTTCGCGGGCGGTCTCGATGAGCGTGAGGATCTGGGCCTCGTCGTTGATCACCTTCGTCGAGAAGAGCGTCTCGCCGTCGGCGTCGACCGCGACTGCCCAGTGATGTCCCTTGCCGGCGTCGATGCCGACCCATATCCGCGCGTGAGGCGTGCTCAAGCCCGTCGCTCCGTTCCACCGTGACCAGCACCTTCGTGGCCCGAGGAACACCCCGCCGACAGGTCCCTAACCAGCGATGACCGCAGTTCTCAATCAGTGGTCGGAGCGTCCCGGAGGACCGGGCGGCCATTCCTTCCGAGCCATCAACGGCAACCCATCATCAGCCACACCCGGTCCTCCCGGACCGCCAACATTCTTAGGGAACCCCTTCATGTCCACTGTCCGTGGTTACTTCCACCCCAAGACGGCGAGCGGTGCCTCCTCGCTGATCCCGTCCCCGCCGTGGCGCTACTCCGGCGACCTGCTGACCGTCGAGTACCGCACGGATCCCGCGCGGGTGCGTGAACTGCTGCCCGAGCCGCTGGAGCTGGCGGACGAGGACCCTGGCGCGGTCGCTCTGATCTGGGCCGACTGGCAGTCCTGCTCGGGTTCTGGTCAGGAGCTGCTGGACCCGGTGCTCGCCCAGTACAAGGAGGCGTTCGCGGTCGTGCGCTGCAAGTACCGGGGGCAGACCTACACCCGCTGCGTCTACATCTGGGTCGACAAGGACTTCGCGATCGCGCGCGGGCTGCACCAGGGCTATCCGAAGAAGCTCGGCTCCATCCACCAGACCCGCCCGCACCCGTACGGCCCCGCCCCGCGCATCGAGGCCGGCGCCCGCTTCGGCGCGACCCTCGCCGCCGCCGACCGGCGCCTCGCCCAGGCCGTGGTCACCCTGCGTGAGCCGTCGGAGACCAACGGTTTCGTCAACGCCCACCCCATGGCCCACCACCGCTGGTTGCCCTCCATCGAGAAGGGCAAGGGCCTGGCGCTCGACGAGCTGATCGAGTCCGGCGCCGCCTCCTTCGAGGGCGGGCAGCCGTGGCGCGGCGACGCCGAGCTGGAGCTGTTCGAGGCGCCCACCGAGGAACTGGCACGCCTGGAGATCCGCGAACCGATCGCCGCCTACTACCGGCAGGTCGGCGTCGTCTGGGACGGCGGCCGACTGCTGGAGTCCGGCACGTCCGGCGCCGAGTAACCCCGTACGCACCATAGGACTTGGAGACCGGACATGACCGAGCACACCCTCACGGTGGCCGGGGTCGCCGTCGACACCCGGCACTGGATCGGCGGCGAGCGCGTCGCCTCCACCGAAACGTTCACCGATGTCTCGCCGATCGACGGCAGCCTTCTGGGGGAGATCTCCCGGGGGACCGCGATGGAGGCTGCGGCCGCGGTGGCCGCGGCGAAGGCCGCCTTCCCCGCCTGGGCCGCGACCCACCGCGCCGAACGTGCCCGCATCCTGCACGCCGTCGCCGACGGCGTCGAGAAGCGGCTGGAAGAGCTCGCCATCGTCGAGACCTGCGACAACGGCGCCCTGCTCCGCTCCCACCGCCGGGGCGTCATGCCCCGCGTCGCCCACAACTTCCGCTTCTTCGCGGACTGGCTGCTGAAGCTGGAGCACGAGGACTTCGAGACGCGCGGGCACACCAACCACGTCAGCTGGGACCCGGCGGGCCCCTGCGTTCTGATCACCCCGTGGAACGCCCCCCTGATGCTGGCCACGTGGAAAGTCGCCCCCGCTCTCGCCGCAGGCAACACGGTCATCCTCAAGCCCGCCGAGTGGACCCCGCTGACCGCCTCCCTGCTGGCCGACATCGCCGCCGAGGCCGGGCTGCCGGCCGGGGTGCTGAACGTCGTGCAGGGGTACGGCTCGGAGATCGGTGACGCCCTGACCTCGCACCCTGACGTGCGGCGGATCAGCTTCACCGGTTCGGTGCCGACGGCGAAGCGGATCGCGGCCTCGGCTGCCGCGAACCTGACCCCGCTCAGCCTCGAACTCGGCGGCAAGTCACCCCTGTTGGTGTTCGCCGACGCCGACCTGGACCTCGCAGTCGACTTGGCGGTGGAACAGTACGACAACGCCGGGCAGGTGTGCCTGGCCGCAACGCGCTTCCTGGTCCAGGAGTCGGTCGCCGAGGAGTTCACCCGCCGCTTCGTCGCGAAGGCCGGGCAGCTCACCCAGGGCGACCCGCGTGACGAGGCCACCGACATCGGGCCGAACATCCACCCGCGCCAGCTGGAGAAGATCGACGGGTTCGTGCAGCGGGCAATCGCGGCCGGGGCCCGCGCGGTCATCGGCGGCCACCGGGGGGACGGCCAGTACTACGCGCCGACCCTCCTCACCGACGTCGCCCAGGACTCGGAGATCGTGCAGGAGGAGGTCTTCGGACCGGTCCTGACCCTGCAGACCTTCGCCACCGAGGACGAGGCCGTCCGCCTCGCCAACGACACCCGCTTCGGGCTGGCCGCCACGCTCGCCACCGGTGACCCTGAGCGCGCCGAACGCGTCACCGCCCAGCTGGTCGCAGGCACGGTCTGGACCAACTGCTTCTTCGTCCGCGACCTGCAGGCGCCCTTCGGCGGCTCCCGCCACTCCGGCGTCGGCCGCGAGGGCGGCACCTGGAGCTTCGACTTCTACTGCGACGTGAAGAACACCGTGACCGCGCCGAACGGTTGGAGGAACCATGGGTGAGATCGTCGGGGCGGGCCTGCTCGCCCACGTCCCCACCATCGTGCTTCCGCAGGAGACGCGGCTGGAGCTGAACGGGGGCAAGGAGATCACCCTCGTCACCGGCCTGCACCAGCTCCGCAAGGACGTCTTCGAGCGCGACGACTACGACACCGTCGTCGTGCTGGACTCCCACTGGGCCACGACGGTCGAGTTCGTCGTCACCGCGCAAGCGCGCAGGGCCGGCCTCTTCACCTCCGAGGAGCTGCCGCGCGGCATGTGCCGGATGCCGTACGACTTCCCGGGTGACCAGGAACTCGCCCATAACATCGAGAAGTTCGCCGACAGGCACGGCACCTGGATCACCGCGATCGACGACGAGTACCTGCCGATCTACTACGCCACCATCAACCTCTGGAAGTTCCTCGGCGAGGGGCTGCCCGACAAGCGGTGGGTGACCATCGGGGTCTGCCAGACCGGCGACGTGGAGGACCACCTGCGCCTCGGCCGGGCGCTGGCCGACGGCATCGCCGCCACCCCGGGCCGCCGGGTCCTGCTCATCGCCTCCGGTGCGCTGTCACACACCTTCTGGCCGCTGCGCGAGCTGCGCGACCACGAGTCGAGCGACCCCGTGCACATCTTCACGCCGGAAGCGCGCGCGGCCGACTACGAGCGGATCGCCTGGTTCAAGGAGGGCCGCCATGACAAGGTCCTCGACACCATGCCGGAGTTCTCGAAGTACAAGCCGGAGGCGAAGTTCTTCCACTACCTGATGATGGCCGGCGCCCTCGGCGAGCAGGCGTGCGTCGCCAAGGCCCGGCAGTACGGGGAGTACGAGAACTCCATCGGCACCGGTCAGGTCCACCTCTGGTTCGACCGCCCGGCCGACGGCTGGACCGGCGCCGGCCTGCCCTCCCCGCGCACCCCTCACAGCCGTATCTAGAAAGGCCCGTCATGCCCGAGTACCGCCGCATCCTCCTCGACGGCGCGGTCGTCCAGGTCACCGTCGACGGCGATGAGCTCGTCGCCGGGGACGGCCGCCGCCTCAAGATCGAGGACGCGCAGCATCTGCCGCCGGTCGTGCCGTCCAAGGTGATCGCCGTCCACCTCAACCACCGCAGCCGCGTCGACGAGTTCCGGATCGACCTGCCCGACACTCCCACGTACTTCCACAAGCCGACCTCCTCCCTCAACTCCCACAAGGGCGCCGTCGTCCGCCCCGAGGGCTGCAAGTGGCTCAACTACGAGGGCGAGGTCGCCATCGTCATCGGGAAGACCGCGCGGAACATCTCCCCGGCCGAGGCGGGGGAGTACATCGCCGGCTACACGATCGCCAACGACTACGGCCTGCACGACTTCCGCGACACCGACGCCGGGTCCATGCTCCGCGTGAAGGGCTCCGACACCCTCTGCCCGCTCGGCCCCGGTCTCGTCACCGACTGGGACTTCCACGGCAAGCGCCTGCGCACCTACGTCAACGGCGAGGTGGTGCAGGACGGGTCGACCGACGAGATGAAGTGGGACATGCACTACCTCGTCGCCGACATCGCCCGCACCATCACCCTCTACCCCGGTGACGTCCTGCTCTCCGGCACCCCCGCCAACTCCCGGCCCGTCCAGCCCGGCGACGTGGTCGAGGTGGAGGTGGAGGGGCTCGGCCGGCTGACGAACCGCATCGTGACCGGCCCGACCCCCATCCGTACCGACGTCGGCGCCCAGCCCACCGAGTCCGAGGAGGTCCTGTCCACCGCGCTCGGCGGCGACTGGGAGTTCCGCGGCATCCGCCCGCCCAGGCGCTGACGGACGCCCATGAACGGCGCCGCACCGGGCCTGCCGACCGAGGCGTCCGGTGCGGCCGCCCGCCCAGGTAGGGTCGCCCCCATGACCGAGTCCACCGACGCCCCCAAGAGCCGGCCCTCACGCAAGCGCCTGCACTACGGCGAGGGCCGGGAAGCCCTGCTGAACGCCGCTGTCCGTGTGGTGGCGCGGGGCGGCCTGCGCAGGCTCACCTACCGGGCCGTCGCGGAGGAGGCCGGGGTCACCCACGGCCTCGTGGTGCACCACTTCGGTTCGCGCGACGCCCTGATCGAGGAGACCCTCGCCCACACCATCCGCACCTCCCTCAACACCAGTGCGCTCGAACCGGGCACCGGCAAGGTCGCGGACTTCTCGGCGGGGCTGTCGGAGATGGTCACGGCGGATCCGGACATCCAGGCGTTCCAGTACGAGCTGCTGCTGGAATCGCGCCGCCGCCCCGAGCTGCTGCCCCAGATCCGCGCACTGTACGACGAGTACTTCGACGCCACCCAGCGCGAACTGACCCGCATGCTGCCCGCCGGCGCGGACAAGGCACTGACCCGGCTGGTCTTCGCCGCGCTCGACGGCCTCGTACTGCACCAGCTCGTCCTCGGTGAGCCCGAGGTCACGGATGCCGCACTGGAAGAGCTGCGCACCTTGCTGAGATTCCTCGACGCCAACGGTGACACTGCTGGCGACCGTGCCGCCGAGGACGGCTGAAAAAACCCCTCTGACCTGCTCTTTTCCAAGGCTCCGGACGTTCCGCGTCCGGAGCCTTTCGCTGTTCCGCGCGATGATCTCGTTTGATTCCGTACGAGTAAAGAGTTGGTTACGGCCGCCGGAAGCATTGACGCATCTTTCCAGATGGATAATTCTCGCCTGCATGGCAGGGACCGTCCGCGGCCGCCATGCATCCCTAGGAGATCCCCATGACCATCGAGGCTCCCGCAGCCGAGCTGCTTCCGTTCCGCGACCCCGGCTACCGGGCGAACCCCGCTCCGTACTACGCCCGGCTCCGCGCGGAGGCGCCCGTCTACCGGCATCCGATCGGCGTGTACGTGGTGTCCCGCTACGAGGACGTCGCGAAGCTGATCCGCAACCCCACCCTCAGTGTCCGCAAGCTCGATTTCGGTGTGGCCGATCCATTGCACGACACGGTGCTCGGCCAGGACGCCCCCGACCACACCCGGCTGCGCCGCATCACCAACCGCTGGTTCACGCCCAAGGCGGTCGAGGAGTGGTCCAAGGCGATGCAGGCGTCCGTGGACGCCGTACTCGACAAGGCGGTCGAGGCGGGCGGCACGCTCGACGCGGTGGACGACCTCGCCCTGCGCTCCACCTTCGAAACCATCTGCCACATCTTCGGTGTCGAGCCCACGAAGATGCTGGAGATCCAGAAGGCCACCTATGACATCGGCGTCAGCCTCGGGCCCGGGTCCGACGAGGACGACTGGCGGGTCACCGGCGAAGCCTTCGAGTGGTACGAGCAGCACAACCGCGCCCTCATCGCCCACAAGCGCGCCCACCCCGGCAGCGGACTGATCGACCACTTCCTCGCCGAGCAGGACGCGGGGAACATGACCGAGAACGAGGTCATCTTCTCGATCCTGCTCTTCTTCGCCGTCGGTCACCTGGACATCAAGCACCTCATCGTGCAGGGCATCCGGCACATGGCCGAACACCCCGAGTACATCGGGATCTACCGCGACCAGCCGGAAATCCGGCCCGGCTTCATCAACGAGGTGCTGCGCATCGAGACCCCCGAGCAGATGGTCTCCCGCCTCACCACCCAGGAAACGGTCATCGGCGACACGACCGTGCCCGCCGGCGAGGTCCTCGTCCTGCTCATCGGCTCCGCCAACCGCGACCCGGAAGCCTTCCCCGACCCGGACCGCTTCGACCACAACCGTCCGGCCGCCGCGAGCCAGCACCTGGCCTTCGGCTCGGGCCAGCACGGCTGCGCGGGACAGGTGCTCGCCCGCGCGCAGGCCGACGTCGTCTTCACCACGCTGGTCAACCGCTTCAGCGCGATCGAACTCGCCGGTGAGCCCACCTTCACCCACACCGAGTTCCTGCGCAGCATCGCCCACCTGCCGATCCGGCTGCGCTGACCGTACGCCGGCCGTTCCTCCCCCCAGCACACAGCACAGCACCACACCAGGAGCCATCATGCGCGTCGAAGTCGACCTCAAGAAGTGCCAGGACCACGGCCAGTGCGTCTACGCCGCCCCCGAACTCTTCGCCCTGGACGAGCAGGGACGCCTGTCCCTGCGGAACGAGGCCACCGAGCTGTACACGGCGGAGCTGGACGCGGCGAACGTCGACGAGGTGCAGGAAGCCGCGGACGTCTGCCCGCTGCAGGCCATCACCGTCCACGATTGACATGCTTCCCGTCCTGAAGAACGAGGATTCTGGCCTTCTCTACCGGTTGCTGTGCCGCTTCGCGGCACGGTTTCCGGTCGGGAATCCGTGGCTTCCTGTTTCTTCGCGCTGTGCCGGGATTGCTCCTGGTCTTACCGGCGCTCCGCAGGCCGATACCGCCAGTCCGGCGGCCTGTTTGATGTTGATCGCGGCATTGTGGTCCCGGTCGTGGACGATGCCGCAGGCCCTACAGGCCCATTCCCGCACGTGCAGGGGTTTGGGCCCGTCCATGGCGCCACAGGTGGAGCAGATCTGGGAGGTCGGCTCAAAGCGGCCGATCTTCACCAGGGTCCGCCCGTATCGTTCCGCTTTGTACTTCAGCATGCTGATGAACGAGGACCATCCGGCGTCGTGCACGGACTTGGCCAGGCGCGTGCGGGCCAGTCCTGCCACCGACAGGCCTTCCACGGCGATCCCTTGGTTCTCGGAGATCAGCCTGGTGGAGAGCTGGTGGTGGAACTCGCGGCGTGCGTCGGTGACCTTGGCGTGGGCGCGGGCGACCTTCAGGCGGGCCTTGGCGCGGTTCTTGCTTCCCTTCTGCTTGCGGGACAGCTCCTGCTGGGCCTTCTTCAGCTTCTTCTCCGCGCGCCGCAGAAAACGCGGGGAGTCGATCTTCGTGCCGTCGGAGAGGACCGCGAAGTGCGTGAGGCCGAGATCGATGCCGATGGTGTTGTCGGTCTCCGGCATCCGCATCGCATCGGTTGCGGGGTCGGTGTCGATGACGAAAGACGCGAAGTACCTGCCGGCCGCGTCCTTCATGACGGTGACGGAGGTGGGGGCGGCGGGCAGGGTGCGGGACCACTTCACCTTCACCGCGCCGATCTTCGGCAGGCTCAGACGGCCAGCGTCACTGATGCTCCAGCGGGCGTTGGCCGTGAACCGGATCGACTGCCGGGCGTCCTTGCGGGACTTGAACCGGGGCGGGCCCAGTTTCGGCCCCTTCCGGGTGCCCTTGAGGGAGGCGAAGAAGTTCTTGTACGCGGCCTCAGCATCGCGCAGGGACTGCTGGAGGACGACGGCCGACACCTCACCCAGCCAGGCCCGTTCCGGAGTCCGTTTCGCTTCCGTGATCAGGCATGTGGACAGTTGCCCGGCCGTCGGGAACGGCTCCCCGGCCTTGCGGGCGTCCTCGCGGGCACGCACGGCGTCGTTGAACACGACGCGTGCGCACCCGAACGCCCTGGCCAGCGCGGCCTGCTGAGCGGCGTCGGGGTACAACCTGAAGGCGTACCGGAGCTGCATGACGACCACACTAGGCACGTCGAACCCACGTCGTCACCGGGAACATGCAAACGATCCATCAGCGTCACGAACGAGCAGGGTCCGGCTCCGCCGGAACGAGACCGCGACGCTCCGCGTCGCAGCCACAAGATTCGCTTCACCCCCGGCCTGAAGGCCGGAGCACTTCGAATGATCTCCGGTAGCCGGGCATCGACAGGTCACCGATGGCCGCCGGGTTGCCCGGTTGCCGGGTTGATGTGTCGAGGTCGTCGACGACGGCTGTCCGGCCGTCTCGCCGCCGAAGGGTGACGCGGCGGACTTCCGCTGCCGTTCTGGCGCCGCTACCGCGGCGGCCCTCGGGCGGGCGCCCGAGGGCTCGGCCGGATGGCCCCGCCGGTTCCCGTGGGGATGTCCTCCCGGACGGTAGCGGTAGCGGAAAATCATCACCCAACCCCTTGTCATGTGGATAGTTCCGCCTCACTATGAGGCAACTCGTTTGGCTCCAAAATAAACCTCCTTCGCTCCGCTCCCCTGGCAGGTGATCCGCGTGGACAGTCAAACGGTCCAGAAAAACCAGACCGTGCAGGACGAACCCACCGCTGGCCGACTCAAGCCCAACTCCCTTGGCGTCCTCGGCATCCTCTTCTTCGTCCTCTCCGCACAGGCCCCCCTGACCGGCATCGCCGGGGCTGTGCCCATCGCCGTCGCCATCGGCAACGGCGCGGGTACGCCCGCCGCCTATGCCGGGGCCGGCATCGTCATCCTGCTGTTCTCCGTGGGCTTCGTCGCCATGGGACGCCATGTTGTGGACGCCGGCGCCTTCTACACGTACATCGGCAAGGGGCTCGGCCGTCCGACCGGGTCCGGCAGCGCCGGTGTCGCGCTCTTCGCCTACTGCGCGGTCCAGGCGGCCATGTACGGGCTGTACGGATCGATCGTCAGCGCCCTGGTGGAGCAGTACACCGGTCTGAACGCCCCGTGGTGGGTCTGGACCCTGGTCACCATGGCGATCGTCCAGGTCCTCGGCGCGGCCGGCATCGAGATGGGGGCCAAGGTGCTGGCCGTGTTCGTCCTGGCCGAGTTCAGCATCCTGCTCGTCTTCGCCCTGGTCACCCTTTTCAAGGGCGGCGGCCCCGAGGGGCTGGGTTTCGCCGACAGCTTCTCGCCGCACGCTGCGCTCCAGGGTGCTCCCGGCGTGGCCCTGATGTTCGCCGTCGCGTCGATGTTCGGCTTCGAGGCCACCGCCATCTACGGCGAGGAGGCGCGCGAGCCCCGCAGGACAGTGCCCCGGGCCACGTATCTCTCCGTCGCCGTGATCACCGGCTTCTTCGCCTTCACCTCGTGGATGCTGGTCTCCGCCCACGGCGCCGCCCGTGCCACCGCTGAGGCCGGCAAGGCGCTGGCGAACGGTGACGCCACGGCATGGGTCTTCGCACCGATCACCGCGCAGTTCGGCGCATGGGTGGGCGACGTGCTGCCGATCCTCCTGGCGACCTCCCTCTTCGCCGGCATCCTGGCCTTCCACAACTCCGCCAACCGCTACCTCTTCTCCCTCGGCCGCGACGGCCTGCTGCCCCACGGGCTGACCGCGATCAACCGGCGTCACTCCCCGTGGGTGGCGGGCAGTGTGCAGACCGTGCTCTCCCTGCTGCTCGTCATGCCCTTCGCACTGCTGGGCAAGGACCCGGTGCTGACCCTCTTCTCGTGGTTCAGCGGGGTGGCCGTGCTGGGGATCATGCTCCTGTACTTGCTGACCTCCGTGTCGGTGGTGGTGTTCTTCCGGCGCGAGCGGCTGGATGCCCGCCCCTGGAACACTCTGATCGCCCCCATCCTGGGCGCGCTCGGCATCGCCGGTGCGATCTGGCTGATCCTGGCCAACTTCACGACCCTCATCGGCGGCGACTCGACCACGGCGACCTGGCTCGAACTCGCCGTCCCGGCGGTCCTGGTCCTCGGCGTCGTCGCCGCCCGCGTGACGCGTGACCGGGCGACGGACCAGGTCTGAGGACGCTGCTTCTCGCGGTGTGACCGGTCCGGTTCCCGCTCTCCCGGGACCGGGCCGGCCACGTCCGGCTCCCACCCGCCCACGGAGGATTCATTGAGCACGGGATACGTGTGGCACGAGCTGTTCGGCTGGGTCGACAGCGGCAGCGGCGGGCTGTTCCCCGCCGATCCGGCCGCCGGGCTCCAGCCGATCGGCCACCATGTGGCACACGCCGACACCAAGCGGCGGCTGCACGAGCTCGTCGCCGTGTCCGGCCTGATCGGCCATCTGGAACGCGTCGAGGCACGACATGCCACGGAGGAAGAGGTACTGCGGGTCCACACCCCCGAACACGTCGGCCGACTGCGGCGTGAGAGCACCCTGCCCAAGGGGGGTGACGCCGGCGACGGCATCTCCCCCTTCGGCAAGGGCGGTTACGAGATCGCGGCGCTCGCCGCGGGCGGTGCGATCGAACTGGTCGAAGCGGTCGTCACCGGACGGGTGGACAACGGTTACGCGCTCGTCCACCCATGCGGGCATCACGCCCCGGCCCACACCGGCATGGGGTTCTGCATGCTCAACAACGTGGCGATCGCGGTCGCGCACGCCCGTGCCGCCCTGGGTGTGCGGCGGGTCGCGGTGGTCGACTGGGACGTCCACCACGGCAACGGCACCCAGTCCGTCTTCTGGGACGAGCCCGACGTCCTGACCCTCTCCGTGCACCAGGACGGCTGCTTCCCGCCCGGCTCCGGGCATCTCACGGAACGCGGCGGTCCATCGGCGCCAGGCAGCGCGATCAACATTCCGATGCCGCCCGGTACCGGCGACTTCGGCTACCTCTACGCCTTCGAACGGGTCGTCGTACCCGCCCTGCGCGCCTTCGCCCCGGAACTCATCGTCGTCGCCTCGGGGTTCGATCCAGGCGCGATGGACCCGCTCGCGCGCCAGCTGGTGACCAGCCGCGGTTTCCGGGGCATGACCGAGCAGGTCCTCCAGGTCGCCGCGGAGGTTTGCGACGGCAGGGTGGCGATGGTGCAGGAGGGCGGCTACAGCCCCTTCTATGTGCCGTTCTGCGGGCACGCCGTCATCGAGACGCTGGCCGGGGTGAAGGTGCTGGACGACGCGCTGTTCCCGGTGGTCGGCGGGATGACGGGACACGACCTCGCGCCCCACCAGAAGGCGCTGGTCGACGAGGTCGCCGCGCTGGTGCTGCCCGCATGAGACGGTCAGCCGGCCGTGCCCGCCACCCGGTCGAGGAACCCGTCGACCAGGTGGCGGGCGTTCGCGCGGGCCGTCGCCGCCAGGTCCCTTGTCCGGGTGAGCAGCTCCCCGGGGTCCACGCCGTGCTGCAGGCACTGCTCGGCGCCGCCGAGCTCCAGGTACCGGCGCACGGTGGTGGGCGTGATCTCCGGATGGAACTGCACCCCCAGGCTCCGCCCGAGCCGGAACGCCTGGGTGCACACGGAGTTGCGGGCCACCTCCTCGGCTCCGGGTGGCAGGAGGCAGCGGTCGTAGTGCCACTGGAACCACGGGCCCGGGCCGATCAGTTGGGGATCGTCGGTGTCGACCCGGACCCAGCCGATCTCCGGGCGCGGCGACGCCTCGACCGAGCCCCCGAGCGCGGTGGTCAGCGCCTGCGCGCCGAAACAGACCCCGAGCACCGGGACACCGAGGTGGTGGGCCTTGCGCAACAGCGCCAGCTCTCCGCCGATCCAGGAACCCACGGCCGTCTCGTCGTACACCGACCAGGGCGCGCCGAGCGACACGATCAGGTCCCAGCCGTCGGCCGCCGGGAAGTCGAAGGCCACGTCCGGCGCGTGGTGGCGGTGTTCGGGTACGACGGTCACGACGTGCAGGTCGTATCCGCGCCGGGCGAGCCGGGCCCCGACCGGACCGGGGTCGGTCACGTGGTCGTGCTGGATGACGAGTGCGCGCACGGTGGGCTCCCTCCCGGGTTCACGGACCCGTCGGATCGATCCGTGAACGCTTGTGACGGCTGAGCCCACACCATATCGTTTGGAATCAAATAAAATATCCGGAGGTTCTGCATGCTGGACATCACCCACGAGGAATGGCTGCGCCGGGCCAAGGCACTGGACCTGGCCGGCGCGCATCACATCGACGGTGCCGACGAGGGCGGGGGAGGGGCGACCTTCGCCGCCGTCTCGCCCCGCGACGGCCAGGTGCTGACCCAGGTCGCCGACGGGGGCACGGAAGAGGTGGACGCGGCTGTGGCCGCCGCCCGCCGGGCCTTCGACTGCGGCCCCTGGCCCCGCCTCGCACCGGCCGACCGCGGCCGGATCCTGCTGCGCATCGCCGACCTGCTCGAAGAGCACCGCGAGGAACTGGCGTTGACCGTCAGCCTGGAGATGGGCAAGCCGATCACGGACGCGTACGAGATCGAGCTGCGCGCCGTCATCAGCACGTTCCGCTGGTACGGGCAGCTGGCCGACAAACTCACCGACGCCTCGCCCCACACCGCCCCCGATGCCCTCGCGCTGGTCACCCGGGAGCCGGCCGGTGTCGTGGGCGCGGTGGTGCCGTGGAACTTTCCCCTGACGCTGGCCGGTTGGAAGGTGGCTCCGGCACTCGCGGCGGGCTGCACCGTCGTACTGAAGCCGTCGGAGAACTCCCCGCTCTCCGCCCTGCTGCTCGGCCGGCTCGCCACCGAGGCCGGCCTGCCGCCGGGTGTGCTCAACGTGGTGGGCGGCAAGGGCCCCGTCGCCGGGCGCGCTCTCGGTCTCCACCCCGACGTCGACGTCCTGGCCTTCACCGGCTCGACCGCCGTGGGCCGTCACTTCCTGCACTACGCGGCCGACTCCAACCTCAAGCGGGTCTGGCTCGAACTCGGCGGCAAGTCCCCCAACATCGTCTTCCCGGATGCGCCCGACCTGGAGAAGGCCGCTGCCACCGCCGCCTGGGGCATCTTCTTCAACCAGGGCGAGATGTGCACCGCCCCCTCCCGGCTGCTGGTGCACTCCTCCATCGCCGAACAGGTCACCGACGCGATCGTGGCGCGAGCCCGGGAACTGGTCGTCGGGGACCCACTCGACCCGGCGACCGAGATGGGTGCGATGGCCGGTGAGAGTCACCTCGAACGGGTCCTCGGCCACATCGAGACAGGTCTCGAGGAAGGCGCCCGCCTGCGCGTCGGCGGCGGCCGCACCCTGGCCGAGACCGGCGGCAGTTTCCTGCGCCCCACCGTCTTCGACCACGTGCGCCCCGGCATGCAACTGGCCCGCGAGGAGATCTTCGGCCCCGTCCTGTCCGTCCTCACCTTCGACGACCTCGACGAGGCTGTTGAACTCGCCAATGACACCGAGTACGGCCTCGCCGCGGGCCTGTGGACCTCCGACCTGTCCACCGCTCACCAGGTCTCCCGCGCGCTCAGGGCCGGAACCGTCTGGGTCAACTGCTACGAGGAGGGCGACCTGACCGTCCCCTTCGGCGGCATGAAGCAGTCCGGCAACGGCCGCGACAAGTCCGCCCACGCCATCGAGAAGTACACCGAACTGAAGACCACCTGGATCCAGCTGTGACCCGACCCCTGATCGCGATCCCCGCCCGCTTCTCCGCGACGACCTCCGCGCTGCGCTACGCCGCCGAGGTGGGCGCCCGCGCGCTGATCGAGGCGGTGTGGCGGGCGGGCGGCGAACCGGCGAGCATCCACCCCGCCTCCGCAGACGTGGCCGAACGTCTCGCTCGCTTCGACGGCGTCCTGCTCCCCGGCGGCGGAGACCTCGCCCCGCACCGCTACGGCGCGACCGACACGCACGAGAGCGTCTACGACGTCGACGACCTCCAGGACGACTTCGACATCGAGGTCGCCCGCCAGGCCATCGACTCGGGCCTGCCGCTGCTGGCGGTCTGCCGAGGACTCCAGGTCGTCAACGTCGCCCTCGGCGGCACCCTGGAGCAGGACATGGGCGGCCCAGAACGGGAGCAC
This sequence comes from Streptomyces sp. CA-142005, assembly GCF_050942335.1. Classification (NCBI taxonomy): domain Bacteria; kingdom Bacillati; phylum Actinomycetota; class Actinomycetes; order Kitasatosporales; family Streptomycetaceae; genus Streptomyces; species Streptomyces sp. CA-142005. Next base: position 227,267 of record NZ_CP192079.1, on the reverse strand, counting down.
CGGCATGTCGTCCACCCCGTGGCGATCCAGCGTGGCACCTTGCTGGAGCAGGCCACCGGCGCGCAGAAGGTCGAGGCGTCCTGCTACCACCACCAGCGCGTCCACCGCGCCGGCGTGGGACTCGCGGTCACCGCGCGCGCGGCCGACGGCACCGTGGAGGGGCTCGAACTCCCCGGTGTCCACGGATGGTTCACCGCCGTCCAGTGGCACCCGGAGGACACCGCGCACGAGGACCCCACCCAGCAGGGACTGTTCGATGCCCTCGTCCGAGCCGCCCACGACAGACGCTGACACCGCGATGGCACTCTTCGGCAGCACCAGGCGGCCAAAGCCCCGGCTGGCCCCGGAACTCGACGATGCCGCCCTTGGCCGGGTGCTCAGAGGTATCGCCTCTTTGCGGGGCCCGGGCCCACAGGACCTCGCCATCGCCCGGATCGAGCAGCTCCTGCGGGACACCGGGCCCGACTGGGACCGTCGCTGCCACCGGATCTCCGTGCTCGCGCAGGCTGCTCCCGCGCTGGCCCGCGGGTGGCACAAGCGCCGGCCGCGCGACCCTGACGCGCTGGTTCTCGCCGGGTGGGCCGAACTGGCCACGGATCCCTGGGGTGCCCTGGCGCTCTGCCGCCTCGCCGCCGAGGCGCGTCCGGGCGATCCGACGCCCTGGGTGGGCGCGCTGGCGGCGCTGCGGTCGCTGGGGCGGCCCCGTGCCGAGCTCGCACCGCTCTGGGAGGAGATCCGTGCGCGTGAGCCGTGGCACCGGGAGGCGCATCTGCAGATCCTGGGCTACCTCTCCCCAAAGGAGCAGGGGAGCCAGAGCGCGTTGCGGGACTTCCTCGACGACGTCGTCGCCGTCATGCCGCCGGACGCTCCGGCGGCATGCCTGCCCTTGACGGCCGCCGTGCGGCAGTACCACCGCGACCTGGACGGAGGAGGAGTCCGGGCGCTGGGGGCGAGCCGCTACTGGACACAACCGCACGTCGCACGATGGGTGGATCAGGCGCTGACCTCCTGGCTGAGCCCCGGACGCCTGCGCCAGGCCGCCGCCGTCGCCGACCTCGGGCTGCTTGCCTACTGCCTGGTGCGCGCCGGCCGCACGGGTGACGCCCGCCCGGTGTTCACCGCGATCGACGGCCTGGTGACGCCCTGGCCGTGGGGCCACGAGGGAGAACCGCTGGAGCGCTACACCTTCTACGCCGGCCGCCTTTGATCGTGCGTACGGCGCGCCGGGCCCTGTGGGCTGGGGCAGACGGCGAGCATGCGCGCGTACTGCCTGCCCGGCCCCGGCGCCGTCGGTGCCTTCCCTGTTGGCGCGCACACGGCTGCGGGGCCGAGCCCGAACAGGCTCGGCCCCGCGGCTTCCCCGTCAGGGCCGGCCGCGCTCGGCGGCCTCGACGATGTTGGTGAGCAACATGGCCCGGGTCATCGGCCCCACTCCGCCCACCGGTGGGGCCAGGGAGCCGGCGACCTGGTCGACGTCCGGGTGGACGTCCCCGAGGATGCCCTCCACGGTCCGGGTGATGCCCACGGACAGGACCGTGGCGCCCGGCTTGATCCAGTCGGGCCCAACGAGGTGGGCCACGCCTGCCGCGGCTACGACCACGTCGGCGACCCGGGCGTGGGCCGCGGTGTCCTGGGTGGCCTCGTGGCACAGGGTGACCGTGGCGTGTTCGGTGCTTCGGGTCAGCATCAGGCCCAGCGGACGGCCCACCGTGATGCCGCAGCCGATCACGCAGAACTGTTTGCCGGTGATGGCCACTTGGTTGCGGCGGAGCAGGTCGATGATGCCGCGGGGCGTGCAGGGCAGCGGCCCGGGAATGCCGAGCACGAGGCGCCCGAGGTTCGTCGGGTGCAGCCCGTCGGCGTCCTTGGTGGGATCGATGAGTTCCAGTACGGCGTGGGTGTCGATGTGGGCCGGCAGCGGCAGCTGGACGATGAAGCCGGTGCAGGCCGGGTCCGCGTTGAGCCGGAGCACGGCGGCCTCGACGTCGGCCTGGGAGGCGGTGGCGGGCAGCTCCACCCGGATCGACGCGATGCCGACCTGGGCGCAGTCGCGGTGCTTGCCGCCGACGTAGGAGTGGCTGGCCGGGTCGTCGCCGACCAGGATGGTCCCCAGGCCCGGGGTGACGCCCCGGGCCTGCAACGCCTGGACCCGGCCGGCGAGTTCGGCCTTGATCTCGGCTGCCGCGGCCTTGCCGTCGAGCAGCGTCGCGGTGGTCATGGTCGTAGGAACCTCTCGGGTCAGGAGAACACAACGGTGCGGGAGCCGGTCAGCACGACCCGGTCCTCGGCGTGCAGGCGCACCGCCCGCGCCAGGACGACCCGTTCGACGTCCCGGCCGATGGCGACCAGCTCCGGCGCGGTGTGCCGGTGTCCGACGCGCACGACGTCCTGCTCGATGATCGGGCCCTCGTCCAGGTCGGCGGTGACGAAGTGGGCGGTGGCGCCGATGAGTTTGACGCCCCGGTCGTGGGCCTGGTGGTACGGCTTGGCGCCCTTGAAGCCCGGCAGGAACGAGTGGTGGATGTTGATGACCCGCCCCGACAGCTTGCGGCACAGGTCGTCGGAGAGGACCTGCATGTAGCGGGCGAGGACCACGAAGTCGACCCGGTGCTCGGCGACCAGCCGCAGCAGTTCGGCCTCGGCCTCCGGCTTGGTGTCGCGGGTGACAGGGAGGTGGACGAACGGGATGCCGTAGCGCTGCGCAATGGGCGCCAGGTCGGGGTGGTTGGAAACGATGAGCGGGATGTCGACGGGCAGTTCGCCCAGGTGCCAGCGGTAGAGGAGGTCGATCAGGCAGTGGTCGAACTTCGACACCATCAGCAGGGCTCGGCGCCGTTGCTGCTCCGGCCGCAGGGACAGCACGGGGTCGAAGCGCGCCAGGCGCAGGGAGAGCTCGTCCCGCAGGCTCTCGACGTCGGCCTGCGGGGTCTCCAGGAGCACCCGGATGGTGAAAGTGCCGGTGCCGGGATCGGAGAACTGGGCACTCTCCACAATGTTGCCCTTGGCCTCGGTGATGCCACCGGACAGGGCGTGCACGATGCCAGGCTGGTCGGGGCAGCTGACGGTCAGGATGTAGCGCTGCATGGCTGCGGTGCCTTCCGGCTCAGGCCCGTACGCGGGTGCGCTCGGGGTCGTACACGGGGGTGGGCTTCACCGTGGCGTCGGCCTTGGAACCGTCGGCGGCGACCGCGGTCAGCACGGTCCCCGACTTCACCGCGTCGCGGTGCACGCGCGCGAGCCCCAGGGTGGCGCCGTCGAGTACGGGCGAGGGCACGGCCATCGTCACGTAGCCGACGTCCCGTCCGTCCAGCTCCAGCCGCGCGCCCTCGGCCGCCTCGGGTGCGGCGTCCACGACGACGCTGACCACACGCCCCGGCGCGGTGCCCTTCTTGGCGAGCAGCGCGTCGCGGCCCTGGAAGGCGCCCTTGTCGAAGTCGACCGCCCAGCCCATCCGGCACTCGAACGGGGTGACGGTGTGGTCGTACTCCAGCTCACCCATGATCATTCCGGCCTCGGTGCGGCACGTCAGCAGGGCGAGCGCGCCGGCGGCCTTCACCCCGAGGTCAGCCCCCGCGTCGAGGACCGCGTCCCACAGGTCCAGCGCCCGCTCGCGCGGCACCTGGACCTCGTAGCCGAGTTCGGCGGTGAACCCGATCCGGCTGACCTGCGCACCGATGCCGGCGACCAGGACGTCCCGGACGAACGTGTAATAGGGGAAGGCGGCGTTGGAGACGTCGACGTGCGTGAGCCGCTGGAGGACCTCGCGGCTGCGCGGTCCCTGCAAGGTCAGCACGGCGAATTCGTCGCGACGCTCGGTGACCGTGGTGCCGTCGGGGGCGTGCGCAGTCAGCGATTGCTGGGTGGCGGGGTTGCCGCCGGTGACGACCACGTGGCCTGGCGCGAGGACGGCCACGGTCACGTCGTCGATCATGAAGCCGTCCGCGTCGACGACCACGCCGTAGGCGATACGACCGGCGCCGAGCCCGCGGACGCTCCGCGAGAAGACGGCGTCGACGGTGGCGAGCGCGTCCTCGCCCTCGACGTGCCACTTGTAGAGCATCGAGTAGTCCAGCGCGCCGGCGGCGGTGCGGAATGCCTCGTACTCCTCGGCCGGGTCCGTGATGAACAGGGGCACGGCATGGCCGTAGACGTCCATCCACTCCTCGACGCGGTCGTCGTACCGCGGGGAGAACGGGGTGCTGCGCAGTCCTTCGGGCAGGGCCATGGGAACTCCAGTGAGGCGGAGGAAGTGAGGCACCGCCGAGAATCTATCCATTCGGATAACTTGTCAATAGGATAGATTCCCTTGTCGGCGTGTGCGGCGGAAATGAAAGGGGGGTGCATGACCGAGACGGTGATCGAGGAGGAGACCGGTGGCCAGGACACCCGGCCCGGATACGGCCAGGGACGGGAGGCCCTGCTGGCCGCGGCCTTCAAGGTCGTGGCCCGAGGGGGCCTGCGGAAGCTGACGTACCGGTCCGTGGCTGCCGAGGCCGGGGTGACCCACGGCCTCGTGGTCCACCACTTCGGATCACGTGACGCCCTGCTCGAAGAGGCTTTGGGCTGGGCTGTGCGACGCAGCATCGAGACGTCGTCGCTGGTGCCCACCAGTGGCCGCCTGGAGGACTTCGCCGCGACGCTGGCCGCGTTCATCGCCGCCGATCCGGATCTGCAGGCGTTCCAGTACGAGCTGAAGCTCGAATCCAGCCGACGGCCGGAACTGCGCCACCACGTCGACCTGCTCTACGACGCCTACCGCGATGCCGTCCGCGAGGCACTGGCCTGTTTCGACGTGTCGCAGGAGATGACGGAGATCGTCTTCGCGGCCCTGGACGGCCTGGTCTTCCACCAGGTCACGTCCGGCGCACCGGAGCGTACCGAGGAGAGTGTCGACGCCTTGCGCCGGCTCCTCGCGGCCCATCGCGCGCAGGCGTCACCGAGGGCGACCGGCGGTACATTGAATGAGCCGAAGCTCTCCTGCACCCGCTTCAGGAGCGGCGATGACGAGCATTTTCCAAGGGCGTGACCAGCCAGTCCGGCCGCACGGCAGGCTTTCCTCAGTCATACCGGCGCCCGTCGGTGCGACCGCGGTGCTGGACCAGCACCTGCGGTTCACCGGGTGGAGCCGGGAAGCCGAGGAGCTGTTCGGTCTGGCGTCCGAAGAAGTCCTGGGCCGGCCCGCCGACGCCGTCCTGGCCGACACCGAGACGGGTGCCGGCGTCTCAGCAGTTGGTGGCGGTGGTGCGGCATGGTCGCTCGGCCCTCGGCCGGTCCGCCGTGGTGATGGCCGCCCGGTGTCCGTGTCCTTGTCTCTCACCCCGCTCGCCCTGGGGGCGGGTGCGACCGGGTGGCTGCTGACGGCCGTGGACGCCGAGCTGGCGCACCGGGAGGCCATCGGCCGGGCCATGCTTGACGGACTCGATCGGGAAGCGCCCGTCCAGTTGGTGGTCTACGACACGGACGCTCGGGTGCGCTGGATCAACACCGCGATCGAAAAACAGTTCGGAATCCCGCTGGAGGACGCTGTCGGCAGATTCGTGAAGGACATCCTGCCGCAGGGCGAGGTGCTGGGGGAGGCCGACGGGACAGCCACGAGCGTCGAGGAGATCGTCCAGCGCGTGGCCCGCACCGGCGCACCCGAGATTGACGTCCGCTACCGCAGCCCCACTTACCTCGACCCCCGTCACGAACGCGTCTGGTCGTGTTCCTACTTCCGGCTTCAGGACGATGACGGCCGGCCGATCGGAGTCTGTGAGGCCGGCCTCGACATCACCGACCGCTATGTGGCGCGCCAGCGTCTCGCCTTGCTCAGCCGGGCCAGCGGCAGTATCGGAAGGACCCTGGACATCCGGTGCACGGCCCAAGATCTGGCGGAACTCGTGGTCCCCGAGTTCGCCGACGCCGTCACCGTGGACATCGTCGAAGCCGTCCTGAGCGGGCAGGAACCACAACACTTCGGCACCCGGCCCACCCTGTGCCGGGTGGCTCACCGCACCGATCACGCCGCGGCCGAGGACACCGCGGACGACGCACTGGACACCGTCCGCCTGCGGTGTCTGGCCGAGAACGCGCCGGCCACCGACGCGGCCACCCATGCGCTCGCCCTTCCCCTCAAGGCCCGTGGCGCCACCCTGGGTGTGGTGGCCTTCGCACGCTCCCGACACGCCGACCCCTTCGAGCACGAGGAGATCCAGCTCGCCGAAGAGCTCGTCTCCCGCACCGCGGTCTGCCTGGACAACGCCCGCCGCTACACCCGAGAACACGCGACCGCGCTCACGCTCCAGCGTGATCTACTCCCCCGCACCCTGCCCCAGCAGCCCGGCGTGGAGGTCGCTCACCGCTATCTGCCCGCGGCCGGGCCCGCCGGCGTCGGCGGGGACTGGTACGACGTCATCCCCCTCTCCGGGGCACGCGTCGGGCTGGTGGTGGGCGACGTCGCCGGACACGGCACGGGCGCGGCCGCCACCATGGGCCGGGTGCGCACCACCGTCGCGGCGCTCGCGGCACTCGACCTCGCACCGGACGAACTGCTCGCCCGTCTCGACGACCTGGTGGCGCGCACCGGCGCCCCGCCTTCCGGGCCCGCCGAGGCCGAGGACCAGGCACTGGGAGTCACCTGCCTGTACGCGATCTATGATCCCGTCTCCCGGCACTGCGTCATGGCGCGGGCGGGCCACCTGCCGCCCGTGCTCCTCACCCCCGACGGACACGCCGAGCTCGTGGACCTTCCCGCCGGACCGCCCCTCGGCCTGGGCGGCCTGCCCTTCGAATGCGCCGACATCGAGCTGCCGGAAGGCGCCACGCTCGCTCTCTACACCGACGGACTCGTCGAAAACCGTCACACGGACATCGACGCGGGAGTCAGCTCTCTCTGCACCGCACTCGCCGGGCCCGAGGACGGCCAACTGCACAAGACATGCGACAAGGTCATCACCACACTCCTGCCCCAGCCCCCCGAGGACGACGCCGCACTGCTGCTGCTCCGCGTCCACGCCCTGGCCGAGAATCTGGTGGCGACGTGGGACGTGGCCTCCGACGCCGGAGAAGTGGCAAGAGCGCGGGCGCTGGCCCTTGATCAGCTGGCCGCCTGGGGAGTCGACGAAGCCGCGTCGTTCGTCGTCGAGCTCGTCGTCAGCGAACTGGTCACCAACGCGATCCGCTATGGCGGCGCTCCGGTGTGCCTACGGCTCATCCGGGAACGTGGCCTCATCGTCGAGGTCTCCGACGGCGGCCACACCTCGCCCCACCTGCGGCGGGCCGCGATGGAGGACGAGGGCGGCCGAGGTCTGTTCCTGGTCGCGCAACTCACGCAGCGGTGGGGAACCCGGTACACGCCAACGGGCAAGACCATCTGGACCGAGGTGTCGCTGGTTCCAGCCCAGATGCCAGGAATCTTCGCAGGCGAACAATTCGACTTGTAGCGATCCGGGCTCCCTCGTCCGGGACTGTCGCGGCTCAGGCCTTACGGCGGCCGCTGCGGCGTGGTGCGGGGGCGGCACCGCCCAACAGATCCTGGCGGCGCTCCTCGCCGTTCTCCTCCACCTGCAGCACCACCCGGCGCAGTCCGTCGGCGACGGCCCGGCAGTCCGCGTCGCTGAGCCGCCCGGTGACGAAGGATTCCTCCTCGTTGAACGCCGGGAAGAGGCGCTGCATCAGCTCCTGCCCTTCGTCGGTCAGGCTCAGGAGCACCAGCCTCCCGTCGGTGGGATGGTCTGCTCGCTGCACAAGCCCTCGTCTTTCCAACGTCCGGGCAACCCCCGTGAGCGTGCCCTTGGAAATCCCGGCTTCTTCGGCCACGTGCCGCGTCTCCGACTCGCCCCAGATCCAGATGACCCAGAGCACCACGAAGGCGGTCCAGGTCAGGTCGACGCCGCGCAGCACGGAGTTCTCCAGGTGCTGCCGCACCGCCGAGGCGGCGCGATAGATGTTGGCGACAACGGCCATCTGGTCATGCCGGACGGGGATACCGCCGAGTCTGGCCGCTGCCAGTTTCTCGGCTTCGGCGATGGATCGATGGCCAGGCACGAGCACACTCCTTCGGGCCGCCTGCGAAGGCATGAGACATCGGAATTGTTCGGGCCCAAATATACGATGCCTCGTTGCCCTCGCCCTCATGAGGGTCGACCCCTTGATGTCGCAGACCGGGAGGTTCCAGGCGGGGTTGCGGAAGATCACGCGCTCGCGCTTGAGTGCGCGGAACAGGCTGCGCAGGGCTGTGGCCAGCCCTCGACGGGCATGTCCCATGCGTCCGCAGGGTACGCAACAGCGGATGCTCCTCGATTGAGAGGCCCGCATTCTTAGCGGTCATGGTGCCTCCTGGCTCGTGTGTGTGGGTCCCGAAATTACGGGCCCATGGAGCTGGCGCCTTTGTGCCGTCGCCGCCATATCAGCCGTCCGGAACAGAAAGGAGTAGAACGCGCCGGTGCCGGCCGGCGAAGCGTGATATTGGATTCCGAACGGGGCCGTGAACATCAGTTTTTCCACCGTCGGACGGTTCTGCCGCGGCGCCGTATCCACGCCCTCACCCGCCCGTACCGCTCGTCGACCTCGACTGGGACGCCGTGACGCTTCCGAGGCGGTACGGTGCCCGCCCACGTCACGGCCCCGGCATCGGGCGGCCCACGACGGCATGCAGCTGCCAGCCCAGCGCCGCCGCCCGCCCACGTCGCCCCGCTCCGTCGAGCGCAGCGCCCGGCCGCGTCGGGGCGGGCCCGCCTTCGAGACCGGCGGGATCCGCCGCACGTGGGGTACAGCGCCCATGGGCAGGTGAGCTCCTCCTCGAACGCGGTGAGGACGGGCCCGTCTGCGTCCCGGGCTGGGCCGGTGCGTGGCGGGGTGGTCGGAGGCAGCAGAAAGCCCCGCCCATCCACCACGGGGGAGGCAGACAGCGGGGCCGTACCGGGAGGATCTACCAGCGGATGGTCTGCCCTTCGGGGGCGATGTGGACGGTGCACTGCTCCAGCGGCGGCGCACCACTGGCGCGCCAGCGGCCGAGTTGGTCCTCGACAGCGTCCCACAGCAGATCGGGGCCGTCCTGGCGGACGGTCCAGCGGCCATCCTCTTCGTGCATGGCCGCCCAGGAGCCGGAGCCGACGTCGACCAGGACGTGCTGCTCTCGTCCGTCCTGCGTGAGCGTCAGACGCTGCGCGGCCGGTACGGCGGCCTGCACGACGAACCGTGCCGTCCAGTCGTCCAGGACGTCGGCGCCGACGATGGCTTCCCGCACCACGCCCGCGCTGAGATCTGGCAGAAGCCCGAGCGGAGGCGGCAGCTGCGGGCGGGCGAGCATGAAACTGACCTGCCCGCCCAGCAGCGGGCCCGACGCCGTGCCGTCGTCGTGGACCGTCAGCCGCGCCAGCTCCGACGCTGCGAGCCAGCCGCCGACGGTCGCCAGGATGATGCCGCCGGGCCGCGTCTGCTCGATCCACGCTTCCGGCAGCGTGCGCACCCCGCACGTGGCGATCACCCTGTCGTACGGTGCACCCTCCGCGTAGCCGAGCAGGCCGTCACCGGTGACGAGGGTGGGATACATGCCGAGCCGGGCGAGGGCGGCGCGTGCCCGAGAGGCCACTTCCTGGTCGTACTCGATGGAGGTGACACGCTCATCCCCGAGGCGCGCGCATAACAGCGCAGTGGAGTAGCCGGTTCCGGTGCCGATCTCCAGCACCCGTGCATCCGGCTCGACTTGGAGGGCTTCCAGCATCCGCAGGACGAGGGAGGGCAGGGTGCTGGAGCTCGTTGGCTGACGCATGATCTGGCCCCGGATGTCCGTGGGCGCGATCGTTCCGGCGATCTGGGTCACCAGTGACTCGTCCGTGTAGCAGGCCTTGAGCCATGCCGGGTCGTCGTCCAGGACCGGCGCCCACGCTGCCGGTGCGGCACCCTCGACGCGGCGGAAGAACCCGCCGCGTAGGAACTCGTGCCGGGGGACGGTCTCGGCCGCGCGTTTCCACGGTTCGGCGCGCAGGCTGCCCTGGGCAGTCAGTGTGTCGATGAGCTGCTTGTGCAGCAGGGTCTGATCGGTCACTTCGTCCTCTCCAACAGGTCTGCCAGGGCGGCGAGCATCGGCAGGCCGGTCTCGGTTTCCAGCCAGTACCACTGGCCGGAGGGGTTGCACTCCAGGAACCACCATCGCCCGTCCTCGCCGACGCAGAAGTCGAAAGCGCCGAAGAGGAGCCCGAAGCGGTCCATGTAGCGGTGAAGGGCCGGTTCGATCCTGGGAGGCGGATCGACCGGGGTGTAGGTGTGTCGGCGGTAGTCGGTGCGCCAGTCCAGAAGGTCTGAGTCGATGCGGACGCAGAAGATGTGGGATCCGATGACGGTCAGGCGCACGTCGGCCGTCTTGGGCACCAGCTGCTGGAACAGGTGCGCCGTGCCGGCCACGCGGTCGTCTATGTCCTCGGGTGTCACCTCGGCGACCTTCACGACGGAGGAGACACCGTCGATCTGGTAGACGGGGTTCCACAGCGGCTTGTAGATGACCGGGGCGTGCCGCTTGATGAAGGCGTGGGCCGCGTCCGGGCTCGAGGTGATGAGTGTGGGTGGCACGTAGAACCCGGCAGCGGCGGCCGCGGCCAGCCCGGACGGTTTGAACTCGGCGTCGCCGATGCGGTGCGGGTGGTTGACGTACAGGCAGCCGGGCAGGGAGGCCAGTACCCCGCCGAGTCCGTACCGGGCCTGGGTGAGGGCGAACCGTGCGTCCTGCTCGCTCAGGTGCGGGAAGGCGAACCCTGTGGGGCGCCGGTAGTAGAGGGAGCGGACGGCTGTCAGGTCGGCGGTGCGCGACGAGGTGTGCATGAGCCCCTTCACGCCGCGTGAGGTGATCTCGGCCTCCACCGACAGTGATGCGGGGAAGTCCCCGGAGTCGAACCGCACGACCGGGACGCCCCGGTCGTGCAGCTCGCGTATCACCACATCGGCGGTGGGGTCGTACAGACTGGTGACGACCAGCACCGGACGCGAGTCATTCACTGGTCGCTGTCGCTGCCCTGGTCGGAGTCGGTGTTGCCCTGGCCCTGCCCGTCGGGGCTGGTACCCGTGGCCGGGGTGGTGCCGGTGCTGGTGCCGTGCCCGGGCGCCTCCATGACGTGCCCGGACGCGTCGAAGAACACGGCGGTCTGGGTGGCCGGGTCCAGCATGACGCGCGCGTATTCCGGCGCCATGGTCGGGTACGGGGCCATGCGGCCGACGCCCCAAGGAACATGGGTGGCGAAGCCCTGCGGGACCGCGGTGCTGGTCGGCATGCGGTCGGCGTGGACGAACATCTTGTCTCCTTCGTGTCGAAAGGGGTTGGCCCGCCCAGGTGGCGGGCCGTGGACCGTGCGGCCGGCGCTGGGGCTCGCAAGGGGGGTAACCCCAGCGCCGGCACTTCCGCCCGTGCCGACTGCCTGGTCAGGAGCGGGCGGAGCTTGTGAGCGGCCGCGGCGGCGCCGCTTGTTGGTGCAGCATGAGGAGTGAGCGAGTCAGGGATGCCAGATCGTCCAGGCGGTCAGCCCGACGCGACTCGGCGACGGTGACGTCGAGGGCCCTGTGCGTGCGGCGCACGACGTGCTCCGCGGTGTGCCACCACTCGCCTCGCATGTGCGGGGCCTGGCCCTCGACCTCGGGCAGGAGAAGCCCGGCGTGCCCGCGCAGCAGCCCCGCCAGACGCGCCCGCTGCTCCTGCGGCAGGTGCCCGGTGGCCAGCAGCACCGTGTTGTAGCTCTGGCGGATCAGGTCAGCGTCGATGGGCGCCGCCTCGAGGTCAGCGGACGCATCGCGCGTGTTCACTGACACGTCCCGGCAAGGGCGAGGCGACACCAGATGGTGGCCCCCTCATCCCTCGTTCCCCACCCGCCGCCGTGTGCGCCGGCAAGGTGGCCAACGAGGAACAGGCCGCGGCCGCGCTCGGCGTCGCTGCCGACGTTCTGCACCGTGAAATCGCCGGGCGTCTCGTCGTGCACGGCGAGGTCCAGGAAGCCGTCGCGGACCGCGAGGGTGAGGGTGACCTGTGATCCGCTGCCGTGCACGACGGCGTTGGTGACCAGCTCGGACACGATGAGCGTGGCGTCATCGACCAGGTCCGGCAGACCGCAGTAGCGCAGCCAGGCCGCGGTGACCCGGCGGGCCATCTGCACGCGACGGGCGTCCGGCTCAGCGACGTCGCGCCCGTTGCTGCCCGGGGAGACGCAGAAGCACACACTCATCAGGTCTTCGGCCACGCGGGGGCGCCCACGCTCTATGCAGGGGCCGCCTGTCGGCGTCGCCGAGCCAGTTCTCAAGGGTGGTGCGCTCGTCACCGCTGCTCCCAAGGCCGAGATCAGTCGCTTTACTCGTAAGAGGTAATCGCGCGGTCACCGTCTGCGGGTACCGTGGGCCGTAGGTGCGACCGTGAACACCGTGAACGCCATGGAGCTGTCGGGAGTTGAGACATGGCCACGAGGAAACGCACGCCCAATCCAGCCTTGGACAGGCTGCTTGAGCAGGCACGCTGGACGCGCACGCAGTTAGCGCAGCAAGTCAACAGGCTCGGGCCGCAGGCCGGACTGCAACTGACGTACGACCGGACCGCTGTCGCGCACTGGATTGCCGGTACGCCACCGAAACCCGAGGTCAGGCCTTTGATCCTTGAGGCGCTGTCCGCCCGCTTAGGGCGACCGGTCACTCACGCGGAAGCCGGACTTCAGGCCGCCCGCCCCGCAGACGGCTCCGAACCAGTCGACACTGTTGAGGAGTTGATCGACCTCGGAAGGGCGGATATGGACCCATCCCGTCGCAGTGTCCTGGCCGCGACTTTGTTCTCTGCCGCGCTGACGGTGCCCGCGTTCAGCAGCAGCAGCGCCCGAGCCGCCGACGACCCGGTCACCCCGGGCAAGGCCACCACCCGGATCGGCGCCTCCCAGGTCGCCTCGGTGCGCTCGATGACGGAGCGGATCGCCGACATCCTGGACGAGTTCGGCGCCGGCCACGCGCGCCCCATGGCGGCGGCGTTCCTCGTCAACACCGTCGGCCCGTGGCTCAGGGCGCAGGCCTCCGAGCCAGTGAAGCAGGACATGCTCGCCGCCGCGTCCGACCTGACCTACCTGACGGGCTGGATGGCCATGTACGAGAAGGCCCACGGCCTGGGGCAGACGTACTACACCACGGCGCTGAAGCTCGCCGACGAGGCGGGCGACCACCTCACCTACTGCCGCACGCTGCGTGGCATGTCCCTCCAAGCCTCGAACCTGCGACACGGCCGGATGGCACTTCAGTTGGCGGACTCGGCGGCCGAGGCGGCACCGTCGGCCGGCCCCCGCCTGGCGGCATTCCTGCGGGGACAGCAGGCACACGCGGCCTCCATGGTCGGGGACCGGCGCCAGGCCCATGCCCGGTTGCGCGAGGCCGAGGCGGCGCTGGCGAAAGCCGACAACCGACGTGATGCGATCGGCGGCTACGACCAGACCGCCTACCTCTTCCACGTCTCCCACGTGCTGATGGAAGAGGGTGACCTGCCGGGCAGCATCGAGGCGATGAAGCAGTCGATCCGTGTGCAACCCGCGCAGGAGCGGCAGGGCCGCGTCCACGCCTACGCGGTCCTCGCGCAGCGTCAACTGCGGTACGGGCACGTGGAGGCCGCATGCGAGTCGTGGGCTCGGTTCCTGGATGAGTACGAGCATGTCTCATCCGTCCGTGGCGATGACCACTTCGCCACGATGCGCACGGACCTGGCGCCGTACGCGAAGACGCGCGCGGTGAAGGAGATCGCTGGGCGGGTCCGGCAGGTGGCTGCGGCCAAGGCCTGAAAATGTGGGGGCCTCCGGGGAGCTGTCGGCAAACCCCGGAGGCACCTCCCACGATACGGCCCCCAGGCGCAGGCAGCGAGCGTGCCGCATCCTCCCTGCTGCACCCACACGTACGACAGTTCGATGGCGCGCGCATCGCAGGACGCTAAGCAAGCGGCCCCACGGTTCGGAAAACTGCCTGCCGCCCCAGGACCGGTCTCCTGGGGCGGCAAGCTGATCAACAGCTATCGCCGGCGCAGGCGACTCACAGGTCCATCCGTGGGCGGCGTTTACCGCCGACCAGAGGCATCCACACGGCCTGGGCGGGACCGTGTTGCTCAAGGTCTTCCAGCACGGCGGCGGAAACACTAGGTCTCCTTCCGTCGCGGGCCGCCCGTGGCGGATGGCCCGGAGGTAAGGGCGGGTGGCTGGTCAGTGGGTGACGGTGACGGTGTAGTCGGCTTCCGGGACGGCGAGCGCGGCACGGATGGCGGCGCGGGTCTCCGGGCTCGGCACCGAGTAGGGGAAGTCCAGGGCGTGCACGGCATCGTCCAGGTGACCGTCGGGCATCGGCAGCACATAGCCGCTGCGGTAGAGGGCGACGGTGGTGGCGGTGGCGACACGGCTGCGGTTGTAGGCGACGGCTTCCTCGGCGTTGACCTCGGTTTCGAGCGCCTCGCTGGCGGTGGGCGGCAGCGCCGCGATTCCGGCGGTGAAGCGGCGGGCGGGAATGCGTAGACGGGCCGGTCGCAGCGTTCGCAGCCTGGCAACTCCTGGGGCAGGAAGCGGGGGAGGGGGAGAACGAAGGGGCTGAGCGCGGCGGGCCAGCGCGGAGGGGACGGAATTTTCCCTGGTGCTGGGGCCGACGTGACGGTTGGTCGCGGCCCATGGGCCGGGAACGGGTCACCGCCTCAGTTGGTCTTGGTGGAGCGGGAACCCACTCCCTGATCTGCTCGTTCCACTCCCGACGGGCCCCAATGAACGTGGCAGCATCGGGATCACGGAGTTGGGGCGGCCGTCGTACCGTCACCCACGCCCCCGAGGCGTCGACGACGGCGCACACACTCGCGACCCGGACCCTGCCTTGCTGCCCGGGCGGGCGGGACGCGTGCTCCCGTGGGCCTTGTGTTAATCGCTGGTGTGCGGCCCGGTGGCACCTGTACGTTGGCATCGCGACCGCGCCTGCGATGCGCCCGGCTGCGGCTACTTCCTTCTGACAACCAAGTGACGCCGCCGCCCTCTTTGATCTCGGCAGGCGCGGGCGTCTTCGCCCCGTCAGATCTTTTGGCCGGGGCCGTCCCATCCTTTGAATCCGGGGGGATTCGCTGCCTCGTTACACCCCACGCGTCTCCAAGATCTGGTCCGAGATGCTCGTGGCCCCGCACATCTCGGCGGCCGCCGGCTCCCTGCCCCCACCACGGTTCCATCACGGGCCCGCCGGAGCGGACTTGTGCACCTACGAGGGCGGCCCGGCCTTCGTCCGGGAGCCCCGCGAGGAACTCTTTCTCCTTGCGGTCGGCAACTTCGTCTCCCAGCGGACCTTCTACGAGAGCGGTGAGGAGCGGGACGACCGCTACACCCGTCTCGTCGGTGAACTCGCTGTCCAGGACCCCGTGTGGACGGCCGGCCTGCTGCGCTGGCTTCGCGGCGAGGGCAACATGCGCACGGCGTCCCTGGTGGGCGCCGCCGCGTACGTGCAGGCTCGGCTCAAGGCCGGCGCGTTTGCAGGCCCGTCCAACCGGTCCGTGATCGACTCGGTGCTCCAGCGAGCCGACGAGCCCGGCGAACTGCTCGCCCACTGGATCTCGGTGCACGGGCGGAAGGTGCCGCAGCCCGTGAAGCGGGGCATCGCCGACGCTGTACGCCGGCTGTACACGTCCCGGTCCCTGCTCAAGTACGACACCGCGTCCAAGGGCTTCCGCTTCGGCGACGTGCTCAACCTGGTGCACGCCTCCCCCGACCCGGACAAGCCCTGGCAGGGCGCGCTCTTCCGGTACGCCTTGGACCGCCGCCATCATCCGGATCAGGCGGTTCCGCCGGCCTCCGACCACCTGCTGACCGCCCACCGGGCGCTGATGGAGTCGGCTGCGGACGAGCGGCGGGCGATGGTGACCGGGCCGGGCGGCTCCGAGCGGCTGGCCGCGGCGGGCATGACGTGGGAGGCCCTGGCGGGCTGGCTCCACGGGCCGATGGACGCCGCTGTCTGGGAAGCCGTGATCCCCACGATGGCGCCGATGGCGCTCCTGCGGAACCTGCGGAACTTCGACGAGGCGGGGGTCTCGGACGAAGTCGCGGCCCAGGTCGCCGCACGGCTCTCGGACGCCTCCGAGGTCGCCCGGTCCCGGCAGTTTCCCTTCCGCTACCTGGCCGCCCACCAGCACGCGCCGTCGCAGCGCTGGGCGGACGCGCTGGAACGGGCACTGGGGCACTCCCTGGCCAACGTGCCGCCCCTGCCCGGCCGGACTCTGATCCTGGTGGACCGGTCCGACTCCATGTTCTGGGACACCGTCTCCGAGCGGTCCAAGCTGACTCGGGCGGACGCGGCGGCCGTGTTCGGCACCGCGCTGGCCATGCGCGCCGAGCAGGCGGATCTGGTGGAGTTCGGCTGGAGCAGCGCAAAGGTGCCGTTCGAGCCGGGCGAGCCGGTGCTCGAGGTGCTGAAACGCTTCCACAGTCTCGGAGGCACCCACACCACGAAGGCGGTGCGGACCCATTACCGGGAGCACGATCGGGTTCTGATCGTCACCGACGAGCAGGCCGCCCCCTACGGCCCCGGCGAGCCGGCCGAACCGGTCCCGGCCGACATCCCGGTCTACATCTGGAACCTGGCGGGGTATCGGCCCGCCCACGGCCCCACCGGCCCCCACCGGCACACCTTCGGTGGCCTCACGGACGCCGCGTTCCGGATGGTCGGCCTCATCGAGGCCGACCGCGAGGCCGCTTGGCCGTGGACCGCTGAGCCGACCTGATCCGAAAGACACGGGCCTGAGCTCAGCACATGAGCATGCGGTAACCGGCGGTGACCGCGTCGGGCGGCCGGTGGTCGCGGTAGTCCGAGACCTTCACGTATCCGCCGGGCATCGTGTCCAGCCGCAGTCCGGGCCTCCAAATCGTCGGTCACGTCTGGGGGAGGCTCTCGACGTCGTCCGCCTTGACCTGCCCTGCCCAGCGGTCAGTTCGCGGCCGAGTGCCCGCCGCTACGCCAGCAGGATGGGGGAAGAGCTGGCTGCAGTCGTCGACCAGGGCCAGGGCCAGGGCACGGGCGGGGCACTGTGCACGGGGGTTGCGGGCGGCGGGCCGGGCGCCGTGAGAGCTGCTGGGCACGCAGGGAGTCGGCTTCGGCCTGGGCGCGGCGGGCGTGCTCGTGCTCTCGGGCGGTCGCGGTGATGCAGTACGGGGCCCACCACTGCTTCACGTCGACGCACGGGCCGGCGAGTTGGGGAGTACCGAGCAGGGAAGGTCGGCCAGCATCAGCAGCAGGACCGGGTGCGGGCCGACGATGAACCACCGTGCGACGGTCCACCAGGCGGCCCCGCGCACGCGTTCACCGTAGATGCGCCTCCCGGCGCAGCCGTGAAGGGGGAAGGGAGGTGGCGTCAGTCCGCTCTGCGCCAGGTGAGTTCGGCGGTGCGGTCTGTGCCCCAGAGGCGAGTGGGGGTGGGCAGGCTCAGCTTCAGGAGGTCGCCTTCGAAGCTGACCGTCCTGACCTGCGGTTGTCCGACCCAGTTCGGGAAGAGGCTGGTCGTGACGTGGTGCTTGACGGTCGAGGGGTCGACGACGTGGAAGGGACCGCCGTAGGCGACATAGGTCAGCGCTGCCTGCGCCAGCTCGTCCGCCGCGGCTTCCTCGAGACGATCGGATCCCGTGTTCGGGCGGTCGCCGCGGCCCAGCTGGGCGGACATGTAGCCGTGGGAGGTGTAGACGATCAGCCCGTGTGGCCTGGGGCCGAGGGGGTAGATGATCTGGCCGTCGGCGCTTGTCGCGGTGTACGACACGAGTTCCCAGACGCCCGTCAGCTTCTTGCGCAGGTCTTCGCGGGCACGGCGTTCGCTGCGCGCCGCCGCTTGGTCGTTGGTTGTCATGAATGGGCTCCTTTCATCGGTGGGTTCGCCTGTCCGGCCCCAGTGCGTGCGGTGTCCCGCGGCGGCGGGACGAGCCACAGCCGGCCTCGCCGGGGCGTCTGCTGGTGTTCGGTGACGGCCGGCGCACGGCGTGCGGCACGCAAGACCGCTCGCCGGTGGACAGTGCGTTCATGGTGGTGTGTTGGGGGAGGGAGAGTCGGGGGGCCCTGTGGGGCGGGGAGGCTGTGGAGGTCAGGTGCGTGTGGGTTCGCCGTCGACGAGTCGCCACAGGTGCAGTGGGTTGGCCTCGCGCAGTGGCTCGGGCAGCAGTTCGTCGGGGAAGCCCTGGTAGGTGACGGGCCGCAGGAACCGCTCGATCGCGCTCATGCCGACGGAGGTGAAGCGGCTGTCGGAGGTGGCCGGGAAGGGGCCTGTGTGGACGGAGGCGTGGGAGACCTCTTGCGGTATGGAGAAGGCGTTGATCACGATGCGGCCGGTGCGGCGCTCCAGGATCGGCAGGAGCTGTGCGGCGGCGGCGCGGTCGGGTGCGTCGGCGTGCATGGTGGCCGACAGCTGTCCTCTGAAGGCGCGGGCCACCTCGTGCAGTTGCTGCATGTCGGTCAGCCGGACCAGCAGGATGGACGGGCCGAAGACCTCCTCACGCAGGGCCGGTTCGGCCAGCACTTGCTCACCGGTGACCTCGTGCAGCAGAGACTGGCCGTCCCCTGCGCGGACCGGGGCCGCTCCGGCGCCGATCCGGGCGGCGCCGTCCTCCTCCATCCGCCGCACGTTGCGGGTGTAGGAGTCGTTGATGCCGGGTGTGAGCATGGTCCGCGCGGCTGTTTTTTCCACCTCGGCCGTCGCCGCGTCACGTAGCTGGGTGAAGCCGGGCCCGTCGATGGCGAGGAGGAGGGCGGGCTTCAGGCAGGCCTGCCCGACGTTGTACTGCGCGTACTGGGCAAGGCCGGCACCGATCTGTGCGCCCCGGGCTGCCAGGGCGGCGGGCAGGACGAAGGTCGGGTTGACGCTGGTCATCTCGGTGAACACGGGGATGGGGTCGGGACGCTGCTGGGCCCGGCGGTAGAGGGCCATGCCGCCGCCCTCGGAGCCGGTGAAGGTGACCGCCCGCGCCAGGGGGTGCTCCACCAGTGCCTCGCCGATCTCGTTGCCTGCGCCCCGGACCAGCGAGAAGACGCCTTCATGCAGTCCCGCTTGGGCGATGGCCTGCTGGATGGCGCGGCCCTGGATCTCGCAGGCACCGGGATGGGCGTTGTGCGCCTTGAGGACAACGGGGCAGCCGGCGGCCAGAGCGGAGGCGGTGTCGCCGCCTGCGACGGAGTAGGAGATCGGGAAGTTGCTGGCGCCGAAGATCACCACGGGGCCCAGGGCCACCTTCTGCATCCGGTGGTCCATGCGCGGTGCGGGCTGCCGGTCCGGCTGTGCGGGGTCGATGGCGGCCTGGAGGAAGCGGCCCTGACGGACGACGGCGGCGAACTTGCGGAAGTGCGCGGCCGCCCTGAGGGTCTCACCCTCGAACTGGGCTGCGGGCAGGCCGGTCTCCAGCGAGGTGCGTTGTGCGAGTTCGTCCTTGACCGCCTCGAGCTTGTCCGCGATGAGGTCGAGGAATGCGGCACGCTCGGCCAGAAAGGTGTGGCTGTAGCTGTCGAAGGCCTCGTCGGCGAGGCGCAGAGCGCGGTCGGCCTCGGCGGGGCCGCCGAAGGCGAATGCGGGCTCGAGGAGTTCTCCGGTGGCGGGATTGAGCGCCTTCATCGTTCCCGCGGTGGCGGGCACGGCGGCCCCTGCGATCAGTAGTTCTCCGGTCAGTGTCATGCCTGGGCTCCCTTGAATGCGGCGGTGAGTTCGTCCGTGGTGACGATGGCGTGGGCGTAGGTGGGGCCGTTCAGTTCGTGCGCGGCGTGCATCTCCTCGGGGAGAAAGGCCGCGGTGGCGTCGCGCACCAGCGTCACGTGGTAGCCGAGTTCCATGGCGAACCGGCCGGTGGACTCGATGCAGGTGTTCGCCAGCAGGCCGATCACCGCGACGTGGGTGATGCCGTGCTGCTTGAGCTGGAGGTCCAGGTCGGTGTTGGCGAACCCGCTCTGCGCCCAGTGCTCCTGGGCGACCACATCGCCGGGCTGCGGCTGGAGGTCGGGGTGGAACTCCCCACCCCAGGTGCCGCGGGCGAAGCTGTGCCGCTCCTGGATCTTTTGCTGGGTGGGATTGGGGTGGTCCCAGCTCTCGTAGTCGCCCGGCTCCCAGCGGCGGTGCGGGACGAACACCACGCGCACGCCGCTCTGGCGGGCGGAGGCGACCACCGAGCGCAGGTGGTCGAGCAGGCCGGTCTCGGCCGCCATGGGCTCCAGGCGCGGCCAGATCTTGCCGCCCTCGGAGAGGAAGTCGTTGTAAGGATCGACGAGCAGGACCGCGGTGCGGCGGGGGACGTAGGTCTCGGTCATGGTGTCTCCTCCGATCTGGATGACAGATAACATCCAGATTTGAGGATTACCTCCATCATCTTGAAAGTCAAATAGATGCAGATCACAGCGGCATTTTGCGTCCTGTGTATGATGCGAATCATCTTTCGTCCGGCGACATGCGCCGCTCCTCGAAGGGAGGCCCGACATGGGGCACTCGCAGGCGGACAAGGCGGCATCCCGTGAGCGGGTGCTGCGGGTGGCGGCCCGCAAGGTCCGCGCCGAGGGCGTGAACCGTCCCGGTGTCGCCGACCTCATGAAGGAGGCCGGACTGACGCACGGCGGCTTCTACAAGCACTTCGCCTCCCGGGACGACCTGATCGCCCAGGCCTCGGCCGTGGCCCTGGCCGAGGGCTCGGCGAAAATGGAGCGAGCCGCGCGGAAGAACGAACAGGATCCGCGTGCCGGCCTCGTCGGCGCCTACCTCGCCCCACAGCACCGCGACGCGCCGGCCACCGGCTGCGCCCTGGTCACCCTCGGCGCCGCTGCCGGACGCGGCGACCAGCACTTCAAAGAGGCCTACGAGAAACAGGTCCGCGCCTACCTCGACCTGATCGCCGGCCTCGGCGACGACTCCGAGCAGGCCCGCGCCGAGGCGATGCTCACCCTGAGCGCCCTGGTCGGCGCCACGCTCATGGCCCGGGCCGTGGCCGATCCCCACCTCTCCGACGAACTGCTCAAAACGGTTGCCGGCCGGCTCGGGCGGCACGCGTCGGGGGCCCCGTCCGACGCCGCCTGACGTGTACCGGCACGGATTGGTCGCCGTCCGGCAACGTACCCAGGCCGCATCCGGCGCAGCGCGACGGGATGATCTCCGGCCGATGCTGTGCGCGGGCCCACCGCCAGGTTCTCGTCCGCGCCCGGTCAAAACGTCATCGCGGCGCGGCCGGCTTGCCGGCGGTGGGCGCAGTGCCTGGCCTGCCGCCCGGAAAGCGGTGCCAGCGGCCGTGCCCGGGGTGTGAGGGGCCCTGGCGCCGCGGCGATCGGCCGAGGCTTCCTGTTCGTCCGCAGCCGTCTTTGCGGCCGTCGGCTCGCGGCGGGCCCCGGAGCCTGCCGGCGGCTCGGACGCAGGCCCAGGCGGACGGCTCGACCGCCGAACACGTCGAGGCAGGCCAACCGTCAGATGAGTGGCGCCAGTTGCACACTTCGTCCGACGGTCGCGGGAAGTCCGGGGTTCGGCGTATTTTGACGTAGTTCAGTATTTTGGGAATTTTCACGGGGATCCTCTGGTGGGGGATCGGCGGAACAGTTGCGTCCGCCCGAGCGGCACCAGGCGGCATCCGCACGGCCTCGTCACCGCATACGGGCGCGATGGGTCACACCCCGACTGACACCAAGGGTGTGAGGGTGCGGCGTCACGAACTGGATGTCAGTGGCTGTTCGGCCCAGATGAGTTTCCCCTCCGGCGTGTGGCGGGTTCCCCATCTGCGGGACAGCTGCGAGACGAGGAGGAGGCCGCGGCCGTTCTCGTCCATCGTGTGGGGGTGGCGCAGGCGCGGGTAGCTGGTGCTGGTGTCGTAGACCTCGCAGGTCAGCGACTCGTGGTGGATGAGGCGTAGGCCGATCATGCCGTCGCTGTGCTGGATGGCGTTGGTGACCAGTTCGCTGACGATCAGTTCCGTGGACGGGGACAGGTAATCCAGTCCCCACTGGGCCAGTTGCCCGGTGGCCAGGGCCCGGGCGCGGCTGACGGCGGCCGGGTCGGCCGGAAGCTGCCAGGAGGCGACCTGGTCCGGGCCGAGCGCGCGGGTCTGGGCGAGGAGCAGGGTGACGTCGTCGTCCGGTGCGCTGGCCGAGAGGGTGTCCACCACCGACGCGCTGAGTTCGTCCAGCGGGAGGCCAGGCCGCGCCAGGGCGATGCTCAGGCGGTGCATTCCGGTGTCGATGTCGTCGTTACGGTCCTCGATCAGGCCGTCGGTGTAGAGGGCGAGCACGCTGTGCTCGGGCAGCTGAAGTGTCACGGACTCGAAGGGGACCAGCCCGAGGCCGAGCGGCGCCCCGGTGGGCAGATCGGGAAAGGTGACGCCTTCGCGCGGATCGATGATCGCGGGCGGCGGGTGGCCGGCCCGCGCGATCGTGCAACACCGGGTCACCGGGTCGTACACGACATACAGGCAGGTGGCGGCCATCGTTGCGCCGGCCGGGTCCCCGGGGTCGGCATCGGCTTCGGCGAGGCGGATGACCTGCTCGTCGAGACGGGCCAGCAGTTCATCGGCAGGCATGTCCATGCTGGCCAGGGTGCGTACGGCGGTGCGGAGCTGGCCCATGGTCGCGGCCGCGTTGATGCCGTGCCCGACTACGTCTCCGACGACCAGGGCCACCCGGGCGCCAGGCAGCGCAATCACATCGAACCAGTCGCCCCCGACGCCGTGGTGACTGTCTGCGGGCAGGTAGCGCCAGGCCACGTCGGCGGCGGACCCGCCCGTTGCGTGGTGGGGGAGCAGGTGGCGCTGCAGGGCGAGAGCGGCTGAGCGTTCGCGCGCGTACTGGCGGGCGTTGTCCAGGGACAGCGCGGCCCAGCTGACCAGTTCCTCGGCCAGGAGCAGGTCGTCCTCCTCGAACGGCGCACGGTCATCCGTCCGCACAAACATCGCCACGCCCAGCAGGGCACCGCGCGCGTGGATCGGGACGACCATCAGCGAGTGCGCCGAGCCGTCGTCAATCGCCACCGGCGCCGCATCGTGGTGCTCCGCCCAGGTGCCGGGCGAGATGTCCAGCACCGGCTCGAAGTGGGACTGTCCAGAGCGCAGGACGCCGGCGAAGGGCGACGCCGGTGGGACGGGGACCGGCTCCCCCCGAGAGATGGGGGAGCCCGGGGCCACCTGGTGGATCGAGGCCAGGCCCGCCCGGCGGAACGCGCGGGGGCGTCCGCCCTGTCCGAGGCGGGCCAGGGGCCCCTCGCCGAGGGGAACCGACTCCGCCAGGTCGACGGTGACGTAGTCCGCGAGGAGCGGCACCGCGAGGTCGGCCAGTTCCTGGCCGGTCTGCATGACGTCCAGGGTGGTTCCGATCCGCTTGCCGGCCTCGCCCAGGATCGCCAGACGCTCGCGGGCCCGTCGGCTGTCGGTGACATCCACGCTCACGGCGCACACGCCCAGGGCACGGCCCTGTGCGTCGTCGAGGCGGAAGAGGGAGGCCGTCAGCGTGCGTTCCGTGCGTGCCTGCGGCGGCAAAAACGCCCGGTACTCCACGTTGAGCGTCGGGACGCCGCTCTCTAGCACCTGGCGCATCAGCGCCTCGAGCGTTTCGGCCTCGCAGCCGGGGGCCGCCTCTGCCAGCGTGCGCCCAAGCCGCCGGGTGAGGGGGATGCCGTCCTTGAGGCCCTGCGTGTCGTTCACCCAGGTGCAGCGCAGCTCGGTGTCGCGTATCGCGACACCGACCGGCAGGCGGCTGGGCAGATGCAGCGCCCCCGGGAGCGAGGGATGCGCCGCTCCGTGCGCCGCCCATGAGGGAGGCGTGGCCTTGTCGCTCGCCGAGACGACCCACTGGGCCCGGCCGTCCTGTCCGGACAGCGACTGCACGCACAGGCGCACGTCGATCCTGTGGCCGTCGCGGTGACGGACCTTCGCGGAGCCGGACCAGCGGCCGGGGGCGGTGCCCTGCTCGAAGAACGCCGAGATTTTCGCCCGGTCCTCGCCGTCTGCCAGCAGGAGGGCAGCGGAGCGGCCTACCACGTCCGCGGGCGCGTAGCCGACAAGCCGCTCGGCGGTCTGCGTCCAACCAACCACCCGCTCATCCGCATCCAGCAGGGCTATGGCCGCGCCGGCGCCGGCCGCCTCAACGGCCGTCTGGGCCACGGAGAATGCCGCTTCCAGGGAACTGCCCATCGATCATTCCTTTCTGTGTCCCCCGCGTCTGAGTCCCCCGTGGTCAGGCGTGCCGGGTGGCCGGCCGTTGTGCTCGCGCGCCGGTCACCGGCCACCAGCGGTGCTGCCCCCCAAGCGCCAGGACTTAACGCGTGCCACCCCGCCGCCCCGGCAGAAAGTGCCCGCCCAGGGCGGCAGACCCGGGGAGCCGGGGGTGCGCCGGGGGCGGGGATTCCCCGGCCTGCGCACGTCCGCAACGCCCTGCGCAAGGACCGTGTGCGCCGGCCGTTTCCGGCCCAGGCCGGCGTACCGTCGGGCGCCGCGCCGCATCAGGTGCCAGATGGCGCGCTGACCGGCTGCGACAGGGTGGCCTTGATGCGCCGAGTCTCCTCGTCGGCGAGGACTTCGAACCGGTCGCCGGTCAGGGCGTCCATGGTCAGCTCGGCCACGGTGGCGGGACTGACCTTCGATGCGTTGGTCCAGGCGCTGAGTTCCGTGTCCACGAAACCGGCATGCACCCCCACCACCAGGGTTCCCTGCGGGTGCAGGGCCTGCCGCAGGGAACTCGTCAGTGACCACTGTGCGGCCTTGGAGGCCGCGTATCCGGGGAACTGCGGCTGGCCGACCCAGGACGCCAGCGAGAGCATGTTGACCAGTGCTCCACCGCCGTTTCGGGCCAGGACCGGAGCGAAGGCCCGGGCCACCGCCCAGGTGCCGAAGTAGTTGACCTCCATCGCCTGGCGTGCACCGTCGAAGGTGCCTTCCAGCAGCCGGGTGCTCCCTCCGCCGACTCCCGCGTTGTTGATCACGATGGAAACGTCGTTCGCGACGGCGGCGGCCGCGGCGACGTCCTCATGGTCGGTGACATCCAGGCGCAGCGGGACGAGGTCGGCATCTGTCACGCCGGCCGGGTCGCGGACGCCGGCGTAGACCTTTGCTGCGCCGTGGCTGATCAGTGAGCGGGCGAACGCACGGCCGATGCCGCGATTGGCGCCCGTCACCAGGGCGACTGATCCTTTGATCTCCATCGTGCTTCCTTTGCAACAGGCACGCCCCGTTCAGGCGGGCTCTCGGTAAGTGGTCGTCCGCCGGCCGGGAGGACCGGCACAAACGGGGAGTCCGGCTGCGATCGGCTCGACGGCCGCTGCCACACCATCCGGCGCGGGCAGAAGGGCATCCCACAGTCAGGCGTTCCCGAGCGGCTCGCGTCCAGCACGCCGCTCCTGGGTCCCAGGCTAACGTCTGGATTTATATATGCAAGTCAGACTAAATCGGGTTTCAGTGGATTAATCAAGAACTGCAATGCTCTGGGCGCTGCACAGTGCTGCAGCCGTTGAAGGAGGTGCAGGAGCCTGCGGAGTGGCGGTGCGGGTGCCGGGTGTCGGCAGGACGCCCGCGGTCAGGGCGCTGCAGTGGGGGCAGGTCCGGGGCGCGTGGTCGCTTCTGCAGGCGTGCCGGTCGAAGCGGTGATCGGAGGCCTGAATTGCAAGATGAAACTCAGGAGGTAGGCTCGTCCTGCACCGTGCCGCAGCCGACGCATGCGGGAGTCGGCACCCTGTGGGAGGTGGGTAGTGTCAATCGAACGGCAGTGGTCAGGCCCCACGGACGACGAACCGGCGTGCTCCATCGAGCGCAGTCTGCAGGTACTCGGCGAGCGCTGGTCCTTCCTGGTGCTCCGCGAGATCTTCGCCGGCCACCACAAGTTCGTCGAGATCCAGTCAGCCCTGGGCATCGCATCGAACCTGCTCAGCGCCCGGCTCAAGCTTCTTGTCGAAAGCGGCGTGCTGTGCACGCAGACCTATCAGGAGCCGGGCAGCAGGCCGCGGCAGAGCTATCACCTGACGGAGGCGGGGCGCGATCTGCGGGTGGTGATGTCCGCACTCCAGCAGTGGGGCGACCTCCATCGCCCGCGTCCCTCGGGCCCCTCCACGTTGCGGCGGACGCGCTCCGGCTCACCCGTCCATGTGGGGTACGTCGACGACGACGGTCACGAGGTGCCCGTCACCGAGGTGGTCAGCATCACGGACACGGTGGCCAGGACCTGACCGAAGTCGCAGGCAGGCCGAGCCGGCCCTCCCCGCTGGCGGCTGGAGAGCCCTCGCTGTTTCCATTGAACTCCCCGTTTACCAGGGAGACTTGCGTGGCGCCCTGCCCCGTGGCCAGGGAGCAGTCACCGGCAGCGGGTGCGCGCCCCGGGCGGACACCCGCATGCTCATGAACCTTGACCGCCCGCACCTCGCTGCTGTGGCGCCCGCTCCCGCCGATAGGGCGGGGTTTTTGGGCCCCTTCTTCCGACGGTCCTCGCAGCCGCGGATACGTGGGGACTGGCCGCGAGACCACTGAGCGCAGGGCCTGTCCGCCGGAGTCATCGACGGGGCCCTGGCCGGCCGTCCTGCGGTGTTCCGTCCGGTGCTCATGTCCAGGCCGTGCCGCCCGCGCGCAGCTCTGTCCGATGTCGGTGGATTCACGTGGAGAGGTAGCCCGGCAGTATGGACTGAGCCACCAGTTACGCAGCATCGAGGGCATCCGATAGGGCCAGCAGCAATGAGCCAGGGAGTGTCAGTGCCCAAGCACCAGCAGCGCCAGATCACTGACAAGCAGTTCCACGACGCGGCACTGATCTGGAACTACCACCAGATGGGGCACCGACCGCGCCCCTGCTCGGCGGCGATCGGACTGGGCAGCCACGATCTGGGCGTGGCCACCGCGGCAGCCGACCTCTACCGCGCCGGCCTTTTCCCCGTCCTGGTCTTCAGCGGCGGCAACAGCCCCACCACCCGCGCCCGCTTCCCGCGCGGCGAGGCCGTCCACTACCGCGAGCATGCCCTGAGCCTGGGCGTGCCAGGCGAGGTGATCCTGGTCGAGCCGAACGCGGCGAACACCGGCCAGAACATCACCTTCTCCCGCGAACTGCTGGCCGAAGCCGGCGTTCAGGTCGAGTCGCTGTTGCTGATCTCCAAGCCCTATATGGAGCGCCGCTCGTACGCAACGTGCCGCAAGCTGTGGCCCGAGGTGCACGTCGTCTGCGCCTCCGAGCCGCTGGAACTGGATGACTACATCAAATCCATCGGCGACGAGAAGCTCGTCGTCGACATGCTCGTCGGTGACCTGCAACGGGTGATCGAGTACCCGAAGCTCGGCTTCGCCGTCGAGCAGGAGGTACCAAGGGACGTCTATGACGCCTACGAGCGCCTTCTGCGCGCCGGATTCGACAGCCGCCTCATCAACAGCTGATACGGCGCACCCTCGGGCAGCCTGGCGGGATATGCGCCATCCATCAACCCAACCTCTTCCCGCGGCTGTCCACGCTGGCCAAGCTCTACGCCGCCGACCGGTGGATCGTCCTGGACGACGTCAAATTCGCCCGACGGGACTACCAGCACCGCGCCCGGCTTGCCGTCCTCGCCGACCCGGCACGGCAACAATGGCTCACCCTTCCCACACACCTGCCGCACGGGCGTCAGACACTGATCAAAGACGCCCGGCTCGCTGACCTCCGCCGTTCAATGACTGCCGTTCCAGGGCCGAGTTCCTGGGAACGGCAAGCTGATCAACAACTATTGCTTGCGCAGGCGACTTACAGATCTGTCCAGGGGCGGGGCTTGTCGCCGGCCAACGGTATCCACACGGCTTGGGCGGGGCCGTGTTGCTCGAGGTCTTCCAGTACGGCGGCTCCGAGTCGGGCTTCGCGGGCGAGGGCCGCTACGAGTGGGTGGTGGGCCACCATCGCCTGCAGATCGTTCATCCGATTCTCCAGCCGGGTCCGGGAGGCGCCGGTGAGCACGAAGAGCACGCGGGGGAAGACCGGATACCAGCGCAGCCAGGCAGGACCGGGGGTGCCGTGCGGCTTGCGGCGGCCGACGGGCTGGGTCTCGTGCTGGAACAGGCGGGCGTATTCGATCAGTTTCGCGGCCAGCCGTTCGCTGCTCATGGTGCTGCGGTCGACTTCGACGAAGGCGCGCAGCTTTCGTCGGTGTTCGCTCTCGACGGCGGTGTAGTACATGAGGGCGTCGGCGACGATCCGCTCGCCTTCGCCGATGGAGTGGGACACCTCGGGGGTCCAGTCCCAGGGGCCGTGCTCGTGACCGAGCCGGCGGGCGTCTTGGGCGAAGGCGAGGTGGGCGCGTACGACGGCGAGCGTGTGCGGGGTCTTCAGCGACGCTGCCATGGTCGAGGTGATGGGGTAGGGCGGCCGCCCCCGCAGGACGGGCAGGTCGCGGGTCAGCCGCGCGCCTTCCTGCGTGAGGTACCAGGCCTTGGTACGCGTGCGGTTCGCGTCCGGCAGCACCGTGCAGTCGACGAAGCCGTCGGAGCGCAGCCTGTTCAGAACGCGGGACATCAGCTGCCGCGTGCCGTCCGGGCGCAGCATCCGGCGCAACTGGCTGGTGGTGGCGATGCGGTGCTGGGCGAGCGCTGCCAGTGTCTGGTGGGCCAGGGGCTCAGCGGGGCTGGGGGCCAGTTTTGTCGCCGGAGTGCTCCGTGCGGCGCTGCTCATGGCGGTGCTTCCTTCCGCGGCCTGGCGGTCTTCGAAACGGAAACCTTCGGTTGCTGCTGAGGAAACCCGCCGGCCCCGACCAGACCCCCGACCATGAAGCCCCGACCATGGTCACGAAGCCGAAACAGCCGCGCGGTTAGCGCCGTGACCGACATCCATGGCCCCGACCACGGGCCGCACCCGCGCCAGGGCAGCTTGTGCTTGCGGGGGAGTTCGTCACTACCTCGGCAAGGGGCCGCCGGCGAACCAGGGAGAGGGCGGCCCTGCGAGAAGTTCGGCGATGGCCGGTCCGCAGCAGCCGGGCTGCTGCGGGGCGTGGTGGCGAGCCACGCCATGCTGGCCATCGTGCGGCACCCGGCCCGCAAGGGACCAACGACCCGTAACCGGATGCCGCGTCTATGGGGCAGTGGTCGAAGGCGCCCTCACCGCCGGTTTCTGCCTCGGGGCTTGGCGGCCTGCTCAAGGATCCGCCGGCGCGTCCACCGCCGGCGCCCGCCCTTTTCCGTGAGGGCGTCGGGGGTTTCAAGCTAGGGCAGGTTGCCCTGCGACAGGCTGCTGGAGAAGGAGTTGACGCTCT
The DNA here is from genome assembly GCF_050942335.1 of Streptomyces sp. CA-142005. Taxonomy (NCBI): domain Bacteria; kingdom Bacillati; phylum Actinomycetota; class Actinomycetes; order Kitasatosporales; family Streptomycetaceae; genus Streptomyces; species Streptomyces sp. CA-142005. The sequence goes on along the minus strand of NZ_CP192079.1, from coordinate 198,112 downwards.
TGAACCCCAGCAGTGCCCGCATGAACTCCAGGATGCAAGTCCGGCTGCCCACAGGTGTGCTGCGCAGCCTCCGCCTCAACACCACCTCGGACCCGTGGCGCGAGTTGGAGCAGGCCCGATGGCTGCGTACGACCTCCGGGAACGCAGCCAACCAGATCGCCGCTGAACTGCTCGATGTCACAGTGCTGGGCCAAGCCCCAGCCCGCCCCGACCGAAGACATGCCTCGGACTGGGCACTGCGCGCAGGCTCCTCCTGTGCAGCAGGGGCGATCGGAGCGCTGCCTCAACTGGCAAGCGTGTACCTCGCAGCGCACACGGACCCGGAATCCAGCAGCGGCCTGGGCGAACTCGACCAGATGGCGCGCGCCTGCGGTACCCAGCCTGCGGAACTGCCGGCCACGCTTGACCGACTGGTGGCAACAGGACTGCTGGGATCATGGCAGGCCTGCACGGACTCGGGAGATCTGCAGTGGACCCTCGTACGCGGCACGGGAATCAACGGGCGGACCAGAGCAGCTCGGCAGCGATCTATCCGGTGGACGACGCCGAAGCCCGCCTGGCCTGTGTAGCCGTGACCGGTACACGCTGGCGCCTGGACCTCGCACTGGCTGGATCTTGCTGCCCTCCCTTGGGATCGACGCGCTGGCGCCGGCGAAGCGGTTCCCGCGGATCAACCGGCCGTGGACCAACCAGAAGTCGTTGTCCAGAACGGTGATCCGTTTGAGCGCGATCCGATCGGCGTGCATGCGCCGCTTCAAGCCATATCCAGCGAACATCGCATCCGCATTACCTGGTCATGGGGCCAGCTTGACCTGGTCATCCTAGGGTCGGAAGCCGCGACTGAAACGGGGTTCATAGATGGGCGACGGCAAGGTCCCCGGCAAGGTGCTGGACATCAAGACTGCCGACATCAAGGCGGCGGCGCCGGCCTTCCAGAAGGGCGCCACCGATCTGAGCAAGGCCCTGACCACTCTCATCAAGACCCTGGACGGCCTCGGCGAGCCCTGGGGCCACGATGAGCAGGGCAACCAGTTCGGCGGCGTCTACAAGCCGCACCAGAAGTCGATCGAGAGCGCGGCGGGCATCCTGGTGCTCGGGCTGACGAGCATTCACGAGGCCATGATGGACATGTCGGACGGGCACGTGGACAACGACAAGCTCGTCGCCGGCATGTTCAAGGAAGTGAAGACCGACAAGCAGAGCGACGGTGCCGGTGAGCGTTGAGGACAAGGCCCGCCACATCCTTCTCAAGATGGGCCTGTGGTGGCCGGAGGCTGACCCCGACAAGCTGCGGGACGCGGCGAAAGCGTGGCGCGCATTCGCCGATTCGGTGGACGACGTCCGCGCCCCTGTAAACCGCAGTGCATCCGGGATCATCCACAACAACACGGGTGAGTCGATCGAGGCGTTCCACAAGTTCTGGGACCGCTATTCCAAGGGCAAGGACGGCGGCTGGCTGAGCGACCTCGCGAAGTCCTCGCGGGACATGGCAGGCGCCTTGGACAAGTTCGCCGGCGCCATCGACGACGCGATCAACAAGCTGTGGACGCGGATAGCCATCGACGCGGTCGTGATCGCGGGCGGCATCACGCTGGCCATCATGACCGCGGGCATCGCCTCGGGGGCGGCGGCCGCTGCGGCGGACGCGGTCATCGAGTTCGGCGCCACCATAGGCGTCGGCGTCTCCGCCGTGGTGGCCGACATCATCGGAGGTGCCTTCGCCGGCGTCGCGTTCGGCGGCGTCGAGTCGGTCACCATCGACGCTGCCGTGGCCCAGCCGCTGCAGATGGCGGCCGGTCTGCAGCACGGCTTCAGCCTCGACGAGGTCAACAAGGCCGCCAAGGACGGCATGATCTTCGGCGGTGCACTGGGAGCGGGCGGCGGCCTGCTGAGGTCGAGCATGGAAGGCGGCCTCGCCGACACCACCCCGCTGCTGCTGCGCCCGCCATCGCTCCGCCCGGACCTCGTCGATCTGGGCCCAGCGGCCCGCAACGCCGACGGCACGCCGTGCGTGGGCGAGCCGATCGACGTGGCGACCGGCGCGATGCTGATGACGCAGACAGACCTGGCCCTGCCGGCCGCGCTGCCCTTCGAGTTCACACGCACCCACCTCTCCTCCTACCGGGGCGGCGTCTGCTTCGGCCCGACCTGGATCTCCACCCTGGACGAGTGCCTCCAGATCGACGGCGAGGGAGTCGTCTTCGCCGCGGCTGACGGCATGCGCCTGGTGTACCCGGTGCCGGAGCCGGGCGTGCCGACGATGCCGGTGAAGGGTGCCCGCTGGCCGCTGGAGTGGGACGGCAAGCCGGACGGCGCGATGACGGTCACCGACCCGTCGACGGGCGTGACCCGCACCTTCGCCGCACCCGTCCCCTCCCCGTCTTTCGGCGTGTTCCACCTTGCGCTGGACTCCTGGACCGACCGCAACGGCAACCGCATCGACGTCGAACGCGACGACGAAGGCATCCCGTTCGGCATCCGTCACTCAGGCGGCTACTACGTCGCCGTCGACACCAAGGGCCCACGCATCACAGCCCTCCGTCTGCTGGACGAACCGCCCTCTCGATACCACCCGGGCACCACGCCCGATGAGGGCACGGTCGTGATGCGTTACGGCTACGACGCCTCCGGAAACCTCACCGAGGTCATCAACTCCAGTGACGAGCCGCTGCGCTTCACCTATGACACCGAGGGACGCGTCAGCCGCTGGACCGACCGCAACGGCACCTGGTTCGGTTACGTCTACGACGACCGAGGCCGGGTTGTCCGCACCGAGGGCGTCGACGGCATTCTCTCGGGCACCCTGACCTACGACGACACCGCCCGTACCACGACGTACGCGGACTCGCAGGGTCATGTCTCGGTCCACCGGTACAACGCCGAGGGCCTGGTTGTGGAAGAGACGGACCCCCTTGGGCATGTCACCCATACGGATTGGGACGAGTACGGGGCCCGGCCGCTCGCAGTGACGGACCCACTGGGCCACACGACGCGATACACCTACGACGACGCCGGCAACCTAACAGGCGTGGTCCTCCCGGACGGCACGATGGCCCGGGCGGAGTACAACGCGTTCGGCTTGCCGACCGAGGTGGTCGAGCCGAGCGGAGCGATCTGGAGGCACACGTACGACGAGCGGGGCAACCGGCTGGCGACGGTCGACCCGCTAGGCGCCGAGACACAGTACGAGTACGACGATGCGGGCCGCCCGACGGCAGTCACGAACGCGCTGGGCCATACCCGCACCACGGCTTGGAACTCTGCCGGGCTCCCCATATCGGTTACCGACGAGCTCGGACACACCACCGTGCTCCGCCGCGACATCTTCGGGCGTATCACCGAGGTCACCGACCCGCTTGGCCATACAACGCGGACAGGCTGGACGATCGAAGGCAAGCCCGCCTGGCGTGAACTCCCCGACGGCACTCGCGAGGTGTGGACCTGGGATGGTGAGGGCAATCTCCTCACCCATACCGATCCTGCGGGAAACATCACCCAACACACTCCTGGCCTGTTCGACGTCCCGGCTACGCGCACGGATCCCGATGGCGCCCAGTATGAGTTCGCCTACGACACGGAACTGCGACTCGCGTCGGTCACCAACGCACAAGGGCTCAGCTGGACTTACACCTACGATGCGGCTGGCCACCTGACCGCAGAGACCGATTTCAACGGCCGTACCATCACCTACACCCACGATGAGGCAGGCCGTCTCACCGCTCGCACCAACGGTGCAAACGAGGCACTCCTCTACACTCGGGACACCCTGGGCCGAGTCGTTGAACAACGCACCGAGACCGGCGACGTCACGACATACGCGTACGACTCCAGCGGCAATCTAAGCCGCGCCGCCAATGCGGATGCCGAAGTACTACTGGAATACGACGCGTTGGGCCGCTTGCTGTCGGACACCGTCAACGGCCGCACCATGGCGTACGCGTATGATGCCCTGGGGCAGCGCACCCACCGCGTCACCCCCACCGGCCTGGCCACCGACTGGACGTATGACCCAGCGGGCCGCCTCGCCGAACTCCGCTCGGAGCACGGTTCGCTGGCCTTCACGTACGACGCCGCAGGGCGCGAGACCCAGCGCCGCATCGGCGACGGCGTGATCCTCACCCAAGCATGGGACGCCACCGACCGCCTCACCACTCAGACCCTGAGCGCCCCGTCCTCGCCCCAGACCGCGGAAGCCCTGCTCCAACACCGCAGCTACGCCTACCGCCCCGACGGCTACGTCACCGAGATCCGCGAACTCACCTCCGGCACCCGTCGCTTCGACCTCGACGCGGCCGGCCGGACCACAGCGGTCCATGCTCTCGGATGGTCCGAGACCTACGTGTACGACACCACGGGCAACCTCACGCACGCCACCGCTCCCGGCCACCCTGAGCCCGATGGGCGCTCCTTCAAAGGCACACTCCTGCGCACTGCGGGCCGCACCGCATACGAGCACGATCCCCAGGGACGGCTGGTCCGCAAGACTCGCAAACTACTCAACGGCCAGACTCACACCTGGACTTACACCTGGAACGCGGAAGACCGCCTCACTGCAGTAACCACTCCGGACGGAGAGTGCTGGCACTACAGCTATGACCCACTCGGCCGCCGCATCTCCAAACGCCGCGAGGCCACCGACGGCTGCTCAGCTTCGACAACTGACTTCAGCTGGGACGACACCCGGCTCGCAGAACAGACCGGAACCGATGGGCGGACCACCACCTGGGCCTACGCCCCAGGAACTCACCGCCCACTCACTCAGACCGATCACTGGTCTCGCCCGCGCACTCCGGGGACTTCCTTCCTAGCTCAGCTCGCCGAGGATACAAACGTGGATCGCAGCACGCGCTTCCACGCGACTGTCACCGATCTCGTAGGAACTCCTACCGAACTAGTCACCGTTGACGGCGAAGTGGCATGGCAGCGCCGCACCGCGCTATGGGGAACCGAGCTTCCCGCAGTGGCAGACAGCCAGACAGCAGTGGAATGCCCGCTCCGCTTCCCTGGGCAGTACGCCGATGCGGAAACCGGCCTGAACTACAATCACTTCCGCTACTACGATCCCGAGACCGCCCGATACATCAGCCCCGACCCCCTGGGCCTTGAACCCGCGCCCAACCACCACGCGTATGTGGCATCGCCTCTGTCGATATCAGATCCGCTCGGACTGAATCCCTGCGGCATAGCATCGGTGACGGGCCCCGCCGGGGAAACACTGCCTCTCCCCAAGGGTGCAACCGGGACACCAGTCAACACTGGAAAGGGCTGGGCTTATGATATTCCGGCAGGCACCAAGGGGCTCGATCCTAGGGTTACGCAGGTCCGAGTCATGGATCCGGTAACGACAGGAAAGTATCAGTACCCCAACGGATACGTGGTTTACATGAACAAGGCAGGACAGTCAGTCAATCCCCTAACCGGTCAGACGGTCAGCAAAGCTGACCCTTACAACCACATCAAGATTCCATGATCTCAGTGAACAGTCTCGTTGCAGCGAGGCGCGAACTCACGGCTCTCGTCGAGGCGGCCGCCCCGGATCCCCTGCGGGAGGTCGACACCCTGCAAGAAGCCCAGTTGCTCGATACCCGCGTGTGCCAGCTGACCTCGACGGCTGCGCTCCTCTTCGAACTGCGCACCTCGCTGCAATTCGACGCCGGAAACGCGGCACTACTTGTCGTGCGCGGACTGAGATCGTTCGGCTGGAAGTCTTCGGCACTACAAGTGCCTTTCGCAGCCCTGACAGTAGTATCCAGCCTGCCCGATCGAGCTACCGACTCATTTCGCGCAAGGTTCGAGTTCTTCCCGAACGCGCAACTTGACGTCGCAGGTACGCAGGCAGAGTTCTACGTTCTAGAAGTAGACGGGATCGGCGACGTTCCACCTGACTACACGGAGATGAGTCAGGAGCGCATCGAACGGGAATTGCCATCGTGGTCCTCCACGTGTAATCCGCTTCACATGTCGAGCGTGTAGCCCTGCCCGGTGCCACCATCCCCGCCCTGCTCTGGCAGCCACCAACCTCATGAATGATCTTGGAGTGGGCGCCGGGTATCTGCCACCCGCTCTGGGACCCGCGCAGGTTGCTGCGGTTCGTAGGCGGGCGGACGCATGAGTGACGCCTGACCGGGTTGCCGGGCGTCGCTGCGGCGAACTCACCGGGTTCGGCACCGTCAGCACTCCGATCACGTGCCGTGACGAGAGCGTGCTTCGGCACGGGCCGCAACTGCGGCCCGTGCCGAAGCACGCAGCGACCGTCGCGCGAGCCCGACCGCACACCCGACAGCCGCCGGGCCCGTCTCCAGCCATACCGGGTCCCCCATGACCGACAACCCGAGCCCGCTCCGCCGACCTGCGCCCGACCTCACACTCGCTTCCGCACGCCGCACCCCCCAGCTCACCGACGCCGACGACGTCGCCCGGCGCGCCGCCGACCACCCCGGCACCGAGCAGGCAGCACAGATCGCAGCCCTGCTCGTTACTCACCCTAGCCCCTTGCCGTGGACGGACACGACCGTCCGCAGTCACGCCCGATGGCTGTTGACCGCCGCCGGACACCTCCCCGCCAGCCAGCGGCCCGAAGCCGCCCTCAGCCAACTGCGCGAAGCTCTCATCACTGCGGGGGACGTCGACGCCTACCGGCTGGGCCAGAAAAACGAAACGGCCCAGCGTTGAGCAACACGTCGACGTTTCTTCCCGAGCGCCCGACCGTGCACGCCACCGGCGAGCGGTGGTGAACAGCCCCTGCCACCACAAGGAATGAACGGCGAGGCGCGTACGACGGTCCGGCAGACGGCGCACAGCACGGCCGGGACGATCCCTTCCGGCATCACGCCGGCCGTTCGGGCCCGAGATAGCGCACAGCCGGAAAACGCTCGGCGAGGCGCAGCACGACGGTGGCGTGTCCGTGGGCGGCGAGGTCGCGCCGGGCCTCCTCCATGTTCAGGATCTTGTCCATGGTGTAGAGCTCGGTGCAGGTGCCGAGGTCCATCTGGTGCTCGCCGAGCATGAAGAGCATCGACTGGTAGCCGACGGTCACACGGAACATCGAGCCGCTCACGTCGGCCAGCAGGTCAAGGTCCTCGGCACTGGCCACGCCCACGGACACGGTCTCGCCCCGCAGGACGATCTTCTCCCCGTCGAGCAGCGCGAGAACCTCCTTGACCATCTGTGCATCCCGTTTGCCGAAGTCGTCGGGGAGCGGGAAGAACTGGCTGGTGCGGGTCTGCAACCGTGCCAGATCGTCGAAGGCGTCGGCCCACAGCTGGGCCTCGCCGGCCTCCCAGCTGGCTGGCGTCATGCTCGTGGTGATCGGTGCCCGCATCCGGCCGGTGCCGGCTCCGGCGAAGCCGACCTCCAGGAAGTGTCCGGGGCGGCTGAGTGCGATCAGCCGGAGCACCGGCACCATGGCCTGCGGCAGGACCGACTCGGGCAGCTCGAAGGAGAACGTCAGCTTGGCGGAGTGATCACGGGGGGTGTAGCGCAGCAGCACTCGCAGTACTCCGGTGTCGTCGCGGCCGTGGAGCGTTCCGCCGTCCATGCCGGTGACCCGGTGCGTGAACGTCATGGGCAGGGAGACGAGCGGAACACCCGACGGCTGCTGGACGGCGACCTGCCCGCGCAGCGGCGATGTCACCTCCTGCCGGGGCGAGGTGATGCGCACGCCACTGACCACGAGCCGCTCCAGCCCCAGCCCGTGTGCGGCTCGAAAAGTCGTCGTCGCAGGTGGCAGCGGTGACGGTTCGTCGGCTGGGAGCATGCCCGGATGATCGTGTCCCTGTTGTACAAGGCGACCCGGAAGTTGCTCTCCCTGCCGTCGTTGCTGCTCCGCGGGGATGCGGCGAAAGACGCTGAGCTTCTCGTCCTGCGCCACGAGAACGCGGTGCTGCGCCGGCAGCTGGCCAGCCCGGTCCGCTACGAGCCAGTCGATCGGTTCTGGTTTGCTGCCTTGTCGGGGCTGATACCTCGGTGTCGCTGGCGCGAGGTCTTCCCGATCACTCCGGGCACCCTGCTCGGCTTGCATCGCCGATTCGTCGCCGCGAAGTGGGACTACAGCGCGCGCAGGCGCACCGGTCGGCCGCCGACCGCCACGGCCCTCAAGAGCCTCGTACTGCGACTTGCCGGCGAGAATCCACGATGGGGCCACAGGCGGATCCAAGGAGAGTTGGCTCGGCTTGGGCACCGGATCGCAGCCTCGACGGTGTGGGAGATTCTCCACGCAGCAGGCATCGACCCCGCGCCGCGTCGTTCCGGTCCGACCTGGCGTGAGTTCCTCACCGCCCAGGCCGAAGGCATCATCGCGGCGGACTTCTTCCACATCGACACCGCGCTCGGCAGGCGGCTCTATGCGCTGGCCTTCCTCGAGCACGACACCCGGCGCCTGCGCATCACCGGCGTCACCGCCCATCCGACGCGGGAGTGGACGGTGCAGCAGGCGAGGAATCTCGCCGCCGACCTCGGGATACGCATGGAGTCCCTGCGGTTTCTGCTGCGCGATCGAGACGGCAAGTACGGCGCGGCGTTCGACGCCGTCTTCGAGGCAGAGGAACTGGACGTGATCAAGAGTGCACCGCGGGCGCCTCGGATGAACGCCCACTGCGAGCGCGTCATCGGCAGCTTCCGCCGCGAGGTACTCGACCACATACTCGTCATGGGAGAGGCGCATGCCCGGCAGGTGCTTGCGGCCTACCAGAGGCACCACAACGAGCATCGGCCCCACCAGGCGCGCAACCAGCTACCACCCGATGCCCAGAAACAGCCCACCGCGATAGACAGCGGCGCCCACAAGCTGCTGCACACCCGGATCCTCGGTGGCCTCATCAACGAGTACAGATACGCCGCGTGACCTGCGGCGACGACTTTTCGAGCGGCACAGGCTTGCGGCTGTTGTCGGGCGGTGGTGTCGTGGTGTCGCTTGCCGCCTCCGGGTCGGCTGCGGGCAGGCGCTGCTGGAGGGTGTGACGCGCGCTGGGGCAGGGCGCCGGCCCAGCTGGCGGTTGCAGATCGTCCTTGAGGCGATCCGCATACAGGTTTGTCTTTGAGCGCGCAGTGGGTCTGCGCTGCAAGGTCGCGCCGGACTCCCGTCGACTGATGGGCCCTGGCAACAGCGACATCTGCTCTGCCGGCTCCCGTCGAGTTTGTACCGGAGGGCTGGTGGTGACGCGATATGTCACCACCAGCCGGTCCTGCGCCATGGTTTGTGCTCCCAGCAGCCGGGTCCCCGGAATAGGTCTACCGGTCAGGTCGTGCGCAGTGCGTGGTCGCGGAACCAGGCGAGTGTTTCGAACAGCGTTGCTCGACTGTTTTCGTCTGCCAGCACGGTCAGGGGGAAGCGGGGGCGCAGGGCGAGTTTGCCGTAAGGGATGGTCACGCCGTCGATCCGGTTGAGTCGCTGCCGGAGTTCGTCGCGCAGGTGGGGGTCGGTGAACGGTTCGCGAGAGGCCAGGTGCTGGAAGACCACTTCCATGGCTCCGCCGCGCCCGGTTCCGGGGAAGATCGCAAGTGGCCAGATGGTGGCCTGGGTGGCAGAGCGGTCGAGGTTGAGGAAGGCACTGGTGTAGGTGTGTCCGGTGCCCAGTCCCACCCAGCCGCCGACCGCCTCCCAGAAGTCCAGGAGCTCGCGGACGGAGGCGACGAGGGGTTTCGGGTTGTCGGCTGCCAGCTGTTCGTGGAAGCGTTCCAGACGTTCCTGCCAGGCGGCCTGGGCGCCGGGTGAAAGGCTGGGGCGAGTGATCTCCTGTTCGGGCTCGTCCTGGCCGAGTAGTACCACCAGGTCTTCCGCGTCGAGCCGCTGGGCGGGCAGGGCGCTGTCGTTGGCGGCGAACTCCACGCCCTCGGCTTCCAGTAGTGCCCGCACGTCGCCGCGGTCGTGTCCATCGGCCCACTGGAAGCCCTCGACGATCCGCCCGTCGTAGGTGAGCACGCGGTGGGCGTTGAGCAAGCCGGGAGTGGCCAGGAGGTGCGTGCCGACCGCTCCGGCGCTGGAGCCGATGAGCGCGGCGAGGTCGCCGTAGGTGGTCCAGGTTCCATCCGGCAGGGCGGCGAGCGCCTGGTGCAACTGGCCCCAGTCACGGCCGCGTTCGACCCGGGATACGCCTTCCACCGGGGCGGGCCACAGGTCGATCACCCGGTCGGCGAGTTCGTCGGCGCGTGTGAGGATCTCGGTTGCCCCCCAGCGGTCGGTGCCGGCGATCCGCCGGTTCATCTCCAGATGGCTGGCGTGCAGCAGGTCTTTCTTGCGGTCGAAGGGATTGTTGGACAGCTGGGAGTTCACGGCGGTCAGGGTGAGGTTGCCCAGGGTGTGTACGAGGCGGGCGTGGAGTTCTTCCGGGGTCTCGCCGTCGGCGCAGTCCTGGGCCAGCGCGGCCAGCCACTCCGGTCCGGCGGACTGCGGCATCACGTGCTCGACGGTGAGCTTGGCCTGGGTGAAGTCGACCGGCTCGGGATGGTCGTAGCTCTGCTCAAGCCGCTGGAGGACGAATCTGCGCTGGTTGACCCGGCCGCGTTCGTAGAACCGGCCGGTCCGCGCGTGCAGGCGGACCTCATCGTCGGTGGGCCAGAACCGCCGGGGAGCGGACAGCAACTGCCGCAGGCCGTCGGCGGGGGAGAGGTCGACCGGCAGCTGGCCGGGTACCGCCTGGAAGATACGGTTGAGGTTGTTGGTGGGAATCCAGCACAGCATGCGCCGGACCAGGAAGCTCTCCACATAGGACAGGGCCCGCGCCACCTCGGCACTGTCGATGTTGCCCTTGGACCGTTCGTCCAGCATCAGCCTGACCACAGGGTGGGCCACGCTGGCCTGCCACTCCTGCAGCCTGTGCAGGTGTTCGCGCACGCTGCGGTCCTGCTCCCGCTCCGGGTGCAGAACGCGGGAGAAGTGCTCCGCGCGCCGGTGCAGTTCCTTGATGTAGGCGAGCACGGAGTCCTCGTCGGCGCCGACCTCCGCAAAGCGCTGCTGCTGCGCGGTGTACAGGTCCTGCCGACGCACCCGGTCATCTCCGTCGAGCACCAGCTGCAGCCACATCAGATGCTCGAGGTCCTCGTTGCTGAACGCCTCCTGCAGCGGCAGCCAGTAGGTGTCGTACACCTCCTGCCCGCGCTGCCGCAGCTTCATGAACAGGTAGTTGCGCAGCAGGTCGGCCTGGCTGAGCTTCAAGCCCGTGTTGTTCAGCGACTCGAAGATCCGGTGGACGTTGTCGTCCTTCTCCGCACTGACCGCCACCAGGGTCATCCGCGAGGCGATGGCCTGCTCGACGAGGGCGAGATCGTACGGATCGGCGGGGTCCTGAGCCGTGACCAGCCTGCTCCTGAAAAAGCGGTACGTCTCGCCGACCCGGCCACCGCCGCTGCCGGCGTGCGTGCCCCGGATGTACTCCGCGTAGTGCGCCCGGTCCGCCTGGGTCGGCAACAGCCGGAAGTAGTCCTCGCCCTGCTTGCGCTTGTTGATGAGGTACTCCTCATCGATGCGCTCGCGGGCTTCGGGGTCGGTGGCCGCCAGGTGGTCCCGCAGCGCGGTCAGCGCCAACGACAGCGTCGTGAGCCGCTGCTGGCCGTCCACGACGAGCCACCGAGGGAAGGTCGGCTCCGTCATCGGCGACGGCGCCAGCACCACCGAACCGAGGAAGTGCGTGGTGCCGTTCTTCCGCTCCGCCAACAGCCTCGCCTGGTCGAGGATGTCCCGCCACAACTGATCCAGCTGCCGCTCCGTCCAGGAGTACGTCCGCTGGTACAGCGGAATCTGGTACTGCTGAGCCCGGCCCTGCAGCAGATCAGCCAGGATCGTCTCGGACGCCTTCATTGTCCCCTCACAACTTTCCGCATGCCCCACCCCAAGTCGGTGCCCGTGCCGCAGCCCCGACTCCGATGACGTCCGTCATATCACCCCGCTGTGACAGCGCCCCACGGAAGGTGTGGATCAACGACGACCTGCGACCAATTCAGTCCCACCGGCCCTTCCGGCGCCCACACCCTGACATCCCCTGCATGGCGCACGAGAGCGGGCGGCCCGTGACCGGGAGGTAGGTGACCTTCAGGCCTCCCGCCCCATACAGAGGTTGCGTCAGGCGACCGGCCGAGCAACCGACAGCGCCGGCAATCATGCAGCGACCATCACCGCCGGCGGTCCCGGGTGGCTCAGTCCGGCAGGAAGGGACTGGGCTCACCGTGCCAGGAGACGAACAAGCCTTCCCGGGCACGGGTGCAGGCGACGAAGAGCAGGCACCGCTCGGCGAGCATGTCGGTCTGGTGCTGCAGCCGGTCCACCTCGATGGGGGTGAGCGCGCTGGCGGCAGGCACGCCATGGGCGGTGACCCCGATGACGGCCATGCAGCGGTACTCCAACCCCTTGATCGCGTGCATCGTCCCGACCCGCACGGCCTCACGTTCCGGCGCCGGATCGCTTCGCAGCATCGCCGCCTCGATGCCCGCCTCCGCAAGCCGCCCGGCTGCGAGATCGCCGAGCTTGCGGGTACGGGCCGCCACCCCGATCTCCTGCGGCAGCACCCCCGCCTCCATCCAGGCGCCTACCTGGTCGACCAGGGCATCCAGCTCCTTGACCTGGGTCGCGGCCTGGTGCAGGACGGGGCGGGTGCCGTGCAAGGTGGACCGGTACCCGTCGAGGCCCTCGGCGCTCTGCCCGATGCCACCGTCGTCGTTGCCGTCCAGAGAGTCGAACGACTCACCTGTCAGCAGGGCCGTGGCCCAGGTGAGGATTTCATGCGTGGTCCGGTAGTTGAGCCACAACTGCGCCGATCGCCCGGCCACTTTGATCCCCATGCTGCGCAGCGACACCCTGTTGTCATAGATGCGCTGATGCGGGTCGCCGGCGATGAACAGGTCGTCCGGACCCTCGGCGACGCACGCCCGCAGCATCCGCCACTGCGCCGGGTGAAGATCCTGAGCCTCGTCGACCACCACATGCCGGTACGCAGGCTCACCGCGCGCAGCGAGCACCCGGGCCGCCTCGTCGGCGATCTGCAGATGCGTGAACCTGCCCTCCTCCCGCAGCTGCTGGACGAACATCTCCACCGCCCGCCACGCCCTGGCCCTCTGAACCGGCCCGAGCTGGCTGCCTCTGCCGCGTCGGGAGGCCTTCAGATACTCCTCCAGGGAGGAGATCGACTGCGCCAACACAACGTGGCGGTACTCCTGGGCGAGGAACGGCTCGGTCCACGGCAGATCCAGCTCCTCTATGATCCGCCCCCACCGGGCCTTCTCGTCAGCGTCGAGGACAACCTCCAGCCGCTGGTCGCCGCGAGCGGCGCGGACCAGCTGGTGGGCGAGACTGTCCACGTGCAGGACGTCCACCCGGCGCAGATGCTCTTCCTCGAGCAGCAGGGCCAGTGACTGCCGCAGCCCGGCGGCCAGGGCTTTGGTGTACGTGGTCAGCAGGATGCGCTGCCCGTCGGCAAGCCCGCGCACCAGATGAGCCACGCGATGCAAGGCCACCACCGTCTTGCCCGTACCAGGACCGCCGGTGACCTGCGCGGAACCCGCGTACGACGGCCGGTAGGCCACACGGCGCTGCGTGGGATGCAGGAAAACCCGCCAGGCATCGAACGGCCTGGCCAAAATGCCCAGCAGCTCTTCGGGCCCGTCGACCAGCGCGATGCGACCCTGGCTGCGCTCCATCGCCGCACCGATGTCGGCGGCGTCCACCATGTCCGGAGCCTTGCCGTCCGGCAGCTGCTGGGCCGCGACCTGCTGCCACACCTCATCGGGATCCATCTCGGCGGCCAACGCCAGCAGGACGTCGTACTGATTCTCAGGAATGATCTTCTGGAGCGCGTCCAAGTGTGCCTCGGTGGTCAAAAGCCTGACCAGCGGAAGCAGATCGCGGTCGATCCCCAGCCGCAGCAGGTCGGCGTCGCTTACCGCACTGAGCAGACGCTTCTCGGTCGTCCCGGCGATGTGCTCCATCGCCGGCGTGATCGCCTCCAACGCCTGCTCATTGCGCACCTCCAACACGCCCAGCACGGCATTGACACCGAAACGGCGGCTGCGCGCGTATTCGATTGCGTCGTCATGCGGCCGCACGCTGATCAGGCAGTAGTCGTCGCCAGTCTCCGGCGCGAGAACCACCCCGCGCCAGAACTTGTCGATGCGGATGGTGCGGATACGCGGGTCGCGTGCATGGGCGAGCTTCTCCAGGTGCAGGCCGGCGTGCGTGTGCGCCGCGAACTTCGTGATCGCGTCGTCCACCGCTTTCTGTACCGGCTTTTGCAACTTGGCGTACTCGACGAGAAAGTCCTTGGCGACACCGAGCTTCGGCAAGTGCACTTCCCCTCAACACGCGCCAACAACAGGGGCACAGCCCAACACCCCGTTGCTGCCCCGACCCCCACGACCTGCAGTGAACATACCTGATGAATCGCATCCGCCCTACGGGTGGTGGGTTTCCCATCTCGGTACGGTCCCATCAGCACGTTCAGGCCCCGTACATGCCCCCGCCCCGCGTCTTGCACCGCCGCGGGCAGCAGCGCAAGGATCTGCTGATAGGGCTCAGCTCCGCGCAGCGATCCGGCGTTTGAAGACCCGTCAGGAGCAGGCAGGCCTCACATCGCCTCCCTCACCAAGCCGGACCCGCTCCTATCGAAGGAAATTCAGCGACCACTTCGGTATGAGGACGGCTTCTCTGAGTTATCCCTAGGCTTCCCCTTCATCGACGAGGTCTTCGCTGAAGTCCACCGGCGGCGGCCCGAGCCTCACCGACATCTCCGCGATCTTCGGGTCCATGTCCCACAGCTCGCCGAGCATCGGGTCCGTGTAGCCCTTCTCGCGGCACAGCGCATCGAACTCTTCCCTCGTCATAGCCACGGCTCGTCCTCTCGGTAGTGATGTGGTGAATCGGCCTACTTGTGCACCTGGATCTGCCGGTCGATCATTTACGCCGACCACCCGCTGACAAGCCACGGCAGACGAGGTCGGTCGGCCTGAGTTGACGTAGGGGGCGTCAGGGCGGGCAGCTTGGGCTGCGGTCTGGGAAGCATCAGCTCCTCGACTGCTGATTTTATCCGCCTTGGTACATCCAGGCGATGACGTCGCAGACGCGCAGGATGCCGATGTCCTCGCCGATGCCTGCCTTGTCGCGGAGGCGGACGAGCTGATCGCGGAAGGCACCGCCGTTCGCCCGGAGTGCGGCGGCCAGCGCGGCCCAGAAGGAGTCGTCGATCGCCGGCCGCTTGAAGGTCTGCTTGACGCGGATGTCATAGACCGGGATGAGGTGGGGGCGCTTGCGAGCCAGCAGCTTGCCCGCGATGACCGGCCCACTGCCGTCGGGCTTGTTCGGATACTTCTTGCTGTCGGCCAGGCGCTCCCACAGCTCCCACGCGGGACCGCCCTTGGCTATCAGGGTGTCACTTGCAGGATCTTCCAGGCGGGCGTCCGTCGGGATCTGCGACAGCAGGCGCGTCCAGTGCCCTTGGGGATCGCTCAGCAGGTCGAGTGCTCCATGCGGCGCGAGAGAGACGCTGAGCGTGGTGACGGCCACCAAGTCGTTGCTGTCGAAGCGGTTCGCGACCTGCTGAGTATCCCCGCCACCGCCGAGACGTTCGAAGTACGCGCCGGAGTAGTACAGGTCGCCGCGCGAGCGCTGACGAGTGAAGTATTCGGTCAGTAGGCGCACGGCCTCCGCGTCGTCCCAGTAGAACTTCGGGATCGTCAGCTCGATCATGATGCCCCCCAGTTGCTCTGACTATGAGTGACCCATCGTGCAAAAACGCGACCCGTACTGGCGCGCCAACCCCTTGGGTGCCCTAGAAATCGCCCGCCCCGTGCCTTCAAACACCAGCGACCTCTTCCTCTCCGGCGACCTGTTGCGCCGGACGGAAGACGTCACGGCGAACGTTAGCCGAGGCTGCCGACATCGAGGGGGACAGTTGCCTCGCAGGGTTCAGTGGGCCTGTCGCAGTCGACTCGTCGCCGCGACCTCTTCACGTGCTGCCGCGCCGGGCCATGGCAACCGGTGCCCGCGGTCTTGCACAAGATCCCTGACGCAAGGGCTCGTGATCGCGGCTCAGCTACCGGCCCCCACACGGGGTGAGCGCAATGCTAAACACCCAAGCAGCCTCACCATCTAAGAGCGGACCAGTGTGGTTGCGGGCCTTTGTCCGTGCGATGAGTGCAGTAGGTGGTCAAAGCTTCCAACGCGCGCTGCTCGTCGGGGCCGGTGGCGTGCGCGGTCGCGGTCCGGATCTCCAGGTCCCAGCCATCTTCGACGGTGCCGGTGGAGGACAACGCGTACAGCGCGGCGGACTGGCTGTCGTAGAACTGGGAGGCGATGATCCGCGCCACGAGGTCGGAGATCACTCTGCGTTCGCGTTCCGCGGCATCCAGCTCTGCCCGGATGATGTCCCAGTCGCCCATATCGCCCTTGCCGCAGAACCCAAGCCCGGCCGACACGATGCAGACGCTAGGTCCGCCCGCTCGCGCCATAGGGGACGAATGACGGCTCGTGTCATGCAGGAGGTCTGACTTGCGTGCAGTCCTGGCCGGGCACTTGCCGGGAATCCTGGCAGGTTTAACGTCCTTAGTGAGGTCATTGACACCCAAAAACACCCGCAAGGGGTGAATGCGGTGCTACGCCCGTTACCGCGGTCGTGGGCGGCCCGTCGTGATCACAGCCGCCGCAGGATGCCGTGCTCCTGGCTCATCAACGTGCGGAAGTGCGCGACGAGGCGGCCGACCACCTCGGGGTTGCGCAGGACCACCCCGACCTCGAGGTTGTGGGTCAAGGCTTGCCCGGTGAGGTTGGCGCTGCCGAGGAAGGCCGTGTGATCGTCGGCGGCGATGAGCTTGGCGTGCAGCGCGGCGCGTCCGCCTTCGGTAGGGCGCCGGGTGGCAGGCCAGTGCCAGAAGTCCGCGGCCAGGGTACCGAAGGCGGTGCGGGCGTCCTTGCGTAACACGCCTCCGTCTTCGCGGGGGGACTCCAAGACCACGTCGAGGCGGACGCCACGGTCGGCTGCGGCGCGTAGCTCGGTCACAACCTCCGGGATCTGGTAGGCGGCGAAGCTCACGACGATCAGGCGCCGCTGGGCGGCCCGGATCACTTCGGCGATGACCTGGGCGGTGTACCGGACGGGCACGGCCGCTGTTGTAGGGCCGCTGACCACCAGGTCGACGCGGCGGGCCTCAGCCGCCGTGGTGTGGGCGACGGCCGCGGCCTGCAGGGCGAGAGCGACCGCCGGACCGTCGAGCGATGGGCGGGCGCTGCTCCAGGCACGCATCAGCGCCCGGGCGAGCTCGGCCCGGGAGCCACCGGGCCAGGCCGTCAGCAGCCGCGCCTCCACGCCAGGGGCAGGCGCAGGCGAGGTGTGCAGCACTCGGACCCAGGCCTGCCGGTGGGCAGGTGGCAGTTCGGCCGCCAGGCGCGCCAGCACCACTGGCAGGTCGGTTGCAGGCGTCGGCTCCGAGGCCGGCGCAGGCAGTGCGGTCACCGCTTGAAGAAGCCGACGGCGGGGCCGGTAAGAGTGTCGACGACCAATGCACGGTCCAGGTACTGGTTGCCGCGTTCGCAGGTGGTTTCGGCGGCGAACAAACAGGCGTGGCAGGCCGCCCCATACAGGCGGCCGTGGCCCCGGGGGTCATGCTCCGCACAGAGCGGGTCCGAGCTGCACAGACTCGCCGCGTCCAGGGCCTGCTCGAGCAGAGGACCGAGCCGGTCGGGGTCGCCGAGGCCGACCAGCCCGCCCAGGGTGCCTTCACTGTCCGGTGCGGCGGTGTACAGCAGGATGCCCGCCATGGGCTCGGGACCGGTGCGGGCGTAGATGCGCTCGCTGATGCCGGCAGCACTGTAGCCGGCCTCGAGGGCGAGCTGCCGGATCAGGACGTGGGAGACGGTGTGCAGCAGCAGGTAGCGCGCCCCAGGCCAGCCCTCATCGGGTTCCAGGCGGCGCTGGGCGCGCCAGGAGCGGTGGGCTGATCGCAGGACCGCCTGGCGCGCGGCGACATCGGGCCGCTGCTCCCAGGAGGCGATGCGGTCCTCGTTGAAGCGTAGGAAGATGCCCTCGCCGCGGATCTCGGCGCAGGGCAGCCAGGTGGGGGCGTGGGAGGTGAGCGGGGCGCGGCGGTATTCCTCGGTGTCCACCACGCCCCACTCGGGCGCGTCGATGCGGGCGAAGCCGTACAGGGCAGCGACCTCACGCAGCCGGGGCACCAAGACGACCTCGTCGAGCCAGTCGCCGCTCCCCGCCGGCACGGCGGTGCGGCGGGTCGTGAAATCGGGCAGCTCGACATCGCGGGGGTCGGTGAAGGCCTGCCATTCGGGCGCAGCCAGGTCCAGGACGTCGTCCCCCTCACCAGCCGGGGTGTTGGCTGCGGCGGCCTTGCGGCGTACCGCCTTCATCACGGCGGCCTTGCCGAAGGGTTCCAGCATGGGCCAGCACTGCAGACTGGGCATCAGCCCCAGAGCGACCCCCTCGGGGAGCGGGGCGAGCAATTCCAGCTGCCCCCAGTGCTCGGCGACCGCGTGGTCGAGGGGCTCGACCGCACGGGGAAGGCTGAAAACGCGCATCTGCATGGCGAACCAGCTGTTGGTGGCGCCCAGAGCGACGGTGCGGGCAGCGGTGCCGCACGGCTCGAAGGACCCCAGGTGGGGGTGGCGGCCGCGACAGGCGGGTAGGTTCCGCTCCGCGGCCTCCCCGTAGGCCTCGGACATGGCGCGCCGCGCCCCGCAGGAGCATTCGACATAGACGCTGGTGACCTCACCGGTGGTGCCGCGGCCAATCAGCTTCAATGTGCCGTCCGGGCAGGGATCGGCGCCCCGGTGGACGAAATACACCCACGGAAAGTCGTCCATGTGCCCGTCCGGGCACGCGAGCACGAAACGGGCGGGTACGGCGGTGGGCCGGTTGCGGCCGTTGCCCCGGCAGTTGTGCACGTAGCGGATCTTGTCGGGGGCGTAGGCGTTGGTGACCAGCTCGAACAACCCGGACACGACCGGGGCGAGCCGGTTGCACTGCGGGTTCGAGCAGCGCAGCCACCGCGGGAACAGACCGACCGGGACGCCGATGCGGCTCCAGTCGCCGAACGGGTCGGAGTCCTCGGGCGTGTAGGGCGGGGTGCGCAGGGTGTCGACCTGCGGGCCGAGGACCTTGCGCACCGCCGCGAGCAGGCGCTCCTCACGGACGATGTCCGCCCGGTCCAGCTGCCAGCCGTCCAGCCCGAGGACCATCACCGACAAATTGGGAAGGTCTGCGATGGCGCCCACACCGAAGGTGTGCAGGAGCTGGTTGGGGCGCAGCTCTCCGAGCCGCACAGTGGCATTCACGCGTTCCCTCCAGTGCCATCCGGGCTCGATGCGGGCAGGAAGGGCGGCTGATCGTGATCCCCCAGATCGTTGCCGGTGGCCATCAGCAACCGGATGCCGGGCTCGACATCCCGCAGCGAGGTGGGGCACGTCGTCAGCCGCCAGCGCCCCTGATCGGGTTCGCGTAGCAGCCCGGCGACATCGTCGGCCTTGCCCCAGGGCTTGCGGTAGGCGAGCCGGCGGGCCGGGACGGACCGCTCGTGCGCCCAGTGATCCAGCCGCTGCTCGAGGGCCTGCTCCACCTCCACACCCGTGGCGTTGGCACCGGTGGTTTCCGCGGCACGCCGCTTGAGATACCGCACCACGTGGTCGGCGAGCCGGCTGTGCCGGTCGACATCCCGAGCCCGCAAATTGCCGTTGTACGTGGACTCCAGATTCCGGATCAGCCCGGTGAGCACGCCGGTCAGCCCGCGGTCGACGGCACGCTCGGCGAACGGTGTCACGGACAGCGCCTCGACGTGACGGTAGATCGTCGCGTGGTAGTGCTCGAACCGCTCGTAGTGCGACAGGTCCCGAGGCCGGGCCCAGTTGAGCACGGTCAGGACCAGGCCTGGCGCCGCACGGCCCACGCGGCTGGTGGCCTGGATGTACTCGGCGGCCGACTTCGGCTGATTGGCCACCACCATCACACCAAGTCGGGGCACGTCGACCCCGACTGCGATCATGTTGGTGGCCAGCAGCACGTCGATGGGCCGCTTGCTCGCCTTGCCGCTCTTGCCCGTCCTGACGCTGGTGGTTGGGAAAGCGGTGGACAACTGATCGAGGATCTCCGGGATGTCGCTGCTGGACAGTCGGGAGGTCAACTCGCGCAGGATCGGATCGTACCGGCGGGCCAGCACCGCGCCGTCGGCCTGCGCCAGACGGGTGGAGACGTCGTCCTCGACCAGGCGTCGCATGCCGCCCAGCTCCCGCAAGCTGTTGAAGTAGCCGACCAGCGTCATGTACGGGTCGGTGACCGGGTTGCGGCCGTACTTCTCATGCAGCCGCTGCGCCGATCCGAGCACCGCCACATAGACGCGGATCAAGGTCGACTTGATCCGGGTGCCGTGGGCGCAGATTCCCACGTAGCGCCGCCCGGGTACCGTGTCGGTGTCGCGCTGTCGGGCGAAGAAGGTGTCGCGCACATCCAGGCCCGGAGGGGGGAAGACGCGGGTGTCACGGAAGAACAGCGCGCTGATCTGCCGCTGGGCCCGCCGCACGGTGGCGGTGGAGGCGATCACCTTGGGCCTGACCGACCGGCCGCCGCCCATCTCCCACGTGCACAGCCGGTCCACCGCCGTCTCATACAGGCCCACCAGCGACCCGAGCGGCCCGGAGATCAGATGCAGCTCGTCCTGGATGATCAGATCCGGCGGCCGCAGCGCACTCACCGGCACCGTACGCGCCGCCCGCGCATCCCCCTTCGCCGGATGGGAGCCGCTCTCCCATTCGGCGTCCTTCAAATCCGCGGTCAGGTAGCCGTGGCGTTCGCAGCGCTCGGTGACGTTCCCGAACAGCGCCTGCGTCTCGCCCTTCCACGGCAGCTGCGCGAACTTGTCGACCGTCGCGATGACCAAGGACGGCAGCAGCCGGTAGATCTCCTCATCCACCACCACGACCGGCAAACCCTCGGGCCGGCCCTCGCCGTCGGAGCTGTTCCACTCCGTGAACGGACAGGCGAAGTGAGGGTCGCCACACAGGATCAACGTGCGCCGCCGAAGGCCGTCGACCCGGATGTCGCGCCCCGGGCTGATCGGGTTGCCGCACCACGGGCAGCCGGTGAGCTGGTGCGGGGAAGCGCGGTGCGACTCGCCCCTGTCGCTGCGGAGCCGGGTCAGCCAGTCCTCGGCTGCATCCGTCCGGTTCGGTGTGACCTGCCCACCGACCCACAGGCCGATCCTGAACCGCTCCTCGCCCCAGGTGCCCGGGTCCTGGCGGCGCAGCACCTCGCACGCGCATATCAGCGCCGCGGCCCGCTGGAACTGCTGGATCGTCAGCAGCCGCAGCGTGTAGCGCATCAACACAGCCATGCCGGCTCGAGGGTCACGATCCCCCCACGCGGGCTGCAGGCGGCGCATCGCCAGCGTGAACGCGGTCAACCCCAGATAGGCCTCGGTCTTACCGCCACCGGTGGGGAACCACAAAAGGTCCGCCACACCCGAGTCCGTCCCGCGTTCCGGGTGCGCCGGATCGGCCAGCGCTGGCAGATTCAGCAGCACGAACGCCAACTGGAACGGCCGCCAGCTCCGGTTCTTGGCAACATCGCACTCCGCCAGCGCCGCCTCCAGCGTGACCCGCTGCGGATCCGCACGGCGCATGGCGGCGGCAAGACTGTGCACGCGCTGCAGGTGCATGGCCTGATTGGCGAACGCGAACGCCTGCCGCGCCGTCGCATCGGTCAAGACCAGCCGGATACCAGCCTCGATCCGCTCGGCCGCCTCCCGCGCCTGCGCAAGGTTGGCATTGGCCTCGAGCGCGAAATCGTCCAAGTGCGCGCGGGAGTCACCGATCTCCGCTTCACGGTCGGCGATCCACCGCCGGTAGCCGGTCACCAGCGGCATCAACGCCGCCTCCAGCTCCGCCGGGCCCATCGTCCCCAGCCGGGACATGTCCGTCACCAACTCGGCCAGCTCCGGAAGGTCCGGGTCCTCCGCCGCGGTGGGCACGTCGGTGTGCGGAATCTCGTACCCGGGCACAGCGGCCGTGCGGACCGCGACCGCAGCCAACGGATCCCCAGGGGCCGCCTCGACATGAACCGCGACGCCATGCCCAACCGCGAACTCCGGATGAAACCGGTACGTCATCGCCAACCGGTTCTGCTCCTGCCGATCAGCGGCGTCCCCACCGGAGGCCCGATCGACCACACGGCGCCGGAACACCGCAACGCCGTCCGCAGCCGCGGCAGACAACTCAGCCTGGAACAGCCACGCCTGCTGCTTACCTATGGCGCCCGCCTGATCATTGACGAGAAACAGCGACACCAGCCAGTTACCACCGAAGCGCCGCGCCCGGCCCCGCACCCGCACCTGCGGCGCCTCCGGATCCGGCGCGACCGACTGCAAGTCACCCTCGACAAGCGGCACCGTGACCGTGTCACCCATCGGGACCCGCCGCCACACGCTGCTGCGACGACTGCCCTCCGGCGCCGTCGCCGTCTCGTAGCGACCCCACGTAGCCGTCACAGCCAGCTCCCGGGCCTCGCCATCCACGCACGAGGTGAAACCGAACGTGGACGGGAAAAGGCTCGGCACATTGGGGGCGTCCGGCTCCGCATCGCCTTCTTCACCACCGCTGGGCTCCGCGCCGGCCAGGTTCTCCTGCTCACCCGGCTCGATCACCGCGCCCCTCGGCGCGAGCCGCCCCAGCAAATAGCGGTCTGTCGGGCGCTCCGCGATCTCCTCCTGCACATCGCCCACCGGGCCGAGCAGGTCGGCCACCACGGCCTCCTCCAACTCGTTCCGGATCTTTGCCGCGGTTGGCACCTGCAGCACGCCCTCATCACCCATGCGGATCACCCTAGGTTCCACGACTGACACCCAGACAGCCCTCTCAGAACAAGGAATCCGGCGGAGGCAGCAGTGCCCCGTCGTCGAAGATGAAGGCGTCACTACCTTTTGTTCGGCCACCGCCGCCCTGTTCCTCGGCATGACGTGCAAGGTTCAGCTCCAGCAACCGGTCCAGCACCTCGACCTTTATGTCGGGCGCGATAGTGAACCGTGGACCCTGCCAGGTCTCGTGGAACCCGTGACCCAGCTCCAGATCGGTCCAACCGTAGGCCTCGTTTACTACGCGGTCGATCTTGATGTGGATCTGCCGCAGTCGCTCGACTGCCGGATCGGCCACGTTCGGGTCGTGTACCTGGTTGTAGAGCTTGGTCAAGCCGAGCTGCCGTTCCAACATGAGCGAGCGACGGTAACAGTCCAGCTCTTCACCGGCCTCGTCCATCCGGGCGGTAAGGGCAGGCTTGGGGAAAGTCTCATAGACGTCGGAAGGGGTGTAGCGGAGGTCGCCCTTGAGGCTGGACGATCTCGTGATCGCCCACCAGTAGTGGTGGGCACTGGAAAGCAGCGTCAGATTTGCGGCACGATCTGTGGCGAAGACTCCCAACGCGTGGGAGAACACTTGCCCTCTTGGCTGCCAGAGCGGCAATGCTGTCTTGCTGACCAATGCGATCGCAAGTACGCGGTCCAAGCCGGCGATGGTTCGGTACAGCTGTGGGGCGCGTTCGGCGTATTGCCACCACCGTTCACGACGCGCCTTCCGCTTGTTCTGCGCTCGCTCCGGCTTGACCTTCTCCTCGATGATCGCGTACAGATCCGGATATTCCTGCGCACGCGTCTCCGTCCAGTCGTGGAAGTTGATCACCCAGCGGCTGGCCGAGCAGTCCATCCGAGAGTTGAGGTCCTCCCCGTTGAGGTAGGGGAAGAGCGCGTCGGCGTAGCGCGCAGCCTTCGCGATGAGGGCGCGTGCCTCTTTGGTCTCGAGGATGAATCCCTTGCCGAGCACAATTGAGCCCTGGAACGACTGCCCTGCGTTGGCCGCCAGTCGACGCGGGTTACCGTTCACCCGACTGACCGGGTCGAGTGAGGGTGTGATGCCGCGCACCGGTCGACCGTCAAGTACCCGAAGTTCGATCTCGCCAGGTCGGCCCAGCCACAGGAGCGAGACCTCCAGCGACGCGGTGCCTGGCCACGGCTGGGACTTCACGGCGCGATAGATCGTTCGGCCGTGCTCAAGTGACTGGTCCAGGCCGACTTCACGGGTGTCGCCCTGGGCGATGGTGTTGGTGGCGATGATGCCGATCCGACCTGCTGGCACCAGATCGCTGTCACGGAGTAGAAAATACGCGCACAGGTCGGCACTGCCGGTGCGTCCATCGGCGATCCGCTCGACCAGGTAGTCGCGGTAGTCCTTACCTGAGCTTCCCGTGATCTTTTGCCCGCCCACGAACGGAGGGTTCCCTACGATCGCGTCGAACCCGCGACCGTCTGGGCCGAACAGTTCGGGGAACTCTAGCGGCCAGTGCAGTGGCCTGGTTGGCTCGGGGCGAGGGCCGCCTAGCCAGCCATCGATCTGCTGCCGTGCCGTCTCTTCCGCCTTCGCAATCCCACGTAGTGCGGCGTGGACTTCTTCAGACAGGCCGGTCAGCCGGTCATCGTAGGCATTCGCCTTCTGGCCAGCAGCGGACAGGGCAGCAGCGACCACGGCGTCGGCGGCAAGTCGGAGTTTCTCGGTGAGGTCGTCGGCATACATCAGCTTCTGCGCCTTTAGCTGCGCCTGCCGAATGTCGATGACGGGTGTGGCCGCGATGTCCTGGCGCACTTCGGTGGCCCGGGCGAGGATGCGAGCCGCGTCTTCCTCGATATCGCCGTGCAGGCGCGCGTTGATGCGTCGGCCAATCTCGGGATTGAGATGAAAGGCGGTGATCTGGTCGATGGAGGTGACTCCGATGAGGGAGTCGCCGTGGCGCAGGGCGTGGTCGAGGAAGCTGAAGGGTTTGTCCTTGGCGAGGGTGACCAGCCAGAGGGAGAGTTTGGCGAGTTCGACGGCCATGGGGTCGCGGTCCACCCCATACAGGCAGCGGTCGACGACCAGGCGGCGGGCGGTGCGGGCCCACTCATCACGGTCCGCCTCCTCACCGACGAGCGCCCTCACGTCGGCGGGCAGGCCGTCACGTTCCCACGCCTGAACGACCCGTTCGGCAAGGTAGCGGCAGGCGGAGACGAGGAAGGCGCCGGAGCCCATGGCGATGTCGGCAACGCGCAGGGCCAGCAGTTGGTCGGCTTTCTTGACCTGCCAGGCGTCGGGTTCTGCGCCGTCGGCGGGCCCGGGTGAGTAGCACAGGGGGGCGAGGGTGTGTTCGACGACCTCTTCGGCCAGGGCGCGCGGGGTGTAGTGGGTGCCGGTGGCGCGGCGGTCGCCGACCTGGGTGAGGACGACCGAGCCGGTCGGGCCGACCACGGGCCAGCCGCGCAGGTCTCGGCGGAGCAGGCCGAGGAAGGGACGGATCCGTTCGGCGAGGGCGGCGTCGTTGTCGCAGGCGGCGTCCAGGTCGGCGAGGTCGTCGCCGGTCGGTTCGGCGGCGAGTGCCTTCTTCAGGGTGGCTGCGGTGAAGCCGGCCTTGTCCTTCAGCCAGGCAGCGAAGGCGGCTTCGCCTTCACCGTGTGCGTGCTCGACCTGGGCGAGCGGCAGTTCGGGTTCCAGCTTGCCGGCCAGCCCCACGTACGGTTCGGTGACCCGCAGGCAGGAGAATTCCAGCAGGCCTTCATAGACGTGACCGATCTGCTCGACGTTCAGACTCGCATACGAGAGCTGTTCGGCGCCGTGCTTGCCGCGCAGCACCAGGAGTGCGTCGAGGATCTCGCGGGCGACCCGGTCGCTGACCTTGGTGTCGGCGAGCCATGGGTACCGGTCGGGGTCGAACAGGGAGCCGCCATAGGCGGGGATGCGCAGATCGGGGTGCTCGCTGCCGTCGTGCAGCGCGGCGAACGTGGCGAGTAGGCGCGGCCACGCGGCGGAGCGGCGGTCGCCGACCTCCTCGCCGTACAGGCTGCGCTCGTCTTCCAAGTGCCGGTGCAAGCTGGAGATGGCATAGGAATCGGCGTAGAGCTCCGACTCGATCGGCAGCAGGCGCTGCTCCTCGGCATACAGCAGGAACACCAGGCGCATCATCACGGTGAGCGCGGCCCGGTAGATATCGCGGGCCTCGACCTGATCCAGCAGGGTGCCGCCGGATTCGCGGTCCAGTCGGGAGAGTTCGCCCACCAGCAGGTCGACGGCGGCGCGGACCTGACGGCCCAGGGTGTCGGTGATCTCGGCCTGGGCTGAGGCACTGCGGTCGAACAGGGCGGCCAGGCTTTGGGTGGGTGTCCCGTCCGGACGGGTGGCGGGCGGCAGGACCCGCTGCGTGCTGAGGAGGGTGGCAAACGCGCGCAGCAGAATGCGCTCTTCCAACCAGAGGTCGGCATCGAAGGTGGCGGCGCTGGTGGGCTCGCCGCGGCGGGCATGGACGAGGATCCACAAGCGACCGCTGGTGACCAGGGCGAGCGGGACACCGGTGCGGCGGCAGGCCTCGGCGGCCTGCTCGACAGGGGAGGACTCGCCCTTGGACGCGCGGGTGAGCCGTTCCTCCCAGGGACGGCGGTAGACGAGCAGGCGGGCGGCGCGGCCGCCGGTCCCGTCCGGGCCGAACGCCACGGCGTCCGGCCGCAGGTTGCCACCGCCGGCCGAGGCGGGTGCCGTGAACTCAGCCGGTACGGCCGCCCCTTCGGTGAGGGTGGGGCCGCTGTAGGCGAGCAGCTCGCGCAGGACCAGGTCCGTCCAGGCGGGCGCGAGCAGGTCGGGGGCCTGGCAGACCTCGGCCCAGGCCTGCCGGACGCGGGCCAGGGTGTCGTCGGGGATGGTCTCCAGCCCGTGCGGGAAGACCTCGGTGAGGACGGGCAGGGCGAGGAACGGCCCGTCGACCGGGAGGAGGCGCAGCCAGTCGGCGTGCTGCTTGCCGGGGGCGGGTGCGGCGGGGTTGGTTGAACGCGGCATCAGCGGGCACCTCGGGCCAGCGCGGAGGGGACGAGGAAGGTGACGGCGGCGGGGAACCAGCGCGCGGTGGGGTCGGCGTAGCGCCGGCGCAGGGCTGCGGTTTCCTGCTCGCGCAGGCCGGGGATTGTCTCCAGCCGCTCGGTGAGCGCGGCGCGGTCCTTGCGGAGCTGGTTCGCCTCGGCGGCGACCTCGAAGAGGCTGGCCTGCTCCCAGTGGGCGTGGTCGGACAGCGCGGTGCGGATGGAGCGCTCCAGGTCGGCCAGAACGCTCTCGACTCCGGTGACCTCTTCGTTGCAGCGCCGCTCGAGCAGGCTGTGCAGGCTGCGGGCCCGCTGCTCCGCCCTGGCTCCCAGAGCCCGGCCTAGGGGGCCTTCCAGAGTCGGCCACAAGTCGGTGAGCCGGCCCAGGAGGGCGACGTCGGGGAGCTGTTCGGTGGCGGCGTCCAGCCAGGAGCTCAGGTCGGCCTCCTTGGCGCGGACCAGCTTGCCGCCCTCAATCAGACCGCCGGCGGTCACGATCTCCTCGTGCAGCCGGGTGCCTTCCGAGCCGGTGACCACCACCCTGCCGTGGGCGATGACGGCCGGGGTGCGCAGGGTAGCGCCGGGGACGACGCGGGCGGTGACCCGGGTGAGCTTCGCGCTGGTGCCGCCGGCCCAGATCTCGGCGCGCAGCAGGCGCAGGCACATCTGCACCAGCCGGTGGCCCAGGTGCAGCAGGACCAGGTCGGTGCGGTCGGCGACCGCGTCGGCATCGAAGGTGACGGGCCGCTCGGCGCCGGTGACCGGGTGGTGCAGGCCGTCGTTGCGGGCATCGGCCCAGGCACCGGGAAGCTCGGGCAGGCGGAAGCAGGCGGCGCGCACTCCCTCGGGCGCCTTGGCCGGTATGAGGTCCTTGCGGTGGGCGAGGGCCAGCCCGGTGCGGACCACTCGCTCGACGGTGGCGGGGGAGAGGTTCAGCTCGCTGCGGCTGTCGGTCAGCGCTTCGGTGAGTCGCTGCAGGTCCCGGGCCAGGTCACGTTCGATCTTCAGCACCGCACGCCCGGAGCGGCGGGTGATCTCCGCATCGGCGGTCTGCCAGTCGGCGCGCTTGCCGAGCATCTTCTGCTCGACCTGGGTGGCGATCACCTCGCCGGCGCTGCCGAGGTCCTCGCGGATCTGGTCGACCTTGCGCGCGGCGTGGTGCAGGAAGTACAGCTCGTTCTCCAGCGAGCCCTCGGCGAAGGCACCCGGGTCAGCCTCCGCGCGCTCCCAACCGGCAGGCACGAAGTGGAAGACCTCCACGCGCGAGGCGCGCTGGCCGTGCCGGTCGATGCGGCCGTTGCGCTGCTCGAGCCGGTTGGGGTTCCACGGGATCTCCCAGTGCAGCAGCCGGTGGCAGTACCGCTGCAAGTTGATTCCCTCGCTGGCCGCGTCCGTGGCCAGCAGGATCCGCACCTCCCCACCGGGCAGGTGAGGGGACTCCTGGAAGACGTTCTTGACGTGCTCGCGTTCCTTCTCGTCCTGACCGCCGTGAAGCTGGGCGATCCGCTCAGCCGGAACCCCGGCGGCGACCAGCCGCTCATACAGCCACCGCTGGGTGTCGCGGTACTCGGTGAAGACGATGACCCGCTGGTCGGACCACTGGCCGCCCGGGCGCACGATCGGGTCGAGCCAGGTCGTGAACGCGCGGAACTTCCCATCCGCCCGGTCCTGCGCGCCCCGCGCCCACGACCGCAGACGCTCCAGCAGCTTCCGCTCCTCGGCCGACAGCGGCGCAGTGACCTCACGCACCGCACTGAACGCCTCCGTGGCCGCAGAGGCGAACGCCGCATCGTCCTCGGCGGTCTCCTCCAGCCGGTCGATCAGCGGCCGCAGCACCCGCGTGCCCGCCTCCTCCGCCAACGACGGGCGCACCCCCAGGCCCAGGGGCCCGTGCTCGCGGGCGTTCATCGTCGCCAGGTGCGCGTCCACCGTCTCGGCGAACGCCTTGGGGGAAGAGAACAGCCGCTTCTTCAGCAGCGTGGTGACGAAGTCCGCCGCGGTACGCTGCGCCGCGCCCGACGCTGCCTGCCTGCGGCTGGCCGCGTAGGAGGCGAGCATGCCGTGCGCCTCACGCTCGGCATCGTCGTACCGGACCGGCAGCACTTCGAGGACACGTTCAGGGAAGCGGGGTGTGCCGTCCCAGCGCGGCGGCAGATCCCGCTTGAGTCGGCGCACCATGACCTGCGCGAGCTGCTCGGGATTCGGCTTGACGCCGCGCGCGAACCGCTGGTCGTCCAGCAGCTCCAGCAGTGCGGTGAACGACTCGAGATAGCCGTTGTGCGGGGTGGCCGACAAGAACAGCCGGTGCTCACAGTGTGGGGCCAGTGCCCGGATCGCCCGGGTGCGCTGAGAGTCCACCGCGTACCGACCGGTGCCGGACGGCACACAGGTGTGCACCTCGTCGACCACCAGAAGATCGAAGGCCCGCGGATAGTTCGGCACCGGCGGGAGTACCTCGCGGAGCAACCGCATCGGCCGCTCCCGCTTGAGCCAGTCGATGCTGACGATCAGCCGCGGGTAATGCGTCCACGGGTTCGCGTACAGGCCACGGGAGCGACGCAGCTCCTTGAGCATGCCGGTGTCCACGATGCGGAAGTCCAGGCCGAACTTATCGCGCATCTCATCCCGCCACTGCACGGTCAGGCCAGCGGGACACACCACGAGCATCGTCCGGGCCCGGTGGCGAAGCATCAGCTCCTGCATCACCAGGCCTGCCTCGACGGTCTTACCGAGACCCACGTCGTCGGCGACGAGGAGATTGGTGCGGGGCATTGACAGCGCCCGCACCACCGGGTCCAACTGGTAGTCCTCGATCTGAATGCCGGAACGGAACGGCGCCTGCAACGCGGTGCGGTCCGCCGAGGCGATGGCCCCCCAGCGCACCGCGTCCAAGAACGCATCCAGCCGTTCGGGCTCGTCGAAGCCCCGCTTGGGGGAGGGCAGGACGTGCTGGTCATGGGCGACCGCCCCGTACTCCAGTTCCCAAACCACCCGCAGTTCCTCATCGCGGGCATCATCCTCAATTGACACCAAAGTGACGACGTGCTGGGGCGGCGTGGTGAACGACGCGGTCGCGTCGCTGGAGGCCACCGTGCTGGCCACGACATCCGAGGCGATCCACTGACGATTGCGGACCGTCACAAGCTGTCCCGGTGCAGGCGCACCGGCGCTGTTGACCTCAACGAGATCAGGCATGCTTCGAAACCCCACCCCTGAAAGGCGCCCCGAATCCCGGTAAGAGAACCTCACCGAGTCTCCCCAACGGGGCAGTAGTGTGAAGATCGTAGTGGATTTGTGTAGCCCCGGGCAGGGGGTCTGCCTGGAGATGTGCCGGTGCGGGCGTCCGCACTCTCGACACGGCTCTCACCGCCGCGGAGTGCGCGTCATCGTCTGCACCCTGTGGTCGTTGCCGGACGCGGTCTGTGCCATCTAGACCACTGTCCTCCACGCCTGCCTCAAGAACCAGGCCGCGACCCGAGGCGAGGCCTTCCGCGCGGGCGTTCGCTGCCAGGGCGACGAGGGCTGGGAGCGCACCCCAGAGAGCGCGGCTCCGTACCCGGCTGAGGACGCCTTGTCGGCCGCAGACCTGGAGTGGCGGGCGAGGATCAAGCGCTTCCCCGCGGGAGAGCAATCGGAGTGGCCCAAGCAATCGGCGCTGTCGGAGAGCAGCGGCGTGCTGCGGTCAGTCGCGACAGGAACACCAGCGAGAGCGACGGCTGGCCCACGTGCGGCAGCCCGGACGGCGACCGTCAGACCCACGGAGTTTGCCGCTCCCCCTCCGTGCCCAACTCGACGGGCGTGGCCCGGCATCGGAACACCAGCGCGCCGCCCGCATCCTCACCACCGGCGACCCCGACGCGTTCCTCGCCTGGACCGAACGCGTCCGACCCCCTACTCGAGCCGGACACCGAGGCCGTACCCGACACACTGCGCGAGCTGTACCGGCGGGTGCTCGACGACACCCGCCTGGGGCCCCGGTCCCTGCTGCGCCGGATGGCGGCCGACCAGGGGACCGACGCCGCGAGTATGATCCGGCGCCACTCGGCGGACGCCGTGCGGCGCGCGATGAGCAGTGGATCGTGGGCCGCATTGATCCGCGACGTCGTGCAGGACTGGTGGCGCGAACAGGCGTCGCGTACCGCTCTGACGGTGCGCGACGACATGCGCCAGGAGGACTTCCTCCCCTGCCCCTCCATCTCGGCGCGCTGCACGAGACGCTGAGGTGGTGCGGTGAGGCGGCCGAGGCAGCCGCCGCTCGGATCGACGTCGAACTGACCGTTCAGAATGACACGCTGCACGTTTGGCTCGGCCTTGACCGGGTCCATGTGCGGTCGGCCTGCGAGGACTTCGCCCGACTGCTGTCACACACCCTGCCCTACACCGACTGCCTCGTCGCGACGACCACGTCTTGCTCCGCCTCCACGGTCACGTCTGTCATCAGGTGTTACTTCCTGTTCGAAGATCCACCGTTGACCGTACAGACCCTTGACTTCGGAGGCGCGCGCCGTTGATGCCACGTTTTGGGCCGGCCAAGCTCGAGCTCGTCGAGGGTCTGCCGGTACCGTGCGTTGGAGACGTCCACCGCGCCTTTGACGTGCCAGGTCGGCGCCAGCTGGTGATCAATGCAGTCAGGGCGAAGAGAGTGGTGGCGAGGGCGATCCGGATTTCTGCGGTCATGTCCTGCTCCTCCGTGTGTGGCGGAAGGCGTGACGTTGCAGGGCGCGGGTCAGGCGGGGTCGCGTCTGCATCGCACGAGGCGGACGCGGCCCCTTCCGGGTCTCCCGCGTTGCAGCGGCACCAGAACTGTCCACGTGTCCCACGGGTTGGACGGCCGTGCCGGTGACGCCACGGTAGGTAATGGCGTGTATCGGCCAATTCTGGTTTCATCTACTGCTTGGTTGGCCCTGTGGCTGCAACACTCTGTGACCAATGGCGGGTGGTCCGCCGTCATATGCCGTGGCTTTCGGGGGTGGTGAACGTGGCGGGGCGTTCGGGTCGGTACTACCGGGCAGGGCACTGGGTGAACCGGTCGTCAGGTAAGGCGACGCAGGCGAAGAAGTCCGCTACGGGTGTGGTGGTGGTCGGGCTGCTGGTGGTGGGGGCCTGGTTGGGGTTGTTTTCGCACGGGTCGGACGCCAGCGGCACGACGCCTCAGCCCTCACCCACATCCTCGTTCTCGGAGGGGCGGTGACATCGCACCGCTGTCGTGTCGTCCTACGGCGGTGACGCCTCACACGCTGCAACGCGCACTCACGGTCTGTTGCGCTTCTTTCCCGGCAGGCGCGGCCGCCATCCACGCGAACCAATTGGGGTGTCGCCGGTCGGCGGGGGAGTGGATGCCAGTTCTTCGGCGGTGCGCAGGTTGTGCCAGGTGTCTTTCCACGCCTCGATCCGGTCCGAGGGCACGCCGCAGGCGGCGAGGTAGAGGGCCGTGGTCTTCCAGGTCCGGGGGAGAGCTGGGCGGTTGAGGAGGGCGCTGATGGCGGCAGGGGACAGGGGCGGGTCGGCCCGCTGGCTGACAGCTTTGATGGTCTGGCCGCTGACTGCGCGAACTTCGCCGAGGGCGTCGAGAAAGGCGCGCGGGGTGTGGCACTGTTCCGGGTCGGGCCACTCCGCTCCTGCAGGGACGGCGAGAGCGTCGGCCGGTGTAGGCAGATAGGCCTGATTGCGGGCGAGGATGAGCCGTCCGGCGGTGTTGCGGACACGTTTTTGCGGCTGTGGCAGACCTTGCGCCGCCAGCGTCGTGCGCAGCTGTCGGTAGACCAGGTCCAAGTCCAGGTCCCGGGCCTGGCCGGGAACGCCCTGGCGCAGGATGCGCAGCAACTCGCCGGTGAATGCGGTGTGCGCGGCCCCGGGCGGGGCCAAGGCCAGGCCGTTGTCGGGTGCTGCCGCCAGCAGGTAGCTGCCTTCGATCTCGGCCTGGTCCGCCAGTTGGTCGCTGCTGCCCATCAGTCCCAGGGCCCGTCCGCTCATGCAGCAGTCGAGGACGATGACGAACCGCTGTGCCGGTGAGTCCGTCAGGATTTCGCGCAGGGCCTGGTAGGTGACGCCGGTGTGGCTGCGACCGGAGACCGCATTGGGCAGGCCGAAGAAGAGGTCACCGCGGCTGTCGAGGAGGCCATGCCCGGCAAAGTAGATGAGCAGGGTGTCCTCGGCGAGTTCCGCGGCGTGCTGTACGGCATCCAGCATGGCCGGTGCGGTGGCCGGTTCGGCGACCACCGTGCAATGGTCGGCCGGCAGCCCCCATGAGAGCGGGCTCGTCAGCACGGCTGCTAGCTCGGGCAGGTTGTTGGCCACGGCTGGCAGTGGCTCAAGCCGGGTGTAGTGGCTGACACCGACGAGCACGGCCCAGGACGTAACCGGATTGGGCAGCGCGCTCACGACGCGGACCGCGGCGTGCTTTCCGCCTGCTCGAGCGCGGCCACGATTCGCCGCACTTCCGCCTCCGTCCCCTCTGTCAGACTCACCTCAACATCACCGCGTCGAATCACCACCCGAGTCGGCCGGGGCCGAGTCTGCCGCCATGTGACCAGCGACAACACGAACGACGCCGCGCTCCAGCCGTTACCGGTCACGAACTCCAGGACATCAATCAACTGCCCCATAGAACCCGGCTCGGGGGCCTTGCCGCTCAACGAGACAGTCTCCCCGCGCGCTGCTGGTTCGCGCCGCAACCAGCCCTGCAAGGAGCGCAGCTCAGCTTCTTGTTGCCGCACCCCATCGACGCGTACCTGAATCCGCACCCGCTCCCCCTTCGCCCTCAAGCCATCTGGTGGCTGGACTCGTTGCATCCTGCCCACACCGGCACGGCCGGGCACCTGCACCGTTAAGACAATTCGTCAGCCGTCTTGCCGCCCGGCAGCAGCGGCCTGTGGGCGCAGGGCAGTTGGCGTCTGATCCGTCATGGTCGGTGGTTGCCCCGAACGGTTTTGCGTAGCGATATGCGCAGTCGTCTTCAAGCGCGCAGCAGAGCGTCTTCGGCGGCGAGCAGAGCTCGGGCCGCCGAGGTCTTTACGCCGGCGGCGGCGTAGGCGCGGGCGTGGGCGATGTGGAGGAGGGCCTCGGCCTGGCCGATCGACATGGCCGAGGCACGGGTGAGGGCGCCTCCAGGATTGCCTCCGGGCCGTGCAGGCGGCCGCCCAGCGATAGGGAGAGCCGCTCGATCCGGCTCTCTTCCAGGGACTGCGAGGGCGGGCGACGCGGCGGTCGTCGGCCGACCGTAGTGATCGTAACCGCCCCGCCTCTGAAGGGAACTGGCGATGAGCGGGTGGTTGGCGCGGGCAGCGCCGGAGCCGCGACACTGAGCGGCTATGACCGCTCATGCTGCAGGGAACGTGCTCGTTGTCGACGCAGACGATCCGACGACTTGGCCCCAGCCCTTCGCTGCCTTCGTCCAGCAGCGAGCGACGGAAGCCGACCTGGAAGAGCTGGACCTTTACGTCGACCTCCCCCTCCACGAGCACGAGGACGAGGCGCGTCGAATGCTGGCTGGGCATCTGGTCCGGGTCCGGCACTGCACACGCCTTCTCGACCACGAAGCCGAGATGATCCGCGCACAGGGCCTACGGCCGCTCGATCTCGCCCTGGTCCATGAGCGTCTCGACCAGGCCCTCGAGCGCGGGCTGCTCACCGAGGAACAGCACGCGATGCTGGCCCGGGAGAACTCCCTCACGCACGGCAGGTGGGGCCGCCGCGACGGACAGGTGTGCCTCGTCCTGTCGACGGCGCCGCTGGAGCACAACCTGCCAGGCGTTCGTCGCTTCTTCAGCTTCTGGGGCGGCGAGGCCATCTACTGGCGCTACCACGAAACCCACCCCGAACTTGCCGCAGTGCTGTCCACCATCGGACGACCGGCGCTGGTGACCGCTCTGCTCGACCTGTCCGATCCCACCGCCGACCACCGCATCTTCCCGTCACTGCTCCACGCCTTCGTCGGCAAGGCCCTGGGATACGCTCCCGCCGACGCGGAAGTCTTCTACCGAGCCTCCGTGCCCGGCAACCACGTCGAAAACATCGCCTTTCCCGGCCAAAGGGACTACGACCGTTTTCCCCTCCTTCCCCGTTCCTGACGAACTGCTCAAGGCAATAGGGAGTCCGCGTCGATCAGGGGGAGAATCACGGACGACAGGTCGTCGCCAGCTTCGCTGTGCTGATTCTCGAGGGTGCTGGTTACGGCTGCGGCTGTGGCACCAGCGAGGAGGTCGGCGAGCTGGATTGAGGGGCGAGTGATGGTCTCTCCGCGGGTCAGGGAGCGGATAGCCGACCGGGAATGAGGGAGGAAGGTGTCGCCCTCCAGGTCCGACGCAGTTGGCGGCCCAGAACCTCCAGCGCCTCGTCGGTGAGGGAGCGTTGCTCGTCGGCAAGGACATGGACCGGCCCCAGGCGACCAGCCCAGTAGCGGGCGGCCTGCCCCAGAGCCGGGACCAGCATCTCCAACATGCCGAACGGCAGGTCATCGTCGTGCAGCAGATCGGCATGGCCGCGGGTGCCGCGCAGTTGGAAGAGGATCTCGGTAACCTCCCGACGAGTGGAGGCGGCCCAGGCAGCCTCCAACTCCTCATAGAACCGTTCCACCGCAGCTTCCGGATCCTTGCGCCCCCGAGCCGAGGCCAGCGCGACGAAGGCGCTCAGCAGCCGTGTGAAGCCTGGGCTCCGCAGCGCGCGTCGTCCTTGCGTGGCGAGCGTGCGGGCCATCCGCTGCACCTGGCCTCCGGCGTAGAGGTCGACCCCGGCAGCATGAGCCTGTTCCTCGAGGAATAGGTCGATGACCCTCGCTACGACCGCGTACTCCTTATCGACGAGGTACACCGAGCACCGGCCGGCCAGCGCGCCGTCCGGTCCCCACAGTTCGCAGAGCGCTTCCCGGCGGTCAGGCCGGTCCTTGAAGGGCCGAAACTTCCATTCCGGGGCCTGGCGGGCACCTGCTCGCTCCCGCAACTGCTTGACCACGGGGTCGGCCTGCGCGTCATCGATGGCCACGGACGCGTAAACCAGGTAGCGGTTGCCGTTGAGGAGCTGCTCCCCGTCCCACCCAGACTCGTCGCAAGCGATCCACCGCGCCTCGTAGCGAAAGCGCTGGCATGGACCCGAGCCCCTCCAGCCAGCTGGCAACTTCCGCAGGCCAGATCAGCAGCTTGCCCAGGCCGCCGTCGATGACGCCGCAGATCCGGTCGTAGGCGTCCAAGGGTTGCTTCCTCGACATCCAGTTACTGAGCTTGAACCCGTGTCTTCGTGGGTGTGAGGGTCCCCGCCCGGCCCGACGGTAGGTGCCAGAGCCTTGCGGCGACCAACGGGACAGGCCGCGAAGCGCGCCGGCGCTGGAACAACGGCCTGGCCGCGCCGACCTGACGAGGAAGCCTTGGTCCGGAGTTGCATGCAGTTGCCGTGTCTGAGTGCGCCGCGCTCAGTCCGATGGCGGACCGATAGTGTGCGGCCGTGGAAAGCGGATATCTGGTGATGCGCCGTCAGGACGGCAATAGAGGCGAAAAGTACGTAGGAACGGTCCGATTGGTCGAGGGCGACAGTGCTGTCATCGAGTGGCCAGGAGGCCGACGAAGTCGGATCTTGCTGCCCGTATCTTCCGACATTACTGTCATACCGGTCGGGTCGGTACGATATCGGGCACTGAGGGACTTCCAAGGGCTGAAGAAGGAGTTCTTGAAGTCGCCTGTACCGGTCCTCGTGGCACTCCTCGAAGAGATAGGCCAGGAGGCGACCGTCAAGCAACTACACGATGAGGCACGCCGGCTCGGGCTGGCAGGTGAACACAACAACACTTGGTGGATCAGTATCCGCCAGCGCCTGCTTGAACATCCCCGGGTCACCGAGAGCAAGCGGAACGGAGCTTTGAAGCTCATCGACGATCCGTTCCAGAAGGAGCGGAGCCTACCGGCGCGGGAGGCTTTGGAATTCCTGGCGACGCCGGCAACCAAGCGTCCGAGGGAACTTGGGCAGGCGTTGCGGGAAGCGGTCCGCGCCGGACAGTCGGAGTTGACCGCGTACGAGCGTGTCGCCGCCCACGCGCTCAAGGTGCCTCTGCCCGCATGGCCGGTGGGCATGAACGATTACACCCCGCGGGGCGTGTCGCAAAAGGTGCTGGCCGTGGCCGTGGAATTCCTCGCCGAGGTAACGAAGGGCCAGCGCCACGCCAAGAACCCGACGGCCGAGCCCTCACCGAAACTGGGCAAGGGGGGAGCCCCGCCGGCTGCGGCTCTCACGCCTCTTCTCGTGGGCTTGGTGACGATCCCGGAAGGCAGTGCTGCAGCCGACCAAGCGGCCCAGCTGCCTCGTGGGCTCATGGCACAGTCGTGCGTCATGGCCCTCATGGCCCGCTTCGAAAGCGAGGACTGCACCACCGCGGAAGGTGACCGCCTGCTGAGTCGAGGCGCCGTGCTGCTCCCCGGAGCGTTCGCCGAAAGCCCCCTGGTGCCTGCTGCGCAGCGCGAAGCATTCGCAAGGAAGCTCCTTGCGCGGGCGTTGGGTCTCCTCCTGCGATCCGCCGAGCAGCGGCTGCCGTCGGACCCTGAGTGCAAGTGGATCGACCTGGTCCTGGCCGCGGTGCCCGAGCACACGCTCCGGCACGGTGTCGCCGCCACCGATACCGAGGATTTGGTGGCGGCGTTGAAGGCGCTCCCGGATCGCCCGGACGGGAGCCGCGAGAGGGTGACGCTTGTCCTGGCGTCGCTTGCCGACACGCAGGAAAAGGCCGGGCGGCCTGAAACGCCCAGTGGTCCCGCGGAGGTTGCCGCGAAGTCCACCGACTCCCTCTCCGCCGGTATGGCTTCCGGTTCGGCCGAGGAGGCTGCAACCGAGGAACCGAAAGAACAAGAGTCGCAAACCGAGCCCCCGACGCCGGCCGCCACCGCCACCGCCGATACTCGGGCGCAGAAGTCGGAAGCCGGTGGTGGTGCCGGCCCGGTTGAGGAGGCGCCAGCCGAAGAGTCGAAGACACAGGAACCACCATCCAAGCCGCCATCGGCCGCCACTGACGATGCCAGCACCCCGGCACAGGTGTCGGGAGAGACCGATGACACACCCGCGAGCGCTGCTGAAGCTCCGTCGCCCATCACGGATTTCGCATCCGAGGAGCGCAGCCGTTACGAAATTGCTCTGATCCAGGAGCGCGGCGTGGCCCAAGCGCTGCGCAGTGAGCGGGACGAGCTCAAGCAGGAACTGGCTGCCATGAAGCGCCGGTACGACCGTGTCGATGAGGAATTCGCCGAACTGCGCGCCCGACTCGACGCAGCGACGACGGAGCTGGCGGCCGCCACTCGGCGTGGAGAGGCGTTGGCCCTGCAGGCACAGCGGCGAGAGCAGGAGTTGCGGCATGCGCGTCAGGCGGGACGAGCCGCCTCGCAGTCGCAGTTGCGGCAGGCGCGACTCGACGGACTCCGGGTGCTCGCGGCCGTGCTGGCGGAGGTCGCCGACCAGGCGGCGCACGCGACGGATGAGTCGGACCCGTCTTGTGCCCTGTACCGGAGGGTCCTGGCCCAGGCGGCGACGGCCGGCCTGGTGGACATCGGCACCATCGGCGAGGAGACCGAATTCGATCCCTCGCGCCATCAAGCACCGACTGGTCCGGCGGAGTGGGTCGTCGTCGAGCGGCCAGGATTCGCCTGGCGGGCCGCAGGCACGCAGGAAGAAGTCGTGCTGCTGCCGGCTCAGGTTCGGCGAGCAGAACCGTAGTCGAACACAGATCACCGGGGCCGTTTGCAGCATCTGGTTTGTCGAACGGCCGGCCCTCAGGAGGACATGTATGAGCGATGAAAGGCCGCTGGTAGGCATCGATTTCGGTACGGCCACCACTCTGGTGACCCAGCGAATGCCCTACAGCTACGCCGAGACCGTGCCGATCGGCACCAGCACAGCCTGGATACCCAGTGTTGTCGCCGCCTCACCGCGGGGTCAGCTGGTGTTCGGGGAAGCCGCGGAGACAGCCGGAGGCTCCGGAGCCATCCGTTCCGTCAAGCAGAACATCACTGAGGGCCGCAACGAGCCGCTGCTCCTGAGGACGGGCGCCCGCAACACGGCGGCGTTCACACCGAACCAGCTCATCGTGGGCTTGCTGCGACATGTGGTGCTGCTGGCGAAGGCCAACGGGGCCGAGGTCGACGACGCGGACTTCCGCCTGGCCTGCCCGGCGATCTGGGACGGACCCCGCCGCAAGCGGCTGGCTGCCCTCGCCGCGGAAGCGGGGATTCCGGTGGCCGTCGCCAACATCGTCGACGAACCGATCGCAGCCGGACTGGCCTGGTCTGAAGGGCTCCACGACCGCGACGGTTATGCGCCCGAGGGCACCGTCCTGGTCTTCGACTACGGCGGCGGCACGCTCGACATCGCCCTCATGTCGGTGGGCGAGGATCTCGACGATGCCGAGCCGGAACTGACCGTCCTGTCGGCCCGCGGCGTCGCGGAGGCCGGCGACGACCTGGACCGCCGGATCGCAAAGGATCTGGAACGGGACCTGGAGGCGGCAGGCTTCGCGGTCGATCACCTGCCCGAACCGCAGACCGTGCGGTCGCTGCTCCTGCTGGCAGCCCGCCGCCTCAAGGTCTTTCTCTCCGACACGCGCTTTGACACCCAGAGCGTGGTGATCGGCGGCGGCTACACCTCTTTGCCGATGCTGCAATACACGCGCGAGCGCCTGGAGCACGCCTTCCGTCCGCAACTGGACAGGGCGCTGCAGCACGTCAGAGCCGCCCTGTGCGAGCGGCGTCTACGCCGGCGAACGGTGCCGGACCTGGACGCGCTCGTCCGGACGCCTCTGGAGGAACTGGCTCGCGACGTCGAGTACGTCCTCCTGGCCGGCGGCATGTCACAGATCCCTCTCGTGCGTGAGGAGTTCGTACGCATCTTCCCGCACGCCCAAGTGGAGTACGACCAGTCGCTGGACACGCCGGAGGAATCCGTCGCGACTGGTCTGGTGGTGCGTTCCGACCGCTACCACCGGCTCTCGCTTCCCCGGCCGGGCTTCGACCTGGTGCTGGAGTGGCAGGACGAGCACGGCGACGTCTGCCGCGAAACGCTCTACCCGGCTTTCGAGCCGCTCTACACCGCGGACCAGATCTTCCGCCGCGAGAGGGACCTCGCCCACCGATACCAGAGGCAGGTCCGCGGCCTCAGCCGGGAGACCATCGCGGCGCTGCGCGCCCTCTCGGTCGACGGCGAGCCGTTGGACTTCCTGGTGGACGGCCGTCCCATGCCTCATCTGCCGGTCTCGCTTCGGCGGTACACGGAGTTCACGTTCGCGCTGAAGGTCTCCGGCGAGATCTATGTACGGGACTGTGTCTCCCGCGAGTCACGCTTCCGCGTGGACCGGTGGCCGATCCTGCGCGGGGGCGAACGCACCTCCGTGAAGCTGAGCACTATGAACAAGGTTCCGGAGCAGCGCGACACCGGGTTGAAGTTCACCGACTTCTACTCCCATCCCCACCAGTGATCCGTCAGCCCTCGACCAGGACCAGCGCCACTGTCTCGGTGGAGAGACTGAAGCGGGAGTCACGGTCCATCTGAGCGAGGCGGGCCTCGCGCTGGGTCTCCAGGGGGGCGATCCGGCCGGCGTGAAGACGCCTGATGGACGAATTGTTCACCTCGTCGGCGAGTCGGCGCGCCTGCTCGATCTTGTGGCGGAAGGTGTCGTCGACCGTCGCGCGTCGGCCCGCTGCCACGGCGTCGTTCTCCGCCTTGTAGCTGTCCTTGGCCTGGTATTCCTTCTCCGCCGCCAGGCCTTGCACGGCATCGAGGACCCTGGGCAGGGACGCCAGCACCCCGGTCGGCAGAGCCTGCGGCGCGTCCTCGAGGTCGCCGGCGGCAAGGGCGGTCAGCAATGCGGTACCCACCTCCGGCACCTCCTTGCCGGTAGCGGTGTCGAGGGTGGTGGTCCACAGCTCGCGGCGCGGACGGGCACCGTCCACTCGGGCAAGGGTGACCTGCACCAGGTAGCGGGAACTCGGTGGAAGCCCCGGTACCCGTGCCCGGCCGTAGCGGCCGAGCCTTCCCTCATGTTGCATGAACCACCAGTGGGCCGTACGTACCAGGGGATGCCGCACGCTCAGCAGCGGCGCGCCCGTCTCCGTGCTCGTACGGGAGGTGAAACAGGCACGCAGCACCTGCTGCGCGCCGCCCCCTACCCGAGCCATGAGGTCGCTGCCCCGGGGGAACGGGAAAGCTCCCGCGCTGCTGGCCTCGTACATGGTCTTGCGTAGTTCGGGGCTGCCGGTGATGTCCACCAAATGATCAGTATCTGCAACCTGCCGCACTTTGCCGTATCCGGTTTCCTCGAGGAACGCCTCCACCAGCCCACGCAGTTCCCTGGGACCGAGGTAGCGGCCGCGGCCGGGGCTCTCCTCGTCGAAGCCCTCCACGAGGAGATCGTCCAGACCGGTGAGGACCTTCCTGGCCTTTTCCAGGCTCTGGATGTCCTTCTCACGGTCCACCCGGGCGACCTCGATCCGCTCGATCTGGCGGTGGCGCTCCTGCGGGCTGAGACTTGGATCCAGCACGACGCGCTGCAGGTTGCGGAGGCTGCCGCGCAGGATCGGCTCAAGCTCTCCGATGGAGGACCGGAAGACGCCGATACGTTGGTACAGGCGCTGGAAGATGTCGGTCTCGATAGTGCCCGGCACCTGCATGTTGAAGATGAAGATCTTCTCGTGCTTCTGCCCGAACCGGTCGAGACGACCGATGCGCTGCTCCACCCGCATCGGGTTCCACGGCAGATCGTAGTTGACCAGTACGTTGCAGAACTCGAAGTCCAGACCCTCGCTGCCGACCTCGCTCACCAGGAGCAGATCGAAACGCCCGGCCCGGAAGTCCGCCATGATGCGGGTGCGCTCCTCCTGCGGCACGCCGCCGTGCATGACCCGCACACGAAACTCTTCGTTGAGCCTGCCGGCCAAATACTCCAAGGTGCGGGTGAAGAAGGAGAACACCATGACCTGCCGGAGCCCCTTGGCCCGGGCGTCCCTCAGCATGGTGAGGAAGGCGTCGAACTTCGTGTCGGGCAGCGGCTTGAGAAGGCCGGGCAGGCGACGTGCCAACTGCTCGGCCTCGTCGTCGGCCGCCCGGGCGACGTCCTCCGCCGCGATGTCGCTCTCAGCGTTGTCC
This sequence comes from Streptomyces sp. CA-142005, assembly GCF_050942335.1. Lineage (NCBI taxonomy): Bacteria > Bacillati > Actinomycetota > Actinomycetes > Kitasatosporales > Streptomycetaceae > Streptomyces > Streptomyces sp. CA-142005. Next base: position 156,172 of record NZ_CP192079.1, on the reverse strand, counting down.
TCTAGCAGCAGTTCCTCTTCGACCTCCAGGTCGGCGGTTCCCTTTTGGAACCGTTCCCGCAGCCGTTGCTGCATAGCGGGGATGCAGCTTGCGGCCTGCCGGAGCCACATCTGCGCGGCGAACCCTGCCGCCATGCCACTGCGGGCGGCCCGCTGCAGACACCAATCGCGCAGCCGGTCATAGAACTCGCGCTCCTGCACGGTCCACTGGACCCGGACGTCCTCGGGCTGCCGCACCGCCTTCGCATCGGGGGTGTCCGCCTTACGGGTGCGGGTCACAATGCCGGCCAAGGCATTGAGATCCGCGATGCACCTCCTGGCCTCGGACAGCTGCCGCGCCGTCAGCACCTCCGAAGTATCAAGGATCCGCTGAAGGCGCTTGAACTCAGGCCGTCTGGCGACCAGTTGCCCGAATCGCGACCGATTGACCCGTTTCAGGACCGGCAGAAGCGCCTTCGCTCCACCCGGGGTGCCGCCTGCGCCCTGCGCGAGACGGGCGGCGACATCGTTGAGATGTCCATTGGGCTCCAGTTGGCTCTCGAAGACGCGAGGATCGGGGAACGCGCTCGGGTCGAGCAAGTGGACAAGGGTGTAAAGGTCTTGATTGCCGAGGTTCAGCGGGGTCGCCGAGAGGAAGATCAACGCGTCGGCCCAGTCCGCCAGGTGACTGACCGCAGCGTGACTACGACTGGCCGCATTCCGTACATAGTGGGCCTCATCGACGATCACCAGGTCGAAGCGAGGGTGGAGCTCGGCGAGTTCGGCGAGCTGGCCCGCACGCCGCAACCGCTCCAGTGAAACCACCCCCGCGAAGGGCTGCTCGTCCTCGCCCCGGCGCAACAACTGCAGGAGCTCCTCCATCCCCTCGTTGTCGAGGACGCGCAGTTGTCGATCGAAGCGCTGGCTCATCTCGTTACGCCACTTGTGCACCAGCGCAGCCGGGCAGACCACCAACCCACGGAAGTGAAGGGGAGCGCGCCGCTCCGCCGTGCGTGCCAAATGGGTGCGCTGCTCCAGCTCGTTCCAGATCAGCCCGGCCTCGATGGTCTTGCCCAGACCCACCTCATCGGCGATCAGCAGCCTCTGGCGGTCGGAGTTCATCAGCTTGAGCACTGGGCGGAACTGGTACGGCCGGAAAACCGTCCGGCTCGACTGGAACGAGTACACCGTGTCAGTGAGCGGCGTGCTGAGCTTGGCCAGCGTCAACCTCAGCGCCGTATCCGCGGCCGCAACAGGAGCGCTGCGAATCCAGTCCTCCGGCTCGTCGGACGTGTCGTCGACGGCCTCGAGGGCGTCCTCGAAGACCTTGATCGGCCGCCGGTCAGGACCTCGCAGAGTGTACTGATGACCGGCCCCGCGGACCGCACGCACACCCGTGACAGTGAACACTCCGTCCCGAGCGGCCACGCATACGACGTCTCCCACCGTGTAGGCCGCAGGAGCAGCCGATGCGCCACTACGCGCGCGTTCCCTCCAGTCCCGGTAGAACATCAGGGCGCGGTGCAGCATATGGTCGTCGTCGACGTCCCGAAGCCGCTTGTACTCAGGCGGGACCGAATTGCCACCCCCGCACAGCACGAGCGCGGCCGAAGCGACGCCAGAAGGCCTCCTCGACTGGAACACGTACAGCCCGGACGGCAGGACGCGGCCTTCCGAGAGTGCGGCTGCCGGAAGCTGACGCATGTGTGGCAAACCAAGCCGGTCCGCGGCCTGCTGAATGTCGTAGAGAATCTCCGGTACGTCACCCACCAACTCGCGGGCAGCGTTCACATCCCCCCACGGGCTGTACCGCAGCCGCATCATGTCGTCATCGACGGGCATCCCGCTCGATACGTCCGAGTCGTCGCCCTCAAACGCCGTAGGTCCGCTCAGTGTCCCCACCCCTGTCGCGCCCTGCTCCCTAGCGGTTAGCGGTACCAACCACACGATAGTCACCCGGTCAACCATCGCGTCAACGAACGGGCCGCGGTCCTGATCGACATCACCTCGCCCCGGCTGGAGACGACTGTGGCCTCCCGTTCCGCCGCACACGGATCCCGCAGACAGTGACTGTGTACCGGAGTTGGCGCGGTGGTCGTTGTCAGTGGCGTACGCCATGCTGCCCTCCTCGCAAACGGAGGAGGAGCACAGGGTGGATGAGACGGTGGCGGACCGTCCAGAGCTTGCGGCGCAGCTGGCGGAGGAGTCGGGCCCGGCGCATCTCGTGTCATTGCGGCGCCGGGGGAAAGTGGCGTGGGTGTGCCCGCGGGGTGCGGATCACCGGTGGGAGGCCTCCCCATACAACCGGGGCGTGCTAGGACATGGTTGTCCGTATTGCACGGGGAAGCGGCCGAGCGCCGACCGCAACCTTGCCGTGCTGCACCCGGCTGTTGCGGCGGAGCTCGATGTCACGCTCAACGATGGATTGCGGGCAGAGAAACTGCTACCGGGCAGTCATGCGCGCGTGTGGTGGCGCTGCACCGCCGATCCTGGGCATGTGTGGCAGGCCGCGGTGCACACCCGCACGAAGATGAAGCCCCGGCCGGCGGGTTGTCCGTGGTGTTCTGGCAATCGGCTCGACCCCGTGTTGCGTTCGCTGGCGGTGACGCATCCGCGCGTGGCGGCGGAGTTCGACGTCGACCGCAACGTGGGTCTTGATCCCGGGCAGGTCTCTTACGGCTCCAAGCATGTGGTGTGGTGGCGTTGCTCTGCTGGCCCGGACCATCGGTGGCAGGCCTCCGTCTGTGCTCGGACCAGCGCATCGAATCCAACGGGCTGCCCTTGCTGTTCCGGGTACCAGTTGTCGGTCACCAACAGTTTGGCCGCGCGTCATCCCGAGCTCGCAGCCGAGCTCGATCCGGCACTTAACGATGGACTGACACCCGAGGAAGTCCTCGCCGGGACGCGCCGGGTCGTCACCTGGCGTTGTCCGGAGGGTCCCGATCATGTCTGGTGTTCACCTGTGGTGCACCGCACGGCCACAGGTAACGGCTGCCCCTTCTGCGCTGGCCGACGGGCGTCAGTCACCAACCGTCTGTCCCTGTATCCCGACGCTGAGGCCCAGTTCGACCTGGATCGCAATGCTCCGCTGACCCCCGGCACGGTCTCCGGCCGGTCACGCGCCAAGGTCTGGTGGGCGTGCACCGCAGGCCCCGACCACCGATGGCAAGCCGCGCCGTCTGTCCGCACCACCCTTGGCAGTGGGTGCCCATACTGCGCCGGCCATCTGGTCTCGGTTACCAACGCGCTAGCGACCCGCGCCCCGGATGTTGCTGCCGAACTCGATCCGAGTCTCAACGACGGCCTCACATCGTGGCAGGTCACCGTATCCAGCAGCCGCAGCATCACCTGGCGCTGCCGTCGAAACCCCCTGCACGTGTGGACCACCTCCTGCTCGGCCCGGACCGGCCCATTGCGCTCAGGCTGCCCCCACTGCCGCCTTTCTCGCGTGTCCCGCCGGCAACTCGCGCTCGGCTTCGAACTCCAGGCCCTGCTCCCAGACACACAGCCGACCGGCGCCAAGCTGACTGCGGGTGGCAGGCGCTGGGAGGTCGACATCCTCATTCCCACGCACCGTGTCGTCGTCGAGTTCGATGGCCGCTACTGGCACGCCCGGCCCGGTTCCGAGGCCCGCGACAGGCGCAAGTCTGACGCCATTCGAGCTGCTGGGTACACGCTCATCCGGGTCCGCGAGTATCCGCTGCCCGTACTCCATCCCCACGACGTAAGTGGGCCAGTCGGTGATACGAAAGCGGCAGTTGTCGCGGTCCTGAACCGCATCATCGAGATCACTGGCCAACCCATTTCGGCGGCTGCTGCCTACGCAGCGACCCCCGGTCTCCTCGCGGAAGCAGCCTTTCACGCCCACGTGGATTCCGCACTGGGAGACGACACAGCAGACACGCTGTGGTAGCGGCCGGGATGTGTGACTGCCCGCCCCGATGGGGGGGTGCCTCTATGTCCTTCGTCAAGCTGAGCTGGTCATGCGGCGGCCAGCTCGGGGTCTCGTGGTTCGTAGAAGGTGCCGTCGCGGAGCATGGCGAAGAGCACGCTGATGCGGTGGCGGGCGAGGCGAAGGAGGGCTTGGGTGTGAGTCTTTCCCCGGGCCCGGCATTTGTCGTAGTAGGTGCGGGACGCGGGATCGTGCAGGGCAGCGAAGGCCGAGAGGAACATGGCTCGTTTGAGCTGCCGGTTTCCGCCTCGTGGTGCGTGTTCGCCGTGGATCGAGGTCCCCGAGGACTTCGTTGTCGGGGCGAGTCCGGCGTAGGAGGCAAGGTGGGCGGCGTTGGGGAAGCTGGTGCCGTCGCCGACGGTGACCAGCAGAACTGCGGCGGTCCTGACCGCGACCCCCGGCATCGAGGTCAGGACCTTGGAAAGAGGGTGCTCCTCCAGCAGGGCTTTGATCTGGGCTTCCAGAGCCCGGCGCTGTTCGTGGACGGCGGCCAGGGAGCGGGCCAGGGACGGGATGACGACGTCGAGGGTGCCGGTGCCGGGAACGACGACGGTTTGTTCGTCGAGCGCGTCGAAGATCTCGTCGATCAGCCGGTCGGCCATGCGTGGGGCCTTGGGTCTGATCACCTCGACGAGTTTGCGGCGGCCGGCTTTCCGCAGCGCGGCCGGGGAGCCGTAGCGTTCGAACAGCCAGGTGACGGCGGGGTGGTCCAGGCGGGGGCCGAGGACGCGTTCCAGCGAGGGGTGGAACTGAGTGAGCAGGCCGCGTATCCGGTTGGAGGTGCGGGTGGCCTCGGCCGCGAGGTCCTGGTCGAAGCCGACCAGCACGGTCAGTTCGGCGGTGATCTCGTCGGTGAGCTCCAGCGAGCGCAGCGTGTGCGGCATCGTGCGAGCGGCGTCGGCGATGACCGCGGCATCCTTGGCGTCGGTCTTCGCCTCGCCCGGGTAGAGATCGGCGATCCGGCGCATGGCGAGTCCGGGCAGGTAGGCGACCTGGCAGCCGGTGTCCCGTGCGACGGTGAGCGGGAGGGCGCCGATAGAGGCGGGCTGGTCGACGATGACGAGCACGGTGCCGAACTTCGCGGCCAGCTTGTCGAAGACGGCCCGCAGCTTCGGCTCGCTGTTGGGCAGCTGCTTGTCGAAGACCTTCTTGCCGGCCGGGGTCAGTCCGTGGCCATGGTGAGCGGTCTTGCCGACGTCCAGGCCGAGGAAGACGCCCACGTCGCCGATGTCGAACATCGTGCTCCCAACTGCTTCGCTGCGGTGCTGGCCAGGGAGTTGGCGCCGTACGCGCGCATCCACGTTATGCAGACCTGCCGCCCACGGGCGGCCGGGCATTGCGCCAGGCCAGGCGGTAGTCGGACCTCTCATCAGCGTCTCCAACGGCACCCCTCGGGCCCGGTGACACCACCCCCCAGGTCATCCGTTCGACAGGGGGGAACAGTCATGCCGGGCCCGGAGGCCAGCGGCCCTCTTGCAGGACCGCGAAGAACATAACGGGGGGGGCGGCCGACTGCTCTCCGGGAGCCTCTGACCCCGCTGCGGCGTTGGGTCAGGGGCGCGGCATGTGATGCGGGTCCACGGGGCGCAACACCGGGGAGACTTTTCCTGGCATGCCAGCATCGCGAAGGAGGACCTGTCGACCTCCAGACATAGATTGACATCGTCTGCGATGAAGGCCCTGGTGCCCGCCTCGCAGTCCGTCGGCACGGGCTCAGGTCTTGTCGCTTCCGCCTCGCAGGGATGAGAGGACCAGGCGTCCGTAGCGTGTGGTGAGGGCGGCTGCTGTGGCGGCGACGGATAGCCCGAGTGCGATGAGCAGGTGTGTCGCGGAGTTGTCGCCGAGGACCTGCAGGATGCTCAGAGCCGTTCCGAGCGGCAGGCCGAGGATGGTGAGGACGCCCAGGGCTCCGCTGATCTGCTGGCTTTCCTGTGTCTGGACGAGCCTGCTGTAGTCGGCTGCCTCGGCAAGGATCTCGTTGAAGCGGGAGGGCAGGCGGTGCTGGTTTTGAAATGCGAGGAGTAGATCGTTTGCTGCGCCATGTGCGGTGAGGTGCTGTCGCCAGTAGGTACTGCGGAAGACAGCGATGTTTCTCTCCAGTGTGGCGACGCGGCGTGCCAATTGTGTCGAGTCGAATACCTCGGAGAGTTCGTCGGTGAGCTCGTCGATGTGATCGCGTTGGAGGGAGCCGAGGAGCAGGGCATCGAGGTAGACGGTGCGGGAGTGTAGCGCTCCGAACTCGAAGAAGTCGCCCGCACCGGTGTCGGGCCGGTGGCCGAGAAAGGCGGCCCCTTGACGCAGCACCAGGGCGCTCCAGTCCGCGGATATTCTCACGGCGTCCTTGAACTGCTCGCCGGCCGTCTCCGGAGGAAGGGGGAAGTCCTGCGGGGTGGAGCGGGAGGCCAGCTGCCACAGCCAGCGGTCCGCACTGGCGGGCAGGGCCCCTTCGGTGCCTGTGCGCAGGGCGGGAGTGTGCTGCTGCGTGGGTGCTAGGAAGGCGATGCTGTACGGCCGGGCGAGAGCAAAGGGAGCCTCGGGGTCGCGGACGTCGGCGATGCCGGCCAACAGCCCGGCCGGATCGAACGGCCCGCTGAGCGGGTCGTCTGCGGCATCCGGTCGCCGACCGGCCAGAGCCCGCAGGACAGGCAGCAGCGGCCTGTCGACACTGAAGTGCAGCACGGCGAGGGCGTGTTCTGGGTTGCGAGCGGTGGACGCCCGCAAAAGCTCTATGCCCAGCAGGTGCATCCCCCCGTGTTTGACGTCACGCCGTAGATGCCAGCGACGGGGGCGTCCTGGTGCTCCGTAGAGTGCGCGGGCGCAGGCGGGGGCGAAGTAGGTGGACCGTGTCCGGGCGTTGGTACGGCGGCTGCCCAGCTCAAACGGTAAGGGACCTTCAGGCCAGTTGGGCACGCATAGCAGCCGCACGGGCTGCACTACGGTCAACTCCTGGCGCGCCCCTGTGACGTTCTCGAGCAGCGGCATGGGTTGGGTGGTCACCGGTAGTACTCGGCGGGGTCGGGCTGGTCGAGACGAATGACGAACTCCGCCTGGTCGGGGCGTTCGGCGCTGACATGAAAGCGGATCCGCTCGCCGGTGCGGATGGTCCGGAACCCCTCGGTCACGATCTGCCGGTAGTCGAAGGTGTAGTACCGCTCGTCCTCGTCGTCCCGGACGACGTAGGAGCCGATGGCACCGCTTGGCCCTCCGCCGTTGGGGCGCCTGTCGACGATGGTTCCGTGGCGCGGCCCGCCGCCGCTCATGCTGTCGTCTCCTCTGGTCCGGATGGGTCGATGTCCTGCACGCATCGGAAGCCGACCGCGTTGCTCCCGCCGCGCTTGCGGTAGATGCCTTTGGTGCTGGTCTGCACCGCACGCATCGGGTTGTCGTAACTGCCGCCGCAGATGACGGCCTCGCCGGGGTCGTCCAGGCTGGTGGAGGTCCACTCCCAGCAGTTGCCCACCATGTCGATGACACCGAACGGGGAGCGGTTGCCTGGTCGTTCGTCGACGCGGGTCGTCCCGGCCCTCCGGACGGCGTCGCCTGCGAAGTGGCGGTACCACGCCTGATACGTCACGACAGGCCGACCCACCCACGTGTCCGCGCAGTTGACCAAGGCGCCGTCGGGCGTGTCACCCCAGGGGAACAGACGCCCATCTCTGCCACGCGCAGCGGCCTCCCATTCCAGGGAGGTCGGCAGACGCTTGCCCTCGAACGCGGCGAAGGCGTAGGCACTCCACCAGTTGACGCAGATGGCAGGGTAGGCGTCGTAGTGACGATTCTCGTAGTAGTCGGACCGGGTCAGCCGGTCGGTCCAGGGGCGGTGCGTCATGCCGGCCGGCTGGTCGGCGTGGTCCCACTGCGAGGTGCCGTCCGCGTTGAGGGCGTCGAGGAAACGGCGGTAGCGCGCCACGGTCACCGCATGGCGGTCGAAGCGCACGGGGCGCTCGACGCAGCGGATCAGCAGCCGTTCAGCCGGCCCCACCAGGTACGCCCCGGCGGGCAGCACGCAGTCATCGCTCTCCTTGCTGCCGGGCATGCCCGCGAGGAAGGCGCGCACCTGCTCCGTGAGGAAGGCCCCGCCGGGAAGGCCTGCTGCCAGGTCCCGGTTCGCCGGATCGGCCAGAAACCTGGCGGCCAGCAGTTCCTGGTACGCCGTGTGCGCGAAGGCGACGTGATCGGGGCCGGCGGGCCGCAGCAGCGGTGCCAGGACGCAGGCGTCGAGGGCGAGGCGTCCGTCCGTGAAGGCGTCGGCCCCCATCAGCCGGTGCACCTCGAGCAGGGAGAACACGGTGCGGTCGGTGAGGAAAGCCTGTCCGAACGCGGCGGGCAGCCGCTGCTCCAGATCGCCCCGCCCTCGCTCGGCCAGCGTCCGCGTGATGTGAGCGCCGAGGATGTCCGCAAGCGGCGTGTTCCCAGGGAGGTCGAGGGTTGCGGTGAGGTGCTTCTCCAGTGGGGTTGCCTCGGGGTCGGCCAGGCGAACGACATGGAAGTGCGGCACCCGTGAGGGGTCGACGCCGTTGGCGTACATCTGCTCGACCAACTGCTCCGAGCGGCCCGCGCCGCTATCCAGCAGCTGACGCACCTGCGGCGAGTCCGCGAGGAAGGACACCCGGGAACTCATGACGACCGCCGACTCCGCGGACAGGACGGCCGCGAGATCGGTGAAGAGCCGCAGAAAACCGGCAGGACTTGATTCCTCGACGCCCTCGTCGACGGCATCCAGCACACACAGCGCCGTCCCCGAACGGATGAGGTAAAGGAAAAGGTCGTAAGCGCGCGAGCGATCCGACGCCATGGCGGGCGCGAGGAGACGGGCCGCGTACTCGGAGAACGGCTCGTCCTTCGGCTTGAGACCGAGATCGAAGTAGAAGCGAAAACGCCGGATCTCCGCATCGGCGGCCAGCGACCGCAGGAGCGTGCTCTTACCGCTCCCCGGACGACCGGTGACCAGCACGTTCGCACTGCCCCGCGCCAGACGCGCCACGAGCTGCGCCGCGTCGCCGGACTGCTCCACCGCCGACTCGCCGGTGCGCGGGTCGGTCGTCAGTGCCGCCGCGGCGACAGGGGCCCTCTTCTCCGCCCGGCTGTCACCGCAGGTGAGATCGGCGAGGTGGGCGTCGATATTGACGATGGTGTCGACGAAACCGTCGTACCGCACGATCCGAAAGTCCAGCCCCAGCATCTGGTGGAGCGCGCCCGACGCCGCATCGCCGTCCTCGTCCAGGACAACGAACCGGGTCAGCTTGGGCAGCCGGGTGCGTAACAGCTCTCCACCGCTGGCGGCAAGGACAGTGCTCAAGTCGTCGGCATCACGCGAGAGCATCAGCTCCACGTACTCCAGCCGCATCCCCGACTCGCGGCAGAACAGCTGGTACACGGTGTCCGGGCTGAGCACGAACCGCTTCGCCTGCCGGTAGCCGAGAGTGACGTACAGCCCGGCAAGGAACTCGCAGCGACGCGCCACCTCAGGCGCCACGTCGGGCTCGCCGCCGAGAAGGGCCGCACTCCCGGTGTCCGTGAACCAGACCAGCACGTCCACGAGCCTGCGGACCGCCAGCAGCCCGTCCTCGTCACTGATGTCGTACCCGTCGTGCGTCGACCGGTTACGCAGCCGCCGAATGTCCTCGAGCGCATCCACAACGGTGCTGCTGCGAATATACGGACGGCAGCGCTTGACCAGATCGTTCAAGGCCTTCGTCGACGGGTCGCCCTCGACGCCATGATGGCGCCACAGCTCCTTGAGGAGCTTCTCGGTCAACTTCCCCACCAAGGCGACCGCGTTCTCGGGATAGCCGTCGTTGAGGGACCGTAACGGCCGTTCCAGATCAAGCCCCAGCCGATCGGCGATCCGCGAGTGGTCGTCGAGTTCACCCCGCAGGCGCCGCAGCCGTTCGTCGACCAAGGCGCTCATGCGGGCTCCCCCCGTCGCCGACCGAGGACGAACGCGAACCGGTCCGCAAACACCAGCACGGGCTCCGGATAGGCCACGCGCATCTCCTCGATGCCCTTCTCGATCTCGCTGTCGCTGAAGGTGGACAGCAGGGACATGTAGCGGGCGCGCACCATGCCGAAGTACCTCTCCCGGTCGATGCGCAGCTCATGCTCGACATAGCTGAGACCGGCTTCCAGCCCAGCGGCTCGCAAGTGGCCCTCGATATCGGCTGGGTCGGGCTGCAGCTCCTCAAAGCGCGTGAGGGCCGCCTCGAACAACGGGTACTGGATGCTGGCCGGCAGCATGACCACCAGCAGCCGGCCTCCGGGCGCCAGCCGGTCGGCCAGGCCACGCAGCGTGTGCGCCGGGTCGGCCACGTGGTGCACCGACTCCTTCAGCCACACCGCATCGAGCTGCTCGTATGGCAGTTGAGTGCGGCCTTCGGCGATGTCCTCGGCGGAAGCAACGATCGGTGTCAGGACGGCCGGAGGCGGCGTTCCGAGCTGGCGCAGCATCGCCTCGGAAGGATCGATGCACAAAATGGGGTGGCGCGGCCCAAGTTGCTTGGCCACTTCCCTGGCGAACAGGCCTGTCCCGGAGCCGACGTCGGCGATCCGGTCCATGGTGCCCAGCCGTAGGGCCTGGGCGATCTGGCCGGACATCCAGGGAACGTAGTCCGGGCCGTAGACCCAGTGCTCGTCGTACTCGGCCGCCAACTCCTCGTAGTGCCCTCGCACATTGCGCCGCTCCACGATCCCCCTCGTGCCCCCTCACCGCGCCGTTTGTGCCGTAGAGGCACGGTGCAGGTTATCGCGAGCACTTTGGCGGCAACAGTCTGTAACCAGACGTCTGTGGGCTTGATCGACTTGCGGGAGCACCGGCATCGGGGAGCACGGGGCTTGTCCAGGTGGATTCCCCCCAGGCCGATCTGCTCGGGATCAGCGTCGTGGCCGCCGGTCGGCCCGGGGTTGCCGGTCAGCGTGGATAGGAAGGCGATCTCGATCCGGTGGATGAACTCGCCGATCTCCATGGAGCGGGGCCGTTCATAGATCCACTGCAGACTCCCGGCCGAGGCCGTAGGGCCGGTCTCTTCGGGGGCTTCTGGTTCCGTGTGAGCAGGAAGAGGCTTCCTGGGGTGCCGTCCTGTACTGGGGGAAGGTGTCTCGGCCTGCCCTCGCCGGGTTCCGCGTGAGCAGGACGTGGTGCATGTGGATGGCGACAGTTTTCGCCGAGTTCCTGATGGTTCTGCGTCTCGGGGCTGGGGGGCGGGTTTGTGCGCCCCTTGCCGGGTCGCGTCGTCCTACTCAGGTGCGGGTGAAGTCCGGCTGGGTCAGGTCGGCGATGCGGGTGGCCCGTCCGAGAAGGGCGACTTCGCGGAACTGCCATAGCAGGGCGCCGGTCGGGGCGTGGATGACCATGCCTCGTCGCAGCGGCATCTGCAGAAGTGGCCGGCCCTGCGGATCGGTCCGCCAGCGCGGAATGTCGGGATCCGTGAGGCGGCGCAGCGGGATCGGGTGGAGCGAGTGGACCTCGTCTGGGTTGCGTTGCAGTCGTAGCGGGAGCCGCGGCAGTACCACTACGGGTGTGATGACGAATCCGGAGTCGGTGACGAAGTCGTCCAGCTGTCCGGCGACTTCGGCGGGGCCGGCGCGGATGCCGGTCTCTTCGGCGAGTTCGCGCAGCGCCGCCTGCTGCGGGGTCTCGGCGGGGTCGAGCCGGCCGCCGGGCAGGGCCCACTGGCCGGCGTTGCGGCCGTGGGCGACTCGTTTGATCAGCAGCACGTGGGGTTCGCCGCGGTGTGGGTGGAGGGTGAGGCATACGCCCGCGCGACGGGCGCCCGGCGGCGGGGCCGCGGTACGCCGCGGGAAGGCGGCGAGGTGGGCGCGGACCTGCTCTTCCAGCCGGTCCATCGCGCTTCTGGCCGGCTCGTTGGGATCAGGTGTCGGCATGTTCCACCTCGCTTTTGGGTTCGTTCTTGGGTGCGAGGAGCTCGCGGTCGATGAAGTCCAGCAGGACGCTCCGCATCCGTTCGGGCGTCACTCCGGGCGCTGCGGTCAGTACCTGGATGGCCAGGCCGTCGGTGAGCGCGGTGAGGCCGAGGGCGAGTTGTTCGGCGTCGGTGTCGGCCCGGAACTGTCCCTGGTGCTGGCCCCGGCGCACGATGCGGACCACGGCCTCGCGCCAGCGGGCGTAGAAGTCGTTGTGGATGGGGCGTAGTTCGGGGCGCAGGGCGGTCTCGGCCCAGAACTGCAGCCAGAGAAGCCATTCGTCCCGGACCCGGCCGCCGGCCGGAAGCTGCATGTCGATGAGCCGCAGCAGCCGTGCGTGTGCGCTGTCGACGCTTTTGAGCTCGTCGCTCTGCCGTTCGAAGGCGCTCTCGACGCAGTGCAGCAGGGCGGCGGTGAGGACGTCCTGCTTGGTCGGGAAGTAGTAGTGCACGGCGCCGCTGCTGGTGCCGCAGGCGCGGGCGATGTCGGCGATCCGTACGGCGTGGTAGCCGTGTTGGGAGATCAGCCGCCAGGCGGCCTCGAGGAACTCGGTACGGCGCGCGTCGGTTCGGTCCGGGTCGCCGGGCGTTGTCCCGGGCGGGCCGGCTCCCTGTTCGGCGGGGCCGGGGCCGACCCCGTGCACCAGCCAGTCGACGCTCACGCCTGCGGCCGCTGCGACGGCCGCCAGCTCGCCGGGTGTGAAGCGGCGGTGCCCTTTGAGGGACTTGGACAGTTTGGTCGGTTCGAGGCCGATCCGGGCCGCGAAGTCGCGGTGCGTCTCCGCGACCGCGTCGATGATCCGGCGCACGCGCTCGGCTGTCTCGTCCATGCTGCCGAACCGTAGCGTGTGCGTTGCCAAAATCGCAATACCGCCGGTCGCGGCAGGGTGGCCACCACCTCGGCCTGGATTCGCAAAGGTCCAGCTAGTACAGCCTATTGACACCCTGCAAAGGGCGGGCTCACAGTGATGCCGACTTACCGACCAACGGATCAGTCAGTTGATTGCGATCTGGGTCGTCAACCCGCTGTGGGCCCCGCTGGGGGCACGGAAAGAGAGCGCTGTGGGATCGACACCGCTGCGCCCGGACGTACACGACGGCAAGGTCGTGCTCGTCACGGGCGGAGGTACCGGCATCGGCCGGGCCGTGGCCATCGACTTCGCTTCCTTGGGGGCCCGCGTCGTGGTGTGCGGCCGCAGGAGCGAACCCCTTCAGAAGGTGGCTGCCGAGATCGAGGCCGCCGGCGGCACCTGTCTGGCCGTGCCCGCCGACATCCGTGCCGAGGGCGGGGTCGAGCGTGTCGTCGAGGCGGCCCTTGAGGCCTTCGGCCGCATCGACGTGCTCGTCAACAACGCGGGCGGCCAGTTCACCGCCCCCGCCGAGGAGATCACCCCCAAGGGCTGGCGTGCGGTGCACGACCTGGCCGTGGACGCCGGCTGGGCGATGACGCGCGAGGTCGCCGTCCGCTCCATGATCCCCAACCGCTGTGGGGTCGTCTTCTTCATGGCGTTCTCCCCGCGCCGCGGCATTCCCGGCATGGTGCACGCCACCGCCGCCCGCGCCGCGCTGGAGAACCTCGCCGCCGGACTGTCGCTGGAGTGGAGCCGCTACGGCATCCGCACCCTCTGCGTCGCTGCCGGAACCATCGCCACCGAAGGGCTTCAGGCCGCGTACGAGGAGGCGGATCGCCGTCGTTGGGAGCAGGCCGTGCCGCTCGGCCGGCTCGGCCGCCCCGAAGAAGTGTCCGGCCTTGTGTGCTTCCTCGCCTCGTCCGGCGGCTCTTACATCACCGGAACCACGATCACCGTCGACGGCGGTGTCGACGCCTGGGGCACCGGACATCCGGTCCCGGCACGGGAATCCGAGGACGCCCCCCAGCGCGCGGAGGTGACCCGGTGACGATCCTGACCGATGCGACGGCCCCCGCCGTACGCGACCTGTCCGCGCTCTTCGACCCCTCCTCCGTAGCTGTCATCGGTGCCAGCAACGATGAGACCAAATACGGCAACTGGCTCAGTGTCCAGGCGCTGCGCGGCGAACACCGCCGCCTGGTCCACCTGGTCAACCGCCGCGGCGAACCCGTCCTCGGCCGCGCCGTCCACCGGCAGGCCGTCGACGTCCCCGGCGGCGTCGACCTGGCCGTCATCGCCGTGCCCGCCGCCGGCTTCGCCGACGCCGTCGAGGACGCCCTCGCCGCCGGAGCCCGCGCCATCGTCGGTATCACCGCCGGCTTCGCCGAACTCGGTGAGGAGGGCCGAACGCGCGAGGCCGCCCTCGCGGACCGTATCCGCCGGGCCGGTGCCGTGCTGCTGGGCCCCAACTGCCTCGGTGTCCTCGACACCACCACCGAACTGCGGCTGGCCTCCAACGATATGCCTGCCGGAGGCATCGGCTTCGTCTCCCAGAGCGGCAACATGGCCCTGGAGCTCAGCCGCTTCCTCGAACGCGACCACCTCGGGTTCTCCCGCTTCGCCTCCCTCGGCAACCAGGCCGACCTCACGGCCGCCGACCTCGTGCGCAGCTACACCGAGCACGACGGCACCGAGCTGATCGCCCTGTACTGCGAAGACTTCGGCGACGGCCGCGCCTTCGCCCGGGCCGCCGCCGACGCCGTACGGGCGGGGAAGCCGGTCGCGCTGCTCACCGTCGGCGCCGGCCAGGCCTCCATGCGCGGGGCCCGCTCCCACACCGGCGCGCTCACCAGCGACTTTGCCGTGATCGACGCCGCCTGCCGGGCCGCCGGAGTCGACCGCGTCGCCACCGTCGCCGAACTCGCCCACCTGCTGGGCGCGCTGCACCGTAATCGGCGCGGCGGCGGACGCCGCCTCGCCGTCATCGCCGACGGCGGCGGCCACGCCTCGCTCGCCAGCGACGTCGCCGAGGCCCGGGGCCTGCACGTCCCGGAGTTCGACGACGACCTCGTCGCCGGGCTGAAGGCCGAACTTCCCCCGTCCGCGGGCACCGCCAACCCGGTCGACCTCGCCGGGGCGGGGGAGCAGGACATCACCTCCTTCGGCCGCGTCCTCGACCTCGCCCTCGGCGCCGACTCGGTCGACTGCGTGCTGGTCACCGGCTACTTCGGCGGCTACGGCGGCTACGGCGAGGCCCTCGCCGAGGCCGAGGTCGCCACCGCCCGCGTGATGGCCGCGCACATCCGCGACCACGGCAAGCCCGTCGCCGTCCACACCATGTACGCCGACGCGCCCGCCGCCGTCGAACTGCGCAGGCAGGGCGTCTGCGTCTTTGGGTCGGTGGAGCACGCCGCCCAAGTCCTCGGCCGGATCGCGGACCGGGCCGAGCGGACGGCCCCGCACGTACCGGCCGTGCCCGCCCCGGCGGCACCCGTCGTGGCCGATGACTACTGGAGTGCACGCGAACTGCTGCGTCAGGGCGGGCTTAAGTTTCCCGCCGCCCACCTGGTCCGTACGCAGGACGAGGCCGCCGCGGCCGCCGCCCGGATCGACGGGCCCGTCGTCTTGAAGGCCATGGGCTTGCTGCACAAGTCCGACGCCGGAGGCGTCGCCCTCGGTCTTGCCGACGAGGCGTCCGTCCGCGCCGCGCACGCCGACATGGCCCGCCGCCTCGACCCGCCCGGCTACTGCGTCGAGGCCATGGCCGACACCCGCGACGGCGTCGAACTCATCGTCGGCGTACGGCGCGATCCGCGTTTTGGTCCCGTGGCGCTCGTCGGCCTCGGCGGCATCTTCACCGAGGTGCTGCGCGACGTGAGCCTCGGCCTGGCACCCGTCACCGCCACCGACGCCCGCGCCCTGCTGGAACGCCTCACCGCTGCCCCGCTGCTGCACGGCGTACGCGGCCGCCCCGCGGTCCACCTCGCCGCCGCGGCCCGCGCCATCGAGGCCATCACCAGCGTCGCGGCCGCCCACCCGGAGATCGCCGAGCTGGAGGTCAACCCTCTGCTCGTCACCCCGCGCGGCTGCAGGGGCCTGGACGCCCGCATCGTCCTCGACGCCTGACACACCACGCACTCACGCACTCACACTCACGCACTCACGCACTCACACTCACGCACTCACACTCACGCACTCACGCACTCACGTACCCAGCAGGGAGAGACACAGATGGAATTCGCCTACACCCCGCACCTGGCCGAGCTCAAGGAACGGGCCGCCGCCCTCGCCGACAAGATCATGATCCACGAGGACGCGTGCGAGATGGACAACGGACTGTCCCCGGAAGTCCACCAGTCCATCCGCGAAGCGGTGCTGGCCAGCGGCCTGCAGGCGATCAACATGCCCACCGAATGGGGCGGCGCCGGACTGAGCGTGCTGGAGCAGGTCGTCGTCCAAGAGGAGCTCGGCAAGCTCACAGGCGCCCTGTGGGACACGGTGTGGCGGCCCGCCAACGCGCTGGCCGCCTGCACCCCCGAGCAGCGCGAGCGCTACCTCATCCCCGACATCCTCGGACAGCGCCGTGACGCCGTCGCCATCACCGAGGCCGACGCGGGCTCCGACCCGCAGGGCATCACCACCACCGCCACCCGTAACGCCGACGGCACCGGCTACCGGCTCGACGGCGAGAAGTGGTTCGTCACCGTCGGCGACGCCGCCGACTTCTTCCTCGTCCTCGCCCTCGTCGGCGACGAGAAGGCCCCGACCCTCTTTCTCGTCGACAAGGACCTGCCCGGTGTGCGCATCAAGCGCGTCCCGCGCTACATGCACACCTTCGTCTACGAGCACCCCGAGTACGTCTTCGAGGGCGTCGAGGTCGCAAGCGACGCTGTCCTGGGCGAGATCGGCGGCGGCTACGACCTCACCCGCAGCTGGTTCACCGAGGAGCGCCTGATGATCGGCGCCCGCACCGTCGGTGCCGCCGAGCGCGCCCTCGCCCTCGCCACCGAGTGGGCCCGCGAGCGCGTCCAGGGCGGACAGCCGCTGATCGAGCGCCAGCTCATCCAGGCCATGCTCGCCGACTCGGCCGTCGACATCGCCGTCAACCGCGCCTTCGTCCACCAGGTCGCCTGGGAGTTCGACCAGGGCGGCGACCGCAAGATGCTGCACGCCAAGGCGGCCATGGCCAAGCTGTCCGCCTCCGAGGCGGCGGGCCGCGTCATCGACCGCGCCGTGCAGATCTTCGGCGGCCGCGGCTACATGCGCGACTACCCCGTCGAGCGGCTCTACCGCGAACTGCGCGTCGACCGCATCTGGGAGGGCACCTCCGAGATCCAGCGCCTCGTCATCGCCAACGAGATCGGCAAGCGCGGCCTCGGCTTCCTGAACTTCCCCACAAACAAGGCCCCTCAGGCATGACGGGATCCGGCACCGTCGACATCCGGCGCAGCGGGGGCACCGCCGTGCTGACGCTGCGCCGCGAGGCCAAGCTCAACGCCCTGTCCACCCACCTCGAACGCGCACTGCTGCGCGCCCTGGACGACAAGGCGGTCACCACCGCGCGAGCCGTCGTCCTCACCGGCGGGAAGAAGGTCTTCTCCGCCGGAGCCGACACCGGCGAACTGCGCGAGATGACCCCGGAGGCGATCGCCGCCTACTACCGCGACTCCGGCGCCGTCTACGAGAAGGTCGCCGGGCTGGCGCAGCCCACCGTCGCCGCGATCGCCGGATACTGCCTCGGCGGCGGACTGGAACTCGCCCTCGCCGCCGACTTCCGCATCGCGGATGCGACCGCGACGTTCGGCCTGCCGGAGGTCGGGATCGGCATCCTCCCCAGCTCCGGCGGCACGTACCGCACGACCCGGATCGTCGGCCCGGCCCGCGCCCGCGAACTCGTCCTGCGCGGCCGCCGGCTTAACGCCGGCGAAGCCCTCGGCTGGGGCCTGCTCACCGAGGTCACCGACGAGGGCGCGCACCTGGAGACCGCCCTGCGGCTCGCCGAGGAACTGGCCGCGCTGCCCCCGCTCGCGGTTGCCGTCACCAAGCGGGTCATCGACGTGGCGGCGGACTCCCCGCGCGAGGCCTCCCTGCTCTTGGAGCAGCTGGCGTACGCCTCCCTCAACCAGGCAACCCACCCACCGAACGAGGACCCGAGATGACCGTCACCTCGAACTCGACATCCGCCACGCCGTCCACGTCCCCCGGCAGCCGCCCGGTCATCGAAACCCGCTCGATCGACTACGTGCCCCTGGCCGAGCGCCACGGCAAGGTGTGGCACCTGTTCCCGGTGTGGTTCGCCGGCGACGCGCACCTGGCCACCGTCGCCACCGGCGCCATCGGCGTGGCGCTCGGCGGCAACCTGATCTGGACGGCCATCGCCGTCGTCCTCGGCTCCGCCTTCGGCACCTTCTTCATGGCCTTCCACTCCACCCAGGGCCCGCAGCTCGGTCTGCCGCAAATGGTGCAGTCCCGCCCGCAGTTCGGGTACGTCGGCGCCCTCCTGGTGTGGATCACCGCGCTGGTGACGTACATCGGCTACACCGCGTTCAACCAGATCCTGGTGGGCCGCACCATGGAGCATCTGGCCCAGGTGCCCAACCCGGTCAGCTACATCGGCTACGCGGTGGTGGGCATCGTGCTGGCGGTAGTCGGCTACGACTTCATCCACCGGGCGTCGCGCTGGCTGACGTACCTCATGTTCGTGGCACTGCTCGTGTTCTCCGTGGGCATCCTTGCGGTGAACCCCTTCAGCCCCGAACAGCTCGACCTGGGCACCTTCGCCCTCGCGCCCTTCCTGGTCCAGTTCTTCACGGCCGCGGTCTACCAGCTGTCCTGGTCGATCTACGTGTCGGATTACTCGCGTTATCTGCCGCCGACGGTGGGCGTGCGCTCCTCGTTCTGGTGGACCTACCTCGGCGCGACCATCGGCGGCGCCTGGATGATGCTCGTGGGCACCGTCGCCGCCGGGCTGTTCCCCAAGGCGGCCCTCGTCGAATCGGTCATCTCCGCTGGTGACGAGATCTTCCACGGGTTCGGCATGACCCTGCTGCTGGTGTCCGTGGTGCCGCTGATCACCATCGGCACACTCAACTTCTACGGCGGCAGCCTGACCCTGCTGTCCAGCATGGACTCCATCCGCAAGATCCGGCCCACCGTGGTCAAACGGGTGGTCACGCTGGTCGTCATGGGCCTGCTGTCCACGGCGATCGCGTTCAGCTCCGACGAGACGTTCCTGAAGCAGTTCGAGCACTTCCTCGTCGTGCTCGGCTACCTCTTCACCCCGTGGACGGCGATCAACCTGGTCGACTTCTACGTCGTGCGCCGCGGCCACTACTCGATCCGCGAGATCTTCAACCCGCGGGGCATCTACGGACGGTGGAGCTGGCGCGGCCTCGTCTCCTACGTCGTCGGCTTCGCCTCGATGATGCCGTTCGCGGTCGTGGGCGACAGCATGGGCCCGCTGGCGAAGTGGCTCGGCGGCCTGGACGTCACCATGATCGTCGGCCTGGTGGTCTCGGCGGGGCTGTACCTGCTGGTCTGCCGGTCGCTGGACCTGACGGCCGAGCGGGCCCAGGTCGCCACCGCCGACGAGGGCCTGGACCCCGACGCGCCGGCCGGCACGTCCCCCTCGGCGCACTCCGGGTGAGCGCCGGGTGAGTACGGCCGTCCCCGTGCCGTTCGGTACGCCCGTCCCGCAGGCGGAGCCCCACCGGGTGCGCCTGGGGGACGGCGTACGGCTGCACACCGAGGTCCACCTGCCCCCGTCGCGCACGCGCCGCCCACGGCTCCCGGCGGTGCTGATCCGCACCCCCTACGACAAGACGCACCCGGACACCCTGCTGCCGGACATCGCGGCCCGGCTGACCGAGGCCCAACTCGCCGTGGTGACGCAGGACGTCCGCGGCAAGATCCGCTCCGAGGGACGGCCGGTCCCCTTCACCGCGGAAGTCGCCGACGCCTGGGACACCCTGGACTGGGTCACCGCCCAGCGCTGGTCCAACGGCACGGTGGGCTGCTGGGGCAACTCCTCCTACGGCTTCACCGCCTGGGCCGCGGCCGCGTCCGGCCACCCGGTCCTACGCGCACGCGTGTCCCGTCTGACCACCACGGACATCGGCCGAGAACTCGTCCACCGGGGCGGGGTGTTCAGGCTCGGGCCGATGGGGGAGTGGCTGACGTCCACCTGGGCCGGCCGCGCCGATGTCCTGCCCGCCCCCGACTGGTCCCGGCGGCCGCTCGCCGAATTGCTCGACGCCCTGCCCGACACCGGCTCCCCGCTGCCGCCGGCCGGGTGGGCCACCGCACGGCCCGGTGACGCGCGCTGGCGGCAGCCGGCGTTCGGCGGCCGCGTCCCGGGGCACGGACGGATACCTACCCTGCACTGCACGGGCTGGTACGACCTGTTCCAGCGCGGCCGGCTGCGCGACTGGCAGCGGGCCCGAAGCTGGGCGAGCGCACCGCAGTACCTGCTCGCCGGCGCCACCGACCACCAGGACGACGTGTTCACCCCGAGCGGGCGCAGCCCCGACCACCTCACCGATCCGGTCGCGCGCAAGGCCATGCTGGAGGCACCGGCTCCCCATCCAGCTCGGCGACACGGGACATCGTCTGCAACCGGGCCACCGGCTCCGCGTCCAGCCGGCCTCCAGCTGCTTCCCCCTCTACCTCCCGCACAGCGGGGGGCACCGCGCACCCCTGGCGGGCGCGCCGCCCCACGGCAGCACCCAGCGCCTACTGACCGGCGGGCACGACGGCGCCCACCTGGAGCTCACCGTGCTCCCCAGGCCTCCGTACTCCTGAAGGGACGAACGACCCTATGGACACCATCCGCCGTATCGGCGTCGTGGGCGCCGGACTGATGGGCTCCGGCATCGCCGAGATCTGCGCCAGGGCCGGGCTGGACGTTCTCGTCGCCGAGACCGGCCCGGACACACTGGCCGCCGGGCGACGGCGCGTCGAGCGGTCCCTCGCACGCGGCGTCAGCAGCAAAAAGCTCTCAGACGCAGACCGCGAACGGGCACTCGCCCACGTGCGCTTCACCACCGACCTCGGCGAGTTCACCGACCGGGACCTGGTCGTCGAGGCCGCAGCCGAAACCGAACGGATCAAGATCGACGTATTCGCCACCCTCGACAAAGTCGTGCAGCGCGAGGACGCCGTCCTCGCCTCCAACACCTCCTCGATACCGATCACGAAGCTCGCCATGGCCACGGCCCGTCCCGAGCAGGTCCTCGGCATCCACTTCTTCAACCCGGTGCCGGTGCTCCCCCTGGTGGAACTCGTGCCGTCCCTGCTGACCGCAGAGGACACGCAGCGGCGTGCGGAGCACTTCGTCACCGTCGTCCTGGGCAAACAGGTCATCCGTTCCACGGACCGCGCCGGCTTCGTGGTGAACGCGCTGCTCATCCCGTATCTGCTCTCCGCGGTCCGGATGCTGGAGTCCGGCTTCGCCTGCGCCGCGGACATCGACCAGGCCATGGTGCTCGGCTGCGCGCACCCGATGGGCCCGCTGGCGCTCGCCGACCTGATCGGGCTGGACACGACGCACGCGATCGCCGAGTCGATGTACGCCGAGTTCAAGGAACCGCTGTACGCGCCGCCTCCGCTGCTGCTGCGCATGGTCGAGGCCGGTCTGCTCGGCACGAAGACCGGCCGAGGCTTCCACGACTACGCGACCGCGTAGGCCTCAGCGACCGCCGGGCCAGTCGGGCTCCTTGCGGGGCTCCTCCTTTAGGGTCGCGCGGACCTGTCTCGGCGGCGACGACCCACTTGTGCGGGTGCTTGTTGATGACGGCGGAATGGGACGAGGACTCGTCGGTCAGGTGCGGGTCTTCCCCATGAAGATTTCGGGCCCGCTCCAAGGCCGTGGTTGTTCAAGGAGACGCGGCAGTGCTCGGAACCGTTACGTCAACTGGAGGCAGCGCATCATTGCCCGAGGACGGCTTCGCGTGCTGCACGTGACCAGATGGCTTGCTGCCTGTTGCTGAAGCCCATCCGGTTCCAGTGGAAGATGATGTGCCGGGCCAGGATGGACCTGAGCCCGAGGCCGAGACGGTTGAGTTCGGCGGCGTCCTTGAGGTGTGTGCCTGCGTGCTTCATGCCGGTTACCCAGTCCTGCAGGGGCGTGAGAGGGCCGTTTGTGAGCAGGCGGCCGGGATCGAGGGTCAGGAGTTTCCGCATTGGGTCGACCATCCCGCTTACCTTGTCGGTGGGTATGTCTTCGGGCAGTGGTCGCCTGGCCTCTACTTGGCCCCAGACGTCACCCTGCTCCCCCCATTCAAGTCCGGCGGCTCGTAGGAGGACGGCAACGACGAGCAGAGACGTGACTTTGGCGTCGAACAGCCCGGCCGTGTGCTTCTCGACGAGCTGGTCGTAGGTGAGCACCCCCGTGCTGTCGGCGTGAAACAGGCTGTGCGCGATCGTCATGCCGACCAGCCCGCCGAACGCTATGGACTCCGGTTCGTACAGAGAGGTCCGCCACTGCTTCACCACGCCCCAGGAGACTGCCGAGTCGAGTGCCTGCCTCGTGCGTGCGATGGTGCGATCCATCTGCGCGCCCTGGGGTGGCTGGACGCGCAGTCTCCAGAACGGGTACTTCCGTACGAACCACCAGGCGCCTGTCTCGTCGTTGCTGAGGGTCGGCAGGAGGTATGTGCGGAAGGTCCGCGCGGCGGAGGGGTAGTCGGCGAACGAGACGTACGCCTGATACCAGCCTGAGGGCGGTGGTTCCAGGGCGGACCGGCCGGCGGCGCGGTAGCGTTCGACCGCTTCGGCCAGCCGGGCGGGTGACGTCGGCGCCTGCCGGGCTGCCTCTTCGATCGGGATGCCTCCCAGGACAGCCAGGACGGCGTTCTCGGTCGGGTTGTCGTAACGCTGCATCTGCTCGTCTCCTAGATCAGCAGCAGGCAGGCGTCCCAGTCCGTAGCGGGCAGGGTGTCAGGCTCGGCGCCCATGAAGGCGAGAGTGGCCCCGGCCGCGCCTTCGAGGAAGTCGGGCTGTTCCGGTGCCGGGGCGGCGAGGAAGCGTTCGGACGCGCTCATCAGCCAGTTGTTGAACGGCACGGAGGTCTCCGCGTCCTGCGCAACGCGCTGGACGGTGCGGATCAGTCCGCCGACGCCGTGGCACAGGCCGCGGCTGGTGAGCAGGTCGAGTTGTCGGGAGTCGGCCAGGCAGTACAGCAGGGCGCGTTCGGCCGTCCGTTTGCGGTCGTCCTCGCCGAGAGTAAGGGCGGCGAGCTGCTGCGCGCGGACGATGCCCGGGGTGCCGTAGCACCAGGACGGCGCGGCGCTGTGCGTGGGGGCCGGGCCGGTCTTGCTGACCCAGCGGGGCCAGCGGGTGCCGTGGTGGTCGCTCTGCCGGATGTTGTCCAGCCAGCGCAGAATCCGGTACATGCCGAGTTCATGGCAGTCCACGCTGATGCCCTGGCGCTTGGCGAGCGCGAGCAGTGCGAGGGGGCCGCTGATGCCGTGGGCGAGGCCGGCGTTGGCGTGTCCGCTCGGGGTGACTGCCTGGTTGTTCGCCGGAGCGTGGCCGACCCACCAACCGGGCAAAGGTTCGCCTTCGGGCCCGGTCACCGGCTCGGTGAGCCGGACCAGGTACTCCAGCACGCGCCGCAGCTCCTGGCCGTCGGGCTGTCGGCGTAGAAGGAGGGCACCGATGCCGGTCAGGCCGCGGAACAGGTCGTATTCGGCGAAGGCGGTGTAGCGGCCCTCGTCGATGCGTGCGTGTGCGGCAGCCAGACGGCGCCGGGTGTGGGCCGCTACGACGTCGTCGAGGGTGTGGAGTGCTCCGGTGTATCGGTCGCTGCCCGTGGCGGCCATGTGAAGGACGTAGGCCATCGCGGGGGCGCCGAGGAACAGGTTGGCGTCGTCGCCGTCGATGAGCGGGCCTGCTCCGGCGAGTTTGCGGTGCGCGACGTGGAAGGAGATGAGTCCGGCATGGGCGCGCTCGATGTCGAGGAGTGCAGTGCCGAGCGGGCCGTGGGCCAGGGACTGCCGGGTGGCGGGGTCGGTGTCGGGCGGGGCGGTGGTCACCGCGTTGCTCCTTCTGCGCGGGAGGTCCAGGACAGTGCGGCGGTGCGGGCCAGACGGCGGCAGGTGGCTTCGGCGTCGGGGTCGATGCCTACCGCGCGGTTGTGGTGCATGTGAAGCAGGGACGGCAGCACATGGGCGGGGTCGGTGCCGGCCTCTTCGAGGGCCTGCCGGTACTCGCCGAGGTGCCTGCGGCGCAGCGCCCAGGTCCCGGCCACGTGGGCGCCCCGTGGTAGTTCGCGGAGCGCGGCAGCCGTCTGGTCGGCGTCCGCCGTGGCAAGGCGGACGGCCAGGTCTTGGACGTCGCGGGAGCAGGCGGCGCCCTCGCCTTTGAGGAAGTTCGTCGTCAGCCACGCCCGGCCGGCCGGGCAAGAGCCGAGGAAGGCGGTGGCGATGTCCACCATGCTCGCCGCGGTGACCGCCGGCTTGTGGCTGTCGGGGATGGGCAGGACGAGCTGGGCGATGGCGGCGGCGGAGTCGGCTGCGAAGCACCGTTCGGCAGCCTCCAGGACCCTTTGTTCCTACCGCCTGGCGGCCCACCCCGCATGTCGTGGCCGCCCGCCGATCTCTGATGCGGTGAGTCACACGGACACTCAACATCGCTCAGCGGGTTGATCCAAACCGAAACGACCTAGCTCGTGAACCAAGGCCGGCGGCCGCTGTCTTTGCTGGTCATCGCAAGCCAACGCGGTGAGTCAGTTCGCCGCTGTCCTGGAAGACATCTGAGTGCCCTGCACGGGATCCGGCCATCCCCGTGTTCGCTCACTGCGGGTGAGGGCGGCAAAGCGTATTCCTCCCGCTTGGCGCACCTACAGCGGCATGAAGGACTTCCGCCGTCTACGGGACCACTTTGACCCGTACGGCGAGTTTGCTAACGACTTCACGGACCGCTACCTGGGGGGCCGTGATTGGGCCATGAGCACCGACTGAGGTGGGCGGGTGGGCCGCCGCGCGTGGGCCGAGCCCCCGGCGTAGCGTGAGTGGGGCAGCGGTGCACAAGACGAACACGTCGCTGAGGGAAAAGTCCGGCTGCGACAGCGGAACGCGCACATCCGCCTCTCGGCGCCACGGATAGGTACCCCGGGCCTCGCCGGTGCGGTACGTCGTCGCGCGGCAGGAGTGGTTCCACCCCCGCCCCGGGCTTGCGCATCGACCGGGGAACTGGCTCGCTGAGGACCTTTGCGAGCCACCGGAGAAGTGAGAGGCGACCATGCCGGCGTTCCGGCTACTACCGATGACCCATTGGTGCCCCGCCCGCCACATGGTGTGCACGGCTTTCACACCAGCGAGATTCAGGGGGCGGCCCCAGCCAGGGCGGCGGCCGTGAAAGGCCAGGCGAGCGCAGCACGGTCCGACGGCGTCCCCGCCCTGCGTGCCCGGCTCGCGCTGATGGCGGCGTTCAGTGGCGCCTTCTTCGGCTTCTCCATCTCGGCGATGAACCAGATCCTGGACCAGGTGCACCGCGAGTTCGGTCTGACCAACCTGCACGAGGGCATCGTCGTCAGCGTCATGCACGTGGGCGCGCTGGTCGGCTGCGCGTGCGCGAGCGCGTTTACCGACCGGCTCGGTCGCAGACGCATGCTGATCGGCGCCGGGCTGCTCGGCGCGGCGGCGGCACCCATCTGCGCGACGGCGCCGGATGCGTCCGTGCTGGTGACCGGCCGACTGCTGCTGGGGCTTGCGGTCGGAATCACCTCCGCCATCGCCCCCTTGCTGCTCGCCGAACTGGCCGGGGCCCGTTCCCGCGGGGCGCTGATCACCGCCTATCAACTGTGCCTCACCGTGGGCATCCTTGCCGCGCTGGCCCTGGGCGCCACCGACCTAGCCAACCGCGACTGGCGGCTGATGTTCGCCGCCAACGGTGCGCCGGCGATCCTGCAAGCGGTCGCTGTCGCGTTCGTACCACCTGCTGCCGGAGACCTGCTGGCCCGGGGCAGGCCCGGGCAAGCCCTGCGAGTGCTGCAGCTGACTCGTGGACCCGATGAGGCCGCAGAGGAACTGGCAGAACTACGCGCGACGCGCCGTCGACACTCGGCAGGCATTGTTAAGACAGCCCTCTCACCGGATCACCGACTGCCCGTCGCAATCGCTGTGGGCGCCGCTCTCATGAACGCCCTGGTGGGCGTTGGCGCCGTCATCTACTACTCGTCGCTCGTCTTCGCGTCCGCCGGTGTCGGTGGCCATAACGGGCCCGAGGTCGCCAGCCTGACAATTGGCATTATGAACGTCGTAGCCTCGGTCTTCGCGCTCGTCCTGATCAAGCGGTACGCCAGACGCACCCTGCTTGGTGCCGGGCTGGTAGGGATGGCGGCGGCGCTGTGTGTCACGGCATCCGGGCTGATGGCGGGAGGGCTGCTCAGTGGTGGGCTGACGGTGGCGGCTGTACTCGCCTACATCGCGTGCTTCGCCTTCTCGGCCGGCCCGCTGGCCTGGGTGCTGATGGCGGAGGTGCTGCCGACGGAGATCAGGGCTCCAGTAGCCGGTGTGGCCCTCGCCCTGAACTGGGCGGCCAACATGCTGGTGGCGCTGGTTTTTCCGGTGGTCACAGGTACCCCCGCCTCGCCGGTGCGGGTCGGTGCTGTGTTTCTCTGCTTCGCCGCGCTCAGCCTGGTCTTCCTGATGCTGTTGCGCCGCTTCGTGCCCGAGACCAAGGACCGTCCGCTGGCCGAGGTACAGGCACTGCTGCGGCAGTCGTGAGAGTGGGGCGCGGCTGCCCTGAGGACGGGACAGACAGCCGCACGGAAAGGAATGAGAGACCCCGAGCGCCGCAAGGCGACGGAGGACTCCGGAGGCGTGCGCAGGTCCGGTCGTGGAGGGCGCCCAAACGGGTTCGTGAGCTTGTTCCGCTTTGACGGACACCCTCGATGTGTTGGTCAGGGCGCGAATGCGATCTCGTATCCAGCGGGACTGCGGCGGCCGAGGCTGCTGCGGAGTCGGCACAGGTAGTACCAGCTCTCGCTCCACTCGAATACGGCGGCATAGGCGGCGACCCTGGGTGGGTGGCGTTCAGCGCGTTCTTCAGGGCCGAGAAGAACGATTCTGCGAGCGTGTTGTCCCAACACCGGCAGGTACGGCCGATTCGGCGCTGGCGGCCTGGGCCAACTCTATGGTTACTGCGCGTCGCGTCCTGGCCTGCGGCAGTATTTGGTCTGCACCTCATCCAGGGTGCCGATCCTGTGGGAACTTGCCGACCCGAAGTTCGGCGAGCGCGAGGTGCTGGTCGAATGCTGGCGGTCGACACCGGCCTTGTGCGTGAACGACTGAGTCTGCTCAAGCCGTTTGAACGGTCACTGACCGAACAACGGCAGGTCAGGTACGGGCAAGATAGGGAGAGCGGCTGGTGTCCGCGAGCAGGGCCTCGACCTGCGCGGGGCTGCCGACGGGATGGGCCGCCGCGTTGCGGAGAATTGCCGTCATTCGGGCCGCAGCAGTAGCCGGAGCGTGACGGGTCGCAATCGTGTGATGCGCGGCCCTTGAACAGGCGGCGAGCAGAGCCGGATCCTTCCAGAGCCTTTCCAAGTGATCGGCTGCGCGTGCGGTCTCCCCGGGAGGCCAGGTGTATCCCTCGCGGCCCTGAGCGATGAGATCCTTCGCGCCGCCGACGTCGGTGACGACCGGAACGACCCCCCGGGCCATGGCCTCCATCAAGGCCACCGACATCCCCTCAGTCTGTGAGCACATGACCAGACAGTCGTAGTGCTGGTAGGTCGCGAGGAGGTCCTGGCGGCGCATGAGTCCTCGGCAACGGATCTCCGGATATCGTAGGGCAGCCCGATGCTGGAAGGCTTCACGATCCGCTCCGTCACCGATGACATCCAGGGTGAACCTAACCCCGCGACGGCGAAGTTCCGCACACATGGGGAGCAGATCAAAGATGCGTTTTTGCTCCTGGATAACGCGTCCGGCGTACACGAGCGCGAGGTGCTCCTCTGAAGGCTGGCGGGCCTCAAAAGGCGGGGCCGTCAAACCGTGGGGGACCTGCACAATGCTGGACACACGATCGGGCAGCCGCTCGCGGGTGCGGCGCAGACTGGGCGAATCCGCCGCGACAAACGTTGAAACGATATCGGCGTAGCGTTTGGTGAGGTAGTGGTCGTGCGGCGCGTCCGTGTGGGTGAAGGCCACGACACCATTGGGGTGGTGCAGCCGGCGAGCCAGTGCGGCCAGACGGTATCCGCTCTCATAGCCGTTGGGCAGGTAGACGTCGGTGCGCTGGATGATACTTGAGATGTCGGCGCTCAGTTCATCCAGGCTCTGGGCGTTTTCGGCGACCTTCACCTGCTCGGGGGAGAGCCGGACCAAAGTCCCCAAGATGTCCTGATCGACCGTCTCGGCCCAGGGGGTGCGCTCGTCTTGCGTGAGCATGCCAACCATCAGTAGGTCCAGGTCGGGGCTGTACTCCGTCAGATCGTTGATCCAGGACAGCACTCCGTTGAGCGGATTGCTGTGGTCGACGAACACGGTGATGTTCATGTGCGTGGTTCCTGACCGGAAGGGGGTACGGGACGGGGAGCGGGGCCATGGGCGAACTTGCTCCCGGTCATCGGGATGACAGTGTTGGTCAGATAGCTGCTGTGTTGGTAAAGCAGGTGGTATGCGAAGGAAGCCACCTCAGCAGAGGTCAGCAGGCGGCCCTGGGGGTGGGACCGCGCGCGTTCCTCGACCCGCTCTTGGTCGGCACGACGGATGGTCATGCCGGTGTCCGAGATCATGGAGGGGGCGATACAGACGAGCTGCTGCTCTTGGAACTCCGGCATGCGCCAGCCCACATACGCATGGAGCGCTGCCTTGGCCAGGGCGTAAGAGTCGTCGTAGGAACCCTTGATCCCCGACTCGGAGCCGATGGCCACGATGCGGACTGAGGGATTGACACGCAGTGCGATCTCGATCAGGCGAACGACGGAGAGCAGGTTGACGGCCAGGCTGTCCGCGGCCTCGCTGGCCGACTGCTCGACCAGCGGCTTGGACGACAGAACGCCGTGGCAGATGAAGATGCGGTCCACCGTCGCCAATTCATCACGGAGGTCATCGACAGCTTCGATGTCACGCAGATCGGCTTTGAAAGTGCACTCGACACCTCTGCCGAGGGTGAGTACCTCATCTGTGGGTCGGTGCCTACGAACCAGGTCGATGAAAGTCTCGGCGATCACCGAGGACGGTCCCGTTACGAGGAGACGCACAGCTGCCTCTGGACCTGCCGGGCCGCGGTGAAGACTGTGCTCACCTTGCCGGCGAAGACAAACGTCCTCCTGCCGCGCGTGCGCACTGACACCACGCGCGCGTCGCTGCCCGAAACCATCTTCGTCTTCACCGAAAGAAAGTATCCTTCGGCGGCGAACTCGTCGTGAAAACGCGGCCAGAAGGACATCACTTGGTCCTCCATCCTGCACCGGATCCGACCAAGCTCCTCAGCCGTCAGAGAGTTGAGCCTTCCCTGAGCCTGCTCATGGGTGGGGAATCGCCCCAGCGGCGTGTGAGGTACTGATGTGAGCGTGTACAGACCGTCACGGAATGGATATACGGAGAAGAAGGGTCCGTCGACAAGAGTCAATGCGAAATCCGTGAGATCCGACCGGTAGGTGAAGGTCACGCACGGTTCGAAGTAAACATCATCAAACTGGCCGTCCCGCGGCATCCTCGTCGCCCACGTGCAGTCCACCACGTGGTCGAAGCGCTCACCGTGCACCATCTCACCATCGGACACCGGCGTGATGTGATCGACTGGCGCGTTCAAGTGCAGGCTGTCGGCCAGGGCCGTTCGGAAGTGAGTCCGCGCTCGGTCAGTGTGAAGGACCTCCTCCTTGACGGCCAGAGCGCTGGCGCAGCCCCTCAGGTCAACCTGTTGCGGGACTATCTCGTCGACATCTAGCCCCGAAGCCGTCATGACCTGCGCGTATGTTTCGGCGTCGAGGATGGAGTCGCGCTTGGGAACGGCGTAGATGTTGGCAGCCAGAGGCGTGCTGAAGGACGGGTACGTCTTCTTGAACTCGGCAAAGGCCTCGGCGGCCTCGCGGCGGGTGATAGCTGACCGGGCATAGTGGTAGCCCAGGTGGAGCCGGTTCTGAGTGTGGCCCGAAGCCTCCTGGAAGATGTCGTTCTGCGCCTCGAATACATGCACCTCATGACCGTCGGAGCGCAGGGTCGTGGCCAGGTGGCACCCGTACCACCCACCGCCGATCACGGCGATCTGACGAGGAGGGACGCGTGAAGGCGGGCAGGAGGACTGAGGATCGCTGATTGCCGTTGCGGGGCTGCCGGCGCTGGGCGTCATGGTCTTCTTCCAACGTGAGTTTGAGGGTGGTCTCCGGTGTCGATAGGCTCAAGTCTTTCCCGTGCACAACGCTTCTTGGATCAGCCAATAAGGCCAGCACCTTCCTGAAAACCTCACTCCACCGATTGAAGGAGACACGCCCTGTCGGACGAGCTGAAGCTCGGCTAATCTGCCCAGCCACCCAGCACTCCGCAAAGAAGAAGCTGATCACAGGCGCTGTCAACAGAATGTCGATGCTGATGCGGCCTTGCAGGTGTGTCGGTCGACGCAGGTTCAAATCGGCGTAGCAGCACACCGGACGCTTCACGGAGCGGAGACCGAGGGTAGTCGGCGGCGGCATGAGGTTGTTGAAGACACCCGGTCGACGCCGCGCACGAGTTTGATCCGGCCCAGGCGTCTCATGCGTCCATGCTGGGCAGGAACCAGCGGACCTTTGCCCCGCCGCAACGGATGCATCGCAAGCCGATGAGGGGGAGCAAACCTCGCGGACGTCGGTGTCGTCCGGGACACGGATGGGCTCATTCGAGTGCTGTTGCTGTCTGATATCTATGTCTTTCTCCCACCCCGCAGCGCATTCCAGACAGATGAATGAGTACGTCTGACGAAGTCGTCCAGCTGTCCGGCCACTTCCGCGGGGCCGGCGCGGATGCCGGTCTCTGGTCGTGCTTCGTCGCGCGGAAACGCAATCTTGTCGCCGGGGCTCGTTGCGGTATGGGCAACTTCGGTTGTCGTAATCGCTCGGAGGCGCAATAGCCTGAGTCGGATTCCAGGTCGCTGGCCGCGAGTACGGGAGATGATCGTGATGGACGGCCCTGTTGTAGAGATGGTTTCGGATCGGGTGGAAGTCTGGATTGAGGGAGGCCACTGCCTTTCCCGGGCTCGCACAGCCTGTTGCAGCCTTGCCGGGAATGCTGGATGGTTGCCTGAGGCTCAGGAAGATCTGGCACTCATAGTGTCCGAGCTTGTGACGAATGCCTGCTGTTACTCGTCAGGTCCGTGCCGTCTGAGTCTCGAGATGTCAGCCGGTGCGGCGGTGGTCGAGGTGTGGGACAGCAATCCGCACATTCCCGCAGTTCCCGCCCGATCCAGGGCCCCGCTCTCCGACGCAGTCCCGACAAGCGGTGGTTATGGACTTGGCATCGTGGCCTGCCTGTCCGCGCGCCTTGACTTCTTCGCTCAGGAGAGTGGCGGCAAGACCGCCCGAGCCGTCGTTGCTCTCTAAGGAACCAACGCTGCCGTGGCATGCGCCGATGAGAGTCTGTGGCCAACGGCGATCAGTGCATGCCACCCGGCGCTGTTACCCCGGGTTCCCGAAAACGCTCACCCCGGCTGAGCCGAGCGGCGAGTGTCAGGATGCGCGAGAAGGCGCCCAGCGCTGCCCCTGGTTCACCGGGTCGACGGCGTCTGCGACCGGGATGTCGTTGTGGGCCGTCTCCGGGACCAGGCCGGACAGTGAGGCCTGGCATCGTGGCCCGCCCTGCACGAGGGTTCTCTTGGCCGGGCGGCGGTCGAGCCGGGATCACAGCGGATCTGGTAGTCGCCGGTCAAACCGCATGACGGCTTCGCGTGCCGGAGCGATTCCGGATCGCCCAGCCGCTGCCCGCGACGCGGGGTGAAGCGGGCCGGGCATCGGGGATGGAGCGGGGCGCCTGCCTGGGCCGGGGGCAACCGCGCGGTGGGTGCTCGGTCATGGGCCGGCTGTCCACAACGTGTCGCGGCCGTACCTCGACACGCCGTGCGTGGTAGAGACACTGGTCATCAGTCCTTGAATGCGTGCTCGGTCAGAGCCAGGCCAGTAAGAGCTCCTGACGTGGTTGCACATGAGCGAGCTGCTGGGATCTGTGCGGTATTCACGGTGACGATCCCTTTCCTCGACCGGGGGCGGAACGTCTCTCGGTCCCAATCTGGCCGTACCTCTTCTCGGGCGGTATCCCCCAGGTGGGGGAGGTGCTGCCCGGCTTCTGGAAGTACTCGTCGTCCGTACCGCAGTGACGTGTCCGATGCCCGCTGGGTTTTGGGTGGGCCGGTCTTCACCTCCTGGAGGGCGACAGGCATCGGTCCCGGAACGGCGGCCTGGGTTTACGACCTCCGAGAGATCGTTCGACACCAGCCTGCCGGTATTGCCATGAGGACCGCCGGCTGGGCTGTCGTTGCCCGAGGCTTCCACGTTCTGCGTATCGCTTGCCGTGTTGACGGATAGCTGCTGCGACCGTGTACGCGGCGCGTCTTGGCGTCTTCGACGGGAGTTCACTCCGACGAAGGCGGCGATCACGAGCAGATAGCTGCCTACCGCCCAGCTCAGTGCGCTACTGCCCATCGCCAAATCGCCGGCGATCGCCTTCAGCGCGGTATTGATGGCGGTGGTGTTGACTCCCAGGAGGAACGCGGCGCCGCTGGAGGTCAACAGGACAGCCGTGGGCGACACTTCGCAGCTCTGGTCGGGACCGTGTGTGTGGCGGCGGACTGCTGGCTGTAACCTCCGGGCCGTAGCCGTCTCACCGCTCACACCTTAGCTACCACACGGCGCCGGTGCTCACTTGGTCGGTGTGGCGCTGCAGCATGTCACCTGTGCGGTGCATGGCCCCCACGTGAGCGGGGGGCAACGGCTCACCTTTGAGTGGGTCCTGGCCGCGCGGGAAAGATGTCGTTGGCGCACGAGTCGGCTTCACCACGTGGTCGGCGGCCGACTGGGCCGACAGGACCAAGACAGCCCAGAAGCGCGGCGTCCGACGGGCAGCGACGAAAGGGTGAAGCGGCGATGCAACGCAGATCCGAATGGTTGCGCGATGCATGGGTGACGGGTCTGGACATGCTCGTCGTGGCGCTGACGCTGACCGGAACGGTGCTCGTGCGGGCCTCCTGGCTGGCCGCCTTGGCGGGAGTATGGGCTGTGCTGGCATTGCGCCAGGGCTGGCTGGCCGTCCGGGCCTTTCAACGGGCGGCAACAGGTAGACCAGACGTGTGAGCAGTGAGAGACCTGGCCAAGGAAGCCGATTGGTCGTGCGCAACTGCTGTGCCCGACGTAGATCACTGGTCCCATCCCGCTGTATCGCGCGGGGAATGTATGCGCAGGAGAGCAACCGGCAACGGCCAGCCGAGCCGGTCAGCCCCTGACCGTATACCGAGAGCAGGACGAGAACAGCAATGAGCACGAAAATATACGCCGCAAAGCCGGGTCAGGATCTGATTTGACCGCTTGAACTCTCCGCTTTCCATTCATTTGACGGCGTGGACTCGCGAGCGCACTGCGCCGTGGACGGATCAAAGGCCAAAGAAATGAACGCCACGCAAGAAAAGAGAGGTGATAAGACCGACCAAAGCGGCGTGTCTGCAGGTTCCAGGACTAGGGGCAATGTCGAAGGAGATTCAGGATATAAAAGTGAAAAGACATCTTCGCCCTCAAGGGATTCGTGGATCCACCTCGACTCATGTGCCGCTATACAGCCTCTTGTGATTACTCGCAGGCATTTTGAAGAAAAGGTGAACCGTGTTCCCGTCTCCGGCTTCTGATGCTCGAGGATGAGTGGTCTGGATTATCATTCGGCCGTGACCAGGTGAGGCGGGAGCCAACGGACTTTTGCCCCGCCGCAACGGGCACATCGCGTGCGAATGAGAGGCGAGGGGACCACGCGGTCGCCGGTGTGGTACACCACGCGCGTGTGGCCATCCGGCTGCTGCTCGCGACTGATCTCGACGTCTGTTTCCCACCCCGCTGCGCACTCCAGGCAGATAAAGGAATACGTCTCCTGAGCGGGAGTGGGAACCTGGACAGGTGCGCCGACGTGGCTGGGAGTCATAGGTGCCTCTTCAGTAAAGCCCGGCATGAGCGCCGGCGGCTGTGCGTATTCGGATTCGTCAAATCTATGGCGAGGTGGGGGAAGGGCGATGTCATGCGATCGGCCGATGCAATGGATGACGTTGCCAGGCTGCAATGGCCAACCATGCGGAGTTGTCCGGCGCTCAGCCTTGCAGCGGGCACCGTCGGGGCTCGTGGAGGCCGGGTCTGCCACCGGCCACATTCGGCGATTCGAGATCCGGGACGCCCTGAACCGCCCGGCCGCCTCCCGGTCACTGGTCCCGGCTTCGGTCGGGTCAGCGGTGCTTTGAGCCGGGCCGGCCACTGCAGCCCACGACTGCCGGTCGTAGACGGTCCGCGATTGAGGTGTACCGGCTGGATCGGCGCTCCGCGCCCGACTGGCCGCACCCCGTCTTCCCGGACGACGTCCTGGCTTCAGTCTTATCAGGCGGTGCCCGACAGCAGCCCCGACACCGGGAAGATCGATGACGGTACAGCTCGTCAACGGGTGAATGGGACGATCGGGGGATGGGCTGACAGCTGGCCGGGTTGAACCATTAAGGGAAGGACGCCGGCGGAAGAGAGACAGCAACCCCGGCATCGGAGGTCCCAGACGTGCGGGGATGAGCCGCAGGGTGAGGAGCGTAGGGATGCCTCGGATATGGCAACTGATGGATTCTGCCGTCTCCTGGCCGCTTAATAGGGCGGGGCGTTTTGGCCCCGGTGCCGGAAGACGCATCCCGCCACGGCTTGTCGGTGTCGTCCTCCTTATTTCTTCGGTGGTCGCAGCCGCAGCCGGTCTGCTTGCCTATCACCAGCTCCGGTCCGGCGCGGAGTGGGAAACGGCACATTCCCACGCTGTCGAGGCCGTGACTGTGCGTCCCGTGCGGCTGGGCCGGACGGGCATGAACGGCCTCATATACGGTCGTGTGCCGGCGCGCTGGGCCTATCCCGCTGGCCGTGAGCACAGCGGGCAGGTCATGGCGCCGCTGGACAGCCCGGAAGGCTTCAAGGAGAGGGCGTGGGTCAACGATGCCGGACGCCTCATCCGCGCCCCCTCTTCGCGATCCGCCGTCACAGCGGTCTCAGCGCTCTGCGCAGGCAGCGCATTTGCGCTGGCTACCATCGGCGCCACAGCGGTCCTCAGGTGCAGCCAGGGACGACGTTCGTGATCATGCCGGGGGGCACGGCCGAAGCCGTTGGTGCCGGTGACGAGCTGACCATCCGAAGCGGGCATGCGGCGGTTCTGCACGGGGAAGGGGGTGCCGCGATCAGCTCTGTGACGTGCGGGTGATGCCGGTCCACGGCGGTCATGTACAGGCGGCGAGAAGTTCTTCCACCGAGTCATGCTTGATCTTCTCCAGCGGAACTCCGCTGCCCTGCAGGATGCGCAGCCCGGTGCGGATCATGCCGGGAGGACCGGACAGATAGGCGTCGTAGCCGTCCCAGGGCCCGTACTCTCTGACTGCGTAAGGCAGTTGCACGTGGTTGCTTTGTTCGGTCACTGAGTGCAGGGACAGCCACGGGTGGACTTGGCGCAGTCGCAGCATGGTGTCGATGGCGTACAGGTCGCGGTCGGCCAGGGCTCCGTAGAACACGTCGATCGGACGGTGCTCCCCGTTTTCGGCGACATCTTCGACGAGGGCCTGGATAGGGGCGATGCCGGTGCCGCCCCCCACGCAGAGCAGGCCGCTGTCCGTGGTGTGGTCGACGACCATCGCACCTTCCGGTGGGCCGAGGCGGATGAGGTCGCCGGGTCTGGCGCGGTGAACAAGTGCGTTGGAGACCCAGCCGGCCGCAACGGCCTTGATATGAAAGGTCAGCAATCCGTCGTGGCGGAGTGCGGAGGCAAATGAGTAGTGCCGCCAGATCCGCGGCCACCACGGCGTCTCGATCATTGCGTGCTGGCCCGCTAGAAAGGGGTAGGCGTGGTCCGTGCGGAGAGTGATCACTGCGATCTCAGGAGTGGCCAGATGGTGCGCGACGATCTCCGCGCACCAGCAGGCCGGCGCTTGCTCGGCATCCTCGGCGGCTGCGTCGATCATCGCTTGGGACAGCATGGTGTATGCGCGCAGCCACGCGGCTTCCGTCTGCCCGTCCCAGATGCGCACGGCGTAGCGGGCCAATGCGCGGACGAGGCATTGGCCGACGGCTGGGTAGTGCTCGGGGCGGGTGCCGTACTTGCGGTGGCCCCGGCCGAGGTTTTGCAGGTATGGAATGAGCACGTCGGTGTTGTCGATGTGCTCGGCCGCGGTGAGCAGTGCCTTCAAAAGCCGGTCTCGCTGGGTGTTCATGGCTGGCGGGAACAGCGCCCGCAGGTCCGGGCGATCAAGGAACAGCAGCGCGTAGAAGTAGGAGATCACCTTGTCGGCAATCGGCCTGATCTCTTCCAGAGTGCGCCGGATGAGCAGGACGTCACGCCCGGGTTCGTCGGGGGGCGGTGGCTGCGCGAAAGGGCGCCGGCTCAAGGCTGGGGGGAGGTGCAGGTCCGGTCGAGACCATAAGGTGGGCCTGCCTGGGCGGCGGATGCTGGCGCAGACAGGGGCGCTGAGGCACCCGGGCCGCTGTGGTCGGTTGGCGGAGCCGCGCTCGGCAAACGTGTGTGTATGGAAGATGCACCGGCACGGTCCGAGACGGCACTTTGGCCGTGGGTCGCGGGGGTGCCCTGCCGGCTGAGGGCTGCATTCCACTGAGGTGGCAACTGAGCCGGGCCCCATTGGGAAAGCGGGTGTCGCAGGCCCAGGTTCGCGTTCTTCCCTCCGGGAGAACCGGCTGATTCAGGGGTGGGAGCGTTCATGGTGTCCCTCGCTCGAACAACTCGCGGTCGTGACAGCCACCACCCCGATTGGCGAGCTGATGTGGTATTCGATCGAACTGCCAGGGCCGCACGGGGACATCACCGTCGCCCGCACCTGCCGCATCATCACCGTGTCTGCAGAGCGTTCAAACGGCACTGGTGCCGTGAGCTGACCGTGCACCAGAAGTCCGTCCGACCGCTCGCCTACCCGGTTGTGCTGTGTTGCTTGAGCGGGCCCTTCACCCACCCCACGTCCTGGCAGATCAACCGCCGCACCCGCCAGCCGCCTGCCCTCAATGACCAAGGCCATGCTCGCCTTGAACAAGCACCGCTGAAGAAGCTCACCCGACGCATCCACTTCCTGACACGCAACCGTGTCCCGCTCCCGAGCGACGCCTTGTCGCGCGTGGACCCGCGCACCACGATCGTGCGCACCTCGCCGTAGCGGGGCATTTTGCGAGGTGTGACCAACACACGACTCACAACGTTGCGGTACGCGGGCATGGCCCACGGTATGGCATGGGTAATCGCAGGCTAACCTCGGGCTTTCACGGGGCAGGGCGTCCGGTGGGTGATCAGAAACGCGAAGAGTGCTCCTGACCTGACCCTATGAGGGCCGGGCCCCCTTCCGTGCTCAGCCGGGCGATGCCTATCGTCCGGGTATCGACGGGCTCGGGAAGGAGGCCCTCAATGTCTGTCTACGTCGGTATCGATGTGCACCGCAAGCGGTCGCAGATCGCGGTCCTCGACCAGGAGGGCACGGTTCGAATCAATCGGAACGTGCCCAACGGGGTCGAGACGGTGCTCTCGGTGATCGGGGATCTACCGATCGGCACTCCGGTCGCGTTCGAGGCCGCCTATGGCTGGGGCTGGCTGGTGGAACTGCTGGAGGACTACGGCTACCAGCCGCATCTGGTGCATCCGCTGCAATGCAAGGCCATCGCCTCCGCCAGACTCAAGAACGACAAGGTCGACGCAGCCACGCTGGGCCGGCTGTTGCGTGCCGACCTCCTGCCGGAGGCATGGATCGCGCCGTTGTGGGTGCGTCAGCAGCGAGCCCTGCTGCGCCACCGCTTCCAGCTGGTACGTCTGCGGACGCTGCTGCGCAACCGGGTCCACGCGGTACTCGCGGATCTCGGATGAAGTCGCGGACGGAGTCCGTTTACGGAAAGAACGTTTTTTGTGCGAATCGGCTGTATGTGGCCCGCATGGTGATGTCTTTCCGCGCTGTCAGGAGTTGCGGCAGACGTGGCCGGGCCGTTTCTGGAGCAGGTCTGCGGCCTCGGCGTCGGGCAGAGCTTTGGCAACGAGCCGGCCATGAGGTTCAACGCTCCTGGTCTTGCCGGGCGCCGGGCTGTCGGGAGGCGAGCCCGGATACAGCCCCCGACGGCATCGACATGAGTTCGTAGCGGTGGAGGCATGCACGGCAACCGGCTGGTGACGGCTTCGTCGAAGCGCGTGGGGCTGCAAGCCGCGGGAAGGCCGCCGCTCCGCCTCGCCGCCAGGGTGCATGGCCGCCTGGACGGTGAGGGGCCTGTGCGCCTGGCAGGCTTCCCCGTTCGTCAGGATTACCAGGATTCTTGTACAGCCCTGCCCCTCTTCCTTCCATGCGCCGGACGTGCACCATGCGAGTTGCCGGGTTGCAGAGCCTCTGCAGCGCGGATTTCGGGTTCGCACCCGCGGGTGCTGGTCCAGGAGGCAGAGACATGAAAATACGTGCGCACATCGGTAAAGCTGCGTTCGCGGCATGTGTGATGGCTACGGCTACCTCGCTGATGGCGGCGTCGCCGGCCAGCGCCTACATCGTGAATACGCCCTACGACACGCAGGTCCTGAGCCAGTACCCGTGGCCGATCAGCGGATACCCGACCGTCTCGGGGAAGTATCTGAGTGACTACTGCGAGAAGGTGGGCTTCGGGTACCCCTATGGAACGGGCAAGTGCCAACTCCTGGGTTTTTACGAGGAAAACCGGCCGGAGTACGTGCCCAACTACATGCGCCAGGCCAGTGAAGTGCTGTTCAACTGCACCTCCAACCTGGCGCAGCAGGCGATCGGCTGGAGCTTCACCCGAACGGCCACGAACACCGTCGGAGCCAGCGTGTCGGTGGCCGTATCGGTCAACTACGGGGTCAAACCGTTCGGGGTGGGCGTCGAAGGGTCCGTCACGACTACGGTGGCTGCCAATTACAGTTATGCCTGGGGCACTGCGAGTACCCAGTCCGGCACCACCACACTGAACGTCAGTCCCGGTTAC
Organism: Streptomyces sp. CA-142005; assembly: GCF_050942335.1. Taxonomy (NCBI): domain Bacteria; kingdom Bacillati; phylum Actinomycetota; class Actinomycetes; order Kitasatosporales; family Streptomycetaceae; genus Streptomyces; species Streptomyces sp. CA-142005. Next base: position 117,323 of record NZ_CP192079.1, on the reverse strand, counting down.
GTCGGTTGGTTCGACTACGGAACCTTCCACGGCACCGCGCACGGCGTGGCAGACGTGTACATCGAGGACACCTACACCTCGGACGCTCACATCCGGCGCGGCGTATACAAGGTGGTGACCGACATCAAGGGAGATCTGCCCAAGCCCGAAAACCCGGCGGCGGTGGCCGTCCAGCCGGCGACGGGCCTGATCGCCCAGCAGCGTCCCATGACGGCTACGGAGAAGACGATGTGTATGTCCTCGCCCACCGTCCAGCAACGCGCCGTCGCAGGAGGCACGCCCACCCAGTCCAGGGTGGTTTCCCCCTAGGCGCATTGATCACGAGCGTTGTTGACACTCGCAGGTCTTGACCACACGAAGGCCTCGGTGCGCGGTGGAGGTTGTCGGATCTTCACGGCACGGAGGCCTTCGTGCTGCACCGCAATGTCCGGCTGACCCCGCGTGGCGGACGTCTGCTGGTGGCTGCTGTGCCGTCTGCTCACCCCCTCGCGTCCTCGCGCGTGCGGCCGCTGAACTCGACCACCCGCCGGGGACCGTCGCGATGTGCCGTTGCGCCCTTTGTCGTCGCACGGGCGTGAGCGCGCTCGACCGGGTCGAGTTTGTCCTCATGCCCGGGGTCCGGGGACTCCTGCCATGTCTTGCTGTGCTGGAAGGCAATGCCGTGGCGGGCGGGCAGGTACCGTGACGCCTCGCGGCCGATCCGGGTCACGCGGCCGTGCGCGCTTAACAGGGCGGCGGCGAGCATGCGGATCGACCGGCGAGTGAAGGGCTGGCCGAGCATGGCCGGGCGGGTGGTGGCCGTCTGGACGATGCACTCCTCGTCATCAGGGCCATCCCCCCGAAGAAGAGGGATGGCCTCTGTTCCGGCACAGGTCCTCACGTGTCCCGCAGCTTCCCGGAGTTGTCGGATGTCACCGGCCAGGGGGTGCGCTGGCAGACCAGGACGAGGCTTGCCGCCTTTGGCCGGCACGACCACCAAGACCTGCAGCGCTCCGGTGTGGATGAACTCCTCGGGCCGCTGGGGTCATGAGAAGGAGGGGCGTGCAATCGTGCAGCCGATGTTCGGTGGATGCGGGCTGAGCGCTGGACCTGAGGGCGCGAGCATCAAGAGTTACGCCCCACCGGCACCTGTTGCCTCCTGAGTAAGCAGCCTGGCCGCGGCAAACGTCGGGACGTCCGGTGCGCCGGCCGCACCGCAGCTGCCGCATTGGTTTGGCTTGCTCGGCCGGGTGTCGGGCGCCGATTGGGGGAGCGTGACGTCCCCCGGTCGGTCCTGTCGCGTTAACCAGTGCAGTCGTCCGACCGGCCCCGGGAAGCGATCGCTTCTTCGCCCTACGCTGGGTAACGGCGGGTGGGGCGGATCCCCGCAGACGGCCGTTCAGGCTGGTCCCCGTGGTCAGGCTTTTGCGTGTGGCACCTTCTGCCGGAGGCGCTGCTGGGTTGCGCCCGTGGACGGCACATCTGTGTGGTCTTGGCCATCGGCGCGAGCGTCAGCCTGTCCGCCGGCACGGACGGACACTCGGTGGCGTATTGAGCCGCTCTCGAGGATGACGAGTCCGCCCTCGGAAGCGGCGAGTATTGGGAAGTGAGGTTCGTCATGGCTGGACGGACGACCTCCGGGTTGCGTCGGGACATGGATCTGCTGGATGCCTTGAGCAGCCAGGAGGCCATCCGGGCATCTGGGCTGGGGGTCAATCGCGTTGCACAGTTGTGCGGCCGGCAAAAGAGCCAGGTTTCCCGGGCGCTGGCGGGCATGTACCAGGTGGGGCTGGTCGACCGTGACCCCGAGACGCTGGCCTACCGGTGCGGCTGGCGGCTGTATGACCTTGCGGCCGCGACCAGGGAAAGCCATCTGGTGCATTCTGCTCGGCCGTGCATGCAGCGCCTGGCCACCTCGGTGGGACAGCCCGCGTATTTGTGTGTGCTGCGTGGTGACAAGATCGTGGTCCTGTTGGCGGAGCCTGCCTGCAGCGCCGGCCGTGGCGTAGGCGCGGAGGGACTGACCGTCCCCGCCCTGCACACCTCTGCCGGACGGGTGCTCATGAGCGAATGGGAGGAAACCACCGTCCGCGCCGCGCTGGCTCATGGACCGGCCGTACCGGGGCTGCCCGGCGCCGAGGCGCTGTGCGATGAACTGCGACGGGTCCGCAGTGCCGGCTACGCGCTGCTCGACGGCGAGTTCCACAACGGGCTGGGCGGTGTGGCCGCGCCCGTGCGGGACTTCAACGCCCGAGCGGTGGCCGCGGTCAGCGTTCCGATCTACCCGAGCCGAACCGTGGCGGGACCCGACGCGATGTGCCGGGCTACCCTGCGCTGCGCGGCGCAGCTTTCCTACGCGCTGGGCTACTCGGAACCCTCACGTGCTGCCAGGGCTGCGACAGTGGTGCAGAAGAAGGGGACAGCCCAGGCCTGACCCCGTCGGTGCGGCCCGGCACAGCGGTCCGGAGGGAAAGCGCCCGGTGCGTCCAGGCGGGGAAGCAGCCTCGGAGCCGGCTGCTAAGCAGAGGGCGGGTGCGTGCGGGGAACCAACAACCCGCAGATGCCCGCCAATACGGCGGCCCCGCACAGACTCAGCAGGGCTAGTTGGGGACCCTGGGCGTTGAGGGTGAAGGTAACCAGCGCCACGCCCAAAGCGGTGCCCCATCCCCGTGCCATGTTGACCAGGCCCCCGCCCGTACCCGCAGCACGCGTGGGCAGCCTTCCCATGATGTCGGCATTGTTGGCGGGGGTGTACAGACCCAGCCCCACGCCCACCACAGCCAGTGTTCCTGCGGCCAAGGCGATGAGAGTGGGTGAGACGGCCAGTGCGGCAAGTGCCGCCGTACACACAGACGCTCCCGCAGTGCAGCGAACGCGGTTGCCCCACGTTCGGGGCAGGATCTTGTCCGCTGCGGCTGCCGCGGCGCCGAAGCCGGCGGGAAGAGCGGTCAACACGAGGCCGGCTGTGAGGTTGGACCTGCCGTGCTGCGTCAGGACGACGGGTACCAGCACCAGTGGGCCGAAGAGGACCAGGTAGGCACACAGAGCTCCGACCAGGCCTGCACCCACCCCTGCGGAGCGCAGGAGGCGCAGGTCGACCAGGGGCGCCTTTGCCCGCTGTTCCGTGCCCAGCAAGGCGAACAGAGCTGCCACCGAGACCGCCGCCAACACCGCCGGGCACCATGCGGGCAGGTGCAGGCCGGAAATTGCGGACAAGGCCAGCAAGGCGCTCGTCAAGCCGGTGGCGAGCAGCGCCATCCCCCGGTGGTCGAAGGAGACCGGTGCAGTGCGCTGGCGTGTGCGGGGCAGCAGGTAATGACCCCAGATCACGGCAGCGATCCCGACCGGCACGTTGATCCCGAACACCCACCGCCAGCCGACGGTGTCCACCAATGCGCCACCAACTGTGGGCCCCAGAGCCAGTCCCAGGGCCTGAGCCGCCGCCTGGCCGCCCAAGGCGGAGCGCCGATGACCAGGCGGTGCGGTCGTCGTCACCAGGGCGACGCTGTTGGCCTGCAGCATGGCGGCACCCACGGCCTGGAGGGCACGGAAAGCGACCAGCCAGCCCAAGGAAGGGGCGAGGCCGCATGCGGCGGATCCCACGATGAAGATCAGGAATCCGTGAAGGTAGAAGAGTTTACGGCCGTGGATGTCTGACAGCCTGCCGACCGGGATGAGCAGGACCACCAAGGTGAGCAGGTAGGACAGCGAGACCCATTGCACTGCGGCCAGCGACGACCCGAATGTGTCGTGCAGGGGTCTGTACGTCAGCGTCACGATACTTGCGTCGAGCTGCCCCATGAACGCACCGAAACACACCGCTGCGACGGCCAGGCGCCACCCCCCGGGAAGCTGGCGAATGACAGTCGGACGAGGGCGTTCCCGCTTGAGGAAGTCAAGACCTGGCAGGAGTCGGTTCACCGTTCACCCCGTTCGACGCCCCGCTGCAGACAGCCACCTCCATCATCACCCTGGCCTCATCTGGCCGCCAACGTGAGGCGCTCCCCGGAACACTGCTCCGCAGGCCCAGGCGTCGGTTGCAATTTGGGCAACGTGGCTTTGCCCTTCCGGCAAACTCCTCAATACGGTCACTGTTCATTCCCGGCCGCTGGTCTGGCGGCGCTGTGACAGGAGTCAGTGTGGAAGAGCACGCGGATTGCTGGCCTCCCCGCTCCGGAGTGATCGGACCGGAATTTGTCGACGGCGGACTCGTGGTCGGACACACACTCAGACTCAGTGCCGAGCAACGTGCCCGGGCGGTCCTTGCGATAGCGGGGGCGCGGGACGTTACCGCCGCTGACACCGAAATGATCTGTGACGCTCTGGGGCTGGACCGGAACGACTGCTGCAAGGCCAAGGAAATTGTGAGGTCGCAGCACGGTTCGACGGCGCAAGGGATGCTATAGGTCGCGTCCGCAATGTCAGGACAGTCAGAGCCGCAAGGCAGGTCCCTGGCAGTGCGGCTCGAACGAAAACACCACCGGCCTGCTCCGCCAGTACTTCCCCGACCCAAGGGCACCCCTGTGACCGCACACCCGCGAAAACCTGAGCGCCGTCGCCGCCGTGCTCAACGGACGCCCACGCAAAACGCTCGGCTGGGAAACCCCAGCCGAGCGCCTGCATAAACTGCTCGCGGCCTGACCAACACGAACCACGCGTTGCAACGACCTCTAGAAAGCACCCAGCTGGGAGCCGGGCCTTCGCTACGGCGTCGGCTCATCCAAGGTGGATGCGGCCATTGATCCGGTCCATGCGCTTGGGAATCATGGCCCTTGGTTCGTTTGTCGGCTCAGCGGAATGCGGATCCCTGGACGAGGCAGCCGCTGCACTGTCCGCAACCACTCGGCCCGGACATGTCCTGGGGCGCTGGGCCGGGTCGGCTCCAGGACCTGCTCGATCTTGCTGCGGTCGGTGACATGGCCGGCGATGACCGTGAGGGCCGGGCCGGCGGTTGTTACCGCCCCGCAGTGGGGGGAACGCATAACTCACACTGAACGCAGGTGGCTCTGGCGGGTGTCACTCTCCACGATCCATCATTCGGTGATGTCGGAGATGGACCTGCCGGCTCGGCACGGCGGCGGCGTGCTCCTGCCCCGTCCGCGCCCCGACCCGGCGGGAGTGGCCTCCGTCGGGCTGCAGCACACCAGATCGTGCTGGCGGCAGCCCGGCGGTCGAATCCCCTTCTTTTCCTCCGTCGGTCCCTCCGACCAGGGGACACCGCACGGTGCCGAAGCGTCAGAGGCTGGAGATGCACGGGCGAGTGACCCCGTGATCCTGCGGCCACTCGGCAGAACACCGGACCGTGCGACGCCTATCATCGGAAAGGCAAGTCATGTACACGCAGAGTGAAACGCTGGGCAATACGGTCGATTTCCCTGAACTCGACGATGCCGTGGCCGAAGAACTGGGTGCGATCTCGGCTCCTTGCGCCGCCGCGGCGATGGACTGATCCAAAAAGCCGGTCCCGGCTCCCGGGGGCGGGACCGTCTGCAGCATGCGAACGCCCCCAGGGAGGTCTACCGTCGGATGAGAGGCCCGTACCGTAAAGGCGAACGGGCAGGCGAGCGTTGTCGGCCTGAAGGCCTGGGGCGCTTTTCGCTGCCGCTGCGACGCAGGCGTCGCAGGAAGGGTAAACCCTGCGGATGGTTGCGCGCGGCGGCAGCGTCCACAGTGCTGGGTGGCGCGATGCCCGGAACAATCGAGGACTATGCGATCATCGGTGGTCTTCGGTCTGCGGCCATGGTTGGTCGTGACGGCTCCATCGACTGGTTGTGCTGCCCGCGCTTCGACTCCCAGGCGCTGTTCGCCGCACTGCTCGGCACGCCGGACAACGGACGGTGGCGGCTGGCGCCGGCCGGGGCTGGTACATGCTCTCGTCGCAGCTACCTCGGTGACACCCTGATTCTGCAGACCGTTTGGGACGAGCCGGGAGGTTGTGTTCATGTCCTGGATTTCATGACGCCCAGCGAGTCCCACGGCCCTCAGGTCATGCGCATTGCCGAGTGCGTGTCGGGGAGCGTGAACATGCGCAGCGAACTGTGTCTGCGTTTCGGCTACGGCCAGTTCGCGCCCTGGATGCGTAAAGTAGACGGCGGGTACGTCGGTGTGGCCGGCCCGGACGCGGTGTGGCTGGCCTCCGACGTCGAGCAGCATGGTGACCACGAAAGGACCCTCGCCGACTTTCGCCTTCGGGCGGGGCAGCAGGCGGGTTTCGTCTTCACGTGGAATTCTTCCCACCTGCCCAGACCGCAGCAGCGCACACCACAGACAGTGCTGGCCGCGACGCGGGAATACTGGGAGCGCTGGCTCGCCGACTGCACCTATGAGGGGCCATGGCGCGATGCTGTGACACGCTCCCTGCTCACCCTGAAGGCGCTCACCTACGAGGCGACCGGCGGAATCGTCGCCGCGGCGACCACGTCCCTCCCCGAGGAGTTGGGTGGGGTAAGAAACTGGGACTACCGCTACTGCTGGCTGCGTGATGCGACGCTGACCTTGTCCGCCCTGCTGCGCACGGGCTTCCGGCGTGAGGCCGAGGCCTGGCGAGAGTGGTTGGCACGGGCCGTGGCGGGCAGCCCCGAAGATCTGCAGATCATGTACGGAGTGGCCGGGGAGCGCTGGATTCCCGAGGCGCACCTGTCCTGGCTGCGCGGCTACGAGGGCTCGACACCGGTACGCGTCGGCAACGCGGCTGTCGATCAGCTGCAGCTGGACGTGTACGGCGAAGTGATGGATGCTCTCTACCTTGCTCGATCTCTCGGAGTGCCGCGATACCCTCACGCCTGGAGCATCCAGCAGGCCTTGATGCACTATCTGGAGACCGCCTGGCGGCAGCCCGACGAAGGCCTGTGGGAGATCCGTGGCCCGCGCCGGCACTTCGTCCATTCCAAGGTGATGGCGTGGGTCGCAGCCGATCGGGCAGTCCGCACGGTGGAAGAGTTCGGCCTGCCTGGCCCCGTGGACCGCTGGCGCGCCATGCGGCAGGAGATCCACCAGGACATCTGCAGCCGCGGGTTCGACGCGACCCGCAACACCTTCACGCAGTCTTACGGATCCACCGAAGTGGACGCAGCCCTGCTCCTCCTCCCTCAGGTCGGCTTTCTTGCGCCTGACGACCCCCGGGTTCGGGGCACAACGGACGTGGTGGCCGCCTCCCTTGGCCAGGATGGGCTGCTGAGGCGATATCCCACCGGCGGTGGCGCCTCGAGCAGCCTGGATGGGCTGGCAGGCCAGGAGGGCGTCTTTTTGGCCTGCTCCTTCTGGCTGATCGATGCTCTTGCCATGACCGGCCGCGCCTCACAGGCGCGGCAGCTTTTCGAACGAATTCTCGCCTTGCGTAATGATGTGGGACTGCTGGCCGAGGAATGGGACCCGGTCACCCAACGACAGGTGGGCAACATGCCCCAAGCGTTCAGTCACGTGGGGCTGATCAACAGTGCCCTGACTCTCAGCGGTCGCCCACTCCACCGGGCGCGCCGCAACAATCATCACGCAGCCCGTGGTGGCTAGCCGTGCGAGCGGGATGCATTCATATCCGGGTGAAGCCTGCAGTGCCACTTTTCCTGCCACTCGCCTGAGCCGGCATTCCGGGAGACGGTTCAGCAGATTCCGAGGAGAGCTTGAGAATTCTCGAGATCAAGATCGGAGGGTGGTATTTCCGTGTAGGTAGGACCAGCCGGCGTGGACAGCCCGAACGAGTTCACCGAGACCAAGGAACCCATGAGCGGCCAAACTGGGAGGGATGTCGGCTGAATCATGCGCCCCCCAGGCCATCAGGACCTGTCGGCAGCCTTCACGCAGTTCGCCCGGGTCGGGGGCGGGGAGGGGAGCATGCTGGCCGCGTGCGACGGCAGCGCAGATCCTGACGAAATCCGGTGATATCCGCAGTCGCTGCATCAGCGGTGACCGCCAGTCCACCCGTGGATCGCATCGCCAGACCCTGGTGGCCAGCAGGGGACCTGCCTCCTGCCACGGCAGGGTCTTCTCGTGCGAGCGCAAGAGCGCCGAGGTGGCATGGCTGCAGTTCCGGTCGCCGCCCGCAGCGCTGAGAGCGGACACGGGGAGGTTCAGCGCGGTCAGACGGGAGGACAGCGCCCGGCACAGAGGCTTCCATGGCAGACACAAGGCAGCGGGGTCGTCCAGCTCCACCATGGTGCTCAGGAGCCGGCGCTGATCGCGCAATCCTGCCCCGACCGGAACGCCGAGTGTGTCGAGCAGAAGGCATTCGGCCGCGACGCTGCGCAGGAGATCGGGGAAGCCCGCGCAGGTGAGCGCGAACGCGTTGATCACCTCGTCGTCCCTCAGCCCTCCCGGCGGGACCGGGTCCGAGGCTGTGCAGCAAAGAGCCGGCGCGTTTCCCGCCTGGTCTGCGGCACCATCGGAGGGTGCCCAGTACCGCAGATACGTGGTGACGGAGAGTTCGGCGGGCCTTCCCCGGTAGCGCAGATGACCGGTAGGGCATGGCAGCCGTTCACCGCCTGCCCTGCGTGCGTCCGCCGCCACCATCCGCAGAGCGGCCAGTGCGTCCGTGCGCATGACCGATGGCTTGCGCTGCCGGCAGAAAGCACCGAACGCGGCGAGCGCCGCACCGTGACAGCCCTGCGCCCGAGCAGCCTCGATCACCGTGGGGGTGTCGCGCAACGCGAAGGGAAGCGCCTTGGCCGCTCTCACGATGGTGTCGGCGCTACCGGGATCGACGACACCGCAGCGCACCGCGACCGCAGCGGCGTGGCGAAGATCGACCAACGCCCAGCCCAATGGCCGATAGCCGGCCTCGGCGTCGGCGTGGGTCACCGCCACCTCATCGTCACCGACCAGGACGCCATCGCGGTAATCACGGAAGACCTTGCCTGCCCCGCGCATTCCGAACGCCTCCAGCTCTGCTGCGCGCAGTGCGCCCATGCCGGATGACCCGAACAGCCGCACACCGCGGTCCAACACAGCGAGCAACTCCTTATGACGGACCGCTCGTGCCTGAAGGAAAAGGCCATCGATGATCAGCAGACTGTCGCCTGACTGCAGGCCCCACCGCAGCACCTCGTCGGCCGCCACCGGTCCGCGCACCTCTGCCTGAGGCAACCGCAGCAAGACCTCTTCACGACTGATCGTCGGGCCGACCGTGACAACAATCCGATTCCTGTTCATGCCCACGCCTTTGTGTTGAACTCCAGGCCCGGGGCGATCACGCGCACCACCGGGATGCCGAAGGAGGGCGCCGTCAGATCGGCGCGCAGAATGGTGACACCGTGCCGGTCCGCCACCTGCAGGAGGTACTCCGCGTCCTTGTCCAAATCCCTGGGCGAGGGATGCGGTCCCGGAGCACCGCCATGAACGGCAAGCAGTTCGTCACTGGTGCGTACGGACAATGAATCTTTGCCGCATCCCTCAGGAGTCCTGGGGTCGGGGGCCTGGAAACGGATGGCCGGCAGGTCGTCATGCGCGCCCGCGATGAGGGTGAGCCGCGACTGCACCGCCTCGGTGATCGCCCGGGACAAAGCGACATCGGCATCCAGATGCGCGCCTGACCCGGAGAACCACCACGGTACCGAGGACGACCAGATCCGGGCCGCAAAGGTCGGAACGCCGAGGTCGCACGTCACATCGTCGACCTGGACCACCACTCCTGCCTTCTCGCACCGTTTGAGGACCTCGGCCGCTGCCCCATAGCGGCCCGGGGCCGCCTGCACAGCGGACCGCCAGATGGCGCCCTGACGGTGGGCGATGCTCAGGGCGTGGCGCTCCATAAGCTCCAGCAGCGCATGGACGGTTGCCTCCGTCAGCGTGTTCCCGCTGGCCAGGCCATTGCTGCAGGTATGCACCGTGGGGGGAGCCCACCGGGCACGCATCCGCAGGTCCACCACGATCGACTCCACCGGTGCCCAGGTGTCGAGTCCCAGACGGAGGTCTTCGAGACGAGCCCAGCCCAGCCGGGTATCCGGACCCAGTACAGACTGTTGCAGTACCAGGAGGTCCGGCCAGGCATAGGTCAGCCGGCCAGCCATGTCAGCCACAGTGGCGCTGCGGGTCTCCAGCGGCGGCTGCTCCGCGCAGAACAGCTCGAAGGACTCCATGGCGGCCGACACGCGAGCCAGCTGATGCGAGATGCCCTTGCCCTGGGAAACTGTGAGGTTCTTGGAGTTCGGCCTGATCGCCTGCCATACCGGTATGCCGATATCGTCGAGCCGGGTGATGTCCGCGACCCGGGTGATCCCGGCATCGCTCAGGAACGGCTGCAGACGTTGCCATGTCTGCTGCGGCGGAAGGACCCGGTGGGTTCCGACACACCACGCGCTGACATGGGGAACGGTTTTGGCCTCTGAGGAGGGGAACATGGCTGGTCGTTCGCTTTTCCACAAGGAGTGATGGGGCCCGTGCGTGCGTCGTCGTAGATCGCTGCTCACGGGTTGCACTTCCATCCTTCACTCGCGAGCGCTTCCGTGCGGTACCCCACTGGGCTGAGGAGCGGACGAAAGCGTGGTCCACCGATCGGGGGGCGCACGCCATGTCCGGCATGCCATCGTCAATGCGCCAGCTTGTCTTTTTTCAAGGCAGCATCCGCCGCCCCGACAAGCTCACCAGATCACTCGGGCCGTGCTCGCCCTGGTGGGGAACCCGAAAAGCTGGAGTGGTCGAGCGGACGCATGCGCAGGGACTCGGTGCTGCCTCGGCACATGCACGTCTTCTGTGCGGCGTGCCGGTTGGCGCATACCCGGCTGAACCCGGGGAGCTCGTCGTCGGTTGGTCAACCCAGCCGCAACGGCAAGGCCCTCAAGAGCCCCGGGACGAACCGGAGGGCGGGCCGTTGGCCCGAAGAGAGGGACAGACACCGCTTGGCGCACTTGTTCTCCGCGGTCAGGACCCATGACGCTATTGCGGTGACGCTTTGGCGGGATCACCGACTGTCGCGTTGCCAGTCGCCTGTAAGCCGCCTCGAATGGGATCGTGCGGTACTCATACAAGCAGAACTCAAACCAGCTCTCGGTATCGCGGGCGCCAAGGAACCGGGAGACCCTCCCCGTCCGAACCTTCCTCGTCTTGGCCGTCGCTCTGTGCTGCGTGCTGCCGGCCGCGCGCGGCACGGCTGCCGCCGGCACGGCTTCTGTCGCTTCGAGAGCCGCGGGAACCACCAGGCCACCCGCTTCGGGAAATCGATCCGCGCCGCCGGGGGCCTGGACAGACGAGGTGTTCCCCCACCCCCTGGACCTCGCTCAGTGCAGGGACCGCCTCGGCACTTCCTGCTACACCCCGCACCAGCTCCGCACGGCGTACGGCCTGGACCAGGCAGCCGCGAAGCGCCTGACCGGGAAGGGCGTCACGATTGTCACCGGCATCGGCGTGATCCCCCCGACGCTTCAGCATGATGTGAACGTGTTTTCCGACCGCTTTCGGCTTCCCCGGACCAGGCTGGAGTTCGCCTTCGAGGAAGGCGCATCACCGTTCGATCCGCACGATCATGCGGCACACCGCGAGGCCATCCTCGACGTCTCGGCTCTGCATGCGATGGCCCCCAGAGCGAAGATCGTCGTTGTAGGGGTGCCCGTCATTCCCGGCGACCTTGCAGCCACCCTGCCCGAGGGCTACATCAAGGCCATCGAGCAGGACGCGGGAGACGTACTGTCCATGAGCTGGAACGACTTCGAGCAGCATCTGCAGCAGATCAACCCTCGCATCAGCCAGGGTTCGCCTGCGCTGGCCCACCTGAGACGTCCGCTCGTGGAGGCTGCCGCCCGCGGCATCACGATGGTGGCTTCATCCGGCGACTACGGGGGCCTCGCGCCGTCGGCAGGAGCCCTGTGGCCCGCCGCTGACCCGCTGGTCACATCGGTGGGCGGCACCGATCTCGACCTCGACCAGTATGGGCACCGCCGACGGCCGGACATCGCCTGGGACGCCAGCACCGGCGGCCTGTCCCAGTGGTTCCCCCGACCCACCTATCAAAAGCCGGTGACGAACATCGTCGACGGCAGACGAGGCGAACCGGACGTCAGTATGTCCGCAGGTCCCTTCTGGGTGTACGACAGCGCCGACCCTCAGCAGGCGGGCTGGCAGTTGGCGGGCGGCACGAGCCTGTCGTCTCCACTCTTCGCCGGCATCGCGGCTCTCGCCGATGAGGCCGCGGGGCATCGCCTCGGCCCGCTCAACCCCACCCTTTACCGCAACGTGCATGACCTGAAGCGCGCCGGGCTCGTCGACGTGACGGCCGGAAGGAGCGATCGCAACGCTCACCCGGACCGACCAGCCCCACCCGAACCCCCGGGTTGGCGCGGATACCCGGCTCTCCCGGGCTACGACCTCGTCACCGGCCTGGGCACGGTACGCCACAGCAGCCGGCTCATTTGTACCCTGTCCAGAGGTGCAATGCGCCCACCATGCGACCTGACCCACCCCGGTGGCTGACGGAACACGGGTCGTGACGTGACGGTTTGTTCCTCGCTGTCGGCGGCGAGCCGTACTCGCCGAAGGGAGCGTGGACTGCCGAGGATCACGCGATGCACCGCACCGGCCGCCCAGCACCACCACCCAATGAACACAGCCAACTGGCCTGTGCGTAGAGCGGGTTGACCGCACAGACCGGGGAGAGACGGGGCCGCCTGGACGCTTTGAAGCGTTGCACCAGGCCCGCGCCGAGGGCACGTCCACCGCCGAGCACAGGCGTGCCGGGCCAGGCCCAGCCGTCCCGGCCACCACAGGAGGGGCTTGGGTTCCGTCCGTGATCCGCTGGCAGCGCCTGGTCGCCTGCATGGGGCCGGATACGGGATGTCAGAGCCGCTCGGCGAGCCCCCCAACGGCCCTGGGGAGCTCCTTGCCGTGCCGGCCCGGCCGAGGCGCTGCCAATCGGATGGTCATGACCTCGGGCCGGGGAACCGCTACCGGACAGAAGGCGCGCATCGTACGTACCCTCATGCTGTGATCGCCCATTTCGTCCGCAGGACTACGTGGAAAGGTGCTCACACGGCCGTATCGGTTCGTCATCGCCGGCTGGCGAGTCTGCGTTGAGGCGACTACACGTCAGTGAGGAGCACCACCGGTGGTGGGTTCTGGGCGCCATGACCGCAGCCGTGGCGATGGTCGCCATCGATGCTTTGGCCGTTCTTGTCGCTCTTCCCACGATCCAACGGGACCTCGATGCGTCGCCCATCGAGCTGCAGTGGATTGTCAACGCTTTTCTTCTGCCGTATGCCGGACTGCTCGTTCTGGGCGGGCGGGCCGGTGATGCTCTTGGCCGTATCCGAACCTTCCGTATTGGCGTCGTGCTCTTTTTGGCGGCGTCGGTCGCCAGTGGTCTGGCCGGGTCTGTCGGCTGGCTGATTGCCGCGCGTGCGGCTCAAGGCGTGGCCGCAGCCATCCTCAGACCGTCCGCCGACGGGATCGCCGTCTCCCAGTTCGGTCGGCAGGAGAGAGGCCGCGCGGAGGGGATCTCCACCAGCGTGGCCACGTTTTTTTACGGTGTGGCGCCTTTGGTGGGAGGAGTGCTGACAGCGACGGTCTCCTGGCGGGCGATTTTCTTCCTCAACCTGCCTTTGGGAGTGACTTGCCTGGCCCTCGTCCGGGTACTCCTGCCCCGGGTGAAGCCGAAGCGCAGCCCGGTGGACTGGGGGAGTGCACCCTTGCTCGTCGGCGGCCTGGGGTGCGTGGTGCTTGCGCTCATGGAGTCGCGGGACTGGGGATGGGCCTCGCGGGCTGTGATCGGTCTCTTGGCAGGGGGCTTCCTCCTCCTTGCGGTCATGGTCATACGGGAACTCCGTCTTGCCGAGCCCTTGATCCAGGTCCGGTTGTTCGCCCTGCGCAGTTTCAGCGTTGACTCAGGAGTACTCGCGGCGGTGCGTTTTTCGTTCATCGGATTCTCTGTCTTCGGAGTCATCTGGGTCCAGGACGTTCTCGGTTTCTCAGCCGTTCAGGCCGGCTTGTTCATGCTGCCTCTCACCTTCCCCACCATCCTCTGCGCCCCCCTGGGCGGCATCCTCTACGACCGTCTGGGGCCCCGAGTACCAGTGGTGATGGGGGGCACCCTGCTGGCCGGGGGCATGCTGGGGGCTGCAGTTACGCTCCACCAGCAGACCTACTTCTGGCTGTTGCCGTTCTGGATCGCCGTGGGCGTCGGAGTGGGAACCATCGGAGTCCCGGCATTTTCCGATGCCTTCAATTCCACGCCGCACCAACTACGCAGCCAGACAGCAGGCGCCCTGCAGACCACTCGTGAGATCGGTGCCACCCTCGGCCTCGCGGTCATGGGCATGACTGTCACCCATGTGCAGGGCGCACGCCTGTCCGCCGTTCTCCGGCACGACGGGCGTGTTCCGGTCAGCAGCCTTCCCGTAGTGGAGCGATCGATCGGCAAGGCCGTGGCGGCCCAGAACCGGACGACTCTACCCGCCGGCATCCCCGCTGACCTGGTTCCCGCGCTCAAGCAGACCGTAACCCAAGCCGTCTCAGCCGCCTTCTATCTCGCCTTCGCTGTCATGGTTGTGGCCCTTTCAGCGGCAGCGGTGCTCCTGTCACGGCAACCCCCAGGTGCCTCCGTGCAACACAGTGCGGCCGAACCGCCCTCATGACGTGCCCAAAGCCTCCAGGGCGCAGCTGACATCTCCTACCCACTGGGCTCGTCGTTCCAACCGGTCCGGTGAGGGACGCGAGGGCGAGGCAGCGCCAGTGGTGTGCGCCTGCACCCCAAGATGTTCACTGCGCCGCTTGATCCGCGGGTCAGCTCACCGCAGAACACGGCGACGATTCCCGGTCGGTGGCCGCCGGCCCTCACCGGGTTCCCCCGAGGATGCCCCGGCCTTCAGGCCGGGGGGAATCGGATTCCTGCGGAGCAGGGCAGGGATAGCCGGTCCGCCGTCGGTGCGATTCGGTGTCCACCCCGCATGGAGGTGTTGTCGCCCGCGATGATCGAGAACTCTCAACTGTCAGTCCTCTCGGGTACGTTCGGATGCATGACGACAGAGGTGACCGGGAAGAACTCCGGGCGTGCCCGGTACACCTTCCGTGTGCCGTATTGTCACCGAGCTCACCGCCGCAAAATCAAGACCTCCGAGGGGACCCCGGTACACCACCTCGGCGTGGGTGACCGGCCGTGGGAAGACAGACCCTCACCGACGTGCCACGGGAGACCGGCAGAAACTGGAAACTTCCGTGTGCGGCCTCCACACGCACACGCATCGACGCCAGCCCAATGTGACCCTGCGAAAGGCGCTCTCGCAGCATCGCCGTATCGAACCCCCTGCCGTCATCGGTCACACACAAGCACATATGATCGTCCGTCTCCTTCAATTTGATACGCAGGTGAGAAGCTCCGGAGTGCCGGACGACGTTGTTGATCAGTTCACGGGCCACGCTGAACAACAGCACGTCGTGGGTGCTTGGCACGTCGGAAAGGTCGCATTCGGCACTCAGCTTGCCGCGTACCTGTGCTGTCTGTGCCAACGACATGATTGCCGCGGTCAGACCCGCCGTCTCCAGTACCGACGGGTGTAGTTGGTAGGTTGCCTCCCGCAGATCCCGGGCCACCTCCGTCAACGTCTCGTCCACTCTGCTCAGGACACTCGTGGCGCCGGTTTCCGTGAACTCCTCCAGATCGTGGCGGGAAGCGAGGATGGATTGCAGCGGCCCGTCGTGGATCGCCTCGGCCATGATCTTCCGCTGTCGCTCCTCCGCCCCCATCACCTGGGCCAGCAGATCTGACCGGCTGTCAATGAGTTCGCCGATGCGCACGGTCCTGTCGCGCTGCGCTGTCGACAGCAGGAGAACCAGCGTGCCCACCAGGAGATATGCACAGATGACAATCCCCACGCGAGGCCAGGTCAGCTGCCTCAGGACGACGGGGTCTGTCACCAGGGCAACGACGAGGGCGACGGTGTTGAAGGCCAGCGTGATGGCCGTCGTACTCTGCCGAATGTTGAAGGCGGAAAAGAAAGGAAGCACGAAGAGGAAGAGCAGAAAGAGATTGGCTCCGCTGGAAAGCTGCAGGAGGAGAAAGACCGCGATGATGTCGATGATGCCCCACGTAGCCACGATCGGTACGAAGAGTCTTTGCGGAGGCCTGGTGTGCCACCACAGCAGTCCGGCCACAGCGCTTGCCGCATATGCGGCGGTGACCCACAGCAGCGTTTCCCGGCGGGCGGAGGGTGTGTCCACGACAGCCGTCGCGGCCAGCAGTGCCGCCAGGACCAGACGGAACCAGTTTCGTAGCAGCTGGATCCGGATCCCGTACTCGACGAACACCATGTCCGTGGCGGTGAGTGTCACTGTGCTCCCCTGATATGCCGCCGAGTTGCGAGCGGGTCGAAGAGTTCCGATGCCGGGCTGCGGCATGAGCCTGGCGAGCCCGCAGGTTCGTGTATAACTCGGACAAAACATGGCATACCCTCGCGCTGTGTTCAACGTGACAGCGGTGCTTAAACGCCTGGTCCTCGGCCGGCCCATGCGCAGCGAGGAATTGCAGGAGACGCTCCTGCCCAAGCGCTTGGCGCTGCCCGTCTTCGCCTCCGACCCGCTCTCCTCGGTTGCCTATGCCACTCAGGAGATCCTCGTCGTCCTCACCCTCGGAGGCCTGGCCTACCTCAACCTCACGCCGTGGATCGCTCTAGCGGTCATCTGTTTGCTCACCGTGGTGGTGCTTTCCTACCGACAGGTGGTGCGCGCCTATCCCAGCGGTGGCGGCTCCTACACGGTTGCCACCGAGAATCTCGGAGCCTCCGCCGGACTGGTGGTGGCGGCCTCGTTGCTGGTCGACTACGTAATGACCGTCTCGGTTTCGGTGGCTGCCGGCGTCGACAACGTCGTCTCGGCCGTGCCCGCGCTGGCGGAGCACCGGGTGCTGATGGCGCTGCTCTTCGTCGTGGTGCTCACCGCGGCGAATCTGCGCGGCGTACGCGAGGCCGGCACGGCGTTCGCCGTGCCTACCTACCTGTTCATCGCGGGAATGCTGATCATGATTTTCAGCGGCCTCTTCCGCTACCTTGCCGGCGCTGCCCCGGTGGCGGAGAGCGCGGCATACGGTGTGCGCCCGGCCCCGGGCGGCGAGGGCCTTGCCGGGGCAGCATTGATCATGTTGGGCCTGAGAGCCTTCTCCAGCGGTTGTACGGCGCTGACCGGAGTCGAGGCGATCTCCAACGGTGTGCCCGCCTTTCGCAAGCCCAAGACCAAGAACGCGGCCACCACCATGGCCGCCATGGGCATCATCGCGGTCACCCTGTTCGCGGGGGTCACCACACTCGCAGTCATCGCCAAGGTCCACATCGCAGCCGACCCCTGCCAACTGATCGGTCTGCCCGGAAACTGCTCCTCCTTCGCCCAGCGCACAGCCATCGCCCAGCTGGCTGCGTCGGTCTTCGGCGGCACACACAGCATCGGCTTCTACTACGTCCAGATTGTCACCGCCCTGGTGCTGGTCCTTGCCGCGAACACCGCCTTCAACGGCTTCCCCCTGCTGGCGTCGATTCTTGCCCAGAATCGCTACCTCCCGCGGCAACTGCACACGCGCGGGGACAGACTCGCCCTGTCCAACGGGATCCTGGCCCTCGCCTTCACCGCCGGCGCCCTGTTGTGGGGGTTCAGGGCCAACGTCACCGACCTGATCCATCTTTACATCCTGGGCGTCTTCACTTCGTTCACCCTCTGCCAGGCCGGCATGGTGCGGAACTGGAACCGCGAACTGCGCACCGAGGACGATCCGGTTCTGCGCCGGCATCACGTCCTGGCCCGCACCATCAACGGCACCGGTGCCATTGCCACCGGGCTGGTGCTCGTGATCGTACTCATCACCAAGTTCACCGAAGGAGCCTGGCTGGCAGTGCTGGCCGCCGTCCTCCTGTGGACGGCCATGCGCGGTATCCGCCACCACTACGACGCGACCGCCGCGGAACTCGACGTGGCCGACCCACATGACGAACTACAGCCACCCGCCCAGGTCTATGCAGTCGTACTCGTCTCCAGACTGCATCGACCGACCCTGCGGGCTCTGGCCTATGCCCGCTCCTTCCACCCCACCACGCTGGAGGCGCTCAACGTAGCGGTGGACCGGGAGGAGGCCGCCGCACTGGAGCAGCGCTGGCACGATCTCGACATCCCTGTACCACTCAAAGTGCTCAACTCTCCCTACCGTGAGATCACGAGACCGGTGGTGCAATACGTCCGCTCCATCAGACGGGCCAGTCCCCGCGAGCTGGTCGCGGTCTTCATCCCCGAGTATGTGGTCGGCCATTGGTGGGAAAACCTGCTGCACAACCAGTCCGCCCTCTGGCTCAAAAGCCGCCTACGGTTCACCCCCGGAGTGACCGTGACCAGCGTTCCCTGGCAGATGCGCTCCTCCGCCCACGCGGCCGAACCGGCCTATGACGCTCCCGGCTCGGTGCGCCGGGGGAGGCCAGCGGCCCAACCGGAAGACACCAGGGCAGCGGGCCGGTAGCGCGATGCTGCGCAGGACACCCGACCACTTGGCCGTTGGAGGAACACCGGGCTCTGCGGAAGACGACCAGCACTTGAGCCGGTTCGCGCCGCGCTCGACGGGTGCCCGCACCATCGAGAGCGCGCGGTTGACCATGCGCTGGGTCAGCGACAGCTCACCGCCAGGCGGGCGTCGGGACCGGCCTCGCGCAGCGCACGCAGCAGCCCGGGCGTGCGGCTCGGCGCGCAGATCGATGACGGCCCTCACGTTTGGGTGCACGATGCCGGCCGCCGACCGCACCAGGGTGTCGTGCCGGCACGGGTGCACCAGACCGACCAGGACACGCTGGTGCGGCGGGAACCTGCAGCAGCGGTCGCCCTCGCGAGTGACGATCGGCATGGTGACCCACTCGACCAGGACAGGAGACAGGTCGAGCGCGGCAGGACAGGAGGCCAACGAGGCACCGGCACAGCTCTTCAGCACACGGTGAGCGGCCTGGAGTAGGGTGCGCCGATGACCAGGCGAAGCGTGCTGCTCCCCACCATGCCGAGCTTGGCCCGCATGCTGTACGAGTAGTCGCGGTCGACGGTCGTCGCCGCAGGAAGCGCCTTCCAGTCCGTGCCCTGCCTTCAGCCGAAGCGCAAGGGCAGTCCTGTGGCACGGCCCGCAATACGGAACGTCTCCTAGCGGCGGATACTGGTGCGATCAGCGACCGCTGAAATGGTGTGGCTTGGGGGGACTGTGACGGTGAACGCCGTAGTGGCCTGCTTGCCGTGACACGTCGCAGTAACGCGATAAACACCGGGCACTGCGTTGGCCGTGAGCACAGGATATGCGATTGCTGCGCCTTGTTGGCGTTCGCCGTTCAGATCCGACTTAGGGAAGATGGGCGAGGTAACAAAGGCAAGGGCGGGCTTGCAATGGGCGCCGTTTACTTCAACGGCGAGGCGCTGGCCGGGGTGGGCTTGCCGGGGCTCGACCAGGATGTGATTGGGGTCGATGTTTGCGTCGTCGCCGGAGGCGGCATGCGCGACGGATGGGCTCGCCAGAACAGCGAATGCGGCCAGGGTGCTGATTGCAGTGCCGATGCGCCTTGTGATCACGAGAGGTTCTCCTTTCAGGGAAAGACTGCCACGGCTCCTGAGTCCGTGACTTGAAATGACTGCGTGCCCTGGCGGCGGCGCGGCGATGATCTCCGTCGCCTCGTCAAGTCACCGCTCGGGCGACGTGACTTCCTCCTGGCGGGCTCTGGTGAAGTGGGTAGGGTCGCGTGCAAGGTGGTCCGGCCTCCCTCTGCGCGGTACCGAGTCGAGACTCGAGGTCACCGAGCAGTTTCAACGTCATTCTCCGCTCCGCTGAGGTAGGCGCGCACCTGGTCGGCAGCGGTGAAAATGGCGTCCGGCTCGCCACTGACGACCGCGAAATGACGGACGGACCTCTGGATTACGACACCCTGCGAATCACTGGCCGGTGTCATTTTGGACCGCACTGTGAAAGTATTGCCCAAGAAAAGGAAGTCTTCCGGGAATGTGGGTAGGTAATTCATTACCTGTGTCTCCAGGAACCTGCGGAGCGCTTGCAGGTCGTCACTCTTCTGTGCGGCTATGATCTGACGTGCTTCCGAATATCGGCAGGCGCGCCCTAGTGGAGCCGGCGAGAGGGGCGTAAGGCTGTACAAGACTTCCCTGTAGGGGTGGAGGGAAAAGAAGGGGCCGTCCACCAACGTCAAAGCAAAGTTCTTTCTCTCGGCGGCGTAGATGAACATCACACAAGGCTCGAAGTGGACGGTGAAACACCGGCACTGATACTCCTCGAATGCCGCACCATTGGTGCAGTCCACAACCGCATCGAAGGGTTCGCCATTCACCAAAATCTGGTCGCTGAACTCCTCAATTTTATCCACTGGCGTGCCAAGCCTCAGCTCGGATTCAAGTCGATCCTCGAAATAGGCTATGGCAAGGGCGGAGCACAACCGCTCTTCCGGAGTGAAGAATGCTGCGCTGATGTTGCGCAGCCCGAGTCGGGTCGCGTCGACATCCGTATACGGCAACCAGGAGGATGCGATGATCTGCCGGTAGGTCTCCGCGTCCAGCAACGACCCATGACGAGGGAGCGCGTAGACGTTGTGGGGGACAGGCTCGCTCAGGGTGGGGTAGGTCGTCTTGAACCGGTGGAATTCTTCCCTTGCTCGTCTGCGCGCCGCTCCTGACCGCGGATAGCGGAAGCCGATGTGGAGCCGGCTCTCAGTACTTCCCGAAGCACCTCCGAGGATATGAGGCAACGCTTCAAAGAGATGCACGTCGTGGCCACCGGCACGCAGCGTCATGGCCATGTGACAGCCGTACCAGCCTGCTCCCACCACAGCGATGCGGCGTCGCAGGACCTCTGGTGGGGACGCCTTGCTTGCGGGTGGGGTGAGGGAGGCCATCGCGTCTCCTTGGGATCTGCTGTGTGTTCGTGTTTTCGGATACGCCGACCGGTGACGCGCCTGAGTAAGCGGGAATTCCCGGCGTCGTTGTCTCTTGGGGCCGCGTAAGGAGCGGCACGGTTTTTGTTTGGTTTCTTGCTCGCTCAGGGGAAGCAGCGCGGACTCTGGTAGCGGCGCTCCTGCTCCCGGAGGGGCGCGACCCGTCCTTTTGCGTGCAAAGCCATCATGTCGTGGTGATAGAGGCGAACTATCCACCGACCAGGCCACAACGGGGTGGAATTAGAGGGCCTCCACGGCGGGGTGTCCATGGAAGCGGTCATTTCGCGAGTCTCCAGGGCAGGGCCCTTTAGGTCGTGTCCTATGTGGTGAGGCGGTCGTTGGTCTATTAAAGCGTCCTGCAGATGACTCGCCTATCAGCCACTTGGCGGACCGGCAGGAGGAGCCGGGGGTGGTCGGGCAGGCTGATTGCAAAGGACCCGGCGGCACCTCCGATCGTGCCATGAATATCGGGCGGGTCTGGCGATAAGCTTTGAGGCGTCAACCCCCCGGGGTGCCTATTGGGCCCGAGCCCTAACGAGAGGTTCCGGACAGTGATCTGCGCAGTACAAGGTTCCAGGGACGCCGAGAATTCACCTCTCGCTTTCTATGAGGGTGTGGCGGATGACTACGATGACATCACCAGCGGAATCGATTACGCACAGTGCCTCAACGGCTACGATGAACTCATCCGTCAATACGGTGCGCCTGGAAAGCGTCTTCTTGATATCGGGTGCGGAACGGGCGTCGACGCTGTAGGGTTCCGCACTCTCGGTTACTCCGTTACGGGAATTGACTTTTCTCAGAAGATGATCTCAAGGGCGCGAGTCAGGCCGGGAGCGGAGGGTATCCGCTTTACGGTCGCCGATGTTCGCAGTCTCCCTGCGGTCGGCCTCTGCGATATCGTCACCGGAATGGGTGACCTAGTCAATTATCTGCTCACCGAGTCTGATGTTCTGGATGCCTTCGATGGGATATACCGGGTCCTCGCATCGAACGGGCTGCTCATCTTCGACGCTTCTACCGCCTGTAATTTTCGTCGGTATGCTGAAGGGTATGTGCGGACCGGGCCCGGGCAGGTCGACTCGTGGAGCGGTGCAGAATTCGAGCCGGGCGCCAGACTTGTTCGGAGACTGGACCGGTTTACCTCGAGGAACGGCCGCGACTGGAAAATAGGCACCTACCGTAATACGGTGCGGCATTATGCGCCGGCAGCTATCGTGAGCATGCTGGAAAATTCTTCGCTGCTGCCCCTGGGGGTCTACGGGATGCGTCGAGGCCATATACAGGAAGGGGTCGATGAGGAAGAACACCGCAAGGCTGTCTATGTAGCCCGCCGATGGGATCTTCCTGCAGCGCGGACGGCTCATGGGTGCACGGGGTGTTCTGCGCCTTGGAGCCTGAGAGGGATGCTGGCCCGGTGACAGGGACGACCGCATCTCGCCTCTCTCTGCGGCGAGCCCAGAGACGGGCGCCGCAGGACTTCAGCCTGGGACTGGCCGCTCGACGGGGTTCGCATCGGTGGCGTGAGACGGGGCGGCTGACCTGCCGGCCGTTTCCATGGCGGAGCCCTGACGGCAATAGGGACGCACGAGGGTGTGGCGGCTTGGACCGGCCATGTGCGGCGGCGAGAATCGGCGCACGAGGGAAAGGCCCTCGTCGGACCTTTGGAAGATATTGCTTGGCCAAGCAGCGATCTCCCCAGGGCGCGTCCGGCCCGCAGCAGGCACGCAACACACACGTGGGCTTCGCATTGCTGACCGGTGTCCTGGTCGTGTTGGCGATGACGTCGAACATCCCCTCACCGATGTATGTGCTGTACGAAGCACGCTTCCACTTTCGGCCGGACATGACCACGGTCGTTTTTGCGGTGTACGCCACCGGTGCGCTGATGGCTTTGTTGTGCCTTGGGCGTGCCTCTGATCATTTGGGGCGAAGGCCGGTTCTGGCAGCAACGATCTGCGGAGCGGCGGTCAGCGCCCTGCTCTTTCTCTCGGCTGACGGCCTTGTGTGGCTGATCGTCGCCCGTATAGTGGCCGGCGTGTCGGTCGCTTTGGCAGTGACCACTGCTGCTGCCGCGCTGAGTGAACTCATCCCGTCCGGTGACCCGCAGCGAGCGGCTACTATCTCCGGCGTCGCGAGCTTGTGCGGATTCGGGCTGGGCCCGCTGTACTCCGGGCTCGTCATGGATGCCGCACCGGCGCCCATGCAGTCGGCTTACGCCCTGTACCTGGGCTTGTTGTTGATCGCCGCTGTGGTGCTGGCGTTCGTCCCGGAGACTGTGGACGCTCAGGACGGCACCTGGGCCGTGCGGCCCACCGTGACGCTTCCGTCTCGGCGACGGGAGTTTTGGCCCGCGGCCGCCGGCGCCTTCTCGGCTTTCTTCCTGCAGGGATTCTTCGCCGCTTTGGTCCCCTCCCTGCTCGTCCACGAGCTGCACTCGCGCCGTCACTTGCTGGGTGGGGCCATGGTGTTTCTCCTGTTCGCTACCGCGGCCGTGACCCAGATTGCGACGCGATCGCTCACCGACCGCCGGGCCTTGGCCGCGGGCTTGGTGGCGCAGCCGATCGGCCTGGCCGTTTTGGTGCCTGCCATCGCGGCCGCCCGCCTGGTGGTGTTCGTGATCGGCACGTTGATCTGCGGTGCCGCCTGCGGGCTGGCTTTCAGGGGGGCGCAAGGGACGGTCAACCGCATCGCGCCGCCCACCCAGCGCGCCGGCGTCATCTCCGCCCTGTGGGTGGCCGCCTACCTGGGCTTCTCCCTGCCGGTGGTCGCGGTTGGCATCATCTCTGTGCACTTCGGTGCGCTGCACACCGTCATGGGCGCCGCCTGTCTCTTCGCCATCGTGGGTGTCGGTGCCACTGCGGCGACAAGGGTTGCGCCCGCACAGTCACCCCGCTCGCGGTGAGGGCTACACACGCCACTCATCACCCCTCGCGATGCGTGGCGGGTTCGCCGTTCCGCATCAACCAGCCGGGCGGCGAGGGGCGGCCTCGGAGCGCAGGCAGACTCATGGCCGCCTTCGGAGCAGCACGCTCCGCGCGTCGGCCACGCCGCCGATGAGGTCGGGGGCGGCCGTGTGTCCGGCGGGTCCCCGCAGTAGGCAGGGCCCTGTTCGGCGGGGCCATCGGCCCCTCACCGCGCGCAGCAGTCGTCTACGGCCGTGCAGGGAGGGCGTGCAGCAGGCACCCGGGGGTGCCGATCCGGCCGCCAACTGCCCCTGATCGGATGCCCTTCAGGGAAGTGGACGGCGCCGTTGAGTACCTGACGTCATTCGAGCAGACCACGGCGCATCGCCTCAGCCACAGCGGCGGCGCGGTCGGAGACCTCTAGCTTCTCGTAGAGTCTCTGGGCGTGAGTTTTCACTGTGCTGGCGCCCAGCATGAGCTCTTGCGCAGTCTGCGGAATGCTGAGCCCCCGGGCGAACGCATGGAGGACTTGGCGCTCACGCTCGGAGAGCACGGGAGCATCGTGTGCTGCTCGCATGCGGATTTCGGCGGCGAGATCGCTGGTCAGCTCCGGAGGAACGATGGTGAGGCCCTTGGCGACCTTCAGGACGGCATCCACGATCTCAGCTCGCCGGGCCTCCTTCGCCAGGTAGCCGGCGGCGCCCTCTTGGATGGCCCGGAAGACGACGGAACTTTCTGTCGTCGCAGAGAGGATGATCACCCTGGTGGACAGTTCGTCCCGGTGAACCGCATGGACGACCGCGATGCCGTCCAAATCGGGCAGCCGGTAGTCAACCACGGCCACGGCGGGCTTCTCCGCGCGTATCGCCTCAAGTGCTTCACGTCCGGTAGATGCTTCGGCCACGACCTCGATCTGACCGCTCAGGCTGAGGCCGCGAGCGATTCCCTCCCGGTAGATCGGGTGATCATCCGCAACGACCACCCGCACCCGTGCCGCCATTCCAGACATGCGACCACCACTTTCACGCGCACGCACTGCCGCGGGGCCTCTGGTGCCACCTCATTTCAGCATCCGATACATGCAGCGAGGCCGCGAGGGGAGGGTGCAACCGGCCCCCGTGGGCAGCCGTGCAGATCTCTTCGCGGTGACCCATACTGGTGGCAGCGAGCGCACGGCGCCCTACTCGCCAGTATGGGTAGGGACGAGCTGGGGGCGAGGACGTGAGCCGGTTCGAGACGTCATGCAATGGGGGCGAAATACCCGCGCCTGCCATTTATGCCCCGTCCATGGAACAGACACGAGACACTCTTGTAGCCGCGACTGTACGCAATGTGATCGAAGAGTTGAAGGCGAATACGGCGATCGCCTACCTGCTCGAAGACACCATGCAAACTCTGGCGGCAGCCGTCATCGGCGGGTCCCCGCCCACGATCTTCGTGATGCCGGAGCGGATAGGGGTGGACGAAACCTACTCTCCCGCAGAGGCATACCAGGCCGGGGACCTCGTCCTTTCCACTGATCTTGAGTCGGAACCCCTGATCCTCCGGTTGTCCACCCATGTGCAATTCCCGTACTCGGTGGCCTCCGTTCCGGTGGAGAGCTCTGAGCACCGTTTTGGCGCACTCACGATCATCTGGGTGCCGCCAAGGACGCAGGGCATGCACAACGCGCAATGCCAATGGCTCTTGAAGGCAGGGGCCAAGCTGGGATGCGCTTTGGAAGACCTTGCGGCTTCGGGGGCCTGCGTCCGAGTCGGAAGCAAGCCCCTGCTGGTACCGGTCTTCCAAGAAGAACCAAAAGAAGATGCGGCCGGGAACAGTTCCTCGAGTTGGGGACTACCCCTCATCCCGGGCTCATCCGGCCTCACCTTCATGTATCAGGTACACAAGCTGGCCGCCGCGCTGAACGCTGCCAGTAGCGTGACCGATGTAGCGGAGGTCGCCCGATCCCGCATCATGCTGCCGTTCGGCGCCGATGCGGTGCTCCTCAGCTACGAGACAGACGGTCGGGTCTGGGTGGCCGGCCACAGCGGCTATCCCCACAAAGTAGTCAGGCACCTGCATGGTTCGAAGGTCACCGCCCACGCACCCGATACCCATGTGCTGCTCACCGGGTCGCCACTGTTCTTCGAAAGCCGGGCAGCCCTCACCCAGGCGTATCCGGACGCGACAGAGGACGGGATGGAAGCCAGCGTGTTTCTGCCGCTTCTGGTGAGCGGCCGACCAGTTGCCGCCTGCGCTCTGGGCTTCACCCGGTCCCGCCGGTTCAGCCCCCAAGAGCAAACCGTGTTGACGATGATGAGCAATCACCTCGGTATGGCCTTGGAGCGGGCACGCCTGGGGGAGAGTGAACGTGCGCTGGCAGAAAGTCTGCAGCAGAAACTGCTGCCGGGGGACCATTCCGACGTTGCGGAAGTGGTCACCACCGCCCGCTACCTTCCGGCCGCCGGCTCCGTGGGACTCGGAGGCGACTGGTACGACGTGATAACCCTTCCGGGCGGCCGCATCGGCCTCCTGGTCGGCGACGTCGAGGGCCACAACGTGGAGAGCTCGGTGGTCATGGGGCAGCTCAGAAGTGCTGTCCGCGCCTATGCCTCAGAAGGCCACGACCTCGGCACGGTCCTCGCCAGGTCCAGCCGGCTTCTGACCGAGCTGGACACCGATCTCATGGCCACATGCTGCTTCGTCGGATTCGACACAGCCAGTGGCGTTGCGGAGGTCGCCCTGGCCGGCCATCCTCCGCCGCTTCTGTGCACCGCCCAGGGAAAGATCACGGTGCCCGACCTCACAGCCGACGTCCCCCTGGGCATCCAACCGGAAGCGCGGTACCACAGCACATTGCTGTCGATTCCCCCCGGGGCCCTGCTGGTGCTTTACACCGACGGGCTCACGGGATCCCACACGTTTGACCCGGTCACCGGCGCTCGCGCCCTGCTCGACTCCTTTTCCCTCGATTCCAACGACGCTGTGGAGACGATCGCCGACCGCATCGTGCAAACCGTCGCGGGCGCGGGCGACCGTCACGATGACATCGCCCTGCTCCTGGCCCGTTACGAGGGACCACGCCTGGGCCCGCACCACCACATCAGCCGCCTGAGCATCCAGCGTCATGATCTGCGTGCGGTCAAGGACGCCCGCCGCTTCGTCCGCAGCTCCTTGCACCACTGGGGCCTGGATCCCCTGTGCGATGACCTGGAGACGGTGATCTCCGAAGTGGTCACCAACGCTCTCATCCACGCAGACAGCAACGTCGACGTGCAGCTTCGCGAGTATCCCCACCATGTACGGCTCGAAGTACGCGACACCGACCCCGCGCCACCAGTACCGGCCTCGATCATGCGAATCGACGAGAAGGCCAAATCCCACTCCGAACACGGCCGAGGACTTGTCATCGTCGAAGGCCTCGCTTCCCAATGGGGCAGTTCCCCCAGCGGAGGAGGAAAGACAGTGTGGGTGGAGGTCTCTACCTGAGGAGCCGGCCGGAGTGAGCCCGGAGCGAGCCTGAACCGCCCTCTCCGGTATCCATCATGGGCCCAAGCCATGCCACCGGCCCCACCTGCAGCCTCAAGTGAAGTGTTGTGCCCGTACCTTGCCGCAGACCGGGCGTAGGGCCGGTGATTTTGTGGGACCGCTGGGCTGTTACGCCAGTGCGTCCGGCAGGCCGCGGATGCCGTCGGTCGTCGGACTGCCGGGAGTACAGAGTCCGCCGTTCGCCGTCGAGCCCGCGTGAGGAGCCGACCGCATCCAGGTGGAACCAGGGGCCTTCGACCCGGTGAGTGAACAGCGGCCTGGCGGAAACCGCCTGCGGGACAGGAACCCGACCAAAGTGCCGCTCGGACACCTCGAACCTACCCTGACTGGAGGCACGGACGACTCCGAGGAGACGTGAGACGGCCCGGGCACTTGCCGAGAGGAGGACGTTTGAGCGTCAAGCCTTCCCTGGTGCGGCTGCGTCGCAGGACTGTGCTGGGCGCTGCGGTGCTGACAGCGGCGGCTCCCAGGGACTTTGTGGCGTCCGGTGCCGTCAGCGGCGGTGACGGACAGCCTGGACGTAAGCCGATTGGCATCGTCAGCGCTGTTCCGATCGAGCAGGCCGCCGTGCTGGCCACGATGGCGGTCGAGCGTCAGGAGGACCTCCACGGCTTTCGCTTCTATGTGGGCACGATCAACGGCCATCCGGTGGTGAGCGTCGCCAGCGGCGAACTCGATCCCAGCGCACAGCTCACCACATGGTTGCTGAACAGCGCCTTCCAGCCCCGCGCGACGCTGTTCTGCGGCACAGCCGGCTCGCAGAACGCCGCCGTCAACGTCGGCGACGTGGTCTTGAGCGGCTATGTTGTGGACAAGGCGGCGATCCACTACGGGCGCGACGGCCGGCAAAACCCATACCCGGCTGCCGAGATCCATGTCACCGGGCGGGTGAACATTGCGGGGGCCGTAATCAGCCGCAAAGGACGCCGGTACCCGACGCCCTCGAACGCGGACACGTACGGCAATGGGCCGCATCCTGTGGATCCCAGCTGGGCCTACCTGCAGGCTTTGGCCGCGAACAGGGAACTGGTGCGGATCGGTGCAGCAACCCCGGAACTCGGCTCGATCCCCCTTGCCCGGGCAACGGGCAGCCCCACGGCAACCGGCAAAGTGGCCAACAAGGTGGTCATAGGTGCGATCGGCCAGGCCCCCGTGTGGACCGAATCCCTGGACTGGATTCAGGTGCAGAACATGCTCTACCAAACCGATGCCGAGGAAAACGAAGGCACAGGATTCGCGTTCGCCAATGCCATGACCGGCATTCCATGGGCCCTCATCCGCGGTATCTCGGACACACCGTGGCACCCCGATGTCTACGAGGCGAACCTAGCGTCCAAACGGGCCGCGCAGGTATGCACCCATCTTGTGACCCACCTGCCGCCCGACGTCGACACGGCGCCCGCCCGGCTAAGCGACCTCAGCCCGCTGGCCAACGCCAGGCAGGCCGGATATCTCATCGCCGACCGCGTCGCCTACCGCGTCGGACCGGTCACCGAGGTGACCTTCACGGGACCCCAGGGGCGAAAGACACTGAGCGGCCGGGGTCTTGACACGCTACGGCATCAGTACACCACCCAGGCATCGCGACCCGCTACGACGAGACACCCGAGAGCCACCCCGCCGGACTCCGTCTTCGTGCGGCGACCTTCCGGATCCGCGGCCGCCCCACATGCCCGTTGATCGCGCCCCAAGACGGTCCCTGGGAGGCAGACATGAGCGCTTCCGCCCCGCGGGCGTTCTGCGACCCCTTGCGCGTGGCTCACCTGTCCGGTCGTTTCGCCCGGGTGACGGACGAGGCCGACGAAGCGCGTCTCAAGGTCGTAGGGCAGCTGCCGGAGGACCTGGACGGGGTCTACCTGCGCAACGGACCCAACCCGTGCTTCACGCCGATCGGTTCCTACCTGTTCCCCATCGACGGCGACGGCATGCTGCATGGTGTCTGGTTCGAGCGGGACACGGCCCGCTACCGCAACCGGTTCGTCCGCACCCCCGCCCTGCTGGCGGAGGAGGAAGCGGGCCGGGCACTGTGGGGCGGGATCGAGTCGGGGATCACGCCAGGACCCGAGCAGGTAGGCTCCGAACTCGCCCACACCTTCAAGAACCTCCCCAACATTAACGTGGTCCGCCACGCCGGCCGACTGCTGTCGCTCGCCGAGTCCGACTGCCCGTTTCGCATGACACCGAAGCTGGAGACGGCCCCGACGCGGCAACCGGAGACAGGGAGCCGGCAGCGGTGGCGCCCGCGCTCATGAGCGCATACCTCTCCTGCGGCGCCGATCGACGAGCCGGTGTGGCACGTAAGTGCCTGCGCGGCGCGGGGATGGTCGACTCGACGGTGCGGGCACGGGCCTCCCACTCGGGTGGCCATAGCCCTTGCGATGGTTGAACCCTCTCCTTGCCGCCATCGCACGCAAGGCCTTCAGATCCTCCGTGCGCTCGCCCCATTGGCGGACAACCTCCTGCCTGGCGTGGCATCACTATGGGATCTGCTGCGGTAGCAGGGCCAGGGCGGCAGCCATGGCGGTAATTGGGAAGGAGTGAAATGCGAACCCTGGGAATGCGTCCTGCCCGTTACGCCCTAGCCGCAGTGGCGCTGGCACTGTTCTGCGTGCAGCTGGATTACTATTCGCTGAATCTCGCGCTTCCCAGTATCTCCCACGGGTTTCACGTGCCGGCCTCCGCTTTGCGATGGGTTATCAGTGGTTACGAGTTGGCCGCAGGTACCCTGCTCATTCCATCAGGCCGGGTCGGTGACCTCCTGGGCCAGCGGCGCACGCTGCAGCTCGGTACTGCTCTGTTCGGTCTTAGCTCACTTTTTTGCGCGCTTACCAATGATGTCGAACTGCTGATCATTTTTCGGGTGACGCAGGGCGCGAGCGCCGCGATGATCATGCCTTCTGGTGTTACTCTCCTTACGCATACTTTTCCGAGGGAGCGTCGGGCCAAGGCCATAGGATTCGCCTTGGCGGCCGCCGGAGTCGGTAACGCGGTCGGCCCGTTCGTGGGCGGAACCGTCACGCAGATGATGGGATGGCGATGCGTTTTCCTGGTCAATCTTCCCCTCGCCGCAGCAGCTGTGTATCTGGTCACCAGAGTCGCTGAATACCACCATCGGCGCCCCTCGCCCAAGATCGATTTCCGAGGCCTTGCAAGTATTGTTGCCGCGATCGGCTTGACAGGCGGCGCCGTGGAGCAGAGCAGCGTGTCAGGATGGGATTCACTCGAAACCTGCGGCTTCTTGGCGGGGGGCATTCTTTTTGTCGCTCTGTTCGTCGCGATTGAATTGCGAGTGGAGGCGCCACTCGTAGATTTGAGGCTCTTCAAGAACGGGCAGTTCACAGCCCTGGCGGCTGCTGGTGCTGTCGCCAGCGGTGCGTGCACGCTGTACCTTTTTCAGTCCACCGTCTACTTGCAGCGGGCGTGCGGCCTCAGCCCGTTTATCACTGGACTGGTCTTCCTGATTCCTGCCGCAGCCGCCACAGTCTCCGGGATTGTGGCCACCCGCGTTGTCACTCGGGTCCCGCCCCTGCAGGGCATGGCCGCAGCTCTCGCCCTGGGCGGCATGTCCTTGCTGCTCCTGTCGCTGTCCCGGACACTGCCGCTGTATGTAGTGGCCCTGGGTCTGTGCGGAGGGACGCTGGGCATGGCGCTTCGTCTGCCCACCATGACGACGCAGGCTGTGGTGCCGCGATACCGTGCAGGCGAGGCGTCAGGGGTCACCCTTGCGGGAATTTGCGTCGGTGGGGGGCTCGGCCTGGCCTTTGCCGGCGTGTCGGTTCCGACGTCCAGGATGCATTCGCCGGGCCTGAACATGCCCCTTCTTCTAGGGGCCTCGGTCTGTCTGCTCACCGCTGGCGCACTCGTCACAGGTCGCGCCCTTCCGGGGCGCTTGCGCCGGGTGCTTGTCCATCGCT
The DNA here is from genome assembly GCF_050942335.1 of Streptomyces sp. CA-142005. Lineage (NCBI taxonomy): Bacteria > Bacillati > Actinomycetota > Actinomycetes > Kitasatosporales > Streptomycetaceae > Streptomyces > Streptomyces sp. CA-142005. Next base: position 86,141 of record NZ_CP192079.1, on the reverse strand, counting down.
CAAATCGCGACGGTGATCAGCTCACGATCCCTGGGCCTCACGCGATGCACCGGACGGGTGCCGGAAGATCGACGAGGACATGCACAGGCCGATGCAGTGGATCCGGGGGCCGACGACCCGGCGGGCGGCACGTCCCGCCGCGTTCCTGCGCCTCCCGTGGAATCTCACGCCGATGCCAGGCCCGCTGATGGGCGTGCTCCGGCGTTCTTCGCCATCGTGCTCCTGCGCTTCGGACGCGCGCCCGGGAACGGCCCCGCAAACCATCCTCATGCTTCATGGCTCACCTCACACACGATCGAACCGGACGCCCTTGGCGCCCTCCTCCTATAGCCGGTGGCCGCGCTGGCGCACGTTGGCCGACAAAGGAGCTACCCGACCGATCCGTTTTTCCTTCTTTTAAAGGTCGCGCGGGAGAATGCTTGCCTGGTCGCACGTGAGCGCGAGGGTGGCCGGCTGCACATCGGTCAGAACGGCCTTGGCGGCGCGCGGGTGGAGGTCTTGATGGCGGCAGCCGAGGTGGATGAGGCCAGTCCGGACGCTGCTTTGGGCGCCCACCACGGTCAGGAGCGTGTCGAGGCGGCCGACGCCCGGCAGGGCGGCCAGTTGGGCAGGGGACGGGCCTGGCCCTGGCCCCGCGGACCTGCAGGACACATCCGCCGGACTCATGAGCGCTAGTAGTGCTGGACTCCTCTGTCGCTGGGCATATGTCCTGGCGGCGGGGCGGTTCGGCTACTCGGGGGCGGATGCGGGACGGCGGTGTTACAGGTATGGCCGAGCCGTGACGAATGCGAGGAACGGCTCGTGCCCCCACTGACGCGGGCACGTAGGGCGCCGCGTGATCTGGTCATGCGGGCACGGATGAGCGAGCTGAACCGGTCTGGACAGTGAGTGGCTGCCATCGCGAAGGAGTCGCGGTGCAGCCCGAAGACGGTCCACCGCCGGCCGCACCGCTTCGGGTATCGACCGGCGGATAGCCGCAACGCCATCATCCCACCGAAAGAGACGTCTCAACTCCCAGACTCCTCACGGGGCATGATTCGCTGCGCCAGCTCGAGCAGCGCCCGGTCGCTTCCCGGCGCCCCGATCGCACACACGCCAACGGGCAGCCCGCCCAGGGACATCAGCGGCATCGCCAGGCACGGCAGACCCGCGATTGATGCCAAACAGGTCAGGCTTACGGTCGCCTGGCGGATCGCCGCTCTCAGCTCGGGGGCGGCGTTGGATAGCGGTGCTGGTGCGCCGGTGGCAGGCAGCAGCAGCACTGTCCCGGGCGGAATCACGCCTCGCAGGACGAGGCCGGCTCGGCTGAGGATGCGCTCAGCGGCTACGCGATCGTCGGCGGTGACCGAGGCGGCCCAGGCAAAACGCTGTGTCACTGCCGGCCCCAGAGCACCGGGGTGCGCGTCAACCCAGTTCCCGTCACACTCCCAAGCCTGGGCGCCTTGGACGGTGGTGAAGGCCGCGGCCCATTCAGCCGGTCCCTCAACGGGGTGCAGGCCCGTGTGAGCAGTGGTGAGACGGCGTTCTTCGATCGCCAGCCCTCCCCCGGCGACGATGTCCTGAACCGACGTCTCGAAGGCTTGCCGGACTTTGTCCTCGACGAGTCGTACCGGCTCCTTTGCAACCACCGCGTTGCGGATCGCAGACAGACCCGGTACTGCGGCGGGGAGCAAGACCTCGCCCATCCGCGCGAGCATCCGGGCGTCTCGCGCCAGCCAGCCCACCGTATCGAAGGCAGGGGCGAGAGGCAGCATGCCAGTGACGGGCACAGCACCGTGGGTCGGGCGCATGCCGTATAGCCCACAGTAGGAGGCAGGAACCCGGATCGAGCCGGCGGTATCGCTACCGAGCCCGGCATCGGCCTGCCCGAGGGCGACGGCGCTGGCAGGCCCGCTGGAGGAGCCGCCCGGAACGCGGCCCGGCGCAGCGGGGTTGGGCGGGGTGCCGTAGTGTGCGTTGGTCCCCTCCAGGCTGTACGCGAACTCGTCGGTGTGCGCGATACCGACCACATCGGCACCGGCCTCCAACAGGGCCCGTACGGCCCAGGCATGCGCTGACTCTTCGTCGGCCTCGGCGAGCCATGTCGGGTTGCCCGCCCCGACCCGCTGCCCCGCCACAGCGAAGAGGTCCTTAACCGCTACCCGGACGCCCTTCAGCGGACCTGCTCCCGCCCCGGCGACCAGCGGCTCCCCGTACACTCGCCACACCGCATCGTGTCCCATGCGTTCTCCTTCCGTACGGAACTCCGCTCCCAGGCGCGGGGCAAGAGCCGATCACACCCTTGCGAACCGTCGAGAGAAAGGTGGTGGTCACATGCTGCCTGCGCGCGGTCGCACGGGGGAGAACGTGACAAGCAACCGGGCCGGTGCGTGAGCCAACACGCCGGTACTGCTGGGGATGAAGCCGTCCGCGTACCGCAGGTCCGGCAGTGTGTTCAGCAGTTCGCTGAGCCCGATCTCTGTCTCGGCCCTTGCCAGCGCGGCACCGACGCAGAAGTGCCGGCCCAAGCCCAGGGCCACGTGGTCTGCTCCTGCGCCGAAGGCTCGGTCGGGATCGAGATCATCCCGCGTGATGTCAAAGCGGTCCGGGTCCGTGTAGCGCTCTGGGTCGCGGCCGGCGGCCCCCAGGAGGCAGGCGACCTGAGCGCCGGCCGGGACGGTTCCCGCGGACAGGGCGACTTCTTCGGTTGCCTCGCGGAACACCAGGTGGGTGGGCGGGCTGTGGCGCAGGGTCTCGGCAAGGGCTGCCGGGATCAGGCTGTGGTCGGCGCGGAGCGCCGCTAGTTGGGCGGGATGGTCGAGAAGGAGACAGAGCAGCGAAGACAGCGCTTTGTCGGTGGTTTCGGCACCGGCGCTGAGGAGCAGGATGGAAAAGTTCTTCACCATCTCGTCGCTCACGGTGGATCCACCGACTCGCGCTGTGCACATCCGGGAGATGAGGTCCGTGCCCGGGCGGGCGCGGCGTTTGGTGACCACGGCGTCTAGGTATGTGCGCATCTCCTCGCAGGCCCGCAGTCCGGCCGCCGCCACGTCCGGATCGTGGTGGCCGGCAGCCATGAAGGGGCCAAAGGTGGAGTACCAGCGCTGGAATTGACTTTGTTCCTGCTGGGGGAGTGCGAGGAGGTCGAGGATGACACGGACCGGCAGACGTCGGCAGAAGCTCGCTACCAGGTCCGTTCGCCCGTTGGGGGCGAAGTCCCTGATGAGGGTGCGCACGGTGCGGGCGATGCTGGGGGCGAGGTCCGTATGCAGCGCCTTGCCTCGAAGGGCTCCGGAGATCACTTTCCGGTGGTCGGCGTGTTCCTTTCCCTCCATCTGGATGATGGTCCTCCCGAGCACCGGCTCGAGGTGCCGGGCGTAGGCGCGCGTGGAAAAGACCGGATCAGCTAGGACGTGGGCGACGTCCCGGTAGCGGCTCACAAGCCATCCCAGGCGGGGATGTTCGATCAGGGGGTAGTCCTCGCGCAGTCTGCGGTAAGCCGCGAAAGGATCCTGGCTCATATCCCGGAAGACCGTCTCCAGGTCAGCGCCGGGGGGCTGCCGATTCACGCGGCGCCCTCCTCTCGGCGCCCGGACGGATCATCCATGGGGAGTCCGGCGAGGCTGAGCAGGAGTCCCTTGACGTCGGAGGCGGCCACCGTGTCCTGCAGGGTGTCGGGCTTGGAGCAGATGACGAGCGGTCCTTCGCTGGGCTGTGTGGGCAGTCGGCCGTGGCTGCCGCGGACCGGGGAGGGATCGAGGGGGACGACCGCCATGCGGTAGCGCAGACCGGCCTTCTTGCGGACAAGTGCGGTTGCGGCACGCAGCCGCACGTATGGGTCGAGCGGGTCCATGAACAGTTCCGCTGGGTCGTATCCAGGTTTGCGGTGGATGTCGACGAGCCGCGCGAAGTCCGGGGCACGTGTGTCGTCGAGCCAGTAGTAGTACGTGAACCAGGCGTCAGGATCTGCGATGGCCACCAGCTCGCCCGAACGCGGGTGGTTCAGGCTGTGGGTCTTCTTGCCTTCGTCGGCGAGAACGTGGGCGATTCCGGGCACCTTTTCGATGGCAGCGCGGACTCGGTGGGTGGCGTCGGGATCGCGGATGTACACGTGGGCGATCTGGTGGTCGGCCACGGCGAATGCGCGGGAGGCGCCCGGGTCGAGGTACTCCATGCCAGCCTGGGTGTGCACCTCGAGGAGCCCGGCACGGCGCAGGACCCGGTTGATGTCGACGGGACGACGGACAGACGTGATGCCGTATTCGGAGAGCACGACGACGGTGCGGTCCTGCGCCAGGGCCTCGTCGAGGAGGGGAGCGAGGACACCGTCGAGTGCAGCGGCCGCGGCGTAGGCGCGCGGGTCGTCCGGGCCGTGGCGCTGCAGCGCGTAGTCGAGGTGGGGAACATACGCGAGAGTGAGGTCGGGGCCGTAGGCATGCAGAACATGCCGGGTTGCGTTGACGATCCATCCGCTGGAGCGGAGCCCCGCGCGAGGCCCCCAGTACTCGAACAGAGGGAACGTTCCGAGTTTGGCGGTGAGTTCGTCGTGCAGGGCCGCAGGGCGGGTGTAGCAGTCGGGTTCCTTGCGGCCGTCGGCGTGGTAGACCGGGCGTGGGGTGACGGTGATGTCTGTGTCGGCGCCCATGGCGTACCACCAGCAGAGGTTGGCCACGGTGTAGCCGGGGTGTGCGCGGCGGGCAGCGTCCCAGAGCTTGTCGCCGCCCACGAGTCCGTTGTGCTGCCGCCACATCAGAATTTCTCCCAGGCCGCGGGAGTACCAGCCATTGCCGACGATGCCGTGCTGGGATGGCGGGGCACCAGTGAGCATCGTCGACTGGACCGTGCAGGTCACCGCGGGCAGCACGGTGCGCAGTGGTGCGCACGAGCCCGTGGCGGCGAGGTGCCTGAGCCGTGGCATGCGGGGCAGGAGGGCGGGGGTGAGGCCGACGACGTTCAGGACGAGGAGGGGGCGCGTGGCGGAGGCGGTCATGCTTCGGCCTCCTTCAAGCCGAGATCGGTCAGCAGGTCACGGGCGAAGGCGAGTTCCGCGGCGATACCGTCGGCAAGCAGCTTGCTGTTGTGGGGGCGCTGTGCGGCGGGGAGGGTGTGCCAGGTGTAGGTCTCGACCTCCAGGTGTCGGGTGAGGGGGACAGGCCCACCGACCAGTCGGGCGAGTGCGGCGCGCAGCACATCGGTTGTGGAGGCCAGAGGTGGCTCGGGGGCGGCGTGCAGGGGTACGTGGAAGTGGCACCGCCATGGCGCGGTGCGCGGGAGGCCACTGTCGATCAGCGCCTCCTGCAGGTCGTCGGTGCCCAGTACGATGCCGTCGCGTGTACGGGTGCGGGTCTGATGCAGGAAGCGGGGTTCGGCGAACGCGGCAAGGGCCTGCCGGACGTCCAAGCGGTGCGGGACCTGGGCATGCAGAGCGGCGGAGAGCTGGGCCTTGACGATCGGGATGCCGGCCGACAGCAGCGTGTCGATGGCGGTATCCGGGTCTTCGAACTGGGTGGCGATGTGGCAAGTGTCCAGACACACTCCGATGGAGTCGTGGGACGGGGCACCTGGCGAGGTGAGGACGCCGGTAGCGTCGGCGGCGGTCTCGACGACACAGCCGGGTTCGGGTTCCAGACCGACCCGGATGCTGCGTCCACTGCCCTGGCGGAGGACGGCGAGGCGCTCGGCCAGAATTCCCAAGGCCTTAAGGGCGGCGTGCGCGCGTGCCGAGCCCAGCGGAGTGCGCCAGGCCAGGGGAAGGGTGGAGATGCTTCCCTCGACGGTGTCGTCGGGCAGCAGGGCAGCCAAGATTTCTGCCAGGTTGGTGGTGTGCTCCAGGCGCTCGCGCTCTGTCCAGTCGGGCCGGTAAACGCGGTGTTTGACGACGGCGCCGCCGAATCCGCGGTAAGGGAACCCATTGAGGGTGACGACCTCCAGCCCGCGGTCGTGGAGTTCGGCCCGCAGCGCCCGAAGAGCGGTGGCGTCACCGACGAGCGTGCGGGCCGCATCGCGGGCCAGCCACAGGCCGATGCCCAGGGTGCTGCGTCCCAGCCGCTGACGGACCGGTTCGGCGTATTCACGAAGGACACTGCGCACTCCGTCGAGATCCTCGGCAGGATGCACGTTGGTGCAGTAGGCCAGGTGGACCACGGACCCGTCGGGATGTTGGAACCGCATGGTCAGTCGCTCCCGCGGAGAATGGAGTTGCCCTCGTGGGTGGCGGCGCGTGTGGCGCAGGACAGGTTCAGACGGCCGCTGGCGCCGTAGAACTCTGCCGGGTTGCGCCACAGCACCCGGTCGATGTCGTCGCTGCTGAAGCCGGCGGCGAGCATGGCTTCGCCGACCTTGACCGTGGCCAAGGGATCGCTGTGGCCCCAGTCGGCGGCTGAGTTCACCAGGATCCGGTCGGTGCCGTACAGCCGCATGATGGCGACCATCCGCTGTTCGTCCATCTTGGTGTCGGGGTAGATGGAGAATCCCATCCAGCAGCCGCTTGCGGCGGCCTGCTCGACGGTCGTCTCGTTGAGGTGGTCGAGCACTACGCGCTCTGGGGGAACTGCGGACTCGCGCAGCACGTCGAGGGTGCGGCGCAGACCAGCGGCCTTGTCCCGGTGGGGAGTGTGCACCAGGGCGGGCAGGGCGTGGTCAGCGGCGAGTTGCAGCTGCGCCGCCAGTGCTTCGTCCTCGGCCGCAGTCATCGCGTCGTAGCCGATCTCGCCGACGGCCACCACACTGTCCTTGATGAGGTAGCGCGGCAGCAGGTCGAGCACGGACCGGCAACGGGGATCGTTGGCTTCCTTGGGGTTGAGCGCGAGTGTGCAGTGGTGGGCGATGCCGTACTGCGCCGCCCGGAACGGCTCCCAGCCCAGCAGGGAGTCGAAGTAGTCGACGAAGGTGTCGGGTGAGGTGCGTGGCTGCCCGAGCCAGAACGACGGCTCGACGACGGCCCGGACGCCCGCTGCGTACATAGCCGCGTAGTCGTCGGTGGTGCGTGAGGTCATGTGAATGTGTGGGTCGAAGATGCGCATCGTGGCTCCTTGGGCGCACGGGTGCCGGCCGTGAGGGCCAGGACCCGGTGGAGGTCGTGTGGGACCGTTCGGCCAGCCGCGGTGCGCTCGCCGGCGTAGGCGGTGAGCATCCGGCCCAGTTCCACGTCGCCGTGTGCGCGACGCTCCAGGCCGGCGACGGCGGCGACGGGCACGCCGGTGAAAAGGCACTTCAGGACGGCGTGCCGCCAGGCGTGGGGGCCAAGGTGACAAGCCGCATACGGTCCGACGGCCGCCCTGAGCAGTCCGGTGTCGTTGGTGCGCAGGGCGTCCTCAACCAGAGGCACGGCGCCGTCACCGAAACCGAGATGGGGCAGTGCCCGCAGCACGGCGCGCCGCTCGGCGCCGGTGCCCTGCCGGTACAGGCGGCTGACGGTGGCCAGATCGGGGGCGGCTGCATGGAGGATCAGCAGCCGTACGACATCCACGACGTCTGGGCCGGCGGCGGGCGTCATGCACCGGCGTCCTGCGGCCGCGAAATGCACTTCCCATGAGGGGGGAGCCGGTGGGCGCTGGCACGGGGTCGGCAGCGGGCGCCGCCCCGCGTCAGCGAGTGCTAGGTCCAGCCAGACTCGTGCCTGGTGGGTGAGCAGTTGCTCCACCGTTTCTCGCATGTGCTGGAGGGAGGGGCCGGCGCTGGTTTTGTGCTCACTCACGGTTCGGATGCCCTCTGCTGATGACTGGCGTTTTGGTGGGAGAACCCCCGCTCCTGCTCCGCCGGGTGACCGGCGGCAGTGGGCCGGAGACGAATCATGGTGACCGGCCTGCCGCACGCAGGAAGGCGAGGGAGGCCGCCGCGAGAGCGGGTCCGGCGTGGGAGTGGCGCGGGAGTTCGACGGTGACCAGGCCGTCGTAGCCGACGTCTTGCAGTGCGGCCAGGACGGGCGGGAAGTCGATCTCGCCTTCCCCGAACGGGAGATGTTCGTGCACGCCCCGCCGCATGTCTTCGATCTGCACGTAACGGAGCCAGGGCGCGGCGTGACGGACACACTCAGCAGGCGGTGCTGGTTCAAGACACTGGCAGTGGCCGATGTCCAAAGTGATGCCGAGCGTGTTCGGTTCACCGAGGATTTTCCGGAGCCGGTGGAAGCCGTCGAGGTCTGCCAGCAGGTGTCCCGGTTCTGGTTCGGCGGCCAGCGCCACGCCTGCCGCGTCGGCGGCGTCCAGCACGGGAGCGAGGGCGTCCGCCAGACGCCGCCAGGCGTCGTCGGCGCCAATGTCGTCAGGGGCGGGACCGCTGAAGCAATGTACGGTGTCCGACCCCAACTCGTTGGCGATTCGCACCGCCATGAGAAGCAGCCCCGCCCGCGCCGCACGGGCATCCGGGTCGGGGTCAAGGAGGGTGGGGTGGTGCTTACGGCGCGGATCGAGGATGTAGCGGGCCCCAGTCTCGACGGTGACACCGAGACCGAGGGCCTGAAGGCGCCGGGCGATGGCCCGGGTTCTGAAGGTCAATTCGGTGGCGGGGGCCAGTGGGTCAAGGTGCATATGGTCCAGCGTCAGTCCGACGCCTCTATAGCCGAGTTCGGCGAGAAGACGTAGGGCGTCCTCCAGCCGAAGGTCGGTGAGACCGTTGGTTCCGTAGGCGAGGCGCAACTCGGATGCCACATGAGGTGTCACGTCGGGCTGATCCTTCGGGAGAGGAGGCGTGCCGCGGGCAGTAGGGCGAGGACCGGCAGAGCCGCCCGCGCCGTTTTGTGGCGTTGGACGAGGGCCGCCTGCAGAGGAATGACGGCGCGAATACCGCCGGCAACCGCTCGACGCGTGAGCTGCGGGGATGGATTGAGCGCGGCGTGCAGATAGGGGCGCCCGGCCGTAGCCGTGTAGATGAGCAGCGTCGTGGCATTCACCAGCAGTCCCAGCCGCGCGGCCCCGGTACCGGCGGATACTGCGAGGGAGCGTCCGAGGCCGCAGGCGAGAGCGGCTGTCGTGGCAAGTGCAGCCGTCGGAGCGGGGGTGGACCCGCCGTAAACCTCCTGGCGGGAGACTGCGGTGACAGCCAGGGTGTGGGCGCCCAGCAGGACGGCCGAGCCCAACACCGAACCCACAGTCCCCTGTGGCCGTGCACTCGATGCTGATGGACGGATTCCGTCTGCGCCAGGGCCGCCTGTTGCGCAGGCAGCTGGAGGTACGGCCGTTCCGGGGTCGGCTACGGCACCCAGGAGCAGATCGAGAGAGCGGGCCGCCGCCATGACGGCGGGCCCGGCGGCAGTGCGCTTCAGCCCTAGGTCGTAGGCCCAGACCGTGCTGGCCAGTGCGGTTGCCGTCGCGCGGGCGAGCGGCCCGGCACGGGTGGCGAGGGTCAGGCCCGCAGCGGTCAGGCCGCCTGCGGCCATCAGCGCGGCGGCGGGCGCGATACGGCAGGAAGGAAGCGGGCGTTCCGGGCGTTCCACGGCATCGACATGCCGGTCCGCCCAGTCGTTGAGAGCCATTCCGGCCGTATAGAGGCAGCACGAGGCCCCGATGGCGTACGCCGTGCCACGGTGCACACGCCGGCCCGCCGCGGCAGTACCGGCGAGGGCGTCGCCGGGCACGGTGAACAACGCCGACAGACGCAAGAGTTCGGCCCAGACGGCGATACGGCCCGCGGGTGTCCGGGCTCCTGCGGTCGTAGGCAGGGGCATTCCGAGGGGACGGGAGGGCCGCCGATCCTGCCCGGCGTTGCCCGGCGAGCATGGCGCGTACTGGGCTCCGGCCCCGCACGTCACGTTGCCCCCCGAAGCTGCTCGGCGAACGCCAGCAGGGCACGCCACTGGTCGGCGAGGCCACCAGGAGCACCCGGCTCGGGATCCTTGAAGAAGAAGGCGAGTTCAGCAAGCGGCCCGGACAGACCGGCAGCATGTGCGGCAGCCGTCAGCCGTGCCAGGTCCAGGACGAGGGGGGCGGCCAGCGCCGAGTCACAGCCCTGCCAGAGGGCCTGCATGATCATGCGGGTGCCAAGGAATCCGTCGAAGACGACATGGTCCCACGCTGTCTTCCAGTCGCCGAGGGCGGGAACGTTGTCGATGTGGACCCTGCCGTCCGGCACGTCGGCCAAAGTGTCGGCGAGCACTCTGGCCTTGCCCGCATTCTTGGCGGCCGCCGCGCCCGGGTGAGCAAGAACGGCTCCGTCACCCCCGCCAAGCAGGTTCGTCCCTGACCACGCCCGTACCAACAGGGCTCGCTGCCGGAACATCGGGGCGAGCACGGACCGCAGCAGAGTCTGGCCCGTCTTGCCGTCCCGTCCCGCATAGGGGAGCCCGGAGGCCGCAGCCGCCTCTGCCAGTGCTGGATGGTGAAGTCCTGTGGACGGCGTGAAGTTGACGTACGGCGAACCGGCACGGAGGGCGGCCGCCGCGTAGAGGGCGCTGACCGGCAGTCGTTTCCGGGCAGGGTCCAGAATCGGTTCGGTCGAGGCTACGTTGACCACCACGGCACGCGCCAGACCCTTCTCGCGGACGAACGCGCAAATGTCTTCGGCGAAGTCGGCGATCAGTTCCTCATCACTGCGTCGATCGTCCGGTGCGGGCCCGCCCGGCCGTACGGCGGCGTCGGCTTCCGCGAGTTCCCGGTAGATGGCGCCGGGCAGAGTGTGCGGCAGCACACCGCTGGCGACGAGTTCTTCCGCCCTCTTGCACAGTGACACCTCCGCGATGTCATGCCCACCGAACACCAGTGAACCGATGGACGGGAGCCGACACCCCTCGAAGACGGCCGTCTCAGTAATCATGCCGAGCGGTTCGTGCAGGCCTGCGGCAAGCGCCGCGCACCCCGCCACGGCCGTGGTCGCAACCGACCCGCGAGCCCCCACCAACCACACGCCTGTCCGGCCCGTTCCCGTATCGCTCTTCCTGATCACGGTCCGATCTCCAAGTGTTGCCATGGGCTGAGGCAGGACAGGGCAGGCCCGACGAGGTGACGTGGGTGACTCCGTTCGCAGCAGGTCATTCGCACGGGCTGTCCTCCTCAGGTACGCACAGACTGGTTCCAGATCGATTCACGGCGGCGACCGCCCGGGGAATGGACACGGAAATACAATTCACATATCCAGCCCTTCGTGAATAGCTTCGTTCAGCGTAGGGAGGTGCAGGGCCTCGGCCTGTCCTCCGACCGGTCCTCCTGGAGGCTGACTGCGCTCCGACGATGCAGCCACCACAACCAGCGGTTTCCGTAATCTCCTGCCGAGGGTCGCGTGCCCCCGCCACGGCCATAGTCCCCACTGCGCCGTGAGCCACCGATCAATACGTTCGTCCGCTCCCGGGTCGGCCTCGCCTCACTCGATCTCCACATGCCACGTGCCAAATGCGCAGGGCAGGTCCGACCGGGTGATGCGAGCAAGTCCCTTCGCAGCAGGTCATAGGCAAGGCCCGTGTCTCCTCGGTCACGCACTCTCCAGAGGGACCGCTGCACCGCCGCACGCGCCCGTCCTGCTCGGTCCCGCTGCGGCACACGCCGGGGCGCATACGGCCGTGGTGGAGTTGTGCCCGGGCGAGGATCCGGCCTTTTGCCGCTGCTGGTGACTCTCGCCCTAACGAGTGTTCCGGGTGGGCCTTTCAGAGGAGCCGGGCGGATGCGGCGCACAGGGCACGCAGAGCCGTCTCTCATGAGGCCTGCGTCATCGGGGGCGTACAACCTGCCACGTGGTCGTCATTTCGCTCAACACCCCGATGGTGTGCGTTCATAGCGAGGTACGACTGGTATGACTTCCTAGGGTCGAAGGGAAAGGGGGGACGGCCACTCTGCTTTCGAAAGGACTATCCGTGAATGCCAGGAATGGATGGGCCACAGCCCGTCAGGTGTCGCTCGTCGCTTGTATGACTGCCTGTCTCATCGTCACACCGGCAGCAGCACAGGCCACCAATGACCCGACGAATCAGCCGACCGTCGAAGTGCGGATGAGTAACGCGGGCTTCGACCTTCCCGAAACCGTGCCTGCCGGGCCGGTAGCGTTCCGGGTGTCATCCGTTGACGGACGGCAACACCTACTCGATCTCTTCCAATCGCGACAAGGCGGCCCCGTCCGGCGAGTGCTGGGAGACCTGCGGGGAACCTCGCTCCAAAACCCGCCGCCTCTCGTGTCGGCCTCGGCCAGGAAGGTGGACCAGGAGGCCGAATTCTTCGGCGGCGCGCAGGTCGACCGTGATCGTCCGGTACAGGTCACCATCGTCCTGTGCCCCGGCGTCTACGACGTGATCGACCTTATCCGGGTGCTGCAGGGATCGAACAAGGTGCGACGACTGCAGGTGAGGGGGCACCACAGGGCCTGTGAGTCCAACGGGCCGCGCACCGGTGCTGATCCCAAGGCCGACCGGCCGAACGGTCTGCGGTTTGAGCCGGCTGCCCAGACTCCAGCCCAGGTCCAACTCGTGCGGACCGTGAACGGTCCCCGCTTCCGTTCCCCCGACTTGCTTCCCGCTAACGGGCGCATCCGCTTCACCAACGCCACCAACCAGGGCGGGGAGATGGTGCTGCAGCGCGTCCGCGCAGGAGTGACGGTCGAACAGGTATATGAGGCGCTTGAAAACGGGCACAGCACAGCACCCATTTTCGAGGGACCCGCATACGGCCTCGGCGGCCTGTCCGCCAGTCACTCGGAGACCCTTGACGACCGCAGCCGACCTGGACGCTACGTACTCCTGTCCGACGCGCCCGATATCAGGACGGGAGCGTCCCAAGTCCGTCTCGGTGCCTGGCGGATCGTCCACCTTCGCTGAGCACATTCGGCAAGCGCGTAACGCGGCCGGCTGGGCCGGCGCCCGTGGCCATCCAACCGTCGTAGGCGAGGCGAAGCCCAGCGAGCGCGCCGGGTTAGCCTCGGGCTTTCACGGGGCAGGGCGTCCGGTGGGTGATCAGAAACGCGAAGAGTGCTCCTGACCTGACCCTATGAGGGCCGGGCCCCCTTCCGTGCTCAGCCGGGCGATGCCTATCGTCCGGGTATCGACGGGCTCGGGAAGGAGGCCCTCAATGTCTGTCTACGTCGGTATCGATGTGCACCGCAAGCGGTCGCAGATCGCGGTCCTCGACCAGGAGGGCACGGTTCGAATCAATCGGAACGTGCCCAACGGGGTCGAGACGGTGCTCTCGGTGATCGGGGATCTACCGATCGGCACTCCGGTCGCGTTCGAGGCCGCCTATGGCTGGGGCTGGCTGGTGGAACTGCTGGAGGACTACGGCTACCAGCCGCATCTGGTGCATCCGCTGCAATGCAAGGCCATCGCCTCCGCCAGACTCAAGAACGACAAGGTCGACGCAGCCACGCTGGGCCGGCTGTTGCGTGCCGACCTCCTGCCGGAGGCATGGATCGCGCCGTTGTGGGTGCGTCAGCAGCGAGCCCTGCTGCGCCACCGCTTCCAGCTGGTACGTCTGCGGACGCTGCTGCGCAACCGGGTCCACGCGGTACTCGCGGATCTCGGCCACGACCGAGCCGGCTCGGTCTTCACCGGACCAGGGCGGGTCTGGCTCGCCTCGCTCGAGCTGCCGGACGCCTCCCGCCACGTGGTCGACGACCTGCTGCAGCTGATGGACGCGCTGCAGATCCCCATCGACGCCCTTGACGTGCGGCTTGCCGCGCACGCCCGCGGTGACCCTCGGGTCAAAGTTCTCACTGCCCTGCCGGGCGTGGGCCCGCTCACCGCGCTGGTGATCCTGGCCGAGGTCGGCGACGTCACCCGTTTCCCCTCCGCACGCAAACTCGCCGCCTGGGCCGGACTCACCCCGACCGTGCGCGGCTCGGACCTCATCGTCCGCCACGGCCACATCTCCAAGCAGGGAGACGCCTGGCTGCGGTGGATCCTGTGCGAAGCCGCACAAACCGCCAAGCGTCACCCGGACTTCGCCGACACCTACCACGCCATCACCGCCCGCCGCGGCAAGAAGATCGCCACCACCGCCATCGCCCGCAAGCTTCTTACCCGCGCCTACCACCTCCTCCAAGCCGCCGAAGCGCAGCCGCAGCGCAAGAAACGACCCGAGCGATGAATCCCTCCCACACCGGCCGCCCGCAGACCCCCGGGGTGAGCTCGCATCTCTTGCATGAGACGGCCTCGCCGCGCTCGATGACCTGACTGAGCAGCCCCGGCCCCGGACCACGGTCATGGCGCCGACCACACAGGCCAGACGCCGAATGGGTGCTTGTGAACCCCACGCCGACCACGTCACTCCGGGAGCCAATCCCACGCGAACGACCAGTTGCGGACCGCAACTTCACGCCAGGAATCTCCAACGCCCTCGGAATGGCTCGACAGTCAAAACCCGAGGTCAGGGACCCATTACGCGCTTGACAAGCCCGGCCCTCATGGGTGCAACGATGGGACTTGTCTAGGGTCCAGGTCGTCGCGTGAAAGAAGCACTCTCCAGGTGAAGAAGCGTATCGGGTTCTACCCGCGTGTCCGTACCGAGGGCGGTGGTCGCGGGGTGGTCTCCCAGGCCGGTGGTGTGCTGCTGGTGGAGACGGTCCGCAAGTCCAGCCTGGATCAGGCGATATCGGCGGCGTTGGCGCCGTGGCGCAAGCCGCGGGCGGTGCATGATCCAGGCAAGATCCTGCTGGATGTGGCGCTCGCGGTAGCGCTGGGCGGAGACTGCCTGGCGGATGTGGGCATGCTGCGGGCCGAGCCGGCGGTGTTCGGGCCGGTGGCCTCCGATCCGACGGTGTCCCGGCTGATCGACACGCTGGCAGCGGGCGGGAAGCGTGCGTTGACCGCACTGCGGCAGGCCCGCGCTCAAGTGCGTGAACATGTATGGACGTTGGCCGGCGACGCGGCGCCGGACACGGCCGGGCAGGTGGTCGTGGACCTGGACGGGGTGCTGGTAATAGCGCATTCCGAGAAACAGGATGCGGCCGCGACCTGGAAGAAGTCTTTCGGGCACCATCCGCTGATGGGGTTCGTCGACCACGGCCGGGGCGGGTCCGGGGAGCCGGTGGCCGGGCTGCTGCGGCCCGGGAACGCGGGCAGCAACACTGCTCCCGACCACATCGAAGCCGCCCGGCTCGCGCTGGCGCAGCTGCCGAAGAAGTACCGGCGCGGACGGCGCACGCTGATCCGCACCGACTCAGGCGGGGGCACCCACGAGTTCGTCGACTGGCTGTCGGCCCGCGGTCGGTGGCTGTCGTACTCGGTCGGCATGACCATCACCGATGCCATCCACCAGGCCGTCCTGAAGGTCCCGGCCCCGGCCTGGACACCGGCCGTCGAGCCCGACGGCGAGATCCGTGACGGCGCCTGGGTGGCTGAGCTCGGCGGCGACTGCCTCAAGGGCTGGCCCGAGGGGATGCGGCTGATCGTGCGGAAGGAACGGCCGCACCCCGGCGCCCAGTTGCGCTTCACCGACGCCGACGGCATGCGCCTGACCTGCTTCGCCACCAACACCCAACACACCTCGATCGCCGAGCTGGAGCTGCGGCAACGCCAGCGGGCCCGCGCCGAGGACCGTATCCGCGCCGCCCGCGCCACCGGTCTGCGCAACCTTCCCCTGCACGACGCCGCACAGAACCAGGTCTGGCTGGAGATCGTCCAGATCGCCCTCGACCTGCTGGCCTGGATGCCCCTGCTCGCCCTCACCGGCCAAGCCCGCCTGTGGGAGCCCCGCCGCCTGCGACTTCGCCTTTTCTCCGCCGCCGCGCAGCTCGTCACGACCGGACGACGCCGCATTCTCCGCTTCGCCAAGCACTGGCCCTGGACCGGCCTGATCACCGACGCTCTGCAACGGCTCGCGGCCCTGCCGACCCCCGACTGACCAGCAACTTCCCGTCCCTACGAGCAGCCCCACCCGGCCGGAGCCGTGGAACCCGGCGCCCACCCGACGCGACAGCCGGGCCACCAGCCTGCCCACCTGCAGAAATGGCCGCCCCCGAATGAGCCGAAAGGGCCCGTCAGCAAGCTGACGAACCCTCACGCAAGATCGAGGTTAGGGCGGCGGAACGGGGTGGAAATCAGGGGGAAGTCCCTGCTCGGTGAGGACAGGAACGCCGGCTCCAAGAATGAAGGCGGCGAATTCCTGCCGAGGATCGACGTCCAGAGCCTGTTCCACGCGCGTGTCGTCGAAGGCCGCTGTCTCAAACGCTCCTAGCCCCAGGGCGGTGCACACCAGAGCGAAGGTCTGCCCGACATAGCCCACGTTGTACATCCACATGCGGTAGGCGCGCGGATGGCAGTATTTGTACGTGATCCGTTCAGGGACCGTTGTCAGGAAGCAAGTGAAGGCGCTCCTCGCACAGTGGTCTTGGCCCGCCGTGAGCTCAAGCACGAGTTCGGGCGGGAAATCCGGCCGCACAAGTTCCAGGGCGTGCCCGCAGGCGTCGTAGTGATATAGGCCCGGGAGGACTCCCTCCACGCGGAAGCAAGCCGGGTAACACTCGCCGTCGTGGCGTGACCCGCCAGCCGGGCTCGCTTTGACCATTTGCGTGCCGAAGGCCCCTGTGTCCTGGTAGCCGAGGGGCGCGAAGCTGTAGTGAAGAACGGTAGAAAAGGTGTCCAAGGATACCGGCGAATCGTGGAACTGGCGGTGGGTTCGCCTGGTTTCCAGGACGTGGCCCAGGGGCTCATCGATGGCCGCTTGGACGGGGGGCAAAGGGATCCGCGGTGCACCGGGGCACCGCTTGGCGATGAGCGGCGCAGGCCCGGCCTGCGCCAGCTGGTCGGCGAGCTGGCGGGCCCGTTCGCCTCGGAAAGACGCAAAGTTCGCGTCCCGGCTGGCGAAGTGAAACGCCCGCGCCTGAGTACCCCAGGCCTCCCACCAGCCTTCGGTGCCCGCCAGCACGCTCTCTGACTGCTCGGCGGGAATCTCCCTGAGGAAGCCTCCCTGCAGCAGCCCTTGTAGTGTGGCCCGCACATCAGCCCGGCTGTTCGGCGGATAGGAATCGAGGAGCTCGTTTTCTTCCTGCGGATTCTCGAGCCGATTGAGGAGTTCCACGACCGGAATGCCGAGATGGCATTTTATATGCGAGTTAACATGGCGGGCGACTAGGGTGTCACCCGACCACTCGAAGTAGATGCCGGGCGATCTCTGGAGCTTCACGGCAGTCAGCCTCAATCTTTGGGCGTGATGGCGGCCGAACACGGTTCCCGAGGTCACGTCGCCCCACGCGGGCATCAGCCGTCAGTGGTTGGTCATCGTGAGCATTTCGCTGCTCTCGTAGACGAGCGTGATCTGCATGATTACACCTCCCTTGTGCAGTGGGTCTAGCCATCGGAGAGTCCTCGGCATGCGCTTGCACGGCCGTGTCGGCAGGCAGGCTCGCATGGACATACGGGCTATTCTCTTGCAAGCTATGACGACTTCTGCCGCCTGTCTGGTAAATGGCCGAGGGGGAGACATGTTCACCTATTCGGCACTCGGCTCAGCAGCGATGTCCAACTTAGGATGACGCCCGGCCTCGACATGTCCCCCAACCGGACCTCCGGGCGGCTGAACCGTGCCTCGACGATTGGGTGACAGGGCGTGCCGGGAGGTACATGCCAGGTCGTGAATCTGATCGTCAAGCGACGGACGGACCGATCTTGCCGTGGGCGCGTGTGTGCCCCGATGCGCAGGTGGGGGAACAGCATGAGGTGTTGTTACGGGTTGCCGCCGTTCAGCGAGGTCCTTCAGCGTGGCCACTGATGGGGTGACGGGATCGGTCACCGCGGCACACGAAGCTCCCGCGCCGTTGAGGGAGGTGCTTGAAGCCTCAACCTCACCCGCGCAGGAGCCTTGTTGGTTTCCTGTCCTGCCGCGCTCGACCTCTCTCATGTCCTGGTCGAGTGGGTCACCAGGCCCATCGTCACTTGCGAGGTGACCACCGCTGCATGTTCCCGCCGCACCAGCCTGTCCTGGTCGGCCTGGTGCACCTGTGCCGGCACGACACCCTGGGGCGGCTCGCGTCCGGCTTCGGCATCGCCGTCGGCACCGCGCACGCATACGCGAGGACCGTCATCGATCCGCACCGAGCCGCACGCCCGGGCTGCCGCGTGCGCTGCGCGAGGCTGGCCCCGCCCACGTCCTGCTGGACCGGCACCCCCACACCATGCGACCGGGGCGGCGACAGCCGGCCCGGCTACTGCCACAAGCACCGCCGGCACGGGGTGAACGTGCAGGTGGTCACCGACCCGAGCCGTGGAGCGGGTGCGGCCCGTCCGAAGTCCTGGCGGATCTTCCACAAGGCCCGATACGGCCCGAATCGACTCACCGCGGCCGTCCTCACCCTGAAGCGACAACGCTGACGAAGAAAGAGCCGGAAGCCCTTCGGGACTGCTTTCGTCGCCGTGCCGGCCTCTGCGGGGCCGCCGCGGTATCGCCCGAATGCGCAACCTGGCGCTCGGCCGGCAAATGGCCCGGCACCTGTCCGGCACCGGGCTCTCCAAGCGCATCCAGACGCCAAGACGTGACAGCTTTAGCTGACTACTCGAGAGATTGTCGGAGCACCGGTTTTCGTTGCGATACGCTGGACCGAATCCGGCGCATTCTCACAGTACTCGTCGATTTCCGCTCGGAACGACTCGAACTAAAGGCATGAATTTGCCACGAGTATCGAGGTTCCCGGGCCTGCCTTTTACCGCCCGGCGTCCAACGTCAACAGCACGCACAGCTTTTTTGATATCCGACCATCCCCGGCTGGAGCCGAGGGCAGCCGGAGGTGCCCGTCTCACCGAGCAGTGCGAGACTGAAACGTGGCCCGTTAGGAGGCTTAAGGCGACGAGACGCCGCGGAACTGAGAGAGGCGGTGGTGCAAGTCCGTGTGCCGGCTCTGGCCAGCGTGCTGATCACCCACGCGGCCTGGCGGCCGCATCCGGAGGACAGAGGGAGGACGGTGAAGGAGGACAATGAGATGGGCCTGCAGGTCGCTGGAGAGATGCCGGTGGGAAGGGTCAAACCTTGCCGTGTCATTGACTTCGAGCAACATCACGATCCGCGTGGAAGCCTGACAGTAGTGGATTCGGAAGGAGCCACCGGATTCTCGATTCAGCGCGTCTACTATCTTCACGACATTACACCGAGGGCGGTCCGTGGCGGCCACGCACATCGTGAGACCGAGCAGCTCATCATCGCTGTGGCAGGAAATTTCGAGGCGACAGTAACTGATGGTTTGCATCATGCCACCTACCGCCTTGACCAGCCCGGACAGGGCCTTTATGTCGGCCCCATGGTCTGGGTGGGATTGGAGAGTTTCTCACCAGGAGCTGTCGGACTGATCCTTGCCTCGAGTCATTATGATGAGGCGGACTACTGCCGTGATTACAACGAGTTCCTCCATGTTGCAGGGAGTCTGCCATGACGGTCGGTGGACATATCCCCTTCCTGTCTTTGCAGCAAGAGCATGTCGAGACCGGCGTACAGGATGATATTGACACCGCTCTGCTGCGTGTTTCCCGCTCGGGCCGTTATCTCCTGGGCCCCGAGCTGGAAGCGTTCGAGGCAGAATATGCGGCGTACTGCGAGAACAGCCACTGCGTTGCGGTCGGGAGCGGGTTGGACGCGCTGACACTGACCTTGCGGGCCATGGGTATACGCGAGGGAGACGAGGTGATCGTGCCGTCGCATACGTGTATTGCCAGTTGGCTCGCCGTCTCGGCTGCCGGGGCACGACCCGTCCCTGTGGAGCCGCAAAGCGGCGGCTTCCTGCTCGATCCCGAACGCCTGCAGGCGGGTATCACTCGGCGGACGCGGGCCATCATGCCGGTTCACCTCTACGGGCACCCCGTCGACCTGGATGCGGTAGAGGCTGTCGCAGCCGACCACGGCCTGCCCGTCATCGAGGATGCTGCGCAAGCCCATGGTGCGAGATACCGCGAAAAGCGGATCGGGGCACGGTACGCTGCGGCATTCAGCTTTTACCCGTCAAAGAATCTAGGCGCTTTGAGTGACGGCGGTGCTGTAGTTACTTCTGATGCCGAGCTCGCGCATCGTATCAGATTGCTGAGAAATTACGCTTCGCCGGAAACATGCACACGAGGTATGCAGGGTGTCAACTCGCGTCTTGACGAACTGCAGGCCGCCGTCTTGAGAGCCAAGTTGCCCCACCTCGACCGCTGGAATGCCAGGCGCCGTGAGATCGCCCTCCGCTACCACCAAGGGCTTTCTGACATACCTGCCGTTCAAACCCCCACGGCAGAGGGATGGGCAGAGCCGGTCTGGCATCAGTATGTGATCAGGTCGGCTCAGCGCGACCGGCTGAGGAACGCACTTGCGGCAGCCGGAGTCGAGACGCTGGTGCACTACCCCGTGGCTGTTCATCGTATGGGCGTCTACAAGGCCAGGAGTTGCCAGTGCGTGCTTCCCCTCGCGGAGGGCCTGGCCGCAGAAGTTCTAAGCCTCCCCATCGGCCCCCACGTGAATGACGACACAATCGACGCGGTGATGCGAGCAGTTCGAAAAGCCGCAGAAGAATTGTGACCGTGAACTCCGCTGAGCTCTCTTTCAGGCGGGTAGAAGGCATCCAATCCCACCGCGAGACAAACTGCCCTCGCACAACATGCACGGGGTCCGGTATCCGCCGCCGCATACCACGGTCCCGCCATCCGTGCGAGAACACCGCCTCCACTCCGCGGCCCGCAGCCCTCGGTCTTTGTTCGTCCTCATCATGTCCACCATGACGACGACCACCATGTCGAGCACGCTCTGTGGCAATCCGGGACCATGCACCTGCATCGTGCAGCTGGCATCGTTTGTTTGGGCTGCTTCTCGGTGGTCTGGGCTGTGACAAAAGCCCAAAGGAGGCGTGAGTCAGCAGGGAAAGGAGACGTGTCGATTCCGCCCCCGTCGAACCTCGTTACTGCTCCAGGCCTCGTCCGATCCCGGCAGCCTGAGGAATCCATCGATCGCCCAGCGGGCGCTGGAGACACGCGACCAGGCCGGCAACCGTCGCGGCACCCTGGTGCGTAAGTACAGGCGATGCCCGATGCCGTGCGGTTCGGGCACCACGCTCTGGGTTCGGCCGATCAACCGCTTCTTGGAGCGTCGCTGCGGATCGCATGGAGCGCTTGAATCGCGACCTGTAGCGAGAGACAAGTCTGACGGTTGGTGAGGTCTACGCCCAAGATTCGCTCGATACGAGCCAAGCGCTCGTACAAGGACGGGCGTGACAGTTGAGCAGCCTCGGCGGCCGCCGTCTTGTTGCGGCCCTGGTCCAAATAGGCAGCCAGCGCGGTAATGAGGTGAGTGCCGTGGCGGGTATCGTAGTTCAGCAGCAGACCGATCTCGTGCTCTACGTATGCCTGCAGGCGTGGATCGTCTCGCAGAAGATGGAGCAGGCCTCTCAGGCGCATGTCGTGAAGGCGATGATGTGTGGGCGCCATCCGGTCATGGCCTTGGGCTACGGGACCCGCGTACGCTGCTATCTCGGCGGCCATAGCAGCCTCTGTCAGGGTATGCCGAGCGTCCATCGCCCGATCGACGAGCGGCCCTACTCCTATGATCAATTGGTCCGGAACCTGGGCTGGTTTCTCCCGTCGCCGTGCAAGGCCTTCCCCCATCGGCTGGTGCAGTTGCCGGACCGTTGTGACCAGCTCCTCCACCACAGCGCCACCCGATCCCGTGGGGCTCAGCGCTACGAGAAGCCCCGCCGTGCGCTCGTCGAGCCGTCCGATGATTGCCTTCAACCGCAGCCTGAGTACAGCACTCTCCGCTGCCTCGATCAGGCCGCGCACTTCTGTATCGGACGCTTGGGGATCACCGTCTTTGCTCCTCCTCAGCACCATGCCGACCAGGCGACGACCTTCCACCGGGATTCCAAGGGCACTGGCCTGCAGAACCATCTCCTGAGTGGTGATCGAGTGCGCAAGGAGGCGGGTCAGCAGGGCGCTGTGCGTGTGCCGTTGCAGTGCACCGTCGGTGGTGGTGACCAACTTGTTGAGCGCCAGTGCCGCGGCCCCCCGCTCCAGCAGAATCATGCGCGCGTGGGAGTCGGTGTCCTCGGCCGGGTCGCCTTCGACGCACGGACGGGGCAGCATGACCAGGCGCGCCCAGTCGTGTCCGCGGGTCCCGACCATTGCCGCAAGCCACCCCGTTTCCTGGTCCCGCCCTAGACGGGAGGCAAGGCGCACGCCACGCGAGCGTTCTTCCCAGTCATTGAAGGCAAAGGCCTGCTCGAGGTCCGTGCCCCCGAGTGTGATCACTTGATGCGCGAGGTTTTCGAGTACGACACAGCTTTGGGACATGGCCGCCAGCTGACGGACGATCTTTGCCGGATCAGCTCCTCCCAAGGCCATCTCCTCGAAGGTGCGATGCGCCGCCACGGCAGCCTCAAGGTTCTTCAGCCGACTGGCGCAGATCATCGCATTCAGAGCTTCGGCGATATCCGTGAACCGTCCCGCCGGGAGAAGGGTGACCAGCGGAAAGCTGTTCTGCCGAGCCGCCTCGATCAAGGGTTGGGGGATTTTCTTGGTGTAGCGGCGGCCCAGTTGAACGACCAAACCGCAGGCCCCCGCTTCGGCTAGATGCTGAACATAGCCTCTCAGACCGTTGCGGTCGTCCGAGAATGCGATTCCGGTCGCAAGCACGAGTTCGTTTCCGCGCAGTAGTTTACCGATATCCAGGAGATCGCTGGTGTGCACCCAGCGCACGGGTCTGTGCAGTTGGTCTTCTCCGGACAGGACAGCGGGGGCGCTGTAGCAGATAGCGTCCGAAGCGAGAATGTCCTTGAGGGTAGGAAACACCTCAACAGCTCCCCTCATGGGCAGAGACAGCCACGGATCCGGTGAGCGACCGGCTCACAGGTCTTCCGGGATCGCCGCAGAACGCGAGTCCAGGAGCCGCTCGAGCCAGGGGCGCCTGCCACCGAAACGCGACTGTAAGACCCCTTGCGCAGCCGCCACTCACGCAGTTGCTCTCTACGCAACAGCTCGACCAACGTTTGCCCGGTGTGCGGGACTACGGAGCAGGCACCATCCGACTGCGCTGCGACTGCGCTGTGGGGTAAATTCCGCCGGAAGCCGGCGCAGGCATCAAGCGGCTTATGCAAATCTCGGCCATGCGGTAAGGCGATGTTCTGCATGTGGCCGGCTGCCTGCAGGGCTTGCGAAATCGATCGCCGTTGCTTTTCGGCTGTGGCGGATCTCGGAGTACTCCTGGCAGAAGGCGTTCCAGCAAGCACTACGGTCGCTTGCAAGAAATGTCCGGCGACGGCTTCCGGCCGGGCTTCGAGCAGTTTTTCAGTG
The DNA here is from genome assembly GCF_050942335.1 of Streptomyces sp. CA-142005. Classification (NCBI taxonomy): domain Bacteria; kingdom Bacillati; phylum Actinomycetota; class Actinomycetes; order Kitasatosporales; family Streptomycetaceae; genus Streptomyces; species Streptomyces sp. CA-142005. The sequence goes on along the minus strand of NZ_CP192079.1, from coordinate 63,013 downwards.
CACCATGGAGGACTCGGCAAAGTCGCCGGCGTGGTCGGCCTCTACATCGCCCACGGCAACGGAGCCGGGCCCAGTGCTCCGCAACCGGGCCCGGCCGATGAGACATACTGGCTAGAGATCTTTAAAGGTGTGGGTTACGTCGGGGCGACAACGCGGTCCGCGCCAGATCGCGTAGCCAGACGTGTGCGGGGTCGGTGTCATAGCGCTGATGCCATGACAGGTACACCGCGGCCGACGGCAGTTCGAACGGCAGTGGGAGCAGGGTCAGACCGAGAACCGGCGCCGCTGAACGCGTCGTCGATTCGGGGGCTGTGACGAGGAGGTCGGAGCCGCGCACGAACTCGAACGCGGCCCCTTCGGTGGGCGCGGTTGCCACTACCCGACGGGTGAGGCCGAGCTGCGCGAGAGCGTCGTCGAGGGCGTTGACGAGCCTTCCGCGCCGCGAGACGGTGATGTGCTCGGCCGCGGCGTACCGCTCGGCGGTGACAGCCTTGACTCGGGTGAGCGGGTGCCCCCGCCGCACGACGATGACGTGCTGGCTCTCAGCCACCCGATCGGCGCGAATGTCGGGTGCGGTCGGGCGGTTCGCGTTCGCCTCCAGGTCGACCTCGCCGCGACGCAGCTCGGGGGTGTCGATGCTCGATTCCGCGATGAAGCGCAAACGCACGCCCGGCGCCTGCTTGCGTACGGCCGCGAGAAGCGCGGGGCCACTGAGGGCGACGAGTGAATCGTGCCAGCGGAGTGTGAAGGTGCGTTCGAGCGTGGTGAGGTCGAGTTCGCGGCTCGGTGCCAGCACACCCTGGACCTGCTGCAGCAGCTCGTGCACCTGTTTCCGGACGGCGATCGCGTACGGCGTCGGGGTCATCGTGCGCCCGGTACGCACCAGGATCTGATCCCCCGTCGTGCGCCGGATCCGGCCGAGGCTTCGACTCATCGCGGGGGCGGTGACGTGCAGGCGCTCAGCAGCTCCGGCCACGCTGCCTTCCTCCAGGAGCGCATCGAGCGCGGCGAGCAGGTTCAAATCCAATTGCATGAGACTCATCCTAGCCGTGCTTTACATGCACTTGCAGTTAATGATGGGCCCTCCTACCTTCGAGATGCGGGCGCGAAAGAACACGGTTTTCGCCTGGTCCGCCTCATCACCCCCCTTGCTCAGATGGGAGCACCGCCATGCCCGAGTCGATTCAGCCCACCGGAATTGCTGCAACCGCCGGCTCCGCGTCCTGAGCTGATCCGGGGTGACCCTGTGGCCGTACATCGTGTGCGTATCGGCGATGGGCATGTGACCAGCGTCCGGGATGAAGGTGCGGGTGAACCGTACGTCCTCGTGCACGGTTCACCCTTGGACCAGCGCGCCTGGGACGGGATCATGCCGCTGCTGGCCACCGGCGCCAGGGTGATCACTTATGACCTCAGGGGACACGGCACCGCCGCAAGTGCCCCACCCGCCCGCACGCGCGACGACTTCGTTGACGACCTGGCGACGCTTCTGGATCAGCTTCAGATCACGACGGTGCACCTGCTCGGCCATTCGTTCGGCGGTCAGATCGCACAGCTCTTTGCAGCCCGCCTGACCGGGCGGACAAGGCGGCTTGCTCTGCTGTGTACGCGGGCGACACCATTCCCTCTCTTCGCCGATGCGGCGAGCGTGCTGGAGCACAGCGGCCTGCCGGACCCCGGCCCGATCCTTGCCCGCTGGTTCCCGCCCGAGGCGATCACGGCGGATGCGGCGCCGGTCCGTTACGCCCGGTCCTGCCTTCTCCGGGCCGATCCGGGCGTCTGGGCGTCGGAGTTCCGCATGATTGCCGAGTTCGACGGCCGAGACGCTCTGCAGGCGATCACGGCGCCGACGGCGGTCATTGCCGCGGAGCACGACCATGTGGCTTCCCCGGAAGCGATGAAGGACATGGCAGGCCTCCTGCGGGAGGCTCGTTTTCACCTGCTGGAGGGCTCCTATCACCTCGCTCCCCTCCTCGATGCCGCAAGAGTCGTCGCTCTTGTCCGCGGGGAAGGACCTTCATCCCCCTGCAGGTAGGCCCTCGTCTTGCCCTCCACCGAGCGTCGGACCCCCGACACCGCGGTCGGCGATCGGTTGCGTCGGCGCACTTCGTACGTCACTGTGCACTTGAGCTTGTACTTCGCTCTGCACGTGAGCTCGTACGCCGACACCTGGCCAAGGTCCGCTGGCGCATCGAGCATGACTAATCCGTTGTTACGGCGGCCCCAGGCCTCGGCCTGGACCACTTCGAAGGCCGCTCCTGGCCCGGCTGGCACCACCACGCCACCCTCGCGACCGCCGCCCACGCCTTCCTCGCCGGACAACCGCTGGCCCCAAAAGCGCCCGCACCGGGCTCACTCTCTACAGACCCTCGACGCTCTCCTGGTCAACGGCCGCTGGGACTGCACCAACCGAGGCAGGGAAGCTCTGTCGACACCAGGAGGGCAAGCGCGCAGAGCGAGAGAACTTCCACAGCCGTCACAGCCCCAGACAGGACACCGAAGCGGCAAAGAAGCCGGTGGGTCTTGAAGCGGCGGCCGCGGTAGCGGGTGCTTCAACTGGTAACCCGTCACCATGGACTTCAGCCCCTTTGCCGCCGTGGGCATTGGCGGATCAGATGCCGGCAAGGAAGGCAGTTTGTTCGCATTCAAGATGTGCCTCTTGTAACCGCCCTCGGTCAGTGGGTCTTACCCCTGTGCGTTCGCCCACCCCGGCTCGCCGAGCACGAGGTGGACTTCACCTGCCCCGGCGACGTCGTGGGGCGTTCAGTCCAACACCCAACGGGCCCTCGTGGGTTCTTCCTTGCGGAAGTGCCCGCAGTCGCGACTCACATGGCCAGTCCGTTTCCGGCCTCGACCTGGTCTTGACGCGCAGCAGCTCCAGTAGGAAGCAGACTCCCTGCTGGCCTCGGTGTTCCTGGACAGGCAGCCGCTGCGGCGCTGTCGCGCATCATTGCATCGGGGTACGTTGTTGCTCGGGTTCGTCCGAGACGGGTTGGATGGCGAAGCGCAGCACACTGATACCGGCTTCTTCAGCGGGACGGCCACGGCGTGCTGCTCGCACAGTCACCAGAGAGCGACCTGGAAGTTCCCTCTCGTCGAGCCATCTGACCAGGGCCGACTCCAGCGGTTTGGTCAGTTGGCACGGGCAGTGGACGGCTCGCGCATCAGGCTCCGGGGACAGAAACACGCATCCCTGGCGGGCGTGGTGATGGGCGCGCTCTGGGCGCCGTGTGTTTCTCGGCGTCACCGGCGGATGAGCTGACGGATGAAGCGGGGGAATGCCGGGACTGACGCCGTCTCGGATCCCACGTAGGACGGGCGAAGCGATTCTGAGGCAGCGAGGGGCCGCTCGCCCCTCGGGCGCCCGGCCGTATATGGTGCCGCTGCGGCAATGATCTGCCTGATCCGCGGTTGTCTGTGCGCGGTGAATGCAGCCCGTGCGATCTTTAGTGGGCCTTGTTGTATGCGTCGAGGATCGAGCCGGGGACGCGACCGCGGTCATTCACCTCGTAGTCGTTTTCCCGCGCCCAGGCGCGCACCTCTTCCGGTGCTGGCCCTCCGTCGCGGCTAGCCTTTCGGACGCCGCGTCCGGTCTTCAGGCGTCCGGTTTTGCGTCCGGCCTCGATGAAGGGCCTCAGGGCGTCGGCTAGGCCGTCGTAGCTGGCTGACGTGAGGTCGATTTCATAGGTGACACCGTTGAGTGAGAATGCGTGCGTCTGCACGTCCTCGGACTCTTCACCGGTCAGGTCGTCTGTGTAGACGGTAATCACTTTCTGGGCCATGCGGGGGATCGTACACGTCATAAACCACTGCATCAACTGTGACAAGAATCCGCCGCTCGGTGACGGATGGACTGCGTCGCGGGATTAGGTGTGTGACAGTCTGCCTGTGCGCGACAAGAGCCGCTGGTGGCCGGCCCTGAACGACGCGGAATGTCTGCTCCTTGCCGGTCTGCGCGTTCGGGGATTCTGGAACTCCGCGATTGCGATCCGCTGGGGAGGGGTATTCACCTGGGGCGGGAGGCCGCTTGCGCGGTCCACGGCTTTTGGATATACCCGGCCGGGCATCTCCGGGCGGGCGCCCGGGCCGGCCTTCGACGGGACTTGGTACGGGCCGCGGACGCAGCCCGTACCCGGTCCCGCCCGCCCCCGTGGGGATGATGGCCCGTGCGGTGCGGGTGCCCGGAGTGCCAGCCGGGGGGCCGGGGGGCGGCTCCCGAAAGGGGGGATACGCGCTGTCTTCGGGCAGATCAAAACCGTGTGCTTGTCGCAGGCGGGCAGCCCGCGCTAAACAAAATCCACCCGAGTGAGGAGAGCGGGCATGCCCTACATAAAGTTCACGACGAGACGTATGCGTATCTGCGGGACATGCCGGTTGAAGCACGTCGGATTCTGGAATCCTTGACGGGGTGTTGCGATGTCTGCTCTCTTCGATGCCGACGGGGCCGGGGTCGAGGAGATGGGCTACCTGCTGCCGCCGCGGTGCGTGCGCGCTGCTTTCGGATGACAATCTGTGGCCCAGGGAGCAGGAGGTGTCGGGACTGGGACTCGTGGTGGCGCTGGGCGGCATGTGTGAGCTGCCGTGGGATGCGGAATCACCGATCCTGCTGGCCGCCGGTGACCTTCCAGCCCGCGATGATCTTCCAGTCGGCGGTTGCCGTCCATCGGATTTCTCTGGCTTGTACTGCGCTGCCAGTGATCCCCAGTGCATCAAATCCCCCGCGGAACGGTGCCATATCGACTCCGGGCGATGGACTGCTCTGAGCCACGAGTACTCCCGGAGCATTGCGGAGCGCATTGCTTGGCGAATTCAGTGAGGAGATAAGCTGTCTCTCGCCAAGGCGGCCGGGCACGATGTGGCTCCGGGAACGGTACGACGAGGACGGTGCGCTGTACGTCCGAATCGGCTCTCAACAAAGAACGGTACAAATCCATCCCGTGGGCACTCGAGATGCGGCATCGCCTCAGTGGACGGCCGCCTGCGAAGACTTCCTTCTGGGACCTTGAGAGGTGCACCGGACACCACAGCCGGCCTGTACGACCGACAATCAGCCGCGCCCGCGGCCGCAGCCGTCGAGGGGCTTCCCGGATGGCCTGGGCGTTGTGCGCCTTATCGACGTGGTCTGCCCGCGCAAGGCGGCGACCGGCCGGTGTGAGCTCGCAGGGCTGTCAGCTGGCCCACCGGGGCGGCGAGCGGCGTCGAGGAGGTGCTCGACGGACTGCGAGGCGGTCTGTCACTGGACCGGCCGCTCCGCCAGACAGTGTTGGTGTGCGACGGTCTCGATCGCATCGCTCCCCTGGTCGTTGACTTGTGGGGCCGGACCCCGGCCCCGGCCGAGCGCTCCTTTTGGAGAGCGTGGACGTCTTGGACACCGGGCCTGTGGAGGCTGGTCGGGCTGAGGGGTTTTACGGGTGGGTGCAGGCTGCGGCGAAGTTTTTACACCTCGTATGCAGGCCCCGATATCGGGGCTCGGGGTGGGCGGGCGGACGGTAGAAAAGGGGAGTGCGGCGGGCTTACCCGGCGGGGTGCCCAGGCTGCTCGGCACTGTAGGAGGAGGCTGGCTGCCGGGCGCCGGTGCGGGTGGCAAGGAGGTGAGGTCCGGCTCGGCCAGGGAACCGAGTGCGCGACGGGCGCCGGTCCGTCGTTGCCGGCGTGGGCTGAGGCGATGGGGCCCGCCGGGACGGGGATCGGCCGGGACGGCGCCGCATGCAGGGCTGGATCATCGTGTGTGGGGCCTTCCTGCCGTGCGTTGTATGAGCTGGGGGTTTGGCGCGGACAGACGGATGGGAGGACTTGGTCGGGGTGACGACGGATTCGGACTGGGGCCGACGGGCTGCCTGCGCACAGGGCCATCCGGACCAGCTGTTTGTGGAAGGCGCGGCGCAGAACCGGGCCAAGGCCGTGTGCCTGGGGTGCCCTGTGCGCACGGAGTGCCTGGCTCACGCGCTGGACAGCCGTATTGAGTTCGGGGTGTGGGGCGGGATGACCGAGCGGGAGCGGCGGGCACTGCTGCGGCGGCGTCCGGGCGTGGTGTCGTGGGGCCGTCTGCTGCAGACGGCCCGTGCCGAGCATGATGGCCACACGGATTGATCGCGGACGAGCAGCCGGGCCGTTTGCCGCCATGAGGCCGGCGCCTGGCTGCCGGCCCGGGGCAGTGCGGGGCGTGGCTGCCGGGCTCGCGTAGACGTCGGGCGTGTCTGGGCGGGGTGGAGGAGGTAACGGTGCGCACGGGTGGACGTGCGGGGGCCGAGGCGTTCACTGCGCCCGCAACGCGGTGACACGCACCATCCCGCGAAGCCCAGATGTGCCGGACAGCGCGTGGGCCGTGCCCGCTTGCAGGGCGCTTTGACGCCGCAGGGTGTGGCGTCTGGGAGCGGCGGGACGGTTGCGCAGGGGGCAACGGGGGTTGGTTCACAGCGCGCGGGAGGCCATCTTGTGAGCACGGCGGCCGAGCCGGCGCGGGTGGTCTTCAATCCGCGGGCGTGGGCTGGCCCGGGGCCGTGGGGTTCGCCTGCGGGGAGGAGGTGCCGGATGAGGGATGCTGCACCGGATCCCAGCCGGATGCGGGCGCCAGGGGCGGAGAGTTCACCCAAGGCCGCCATTGAGGTCGTGCGTGCCGAGCAACTGGTCAAGACGTACCGGCGTCCGGGCACCGTGGTGCGGGCCTTGCGAGGGGTGGATCTCGTGGCCGGTTGCGGGGAGTTCGTCGCCGTGACAGGGCCGCCCGGTGCGGGCAAGTCGACGCTGTTGCATGTGCTGGCCGGCTTGGAGCGGCCCGATGGCGGACGCCTGGATCTGGCCGGTGAGCGGGTGGATGAATGGTCGGGCGAACGGTGGGTGGCGTTGCGCCGGCAGCGCGTCGGGCTGGTCCTTTCGTCGTTGCCGTTGCTTCCTCCCTCGACCGTGGCCGGGATGATCGAGCTGCGCGTGCTGCTGGCGGGCGGTTCGTCCGCGGCGGCCCGCGAGCGGCGCGCCGAGGTGCTGAACGTATGCGGGCTTCAGGGCTATGAGGGATGCCTTCCGGGGGAGTTGTCCCGCCGCGAGCGGCGACGGGTCGCCATCGCGGTGGCATTGGTCCATCGTCCGGCGCTGCTGCTCGTCGACGAGGCGGCCGACGGCCTGGAAGCCAGGGATGCCGGTGGGGCGCTGCACCTGCTGCGCCGGCTCCATGAGAGGGGCCAGACCCTCGTGGTGGTCACGCATGACGCTCGCGTGGCCGCTACCGCAGACCGCGTGGTGAGCCTGTCCGGCGGACGTGTCGTGGACGATGTAGTGCTGGGCGTGTCCGGCAACGCGCGCACCGTGGGAGTGTCGGACGTGGTGGAGCTGGCGGGATACCGGCCGCTTGGCCACATCGACGGGCGGCCGGGGCCGTCCCGGCTCCCGTAGCCGGCCTGTACAAGGGGGCGTAACACGCATCGGGCAGCGCCTCCCGTGCGCACCCGGGCGGATGTGCCGTGCCGCGCTCCGGAAATGGCAAAAGGCGGGGATTTTTCTTACGCTCTGTCAGCATGCCGTGCTGTGGCTGCCCGCCGGGCCCCTCGTGACGAGGCCGACCCCGCAGCCTTCTTGTGGCCGTTGCAGCGGGAATCGCAAATCGGTACATACATCTCCGTCGGGCCCGGCTGTCCTGCAGCGACAGCACCCGAGTGGGAGAGCGGCATCTGGTGCATCGGTCAGGAAACGGCACACCCGGCAGGCGCCCAAATCGTCCGCGTCACCATCCTGGGACGCAACAAGCCCCGAATCCGCGACTACTTGACGGAACATCAGGACAGGGGTTACCAACGGTCCATGTCATCTGCCGGCCCTGGTCGTGTGGAGCAGATGGTTTCCGGTGCAACGTCCTCCTGCTCGGGCCTGTGAACGAGAGGGGCACTTCCCTATGCCCGTGTCCTGTGCGAGACGCCAACTTACCGCTCATGCCGGTGGCTTACTGCTCTTGTGTCTCGTCGTGATGGTGACCTGTCCGGCGGCGGCATCCCCCACGTCCCCGGCAGCATCACCGCGCTCCCGGTTTGCAGACGCGCCTTTGAGTGTCCGTCCCGTCGGGGTGTTCACCCAGGTGTATAACGACTCCGGCACTGGAGCCGATGACGACCTCTCCATCTGGCGGCCCCAGGTGAGCCAGACGCCCGGCTACTTCTCGCTCGGTGATGTCGCGATGGCAGGTCAAGGCACCCCGCCCGCCACCTCGTTCGTGATCAGCGGGCCCACGGACGCGTTGGCCCCTCCGGTGGACTACCGGCTGACGTGGACTGATCACGGTTCCGGGGGCGACCAGGATGGATCCGTGTGGGCGCCGGTGGCTCCGCCCGGCTACCAATGCCTGGGTAGTGTCGCGGCAGCGGGCTACGACAAGCCCTCCACCGGCCTCGTCCGCTGCGTCAAGTCGCTGTATCTGGTGGCCGGGACGGCGGTGAAGGTATGGGACGACGCCGGGTCGGGTGCGGACAGCGACCTGGGTATCTGGCAGAGCGACCCCTCAGATGCGCAGGGATTGTCCGCTTCCACCTTCATCGCGCGCCCCTCCCATACGGACACCGGCGGCCCGGAGCTCTACAAGGTTTTGGACAAGACCAGGATCGACGCATCGGTGTGGTCTCGCGGCCCCGTCACGGCTGCCACAGCCAGGGCCTTCGCGCCGCGCGTGTGGCTTCACTCCAAGGAGGAGTACTTCCCCTCCGGCGTCGGCTACTTCCTGCCGCACGTGCACGAGGCCAGCGGCTACTTGGTCACCAATGAGCCGCTGGGCTGCGACACGTGTACCGATCCGCCCTTTCTGCGCGGCCAGCGCCCCGACCGGAACGCCGTCGACGTCTACGCGGAGATCGCCCCACGCACACGCAACGGCGCTGCCACGAACGTGACGGACATCTTCTACTGGATGTTCTTTCCCTACAATCGCGGCAAGGACGTCTGTGTGGGATGGGACTCCCCGATGGGCTGTGTGGGAGGGACCAAGTCGTTCGGCAACCACGTCGGCGACTGGGTCCACCTGGCGATCCGGTTTGTGGACGGTCTTGCCTCGCAGGTCTACGTCAGTGCGCACTCCGCCGGCGCCCTGTACACCTTCGGGGACAAGAACCTCGCCCTCACCCCCGACTGGCGGCCCGTCGTGTACGCGGGCCAAGGCTCGCACGAACTGTATGCAAACCCGGGCCGGCACATCTACCACGACCTGCCCAACGGCGGTCACCTCGCCGACGAAACCGACCACGGCACCCTGTGGGACACCGCAACGGCACTGACCCCCTACACATGGCAGCCCGCGGGCACCTACACCGGATCGCTGTCCTGGCTCAACATCAGCAGCAGGTGGGGCAATCGCGGCTCAGGCTGCCTGCCGGCACCGGTCAGCCAGTGCGTGCTGGAAGACGGTCCCGTTCCCCTCATGGCCCGCGACTACGCCCAGCCACCTCTGATGCCTCTGGACTGAGCGCGCTCCGCCGTGCCCCGCACCACACGCATACCGGCTCACGGTCCGACGGCGACCAGCCCGGGGGTGCGCGGCCCCGCCCACTCGCCCGCCCCACGGACGATGCCTGCCCTGTCTGCTGCCACGACCGTAAAGACAACGGGCGGAGGGTTTACGGGGGTGACACTGCCGTCTCGCCCGCACAGGGTGCATCGGTCGTACTCAGTCAGCCACCGCGCCACCAAGGCGCACGGTGCTCACCGGACGATCGCCCATGGCGGGTCGGGAGGGACCATGAGAATCCGATTGCGTCGCCGTCACCAAGCGGCACTGGCCTGCGCCACGATGGCCGCGTTTTCCGTGCTGTCCTCGGCGCCGGCCCACGCCGCCGCCGTCACCAACCCTGTCGTCATCACCGCGCTCGACAGGCAGATACTGAACGGCACCCAGATGGCACAAACCTGGGGCAGCAATCCCGCCACCATCGTGTACCCGGGCTCCTGGCTCAGCAACTACTGCAGCAGGAACGGCTTCGGCAACGGTATGGGGCAGTGCCGCCTCCTCAGCTTCTATGAGGAGCAGCGCGTGAGCTACGACCGCAGCTACCAGCAGCCGGTCACCGATCCGATGTACAACTGCACGGACAGGGATTCGACAGCAGATGTCACCTGGAGCCATGCGTACACCACGCAGACAACGCTCGGGGCTTCCGTGTCCGTGTCCTTGGGAGTGACGTTCAACGAAGCACCGCTGGGAATGGGAGCCACCGAAACAGTCACCACCACGGTGGGAGCGAGCTGGTCGTATGCCTGGGGCACGACCGACACCATCAGCAAGAACGATCGCGTGACCGTCTCCCCGGGAAGAGTCGGCTGGCTCGCCTACGCGACCGATCACGGCACCGCGCACGGCGTCGCCTCGGTCGAGATCAACCAGCCTCCCTCGGCGACGTTCCCCCAGGGCATCAAGGGCTATTTCCAGACGGTCGTTGACCTCACCGGAGATCTTCCCAAACCCATCGATCCCAATATGGGGAACCCGCAAAACGGCATTGTCACGCAGAGCCGGGCCATGACGCCGGCCGAGCTGAGCCAGTGCCTCACCAACCCGACCGCACACTTCGGCTAGTAGGCAGCCGCCATCGGGTGACGTCCACAGAAGGCGTCGCTGCACACCCGCGAATGGACCTGGGGGTGCCGGCCGCGTACGCCGAAGAGCGGCGGCTGCGGACCGGCACCGGCCCACAGGCCTGCATCCACACGACGCCACAGGCCGCCCGCGCCCGTCCCCGCACGGCGACGCGTCACATGGGCCGGGCCACCCAGAAATCATCGACATGCTCGTCGGAGACGTGCACATCGACGCGCCCGCATCTGGTGAGGCCTCTGCCGGCAACGGCGGCCACTCGGCATGCCGAATGACTCCACCACGCTGTCCTCAGGCGCAGTTTTCAGCCGGGCGCGCCGGCACGCAGGGCCGGGCAAGCGCTGACGGGTGTCCGCACGGCGGCCTGTGACGCAGAGGAGAGTTGCCCACCCGGTAGCGGCAGCGCGTTCGCCCGCGGGTCCCGACGGATTTCGCTGACATCCGCGTCACGGCGCCGTTGCTCAGCTGCGAAGATCCCTACGCCCGGCATAGCCAGGCCCGGATATGGGACGTGCGCGCGCTCAGCGGGACTGTTCGTCCCTGCACGCATTACGGCCCGGCATCGGCGCAGTCCGAGGCGATGTTCTCGACCGCAAGGCGGGGTGACACCGGCCTTTGTCTCACGTTCTTGGGGACCGCGCTCCTGGGGGCGGAGTCGGCGAATTCACCAAGAGGCGTGTTCTGGCTGAGGAAGCGGATGAGGCCGGCGAGCTTGGAATCGGGAGCCGGTAGCTGAATGCCCGCCTGCTGCGCGCGGCATGGAGCAGTCTTGACCCCGCTGCCTGCCCCGCTCGCGCTGAGCCGGATGCCGCGGGGCTGGCCGCCGTCGGCGGTGCGGGGAGGCAGGACGCGGGCGTGCTGGCCGGCGGGGACAGAGCCGGTGGCGGTCTCCTTCACACCCCAGTCCACGCCCAGGACGCGGCCGGTCTCACAGAGCGGCTCAACCTGAGCCGGGACGACGAAGGACACGTACCAATGTCCGAGCGCGTCCTGGTACACGCGCACACTCGACGCATCGGCCAGAAGGTCCCACGACCACACCACCGTCAGCACGATCTGGCCCGCAAGGTGCAGGCGGCCCGCCTTGAGGCGGAAACCGCGTCGGGTGTAGTTGAGGCTGGGCCGCGCCTTGCCTTCTTCTTCCAGCGGGGCATCCGGGCCCGGCGGTGCATCGACAGCCGGTCCTTGATGTCCTTCAGGGATTTGGCACGCGACGTGGCAATGTCGCGTATCACCTGCTGCTGCGGCACCGACGCGCCCTGGCGTGTCGTGCGGCAGTGGAACACCACCGGGTCTGCCTGCCAAGAGCCGGGGACAGGGGGCCCGCTGAGATGGCTTTGAGCCATCGTCTTCCGAGAATGCTGTGCCACTGCTTCACGTCCGACAGGCCACACCATGTGCCGGTCGGCGGTCGAACCCACTTTGGGTGCACTCGCGTTCGCCGCCAGAGGTTCAGGATTCGGCCGACGCCGAGACACATGCCTGCGGTTCGGGTCGGAAGAGAACCTTGGGCACCCTCTATCGATATTCGCTTCTTACATCTTGTAAGGACTGCGAGGGTCTCTTTACAGGGCGGCGACGTGTCCTGACTTGGCTGGATTGGCATGCGCTGGAGGCCCGGCATATACGGGCAGTGCGTACGATGCGGCGAGCACAATGTTGGTCAACAGAGACTGATTGCTGTTCATTTGATGACCATGGTGGTATCCGGTCTCGTGATTCCCCGGTGCACACCGTGGCCAGCGGGAATTGATAGGTGGAACAAGGTGCAGTCGGAGCCGTTCTACAGGGTCTTCGAAGCATATGCTGACGACCCCGCTACTGCGCTCGACAAGGCGCGCGAGAACGCGGCGAACTACGAGGCTGCGACCGAGCTCGAAGCCACCGAGCTGGACAGCAGGACAGGATGGACCATCCGGCGCGGCCCGGTGGGGCTCCTGGCCGTCGGCAAGGCCACTATCCGAGTCAAGCTGGAAGCCGGCACGAGGATCGGCGACCTGCCCGCCGTCTGTTTGTGGTATCGGCGCCTGGTCCCGTAAGACGACTGGCCTCATTGGCCGGCCATGTGCTGGTGGCACCGCGTGCGGGTCCTATGGGGTGCCCTGTTGCCTGATGGTGTCCAGGGCTTGAAGAGCGACCTGCAACGACAGGCATGATTGGGCGTCGTTAAGGTTCACGGACAGGATCCGTTCTATTCTCTCCAGGCGGTCGTACAGGGAGGGACGTGAGATACGGGCTGCTTCCGCCGCAGCGGTCTTGTTCCGTCCGTGATCGAGGTATTGGGCGAGCACCGACACGAGGTTCGTGCCGTGCCGGGCGTCGTGATCGAGGAGCGGGCCTATCTCGTTCTCTACGTAACTGTGCATGCGGCTGTCATCGTGGAACAGCCGCAGCAACCCGGTCAGATGCAGATCCTGCGGCCTGAAGTAGAGGGGGTGCCCGTCTCCCTTCCCTTGCGAGTATGCGGAGTGAATGACCGCCCCGACAGTCTGCAGAGCAGCGGAGAGGGTATGGCGGGCGCCATGTATGGATTCCACGGCGGGCCCCACAGCGATGATCACATCCGAGCCGGTGCGCGGCCCGGCGTTCAAGCGGCCCTTGAAGTTTTCACGTGCCAGCTTGTGGAGTCTGGTGGAGATGACTTCCAAGGCTCCCGCTGTATCTCCCTTTTTGTTCAGGGCGATGAGCAGCCCCACTACTCCGTTGCCCAGGGAGGCAATCAGGGCTCGAGGGTGGTCACGGCGCAGTGCGGATACGGCCAGTCGTTCCAGGCCGCGCTCATCCGTCCCCGAGACTCGCTGCGTGCCGCGAAGCCGCAGGGCAATGCCCACCAGTTGGGCATGCTCAAGAGGCAGGCCCAGGGCGGCGGCGCGAAGTGCCGACTCCTTCACGGTAATCGAATGCGTCAGGAGACCTTTCAGGAGCTCTGCATGGGCTTGGCGTTCCGGATACTGGTCGCTGGACCCGATGAGCTGGTTGAGCGCCAAGGTGTCCGCTGCCCGCTGCAGGATCAGCCGGCAGATCTCGGTATGGCGGTCGATGCCTGGAGCCTGCGCCTCATCGCCTCTGCTGCCGGGCGGCAGCATGACCAGACGCCCCCAGTCCCTTCCGCGAGCCCCCACGGTCGTGACCAGCCAGCCGCTGATGTGCATCTGGCGGGACTGTGCTTCCCAGCCGGAGAGGATGTGCGGTGGGGGCTGATGGGCCGGATCGTAGGCCAACACTTGATGTGCAAGGTTCTCCAGCACGACCGGACGCCCCGACAGCCTGGCGACGTGGTGGACCACATCCCATGAACTGGCACCCTCCAGGGCCAGTTCGGTGAACGTACGGTGCACCTCGTCAGCGGTGCTCAGGACGTCGAGCCGATGCCCGAAAATAGCGGTGTTGACGTCCTCGGCAATGTTGGTCAGGTGGGCAGGCGGTCGGATCGTTATGAGGGGCATCCTATTCCGCTCAGCAGTCCGGATCAGCGCGCTAGGAAGCGAGACGGGATACCGGGGCCCCAGAAGGATCACGATTCCGGAAACACCGGACCCGGCCAGCTCCGCGATCAACTGGTCCATGTGGTGGCCGTCGTCGGGGAGAGCGGTACCGCAGGTCAAGATGAGACGCTCGGCCGTGGGCATCTGGGTTGGCATCATTTCATGGGTGTGTACCCACCGGACCGGTGCGGAAATGCATTCCTTGCCGGCCACCACGGCGGGCGCGCTGCGGGCCATGATCTCCAAGTCGAGTACATCGGCCACTGTCAGCATCGATTTGCTCCCCTCGGCCTGCCCGGCGATCGTCCCCCTGCGGGTTGCAGGCCTCATATCGCCTAGAGCGTGGGGGTCGGCAACATAGGCTAAAGACCGCCCAAGAGGTGACCCAACATGTGTTGCCGAGATTGCAACAGGTGTCCCGGGGCGCGCCACTTGGTGCAATTCGAGCAACCGTAATGTCGAATTTTGCACCGCCTTCCTAAGGTGAGCGTCACAGTCCTGGAAAACCATGTCCGGCGGCCCGGGGAGAGCCATGAACGACAGATACGCCGTGGTGCGGGCGGGGGAGCGCTGGGCAGTGGTCTGCACCGTGACGGGCGTAGTGCTATTCGCCACTCCGAGCCTGCCCCGTGCACTCCAAAGAGCCAGGCGCTACAACGGACTTGGTCTGCTGGCCCGTGTGCCGCGCCCCCGAGCGCCGCAGTAACACCGTTGCCTACATGGTCAGTTGGTCGTTGGCCCGGGAGTGGCCGGCGGGGTGGCCGACATCTATGACGAGGCAGTGTTCGCGGCCATCTTCTGTGTCCTGGCGGCGGCTGTGCCTGGGCGGACTCTGCCGCCGTGTTTCGGGGCCTCGAAGTCGACCGTGCATCGCCGGTTCCCGATCTGGTCGCGGGCGGGGTGTCTGGGCACGGCTGTACCAGGAGATGCCTGAGATGCTCGTCGGTCAGGGCTAGGTTGTCATGGGGCTGGCTGCGGAGAGACCGACGCACAGGGGCAGTCCGTTCGCGTCGGACGGGACGTGCGGTGGGGGAAGCGGTCTGCCCGTCTGAGCCGCGGGTGGACAACGGCAGAGCTGCTTCGGTCGCCGGCCACACCCTGGCGGTCGGCCTGCTACCCAGGAGGCTCAAGCGCCGCACTGCCGGCTTCGCTCGGTTTGAAGAGGCGCCGTCACCTTTTGCGGAAGTGAAGGCAGTGCGGGGCGACCTGCCCCTGTTCACGCCCCTGAACTGCGGGATGCCGCGCTGCAACTCCCCGGTCGCTCCCGCGTGCCGTGACAGTGTGCCACCTCCGCGCCTAGGAGGGGGTGGGATGGGCAGGCGCGTCGTCGGGAGCCCCTTCCGCGGACGCGCCCGCGTAGCCCAATGTGCGGGAGAGCTGTGCCGCGCATCTGACGGTGAGTCTGCCGGCGGCGTCGAGTTGGTTTTGCAGGCGGTTCCGTGGGGCGACGATGTTGATGGCGGCAGCGATGCGGCCGCGGAAGTCGCGGACCGGTGCCGAGACGCCGACCAGGCCGTCCTCCAGCTCACCGTCGACCTTGGAGTAGCCCATGGTCCGAATCAGGCTCAGTTCATCGATCAGGTCGTCCACGGTACGCAGTCGCTGAGGTGAGGGCGCTTCGTGGAAAGCTTCGTCCGCGAAGGACGCCCGCACCACTGCGTCCTCCCAGTCCGATATGAGGGCGCGGCCTGCCGACGTCTGGATGACCGGCACGGTCAGTCCGTCCCACCCGAGGCTGCGAAAGGCATGCGGAGAGGCTTCCGTCAGCAACGTCATGACGCTGCGCCCGCGCAGTACACACAGGTACGCCGTCTCATGCACCTGTGAAACGAGGCGGCGTAGGGACGGGGCGGCCATCTGCACAAGCCGGCTCTCACCGGTGGCGGCGGCGAGGGCAAAGAGCCGCCAACCGCACCGATAGGTCAAGGTTTCGGGGTCCCTGTCGACCAGCCCCTCTTCTTTCATGCCCGCCAGAGCCCGTGAAACCTGGCTTTTCTCCCGTCCCGTCAGCTCGGCGATCCGCGTCACGCTCAGTCCGGCGCCCCGCGTCGCTTCTGGACTGCGGAGCACCTCCAAAATTTCAAGGTCCCGGCGAAGACCAACAGCGATGCGCGGTGCGCTCATGAGACTCACCTCGGGTTGCGACACAGGCAACTGCCGTCGCCAACAGCATAAGTCCTGGTGCGGTCCGTTTTCCAAGGATCGGTCCCTCCCCCGGCCGACAGGGGCGGGCAGTCTGAAAGGAAGCCGGGGAGTGAGAGCGGCCGTTGCAGCTTCGGCAATTGCGATTGTCGGCCCTCCCGGATCGCCTTAACGTCCCGAGGTGCCTGTAGATCGTCTGGGAAGTTCTGCACGGCCATCGGGACGGAAGGGCCGCACAAATGGGTTCAGCTGTACATGCCGGGCGTGGAGTGAAAATCCTTGCCCCACGTTCCATCAGTAGGTAGCAGCGTGGACCGACATCATGTGAACGGGTATGCCAGGCGCCCTCGCTTTCGTCAGCCCCTCTTGTCGGGCCAATTTCACGGGAAGATGCAAGGCAGGCTCCTGGTGGTCGGTGGCGGGCCGGCAGGGGTGGCTGCCGCAACGGCTGCGGCGCAGGCCGGTTTCCGGGTTCTCCTCGCGGAGCGCGGCTGTCGTCTGGGAGGGCAGTTGTCCGTGGCTGGCAGGGCATTTTCCCGCCGGGCACTTTGGCTTCGCTGGTCGAGCTGGGCTGAAGCTGAATTGAAGGCGCGTTCCGTCGAAGTGAGATTGAATACTGCGGTCACCGCGGAGGATTGTGCTGCCTGGGAGCGCGTCGTGCTGGCCACGGGGGCGCGATCAGCGGGGCTCTCGGTCAGATCACCCGGCCGGATAGCGGTTCTGAGTGCCTGGGAGGCCATCCTGCGGCCGACGCCCCTGACGGGGTCCATCGTGGTGTTCGACGGCGACGGCGAATGGCCGGCGCTGGACGCCGCCGAACTCCTCGCCACCCATGGGCTGGCCGTATACCTGGTGACACCGGCCGAGACCCCCGGCCACGGGCTGCGCAAAGGCGAGCGAGGCGCTTACCTCGACCGTCTCGACGCCTTGTCCGTCCGGCTCATGCCCCGGCACGACCTGGCCCTTTGTCCCGACGGACATCCTGCCCAGCTTCGTGATCTCGCGGCCGGCCGTGTCCGTCCGTTTCCGCTGAACCTGGGCGCCATCGTCGTCGCTGCCGGCCGCATCTCCGAGGACCACCTGGCCGCGCAGCTCCGCGTGCATCCCAAGATCCGGCGTGTGGGCGATGCCGTCCAGCCTCGTTGTCTGGAGGATGCGATCACCGAGGGGACTCGTGTGGTCGAGTCACTGCGCGATGCGTCATCCGATCTGAGCTAGAAAGCGATCTCTCATGCCGGAAGCCGGCGTGCACCTGAGAAGCCGATGGTCATCCATGGCGTGCAGAGACAGCCGCCTCGATGCGGGGCGGCTGGTGCGGTGCCACTCGCCGCCGGAAGCCGGCGCAGGGGAGAGGCGGCGTCTCCTGTCCTCCTGGACGCACCGGGATGCCGCCCGACCTGTCACCTTGGACGCTTGGTTTTGCGTAGCTTCGTGCCGTTCTTCTTGCCGGGTTTCTCCGGCGGCCGGCAGTCGCATACGCGCTTCAGTTCGCTTTCGGCCAACTTGACCTGCAAGGACAGCAACTGCATTCGGCGGTACTCTTCCGCGCAGGCCTGGATGAATTCTTCGACAGCGCTTTCGGGGATCAGATTCTGCAACCGGCTGCGGGCGGTTCTGCAGTTCACTGCGGCACCGGCCATGCCGGACTCCAGATGGAACCGAACCATCCGGGCCAGCAAGGCGGGAAAGCGATGCAGCACCGGCTCGTATTGCCAGCGGGCCGGGGCCAGTGTGAACAGCCAGCCCTTGGCAACCTGAGGGAAGCGGGCAGAATCCGGTGACGGTACCGAACCCGGCCACCCCCTGGGCGGGCGACGGCCTGCGTAGTCATCCCAGGCGAATTTGCGTGTCGGAGCCGGTGAGTCCTCAGCGCGGGGGGTATCGGATCGCGTCATGAACATCCCATCGGATTTTGGTCCACTATGGCGCGGAAAGCGGGGTGGACGGGACGTCGCTCGATGGCCAGGCCTATAGGGCGTTTACCGCATTCGGATAAAATTGGACAAATTTTCCATCGCCCGCCTCGGATCGAGATGCCTCGAACGGGACGGGGAAAAGAGATAAAGGATGGCCGCCCCCAGAACAGATGTCGCCGTGGGCGGCGTGCATCGACACACTCCGACCCGCGCGAATCGACGAATGGGCAACGACTGCAGCAAGAAAAGACGGCGAGTCAAGCGCTGTAGCGCGGTGGTCAAAGAATAGGGCGGTGCCGCCACTGACCACCCGACTATTCGGGCATGAGGATACCGGTGTGGTCACGCTTGCCGCGCAGGAACTCCTTCGCGGTCGCCAAATCGGTGTCACTTATTCCGAGCATCGATGAAAGCAGTCGCAGGTCCGCTGCGTTCATATTCGCTGCACCGGCGAGTACAACAGCGGTCCTCACTTGGTCGGGCTCGCTGCATGTGCGCTGCGCCAGCAGTCCGTGATCGTACAGAGGGGGCGACATGGCGGGCGATCGAGGGACGCTCCGGTCTGGTGAGTTCATATGCACGCTCTATCTGTGCTGGTGGCAGCGCCGTAAGGCAAAAGTATGAGAGTGATGCAGACCGATCAACATCAGTTGCCGGTGCTGCAACCGGCCGCACACCTGCGGCAGGAGCAGTTCCGGCGCGGCCCGCGCCCGCGGCGCCCGCACCGTTCCTGGCCGAAGAACGCCAAGGACGACGAGCCGCCGGTCCAACGAGCAGCTCAAGGCCCTCTGCCCTCAGGGGGCACACCGGCCCGGGCCAGGGACACCCTCGGCTCCCGTCGTATCGGTGAGCGCTCGGCCCCGAACGGTTCGTGCTGCACGAACTCTCACCGGTCTCTTCGGCGCCGTGCGCCCTATCGCCTGCCGGATCGGCATGAGAGCGTCGACCTGCGAACGCCGACCCCCCTCGGCTCGGCCGATGCCCTACACGCAGTGCGGCGTGCTCCACGCCGCTCGAACGAGCTTCGAAAGACGCCTCCCCAGGGTCCCCTGGTGTTGCGCGAGGGATTGCCTGGGGTCTTGGTACCGCCCGGTACTAGGGGCAAGCCCTGATGGCGGAGCTGGCTGTCACGGAAGGCTTGAGGGCATGAAGTCCCGCGGCAGTCCGTGTCTGCACATCTTCCCGGTGGCGCTTTGGCCGTCCGTTCGGCCCGCGGCCTGCCTACGTGCCGGTGGCGCACGCCGCAGCCAGACTGCGGGTGCGGTGGGCCTTCCCGGCCGCCTGACGACCTGGCGGCCGTTCACCATCGTTCCTGGAAAGACGGTGCATGATGTGCAGCGCGCGTACAGCGGCTGCTGCCGCTTCTTGGTGGTGCCGGACAAGTGGTGAAGACTCCTGGGTGGTTGCGCACGCCCGTGAGGCTTCCCACCGGTTTGCCACCCGTCTCGGCTGGCCGGCCGAGGCTTGCGATGATCTGGTCCTGATCGTGTCAGAGCTGGTGACCAATGCCTGCCGCCATGCTCCCGGGCCGTGCAGGCTGCACCTGGAAGCCGTACTCGGGGGCATCACGGTGGAGGTGTGGGACACCAATCCGCTGGTGCCGCCCATGGGTGTGCGAGCAACTCCGCTCCCCGGCACCTGCGAAGTGCCGTGCGGAGGGTACGGCCTGGGAATTGTCGCCCTGCTGTGCCAGGAACTGCGCGGCTTCGCCGCCCCGCACGGCGGCAAGACGATCCGCGCCCTCGTGGCGTGGCCCGCAGCATGCGAACAACGCCGTGACGAGCACGGCGCCAACGGCCCGTGCAGTGCGCGGACGCTGGCGCCCCTCCCCGTCCTGGCGGCCCTGCCCAGCGGCGCGCGGCTTGTTCCCGGCCCTCGCGTACGCCCCGCTCGCACCGGCAGGTATGTGCTGCAGTCATGCCACCCGGCCCCTCGTCGCCACTGCAGGCCGCGGCGCTCGCACCGGCGGGCCGGGCTTTTGCCGACCACAGGCTGAGCACAACATCGCGGTGCTCCCGACCTCTTGCTGGAGGCGTGTGATGGTGGAGTGGCACCGGAAGTTCGCTGACAGAGCGACCGATCACCCACGTGCATGGAGAGTGCCGGCTCCCGCACGGGGCGGGAGACGGACGAGCGTGTTGGTGGTCGGGGCCGGCCCGGCGGGCGTGGCGGCAGCCGTGGCAGCAGCTCAGGCCGGAGACCGCGTCGTTCTGGCCGAAGCCACTGATCATCTCGGCGGGCAGCTGGCCGTGTCCGGCTCCACGACGCGCCACCAGCAGTCGTGGCGGGCGTGGCGGGAGAGGGCCTGCCATGACCTGCGTGCCGGAGCGGTCGATGTGCGGCTGAACACGGTGATCCGACGCGAGGACACCACAGGCTACGACCATGTGGTCATCGCGACCGGCGCCGCCGTGCGCGACCGGCCCCTGATGACGCCCGACCACATGGTGGTGGTGGACGCCTGGAGCGTCATCGTGCGCCCGGCGCCCCTTTCCGGACCGGTTCTCGTCATCGACCGGGAGGGGGAGTGGTCCGCTCCGGACGCGGCCGTCACGTTGGCGACCCACGGACACGCGGTGACCTTGGTGACCGCGGCACCTGTGGTGGGCCACCGTCTGGCCTTCCCTCTCCAGGTGCGCTACCAGCAGCGATTGGCCGAGCTCGGGGGGCAGGTGCTGACGTGCTACACGGTTGTGGCCGAGCACCAAGGAGCCTGCCTGGTTCTGTGCCATGGGCGCAGCGGTGCACAGCGGCCGCTGCCCCGGCATCTCGGTGCTCTCGTGATCGCAGGCGCGCGCACCGCGCGGGCCGGTCTGTGGTCCCAGGTCGACGGCCGTCCCCACGCAAGCCGGGCCGGCGACGCGGTGTGCCCGCGTACCGTCGAGGCCGCCATCGCCCAGGGCAGGAAGGCAGCCGTCCAGTCAGTCAACTTGCCCCGACTCTGAAGGACTTTGTTGGCGGATTCGGTGATTGCCCGTGGTGATCTTGTTTGGTCGGGCAGTCTGATGGAGGTTCGGTTCCATCGTGCGGGGAGGCAAGGAGGGGCTGCGATGTCGCTGCGCCCTGTGCCTGCTCCGTCCGTTCCGGAGGCCACCGCGCGGGTGGCGCGGGCAGCGTTCCGCAAGGGCTGTCTGGCCATGCGGATCCGGGACGAGCTCGGTCCGTTGTTCGAGGACGAGCAGTTCGCTTCGGCGTTCCCGCGCCGGGGTGGTCCAGCCTGGTCGCCGGGCCAGTTAGCGTTGGTCAGCGTGCTGCAGTTCGCGGAGGGCCTGACGGACCGGCAGGCTGCCGACGCGGTGCGTGGGCGGATCGACGTCAAGTACGCGCTCGGTCTGGAGTTGGACGATCCAGGGTTCGACTTTTCCGTGCTGTCGGAGTTCCGGGACCGCCTGATCGCGCACGGTCTGGAGGAACTGGTCCTTGACCGGCTGCTGGAACGGGTCAGCGAGTTGGGGATGCTGCGGGCGGGAGGCCGCCAGCGCACCGACTCCACGCACGTGCTGGCCCAGGTGCGGACGCTGAACCGGATGGAGTTTGTCGGCGAGACCCTGCGCGCTGCGCTGGAGGCGCTGACCGTCGCGGCGCCCGGCTGGCTGCGGCAGGTCGCCGCGCCGGAGTGGTTCGAACGCTACGGCAAGCGCATCGACTCCTTCCGCTTCCCCAAAGGGGTTGACGCCCGCCAGAAGTGGGCGCTGGCCGTGGGAGAGGACGGATTCACACTGCTTCAGGCCGTCTACGCACCCGACGCACCGGCCTGGCTGCGGGAGATCGAGGCGGTGCAGGTCCTGCGCACTGCGTGGGTGCAGCAGTACCACCGTGACGGTGAGGGGGTGCGCTGGCGGGAGGGCAAAGATCTCCCGCCGGGCAGATTGAGGCTGTCCAGCCCTACGACACCGACTCCCGCTACAGCGTCAAACGCGGCGCGGGCTGGGACGGCTACAAGGTCCACTTCACCGAGACCTGCGAGCCGGACGCCCCGCATCTGATCACGAACGTGGTCACCACCGACGCCACCGTCCCCGACGCGGAGATCACTGCGCCCGTCCACCACGCTCTGGCCGCGCGCGGCCTGCTGCCCGGCATCCATCTGGTCGACTCCGGGTACACCTCCGCCGCGCTGCTGGTCTCCGCCGCCGCGCAGGACATCGAGCTGATGGGGCCGGTCTTCGCCGACACCACCGCCCAGGGCAGGGCCGGGGACGGCCTGGGCCAGGACGCCTTCACCATCGACTGGCCGGCCCGCACAGTCACCTGCCCGCGCGGACAGCGCAGCGTCAGCTGGTCCGCACAGCGCAAACCCACCGGCACCGAGATCATCCGGGTCCACTTCGCCAAGGCCGACTGCGACGCCTGCCCGGTCCGCGCCAAGTGCACCAGCGCCACCAATCATCAGTACGGCCGCAGCCTGACCCTGCTCACCCAGCCCCAGCAGCAAGCTCTTGACCAGCGCGGACGTGAACAGCAGACCGCTGAGTGGAGGGCCGCCTACGGCACACGCGCCGGTGTCGAAGGCACCATCTCCCAGGCGGTCCGGGTGACGCGGACACGGACTACGCCCTACCGCGGGCTCCACAAGACCCACCTCGGTCATGTCCTGACCGCCGCCGGACTCAACCTCCACCGACTCAACACCTGGTGGACCGACACCCCCATCGGCACCACCCACATCAGCCGCTTCGCCAGCCTCGGACTGGAACTGACCGCCTGAACACCGAATCCGCCAACAAAGTCCTGAAGGACCGGGTTTGGAGGCGGCGCCGGACTGGCCGCCGGGTGGGCTCCTGGGTCCAGACACCCTGGGGGCGCGAGGGGCCCGTGACTGACGCCCCGCGTCCACGCGGCCTCGCCCGGTGCGGGCGATGTTGCGGGAAGCGTTGTGGTCTGCGTGGGCAACGACGACCCTGCCGTTCCGGCAGGCGAACAGGGTCTGCTTGGTCCGGTTCTTCCTGTTGATGTGACCACACAGGTGCGTTCAGCCTCGGTCACGATCGTCTTGGCGATGATGTGGTTGGTTTCTTGACGTGGCGCTGCTCGCGACGCGAGCGCTCTCTGAGCCGGCACTCGGCGGACTTGACGCCTTGCTCTGGAGCTTTGCCCGCAGGGGCGAGCTGACGTTTGCGGTAGCGGTTGAGTCGACGCCCAGCGGCCCGGTAACCGGTAGACGCAGCCGCGATGTTGACGTGTCGAGACCCACCCCGAGGAAACCGTCAGGCTCGTGCGGTGTGGCCTGGGGGACGCCGCTGGTGGCGGCCAGGCAGAAGACGCCGTTGCGTTCGATCAGGTCGGACTTGCCTTGACGGTGCTCCCGCAACGTCTTCAGCGCGTCGGTGGGGCAGGCGCAACGCACGTTCTTGAGCCGCACCTGAATTCGAGTTGGATATCCGGCGGGCGGTCGGCCGCAGCAGCCAGTACTGCGACAACGCGCTGGCCGGGCTGTTCTTCGGCACCATGAACAACGAACTGTTCGGCGACGTCCTTGGCCGAGCGGTTTGTTGCCCGCAGCGCGGACATTCCGAAGCGATGCTGCGGCGCTCCGTGCCGCAGCGTTCAGGGATCGGACTCCCTCCCCCCTGACGGCGGGGATTCCCTCCGAAGAAGGGGGATGGCGGTCTCGTCGGATCGTTGGAGGACGTGGCTTGGCAGCGTCGCAGCTTCCTGTGCCGTCTGCAGGTGAGGCTTCGGCGGCAAGAGGGAGGGGGCCAATGGGCTGGGGGAGCCGCCGTGTCGTGCTCATACGCGGTTCGATCGGTGGGAGCTCATGACGGCCTGTCTGCCATCGGCGATGGCGTCTTGGACGCAGCGCGGTGTCATGGCGTCCCCGATGCGCTGGACGTGGGGAGAACGGTATCGAAGTCGTTGCCACAGATCGGTGTCGGGTACTCGCTTCGAGGCGATCACGATCGTGCCGACGTTGTCCGCCAGCGGCCGGGCCTGTCCACTAGCCATGTCGCGGAGCATGTATGGCTCCCCGCCAGAGGGGATGAGGAGCTGGTGGTGAGGCAGTACACGCACGTAGAGGGCTGCCAGTCGTCGTGCGTACGCCTCCTGCTCCTCCTGGCTCAGCAGAGCACCTGGTGTGGCTGCCTCGGTTGCGAGGATCACGGCGTAGCCGTGCGTGGCCAGCACCTCTGCGGCGTCCACGGCGGGCCATTCGTGGCCGTGGTCGATCACCAGTACGCTGCCGCCGGTGAGTGGGGCCGGTCGTGAGATCGCCGTGTACGCGCTCAGGACGGCGTAGGGGCCGCCGTTGAGCGTGGCGGGATCCATGGGCCGCGCGCCCGTGGCGAGGATCACCCGTTCGAAGTGGGCGCAGTCGTCCTCGGTGATGGTGGTGTTCAAGCGGACGTCGACAGCTTCCGCGGTCAACTCGGCCTGCGCCCAGCCGAGCCACCGCTGCCACAGCAGCCGGTTTGCCACGGTGTGGCCGACGAGAGCGAGCTGTCCTCCGAGCCGGCGGCTGCGTTCGGCAAGCACTACACGAGCGCCGGAACGTGCGGCGGCGGTGGCGGCGGCGACGCCGGCGGGTCCTCCCCCGACCACGAGTAGCTGGCCGTGTTCTCTCGGGAGGGCAGGGTACTTTGCGCTCTTCTTCGGGTGTCCGAAGATTTCGGAGCCCTTGGTGTGTTCTGGGGGCGGCTCGTCGTAGAAACCGACTTCCGCCTTGCATTCTCTGTCCATGATGCTGATGCGGTGTTCATGGAAGCGTGGCGTTGGACGTGCCATGGCACTTTCGACGCGCGAGTCGCCCGTGCGTGGAGGCGGCAGGGGGTCCGCTTTGCTTCCGGCGGATCAACGCGAGGACAACACCGCGGCGAGCGGGTGTCCGCCTGAAGCGTTCTGGTCGCCCCGGGCGTGCCAGGAGGGGCATCAGGAGGTGACTGCTTGCCACGGGAGTTGCATGGATGGCGATGGCCGATGGAGGGCCACAGGCCATGCCGGGCTTGGTGCTTGGCCGTGCGACGGCTTGTCTATACGCAGGTCGGATGGTCCATGACGCCTCACACCCTACTGATTGCCGTGGGGCCGGATGGGGTGGGCAGTCGCGGGGTGCCCGTGTCCGTTCGGCAGGGGTTCAGCTCTCCTGCTTCGCAGCTCGTGGCGCTGCGGCTGCGTATGTGGTCGTTTCCGACCGTCTCTACAGAGATTCTACTGCCATGGCAATAGTTGTCAAGACACCTTTTTTCCTGACTTCCGGCACCGGGTTGGGTCAACGGTCGGCCGCAGCCGGGGAGCGTGTCCGGGGTCGCACCCGCGGCATGTCGCGCGTGGCGATCCTTTCGGGGTGCTTCTCGGAGCATGCCCCGCCGTTCGCAGGGACTCAGCCTCCCGCTTCGCGGCCCGGGGCACTGCGGCTGCGCTCCTGGGGCGGTCTCCTGCCGCGGCATTAGTCGTTCAGACTCTGACTGGGCTGTCCGCTCTGGCGCCTGGAGGGCGGGAGCGCGGCGGCCCCGTGCAGACCGGACAAGGCTGCTAAGGGCTGTCCCGTAACGGCTGGCCACGAGTGAGATGATCTCGATGTGGCTGGTGTGATCACGGCATCCGAGCCGTCCTGGATAGGCCCGTTCACCGGCCTGAGTCCGCGCTGCTTCCGCAAGTTGGTGACGGCGCTGCGCCGCGAGGCCGGCGATGGGGTGCGCCGGGGTCGGCCCTGGAGTCTGCCGCTGGAGGATCGGGTGCTGCTGGTCACGGCCTACTGGCGCACGAACTTGACGATGCGCCAGCTGGCCCTGCTGTTCGGGATCTCAAAGTCCGCAGCCGACCGGATCATCGATCAGCTCGGTCCGCTCCTCGCATTGCAGCCCCGGCTCCGCTTCGCGAAGGACGCGGTGCTCATTGTGGATGGCACCCTGGTACCCACCCGCGACCACACGGTGGCCGAGCAGTCGAAGAACTATCGGTACTCCACCAACCACCAAGTCGTCATCGATGCCGACACCCGCCTGATCGTCGTGGTCGGCCAACCCCTGCCAGGCAACCGCAACGACTGCAAAGCGTGGGCGGAGTCCGGAGCGAAGGCTGCCGTGGGCAGGACGCTGACGATCGCCGACGGCGGCTACCCCGGAACCGGACTCGTGATGCCCCACCGCCGCCGCAGGGGCGAGGAACTGCCCGCGTGGAAGGAAGCCCACAACAAGTCCCACAAGCAGGTGCGCGCCCGGGTCGAGCACGCCTTCGCCCGTATGAAGGGCTGGAAGATCTTGCGCGACTGCCGGCTCAAAGGTTCCGGCGTCCATCACGCGATGCTCGGCATCGCCCGCCTGCACAACCTCGTCCTTACCGGATAGACGGTGGAGGGCTCAGGTCGTCTGTCCGCCTGTGTTCATCAGTGGGGCCGGTGTGTGGCGGGGCCATGGTGCGCCTACCCGCTCCGAGGCGGCAGCCCGAAACGCTTCCGCCAGCAAGCCTCCCGGATACGTGCCGAAGTCCGGGTATTTCCAGCGGTAGTAGCAGGACCAGTAGCTCACCACACGTCGTTCCACGCGGGCGAAGAACACAGGATTCCGAGCGATGAACTCCCCATAGAGTCCGCGCTGGACCGAGTCCGGGACACCGAGTCCGGGCAGCCCTCGGTAGATCGACTCAAGGATCTCCACCACGTACTCACCGGCCAGCTGCACGACGAACGGGACCACCCACGCCTCGTCCAGCCTCACGATCTGTTCGAGGTGACGCTGACGGACCCTGCCATCGCAGTGCCGGGAGTACAGGCAGTGCAAGATCACCTGCTGGATCCCGGACAGTGAACGCACCACGTCGGCGTTCGGCTCATCGTGATAGATCCGCGAGGGGATGGTGACGGTCTCACCCCACACCTCGACCTGGAACGGGTCCGCTGATGAGAGCCTGCCCTCCGGTACGACTGCAAGAACGCTCCGGACGTCACCAGCAAGTCGGGACGGGAACGCCCTCACCAGGGCATCGGTGCTATTCGGCGGCTCCCAGGACTTCTCCACGACACGAGGGTAGACGGCCAGCTCCTGGCCCCTCATGCCCTACCCCATCAACGGCTCGTACCATCGCTGCCTCGCCATTGCGGGACAGCCCTTAGTCCAATGAATCCGGCATCCTGTGGCTGTGCTCCAGGAGCCCGGTCATCCACTCCTTCAAACGAGCCCTCTCCTCTTCGTCGAGGTGGCCGAAGAAGTACTGGTCGTGGCGGTCGACCGTGAGACTGAGCTGCGGCACCAGCGTGCGTCCGGCATCGGTGAGGGCAAGGACGAAGCTGCGCCTGGAGGACGGGTCCGGTTTGCGGGAGATGAGTCCCTTGGCTTCGAGCCGGTCCACGAGCCGTGAGACGGCGCCTGGGTCGATGTTCATGAGGGCTGACACCTCACTCGCCGTGGTGGCGTCCCCGCGGTAGACGGAGATGAGGACGTCCCACTGGGAGACGGTCACTCCATGCTCGGCGAGCTTTTGCTCCAGCCGGTGGGCGACGGTGTCGGAAAGGCGGCGCAACCAGAACCCGAGATACTGCTCGAGGCCTCTCATCGATGGTTCCACCGGCATAACTATAAGTGAGGGGCGCATGCCCTCCGCATCGGTCAGCCCCTCCCGCCTGCTGACGGGGCGACTGTCCCTCCCTTCGATGCGAGGCACGGCAGGGAAGGCCAGGGGACGGCTGGGTCTGCCAGCGAAACCCGTCCTGGGGCGGGCCCGTCGGCTGCGCCCGGAGGCAGTCCGGGGCGCAGAACGGCCTGGCCTGTTGCCGAGGGCTGCGGCGTAAGGCTGCCGTGAGGTGAGCAGCGGCACGACACCGGAGGCCGGCGGTATTGCGGTGGTGCGTGCCCGGCCGGTGGGACGCCATGCCGTCGGCCACCTCCCCGAGTTGACTCGTCAGGGAGCGAGGACAGCCCGGACGGTCTTGCCGCCGGTTTCCTGGGGAAAGAAGTCGAGGCATTTGGACAGGGACGCCACGATGCCCAGTCCGTAACCACTGCAGGCCGGGGCTGTGTCGGAGAGGGGGGTGCTGGAGGGCGCAGGGAGGGGTGGAATGTGCGGATCGCTGTCCCATACCTCGACCACTGCGGCGTCGGCTGACACCTCAAGGCTCATGCGGCACGGGCCTGATGCGTGGCGGCAGGCATTCGTCACGAGCTCGGACACCACCAGGGTCAGATCTCCCTGGGCTTCAGGCGGCCATGCGGCGTTCTCGGCGAGGCGGCGGCAGGCCGTTCGAGCCTGTGAGAGGGCGTAGTGCCCTCCTTCGATCCAGACTTCGACTCTTTCCGAGATCGTCTCCACGAGTGTGCTGTCCAACGCGATCATCTCCTGCATTGCTGCTCCCGACCGCTGAGTACAAGCCAGGCTAGGGATTCAGGAGCAACGACGACAATGCGGGTTGTCCTCAACGCAACGCACAGCAGAGCCGCCGCCGGTATCCCCGCAGCGGCCACGCCGCCGACGTCGGCATAGCCGCTTTCTGGGGCCGGCCGGGGTCAGAGCGCGGGGAGGAGGCGGGCGTTGCGCAACCGACAACCGCGGTTGGCCCGCATTTGCACTGCCTCCGACTGCGCGCTGACAGCGCTGACCGGGCGGGAGACCGACGTCGCCCGCCTGGCAGCCGACGGCATGACCAACAAAGAAGTCGCGAAGAAACTCCTCATCAGTAGTTGTTTTTGATCCGCAGTTTGGCATTGTCGTGATTTTCGATGCGGGTGTTGGTCGCGCCCAGCGCGCTGGCATTGAGGGTGTCAGCAGGGCCCAACCGGACGATCAGCTGTCACTTCTCCTCCGGACTCGCCGCATGATCCCGCGCGGAAAGCAGAAGGGGCATCTAGCGTGACGCCAGGAGTTGGAGCATGCGAGTTGGGCTGCACGCGCTCGGCATCGGTGACGGTGCCCGTCCCGAGGTGATCCGTTCGGTGGCCACAGCCGCGGAGAATCACGGATTCGCTCGGCTTTGGTGTGGTGAGCACGTGGTGCTTGTGGACGCGCCAGCTTCCCGCTACCCCTATTCCGAAGACGGCCGGATCGCCGTGCCAGCAGACGCGGACTGGCTGGACCCGCTGCTTGCCTTGACCTTCGCGGCGGCGGTAACCAGCCGGATCGATCTTGCCACCGGCGTGCTCCTGCTGCCTGAGCACAACCCAGTCGTTGTCGCCAAACAGGCCGCCACCCTCGATGTGCTCTCCGCCGGTCGGTTCAGCCTTGGCGTCGGGGTCGGCTGGTCGGCGGAGGAGTTCGCAGCGCTTGGAGTCCCCTTCACCGGGCGCGGGCGGCGAACCGACGAGTACCTCGCCGTATTGCGTACCCTATGGGCAGAGGACCCGGCCTCCTTCACAGGAGAGTTCACCTGTTTCGATGCAACCCGGGTCAACCCGAAGCCGCTGCGCGGAGGCCAGCTGCCGGTCGTGGTCGGCGGCAATGGCGACGCGGCCCTGCGCCGCGCCGCCAGGTCCGCTGAAGGCTGGTATGGGTTCAATGTCCCGGTGGCCGACGTCCCGGGGCGCATCGCCGTTCTTGCCGACGAGTGCGCCCTCCGTGGTCGCGCTGTTGGCGAGCTCACGGTCGCTGTCGCGTTGAGCGACGGCGCGCCGGAGCATCTCCCCGCACTCTCTGCGGCAGGCGTCACCGAACTCGTTGTCGTCGGGGCGCCCCCGCCCACTCCCGACGCGGCGGCCGTCTGGGTCGAGGGCCTCGCCAGGACATGGATTCGCCCGGAGGAATAAGACGTCGTTTCCTTTGGCGTGATCGCTCGTTGAATCGTGCATGACGGATCTGGTCGAGCGGTTGGTACCGGACGAGTTGTGGGTGCTGTTTCGCCGAGTGGTCCCGCCGACGGAGGTGAAGCGTCCGCAGGGCGGAGGCAGGCGGCGGGCGGGTGATCGCGAGTGCCTAGCGGCGATCATCTTCGTCGCCACATCGGGCTGTACCTGGCGGCAGCTGCCGCCGGTGTTCGGGCCGGCCTGGCCCACGGTCTACCGGCGCTTCGCCCAGTGGAGCCGGGAGAGGGTGTGGGCCAGGCTCCACCGCATCCTCCTGGACGAGCTCGGCGCCCGCGGCAAGCTGGACTGGTCGCGGTGCGCGATCGACTCCGTCAGCGTCCGGGCGGCAAAAAGGGGCCACTGACCGGACCGAATCCGACCGACCGCGGCAAGAACGGATCGAAGATCCACCTGATCACGGACCGGAACGGACTGCCGCTGTCGCTGGGCATCTCCGGTGCCAACATGCACGACAGCCTCGGCCTGAAGCCGCTGGTACGCGGGATCCCACCGATCCGATCCCGGCGAGGCCCACGCCGCCGACGACCGGCCAAGCTCCACGCCGACAAGGGATACGACTACGACCACCTGCGCCGATGGCTCCGCAAACGCGGCATCCGCCACCGTATCGCCCGCAAAGGCATCGAGTCCTCCCAGCGGCTGGGCCGCCACCGCTGGGTCGTCGAAAGGACCGTGTCCTGGCTCGCCGGCTGCCGGCGCCTGCACCGCCGCTATGAGCGCAAGGCCGAACACTTCCTGGCCTTCGTTGGCATCGCCGCAGCACTCATCAGCTACCGAAGACTCACCAACTGAAACGACGTCTAACAAGGCCTGGCAGCACCAGTCGCATGCCTTCAGACCTGAATGGCGTCTGGCAGAACCAAGTTGCAGCTGGTCTTCATGGGCTGCGCCCCACCGGAGTTGGGACCACAGCATTTCTGCTGGGCAGGTCTGTCGGGCCGGAATATCCCCTTCCTGTCTGCCTGGCCGGGGTCAGTTCTGAGGTCGGGGCTTCTTGTCCCAGCGGTCCGTGGAGGGACGGGCGCCGCGGGTGAGGCGTCTGGTCATGAGGGTGATGAGTGTCCAGTTCAGGTGGGCTTCGCTGTGCTGCGGCAGGCGTTCGCAGTCTCGCGCGTTGCGGCGGGCGTTCATGATCCAGCCGATGGTCCGCTCCACCCGCCAACGACGGGGTAGTACGACGAAGCCCTTCGCGCCTTTGGGCCGGGAGACGGTGCGCAGGGTGATGTTGAGGAAGGTGCGGGCCCAGTCGACGAGCTGGCCGGCGTAGGCGGAGTCGGCCCAGACTTGGGTGATCTGGGGCTGGGTGAGGCGCAGGCGACAGAGGAGTTCTCGGGCGGCGTCGCGGTCGGTCATGTCGGCGGGGGTGACCATGATCATGACGGACATGCCCTTGGTGTCGACGACGATGTGTCTCTTGCGTCCGTTGATCTTTTTCGCCGGGTCGTAGCCGCGGGTGGCCTGGCTGACGGTGTGGGCGGCTTTCACGGACTGGGAGTCGACGATCAGGGTGACGGGGTGAGGGCAGCGTCCCAGGCCGGTACGGATGCGGCGCCGGAGCTGGTCGCGGATGTAGGTGACACAGCCTGCGCGGTTCCAGCGGGCGAAGAATCCGTAGACGGTCTCCCAGGGCGGGAAGTCCGAGGGCAGGGCCCGCCACTTTGCTCCGTTGTCGACGATGTAGCGGATCGCGTCCACGATCTGCCGGCGAGGCCACTTCTCGGGGTGCCCGCCGGTCTTGGTCTGGCAGGCGGGCACGGGCAGGAGAGGCTCGATCAGGACCCACTCAGCGGCGGTGGTGTCGGAGGGGTAGCGGCGGGGCCGGTGCTTGGGCATGACGGTTCGGCCGGTTATTTGGCGAGCTGGGCGAGGGTGGCGCGGACACCGGTGAGCTGGGCGATGACCAGTCGGGCCCACTCGTCTTCGGGGCACCGTGCCAAGTGCGGGGCGACGGTGCCGGTGATGACCCGGGTCAGGCGGCCGAGGGCCTGCAGGAGCTGCTTCTTCTCGTACTCGATCCAGTCCGCCGGGTCGTCGGAGAACATGTAGCCGTCGCGGCGGCGCCAGATGATCGGGGTGAGGTGCTCGGCTGCCCCCACGTCCCGCAGCTGCCGAATACCCCGCATGACCTGCGATTTCTTCAGCCGGGTGGCGGCGACGAGCTGGCGGGACTGCAGACCGGCCGGACGGGCTTCCATCAGAGCGACACGTACCAGGTCGCCGTAGTGCTCGGCGAGCGGCAGGACCGGGCGGGCAGGCATGGCCTACTCGCCCTTGAGGAGCCGGGCAAGCTGCTCGTCCAGGGTGAACACCCCGGCGTCGAGGGCCGACTCCAGCCAGTCGGCCGCCGCCCGCACCCTGGCTATGCCCCGGCGGACGGTCTCGCGCTCGTCCGCGGTGAACTCCTGCCCCCGCAGGCGCGGAACGAGCCGGCCCAGCGAGGCGACATAGGAATGGCAGGAACCCACCAGATCGAGGTACTCGATGGTGTGCTCGATCTTCCGGACCGCCGGAACCCGTTCCCGGAGCGACTCGCGGACCCGCTCGGAATTGTCGAACTGGGCCCGGTTCACCAGGAGCCGGGCGGTGTCATCGCGCATCGCCTCCCGCGCGACCTGCGGACGGCGCAGGAGATCCGTGGTGACCTGTTTGGCGATCTCGTCGTCCCGGGTCAGCTCCGCGACCACTCGAATCCGGTCCTCCTGGCTGACCCGGGCCGCCGCGGCCGGCCTGCGCAGCAGGTCCGCCGTGACCGCGGCCGCGACCTCCTCATCCCGGGTCAGCTCGGTGACCGCCCGGACCTTCTCCTCGACCGTGACCGGGGTCTCGACCTTGTGGCCCAGCAGCCGCTTCGCGCCGTCCGGCGTCCACTGCCGCCGCCCACTGCGCTCGTTGAACGGCGGATCATCGAGCGACGCCCACCGCCCGGCCTCGTCTACCACCGAGCCGAGGATCCGGTGGACCGTAAAGGAGATGCCCTTCCGGCGCTTGGCGGCCGGCCACTTCGCGGCCGTCCACCGCCACGCGGCCACCGTCCGCTCCGACACACCGATGTCGTCCGCGAACCGCTGCAGCGACACCTTCACGGTGAACTCCGGCTCACTGGTCGCGCCGGGCTGGGGGGCTGCCCCAGGCCCGCATCGGCTCGATCTCCAGTGCCAGGTCCCCGAGAGCGAACTGAGCCCCCGTGACCTGCTCGACCAGCTCGCAGCCCTCGGCCACGATCTCCTCGTAACGCCGCACGGTCACGTTCCCGACCATGTCCGACACAGCCCCACCACCCCTACTGCGGTCCGGAGCCGGCCACCCGCGGCAACCGATAAGGGAACTCCGGGCCCAGCCGACTCACCGCCCTACAGGGCAACCACCCTCAGCCGGGCACGCTGCAGCCTCCGCCAACGCCGCGACCTGCACCGCGACGAACAGAACACCGCCTCCGCCGCCATCAAGACCGGCAGCGGATCACCACACTCACGGCAGTACCGCCGACCCACCCCACGAGAACCCACAAGCCAGATCATCCAGCCCGTCAGACCCCGAAACCAGCCTTCAAAAACAACCAGTCAGGACCAAAACCGTCGAATACCACCTGAGCCACGTCTTCGCGAAGCTGGGCCTGACCTCGCGGCGCCAGCTGCGGGCAGCCCTCGCAGACCAGCGGCAGCCACAGCAGCCCCGCACACCGCTCGACCCCGGGCACAGGTGAACCGCTCCGGGATCGATGGAACTAAACGAAGACATTCCACCGGCTCAACAATGGCGGCATGCGCGCGCTGAACTCCGTGCGGCACGTCATTGCCGTCTGCCAGTCCGCGACGGCGGCCGCGGACAGGACTACTACCTGCGCAAGATCGCCGAGGAGAGGACAGCCGCTGAAGCCCGCTTGCGCAGCTCAGACGGGTGGGAGGAGTAACGTGCCGTGGGACGGTCCAGTTCGCTGTCGCCGCTGGTCATGAGCCTCCAAGTACAGCGACCTGACCCGCCGTCACATGGCGGCGGGTCCGTGACCGCGGTTCGCGATCGTTGTTGTTCTGATCGCGCAAGATGACGTCTGCCTTGCATGGGCGAGAGGCAGGCCTTCGCCGTCAGCGCTGCCCGCGCGCATCTCACCCCGCTCGCGGCCGCCCTGCCCTGGTCGGGAGTGCTGTCGCGACAAGGAGAGCGATTGCCAAGAAGGGTCCCGCGACCAGGATCCCGGCTTCGGCAGCCGAGGCGCTGACCACTCCTGCTGCGTTCAGACTCTGAGGGTTCGTGGCCAATACGACGGCTCCGGCCGTTGCGATCCCGACGGCCCCGCCCAGCTGCCTCAGCGTCTGGCGAAGGACCGAGGCCCCCGTGTAATTGGCCGCCCCGACGGAGCCCATGATCACCGAACTCAGCGTGGGAACCGGCAAACCGATCCCGAGCCCGACGCCGAGCATCCCAGGTACTTGCCACAGGGCGTCGTGCGTCCGCATGCCGACCGCCCACGCCGCCATGCCCAGGCAGGCAATCCCCAGCCCGCCCAGCACAGGCACGGTGACCGATCCGAACAAGTCCAGCACGTATCCCGACAGCGACGTCCCGATGGCCAATGCCGCGACCAGCGACAACAGGCCGGCTCCTGCGCGCACCGCCGACAGGTTCGTCACATGGCGCAGATACACCGCGCCGTGAACAATCACGATCAGTTGGGCTGCCTGGATGAGGAAAGTGAGTGCCATGGGGACGGCAGTGGCTCGGACTCGCAGCAATCGCACCTCAAGCAGCGGACATGGCGACCTCAGCAGGATCCCAACGCAGAGTGTCAGCAGAAGGATGCCTGTGGTAAGAAGTGCGACCGTCTTCGGGTCGGTGACACCCCAGATGCCGCACTGATAGAGGCCAAGCACGGTCAATGCCAGTGCAGAGACCACCAGCAGAGGCTGGCGCACGGGAAGAGACCCGCCCGCGGGGGCGCCGTGCAGGCGTGAGTGCGTGATCATCCACGCGGTGGCCGCACTGAGGGGGAGGTTGACGAAGAACACGGAACGCCACCCCAGCGTGTGGGTCAGCAGACCACCCGCTACGGGGCCGAGCACGAAGAAGATCTGGGCCACTCCGGCATAGAGCGTCAACGCCCTGGCCCTCTCTCGCTCCCCGTAAATGCCGGAGATGGCGCTCGTAGCCACCGGCAACATCAGCGCTGCCCCCGCTCCCTGGAGTGTTCTCGCCGAGTCGAGAAACGGCTGGGCAGCCAAGCCCGGTGGCGCGAGTCCGCAGCTGGCGGAGGCAACCCCGAAGAGAGCTGCTCCGAAGTAGAAGGTGCGCACCATGCCGAACCGGCGGGTGGCCAGGACTCCCACGGCAGTGAGGGACGCGAGTGACAGGCCGTAGATGAGCACCAAGCGCTGAACGGAAGAGACGGTCAGGCCTAGGCCCTGTGCCATCGGCTCGAGGACCACAGCCACCACGGTCTGGTCGAACAGGACCATCCCGCCTGCGCACCCCGTCGCAGCAAGCACGAACCCCCTACGTGGGCCGGAAGGGGATACCGATCCTGGCGCGCCCATGGCACGGTCCTCGCTTAACTGCGCGCCGCTTGCGTGCTTCGCCGACGACCGCCCGCGGCCTTTCGCCAGGCCCCGGACTTGCCCGCGGCTCCCACGACGGGTAACTGAGAGACAGCGTTACTTTAGCGGCCATTGTGGGCTGTCGAGGTCAACGCGGGCGGTAGCCGGCGGCACACCGACACCGACACGGCTCCTTGCCGGCCCGCATCCCAGGGGATCCGCGGAGATGATCCCGGCCACCGTCCGCACCGTGTTCACTATGGACGAGGGTCGGCACACTGGGACGTCAGTTTCCCAGGGCGCAACCCTCGCGTCCTCACGAGTTCGTGCCAGGAAAGTCAGCTCCGCTGACACGCGCCGTCCCACCCGTGGAGTGTCATCCGAGGGCTCGATCAGGCCCTGATCAGGCGCAGCACCGAAGACATCACCTGACGAAGGTGCCGCGGGCGCGCGGACGTAGCCCGGCCGGAGCACGCGGGCTCTTCGACCGTCGACCCGACAAGGACAGAAGAGGAGCGGCGGCCGACCCGGTCTCAGGCACTCCAGATCCCCCGGGCGTTCGCCCGAGCGGTGGTCAAACTCCTGCGCCGCCCGGCACCGTTGCGCGCGTTCTTCGACCACCTCGGCGGCACCCTCACCCCGGAGACCCGGAACTGGAGGCAGGCGTCAAGCGCATGGTCGGCCATACGTGGAAGCTGCGCGGGGTGATGGCCGCCTACCGCTTGTTCACCATCACCGAGCCGGTGCCGCCGCTGCATGACCGCAGCATCACGCTGCCCGCCTCCCAGGTCCACCTGCCACTGGGCCGTACGGACGTCACCAGGGTGTGTCGTCGTGCGTCAGCCGTGTACGGTGAGAAGAATCGGCTCGCCGGGGGAACGGCCGGCGCAGGGCGGCTATGGAAGACACGGGTTGGCTGAGCAGCGATCTCCTGACGACATGTCTGGCCTGCGGCGGGTCCACTACACCAACGTGAGTTTCGCGTTGCTGGCGGGCGCTTTGGTCGTGCTGGCGATGGCATCGCACATTCCGTCGCCGATGTATGTGCTGTACGAAGCACGCTTCCATTTCCGGCCGGACATGACCAGCGTCGTCTTCGCGGTGTACACCGCGGGCGCGCTGGTGGCGCTGTTGTTCCTCGGACGCACGTCTGATCATTTGGGGCGAAGGCCGGTCCTGGCCGCGACGACGGGCGGAGCGGCGGTGAGCGCGCTGCTCTTCCTCTCGGCGACAGACCTTACGCTGCTGCTCGTTGCCCGCATGGTGGCCGGGGTCTCGGTCGCTCTGGTAGTGGCTACGGCTGCCGCCGCGTTGAGTGAACTCATTCCGTCAGGGGACCTGCAACGCGCGGCCACCGTTTCCGGCGCCGCGAGCTTGTGTGGTTCGGGCTGGGCCCGCTGTACTCCGGATTCGTGATGGAGGTCGTACCAGCGCCCATGCAGTCCGTCTACGCCCTGTATCTCGTCTTGTTGGTGATCGTCGCCGCTGTGGTGGTGTTCGTCCCAGAGACAGTGGGCGCCAGGGACGGGACCTGGGCGCTGCGGCCCACCGTGACCCTCCCCCGTTATGTTCTTCGCGGTCCTGCAAGAGGGCCGCTGGCCTCCGGGCCCGGCATGACTGTTCCCCCCTGTCGAACGGATGACCTGGGGGGTGGTGTCACCGGGCCCGAGGGGTGCCGTTGGAGACGCTGATGAGAGGTCCGACTACCGCCTGGCCTGGCGCAATGCCCGGCCGCCCGTGGGCGGCAGGTCTGCATAACGTGGATGCGCGCGTACGGCGCCAACTCCCTGGCCAGCACCGCAGCGAAGCAGTTGGGAGCACGATGTTCGACATCGGCGACGTGGGCGTCTTCCTCGGCCTGGACGTCGGCAAGACCGCTCACCATGGCCACGGACTGACCCCGGCCGGCAAGAAGGTCTTCGACAAGCAGCTGCCCAACAGCGAGCCGAAGCTGCGGGCCGTCTTCGACAAGCTGGCCGCGAAGTTCGGCACCGTGCTCGTCATCGTCGACCAGCCCGCCTCTATCGGCGCCCTCCCGCTCACCGTCGCACGGGACACCGGCTGCCAGGTCGCCTACCTGCCCGGACTCGCCATGCGCCGGATCGCCGATCTCTACCCGGGCGAGGCGAAGACCGACGCCAAGGATGCCGCGGTCATCGCCGACGCCGCTCGCACGATGCCGCACACGCTGCGCTCGCTGGAGCTCACCGACGAGATCACCGCCGAACTGACCGTGCTGGTCGGCTTCGACCAGGACCTCGCGGCCGAGGCCACCCGCACCTCCAACCGGATACGCGGCCTGCTCACTCAGTTCCACCCCTCGCTGGAACGCGTCCTCGGCCCCCGCCTGGACCACCCCGCCGTCACCTGGCTGTTCGAACGCTACGGCTCCCCGGCCGCGCTGCGGAAAGCCGGCCGCCGCAAACTCGTCGAGGTGATCAGACCCAAGGCCCCACGCATGGCCGACCGGCTGATCGACGAGATCTTCGACGCGCTCGACGAACAAACCGTCGTCGTTCCCGGCACCGGCACCCTCGACGTCGTCATCCCGTCCCTGGCCCGCTCCCTGGCCGCCGTCCACGAACAGCGCCGGGCTCTGGAAGCCCAGATCAAAGCCCTGCTGGAGGAGCACCCTCTTTCCAAGGTCCTGACCTCGATGCCGGGGGTCGCGGTCAGGACCGCCGCAGTTCTGCTGGTCACCGTCGGCGACGGCACCAGCTTCCCCAACGCCGCCCACCTTGCCTCCTACGCCGGACTCGCCCCGACAACGAAGTCCTCGGGGACCTCGATCCACGGCGAACACGCACCACGAGGCGGAAACCGGCAGCTCAAACGAGCCATGTTCCTCTCGGCCTTCGCTGCCCTGCACGATCCCGCGTCCCGCACCTACTACGACAAATGCCGGGCCCGGGGAAAGACTCACACCCAAGCCCTCCTTCGCCTCGCCCGCCACCGCATCAGCGTGCTCTTCGCCATGCTCCGCGACGGCACCTTCTACGAACCACGAGACCCCGAGCTGGCCGCCGCATGACCAGCTCAGCTTGACGAAGGACATAGAGGCACCCCCCCCCGGCGACGCGGGGAGTTCTGGCCGGCGGCCAGTGGTATCTTCTCGGGCTTCTTCGCGCAAGGGCTGTTCGCCGCTCTTGTCCCCTCCTTCCTCGCTCACGACATGCACTCACGCAGTCACCTGCTGGGCGGTGCCGTGATCTTCCTGCTGTTTGGCACCGCGGCCGTCACCCAGATCGCAACGCGATCGCTCTCCGACCGCCGCGTCCTGACTACGGGCTTGGTGGCACAGCCGATCGGCCTGGCCGTCCTGGCGGCTGCCATGGCGGCTTCCAGCCTGGTCGTCTTCGTGGCCGGCACGTTGATCTGCGGTGCTGCCG
This sequence comes from Streptomyces sp. CA-142005, assembly GCF_050942335.1. Classification (NCBI taxonomy): domain Bacteria; kingdom Bacillati; phylum Actinomycetota; class Actinomycetes; order Kitasatosporales; family Streptomycetaceae; genus Streptomyces; species Streptomyces sp. CA-142005. Next base: position 24,263 of record NZ_CP192079.1, on the reverse strand, counting down.
CCGGGCTGGCCTTCAGAGGGGCACAAGGGACGGTGAACCGCATCTCGCCCCCCCACCCACCGCGCCGGTGTCACTTCGGCCCTGTTGATGGCTGCCTACCTGGGTTTCTCCGTGCCGGTGGTGGTCGCAGGTGTCCTCTCCGTACACCTCGGCACGCTGCGCACCGTCACCGGCGCCGCCTGCCTGTTCGCGGTAGTGGGTGGCGGTGCTGTGGCGGCGATGTGGCGGTCCTCGCGGGAACACGACGGTCCTCGCAGGAACATGCGGCAGTGGTCGTAACCACCCGCACCGCTGAGGGACGTCTCGAGGTCGGAGTGCGAGGCCGCAATCGCCGCCCGTATCTCGGTTGAGTGGCAAGTGTGCGGCAGGACAACGGAGCCCATGGGGTGGTGCAGGCTCGTTCATGACCTCAGTGGCCGGAACAGAGGCCAACAGGCGCAATGACCAAGGGAGAGTGTCGCGAGCGTGTGTGCCTTCTGCCGGCGCAGCCCGAGCAGGACGCGTTGGCGGAGCAGGGGTGTCCCGCCCCGCCCGCCGTTTGCCATCGACGTTTGGCGTGAGGGACACACCGACGCAGCTGGGTAGCTTTTGCCAGTGGTCGGTGGCGAGTTCCTCCCCGGTGTCGGCCCGAGCACAGCGCCGGACGGTGTTGCGGGACAGATCCAGTCGCGGGCGTGCCGGGCCACCGCCCGTGCCGTCGGCGAGGCGGCGCCGGTAACCGCGGTGGCGCCCCTCGACGGCGTCCCGCAGTCCGGGCACGGCACCCATGCCGACTCGTCCGCTCAGACCCAGCTCGGCCAGCGGTCCAATGACGGCTATGATTGCTTTGCCGTGGATGAAGTCAATTCCTCTCTTTCGATGATGCGGTCCAGGCGCTTAAGTGTTTCCAGGGCCGACCTGCCGCTATGGTAAGGACCCTTCCATACGCTCCCCAGAGCACTGTCCAATGGCATTCCGGTCCGACTGACTCTTGTTCGCCACTCACCTATGTCTCGGTCGATCAAGTGCTGACTGCAGAAATTCCAGACACTTACGAAGGCACACATGGCCTGCGGATTTCCGGTCAGTTCGAAGAGGTCAAGAAGACCGACCAGCGCTTCCGCCTGTTCCCACCACTCCTTGTCCTGGTCGGTGGCGGCCCCGGCATGGGGGCCCTCGCGGAACACGCCACCGTATTGCCAATCGAACATAGGACACGGTCTAAAGATCTCTAGACGGCTCGGCCATACACCGGGCCGTCTCAGTTCCCGTCTCCTTCAGCCCTGTTCACGGTCGTTCAGGCGGGACCCGAATGCCGTCTCAGCGCAGGCGGCCAGGCGGCCATGAACGCAGGTGAACGCCCGTGCATGCACACAGCCCTGACAGACGCCAACACAGTTCTCCCGGTCTCATCGTCACCCGATCAGTGGCCAAACTGAACAAGCTCAATGTTTCGGGGACGGCTATGGCGCGGTGGCCATGGCGGTTGATCGCTTACGACTTGTCGTGGTCACCGTCTACGCAGTACGCGAAGACGGTAAAGGGCACAGGGTTGGGACCGGTGTTGATGACTGTGAGACGCCAGGTGTCGCCTGGGGTGTCGGTCGTATCCTGCCTGAATGCCTGGAAACCGCCTTGGAACCCGGGTGCCTCAAAGCCGCCACTGATCGCCGTCTGACCGGCCGGGCACTGTGCCGTAACGTTCGTAGGCTCCCCGGGAGCCACGTTGGTGGTGTTCGACACCGCGTTGATTTCCAAACCACAGCTGTGATCACCGCCATACTGAGCCCGGCCAGCCGCCGCGGGCGGCTCTCCCTGCGTGCAGCCCGACAGGTGTCCGCGCTGCACATCCGTGACGGTCGGTTCCGCCATGGCGGGGCTAACTACCCCGGCAGCCATGACCAGCGCGAGCGAGGCAATCGCCCCGACCCTCTTAAACCTGCGCTTATCGCTCACGTACATGCTCCTTTTCTCAGCCGGTCCAGACGGATTCACTGAACCAACTGAGAGCTTGCCGCTTCGGCGGCAGCAATGCGGCTCCGCCCTGACGGGACACCGTGAGCATCAACTCATCGGTCTAACCTCGCGCCTTCATGAAGCGTAGTACTCCTGGTCAACGGCCTGGCCGGGGGGGAGTTTGGCATAGGTGGGGTGGTCTTGGGTCGGCCGTTCGTGACGTCGGGGTTGGCGGAGACGGCGGCGCCGCAGAACGTGCAGTTGTAGGGGCAGCCGCGGCTGCCGACGATGTTGGCCTCCCAGTGGCCGCTGGTCCGGCCGAGCCAGGGCCGTTGGCCGGCCAGGCAGCGGTCTGTCGCCGTTGGCGCGGCTTGGTAGGGGTCCTGGGGGAGGAACGCACGGTTCACGTACGGCAGGCTGTTGATGTCTGGGCCCAGCAGTGCCGCGCTGGTCTTCGGGTCGGGGACGCCGGCGGCCCGGGTGCCGAGCAGATGGTCGCGCCACAGGACGCCCGGCAGGGTGCGCCGGTTCTGCTCGCCCTCCAGGAGGGCGGCGACGCGGAGCTCTCCTTCACCAAGGACGAGAGCACGAAGGTGTCTCATCCGGGGGTCGGCGAGGACCCGGTCCGGCATGGCCTTGGCGTGGTGGCCGCCGACCATGAGCGCGATGCCCGGATCAAGCTGAGCGGCGATCCTCGCGGACATCTCGTAGGTGGGCGCGAGGAGATTCATGCCGGCCCAGCGGGGCGCGGCCTCGTTGACGATCCGGGCCGTCGCCTCGATACCCAGACCGTGGGCTTCGGCGTCGAGCACGCCGACGTTGTAGCCGAGCTGCTGGGCGTAGGTGGCGATGTACGCCATGCCGAGCACAGGAAGGGTGTAGTCGTTGGTCCGGGGCCGCAAGGTGTAGTCACGCAGCGGCGCGTTGATGAACAGGGCGTCGAGCGTGTGACGGTTGTCGGCGCCCGCGATCAGCGGTAACTGCTGCATGGGTCCTCCATGTCATCTGGCGTGCGCCCCCCAGGTGAGGGTCGCGAGGGTGAGGGTGTGCAGAGCAGTGCGGTCGGGCCCGGCCCAGCCGGTCCACAGCGGACCGAACGCGGTGTCCTTCTTGCTGGGCCAGCGGTAGGCGGGGTCGATCTTGGCGGCCCAGGTGCGTACGGCCAGGTCGTCGTGCGGGTAGACGCTGAAGTCGCCGGTGAAGTCCGCCGCGGCGGCCGCAGCGGTCCACGGGCCGATGCGGGGGATACGAGTGAGCGCGACGGCCAGGGTGCTGGCGTTCATGTGCTCCCAGTCGCGCTGGTGCCGCCTGTACTCCTCTGCGGCCACCAGCAAGGCGGTGCGATGGAACTTTGCACCGACGGCGGCGAACTGCTCGTCGGGCAGGTCGAGGACTGCGTCCGGCATGGGCGCCACGGCGAGCTCGCCCTGCGGGCCTTCAACGGTGGTGCCGTAGGTGCTGCACCAGGCGCGGTACAACTTCCGGGCCTGGTCGGCGCGGACGACCTGCCGCAGGATCGCCGTCGTGATCGCGTCCCACAGCCAGGGGTTCGCCAGACGCTGGATGACGCCGAGCTCGGCGAGGCCTTGGCGGAGGGCGGCCGGGGCGGCGAGCGGAAGGTGCGCGGGGTCGGTGGCGAGGAACTCGGGTTTGACGTCCTCGGTGCCGTCCACGCACACCATGTGCAGGCCGTACCGGTCGTGGCACACGGTCCAGATGCCGGAGGCCGTACGGACGGCACGCGCGCGTGTGCCGTCCTCGTACGCCTGCCAGGCGGGGTGATCGGTCGTCAGAACGTTGCTCATCGGTTGCTCCTTGGCGTACTGGCAGTGCTCGCCGCAGCCTCTCGCGTCACAGCCGTACGACGCGCCGCAGCCACGGAATTGGCGGTGTCAGCCGATGAGGTCGCGTTCGATCAGGTAGGTGCGCATGCGCTGGTACTCCGCGAGCGTGCACGGCCGGGATTCCTCCGGCGCATCCCCCGGGATAGCGGCGGCCGGCCAGTTCTCCGGCGGCGGCATCAATTCCTCGGCCGTGTGGGAGAGCTTCTTCCGGCGGGGGCCACGTACGAACAGGGTGACCGTGTGCGGTTCCATCACGGCTTGGTGCACTATCGAGTCGCCGAGCGTGTAGGCGCTGCCGGGCCGCTCGACGGTCACCACGGCCGGTTCCAGGTCCGCGCCGGTGAACGGGCCCGTCCAGCCGTCTGTTCGGCGCCGTAGGACGTGGACGTAGCCGCCGGTGAGGATGCGGGTGGCGAAGGCGTAGCAGTGGTCGTGCGGAACACGCTGGTTGTCTGGTCGAGGGTTTATGTTGAGCCTGATCTCGAACCCACGGTCCGGGGCCTGGTACAACGACAGCCGGTTGAGCAGCAACGTGATGCGGCTCGCGGACATACGGTCCGGGTCGTGCAGGACGTCGTTGACGAGTTGGGTGAACTTGCTCCGCTTTGACGGACACCCTCGCTGTGGTGGTCAAGCCGCCAGGGCGTTCTCGTAGTCGGCGGGACTGCGGTAGCCGAGGCTGCTGTGCAGCCTGCGTATGTTGTACCAGCCCTCGATCCACTCGAAGATAGCTGAGCGGGCAGCCGTGCGGCTTGGCCAGGGCCGGTCGTTGATCAGCTCCCGCTTGAGGGTGGCGAAGAACGACTCTGCGAGCGCATTGTCCCAGCACTGCCCAGTTCGGCCGACCGACAGGCGGACACCGAATCCTGTTGCCAGCGCCGCGAATTCACGACTGGTGTACTGACAGCCGCGATCCGTATGGAAGATCACCGGACCCGATGGACGGCGGGTCCGCCAGGCCGCCCGTAGGGCGTCGGCGACCAGTTCGGTGCGCAGGTGGCCGGCGGTGGCCCAGCCGACGACGCGACGGGAGGCAATGTCGATGACGGTGGCCAGGTAGAGCCAGCCCTCCTCGGTCGGGATGTATGTGATGTCGCCGCACCAGCGCGCGTCGAGGCCGGTCGGATCGGGCTGGAAGTCACGCAGAACCAGGTCCGGCCGCACAGCGGCATTCGGGTCGGGCACCGTGGTGCGGTGACGTCGACGGCGGTGCCGACCCTCAAGGCCGGCCTGACGCATCAACCGGGCGACCCGGCGCCGTCCGCACCGGTCACCGCCCTGCTGGAGCACGGCATGGACACGCGGGACTCCGTAGCTTCCCCTGGAGTACGCATGGATTTCGGTGATCTTTGAGGTCAGCTCGGTGTCGCGGACAGCGCGGGGACCGGGCTCGCCGTTGCGGCGCGCGTAGAAGGCGGCACGGGAGACCTTGAGCAGCTCACACGCTCGCTTGACGTTGTGGCCTGCCTGCTTCTCCGCCTCGATGAACGGGTGGACCGTCACCGGGTCTCCTGCGCGAAGAAAGCCGTGGCCCGCTTGAGGATGTCCACGTCCTCGCGCAGCCTGCGGTTCTCCCGCCGCAGCCGGGCCAGCTCCTCGCGCTCGTCGCTGGTCAGCCCGTCGCGCTCGCCGGCGTCGACCTCGGCCTGGCGCACCCAGTCCCGCACCGCGGTCTCGGTCAAGTCGAAGTCCTTCGCGACCTGACCCACGGACCGGTCGCCGCGCTGGCACAGGTCGACGATCTCAGCCTTGAACTCCGGCGTGAACGAGCGCCTGGGCCTCGGCTTCTTCTTCCCCATACTCTCCATGATGGACATCATCCTTCCGAGGCCGAAGCCCCTGATCAGGAGTGTCCGTCAAAGCGGATCAAGCCCAGGGTGAGGAGCTCCCGATCACCGGCGAGGCGATCGAGCATGACGCGGCTGACCCGCTGGAACCTGCGCAGATCGCCTATGTCCAGCGACGGCACGGCATCCAGCCACGAAGCCGTCGAGGTCAGCACGGTCCACCTGCCGGTGCGAGAGAGGCCCGTTCGAGGTACCGGCGCGCCCGCCGGGCGAAGGATGCGTACGCCTCGCCGGACAGGGGCCCCTCGCGCTCGGCCACCGGCTCCGTGGTGACGAGTATCTGCACGGTGGACGCGGTCCCCCGAGTCGCGCACAACGTGCCCGGATGCGCGGTGAAGAACTCTCCGGCGCCAAACGTACGTGCGTACTGAGGCCGACCGCCCTGCGCGTCCTTAGAGTCACGGTACATCTCCAACGTGGTGGCGCCGACCATGGTGAGGACCGCTGCGGGCGCGTGCACTCGCCAGGGCTTCATGGCGCGCGTCTCCGAGACGCGCAGGTAGACCGTGAAGTCGTCCGGCGTCTGGAGCGGAAGGTACGCGTAGCCGTGCACGAGGAACGACCCTTCCGAGCGGTACGTGCCGGTGTCGAGGAGCGGCAGGACACGAGACGCGAGGGGCGAGAGCCAACCAGTAGCGGCCAACACGGTGATGTCAGGAATGTGGTTGGCGTCACGGCTCTGTGCCACGAGCTGGCCGACGAATCGCGGAAGAACGGCATCCACTGCGTGGCCCCTTCGAATGAGTCCGGATGGTGGGTAGGCGGCGCTGAGGCACGTCGGGGGGCGTGGCCCCAGCGCCGTGTTCCGCCCGTGCCAACTGCCAGATCGACTGCGGGCGGAGTTTGGGCCTGCCTGATGGCCAGGGAGAAAGCTCCTGGGCGCCAGGCAGGGGTCTACGGGGCGTCGCCGGCGACGGGGAGGTAGGTGAGGAAGGCTCCGCGCGCGTGTAGGTGTTCCAAGACGTGGGCGTAGGAGTCGTTGTCGGTCGTGAGGGCTGGCCCTCCTTCCGTCACAGCGAGCAAGGAGGGCAGGTAGCTGTTCAGCTCGACAGCAACGGTGTCTGCCGGGCTGGGGCCCGTGGTGGCGAGTTGTTCCGCCCGGTAGGCCGCGCTGAGCACCTTGATGAAGTCCACTGGCTCGCAGGGACCTGGGTCATGCCCTACTACTCGTGTCGCTGTGCTGGTCATTTCGTGTTATCCCCGCCTGAGCGGGCTGCGTCGGGTGCTTGCACCGGAATGCGGCATTGAGCGGTCGTTCCGTTGAGCGAGTGTTGGTATGTGCCGTCCAACGCTTCGACGAGGGCTCGCACGAGCCACAGACCACGCCCGTTTTCCGCTTCTGCATCGGTCTGCGTGGGGCGGGGCACGACCGAGGGCGTGAAGTCGTCCACCTCCACGTTGATAGTGCCGCCGGTAGGCGCGCTGGCCCGTACGGCGACGTGCTCGCCCCGGCCGTGCTGGATGGCGTTGGTGACCAGTTCCGAGAGGATGAGCACAGTCGCGTCCGCACGGTCGCCGGGCATCTGGCATCGGTATGTGAGCCAGGCGCCCACAACGCTGCGGGCGACCCTCACGTGGGACGCGGCGCGCGGGAGGTGCAGGAGCAGCGAAACAGGTGACGACGGCACCACATCAGGTCCGTCTTCGATGGTCACGCGTTCCGCGTGGTCCGTGGTGAACGAGCCCACGTCGGGATCGCCCTCTGCGGCGGGGGCGGAGCAGACGAGCCGATCCGCAATACAACGTGCCTCTGCCGGACTCCGCAGCGCGTCACGCATGAACATCACATGCTCCCGACCGCGAGCCGCCGGGGCCGGCGCTCAGCAGCGGCGCGCGGCTTGTCTTCAGTGCTGTCGAGCGGACGACGAGCAGGCGGACGCCTGTTGCTGCTATCAGCCGCTCACGCTCGCAGGCGATGCGCTGGGGGCCAAGGTGGCAGACGGCCGGAATGACGGCGCCGTAGGTGCCGGGCAGCACAAGGGCGTCAAGGAGACCGACGAAGGCGGGAGAGCGGACAGCCACGGGCCTTGCCCGATCTCTAAAGGCGCCGCACAAGGACAGTTCGTGCCAGCGGCAGTACTCCACGAGGCATTCGATGAGGGCCGCGTGACGGGCCGGCCCACCGGTGACGTGGCGCAGGTAGCCGAAGACTTGAGGGCCAGCGACCGGGCGGCGTTCGGTGATGAGTTCGTCGTCCATGCCTTTAGCGTCGGCTGCCGCGAACGGCCTCGAAATGACCTGTTGTTGCACTTCCGTTGCACTTCCCACCCTGCTTCGTCACCGAGAGTGTTTCCATGGGAAGCGAAGGGAGGCCAGCTGTGGTCACCGTGCAGCAGTGGACAGGCAGGGAGGCGAGCGCCCTGCGCGCCGCGCTGCGCATGAGCACCCGGGCCCTTGCCGAGCACCTCGGCGTTGCCCTGCGGACGGTTGCCAAATGGGAGAGCCTTGGCCCACAAACCCAGCCCCGGCCGGACACCCAGGCCATCCTCGACACCGCCCTTGCCCGCGCTGATGCTGCTGCCCAAGCTCGCTTCGAGGCGCTGCTGTTCCCCGAGCGCAAGAGCACCCGCTCGGCGGACTACGAGACCTGGACTGAAGACATCGAGCGCGCCGTGGTCTGCATCAGCCGCCAGAACTTCCCCTTCGCCTCAACCCTGCTGAACCGCTGGCTGACCGGCCACGACCCCCATGCCCTCGATGACAAGGGCATCTACCTGTACGGCCGTTCACTTGTTCTGCTCGGCGACTTCCAACGAGACCAGGGAGCGATCCTTGGACCTCTCTCCGCTTCTCACTCCTACCTGACCGCACGCGGCATGTTCACCCAGCTCGACATCCCACGCCGAGTGGCCCAGATCGAGCTGTCCTTAGCCGTGGTGCAGGAGATGTCCGCCTAGCTGGAAACCTCCGCCCGCAGCTATGAACGGCTCATCACCGACGAGCGTCTCAGCCGGCGCAAAACCGAGCTCGTGCCCGGTTGTGGGTCGGCACCGCGCTCAGCAAGGAGGGCGACAACGAGTACGCCACCGAGGTCATGGCGACCGCCACCCGCGAGTTCGAGGAGCTCGGTGAGCCAACTGGCCCTCGCACACCGCGGCACTGGCGACCTGAAGCAGGCTCTGTACTACATCGACATCGCACGCACGACCGGTACGGTCGACTCCCCAATGCAGCGGGTGCGGCTGGACACTGCCTATGGACACATCCTTCTGTCGGATGCGGCGACCCGGAATGATGGGCTGTCCGTCCTCGACCAAGCGGCACTGGTAGCCCGGCAGTATGGGCTGAGCCATCAGTTACGGGGCATCGAGGGCATCGGAAAGGGCCGGCAGCAATGAGCCAGGGAGTGTCAGTGCCCAGGCACCAGCAGCGCCAGATTACCGACGAGCAGTTCCACGATGCGACGCTGATCTGGAACTGCCACCAGATGGGGCACCGACCGCGCCCCTGCTCGGCGGCGATCGGACTGGGCAGCCACGATCTGGGCGTGGCCACCGCGGCAGCCGACCTCTACCGCGCCGGCCTCTTCCCCGTCCTGGTCTTCAGCGGCGGCAACAGCCCCACCACCCGCGCCCGCTTCCCGCGCGGCGAGGCCGTCCACTACCGCGAGCATGCCCTGAGCCTGGGCGTACCAGGCGAGGTGATCCTGGTCGAGCCGAACGCGGCGAACACCGGCCAGAACATCACCTTCTCCCGCGAACTGCTGGCCGAAGCCGGCGTTCAGGTCGAGTCGCTGTTGCTGATCTCCAAGCCCTATATGGAGCGCCGCTCGTACGCAACGTGCCGCAAGCTGTGGCCCGAGGTGCACGTCGTCTGCGCCTCCGAGCCGCTGGAACTGGATGACTACATCAAATCCATCGGCGACGAGAAGCTCGTCGTCGACATGCTCGTCGGTGACCTGCAACGGGTGATCGAGTACCCGAAGCTCGGCTTCGCCGTCGAGCAGGAGGTACCAAGGGACGTCTATGACGCCTACGAGCGCCTTCTGCGCGCCGGATTCGACAGCCGCCTCATCAACAGCTGATACGGCACCCCTCCGGCAGCCTGGCGGGATATGCGCCATCCATCAACCCAACCTCTTCCCGCGGCTGTCCACGCTGGCCAAGCTCTACGCCGCCGACCGGTGGATCGTCCTGGGCGACGCAGTCTTCCATGCCTCTGGGGCGTCGGGGGTGTCCACGTCGTCGTAGAGGGCCCTGTACGTCACCGACAACGACTCGCCACCCATCGACGGCATCCACCCGAGCCCTGGAGCTCTCGGATACGGACCGACTTGTGCCGACGGTCGCACCGAGAGATGCAGCATTGCCTGGGCCCGACCGCTACCGCTGGCTCAGCCCCAGGGGCAGCCGAGAACGCTCGCCGACACCTCTGTCTCCGCGGTTGCCGGAGGCAGATGGCCGGAACCCGTCGGGACGGGCAGGATTCGTTTGCTGCGAGGTCGGCCGAAAGTGCTGTAGTCGCTTCTGTGCTGTGCGTTACGGTGATGGTTGCTGATTTGCTAACGCATGGGGGAGGCCGAGTGGTGGCGGCACGACAGGAGCGCGCGGTTGGAGGTCGCGTGGCAGGCGGTGCGGCGGTGCTGTGCGGGGTTGTGACGCTCACTTGGGTGCTCGCCGGATGCGGCGGGAGCGATGGGGACGCCAAGGCCCCGGCCACGGCTCCGAACGTCTCGCAGAAACCCACGTCGGCGTCTGCCGGTTTGACCGCGCCGCCCGACCCGCACGCTGACCAGAAGGTGGCCGTGCTGGCCGCGTACAACCGTATGACGACAGAGCAGGCGAAGGCCTATCGGCAGGCGTCGGCCAAGGGTACGGCGCTGGAGAAGTACGCCACCCTCGACGCCCTGTCGAAGATCGATGTGGACCTGTACCGGATGAAGGAGGCCGGGACAGTCGTGCGCGGCGAGATCGGGCACGACGCGAAGGTGACCGACCTCGACATGACCACCACGACGCCGAAGGCATCGCTGTCGGACTGCGTCGACCTCTCCAAGTACGAGACGTATGACACGAGGACGAAGAGGGTGATCCCGCTCCCGACCAACCAACCGTTGCGGTACATCGCCACAGCGAAGGCGGAGCGCTGGCAGGGCCGTTGGATGGTGACCGACATCAACACCCAAGGTGGCGGCTCATGCTGAGACGTGCGACGGCGGCCGCAGCGCTCCTGGCGGGCGTGCTCGCGCCCGTAGCGCACACCGACGGCGGCGGGTCCGGCGGGGTCTGTCATGGCACGTCGATGTACGTGAAGGTGTGCGCCCAGGCCAGCACCAGCGTGCCCGGCACAGGCGGCTCAGGCGACGGGAAAGGTTCGGCCGGCACTTCGAGCGCCGCCAGTTCTGGCGTGCCGAAGTGCACCTACGAGAAGCTCACCCCGCAGCCTCCGGCGGAAAACCTCGCCATGCAGGACGGTAAGCGCCAGGGCGGCAAGGGCGCGGTCTACCGCGTGTGGTGCCCGGACACCGGCCGTTTCGGGGTGGTGTGGATCCCGGACGGCACCGCCCCGGCCACGCCCACGATCGATCCGGAAGTCGTCGCACGCCGCGCGGTGGATGCCATGAAGCTCGTGGGCCCCAAGGTGGCCAGCCCACGTGCGGGTGGGAAGTACGTGATCGGCATGCCCATGTGGATGTGGGTGGACCAAACGCCGACGACGTACGGACCAGAGACCGCTACGGCGACAGCGGGCGGTGTCACGGTTACGGCCACGGCGAAGGTGTCCACGATCTCGTGGAACATGGGTGATGGCACCGAACCGGTGGTGTGCAACGGCCCCGGCACCAAGTACGACACGTCGTTCGGCCAGGCCATGTCGCCGGACTGCGGCCATGTCTATGACACCATCTCCACCACCGACGACGGCCGGTTCCACTGCACGGCCACGGCCACCTGGACCGTCGATTGGCGCGTGATGGGCGGTGCCGGGGGGACCGGCCAGCTCACCGAAGTACGCGAGAGCACGTTCACCGTGAACGTGCGAGAGGTACAGGTACTGAACTGACCGACATGCCACGCACAGTCAGTCGGCCGGATCCCCCGGAAACACCGACTCGCCCCGCAGCGCTCTCAGGGCAAGATCGGGATGTACAGGCCGATCGGCGAGTACGGCAGCACGCGACGGACCTCGCCGCCGCTGTGCCAGGGCGTTTGAGAGCGATGTGGGGGCAGGACGACGCTGGTCAGACGCCCCCGACAGTAATGACTGCCGTTTCAGGACCGAGGTCCTGGGAACGGCAAGCTGATCAACGACTATTGCTTGCGCAGGCGACTCACAGGTCTGTCCAGGGGCGGGGCTTGTCGCCGACCAGGGGCGTCCACACGGCCTGGGCGGGACCGTGTTGCTCAAGGTCTTCCAGTATGGCGGCTCCGAGGGGGGCTTCGCGGGCGAGGGCCGCTACGAGCGGGTGGTGGGCAACCATCGCCTGCATGTCACTCATCCGATTCTCCAGCCTGGCCTGGGAGGCGCCGGTGAGCACGAAGAGGACGCGCGGGAAGATTGGGTACCAGCGGAGCCAGGCAGGACCGGTGCCGTGCGGCTTGCGACGGCCAACGGGCTGGATCTCGTGCTGGAACAGACGCGCGTATTCGATCAGCTTCGAGGCCAGCCGCTCACTGCTCATGGTGCTGCGATCGACTTCGACGAAAGCGCGCAGTTTTCGGCGGTGCTCGCTCTCGACGACGGTGTAGTACATGAGGGCGTCGGCGACGAGCCGCTCGCCCTCGCCGATGGAGTGGGACACCTCGGGGGTCCAGTCCCAGGGGCCGTGCTCGTGACCGAGCCGGCGGGCGTCTTGGGCGAAGGCGAGGTGGGCGCGTACGACGGCGAGCGTGTGCGGGGTCTTCAGTGACGCTGCCGTGGTCGAGGTGATGGGGTAGGGCGGCCGCCCCCGCAGGACGGGCAGGTCCCGGGTCAGCCGCGCGCCTTCCTGCGTGAGATACCAGGCTTTGGTGCGGGTGCGGTTCGCGTCCGGCAGCACCGTGCAGTCGACGAAGCCGTCGGAGCGCAGCCTGTTCAGAACGCGGGACATCAGCTGTCGTGTGCCGTCCGGGCGCAGCATCCGGCGCAACTGGCTGGTGGTGGCGATGCGGTGCTGGGCGAGCGCTGCCAGTGTCTGGTGGGCCAGGGGCTCAGCGGGGCTGGGGGCCAGTTTTGTCGCCGGAGTGCTCCGTGCGGCGCTGCTCATGGCGGTGCTTCCTTCCGCGGTCTGCGGTCTCCGACGGAAACCTTCGGTCTTCTGAGGAAACCCGTCGGCCCCGACCAGACCCCCGACCATGAAGTCCCGACCATGGTCACGAGGCCGAAACAGCCGCGCGGCCAGCGCCGTGACCGACATCCATGGCCCCGACCACGGGCCGCACCCGCGCCAGGGCAGCTTGTGCTTGTGGGGGGTTCGCCACCACCTCGGCAAGGGCCGCTGGCGAACCAGGAAGAGGGCGGCGGCCCTGCGAGAAGTTCGGCGATGGCCGGTCCGCAGCAGCTGGGCTGCTGCGGGGCGTGGTGGCGAGCCACGCCATGCCGGCCATCGTGCGGCACCCGGTCCGCAAGGGACCAACGACCCGTAACCGGATGCCGCGTCTATGGGGCGGTGGGCGAAGGCGCGCTCACCGCCGGTTTCTGCCTCGGGGTTGGGCGGCCTGCTCGAGGATCCGCCGGCGCGTCCACCGCCGGCGCCCGCCCTTTTCCGTGAGTGCGTCGGGGGTTTCCAGCAAGGGCAGGTTGCCTTGGGAGAGGCTGCTGGAGAAGGAGTTGACGCTCTTGAACCCCAGCAGTGCCGCGGCGTGAGTCGCTCCGAGGAGTTCGTCGGGGTCGCCGTCGACGGGGACGTCGGGCAGTGCGGGGGCGGTGCGCTTGGCGCCGGCGTGCTTGCCGCGGCCGGGCCGGGTGGCCATCCAGTCCAGCAGGGTCTGCACGCGCCACAGCTGCCGGCGGTAGGGGTTTTCGGCGGTGCCCAGCTCTTCGACGGCGTCCGGGTCGGGAAAGTACCCGGGGTGGTCGCGGACGAAAGTGGTGACCTGGTTGGGATTCTTGTAGCCCAGGAATCTCGAGGCGTCGGCGGCGTTCAGCAGGTCCTGCGGGTCACGGGCGGGCGGTGTGTGCTCGCGCAGGCGTGCCGGCGGGCGGCTGGCGAACCACTCGCTGACCTGCGCGTGGTCCCACAGGCGGGCGCGGCCGCGCATGCTGGCGATTTCAGGGAAGCCGTTCTCGGCGCGGTTGTTGTAGAGGCTGCTGATCCGCGCGGGCGTCAGGCCCCGTTCGGCCGCGATCTCGGCAGCGTCGGCCAGGCGAGGCTCACGGCGCGAGGTCATGGCAGAGGTGTCCGTCCTGTCGGAGGCGAGCCGGCCTGCCCGGCCCACAACTCACATAATGGCAGGAGTTTGGGTTGGGGGTCCAGTGCGCTGGAGGTTGTCCCGGCTGGCACGAGAACGAAGTCATCCCTCCGGGATCAGGCAGACGCCGCGGCGGGCCGCGTCCTCGGCCATCTCCGTGTAGGCCAGGGCCGCCGGGGTCGTCTCCCACTCGGCCAGGGCGAGCAGCAGGAGCAGCTCGTTGCGGTCCTGGGATACGTTGCACGGCATGCCGGCCGCGGTCGCGGCCGCCACCAGATCCCCGCAGGACAGCCCGGCGAAGCGGGCCGCCACCGTATGGCGCAGGCTGTCAAAGCCCTGCTGGTACAGCTCGCTCGCTTCGCGCAGGAGCAGCACCAGGTCCTCGTCGAGGCTGTCCGGTGCGGCCGCGGCGAGGTCGAGAAGGCGCTGGGTGGTCGTCGTCATCAGCAGCAGTATGCCTTTTGGAAAGATCGGCAGTGGTCGTCGTCTCAGTGCGGAGCGGCGCAGCCGTCGCACGGTGACTGATGGCCGGGCCCACAGGCCACGGAGGTCCTGACCAACGGGCTGTCCGATCCCGAGTCCAACATCCGCCGCAGCTGCCGCGACATCATCCACACCGCCTACAAGAACGCCGCCATCGTCCCCGCCGACCCGATCCCCGACCACGTCAAGGGGGGCGAGTTCGAGATCAGCGGCCTCGTCAAGACGGCTGGCGACGAATGTGAGCGCGGCAACCGTCGCGCCGCACCTTTGCGTATTGACGGGAGTCGTGGCGACTGGGACGAAATCGAGGAACTCTGGCTGGCCGGCGAGCTCACCGACGACGAGTTCGAAGACGACTTCGTCGACGACATCATCGTGGCGGGCATCGGCGCAGGCACCAACGGATGGGGGGTTCCCGGTGCCTCGTACTCCGCCGAACTCAGGTAACCCCACGCGCTGAGCTGTCGAACCGCCCGCCGCAGCCGAGGAATCCGCCTCCTGCCTCGCACACTGCACCGGATGCGGCGCTCCCTACGCCCCGCCCCTCGAGGCACGGCGCCGCGGCTGGTGCGCCGTTGTGGCCTGGTGCTGTGCGCTGGTCACATCAGGGGTGTGCCGTCTCGGAGGTACAGCGGCCGTCCTGCGTCGAGTGCCTTCAAGGCGCCCTCGAACCTCCGTCGTATCCGCTCCCGCAGGCGAAGACCGGCTTCGGCGGCGGTGACGAAGGCGGCCTCGGACAGTTCTTCGTCTCGCGGTCGTAGCCGGTCGGCCTGGTCCTGGTTGAGCGTGCCGCCGTCGAAGATGAACGCGAGCTGATCGTCCCAGGGGCCGTGCGGTGCGACCCAGTCCACCACGAGCAGCCCGCGCAGCGTGACGTGGAGGCCGAGTTCCTCCACCAGTTCCCGGCGTACCGCTTCCTCCGGTGGCTCGTTTGCTTCTGCCATCCCGCCGGGCAGGTCCCAGCCGGGCTTGTAGGTGGGGTTCACCAGGAGCACGCGGCCGGAGCTGTCGCGCAGCAGCACATCGGCCGCCACGCGCTTGCGGGCCTGCTTGGCGTTGCCTTCCGCGAGGTAGGCGTTCCAGGCGTCGGGGTCGGCGGGGGTGGGTGTCTGGGTGGGCCTCATGGGGTGGTGCCTCCCGGTGACGGCGGGATGATGTCGGCCAGGAGGAGCATTCTCGCCCGGCGCGCGTCGTCGAACCGCGCCAGGTAGTCCCTTACCGGCGGATACGCGCGGTGCGGCTGGAGCAGCCGGCGCAGCCCGTCGAGCTGCTGCACGACCCGGACGGAACTCAGGGTCGGGCTCGTGCTGAGCAGGTCGTGACCGACGCTCACCGCGGCGTCCAGGTCGCCGCGGCGCACATGGATGTCCACCAGGCTGATCCGGCTCAGTGCCAGTGACCGTGTCCGTCCGGCTTCCCGCAGCGTCACCGCCCGTTCGGCGTGCGTCAGCGCCTCGTCGTAGCGCTCCAGGTCGCGCAGGATCAGTGCTGACTCGCTGGCCAGCGCGGCGGCGTCGAACGGGCTCAGCCACGGGTGGTCGGCGGCGGGCGCCGTTTCGAGATCGCTGTGGGCGGCGTCCAGCGCACGGGCGGCCGGAATGGGCTGAGCCGCGGCCGCTAAGGCCCGCGCCTGCATGGTGTGCAGGCGCGCCGTCAGCGCAGGAATCCTCGGGCCCTGGGCCGCCAGGTCGCGCCCGGTCCGTGCCCAGCCGACAGCCCCTGCCGCATCTCCGGTCTGAAGGGCGAGGTGGCTGCTGCTGGCGGCGACGTGGGCGGCCAGCGGCAGGTCACCGGACGTCCGGGCCAGGGGGAGAGCGCGGGCGAAGTGGCCTGCGGCGCGGTCGTTGTGGCCGGAGTCGTGAGCCATCCATCCGGCCATCTCGGTAAGCGCCGCTGCGGCGGCGAACACCTGCGGGCCGGAGCCGATGTCGACCAGCCGGGGCGCTACCCGGTCACTCAGGTGCCTGACGACGGCCCCGTACAGCCGGCCGCCGCCGGTCTGGCGGTCGGCACTGCGGAAGTGATCCATGGCCACCAGGTCGTCATCGTCTGGCGGCGCATGATCGGCTTGCTGATGTTCCGGCGCTGCGGGCGCGGGCTCCCATGACCGGCGGGCCAGCCCCAGCAGGTGGCCCGGGACGTGGAAGGCATCGGCGATCTGCTCGAACAGGGTCAGCTTTTCCACCCGGCTCTTGCCGTTCATGTAGTCGTACAAGCGCCCCTGTGTGATGTCGACTGCGGCAGCGATGCGCCGTGTACTGACCCCCCGCGCATTGAGCATGCGGAACACCGCGCCCATGTCCCGCTGGGCGCACGCTTTGAGGAGGCGCTCATCCCCGAGCAGACCGGCGATGACCTCACGTGGGTCCGGTGACTGGCGGTCCATCTGCGACTCCCCCGAGTAGCGGTGAACCGATGCTACGACCAACAGGCTTGAGGTGGCTCCGTGATTCCGTGACTCCGGGTTGGAGTCACCTTCTGGAGTCTCCTCGTCCCCCTTCACGGTCGTTGACTGTCTGTCAGCCGCCGCGGGGCGAACAAATGATTGCTCCTCGCGGCTGCCTCGCCCGCATTGCTTCTCTCCGAGATACAGCGGGCGGGACTCTCACCCGCCCCGACCAAGGCGTTGACGATGACGATGACCGACGAGCAGGTAGGGCCTGGGCAGGTCCCACGCCAGAGCGTCACCCTCGCGAGCGAGGCCGCCAGTGTTGCGGTAGCGCGTCAGATGGTCCGCGAGGCATGCGAAGAGTGGGGCATGAGCGCCGACACTGCAGAGACTGGTGCACTCCTGATGTCCGAACTCGCCACCAACGCAGTCCGGCACGCTCACTCCCACAGTGTCCGCGTGATCGCCGAGCAGCCGCATCCCGACCGCCTTCGCGTCGCCGTGGCCGACAAGTCGCGCCGCATGCCCGAGATGCACCACGCCCAGCTGGACGACTTCGGCGGCCGGGGCCTGGTACTGGTCGATGCCCTCTGCGACCGCTGGGGAACCGACCTCCTCCCGTGGGGGAAACGCGTTTGGGCTGAGATCGCGATCAGGGGCGGCGACCAGTGACGGGCCGCCATCACATGCCGACATCGGACGGGAAGACCGCCGGCGCACGTCTTCTCGGCGCTGTAGCCGCCGGGCCCGGATGCGGCCCCGGACAGCGGCGGTTGCCGCCTGGCCGACCCGAGGCACGCCACCTGAGCGACGCCGGCCGGGCGTGCTTTCCCCTGACGCGCCCGGCCGGTGTCTTCCACCCGCCTTCCCTCTTGAAGGTCATGTCCGCCCACAACCACCGCCACGAGGCGGCCGCGCCGGTGATCACATGAGGCGCCTGGACCCGTTAGGTGGCACCGTCACCGCGCTGTTCGTGGCCGGCCAGATCGCCGCCTGGACGCTGCTCGGGATCACCGTCTACGACGGCGCTACCGGCAAGTCTCACGCGTCGCGGGCCGAGCCCGATACGCCGCTGGGCCAGCCGGAGGAGCCGTCCTGCCCGGACGCCGCGTAGTCGGCGCCCGCTGCTCTGTCCGGCGGCCCGGTGACGTGACGGCCCGGGCCACCGGACAGGTACGACCCCCGGCGCGGGAGCGCACTGTTGCGAACCGTTCCCCCCACGGCGACGCCCCCCCCGCGCCGGGCCGTCATGCACCGCCAACACAAGGAAGAGAGACGCACCATGACGATCGCCCCCGAGGCACCTGCCCGGCTGGCCGTGCCGGAGTTCCTGGAACTGGAGATCACCGGACGGTGTCAGTTGACCTGCCCGTCCCTGTGCTACGCCAAGGCCGGTCCCAAACGCGACCACGGCAGCATGACGGCCGACGACTGGAAGCGCCTGATCAGCGAGGCCGCCGAAGTCGGCGTAAGGAAGGTGCAGTTCATCGGCGGCGAGCCGACCCAGCACGATGCCTTTGACGCCCTGGTGCACCGCGCCCTGGCGCTCGCGCTTCAGGTGCAGGTCTACAGCAACCTCTTCGAGGTCTGCGACAAGCACTGGGAGCTGTTCGCGCACCCGAAGGTGTCCCTGGGGACGTCGTACTACAGCGACGACGCGGCCGAGCACGACCGGGTGACCGGCCGGAAGGGCTCGCACGACGCGACACGGGCGAACATCATCCAGGCCCTCCAGCGCCGCATCCCCCTCCAGGTCGGCGTCGTCGAGGTGTTCGAGGGACAGCGCGTCAGCCAGGCCCGAAAGGAGCTGCTGGCCCTCGGTGTGCGCACGGTGAACGTGGACCGTGTGCGCAGCGTCGGCCGCGGCGAGCAGCACTTGCCGAGCACGAAGGATCTGTGCGGGCGGTGCGCGAAGGGGCGCGCGGCGGTGATGACGGACGGCACGGTCACCCCGTGCGTGCTGGGCCGGTTCCTGCCGACGGGCAATGCCAAGACCGAGGGCCTGGCTGCGGTGTTCGGCGGGCAGAAGTGGAAGGACACCGCAGCCAGCATCCCGCCGCGCAGCGCTGCGGCGTGCCCGCCGGACGACTCCAGCGACTGCAACCCGGCGAACACCGAAGCCTGCAATCCTGCGTACTAGGACGACGAGAGAACGGTTGGACCGATGAAGTGGCTTCCACGGGCCCGGCTTCTGGCTCACCAGGTCGTACGCCCGGAGTCCCGCTGGCACAGCGCCGTGTCCGAAACGCCGCGGCACGTGTTCGTGCCCCGCTGGTGGGAGAACCAGGGTGACGGTAGTTGGGCCCTGCGCGCAGGGGACGAGGACGAAGAGGCGTGGCTGGCAGCCGCCTACAGCGACCGGTCGCTGACGACCCAGGTGGGCACCCACCACGCCGATCGCGCGAACGACGGCGATGTCCTTGACGGGGGCGTGCCGACGTCGTCCTCGACGCTGCCGAGCCTGGTGGTGCGTATGTACCGGCACGCGATGATCGCAGACGACCACCAGCTGCTCGTTACCACCGGCACCGGATACGGGACCGCGCTCGCCTGCGCCCGGCTCGGCGCGGAGAACGTCACGAGCATCGACATCGACGAGCACCTGGTGACGTCGGCCGGCGACCGGCTGGGGCTCATCGGGGAGCGCCCGAACCTGGAGGTGTGCGACATTACCGGGCCCCTTCCCGGCCGGTACGACCGGATCGTCTCCACCGTGTCCGTACGCCCCATCCCGGCGTCGTGGCTGCAGGCGCTGCGCCCGGGCGGCCGACTGGTGACGACCATCGCGGGGACCGGGCTGATCCTCACCGCCGACAAGCAGGCGGACGGCAGCGCAGTGGGTCAGATCGAGTGGGACCGGGCGGGGTTCATGCGTACCCGGCACGGCGACGACTACGAGTACCAGGACGAGGACACGTGGAAGGGCGCGGCCGACGGCGAAGGCGAGCACACCTTCACCAGCCGGTACCCGCTGCTGTATCCGGAGGACGCCTGGGATGTGATGTCGATGCTGGAACTCCAGCTGCCCGGCCTCCTCTACCGTCAGGACCAGGACGGTGAGAGCCGCACGGTGTGGCTGCTGCATCCGGACGGCTCGTGGGCGCGGGCGACGGCCGGCGGGTTCCTGGACTCGCCGGTGGTGCACGAGAGCGGCCCTCAGCGGCTGTGGTCGGAGATGGACCGCATCCGCAATCGGCTCAACCGCAGTGGCGCCCTTCCGGTCTACGGTGCGAGGGTGAGCATCGACCCGGACGGCTCGGCGACCCTGTCGCGGGGTAGCTGGTCACAGCGGCTCTGACCGCCTACATACGGCTCCGCCCGCGCGCATCCCCCCGAGGCGCACGGGCGGGGCTTCCCCGTTCCTACGCGACCAGGTCGGCGTCCTGCCGCCACTCGGGCATGAAGGGGCCAGCCGGCACGCTGGGCAGGTCGGTGCTGGTGCGGCCGCTGCCGCGCAGGTGGTGTCCGACGATGGCGTCGCCGGGCGGTCACACCATCAGGCGCGACATGGGCGGCGCAGGCGCGCGGGACGGCGGTGAGCGTCGCCGCCGTCTTCTGGGACGGCTCGTGCCCGGCGGCGGACTCCATCGGATACACCGCGACCTCGGGGGCGGTGGGTGTAGCCGTCGTCATAGAGAGTCAGGCTGCCCCGGTAACCGCTGCGGCTGCAGGCGGGCCGCGGCAGGCCCTCGCGGGGGCGGTGGCCTGGAACGCGTTTACCGGGCCGAGACAGGCGCGCACGGCGGTGAACCGGTCCCAGCGGTGGGGCGGTGGGCGCCGGGGACGTGCACACTGCCGCGCATCGCCCCGCCCAGCTCGAAGACGACGCGCCATCCTGGCGGAGGTAGCGGTGGCGCGTAGGGAGCTGGCGGGCGTGTCGATGGTCAGGCTCGGGCTGGTCATGGGCGGCGGCTTCGGTCGGTTCGGTGAATCTGGGGCCTGCCGCCCAGCGCTCGCCGAAGGCGAGGGCGCGGCTCATGGCGGTCGCCGTGGCGGCGGTGTCGGGGCGGGTGAGTTTCGGGGGGCGGGCATGTGCGGGTACTCCTTGCGCACGGGGCGGTGAGCACCGGGGTCGGCGTACGTGTCGTGTGGCGCGGCGGCGGTTTTCTGGGCGCGGGCGCGCGGCCTGCTCTGCAGCCCGCCGCGGCCGCTATGCGGCGGAGGCCGGGGCGGGCGCGCTCCGTGTTCCGGTGGGGGAATGTTCCGCGCTCTGGGACCGGGCGGGCGCCCCGGATGGTCGGAGGGGCACCCGCCCGCGCTTGGGCGGGGTGTGGGGCCCGTGCGGGCCGGGCTCGGGGAGGTTCCCGGCCCGCACGGGGGTCTGTCAGCCGTGCGCGGCGGCGGCCGTCAGGGCGGGCAGTGCGAGCGCTTCCAGGGCGGCGGCCTGGTCGGCGTCGGTGAGGGTCTGCGCGGTCGATGTGACGGCCTGCATCACGCCACCGGCTGTCATCTGACCGCCGCGGACGAAGTGCGACAGAATCATGTCCTTGGCCTCGGCACCGATGCTGAGCGTCTTGGTGACGTGCTCAATCGTCTTCGCTGGCTCGGGCAGCGTCTTACCGGCGGCGGCCTCCATCGTGCGCACCTTGGCCTCGACGTACTCCCGCGACAGGAACGTACGCACGGCGTCGGCGGTCTTGGACGTGATCAGCTCCAGCGTCTTGCGCTGGGTCTGGCCGGACCAGGACACCACGCCTTCGTCCTGTTTGCCTCCGAGGTGTACGGCGCGCATGACGTCCTTGGTCTCCGTCAGGCCGTTGCGGCACACCTGGATGACCGCGCGCGGTGTGATGGTGTACGCCCCGGAACCGACCTCGCTGTTGGTGATGACGAAACCGGCCGAGATCATCGGTAGTTCGTCACCACTGCGGCCATCGAACGGGGAGCGGTAGCCGCGCAGCAACTCGCGGGCCCGGACGGCGACCGCTTCGGACTCCACGCGCACATACATGCGCCGGTCCGTCAGGTCGCACCCGGTCACGCGCGTGGGGTGGCCGGACTGTTGCACCCCCTCCAGGGCGGCCAGCAGCATGTCGAAGTTGTCCATCAGCTTGTAGCTGTCGGACAGCAGCGCGCGGGCCACGCCCTCGGCGGACGGCATGCCGGGGCCGCTGTCGCCCCGGAACGCGCGGAGCATGAAACGGCGCTCCGGCTCCTCACACAGCCACGCGTTGACGTTCTCGTGCAACAACGGAACGTTCTCGGCGCGCATTCGGCGCAAGTAGGCGAGCGGGATACGAAGCTTGTCCGCGATTCCCTCGTCGGCCACGGCGGTGGGCCGGTAGATGCCGTCCACGTCCGTGACACCGTCCTCGGTAATCAGGGACTCCACACCCTCGACGTGCACGTTTCCCTCACGCAACCGCAGCGCGGACGCGGGAGCGATCACGTCCAGCTTGCGCCGGCTCTGGTCCTCCAGGATGCGGACCAGGTCGGAGAGGTCGGCGTTACGTGCACCCGTGGAGGCCACGTTCGTGGCGCGCTCGGCGAACTGCTGAGTCATGCCGTGTTCTCCCCTTCGTGTTGGCTTCTGCGGTTCGGGGGTGGGGCCACCACCCCCGAACAAATTCAATAATAGTGTGTTTCAGGGGTGAGTGAACCCACCCCCGACCAGCACACTCAGCTCATGCGGTACACGGGCAACGGCGTCAGACTCGACCGGCGCACATTCGTGACCATCGGCACTGGCCTGACACCGCGCATCTCGCACAGGTCGTAGCGCAGCTCGGGGGCTTCACCGAACGGGTCGGCGTGGGCGTGAATCGCGTTCACCCAATAGGTCCCGTGACGCTGTCTCACACTGCCGTGGTAGTCGACCTTTTGCCACAGCACCGGTCCGGCGTGCTGCGGGTCGAGACTCCGCGCAACCGCGATCACCAATTGATCCGCCACACGCTCGGACATCAGCAGGACGAACGCGCGCGCGACCGAGGTGCGGTCCACCGGCACGTCAACCATGGCGGGGCCCGTGTGACCGGTGCGCACACCCATCGCCCAACCCAACTCGAAGAACGGCCGGATCAACTCCAGTTGCTCTCTCGGCACCCTCAGCGCGCTCGGGTCGCTCTCGCTGCGCGCCAACTCCAGCAGCGCGTAAGTCGCCTGCTCCCGCTCCGCGTCCGTGAGCGGGGCCCTGGCCTCCTCGGGCTGCTCCGTAATCCGCGTACTCTCCACGGTTGTCCCTCTCCTCTCGGTGATGCCGGGTGAAGGGGGGCGCCCCGACCGGGGCACCCCGGAGGATTACTTCAGGAACCCACGCGATTGGAGAAACTCGGCCGTGATGTGCGCGATTCCCTGCGGCTTGTAGATCTGCGGGAATCGCCGCATTTCCACTTCGGTGCGCCCGTTCTCGTCCGGCTCCGGGAGCTCGTGAACGAGACGGTAAGGACGGTCACCCGTCGGAATTTCCAGCACCACCGGGCCAACCTTGGTGTCGAACCGAATTCCGGTGTAATTCGCGTCGGAGTTGTGCACGATGTTCGCGCCTACCCGCTGGACGAGCAGGGGCAGGAAGTTTGCAACGGTGCGGGCCTGAATTGCGAGGCCTGTCATGGGTGCATCCTTACCGCCGTGTACTCGGCGGACGATTCCGTCAGAGATCTGGATCTCCACGTCTTCCCCTTCGTTGGCTTTCTGCGGTTCCCGAGGGTCGCCTCCCCCAGGACTTCAAATAATAGTGTGTCTCAGGGTTGATTGGAAGACCCGTTGCGCCCCGCGTTGCATACAGCGTTGCGCTTGATGTTGCGTCAGATGTTGCGCTGGAGGTTGCGCGGCCTGGCGGCCGGCCTCTACGTCGCCCCAGGTCAACTCCCTGCGGGTGCGTGGTTGCCCCGCTGACATCCCCTCTGCTGCCACTTATCCCGCGCCGGTTGAAGGAGAGTGAGGAGTTGGGGCGGGGCGGGTGTGCGGTGGATGCTTCGGGGATGGGGGAGCAGTGTGGGGATGTGTTGCGCGTCGACTCCGCCGCCGCGCTGGGCCGGTGTGGTGCCGGATCCCTGTCCTCTGGGATGGGCGGGGTGGTGGGTGCAGCTCTGGGCCTGCTGGCGCGGCCCAGAGCTGCCGGTGTTGAGTTGCCCACGCTCAGCTTGGCCTCTGGCCACGGGTTTCCGGAAAGATGGGTGTACTCTCGCCTTGCATAATTCAACTGGGAAAAGGGAATTGAGGAAGGGTTAAATCAGGGACTAAGGAAGGGAATTCAAACCCCCCGATTCATAGAGGGAGATATTTGGAATATAGAAGGTTTGCAAGTTATTGACCGGCTGTCACGGAAAGGCCACCGGCGCCCTTTAGCCGCGTTTTCAGGAATTCGCGGAGCGAATTCTGTGGCCGGATTTCGGAGAAATCCGGCCGATCGGCACGGAGTGCCGATCCGAGCAACTCCCTTGCGGAGCAAGGGAGTTGTCCGCCGCGTAGCGGCGGCGCGTCGTGTCTGCGG
>NZ_CP192078.1:7070000-10009096 GCF_050942335.1 Streptomyces sp. CA-142005 | reverse complement strand
CTCACACACCGCGGCCAGCACGACGTCCTCCGGCAGCCGCTCACACACCGCGGCCAGCATGACGTCCTCCGGCAGGCGCTCACACCCCGCGGCCGGCACGACGCCCTTCAACGGCTGCCACTCGGGTCGACCACGCCGGCGGCTTCAAAGGAACACCACGAGATCCAGGCAGGAGGCCGTGAGACATCCAACGGCCCCCTCTCGGCCGGCTCTCCCAGCCAAGAGGAGGCCGACGCGGACCAGGTGAAGAAGTCCACCGCGACCGCGCCCCGCTCGCGGAAGCTGTTACCGGAAGAGTCGCCGACACCGCCCAACGGCACATTGAGATCCAAGCCGGCGGCCGGCCGGCTGACCTCGACCACCCCCACGCGGACAGCCGCGGCGAAACGCTGGACGGCGGCCAGGCCGCGGGCGCAGATGCCCGCGCCCAGGCCGTAGCGGGAGTCGTCGACCAAGTCGACCGCGTCGTCCAGGTTCACCACGGACAGCACCGCGACCACCGGGGGCGAAGATCCCCTCGCGCCCCGACCGCGCTCTCCTGACCCAGGCCGCAGAGCACAGTCGGGGCGAGCATCAGCCCCTCGGGGACCTCGCCGCCCTCGGCGACGGTCACGCCCTCGACCCGGGCCTGCTCCATGGCGGCGGCGACCGTGGCAAGCCGCTGCGCGATAACCCCCGGGCCCATCGGGGCGCCGACGTCCGGGCGGTAGCGGGCCGCCTCCATGGCCAAGACGACGACGAAGCCGTCACGCACGCCCGGAGTGCAGAACACTCGCTCCGGACGGTCCGGGACAGGAAGATCGCTGGCGGCCGGCAGTACTGGACAGAGCCGGGCCCGGATCCCTCGCCGGAGCGGCCGGCTGCATCTGTGCAGCGGTTGTGACCAGGGTGCTCAAGCCCCCGACCTGCTGGATCCTGGGACGGGCGAGGCGGCAGGAGCCGGTACCGGTCTCGATGACGGTGCCGCCGAAGGCGAGCCGGTCCACGACCGCTACGCACAGCCGCGGATCGGTGAAGGTCCTCCTCCAACCTCCGAACAATTCGCCGGAGACGACGGGCCACGGACGCCTCTCCCTCCCGCCCGGTTAAGACCTGCAACAGCACTTCGGCGCCGCCGTGGTCCACTTCCATGGAACCGAGCAAATCGACCGCGAAGAGATCCACGCGGCCGTAGCGGGCGATGGTCCTGGCCAACTACCTCTCCTCGACGGCCTCGACAAGCTCGTTAACGAGCTCCCCCTTTCCGTGCCCCTCACGAGCATCGACACTCACCGCGCGTGTCACCGCGTCCGACCCCGCCGCCCGCCGTCGGGGTCGATCACAGCGGCCTACGGCACGGCTCGCAGTATCCCTGACAACCTCGCAATACCCCTCAAATCATGCGGATTCGGTGACATCATGAGTAATGAATTCCGCGTCATGACGCTCGTCCCACCAGGCGACACCCGAGCCTCTTCCTGCCTGTCAGCACGGGAAGGCGGTGAACACGTGAGCGACACCGAGCAGGAACCCACTGCGACCGAAGGAACAGAAGCGGAAACCACCCCCAAGGAGTCACCGGCCACGACCGAGACCGGCCCCGCAAAGGGCGAAGAGCCGACCCCCCAGGCGGCGGAGACGGAAACAGCAACAGCCGAAGAACCAACCCCCACCCCAACCGAAGAAACCGAAGCCGAAGAACCAACCCCCACCACAACCGAAGAAACCGAGACCGAAGAACCAACCCCCACCACAACCGAGGAAACCGAAGCCGAAGAACCAACCCCCACCCCAGCCGAAGAAACCCAGACCGAAGAACCAACCCCCACCCCAGCCGAAGAAACCCAGACCGAAGAACCAACCCCCACCACAGCCGAAGAAACCGAAGCCGAAGAACCCGCTACAGAGGAGTAGGAGAACGGCTGTGCGCGACGACCGTCGCGCACAGCCACGACGGCAGTCTCGAAAGCAGGCTCGGCACGCCCCTCAAGCAAACTCGCCGGCAGCCAGCTCGCTGCCCGCACCCACCGCTCACGCATCCCGCCATGTGAGGACAGGACGTCCGGATACCTGCAGCACCGCCGATGCCACCACCGACGGGTCTCCGCAAGCCACCCACCCCAAGCGCGCCACCATCATCATGTCGTCAACGCTCTCCCGCACGAACCCCGCCACGACGCCAAGACCGCCCGGACGTTCACACAGCACCACATCGCCCGGCTCCTGATCATCCGCGATCTGCCGGTAGCCCCCCGAGTCGGGACAACCCGAGAACTCGTACACCCAGCGGCCCATGCCTGCCATCCTGCCCGGAACAACAAGCACCCCACTGATCAGGCACGAAGGCGCTGGAGCGGATCCGCCCGAAGGGATGACAGACACTGCTGATCAGACAAGTCCACGCCCCCGAGGCCCTGGAGCCGTTGATGATCACCTCGCTCACGGATCTCGATGAGAAACGCCGGCACTGTCGTGTCCACGAACGTGGGACAGCCGGCCTCTGAAGCTTATTGCAGGCCTGTCGAACACCAGGCTGTGCCGCCTCGCCGCGAGATCTACGAGGAAGGTGCAGCTGCGATGACCAGTTCGCCCATGGCGGCCACGGCACCAGTAACGGGGATCTTCCACTCCAGATGGTCCGGCCACAGCATGACACCCAGCGCGCCCTCCAGATCTACCACGGTGAGCATGTCCGGCCACACCGTCCCGTTGAGAACGTTCGCGATCACCTGACGATTGACTCCGCTCTTGCGCGCCAGCGCGTTCGCGCTCATCTGCTGATCCGTCATGGCCTCGGCGAGCCTGCGCGCGATGGCCTGGGCGACGAGGGCGCCGCAGTGCGGCAGCATCATGGCATGCGGCCAGCCACCGCTGACCACGTAGTCTCTCGGCTTTTGGGCACGTCTCGTTCCTCCAGGCACCCGACAAGTGTGGCTGAGACACCCTCCTGATGCGCGCCAGCCCAAGGGGTGCTACTGATGTAGCACCCCTTGGGCTGGCTATTCGTACGGCTGATTTGTCGGCACCTGCTTGCGGGAGACGGCAGCGGAGTGTGGGGTTCGGGACAGGCCAGCCAGGCGGCAACAGCACGCACATCAACGGTCGTACGGTTGACGCACGTCCAGCAGGAAGACGGCATGCGCGCCTCTGCGACCCGGTGTGGTGCGCAGAAGCGCAGCACTCAGGCCGACGGGTAGCTGCTGACAAGCTGGCCCATGCTCATGAGGGCCCGGTTCAGGGTGCCAGAGTCGGCGATCACGGTCTGGCCTGTCATCACCTTGTTGTGCCGGGATGCGAGGAGTGCGTAGAAGGGCCCGTACTCCTCCGGGGCGGGCAGGTGCTGAAGGGGCGTGGACCATTCGAACATCGCGCGGAAGGCGTCCGCAGGAATGTCCGACTGCTTGGACTCGTGCAGGTCGAGAGCGCCGGGCCCGCGGAGCTGACTGCCCGCGATGCCCGAAGGGGCGACGGCGTTGACCCGTACCCGCGGGGCGAACTCGAACGACAGCTGGTTAACCAGGCTGCGCACCGCCCCCTTGCTGGCCGTGTAGGCCGCACCGCCGCCGTCGGCTGCGAACGCCGCCTGGGACGCGGTGAGCACGATCGCCCCTTCCTCGGCCTGCAGCAGGTCGTGCATGATCCGCGCGGTCAGCGCGTAGCCCTTGACGTTGATCGAGAAGACCTCGTCGAACAGTTCGCCGACGCGCTCGACGGGAATGTCGGTCAGCCGGACGTTACCGTCGAAGATGCCCTGCGCGCCGATGAGGGAGGTGAGCCGGCCGTAGCGGTCCTCGATCTGGGATCGGCAGGCACGAAGATCGTCGATGTTGCGTACGTCGCCGTGCACGACGAGGATGTCGTCGCCGAACTCCTTCTTCAGCCCGAGTACCTTGGCCTGGTCGTACTCGAGGATCGCGAGCTGCGCGCCCTGTTCGAGACAGTGGTGGGCGATGCCGAGACCGAGGCCCGAGCCGCCGCCGGTGATGAGTACGACGTGGTCGTCAAGCAGCTTCATGGGTGGTGCGTTCCTTCCGGTCGGTGCACGACACGGTGGTGTCGAGGGCGGGATTGTTCGTGCGGGCGAGCGCGAGTGCCTCGTCCCAGGTGCCGCCGCGTGCGAGCAGCTTGCGGTAGTCGCGCAGCGAGCGGACACGCCCGCAGGCGAACGCGGCGTGGAACTCGCCGGCGTGGCCGAACAGGACGAGAAACTCGCCCGCGTCGAGTGAACCCTCGACGACGAGGCTGCGGTCGCCCGCACGGCGGCGGCCGTAGCACTGGAACCGCATGCCGTACTGGTCGGTCCAGAAGTACGGCACTCCCTGGTAGGGCGTGGTCTCGCCGCGGGCGATGTTCAAGCCGATGTGCCGGCCCTGCTCGACCGCATGGGTCCAGTGCTCCACGCGTACGCGCTGTCCCAGCAGCGGGTGGTGGAACGCGGCCACGTCACCGGCGGCCCACACGCCGGGCACGTTGGTCCGGCCGGCGGCGTCGGTGACGATCCCGCCGGTCACCTCGATCCCGGAGCCCGCCAGCCAGTCGACGGCGGGTTCGGCGCCGATACCCGTGAGCACGAACGGGGTCCGGTGCACACTTCCGTCCGTGAGCCGGACCTCGTACGCCCCTGGTTGTCCGGTGACCGACGCCACGGCGACGGCACTGCGGAAGCGGACCCCGCGTGCGGTGTGCAGGTCGCGGAGATGGGTGGCCAGCTCGGTCCCCAGTACGGGCTCCAGCGGCAGCGGGAGCGCGTCGAGGACCGTGACCGCCACGCCCCGCGCGACGAGACCGGCCGCGACCTCCAGTCCGATGAAGCCGGAGCCGATCATGGTCATCTCGCCGTATCGCGCCGCGGCCTCGCGCAGCACCCGCAGGTCCTCGGGGGTGCGCAGGGCCGGCAGTACCTCGCCCGCGAGGCTCCTCATCTCGCGGGGGCGGCTGCCGCAGGCGATGACCACCGCGTCCCAGGGAAGCGCCTCGCCGTACGTGGTCACCACATAGCGGCGGTCGACGTCGAGCCCCGCCGCGGCGTGCCCGAGACGCAGGTCGAGGCGGTTCGCCTCGATGCGTTCGGGAGAGCGGAGTTCGAGGAGTTGCGGGTCCTCCTCGGCGACAAGCAGGGCCTTCGACATCGTGGGCCGGTCGTACGGCTGGTGCAGCTCGGCGCCGAGGACGGTGATGGAGCCGGTGAATCCGGCCTCCCGGAGGCCGTCGGCGGCGCTGAGGCCGGCGGCGGAGGCTCCCACCACGACGACCCGCTCAAAGCCGCCGGTCACGGCCTGGGTCCCGAGTTGAGCGCGATGGCCTGTGCGGGGCAGGCGCGGGCGGCCTCTTCGAGGTCCTCCCGCTCGTCGGCGTCGACGGTGTCGCGCAGGAGAACAGCCGTCGGGCTGCCGGGCGGGGTGTCGAAGACGTCGGGCATGACGCTGACGCAGATGCCGTAGGACTTGCAGCGGGTGCCGTCGAGGGAGACGGAGAGGTTGTCGCTCACAGGAAGACTCCAAGGTTCGGAGTGGCCAGCGCCGTTTCGGTCAGCACGATTTCGCGGGACAGCAGGCGCGGGCCCGACGGTGTGAGGCGGAGCTGGTCGTAGCGCCTGCACGGGATGAGATCGAAGTGCGGGTCGATGCCGCGCTGGCGGTAGACCAGCAGGGCGCTCGACACCTTGATGACGTCGGGGCGGTCGATCTCCTCGACCTCGACGCTGCCCACGATGCGCAAGGTGCGGGACGGAGGTACCTCCGAGTACGCGTGGTCGGTGTTGAGCCGGTCCAGGCGCGTGCGTACGTGGGCCTTGGTGTCCCGGACCCGGAAGGCGTTGCGGTCAATCTCCTTGGAACGCGGTTCCGCTGCCTGTCGGATCGGCACGGTGTAGAGAAGTTCGTCGTCAAGGAGTCCGTACCACTCCTCCTCGCGGCCCTCGTCGAGCAGCCGGGCCTCCAGCGCCAGGAACTGGGTGGCCAAGGCCTGAAGTTCGGGGTTGGCGCTCACGGGCGGGACGATGCGGGGTGTGTCGGTCGTGGTCATGCTCACTCAGCTCCCTCGGTGCCGGCGCCGGTGTTCCCGCGCATCACGTTCAGCCAGTGGCGGTAAAAGTGGAGCTGCGCGTGCTCGCCGTAGCCGGTGTTGCGCTTGCGGCCCGGGCCGGTCCACGAGGGGTCGTGCGACTGGTCGACCTGACTGTTGTTGCCCTGCTGGAAGTGGAACTCCATGCCGGCCTTGCGCATCCACGGACTTTGGGCGGCGCGCGGTGCGCCTTCCCAGGCGACGGTGTCGTCCTGCTCGAAGATGCCTGCCGAGCCGAAGGTGAACTGGCCGTTGACGTAGGAGTCGCGGGCCTCGTCCTCCGACATGAAGTCCCAGACGAACTGCCAGTTCCACAGTTCGATCTCGCCGGGGCCGATCGGCTGCCACTGCCGGAAGCTGGTGATCACCGACATGGGACCGCCCGGCACGGACGGGGTGTTCAGCCGGATGAAGCTGAGGTTTGGGAAGATCGTTCCGACCGTCGGCGGCTCGTGGTTGACTACGTGGAGCTGTGCCTCGTCCAGGCCCGACAGGTTGAAGTGCTGGGTGATTTCCGGAGCGTAGCCCCAGAGCACGTAGCCGGGATGGACTGCCTTGGTCCAGGCATGGCCGGCGAAGGCGTGGCCGTTCTCGAATTCGTAGATGCGCGCGATCTCGCACGTCATCTGCAGCCCCTGGGAGACCGCGACCTCTTCCGTGCTCCAGTGCAGCGTGTCGACGTGGTAACCGTCGCCGGTGAAGTTCTCGGCGGCCGTCTTCCAGTCGGCGTGCAGCCGGTAGCGCTCCGGAGGCCCGGCGACCCGCATGCCGCCGGGTGCCAGCCCGACGATCAGGTCGAGCATCCACCCTGCCCCGCCCAGGTACTCGTCCAGCGACGGTCCGTCCGGGTCCAGCGAGGCGAAGACGAAGCCCTGCCGGGTGGCCACCCGGGGCGCGCGTATCAGGCCCCACGCCTTGGGGTCGAGACGCTCGCCGTAGGCGTCGTGCATGTGCGGGGTGCCGACCAGGTCGCCGTTGTTGCTGTAGGTCCACCCGTGGTAGGGACACTTGAAGAACCGGGAGTTGCCGGCATCGGTCTGGCACACCTGGGTGCCCCGGTGACGGCAGTAGTTCGACAGCACGTTGATGCCGCCCTTGCCGTCGCGCGTGACGATCACCGGATCGAGGCCGATTCTGCGCTGCACGAAGTCACCCGCCTTGGGGATCTCGCTCTCGTGCGCGACGAACACCCAGCACTTGGTGAATATCTGCTCGATTTCGGCGCGGAACACCGCTTCGTCGTTGAAGATTTCCACCGGGACGAGATCGTTCTTCAGCGAGGCCTCTACGCGGTCCAGGATGGCAGCGGCATCGGCCGTTTCTGGAGAGATGGCAGTCATGGGGCTCCCTTGCCTCAGTCGTGCTCAGCAGGGGCGATCAGCGGAATTCCGTGGCCCTGCCTGCGGCTCGAGACGTCAGGCTATGGCTGTCATCACATGGTGAAAAGCAATTCCTGTCGATGCGTCGGTATTGATCCAATCGATGGCACGCGGCCAGGCGCCTGCTGACCGGTCCTGTCTCAGCCGGCTGCCGGGGCGGGCGGCGTGTCCCGGATGTAGGCATTTGCGAAATGGCGCATGCGCTGCCGCAGCCAGGCGTGGCCCGGATCGTCGTCCATGCGTTTCGTCCAGACCATCGTTTCGGTGCCCGGCTGCAGCTCCATGGGAGGTTCGAGCAGCCGCAGGCCTGTCGCCGGGGCGATGCGGCGCCCGAGCGTTTCGGGGATCAAGGTGATGAGCCGGGTACCGCGGATCAGGAACGGGGCGAGTTCGAAACTCGTGGTGACCTCGACGTGGCGCGGGATGCCGAGCAGGTCGAGATTCAGTTCGGCCAGGGAGGGTCGCCGGTCGGGGCTCGTCGCGAGGTACGGCAGCTCGCTGAACTGCTCGACCGAGATGCTCTCGCCCACATCGGGGTGCTCCTGGTCGACCGCGAGCACGTAGCGGTCGGTGTACGCGGCCTCACTGCACAGGTCCGGCCCGCTGGGCACCAGCTCGCGCGGAACGATGACGAGGTCGATCTGGTGGCGGGTCAGCTGTTCCGCGTACTCCTCCGCGAAGGGCTGGATGCGCAACCGCACGTTCGGAGCCTCGGCCGGCAGCTGCACCAACAGCGGATGCAGTACGGCGACGGCCGCGTAGCTGCTCGCCATCACCGAGTACGTCCTGTGGTCGGTCGCGGGATCGAAGCTGTCGCGCTGTGACAGCAGCGACTTGATGTCGGTCAGCGTCTTCTGCACTGGCTGCACCAGCGACTCGGCAACCGGTGTGGCAACCATGGTCCGCCCCTGCCTGACGAGGATCGGATCGTTCAGGAGCTTGCGGAGCCGAGCCAGCGTGGAGCTCATGGCCGACTGTCCGACGGCCAGCCGGGCCGCCGCCGCGGTCACGCTCCGTTCCGCCATCAGGGCGTCGAAGGCGACGAGCAGGTTCAGATCCACCCGGTTGAGATCCAGGGGCGCATTGGTGGTGGGCATCGACCGGAATTCCCGTCTGTGCTGAAGGCATGCCGACAGAAGTCGGCTGCCGCGGCTCGACGGTCGACTCCGAGCACGGATTGATGTCATCAATCCGAACGCATCACTATCGATTGTTTGTATCGAGGAGTGCGTCTGTCTAGCGTCTTGCAGCGGGAAAGCGACGCGAACGACCTGTTCGGCGTCACTGAAGAGCAGGAGTCGACGATGACCGCAGCCTTCCGTCCGATCACCCATCTCAGGCATGTGGGTATCGGTGTGCCCGACTACGGCAAGGCTCTGGAGTTCTACAAGAACCTCTGGGGACTGCAGCCGGTGGCCGACGACAGCGGTGTGACCTTCTTCGCCACTCCCGCGGACCCGGAGCAGTACATCCTTCGCGTCCGGCAGGACCAGGACAAGCGACTGGACCTCATCGCCTTCGGTGTGAACTCTCCCGAAGACGTCGACGAGTTGGCCCGTCGGCTGGCGGTCGGCGGAATCACGCTCGACCGGGAGCCCGGCAAGCTGGACACCCCGGGCGGCGGATACGGCGTCCGGTTCTTCGACCCCGAC
Organism: Streptomyces sp. CA-142005; assembly: GCF_050942335.1. Taxonomy (NCBI): domain Bacteria; kingdom Bacillati; phylum Actinomycetota; class Actinomycetes; order Kitasatosporales; family Streptomycetaceae; genus Streptomyces; species Streptomyces sp. CA-142005. The sequence goes on along the minus strand of NZ_CP192078.1, from coordinate 10,000,023 downwards.
GGCCGGCTCGTCGAGGTGTCCGCCGGGGTCGCGCAGAAGCCCTTCCGGGAGCTCGAGGAACGCGAATCCGTCCCCAAGAAGCTCAGCCACGTGGTGATCAACTCCACCGATGTGGCCGCGACCAAGGCGTTCTACGAGACGTACCTCGGCTTCCGCCTCTCGGACTGGCTCGGCGACCTGATGTGCTTCATGCGCAGCGGAACCCAGCATCACATCCTCGCCATCTCCCGAGCACCGCGCGTCTCGCTGAATCACATCTCCTTCGAGATGCGCGGCCTCGACGAGTACATGCGCGGGTCCGGGCGTCTGATGCGCGCCGGTCACCGCCCGCTGTGGGGGCCAGGCCGGCACGGCCCGGGAGACAACACCTTCACCTACTTCCTCGACCCGAACGAGAACGTCGTCGAGTACACGACGGAGCTGGAGACGATCGAGGACGACGAGGCGTGGGAGCCCCGCGTCTTCGACAGCACCTCTCCTCAGTCGCAGGACCAGTGGGGGACCGGCGGGTCGATGACCGAGACCATGCTGCCGGTGCTGCTCAAGCAGACGGACGGCGGTCTGTGGACCCCCTCGCCGATCTGATCCCTCCCCCTCCTCCGCAAAGGCCACTGAAGTGACTCTTTTCCTTGATGACGCAGCGGTACAGGCGGCCTTCGACTGGGAGCTGGCAACCTCGGCGGTGCGCGAGGCATACGCGACGAGCGTGGACGGAGCACGCTATCCGGCCCGCGGCATGGCCCGCGGAGACCACGGCTGGCTGCGCACCCTCACCGGCGTACCGGCCGGACGCGAACTGATGGGAGCGAAGATCATCGCGGCCGCGATGCAGACGCGCCGCGCCTCCTACCTCATCCCCCTGTTCGACCAGCGGACGGCCGAGCTGGTGGCCCTGCTCGACGGCCACTCCATCACCGGTTACCGGACGGCGGCCACCTCGGCCGTCGCAGCGGACCTGCTGTCGCCGCCCGGCGCCCTGACCGTCGCCGTGATCGGCTCCGGTTTCGAAGCGCAGAACCATGTGCGCGCCCTCGCCGTCGTACGCGACCTCAAGGCCGTACGGGTGTACAGCCCACGACCGGAGAGCCGAGCCCGATTCGCCGCCGAACTGTCCGACCTGCCGATCACGCAGGCGGCCAGCGCCGAGGAGGCCGTTGCGGGCGCCATGCTGGTTGTCTGCGCCGCCCGGTCCCGCGACGAGACCCCCACCCTGCTCGGCAAGTGGCTCCAACCCGGCATGACCGTCGTGTCCATCGGATCCACCCTGCCCGAGCAGCGTGAGGTGGACCCCGAGGTGATTGCCCGTGCCGACGTGATCGTGGCGGACATGGTCGAGGAGGTGCTCGACGACACCGGGGACCTGATCGCCGCGCGAGCCGCCGGTCTCGACGTGGCGGGCGAGATCCGCTCGCTGGCCGACCTCGTCGGCGCGCGCATCCCCGGGCGCACCCACGTCGACCAGATCGCGCTGTACAAGTCGGTCGGCTCAGCGGCCCAGGACCTGGCGGTCGCCGGCATGTGCGTGCGCAACGCCGAGCGGCTGGGACTCGGAACCCGGATGCCGGCCACCATTCATCCCGTGCAGAAGTGAGAGAGCCGCCATGACCATGGAGACGACCGTTCCACTCGGTCTGTCCGACCCCACGCTGCTGCGCACGGCCGCCTACGTCGAGGGCAAGTGGCTGGAAGCCGGCGACGACGGTCGGCTCACCGTCCGCAACCCGTCGACCGGTGAACTCATAGCGGACCTGCCGGCACTCGGCAGAGCGCAGACCGCCCAGGCCGTCGACGCCGCTCATCGTGCTCTGCCCGAGTGGCGGGCGCGGTCGGGCAAACAGCGCGCACAGGTGCTGCGGCGCTGGTTCGACCTTGTCACCGAGCACACGGAGGACCTGGCCCGGCTGATCGTCCTGGAGGAGGGCAAGCCACTCGCTGAGGCCCGCGGGGAAGTCGCTTATGCCGCCTCCTTCATCGAGTGGTTCGCCGAGGAGGCCAAACGGATCCGCGGCGACGTGTTCGCGGCACCGGAAGGCTCGCGCAGGGTGCTGGTGCTCAAGGAGCCGGTGGGGGTGTGCGTGGCCATCACCCCGTGGAACTTCCCCGCCGCGATGATCACCCGTAAGGCCGCTCCGGCACTGGCCGCGGGCTGCACGATGGTCGTCAAGCCCGCCGAGCAGACGCCCTTGACGGCACTGGCCCTCGCCGAGCTTGCCGAGCGGGCCGGTGTACCGGCCGGGGTCCTCAACGTGGTGATCGGCGACCCGCGCGAGATCGGGCCCGAGCTGACCGGCAATCCGCTGGTCCGCAAGGTCAGCTTCACCGGCTCCACCGAGGTCGGCAGGCTGCTCCTGGCCCAGTCCGCCCAGACGGTGAAGAAGACCTCTATGGAACTGGGCGGCAACGCGCCGGTGCTCGTCTTCGACGACGCCGACGTCGAGACCGCCGTCGCCGGTGTCGTCGCCACCAAGTACCGCAACACCGGCCAGGCCTGCATCAGCGCCAACCGTGTCTACGTGCAGGCGGGAATCCACGACCGCTTCGCAGAGGCGTTGACCCGCAGGGTCGAGGACCTTGTCGTCGGAGACGGCTTCGACGACGGCGTGCAGCAGGGACCGCTCATCGACGAGGCAGCGGTGGCGAAGGTCGAGGAACATCTCGCCGACGCCACGAACCGGGGTGCCAGGATCCTGTGCGGCGGTTCGCGGCACCGGCGTGGAGGGCTCTTCTTCCAGCCCACCGTGTTGGCGGACGTGGCCCCCGGCATGCTCGTCACCCGCGAGGAGACCTTCGGCCCGCTCACCCCGCTCATCCGCTTCACCGACGAAGCCGAGGCCGTCCGCATGGCCAACGACACCGACTACGGTCTGGCCGCCTACCTCTTCACCCGCGACGCCGAGCGGACCTGGCGCGTCTCGGCCGCCCTGGAAGCGGGGATGGTGGGCATCAACACCGGCCTGATCTCCAACGAGGTCGCCCCCTTCGGCGGCGTCAAGCAGTCGGGGCTGGGGCGGGAGGGCTCCGTCTATGGCATCGACGAGTACCTGGAGATGAAGTACCTGGCCTGGGAAGGTGCCGGCGCGCCCTGAGCCGACTGCCGCGCCGGACACCGCAGCACGAACGAGTCGCGCCGAGACCAACCCGCCAGGCGCTGAGTCACCGCCCCCATCACCCACGCACCGAGGCAAGGACGACCATGCCCGCATACACCCGCACAGAGGCCCGGGACTGGGCCCGCGAAAAGCTCGTCGGAGCCGTCAACTGCACGATCCCGTCGTTCACCGCCGACCTTCAAGGCATCAACGAGCAGGGCATCAGGCACGACATCCGGCTGGCAAAGCAGCACGGATTCCTCGGCACCCTCGGCGTCTCCGAGGTCAGCATCACCCTGCCCGAATACCTCGACTTCCTGCGCATCGTCCGTGATGAGGCGGGTGACGACTTCGTCGTGGTCCACCACGGCAGTTGGAGCACCCTGGAGCAGAACATCGAGGCGGTGCGCGGCGCCGAAGAGGCCGGTGCCGACCTGGTGCTCCTGTCCTACCCGCCGAACTTCTACCCGGAGTCGGAACAGGAGATCTACGACTACACCAAGGCCGTCTGCGACGCCACGAACCTCGCGGTCATCCTGTTCCCGATGTACCTGTGGGGGTTCAGTCCCCGGGTGCACCCCTCGGACATCCCGACGCGGCTCATCCGCCGGCTCATCGACGACTGCCCCAACATCGCGGTCATCAAGGCCGAGGGCGGCTTCCCCAGCATTCAGAGCGCTATCGAGTGCCACCGGCTCTTCGGCGACGAGGTCGTCATCTCGGTGCCCATCGAGGGCGAGCTCATCCCGCTGGCCCAGGTCATGCCCGTCCAGCTGTCCGCCACGAGCGACCACGAATACTTCGGGCCCATGATCCCGCGTGTCATGCAGCTGCTGCGCGAGGGCAAGTACGACGACGCCACCGACATCTACTGGCAGCTGCATCCGGCCCGCAAGATCAAGGGCGGCCTTGCTCCCGTGCTGCACGGCGGTGCCTTCATCAACCGGCAGGCATGGAAGTTCCAGGGGTGGCTCCAGGGCTACAACGGCGGACCGCTGCGCCAGCCCACCCAGCGCATCCACGACGCCCAGATGCACGCCCTGCGCAAGGGACTCCTCGACGCCGGACTCGAGCCCAGCATGGACCCGTTCCGTGAGTTCTTCATCGGAAGGAACCCGGCGTGACCCCCAACGAACTGGACCGTGCCAACCCCGCCGGCGCGATCGCCGATGCCGCCAAGCGCTGCTCCAACTGGGGGCGTTGGGGACAGGACGACGTACTGGGCACCCTCAACTTCCTCGACGAGGGCAAACGGCGGGAGGGTGCAGCCCTGATCCGGCGCGGGGTCTCCTTCTCGCTCGCCCAGCGCTTCGACGCGAACGGTCCGCAGAAAGGCTGGCGCCGCAGGACCAATCCCGTGCACACCATGCTCTCCTCGGGCCTGGACGCCGAGTTCGGTCCGCCGGAGTTCCCGCACGGCATCGGCGGTGCCGACGACGTGGTGTTCATGCCGTTGCAGGCGTCGACGCAGTGGGACGGCCTTGGACACGTCTTCGACCACGGCATGGCCTACAACGGACGACGCGCGTCCGCGGTGGTGACCAGCGAAGGCGATCAGCTCACGGGTATCGAGACCGTGGCCGACCGGATAGCAGGCCGAGGAGTGCTGCTCGACGTCGGCCGAGCGATCGGCACCAACGGCGAACTGCCGGACGGCTTCGCCATCACCGCCGAGCACCTCGAAGCCACGATCGCCGCACAGGGCGAATCCTCCCGAGTAGGCCGGGGTGATCTGCTGCTGGTCCGTACGGGACAGATGGCGCGGACGCGTCGCGACGGCTGGGGCGACTACGCGGGCGGGCCGGCACCCGGCCTCTCGTTCACCACCGCCGACTGGCTGCACACCCGCGAGATCGCCGGTATCGCCACCGACACCTGGGGCTTCGAGGTCCGGCCCAACGAATTCGATCGGGCCTTCCAGCCGCTGCACCAAGTGGCCATCCCGCACATGGGCCTCTTCATCGGCGAGATATGGGATCTCGACGCCCTCGCGGCCGACTGCGCTGCCGACGGCATCTACGACTTCTTCCTCACCGCCGCCCCCATCCCCGTCACCGGTGCCGTCGGAGCCCCGGTCAACCCCATCGCCATCAAGTAGAGCCCCCGGAAAGGACGCACACCATGCGCTTCGCCACCTGGGAAAGCGCCGGCCGTTCCTCCGCCGGGGTCGTCGGCGAGCACGGGCTGCACGCCCTCCCCGGTACGACGACGGTCCTGGACCTCGTACGGGCCGGACTGCCGGCCGCCCTTGAGGCCGGTGCCGCCGCCCTCGACAACTCCTCCCCGACACCGATCGATTCCGTACGGCTGCTGCCGCCGCTGGAACCGCCGACCGTGCGGGACTTCGCAGCATTCGAGGAGCACGTCGAGGGTGTCGTGCGGTCGGTCAGCGGAGGCGGCGTGGTCGTACCGGAGTGGTACGAGGCCCCGGCCTTCTACTTCACCAACCCCTATGCGTTGATCGGCGCGCACGACGACGTCCCGGTCCCGCCGGGCTCACACGTGCTGGACTTCGAACTCGAAGTGGCCACCGTCATCGGCAAGGACGGCGCCTCACTCACCCCCGAAGAAGCACGGGACCACGTGTTCGGCTACACCGTCCTCAACGACTGGTCCGCGCGGGACCTGCAAGGCCGCGAGATGAAGGTGGGGCTCGGGCCCGCCAAGGGAAAGGACTTCGCCACCACCCTGGGACCGTGGCTGGTGACCGCCGACGAGCTGGACGCTTACCGCGACGACGAGGGCTTCCTGCAGCTGGACATGCGGGTGTCGGTCAACGGCACCGAGGTTGGCCAGGACCTGTTGAGCAACATGAGCTGGACGTTCGCGGAGCTCATCTCGTACGCATCCCGCGGCACCTGGGTGAAGGCCGGTGACGTCCTCGGCTCCGGGACCTGCGGCAACGGCGGCTGCCTCGGTGAGTTGTGGGGCCGCCGCGGGACGCGGACACCGCCTCCGCTCGAACCCGGAGACATCGTGGAAATGACAGTCGAGGGCATCGGTTCGATCCGCAACCGAGTCGTACCGGGCGAGCAGCCCACGCCGATCACCGCTGCACGCCGACGGCCGCGCCTGCGCAAGCGGACATCCTCCGACAGGACCTGAACCAGGGCCAGGAAGGCCAGAACCGGGAAAGACAGAAAGGCCTCTTCATGGACAAGGTGCGGGCGAGCGCGCTGGACGCCGTCTCCGACATCCCCGACGGAGCGACGATCGCCGTCGGCGGCTTCGGCCTCAGCGGTGTTCCCAGTGCGCTCATCCAGGCTCTCCACGCACACGGCGCACGCGGTCTGGAGGTGGTCTCCAACAACTGTGGAGTGGACGGACGGGGTCTCGGAATCCTCCTGGCCGAGGGCCGCATCGCCCGCGTGACCGGCTCCTACGTCGGAGAGAACAAGGAATTCGCCCGCCAGTACCTCGCCGGTGAGCTGGAAGTGGAACTCGTTCCGCAGGGCACCCTCGCCGAACGCCTCCGCGCCGGCGGCTCTGGCATCCCGGCCTTCTACACACCCGCGGGAGTCGGTACCCAAGTGGCAACCGGCGGCCTGCCCTGGCGGTACGGGACCGACGGTTCCGTGGCCATCGCCTCTCCGCCCAAGGAGACGCGTCTGTTCGCCGGCCGCCCGCATGTCCTGGAAACCGGCATCACCACGGACTTCGCCCTGGTACGTGCCTGGCGCGGCGACCGCCACGGCAACTTGATGTTCCGTCGGGCAGCGGCCAACTTCAATCCGCTCGCCGCCATGGCCGGACGCGTCACCGTGGCCGAGGTCGAGGAACTCCTCGAGCCCGGCGAACTGCAGCCGGAGGACATCCATGTCCCGGGCATCTTCGTGCAGAGGATCGTGACGCTGACCGCCGCCGAGGCCGCCGACAAGCACATCGAGAACAGGACGGTACGCGGCTGATGGCCTGGACCCGCGAACAGATGGCGGCACGCGCCGCCGCAGAGCTCACCGACGGCTCCTACGTCAACCTGGGCATCGGACTGCCCACGCTGATACCCGAGTACCTTCCGCCTGGGGTTACGGTGACGCTGCACTCCGAGAACGGCATTCTCGGCACCGGTCCTTTCCCGGCCGAGGCCGAGGTCGACGCCGACCTGATCAACGCGGGCAAACAGACGGTCACTGTGCTGCCCGGGGCTTCCTTCTTCGATTCCGCCCTCTCCTTCGGCATGATCCGCGGCGGCCACATAGACACCGCCGTTCTCGGCGCCATGCAGGTCTCACAGCACGGCGACCTCGCCAACTGGATGATCCCCGGCAAGATGGTCAAGGGCATGGGCGGCGCGATGGACCTTGTCCACGGCGCCCGGCGCGTCATCGTCCTCATGGAGCACACGGCCAGGGACGGCAGTCCGAAACTGCTGAAGGAGTGCACACTGCCCCTCACCGGGGAGCGATGCGTCCACCGCGTCATCACCGATCTGGGGGTGTTCGACGTCACCGGCGAGGGACTGGAGCTGATCGAGGCGGCGCCGGGCATCACGGCCGAAGAACTCGTGGCCCGCACTGGCGCGCCTCTGCGGCTCGACAGCGTGCGCACCGCGGGCTGAGCAAGGTCTCGCTTACGTTGCCTGGTCGGCGGGCCCTGCCGGCCACATTGGTCCCACCGCAATCTGGAGGGCATTCCCGTGAAACCCGCAGCCGCTTCCGCGTCCTTCTCCGGCGTGTCGGAGCGCAGCAACCGCGTGGTCATGACGGCCGGCGAGACGAGGGTCGGCTGCGGCCTCGCTGTCCGAGAAGGGGGCCGAGAAGGGTCAGGGCGCGGTCGATGCATTCGCTGGTGTTGTCCTGGGCGTAGGCCTGGGCTTCGTCGAGGATCTCGATGACGTCGTCGATGACCTCGTGGTCGGTCTCGGTGATGGACACGGTGATGGTGCCGATGACGGGCGACGGCCGCGCAGATGCCGGCGTCTGGGTTTCGGTGGTCGCGCGGAGGCCGCTACGTGCGGGCCCAGGGCCTCGGCGCAAGTGGCGGCGTCGCGCTGACCTCCAGCGGCTGCCGGTGCCGGGCAGCACCGCGGCGACGCCCAGCAAGGCGAGCGCGGCCGCAGCGAGAGGCAGGGAGGCACATCGGGCAGCCGGTGCGCCCCGAAGTAGACCGAGGATCAGGCTTGGCGCCAGGAACGCAGCCTCTCGGCAATGCCGTACGAGTCCAGCCGCAGCCCCCGAATGTCGTAGATCAGTTCCCGCCAGAGCTCGAACTTCGTGTCCACGCGTTCTCCGGATGCCTCGAGATAGGCGATGGCGACGCCGTATCCGTACACCTCGTTGCGGGCCGGGAGCGGGCGCAGCAGCACGCACTCCTCCAGCATGACCGCAGCCCGCCAGAAGGCGTCGGGATGGTGCTGATCATGCCGGGGCGGGTCGACCCGGTGGCGCTGGGCCATCCCGACGAGCACAGAGAAGTCGTTGACGGTCAGGTCGTCCCGGAGGATCTCCTCCTGGCGCTCGAGCAACCACCGGTAGTCGACGTACACGACGGGAGGCACAGGTCAGGCCGCCCGCGAGGTGTCGTGCGCGACGGACGGCAGCCCGCCAAACTCGGCATCGAAGGCGTCCAGGACACCGGGCTCGCTGATCACCCGGCGGAAAGCGGCGGTCGCCGTCTGCAGCGCCCGCTCTTGTTCCTTCTCCCCCGCCACCTTGGCGAGGTAAGCCTTCACAGACAGGCCTTCGGCAGCGGCGAGGCCCTGCAGAGTGTCCCTGGTGCTCGTGTCGACCTTGACAGTGGTTTCAGCCATACCCCTAGTATCCCGCACGGTATACGCTCCGCGCTACCCCCGCTTGCGAGTGCACGCGCCCGCTTCCCCCGGGGCGGCACCGAAAGATCACGTCCAGGATGCTAGGTGGAGGCCCCCGCCCCACTCTCCGCCACCTGTCCGCCGTAGCTATACGAGAACCGGGCTCTCTCCAGGGCCCGTTCTGGCCGCCCTTGAGCACGGCGGCGAATCCACTCGGCTCGCGGCCGTCGCTCTTCACGACGTGTCGTTCGGGCCGACGGCGCGGGGTCCGGGCCTCGGTGTCGCCGCGCTTGCGGGCGGCATCGCGAGCGGCATGCAGCGCGACCCTCGCGAGGTCGACGTCGGACAGCTTCAGTCCGTCCACGCTGGCCTGCTCCGTGAGGGTGGTGGTCTCGGCCATCTGGGCCTCCTACCGGTGATTGATGGTCATGAGCGAGCTACGAGCGACACTCGCCAGCCGCTGGGCCCGGCGCCCGCTCCGCAACCGAAACGAGGACCGCATAACAACCGAGCACAACGGCATTGCAGGCCCCTACACCGAGTACGACGGACTGCCCGGGCTGCATGCGATGGATACCGATCTGCCGCTGATCCATCCGTACGCCCCGGTGACACCGGCCGCTACGTCACGCCGGGCGACGGACGGCTCACCATCCGGCCGCCCGAGAGGCGCGCCCACGCGTCCGCTGACCCGTCTCGACATGCTGCGTTTCGTCCGCCGCGTCGTTGAGCAGCAGGCCACCCGGGAACTGGCCCTCATCGACCGGTGGATCCCGGACGAGGAGCAGCGGGAGGCAGGGCAGCGAGCCGCCGTGGCGCGGAAGGTCCGGGCGGCGGACTGGCTGATCCAGTACGGCCTCAGCAAGACCACCGTGGACGCCGTGCACGTCGGTGACTGCCGGGCGGCGAAGAAGAGCGGCGGTGCCGGGCTGTGAGCCGGGAGCAGGCAGTGGAAGCGCTCCGGCAGCAGGTGCCGACGTGCCCGCACTGCCGCCCCGACACCGAGCTGGGCGTTCTCGACTAGGCGCTGCGTGGTCGCCGGCCAGTCGTCTTCTTCGCGGTCGTCTTCTTCGCCGCGGCCTTCTTGGCGGGCTGCTTCTCGCGGCGACCTTCTTCGGCTTCGGCAGCTCGTGCACCTCGGCCTCGCCGCGGGCCGCCTTCACCTTCGACACCGACTCCTGCAGCGCGGCCATCAGGTCCAGCACCTGGGCCGGCTGTTCCGGCTCGGGCGCCTTGGGCAGCGGCCTCTCCTCGCGCTTGGCCGGGAGCTACGCAAGCCGCTCAATTAGCCGGGCCCGGCATCGCGCCCTCGGCAAGCTTGATGCGCGTCCAGACGTTCATATTGACGACGACGGCGACGATCTCGAGCATCTCCTCCGGGCTGAAGTGCGCAGCGAGCGCATCGTGGAGGCGCTGGAACGGCGCGTCGCGGTCGGGGTCGGCGGCGCGGGTGAGCGCCTCGGCGTAGCGGAGCGCCGCCTGCTCGGCCTCGGAGTGAAGCTCGGTCTCCCACCACGCGGTCAGGGTGTCGATCTTGACCCGGGGGATGCCCGCCTCGCGCGCCGCCACGTAGTGCAGGTTGAGGCAGTAGGTGCAGTTGTTGAGCTGCGAGACCCGCAGGCGCAGGAGCTGGGCGAGGCCGCGGTCGATCCGCAGCTCCGCTTTGTATCCGAACGCATCCGCGCCCATCCGAGCCATGCCCATCAGCGCCTCGTTCCCGCTCGCGTCGAGCCGGCGGTTCGCGATCTGGATATTGTCAGTCATCTCGGTCCTTTCGGTGCTCGTCATTCCCCCGCCCGCGTTTCCGGGATCCGCCCCGAGCCGTTCGGTCACCTATGACACAACGCTGTTCCGGACGATCGGGGGCACACGGTCGCGGTGTCGGGCGGCTCGGCGAACGCGATCAGGATCTCTGTGAACGGATTGTCGCTTCAGTGTCGTCTCGATGTGTCGTTCTCGACACGCGAAAGCGAAACGGCGGCTTCCGCCTCGTGAGCCACACCCGACCTGACCTGCGGTTGCTAGCGATCACCTAGAGATCACTGCGGTCCCTGCCGGGCTGAGGAAGCCCGCGCCCGTCGACCCCCGGCAGGCTGCTGGTCGACGATTGACATGATGGGGCAGCAAGATCTCAGTGTCTCCAGGGGGCGACTATGACGTTCAAGACAGAAGCCGATTCCGGAGTCGCCGATCGGGACGAGTGGTCATATGCACCGACGGTGGGCGTCGGACCGCTCCGGTTCAGTATGACTGTCGACGAGGTGGTCGAGGCGGCTCAGGTCCTCGGCCAGACGAAGTTCAGCGATTGTGCTCCACACCACAAAGTCTTCTCGCCAACGTGGAAGATCGAGGTCCACTGTCACGGGGCAGCTCCTTGTCTGCCTGCCGTCACGGCCTACGTGAGTCAGGCCGTGGGGCTGTTCTGCATCGCTGCAGACGCCGTGAACGGTCCTCAGGTCAAGTACGACGGAGTCCCACTGGTCGGGAGGGACCTACCGGAGCTGGAAAGTGACATGATCGCGTATGCCGAGGCCATGGACGTGTTCTATCGCTACACACCCGAGGGCTATGCAGGACCGGATGACCGAGGTGTGGTCCTGCGCGGGCAAGTCGTCGGGCAGGACCTGCGTTCGCGTCCGTTGTTCATGGTGACGCGCGACAGCGCGAATACCGAATGGGACTCGATGCCTTCCGAGGAGTATCACCACGGTCAGTGAACGACCCTACGTGGTGCCACTCGTGACGAGGGATCAAGAAGATCGCCAGCCCCTCGTCGGCTGGGGCCACGCGAGACCGGAAGCCGGGGCCGCGTCAAGCCGGAACTCCAACCTCGAGCACGACGACACGGGGCCACATTGGGCCGGAAAAGTGGGGCCAGTTCAGACCGTTAACGCCAGCCCGCCGCCTGCGGTCCGGGCCTGCCTGCCTGCCTGCCTGCCTGCCTGCCTGCCTGCTGCACGGTGCTGCACGACGACGACGATGGCCGCGGCGAACCGCCGGAAAACTTTTTGGATGCGTCTGTTCGTGGCGGGAGCCGACTCGGTGACCAGGCCCTTGCCGTCGCCTTCCTCACAGGGCGGCAGCCACGAGGAAGGGCCCGGCGCGTAGGCGGCTTTAGGATGCCCAGTGCCGGTAGGCCTCCACGCAGGCCCATCCCCCAGGCTCGGGGTTGGGCAGCGGTCGGTCGAGGATGCCGATCGCCTGGGTGTGCCGGCCGTGTCTGCACCAGGCGGCGATGCCGCTGCCGGGCCGGTCCTGGAGTGCGGTGACGGTCACGGGGATGCCGAGCACGACGGTGGTGAACGGCAGGGCCAGGCGGTCCTCGATGACCGCCTGGAAGGCGGCGAGCTGTTCGTGCTCGTCGTAGGCATCGACGATCACGTCTTCGACCAGGGCGTCGAGTGCGGCGGTGGACAGCCTCATCGCCTCTTCTTCCCTTGCGTGCACAGGAGTTGCGCGAGGCGGGCGCCGACCGGGGTGATGCTGGGCAAGGGCTCATGGGCGAAGTGCTTCGCCTTGCGGCGGCGCAGCAGCTCCTCCCCGTCGCGCTCCCAGGCGAAGCTGGGCTTGCGCAGGAGTGCGCGGAAGACGGCGTCGGCGTTGTCGGGATGCCGCTGGACCAGGCGGCGGATGACCATGGGAGAGACGGAGTCGTCGTTCAGGTACTGCCTGAGCCGGCTCAGGTAGGTGCGGTCACGGGCCAGCTCGGGATCGGTGAACAGCGCATCGAGGTGGCCGAAGTCGGCGTAGTAGCACAGGCCTTCGGTCTCGTCGAAGATCACGGCGACGGTGTCCGCGTCGCAGAATTCTTCGGGCAGACTGCTGAGCTCGTCGAGGGAGGGCCTGCCGTTCATCGTCTGCGCGGGGGTTTCGTCGTCGAGTTCGGCCAGGGCTTTGTCCTGCCGGTGACGGTGGTACTCCCGCATCCGTACGGGCGCCTCGCCGGCATTCAGGACGAGCAGGTCGGTGCCGAACACCTCGATGAAGTCGGCGCGGGCTTCGGCCTGCATCTGCCAGGCCCTGCGCAGCATGTCGGGATTGCGGCGCAGCAGCCGCGGATGGGCGGTGAGCGTCTGGACGGCAACCTGGGCCAGCTGCGGTCCGTCGCCGGGTGCGTAGGTGGTGAGGTTGCCGCTGACCAGCCAGGCGTCGGTGTCGGGGTGGACGGGCACGATGCGGCCGGCCACGAACATCCCTGCGCGCAGTTTGCCAAGGGCGCGCCGGCCCAGGTTGGAGTGGACCCGGTAGAAGAGGTCGTCGAGCAGGTTGTGCAGGACGACGGCATCCCCTTCGCGGCCCTGTACTTCGAAGACTGCCTCCAACACGTCGTGCCAGCCGAGCAGCATCGCCCGCTCGTCCTCGCCGAGCGGCGGCCTCCGCTGGGCCGTAAACCGCTGAAGAACGCTCGAGCCGTCCGCCAGCCGGTGCTGCAGCACGAAGTGGTCGATGGTGTCAATGACCATCGCCTCGTTAAGGAAGCCGAGCTGGTCCGCTGCCTCCTCGATCCGGGCATCCAACCGCCGGGCAAAACGCGGACTGTGCGCGAAGGCCACCAGCTCGCTCTTCAGCTCCCCGCTGCGTGCCACCAGCCGGGCGATGTCGGGCAGCTCTGCGGGGGGATCTCCGTGTTCCACTACTGCTTCTTCCTGCCTGTTCTTGCTGTGTGGGGTTGCGTTGTCGCAAGCCGCCGCCCCGGGGGGCGGGTGCGGTTTGTGGCTGGACGTCAGGGGCCGGGCGGCCGGGTGTGGTCCATGAGTTGTTGTGCGAGCCGTTCGGCATTCGGGGCGCGCACGGCGGCGTCGACAACATCGCGGTCGGCGAGGTCGACGTCCCGCGCGGCGAGGGCGGCCGCGATCTGCTGGGCCGGGCCCCACGCCTCCTCGTCGTCGAAGGCCGCGCGGAAGGCGGGCGTATACGTCTCGACGGCGGCGACGACGGGAGCGATCCACGGCGTGGGGACGCCGCCTTCGGTGAGCGCGAAGGTCACCCACCGCTGCAAGACAGCGGGCAGGAGAGCACGGCGTGCCTGATCGAGTACCGTCTTGCGGGGCAGCCAGTCCCCCAGGAAGACGGCGACCTGGCCGGGGCTCCAGCACAGCGGCCCGCGGCTGCGAGAGTTCTCCGCGTAGTCCAAGAACAGCTCGGCCAGCGACCGGGCGGTGCCGGCTACCTCCGCCCAAGGGGCACCCACCTGGGCGAAGCAATCCAGCACACGGGCCCGCTCGCCCTTGGCAAGCGGCTGGCGGGCGGGCCAGTGGGGCAGGTGGACCCGGCAGCGCGCCCAGGCCAGGGCCCGCAACCCGACGACATCCTCATCGTCGCACCGAGGCCAGGTCATGTCCGTCAGCCGCAGCGCCGCAGCAAGATCCGCGAGCACCCCGGCCGCGTCCTGCTCGAGAAGCGGCATCGGCACCTCGCCCCCGCCCCGCGTCCCCTCCCAGGCGCAGGCCGCGTGCGGCCCCAGCAGCGCCAGCGTGCCGCCGACCTCACCGATGTGCGCCATCAGCGTGTGCGAGATGGGGCCGTCGCAGTCGATGAACAGCACCCGCTCGCTGTCCCACACATCCACCGCGCACCAGGCCCCCACCGGACGGGGCAGGCCGGCCGCATGCCACGCCGGCACCGGCTGTGAACCGGCCAAAACCCCCACCGCCTCCCGCAGCACGGCATGGCAGGCGGGCAGGGCGACTCGCTCAAACGCGGCCACCGCGGCCAGCCCACACGGGGACGGCTTCGTCAAAGCCCGTCCCACCACCCCACGGCACAGCACCAGTTCCGGCTCACGTTCGCTCACCCCCGCGCCCCACCACGCCTCGCCCAGGCAGCCACTCGCCCACGCCTCCACGGCAAGGACATCCGCATCTTCAAGACGCAGCGATCGGGCCTGCCGCAGCACACGGTCCGACACCCGCACAGAGCTGAGCGAACCGCGAACTGACTGCTTGCCACCACGCGACGTGCGGCCGCCACGACTCTCCGGCACACCCCCGAGTCTGGCAGAACAGCACGCGACGCGAACCGAGTAATTCGAGAACACCCCTCGCCAGGGTGACGGCGGCCGACTTCGCCGCCCCGCCTTCCTGGCACCGGGAGCGTGAGCTGATCAGGCCCGAGCCCTCCTCGCCGCGGGCCGTCCACTATCTGGAGTGGGAGGCGGAAATTCAGCAGCTGACCACCGCGAGCCGTGAGAGTCGCCCCGCTGCCGTTGAGTCGGCTCGCTCCACTCGCACATCGATCCTGGGAAAGAGCACATCCTCGACCGTCTTGCCGGGCCGGACCAGGGCCCTGCGCTCGGCCCTGCACAGAGCCGACGTCATCAAAACTGCCCGGGTCGGGCCACTTCAGCGGTTGAGATCGAAAACGCGGATATTGCGGCCTTCGTATGCTTTCGGGGCCACCGTGGCGACCAGGGCGTCCGCACCCCACTCAGGCAGATGCCGGGTGGCATGGATCGCGGCACCAATGCCCAGGGGAACGCCGTCCCTGTGCAGTCGAGCCACTTCCAGCACCGCCGGGTAGTCCAGGTCCACGGTGTGGATGACCTCCAGCTGCCCGATGTGCTCGGCGATCCCCAGGTACTCGCGGTCAGCTTCCAGGATCGATAGGACCGGCGCCCACAGGCGGGTGTCGGTCTCGAAATGAGCCCGGTGGATGAGCGCGGAGACCTGGCGGTTACCCGTGAGCGCCACCAGCGTCGGTGCATCGAGAATGAGATGGTGCAAGATCACGCGGCGGCGCCCTGCTGCCGGGCGAACGCCTCACGAAGCCTGCGGCCCATGGCCGCGCTCTCCTCGTCCGACACCTCGACGCCGAAGTGCTCACCCAGGTAGGCACGGGTCCGCTCGGCCCGCTCACGACGCTCTTCCTCGGTCAGCGTGGACTCCGCGAACTCCTGCACCAGGGAGCGGATCGAAATTCCCCGGGATTCGGCAATCACGGCGAGACGGTCACGGACTTCAGCAGGCACACGAATCATCGCGTCAGACATACCTCACAGTATACATCCATGTATACGCGCCTGGAGCGTCAGCGCCGCGGCGCCTGCAGGATTCCGTCAGGCCTGTCTTGATCTCGGTGTGATTCTGCTGGGCAGGGGCTGGTGGCAGGTGATACAGGTGCCGGTCAAGCAGCTCAGCAAGTCCTGGAGGGCGTCGAGCATCAGGTAGAGGCTGAGTCCGCTGTGTCGGCTTTTGGGGCCAGCCGCTGCTTGAAGCTTCCCCTTGATCGTGGACACCTGGAGACTGGGATCTTGAGGTTCCACAGGAAGTAGCACCAGGTGGGAAGCAAGTACACGAAGCGGTACACCGAGGAGTTCAGCCGGGCCGGGGTGCCCCTCGCCTGGACCGGGCACTCTCTGCGCATCGGCCTGGCCTCCACCGCCCGCCGCAACGGCATCGCCATCGCCGACCAGGGCGGCTGGGCCCGCCACTCCCCCTCCATGCTCGGCAAAGTCTGGGTGGACGGCGGCTACCGCCAGCACCTCGTCGAGCACGCCGCCGCCCTCGGCATTGACATGGGAATCGTCCAACGCGCCCCCGGGGCGAGGGGATTCACCCCGCTACCCAAGCGCTGGACCGTGGAGCGGACCTACGGATGGCTGATGTTCCACCGCCGCCTGGCCCGCGACTACGAGACCCTTGCCGCCCCCGCTCCGAAGCGGTGATCCACCTTGCCATGACGGACCTGCGGATAGTGTGGCCGGCGACGTCTGGACCCTGGTCCGCTCCTTCGTGGCCCTTGAGGACGGCTACGCGATGGACCTTCTGGTCGGCAGCGCGACCGCCCAAGACATCGAGGACCGCCTCCTCGACCACGCCCGCATCGTTACGGGCAACGCGGCCTTCCGCAAGCGCGGATGACTGTCCGTCAGCAGGCTGCTGCTGACACCATGCCCGCCATGGGCAACGTGCAGGCGGCCGCCCAGCACGGCACTGGGTGGACTGGTCGTGCGGGCCCGCACGACGCGGCCGGCGTGCACGACCTGGCCACCGGCAGGGACGCCCCCGGATGCCGGCTCGGCGGATCCTCTCCGGCCCTCCCGCGCTGGTCGAACCAGATCACGAAGTCGCACGGGAGCATTGACGGCCCCGTTGGCCAGCTGGCGGCCGGAGGACACCGGACACAGATCGCCGCGTCGATCATGCTCTCGCCGGACACCGTCAGCCGCGCGTGCCGTCGCTGCGGTACGTCAACCCGGTCGGGGCCGACCCGAAGCTGCGCACCGGGCTTCAGCTCAAGCGACCCAGCCACGCCCTGGGCGTACTTATCCAGGCGCAGCAGGAAGGCCGTCCGTTCCCGATCACGGGGACGAACTACCCGACGCGCGACGGCTCGGACATCCGGGACTACGTGCACGTCTGGGATCTCGCCGCGGCCCAATCCCGGCCATGGAGCGCTTCGACTCCGTCCTCACGGGGTCGAAGCGCTCGATCGCGATCAACTTGGGCACCGGCTCCGGCGCCACGGTCCGGGAGCTGTGCGAGGCGTTCAACAACGTTGTCAGCACCCCCCTTGGCCACCATCGACGCCGACCCGCGGCCCGGTGACGTGGCCGGCGGCTACACCAAAAGCGACCGGGCGGCCGAGCCGCTGGGGTGGACGCCGAAGCTGTCCCTAAAGGACGGCATCCGCTCCGCCCTGGACTGGATTCCGGTGCGCGACGGGCTGCTGAAGGACTGAGTGCTTTCCCCGCCGTCACTCCTCCCGGGCGCTCGAGCCCGGGAGGAAGCCGGCTTCGAGGGCGAGCAGGTGTTGGAGGGCGGGAGCGAGCCACTCCGCAGGCACGACGCGCCGCCCATACGCGGCGGCCCCATGCGAGCGCTCCGCGCTCGCCCTCCCGGCGGCTCCGCTGACTCCTCTGCGCAGATGCTTCGGGCAGGCGCGGTATCCCGTCTGCTGCGGCATGAATTCACCACTTCAGTTTCTGAATCCGACAATTGACAGTTGTTGGACTCCTAGATCATTGATTTCTACAGTGAACGGGCGGCGCCGACCTTGGTGCTCACGGCCGACCAAGTCGCCCGTCTGTCCGTCTGATCCGACCTGGAGGAAACCGTGAAGACCTTCACTCTGCCCGGCACCGACATGGTGGTGCCGAACATCGTCCTCGGACTCATGCGGATCCAGGACAAGAGCGACGACGAGGTGCGCACGCTCGTGAGCACCGCCCGAGATTGCGGCATCACCTTTCTCGACCACGCCGACGTGTACGGGTCGAGCCTGCATGGCTGCGAGCGGCGTTTCGCCGAGGCGTTGAAGCTGACCTCGTCCGAGCGCGAGCAGTTCGTCATCCAGTCGAAGGCGGGCATCGTCCCGGACGGGCCGTATTTTGACTTCTCGTACCAACACATCGTCGAGTCGGTGAACGGGTCGCTCGCGGCCCTGGGCACGGACTACCTCGACATCCTTCTGCTGCACCGGCCTGACGCGCTCGTGGAACCGGAAGAAGTCGCCCGCGCCTTCGATGAGTTGTCGGCGGCCGGCAAGGTGCGCGCGTTCGGCGTGTCCAACCAAACCCCGCGCCAGCTCGACCTGCTGCGCCGGTACGTCACTCAGCCGATCGTCGCGAACCAGCTGCAGCTGTCGATCACGCACGCGCCGATGATCGCGCAGGGAGTCGCGGCCAACATGCAGGGGCTGGACCAGTCGGTCGTGCGGGATGACGGGATCGTGGACTACTGCCGTCTGCACGACATCACGATCCAGGCCTGGTCGCCCTTCCAGGCCGGGTTCTTCGACGGTCCCTTCCTCGGTTCGGACCGCTATCCGGAGCTGAACGCCATTGTCGACCGCCTGGCAAACCAGTACGGCGTCCCGGCCGAAGCGATCGCCGTCGCGTGGATCACCCGCCATCCCGCACAGATGCAGGTCGTGCTCGGCACCACCACGCCCGAGCGCGTGGCCGCCGCGGCACAGGGCTCGGATCTGCCGCTCACCCGCGCCGAGTGGTACGAACTCTTCCGCGCCGCCGGTTACACCGTGCCGTAAGCCCGCTCGGGCTCGGGCGTGCTCGATCGTTGCTGAAGCGTCATGGGGCGTGTGGTGTCGGGGACGCCTCGGCCCTGCTCCGGCCCTGGACATGTCGGTCCCGGACGAGGAACTGCCCCCCAGCCAGCTCTCGCGCCGTTCCATGTTGCGCCGCACCGGTCTGCTCGGGGCCGGCCTGGCGGCGGGTGGCGTGCTCGGCGGCGCGGGCCAGGCCGCCGCGGCGGCGCCTGAGTCAACGTTGTCGCAGCAGGGTTCGCGCTCCGGCGGGTACCTGTGGCTGGCCGGCGACCACCACATCCAGCCCGACAAAGGGGTGGGAGCCAGTGAGCGAAGGGGCGCATGGACGCTTTCGTCGCGCATTTGACCGACACCGACCGACGGCAGAGGTCAGGTGTCGGCAATGCGTACGTGTGAGCCTCGGGCTGTCCCTACAGCCGGACGAGCAGGCACTGTGGGGCCTGCCTGATCGCTTCCGGGCACCGTGCGCGGAATGCTGGAGGTGTCGCGTCCGGCAGCCGGAACGCCCCCCTGACTCGGCTGCCAGGTGCAGCCGGTGGACATGGCAGGCCTTGGGCTGCGGCCCCCGTCTTTCCCATGGTCCCTGAGCCGGTACGCCTCCCCCCGGCGTGCCGGCTCAGTTCCGGTTCCTGCCCCGTCGGGGGGCCGCGACGGGTGCCGGATCGATGCGGATCGTCGCCTCCCGGGCCTGCGGGCTCGCGACCAGGGCGTCGGCCATCGGGCCGTACTTGCTGCTGAAGGCGGCGTCGAGCCCGGCGGGCAGTCCGAGGCTGCCGGTCGTGAGCAGCACATCGCGGCTGACGGGGCCCACTCGGATCGTTCCGCGACCGTGTTCGCGCGCCGCCCGGTACCAGCGGGAGCGGACGCCGCGGTACGCGCGGACGTACAACTCACCGTCAACGACGACCATGCCGATCTCCACCCCGGGGCGATCGGCGTCCCCGGCGACCAGGACGAGTGAGGAGGTCTCGGCGAACAGGGACTGGTCTTCGGCCGTCCAGGCGGTCATCGCTTCAGATCCTCGGTGTCGGCCTCCTCCGTGGTCCAGGAGACGAGGATGCGCAGGGCGTCGTCGGAAGGGCTGCCCGGCTCGGCGGTCAGGACCATCAGGCGCTGTCCGGAGCCATCGGGGCTGGCCCAGGTGTCGCAGTCCAGCGTGAGGTCGCCCACCAGAGGGTGGCGGTAGTGCTTGGTGCCGTAGGCGGCGCTGTTCACGCGGTGTTCGGCCCACCAGGTGCGGAAGTCGTCGTTCCGGACGGACAGTTCGCCGACCAGGCGGGCCAGTTCCGGGTCACCCGCATCGGCCGCGGCCTCCAGGCGCAGGGCAGCCACCGCATCGCGGGCGTCGTGTTCCCAGTCCAGGTGCAGCTCTTGGATCGCCGTGTCGGTGAAAAGCAGGCGCAGGTAGTTGCGGCGGTCGGCCGGTACCGCGGCGAAATCGGTGTAGAGGGCTGCGGCGGCCTGGTTCCAGGCCAGGATGTCGAGACGTTTGCCGAGAACGAGGGCGGGAGTGTGGGTGAGCTGGTCCAGCAGGCGGCGCATGGCGGGGCGCAGGCGTTGGGGTGCCCGGCGGCGGCGTGGCTGCTCGTCGGTGCGGCCGGCCAGTTCGTAGAGATAGCGCTGCTGGTCGTCGTCGAGGCGCAGGGCGCGGGCCAGGGTGGCCAGGACAGCGGCCGAGGCGCGGACGCGGCCCTGTTCGAGGCGGGTGTAGTAGTCCACGCTGATCGCGGCGAGGGTGGCGACCTCCTCCCGGCGCAGTCCCTTGACCCGGCGGGCGGAGTCCGTCGCCGGTAGACCGCACTCCTCAGGGTCCAGTTGCGCCCGGCGGGCCCGCAGAAAGGCACCGAGGTGGGAATCGGGTGTCGGTTTCATGCTGTCCAGTGTCCTGCGGCCGCCGCGGGCGCGGCACAGGTGTGCGGGGGCAGGTTCTTTCCCAGGCAGAAACCCGCCTCTCCCGCGGACCGGACAGGCAGCGGATGGTGAAGGCGTGCCTGGCGCAGACCGGGCCCACCCACCCAGTTCGGCACGGACCTTCCGGAGTGTTTTCCATGGCCAGGACCCGTATCAGCTTCGACAGTGCCGGTATCGAGATCGCCGCACACCTCTACACCCCCGACCTCCCGGCCGTCGGCCCCCGTCCGGCGCTGGTGGTCGGCCACCCCGGTACCGGGGTGAAGGAGCAGACCTCCGGCACCTACGCGTGGCTGATGGCCGAGCGCGGCTTTGTCACCCTCGCTTTCGACGCCGCCTACCAGGGTGAGTCGGGCGGTCTGCCGCGCGGCCTGGAGGACCCGGCCCAGCGCATCGAGGACTTCAAGGCGGCCGTGTCGTATCTGACCACCCGCGAGGAGGTCGACGCCGAGCGGATCGGCCTGCTGGGCGTCTGCGCCTCCGGCGGCTACTCGCTGGCGGCTACCGGTGGCGAACACCGCGTCAAGGCCGTGGCCACCGTGAGCACCGCGGAACCGGCCCGGCAGTTCCGCTTCGGCGCCGACGGCTCCCAGGACCCGGCGGTCTTCCAGGCCCTGCTGGACGCCGCTGCCCAGGCCCGCTCCCGTGCCGCCCGCGGCGAGGACCCCGGCGTGCTGACGATGTTCCCCGAGACCGCCGAGGAGGCGGGCGCCCTGGGCGGCGAGCACGGCGTCGAGGGCTGGGAGTACTACTGCGGCGCCCGCGGGTATCACGAGCGCTCCGCGAAGTTCCTCACCTGGGAGAGCGTCGACAAGATGGCCTCCAGTGACGTCTTCCGCTCGGTCCCTCTCATCGGCCCTCGTCCGATCCTGCAGATCATCGGGGAGCGAGCGGTGACCGCCTGGATGGCGATCGAGGTCCACCAGGCCGCCACCGGCCCCAAGGAGCTCCACCGCATCCCCGGAGCCAGCCACGTCGACCTCTACGACAAGCAGGAGTACATCGACCCCGCCGTGGACAAGCTCACCGACTTCTTCACCACCCACCTCGCTAAGTAACCCACGGCGGGTCACTTCGCCTGCAGGAGCTACTCCTCCGGCCCTCAGGCGCGCAGCAGGTCGAGCGGTCCCCCGTATCCGGCGCGCTTCGGACAGGATCGGGCCGGGGGTGTATGTAGTGCGCGCGGATCCTCACGAGGTGCCTGCCCCCAGCCACACCTAGGGCCTGTGTGAGGTCGTGATCAATCTCGGGTTCTCGTCCCGTGTGGGGACGGGACCTGGTAGGACGCTGGGTGTGACACGTAGGCAACTCACCGACGAGCAGTGGGAGTTCATCGAGCCGTACCTGCCGATAGGCGAGTACGGTCCGTACCCCGAGCGGCTGCGGGAGCAGTTCGAGGGGGTGATCTGGCGGTTCCGGTCCAGCGCTCAGTGGCGCGAGATGCCCTCCGAGTTCGGACCGTGGGCGACCGTTTACGGGCGCTTTCGCGTGTGGCGGGACGCCGGGGTCTTCTCCGCTCTTCTGGAAGGCATGATCGCCGAGGCCGCCCGCCGGGGAGAGACGGACTTATCCCTGGTCAGCGTGGACTCCACCACTGCCCGCGCTCACCACGACGCGGCCGGGATGCGCATCGGCAAGGACGTCATGGACGCCCTTGAGGAAGCCGCCGCCGAGCAGGAGCGGGCCCGGCAAAAGGGGGCGGCCCGCCAGAACAGAACGGACAGGACGGCAGGGACGACCCCGAGCAGGAAGAGCGACGGCGGATCAGGCGGCGGCGCAAGCTCCGCTTGACCCAGGCCCTGCTCGGCAGATCCCGTGGTGGACTGACGAGCAAGATCCATCTCGCCGCCGACCGCAAGTGCCGTCCGCTGTCCCTCGTACTGACCGCAGGACAGGCCGCCGATAGCCCGCAGTTCGTCCCCGTGCTGCAGAAGGTGCGCATCCGTCTTCCCGTTGGTCGGCCCCGGAGCCGGCCCGACGCTGTCGCCGCCGACAAGGCCTACTCGTCCCGCGCTAACCGCTCTTACCTGCGGAAACGCAACATCAAGGCAGTCATCCCGGAGAAGAAGGACCAGACCGCCAACCGGAAGAAGAAAGGCCGCCGGGGCGGCCGCCCCACATGCCACGACGGCGATCTTTACAAGGAGCGGAACACCGTAGAGCGGCTCATCAACAAGTTGAAGGCCTGGCGGGGTATCGCCACTCGGTACGACAAGACGCCCGAGAGCTACCTCGCCGGCCTCCACCTCCGCGCGTCGATGATCTGGATCAACGACCTCCTGAAGACAACTGGATGATCACAACATCACACAGGCCCTAGTAGGCCTTGGTCAGGTCGGTTGTAGTGGTGCGTGTCCTACGGGCCCGGTGTGGCGTTGAGTGTGTGTGACTCCGGACGAGATTGCCGTGGTGCGTGGCGAGTTGGAGACGTTCGCGGCGGAGGTGTTCGAGCCATTCGCGCGCAAGGACCAGCGCCGGTGGGGGCAGGTCTACTTGCGGGGGCTGCTGACCGACGGGCAACGAAAGTCGGTCGAGCCGATGGCCGCCCGGTTCGGGGAGGCAGTGGCTACTGAAGGATGCCGATGACGCCGACTGGCCGCAGTACCGGGCGCTCATCGAGTCCGCCCACGCCGAACCGAAGCTCCGCAGGCTCTACCCCTTCACGAGCCACTGGGCACTGAGCTTCTCCAACACGCCCGACTACCCGTTCTCCCCGTCCTTCGCCTCGATCGACTCACCCCGGGGAACCGGCGACTACACCATCAGAGAATGGTGGAACGACCCCGCCCTGCACCACGTCACCACAGCCGCCGAAGCGATCGCCATCGCCGTCGGCCGGATCCCTGCCGACCTGCTCCAGAGGTCTTCTGAGAACCCTGCACAAGACTCCTGAGAGCGACACCGGCGACCCGGGAAAGGGAAACGATCGGTCATGGCCGACCGCATCTACCCCCGGCATTCCACCGACAAGCAGACCGACGCCCGCCAAGGGCATGCCCTGGCCCCGCTGCTGGCCGCCGGCGCCCCCGGGCAGCCCCGATCTGCAGGCGGCTGGAGCGCAGCACAAGTGCCGAGTCAGCCGGGATGATGCTCGCGCAGTTCGCCGGGCTTCGAAAGGCCGCCCCAGCTGCCCCATGCGCTCAGCTCGTCGCGGACGGGAGGGACGACGCGCGTCGGGCCAGGCGGGTGGATTTCCTGCGTCGCCGTCTGGCCGGTAGCCGCAGCAGTTGTTGCAGCGGGATGCCGTCTTGGGCCCACTGGCCGAGCCGGTCCCGGTCGACCCAGTAGATGTGGTGACGCTGGCCCCAGGTTTTGGCATCGCGGGTGAGGTGGCCGTTGGTGACGACGACGGCGATGTCGGCGCGGTGGACGGGGCCGGCGGTTCCTTTCACCTGGTACATCACGTGGGATCCGACGCGGGCGGCGACCGCGGTGTGTTTGGCCTGGATGACCAGGCGGCCCAGGCGAGGGTGCTCGGCGATGACGTCGGCGCCCTGGTCGCCGGCGCGGCCGACCTGTCGCGCATGGAAGCCGTCTCTGATCAGCAGGTCCCGCAGCGCGTACTCGAAATGCCGGTCGTCCATGGCATCGAACTCCTCCAGCGTGATCCGCAACCGGGCCAGCAGCACCGCCCTCGTCCGCCGCCTGGCGGCAGAGCGCGCCATCCGCCACATCCCATAGGCCAAGGCGGTGGCCAGGACGGTGGCCGTCAGCGGCCAGGCACGCAGGGCCGCGTGCCCCAGCACGGCGGTCGTCCTCAGCAGCATCCATCCCGCGGCGGCCACCACCGCGGCCGCCGCCAGTTGTTCGCCACGCCCCCGCGGGGCACGCAGTTTCAGTCGCGGCCGTCCCATCAACGGCCCGCAGAAGCCGACACCGACGGGCTGGGAGTGGGAGGCGTGTGGGGGGTGGACGCTTCACCGAACCCAAACAGCTGGCTCCATAACCACACCCCCGCAATCAGTCCGGCGACCGTCCAGCCGCTGAGCTTCTTTCCGCTGGGGCGCGGATTGCGCCGGATGTGCCGACGCACCACGTGGTATCCCTCAGGTACCTTCGCCACCGCCAACTCCTTGCAGCGATCGCGGCGGGCCGCCCGCTGCGGCCTGCGCTGTGGGAATGGATGTAGCAGCGGCCACTGACAAAACCACCGGAATGATCAGACCGGCGTCCCGTGCGGCGGCACTATCGCGCCGCCTGACCTGCCTTGCGGGCACGGTGTTCGAATCCACCCGGCCGGCGCCCCCCTCCACCTGCGCTTCCTGCGCACCGGGTTGCGGTCGGCAGCAGGCTGCCGCCCGCAACCGGGTGCAAGAGGCCGCGCACTGGCGCCGCAGGCCCTCCCCTGTTCCTCTGCCGCCACAGCAGCTTTGGCCCAAAAGAACGGCGTGTTCGACACCCGGCCGATCAGAGGCTGTTGGGCGGGCCCGGTAAGCCAGGCCGAGGTGCCGGTTGTGGCGGTGCATGGGCCGTTTCGGGCTGTGGAGCGGGGCTGCGCCAAGATCCCTGCGCTGTTTCACGGCCTGGTGCCCGGCGGGCTGAGCAGGTGGTCGCCGGGCCATAAGCAACAGGCTGCCTCGGCCCAGGTGAGGTGGTGGCGTACCTGGTTAAGGACTGCTGCGCGCTCTGGTGGGCCGTAGGAGGTGCATTCGTGGGTGGCCGGGTCGACGACGCGGACGGTGCTGTCGGGGCCGCTGCACAGCAGGGCCCGCTCGATGGGTGCAAGGCCCAGGCTGAGTGCGTCGCAGCCCTGGTTGCGGATGAGCCGGACGATGTCGGCCACCACCGCTTCCCAGTCGCCGACCTCGCCCCAGTGGGCGCCGCCGCCCAGTTCTTCGGTGAGTGTGGCCAGCGGCACGATCTCGCCCGGCCGGCGGCCCCGGACCAGCTTCCGGTGGATGCGCATCCCGTCGGGCTGCGTGATGTGAGGGTGGAGCAGGCAGGCCGCGGCGACCACGGAGGTGTTGATCTCCCGGGCGGGCAGCGGGTAGTACGGTTCGTGCGCGAACAGCCGGTACGGGGGCATGCCCGCCGGCTGGTGGCCGTCTGGCACGCGCTCGTGCTCTGCCGGGAGCGAGGGCTTGCTCGGCTCGTTCATGGGTTGCTTCCTTCCGCAGGTCGCTTCGATGCGGTGGTGCACGTGGTGCAGCGGCCGTCGCCGCCGGGGCGGGCGCGGCGGGGAGTGGGGCCGGGGCAGGCGCGGCACAGCGGCCAGCCGAGGCAGGCCGGGCAGAGGTCCTCGCCGGGCGCGGTGGAGGGAACGCCGCAGCCGGCGCATTCCACGAGGGCCCGGTAGGTCAGGGCCTCGCTCACGGTGCGGGCGGCCGCCGTCGTCGACCGGCAGGTGGCCGTGAGCGTCCGCGGCTCGTCGCTAAAAGCCGCCTTTGGGTGGCCAGCCGCGGCAGGGGGTGGCGGGTAGGCCTGGGCGGCGCGCAGGCGGGCGGCGATGATCGCCCCGACCGAGGTACGCACCGGGCTCGGCAAGGGCCGATCGGTGATGACGTGGCGCAGCTGATCGGCGCTCCAGTCGGCCTCCAGCATCACGGTGGCCACACGGCCCTGGTCGGTCAGGGTCTTCCCGGTCAGCAGCAGTTCGGGACGGCTCGCCCCGATCTCGAGCAGCAGCCGGATCCCCGGATGCAGGTCGTCCGTCCGGGACGCGGCCGCCGAGGACGCTGGTTGTTGCTCCGGCGCTTGCGTCCCTGCGCGTGTCCGCGCAAGGTCGCCGCGGTCGCACGGACGGAGGGGTCTGGTGTTCTGCTTGGTGGTCTTCTTTGTGTTGGTGTTCTTAGGGGGCCGATGAACCGACGTCGGGTTATCCACCGGTGGAAAACCCGACATCGGTTGCGACCTGCTGCTTGGCAGGCTGGGCAGGTCGGTGATGACGTACGCGGCCGCACCGAGGGTGCCATCGGGGTTGCGCTCGCGCTCCCTCAGCAGGAAGCCGTGCTTCTGAAGCTCCTTGAGCCCGCTCTTCACGGCGGCCTCGCCGTCGCGGCCGCGGCGCGCCAGGTCGGTGACGGTCATCCGCCAGCCGTCCCGGTGCGTGCTGATGAGTCCGAACAGCCCCTTCGCCTTCAACGACAACCTCGAGTCCCGGAACAGGCCGTTGGCGATCTGGGTGAACCGGTCCGCCCCCATCACCCCGCGCCGGATCCCCGCCCCCAAGCCGCGCACCGCCCCGCCGGCCGGAACGGAGGCGAACGCCACACCGGCCGCCCGCACGAGGCCGGCGTCCATGGCCAGCGGTCGGTCCGTGATCGAGTAGACGATCTCTGCGAGCGTCCCGTCATCGTGCCGGAGCTGTTCGCGAAGGAGGTATCCGTGCCTTTGCAGTTCGCTCAGGCCGGCGCGTACGGCGTCCCGCCCGTCGGGCCCGGCCCTCACGAGGTCGGCGACCGTCACCTGCCAGCCGGTGGCGTGGGTGCTGATGTAGCCGAACAAGCCCTTCGCTTTGAAGGACAACCGGGTATCCCGGAACAAGCCGTTGGCGATCTGCGTGAACCGGTCCGCCGCCATCACCCCGCGCCGGACCCCCGCCTCGAAGCCGCTCACCGCGATCCCTCGCACACCATGAGCGAACCGCCCCTGAGGCCTGGGGCGAGCAGGCGGGCGTGCAGTGGCCGGGGGCGCCGAGTCAAGGAGGCGTGCGCGCGATCCATGCCGTCAGCTCACCCGGCACCCCCGACCAAGCTGACGGCCATGAGCCCCGACCACCTGTCACGATCCGGCAACGCAGCCCGCTAGCTGCCGTGGTCGGGCTCATGGTCTGGGGTCGACCACGCCCCCTTCCCCCCGTGCGCACGTTGCGCAACGCGACTGCGCAACCGGCACGCAGCGCTGGATGGGCGATGCGCAATCGGGATGCGCAACCAACCGAGGACCCCGCGCAGTCGCGTCACGCGGTACAACTGCGCAGCCGGCCCGAGGATTCCTGATCTTCCGCTGCGCAGGACCGGGTGGGGCACTGCGCAGGCACCCGTCGAGGGCAGAGGCGACCGCCGTTGCGCATCGACGACGGGCCCGCCGGCCGAGCGTCACCTGGTCGCCCAGCAGTCCCGTGGCCCGGCACCGTGAACCGGACGCGATGTCCTGGCCTCGTCTCACGGCCAGGCCCGTGGTCGGGGTCGTGGTCGGGCCCGACCACGACCCTCACCACGGACTTCGTGTCCCCATCGTGACCATGGTCGGGGGTTCATGGTCGGTGGTCGGGTCGGGGCCGCCGGGTTTTCTCAAGGTCAGCAACATCCGCAATTGACCTGGGAGTTTGACCATGTCTCCTGGCAAGCCGGCCTCACAGACCGAGGCCGCTGCTCCGATGGCAGCCGGCGCCCGGCTGGAGGCGATGCGCCGCCGCGTACGCTTCTCACGCCTGGCGGTCTGGACCGCCCTCGCGGCCGGCCCCGTCGCCCTGTGCGTCGCCGTCGCCTCCACCCCGACCACGGTCCAGGCGGCCACGGCAACCAAACCGGCCGCCGTGCGCACCTCGGCGGCCGCCGACCCGGCCGGCTGTGCGCAGCTGTTCCTCAGCGCGTGGCTGCGCAGCAGCGCCGACGACGCGACCAGTGCACAGGCGCGGCTTGCGCAGTCGATGGCCCCGGACGTCGAACTGCCCAGCCCGGCAGCGGGTGCGCAGTCGAAGCCGGAGTCCGTGACCGCGGTGCGCACTGCGCACCGTGCGGACGGCGCGTGGTCGGTGACGGTGGCTGCGCAGTACGCCGACGGCCGGTTGCGCTACTACACGGTGCCGGTGGTCGCCGACCGGGCGGGCGCCTCGTTCACGGTGACCGGTGCGCCCGGCGTGGTGGCCGGCCCGGCCCGGGCCGAGGCGGCGAAGTCGCCGTACCGAGTGAGCGTCCCCGACGGTGATCTGTCCTTGGCCGTCGGGGAGTTCCTCGCCGCCTACCTGACCGGTACCGGCGAGGTGAGCCGCTACCTCGCGCCCGGCGTGAGCCTGGCACCAATCTCCCCCGCCCCGTACACGGCGGTCCTGGTCCAGCAGGTGTCGGCCGTCGAACAGGCAGCGGCCGCCGAACACGTCCCTGCCGACGGCACGAGGGCGCGTGTCCTGGCCCGGGTGGAGGCCCGGGATGCCGGCGGCCGGTGGCCGCTCGCCTACGAACTCGTCCTCAAGGCCCGCTCGGGTCGGTGGGAAGTCGCAGGCCTTCAGCCCGGCACGGCCCAGGAGGGGGGCGTGCGATGAACACGGTGCACAGCCTGGTGCTCGCCGGGCAGTTGGACGACCTCGGCAACAGCTGGATCACCATGTTCAAGAACTGGGCGACCAAGGGCCTCCAAGCCGGACTCCTCGTCCTTGTCGTCACCATCATGATCCAGAAGTTCAGCCTCAAGGCGGGCATCGGCGCCCTGCTGCTGATGGTGATCGCGCTCGGCTTGTACAACTCTCGCGACAGTCTGGCGCACATGTTCGAGGACGAGGTGAAGAACCCGTCCAAGGGCGCACCCGCCCACCCCGGCATCGTCCAATCCGAACTCCCGCCCTCCCGCGACCACACGCCGACCATAGGAGGCCGGCTGTGACCCCGGCCGTAGCGCGGGTGGGCCGCTTCTACACCGCCGCCCGCCGCCACCCGTGGGTGCTGGGCAAAGTCGCCGACTGGAAGATCCCCCTCGGCCCCTACACCCCCGCGCAGATCGCTCTCGCGGTCGGTGGCGGCTTCCTCCTGGTCAAGACCGTCAGCTGGTGGTCGTGGATGGGGCCGGTCCCCATGGTCGCGTGGGTTGTGGCGATCTGGGTGGTGCGCCGGCCGAAGATCGCCGGCCGTGCGCCGGTGCAGGCCGCGTGGGGCTGGGTGCTGCTGGGCTGGCAGCCGAGGGGCGGGCGGATCGGCGGTCGGGCCGCCCGCGACCGCGCTGCCCGGTGGCTGCTGGGCGGCTTCACCATCGAGCGCTTGCCCGCGCCGGGCCCCGCTGCGAAGGCCACACCCTCCTGTGCGGCTGGGCAGGGTGCCCCTCGGGCGCCGCTGGCGCGGCCGGCCGCCGGCCGCTCGTCCGCGCCCCGCCGCCCACGGTCGGCTGCACCCGCGGTGGCGGCGGGGCCGGTGTCGGGTGTGCAGCAGCTGCTCGCGCTCGCCCAACAGGGGGGTGCGCGGTGAGAGTTCCGATCCGTCACATCGCCGGGCACCTGGTGTGGTCGACGCACGGTGGCGTGTGGGCCGTCTACCGCCTGCACCCCGGCCCGGATGCGCACGGCCAGCGTGAGGAGAGTGTCCAGGGCGCGTACGTGCCTTCCGCGGTCCGCGACGAACAGCTCGCCAAGACCACACACGTGGTGCGCTCGATGTCCGGGGCACCCAGGTTGTTCGGTCTGTGCGCGCAGGTCGACCCGGGTGAGATCGCCCTGAAGATGATCGAGGGCATCGAGCCGGCCGAGCAGGCCCCCGGTGCGGGCCGGCACCCGTGGGTGGAGAACGTCGAGGCCACCCTGGAGCTGCTCGACGGCCAGGAGATGCACCGCCGCACCCTGTGGCTGGCCGTGCCCCTTAAGACCGAGACAGGCGGCCTGCAGGTGTCGGCGTCCCTCGGCGCGGCGTGGGCCGAGATCGCGCCGCTGCTGGGCATGCGCCCGGCGCCCGTGGCCCGGCGCGAGGTGAGCGCCTACCGCGAGCAGGCGTTGCGGGTTCAGGCCGCGCTCGCCGGCGGCATCGCCTTCCGCCCCGCCCGCCCGGCGGAGATCGTGTGGATGATCCAGCACGTCCTCCACCGCGGCCTGGCGGAACCGTTGCTGGCCGAGGCCGAGACCAGCGAGATGTACGGCGGGCAGATCCGTGACGGGGTGCTGCGCTCCCCCAGCTACGCCGATCTCGGCCAGGTCCGCCTGCAGGAAGGCGGCATCGACCCCGAACTCGACGACACGGGCGAGCTCAAGAACGCCGGCCGCATCACGCGTTCGGGGCGCACGGCCTGGTGGCGGCTGAGGACTGGCTCGCCGCTCGGGCGGCGCTGGCTGCAGGTCGAAACCGATGCCGGGATCGGGTATCAGGCACAGTTGGCGCTGGCCGAGTGCCCGCCCGCGGTCAGCCAGGACGCCGCGGATCTGTTCGCCCAGCTGGAGACGCTCGACTTCCCCGTCGACTACACCGTCGACCTCACGCTCGTGCCCGCGGAGAAGGCGCGGGATCAGGTGCGGCGCAAGAAGAACGAACTCATCGACCAGGCCGACCAGTACGACGCCCGCCCCACCGGCATGCCCGCCTCGCTGACCGAGGCCGCCCGCGATCTGGGCGAGCTGGATGCGCGTCTGTCCCGCACCAGCGTGGAGGTCGAGGTGCAGTCGGTGACGGTGCTGACGGTGTGGGGGCCGACCGCCGCCGTCTGCGACGCACGCGCCCGCGCCCTGGCCGCCCTGCTCGGCGGCGCCGACTACCGCGCGGTGCGCCCGGCCGGCCTGCAACAGGCCCTGTTCTCCCTGGGCCTGCCCGGCACGGTGCGGCCCGGCGTGGTGCGGGAGTTCACCCAGCACCAGATCAGCGAGGACTGGGCGCTTTCCGGCGCCTTCACCACTGCGGAGGTCGGCGACCCAAACGGCATGTTCCTCGGCATCGACCTGGACAGCGGCACCACCCGCCCCGTGATGATCAACGTGGCGGACGCCCCCAAGGTCGACGCGTCGGCGTCGATGGGGATCGTCGGGGATCTCGGCGCGGGCAAAAGCGTGCTGCAAAAGCTGATCGCGGAGGCGACATGGGCGCGGGGCGGCTGCGCGATCTGCATCGACCGCACCCCGGTCCGCGAGTGGGCCACCTTCGCCCGCACCGCGGCCCAAGGCCGCGTCCAGATCGTCGACGCCGCGCAGGCCGAGGTGTCCATCGACCCCCTGCGCATGTTCGACGGCCCCGAGGGCCGCCACTACGCCCTGTCCTACCTCACCCTGCAGCTCGGCATCGGCCCCATGAGCACCAGCGGCGAAATACTGCACCACGCCGTCGCGCAGGCCGCCGCCGGACCGCAGCCGTCCATGCACCGCGTCCTTGAGGTCCTGAAGGAGATGGCCACAAGCAAGGCGGGCAAGCGGCAGGACGCGGCCTCCACCCTCGCCGGGCTGATCCGTGTCGTCGCCACCAACCCGTTGGCGGCGATGGTGTTCGACCCGGCGCTGCCGCCGGTCAGGCTGGACGCCTCCAGCACCTGCGACATGATCGTGATCACCACGACCGGGCTGAAGCTGCCGCCAAAGGCCGCGTTCGACAAGCCCGAAGTGCTGCACCAGCAGCCGCTGGAAGCGCTGATCGGGCGTGCGGTGCTCTACCTGATCGCCGCGATCGCCCGGCAAACCGCGTTCGAGGACCCCGAGCGGTTCACCGCCGTCGTGCTGGACGAGCTGTACTGGCTGACCTCCTCCGCCGAGGGCACCGCCCTGGTCCACGAGATCCTCCACGACGGACGCAAGCACGGCGCCGGCCTGTTGGCCGGCAGCCACGACGCCGAAGAACTCGGCCCCGACCGCGGGCTGATGGCCTACCGCGCGCTCGCCCGCACCGCCGACCGCGAACGTGCTCGTCGCGGCCTGGAGTTCATCGGGCTCGACTCCACCAACGAAGAGCTGGTGAGGCTGGTGACGACCGGTCTGTCCCCGGTCGGGCACAAAGGCCGCGAGGGTGAGTTCCTGCTCACCTGCCCCCGGCAGAACACCGGCCGCGTCAAAGCCGTCATCCCCCGCCTCCCGCGGATCACCACCTCCATCACCACCACGCCGGGACACCGCGACCCTGCTGGTCAGGGCACTGGTCATCGCCCGAAGGAGCACCTCTGGTGACCTCTTTCTCCCCCGCCCGCTCCCGGCGCATCGCCGTGGCCGCGACCATCCTCACGGTAATCGCCGTCGCCGTCGCCGTGCTACTCCTGGTCCTGTCGATGAGCGTGCCGGAACCCCGCTGGCCGCACACCGGGCGGGCCTTCGCCACCGACGCCCACGCGCCACACCACGACCCGTGTGCCGTGATCGTGGGACGGGCCAAGGCGTACTGCAAGCGCGGCGCCACATACTCCGCCTCCACCGGGCACCGCAGCACCGCCGGAGCGGTGTTCAGGCTCGTGTCGGCCGGCGCGGGCCTGGCCGCCCTCGTGATCTGGCGACGCCGCAAGAGCGCCGGGCAAAGGCGGCATTGAGATGGTGCGTCCAGACCGCGGCACGCTCCGCTCGGCCGGCTTCGTCGTCCTGCTCACCGGCATCTTCCTCCTGGTGAACACCCAGGTCGTGTACGCGGCGGACAGCAACAGCGAGAGTGGCGACCTGCTCGCTCCGCTGAACATCACCTCCTCCGAGGGGGTGCCGATCAACTCCTACGAGCTGGACGCCTCAGGCGGCTCCATCGTCGCCTTCAAGTCCCAAGCCCTGGCGTTCGCCATGTCGGGGCTGTTCACGCTGATCCGGCTGCTGGTCGGGCTGGCCGGGTGGTCCATCGAGATGGCCTTGCGCTTCCCGCTGCTGAAGATCCTGACCCGTCCGGCCGAGCAGGTCGCCGACACCTACGACAGCGTGGTCGTCGACACGCTGGGGCTGAAGGGCCTGCTGCTGGCCTGGGCGTTCGTGTTCGCCGGTTTCATGATCGTGCGGGGTCGTGTCGGCCGCGGTCTGGGCGAGATCTTCCTGACGCTGCTCATCGCGGCGTTTGCCGCGTCGGCATTCGTCCGCCCCGACTACCTGCTCGCGGCAGACGGGCCGCTCGGCCAGGGCCAGCAGGTCGCCGCCAACGTCGCCCAGCAGAGCGTCAACTCCTACCACTGGGGCGGCAAGATCGCAGCCAAGGACCCCTGCGAGCAGATGAGCGGGAATGCCGAGCTCAAATGCCTGCAACAGGAAGACGAGGCACCGGTCACCGCCGAGGAGGTGGCCCGGCCTCTGCAGGACTCGATCACCAACGCGCTGATCGTCAAGCCGTACATGCTGCTGGAGTACGGGCGCATCCTCGACCCGTCCAAGCCCTCCGATGCCAAGGCCTACGCCGTCCACCTGAAATGGATCACCGGCTGGTACCAAGCCGACGCCGGCACGAGCAACTGCGACACGCTCGCGCCGCCCATGCGGGACACCTGCGAGCAGAGGAAGGACGCCAAGGACACCTGCAGTCTCATCCACGGGGCCGCCAAGAAGTACTGC
Source organism: Streptomyces sp. CA-142005 (assembly GCF_050942335.1). Classification (NCBI taxonomy): domain Bacteria; kingdom Bacillati; phylum Actinomycetota; class Actinomycetes; order Kitasatosporales; family Streptomycetaceae; genus Streptomyces; species Streptomyces sp. CA-142005. The sequence goes on along the minus strand of NZ_CP192078.1, from coordinate 9,966,149 downwards.
GAACGCGACCAAGGCCTGCCCGACACGGACACCCTGCCGTCCCTGACCTCAGGCGACGACCTGCTGAACGCCTCCAACGCGATCGTCACCGACGAAGACCGGCAGTTCGCGGCCTTCCTCACCGACATGAAGAGAGCCGGGCCGGTCGGAAAATCCTGCGCCGCCTACGCGGAGAAACCGACCTGGTGGCGCCTCGGCGGTGCCGCCCTGCTGCTCATCGCGGTGCTGTTCATCTGCGGCATGCTGCTCTCCAGCGCCATCGTGCTGCTGGGCACCCAGGGCGTCTGCGTGGCGGCCGCGGCCGCGGGCGGCGTCACCTTCGTCGCCGGCATGCTGCCCGGCCCCGCACGCCAGAGCGTGTGGAAGTGGCTGTCCCTGTGGGGCATCGCGGTCCTGGCCGTGGTCGCCATCTGCGCGTTCATCCCGTTCTTCGGGATCGCCGTCGACGCCACCATCACCGACGGGCCCGACCTGATGGTGGAGCGGATCCTACTCATCGACGTCCTCGCCATCGCCGGCGCAGCCGGGCACCGCAGGCTGCTGGCGTCCCTCACCTCCTTCGGCCGGCGCATGGCCATGCGGATGCGCTACGCCAAGGTCGGCGGCACCCACATGCCCGGCGACACCTCCGAGCTCGGCGCCGCGCTCGCCATGAACTCCCCCGCCGCACTGGGCGGATACGGCGCAGGGTTACGCGCCCTCACCGGCCAAGGTGGCGGACGGTTCGGGATGCTCGGCACCCGGCAGCACCTGATGGGCGCGCTCACCTCCCTGTTCGACGGCGCGGGCATGCCGGTGGACACCGGCCGTGTCCTCGCCGACGCCACCGCCGAGGCCGGGCGCGGGCTGGCCCCGCTGACCGCGGCCGCGGCCATAGGCGCGCTGGGGGCACGGCTCGGCGCCCAGGGTGCGCACGGGCTGCTGATCGGACGCAGGCCGGACAAGGAGCAGTTGGCCAAGTGGCAAAAGCCCACCGCCGACGGGGACCCGAACGGGGGAGGTCCGTCGGACGGCGGGAACGGTGGTACAGGCGGCGGCGCAGGGCCGCGCCGGCCTTCAGGCCCGCCCGACCGGTACCGCAACGAGCAGGGACAAGTCGTCGACCGCACCACCGGCCAGGTCCTGCACGACCACAACAGCAACCGCATCCTGCTGTCCACCCGCGCCCACAACCGGCTCGTCCGCTTCCGCGGCTACCGCATCCTTAACCGCGGCGGCCGGGCCGCCTACGGGGCGACCGTCGGTCTACCCGCCCATGTCCGCCGGGCGCGGTCGGGCGGCTCGCGCTACTCCCAGGACGCCCGCCAGCAGGTGCGGGTATGGGGCAACACCATCCGCGAGGACGCCCGGGCCTGGTCGGACACGGGACGTCACGTGGCCGATGTCATGCGCGAGTACGGCGACGACAGCGGCGGACCCGGCCCGTTCGCCGGCCGCCGCCTACCGACCGCAGCCGCACCGTCCGCAGCCCCCCGCCCGGCTGCCCCTGCGAGCCCTGCGCCCTCCGGCCGTCCCCCGGGCGGTCCGACCCCTGCCCCCACACCGCCCCCTCGGCCCAGAGGCGGTCCTGCGGCCACTCCGCCCCCGGCACCGCTCCGACCCATCGACGGCCCTGCGCCGCGGCCTCGGCCCGCTCGCGGCGGGCCCGTTCTTCCCGGGGGCCGGAGCGCGCGCAACCCGGCGCGTGAGGAGGCGCGGGCCCGGATGCAGGAGCTGATGCGGCGCACCGCGCCCGAGGCCGAACGCCGGCACCGGGAGCAGGCCCGGCGGCGGAAGGCGGACGGTGAAGAGGAGTGAGGCCGCCGGGACGCCGCATCAGGCGGTGGGGATGCGTGGCGGCGCTGCTGATGTTCGCCGCCGTGTGCTGTGCCGCACCGGTCGGCAACGCCATCAGCGCATACCTCGCACTGAAGACAGGCGCGCAGGACGACGGAGGAATCGCCGAGGGCGGCAGCCCCGCAGACATCCCTCCCCGGATGATGACCGCCTACAACAAGGCCGTTAAGCAGGTCGGGACGTACGTGCCGACGTGTCAGGGCATGCGCTGGCCAATCCTCGCCGGGATCGCCAAGGTCGAATCCAACCACGCCATCGGCCACACCATCGCAACCAACGGCGACATCCGCCCGAAGATCTACGGAGTACTCCTCGACGGCTCCGGCCAAGGCGGCAACACCACCGCGGTCCCGGACAGCGACGGCGGCAAATGGGACGGCACCGCAACCGGTGAGCGGGCCGTCGGCCCCTTCCAGTTCCTGCCCTCCACGTGGAAGTCGATCGGCAAGGACGGCAACGGCGATCATGTCGTCGACCCGCACAACGCCGACGACGCCGCGCTGGGAGCGGCCGTCTACCTGTGCGGAGGCGGCCGCGACCTGACGCAGCGCTCGCAGCTGAGGGCCGCGATCTGGCAGTACAACCACTCCAACGAATACGTCGCCTATGTGACCGGCTGGATCGACCAGTACACGGTGGCCGCCCAAGACCCCGGCCTGAAGAACGTCTCCGGCAAGGCCCGCACCGTGCTCGAGGCGGCGCTCGCCCAACGGGGGGTGCCCTACTCCTGGGGCGGCGGCAACGCGAGCGGCCCGTCGTACGGGGTCTGCTGCTCGCCCAGCGGCAAGAGCGGCGCGAACATCAAGGGCTTCGACTGCTCGGGCCTGACAACGTACGCCTATGCCAGGGCCGGCATCCGGCTGCCGCGCACCGCGGCCGCGCAAGCAGGCCGCGGCCAGCGGATCCCCGCCAGCCTCGGCACCGGCGCCCTCAAGCCGGGCGACCTCGTCTTCTACGCCTACGCCCCCGGACGCGATTTAACGATCTACCACGTCGGGATCTACGTCGGCGGCGGCCGGATGATCAACGCCGCCCGCCCGGGCACCGCCGTCCGGCTGGACGCGGTAGGCGCCATGTCCGGCTTTGCGGGAGGAGCACGGCTGTGGTGACCACCACCCCACGCTCACCGCGTCTGCTGTTATTGAGCACCATCCTGCTCGCCGTCGCCGGCATCGCCCTGCTGGGCGTGCCGCAGGGTCAGCAGCCAGCGGCCCCGACGGCGTCCCCGGCCTCACGCACGAGTGCAGGTTCATCATCCTCGCCGTCTGCGGCTGCTGCGCCTGCCCAGCTGCCCCTCGGCAGGGGTGCATCCGCAGTGCCTGCCGCATCGGCGCCGTCGGCCCTCCAGCCCGCTCTGGCGCCGCACGGCGAGGGCGCGGCCGGCGATGAGGTGATCCAGCGGTCGCTTCAGGCGGCGTGGCCCGCCGACCTTCCCGCCACCGATGAACGAACGTTGTGCACCGACGGCCGCGCGCTGCTGCGCGCGGACGCCACCGGAATCGGCCGCACAAACTGGCCGGGCCTCTTCCCCGACTCACGCCAGGTGGCTCCGGCGTTCGCCACCGCTCGTTTTCGCATCCAGGCCGCGATCGCCCGCCGCGACCACAGCCCCAACAAGGCGGTGGTCCACCTGGTGTGGGCGGGCACAGACCGCGGCGGCACCTTCACCGACCTGCGCATCACCGACTGGCACTTCACCCGCACGATCAAGAAGGGAGCAGCGACGTGGATGCCGCAGCCCCGTACCTGACCAACCGAGCCGATCCGACGGCTCCCGGTCAGGTACTCGGCCCGATCAGCGGCCTGGTCAACGCCGCCGACTGGCTCTACGACCACTGGTATCTGCTCACCCTGGCCATCGCCGTGTGCTGGGGCGGGGGCGAGCTGCTCGTCCGCCGGCTCGCGGCCAACGCCTCGGCCCAGCGGATGGCCCTCGAGCTCGTCCCCACCCAGCACTTCGACCCCAGTCTGGAGGAGATCTTCCGCCGCGGTGTCCAACTCGCCCGCGCCTCCACGGCCATGCCCTGGTGGGCCCCCCGCCGGGCGAAGGCCGTGCAGATCCGGCTGCGCGCGGACGGCAGCACGCCGCTGCGCTACCGCATCGAGGGCCCAGCGGGCGGAGAACGGCTTTTGTCCATCACCCCGTTCGGGCCCGACGTCACCGTAGAGCGGGCCCGGCCGATCCTCGACAAGCCCCGCGACCACGTGGTGCGGGCGGAGTTCCTCCTACGCGGCAAACCCACCGAGCCCTTGCGTGAGGTGCCGCTCACCCCCGACCCGCTCCAGCCGCTCGTCGACGCCGTGGCCGACCTGCGCGCCGAGCTCGGCGACCTCGCCGAAATCCGGCTCGACATCCAGCGCGCTCCGAAGTGGGCCCTGCGGGCGCGCCGTCTGCAACTGATGGGCGCCGCACGCCGGTCCGAGCGCCGCGAGGCCCAGCGCTCCGCACGCTGGCTGCGCCAGGACGCCGGCGGCATCGAAGACTCGTGGGGCTGGCAGCTGCAGCAACTCCTCAGCGATCACCCCAGCCCGGGCTCCGGCCGCCGCCTGGTGATGCCGCCCGTTCCCCGGCGCGTCGAGCCGGCCGAAGCACTAGGCAAGCTCGCCGAGGACGACCACCTCATCCGCGTCCAGCTGCTGGCGATGTGCGCCTCCAACACCGCCGGCCGCGCCCAGGCACGGCTCGCCCAACTCCAGGCCGCCCTCGATGTCTTCGGCGGCCGCTCACGGTGGGCCATGCGCGGCTGGCGGCTGGGACCGTGGCGGATCGGCGCCGACCACTGGCCCACCCGGCTCGGCTTCGAACGCCGCTGGAACCTCGGCCACTGCCGGCCGCCCCGCTCGAACTGGGTGAGGCTGGAGGAGCTGACCGGCCTGCTCAAGCCGCCCACCACACACTGCCGTCTCCCGGTACTCGCCAGCGACCTGCCGACCTTCTCCCTCGGCAAGCCCGAGCTGCTGCTGCAGGGCATCTACCGAAGCCCGGACGGCCGGCAGCGGCTGGTCGCTACCTACGCCGAGGAAACCCTCTTCGAAGTCGGGGTCGGCAAGGCAGGCGGCGGCAAGACTGAGAGGGCCCTGGCCCAGGCGATCGGCTGGGCACACGCCGGCGGCGGGCTCGTCTTCGTCGACCCCCACCGCGACTCCTGGCCGCGCGCGCTGCCGTTCCTGGCCCACGAGACGCTGATGCCGCGGATCGCGCTGATCGACCTCGGCGGTCTCGGCCCCCACCCGCAAGTGAGCTCGTGGAATCCGCTCGGCATGCACCACGGGCAGGCCGCGCACGAGGTCGTCGAGGCCATCGCCGACGCCTACGCCTCCGCGCTGGCCTGGGACGACACAACCGCCCCGCGCGCGCTGACCATCCTCACCGCCGCACTCACCGTCCTGATCGCCGTCAACGAGGCCGCCTGCCAGGCCAGCCGGCCCCAGGACCAGGCCACCCTCTTCCACATCCGGGCACTGCTCACCGACACCGCCTTCCGCACAGCAGCGCTCACCGCGGTGGCGGACCGCCTGGATGAGGAGACCCGCGCATGGTGGCAGGCCGTGTTCCCCACCCTGCCGACCGACGCGTTCGCCGTGGTCCTCAACCCGATCACCCGACTCGCCGCCAACCCCCTCACCCGCGCCTTCCTCGGCCAGCCCGCCGGCGTATACAACATCCGCGCAGCCATGGACTCCCGCATGGTCGTGTGGGTATGCCCGGGCGGCAACGGACCCACCGACCGCCTCCTGACCGCGCTGCTCGCCCGGGATCTGCTACGGGCCGCACGCTCCAGACGCGACACCCCGCCAGAAAAACGGGTCCCGTTCCGCCCGTACTTCGACGAGCTGATAACTCTGACCGGCGCAGCCCCGGAGACCATCGCCGCGATGTTCGAGGACCTACGCAAATACAAGTGCCACATCCACGGCATGACCCAACTGCTGTCCCGCCTCCCCACACCGGTGCGGCAGTCCCTACTGCAAAACGCCTCCACCCTCGCCACCACCGCCGGATCGAAGTCCGCGATCGCACCGGTCACCGCCGAATGGGGCGATGACCCCAGCCCCGACCGCATCGCCACCATGGAACGCTTCGAGCACTACATCTCCATGAACGTCCACGGCCGCCGCATCGGACCCATCCAGCTACGCGGGCCCCATCTCGACGACGTCTTCACCACCCTGGCCCGCACCCAGCAGGCCGGTGCACTGCACAGGGCCGCCCTCGCGAACGCCCAGGCACTCCCGCTGAAGAAGCTCACCGAACGCGCCGCCGGACAGCTCGGCCGCGTCGCCGCCTTCCTCGCCGAACACTCCCCCGCCGACTCAACCGTCCACCTGCAGAAGGAGAAAGAGTTCGGATGACCACCGCCCAGCCCAAAGAACATGCGGCGGCCAGCTTCACGCCACGCCCCACCGAATCCCTCGCACATCAGCTCCTGGCGCACTCGCCCAGCACCGCCTGGCCTCCACCCATCAACTGCGCCTCCTGCTGCGGCCCACCGCTCCCGCCAGTCGGTCTCCCAGCGCCTGAACCATCTGCTCGGCGAGCACCTGGTCGCCTTCGTCGTGTGGCCCCAGTCCCATCGCACCCGCATCTGGTACCTCACGCCCAAGGGCGCCCGACGCACCAGGGACCGGCCCGCGCTCCGCGACCGCCCCCCGTATCCGATCACCTCGGCGACGGCCGCCTCATTGAAGACCCCGCACACCCTCACCGTCCTACGCACCCACCTGGCGTTCGTCGCTGACGCCCGCAGGCCAGGCGACGAACACGACCACCTGGACTGGACACCCGAGGTGTCCCACGAGTAATCGTCAAGACCTGCGGATGGGGGGATGCTGCCCCACGTTGCGCCGCGGCCGCACCGAGGGGGAGCTTCGTCACTCCACTCACCGTGACCGCCTCAGGAGAAGTCTGCTGCGGTGATGCCGTCGGGATGTCCGGACGGCCACTCCACCAACTCGATCCGGTAACCATCCGGGTCCGTGAGCCACGATGTCTTCGGGCCGTGAGGGCCGCCCGGATACTGGACAGGGCCCGGTTCCAGGCCAGCTTCGGTCAGTGTCTCCAGGGTGGTGGCCAGCGTTTCCACCTGGATCGCGAGGTGGTCGAAGCCGCTGCCCACGTCGACCGGTCCGTCGCCGGGGCGGTGGACCAGTTCGAGCGAGGCCGTTGGTTCCTCGGGGAACTTGAGGATCACGAGACGGCTCCCGTCGCCACCCTCGACCCTGCCCAGTTCGGCGTAGCCCAAGGCAGTGTAGAAATCGAGCGAGCGGTCCAGGTCGGTGACGCGGTAGGAGACGAATAGCGTCTTCACCGTGCCACCTCGGGTCGGCGCACCCGGTAGCGGAGATGCGTGACGTCTCGATCCTCGAGCCGTCGGACGAGGTCGAGTTCGATGTGATCGCCACCCAGGTGGTCGAACAGCCGTCGACCGTCCCCGAGGAGGACCGGAACCAGGTGGATCTCCATCTCGTCCACTTGCCCTGCTCGGAGGAGCGCTTGGGCTGCCCCCGCCCCATGGACCATGACCGGCCGGTCCCCTGCGGCTGCGCGAGCCTGACGGGCGCAGTCCTCGCTCCTGCCCCGGCCGATCGTCCGGGCCGGCGATATAGCCGTCGAGCGACATGGACATGTACAGCCGAATCGGATTGGTCATCCTGGCCTCCATCTCTCCTCCATGACACCGGGATCCGGCGTTTCCTGATCTGCCGACGGGGCTGGCTTGTCCCAGGGAAGACTTCAGGCGACCGGCAAACTCATCGGCCCGACGCGTCGGCCTACTGCCGGGCTGAGAGGGCAGGAGTCATGACCCGTGGATCAGCTGCGGTCGTTCAGGCCGCGTGGCTCGCGGAGCTTCGACGAGGTGGCCGCGTTCGAAGCGGGCTGCGGCACGGGCCAGGGCGACGAGGTGTGGTGCGTTCACGGCCCGCCACCGCTGCTGGGCGGACTCGACGAGCTTGAACACCATGGCCAGGGCGGCGGCCGCGCTGCCGGCGCCCCGGGTGACCTTCGTCCGCAGCCGGACGGTGGCGAAGGTCGACTCAATCGGATTCGTGGTCCGCAGATGAATCCAGTGCTCGGCGGGGAAGTCGTAGAACGCCAGCAGCTCGTCGACGTCGTCGGTGATCTTCTTGACGGCCTTGGGGAACTTTGCGCCGTACGTCTTCTCGAACGCCGCGATCGCCTTCACGGCGTGCTCGCGGTTGAGTCGGCCTGGAGCGCGGTGCTGGCGTTGTCGCCAGTCCGTTTCTCCAGGCCGCTCTCCGAACCCGCCGTGCGCCTTGCAACGCAACGGGCTCTCCGCAAGTCCCGTGACCGGGCCTGATGTTCCGTTCATGCTGCTGTCGGCCATGGCGTCGGGATGACGGTCCCGCGGTAGCGGTAGCGCGTGGTGCGTACCTTTGCCGGGTCGAACAGCTCGCGCTCTTGGCCGCGTGGCCACCACCGTCCGCCGCAGTAGCGGCGGCGGAGGTTCTTCCAGGTGGTTTTGGGGTGCTTGCGTCGCAGCCATCCGATGACCCGTTCCCACGTGTAGTGGCCCAGGTACTGGAAGGCAGCGTGCGAGACCCCGGGGCGGAAGTACGCGCACCAGCCCCGCAGCAGCCGATTGAGCTGGAGCAACAGGGCGTCGAGCGGTTGGTTGGTGTCCCATTCCCGGCACCTCGCGCGGACCTTGTCCATCGCAGCCTTCACGGCTTTGCGCGACGGATAGGTGTAGACGTAGTGCCGGTTGGTTCCCCGTTTCCGGTGGCGCTGGATGTGCCATCCGAGGAAATCGAGGCCGTTGTCGATGTGGGTGATCAGCGTCTTCTCCTCCGACAGGCGTAGGCCCATCGGGGCCAGCACCTCAGCAACCTCGCCGCGCATCTGTTCGGCGTGTTCCCGGGTGCCGGAGACCAGCACGAGGAAGTCGTCCGCGTACCGCACAAGGCGGTAGTTGGCCATCCCGTGCCGCCGCCGCTTGCTCGGCGGCAGGGTCGCCGAGGAGAGCCGCTTGCGCTCACCGGTCGCCTCGTCGACGCGCTTGTCGTTCACCCGAGGCGCCTTCACCTCAACCGCCCCGGCCGCGGTGGTGACCGATCGCGGCTGGTGGTAGCCGTTGCGGTCAACCGGACGGCGCTCGCGATCGTCACGCTGATCGACCAACTCGGCTATATACGCGTTGACTTCAGCCTCCAGAGCTGCAGCCAGCATCCGTCTCGCACCCTCACGGACGATGTCGTCGATCAAGGAGCCGACCTCGGTCGATCCATCGGCATTCACTACGCTCAGCACGGTCGTGCCTTCCCGGCCGACGGTGCAACGTCGGCCCACTCGATGACCAGAAGTCGATCACTCGGGAAGGTACGCGCTTCGCGTCTACCCGAGGCCGATCCACAAGTCATGAGCATTGCTCTAGGCAAGCGCGGTGTCGGAAGCGACCCTGTCGGACAGCGGCCGCTGCTCATCGACGTGGTGCAGCACCACACAGAGACAAGCCGCCGCGGGCGGTGCAGGGTTCCTACCAGAGATTGATCCGTCCTAGCTACTCGCCCAGGCTTTGGAGTGGAAGCTGAACCGCGCCACGAGCGGGATCCACGGATGGAAGCTCTTGGCCGCGGTCGCCATACTCGTCCTGAGCGCGATCCGATCCAGTACGGCAACGATGTTCGAGCAAGTGACACTTGTAATGCCAGTGTTGTCGCTCTCGGCAACGGCTCTCAATACGTCGCGTATGTCCGCATCTTCGGCTGCCCTCGCGAGAGCGATGAATATCTGCTGGGACGCGGCTGGTGACCCGACAAGCACCGCCAGAAGTATTTGGAGTGCTCGGTGCTCCGTGGCGACGAATGTGTCGAGATCCCCGGCCGGGATACTGATCCTGATCAGTCGGTACAGGTTGACCAGCTTCTTGGCAGCGCGGGGGGTCGGCAGCAGTGCCCCGAGGAGGGCCATGAAGTCGCTCTCGGCATCGTGGAGTTGAAGTGTGTCGGGACGCAGATCCCGCAGCTCCGGAACCGCCACCGGAGGCCGTTGCACATCGGACAGCAGCGAGCCAGTATCTGCATCGGACGGGGGCGAATTCTCGGCATCAGCGCCAGGCTCCGCTGGCGCTCCGCCTTCCGCCAGGTCGGAAGAACCGGCGTCACCGACCTCTCTAGCAGGCTGTGCTGCATCAACACCTCTTCCGGTCGGCGCGAGCAGCCCACGAAGATAACGCGCGGTGGCCTCCTCACCGGATCGGGCAATGGTGAACGGTACCTGGAAGATCTTGTCGAGATAATCCAGCGGACCTGCGTTGGAGCCGTCAGTAGTCACCTCGCCCAACGTTGGCGCCGGGCCAAAGAAGTCCTGATGGTGCACCTGCAGTGCTCTGATGAGCCACTCCGGATCCACCGCCACCACCACGACGAAGAGCTCAAGCGCAAGCATCAGGTGAACGGCCGCGAGTACTTCCACCACACGCTGCGGGGCGCACCGGTCCAGATCGTCGATGTAGAGGATGACGCGCTGCAGCGGTGGCGGCGTACGAGATCCCGGTTCGGTGCGCTCCAGCCATTCCTGATGCGCCAGTGCCAGGTCGCTCTCCAGTTGTTCCAGGTCACGTCGCACCTGGCTTAGCAGGCTGCGATACGGCTCGTAGGGAGATGGCTCCTCGGAGCGGCGGCGAAGAAACTCCGACAGCCGTACAGCGGCGTCGATCCGGGCGAGCCGGTCAGCCGTCACCGCCACCCGCTCATTGGCTTCCTTCAGATCCTGTCCGAGTCGCTCACCGGACGCCGTCGCGATCTTCCGCAAGGACGCATGCAAGGACCGCACCCGTTGTAGAGCCGGCTGCACCGCGACGCCGCACCCCAGTGCCAAGGGAACGGCGCCGGCGATCCACGAACCCGCCAATGCCCACACGACGAGCGCGGTGCCGAGCACCGCGATCCAGATCAACAGCACACGGCGGTTCGACCAAGCGGAACGGGTTACCGTACCAACTTCGGTCCACAGCAGCCGAGGACCGCGCAGCGGATTACCTACGACCGTCGCACGGCCGGCCGGAGCGGCTTCTTCGTCGGCTTCCACGACTGTCTGAAGGCGCTGGACGTCGGACCTGGCCTGGTCCATCTGGCGCAGCAGTCGATCGCGGCGCCGACGAACCTCCTCCACCGGAACCGCTGGAGACTGTTCTTCTGCCGGCTCCGTCGCGAGTTCCCGGAAGAGGTGGTCGACCAGCCCGGTCCACAGGTGGTCTTCGGCGTAGTGCCAGGCGTTGAACCGCACCTGCCGCACATTGGCCACGAAAGCCGACTGCAACTCTTCCTGTCGACGTACGCGTTCGGTCAGGGCGGCCACATGCGCGCGCATCTGTTCCATGGTGCTGGATTTCCCGGCACCCCATTCCCCAAGAAGCGCGATCGCTAGGGGAGGCGTGGTCGTCAGCGCGGTCGCAAGCATGGCGAGCATCTCCACCTCGCCCTCACGCCCAAGCAGGTCGACCTTGCTTGGGCGGTCGCTGCCCAGACCGGCAAGCGCACGAGGCCGCGGAGCCGTGTGGGTACTGACGTCGTTACTCCACCGTCCAGTTGCCCCCGTGCCTTCAACGAATCCCGCACCACGGTCCAAGTGGTAGGCGTCGTGTCGTTCCCACAGCTCGCGGAAGAGTGATGCGGCCTGCTCGTCCTCACTGTCTCGCAAAGCGGTCAGTGGAACGGCGAGCCCGCCTTGCCCATTGTTGCTGCGGGACTTCAGAACAGCACAGACACCGGCCGCAACTGGATCCACCAAAGGGCCTCCGGAGAGCCCGGGAGGTATCACGTCGCCACCGATGCGCAGCGCGTCACCGAATCCGCCCTGATACGTAAGGGTTGTTGTCAACAGGGTCAGGGCCCCTGTGGCGGCCGTGAATCCGAATCCCCACGCCGTGTCGCCCGGCTCGAGAGGACGATCAGAGAGCCGCACACATGCATGATCAACCGGCTCTCTTAGACGGACGACTGCCAAGTCGGGCAGCGGCCACCCGGAGCCCGTCGCATTTCCAGGACTGGCCCACTCCGCCACCGAGTCGGCACGGACGTCGCCAAACGCCAATTGGACGTGACCGTCTGCTTCAGAGGCAACGACATGACTACACGTGATCGCCAGGCCAGGCGCTACGAAGAACGCGCTCCCGAGGAATCGCGCTGGATCGTCCGGCGCTTCGTCGCCCGACCCGGGACGCTCGACTGGCGCTATGGCCGACCTGACCAGCCTGTCCAGATCGGCTCTACCACGCTCTGCCACGTTTGCCTTCCCCCAACGCCTTTGAAAAAGATGTCCTCTTAGCTCACGGTGGCAAGCATGTCCGCCATGGAGTCGTAGCTTGTGCGTACCCCCTCGTGGTTGCCGAGGCGGTGCCGCTCCAGGCGGATGGCGCGTAGGTGACGAGCTTCGTAGATTTGCTGGCGCCAGTAAGCGCTCTGACTCGTCCCAGCGCTTTACCCTGACCAGCCCAGACGGGCACGTCCGTCATGCGACCAAGGCGCCGGTGCGGTCCGCGAACTCGCGCAGACCTTCGATGCGGGTCGGCCCGTACAGCAGACCAGCGGTCAGGGCCCGCAGGGCGGGCCGCCTCACCTCCTGCGGCGCCTCCTGCTCGACCCTGCGCAGCGCAGCGAACGTCTGTTTGCTGTCGCCGAGTGCGTTCCACATCCGGGCGACGTCGGTCCACGCCCGCGCCCGCCGCTCCGCTGTCGGCATCCGGTCCACATTCAGCCGGGCGGCGACCTCGACCGCTTTGTCCGGAGTCCCGAGTGCGTTCAGCACGCTGATCCGGTAGGCGTCGACCTGCGTACGGGTGGCCTCCACTGTGAACAGGCCCGGCACCGCCGGATGCCTGCTCGTCTCCTGCTCGGCTTCCTCCAGCAGTGACAGGGCCGTTGTCCGGTCCCGGCTGGTCGCCGCCGAGTACGCACCGGTCAGCAGCAGCGTCGTACGGACGGCACCGGTGTGGTCACGGGAAGCGTCCAGGTCCGCGGCCTCCTTGGTCAGCAGGTGCACTGCGGCCGTGGACCGGCCCGAGCGGCGCATGGCGATCGCCAGCTGCCGGGACGCCTCCCCGACAGCCACAGGGATGCCGCTGCAGCGCGCGGCCGCCAGCGCCCGGTCGGCCGCCGCCCACGCCGCGTCGGAGTGCTGCTTGGTGGCGAGTTCGGCTGCCAGCACGTACGAGCGGGCCAGTGCCATGTCCGCCTTCTCACGGGCCCGCCCCGACGAGGCGTCCCTCGTCGCGGTCGCCGATGCAATCAGGCCGGGCAGCACCTGCCTGAGACGCGTGTACTGGGTGGCGCAGTAGTCCTGCCGGGCGGCAGCGATCTGCCCCACGAGCCGGGGCAGCGGCATTGGCTCCGCCTGCGGCAACCGGAAGAGCGCCACATCGAGATCGACCGGAGCGGCGGCAGCCGGCTTGGCGCCGAAGGCGGCCGTCGCCCCCGCTGCCACCACTCCCGTCAGCAGGTTCCTACGGCGCACCTCATCCTCCTCAACCGACGGACAACCTCCGGCCACCGTAGCGATATTGGTCACGCGGGGTGTGGCAGACGCACGCAGTTGCTCGCGTGTGATCCGCAGGAAAGCGGAGAACCTCAACAAGGTCGGATAGTCGATGCCCATCTGCCCGCTCTCGATGCGGGACACGGCCGACGCCGAGTAGCCGCAGGCCTTGCCGACCTCGGTCTGCGTGAGCCGCAGGGCGCAGCGCGCTCCGCGTAAACCGAGCACGATGCCGGGATCCGCCGGGAGTTCGTGGACGGTCGAGGTACGCGTCAACTGGCCCGAAGACCGACCGCCAGCGTCAGTTCAAGGACCCGGTGTGGCGATGCGAGATCCGGAAACAGGTTCCGCAGCTGCGTCATCCGGTACCGGACGGTCTGGGGATGGACGAACAACGCCGCCGCCACCTCATCCCGCCTGCCCTGGTGCAGCAGCCACGCCCGCAACGTCTCCTCCAGCCGCCGGGCGGTCGCCACAGGCAGGGCCCGCAACGGTGCGAGGGCTCGGGCACGCAGGTCTGCGAACGCGTCCACGTCGGCGCTCAGCACCAGCTCGGGCAGGTGGTCCTCGGTGTCGCGGATATCGGAGGAGAGGGAGCGCGCGCGTACGGCTCGTGCGTACGAGGCGGACGCACGAGTCCATGGCCGGGCCGGGCCGACCACGGCGGTGCGGTCGGTCAGCTGCCGCAAGAGATGTGATCGGTCGGCATCGGGGACGAGCAGCACACCGGTGGCGTCCGGCAGATCGTCGAGGACGAGGGTGCTCGGGTCGAGCGTGCGGTAGGCAGGCCGGGCCTGGGCGGCGGGCAGCAGGACCGCGGTCAGCGAAACGGGAGGCTGCCACCCGGCCCGTTGAGCAGAGGCCAGCAGCACGTCCGGGCTCGCGCCGGCGAGGAGGTCGCGGGCCAGGTGTTCCAGGTGGCGCTCGTGGGCCCGGCCCCGGGCGGCTAGTTCGTCGGCGTGGCCCGCGGCGCTCGCGGCGGAGAGCTCGTCGATGTAGGCGAAGGTCAGCTCGGCGAACTTGGCGACCTCGGCGGCGGGCAGACCTGCGTGTACGGCACCCGCTGCCAGGCAACGCCAGGCCACGCGGGCGCCGACGCGGTAGGCGCTGAGCAGAGCGTCCATCGAACGGCCGTCGCGGACCTCGCCGCGGCCCAGCTCGTAGGCTGCGTCACCAGCGTCGCCGCCTGTATCGTTCCCGCTCGCGAGGTCCAGGTAGTGCCCCAGGGCGGTGCGGACGGCTCGGCGGATGGTGGCGCCCATGTGGCCCGAAAGGGCGTTGGCGTAGGGAGGGACCTCGTCAATGATCGCCTGGACGACCTCGTCGGCGGTGGTCTTCAGCGCGGCCCGAAGTGCGGTGACCGTCGTCTCGTCCAGGGCCAGTTCGCTGGCCCTCTGGATTGCATGGCTCACGTTTTGTTCCCCGCGAACAATTCAGCCGACGAGATTCACATCCTGCGGTCAGGACTTTACGCCTTGAGGCGCAGCAAGCTGGAGTCATGACGAGTGCAGCCCTCCGCAGCAGGGCGTGGAAACTGCTGGAAATGGTCACGACGCCGCTGCTGCCGTCGGACTACCTCGACCTGGTCAGCCCGCTCCGTGCGGGTGCTGACCTGCGTGGGCGCATCGAGGCCGTGCACCCTGAGACGGGTGACGCCGCGACTATCGTGATCAGGCCGGGACGGGGCTGGCGCGGCCACACAGCCGGTCAGTACGTGCGGATCGGGGTCGACGTCGACGGCGTACGCCTGTGGCGTGCCTACTCCATCACCTCGCCGACGAACCGTCAGGACGGCCGCGTCACGATCACTGTGAAGGCGATCCCGGACGGCAAGGTCAGCAACCACCTGGTCCGCAGGGCGAAACCGGGCACGCTGATCCAGCTCGACCAGGCGACCGGTGACTTCGTGCTGCCGCAGGCCAAGCCAGCCAAGGTGCTCTATCTGACGGCCGGCAGCGGCATCACGCCCGTGATGGGCATGCTGCGCGACATCGAGTTCGACGACGTCGTCATGGTCCACTGCGCGCCACGGCCGCAAGACGTGATCTTCCGCAACGAACTGCACGACCTGGTCGCGGGCAGGAAGCTGCGGCTCACCGAGGTGCACACCGACACAGACGGCATGCTCGACATCGCCCGTCTCGACGAAGTCGTGCCTGACTGGGCCGAGCGCGAGACCTGGGCTTGCGGGCCTGCGGGCCTGCTCGACGCCGCCGAAGAGCACTGGAGCGGGCACGGCGTCCAAGAGCGCCTGCACACGGAACGCTTCCGCCCCGGCATCGTCGTCGCCGGCGACGGCGGCGAGGTCACGTTCAGCGCCACCGGCAAGACCGTCGACGCGGACGGCGCCACGCCGTTGCTGGACATCGGCGAGGAGGCCGGCGTGCTCATGCCCTCCGGGTGCCGCATGGGCATCTGCTTCGGCTGCGTCACGCCGCTCAAGGCGGGCGCCGTCCGCGACCTGCGCACCGGCGAGATCACCGAGGCCGAGCCGGGCGTCCTCATCCAGACCTGCGTGTCCGCCGCGGCGGGCCCCTGCGACATCGACCGGTAGGAGCACCTTGACCGCCATCGACCCCACCGCCCACCTGACCGCGGAGCAGATCGAGGAGCTTGGCCGCGAGCTGGACGCGATCCGTGACGAGGTGATCGCCGGCCGCGGCGAGAAGGACGCCGCCTACATCCGTAGGGTCATCTCGGCGCAGCGCAAGCTCGAACTGGTCAGCAGGGGCGTGCTGCTGTTCTCGGTCTTCCCGCCCGCGTGGCTGCTCGGCACCGCCGGTCTGTCCGTGGCGAAGATCATGGACAACATGGAGATCGGCCACAACGTCCTGCACGGCCAGTGGGACTGGATGCGGGACCCGAAGATCCACTCCACGACCTGGGAGTGGGATCACGTCTCGCCGTCCGACCAGTGGAAGCACTCGCACAACGAGCTGCACCACACGTACACCAACGTGATCGGCAAGGACAACGACCTCGGCTACGGCATCATGCGCGTCGACGAGGACCAGAAGTGGCACCCGTTCCACCTCGGCCAGCCGCTGTGGAACTTCATCAACGCCTGCTTCTTCGAGTACGGCATCGCAGCGTACGACCTGGAGCTCGGCAAGAACCTGCACAAGCGCCGCCGCAAGAACCCGGAGTTCCGCGCGCGGGCCAAGGCCGTGGGCCGCAAGATCCGCAAGCAGGTGCTGAAGGACTACGTGATCCACCCGCTGCTGTCGGGCCCGTCGTTCCTCACCACGCTCGCCGCCACGTTCACCGCGAACCTGGTCCGCAACATCTGGTCCCACTCGGTGATCATGTGCGGACACTTCCCCGAGGGCGTACAGGTCTTCGAGCGCCGGTCGATCGAGGACGAGACGCGCGGCCAGTGGTACCTGCGCCAGATGATGGGCTCGGCGAACATCAGCGGCAGCAGGGCCATGCACTTCATGACCGGCAACCTGTCGCACCAGATCGAGCACCACCTGTTCCCGGACCTGCCGAGCAACCGGTACGCCGAGGTCGCGGTGAAGGTGCGCGCGCTGTTCGAGAAATACGAGCTGGAGTACGTCACCGGACCGCTGCCCAAACAGGTGCTCTCCGCGTGGCGCAAGGTCTTCCGGCTCTCGCTGCCGAACAAGAAGCCCGAGGTCAAGACGCCGGACCGTGAGCAGGAGCTCGTCGCCGCCTGATTGTTACAAGCGCCTGGCTCACAAACCCGAGGCCAGGCGCCCTTGTCCGCAGGCTCCAGAATCGCCACACACTCCACGTGACGCGTACTTGAAGGCGTTGGTGGCCAGCTCGCTGACGGCCAGCTGCACGGTGCCCATCGCGCGGTCGGAGACCAGGATGCCGTGTACTGCCTGTACGTCGGTCAGGAAGCGGCGGGCCGCGCTGCGGGCCTCGGCGATCGGTTCGCTGCCCTCGAAGGCGAGGGCCGACAGTATCGGGCGGCGGGCCGCCGGCTGGTCCTCGATCCTGAGCAACCCGGGTTAAGACACACGAATACCCCCGAAACGACGTGGCCCGCATCCGCACGACCGGCCCCCCGCCCGGCGTGACTTTCCTGTGGCGGCTACCGCAGGCCCAGTTGGTGGCGAGACCGACCTCGACGGACGCTGTCCCGGGCAGGCTCTTAGCATGATCGGATGGTTGCCGATGATGCCCAGAAGAACGGGACAGGACGGGAAGTTGTGTCTGGGGACGCCGTAGCCGGTCTCCCCGGCGGATCACATCATGGCGATGCCGGGAAGGAGTTTCACCCGGTTGCCGACCTGGTCGAGGGGGCGGCCGACCTGGTCGAGCCGGTCAAGCCGAAGCTGCGTGGCTGGCTCCATGCCGCGATGGTCCCTGCCTCGGTGAGCGCCGGCATCGTCCTCGTTTGCCTGGCTCGGACCCAGCAGGCGGCCCTGGCCTGCACCGTGTACTCCGTCACCGCCTGCCTGCTGTTCGGGACGAGCGTCGTCTACCACCTGGGTACCTGGGGGCCGATGGGCGAGGCCGTCCTGCGTCGCCTCGATCACGCCAACATCTTCCTGATCACCGCCGGGACCTGCACCCCTCTGGCCGTGCTCCTTCTCCCTCCTGACCGGCGAAACCTGCTGCTGTGGATCGTATGGACGGGCGCGCTGACCGGTATCGCCTTCCGCGTGCTGCGGGTCAACGCTTCCCGCTGGCTGTACACCCCCTGCTACCTGGCCCTGGGGTGGGCACCGGTGCGTTACCTGCCTGACTTCCTGCACACCTGCGGTGCGGCCGTGGTCACCCTGACAGTGACCGGCGGTCTCCTCTACAGCGCGGGCGCGGTGGTCTACGCCGTCCAACGCCCCGACCCCTCGCCCCGCTGGTTCGGCTTCCACGAGGTGTTCCACGCCTTGACCGTGGCGGCCTTCACCGCGCACTACATCGCCGTCTCCCTCGCCGTCTACTGACGGGGGAGCCGTTCGCGGACACGAGGATCACTCTGCGCGCCGCAGCCCGGCCACGCGCGGGTGTGACAGCCCGCCGATACCGGCGGGCCCGCTCACCTCAGGCTGCGGCCGATGGACTGGACGATCCGCCGGTGCGGCGGTATTCGGCGTTGATGCGCTGGGCTTCTTCGAGTTGGTCTTCGAGGATGATGATCCGGCATGCGGCCTCGATCGGGGTGCCCTGGTCGACGAGTTCACGGGCGCGGGCCGCGATGCGCAGTTGGTAGCGGGAATAGCGGCGGTGTCCGCCCTCGGAGCGCAGTGGTGTGATCAGTCGCGCTTCGCCAATGGCGCGGAGAAAGCCGGGAGTGGTACCGAGCAACTCGGCGGCCCGGCCCATCGTGTAGGCGGGGTAGTCGTCGTCGTCGAGACGGCTTAGCGACTCGTCTGCTGTCATCTCACCTCTCTGTGGAACGGGTAGAGGGGCCTTGGTGCCGTTTGGCACCAAGGCCCCGAAGGAACTGCAACACCATCTGCCGGCCCTAGTGCTGCGCCGGCCTTCTGTTTCCGCCCAGCCGCCTGATACTCCGACGGGGGTGCGGGGATCGCGGATGCGTGACCGGAGACCACCTACCTATCGATGTCCTGCGGTACCCGGGCTCGCGTCTTCCGCCCGGGCGATCCTGATGGTGCTCGACTCCTCCGTTCTTCCCTCGGAACCAATCACTTGCAAACAGGGACTGCGTACTACTGGTACTGCAACCGCGTCAACTGCGGTCCTGCTCGCGGCGGCCCCTCATCACTTCGGGCCACCCGGTCCGGTCGTCAGTCCCGTCGCCGTCGTACAACAACCTGGCTTCGGAACTCCACCACCGCACCGTCATACGTGGACGGCTGCCCGGCAGTTCGTGTCTGCCGGGCCTTGCTCGATCTTGGCTACGAAAGAAACCATAATCACTGAGACATCGAATGTCTACTCCAGCGAGCATAGATTTACTGCGGCTCGACGATGAGGTCTCCCGCTGAGCCGATCTGCGAATACTGGGGGCCGTCCGCAGCGCAGGTCCGACGCACGGATGAGACCCAGAG
Source organism: Streptomyces sp. CA-142005 (assembly GCF_050942335.1). Taxonomy (NCBI): domain Bacteria; kingdom Bacillati; phylum Actinomycetota; class Actinomycetes; order Kitasatosporales; family Streptomycetaceae; genus Streptomyces; species Streptomyces sp. CA-142005. The sequence continues at coordinate 9,946,832 of NZ_CP192078.1, read as the reverse complement.
CCGCCCGCGGAGCTTCCCGTGGCGGCGCCGACCGGCGCGGCGCGTCGACCGCGATTCTCAGCCCCCTCCGGCGAGCAAGGTGGCTCGGGTGGGTTGGCGGGCGGGGCGCAGGGTCGGGTAGGCAAGGGCCGGGCATGAACGATCCGCAGACGAGGGCGACCCTGATGAACATAGTGTCCGTCAACGCCACAGCTGCCCCGTTCCCCGCGGCCGTTGCCGACGCACGCGATACCGCACAAGCGTTCATCGAAGACCTGCGGCAGCCGAACGGCAGCAGACCAATGTCTCGAAGCACACCCCTGGCTCGCAGCCGCCGCACATGCGCACCCCCGGCCTGTAGTGCGGCACCAGGGGAGCCGTATGCGCCCGTCTCGCCCGGTTGCGCCATCGTCCAAGCCGCCCGGGCGGGCCGGTGCATAGAATCCGACCCCATGCCGAAGCTTGACGAGCTGCTCGTTGCGATAGCTGCCCTTGTGGAGTCCGGGCAGAGCAATCAGATGTCCCTGACCGTGGTCACCAGTGGTGCTGTCATCACCGGTCGACTGGCTCCGGAAGCCATGTGGAGGCAGAGGGTGTCTGAGGTGCTGACGGACTCCGCCGACCTGGGCGAGTTCTCCGCCGCCTTCGACACCCCCGCGAGGAAGGACGGACCGCCCACGCATCTGCATTTCCACGTCGCCCGGATCCTGCAGGGTACGGTGGGGATCCCGGAGACAGGCGGGATGTACCGCGTCGCGATCGAGGACGTCAGTGCCTGGACCGTGGGCGACTTCAGCTACTCCGACCACTGACTCACCGACCCACGGCACACAGTGAGGCCCCACCGGCACGCTTCCGTTCTAGTGGTCGTCGCAACACCCCAGTCCAAGGGGTGCGATGCACTTCGAGATCCGGAAGGATCGGCGGCCTCAGGAGGTCGGACCCTGAGCGGGAGACACCTTCGGCTCGTGGATCTTGGAATAGGGAACACGGAAGCCTGTCGGATCATCGGCATCAACCGCCGCACCCGCAAGCGTTGGCCCTACGGCCGGCAGGCATCCGGGAGGTACAGGGTAGCCCCGCCCATCGTGGACACGGGGCAGCCCTGGCAAGCGCCCGAACCCCCGGCTCACCCTGAGCAACCCGTCGGCCCGTCGCGCTACCTCACCGAGGCCGACCGCATCCACATCGCTGACCGGCTCCGGGAGACGGCGTCCGTCCGGGCCATCGCGGCCGAGCTTGGCCGCAGTCCCTCCAGCGTAAGCCGGGAGATCGCCGCAACCGCACGCTCATGCGCAACGGCGGCTGGTCCTACCGTCCGTACGCCGCCCAACGCCGCGCGGACGCCCGCGAACCGCGGCCTCAAGCCCGGCAAGATCGGCCAGGACCCCAGGCTGCGGGACTTCCTCCAGGACCACGTGACCCGGCGGTGGGACCCGGAGCAGATCTGCCACGCTCTACAGGCACGCTTCCCCGACCAGCGGAGATGCACGTGGTCCACGAGACGATCTACCAGGCGCTTTACGTCCAAGGCCGCGGGGAACTGAGGCGCGAGCTGACCCGAGCCCTGCGGACCGGACGCGCCACCGAACTCAACAGCCGCCCACGCAAAACGCTCGACTGGGAGACCCCAGCCGAGCGTCTGTTTAAACTGCTCGCGGCTTGATCAACTCACCGCGGTGTTGCTACGCCCCCTGGAATTCGCCCACGCCGGTGGGGCCTCACTGCTCTGTTCGGCTCACACCTGTCCGTAAGTCAGGCGGACAGGGGGAGCGCCGAGCGTTGCGGAAGCCGGCTCGTACGGGCCGGCCAGGGGCGCAGATGCGGCGGTAGGGCGGGTCCGGCAGGTGAAGCCGAGTTGGGTCATGGCCCTGAGGACTTCGCTGGTGCTGAAATCGCGGCGGTCCTGGCGGGTGACGACCTGGCCGACCTGCTTGGCGGGGTAGTGGCGTCGTCCGATGATGACGAACTCACCGGTGACCAGCTCAGGTGTGATGCCCTTCATCGATTCCACCACGCCGCTCTTGGTCAGGTCGAACGGGAAGCGGGCGATGACACAGCGCATGATGCCTCCAGGGAGAAGAGAAGACGGGGCCGGGCAGGGGTGACGGCGGTTCAGCGAGAGAGGGCGAGGACGCCCAGAGCGTTGCCGTGTTCGTCGGCCACGGGCGGGGCCCCGAGCCGGCGGCAGCGCATCGCACGCTCGGCTTCGGCCCTCGTGGCCAGCGGCGAGGCGAAGGGCCCGATGACGTCGGCGATGTCACGCAGGCGGATCCGGTCCGTGTATCCGGAGCCGTCACGAACGGCCGTGAGCCGGTCCCGGGTGACCAGGCCGGTGCGCAGACCGTCCTCGTCGCAGACGACCAGATGACCTGTACGGGCGGCGGTCATCACGGACAGTGCCACCTCCACGGTCATGTCCTCCCAGACCTGTGGTCCGGCCGCGTCCGCGGGATCGGCCGCCGTCTGCACGGCGTTGGTACGTGTTGAGCGGAACTGCGTCTGGTCCAGCGTCAAAGGGTGCCTCCTGCGAAGTTGGGCGGGCTTCCTGACACGAAGGTTCTATGCCGCCGCACCGGCGGTGGACTGCTGTACGAGCGCACGGCGAGCCGCCGAGACGGGGCGGCGCCGACCGCGTGAGGTGGCGCCGCGCTTCTTGGGGCGTTCGACCACCGGTGCGGTGATGACGACCGGGATGCCGGAGGGTGCCTGAGCGCCGGTGATGCGGTGCAGGGCCTCTTCGCCGACACGGACCTGGGTGGTCTGCGGGACGATGCCGGCCGCTGCCATGAGGCGGGTCATGCCGCGGCGCTGGTTGGGGGTGACCAGGGTGACGACACTGCCGGACTCTCCTGCACGGGCGGTACGGCCGCCGCGGTGGAGGTAGTCCTTGTGGTCGGTCGGCGGGTCGACGTTGACGACGAGGTCGAGGTTGTCGACGTGGATGCCGCGCGCCGCGACGTTGGTCGCTACCAGCACGTTGACGTGTCCGGTCTTGAACTGTGCCAGCGTGCGGGTGCGCTGTGGCTGTGACTTCCCGCCGTGCAGGGCGGCGGCCCGTACCCCGCTGTTCAGGAGGTGCTCGGTGAGGCCGTCGACGGCGTGCTTGGTGTCGAGGAACATGATCACGCGGCCGTCACGTGCGGCGATCTGGGTGGTGGCCGTGTGCTTGTCGGCGCCGTGAATGTGGAGCACGTGGTGCTCCATCGTCGTGACCGCGCCGGCCGAGGGGTCGACGGAGTGCACGACGGGGTCGCTGAGGTAGCGGCGCACGAGCAGGTCGACGTTGCGGTCGAGAGTGGCGGAGAACAGCATGCGCTGGCCTTCGGGGCGGACCTGGTCGAGGAGGGCGGTGACCTGCGGCATGAAGCCCATGTCGGCCATCTGGTCGGCCTCGTCGAGGACGGTGATGGAAACCTGGTTCAGTCGGCAGTCGCCACGGTCGATGAGGTCTTTGAGGCGTCCCGGCGTGGCGACGATGATCTCGGCGCCAGCGCGCAGCGCGCTCGCCTGTCGGCCGATCGGCATTCCGCCCACCACCGTGGCCAGCCGCAGCCTCAGGGAGCGGGCGTAGGGGGCGAGCGCGTCGGTGACCTGCTGCGCCAGCTCACGCGTCGGTACGAGGATCAGCCCCAGCGGCTGCCTCGCCTCGGCGCGCTGCCCGGCCGTACGGGCCAGCAGCGCCAGCCCGAAGGCGAGGGTCTTGCCGGAGCCGGTGCGACCACGGCCCAGTACGTCCCGGCCGGCGAGGGAATTCGGCAGGGTCGCGGCCTGGATCGGGAACGGCGCGGTCACGCCTTGCGAGCTGAGCGCGCCCAGCAGCGCCCCGGGCATGTCGAGATCGGCGAAGCCCTCCACGGCGGGAAGCGCAGGAGTGATCGTCCTGGGCAGCGCGAACTCCCCCTGGACCGCGGCGGGCCGACGGCCGTAACCACCGGAACGGCTCGGCCCGCCGGAGCGGCTCCTGGCCGACGAACCGAATCGGCTGCCGCCCCTTCCGGAGTCGGCACTGCCGTTACGGGTGCGGGTGAAGCGGTCGTTCGTGCGTGTGCGGTTCATGCGGAACCTTCCTCGATGCGGCACATATCAAGGAATTCCCGCAGCAATGAGCAGCACAGAGAATTGCAAGAATGGACCGGTGGAATGCGAAAGCGAATCTGACCGACGAAAAATCCGTGCGGCACAGGAGCTGGAATGAGTGGCGCGAAGCGGACGCGATGTGCAAGCGTCTGCCGCGATGAAGCTATGAAGGGATGCGTGCACCCCTGAAGGATGCCCCGTATGCGGTGAGCCTACGGGTTTCCTGGTTGTCGTCCGCAGGCGAAACCACTGCGGAAAATGCGAGTAGCTGGGGCCCGCACCCCGAAGGACGCGGGCCCCAGCTACAACTACGCGACAGTCAGCGTCAGGCGAGAACGATGTTCTCGGCCGTCGGACCCTTCTGGCCCTGCGCGATGTCGAAGGTCACCTTCTGGCCCTCCAGCAGCTCGCGGAAGCCCTGGGCGGCAATGTTCGAGTAGTGGGCGAACACATCAGCGCCGCCACCGTCCTGCTCGATGAAGCCGAAGCCCTTTTCCGCATTGAACCACTTCACAGTACCAGCAGCCATATCATTTCTCCTTTGGGGCAGTGCATCGGGATCCGCACTGCACGGACCTCGTGTCGCCGCGATGATCACCCCGCCGGGAACAAGACCGGATAACAAAAGTGCTTCCAGTGGCACAGGCGCCGCCCGGAGGGCACTTGAAGTTTTGGGAACCACAACTGCAACTGAGATCGACAGTAGCACGCCGAAGCGGCCTGTGTACGGCGAAGAATCCCACCCCACTTAATGCGGTAGAGAATCTGTCTGCCTGTCCCGTTGAAATCTCAGCTCGCGGGCACAGATTTTGACCCAGCCGGAGCGCAACGTTTCAGGAAGCTTTGGGGCGCGCCCAGCGTAAGGGCTGCTCCCCCAAAAGATGGTGCGGGCGGGCGTGGAGATCAGGGTGGCTCCGGCAAGCATCACGGCCCGTCTCCGGCGCACGCACGGGAGCGGCCATATCGAAGACCATCAAGGACCAGACCGTCGATCAGCTCGGTGGAAACAGCAGCATCCTGGTGCGGCAACGCCGTGAGCACGAGGAAACGGCGGCTGACGGATCAGTACCTGACCCTCGACGACCTTCACCAGCGGGAAGGCGTTCTGAAGCAGGCGGTGCAGCTGGTCTTCGGCCATGCCTTCGTGGAAGAGACGGTGCTGTGGCCCGCCGTACGAGCCTCAGGCCCGGACGGCGAGGAACTGACGGCCCGGGTCGAGGAAGACCTCCTTCTCTCCCGGTTGCACGACACGGTGGACACCGGCCGGCTACGCACACTCGGCACCACCTGGGCGGCGGTACGACAGACCACCCCGACGCAGCCGCACCCCGTCATGCCCCGGCGGCCTCCCGGGAACGCCTTGCTGGGTGTACCGCTGAGCGACGCTCTGGGCATCGGCAGCTCCGCCTCACGACGCAGAAGGTGATCGCGGCCTGGCCGGGATGCTCGCTACCGCTTTCGTGGCCGTCGCGGCACAGCGCCCGAAGCGGAAGCGACGTTCAGCCGCAGCAGGACGGGGAACGAATGTCCTTGCCACGCGGATGCCTACCTTCACCCCGGACAGCCGCAGTCGCTTTTCACAGCGGTACAGGGGCAGGCAAGGCGCGCAACGCCGGCCGCGTACCCTCGGACAAGGCAGTGCCTCATCCCGGAATTCCAGTTCGGCGGCGCCACCGACCCGAGCCAACCGCATCTGGGCCATTCCCTCAGGCGAGTCCCCCGGCTACGCCCCGCCCGCAACGCGCGCACGGGCATGCGCACGTCGCGGGCCACTGCACGGGACGCGCGAGTGGATAGCGCGAGTGCCGGTGAAGCGGTTAGATCGCGGGACTTATCGACTCAGCCGCCGCTCTTGCGCCTGAACGACCGCTGGCTCGCAGCCGGGCCGTGCGCCGAACGCACCTTCGATGCATCGGACTTGGCGGCAATATCAGCGGCGTCCGCCTGCGCACCGCGCTTGCGCGCCAGGGCTTCGCGGAACTTGCGCTTGAGGTCGTAGTTGCCGTCGCTGTCCGGCGCCAAAGGGGACGTCTCGGGGGCAGCCGGCTCCGAACCTTCCGTAGATACGGGCTCTGCGGTCATGGTGACCTCCTGGGTTCGGGGGTGGGCAAGCACAGCTTGTCATGCCGGGCGCAGTGCGAGGCACCGGCAACATCATCCTGCTCCGTTTCGGCGGGCATCCCTCTCGCGGCCAAAGGCGTTGACTTCGTAGGTGAGGCGCACATGACGGCTTCGGGCCGGGCCGAGGGTTGTCGATCCCGTGGCCAGGCTGCCAGGGCAACGGCTCTCAGCCGTTGCGACGCACGAGGGCGGCCCTGCGGGCCTCGGCGAGCTTGCGGGCCTCGCCCGCCTTTCGGGACTTGCCGCCGGCGCCGCGGGAGGTGCCCTTGCTGGTGCCGAGGCCGCGGAAGGGAGCGTTGGTGTTCTTGGACCGGGGAACGGCGGGCTCGCCGTCGAGCCGGATCCCGGAGGGAGTCTTGGCGCCGGTGATCCGGCTCAACTCCGCCTCGCCCGAGCGCACCTTGGTGACGGTCGGCTCGATGCCGGCCCCGGCCAGCATGCGGCTCGTCTCGCGGCGCTGGCCCGCCAGCACGGACCATGATCACGTGGACCCGCGCCTGCTCTGCATCCTCCCCCACACCCGCACCTTTTGCCGTCGTTCTTACCCGATGCCGGCCAACGGGGTATCGAGGGACGACGCCTCGCGGAGGGCCTCACCGATGGTCCCGAGCGCGCGCACCGCCACCGCGCACAGCGGGGCGCCCGGCAGCCCGGTCAGTTGCTCGGATGGGAGGCTGCCCAGCCGTGTTCGAGCAGCGCGAAGGTTTCGTCGGCGGCTCGGCGCGGTTCGGCGTGCCGCAGGATGAGGCTGCGGGCCTCGAGGGCGAAACGGGCCAGGGCGGCGCAGCTGACGTCATCCTCGGGCGCACCCACCGCCTCGGCGATGGCCCTGGCCAGGGCCGCTTCGTGGCGCGTCCACATGCGGTGGGCGTAGTCGCGCAGCGCGGGGGTCTCCTGCACCAGGCGCGTGAAGTCGGCGAACCGCGAGTCGGTGGCGTGGACGGCGAGTTGGGCCTGTTTCAGCAGGAGGTGCTCGCGCAGCGCCTGCGGGATCGACTGGCCCGGGGTGCGTTCGCGCACGGCGGCGACGAGTTCTGCTTCCAGTTCGTCGTCCTGATCGAAGACCAGGGCTTCCTTGCCGGAGAAGTGTTTGAACAGGGTGGTCACCGAGACGTCGGCACGGTCGGCGACGTCCTTGACGCCGACCTGGTCGTAGCCGCGCTCGAGGAAGAGCTCAAGCGCGGCGTCGGCCAGGGACTGGCGGGTCTGGGCCTTCTTGCGCTCGCGGCGCCCGTCCCCGCATCGCGATTGTCGGCGCCGGCCTCGGCGGCCTCACCTGCGCCCGAGTCCTCCAGCAACACGGCCGCTCCGTCACCGTCTTCGAACGCGAGGCATCCGCCGATTCCCGCCCGCAGGGCGGCTCCCTCGACATGCATCCCGACACCGGCCAGGCCGCGCTCGGTGCGGCGGGGCTACTCGACCGATTCCACACCCTCGCCCGCCCCGAAGGAGACGAGTGGCGCGTGCTCGACTTCGCCACCGCCGCCCTCCTGGCGCAGCAGGGGACGTCCGCGGGCGGCGGCCGGCCGGAGATCGACCGAGGCCAGCTGCGTGGTCTGCTCCTGGACTCGCTCACCGAGGGCATGGTGCGGTGGGACCGTGCCGTCACCGGCGTCGCCCCGCTGGCGGACGGCACCTGCCGGCTGCTGTTCGGTGACGGCACCGCCGAGGACTTCGACCTGGTGGTCGGTGCCGACGGCGCCTGGTCACGCGTGCGCCCAGCTCTGTCGCCCGCCATACCCGGCTACACCGGTGTCACCCGGCCGGTTCGGCGCTGCGCGAGCGCTTCGGCGAGGTGGTCCGCTACCAGACCCGCGAAGAGCTGATGCGCGCCCTCGCCGTCAACGACGACACGGCCCTCGACATCCTGCGCCCCCGCCTTGGGATGCTGCGCCCGGATGCCGGCTGGGTGGAGGACGAGCTCGACGGCGGGACGCTGCCGCCCGGCGAATGGTGGGTCGTGGATCCGGCCGAAGGCAACGTCAACCACCTGCACGCCCTGCCGGAGTGGGCGGTGACCGCCACCCTCGTGCGAGACAACCAGCCGGTGCTCACCGCGGTCCACCTGCCGTTGACCGGCGAGACCTACACCGCGCTCACCGGCGCGGGCGCCCACCTCGACGGCCGGCCGCTGCACGTCTCCCAGACCGCGGACCTCGGCCTGAGCATCGTGGCCACCAGCCAGGCCCGGCCCGACGAGGACGAGCAAGTCGTGCGCCGCGTCGGCTCCTCGATCACCGCGATGCTCTTCGACGCACTCGTCGTCCGCACCGCCGTGCCCGCAACCCTGCACCTGACCAACATGGCCGCCGGCCGGATCGACGCCTTCTGGCAGTTCGCCGGCGCCCGCGCGGACCTGCTCCCCGGGGCACTGCTCGTCACCGAGGCCGGCGGACAGATCTCCGACGCCCAGGGCCGCCCCTGGACCACGCAGAGCGAAAGCCTCCTGGCCGCCGCCCCCGGCATCCACGCCCAGGCCGTCGCCACGCTCTCACGCTGACCGCGCACCACAACCCACACCCATGACAAGGACCACATCATCATGACCACGATCGCAGTTCTCGGAAACGGCCGCGTCGGCGGCAACCTGGCCACAGCCCTCACCCGGGCAGGGCATGAGGTGACCGTGGCGGACCGCACGCCGGGCGCCGCCGCTGACGCTGCCCGGACAGCCCGAATCGTCATCAACGCCACCCCGGGAGCCGGCTCGCTGGACCGGCTCGCCGCCCTACGGGAGGAACTGCGCGCCAAGATCCTCGTCGACGTCACCAACGCCACCCTCGACGGACCGGACGGACTGCCCGCCGACCTGATCTACCCCGGCTCCAGCCTCGCCGAGCAACTCCAGGACGCCCTCCCCGAAACCCGCGTCGTCAAGACCCTCAACACGATGCTCTTCCCGGTGATGACCGCGCCGGCCACGCTCACCCAGACACCGACCGCGTTCCTCTCCGGCGACGACGCGCAGGCCAAGCAGACCGTCCGTGAACTGCTCACCGACCTTGGCTGGCACAAGGAGTGGATCACCGACCTCGGCGCAATCCAGACCGCCCGCGCCACCGAGGCCGCGATCCTCTTCGTCCCGCACGTCATCCGGTCCACCGGATTCACACCCTTCGCAATCTCGATCGCCCGCTGACCGTACGCAGCGCACCGCCACCGGCTGGCCCACATCCAGAACGGATACGACAGCGCAGCCAGAGCCGGCGATTCAGCGCCGCACGGCATCACGCTGCCGCTGCTCCACTCCTGCGACTTGTAGAGATGGGAACAGTCCTTCCAATCCGTGTCATTTCGCCAGCTCCAGGAAGGTCCTCATCATGTCCCTCGACCCCCAGATCGATGCGCTGCTCGATAAGTGACATGGGTCGCGGCCCACGCCGGAAGTTTCGGCGGCGACGGGCAGCACATCGCGGTGTTCGGCGAGAGCGCCGGCGGCAACCTCGCCGCGGCCCTCGTGCAGGAAGCGCAGCGGCGCGGTGGACCTCGGATCACACTGCAGGTACTGGCGTACCCAGCGGTCGACCGGTTCGACGACAGCCCCTCCAAGTACGAGAACATGGCCGGACCGCTGTTGAGCCGCAGCTGGCTCGAGTGGTTCTGGGGCCTTTACCTCAACACGCCCGACGAAGGCACCGACCTGCGCGTCTCGCCGGCGCGCTCCGACGAGCTGGCCGGGCTTCCTCCCGCTGTCATCGTCACCGCCGAACACGATCCGCTGCGGGACCAAGGTGACCGGTACGCGCAGAAGCTCGCCGAAGCCGGCGTGCCGGTCACTCACCTCCCGATCAAGGGTGCCACCCACGCCTTCTTCTCGTTCACCGCGTCCGTGCAGCTCGCACGGGACGTCTTGAATCAGCTCGGAGATGCCGTGGCCACGGCGTTCAACAACTGACCCGCCCACCGTTGTGACGATCATCAGGCAGCGGCTGATCTCCCAGATCGTCGCAGGAACCCGGACTGCGTGAGGCGCCGACTGCATCGTCCGCGCCAGCGCAGACGCCCCTATAACGTGGGGCGCTGGACGCCGTCCTGACCAGGTTGAAGACCTCTCGGGCGGCATATCGCTTGAGGCATCGGATGATCTCACGGCGGGTCTTGCCCTCCTGGGTGCGGCGTTCGTAGTACGCCTGGGTGCGCGGGTCGTGGCGCAGGCGGGTGAAGACGATGCGGTGCAGGGCCGCGTTCGCCTGGCGGTCGCCGCCGTAGTTGAGCCGACGCGTGCTCCTACGGCCTGAGGAATACTCGATGGGGCTGACTCCGCAAAGGGCAGCAAAGGAAGCCTCGGTGTTCAGCCGCTCGGGGTTGTCTCCCATGGTGATCAGCAGGGTGACGGCGCTGTCCGGACCGATGCCCACCGGTACGAGTAGCTGTGGGGCGTGAAGTTCGACGAGCCGGGTTATGCGTTGGTTCAGCTCGTCGATCTGCCCGGTGAGCTGTTCGATGCGCTCGGCGAGCATTCTCAGAGTCATGTGGGTGGCCTGGGCCACCGTGCACTCGCTGTCCTCGCCAACGCCTGGCCCGAGGCGTGCGCAGATGCGGAACAGCTCGCGGTTGCCCAGGCTGGACAGTCGTTCCCGCAGTGCGGGATCGGCGATGACCAGGACGGCTTTGAGCTGGTTGATCGCCTGGGTACGGGCCTTGACCGCCGAGTCCTTGGCGAGCTTGAACATCCGGGCGCTGTGCACCGGACCGTCGCGGGACTTGGCCCGGGCCCGGGCGCGGCCACTGAGCACGGCCGGCGCGGCGGCCTGCCCGCCCAGCGTCGACTTCGCCGAACCGCAGAGCTGGGTGTTCGAACACGGAGGCCGCAACCCCTCGCATCACACGTACCGGGAGATCATCACCCGGCCGTGGTGAGCATGGGGGAAGCCGTGACGGGCCCAATCGTGAGCCGACTGGCCCGCTACACGGGCCCGTTGCTGATCATGCTGATCTCCGCCTCATGCGGCTTCGTGATCGGCGTAGCGGTCGCCACCTCTCCAGCGCACCCCTGAGTTCCCGTCCCTGCCGGACGTAGCCGATCGAGACGTTCCCCCACGCCGAGAAGCCCTGGCAGGGGCGGGCTGCAAACCCCGTCCCGGGTGGATCAGCCGCCCGAGCCCATGGACAGGTCGACCACCGTCCGGGGCGGGTCCGCAATGCGCCTCGTCTCTCAGCCCAGGAGGAACCAATGCCGAACAGCGCCACCACCGCCCCGGCGACCGACCCGGTCCGGCCTGGCCTGATCAAGGCTCGTCGCAGGTTCCAGGCCGCCTGTGAGCGCGGCGTCACCCCGTCCGACGGCGGCAGCACCGGCCGCACAGCAACGACTGATCCAGGAGGAAACGCGTTGTCGCCGCTGAACGTGGCGGCTCACCTGGGCCGGCACGAGTTCCTGGCCCAGGTGCTCCACCGCCACCACCGCCACGTCCCGGCCGCTCTCTCCCACCCCGGCGCCCTGATCCCCTGGGACGACCTCACCACCATCCTGGCCACCCACCGCCTGCAACCGCCCCGCTTCCGCCTCTCCACGGACGGCGAAATGCTGCCCGTCCAACGACGTCACCTCGGGCAGCAACGGCTCCTGCGGCGGCAGTTACCTGTGCAACGCGGGTCCGGGATACGACGGGCCTACCGGCCTCGGCACCCCCAACGGCACCGGCGCCTTCTGACGGCGGCGGCCTCCGGCCGACAAGGGCTGGGCTCGCATCGCACCACTGCGGCGCGGGCCCAGCCCTTGTCTCGTCTCAGTCCTCCAGCCGGTAGCAGACCACACGCTCCATGGAGTGCCTGGCCAGCCGGATACGGAACCTGCTCAGGACGCCGGCGTCGAAGCCTGTGTCCGTCGGCTCCGCCCCCGTGTCATAGAACACGGTCTTATCGGCGGCCGCTGCCACGGGGAACGCGCAGCCGGTCTCACGCCCCGTCGTGCCAGGTGGCGATGCGGGTCACGGTGACCTCGACGGTGACCCGCTCCACGGCGTCGAGGGCGGCGAGGTGGGAGATGACGGCGGCTCCCACCCGGTCGTGGACGTTCTGGGCGACGTCCAGCGCCCGCCGGCCCTCGGCCAGGACGCCGCGCACTTCGATGTGCCATCCCGATCCGCCCGGCGCTCGGTCGGCGCGGATACCCGCCTCGGGCGATGTGTGGTAGGGCGTGGCGTCCGTCAGGGTGGGCGCGGCGGCTGCCGCGAGGCGACGGGAGAGACGGGGTTGCAGGCCCGTTACGCCGGGAACCGCAAGGGCCGCCTCGGCCGCGACGCTGAGGAGGGTGGTCGTGCGGATGACGGTCATGATGGACCACCGCCGGGCGGGAGCGGCTCCGGCTCCAGGACGTCGACCACGGTGATGTCCACGGCCGTCACGGCAAGACCCAGGTCCTGTTCGGCCGAGTGGAGGACGGATCGGCGCACCTGGTGGACCCGGTCGGGCAGCGGGCCGTCGAGAGCGGCGGCCAGGGTCATGGTCACCCGCACGTCAGTGCCTTCGCCCTCGGGTACGAGTCGGCAGGTCGCGGCCCTGGCACCGGGGACCGTGTCCGCGGCCTGCCGCAATACCTTCGCCGCGGCGCTCTCGGAGATCCGCAGGTCCCGGTCCGGGTCGGCCAGAGGCAGCAGCCGCCCGAGCCGTACCTCTGCTCTGACTATGTCCATGACACGGTCGGCGAGTGCGTGGAGTCCGGGAGCCTCGGTGCGCAGCGCCCGGGTGGCCGCGTTCACCGTGGCCAGTCCCTCGACGGCCTCGCGGCAGTGTGGACAGGAGACGGTGTGCGGGTCCGCGGCCGGCGTCGCGTCCCGGGCCTGTTCCCAGACCCGGCTGAGCAGTCGGCCGCAGGGCAGTACCTCATCACCTGCGAACGGGGGGATGTCGGCGGCTGGGCCGGTACGGGGCCCGTCGGCTCCGGGGGGTTCGGAAGGCCGCGCGTGCGGGTCGTCTAGCGCCATGGGCCCATCGCCTCCTGCAGGGATCGGCGTGCCCTGAACAGTCTGCCTCGTACCGTCTGTTCGCTGGTCCGCGTCACGTGGGCGATCTCCTTGTAGGGCAGGCCCTGCACTTCTCTCAGGATCCAGCAGAGCCGCTGGCCGGCGTCCAGTTCGGCGAGCGCGTGAGACAGGGCGACGGCGGCCGCGTCCTGCTCGGCGGACCGGGCGGGCTGGCTCCGGGCATCTCCCGCCGCGGGCTCGACGACGGTGTCAAGGGAGAGGGGCGGCGGTCGGCGCCGGCGCATGGTCAGGCAGCGGTTGACGGTGATCCGGTACATCCAGGTACGGAACTCCGCGCTGTGACGGTATTCCGGCAGTCGCCGCCAGGCACTGACGAAGGCGTCCTGAACCGCCTCCTCGGCGTCCTGGGGGTTGCCGAGCATGCAGCGGGCCAGGGAAAGGAGGGCTCGGCCGTGCCTCTGGACGAGAACGGCGAAGGAGTCCTCGTCCCCCTCGGCCGCCCGTACGGCCAGCAGCCGGTCCGGCAGCTCGCGTCCCAAGAGGCCGCGCTCCGGCGATGGGGATACAGCGCGTTCGATCATGGCGCCCCCGCACAAGACTCGGACCGTCCGGGTACCCGAGAGGTGATTTGTGACGCACGTCACACTGAATGCGCGTGAGACATCCGCCGCCCCGTATGTCCAACTTTTCGACGGGCGCCACACCGGTGTCCGCCCTATCGATCGAGGCGACCGCCATGACGGAGAACATCACCAGCGTCGGCGGGGGCAACCGGCAGGAGGCGGGCGTGAGCGCGCTGAAGGGCCGTACCGGGGCCGGGACTCCGGCCGAGACACGGGGGAAGACCACCATCGCGGACGGCGTGGTGGCCAAGATCGCGGGCATGGCCGCCCGCGAGGTACCGGGCATCTTCAGCCTGGGAGCGGGGATGGCCCGCGCCTTCGGCGCCATGCGGGAACGCGTCCCCGGCGCAGGTGGAGGCGGAGCCGTCACGCGCGGAGTGAAGGTCGAGGTCGGCGAGCGCGAGGCGGCGGTGGATCTGGACGTCGTCGTCGAGTACGGCGTCTCCATCGTGGACGTCGCCGGGGGCGTACGCACCAATGTCATCAGCGCCGTGGAGCGGATGACGGGACTGGAGGTCGTCGAGGTGAACATCGCCGTCGACGACGTCCATCTCCCCGACGAGGGGGAAGAACCGGGCGAGGGTCGCGTGAGGTGATCCACCACCGCGTCCTGTGCGGGCGCGGTTGATCGCGCGGACGGCGACGTACGTACGTCCGCGAGACGGGTGAGTACATGATGAACGCAGGAACGACGGGCCTCGTGGCCGGCATGGCCCTGGGCTTCGCCGGTTACTTCGGTGGCTTCTGGGCATTTCTGCTGGTCCTCTTCCTGGGTGCGGCGGGGCTGATCGTCGGCCTCGTCGTGCAGGGCGACCTCGACGTCCGGACACGGAGGCAGCGGTGAAGACCCGGCCAGGTTCCCCCGGCGAGGAGTCCGACCCGTCGGCGCGGACCACCGACTTGCCGGCCCCTGCCGAGCGGGGGGCCACCGTCATCCCGGACCGGGTGGTCGCCCGTATCGCCGCCCAGGCCGCACGCACGGCGCAGTCCCGGCGCGCCGCCGTACCGCCCGACCGGGGCAGCCCGGAGGCACCCAGCGCCTCCGCCGCCGTCCGTATCGGTTCGGTGCGCCTGCATCTGACCATGGATCTGCCCTACCCCACCGACATCCCCCGGGTGTGCGAGCGGATCCAGCAGGACGTCGCCGAAAAAGTGGCCCAGCTGACCGGCCTGCGGGTGGGAGAGGTCGTCCTCACCGTCCGGCGGCTGATGACCGCTGCCGACACGAGCCGGGGGCGGGTCCGATGAGCGGCCACGCGGCCCGGCGCGCCGGGCATGCCGTGAAGGAAGGGGACCCGCGATGACACCCGACTCCGGCCCTTCCGGCCGCGACTCCACGCCGTCCGCATCGCGTGCCACGGTGGCGCTGACAAAGGAGTCCGAACCACCCGAACGCAAGGTGTTCGGCCCGGGCCTCACGTCCGGTGAGCGCGACGCAGGGCACCGGTCCCACCGGCCGTGGTCCGCGCGCCGCATCCCGGCTGCGCTGGTCGCCTCGGTGATCCTCGTGGCAGCGGTCGCGGCGCTGGTCGACGTCATCGCCGTACGAGCGGGACGCCCGGCGGCGGCCTGGCGACGGCACCTGGCCGACGAACTGGCCGCCCGCTCCGTGGACGACGTGTGGCTGCTCATGGGAGCCGCCGTGGCCGCTGCCGCCGGCGTCTGGCTGATCGTCCTGGCCCTCACCCCCGGTCTACGCCACTGGCTGCCACAGCGCTGCCCCACCGACTGCCCGCGGCTGCGGGCCTCCTTGGACCGCGACGGCGCCGCCGACCTGCTGCGTGACGCCGCGCTGCGGGTCCCCGGAGTCGGCGCGGCACGCATCCGGGTGCGCCGTCACCGCATCAAAGCACGCGCGGACGTCCGCTTCCGTGACCCCCGGCAGGTGAAGGAGGACCTCACCGCCGTCCTCGACGAGGAACGCGACCGGCTGGCCCTCGCCCGTCCTCCACGCATCGTCGTACGGGTGCGGCAACGCACCGGCTGACCGACAACCGAGCACCGGGAGTCCGCCATGACGTCGCGACCCGCACTCAACCGCACTCTGCTGGCCCTCGCCGGACTGGTCCTGCTCGGTGGCGGACTGCTGGTCCTCTTCGCCGGGCTCGACCTCTACCGGCGACACGATCTGATCCCGCCCGCGGGCTGGCCCCTGATCACCCCGGACGACGTCCTGCTCGGCTCCGCCGACCGGGCCCGCTGGAGCGGCCAGGGCTGGTGGTGGTGGCCCGCGGTCATCGCCGCCCTCGCCCTCGCCGCCCTGCTCGCCCTGTGGTGGCTGCTCGCCCAGCTGAGCCGACGCCACCCCGGAGGGTTGCCCGTCGGCGGCACACCGCCACAGGAGGGCGTCGAACTGCGCGACCGCGCGCTCAGTGACGCGATCGCGACCGAAGCCGGTGCCCTGCCGGGGGTCGAGCATGCGGCCGTACGCATCACCGGCCGACCCGCCCACCCCCGCACCCACGTCACGCTCACCCTCACCCCTGAGGGCGCGCCCGGCGCCACTCTCGGTGCCCTCTGCGCAGGCCCGCTCAGCACTGCTCGTCGGTCTACCGGCCTCCCTGACATGCCCACCGACGTCCGCCTACAGGTCGCCCACCACAAACCACACCGCGTGGAGTAAGGAGGAGACCGACCGTTCCCGCCTCAACCCCCTTGCAGTCTTTCGCAGTTCCGCAGGCGTCGGCACCCTCCAAAGGAGCGACCATGATCATATTGGGCATCATTCTGCTCCTCGTCGGCTTCGTCACCGGGATATCCATCCTGTGGACCATCGGGATCATCCTGGCGATCGTCGGAGCCATCCTGTGGATCCTCGGCGCGATGGGACACGCTGTAGCCGGTCGACGCCACTACTGGTAGTCGGGGTCAGGCCGATCGAGTAGGCGGGCCGGTTCTCCCGACCCGCCCCCCCACACCACCGGACATGCGGGCCCGCATCCGGCGGTTCGTTCAGCTGATCTCAGGCGGTCTTGAGACGCTGCCACAGCCCCAGGAAGGACTTGTAGCCCTGGGCGTCCCAGTAGGCGTTGTCCAGGCCGATGGACATGCCGCGGGACCTGGATGCCTTCCACTTGTGGCGCCCGGCGATGATCCGGGCGCCGTCGGGCATCAGGTAGCCAAGTCGCCGAACCATGCGGTTGCGGTTGTTGGCATTTCTCCACTCGATCCATCTGACCTGGCGAAGCCTCCGGCGGGTCCATGAGTCAAGATCCTTGAACGTCCACGAGGAGTCCGCGAGCTTGAAATAGGCAACCCATCCGGTCATGAACCTTCCGAGCTTCTCCAGACGGTGCTCCATAGAGACTCCCCAGGACCTGGAAGTGAGCCTGCGGACCTCGCCCTTCAGGCGCTTTACCGCCTTCCGGTCGATCCGGATGCTCACGGGTCCTTTCCCGCCAGGCCGGTAGTACCCGAACCCGAGGAGGGAGACCTTGAACACCGAAGAGATCTTGGACTTCTCCCGGTTCACTTTCAGCTTCAGCCGCGCCTCGATGAAGGTGGTGATCGACCCGAGGACACGACTTGCCGCCCGCTCCGAGCGCACGAAGATCATGACATCGTCCGCGTAGCGCACGAAACGGTGGCCGCGCTTGAAGAGTTCGCGATCCAGGTCGTCCAACATGATGTTGGACAGCAGCGGCGAGAGGGGAGAGCCCTGAGGCGTACCCTCTTCCGACGCGAGGACCGTCCCGTCGGCCATGATGCCGGCCTCCAGGTATCGGCGAATCAGCTTCAGGACCCGCGGCGCCGCGCCGTCTGCCACGGCCGGAGTAGGCTGATATGTACCGAGAGCTATTCGGCCGCGCGACCACGGCGGAGCCGTTCCCGGCGAGTGACACACGCGGGCAGCCGCAAGCCGCCCGGGACGGGATCACACGATGGACGCCGTCAGCAGGCCCGCCGAGGGTAAGTCACCAGGTGACGCACATAGCTATCGGATGCCCCTGCCCCGGCTGAGCCTCACGCCGGGTGTCAGCCACGGCCCGCTGGACGGAGCCTGGTGGCCGCGCTGTGACGCGCTGGAACTGGAGTTGCCCGCGCTGGTCGGCTCATTGGACCCGGCTGTCGGCACCGTCATCCGCGTCACCGTGGACACCGCGTCCTGGCCCGACGCCCCGCAGACGGTGCTGGCGCCCGGCCACGTGATCGAGGTGTTCCTGACCGACCTCGCCGCCGAAGCGCATGCCATCACCCTGGACTGCGGCACAGTGGGTCGCTGGGAGCTGCTGGTGATCCCACCCGAAGAGCCGACCGGCGCGGCCAGCCGGCTGCTGGCCGCCGCCGCCGACCCCGAGAACCCGCTGTCGGCTCCGCGCATCCTGGCACTCGCCGAGAACGGCCTCGACGGAGAAGCCACATGGGAGTCGGAAGGAGGCCCCGGACTCAGGTGAGGGCCCGACGCCGTCGGGCCCATGTGACCGGCCGGCCGCTCCGGTCGTCGACGTCACCCGGTGGAGCGATGGCACAAGCAATCTCTTCGTCGACCCACCCCGCCGCAACCGATTCGTGCGGATCACGGCGGGTGAGCGGATGACGCCCGGACGGCGCGCGGACCGCTCCGAGAGCTTCGGGGAAGCGTTGCTGGGAGCGGTTCTCGATGGCGCGCACGAGCTGCCTCCCCATCTGATCGGGCCGCTTGTCGCAGACGTGGTGGAGCGGCTGGGGGGCCGCCGTCCGCAGGTGCTGTTGCAGGACTACGGCCAGCTGCTGCTCGTGCCCCTGCCCGGTGAGGGCCTCACGGACGGGGAACCGCACGTGATCGACGGCTCCGAGGCGGGCCGCTGCTTTCTCGACGCGGTTCGCGTCGAGCTGCCCGAGGAGGACGGCGTCCGGGTCCATCTGCCGCTGCTGGACGGCGGTGACCAGGTGGGGGTCATGGCGGTGACGCTGGACAGTGTCGATGACGACGACCGCCGCCTGCTGCTCCGGATCTCCGGCCTGGTGGCCGACCTACTGGTGACCAAGCACGGCTATTCCGACCTGTTCTTCCGTGTCCGACGCGGTGAGGCGATGAGCGCCGCCGCGGAGATCCAGTGGTCCCTGCTGCCGCCGCTGGCGATGATCATGCCTCGGGTCGCCGTGGCCGGGATCCTGGAACCCGCCTATGACGTGGCCGGCGACAGCTTCGACTACGCCCTCAACGGCGACGTCCTCCACGTGGTCGTGATCGATGCGATGGGCCACGGACTGAACGCGGCCACGATGGCCACCGTGGCCATCGGCGCCTACCGCCACGCCCGCCGCCTCGGCATCGGACTGTCGGAGATCTACGACTTCATGGACCGGGCGGTGGCGGAGCAGTTCGGTCCCGAGCACTTCGTCACCGCGCAGATGATGCAGCTGGACACGACGACGGGTCGTGTGCAGTGGGTCAACGCCGGACACCCGCCGCCGATCCTCGTCCGCGACCACCGCGTCGCGGGCCGCCTGGTCGCCCCGACGACCCTCCCGGTCGGCCTGGGCGGTTCGGAGCCACGGATCAGCGAGCTGGGGCTGGAGCGCGGGGACCGCGTCCTCTGCTTCACCGATGGAGTGGTCGAGGAGCACAAGAGCGGTGGGGAGGAGTTCGGGGAGGACCAGCTGATCGACTGTGTGAACCATCTGGAGAGGACCGGTCGCGGGGTCCGGGCGGTGACGCGCTCCCTGTCCCACACGCTCAAACGGGCGCGGGGCGGACACACCACGGATGACGCGACGCTGCTCGTGGTGGAGTGGCGCGGCTGACCTCACCTGCCTCGGTCCAGGCGAGCATCAGTCCGACGGCTCCTGCCCGCTTCCGGTATCGATGAGGATCTGTTCCGCCTGGCTGATGTTGTCTGCCCGCACTGCCTGGGCCATTGCGGCGCGGGCGGCCTCGGGTGTCGAGTTCGGCGGGACCACCAGCAGCGAGAAGAGGTCCTGGTCACCCCGGGTGATCAGGACGGTGTCGTCACCCACGGGGAAGGAGTCGATGTGCACCACCCGGTCCTCGACGACGATCCGCGTCGGGAGCCCTGCCCAGGCCACGGTGTCCAGCCCGACGCGGGTCACGGGTCCGAGGTGCCTGGTGAGGGCGCTCAGCAGCGCGGGCAGCTCGGCGGCGATGTCGCGCGACCGCGGCCACCACGCACCATCCAGGACACCTTCCCGCGACTCCGTCGTCTCCAGCCGCAGGAGCGCGCACCCAGGCCGTACGGCCTCGTGAACACCGCTCGGCAGATGCCGGGAATCAGGGGGTGAATCGGAGCCGGTCATGAGGACCACCCGTCTTCGGGAGCCGGTGCGAACACGCGACTCGCCTCGTCCTCTCACGCTACTCCCCGGGCCCCCGGGAGCTCCTGGATCGAACTCGACCCCGGTGCCTGCCTTCGACGGCAGGGAGCACAGTCGCGGCATACGCTTCAGAAAAGGGCGCATGCGGAAGGGCGGCGGGCAGCCGGATGCCGAATGTTCCGAGCGGTGGCCGCATATGTCCTCAGCGCCACCGCCCGCAGGAGGTACGCATGGATGACGAACCATTGCCCTCCGCGGGCAACGCCTGGGTCCGCCTCGTCGCGGCGACTCCGGAGGCCGCTCGTGGCGTCGCCGAGGTGGGGCGTCGCGCCTCACAGCCCGCACAGTCCTGGCCGGCATCCAGCGAATCAGCCAGGCCGCAAAACGCAGACGAGGTGTGACAGGACTTCGACGGCTTGCGAAGCCTCCGCCCACCATCAGCGCCTGCACCGTCGGCCACGAGTCACGAGCCATGACGACACTCGTTGAAGGCTCCCCTCCCTGAAGGGAGGGGACTCCTCACCCTCCAGGGCTGAGCGGGGATTTACGGCTCAGGCCGCCACCGGAGCCGGCGGCCCCGGTGGTCTTACGCCCTCGACACCGTCCGGGTTCCAACCTGCCCGGACCAGCATCACGCGGGCGGAGTTCTTGTCCCTGGGGGACACGGCTCCGCACACGGTGCAGGCATACGTTCTCATCGACAGAGGCAGCGCGTGCTTGGTTCTCGCTCCGCACGTGGCACAGTCCATCGTGGTGTGCGCCGGGTGCACAAGACGCACGTCCCGCCCGTGCTTGCGGCCCATCTCGACCAGGGCACGCTTCGTCGCGGCGATGGCGGCATCGGCCGCCTTACGCGCCATGGTCGTCTTCGCCAGGAACCTCGGCCAAAGGTCTCCACCGCAACCCCGTCATGGCCGCGCATCACGGACTTGGCCCACTTGCGGCCGGTGTCCTCACGCCGCCTCGCGATCTTCTTGTGCAGCTTCGCCGCCTGCGCCTGCGCCTGCCGATAGCCCGCGGATGCGGGCCGTCCCTTCGGACGCCGCCGCCGGGCCATCATCCGCTGGTACCTCGCCAGCCGCTGCGCGGCCCGCCTGCCGTGCTCGGCATGCGGCAGATCGTAGGCGTCGTCGGTGGTGGTGGCGGTCTCCTTCACACCCCAGTCCACGCCCAGGACGCGGCCGGTCTCACAGAGCGGCTCAACCTGCGCCGGAACAACGAAGGACGCATACCAATGTCCGAGGCTGTCCTGGTACACCCGCACACTCGACGGCTCAGCCGGCAGCTCCCGCGACCACACCACCCTCAGCACGATCTGGCCCGCAAGGTGCAGGCGGCCGTCCTTGAGGCGGAAACCGCGCTTGGTGTGGTTGAGGCTGGGCCGCGTCTCACGCTTCTTCTTGAAGCGGGGCATCTGGGCCCGGCGGTGCTGCGGCAACCGGTCCTTGATGTCCTTCAGCGCCTTCGCCCTCGACCTGGCGAAGTCCCGAATCACCTGCTGCTGCGGCACGCTCGCGCCCTCAGCCAGCCATGGCGTCACCCCGCGGGCCTCGGTCAGCATCTTGTCGAGCTGAGCCGGACCACACGTCAGCTTCTCGCCACCCGCCATGCCCTGCGCGTGGACCTGCTGGGACTTGGCCACGCATTCGTTCCAGATCCAGCGGCAGCGATCCCACTCGGCTTCGAGCCGGCGCCTGGCCGTGTTCGACAGGCGCACACGGAAGGTGTACCGGGCATGCCCGGTGTCCTTCGTCATCGCTTCTGTCGTCATGCATCCGAACCTACCCGAGAGGACCGACAGTCGAGAGTTCTCGATCATCGTGGGCGACAACACCGCCCGCCGTCCGGGGTGGACACCGGACCGCCCTGACGGCGATCCGGCTATCCCTGAGCCTTTTTCAACTTGCTTCTGCAGCACAGTGGTTGGGCTGACAACGTTGTGAAGCCCCTGGTAGATGGGTTTTCGACCAAGAGAACCGTCTCCACCAGAGGCTTCGTGTGCTCGTCTACCCGTCCGCCGTCGACGTGTCCAGCTCTGCCCTTCGCTTCCTGTCCGCCAAGCTACGCCGACACCGCCGGGAACTCGGCACCCGGTGGCGGCGCCTGAGCGCCGGCCGACAGGCCCTGCTCGCTCTCGCTCATCTCCGCAACGGTCACCCGTACGCTCAACTCGCGGCCGCGTTCGATATCGGAACCACCACCGCATACCGCTACATCACCGAAGCGGTCGAGGTCCTGGCCGCCCTCGCCCCTACCCTCGCCGAGGCGGTCCGGACGGCATCGACGAAGGCGTTCGTGCTGCTGGACGGGACTCTCCTGCCGATCGGCCGGATCGCTGCCGACCGCCCCTTCTATTGTGGCAAACACAAGAGGCACGGGATAAATGTGCAGCTCCTCGCTGACCCATCCGGCCGACTGCTGTGGGCCTCACCGGCTTTGCCAGGCGCCGTCCACGACGTCCGGGCCGCCCGCGAGCACGGCGTCATCGACGCTCTCGCCGAAGCCGGCATCACGTGCTGGGCGGACAAGGGCTACCGGGGCGCCGGGGGCACCGTCCGTGTCCCGTACTGGGGTCGCTGGGAGACTCTTTCCACAGGCCAGCAGGAAGTCAACCGTTCCCACGCGAAGATCCGGGCCCTCGTTGAGAAGGCCGTCGCCACCCTGAAGTCCTGGCGGCTCCTCCGCAAGCTCCGCTGCTCGACCACTCGCATCACCAGCCTCGTCCAGGCGGTCCTCACCCTGCATCTGGCCAGCTCAGAGTGAGGTTGGAAAAGGCTCCCTGCCCTGCTCCGCAGGAGCCCGATTCCTCCCCGGCCTGAAGGCCGGGGCATCCTCGGAGAAACCCGGTGAACGCAAGACCTACCGCAAAGCGATTCTCCGATCCCTGTATGGGGCCGTCGAACGCAATCGTCCTGATGTCAGCGGAGAGACACTCCGTGACGAGGTCCGTCTTCCCGACGCGGGCCTCTCCGCAGCCTGCGCCTACCTGGCCGACGCGGGCCTGATCACCGTCGAGTGGACATCGCACAAGACGCCCGCCACCGCGTCGCTGACCCATGAGGGCATCCGCTTGATGGAGGAGGAAGAAGACGAGTCGGCTCCACCCGCTCAGGGTGGCTGACACCGGCTCTCACGGGGGATGTGACCTTCATCGCGGTATGGGAGTTTCGGCGCGTTCGCCGTTGTGCCCTTCGCTGACGACGGTGGCAGCGGCACATGTCCCGTCGAGGGAGGTCACAGGGCTGTGGGCGGAAGTGCACGGTAGGAAAGCCGCGCCCGCGGAGAGCAATATCTGTGCCCGTGAAATGAGATATAGGTGCGGGGTACGGCAAGTATTCCTCGACCGCCCGGCGGAGCGGAATTGTCCACCGCGCAAGGCCGATCGCACCGTGCTACTGTCGTTCTCAGTTGCAGGTGTGGTTGCCAGAAGGTTTTTCCGACGGCTGATCATCACGGCGACACGGAATGCGCACAGGGCGTATTCCTGACACCGCCTCCGAAGGAGAAACAACATGGCTACTGGCACCGTGAAGTGGTTCAACGCCGAAAAGGGCTTCGGCTTCATCGAGCAGGACGGCGGCGGCGCCGACGTCTTCGCCCACTACTCGAACATCGCCGCCCAGGGCTTCCGCGAGCTGCTGGAAGGCCAGAAGGTGTCGTTCGACATCGCGCAGGGCCAGAAGGGCCCGACGGCCGAGAACATCGTTCCCGCCTGACGCACCGGCACTGACGCATACTTCGCAGCTGGGACCCGCACCTTGGGGTGCGGGTCCCAGCTCGCTTCATTCCCAGGGGATTCGACCCTGGAATTTTTCGGCCCGTTCTCGCGATTCTCTGCGCCGCTCATTCTGCTGCGGAACCTTCCTTGATGCGTGCCCGCATCAAGGAAGGTTCCGCATGAACCGCACACGTACCACTCGCGCACGCACCAATCGCACATACGACCGCTTCGGAGGAAGCGCCGTCGCAGGCCGCTCCGGCATTCCGCGCCTTTCCGCCGGTTACGGAAACCGACAGCCCTCGGGGGGCGAGTTCGCGCTTCCGGAGACGGTCACGCCCACATTGCCCGCTGTCGAGTCGTTCGCCGATCTCGCCATGCCGGCTCCGTTGCTGACCACGCTCGGCCACGAAGGTGTGACCGTACCGTTCCCGATCCAGGCGGCGACCCTGCCGAACTCCCTGGCCGGCCGTGACGTACTCGGTCGCGGCCGCACCGGCTCGGGCAAGACCCACGCCTTCGGCCTCGCGGTACTGGCCCGTACGGCGGGCCGACGCGCCGAGCCGCGCCGGCCACTGGCGCTGATTCTCGTCCCCACCCGTGAGCTGGCCCAGCAGGTCACCGACGCGCTCGCTCCTTACGCCCGCTCCGTGAGCCTGCGGATCGCCACCGTCGTCGGTGGAATGTCCATCGGCAGGCAGGCCGGTGCGCTGCGGGCCGGCGCGGAGGTGGTCGTCGCGACGCCCGGTCGGCTCAAGGACCTCATCGACCGGGGCGACTGCCGGCTCGCCGACGTCGGCATCACGGTGCTCGACGAGGCCGACCAGATGACCGACATGGGCTTCATGCCCCAGGTCACCGCCCTGCTCGACCAAGTGCGCCCCGAGGGCTAGCGGATGCTGTTCTCAGCCACCCTGGACCGCAACGTCGACCTGCTGGTCCGCCGCTACCTGGCCGACCCGGTGGTGCACTCCGTCGACCCGTCGGCCGGGGCCGTCACCACGATGGAACACTACGTACTCCACGTGCACGACGCGGACAAGCACCGCACGACCACCGAGATCGCGGCCCGGGACGGCCGGGTCATCATGTTCCTGGACACCAAACACGCCGTGGACCGGCTGACCAAGCATCTGCTGAACAGCGGTGTCCGCGCCGCGGCCCTGCATGGTGGCCGGTCCCAGCCGCAGCGCACCCAGACCCTGGCACAGTTCAAGGACGGTCACGTCGCCGTCCTGGTCGCCACCAACGTCGCGGCCCGCGGCATCCACATCGACAGCCTGGACCTGGTCGTCAACGTAGATCCGCCCAGCGACCACAAGGACTATCTGCACCGTGGCGGCCGTACGGCCCGCGCCGGGGAGTCCGGCAGCGTCGTCACCCTGGTGACCCCCGGCCAACGCCGCGGAATAACCCGGCTGATGGCCTCGGCCGGCATCAGCCCGCGCGTCGCCCCGGTCCGCTCGGGCGAGGCGGAGCTGAGCCGCATCACAGGCGCCCAAGCGCCCTCCGGGGTCCCTGTGGTCATCACCGCGCTTGTCGTGGAACGCACCCGCCGCGCGCCTTCGCCGTCCAGGGACCGCCGGCGGGACGGCCAGGGCCGACCCGCCGGCGCGGGGGTGCGCCGCAGAGCACAGCGGCGGCCCGGCAACGACTCGGCCGCTTAGGCCGGCGCAGTCCCCCGAGCCCCGATGGCCTCTCGGAAGCCGCACGTGGCCTCCCGGGGCCCAAGGGCCGCCAAGCCGACCATCCCCTACCGAAGGAGACAGCCTTGACGCCAGCGCGGACGCAGTACCGCAGGCCGGACCCCACTCCCGTGTCCGTGGTCGACGACCGCGAAGGGCGCGGGCATCGGGTATGTGACGACATGACCCTCGAGGTGGCTCTGGCCGTCATGGCGGGTGCCCGGGTCGAGTACCTGACCGTGTGCGACGGGGACGACGAAAGCACAGGCCTGGTCACCCGGGTCCGGCTCGCCGTTCTCCGCGACAGTTCCGCGTACACGGACCGGATCCGTCTGCGGGACGTCCTCGACGGACCACCGCCCTCACCCGGCGGCCGCTCGGGCGGCGTCGGTGAGTGCGGCCGGGTTCCGGGCGTACCAGCCCTCTCGTGCTGATCCGTCTCGCCCCGGGCGGCCCGTTCTCCTTCTCCCCGCGACTTCTCCCCTGTGAGGCATCATGCGCTGTGTCATCACCCGGTACCCGTTCGACCTGACCAGGACCGGGGTTCTGGCCTCGATGAAGGGCGTCAGGCCCGAGCTCGTCACGGGGGCGTCCGTGACCATCGGCCGCCGCCGCTACCCCGTCAAGCAGGTGGGCCAGGTCATCACGCGACAGGACCCCCGTGACTTCACCGCCGGAGAAGTCATGCGGGCCATGACGCGCCTCGGCTTCACCTGCCACGACCGACCCGAGGGCGCGCCCGTGGGCGAGGGTGGACTCACTCTCCTCCAAACCGCGTCCGCACTGCTCGGCGGCACCGGGCCCGTGGCCGTGTGAGGGCAGGCGGGAGACCGCCCCAGAATCCCGGTGGGGCCCTGCCGACGCGCGTCGGCAGGGCCCCCACCGCTGTGTCGCCGTCCGCCCGGAAAGCGTCGGCCGGGCAACGGGGCGGAGACTGTGTCTCACCGGTCGAAGTGGATGAGATCTCCTACGGTCCATGCGCTGACGTCCTTGATCGCGACTCGGTACATGCCGCCCGTCTCCGGGATGCCGAGGCTGCCCTGCAGGATCCGGGCGAGATGAAAGTGCAGATGCGTGGGCGCCTCGCCGCGACCGGGCCGGTTTCCTCGCGGACCGCGCGCAAAGACGTCCGAGAACGGGCCGAGACGGTCCGAGTCCTTCAGGACCTCCGCCACCCGCTCCCTCCACACGGCCTCCGGAGCCAGCCGGCCGGTGATGACGGCGCCGCCGACGACCACGGTCAACGACATCTGATTGCTTCGCTCGGACTCCACCGCGGCGGAGATGGCGACGAGCAGCTCATCAGGGTTCGACATGACAGCACAGCTTATTCGGCCCACCTGTATCAGGAACCGCCCGTGGGGCTGAAGCAGTTGCGCGCTCGGCAGGAGGCGGCTTCCGCCAACTTGCGTCAGTTCCGCGTGTATCCAGCGAATGGCAAGGCCAGCGTCCCGCGCGTGCTTGGCCGCCCGCTCCAGCGCCACGCCCGAGACCTCGAGCGCGGTCACGTCCCAGCCGCCGCGCGCGAGCCAGAGGGCGTCCGCGCCCTCGCCACAGCCCACGTCGAGCGCCCGGCCGGGAGTGAGCCCGGCGACCTCGGCCACGAGTGCACCATTGGGCTGGCCGCTCCACAGTTGTTGCCGGTCGGCGTACCGGTTGTCCCACTCCGCCCGCACTGCGGGGTCTCCGACGTACTCGTCATAGCCGTCGGTGGGCGAGGGAGCATCGGACGTCGGCGATCCTGCTGCGATGTTGTCGGTCACGGGCTCACCGTTGCCCATCGCGTTCCGGTCAGGCCACTCCTGTTGCCGGTCCGGCAAAACTGCGTTCACGGGGCGAGGAACCGAGCCTGGTCGCGGGGGCCGGCTGCTGGCTCGCCGGTGCTCTTGGGCGAGTTGCTGGCGTGTGTCCTAACGGTAGCGCCGGGGTGGGGCGCTCCGGGACGGTACGGACGAAACCTGGCACCGGGCTGCGGGACTCTGCTGGAAGCAAGTCCCAGGTGCGGGGATGGAACGCCTCTGCCAGGGGAAACGCCGGGCCCAGGCCCCTGGGACCCAGGTTCGTGCCGGGCTGGGGGTCGTTCCGGCGGGGGAACCGGAGACATGTGCGGGTCACGCCTTACGTGGGGCCGGAAGAGATCGCTTCCCGCCCCTGTCAGGCCGTTTCGCGTGAAGGTGGGGGTCCCGGGAAACCTGCACGACCAAAAAGAGCGTAAAAAAGGTCATATGCATCTACGGGGTATCTGGGCTCCCGGAGCATCGGCGCGGGCTGTTGGTGATCGCCCTGGCGCTGATCGTGGCCATTGCTGCGGCGGACATCGGTATCGGGACCAGTGTTCATCTGGGCCCGTTGCTGGTCATCGCGCCGACGTTGACCGCTTCCTTCGCCGGTCCGCGGCTGACCGCTCTGGTCGGGGTTCTGGCGGAGGTCGCCCTGCTGATCATCGTGATTTTCCATGGCGGGCTGACCACGACCAACCATGTGGCGCAGCTGATCGCCTTGGCTGTGCTGTCGACTCTGGTGGTCTTCGTCTGTTATATGCGGGAGCGGCATGCCCGGGAGCTGAGCCGGGTGCGGTCGGTGGCCGAGACGGCGCAGCGGGTTCTGCTGCGGCCGCCACCGCGCCGGATCGGGCCGTTGCGGGTGGCCTGGCTGTATCTGGCCGCCGAGGACGAGGCCCAGATCGGGGGCGACCTGTTGGCAGTCGCCCGCGCCGACCATCCCTGCACCCGGGTACTCATCGGCGATGTCCGAGGCCATGGGCTGGCCTCCATCGGCGAGGCGTCGGCGGCGATGGGTGCGTTCCGTGAGTGCGCTCACCGGTACGCCTCTCTGCCCGAGCTCGTCACCGCCGTCGAAGAGAGCATCTGCCGGAACCTGGAGGAGGTCGCCGACACCGCGCACGAAGCCGGCGAGCACTTCATCACCGCCGTCATGATCGACATACCCGATCAGGGCCCACAGGCTGAGATGCTCAACTGCGGACATCCGCCGCCCCTGCTGATCCATGGCGGCCGGATCACAGTCTTGAACACCCGCCGTCCCGCGCCCCCACTAGGCCTACGTGCCCTCTGCGTACGCAGCGATCACACCGACCGTTTCACCTTGGAAACGGGTGACATGCTGCTCCTCTACACCGATGGGGCGATCGAAGCCCGCTCACCGACCGGAGCCTTCTACCCGCTCGCCGAACGGGTCGCTTCCTTCCGCGCATCAAGCCCGGATGCCCTGCTGCACGACATCCACCGCGGCCTGCTCGCGCACACCGGCGAGCAGCTCACCGACGACGCCGCTTTCCTGATCATCGAACGCACCCCGTCACGCCAGCTGCACCGACCACACCTCGTATCCCATGCTGACGGATTGCCCCCGTCCAAACCGGCCGACCGTCACGGTCTGGCCCGCTGAGCACGCTCCGCGCATTCCGTCACCCCGTGAGCGCATTTCGTCGGTTGCCCCGGCGGTGCGAGGGGCAAGCAACGGAAGTGATGGACGTCCGGGGCCGACACACGGGCTGTCAGGCTGTCACGCGAGCGGAAACCGGCCCGGGAGGGGTCTGAGGCCCTGAGCGCGCCGTGAAACTCACCCACATCGGGCATTTGGGCAGCCACTGTCGCGCGGCTGGCGGCGGGCGACAGGGTGCGTGACACCCCGATTGTGAAGCTCGGTGAGCGTGACCCCGGTCGGAGCGGGCCCCAGGGCCTCGGCGAAGTGTCGTGATGCCTGGTTCGAGATCATGTGAGCCCGAGGAGTGTGAGCGGTCGGAGGCTGTCGCGGGCGTTGTGTCGCAGTGCGGAGGCAATGTTCGTCTTGCCGGCCAGGCGGAGGGCGCCGATGGAGAGGTTGCGCCAGGTGGCCATGGCCCGAGGTGTGGTGCCCGTCCGCAGTTGGGAAGCGTCCTCGGCGAACGTCACGTCTCGGACATGGTGCAGGGCTTCGATCTTCCAGTGGTCTCGGATCAGGTTCGCGAGCTGGGCGGGTGCGGCTTGCTCGGCGGTGGGCACGGGCGTGCCGGGCAGCTACCAGCAGCGCGACACCTGCCCACACATACCCGAACGATGAGTCCGGCTCGGCTTGTGCGCCCGGGGTCGCCTGCGCCGGCGCCCTCGAGCAGCGCAGCGGACATGGGCCCGTTCGCGGCGGCCCTGCACGCGCGGGTGATCTTTCCCGGGTCCGGCCCCATGCCTCGCACCTCGGTGCCTACCGTCGTCCCACCGGCTTTCAACGGCACGAGGACGGGGAGGCGCATGCCTAGTGGGAAGGCGTTGCTCGAGGCGCTGCGGGTCCTGCGCGACCATGAGGAGGCAGCCCAGCGTGGCTGGGTACTGTTCGGCGCGCTGCGCCCCGACCATCACAAGGCAGTGGAAGCCGCGGCCGGGCACGGCCTGGTCGAGCTGGCCGATCCGGTGATGCGTGCGGAGTTGTCCGCCCACCAAGGAAGGCCCGTCGTCTGGGCAGCCCGGCTCACGGGGCACGGCCAAGATGTACTGCTCTACGCCGAGGCCAGCCCCACCCCCGAGCACCGACCCGACGGCCCCGCCGCCGGCGAGCGGCTGGTGGAGCTTCGCCGCCCGCAGATGGACGCGCTGCGCGTGTACGTGCACCTCGGAGCCCGGCTGCACCTGCCGCCGGCCGAGGGCCTGGCGGAGCGGGTGCGTACAGCGCGCCAGCTCGGCAATCGGTGGGTTCTGCACCTGGACGAGGAACAGATCGAATCGGTGGCCTACGCCCTCTACCTGCGCTCGCTGGGAGGCTCGGTCGCGGACGCCAACCGCTTCGCCCGGCAGTACGGTGTCGCCTTCCGCCCGAACCGGTCGACAGGCAGCGCGCAGCCGACCCGACTGCCTTGAGATCCCACGGCCGGCCCGCCTGAGTACGGCGGCGAGCGTGACCGCGATCGGGTTACCGGCACCCGGGCCGACGGGCTGACGCAGCACGGCCCCGCCGGCGAGCAGCAGCCTGGTCAGGGGCCCATGGGATTGAGCGGGCTGACTCCGGTGCCCGCGTACAGGTCAGGCTTGGGAGCGTCACGGACCGCTCACGCCGCCCGCCAAGCCGCCGGTGTTCTTCACGATCACTGTGTCGCCGGCCCGGCTGAAATCGTAGAAGCGGTGGGCGTCCGCGGTGGTCAGGTGGATGCAGCCGTGGGAGCTGTCCGCCCGTCCGATGGCGTGGTCCCAGGGTGCCGCGTGGACGAACACGCCGGAGCTGGTCAGGCGTACTGCCCAGTGGACCGTGAGGACGTAGTAGTTGGGACTGTGCGGATTGCACGTGATGTTCGCGCTGCACGAGGTCATCGTGATGACCGCGTCCTTGCCCAGCACGTGGAACGTTCCCGACGGTGTACGGAAGCCGGGTTTTCCGAAGCCGGCGGTGAAGGTCATCACCGTCCGACCGTGATCCGTGACGGTCATCTGGTGAGTCGCCGCGTCGATTGTCGAAACGTGGCCCTCGGGGACCGCCCGGGCGGGGCCGACGCTCAGCGTCAGGACGACTGTCAGGGAACCGGCCACCGCGAGCCGGACGACGTCACGAAGGTGTGGGCGTGGGGCATGTCGTTGGGCCACTTCTGATCACCGCCGTTCTCTGTACGCATCGCGATGTTCGTGCCTCGTGACCGGGGCGGCCGGTGTGGCTGGCGCGCCCCGGACCAAGCGCCTGTGATCCGGGCCTCGCCCGCCGGGCAGGGCTTCAGGCTCCGAGTCCGGGGCGAACCGCCGAGGCAGCTGTTACGGCCGAGTACCACTGCTACTGGTCGACTATCGCCGCTGTGACTGAGCGCGCACGTTGCCACATGCTGTGCCGTGCGCAGATTCGGGTGAGCCCGTGGCTGACGGTGGGCAGAGGACGAGGACATCGGTCGACGGTGGCAGGCTGCCGACCTCGTCGGGGTTGAATCTCCAGCGGCTGGAGGATCCACACTCGATGCCATGAACGACGACGGCAGCCCGCTGCTGACCATCGGCCAGCTCTCCCGCCGCACCGGACTGACGGTCCGCACCATCCGCTACTGGTCCGACATCGGCGCGGTGCTGCCAGCCGGGCGGACCGGCGGAGGACACCGGCTCTACGACACCGAGTCGGTCGCCCGCCTGGAACTGGTCCGCACCCTGAGAGAGCTCGGTCTGAGCCTAGACGAGGTGCGCCGCGTGCTGCGGCGGGAGATCACCGTCGCCGACGTCGCCGCCGTGCACGTGGCGGCGCTGGACGCACAGATCCACTCACTGCGGCTGACCCGGGCGGTGCTCAGCACCGTGGCCAAGCGGCACCCCCAGACCGAGGAGATGGCCCTGATGAACAAACTGGCACGGTTGTCCGCACGGGAGCGCAGGCAGATGATCGACGACTTCGTGACCGAGATCTTCGACGGCCTGGACTCGGACCCGCTGCTGAAGGAGAAACTGCGGCTCACCCCTGAGCTCCCGGACGAGCCGACCCCGGAGCAGGTGGACGCCTGGGTGGAGCTGGCCGAACTGGTCGGCGACGCGGACTTCCGGCAGCGGATGCGGAAGATAGTCGAATACCACGCCGAGAGCCGTGCCCAAGGTGGTCCGGCCGCCCAGCCGGGGGGCTACCAGCGATTCACGCGGCAGATGGTCTCGCTCGTCGAAGAAGCGCGGGAGCGTGGCATCGCACCGGATTCGCCCGAGGCGGCACAGGTTGTGGACCGACTGCTGGAAGGAGCGGACGCAGCCCGTCTCGCCTACGTCCGCGAGCGGCTGCGGGCGGGGCTCGACAGCCAGTCCGAGCGCTATCACCGTCTACTCGCAGTCATCAACGGTGAGCAGCCACGCCCGACGCACGCCGGCAACCTAGAGTGGCTGCTCACAGCGATCGACAGCCACCGAACGCAACCACCGGCTCAACCTCACACGCCCCGCTGAACCGGCTCCGTCACCGAACATTGCGCATCGCCTCCCCGGGCTGGACGTCCAGCCTCGGAGCCAGCGCGGTTGACGGTCCACGACGACGGCACGGCGTCGCGCCCGCTGCTGGGCGCCGGGCGCGGCCGTCAGGGTGGCGTCGTGTACGGCGGCGACGGCTGACACGATGGACAGCCCGACGCCGTGCCCGCGTCCGGTCTCCCGGTGCGGGATTCCAGACGTCGGAAGGGCTGGAACAGGGTGTCGATGCGGTCCGGCGGGATCCCGGGCCCGCTGTTGACCACTCGCAGGAACGGCCGCCCGGGCAGGGTGCAGCCATGGGAAGCGTTGAGGAGCGGCAAGCGACCATGGCGTTGGCAGCGCAGGCCAAGGACGTTGCGCGGGCGGCGGCCGGCTTGAGCGTCCGGCCGATGCTGCCCGCCGCCGGACCTCCCAATCAGGCGGGTGTGGACACCGCCCCGGTCGGGGGTTCTCCTGGACACACGCCCCGTCCACTTCGCTGACCGGGGGCGCCATGCACGACACGCTCCACGTCGCAGTGCATCCGACCGGGCCCGGCAGCTGCCGGGTGACCGTGACCGGGGACCTCGACGTGGTCAGCGCCCCGGACGTGCGGGAAGCCCTCAAGGCCGCTGTGTCCGCCCACGACCGCGTTGATGTCGACTGCGGCCACCTGACCTTCTGCGACTGCACCGGCCTGTCAGCGCTGCTGGCCGCCGCCCGCGCGGCGAAGGCCCACGGCAGCGAGCTGCGGCTGTTCTCGATCCCGCACGCGCTCGCCCGGCTACTGCGGCTCACCCACACCGGCAGCTCCTTCACCATCGAGTAGCCGGACGTACAGGGAAGCAATGGACGGGCGGCCGCCCCGCCCTGGCACCCTTCGGCAACAACGGCTCCAATACCACCCACTGAGATCGTCTCATCCTGAAGTCGCTGGTCACGAGTCTGGTGTGACCGGCGGCCGCGGTACTCGCCCTGGTCGGCGGCGTGATCGGCACCAGGTGATCGCCTGCCACGGGGTGTTCGCCGGAACGCCGCTGTTCGCGCGTGCTGCAAGCGCCCGAGCCGGTCCTACGCGGCAAGCGGCCTGTTGCGGGAGCTGGATCCTGTTCGGCAGCGATGAGTTCCGCGGTGGTACCAGGTCTGTATGTCAGACCGCTTCATCGCATTCTAATCGGGAGGTATCGTGCGGCTTCTGCTCACATCCGCCGGCATCAAGAACGCGAGCATCCACGACGCGCTGGTCGACCTGCTGGGCAAACCGGTTGCCGAGGCCAACGCCCTGTGCATTCCCACCGCGGCGTATGCCATGCCCGGCGGTGTCGGTTCGGCATGGCGGTTCATCAGTGGACGATCCGTCATCTCCCTGTGCGAGGTGGGTTGGAAGTCGCTGGGGGTGCTGGAGCTCACCGCGCTGCCCAGCCTTGGCGAGGAGCTGTGGATCCCCTCGGTCGGAGAGGCCGACGTCCTGCTGGCAGGTGGCGGCGATGCCCTGTATCTGTGTCACTGGATGCGGCAGTCCGGGCTGGCCGACCTGCTGCCGTCGCTGCGCGAGACGGTCTATGTGGGAGCGAGCGCCGGGAGCATGGTGATGGCCCCCAGCGTCGGGAAGGACTTCAGCGAGTCCTACCTCTGGAAGCCACCTACCGGTGGCGACGGTGCGCTGGGCATGGTCGACTTTTCGATCTTCCCGCACCTGGACCACGAGAATCTCCCGGACAACTCCATGGCCAACGCGCAGAAGTGGGCCGCCGGGATCCCGCGACCGGGGTACGCGATCGATGACGAGACTGCCATCAAGGTGACCGACGGCAGCGTCGAAGTCGTCTCCGAGGGGCACTGGAAGCTGTTCGCCCCTTGAGCTGGGGATGGTTGCTCGCACTGGTTACGGGCGTGATCACTAGCAGGCGATCGTCCGTCGGGGGCGGTTTCCGGGGTTCTCGGGCGACGGGGCTGGGCATTCCGTAGGTTCCGCGGCGGGAGGGATGTGGATGACGGACGTGCTGACCTGGACGATCGAGCGGCGGATCGAGCTGGCGGATCGGGCCGAGCTGCTCCGCAAGGAACTGGCCGGGATTGAGTCGGAGGTGGCTCGGCTGGAGGCCGCTGAAGTGGTGTTCGGGCAGTGGGCCGAGGCCACGGACGGCGGGCGTCGACAGTCGAGGATCTTGGAGCCGGAATGGGTGGTGGTCGGGCCGGGAGCCGGCGGGATGCGGCTGGTGCCGGACCGTGCCGAGGGCATGGCCGTGGAGGTCCTCACGCCCGAGTACCGGCGGATCGTGGAGATCGTGGCCTGCGCGGACGGGCCGGTGATGGCCAAGGATGTCGCGATCGCCCTGGGCCGCGAGACGACGCCGGGCAAGGTCGAGCCGGTCCGCGGTCAGCTGCGTAAGTTGTCCGACCGGGGCTGGCTGGCGAGGACCGGGGCGGGCCGCTACCTTCCGCGCTGATCGATCGGGGCGGCGGCAGACCGGCCGGTTGTGGGCGTAACGCGAGGGCCCTCAGCGGGAGTTGGGGCCTGCGACAGGTCGCCCAGAATGTGCTCCGCCTCGGTGGGCAGTCCCGGACGAGGTCCCGGTACAGCGAGGAGGCGGATGCCGATCCCGGTTCGGTCAGAGGTGCCAGGGACTGCGCGTGTGCCGGCGCGGAGACCGGGTGCCCGTCCGCGGCTGCGACGGTTTCGAGTTCGTCGATCGCGTCGTGGATCTCCGGGAGTCCACCCCCGTCGATGATCTGTCCGACCGGGCCGCGAAAGGACGCGCTCTGGTCGTCGTATGCCGGGTGGTCGAACAGGGGCACAAGGACCCCTTGGTTCGGCGGGTCAGGGGGTCGGCACACCGCAGGGATGAACTGGCTGATCAGGTGATTGAACCCCGCCTGCAGCTGGACGCCGAATCCTGCCGCCGTGGCGTTGCGGGCGGCTGTCGCGAAGTCGGTGATCGTCCTTTGGATGTCCGACATGGCCATGTGCACCATGGTGATCTTGCGGCCGGCCGGTGTCGGGGCAAGCAGTCCCGGGTTCACCGCCGAGGGCGCGAGCGGCGGCCGGCCGTTGAAGAAGTCGGGGTGCGAGGCGGACCCGGTGTGCCACAGCTGGGCGAAGATGACACCGCCCGCACCGTGGACCGCGTCCGTCACCGGTTGCCAATGAGCAACCTGCTCGTCGGTGAACAGACCCGGCACGTCATGCCATCCGACCGCCTCGGGGCTGATCCACACACCCTCGCAGATGATCAGACCGGCAGATGCCCGCTGCGCGTAGTACTCGGCATGGAGCTCGGTCGGCAGCAGTTCACGGTTGCGGCCCGCGATCGCGCCATCGGCGCCATGACCATCGCATTTTCATTCTCCCGACAGGAACGAGAGACCCTTAATGCACGGACATGTGCGTTAGGTCGAGGTCAGCGCCAACGGAGAACTAACGCAGAGAACCGCGGTTCAATGAGGGCGGTCGGTAGCCGCACCCTCGACGTACGGACGCGGCCGCTCCCAACTGAAAGGCGGCAGCCGCCCACAGGGAAGTGGGGCTCAGACGGACCTTTCGCAGAGGTCGTCGACGTAGCTGCGCACATCAAGTTCGGGCAGCGTCCAGGGCAGGAAGATGACCCGGTAGATGATGGGGGCCACGACCTTGTCGACGATCTGGTCGCCGGTGAAGGTGCTGCCGGGCCGGCCGGCGAAGGCGGCCGCTTCCGCCCGGCGGTCACGCAGGCAGTCCGACTCGCTCTCGCCCGCCGCGGCGGCTCCGCCGCGCAGCAGGGCCGCGTTCACCGGCTTGCTGTAGTGGGTGATCAATTCCTGGGCCCAGGCGGTCAGATCGGCGCGCAGGTCTCCGCTGTCGGGGAGGCCGCGGTCCGGGTCGAGCCGGTAGGTCGCCAGGTCGTTGATCATGGTGCGGGCATCACCCCACCGCCGGTAGATGCTGGAGTGGTTGACTCCCGCCCGCTCCGCGACCATCGGGATGGTGACGGCGTCGCTGCCGTGCTCGGCGATTAGTTCCTCGACGGCCTTCCTGATGGACATCAGCACCGCGGCGCTGCGGCCGCCGGTGCGCCGGCGCGGGGACGATTCAGCAACCATGCACCACACTGTAACGCACAGCACTTGGCATTAATTGGCTTCCGGGTCTACCGTGAATCTAACGCACAGACTTTGGCCTTAGGAGGCCCGAGGTGTTCCGCACCCTTTCACGGCAGGACCCAGGCCCCGCTCGCGTGGCTGATGAACCCGTTCGGGTCCGCCAGGCACTCCCTCCCTTCGCGACCTTCGCCGGATCGGCCGCCGTGTTCGCGGCGCTGTATGTGGCAGCAGGCGCGCCCACGCCGCTCCTGGTCGTCTTCGAACAGCAGTGGCACTTCCCCGCCTGGGTCCTGACGGTGGCCTTCTCCTCCTATGCGCTCGGCCTCCTTGCGGCTCTGCTGTTCGCAGGCTCGCTGTCCGACTACACAGGGCGCCGTCCCGTGCTGGTCGGCTCCCTGCTGGTGGAAATCGCCGCGATGCTCATGTTCGTCTTCGCACCTGACATCAGCTGGGTCATCGCGGCCCGCACCCTCCAGGGAATCGCCACAGGGGCAGCCACGAGCGCGTTCTCGGCCTCGGTCGTGGAGCACGCACCGCGGCAGCACAAGCAGCTGGGCACGATCATCACCAGCATCGCCCCGGCCGGCGGGCTGGGCCTGGGAGCCCTGCTGACCGGCGTGGCGATCCAGTTCAGCAGCCATGCCAGTGCGATCGTGTTCACGGCTCTCGCACTGATCATGATCGTCGGCACGGCGGTCGTCGCGCTCTCCGCGGAAACGGTCTCGCCGCGTCCCGGAGCGGCTCGGTCCCTGATTCCCCGTGTCTCAGTCCCCCGACAGGCGCGCCGTGAGTTCGTTGCGAGCATCCCCGTTCACATAGCCGCGTGGATGCTGGGCGGTCTGTTCATGGGACTCGTACCAACCATCATCCGGGACGTGCTGGGCCTGCACAGCGGTCTGCTGAACGGTGCCACCGCTTTCATCGAGCCTGCGGCGGCGGCCACGGCCGGCGTCTTCCTCGGCCGTCTGCCGGCCCGGCGCACCGTCCTCGTCGGCGGCGCGGGCGTACTGCTGGGCACCGCGGTGATCGAGGCCGGTGTGGCCACCGGCATGCTCTCCCTGCTGTGGGCGGGAGGCATCATCGGCGGCGTGGGATTCGGAGCCTCGTTCTCCGGCGCCATCCGTACCATCGCTCCCCTCGTTCAACCGCACCAGAGGGCCGGGCTCTTCGCATCCGTCTACCTGGTCGCCTACCTGAGCTTCGGCGTCCCGGCGATCATCGCAGGCTTGCTGGTCGCTCCGGCCGGTCTGCTCGGGACGGTCCTCGGCTACGGCGCCGCCGTCCTCGCCGCCGCAGCCCTCGGGCTCTTCGCGCAGTACCGCATCAGCAGACACCGCTGAGCCGGACTGCGGGGAGCAAGAGAGGAGCGCCAAGGAACCCCCTTCATCACAACGCATCACCGCTCAGAAGCGTTTGACGAGCCCGGACAGCCGACCGGCTGTTTTCCCAGGCCCACCCCCACACGAATCAGACAGTAGGTGACCACCTCATGAGCACCATCGAAGACCGGAACAAGGCCATCGTCCGCGAAGCGTTCGACACCCTGTTCAACAAGCGGGACTACGCAGCCGCCGAGCGGTTCTGGTCCCCCGGATACATTCAGCGCAGCGCCCACATCGCACCGGGCCGCGAAGGACTCTTCGACCTCGTCAGGAGCCTCCCGGCGGAGTTGCGGCACGAGTGCGAACTGGTCATGGCCGACGGAGACATGGTCATGGTGCGCGGCCGGTTCTCCGGACACGGCCAGCCCGCCCCGTGGATCGTCGCCGACTTCCTCCGCCTCGAAGACGGCGTCCTCGTCGAGCACTGGGACGTGATCGAAGAGGAAGCCACCCGCGAACAGTCCCTGAGCGGCCTGCCGATGTACGGCGACGACTTCCCCGAGGAGCGCTGAACATGAACACCTATCGAGTCGCACAGGCGACCGCACCCAACGGCACCCTGCACCTGACCGAGCGAGAGGTGCCCCGGCCCGGCGCCGGCCAGGTCAGGATCGCCGTGGAGGCATGCGGCGTCTGCCACACCGACGCCCTCTTCGTCAGCGGCGCCCTTCCGGGCGTCTCCTTCCCCGAGGTTCCCGGGCACGAGATCGCCGGGCACATCGAGGAGCTGGGCGAAGGTAGCGAAGACCATGGCTGGCGGGTCGGCGACCGGGTCGCGGTCGGCTGGTTCGGCGGCAGCTGCGGCCACTGCACGTCCTGCCGCAGGGGCGACTTCATCCTGTGCGCCGACCTGAAGGTCCCCGGCTGGGCGTACGACGGCGGCTTCGCGGACAAGGTGATCGCCCCCGTCGACGCCCTGGCCCGCATCCCCGACGCGCTCTCGGCCACCGATGCCGGGCCGATGGCCTGCGCGGGCGTCACCGTCTTCAACGGACTGCGGCGCAGCTCCGCCCGGCCCGGCGACCTGGTCGCGGTGCTGGGCCTCGGCGGCCTCGGCCATCTCGGGGTGCAGTTCGCGGCGGCGATGGGCTTCGAGACCGTGGCGATCGCCCGGGGCGCCGAGAAGGCCGACTTCGCCAAGCAGCTCGGCGCCCACCACTACGTCGACAGCACCTCCGGCACCCCGGTCGCCGAGGCCCTGCAGTCCCTCGGCGGCGCCAGGGTCGTCCTCGCCACCGCCGGAAACTCCGAAGCCATCACCGCCACCGTGCCCGGCCTGGCCCCCCGCGGGGAACTCGTGGTCATCGGAGCCGACACCACTCCCTTGGGCGTCACCCCGTCCCAGATGCTCATGGGCGCCTACGTCCTGCGTGGCCATCCGGCCGGCACCGCGCAGGACGTCGAGGAGGCCATGGCCTTCAGCGTCCTTCACGGCATCCGGCCGATGACCGAGACCGTGCCGCTGGACGACGTGGACACCGCCTTCCAGAGGATGCTGGCCGGCAAGGCGCGCTTCCGGATGGTGGTTGCCCCCGGCTCATGACCGGCCATCAGTACGTCAGGTGAGGCCACGTCCGCAAGCCCTTCAGCGGTCTCCCGCGGTACGGCAGGAGGGTTTGCGGACAAACATCACCCAGGCGTCGGCCGGCAGACGCCTGGGCGACCGACGGAACCGAGGCCGGACATCCCCGAGCGGCCGGACATCCCGGTCCGAACTACAGGAGGCGATCGACATGGGCGCAGGACCCATCCTTGTCACCGGCGTCGGTGGCACGGTCGGCGGAGTCGGAAACATGGTTCTCGACCATGTGCGTGCGAACGGTGTGCCGGTGAGGGCCCTGGTGCATCACGACGACGAGCGGGCCGCGGCGCTGCGGGCCCTGGACGGGGTGGAGGTGGTGGTCGGCGACCTCACGCGCGGCGCCGACGTGGTCGACGCACTCTCGGGCTGCCGCCGCGCCTACTTCGGGATGAGCGTGTCCCCCGTCTACCTGGAGGCCGCCACGACGGTCGCGGCGGCCATCCAGGAGGGTGACGGCCTCGACCTGCTGGTGAGCATGTCGCAGATGACGGTGTCGCAGATGAGCCTCACCAGCGCCACCGAATCCCGGCAACAGCGACTGCACTGGCTGTCCGAGCATGTCCTCGACTGGTCTGGGGCGCCGGTCGTCCACGTGCGGCCCACGGTCTTCATGGAGAACCCGCTCTTCGCCCGGGTCGCCGCCACCTCGGTCCAGCGTGACAACACGATCCGTCTCCCGTTCGGGTCCGCCCGCACCTCTCCGGTCGCCGCGGCCGACGTAGCGGAGGTCATCGCACACCTCCTGCTCGCCCCGACCCCGCCATCCCGCCGAGTCTACGAACTGACCGGCGCACAGTCCCGTGACATGAACGCCATCGCCGCCGAACTCTCCACCGCCCTGGGCCGTACCGTGACCTACGTCGACGTGCCCTACGAGGAGTGGCTGGAAGACGACCTGAAGAAAGCGGACCTGCCACCCCACGTCTTCGAGCACATCGCCACCATGGCCCGACTCCACCGCGAAAACCGCTACGACCGCGCCACGAACGACATCACCGAACTCCTCGGACGCCCCCCGCTCGGGTTCAACCACCTCCTGAGCAACACACCGGCCCCGCAGCCCCAGGGTCGGCCGTGATCTTGGCTCGTGGGGAATGGCCCCGGCCTCCAACCTCTGTCCCCAGGGGAAAGGTAGCTCTGCGTAATGTCCAGGTGGTGGGGCGTCCCGGGTCTTGGGGAACAGCGTTATCGCGGACGAGTCGCAGGGCGGGGCGCGGTGGGGCGAATTCGCCGAGTTCCAGTGCTGCCTCCCGCCAGTTCGCGGCCGATCCTGGACCCGGAGGACGATCCGGACGCCTGGCACATCGCCGTCAACGAAGCGCGCGGCCCGCAGTGGTACACCTTCAACGGAACCCTGACCGACTTCCTCGTCTCCGTCCTCAGCGGAGAGACGGGGGTGCTGCGGAACACGGGCGGACGGGTGGACGGCCGCGTGATCGAGGACATCGCATATCTGGCGGTGCGGCTCGGAGTCAGGATGGACGTCGCGATCGTGCATCACACGCAGTGCGGCACCGGTCTGCTCGCCGACCCGGAGTTCCGCCGCGCGTTCGCGGATCGCACCGGAGGCGACGACACCGTACTCTCCGAGCGCGGTCACGGACCCCGCCGCGACCGTGCGGCGCGACGTCGAGAAGCTCCTCGCCGACCCACTGATGACGAGCGAGATTCTCGCGTCGGTGTCGGGGCATGTGCTCCGGTTGGAGACTGGGCTCGTCGAGACCGTCGTCGAACACAACGTCGAGACCGTCGCGCCGGCCAGCAGGTAGCCCGGTGGAACCGTAGCCAGGTGGGAGGCGAGCGCCGCCGGGTCAGTCGAGGATCGTCGCCGCCTGCCAGGCGCCGGGGCGGACGCCCGTCGCGTTCTGAAAGAAGAGCGAGAAGTTCGACGAGTCCGGGAACCCGAGCTCGTTTGCACACCGCGCCGCGGTGACGCGACGGCGCGTTCCGAGCCGCCCGCTTCGCTCGCGATCACGGCCTGTCCGATACCGCCGCCGAACTGATCTGGGACGCGGTAGCGCTGCACACCTCCCCCGGGATCGCGGTCCACAAGCAGCCCGTCGTCGCCCTCGCCCACCTCGGCATCGGCGCCGACATCTTCGGCTTCGGCACCGAGGATGTGGGCCAGGCGGTCATTTGAGGCCGCGCACTCGGCGTTTCCCTGGCTGGATCTGCGCGAAGAGATTTTCAAGACGATGGCCCACCAGATCGACGAGCAGCCGTCCAAGTGGGCGCCCCTGTCCTTCGTCGCCGAGGTCTACTGCAGGCAGCGGCCGGACAATCCCTTCCCGGGGTTGAACGAGCTCGCTGCCGCTCCGACGATTCCCGCCTGAGGCCTGCGGCAGGCCCCCACGGCCCAGGCGCACGCTGGCCTATGACAGGACCGTTACCGGAGCTCTTGCCCGGTAACGGTCCACGTCGTACGCCAGAGCTTCGAGGATCAGGCCGTGCGTGGGAAGTGGCACCTGCTGCTCGACCGTGATGTTCGCTGACAGGGGGCAATGATCAGTGGTCTGCGCTGGAGCCGTTGTTGCCGCGGCCATCAGGGGACCTGCCGCCGCACGGGGCGGTGCATGTACTACTTCACCAAGTGACGCGACGACGGCACCGACCAGACCATCCACGACCTGCTGCGCTGGCAGGTGCGGGAGAAGGCGCGGCGGAAGGCGGACCGGAGCCTGGTGGTGCTCGACACCCAGAGCGTGCACGCGGCGGCCGGGGCGCCCGCGGAGTCGACGGGGCAAGACGGAAGCGAGTCCCGCCTCGCGGGAGTGAGGAGGTATTCCTCGCGCGGGGAGCACTCACTGTACCGGCGTCGTGACACAACGCCAGGGTTGACGAGTTTAGGCGCGACCGTTCCTCAGAAAGGGCCGCGGCCGGCGAGGACCACCTGCGGAGGCGACGTTGTCTCCCGGTTCGTGTCCAGCATCCCGCCCAGGACACGAGTGCGGACGCCTCGCGCGCGCCTTGCTGAACCTAGGTCTGACTGGTCCACCTTCACCGGCCCGCCATGCCACTGTCGTGGTATCACTGGATGCATGGATCAAACCGGCGAGCTCGGTGACTTCCTGCGCTCGCGGCGGGCCCGTCTGCGTCCCGAGGACGCGGGGGCGGCTTTCGGTGGCGGCGCACGCCGGGTCCCCGGACTGCGCCGCGAGGAGGTCGCCCACCTGGCCGGGGTGAGCACGGACTACTACGCCCGTCTCGAACAGGGCCGGCACCCCCACGTCTCGGAAACCGTTCTGGAGGCAGTGGCCCGCGCCCTGCGCCTGGACGACACCGAACGCGGCTACCTCTTCGAACTC
Organism: Streptomyces sp. CA-142005; assembly: GCF_050942335.1. Lineage (NCBI taxonomy): Bacteria > Bacillati > Actinomycetota > Actinomycetes > Kitasatosporales > Streptomycetaceae > Streptomyces > Streptomyces sp. CA-142005. The sequence goes on along the minus strand of NZ_CP192078.1, from coordinate 9,904,212 downwards.
GCCCGGACCAAGCCCCCCGGCACCGACCGGCACCGTCCGGCCGGGGTACCGCGCGTGCGTCCGGCCATCCACCAGATGCTGGACGTCCTCAACGACGTCTCACCGGCCCTGGTGCTCAACCACCGCAGCGACGTCCTGGCAGTCAACCACCTGGCCAAGGCGCTGATCACGGACTTCGACGCACTGCCGCACCGCGACCGCAACTTCGCACGGTTCGTCCTGCTCCACCCCTCCGCCCGGGACCTGTTCCAGGACTGGGACCAGATTGCGGAGGCGTTCGTCGCCAGTCTGCGCCTGGCCGCCGGACGCCATCCCGACGACCGCGTGCTGAACGAACTCGTGGGGGAGCTGTCCATCAAAGTTCCCGAGTTCTCCACCTGGTGGGCCGGCCACCGCGTGGACCAGTGCGCCCACGGCATCCGGAGCCTCGTTCACCCCGTGGTCGGTGAACTCACTCTCTCCTACGAGATTCTGGCCCTGCCCGCCGACCCTGACCTGAGTATCTGCCTCTACACTGCGGAACCTGGTTCGACCTCTGCGGAGACGCTGCGCGTGCTGGCCAACTGGAGTGCCCCGGCGAGCGTACGACGGCGCAGTTCCTCCGAGACGTCCTCAAGTTGACTTCCACGGGCCGTCCGTAAGTGGCGCGGCAAGCTCACCGGCCACGACACGCAGGCCATCGGCGCAAGGGCCCTCGCCTCTCGCGACTACCTGTTCGCGGTCGGCGGCTTGCGACCGACTCAGCGACGTCGGCACGCCTCAGCTGTGAACCCATAGGACAGCGCCTCGTCAGGTCCAGGACGACATCGCCAGCGATGCAAGCGCAGACGACGCAAGCCGCGAAGTCAGAAGACGGCGCCCCAGCAGGACGGCGGGACGGACCGCCGCCGCGATGGGAGAGGTCGCGGCGGCGGCCCTGTTTCAGGGAAGGACCCTGGGGGGTGATGGGCAGTTCGCGGATACGGAGCCCGGTGGCATGGAACACCGCGTTGGCGATGGCCGGTGCCACGCCGACGATCACTGCCTCCCTCAGCCCCTTGACCCCGATGGGGGTGAGGTGGGTGTCCGCGCGGTCGAGGTAGATCGCCCGTAGCTCGGGAACATCGGCGTTGAGTTGCTCGGTCCCGCGACCGTGCCGGCGTTGTCGTACTGGGAGATCGCCCCGCTGATCACGACTCGCGCACCGCGGGCGAGACGGGTGAGTGCCTGGTTGAGGATGTCTCCGCCGACGTTGTCGAAGAACACGTCGACGTATCGGGGGGGTGCGCTCGCGCAGCTGGTCGGGAAGGTCGTCCCGCTTGTAGTCGATGGCGGCGCTGAACCCGAGCCGGTCGACGAGCATGCGCGTCTTGTGGGGACCGCCCGCGATCCCGATCACGTGCGCGCCCTTGATCCTCGCGATCTGACCGGCGACGCTTCCCACGGCCCCGGCCGCTCCCGATACGAGCACCACGTCGTCCGCGGCGAGCCGGCCGACGTCCAGGAGCCCGAAGTAGGCGGTCATGCCCAAGACGCCGAGATACGCCGCGAGCGACCGGCCCTCGTCGGGGTGGACCTTGTAGATCCCGTTTCCGTCCGACAGAGCGAACTCCTGGACGCCGAGCGTGCCGTGGACGAAGTCGCCCTCCGTGAAGCCCGGGTGGCGGGAGTGCACGACCTATCCGATCGTGATCGCCCGCATGACCGCTCCGATGTCCACCGGAGTGACGTGTCCTGCGTTCATCCAGCCGCGCATGGCAGGGTCGATCGACACGTGTGTGACCTTGACCAGCAGCTCGCCGTTGCCGGGCACGGGAACGGGGGTCTGGACGAGCTCGAAGTCGGAATCCTCAAAGGGACCGGCCGGGCGGGCCTTGAGCAGGAAATGGCGATTGGTGCCGGTCATCTCGGCTTACCTCGCCCGGTCGGGCGGGAAGTGGTCGCCGAACATCGGCAGACCGCTTGCGGACTCGGCGAGGGTCGCCTCGTCCTCCCAGACGTCCCAGTGTTCAGCCAGTGTGCCGTTCTCGACACGTACGACGTCGGCCACGACGAAGGCGGCCTCGCCGGTGCCGGAGTACCGGCCGTAGAGCATCACGTAGTCGCCCTCGGCGACCGCGAACTGGTTGTCGTAGCGCAGTGTGGCGGGCAGGGCGCGAACCAGGTTGAACAGGCCCTCCCGTTCCGGCGGGATGTGCCGGCTGTGCTGAAGGTAGTCCTCGGACCAGAACTCCTTGGCTGCTGCGTAGTCGCGCTTGCCGAAGAGCGTGTCGAAGGCCGTCAGAACGAGTTCTTTGTTCTTCTCGGGTGTGGACATGTCGTGCTCCAGAGGATGGGTGTCATGGCTGCTTCGACTGCTGTTGCCCCCGAGGCAGATCGCGCCGAAGCCGAGGTCTTCAAGCTCGGCTGCCGCGCGTCGCCGTTGTTCTTGAAGTGCCGGGTCTTCGGAGCGCAGTTCGTGGGCTGAAGATTCCGAGACGGCCCAGGGACTGCTGCGATGCGGTGCGAGGTGCGGAGTGCATCATTTGTTCCTTGCTGGGACAAATGCATTATGCGTGCCGCCGACCTGCGTGCATGAACCTTCCCTGGCCCGGAGGTCATGTCATGCGCTAGGCCACTGGGACCGCTGCTGCCGCGGCTCGGCCGAGGGCCTGGCATTCGGCCTCGCCGATGGCGAACCTCGGTGTTGTCCTCGCGGCGTGGCGCTGGAGGCGCTGGACAGCTTTCATGACCTCAAGTCCCCGTCAGTCATGGGCTGCCGGTTCCCCATCAGCCGTACGGCACCTGAGAGGGGGCGGCCTCGTGTGTGTTCGTCGGTATGGTCCAGCTGGCGAGCAGGCGGAGTGTTTCCGCGGAGGCGGAGCTGGGTTCGGTGGTGTAGAGCACGATGCTCTGGTCAGGGTCGGCGGGCAGGGCAAGCGTTTCGTAGGTGAGGGTGAGTTCGCCGACCACGGGGTGAACGAGGCGTTGGGTGCCGTGGGCGCACTGGTCCACGCGGTGGCCGGCCCACCAGGTGGAGAACTCGGGAACTTTGATGGACAGCTCCCCCACGAGTTCGTTCAGCACGCGGTCGTCGGGATGGCGTCCGGCGGCCAGGCGCAGACTGGCGACGAACGCCTCCGCAATCTGGTCCCAGTCCTGGAACAGGTCCCGGGCGGAGGGGTGGAGCAGGACGAACCGTGCGAAGTTGCGGTCGCGGTGCGGCAGTGCGTCGAAGTCCGTGATCAGCGCCTTGGCCAGGTGGTTGACTGCCAGGACGTCGCTGCGGTGGTTGAGCACCAGGGCCGGTGAGACGTCGTTGAGGACGTCCAGCATCTGGTGGATGGCCGGACGCACGCGCGGTACCCCGGCCGGACGGTGCCGGTCGGTGCCGGGGGGCTTGGTCCGGGCGAGTTCGAAGAGGTAGCCGCGTTCGGTGTCGTCCAGGCGCAGGGCGCGGGCCACTGCCTCCAGAACGGTTTCCGAGACGTGGGGGTGCCGGCCCTGTTCGAGACGGGCGTAGTAGTCCGTGCTCACCCCGGCCAGGTGGGCGACCTCCTCGCGGCGCAGTCCGGGGACCCGGCGTGCGCCGCCACCGAAAGCCGCCCCCGCGTCCTCGGGACGCAGACGGGCCCGCCGCGAGCGCAGGAAGTCACCCAGTTCGCCGTTGCGGTTCATGCGGCCAGTGTGCATCCCACAGGACGGTGACGGACCGGTGAAGGTGGACCAGTCAGACCTAGGTTCGGCAGGGCACCCTTGGAGCATCCACATGTAGGCAAAATGGGTCATGCTGGTTTAAAAGGGATGATTTTCTCTGGCGAGGTCGCCGGAGGACCTCCCCGCACGGGGGCTGGAGAAAGGACCGGCTGTCCTGTACCGGCCTAGTGTCCCCTCGAGGAGCACGCCGCCGCAGGCCAGGCCCTAGTCAGCCCTCGCACCGCCCCTGGAACGCCATCACAAGAGACCCTCCGCCCCCGTCCCCGGGACGGGCCACGCAAGGAGATCACCATGACCGAGTTCGCACCTATGCCCGACTTCGCCCTGGGCCCGGACATCCCGGAGACCGGGTACGTCATCAGGGACCTGGGTGGCGGTGCCCACTTCGTCACCCAGGGGATGATCAACACGATGTTCGTGGAGACGAACAACGGTGTCGTCCTCGTGGACGCCTCACCGTTCCTGGGGGACAAACTGCTGGAGGCGATCGAGTCGGTCACCCCCAAGCCGGTCACGCACCTGATCTACAGCCACGCGCACGCCGACCACATCGGGGCGGCTCACCTGCTGAAGCGGGACGGACTGAAGATCATCTCCCATGAGATCACCGGCCAGTTCATCAAGGAGGTCAAGAACGACGACCGGCGCCCCCTGCCCACCGAGACCTTCAGCGGCCGGCGCAAGGAGATGGACATCGACGGCGTACGGTTCGTCCTCGACTACACGGGAGACTGGCACCAGGCCGGCAATCTGTTCATCCACCTGCCGGAGCTGAAGCTCATGGGAGCGATGGACAGCTTCAGTCCGAAGAACGCGCCGTTCTTCCGCCTGTACTACTCCGCACACGTGCCCGCGTACTTCGACGCCATGGACCAGCTGCTGGAGTACGACTTCGAGACCGTCGTGACCGGCCACATGGCTCTGCCCGGCACGCCCGAGGACGTCGCGACGAACCGGGAGTACATCCATGACCTGCGGAAGGCTGCCGGCGAGGCGCTGCGGACGGTCGACCTGGAGGAGGCCGCGGCCGCCGCCAAGGTGCCGGCGAACAACAAGCAGGCGGGGCTCAAGGTCTGGATGGATGCGGTCGTCGCCCGCGCGGCCGAGCTGATGCCGTCCTGGGAAAAGCGCCTGGGAGGAACCGACATCTTCCTCGCCGACAACCTCAACGCCACCGCGTGGAGCGTCTTCATCGACTAGGACGACACCCTGCGGATGAGGGGCGAACTGCGGTGATTGCATTTACGCCCGACACGACATGCGCCATGGAACTCCGGTCCGTACAGGCTCGCGGGGCTCGGACCTGCATGTTCGCCCCTACTTAGCGGGCATGTGAACGGAGTCAAGGTGCATGCGGAGACACAGCTGAAATTGTGGTCCCCAACCTGACGAAGAGCCACTCCATGCAACCACCCAGCGGCCACGAAAAGGCCAAAAACCAGGGCGCAGCCGACCTCGCAATCCGAAATACGCCGCAGATCCCGGCGGGCGAGTCACACACCAGACGTTGTTCCCGGCTCTGGGACATCATCCAGCAAGCCACCGCATGAGCATCATTCGCCTCGGCGTGGGGCGTGAGAAGGAGGGATGCCGCATGCTGCTGCCAGCGACGAGGGCGGAGCAGTTGACGCAGAGTATCGATCTGGTCGTGGACGCTGTCCGCGGTGCACTGGGCGACCAGTACCACAGCCCGACGCCGTGTTCGGCGTGGACGGTGAAAGACCTCGTCAATCACCTCGTCATGATGCTCCTGATGACGAGAGACGCGGGCACACGCACGGCATCGGATCCGAGCCTGCTGACCGCGAACCCGGTACCCCTCCTCGCCGGGCGGCCGGAGTCCGAGTGGGCGTTGCTGCTGGCCGCCAGAGCGGAACCGGCGGCCAGGGCCTGGTCCGAGCCGGCAGCGTGGGAGGGAGAGGCCGCCCTCGGCGGACCGCCCATGCCCGCGACCGCGCTCGGCGGAATCCTGATCGCCGAATTCACCGTCCATGCCTGGGATATGACAGCAGCCACCGGACAACGGCGCGCCATTCCCGCATCCTTGGCCGAAGCCACGTTCGCGACATACTCGCGTGAGGCACCCCGCATGCGCGGTCTCGGCCTCCTGGGTGACGAAGTACCCCAAGACTCAGACGCACCTGCGCTCGACCGTGCACTGGCCCTCAGTGGCAGAAACCCCCGATGGACACCAGCGGCGCATTAAGGGTCTGCCCGACGGTTCACCGAGCGTTCATCGCCAGCGAACCGTCCTGCCTCGCGTACGACTGGTCCATCGATCACGCGAGCTACGGTGGTGCGGGAGTTCTCAGCCGGGCACGCGGGCTGCACCAGCGTTTGAGCCCTGGTCTGAGAGAAACGACAGCGGCCGACCCCACTAAAATGCTGGGGCCGGCCGCCACCTTCGTATGCTCACGGCCGGTAGTGCGCCTATCCTCGTCGCCGTCTGGCACATCCTCACCTGGGACACTCCCTACCAGGACCTCGGCGTCGGCCACTTCATCAGCCACATCCGCAAGTTCCGGCAGGCCCGCAGGCTCGTCTGCCGACTCATCCAACTCGGCTACGCCGTCACACTGATGCCGCTTCGGTGGCGCTGCAGCCACGCATCCGATGCCGATCTCTCGTACGAACAGGTGAGGAAGCAGAACCGCAGATCCCTGACAGGCCGACTCGGACGCCAGGGGCGGGGAACGACGTTGGCGCTGGCCGCAGTGGTGATGGCCTTGAACAGGAAACAGCAGCGAACGGCCTCGACCGATCCGAACACAAGGCGCCCGGGCGGGAGGAGAGATCCGGCCGGGCGCCAGTGAAGCGACCCTGGGACCACTGAAGCGGCCCCTGGGGTGGGGTAGCAAGCCGTCTGCTACCGCTTCAATGTGTGTCCTTCATCCTCGGTGACGGGGGTACCCGAGATCGGGACGGGCTGCCCGGGCTGAACGTGGTGCGGTCGCGCGCCGGGGACCTCGGTGAGGGTGGGCGGCACCGGGTGCGGGTGCACCCCGCCGCCGGCCGGCTCCAGCGGGTGCGACCTGTGCCGGTACGCCGGAGTGAGCACGGTCTCTGTCGAGTGCGACTTCTGCGCGTGCGTCGAGTGCTGCGGCACCGCGGCGGCGACGGCCACCCCGCCGGAGGCGAGGAGTACAGTCACCACACCGGCCATCACCACATTGCGCCGACGCGTGAAGCTGCGCCAATGCATCGTCATGGGTTAGCTCCTTCATCAGAGAGGGACACGGCGAAGCCAGCCTCAGCCCGGCCCGGCCCCTCGAGGACGAGTACGGGCCAACCCTCGCCCCCGCCGCCTGAAGAGCCACTGAACGTCCTGAAGAACCTCTTCAGCGCCCGACGCAGGCAATGGGGCAAGATGCACAGCATGCGCGTGCTGCTGATGGACGACGACGCCCGGCTCGTGGAACTGCTCCAACAGGGCCTGCGAGCGGAAGGGTTCGCCGTCGACACCGCCAGTGACGGCCTGGAAGGCCTGACGAAGGCCGCGGCAGACACCTACGACGTGATCATCCTCGACATCATGATGCCCAGGCTGAACGGCTACAAGGTCTGCTCCCACCTGCGTACGACCGGCAACAACACCCCCATCCTGATGCTGACCGCGAAGGACGGTGAATACGACGAAGCCGAGGGCCTGGAGACCGGTGCCGACGACTACCTCACCAAACCCTTCTCCTTCGTCATCCTCAGCGCCCGGCTGCGTGCCCTGATACGGCGCACACGCCCCGAACGTCAGGCCGTGCAGCACTTCGGAGACCTGGAGATCGACACCGGCGCCCGCCGGTGCCGCCGCGCGGGTACCGACATCGCCCTCACCGTCCGCGAGTTCGACATCCTGGCCCTGCTCGCGGCGGCCCCGGACGTCGCCGTCAGCAAGACGGCCATCCTCGAACGGGTCTGGGACAGCGCGTACGAAGGCGGTCCGAACATCGTGGAGGTCTACGTCAGTGCGCTTCGCCGGAAGATCGACCGGCCTTTCGGCCGGGCCAGCATCGAAACCGTGCCCGGCCGGGCCTACCGGCTCCGCTCCGACGGAGCGTGACGGCGCGGCTGCCCTTCGCAGCCCCGGCTTTGTCGACGCTCGCACGCCCACGGCTTGGGCCGCGGCCGGAGCGGGGCGTGGCGCCCTGCCGTCGCCCGGTCGTCAGTATGGGCGCAGTCGGCCAGGTGAAGGCCGCGTGGAAAACGAAGCCCTCGGCCGGTCTCACCTCTAGCGCCTCAGCCGACTGCTGAGTTCACGCATCTGCACGACGCTCGTACCCTGCGGTTCCTGTGACCTCGACGACCGCGGCCGATGTCAGACCCAGTACAGCTGCCGCGACGACGGCCATGACCACGGTGCGCCGCGTCCTCGAAGGACGCTGCTCGTGCCCTGCCCTTTCTTTTCCTTCATGAGACGCCCGTCACCGCTGTTGGGAGACGCGGACCGCTCGTGACCGAACGCTCAAGATTCTCTTCAGCTACTGCTGAAGGCCTGCTGAAAACGCTGAAGACGCCCTTCAGCGGTCTCACGGATGCCGGGCGTAGCCTTGCCGCAAACTGTGATGTGAACGCATCAGGGGCCGCTGCCGGGCAGCACGGCCCTCGATGGTGCGTTCACTGTTGAGAGGGCTTCGGCAATGCGGCGTCGTACAAGGAACCTCCGGGTCCCGGGCCTGTTTCCACGCAGCATGCGAGCCCGGGCGACGGTTGTCGTCTCCCTGGTCACCGCAGTCGTATTGGGAGTCTGCGCGGCGGGGTTGATGTACGCAGTGCACCGTGACCTGGCGGCGAACGCGAGCCGTGACGCCCGCAAAGTCATCAACCAGACGGTCAGACAGTTGGAGAACGGAACCTCCGCGGCGGACGTTCTCAAGACCGCGACGGTGTACGGCGTGATCGCCACCCGGGAGCCGGGAAGTACCGGATCGTCGGGGTCCGAAACGGCAACTCTGATCCCGACGTCCGGAGTTCCCCACGACCCTGTGCCTGTGAAGGTCGTGGAGGTCAAGGGCCAGACGGCCACCGTGCTGACCGCCGAGGGCATTTACGTCCTACGGTCGGCCCCGGATATGCGTTCCGAACGTGACGCGCTGCGGATCATGCTCTGGCTGTTCGTCCCCGCCCTGCTGTGCGTAGTGGCCCTGGTAGCGGCACTGACCTGGTCCGCGATGACCCGCGCGCTGGGCCCGGTCGAGGCGATCCGCGGCAGGTTCGCGGAAATCACCGCGACCAACCTTGCCCAGAGGGTTCCCGACCCGCGCTCCGGGGACGAGATCTCCGCACTGGCCGGCACGATGAACGACACCCTGGACCAGTTGCAGCGCGCTGTCGGCGGTCTGCGAACCTTTACCTCGGACGCCTCCCACGAGTTGCGTAGCCCGCTTACCACGCTCCGGACCCGGTTGGAACTCTCGTTGGCACACCCCGCCACCACCGACTGGCCAAAGACCGGAGACGCCGCGCTGAACGACACAGTCCGGCTCCAGGAGATCGTCTCCGATCTGCTCCTGCTCGCCCGGCTGGACGCCAGCCCCAGGCCAGCGAAGACCGAGCGGATAGAGCTTCGTTCGTTCCTGGCCGATCTGATCTCCAGCCAGTACCCGGAGCGGCCCGTGGTGTTCGACCGTCCCGCTACCGACGGGCAGACGGCAGTCGCCGTCGTCGGTAACCGAAGCGCACTCACTCGGCTGGTGACGAACCTTGTCGACAACGCGCTCCGTCATTCCGCGAGCATCGTCACCGTGGAGATCACCGCGAGCTCCGACAAGGTCACCGTGACAGTCGCCGACGACGGGCCCGGTATTCCCCTCGAGGACCGTGAACGGGTCTTTGAGCGATTCACCCGGCTCGACGACGCCCGCACCCGTGACGAAGGGGGCAGCGGCCTGGGTCTGGCCATCGCCCGCGGGATCGCGGCCACACACGGTGGCACGCTCGAAGTGGAGCCGCCCCTTGCCGAGAAGCCCGGAGCCCGGCTGACCCTGACCCTGCCGCCGGCCTCCTGACCCTGTCGCCGCGTGCCGTGTCGGCATCATTTGGACGCGTGAAATCAGGTCAGCCGCTTTCCAGCGGTAGCCGAAGAGCGCCAGCGCATACGCCCTCTGGACCGGGAGCTCTACGGACAGAAGGCCGGCGAAGGATGCCTCACTCCAAGACGTCCGTGATTGCGTGGCAGCCGTCAGGACAGCCACGCGGGCATTCGTCCACCATGGCTGCGCAGCCAACGCCGTACTCGACCTCGCTCGGTGCCGCAACCAGTGCTGGCAGACGCTGCATCGGGTTCACGGAAGCCCGGTCCCGTCTCCACGATGCTGGTTGTCATTGACGTCGCCACCGGGATTCACCTCTGTCGTTCGGTCGGCTAACCCTGCCGCGAGTCGACAGAGATTTCGGAGAAGTCGATGGAGATGAGGATCGGTTCAGGCAGCGCCTGCCCGTCCTCCTGAACAGGTACGACATACCGGTGGGTCGGGAAGACCAACCCCGACACTGTGGTGTGATCGGCACTGTAGTGCGCAGCTGGAGACCCGCCCAGCACGTCGGCTGCGTAGTCATGGCGCCGGAGCAGTCCTGAACTGTTGTAGTAGAAGAACTGCTCGGTGGCGTGCGTGGCCAGGTCCTGCGGGAACCTGGCCTGCAGGCGCCGCCAGTCTTCTCCCGACTCGCGCCACGGTTCCAGTTCGACCAGCTCGACGCCGGGATGCGTCAGCAGGTACGGGGCCGTCAGGTAGTTCCACAGCGCATAGCCGGCAAAGTAGAGCACGTGGAGTTCGTCCCAGGGATCGTCCTGGCCAAGTCCGGTAAAGGCTTCACGTGGAGCTACCCGGTCTACGACGACAGTGCCGTCCTTCCCGCGGATTTCGACGCGATCGGGCGTGAAAACTCCAGACAGTTCAGGGCCGGTGAAGCCTGCGAAGACCAGCCGCTGCTGGTGGACATCGACGGTCATGTCGGCGTTGGCCAGGACGCCTTCCTGGCCGACACGAGTCCACAAGAACCCTCCGATCGCGCCCTTGGCGTGGATGGTCGTCGCCGATTCCCATCGCTCCAGCCCCCCATGGGCCTTGAGGACGAACTGCAAGAGGTCGTTCATGTGGTGTTCTCCGTTCGAGGTGCTGGGCTAAGGTGCTGACGAGGTTGGCTGGAGTTTCTCTCGTGGCCATTCGGCCTCGCCCGCGTAGGGGTACTCCCGGGTCTCGATGATGAGCCGTCCGGGGACATCGCCGAGCTTCGTGTTCTGGCGGCTTGCCGCGGCGCGGCTTCGGACGCGCCGGGCTGCGTCAGCAGCCTCTCTCGTCAGGCATCCAGTACACCCTCGGACCCCTCACCGGGGTACAGGGGCACGCCGTCGTAGATCACGCCGCGTGCGAACACCCGGTCGAAGTCATCGCCATCTGACCGTGCTCACGGGATGAAGAGGCCGGGTGTTCCATCCGCAGGTCTTGGGCGACTCACTGTCGACCATTGGTTCGAAAGGCTGACGCCCGGACGAGGTTGCAGTCCCCGCCATCACCCGGAACACTCCCCATTCGGCTCGCCCATCTCCTTTGGCTCCGAATCCGTCGGTGTCAGCCGTGCCACCGTTCTTGCCTGCAGTTCGAGCGCCACTTGTCGGCTGGTCGCCGATGCACACCGGCATGCTTTCCCGATCCCGCGGACCACAACATCCTCTGAATGTGTGATGTGCCGTGTCGACGGCCTTTCGATTCCCCTGCGGGCAGCCAGATGTTCGAGTCTCAGGAGACCCGCAGCTGCTGCTCGCCCGCCAGGGGCCCCAGGGAAAGGCGCCAGGTCACGGATGCAGCGAGCGACCCGCATGACGGGCTTACGTGGGCGCGGACCTTCGTGATCTGCGAATGTCCGAGCTCGTCGATGTCTACGAGCAAGCGGTGCGCTGTGGAGTCTGAGGCGCCAGGGTTCCAGGCGGCCTGGTGGCCCGGAGAAGGTCTTCGGCGTGCTCGCAGCCCGGCGGCAACCCAGTCCTTCCCGGCTGGGTCCCTGCCGCAGTCCTGTTCGCGTTGAGTAAGCCTTTGCTCGTCTCGATGACGGCTTCGTTCCACCGGCGGATCGGGTAGTCCTCCCGCCAGCCCGGCTCATCCCTGGGGTCCGGCCGAAGTCGGCGAACCCGCCGCCGATCGGTGAACGAAGGTCTCGAACTCCGCGGCCGAAACTCCGAGCCGGCATAAGCGGCCAAGAGTGGCCGAAGGCCACGCCGCAGACGACGCCGAAAGCGCCCTTGACAGGACAGACGCGGCGGACACGCTCCCCGACGGCTGCCGGATCGTCGGCGTGGTCGGCGTGCTAGCGGCCGGACCGTGGTGTGCGCTGCTGGTCGATGAGGTCGCGGAGTTGGTGGCGGCCGGCGATGCCGAGCTTGGGATAGGAGCGGTACAGGTGTGAGGCGACGGTGCGGGGGGACAGGAACAGATGGTCGGCGATCTCGCCGTTGGTCAGGCCGTGTCCGGCGAGGATGACGATCTCGCGCTGTTGAGCAGTGAGGCCGTCCAGCGCGCCCGGGGCGGCCTGCGGGGCTTGCACGGTGACGCCGCAGGCCCGCAGCTCGGATTCCGCGCGCCGGGTCCACGGTGCCGCGCCCAGACGGCGCAAGGTTTCCAGGGCGGTCACGAGGACGGGCTTGGCGTCGTTGATCCGTCGCTGCCGGCGCAGCCATTCCCCGTAGTCCAGCTGAAGCTGGGCCCGTTCGAACGGCCACGTGTCTCCGATGGGATCGGCCAGGGGCGCGGCGAAGTGTGCTTCGGCGCTGTCGGGCTCGGCGAGCAGTCCGCGGGCGCGGGCAGCGAGTTGTTCCAGGCGCGGCCCGGGCTCGGGGTCCACCCGGGCCAGTGCGCGCTCCAGCAACGTACGTGCTTCGAGGCGCCGTTCGGCGCGCATCGCCGCGGCGGCGATGTCGGCGACGGCGAGGTACGAGAAGTGGTGGTGCAGGGGTGTGCCGTCGGCGGCGAAGAGTTGGCTGAGCTGCGCGTACGCGGTCACGTAGTTGCCTTGTGCCAGCGCGGCGAGACCTGCCGTCTGCCGGATTCTGGCGGCGAACCCGCGGTATTCGGAGGTGTCCACGGCGGCGCGCACGCGGGCCAGTAGCGGTGCCACCTGGTCGTGTTCGCCGCGCATGGCCGCCACGACGGCCGTGGTGAGGTCGGCCGAGCCCGCGACGGTTTCCATCTTGTAGGCGGCGGCGATGTCGCCCGCCTCTCGGGCGGCGGTGAGTGCGTCGTCCCAGCGTCCGCTGTCGACGCATGCCCATTCCAGTGCCGACAGCACGCCGCCGCTGGCACCGCGGACGCCCGGGGCGCGCAGCCGGCTGAGGGCTTCGCGCAGCACTCTGACCGCCAGTTCGGTTTCGTCCAGGACCCAGGCCGCCGCACCGAACGTACCCGGGTCCGAGAGGGATCCTTCCGCTGCGCGCCGCAGGCGGGGGACGATGTCGGCTCTTTCGCCGAACGGGTCCGTGCAGGCCCGGATCCAGATCCGGTACTCGTCGGCGCGGGCGGCGGGCGGGTCCTCGGCCGACGGCGGTGGCACGGTCCGGGAGTCGAGCAGGTCGAGGGCGGCACGTGCCTTGGCGCAGACTTCGGGGAGTCCGGTCTGGTGGGCGACCGTGGCGGCCATCCAGGCGGCCTGCCACGCGATGGCCGGCAGCCTCGGGGATGCCTCGGCGACGACGGACAGGAGTGTGTCGAGCGCGTCGGCGTTGCGGTTCGACCACAGCAGCGACCAGCCGATGACCAGCCGGGCGGCGATGCGCAGGTCCGGGTCGGAGGTCAGCGTGAGTACCTTGCCCGCCAGTTCGCGTACCCAGTCGGCGTGTCCGGCGGGCAGGGCGAGTTCGGCGGCGGCCAGCAGCCGCCGGGCCTTGTCGGGTTCGCCGGGGCTGAGTTCGGCGGCGCGTTCGAGGGCGTGTGCCGCCGCGGCGGTGCCGCCGCGGCGCTGTGCCTGGGCCGCGCTGTCCTCAAGCAGCGTGGCCAGGTGCTCGTCGGGTTCCAGCGCGGCGGCCGCCAGGTGCCAGGCGTGGCGGTCGGGCTGGTCGCGAAGCGCGTCCGCGACCTGTCGGTGCGCCGCGGCCCGCTCGGCGAAGGGCGCGGCATGGTAGACGGCCGACCGGGTGAGCGGATGGACGAACCGCGGGCCTGACGTGTCCAGACGGATCAGGCCCGCCGCTTCCGCCGGGGCGAGCGCGTCGGCGGAAAGCCCTGGTACCGCCGTGGTCAGGTCCGGGCTGTCGGCGGCCGCGGCGAGCAGCAGCGCGGATCGGGTGGCCGGGGGCAGGGTGGCGTACTGGGCGGCCATGAGGGCGGTCAGCTGCTCGGTCAGCGGCAGCGGCTCGGCGGTCCATCGGCGCCCCGCGTCGGGATCCACGGAGATCATCCTGGCCAGCTCGATCAGCGCCAGAGGGTTGCCAGCCGCCTGGGCCAGCACCTGTTCGCGCAGCCGGCCGTGCGGCGGGCGCGGTTGCGCGTCCAGGAGCAGGCCAGCGTCCTGCCGGGTGAGCGGTCGCAGCAGGAGTTGCGGCAGGTCCCGCTCGAAACCAGCGGGAGGTACGTTCCCGCGGGTGCCGGCCAGCAGCACGAGCTGCTCCGATTCCAGGCGCCGGGCGGCGAAGGCGAGCGCGTCGAGTGAGGCACGGTCCAGCCATTGCATGTCGTCGGCTGCCACCAGCAGCGGCTGCTCGTCGGACAGCTCGGACAGCAGGGTGAGTACGGCGATCCCGGTGAGTAGGGCGTCGGGCGGCGCGGGGTCGTCGGAGAGCCCGAACGCACCGCGCAGCGCCTCACCCTGGCGGGTTGGCAGGCCGATCACGCGGTCCAGTACCGGGCGCAGCAGCTGGTGCAGCCCGGCGAACGCCAGGTCCTGCTCCGACTCCCGGCCGGTGGTCGCCAGCACCCGCATCCCCGCCGCCCTGGCCTCGCGCGCGGCTTCGGCGAGCAGGACGGTCTTGCCCAGGCCCGGATCGCCCAGGAGCAGCAGAACGTGGCTTTCCTTGTGGGGCGGGGCGATCAGTTCCCGCAGCAGGGACAGCTCCTCCTGCCGCCCGATCACGTTCGTGTCCTTGCGGGCCATCGCGGAAACGCCACCCTCACCCGGCCGAATACAGGCCGCACACGGCCGAGGTGATCCGGGTGCGCAAGGCCGTGTGCAGTCAGGTTGCGGATACCGGACGGCCGCTGCGCGGCACAGGCTTGATTGTATGGATGCTGTCCCCTGCGCGCGGTGGAATGCGGGTGCCTGATGCCGTTCGTCACGGTCGGCCGGGAGAACACCGGTGACATCCGGATCCACTACGAGGACCATGGGGCGGGCGCGCCCGTCGTCCTGGTCCACGGCTACCTCGCCGACGTGCGCTCGTGGGAGAAGCAGGAAGCGGCTCTGCTCACGGCCGGGTACCGCGTCATCAGCTACGACCGGCGCGGCGGTGGCGACTCCAGTCGGCCGGCGGTGGGCTACGACTACGACACGCTGGCCGCGGACCTGAACGTGCTGCTGGAAGTCCTGGACGTGCGGGACGCGGTGCTCGTCGGCTGCTGCTCCGGCACCGGAGAGGTGGCCCGGTACCTGGGAACGTACGGGCAGGGGCGGGTCCGCGGCACGGCGCTGCTGGCGCCGCTGCCGCCGTTCCTGCCCCGGTCCGAAGCCAACCCGGAGGGTATCGAACCGGGCCTCCTCGAGGCTTTCCTCGGTGAACTGTCCGCCGATCGCCCGGCGGCGATCAAGACTTACCTGGACCGGTACTACAACATCGACTACTACAACACCGACTACCGCAGCACCGACCTGCCTGGCGGGGACCGGGTCAGCGACCAGGCGTGGCAGAACAGCTTCCACGTCGCGCTCGGGGTGTCAGCGGCCGCGGCCCTGGGCTGCGCGGTCGCGTGGCGGGAGGACTTCCGGGACGACGTCGCCCGCATCACGATCCCCGTCCTGATCGTGCAGGGCGCTCAGGACAGGATCATGCCGCCCGGCTCGACCGGGAACCGCCTGGCCGTGATGCTGGCCGATGCCCGCCTCGCGGTGATACCGGACGGCGGGCATGCGATCACCTGGACGCACCCGGCTCAGGTCAACCAACTGCTCGTCGACTTCTTGGGCGCCCTCTGACGTGCGCGTCAGGCGGCGAGGAACTCCAGCAGAGCCTGGTTGACCTCTTCGTGGTGGGTCCAGCAGATGTTGTGCGGGCCGCCCTCGACGCTGACCCGCCTGAGATCCGTGACCAGGCCGGCCAGCCGTCCCGCCGTGGCCTCGAACGGCAGGATCCGGTCGGCGGTGCCGTGGATCGCCAGCACCGGGACGTCGATCTTCGGTCGTCGCGGAAGTCGGCCAGCCAGGAATCGACGCACACGTAGGTGGCGAACGGCGAGGCGGTGACCGCGACCTGGAAGGAGACGTCCCAGGGCCTGGTCGCTGATCCGGTCCGGCGCGAACGTGTCGGTGTTGTAGAAGTTGTCGAAGAAGTCACCGAAGTAGGCGTACCGGTCCTGAACAATCGCCGCCTTGATGCCCTCGAACACCTGGCCGTCGACGCCCTCGGGATTGTCGGCCGTCTTCAGCAGGAACGGCGGAACGGTCCCGATCAGCACCGCCTTGTCCACCCGGTCCAAGCCGTACACCCAGGTAGCGGGTGACCTCACCGCTGCCCGTCGCGAACCCGCCGAGCGCCACGCCGGTCAGGTCGAGGTGTTCGAGCAGGGACTTCAGGTCGCCGGCGAAGGTGTCGTAGTCGTAGCCGGTCGAGGGCTTGCTCGACCGGCCGAAGCCCCGCCGGCCGTAGGTGATCACCGGTGCCCGGCAGCCGGCCCGACGCGTTCCTGCCGTTCTCTTCGCCCACGCTCACGTAGGACAGGGTTCCTCCATACCGCCATCAGTCGATCACTTGCTACTTCGACAGTGCGTGGGCCCGGCGGACCGCTGTATCCGCATGCTGGCTGCACCTTTCCCGGAGACGGCGCGGGCGGCCCGGTGCAGTCAACATGCTGATTCCGTCGATCCGCCGCGGCTGATTCGCTGGGCTCATGGAGCCCAACTCGTACTCAGATCTGCCGAACGAGCGGGTCAAGGCCGCGAACGGCATCGACTACGCCTACCGCGACACCGGCCCGACGGACGACAGCGGTGTACCGCTGGTCCTTCTCCAGCACTTCCGCGGAAACCTCGACAACTGGGATTCCGCGCTGATCGACGCGCTGGCCTCGGCGCGGCGTGTCATCACCTTCGACAACGCCGGAGTCGGCGGCTCCACCGGGACAACGCCGAACACTGTGGAGCAGATGGCACTCGACGCCATCGCCTTCATCAAGGCCCTGGACCTCGATGGCGGCGAGGTCGATCTCCTGGGATTCTCCCTCGGCAGCTTCGTCGCGCAGCAGATCGCCCTGGTCAGGCCGGCGATCGTCAGAAGGCTGGTCCTCGCGTCGTCGGCGCCGCAGGGCGCCGCCGGCATGCACGGCTGGGCCCCCGAGGTCATCGGCGCCATCGGCGACCCGGAAACCAGTCCCGAGGAATACCTGAGCGTCTTCTTCACCGGATCCCCGGCAAGCATGCAGGCCGGCGGGCAAACCCTGCAGCGGATCTACGGCGCCCGAAGCGAGGACCGGGACACGGCGACCAACTGGGCGACCCGCGAGGCGCAGTACGACGCGGTGTGCACGTGGGGCATCCCCGACCACGCGAAGCTCCAGCGGCTCAGCTGCCTGAAGATGCCGGTGTTCGTGGCGAACGGCGACAGCGACCCGATGATCCTGCCGCACTACTCCCACCTGCTCGCGGGTCTGATCCCACAGGCCGACGTGAAGATCTATCCGGACGCGGCGCACGGGTTCCTGTTCCAGCACCACGCGGAATTTGCCGCGGACGTCGACGCCTTCCTCGGCGGCCCTCGATGACCGGCACCCACATGATCGTCCTGCCCGGTGGCGGGTACGCCGAACACGCTTCGCACGAGGCCGAGCCGGTGGTCGACTGGCTCGGCGGCATAGGCGTGCGGGCGAGCGTGTTCCGCTATCCGCTCCACGCCCGGCACCCGGAGCCGCTCAACGCGCTGCGCGCCGAGATCCGCCGCCGGCGGGCGGCCGGCGCACAGCGCATCGGTCTCATCGGGTTCTCCGCGGGAGGTCATCTGGCCGGGCTGGCCGCCCTCGCGCCGGGCGCCCCGCCCGATGAGGCGGTGGACTTCGCCGTGCTCGGTTACGCCATCACCTCGATGGAGACCGAGACCTACCGTCCGGCCCGGGTGATCCTTCTCGGCGAGGACGCCGGCCCCGAGCTGCGCCGGTCGACCTCGCTGGATTCGCTGGTCACGCCCCAGTCGCCGCCGTTCTTCGTCTGGCACACCGCGGAGGACCCCTATGTCCCCGCCGAACACACCTACCGCCTTGCCGCAGCGCTCGCGGCCGGCCAAGTTCCCCACGCTGTGCACGTGTTCGCCCACGGCCCGCACAGTCTCGGCCTCGCCCGGAATGCCGGCGAGGCCGCGATATGGACCACGCTGGCGAAAGCCTGGATTCAGGAACAGGCATGACCGTCGCCTACATCACTGGTCCCCAGCCATCGCCTGCAGCTCCGCGATCTGCTTGCGCGCCGCGGCGACGAGTTCGTCGTTGGTGTTCGCGTGACCGCCCAGCCCCCACCCACCGGGCACGGTCTCGGTCAGCAACACCCAGGTGCGGTCCGCGAGCGTCGGGTCGCCGGCGGCCTCCGCGACCATGCCGGTGAACCGGCTCACCACCGCGATCTGTTTGTCGCGGTCGAGAGCACCCGCGTTGGTCAGCACCTGCACGCGTACGTAGTTGGACGCGCCGTCGACGTTCGACAGGTCGCCTGTCGGCAACTCGTGGATGAATGCCGCGGTGTTCTGGCGGAACATCGGGATGTCCGGAACTCCCTCGATGGCCATCAGGGTGGCAGCGAGGTCCTTGGCGAGCTGGTGCCCGTCCGTGAATGTGCCCGCTGTGGCGTACACGTCGATCATGGGCATTGCGTACTCCTTGGGTGCTACCACCACTTGGCTTCCAGCGCGCGGTCGGTGCCGCCGGTCCGGTCGAGCGCGTCGAGTTCGGCCATGTCCTCGGCCGACAGGGTGAAGTCGTGGATCTGCGCGTTCTCATGGATGCGGTCGCGGTGCGTTGATTTCGCCACGACCACGAGTCCGTGCTGCAGGCCCCAGCGCAGCAGCACCTGTGCGGGTGTCCGGCCCGTCCGTCGGGCGATCCGGGCCACGGTGGTGTCGTCGACGTACCGGCCGGTGCCCAGCGGGCTGTAGGCCTCGACAGCGACGTCGAACCGGCCGCAGGCGTCCAGGAGCGCCCGCCGACGGTGCCGCGGGTTGAACAGGATCTGGTTGACGGCGGGCGGGACTGTTCCCGCGGCGATCACGGCCTCGAGTTCGGCCGCGTCGTAGTTGGAGACCCCGATGGAACGGGCCAGTCCCAGCTCCTGGGCACGTTCCATCCCGGCCCAGGCCCGGGTCGGGCCGCCCTCGGGCCAGTGGACCAGGTAGAGGTCGATCTGCTCCAGGCCGAGACGACGAAGGCTGGCTTCTGCCTGGGCGACCGGATCGTTGCCCCGCGGATGGAACTTCGTGGTGATGAACACCTGGTCGCGCGGTACGCCGCTGTCGCGGAGGGCGTGGCCGACGCTTTCCTCGTTGCCGTATGCCTGAGCCGTGTCGATATGCCGGTAACCGGCGTCGAGCGCCCAGCGCACGGCGTTGACGCACTCACGCCCGGCCGGCACCTGCCAGACGCCGAGGCCGAGCACCGGCACTTGGTTCCCGTCCGCCAGCAGGCGCGCGCCGCCGCCGGATGTGGCTACGTTCAGGTTCATGAGCACCAGCATCCGGCAACGCACCGTGGGGTGGTATCAGCAACATGACTGCAGCCGGCCGCGGCTCGCAGTGAAGTCAACATGCTGATACTCCGCCGCCGTCCCCCAGGGTGACCATGAGGTCCAGCCGAGTCAGCGGTGACGGAGAAGACGATGAGCCTTGACTTTGACGTGTTCGTGGTGGACCCCAAGCCGATCCCGAGTGCGGTACCGGGATTCGAGGAGGTGGTGGGCCCGGCGACCTGGCCGCCGTCCACATCGACGCTGATCAGCGATGACGACGGTGCCGTGCTGATCGACTGCCTCATCACCGTGCGGGAGGGCCGGGAGCTGGCGGCGTGGGTGAAGTCCCACGACTGCGAGCCCGGGTATGTGTACATCACCCATCCGCACGCCGACCACTTCCTCGGGCTGACGGAGATCCTGGCGGCGTTCCCGCAGGCAAGGCCGGTGGCCCTGGCCGAGTCCGTCCCCGCGATGCAGGAGCAGATCTCAGCGGGGTACATGCAGGTCTGGGGCGGCTTCTTCCCTGGCCAGTTGACCGGCAATCCCGTCCCGCCGGGGCCGCTGACCGGCAGCACGATCCCGGTCGGAGGCTCATCGGCCACGGTGATCCCGGTCGGGACCACCGACACCGGGCATGCCAGCGTCGTCCATGTCCCGGACCTGAGCCTGGTCGTCTCCGGTGACGTCGTCTACAACCGGACGCACATGTGGCTGGCGGGATCGACACCGGACTCCCGGGCCGACTGGGCGCGGGCGCTGGACGCCGTGGCGGCGCTGGGGGCCGACACCCTGATCGCCGGCCACCGCGACCCACGGGCCGCCGATGACGACGCCCGCCGCCAGATCGACGAAAGCCGCCGCTACCTGGCCGATTTCGAGACGGCGCTGGAACGCAGCTCCGCACCGGGCGAGCTCATCGACCGGATGACGGCCGCCCATCCCGAGCTGGCGAACCCGTACACACTGTGGGTCGCGGCCCACGACCTGCTTCCCGCCGGAACCTGACACGGACAGCCAGGACGGATCGCCGAACCATGCCCGGGGAGATCAGAGACGCGGTCGGCCTGGAACCGGCCGCGGAAGGCCGTGGCACGCGGGTGCTGAACCTACGCAGAATGACGGCCCGCCGGACCGACGAGGCGTACCGGTCCTCCACCCCGCTGGAACTGTTCTTCGACCTCTGTTTCGTCGCCGCCGTCGCGCAGGCCGCCTCCCATCTGCATCACGACCTCAGCGGCGGGCACCTCGGCCATGCCGTGGGCAACTACCTCTGGGTGTTCTTCGCGATCTGGTGGGCCTGGATGAACTTCACCTGGTTCGCCTCCGCGTACGACAACGACGACGACCCCTATCGCCTGCTGACCATGGTGCAGATCGCCGGGGCGCTGACCCTGGCCGCCGGCGTACCCCGGGCCTTCGAGTCCGGCGACTATCTCGTTGTCACCCTGGGCTACGTGATCCTGCGGCTGGCCATGGTCCTGCAGTGGCTGCGGGCGGCCGGGGCCGATCCCGAACGGCGCACGACCGCTCTGCGGTATGCCGTCGGCTTCGCCCTGGTACAGGCCGGATGGGTCGCTCGCCTCGCCTTCGACCAGCCGACGTACCTCTATGTCGGGCTGGCGCTGGCCGTGGGCGAGTTGCTGGTCCCGATCTGGGCCGAGCGGGCGCAGGTGACGACCTTTCACCCGGAGCACATCACCGAGCGGTTCGGTCTGTTCACCATGATCGTGCTCGGTGAGGCGGTGCTGGCCGCGACCAACGCCGTGCAGACCGCGGCCGACTCGCGCGACGGCACCGACGTCGACCTGCTGGTCCTGGCCGGCAGCGGTCTGCTGCTCGTCTTCAGCCTGTGGTGGCTCTACTTCGACCGGACCAGCCAGCGCATGCTGCGCTCCATGCCCACGACGATCATCTGGGGCTACGGCCACTACCTCGTCTTCACCTCGACCGCTGCGATCGGCGCCGGACTCGCCGTCGTCGTCGACGCCCTCAGCGGCCATATGCACGTCACACACCTGCAGCAGGGCCTGGCTGTCGGCATACCCCTCGCCGTCTGGATCGCGACGGTCTGGTGGCTGCGCGTAGGCCCGCCGCTGCGCGGTCCCGCCGTCGCGGCCTCGCCCGTGGCCGCGGTTCTGGTGCTGGCCGCGGTCTGGACCCCCGCGGCCGTGCCTCTGATGGCTGTGATCACTGCGGCGCTGGCAGCGGTGACGACCTGGTCCGTGCGCCGGACCGATTGATCACTCGACGCCGGGACGTGCTTCGTTCTCTGACAGTGCGCGTCCGCGACGCTCCTGCCGGGACCACACGTACGCAACCGCAACGCCGCTTCAGCAGCTGATCTCCGCACGAGTCGCCTGCGCCCAACAAGCACCGTCAGCGGCGCCGGCCTCATAGCGCTTGCCCTTCTCCTTCATTTCCGCCTGCGCCAGCCTCATCTCGCCTCGCACCAGCTCCGTCAGCTGCTGCGAGGCCCGCTGCACCAGCTCGCCCACCGGCTCCTGCCCGGAGGGGTACGTGTCCCGGCCGGATCCGGTGGTGTGCGGCTGTGTGCTCGACACGGCGATCACCTCCCGTCGTCCTTGCGTCCATGTTGGCCGGGCTGCGCGGAGCGCCCCGGCCGTCCTGTAGCGGGCGAGTACCCGGAGCAGGCCAGTTCAGGACCTGCCGCCGGAGACGGTTTGAGCTGCTGGGCCGTGGCCACCTGGGGTTCCCGTCGAAGAGGGCTGGGCGTACATGATCGTCGGGGAATTGCCTGGCGCGGCGTTTCATACGTGCTTTAGCCCAAGGCCGTGAAATTATGGGCTGTTGGGTCCTGTCAACAGGATGTCGATGCTGATGGTGGCTTTGTAGGTGCGGCGGTCGACGCGCAGGCTCTTGTAGGCGTAGCGGGACAGTGGCCGTTTGACGGCGCGGGGGCTGACGCGCAGGCGGCGGGTGGGCATGAGGTGGTTCAGGACCGCACGCCCGATGGCGCCGAGGAGGTCGATGGTGGTGGCGGCGATCACGCCTGCGGCCTGGACGCTCTGGTCACGGGCGGTATGGAGAGCGATGCTGAAGCTTGCCCGGTCCGGGTCGGCCCCGGGGACGGTGCTGGTGGCGTCGGCGATCGCGACCCTGATCACCTGGTAGACGGTCAGTAGCGCGTAGATCTCTTGCGCGATGCCCGGCCAGGTGCGGGCCCGCAGCACACGGCGGCCGAGCATCGACTGCTTGACCGCGAAGTAGGCGGACTCCACTTCCCATCGCTCGTGATACAGCCTGACCAGCTCGAAGGCCGGGTAGCGGTGGGGATCGAGCAGGGTAGTGGCCAGGCGGTAGACGCCGCTGTGCCGCCCGGTGGCAGTGGAGATGGTGATCTCGCATTCGATGATGCGGACCTGAACCGTGCCGATCTGGGAGAGAAAGGAGCCGTCGTCGAAGCGGCGAAGGATCGGCGGCTTGCGCACTGCGGAGAGCCGAGCCAGGAAGCCGGCACCGGTGCCGGCCACGGCTTGGAGGAAGGGGTTGGTGGCAAAGCCGCGATCCAGCAGCACGACCATGCCCTGGTGCAGCGAGCGCAGCAGGCGGCGTCCCAGGACGGGCTCGCCGGGTTTGCGGGGGCCGAAGACCGCGTCGATGACCGCGCGGGTGCCGCAGGCCACCAGGGCGACCAGCAGGACCTGCGGGTAGCCGGAGGCGGCGGGTGTACTGGTTGGCCCCCTTGCCCAACCGGGTGCGCACGTCCGCATCGTCGGCGACGTCCAGGTACGTGCCGTCGATGGCAACCACCAGCAGCCCGGCCCAGCGGGCTCCGGAGGTGCGGACCGCCGAGGCCGGGCCGCGCAACAGGTCGAACAGGGCCCGCATCGGGCGCGCGCCGAGCCTGGTGCGGCGTGCCACAGCGCGGTCGCGGTCACCGTCGGCAGTGGCAGGGCCTCAAGGGCGCCGGTCAGCTTGCGCCATACGGCCGGGTAGCCGCATTCCTCGAACAGCGTGGCCGCGAGCAGCAGGTAGACCACCACCCGGGCCGGCAGTTTCCGCAGCCGCTGCTGAACCGCCCCGCACTCGCCGAGGACCTCATCGACCATCTCGAAGGTCCCGACCTGGGTTAACTCACCCAGATGTCCCGGGGCGAAGACGCCTTCGGCTACCGCGATTTCACGCGTGATGACAGACTGTCCGGACAGCGGAGCCTCCGGTCTTTGTGAACGGCTTGTCTTGGCGGACCAGCCAATTCTACCGGGGCTCCGCTTCCCGCGTCCGGCGTCCTTCCAGATCAGCGCTCACTTGCGACCACGACCCCACCCGTAACTTCATGGCCTTGTGCTTTAGCCAGCCAGGCGCCGAGACCGTCCGGACCGGATCGCAGCCGAGGGACGGCGGAACCTCACCCCCGCCGCCCCGTCACCTGTCCGGCCTTCACGTCAGCCGCGTACCGATCCACGTACTCCTGGCCCGAAAGCCGCAAGATCGCGTACGTGATCTCGTCGGTGACGGCCCGCAGTACCGTCTTCTGCTGCGCCATCCCCGCAAAGCGCGAGAAGTCCAGCGGTTCCCCGAAACGAATCGCGACCGGCCGGAGCCTCGGCAGGACACGACCGGGAGGCCGGATCTCGAAGGTCCCCACCATCGCGCACGGAATCACCGGGACGTGCGCGGCCAGCGCCATCACGGCCACCCCGACCTTGCCCTTGTACAGGCGGCCGTCAGGGGAACGCGTGCCCTCCGGATAGATCGCGAGTAGCTCTCCCTTCGCCAGTATCACCAGCCCCTCCCGGATCGCCGCCTGCCCCGCAGCCCTGCCCGACCTGTCCACCGAAATCTGTCCGGCACCGCGGAGAACGAGCGCGGTCAGCCGGCCCGCGAGACCCGGCGCCGTGAAGTACTCCGCCTTGGCCAGGAACGTGATGCGTCGTTTCAGGACCGCAGGCATGAGGAGGGGGTCCGCGAAGGACAGGTGATTGCCGGCGACGATCGCCGCGCCGGTGGCCGGAACGTGCTCGAGCCCCTCGGCCTGCGGCCGGAACAGCAGCCGAAGCAACGGACCCAGAAGGACGTACTTGAGCACGTAATAGAACATGGCGGCTCCCAACTCCCGATCGGCCCCGTTCGCGAGATCAACCCCCAGCAGGTTTGAGGGGCGCTCACGTCTCCGCGAACGCGTCGGCTGTTCCGTGCGACAGGGGCGGAAAATCGAGTCCTTGAAGGCTCCCCTCCCTGAAGGGAGGGATTGGTCACCCTCCAGGGCTGAGCGGGGATTTACGGCTCAGGCCGCCACCGGAGCCGGCGGCCCCGGTGGTCTTACGCCCTCGACACCGTCCGGGTTCCAACCTGCCCGGACCAGCATCACGCGGGCGGAGTTCTTGTCCCTGGGGGACACGGCCCCACACACGGTGCAGGCATACGTTCTCATCGACAGAGGCAGTGCGTGCTTGGTTCTCGCTCCGCACTTGGCACAGTCCATCGTGGTGTGCGCCGGGTGCACAAGACGGACGTCCCGCCCGTGCTTGCGGCCCATCTCGACCAGGGCACGCTTCGTCGCGGCGATGGCGGCATCGGCCGCCTTGCGGGCCATGGTCGTCTTCGCCAGGAACTTCGGCCGAAAGTCCTCCACCGCAACCCCGTCGTGGCCGCGCATCACCCGCTTGGCCCACTTGCGGGCGGTGTCCTCCCGCTGCCTCGCGATCTTCTTGTGCAGCTTCGCCGCCTGCGCCTGCGCCTTGCGGTAGCCGGCGGATGCGGGCTTTCCTCTCGGAGGCCGCCGCCGGGCCATCATCCGCTGGTACCTCGCCAGCCGCTGCGCGGCCCGCCTGCCGTGCTCGGCATGCGGCAGATCGTAGGCGTCGTCGGTGGTGGTGGCAGTCTCCTTCACACCCCAGTCCACGCCCAGGACGCGGCCGGTCTCACAGAGCGGCTCAACCTGAGCCGGGACGACGAAGGACGCATACCAATGTCCGAGGCTGTCCTGGTACACCCGCACACTCGACGCATCGGCCGGAAGGCCCCGCGACCACACCACCCTCACCACGATCTGGCCCGCAAGGTGCAGGCGACCGTCCCTGAGGCGCAAACCGCGCTTCGTGTAGTTCAGGCTGGGCCGCGCCTCCCCCTTCCTCTTCCACCTGGGCATCCCAGCCCGGCGCTGCTGCGGCAACCGGTCCTTGATGTCCTTCAGCGCCTTCGCCCTCGACCTGGCGAAGTCCCGAATCACCTGCTGCTGCGGCACGCTCGCGCCCTCAGCCAGCCAGGGCGACACCCTGCGGGCCTCTGTCAGCATCTTGTCGAGCTGAGCCGGACCACACGTCAGCTTCTCGCCGGTCGCCCGGCCCTGCGCGTGGACCTGCTGGGACTTGGCCACGCATTCGTTCCAGATCCAGCGGCAGCGATCCCACTCCGCTTCGAGCCGGCGCCTGGCCGTGTTCGACAGGCGCACACGGAAGGTGTACCGGGCATGCCCGGTCTCCTTCGTGGTCGCTTCTGTCGTCATGCATCCGAACCTACCCGAGGACACTGACAGTTGAGAGTCCTCGCTCATGGTGGGCGACAACACCGCCGTGCGGGGTGGACGCCGGACCGCCCTGACGGCGATCTGGCTATCCCTGCCCTGCCCCTCAGGAGCCCGATTCCTCCCCGGCCCGAAGGCCGGGGCATCCTCGGAGAAACCCGGTGAACCGAATGGCGGTCGCTCAGGAGTCGGCACCCGCGGGTGCCGACTCCTGCCTGGGCAGCGCCTGCCAAGGGACCTGACGCGCGCGCAGGTCGGTACGAATGCGCCGGGCGAGCCTTGTGGTGTCGTAATGGTTTAGCACGGCGCCGAACGCCG
Organism: Streptomyces sp. CA-142005; assembly: GCF_050942335.1. Lineage (NCBI taxonomy): Bacteria > Bacillati > Actinomycetota > Actinomycetes > Kitasatosporales > Streptomycetaceae > Streptomyces > Streptomyces sp. CA-142005. Next base: position 9,877,901 of record NZ_CP192078.1, on the reverse strand, counting down.
CGCCGACCATGAAGGGAGTCAGCATGGGAATCTTGCGTACGGCGAGCGTGAGCAGCCGTCGGCGCAGTTCCTTCCTCAGCCGGACGCCGAGCATGAGACTGACCGCGGAGGTCGGCTTCGTGATGTTCAGGCCACGGCCCTCCGTCCACTCCGCGAGATACAGTGCGGCACGCTGCCGAGCAGTTCCAGGCGCACGCAGACCGTACACCTCATGAAGCTCGGCTATGAGCTTGAACTCGACGGACGCAGTCCCGAGGATGCCTGCGGCCAGCTCGACAGGCATTGCCGGAGGAGTGGGCAACGCCGCGGCAGAACCCACGCCCGCTCCGACGACCTCGGTGCCCCGAACCGCCCCGGTGACCAGGTGATCGGCGATCTCCTCTGGGCCCAGCCCCGGGAAGTGCCGACGCAACGTGTCCAGGTCGCGGACCTGGACGTGCGATACCACCTCGATCAGCTGCTCCGCGAGAGCGGGGGAGGTCAGCGACCATGTATCGGTCCGCACCCCGGGCGACATGGCAACCTCCCGTCCGGCGGCACTGTGGGGTTTCCTCCTCGTCCTCTACCCGGTGGTACTTCGTCGATGCGCGCGGGCGACGGCATGAGCGTTGCTGGTAAGGAGCGGCCAATTGAAGCACTCAGTCCCAACCGCCACCTTGTCAGGGTCGGACGGAATGGCGAAGACAATCGAACACATGCTTGAATCTGGCTGTTAGTCCGATTCCCGACGACCTCGCTCGCGCACAGGAGGAGTGGCACGCCAGGGCCGGCGGTCGGCGGGCTGGGCGGCGCTGCACGGTGCACGTCATGTCCGAGCTAAGATGCTGTTCTGGTAGCCGCCGTCGGCCAAGACCTTGGTCACTCGCGGGTGCGTTGCGGCCAGGTCGTCGAGCAGGACCTTGCCGCCGACGGTGTCGTGCGCGGAGGCAGCGGTGACCAGGACGGCCAGAACGAGGCCGAGAGTGTCGGTGATCAGGTGCCGCTTGCGTCCTTTGATCTTCTTGCCGGCGTCAATGCCCTGGCTGGTCTCGGCCACGTTTCCTGAGGTATTCACGCTTTGTGCGTCGACCACGGCCGCGGCCGGCTCGGTGTTGCGGCCGTGGGCTCGGCGGGTCTTGTCACGCAATAGGTCGTGGACCTGCTCGGTGGTGCCGTCGGCTTCCCACTTGGCGTAGTAGTCGTACACGGTCTTGTACGGCGGGAAGTCATGCGGCGGGCATTCCCACGGGATGCCGGTGCGGTTGACGTAGAGGATCGCGTTGACGATCTCTCGCAGATCATGCACCCGAGCTGCCGTTCCAGGCCCGGTCCGCCTCGCCCTCCAAGCAACGAAGACCGGCTCGATCAAGGCCCAGCGGGCATCGGACACATCACTGCGGTACGGACGGCGAGGACTCACACACCCTGCAACGACCACCAACGCCGCCAGTCACAAAAACATCCCAGATCACCAACTACCTAGATCAGATGCCCTCTTAACACCAAGCCGCGCACCATCGAAATCCGCCGCCCAGCCCGGACGGCATACAGGTACGGTGCCAGAAAGCCTGCCGATGTGCCTCAGACCGACTTGGTCTCTCCACCGTCGACGCGGAGGTTCTGTCCGGTCATATAGGCCGACTCCTCGCCGGCCAGGAAGCGTACGATCCGAGCGGCCTCTGCGGTGCTCTGCGCTCGGCGCAGCGGGATGCCGCTCGTCCACTGGGCCGGGACCACACTGGGGTCGTCCTTGGTCAGCCCGGTGAGCACGTTGTTCATCCGGATGCCCTGCGGGCCGTACTCGTTGGCGTACAGCTTGGTGAAGGAGGCCAGCGCCGCTCGCATCGTCACTGACACGGGGAACTTCGGACTGGGCTCGAAGGCGCCTGCGGTGGAGATGTTCACGATCGCACCGCCGCCGGAGGCGATCAGGTGGGGCGTCACGAGGCGGGCCATGCGCACGACGTTCAGCAGGTAGAGGTCGACGCCCTCGGACCATTGCTCGTCCGTGATCTCGAGTACCGGGCCGCGTGCCGCGTGACCGCTGCTGTTGACGACCGCGTCGACCCGGCCGTACTTGGACACCGCGAGGTCGACGCACGCCCGAAGGTCCTCGACGCTGGTGTTCGAGCCGTCCACGCCGGCGCCACCGAGCGATTCGGCCAGGGCGCGGGCCCGGCCCGACGGCGACATCGCGACCACCCGGTAGCCGTTCGCGGCGAACTCCCGCACGCACGCGGCGCCGATTCCGGATCCGCCACCGACGACGATCGCGACCTTCTCGGATGCGGACGAGGGGGTCTCAGGCACGTGTGTACTCCTTCAGGCGGGTGGTGACCAGGGACTCGAGCGCGTCAGCGGCCAGCTCGGCGTAACGGGCGAAGTCGGTGTCGTCACCGGCGGCCGCGGCCACGCGGAAGCCGTCGGTGAGTGCGCGCCCCATGACGGCCATGTCGTGCGCCAGCTCCTCCGCGACGTCCTCCGGCACCCCCGGGTATGAGGCCCGGAGCCGGGAGGTGACGAACTCGAACATCTCCTTGCGGATGGCGAGGTACCGCTGCCGGGCGAGGTTGTCCTCCAGGCGCCGCTCGAACGCGAAGACGAGGCCGATGCTCCAGAACGCGGCGGCCGGTTCCGCCAGGCTCGCGGAGGCTGCCGCCGACTCGCTGATGCTGTGCCGCAGCAGGTCACGCATGCCACCGACGGACGCGTGGGTCTGCTTCCAGACCTCGAAGCAGTAGTCGAGCAGTTCGACGAAGAGCTGCTCCTTGTTCTGGAAGTGCCAGTAGACCGATCCGATCGGCAGACCGGACGCGCGTGCCACATCGGCCATGGTCGTGCCCTCGTATCCGGCCTCGACCGCACGTGAGAGCACGGCCTCGAGGATCGCCTGCTTCGACACCTCGGACGCCCGGTGGGTCTTCCGCCTCGTGGCCATGGGTCCCCCTCACTCCTCGTCGGACTGCCGTTCTACCAAATCGCACGCGAACCCTTGACACCGGTGATGCGCGCTGTTCATTGTAATGCAGATTCTAGAACGCAGCTTCTAGGGAATCGCCGACGGAACGCGAACCGGTGCGCGATCCACCTCCTCCCGGCGGGCCACTGCGATGGCACAGGTCCGTCCAATCCCGAGACAGAGAGGTCTCCATGAGGATCACCGACGACATCGCTCAAGAGAGAATGAGCGGCCTGCAGATCCGCGCCGTCATCGTGGCGATCGCCCTGGTCGTGCTCGACGGCTACGACGTCTCACTCACGTCGTTCGCCGCCCCGTACCTCGAGAAGGGCTTCGGGGTCTCCAAGGCCGAGCTCGGACTCGTCATGTCCGGCGCCCTGATCGGCATGCTCGTGGGCTCGATCATCGTCGCGCCGCTCGCCGACCGCATCGGCCGGCGCAAGATGGGCGTCATCTCCACCGCGACGATCGCGGTGGGCATGCTCATCGGCCCGTTCGCGACGCCGGAGACCGGTACCGGGCCCCTCGTCCTGAGCCGCATCGTCACCGGCGTCGGCATCGGCTCCCTGGTGGCCGTGGCCGGTGTCATCCTCGCCGAGTACACGGGCAAGCGCGTGTACTCGCTGGTGATGGCCGTCTACGCCGCCGCGATCAACATCGGCGGACTGCTCGGCTCCATGATCGTGGGCCCGATGCTCGGCCCGCACGGCTGGCAGTTCGGCTGGTGGACCGGGTTCGCCCTGAGCGCGATCGCCGCGGTCGCCACCTTCGCCCTCCTCCCCGAATCGCTCGCCTGGCTCTCCGAGGGCCGTCGCACGGACTCCCTGCAGCGGCTCAACGCGCTCCTGACGAAGATGGGCCGCCCCGCGCTCGAGGCGCTGCCGGAGTCGGACTCGACGGCCGTCAGGGCGAAGGGCTCGCTGCGCACCGTCTTCACCGGCCGGACCGGCTTCTACACGCTGCTGATGATCGTCGGGTACCTCGCGTACATGCTCAGCTTCTACTTCATGACGAACTGGGCGCCGAGCACCGTCGCGGACGCCCACCACAACCCGGCGCTCGCCCCGCAGCTCGTCACCGCCTTCAGCATCGGCGGCATCCTCGGCAACGTGCTCTTCGGCTACCTCGCCGACAAGCTCAACGTCCGCCTCCTCACCCCGGTCTTCCTGGTCCTGGCCACCGTCACCCTGTCGCTGTTCGGCATCGCGGGGCCGGGGATGCCGACCGCCTGGTGGACCCTGTTCCTGGCCTCGTTCTTCGTCTGCGCGGGCACCGCCGCCTTCTACGCGATCGTCCCGACGCTGTACCCGACGCTGGCCCGCTCGACCGGTTTCGGTGTCGTCATCGGCGTCGGCCGGTTCGGGGGCATCGCGGCGCCGATCGTCGGCGGCGCGGCCTTCGACGCGGGCATGGGGATGGGGGCGGCCTTCACCGTCTTCGCGCTGCCCATGCTCGTCGCCGGCCTCTGCGTCCTGGCTCTGCACCTGGGCCTGCGCCGCTCCGGCTCCGACGTAGCGGATGCCCAGCCCGCGCTCGCCGGTACGTCCGCGTAAGCGCCGTCCACCACTTTCGACACACCTCGAGAAACCCGAGAAAGAGGAACCACGCCATGCCGCTGGCCGTCGCAGCGCTCTCCCACGCGCCGTCGTTCGGCAACGTCGACCCGGGCGGGGAGACGTTCGCCGAGATCAATGCCGCCATCGACGAGGTCAGGGGATTCGTCGCCGAGTACGGCCCCGACCTGGTCGTGGTGTTCGGACCGGACCACTTCAACGGCCAGCTCTACTCGCTGATGACCCCGTGGGCGATCGGCGCGGCCGCCGAGGGCGTCGGTGATTACGGCACCACCGCGGGGCCGCTCCCCGTCGACGGCGGTGCCGCCCGGGCCTTCCACTCGGCGGTGCTGGCCGAGGGCATCGACATCGGCCGCAGCGAGCGGATGAAGGTCGACCACGGCGTGGTCCAGCCGCTCGACTTCGTGTTCGGGAAGGGCTTCACCCAGCCGATCGTGCCGGTGTTCGTGAACGCGATCGGCCTGCCGCTCTCGCCCATGCGGCGGGTGCGTCTGATGGGCGAGGCGTTCGGCCGGGCCGCCCAGGCGATGGACAAGAAGGTGCTGTTCCTCGCCTCGGGCGGCATCTCCCACAGCCCGCCTATCCCGCGCTGGGACGGCGCCCCCGACACCGTGCACGAGCGCCTGGTCTCGTACGCGCCCTCGCCCGAGGAGCGGCACGAGCGTGAGCAGATGATCGTCCGGGGCATTCAGGCGATCGCCGACGGCAAGGCGCCGAGCGACCCGCTGAACGAGGAGTGGGACACGCTCGTCCTCGATGTGCTCCGCTCCGGCGACCTGAGCCCGGTCGACGGCTGGGAGAACGGCTGGTTCCTGGCGGAGGGCGGCTCGGCCGCGCACGAGATGCGCAGCTGGGTCGCCGCCTACGCGGCGCTGTCGACCGCCGGCCCGTACCGCTTCGCCGTCGACCACTACTGGGCGGTGGAGAAGTGGGGCGCCGGCTTCGCGATCCAGGCGGCGGTGACCGCATGAGCCAGGTGGGAAAGACGCACTTCGCGACCTTCTGGGAGGAGATCGCGGACCTGGAGCACACGCTGCGGTACGTGGACGCGGGCGGCTACCGCACCCGGGTGCTCGACTTCGCCGGGGCGGCCCCCGACGCACAGACGGTCGTGCTCGCCAGCGGTACCAGCGGCCACATCGAGGCGTGGACGCAGAACGTCCGCGCGTTCGTGGAGGCCGGCTTCCGGGTGGTCGGCTACGACTACCCGGGCCAGGGCTACACCTCGCTGTCCGACCACCCCCTGGAGATCCGCGACTACGAGGAGCACCTGCTCGCGCTGCTCGATGCACTGGGCCTTCAGCGCGTGCACCTCGCCGGTGAGTCGCTCGGCGGCTGGCTCGCGCTGAAGTTCGCGCCGATCCACCCCGACCGGCTGCACACGGTGATCCTGTCCGCCCCGGGCGGGCGGATGGTCGAGGAGGCGCGGCTCGACAGGACGCAGTCGGTGAGCGCCCAGGCGGTGAGCGAGCCGACCTTCGAGAACGTGAAGAAGCGCCTGCAGGTGGTGATCCACGACCCGGAGAAGATCACCGACGAGCTCGTCCGCGTCCGCCAGGCGATCTACGCCCGTGAGGGGTTCAGCATGGCGTACGTGTCCGCGCTGCGGGAGCCGGAGCGGCGCTGGCGCAACCGGGTGACGGACGCAGACTTCGCGGCGCTCCCGGTCCCGGCCCTGATGGTGTGGACCGACAACGAGCCGACCGGCGACGAGGCCGAGGGCGAGCGCCTGTGCGCCCTGATCCCGGACGGCGAGTACCTGCTGGTCCGCGGCGCCGCGCACTGGCCGCAGTGGGAGGGCGCCGCGGAGTTCAACGCCGCGGCGGTCGCCTTCCTGAAGAAGCACGCCGGACGAAAGGACCGCCAGTGAGCGTCTCCCAGGAGACCGTCAACGAGATCGCGCGCGAGCTGTTCGAGGCGAAGCGCGGCGTGTACACCGTGCCGTACGTGAGCCCCCGGCTCCCCGAGCGCGATCTCGACGCGGCCTACGCGATCTCCGCCGAGTTCGCCGCCCTCCGCGAGCGCGAGCTGGGCGTGAAGCGGGTGGGCCGCAAAGTCGGCCTGACCAACCACCTCGTGCAGCAGCGTGTGGGCATCGACGAACCCGACTACGGGATCATCCACGACGACATGGTGCACGCCTCGGGAACGCGCCTTCCGCTGTCCCGGTACAACCGGCTGCTGATCGAGGCCGAGGTCGCGTTCGTCCTGAAGAGCGACATCCACAAGGCCACCCGCGAAAGCGTCGAGGCCGCGATCGACTACGTGACCCCCGCCTTCGAGGTCGTCGACTTCCGCTACGGCGGTTCGGTCGGGCAGATCGTCGACACCATCGCCGACAACGCCGGCTGCAGCGGCGTCGTCCTCGGCGAGGAGCGGCACCCGTACGGCGAGGTCGACCTGACCAAGGTGGAGATGGTCATCACGGGCGGCGACACGGAGATCACCCGGGGCGTCGGCAGCAACGTGCTGGAAGACCCGGTCAACGCGGTGATCTGGCTGGCCCGGACCGCGATCCGCACCGGCCAGCCGCTGCGCGCCGGCGAGGTGCTGCTGTCCGGGTCCATCGGCTACATCGAGCCGTGGCCCGCCGACGTCGAGTGCGTCGCCACCATCACCGGACTCGGTCGCGTCGTCGCGACCGCGGACTCGAAAGGCTGACCGTCCCATGAACGACTACCGCCCCGTCGACGCGACCACCCGCGTCGAGATCGAGCAGCTCATCGCCGAGATGCTGTACCGCCTCGACCACAACCGGGCCGACACCACCTGGGAGCTGTACACCGAGGACGGCATCTCGGTCGGCCCGATGGGCGACATGGACCGCGAGGCCATGAAGGCCTGGGGTGCCAGGCGCGCCCGGCAGACCGACGTCGTCGGCCGCCACTTCATCGGCGGGATCCGCCTGGTGTGGGACGGCGAGGAGGTCGAGGGAACGGTGCAGTACCTCACCTTCCGCGACACCAACGAGCCGCAGACGCAGCCCGCTTCGGTGGGCGAGTTCCGCGAGCGCTACCGCAGGGTCGACGGCCGGTGGCTGTTCTCCCGTCGCGAGATCGTGCCGGTCTTCGGCGGCAAGGCGGCCGCGGCGCACGCCGCGCGGCTGGCCGGGCGAGAGGGGTCGGCGCAGTGAAGCAGGCAGCTCTCGGCGGCAGGAACCCCGTCCTGTACCACCAGTCGGTGCCGTCGTTCTCGATGCCGGAGTGGGCGGCGGCAGCCGGCTACGACGGGGTGGTCCTCGACCTCCAGCACGGCGAGCTGGGGCTGGAGGCGGCGTGCGGGATCCTCCGCTCGATCCCGCGGGACAACGCGTACGCGTACGCGCGTGTGGGCTCGCTGGATCCCGCCCCGATCCTGCGGCTGCTCGACAGCGGGGCCCGCGGCATCGTCGCGCCCAGCGTCGAGTCCCGGGCCGAGACCGAAGCTCTGGTCGCCGCCGTCAAGTACCCGCCGGCCGGCAACCGCAGCCTGGGTCCGTCCAGGCCTGCGCTGTACCCGGGCAACCCGGGCGACCCTGGTGACTCGTACACCGAGGCCGGCAACCGTGCCGTATCCGCCATCGCCCAGATCGAGACGAAGGCCGGCGTGGACCGTGCCGAGGAGATCGTCTCGACCCCCGGCCTGGACTCCGTCTACATCGGACCCGCCGACCTGGCCGTCTCCTACGGTCTGCCCGGACGCGGCGACTGGGAGGACGGCCCCGTGCGCGAGGCGATCGCGTACCTGCGCGAGGTGACGACCGCGCACGGCGTCACCCTCGGCATCTACTCGGGCCGGCCGGAGTACGCGGCCGGCCTGTTCGCCGACGGCCTCGTCGACTACGTGGCCCTCGGCATCGATCTCGTCCTGCTGAACCGCGCGTTCGGCGACACCATCGCCGCGCTCGGCTCGGCACGATCCACTGGGAGCACCTCATGACCACCGCTTGCGACGTCCTCGTCGTCGGCGCGGGCCCCGTCGGCCTGACCCTGGCCAACCTGCTCGGACAGCAGGGCGTCGATGTCCTCGTCGCCGAACGGGAGCACGCCCTCATCGACTACCCGCGGGCCGTGGGCATCGACGACGAGGCACTGCGCGCGATGCAGACCGCCGGCCTCGTCGACGAGGTGCTCCCCCACACCATCCCCGACCAGAAGATCTACATGGTCAACGGGGACCGGATGATCCTCTCCGAAGTCAACCCGACGACACGCGAGTTCGGCTGGCCGCGCCGCAACGGCTTCGTGCAGCCGCTGGTCGACCAGGTGCTGCTCGCCGGCCTGGACCGCTTCCCGAACGCCGCCGCACGCTTCGGCGCCGAGGTCGTGGACCTGGCCGAGGACACGGACGGCGTGCTCGCCACGCTCCGAGGCGGCGAGACGGTGCGCGCGCGGTATGTCGTCGCCGCTGAGGGCGGGGCCTCGCCCACCCGCAAGCGCCTGGGCATCTCGTTCGAGGGCGAGACCCGGCCGTCCGACGGCCTCGTGATCGACGTCGCCAATGACCCGATCGGTACGCCGCATGCCGTCTTCGGCGGGGATCCGGCCCGCAGCTACGCCTCCATCGCGCTGCCCCACGGCATCCGGCGCTGGGAGTTCACGCTCTTCGAGGACGAGTCCGAGGCCGAGGTCGACAACGACGAGTTCGTCTTCGGCCTGCTGGCGCCGCATGTGCCGGACCCGTCCAAGCTGGACATCATCCGCCGCCGCGTCTACCGGCACCACGCCCGTATCGCCGGTCGGTTCCGCCAGGGGCGGATCTTCCTCGCCGGCGACGCCGCCCATGTCATGCCGGTCGTCGGCGGCCAGGGCTGGAACTCGGGGATCCGTGACGCCTTCAACCTCGGCTGGAAGCTGGCAGCCGTCGTCAAGGGCCTGGCGAGCGACGGTCTGCTGGACACGTACGAGACCGAACGGCTGGGCCACGTCACGCAGATGGTGGCCGTCTCCCTCGGGATGGCCAAGGAGATGACCGACCACGACCCCGAGAAGGCCGCCGAGCGCGACCGGATCGCCGCCAACCGCACCCCCGAGGAGCGGGAGGCCCAGAAGCGGCAGGCGTTCAAGCCGCAGCCGAAGTTCGACCGGGGCGTGGTGGTGCACACCCCGCTGCCGACGTTCAAGACGTTGCCCGACCGCGACGTCCCCCGTCTGGCCGGGTCGATCTTCCCCCAGCCGAGGGCCACCGACACCGACGGCGTCGAGATGCTGCTCGACGACGCCACCGGGCAGGGCTGGCGGATCCTCACCTGGAACAACGACCCGACGGCGTTCGTGTCGGACCCGCGGCTCGCCGTGCTCGACCGGCTCGGCGCCCGCCTCGTGCAGGTGGTGCCGAAGGCGCAGCTGCCGTGGGCGCGCAAGCAGGCCACGCCCGGCGTCACCGTCGTCGGCGACCTCGGCGGCGAGTCGGGCCTGCAGGCCTGGTTCGACGCACGGCCGGTCGGTGCCGTCGTCGTCCGCCCCGACCATGTGATCGCCGCCGAGTGCCTGGCCCAGGAGCTCGACGACGTACTCGGCAAGGTCTTCGCGGTCGCCTGCGTGGTGTGATCCCGGCATGTCCCCGAGAGAACCCCGAACACGCCCGAACACGATGGAGGGCCGATGCCCGATCCGAGCGAGGCCGCCCAGATCGACGACGTGTACTGGCGCGACGAGTACACGCCCATCACGGAGGACGACGTCTTCCTCGACCGCATCGTCGCAGAGGCCGACCTGCCGTCGCTGCTCACGGCGCTGGCAGCCCTGACCGGGGATCAGACGCTGATCCCGGCTGAGCTGCGCCCGCCGCTTCCACCCGTCGACACGACCCCGCCTGCGCACGGCGGCATGAGCGAGGCCGCGCAGGCGCGGGCGCGTGAGCTCGCGCTGTCCGCCCTCAAGCGCGTCCGCGACGAGGGGCTCACCCGGCCCCGTCTGCTGGAGCCCGGGGAAGCACGCACGATCGTCGACTTCATCACGGGCGGGGCGAGTGCCGAGGATGCGGCACTGATGATGCACGAGCTCGGCCTGGTCGCACAGCGTCCGGGAGCACCGACCTGGCACATCGACGAGGTCGCACCCGACCGCGACTTCGAAGTCGCGGTCATCGGCACCGGGATGAGCGGTATCGCAGCGATGTACCGGCTCAGGCAGGCGGGCGTACGGTTCACCGCGTTCGAGAAGCACCCCGAGGTCGGCGGCACCTGGTGGGCCAACACCTACCCCGGCGTACGTCTCGACACCCCGACCTTCGGCTACAGCTTCTCCTTCGCCCAGCGGGCCGACTGGCCCGACGCGTACGCCGAGGGTGCGGAGATCGAGGCGTACGCCGTCGAGATCGTCGATCGCGCCAAGCTGCGCGAGCACATCGAGTTCGACACCGAGGTCGTCTCGATGACCTGGGACGAGGCATCGGCCACCTGGGAGGTCGTCGTACGGCGTGACGGCGTCGAGCAGCACCGGCGGTTCCACGCCGTCATCGCCGCGACCGGGCAGCTGGAGAAGCCGAACATCCCGGAGATCCCCGGGCAGGACGACTTCGGCGGCGTACAGATGCACTCCGCGCGGTGGAACCACGACGTGGACCTGACCGGAAAGCGCGTCGCAGTGGTCGGCACCGGCGCCAGCGCCTACCAGATCGTCCCGAGTATCATCGACCGCGTCGCCCACCTCGATGTCTTCCAGCGGTCCGGACCGTGGACGGTTCCCGCCCCGAACTACCACGACCCGACACCGCCGGCCCTGGCCTGGCTCAGCGAGCACGTCCCGCACTATGGTCAATGGTTCCGCTTCCAGGCGTTCTGGGGTGCGCGCACCGGACGCCTCCACACCGTCGAGGTCGATCCGGAGTGGGACCGCACCGACTCGGTGTCGGCGACCAACCTGCGGGTGCGCGAGGAACTCACCGCCATCATGCGCGAGCAGTGGGCGGACCGTCCCGATATGCTCGATGTCGTCGTGCCCGCGTATCCCCCCGGCGGCAAGCGCATGCTCCGCGACAACGGCGTGTGGGCGCGCGCACTGCACCGGGAGCATGCCCATCTCGTCACCTCCCCGATCGAGCGGTTCACGTCCGACGGCATCGTCACCGCCGACGGCGAGCACCACCCGGTCGACGCCGTGGTCTACGCGACCGGGTTCAAGGCGTCCGACTACCTCGACCCGATCGTGGTCACCGGGCCGTCCGGGCAGACCCTCAAGGAGCACTGGAACGGTGATGCGAGGGCCTGGGCCGGTGTATGCGTGCCCGGCTTCCCGAACCTCTTCCTCATCCAGGGGCCCAACACGAACTACGTCGTGCACGGCCAGTTCCACTTCATGATCGAGTGCGGGGTCGAGTTCACCACCGAGGCGATACATCAGCTGCTGCGCCGCGGGGATGCGTCGCTCGAGGTCAAGCAGGAGACCCTGGACCGCTTCCTCGCGTGGGTCGACCAGGGCAACGCCGAACGTGCGTGGGGGCAGCCGCAGGTACGCACCTGGTACAAGAACTCCCGCGGCCGGGTCTCGCAGGTATGGCCGTACGGCCATCTCGAGTACTGGAAGCTGACACAGGGCGCCGACTTCGACACCGACTTCCACCTCCGCCCACGCCCGGAGGCATCGTCGTGACCGCACGGCGTGATGTGCTCGTGGTGGGCGCCGGCCCCATCGGGCTCGTCGCCGCTCTCCTGCTCGCCGACGCGGGGGTGCGTACGACGCTCGTGGAGAAGGAGACCGAGCCGGGCGACCTGCCTCGCGCGATCAGCCTCCAGGACGAGTCGTTCCGCACCCTTGAGCAGCTCGGTGTGGCCGACGCGCTCAAGGCCGAGTCCCTGCTCGACACCGGTAGCCGCTACTTCGGGCTCGGGGACCGCCTCCTGCTCGAAGCGAGGCCGGTCGCGTCGCGGTTGGGGCATCCCGCCAAGACCCAGTTCGACCAGCCGGTCCTGGAGCGGCTGCTGTGGGAGCGAGCAGTCGCGCACGAGGGACTCGAGTTCCTGCGCGACGCCGAGGCGACCGCGATCACGCAGGACGGCGACGGGGTCAGCGTGACCGTGACGACAGCAGAGAAGACGGTCGCGGAGAAGACGCGGACTCTGACCGCCGACTGGCTGATCGGCGCCGATGGTGGCCGCAGCTTCACCCGCCGGGCGGTCGGGATCGAACTGGCCGGCACCACCCAACCGCAGCGGTGGATCGTCGTCGATCTGCGGGGCGAGCCGCGCGCGCGGGACCCGTTCGCCGAGTTCCACGGCGACGGGGAGCGGCCGTACGTGCTGGTGCCCGGCGCCAAGGGACGCCTGCGGATCGAGTTCATGCTCTTCGACGACGAGGACCCCGAGGCGATGACCACCCCGGAGCGGATCCGCGAGCTGATCGTGCCGCGCTTCCGGGCCGAGCTGACGCCGGGCGACGTGCGCCGCGCGGTCGTGTACATCGCGCACCAGCGCGTCGCGCGGACCTACCGTGCGGGGCGCACGTTCCTCGTCGGTGACGCCGCACACCTGATGCCGCCGTTCGCGGGCCAAGGCCTGAACGCCGGTATCCGCGACGCGACCAACCTCACCTGGAAGCTGATCGAGGCGATCACCGGCGGCGCGACCGAACGGCTTCTGGACTCGTACGAGGTCGAGCGGCGCACCCACGGAGCCGCGATGGTGACGGTCTCGCGCCGCATCGGCGCAGTCGTCATGGCGACCCACCCGGTCGTCACACGCGTACGGGACACCGTCGTCCGCACGGTCAGTCTGATCCCCCGCGTGCGCGCATTCCTCGCCAACATGCGCTTCATCGCACCACCCGACTACACCGCCGGAGTCGCCGCCCCGGCCCACAGCGTCACCCTCGACACCGTGACGGTCGGCCGCGCCCTGAGCCAACCGGTCGTACGCGACGCCACCGGCGCCGAACGCGGACTCGACGCCCACCTCGGGCGCGGGTGGACACTGCTGCAGATCGGAGGTCCGCCCGACGCGGCAGTCGACGCGTACTGGGACGCCATCGGAGCCAAGCGGCTGTGCGTCCGCGCACCGGGCGGCGAGCCGACCGACGGCATGGTCACCGAGACCACCGCGGTGCTCACCTTCGGCGCCGGCACCCTTCCGGTCTTCGTCGCGGTACGTCCCGACCGCTACGTCGCGGCGGTATTCGACTCCGCCGGCGAGCAACGCGTCGTCGAGCGCCTCCGCACCTTCATCGATGACCGCTCCCGACGGACCGATCCGTACTCCGGAATCCCGCACCCTCGCCCACCACTGAACTGGAGCACCCGATGAGCAGGTTCGTCAGCTACTACCGCGCCGACCACAGCATCGCCTGGGGGCGTCTCGACGCCGAGACCGTATATGACGCGACCCCGACAGCACCCTCACTCGCTGAGGCCATCGCAGCTGACGCCCTCGATTCCTTGGCGCACTACACCGATCGCCCGGTGGCGCTCAGTGATGTGCGGCTCGCTCCGGTCATCCCGGAGCCCGGAAAGATCATCTGCATCGGGGTCAACTACCATAGCCATCAGCACGAGATCGGCAAGGCGGCTCCTCAGGCCCCGGTCGTCTTCGCCCGCTACGCCGACAGCCAGATGGGGCATGGCGAGGATGCCCTCAAGCCGGCGGACTCCGCGCAGTTCGACTACGAGGGCGAGGTGGCTCTGGTCATCTCCAAGCCCGCACACAAGGTCTCCAGGGCCGACGCCTACGACCACGTCGCCGGCTACGCCGTGTACAACGACTTCTCGGTGCGCGACTGGCAGCGTGCCGCCAGCCAGTGGCTGCCTGGCAAGACCTGGCCGGGGACCGGTGGCTTCGGTCCTTGTCTGGTAACAGCCGACGAGGTCGGCGATGTCACCGAACTTGAGCTTACGACCCGGGTCAACGGTGAGGTACGCCAGCGCGGCAAGCTCGCCGACCTGATCAACGATGTTCCGTCGATCATCGAGTACGTCACCGCGTTCACGCCGCTTTCCGCCGGCGATGTCATCGTCACCGGCACGCCGGGCGGTGTCGGGCTCTTCATGGAGCCGCCGGGATTCATCGTCGACGGTGACGTCGTAGAAGTGGAAGTCAGCAAACTCGGAACGCTTCGCAACACCGTCCGCGACGTCTCCTGACCGGCGCAGGGCGGCAGACCCAGGCAGCAGAGTGGCTACCCCTCAATTCCCGCAGGGGCGGCGCAGACGATCAGCCACGGCATTCTCCCGGAACACGGGAGGGCGCGGGGGATGCAGGAGCGGCAGTGGATCACCGCCCGCCGGATCGAACTGGACGCTCTCGCCGAGCAGTTGGCAAAGCAACTCCAGGAGGTCCAGGCCGAGCGGGACGAACTGGCGGTTGCGGAGCGGGAGTTGAACCGCCTGGCCGAGCAGGCCCGGGCCGACGCCGGGGCTGTCGCTCCGGCATCGGCGAAGGTGGCCGGGCGGGCAGTCCTGCTCATCTCGCACCGCGGCGACGCGGCCGACGAGAGCGGGCTGCCCGGACGAGAAGTCGCAGATCCAGGCCCTGGACCGGTCCCAGCCTGTGCTGCCGATAATGCCCGGCATGCCCGAATGGCGCACCCACGACTACGTCCGCAACGGCCTGACCACCCTGTTCGCCGCCTTCGATGTCGCCACCGGCGAGGTCATCACCGCCCTGCACCGCCGGCACCGGGCCGTGGAGTTCAAGAAGTTCCTGATCCGGATCGACAAGGAGGTGCCCGCTCACCTGCAGGTCCACCTGATCGCGGACAAATACGGCACCCACAAGACTCCCGCGATCAAGGCCTGGCTGGCCAAACGCCCGCGATTCGAACTGCACTTCACCCCGACCGGCTCCTCCTGGCTCAACCAGGTCGAGCGGTGGTTCGGCTACCTGGCCCACCAGATGATCCGCCGCGGCGCACACAAGAACATCCGGGCCCTGGAAGCCGACATCCGGGCCTGGGTCAAGGACTGGAACGAAGACCCCAAGCCGTTCGTCTGGACCAAGACAGCCGAAGAGATCCTCGACTCCCTCGCCCGCTTCTGCCGACGGATCTCTGGCGCAGGACACTAGCTGCCCCGTGCCACATGCCGCGTTCAGTTGGAGCGCCTCGCACGAACCCACTCGTGCGCCGTGTGCGCCCGGCACCGCTGGTCACGAGCAGCGGCCGCCGTGATCCCCATTCGGCCGCGCCGAGTCGGCGTCCCGCGGCGGCCCGTCGCACAGGAGGCGTCCCGCGGCGGCCCGTCGCAAGGAACCACCGGCCGACGCGCACGTGTCGGACACCGTTCCCAGGGCATCGGCGATGTATGGATGCATACGCATGGGCACTGAGGGGACGTGGCGAGGCCCGTCGGGCGGCGACCGGAAAGGCGATGGCCGTCGCGGCCCGGGGCGGCTTCGCGGCGCGCGGGCTGCTGTACGTCCTCGTGGGCGTCATCGCCCTGCAGATCGCCTTCGGGCAGGACGGGGGCCGGCGCCAGGCCGACCGCGGAGGCGCCCTCGAGGAACTGTCCGGCAAGCCCTTCGGCGCGGCGATGCTGTGGATCGTGGGGGTGGCGCTCGCCGGCATGGGGCTGTGGCGGCTGTCGGAGGCGGTGTTCGGCAGAGCGGGACCGGATGGCGCGAAGCCGTCGAAGCGCGTGGCGGCCGCCGGCCGCTTTCTCGTCTACGTCTTCGCGACCTATTCGGTGCTGTCCTATGCCGCCGGTGACCGGGGCAGCGGCAGCGGGTCCTCCGACGAGCGCACCGAAGACGTCACCGCGATGGCTCTGCGCTGGCCGGGCGGCCAGTGGCTCGTGGGGCTCGCCGGTGCGGCTGTGGTGGTCGTCGGGTTGTGGATGGCCGTCCGGGCCGTCAGGAAGAAGTTCCGGAAGAACCTGCGGACCGGCGCCATGTCCCGCAGGGCCGCCCGGATGACCGACCTCTTCGGCGTGGTCGGGGGTGCGGCGCGCGGCGCCGTCCTCGCCATGGCCGGGGTGTTCGCCGTCGTCGCGGCCGCGAGGCACCAGCCGGGCAAGGCCACGGGCATGGACGACACGCTGCGCTCGTTCCGGGAGCTGCCTGCCGGGCCGTGGCTGCTCGTGCTGGTCGCGCTCGGCCTGGCCGCGTTCGGCGCCTTCTCCTGGTGCAACGCGCGCTGGTGCAAACTCTGATCCGTCCCGCCTGCTCGGTTCGGTCCGGGGCCTCGCTCCGCGAAGGGCCGGTGCCGGCCCGCTCACCGAGCCGTGGGCGCGGCGATACCCGGCCCGCGGCGCCGGCCGGCCGTCGCGGTGCGGCGGTCGGGCCGCCAGGTCGCCACCAGCGCGGCGGCCAGCAGCAGTTCGGCGATGTCACCGCCGTAGTACATGATCTCCGCGCCCTGCTGGACCTGGCCGATCGGGGCGTGGATGTCGACGAAGAACCCGCCGTACATGGCCTGCGCGATCAAGGCGTGGGCGGCGATGGCGACGCCCAGATACACGAGCCGGGTCCGCACCCCGGGCCGGGTGGGCGCGGGGTCGGGACCGGCGATGACGTGGGCGAACAGGCAGCCCGACAGCAGGAAGTGCGCGTGCATGGCCCAGTGCCACGCCGGGTGGGCCGCAGCCGTGTTGTAAAGCGGCGTGAAGTACAGCACTCCCAGGGTCCCCGCACTCAGCAGCAGCGCCACCGCGGGACGCGCCAGGAGGCGGGCCGGCGGGCTGTGCAGGAGCCCGGCCACCCCGCGGGCGCGGCCGGGAGGCAACGTGCGCAGGGCCAGGGTGACCGGCGCGGACAGTACCAGGGCCAGGGGCGCGTACATGCCGATCAGCATGTGCTGGGCCATGTGCCCGCGGAAGTCGTCGTGCGCGGCGGGCGCCAGTGGCGGGAGCAGGGCGACGGCGAGCAGCGTCAGCCCGGCCAGGAAGGACGCCGACCGCCAGGCGCTCCAGCCCTGTGCGGGGTTACGACGCCGGGCTCGCCGCACGGCGAGCAGGTAGCCGCCGGCCGCGGCGAGCAGGAGCAGCCCCGTCAGCACCGCCCCCGGCAGTTCGGCGCCGCCCTGTCCCCGCTGGTGCATCGTGCCCATCAGGCGGGGACTCCGGCCCGCTCGCCGTCCCGGGGCGCCTCGGGGTCGAAGGGCCGGCCGCCGCGCTGCAGCAGGTAGCCCCCGATCACGAACAGGCCGCCCACGACGAGGAAGCCGGCGTCCCACCAAGCCTGGTGAGGACCGCCGCGGACGTGGTGGATGCCGAGGATCTGGTGGTCCAGGACGCCCTCGACCAGGTTGAACAGGCCCCAGCCGGCGAGGATCCAGCCCCACAGGACCCGCGAGGTCCACACCGCTCGCCGGTTGTGCGTGACCCGAGAGTAGAGCATGGCCAGTCCCACCAGTACGGCGATCCAGCACACCGCGTGGAAGATGCCGTCCCAGACGGTGTTCATCTCCAGCCCCGAGGCCGTGTGGGGGTCGTAGTACTTGACCCCGATGTGGTCGTGGTCGGTGCTGGTGAGCATGTGGTGCCACTGCAGGAGCTGGTGCAGCAGGATGCCGTCGACGAATCCGCCGAGGCCGACGCCCAGGATGATCCCGGGCAGCCTCAGGCTGTTCGGAGCCGCCGGAAAGGTGTGTGCGTTGCCCGCCGTCGTGGCCATCACGTGGTATCCGTCCGGTCGACCGTGCGCGTCAGACTTTCCCGAGACGGTTTCCCGTACGGCGCGCCTCAATCAACAGCCGGTACGACTTCAGCCACATCGCCTAGCCCCCCCGGGTCCGTCCGGGCGTCGCCTTGGAGGCGGGGGCCGAGAATGCGTCACATGCGGCCGCGGGTGAGGCGGGTGAGGGGCCCGTGGGTGTGGCGCTCGGCCCGGCGGCCCATCGCGTACGACGCCGCACTCAGCGCGGTGAGGCCCGCGCCCACTCCGGCGGCGACCGCCTTGCGGTGCGCGACGACCGCCCACGCCGTCTTCGCCGTGGCCGCCACCTGCCCCGAGGCCGCGATCAGCGCCTGGCGGCCCGACTCGACCGACTGGGCCGCCGTACGGGCAGCCGCGCTCGTCGCCCGCGCCGCCCGCTCGATTCCGGCCTGCGAGGCTGACGCGGCGTCATCGGCCACGGTCACCGCCTTGTTGGCCCCGCGACCGGCCGGCTCCGTCACCTTGGCCGCCGCCTGCCGGGCCTTCGCCCCGCTCCTCTGCTCCGCCGCCGACTTCCGGTTCGTGTCATTGCTCGATTCAGTCATGGAAGTTCGCGTTGCCTGTCCCCGCCCGGGCAAACGTGTCCGGGGACCCGATGGCGAATCGCCGGAGGAGATCGCGGCACCGTTCCACCCGAACGGCCCCGGATCGTCTGCCCCCGCACCTCCGTGGCGCGCCCGCCCCGCCGCAGGGAGCGGCCCTGTCCCCCATCACGCGCGTCGAACCGCCGATCACCCCCTTGGCGTCACATGATCAGATAGCCGCCTTTTGTCCCTAAACTTCCGGCACGCCCCCCTCCCTTCCATCCGGGAGACAGAGCATGCGTCAGTGCGTACGAATGCGGGCTGTCGGAGCGGCGGCCCCGGCCGTGGTCGCCGGCGGCGTCGGCGCGTCCGTCGCCGTCACCTCGCCCGCCCCCGTCCGGCACCAGCCGGCCGCCTGGGCCGCGGCGCCGTCCTCAGCCGAGGTCTCGGCTCCGGTGGAGGCGTGTGCGGCCGGTACCGCGCTGAGCGCGGTCGCCGGCGCCGCGTTCAGCCTCGGCGGCATGATCGGCGCCGGTCTCGGCGGACTGGTCGCCGGTGCGCTCTCCCCCACGCGGCATCGGGCCAAGATTATTGCATCGTAATTAAATGCATTTGCATTTATGCCAAGGACGCTGCCGACTTCCTTCAGACCCTGGACCGGGAAGGCCGGTTGCTGGCGCCGGCTTCCAGGGTGTGCCGGTCCAGTGGTCCGGCGGGAAGGCGGGCGCCGGGTCACCGCAAGCGTCCGGTCGGCACCGCGTCGACAAGCGCACGGCCCCGGCACGGTGCTGGATCGCGCCGGAGATGCCGTTGGCGATCGGCTCCATCTCCCCGAACACTCCTGGTCCAATGATCCCGAACGCCGCACCGCGGCCGGGATACCCGAGACGGTGCAGTTCGCCACCAAGCCCCGCCTGGCCGAGCAGATGATCCAGGCCGCCCTGGACGCCGGGATCACCGCCTCCTGGGTGACCGGCGACGAAGCCTACGGCCAGGACCCCAGCTCCGCACCGCCCTCAAGGCGCGCGGCATCGGCTATGTCCTGGCCGTCGCCTGCTCGACACGGGTGAGGATCAACCACGGCCGCACTCCCGCCCGCGGCGATACCCTCGCCGACCGCCTGCCCGCCACGGCCTGGCACCGTCAGAAGCGCCGGAAACGGCGCGAAAGGCCCGCGCTACTACGACTGGGCCTGGATCCACATCGGCACCGGCAGCCATCGGCACCTGCTCATCCGACGCAACCGGTCCACCGGCGAACTCGCCTTCTACCTGTGCTGGTCACCCACCGAAGTGCCCCTGTCCGAACTGGTCCGTGTCGCTGGTGCCCGCTGGAGCGTCGAGGAATGCTTCCAGGCCGCCAAGAGCCAGGTCGGACTCGACCACTACCAGGTCCGCAACTGGACTGCCTGACACCGGCACATCACCCTCGCCATGCTCGCCCAGGCCTTCCTGACCGCCCTCGCAGCCGACGCGACCCCCAAACCGCCCGCAGATACGTACCACTTCGTCCGCAGCCGCGATCCGATCACGCTGACTGTCCCGGAGATCCGACACCTACTCGTCGCCGTCTTCAACCCACCAGCCGTGACCGCGGCCAGGCTGCTGCACTGGTCCAACTGGCGCCGACGCCACCAGGCAACAGCCCGCCGCAGCCACTACCGACGACGAACCGCCAGCGAACCCGCTGGATAGATCACGAAACCGCACTGGAGTACTAGCCGAGGCCCGCCTTCACCCGCAAGCGGCCGGCTGCTGAACAACGCCGCCGCGCTGCACAACGGCAGATCCGGAACAGTGGCCAGGGCACTTTTCAAGATTCTTTGCCGGCGTACGCCAACGCGCGCAGCCGGGGCGAGGTTCCTTGAAGCAGTGGATCCGGGGACCCTGCAGCGGTGCGTGTGGCATGACGTAATGTACGGGCGCATGGCCTTGTGGAGCTTGACGAGATGGAGAAGGCCGCGGGCAGAGCGCCGGTACCCCGACCCGCTCACGATGCACCAGCTGTGGATGGTGTCGCTGAGCGCGCCGGTCAACTGGGACCGGGACGCCTCGCGGACCACCCTGTACCCGTTCACCCGGATCGACGACGACGCGGCCAGGCAGTGGCTGGCCGGCCAGTGGGAGATCACCTCGCGTGAGAAGCTGATCGGCCGGCTCGACGGGCTGGCGCGCACCGGCTACCGGGCGCGGGTCCACCGGCTCCTCGGCGTCGCACCGCTGGCCTGGGACGCGGCCCTGTACGTCGACATCACCCGCCGCGGCTTCGGCAGCGGGATGATCAGCCAGGCCGAGGCCTGGACCGCGCTGAAGAACATCGTGCCGACGGTCGTGAGGACGTACGCCTCCTGGCACGAGTACGCCGACCACTACCTGCTCGGGCGCAAGGTCTGGCGGGACGGGTTGCAGGGCCGGTCGGAGGCGGACCTTCCCGCCCCGCATGTCGTTGCCGAGGCACATCTGCGCGTGCTGCTCGACCCAGCGAACCGGGCCAGCCCCTGGAACCTGGCACCGTGGGACGCCATCAGCAACCCCGACCACGCGCGCTGACTCCGTACGCGAAAATGAGTCCATGAGTCTGTTCCGCGACGACGGCATCGTGCTGCGCACCCAGAAGCTGGGTGAGGCGGACCGGATCATCACGCTGCTCAGCGGGGGCGCGGACGTGTACGCGCCGTGGCCCGCGGAGTGCGCCGGACCAAGCCGAAGTTCGGGCCCGGCTGGAACTGTCCACCGCGCTCTTCGAGTACCTGGAGATCTTCCATAACCGACAACGCAGGCACTCCGCTCTGGGCATGCTCAGCCCAGTGGAGTACGAACTGCGTGCAGAACCTGTAGCGTGAAATCAGGTATCCCGACTCCGTGTAACTCGGGGCAGGCCGGAGTCTCTACCTGACACGGGGCGGTTCACCCCCATCGCGTCTTACAACTGAGCTGTTCTCACACTCCCATGATCGACTGCACGTTGTGGGCCTGTGGGATCGGCTCGGGGCGGATCGTCCAGAAATGATCGCCGAGGACCATCTACGGCCGCTGTGCAATCGACGCTCCCGTACTGCTGCCCTACCTACGGACAGCACTACGGCGCCTGACCCATGGCGGGTCAGACGCCGCGCACGGTATTCCGCGTCGGAATACGCTTCGCCGCTTCCGCATGGAGCTGAGCCGTCGGGCACCCAGGACGTCCGCAACCCCAACAACGCCGTCACGTCCTTCGTTGCGGATCAAGCAATCGCAGCGGGGTCTGCGTGACGATGGGGGTCGGACCCGACGGTGTCGCGTGTCTCGCGCAACCGGACTGGATCACCAAAGGCGTCGGCCGCCGGGCAACGCATCGCGGACCTGCCGACCGCCGCGCGCTACAGTGTCGGGATCAAGGAGGTTGCCGTTGCCGTTGCACTGGAAACCGAGGAGGGCTCCGCTGCAGCCGCCGCTGTTGTCAAGGCCTGTGCCGTTGCTCGTGGGCTGGTAGGCGGCTGGGGCGGTGACCTGGGTGGGCGCCGGGCCCTTGGGGTTGAGCGGCTTCGTGTCCGACGGACCCGTACCCGGGCCCTTGGTGCCGTTCTGATGCGGGCTCTCGCTCCCGTGGGGCTGGCCCGACGGCCGCGTCCCTGGGTTCTGCCGCAGGCCCGTCTTGGCGGTGGGCGGGGGCGGCGGGGGCGGCGTCGTGGTGACGTTGCAGCTGCTGTAGCCGGCGGCGAGGACCCAGCCTCCCTCTTCGACAAAGGAGATGCCCGCTCCCAAGGCGCCACCCAGGCTGGCGCCGACACCGAGCCCGCTCCAGAAGCCGCTTCCGCCACTGTAGTGACGCATCACCTTTATGTGGTGCCTTGAGCCACCGAACATGCCGCTCAGCGACGCCACCATATCGGCGGCTGCGGCGGCTATCTCGCGTTGTGCCGCTGCGATCTCGTCGCTGTAGTCCCGGCTCGGGCTGCGGTGGCCGTGGGTGTGCTTGTAGTGGTGCCTGTAACCGCTGGAGGGGTGCCAGTAGCTGATGGGGGAATAGGACGGATGGTGGTGGTAGCTGCTGTGGCCGGTGGATCCGGTCGCTGTGTGGCAGGAGCTGTCGCCAGAGGGGTCGGGCGTTGGTCAGCGGGTCGTCGTCGCCGTAGGCGTAGGCGTTGGCGTTGGCGTTGGCGTTGGCGTTGGCGGACGGGATTGGTGGCTGGCTGGTGGCGTCGTGGGGTTCCAGTGGCTGCCCACGGACGTGGACGTCAGTGACGACGGCGATGCCACCTTCCGCTCGTATGTCAACAACGTCCACCCCCGAACTCATCACGAACTGGCCTGCGCACTGCCGGAGTTGTTCGCGCGCTTCCTCCCGCTGTGGGAGAAGGTGCTCACCGACCTGCGTCATCCGCGGCCCCTGCGGATCGACGCCGACCCCTACGGGTGGTACGACTCAGAGCCGGAGTATCCGGACAAGGCGGCCTACAGAGATGACGAGGCCTACGCAGAAGCCGTCCGCGCATGGGAGGAGGCCCAGGATGACTGGTGGCGGAACCGTCGGCGGTCGTCGCGGACGCCCCCGTCTACACCTCGCCGGAGTCGCCCGACGAAAGCGCCCGGGTCGACCTGCGCGGCCGCCGTCTCCAGGTCATCGTCAAGCTCGCCACCATTCAGCTCACCCCCAACAAGCCGGAGTACCCCGGCGGTTCCTGGCATGTCGAGAGGATGTTGAATGAGCGGATCGCCTCGACCGGCATCTACTACTGGGACAGCGAGAACATCACCGAGAGCCGGCTGAGCTTCCGGGCGGCGCTCGACGACCCGAACTACGAACAGAACGACGACAACGGTGTGCGTGAGGTCTACGGCTTGGAGAACGAGGATGCGCTGAACCAGGTGCTGGGATCGACGTCGACCCCGGCGGGCCGCTGCCTGGCATTCCCGAACATCCTGCAACACCGCGTCGACTCGTTCGGCCTTGCGGACCCCACGCGCCCGGGGCATCGCAAAATTCTCGCGTTCTTCCTGGTCGATCCGTCGGAGACGATTGTCTCGACCTCCGATGTGCCACCGCAGCAACCCTGGTCAGAACTTTCGACCATGACGCTGGAACAGGCCAAGGCGTGCCGCGAAGAACTCATGCGGGAACGCAAGTTCTTCATGAACGAACACAACGAGCAACTCTACGAACGGGAATTCTCCCTCTGGAGCAGTGAAGCGTCAGCAGCGGCTGCGCTTGAGGTCATCGAAGTAGGGTCCCGGCGTCCTGTGCGGCGGTGCGGGCCTGTTCGACCTGCTCGGCGATCACGGGCGGGCGGCCGAATGCGACGGTGCTGCTGCGATAGGCCGCCTGAAGGGTTTGCAAGGTCCGTGCGGCGTTGCCGATCGCGGTCCAGGCCGCGTTGTAGGCGACGAAGCCGAGTCCGGCCCGGTCGGTCAGTCGGCTCGCAGGTGGTGCAAGCCGCTTGGCGCCGGTGCTCTGGGGAAGGGCCGGTGGGGGCGTCGCGAGTGATCTGCCACTGCTCACCGAGGATGTGGGCGATGCGGTCCTCGGCGGCGTTGACGTGGGCCATGAACGCCCGGTGGCCGGCCAGCGTCAGGGCGGCGGTGCGGGGGTCCGGTGTGCCTTCGGTGGCCCGTGCGGCGGCGGCGACGGCGTCGTGGCGCACCACTACTGCGGCTGCTGCAGGCGCACCGTCGTCCCGGGACGGACTTGTCCCATTAGGCTGAAACGTCATCAGCTTTTCCCCATAATCAAACTGTTGCGTCGAGGGCGGTCTCGCGCATCGCGGCTGGTCGGGGGGACGAGTGGAAGAGTCGGCGAACGAGCCTGCTGACGCCGTGGATGTGGCCGCGCTGCTCCACACCATGCCGCCCATGCGAGGGCGTGAGCACATCAAGCGGGCCCTGCTGTCTCCCCAGCAGCCCGTCTTCGGCCACCTCAAAGCGCTCGTGGCCGCCGAAGACGTCGACACCTTGCGCACGTTGCGGGACGCCAACACGCACCTGCACTCATTGTTGATGCCCCGCGCCGCAGCGGCCTCCTCCGTGCGTACGCTCGTCGGCACGGCACCCTTCCTGGACGACGAGGCCGCCGCGGTCCAGGCACTGCGGGCATCCGCCGCCATGGGACTCAGCCTCGTGGGCGACGCCGGTGACAGCACCAAGGAGCTGACGGCCGGTCTGCGGTGGCTTCGTCATCGTCATGCCCTCCCCGACCCTGGGCCTGAGCAGACCCCCCGTGCGATCCACGCACTGTTGGATGCGAGCGACGCCGGGCACGCGACCCGACTGCACCGTCTGCTGAACGCGGTCCCCGACGCGTACCAGGATCTGGCTCTGCCGACGCTGACCTGGCTCCTGGCCCTGGACGACGCACTGCCGCGGGCGCGACCGGTGGCCGTAGTGACCGTCCTGTTCGACGACGGCCGAGGCGGCGTGCGCGGCACCCTCACCGGGTCCGTCCTTCCCCAGGGGCCGCCGGCCCTGCTTGCCGACCCGCACACGATGTCGGGGTTCCGCGGCGACCAGCGGTTCCGCGAGTCACTGAGCGCCGCGTGGGCCACCAGCGGCGCGAACGTCACCACGCCCGTGCTGTGGTCGCTGACCGACGCGGACGGCGTGGTCGGCATGGTCGAGGACAACTCCCTGGGATGCGCCTTCGCGATCCTGCTGGGCGAGGCGGCCCGGACCACACGCGGGGCGCGGCTGCCGGCCCTGCGGCGGCTCAATCGGCGTACCGCGCTCGTCGGCGGGCTCGAAGCGGACCGGCCCGGCGCGCTGGTCTCCGTGGGCGGTTACCGGGCCAAGCTGCAGGCTGTGGCCGACGGCGCCAATGTGGTCGTACCCGCGGTGGACCGCCAGGAGGCCTTGCGGGCTCAGCCCAACGGCACCACGGACCGGCTGCTCTTCGCAGCCACCGTCGCAGAGGCGGCGCGCAAGGCCCGCACCTGGGACTTCCCCGTCGTCAGGCGATGGGGCCTCACAGCCGTCGCCGTGCTCAGCGCAGCGGTTCTGATCGCGGTGTTCGCCGTCCAGCAGATCAGCGCGGGCAGTGAGAAGGAGAGCCGCAAGGCGCTGGCCTCCGACCTCGCCGCCCGGGCGATGCTGCTGCGCCAGAACGATCCGCGGTTGGCCGCCCTGCTGGCCCTGGCCGGCTACACGATCCAGCCGGACACTCCGGGCGCCGTCCAGGCGATGCGCGACGTGCTGGAGGCGAACGCGGGGGTTCACCTCTCTTGGCGGGCCAGCCCGGCGAAGGTGACCAGCGTCGCCGTCGACGACGACCGGGGCCGGATCTACACCACCGGCGACGATCCCTACCTCAAGTCCTGGGACCTGCGGACGGGCAAACTGCTGGGCAAGGCCGACGCAGCCGTCACCGACCTCGTCCTCGACCACACCAGCGGACTGCTCGCGGCCCGCGACTCCAAGGGAGTGAGCCTGTACTCGGGCTTGCAGCCCGTACCACAGCGCATCGGCCGTTTTCCCGAGCCCTCCTGTTCGGGGACCGGCAGCAAACCCGTCGCGACGGCGTTCCTCAACAGCGGCGTACGGCTGGTCGAGATCCGCGACGACGGAACCATCGCCCAGTACGACACCACCACGCTGCAGCCGACGTCCTGCCGCCGCTTCGGCAACGATGTGCCGAAGGAGGCGACCCTCCCCTCCGGGGAGGGAAGCGTTCTCGACGCCACGGCCGCTCCCGGCCCGGATCCGGACCGGACCGACCGACCACGGCGGGAGGACTGCGCGTTGCTGCTCCTGACGTCCGGCGACGTCGTCGCGGTCGGGCTGGACAGCCACAAGGTCACCACAGAGATCGCGGCTGGCGATGTCCAGGGTCCTCCCACGCAGATCACCGCCAGCGCCAATGTGATCCTCCTCGCCACCGCGCGCGGCGTACAGGTGTGGGACCGGCGTCACCATCGTCAATTCCCCCTTCTCGTCGGAAACTTCTCGTACCCGCCACGCTCCATCGCCGCGCAGTCAGAAAGCGTGGCGATCGCCGGTGAGGACGGCACCGCGCTCGTGCCCGTCGATACCGGCTCCTTCTACTCCAACCGGGAGCTGGAGACACCACGCGGTGGTTCCGCCGACACGGTCGCGATCGGTCATCTCTACACCGTGGTCGCCGGGGGGCCCGGCGCCTGGGTGAAGGTCCTCGACCGGCGGCCCGACTCCCTGAGCCTCACTCCCGCGGACCAGTCGACCGTCGTCTCCTTCGGCTCCGACGGGTTGCTGTTGCTCGCCTCGGGCTCGTTCGGGGGTTCCGACGGCGTGTTCTCCATCGACCCGGCGGCGCCCCTCAAGCCCGCGCGGACGCCCTCGCTGCAGTCCTACCGGCACGTCGCCGACTACGGGTCGAGCATCTTCGACATCATGGACGCCGCCCGGAACGGCCCCTACGTCGCCGCCGCCGGCCGGTACCGCGGCCAGTCCGTCGTCGGCGTCTGGGGGAAGAACGACCACGCGCCGCGCCTCACCCTCCACGCACCGCGACTCGACCTGGGCGTCACCGACACCGGCCGACGCATGTTCACGGCAACCGCCTTCGTGCCGGGGACGGATCTGCTCGTCGCCCGCCATGCCACCGGTCCGCTGGCAGTTTGGTCCACCAGGACCTGGAAGTTGTCGGCGACCGTTCCGCTCCGGGCGGGCACCGGTCTGGCCGTGCACGGAAGACAGGCGCTCGCCCTGGAGGACGGGGGCAAGGACGGTCCCTTCACCACACTCACCGACCTGACCACTGGCACGACCCGCCGAGTGCGCTCCTCCGGCGCCGAGCAACTGGCCTGGAGTCACGACGGGTCCCGTATCGCCGTGCTGAGCGCGGACGGCACCGTACGTTTCCGCGACGGCGAACTCAACGAGACCGGACGGCCCTTCACCCTGCCACAGAACACCAGGGCACCCGACGCGATGGCCCTGTCACCGGACGGCAGCTACATCGCGGTCGCCGTCGACGACAAGGTGCTCGTCCACGACACCGCCACCGGCCAGCAGGCCCTGCCCACCCTGCGCAGTTCGGATGGCACGGACATCACGCGTCTGGACTGGTCGCCCAACGGTGACTTCCTCGCCGCAGCGACCCGCTCGGTCAGGGCGGACCAGGTCGCCGGGCCGGTGAGCCTGTGGCGGGTGGACGCGATCGACTGGAAACGGCAGATCTGCCACTGGACCGGCAACTCCGGGCTCACCCCCGGCGAATGGCGCACCCAGATAGGCACACGCCACTCGTACATCGACCTGTGCGCGACAAGGAAGTGAGCCGCCCATGTCCTTCGCACGATGCCGCCGTACCCGGCACCTGGCCGTCACCGTGCTGGTGGCGCTGGCAGCCGCCGCGTGCTCCGTCGGCCACGACGACCCTCGGCCGCCACGGCCCGATTCCTCCGCCGCTCCGACTGGGCAGCCCGACAAGCTCCACCCGGTCGTCGCCTTCGTCCAGCCGGCCCATGGTTCGGTGCTCGTCGCCGACGCCTCCGGCCGCACATGGAAGGCCGCCGACATGCGTCCGTCGGCCTCCGTCTACGACACGGCTGCGCAGTGGCCGACGAAACTCGCCTGGTCGCCCGGCGGGCGGCGACTGGCGTGGCTCGACGCCCCAAACGACGTGGACCAGACCGGCCAGATCCACATCGTCGACGTACGCACCGGGAAGGAGACCGCACGCCCCTGCCCTTGCCAAGGGATCGGTTTCCTCGGCGACGACGCCGTCAGTCTCAGCAGCGACGGCAGCTCCCTGCTGCTCTTCCCGGCCGCCGGCGGCGCGCGGCGCGTCGCCCTCACCGCGCGCCAGCGTCCCTACTCCCGGCTGGTCGCCGGCGGAACCGACGACGTCGTGCTGTTCTCCCCGCTTCTCGACGGGCCCGGTGTGGAGCGTGGCCAGGGCACGCTCGCCGTGGCCGACCGCAAGGGCACGGTTCGTCTACTGCTCCCGGCCAAGGGCCGCACGACATTCGGTGACGCGCAGCGGCAGCCCCACGGCACCGGACTGGTGTGGAGCAGCGCCGATTCGGGCGGCGCCTGCTGGACCCTGTCGAGCGTCTACACCCACCCCGTCACGACGAGCGGTGATCCCCGCAGCTCCTTGCCGCACGACGCGGCGCTCCGGCACGCCCTGGTGACGCAGGCGCGGCTCGTGACGTCCCTCGCCTGGGTGGGTGACGGCATCACCACCACGTTCAGCGCCGTACCCACCTGCCAGGTCATGTTCCCGGCGCGAACGGTGTCGTACTACCTGCGCGACGGCCACTGGACCTACCTCGGCAGCGGCATGCTCGGCATCGCGCTCGGCGCCGACGGCCGCGTCGTACGTCTTGAGGACCCGGTGTACCCCCGGACCCACGAGGTGGACGAACAGGCCATCACGACCGGCACTCTCACCCTGACCGCCCACGGCCGCAAGCGTGTTCTGGCCACAGGGGTGTCCCAGTTCGTCCTGACCCCGGCCGAGAGCGCCGCCGCGCGGCCGCCCACGACCCCGGCCCGGGAACCCGGTGAAGGCGTGACGGCCGAGGACGACCACGGCGCCCGCCTGCCCGCCGCGGTGCGGAAGCTGGCCGGGGAGATCGAGGACGCGGCTGCGCGAGGGCACACGCGACGGCTCGCCGCGCTCT
This sequence comes from Streptomyces sp. CA-142005, assembly GCF_050942335.1. Taxonomy (NCBI): domain Bacteria; kingdom Bacillati; phylum Actinomycetota; class Actinomycetes; order Kitasatosporales; family Streptomycetaceae; genus Streptomyces; species Streptomyces sp. CA-142005. Next base: position 9,848,734 of record NZ_CP192078.1, on the reverse strand, counting down.
GCGACCCGTGCTCTGCGACAGTACGCCGGTGGGTCAGCTCGGGCGACGGGGCGCGTGACGTCCTGCGGGCCATCCGCACCCACCCGCGGCGGCTGTCGGGCGGGCTGCTGATCTACCCGGAGGGGTCGACCTGCGTCGACGAGCCGCACAAGGACATCAGCTGCACGCCACAACAGCTGCGGGACGCAGCCGTCCTCGCCTTGAAGCCAGGAGTCTCGCCGGGCCTGGGTTACGGCGGATCCGCTTTCACGACTGCGGACGCCGTACGCGTACCCCTCACCCTGAGCTTCGAAGGAGGGACCGCACAATGGACGGGACTGGGCGTGAGCTGAAGGAACCCACCGGCACGCCGCTGGTGCCGCGGCAGCCCGGGAGAGTCACGGGGGACGACAGCACGGGGCCGATCCTGGCCGGTGACACGGTCGAAGGCCGGCCGGTCGTTGGTTTCGCCTGTACGGCCACGGGCTTACCGACCGCCGCCGACGACCAACTGGTCCTGGAGGGGGACGAAGGCAGCGGCCCGCCGCCGCGGCGCAGCACGGACCCCGCCGCCCAGCCGAGCCTGAGCCGCACCGGCCGAGCGCCCCACGAGCAGATCGGCCCGGCCCTCAGCCGTGACCCCGAAGCCGTCTGTCCCGGCTCCACCAGCCGCTTCGAGGAACTGCTGTACGGGCCCTCTTCCCTCGTCTGCACCATGCCGCTGATCGAGCAGCTGGCGGCATCCGGCCATCACAGCTGGCTGAGCGGGGGCACACCCCGCGATCTGCTCTCCGGTGCCGACCCCGCCGACGTCAACGACGTGGATCTCACCGGGACGGCACCCGCCGGAGCCTTCACCGACACGGCGCGGGCCGTGCTGGACCTCGACGGCATCAGCGCCGAACACGTCCAGCGGTTCAATCCCTGGACACTCACCTGCGGTATTCTCGATCCGGTCGACCGCACGCACGGCCCCACCCTCGACTACCGCGGTCTCGGTGTCCCCCGCGACGTCGCCCGCTTCCGGATGACCGGCAGCGATCTCCTCCAGGACGCCCGTCAGCGGGACCTGACCGTCAACACCCTGCTGTACGACCCGCTGCTCAACGTCGTCGTCGACCCGCTGGGCGACGCCCTCGACGACCTCGGATACGCCGCGCCGCAGGGCACACGGCGTCTCGTCCCCGCCCTCGTCTCCCAGGACCCGATGGCCAGCGCCGAAGTCCTGCTGCGCGGCGTGAAGTTCCTGCTGCGCTGGCAGGGACATCCCGGCGGCCTGGACGACGAGCCGCTGCGCGCCTGGGCCCTGGCACTGCCCGACGACCTGCCGGACCGCATCGACGCGTGCGGCCCCGAGGCATGGCACCACCTGCGGGCCCTCCTGGAGCAGTGCCTGCCCCACCCCGCGTCACCGGCCGTACTCGAGACCGTGCACCGGCTCGGCGGCGTCGCCGTGCGCGTGTACGCCCGCTGCGCCACGGAGGCGGTGTGAACCGGCCCGTGCTCTCGCCGAACACTCCGCCCGCCCACCGGCCGCTCAGCGACCGGGTCGCCCGGGTCTGGTCCGCGGAGCCGGGACGCCCCGCGGTCCTCGGCCCGGTCAACGACGGCAGCGAACGAACCGACGCCCGTACGATGGCACGCTTCAGCACCCGGGCGTGGACCCGCACCAATGTCCCGACCACCCGGCAGGGCGCCCCCTGCCGGGCCCTGGCGCTGCTGGCACCCGACGGCACCATGGTCGTGGAACTGGACGACGCCGGGGCACCCATCCCGGTGTCGGAGGGGGGTACCAGGCTCGTGGCCCGCCTAGAGAGCGAGTGGGACGCCCTGCCCGCCGACGCGGCGACCGTGTCGGGTCTGCGGGCCGAGAGCACGGCCCTGCGCTACTTCCTCCTGCACCGCGTGGCGCGGGAGACCCAGGCGCCACCACAGCTCTTCCACTGCCTCCCGTGGGAACGCGTCACAGCGACGGCGGGCTCGGCCACCACACTGCTGCGCGTCCGGACACCGGATCCCGGCGCCGAGGCCCTTCCGCCGCCGGACGGCGAATTGCGTCACTGGTTCACTCCGGCCGCCACGCCACTCGCCGGGCCTTTGCAGGTCCTGGACGCGGGTCTGCGCACCGGTCGCGCGGGGCCCTGGTTCGGCCGGGAGGCCGCGCATCTGCTGAGCGGCCTCCTGTCCGCCGACACGGCCCGCCTGCCCCGGACGACCCGGCACGCCCTGGCGGACCTCGCCGAGGCACTCGGTGAGGCCGACCGCGTCCTGCACCACACCGCGCACCTGGCCGCCACGCGTCTGAGGAACAGCACCACCACAGTACGGACGGCCTTCAGAAGGCGCCTCGACTCCGACTTCGTGCTGCGGGCGTCGTCCGGGGAACACAACACCTCCCGCACCGAGTTCCTGGAGCACTGGCCGGTCACCACAGGCCTCACCGTCACCGCAGGTGGAGTACTGGAGATCGAGACGGAGATCGAGGACCAGCCCGACCCGCCCGCGCGGCGCCTCGCCGATGGCCCGCTCTTCCAGCCGGTGACTCTGCGCCCGGCCACCGACGCCGCGACACCCGCCTCCGGGGGCACGCGATACTGGATGGCCCTGAACCCATCCCCCGGCCTCCTGCACGGCTTCCTGGCCGTTCCGCTGCCGGGCGCCACCTTCGACGTGGACCTCGCCGGGCCGCCCATGCCCCTGCGCTTCCTGGATCGTGTCGCCCTCGCCGAGTGGGAGCTGTCGCTCCCCGCCAACGAACGCGTCCTGTTGTCCCACTGGCGACGGATGACCGATGAACTGCCGCGGTACCATCCGGTCCGCGTCGCCTTCGACGCGTACGAATCGGGAAGGTCGTGAGGACAACGGCCGTCCCTGACCGAGCCATTCGGTCACGGCCCGCCGGTGCCGCCGCTATCGTGAACGCGTGGAAACCGAGGAACCGGCAGGGTCCGACGGCGACATCCGCCGCCGAGCCATCGAAAACGAACTGCGGCGCATCGAAGAAAGCGCCATGTACAGCGCGCAGTGCCAGTTCGAGGAGAGCAAGCGCTGGCGCGCCGTTCATCTCCTGCTCGGTGTCCCGGCGACCCTGCTCGCCGCCATCGCGGGTACCACCGCCCTGATCGAATCCACCGGCCGGACGGCGGCCGGCATCCTGGCTCTTGTCTCCTCCGGTCTCGGTGCCGTCCTCACGACCGTCAACGCGCCGCACAGAACCGCCCAGGCAGCCGCATCCGCCAATGCCTACCTGGAGATCCAGACGGCAGCGCGGCAGAGCCGCGAGGTAGATCTGCGCCAGTGGACCCTTGACGAGGCGCGCAGTGCCCTGGCGGAACTGACTGCGCGCCGCGACGAACAGAACACCAAAGCGGAACTCCCCAGTCGACGGGCCTACCGCAGGGCGCAGGCAAACCTGCAGGCGGGGACACAGAGGTACGCGGTCGACGGTGACAGCTGAAGGGCGTGCCGAGGCGAGTCCGGGGAACGCTTCAGGTCACGCTGAGGGCCGGAAGCGGTCGTGGGTCACCGGCTGACTCAGAATCACCTCGCGTAGCGTCCCCGTCGAGAGGATGAGCGTCGTCATCTCATCCCACAGGGGTGGGGAGGCTGCGCGTCTATGGTTCAGGACGCCGCGGGTTGAATGCAGGAGGTACGTGCGTGCTCCCCGGCCAGCGCCTCCCGCTCCGCCCCCGCGGACGGCAAGCTGCGCCAGAAATCCTGAGGCTTAGTTCTGCTCTGTTTTCTGGCTGACGGTTCCGACTTTGGTGAGGTAGTCGGCGAGAGCCACGCCGGGGGCTGAATCCCCCGATGCTGGCCGACGCCGGCCACGTCCGCCCTCCTCCAGGCCCGGTCTCCCACACTCCTCTCCGCCCTGGGGGCGACTGCGGATCACTCCACCTGCGAACGGCGGTACCGCGGTCACCGCCCAGCCGCCCACCCCGCCGTCCGGCACCGTGTCGTCCTGGGCGCCGTTGCACATACGGCTGTTCCGGACGCTGTGGCTGGCCCAGTTCATCTCCAATGTCGGCAGCTGGATGAAGACGGTCCGCGCCCAGTGGCTGATCACCCAGCAGTCGGGATCGGCGGGGCTGGTCACTCTGGTGCAGACGGCCGCGAGCCTGCCCGTCCTCCTGCTGGGCATACCCGCCGGCGCCCTGGCCGACATCGTCGACCGCCGCAGGCTTCTGGTCTACGCTTAGGCCCTCATGCTCACGGCCGCCGGACTGCTCGTCGCCCTGACCGCCCTGGGGCGCATGAACCCCTCCGGGGGTCCTGGCCCTGACGTTCGTGCTCGGCTGCGGCACGGCTTTGATGAATCCGGCGTGGCAGGCCGTCCAGCCCGAACTCCTGGCGACCCGCGACCAGATCCCGGCCGCTGCCGCTCTAGGCGGTGGGAACATGAACGTGGCCCGTGCGATCGGCCCCGCTCTCGGCGGCCTCGTCGTGGCGCTGGCCGGTACGGCCGCCGTCTTCGCCATCAACGCCGCCTCGTTCCTCGTCACCTTGGCCGCCGCTGTCCACCTGGCACCGGCCTGCGGCCACCGGCCCCGTGGCCGCCGAGGGCATGCTTCCCGCGATCAGGGCGGGCTACCGGTACGTCCGCCATGCACCGAGAATCCGCAGGATCCTCGGCAGATCGCTGTTGTACGTGACCTGTGCGGCCGCGCTGTGGGCGCTGTTGCCCGTCGCGGCGCACCAGCGGCTCGGGATGGGGGTCGGCGGTTAGGGCCTGCTGCTCGCAGCCGTCGGGGCGGGAGCGGTGCTGGGGGCTGTGCTGCTGCCGCGGGTGCGCGACCGGTGGTCGCGCAACGGGACGCTGGCAGGCGGGGGCGTCCTGCTCGCGGTGACGCTGGTCGTGCTGGCTCTGGTGAGCGTTCCCTGGGTCGTCGGCGTGGCTCTGGTGTTCTCCGGCCTCGCCTGGGTCGGTGTGCTGTCGATCCTCAATGCCCAGATGCAGTTGACTGCCCCCGAATGGGTGCGGGCTCGCGCTCTGGCCGCCTACCTGACGGTCTTCCAGGGCGGCCTGGCGATCGGCGCCGCGGTGTGGGGCAGACTCGCCGACGGCATCGGTCTGAGGCCGGCCCTGCTGGTGGCGGCGGCCGTGTTGGTGGCTGGTTCGCTGGCCGGTCTGTTGCTCGCCGTGCCGGACACCGCTCTGGACCGGTCGCCCTCCATGCACTGGCCGGCTCCCGTGATGGTGCTGGATCCCTCGGCCTCGACCGGACCGGTTCTCGTGACGGCCGAGTACCGCGTTCCGGCCGACCGCGCCGAAGCCTTCACCGACGCGATGGCGGCTGTAGGCCGCTCCCGTCCTGCGCACGGGTGCCCTGCGCTGGGATCTGTTCCGGGACGGCTCACGACCCGCCACCTGCCTGGAGGTCTTCGCGGTGGTCTCCTGGCAGGAGCACGAGCGGCAGCACAGCGGCCGGCTCACCGGATACGACCGGTCGGCCGAGGAGAGGGCGAGGGCACTGGTCGACCCCCAGCACCCCGTCAAGGTCTCCCACTACCTTCCAGCACGCCGAGACCGCGGTTGAACCAGCGACACCACCGGGCGATCAGGCAGCGATGATTTCCGCGACCTGTGCGAGTCGTTACCGGTGGGAGAGGAAGGAGACCCGCCATGAAGGCACATCGACCCGCGCAGCAGCCCACGACCGAGCTCGACACCCGCTACAGCTCGGCACTCAATCCCCGCCCGGGCGCCTCGGACGTCACCGCCACCGCATGGGCCCAGGCCCGGCAGCGGCTGGAGACCGCCGAGATCTTCTGGGTGTCCACGGTACGGCCCGACGGCAGGCTGCACGTCACCCCCGTCATCGCCGCCTGGCACGACGGGGTTCTGTACTTCTCCACCGGCCCCGGGGAGCAGAAGGCCAAGAACCTCGCACACCACGCGCACTGCGCACTGACCACCGGCGGGAACTCGCTCACCGAAGGACTCGACCTCGTGGTCGAGGGCAGGGCGGAACGGGTCGCCGATCCGGCCGTGCTGGAGGAGGTGATCGCGGCGTACGAGAGGAAGTACGGGCCGCACATCACCTCGCCCGATGGCACCTTCCACGGGATCGGCGACGCGTTCCGCAAGGGGGACGCGGTGGTGTTCGCGGTGGCCCCGGCCACCGCATACGGCTTCGGCCGCGACGGCGGCGTCTACACCCACACACGCTGGACGTTCTGAACGACCGCGCGCCCACCGGGCGGTGGGCGGCGTTCCGGACCTACTTGCTCGATCTCCCCGCGGCCGACGGGGTGGTGGACATGGCGCCCGCGACAGCGAGCACGAGGGCGGCAAGCACCGTGGGCACGGTCAGTCTCAGCGTTCTCGGAGATTTCGTGATCGCGAGGATCGACCACGGAGAAGATCCGCGTGCGAACAAGGAGTGAGCGTGTCATGCCCACTCCACCACTCGGGAACGTCGACACCGCAGGCCGAGATATTCCGGCGCCACGCCCCTTCGACGCATGGCAGACCTCACACCAGATGTAGTTCATCATTCAACTATCCCGGAGTACTGTCTCCATTGCCCGGCAAGGGCAACCCCCTCGTGACCGGTCCATGGACACGAGGTGAGCCAGGAGGGAAGAACATGACACCCAAGCTTGTGCGTCGAGTTGCCGTCGCGGCCGTCTCCGTGGCCGTCACCGCAGGAGGCTTCCTCGCCGCGGGAGGCACCGCTTCGGCGACGCCGCTCCGGAGCAGCGAGCAGTCCGTCCTGACCCACGTCATAGACAGCCACAGGGAGCTGCCGCGGACGGAAACCGCACACATCGGCGGTCACCACCACCACGGCCGTGGCCACGGAACGCGCGATCGCGACGGACGGCCCGACAAGATCCGGCCCTCCGCACACGACACCGACCGCGGCCTCATCGACGAGGCCCGCCGGACGTGGGTCCTCGACCAGCTCCAGTGGATCCGTGATCACAATCTGTACTACACCCTCCAGGGCTGAGGCCCGCCCTGCACCCTGCGGGACCGATTCCAGCAGCCGCGCCCACCAACGCGGCTCGATCCGGGAGCCATTCGCACCTCGGGGCATGGCGATGGCTGCCACGGCACGGCACACACGACCGTGCCCCACAGCCGGGGCGGCATTCCGGTCGTTCAAGGGACAGCAGCGATCATGAACGGAATGTCGCCCCTTGCCCCCGGCGGACGGCCGCCGCTGAGAACCGATCGACGGCGGGCACCCGCGGCCGCGGAACACCCTCACCGATGAGCACACGCGGTCCGCGCGGGACGAGACCTCCTCGCACGGCGATTCCGGAGCCTGTTCCGGGACCCGCGCCGCACGCGCCGCCCGCCGCACTTCTTCCTCGTTCAGAGACTCAACCGAGCGACCCCAGTGTGTGCCACCCCGGCCGACTCGTGGAACTCCCCCGCTCGGTCCGGCCGCTGACGCCGAATCGGAGAGCCGAGCCATGACCGACTGCATAGATCACCTGCTCCACATGGAGCTCATGCTCGCGCCGGAGCATCCGGTCGCACTGCCGACCCGTCTGTCCTACCGGCGGCGTGACCCGTTCGCCGTGCACGTCACCTTTCACACCGAGACCCACGGCCCGGTCGTCTGGGTGTTCGCACGTGATCTGCTGGCGCACGGCATGCACGAACCGAGCGGAGAGGGCGACGTACGAGTCCGGCCGAGCGGGAGAGGAGCGGACGCCATGCTGCACCTGTCCCTGTCCTCACCCCACGGGCACGCCCGCCTCAGGACCTCGCTGCCCGCGCTGGCCGACTGGCTGAGGCTCACATACCTGCTGGTGCCCGCAGGCCGAGAGGGTGACGAACTCGACCTGGACACGGAACTCTCACGGCTGCTGTACGGAGCGGCATGACGGCCCGCACACCGTTCCCCGCCGTCCGGCGCACCGCCCGGACCGACCATGACATCACCGACCGATCGGTACGTCCGATATGTGTGCGACACCACTGCCACAAAACGGGCAAGCGTGCCATCATCGCGGCCGTGCAACATTCAACCAAGTGGGCGCGGCCGTGGCACGCGGCAGACGCTGCCCTGCGAAGCCTGCCCGTCACCCGGACACCGCGAACGGGGCGGACGGCCGCGGCACTGATCCAAGGCGCCAAGGGACTGATCGCAGCACTGCTGTCCTGGCAAATGGCCTCCTGGTGGCTCCCCGGCGAGCAGCAGTATCCCGCCGTGGCGACGGCCCTGCTCATGGTCCACGCCCCGACGATCCACCGGTCCGTGACGCAGGCCGTCCGCAGTGTGGCCACGCGCGGCGCAGGACTGTCGCTGGCCGCCGTCGTCGTGTGGCTGCTCGGCTCGACCATGGGAATCGTCGCGGCAATCCTGGCGATCGCACTGGTCGCGGCCGGCCGCCGGGACTCCGACAGCCGGTTGCAGATCGTCTCGACCGCGGTGCTCACCCTGACGGTGACAGCAGCCGCCCCGGTCGGACACATCATCCTTCCGCTCCTGGCCACACTGGCCGGCGCGGTGGTGGGGACCGCGGTGAACGCGCTCGTCCTGCCGCCGCTGCACCTGGACGCCTCCCGTGCCTCCGTCCGCGAGCTCGCGACGGCCATGGGGTCGCTGCTCGACGACATGGGGCAGGGCCTGCGGGAACGGCGGCACGCCGACCGCGCGCACGCATGGCTGGAGGAGGGCCGGCACCTGGAGGAACTGGTGGCGCAGGCACACGAGGACGTGCGCCGGGGCCAGGAGAGCCTGCGCTGGAACACGCGGTGCGCCGTCCACGGCAAGGAGAGGCCGCCGGACCACGAGGAGGCGCTGCGCACCCTGCATCACGTGTCCTTCCAGGTGCGCGGCATCGCCCGGACCCTCGCTGACAACGTCGACGACCGGCACGCCGAGCACCACCTGGGGAGACTCTTCCTGGACCGGTACGCGGCGATCCTGAAGACGGCCGGGCAAGCGGTGGCCTCGTTCACCGCCGTGCGGTCGGCCGACGACCCCGGCACCGGGCACGCCCGTGACCGGCTGCGTCAGGGCATCGGCGAGGCCACGGCGTGGCACACGTCGATGACCGAGCTGATCGCCCGCGGCTCCTTCCCCGAGCCCGGCGCGTGGCATGTGTACGGATCGTTGATGACCGACGTCGAGCGCCTGCTGGCCGATCTGGACCACGCGGCCGGTTCCCTGCTTCCGTTCCGGCTTTCCCGGAAGACCGCCGCGGCCTGCGCCGGGGCCACCTCGCCCTGCTGACGACGCACGGCGACACCCCTACGGCCACCCTGCACCGAGGGCCACGTCCGCCGAGGCCGGCTGAAGGTGCTGGCGGGCAGCGTTTGCGGTCCGGCCGCTTCCCGGCACCACCGTGGTGATTACAGTTCAACTACGTCGGGTGCTGCGAGGAGGTCGCACCACGAGGGAGCTCGGTCCGGCCGACACGGTCGGCATCCTCCGCCGGCCCGGTGTTCGGGCACGGCACACCAGCTCCGGGCTCGGCTGGGAGCAGTTGTACCTCTCCGCCCAGCAGAAGCAGCCCTATCGTGGCGTGTTCGATCCGGCCCCGACCCACCTGCTGATCGTGCACCTCGACGGGCCCGTCACGGTGCGCCGCGAAAGAGGCGGCGGCGCGCGGACGCGGACCGTTCCGGCCGGCGCACTCATACCCGAGCCCGACGCAGAAACCTACCGCTTCCATCCCTTCGACCTCACCAAGGTGTGGAGCAAGAAGGACTACCCGCTCATCGAGGTCGGCGAGTTCGAACTCAACAGCAACCCGGACAACTACTTCGCCGACGTCGAGCAGGCGGCCTTCACCCCGACCAACCTCGTCCCCGGCATCTCCTACAGCCCGGACAAGATGCTGCAGGGCCGGCTGTTCTCCTACGGTGATGCGGCCCGCTACCGGCTCGGCGTCAACCACCACCAGGTCCCGGTGAACTGCCCACGCGCGCAAAGCTGGTGAACACCTATCACCGTGACGGGGCGATGCGCGTCGACGGCAACCAGGGCGGCGTCCCGGGTGTCGAGCCCAACAACTTCGGCCGGTGGGCCGAGCAACCGAGCTACGCCGACCCGGCCCAGGCCATCGGTTCGACGGCCGATCGCTTCGATTTCCGGGAGGACGACGACGACTACTTCACCCAGCCCGGTGACCTGTTCCGGTTGATGACCGCGGATCAGCAGCGGCTTCTTTTCGAGAACACGGCACGCGCGATCAAGGGCGCGTAGCGGAAGGCCGTGCTGAAGCACATCGAGAACTGCACCAATGCGGATGCCGCCTACGGCGAAGGTGTGCGCAAGGCCTGCGAGGCGTTCGGCGCGCTCTGAGCCCCGTCCTGGAGGCCACCGGCACACAGGTGGCCGACAAGCTCACACCCCTGCGCCCGACTCCCCGGCGAGACGTTCGCCTGGTGGCGGCCCGATCGGGCCGGTCGGCCGCCACCGCCTGCGCAGGTGTGTCCGGATCCGTGGGACAGACGTCCGTTCGGACACTTCTCGCCGCGACATCGGTCAGGGACCGTGGAGGTGAGTCGGCAGCGACTGATGTTCCGTCCTTTCCCTTCAGGAGACACGATGCCCGAAACGATCGCCGGGATCACGATCCCGGACACCGTCCTGATCCGCGAGGCCACCGAGCTGGTGCGCCAGTCGGCCGACGACACGCTGTTCCACCACTCCCGCCGAGTGTTCCTCTGGGGGATGCTCAAGAGCGCCGCCCGGGGACTCCAGGTGGACCCCGAACTCGCCTACATCGGCGGCCTTTTCCACGATCTCGGGCTGACGGACGACTACCGCACCAAGGACCGCCGCTTCGAGCTCGACGGCGCCGAAGCGGCGTACACCTTCCTGCGCGACCACGGCCGAAGCGAGCAGGAGGCACGCAACGTCTGGCTGGCGATCGCGCTGCACACCACACCGGAGGTCCCCCTCCACCTTGCGCCCGAGGTCTCCGTGGTGACGCTCGGCGTCGAGACCGACGTCCTGGGCCTGGAACTGGAGCAGATCACCCCGGAACAACGTGCCGAGGTCGTGGCCGCCCACCCACGACCGGATTTCAAGGACCGCATCCTCCAAGCGTTCTACAACGGCATGGCCGACCGGCCCGACACCACCTTCGGCACCATGAACGACGACGTCCTCGCGCACTTCGACCCCGGCTTCCAGCGCAAGGACTTCGTCCAGATCATCCGGGCGAACGCGTGGCCCGAGTGATCAGGTCCTTGGCCCGAGTGATGTGATCAGCCGGTACACCCGACCAGGGACTCCACCAACCGGACGTCCTGGTATTGATCAAGGAAAGGAGCCGTCTCCCGCATGGCGGTCCACCGTGTTGCCTTCCTCGTGTTCGACGGCATGAAAATGCTCGACGTCTCCGGGCCCGCGGAAGTGTTCGCCGAGGCCAACACCCTCGGTGCCCGCTACTCGCTGCGCTATGCGTCGCCGTCCGGGGAGCCGGTACGCACCTCGATCGGCACACGCCTGCCCGTGGACTCGGCCGCAGCGGACCTGGACGTCGACACACTCGTCGTCTCGGGCGGGGATCCGCTCGTCACCGAGCCCATCCCGTCCGAGCTGACCGCGGCCGTCCGGCACCTGCGAGCTCGGGCCCACAGGCTCGTGTCCATTTGCACCGGCTCGTTCGTCCTCGCTGCCGCAGGCCTGCTTTCGGGGCACCGCGCGACCACGCACTGGCGCCATGCCCAGCTGCTCGCGCGCGCCTACCCGGACGTCCACGTCGAGCCCGACTCCCTCTTCGTCGAGGATCGTGGCATCTTCACCTCGGCGGGTGTGACCGCCGGTATCGACCTTGCGCTCTCCCTGGTCGAGCGTGACCACGGTGCGGACCTGGCCCGTGACGTCGCCCGCAGTCTGGTCATGTTCATGCAGCGCCCGGGAGGGCAGTCGCAGTTCTCCGCACCGCTGAAGATGAGCGTGCCGCGCACACCTGCGCTGAGATCGGTCACCGACCTCATCGCGGCGCAGCCCGCGCTCGAGCACAGCACGGATTCGCTGGCCGTCCTCGTCGGTGTCAGTCCCCGGCATCTCACCCGGCTGTTTAGCGCCGAACTCGGCACGACACCGGCGAGGTTCGTCGAACGCGTGCGGCTGGAGCACGCGAAAGCGCTGCTCGACGCCGGTCACAGCGTGGCCGCCAGCGCCCGAGCGGCCGGATTCGGCAGCCCCGAGACGCTGCGGCGCATCTTCGTGGCCCGGCTCGGTGTCTCACCGGGCCATTACCGAGCCCGGTTCACCGCCACGCACTCAGACCCCCGCCGTCCTCGGACGCCAGCCGGAGACCGGAGCAGGACCGACCGCACGCCGTCGGCTTCGCTTCGATGCCCCGGAACGAATTGAAGGCTCCCCTCCCTGAAGGGAGGGATGGTCACCCTCCAGGGCTGAGCGGGGATTTTCGGCTCAGGCCGCCACCGGAGCCGGCGGCCCCGGTGGTCTTACGCCCTCGGCACCGTCCGGGTTCCAACCTGCCCGGACCAACATCACGCGGGCGGAGTTCTTGTCCCTGGGGGACACGGCCCCACACGCGGTGCAGGCATACGTTCTCATCGACAGAGGCAGTGCGTGCTTGGTTCTCGCTCCGCACTGCGCGCAGTCCATCGTGGTGTGCGCCGGGTGCACAAGACGGACGTCCCGCCCGTGCTTGCGGCCCATCTCGACCAGGGCACGCTTCGTCGCGGCGATGGCGGCATCGGCCGCCTTGCGGGCCATGGTGGTCTTCGCCAGGAACTTCGGCCTGAAGTCCTCCACCGCAACCCTGCGGTGGTTCAGCCACCGGCCGATGGCTGGGAATGAGTGGCGAGGCCGTGACACAGGCCGGCGTCCGTCTCATGGCCGTCGACCGGCCAGGGCTGGGCGTGTCCGACGCCAAACCCGGATGGACGCTGAGCAGCTGGGCCCGCGACGTCCGCGAGTTCGCTCTTGCCCAGGGGCTGACCGGCCTGGCGGCCATCGGCTGCTCGGTAGGCGCCCCCGTCGCGCTCGCCTGCGCCGCAGCCGGGGCAGTGGTGGGTGCGTCCCTGGTCTCCGGGACGGACGAACTGGCCCATCCCATGTTCGCGGACGCCCTCGAGCCGGAGGCCCGCATGCTCGTGCGCCGCGTGGCGCACGACCCACAGGCCGCCGAGCAGATGCTGCGCAGCGCTGCCGGCGCGGAGGCACTGTTCGAGGTGGTGACGGGTAACGTCGGTGACGGCGGCAGCCTTGTGTACGGGGACCCCGCTTTCCTTCAGGCTTGTCGTCGTGCGCTGGCAGAGGGATTCGTACGAGGGGCCGCGGGGTACGCACGCGAGACGGTGCTGGCCACGACGCGTTGGCCCTTCGACCCCGCCACCGTCTCCGTCCCGATCGACCTGTGGTACAGCCGACGCGACACAAATCCGTTCCACTCGCCCGCCCACGGCGTTTCCCTCGCCGCTCGCATCCCCACCGCTCGGCTCCATATGCTCGCGGATGCGGGAACGGCGCTCGTGTGGACACACCCGAATGAGATTCTCGCTTCGCTCCTGAGCCGCACCGGCCGCGGGTTGACCCGCGGCCGAGGCCCCCTGTGGAGTTCGATCAGGACTGGGGCCTCGTGTCCTAGGCGGCACCTGGGGCCATCTGGTCCAGGTCGTGCACAGCACGGAGGGCGGCCGCCGGGCCGCAGGCGCGGATGGTGGTCGTCTTCTTGTTCCCACGCGCTGGCTGTCCGGCTGACCATTCAGGGCAGGCGGCTGCTCATCGAGCGTGTCCGCTCCGGCAGCCCGGTCGCGCACGTGACAGCCGAAATGAGCATCTTCCGCGTCACGGCTCGGAAGGGTCCTCGTCACGCTCCGGCGGAGCGTCGAGGATCTCCGGAAGCAACTTGTCCGACGGGTACGCAGCCGGCGGCGCCTCCGCGCGCGACGGACTCCGCGGCACGGTGCGTGCCCGTCGCGGGGTCACTCGGCTGCGGGGGCCCACAAAGGCTCGGGGACGGTCGCCCCGAAGTGACGACCCCAGGCGTTCCGGCTGGCCACCTCATGGACCGGCTGCCGATTCGCGGCCACGCCCCAGCGGCCGAGCGGGTAACCGAGGGCGAGCATGACGTTCATCCTCCACCCCTCGCCGGTGGGCACGCCGAGCAGTTTGTGCACGGTGTCCTCCTCGTACCGCAGCACGGTCGTGATGACACCGCCCACCCCTTCCGCCCGCGCTGCGAGCAGGGTGCTCCAGATGGCGGGGTAGATGTTCGCGCCACCGTGATCGTCGATGGAGAACACGAAGAGCAGGAGGGGGATGTCGGCGAAGTGCTCGGTGAAGTAGTCGCCCGAGGCCTTGATCCTGCGCAGCGTGGCGGCGTGTTCCTCGGGGTCGTGGATCGCCTTGGCCAGCGCCCCTGCGGCGATGTCGGCGTACTCCTGTTGGCGGCACTTCCGGTAGAGCCCCGCGAGCTCGCTCTTGAGTGCGGGGTCGTCGACCGCCAGGAAGTGCCAGCGCTGGGCGTTGCCGCCGTTCGGCGCGCGTATGGCGGCGTCGAGGATGCGGCACTGCGTCTCCAGCGGGACAGGGTCCTTGCGCATGCGCCGCATCATCCTCGTGGTGTACAGGGCCTCGTACACGTCCATCCGGTCCTCCTGAGACGCCGATGACGGAGACGGCGCGGCGTCACCGGGCGGCCGCCCGGCTCCACGGGGGGGTCGGTTGACGAACAAAGGTTGGCCAACCTGGCACTCCCATGACGCACCGCCGTTCATTACGTTACAGTCATTGATTGTAACGGTTGCACGGGCCACCGGTCCGGCTGCCGACGACGACTTCTACGCCGGAGGACAGTCATGGCGAGTGACTACGAACGAGGTCGGGTGGGATTGCTTCTCGTCGACCTGGTCAACGAGAACTTCTCCGAGGACGGCAAGGCGTACTCCGTCTACGCCCCGGAGTACGAACGGCTGGGCACGATCGAGAACCTGAAGAAGCTCATCGCCGGGGTGCGGCGGCACAAGGACGTTCCCGTCTTCTACTCGAGGACTGCCTTCGCCGATGAGGACTACTCGTCGTGGAAGCACGTCTCCGGGATCCACCGGCAGATGTTCGACAGCCGGCTGTTCGAGGCGGGCACCTGGAACACCGAGTTCCACAAGGACCTGGCTCCCCAGCCGGGTGACGTGGTCCTCGCGCCGCACAAGAGCCTCGACGTGCTCCACCACACCGACCTGCAGTTCCAGCTGCGGCAGCGCAATGTCGAGTACCTGGCCATCGCGGGGGTCTCCGGGATCATGGCCGTGGAGTCGACGGCCCGCACCGCGATGGAGCGCGGCTACCACGTCACGACGTTCACCGACGCGATCGCCGCCCCCGGCGGCCTGGTCACCTACCAGGCGATGATGCGCGGCCTGGCCATGGTCTCGCACCGCGTGGTCGGCGTCGACGACTTCCTGGCCTCGCTCGACACGCCGGCGGCGTGACACGGCGCCACGGTCCGGTGGGGAAGGAAGCCGAGGGCATGCGGCTGGCACGAGTGAGGCCGGCGGGCGTCCGGGATCGGTTCGTGGCATCCGATCCCGGCCTGCTCCGGCTGCTGTCCGCGCTCAGCACGGTCTGTGCGGTGCTGCTGACGCTCGGCACCCTCGCGGCGCTGCACGCGCCAGTGCCGATCCTGGTGGCGGGTGCCCTCACCGCCATGGTCAGCACGGTGGCGGTCATCGAGCGCCGGCCGCACGACCAAGCGCTGACCCTGGCGGCCGGAGTTCCGGTCGCGCTGGCGGTCATGGCGGTCGGCAGCGCGCTGACGCCGTACCGGGTCCCGGCAGACGTGGTGTTCGTGGTGCTGATCTTCGCCGCCCTCCACATCCGGCGGCTGGGCCCGCGTGCGACCACGCTGGGCGTCTTCGCCTTCCAGTCGTACTTCGTGACCCAGTTCGTCGGAACGCGCCTGGCACAACTGCCGGACCTGGTCCTGGCCGTGCTGGCGGCCTTCGCCGGCTCGGCGCTGGTCCGGTTCGCCATCCTGCGCGGGCCGCCCGAGCGGACGCTGGCGCGGCTGCACCGGGCTTTCCGGCTGCGGCTGGGCTTGGCGCTTGACGCGCTGATCGAGGTGGCCGAAGGCGGACCGCAGGCGCCACGGGCCGAGCGGGCGATCGACGACCTGCGCCGGCAAGCGGCCCGTCTGCATACGTGCGCGCTGATGATCCAGAGCTGGCTGGGAGCCGGAGCCCCCGGCCAGGGCGTCGCAGCCACGATCCAGCGCCGTGTGGCAGAAGCGGAGACGGCCGTGGAACGGCTGGCCATCCTCGTGATGCGGCTCCTGTGGCCCGGTGCCGACATCGACACCCTGACCCGGCACCTGACGAAGATCCGCCGCGCCGGCTCCTGCCCCGGCGCCCAGGACGCGGCGAGGCTGCCGGAGCTGACCGCGCAGCTGCGTGCGCTGCGCGCCGCTGCCGGTCCGGGTCGGCCGCGGCCAGCGTGGACCGAGCGCGCCGAGGTCGGCGACCGACGGCTCGGCGATCGGGACAACGTGCACCTGCCCGACGTGTCCCCGGCGATGCGGGACGTCTTCCGCTCCGCCGGGGAGGTGGCGCGCGCCCTGTCCGGCCTGCGCCTGGCCGTGGACGGACACACGCCGGCGCCCCAGGACTCCCCCGAGGCGGCACGGTGGACCGAGCAGTTGGACGCGAAGGGCGCAGGCCCGGCGAGGGACGACGTGCCGAGGCCGGAGCGCACCCACGTCCGTCCCACCACCAGGACCGCATTCCAGGTCGCCACCGGATCGGCGCTGGCCATCGGCGGCGGTGAACTGCTGTCGCCGCAGCGCTGGTACTGGGCGGTGTTCACGTGCTGGGTGGTGTTCATCAGCACCACCTCCACCGGGGAGATCCTCGTCAGGGGGTACCGCCGACTGGTCGGCACGGTGACTGGTGTCGTCACCGGGCTCGCCCTCTCGGCACTCATCGGCGGACACACCTGGCCAGCCTTCGCCTTGGCGATCCTCAGCGTGTTCGGGATGTACTACACCACCGCAGTGTCCTACACGCTGATGTCCTTCTTCGTCACCACGATGATCGGCATGCTGTACACCCTGCTCCACGCCCTCACCCTCGGCGTGCTGGTGGTGCGGATCGAGGAGACCGCGCTGGGGATCGCATGCGGGCTGGCCTCGGCACTGCTCGTGCTGCCGGCGCGGACCCGGGAACGCACGGACCGGTTGCTGCACGACGTGCTGGAGCGGCTGCGCGCGGTGCTCTCCCGGTCGCTGGCCCGGGTCGCCGGCGAACCCGTCGGGGATCTGCTCGGTCCGGCCCGCGCGCTGGATTCGGCCCTGGACAACCTGCGCCTGGCGGTGCAGCCGCTGATCAGTCCGATCAGCCCGTTGCGGTCCCGGCGGCGCACCGCGCTCGCGGTGCTGGGGCTGCTCGAGACGGCGGCCCTGCACACCCGCAGCCTGGCCACCACCGCCGAACTGATGCCGGCCGGCATCCGCATCGGCTCCGATCCGTACCTCGTGGACGAGGCCGACCGGATCGACCGCAACCTCTCGACCCTGATCGTCCAGGTGGCCGGCGGAGGCGGGGACGGCACCGCACTCGAACGCGGCTCCGGGACTCCCGCCCGGCTCTCGGTGGGTGCCGACGGGACACGTACCGAGCACGCATACGCGGCGCGGCGGGTGCTACGGCACCTGCAGCGGGTGGATGAGAGCATCCACAGCCTGGCCCGCGTGCTCGGCACGTCCGTGCGCGACGACCCTTGACACGGGCACCGGCCGACCGGAGGCCCTCACCCGGGGAACCGCAACGGCACCCTGCGCGACGACTCGGTCCGCGCCGGCCCGGTGAGCTACGCAGCGGCCGTCGGCCCACCGCCCGATGCGACGCGCTCCCCCAGGCTGACGGAACCCGCCGGCACGCCGGTTGTCCTCCTCCGCATTGAAGGCTCCCCTCCCTGAAGGGAGGGGACTCCTCACCCTCCAGGGCTGAGCGGGGATTTACGGCTCAGGCCGCCACCGGAGCCGGCGGCCCCGGTGGTCTTACGCCCTCGACACCGTCCGGGTTCCAACCTGCCCGGACCAGCATCACGCGGGCGGAGTTCTTGTCCCTGGCGGACACGGCTCCACACACGGTGCAGGCATACGTTCTCATCGACAGAGGCAGTGCGTGCTTGGTTCTCGCTCCGCACTGCGCGCAGTCCATCGTGGTGTGCCCCGGGTGCACAAGACGGACGTCCCGTGCGTGCTTGCGGCCCATCTCGACCAGGGCACGCTTCGTCGCGGCGATAGCGGCATCGGCCGCCTTGCGGGCCATGGTCGTCTTCGCCAGGAACTTCGGCCTGAAGTCCTCCACCGCAACCCCGTCATGGCCGCGCATCACGGACTTGGCCCACTTGCGGCCGGTGTCCTCCCGCTGCCTCGCCACTTTCTTGTGCAGCTTCGCCGCCTGCGCCTGCGCCGTCCGGTAGCCGGCGGATGCGGGCCGTCCCTTCGGACGGCGACGCCGGGCCATCATCCGCTGGTACCTCGCCAGCCGCTGCGCGGCCCGCCTGCCGTGCTCGGCATGCGCCAGATCGTAGGCGTCGTCGGTGGTGGTGGCGGTCTCCTTCACACCCCAGTCCACCCCGAGCACACGCCCCGTGCGGGCGAGCGGTTCGCTCTGCGCAGCAACGACGAAGGAGGCGTACCAATGTCCGAGCGTGTCCTGGTACACGCGCACACTCGACGGGTCGGCCGGAAGGTCCCGCGACCACACCACCCTCAACACGATCCGGCCCGCAAGGTGCAGGCGGCCGTCCCTGAGGCGGAAACCGCGCTTGGTGTAGTTCAGGCTGGGCCGCGCCTCACGCTTCCTCTTCCAGCGGGGCATCCCAGCCCGGCGCTGCTGCGGCAACCGGCCCTTGATGTCCTTCAGCGCTTTGGCACGGGACGTGGCAAAGTCGCGTATCACCTGCTGCTGCGGCACGCTCGCGCCCTCAGCCAGCCACGGCGTCACCCCGCGTGCCTCGGTCAGCATCTTGTCGAGCTGAGCCGGACCACAGGTCACCTTCTCGCCGGTCGCCCGGCTCTGCGCGTGCACCTGCTTGGACTTGGCCACGCATTCGTTCCAGATCCACCGGCAGCGATCCCACTCGGCTTCGAGCCGGCGCCTGGCCGTCTTCGACAGGCGCACACGGAAGGCGTACCGGGCATGCCCGGCGTCCTTCGTGGATGCCTCTGTCGTCATACATCCGAACCTACCCGAGAGGACCGACAGTTGAGAATTCTCGATCACCGTAGGCGACAACACCGCCGTCCGGGGTGGACACCGGATCGCCCTGACGGCGATCCGGCCATCCCTGCCCTGCTCCGCGGGAGTCCGATTCCTCCCCGGTCTTCAGGACTCTGCTGAGAATTCCGCGAATCGGGCTGTCAGGCCACGAGTATGAGGGCTTCGAGGTGGGAGATGCGGGTGCCGCCGAGTGGGGTGCCGGTCAGCCATCGGTCGATGCGGATGATGTTGATCGCGGTGGCGGCGAAGACGTGACCGAGGCGGGTCGCCGGCAGGTTGCGGTAACGGGTTCGGCGAAGACCGGTGACGCGGACGGCCTGGGAGATCGTGCCTTCGACCCGGGGCCCGGATCGCGTAACGGTCCTTCCACTCGTCGGTCTCCTGGGCCTGGCGGACGGCTTCGAGGGCCTCGTGCCGTTCTCGTGGCAGGAAGGTGATGCCCCTGCCCCGGCGGCCGGACGGGGGCTTGGTGCACGACGCCTGCTTCGGGCAAGGGCGGCAGTGCTCGGCGGAGAAGAACCCTTGAGGACCGGGGTGCCGTTGCGGTGGTGTTTCTGCTCCCACCACTCGAAACTTCGGTGTCCGCCTGGACAGACGGCGCTCTCGTTATCCCAGTCGATGGTGAAGTCAGCGCGGGAGAAGCCCTGATCCTCTCGGGACTGGCGACTGCTGTCGTGCGGGGCCGGGCCGAGCAGTTCCATACCCCGCTCGGTCGCGGCCAGGAACAAGGCGGCAGTGGTGTAGCCGGCATCCACGACATGCACGTCCGGCAGTCATTCCCGTTCCGCGAGCGCCTGGTGGACCGGTTCAGTCATCTCCGTGTGGGCCACCACGGCGTCGGTGGTGGCCACCTGCGTGATCACGTGCGGCGTGTCCGGCTCACAGGTCTCGGTCAGATGTGCCTTGTAGCCGGTCCACCCGGAGCCGCGCTTGATCCGGTAGCGGGCGTCGGTGTCGTAGGGCGAGCACAACCGGTGATGAACTGGCGGGAGATCCTTGCCCTCCCGCCAGCTCACCCCTTTCTCGTCGCGGTGGTACTGCTGGATCCAGGAGACCCGCAGGACCTGCACCGCCTCGATCTCGCGCAGCCAGTCGGGAGCCGTGGGGGCGTAAACCGCCTCCAGCAGGACGAATCCGTCCCGTCCGACCTGCTCAGACCACTGTTCGCGGACCTCTTCGCCCTTGGGGAAGCGGTAGTCGTCCACGCGCGGCCCGTAGCGCTCGGCCCACTCGGCTGTGACCAGGCCGGACAGCCAGGCCGGGGCCGCGACCGCCAGCGCTTCCAGTGCGGCTCGCAGTGTCTCGCCGACGAACTCCATCCTGTTCAGCGTCCGCACCGCCGCGAGCACATGCGTGGAATCGGTCCGCTGCCGACCACCGGCCTTCAGCAGGTCCAGCCCGCGCAGCCGTTCTAGCACCAGCTCCAGCGTCGTCTGTTCCAGCCCGTGCTCGATGAGACGGGAACGGAACAGGCTCAGCACGGAAGCTTCGAACCCGGGATCGTCCAGCTCCAGGCCGAGGAGGAACTTCCAGTCCATCCGGGCCCGCACCTGGTCAGCGGCCTGCCGGTCGGTCAGCCCCTCCGCGTACTGCAACACCGACACCAAGGCCAAAGCCCCCGGCGACACGGCAGGACGTCCCCGGGCAGGAAACGCCCCGGCGAACGCCTCGTCCTCAAACAGTGGGCCCAACGCCTCCCGGATCCGCACCGCGAGCGTTCCCTTCGGGAACGCGGCCCGCACCACCCGGGCCGTCAGCTCCGGCACCCCCTGATCAGCCCGTGGCTCCAGCGACATCTCTCTCGGCCCTCCCGGCCACAACCACAACAACCATGGAGGACCAACGACCCAGCCCTGCTCGAATCACGCATTCCTCAGCAGAGTCCTTCAGGCCGGGGCATCCTCGGAGAAACCCGGCGAAGGATCGGCCGGTAGGCGGAGCGGCCACCGTCTCGGGAGCGGCGGTGTCCGCGCCGACGTCCGGAGGTGCCCTGTGGTCGGGCTGCTCGGGCGCCCGCCCGGGCTGCCGGGGGCGCGCCTCGCTCAGCAGCCCTCGGGAGCGGTCTGCGCGGTCATCCGGCGCAACGTGTCCAGGCGTACGGCAGCCCGGAACGTCCGCCCGTCGGCCCGCGCCCGCACCGTCCGGGCGGGCACGCCGCCGTCGGTACCGCCACCGCTGCCCAGTCGCGGGACGATCCCGTCCCGTACTCGTGCCGGCCAGCAGGATCTGCGGGACACCGGCGGCACGGTAGGCGGCGGCCGCGTCCTGGATCGTGGTGACCGCTCCGCCGGCAGTGAAGTCGCGGGTGAAGCCGCCCTCGGTACCGGGGACGAGCCGATTGCGCAGGCGGATGTCGGCCAGGGCGCCGCGCATCATCACCTCGTGGTTGCCGCGCCGTGAGGCGTAGGTGTTGAGCCGGGTGGGTGATGTGCCGCCGGCGACGAGGTGCCATCCGGCCGAGCTGTGCGGCGGGATGACACCGGCCGGAGAGAGGTGATCGGTGGTGACCGAGTCGCCGAGGCCGGCCAGCACCCGCGCACCGCGAATGTCCGCCGACGAGCTGCTGGCCGTGAGGCCGTGGAACTACCCGTTCTGGCAGTTCGTCCGCTGCGCGGCACCGGCCCTCGCCGCCGGCAACACGGTGGTGCTCAAGCATGCCGACAACGTGCCGCAGTGCGCCCTGGCCGTGGAGGCGGGCGCCCCCGAGGGTCTGCGCGGCACCCTGCTGATCGAGGTCGAGCGGGTGGCGGGCGTCATCGCCGACCCGCGCATCGCCGCCGTCAGCCTGACCGGCTGGCCCCGGGCCGGCGCCGCCGTCGCCGCCCGGACGGCCGCCACCCTCAAGAAGCAGGTGCTGGAACTCGGCGGTTCGGACCCGTTCGTGGTGCTCGCCGACGCGGACGTGGCACGGGCGGCCGCCACCACGGTCGCCTCCCGGTTCGTCAACGCCGGACAAAGCTGCGTCAACGCCAAGCGCTTCCTCGGAGAGGAGCCCGTCGCCGACGAGTTCGTCGCCGTGTTCGTCCAGGGCGCGCAGGCGCTGGTCATGGGGCATCCGGCGAGGGCGGAGCGCACCCGCACGGTCCTGTCCGGATGACGACGCCGTGCCCGAACCGCACCTCCCCCGCCCCGGACACCGTCCGTGGCCCGCCGCGGCGCCGCCCTATGCGGCGGCACCGGAGGTCCGGGAAGGGCGGATGTCGTACGAGATGCGTCCGGCGGGCAGGTAGAAGAGGGCGATCAGCGCTCCTCCCCGTACCTCGGGGTAATGGTGGCTGCCCGGGGCGGGCGCGGTCCAGCCCGGTCCCTGCCAGCCGTTCGGCCCGCCCAACTGGGCGCCGGGATCGACGGGGGCGACGAGGTTCAGTTCGCCGTACGGGTGCGCGTGGTACTGGCCCCGGTAGCGCTCGACGCTGTCCATGTAGACGGCGGTGATGCTGAAGTAGTGGGTCTGCGCCGTGGGTTCGGCGATGCGGCTGCGGCGGTAGCGGGGGCCGTCGACCTCGATGTTCGCCGCCCAGCCCTCCTCCAGGACACCGACCTTGATCAGGCGCGCGAGGTCCTGGTAGAGCTCGCTGTCGGGGCCGTAGGTGGTGTTCAGCCAGCTCTCGAGGTCCTTGCCGGCCGTGCGGTTCCTGATCTCGGCCAGGAACGGGATGCTGCGGTCGATCAGTGCGTTGCGGCTGTCCTCGCTCATGGGCGGAGTCCTCTCGTGTCGCCACTGGGTCTGACGCGAGAACGATGCCTCAGCATTTCGTTACAGTCAACATCTGTAACGAAAGGCCTGTGTCCGTGGCCGTCGGACGAAACGGCGCCGGGCGCGGTCCGAGGCCACGCCGCTTGGCACCACCCCGAAGACCTCCTCAGACGGGGCGCGTCTCGCCGTCCACGGCGAGCGCTGGCCAGACCGCGGCGACGACCCGCTCCGCGAAGTCGTCCGCGACCGCATGGCCGGTCCGCAGGTAGTCGGCGAAGTAACTGCCGAAACACAGGGTGACGACCATGTCCAGGTCCACGTCCTCGCGCACCGCGCCGCGACGCTGCAGCGAGACCAGTGCCATCAGCAGTTCCTCGCACCGGGGCCGCACGCCGTGCTCCCGCAACTGCTCCAGCAGGCCGGGCGCGCGCTCCACCTCGGCCATGAAGTTGCCGTGCAGGGCCATGGCCCGCTCGTTGTGGTAGCGGGGGTCGAGACGCCGTACCGCTTCGACGAGCGCCTCGCGCGGGGTCAGCTGCTCCATGTCCAGCGGGGGGTAGGCCTCTCGCTGCTTGCGCAGTCCGTACTGCAGGGCATCGATGACGAGGTCGTACTTGTTCGCCCACCGCCGGTACAGGGTCGGCCGGGTGACACCGGCGTCCGCCACGATGTCCCCGATCGTCATGGCGGAATAGCCGTCGGTGGCCAGCCGCTTGCGCGTGGCCTGGATGATCGCCTCCTCGATCGCCGGATCCCGGGGCCGTCCACCGGCCGGCGCCGCCGGCTCCGCCCCCGCGCGCCCCCCGCGCCCACCGACCCGTTCACCGGAACGCGTCGTCTTCGCCTTCGCCATCTCATCCCTTCCGACGCACCAGCCGGCCACAGCCGGGTCTCCCCTCGGCTCCCCCGCCGCACCAGCACAGTACGCGAACTCCGGGCGGCCGCCCGGAGCGCTTCCACCGGGCACGCAGGACCATTTACTTTACAGTTCTTGACTGTAACTGAAACTGAGCTTAGCGTGACGCCGACCACGGAGCGTGGTGACGTGACCGAAGGCGAGGACTTCACGATGGCGACCGCACAGGAGCCGATCGACCACGGCGGTCCGGGCCCGGACCAGCCCGCGGCCCCGGCGCGGTGCGAGCCGGACGGCACCGCCGCCCGGCAGCCACCCGACTGCCGGGCACGCGACGAAAGGGCCAGCCGTGACGGGCCGGCTTGCCCCAGGGGCACGACGACGAGCACGCCGCATCCCCCACCCGCCGGGCGCCTGACCTCCGGCACCCTCCCGTCCGCGGCCTGAGCATGGAAACGATCATGAACCACACCTCCGCAACGGCACCCACCCCCACGGCGACTCCGCTCACGGTGGAGGACGCCCTCCGCAGCCGGCGCAGCGTGCGAGCGTTCCTGCCGACGCCCGTGCCCCGGTCCACGGTCGAGCGGCTCCTGGCACTGGCGGCCCGGTCCGCCAGCAACTCCAACTGCCAGCCCTGGCAGGTCCACGTCGTGACCGGGGCGGCGAAGCGCTCACTCACCGCGGCCCTGCTACGGGCCCATGGCGACGACGAGGGGCGGGGACGGGACTACGCCTACCAGCCGGAGCAGGACGGCTGGCGCGAACCGTTCCGGTCACGGCGCCGCCGGTTCGGTGAGAGCCTGTACCGCGACACGCTCGGGATCCGCGCCGACGACACCGGCGCGCGGCTCGACCATCACCGGCGCAACTACGACTTCTTCGGCGCGCCCGTCGGCATCGTCCTGACGACCAGCCGCCACCCGCGGCAGAGCGCCCTCGTCGATGCGGGCCTGTTCCTGCAGGCCCTGATGCTCGCCGCGCGCGGCGACGGCCTGGACACCTGTCCCCAGGCATCCGTCATCGACTTCTCTCCCGTGCTGCGCCGGCACCTGCTGATCCCCGACGACCAGCTGATCGTCTGCGGAGTCGCCCTCGGGTACGCCGACCCCGCGCACCGCCTGAACCGGCTGCGCACCCCGCGCGAACCCGTCGGTTCCTTCGCGACCTTCCACGAAGACGAAGCCGACTGACCGCCTCCCGAACCCGTCGGACGTCTTCCGCATCCACCCCCGGTCCCGCCCCCCGTCCCCAAGGCACGGCACGCACACCGGCCGGACCGCGGACGCCGCCCGGCCGGAAGGCTCCGATGGCGGCCCGACTCCCAGCCGCGCGACGGCATGAAGGAAGGATCACATTGAACGACGGCACATCGAAGGACTGCTCAGCTGCCCGAGCCCTGCCACTCCCGTGCCAGCACGGACCAGACCTCGGCGTCGTGGCGGACGCCCCGGTAGAGGTAGGTTTCGCGCAGGACGCCCTCACGAGTCATGCCGAGCCGCTTGGCGACGTTGATGCTGGGTGTGTTCTTCGGTGACGCCAGCCACTGCACACGGTGGATGCCGCGTTCGTTGAATGCCCAGTCGATGATGTGCCGTACCGCACGTCCGACCAGGCCCCGGCCTGTGGCGGCGGGCTCCAGCCAGCAGCCTGCCTCGCAGATGCCGGCGGCGGCGTCGAATTTCGGGAAGGAGACGCCACCCACGAGGGTGTCGTCGAGCCAGATTCCGTACAGTCGGCCAGTGTCGGTGGCTGTCTTGTCGGCGTAAAGCTGGAGATAGCTGCGGGCGGAGTCGAGGTCTGAGGCGAGGTCGGGCAGCTCCATGTGCTGACCGATGAAGTCCCGGCCCCGGTCCATATGCGCTAGGAACTCCTCGGCCCGCCACGGCTCCAAAGGCCGCAGCTCGGCCCCGTCCCCCAGAGATATCGCGAACATAGCCGTCCTTCGAAGTACGCGTATCCGACCGTTGGATCTTCGCACGCCCGTCCGCTGCTACGGACGGCGGTGGGGCTTGCCACGTCATACGGGGTATTAGAGGACGCTGAGTCCGATCTTTCTCGATTCGTGATCGCTCGATCGTGGTACTGATCGTTACGCAAGCCATCCGCTGGGCATGTCCATGGTGGGATGCGGGCATGGACGACAGAGAGCCCTACCCCAGCGACTTATCGGATGCGCAATGGGCGTTGATCGAGCCGATGATCATGGGCTGGAAGCAGGACCGGGTGACACGGTCGGCGACCGGCGACCCGGGGGCCTGTGACCTCCGGGAGGTCGTGAACACGATCTTCTACCAGAACCGGACAGGCTGTCAGTGGCGCTACCTGCCTCACGACTTGCCGACCTGGTCGGCGGTGTTCTACTACTTCACGTTGTGGCGCGAGGACGGGCTTGACCAGCGGATCTCCGAACTCCTGCGCTGTCAGGTGCGGGAGAAGGCCCGCCGATTGGAAGACCCGTCCCTCGTGGTCATCGACACCCAGTCCGTCCGCGCGGCCGCCGGTGTCCCGAAGGCCACGACGGGGCTGGATGCCAACAAGAAGGTGTCGGGGCGCAAGCGAGGACTGGCCGTCGACGTCATGGGCCTCATTATCGGCGTCGTCGTATTGGCTGCGTCGGCTCACGACAACACCGCCGGCACCGCCTTGCTCGACCAGGCCGCCGAACGGTGCGGCAACCGTCTGGAGAAAGCCCTCGTGGACCAGGGCTTCAAGGACGAGGTCGTCATCCACGGCGCCCTGCAGGAAATCGACGTCGAGATCGTCCGCCGCAACCCATCTGACTAGGGCAAAGGGTTCGTCCCGCAGCCGCCTCGGACGCCTCACCCGCCAAGGCTTCCTCGCCCAACCCGGACGAGGCCGTTACCAGAAACGGACTTAACGCCCTCTGAGCACGCAGGCGCCCGTTCCGGTCGCGCGACCGTCCGCGCCTCCCCGCGGGGCGTTGCGGCGGACATGCGTGTATCCCAACAGGCCGTGCGCCGGGCGCAGGTCGGGCCGGCCTCGTGCGGTTCTTCGAACCGCAGCACCGGTTCGGTGACGTGCGGGGCGGCCGGCGAGAGCCGACCGTGGTGTCACCGCGGCAGGTCGATGCCGTACTCGCGGATCTTCCGGTAGATGGTGGCCCGGGACATCCCGAGTGCTCGGGCCGCTTCGTTCTTCCGGCCCCGGGCATCGATCAGGGCCCGCACGATCGCGTCACGTTCCAGGGCCTCCAGCGGGCTGAGCACCCGGCGGGTGACCGCCCGGCACTGCGGCGGCAGGTCGCCGGGCTCGATCACACCGGACCTGCGGCTGCGCACCACGGTGCGCAGCACCTGCCGCAGCTGCGCCACGTTGCCGGGCCAGGCGGTGCGCATCAGCACCTGCAGGGTGGCGGGGGCGCAGGTGAGCGTGCCCGCCGAGGGCAGTTGCAGGAGCAGGTACGGGACGAGCTCGCGGAGATCCTCGATGTGGTGCCGCAGCGGCGGGACCTCCACCGTGCCGGGGAAGGCGCGCAGGAGGTCCGCCAGACCCTGGGAGCCGTCCAGGCGGTGGTGGGTCGCCGCCACCCAGCGGCGCCGTCCGTCGCGCTCGGCCGCCCGGCCGTACCGGTGCAGCAGGCCGGCCAGAGCCTGGGCGCCCGCCGGGGCCAGTCGGTCGACGTGCCGCAGCACCAGGGCTCCCTCGTGCTCGTCGAGCTCCCGCCGGACCCGGGCGAGGAAGTCGGAGGGCCGGGCCGCCTCGGCCGCGTCCAGCACCTGGAAGCGGCCGGCCGGATCGTGGTGACGGTACACCGCCTGCAGCAGTGCGAGCTTTCCGACCCCTGGCTCGCCCTGCACGGTGATCCACTCACCGCTCCGGTAGTGCGCGCGCACGTCGTCGCAGGCACGCTGCCACAGGGCACCCGAGCCGACGAGGCCCGGCAGCAGGGGGTGGGTACCGGTGCTGCCGGACGGCGGCCCCTGCGCGGGCTCGGCCAGCCGGACCCGCACGACGCCGCCGGCCAGGCCCGAGTCGGTGGCCACCGGGGCGCAGAACATCCGGGCCTTCGCTCCGCTCGGCAGGTCCACCTCGACGGAGGCGCGTTTGCCGCCCCACATCGCCTCGGCCGCGGTACCCAGCAGCACGGCCTGGTCCCCGGGGGCGAGCGACTGGCGGGCGTGGTCGTTCATCATGACGACGTCGTTGTTGAGCGCGAACACGATGCCGCTGCTGCGCCGGCAGGCCCTCAAGTACTCCTGGAGCAGTGCGAACTCGCGCAGCCCGGCCAGCGTCGTCAGCTCCCGCTCGATGTGCTCCGCGGTGGTCTTGGCCAGCGCCAGCAACAGCGGACCGGCGTCGCGGCTCCAGCAGGTCAGGTCGAGCACGCCGAGCACCTTCCCGGAGACGGGGTGGCGGACCGGGGCGCCGGCGCAGGCCAGGTCCTCGAGGTTCTCCGCGTAGTGTTCGTGGCCGAACACCCCCGTGGCACGGCCGCCTTCGAGAGCGGTGCCGATGCCGTTCGTGCCCACGAACTGTTCCGCGTAGCTGAAGCCGGGCGCGAGCTGCACCTGGTCGAGATGGCGCTCGAGCGCCCGGTCGTCGGTGCGCCGGTGCAGGATCACTCCGTGGACGTCGGTGAGGATGATGCTCACCGCCTCGTCGCCCACCTGCTCCTGCAGCCGCTGGAGCACCGGGGCGGCGCTGTGCACCAGGGGTGTCTCCAGATTGGGGTCCTTGACGTAGGGCAGCTGAACGCGGTCGGCGGCCACGTTCCAGCTTCTCGAACGCCACCACGAGGCCGCGATCGTCTCGCGTACTTTGTCCGCGTCGACGGCACCCGCTGTGAGGAACTGCTCCCGTGCCGCCGCGAGCACGTCCGCCCGGGCCAAGGGGGTGGGGTCCGGGTCCGGAACGTCGGAGTTTCTCAAGGCCACGATGCCTCCCTGGCCGGCTCCTGACGTGGCGGGAGCGTACCAGCCGCATTACGGGCGCGTAACCGAGCGGGAACGGAGGGTCAGATTTTCGCTGTCTCACATTGAGACCGCGTTCCGGCGCTCCCTGCGTTGTCATTCCTCGGGCAGGCCGTCATGGCGAGTGTCCCCCGTGTTCCGGGTGACAGACGGGTGCACCGGGCGTGGCCGAGGCGTGGTCGCGGGGCGCCGAGGCATCGCCCTCCCATCCACAGGAGGCATGGAGTGAGCCGACAGAGTCTCAGCAAGGCGCACAAAAAGATCACCGAACTCTCATGGGAGCCGACCTTCGCCACCCCGGCGAAGCGGTTCGGCACCGACTACAAGTTCGACAAGGCCCCGAAGAAGGACCCGCTCAAGCAGATCCTGCGCTCCTACTTCCCGATGGAGGAGGAGAAGGACAACCGCGTCTACGGCGCGATGGACGGCGCCATCCGGGGCAACATGTTCCGTCAGGTGCAGGAGCGGTGGATGGAGTGGCAGAAGCTGTTCCTGTCCATCATCCCGTTCCCGGAGATCTCCGCGGCCCGGGCCATGCCGATGGCCATCGACGCCGTCCCCAACCCCGAGGTGCACAACGGCCTGGCGGTGCAGATGATCGACGAGGTGCGGCACTCGACGATCCAGATGAACCTCAAGCGCCTGTACATGAACCACTACATCGACCCGGCCGGGTTCGACATCACCGAGAAGGCCTTCGCGAACAACTACGCGGGCACGATCGGCCGGCAGTTCGGCGAGGGGTTCATCACCGGCGACGCGATCACCGCGGCCAACATCTACCTGACGGTGGTCGCCGAGACCGCCTTCACCAACACGCTGTTCGTGGCCATGCCCTCGGAGGCCGCGGCCAACGGCGACTACCTGCTGCCCACCGTGTTCCACTCGGTGCAGTCGGACGAGTCCCGGCACATCTCCAACGGCTACTCCATCCTGCTGATGGCGCTGGCCGACGAGGACAACCGCAAGCTGCTCGAGCGCGACCTGCGCTACGCGTGGTGGAACAACCACTGCGTGGTGGACGCCGCCATCGGCACGTTCATCGAGTACGGCACCAAGGACCGCCGCAAGGACCGGGACAGCTACGCGGAGATGTGGCGTCGGTGGATCTACGACGACTACTACCGCAGTTATCTGATCCCGCTCGAGAAGTACGGCCTGGTCATCCCCCACGACCTGGTTGAGGAGGCCTGGAACCGGATCTGCAACAAGCACTACGTGCACCGGGTCGCCCAGTTCTTCGCCACCGGATGGCCGGTCAACTACTGGCGCATCGACCCGATGACCGACCAGGACTTCGAGTGGTTCGAGGAGAAGTACCCCGGCTGGTACAACCAGTTCGGCCGCTGGTGGGAGGCGTATAACCGGTTGCGCCACCCCGGCCGCAACAAGCCGATCGCGTTCGAGGACGTCGGTTACGAGTACCCGCACCGGTGCTGGACCTGCATGGTGCCCTGCCTGGTGCGCGAGGACATGGTGGTCGACAAGGTCGACGACCAGTGGCGGACCTACTGCTCCGAGACCTGCCACTGGACCGACAAGGTCGCCTTCCGCCCCGAGTACGAGGGCAGGCCGACGCCGAACATGGGCCGGCTCACCGGCCACCGCGAGTGGGAGACCCTGCACCACGGGCAGGACCTGGCCGACGTCGTCGCCGGCCTCGGCTACGTCCGGGACGACGGCCGGACCCTGATTCCGCAGCCGCACCTGGACCTGGACGACCCGAAGAAGCTGTGGACCCTCGACGACCTGCGCGGCATCACCTTCAACAGCCCCAACGTGCTGCTGAACGAGATGTGCGACGCCGAGCGCGAGGCACACGTCGCCGCCTACCGGGCGAACCCGAACGTCAGCCCGGCGGCCTGACGCCGACCCGAACCCCTTCCCGCCGCGGCGCGCTCGCCCCGGGCGCGCCGCGGCGGGGACCCGCCACACCGAGGAGCGGCACCATGGCCGACACCCACAAGGTCCGGTTCGAACCGGTAGGCATCGAGATCGAGGCCGACGAGGACGAGACGGTGCTCGACGCCGCGTTCCGGCAGGGCGTCATGCTGATCCACGGCTGCAAGGAAGGCCAGTGCTCGGCGTGCAAGTCCTTCCTGCTCGACGGCGACCTCCAGATGGGCCGGTACTCCACCTTCGCCCTGCCCGACTTCGAGAAGGACGAGGGGTACGTCCTGCTGTGCCGCTCGCACGTCTACAGCGACACGGAGATCGAGCTCGTCAACTACGACGAGGACATGATCCGGTCCGGCCTGCCCGTGGTCACCGTGCGGACCGAGGTCGCCTCCCTGGAGGAGCTCACGCACGACATCTCGCAGCTGCGGCTCAGGCTGCCCGCGCAGTCGGACTTCCGGTTCCGTCCCGGCCAGTACGTGGACATCACCATCCCGGGTACCGACGAGCACCGCTCGTTCTCGATGGCCGGCCTCCCCAGCCCCGACGGGCTCCTGGAGTTCATCATCAAGCGGTACCCCGGCGGCCGGTTCTCCGGCCTGCTGGAGAACGGCCTCACGTTCGGGGACCCGCTGGACATCAGTGGCCCGTACGGCACCTTCACTCTGCGGATGGGCTCCGAACGCCGCCTGGTCTTCGTCGGTGGAGGCGCCGGGATGGCGCCCATCCTGTCGCTGCTGCGCCAGATGGCGGAGAGCGGCGACGAGCGCGAGGCGGTCTACTACTACGGCGCCCGCACCGAGGACGACCTGTTCCACCTCGACGAACTGGCGCAGATCGCCGAGTGCCTGCCGGGCTTCCGGTTTGTACCCGGCCTGTCCGCCGCCCGGCCGCGGGGCTGGACCGGGGAGACCGGCCTGGTCACCGACGTCCTCGGCCGGCGGGAGGAGCACCTCGCCGACTGCGACGTCTACCTGTGCGGTCCCCCGCCGATGATCGACGCGGCTCTGCCGCTGCTGCAGAGCAGGGGCGTGCCGGAGAGCCAGATCTTCTTCGACAAGTTCACCGTCACCGCCGCCGACGACTGACGCCCCGCAGGCGGATGCCCTCCCCCGCACCATCAGCGAGTCACAGAAAGGTGTGCGCTCATGGCCCCGACGGAAAAGACCGTGCCCAGGAGTTTCCCCCGCATCGAATTCACCGGGGCGGAGGCCGGTCTCGAGGAGTTCCCCAGCTCCGGCAGCCGCTCCTACAACTACTTCACGCCCCGTAAGGCACGGGCCACGATGTACGAGGACGTCACGGTCGACGTGCAGCCCGACCCGGAGCGCCACTTGAGCCAGGGCTGGATCTACGGGTTCGCGGACGGCAAGGGCGGCTACCCCAAGGACTGGACCGAGCTGCGTTCCAGTGACTGGCACCTCTTCCTCGACCCCAACGAGGAGTGGGAGCAGACGATCTACCGCAACAACTCCAACGTCGTCCGGCAGATCCAGCTCAACCTGGAGAACGCGAAGAAGGCCGGCGCGTACCGCAGTTGGCCGGCGGCCTGGGTGACGTTCCTGGAGCGGCACCTGGGCGCGTGGATGCACGCCGAGCACGGCCTCGGCATGCACGTGTTCACCTCCGAGCAGCGTTCCGCCCCCACCAACATGATCAACACGGCGATCGCGGTGAACAGCGCTCACAAGTTGCGCTTCGCCCAGGACCTGGCCCTGTACAACCTGGACCTGTCCGAGGCGGGCATCCCGTTCGACGGGGCGGTGCACCGGCAGGCCTGGCACACCGACCCGGTCTGGCAGGGCGTGCGGGAGAACGTCGAGCGGCTCACCGCCATCGGCGACTGGGCGGAGTCGCTCTTCGCGGCCAACGTGGTGTTCGAGTCACTGGTGGGCGTGCTGTTCCGCAGCCACCTCGTGATGCAGGTGTCCGCGCGCAACGGCGACTACGTCACCCCGACCCTGGTGGGCACCGGGGAACACGACTACGACCGCGACCTGCGCTACACCCGGGCGCTGTTCCGCATGCTCACCACGGACGAGACCCACGGCGGCCACAACCGCGACGTGCTGCAGGGCTGGCTCGACACCTGGGTGCCGCTGAGCGTCCGCGCGGCGCACGAGCTGCAGCCGATCTGGTCGCAGCCCCGGGACAGGGTGGTCACCTTCGCCGACTCCTGGGACGGCGCGGTGGCCGGCCTCCGCTCCCTCCTGTCCGACCTGAACCTCTCCGAGCCGAAGGGACTTGCGCTGTGAGCACCGGCGGGAACACGAAGTTCGACAGCGACCGCACCTTCTCCAACATGTGCGGCGTGACCCTGATGAATAACCAGAACGGACACGTCGTCGCCGAGGTGATGCGCGGCAAGCCGGGCGTGACCGTCCAGGAGTTCCCGTCGATGATCAGGGTCGACGGCGTGGGCAAGCTGCTGTTCGACTTCGACGAGATCACCGAGGCCGTCGGCTTCGAGTTCGACCAGTCGGACTTCGAGGAGATCATGTCGACGCACTACGGCCGGATGGTGCACTTCGACGACCGCACCATGCTCTTCGCCAGCCCCGAGGAGGCGGCGGAGTACATCGACTTCGACCTCAAGCCGGTGCGCTAGCCGGCGCCTGCCGCGCACACCGGCACCGGCACCGATCCGGGGGTGCGTCCGCCGGGCCGTACGCACCCCCCGTACCGGGCGACCCTCCCCACCTCATCAGGAAGTCGAGGCAGCACATGTACACCAAGGACGGCGTGGACTACTTCGTGGTCGACGGCCACATCCACTTCTGGGACGCCAGCGAGGAGAACACCGCCAACAAGTACGGCGAGGGCTTCATCCGCTGCTTCTACGACTACCAGCGCAATCTCTCCCCCGCCGAGTGGGTGTGGCCGCTGGAGAAGTTCCGCAAGTACTCCGAGCAGGACCTGGTGCACGACCTGTTCGAGACCGGCTACGTGGACGTGGGCATCTTCCAGCCGACCTACCTCAGCGAGTTCTACACCAACGGCTTCAACACCACCGAGCGCAACGGCCGCCTGGCCGCCAAGCACCCCGACCGGCTGATCGTCAACGGCGCCTTCGACCCCAGGGCCGGCGAGGCGGGACTGGCCGAGCTGGAGCGGCTGGCGACCCAGTGGCAGCTGCGCGGGGTCAAGCTCTACACCGCCGAGTGGCGCGGTAGTTCCAAGGGCTGGAAGCTCACCGACCCGGGAGCGCAGGACTACCTCGCCAAGTGCGCCGAGTTGGGGATCCGCAACATACACATCCACAAGGGCCCCACCATCTGGCCGCTGAACCGCGACGCCTTCGACGTCGCCGACATCGACCACGCCGCCACCGCCTTCCCGGAGCTGAACTTCATCGTCGAGCACTCCGGTCTGCCGCGGCTGGAGGACTTCTGCTGGATCGCCACCCAGGAGCCCAACGTCTACGCCGGCCTGTCCGTGGTCATGCCGTTCATCCACTCCCGGCCCCGGTACTTCGCGCAGGTCCTCGGCGAGCTGCTGTACTGGCTGGACGAGGACCGCGTCACCTTCGGCAGCGACTACGCCATCTGGAGTCCGCGCTGGCTCGTCGAGAAGTTCGTCGACTTCCAGATCCCCGAAGACCTCCAGTCGGAGTACGGGGTGCTCACCACCGACGTCAAGCGCAAGATCCTCGGTCTGAACCTGGCCCGTCTGTACGACATCAAGGTGCCCGAGAGCGCCCAGATCGCCGCTCCCGCGGGGCGGCCGGAGAAGATGTCCGCCGGGCAGGTGCCGGCATGACCCCGGGCATCGCCGGGAGCACGGCCGCCGTCGTGAGCAGGGACGCCGCCGAGCGCGAGGACGCCGGCGTGAGCAGGGACGCCGCCGACGCGGCGGAGCGGTCCGAGGCGGTCACGGCCGCCCTCGCCACCGTCTTGGACCCCGAACTCGACCGTCCCGTCACTGAACTCGGCTTCGTCCGAAGCGTCAGCATCGACGGCGGCCACGTGACCGCGCGCCTGCGTCTGCCCACCTACTTCTGCGCCCCGAACTTCGCCTGGCTCATGGTGGAGGACACCCGCCGGGTGCTCGCGGCCCTGCCGTGGGCCACCGAGGTGACGGTCGTCCTGGAGGACCACTTCGCCTCCGACGAGATCAACCAAGGGGTGGCCCACGGCCGGGAGTTCGCCGAGGCGTTCCCGCTGCTGTCCGACCCCGACCGGCTGGACGAGCTGCGCCGGACCTTCCTACGCAAGGGCGCTCTGGCCGCGCAGGCACGCCTCGGGCGGCGGCTCACCGAACGCGGCTGGACCGCCTGCCAGTTGGCCGGAGCCCGTCTGCACGACCTGCCCGACCGGCTCACCACCACCCTGGTGCGCCGGCGCAGGGCGCTCGGCCTGCCCGCCGACGGCGTCGATCCCGTCTTCACCGACGAGCACGGGCACCCGGTCCTCGCCGTCGACATGGAAGCCCACCTGAGGCGGTGCCGCACCACGGCGGTGGGCATCGGCGCCAACACCGAGATCTGCGAGGGCCTGCTCGCCGCCCGCTACGGCCCTGCGTCCGGCTCGGCGGCCGGCTTCACGGCCACGACACCCCACGACACCACCGCGGACACGGCAGGAGGTGCCGCATGAAGGCCGTACGACTGCACGCATACCACCGAACGCCCGTGGTCGAGGAGGTACCCGAGCCCGAAATCACCGGACCGCTCGATGTGGTCGTCCGCGTCGGCGGAGCCGGACTGTGCCGCACCGACCTGCACATCGTGGAGGGCCAGTGGGAGGCGAAGTCCGGTGTGGCACTCCCCTACATCCAGGGGCACGAGAACGCCGGCTGGGTGCACGAGGTCGGCAGTGCCGTGACCAACGTGGCCGTCGGCGACCCGGTGATCCTGCACCCACTGGTCACCTGCGGGCTGTGTGCGGCCTGCCGCCGCGGTGACGACGTGCACTGCGAGAGCTCCGCCTTCCCCGGCATCGACGCCGACGGCGGCTTCGCCGAGCTCGTACGGACCAACGCCCGCGCGGTGGTCAAGCTCGACCCGGGGCTCGCGCCGGCCGATGTCGCCGCGCTCGCCGACGCCGGCCTGACGGCCTACCACGCGGCGAAGAAGGCGGCCCGCCGGCTGGCACCCGGCAGCCGGGCGGTGGTCATCGGCGCCGGAGGGCTCGGGCACATCGGCGTCCAGGCGCTGCGCGCCCTGTCGCCCGCCGAGCTGATCGTCGTCGACCGCTCGCCGGAGGCGCTCAAGCTCGCCGAGACCCTCGGCGCACACCGGACCGTCGTCGCCGACGGCACCCACGTGGAGCGGGTGCGGGAGCTCACCGGAGGGCAGGGCGCCGAGGCCGTGGTCGACTTCGTCGGCGAGGGCGGCGCCCTGGAGGACGGCGTGGCCATGCTCCGCCGGGCCGGCGACTACCACGTCATCGGCTACGGCGGTGAGCTGCGCGTGCCGACCATCGACATCATCTCCAACGAGATCAACTTCATCGGCAACCTGGTCGGTTCCTACACCGATCTGGCCGAGCTCATGGTGCTGGCCGCGCGCGGCCAGGTCACCCTGCACACCGTCACCTACCCGCTCAACGCGTTCGCGCAGGCCCTGGACGACCTGGACCACGGACGGGTCCGCGGCCGGGCCGTCCTCGTGCCCTGATCCGAGCTCCTGTACCGCGATCTCCGAGAGGACCGACCGACATGGCCAAAGATCTACGTTTCGACGTCGAAGCGCGCCAACTGCTCGAAGCGGGCGTCAACGC
Source organism: Streptomyces sp. CA-142005 (assembly GCF_050942335.1). Classification (NCBI taxonomy): domain Bacteria; kingdom Bacillati; phylum Actinomycetota; class Actinomycetes; order Kitasatosporales; family Streptomycetaceae; genus Streptomyces; species Streptomyces sp. CA-142005. The sequence goes on along the minus strand of NZ_CP192078.1, from coordinate 9,812,475 downwards.
TCTCGCGGACGCCGTCAAGGTGACGCTGGGCCCCAAGGGGCGCAACGCCGTCATCGAAAAGCTGACCGGGCCGCCCACCATCACCAACGACGGCGTCACCATCGCCCGGGAGATCCAGCTGCGCGACCCGTTCGCCAACATGGGTGCCCAGCTGGTCAAGGAGGTCGCCAACAAGACGAACGGGGTCGCCGGGGACGGCACGACGACCGCCACGGTCCTCGCCCAGGCTCTCGTGCGCGAGGGGTTGCGCGCGGTGGACGCCGGCGCGAACCCGATGTTCCTCAAGACAGGCATCCAGAAGGCGGTCGAGGCGGTGGTCCGCGCGCTGCAGGAGCAGGCCCGGCAGATCTCCGGCCCCTCGGACCTCGCCCACGTGGCCACGTTGTCCGCCAACAGCGACGCCGAGATCGGCGGGACGATCGCGGCGGCCATGGGCCGCGTCGGCCGGACCGGTGTCGTCACCGTGGAGGAGTCGCCGTCCTTCGGGCTGGACGTGAGCTTCGTGGACGGCGTGGAGCTCGACCACGGCTATCTCTCGCCCTACATGGTGACCGACAAGGACCGGATGGAGACGGTCTTCGAGAACCCGTACATCCTGCTCACCAACGAGAAGATCTCGTCCGTCCAGACCCTGATGCCTGTGCTCGAACAGGTCACCCGCAGCGGCAGCCCCCTGGTGATCCTGGCCGAGACCGTGGACGGCCCGGCGCTGGGCATGCTCGTGACCAACAACGTGCACGGCACCTTCCGGTCGGTGGCGGTACGCGCACCGGGCTTCGGCCACCGGCGCGTCGCCGAACTGGAAGACCTGGCGGTCTTCACCGGGGGAAGCGTCGTCACCGCCGACGCGGGCCTGGCCCTGGACTCCGTGCGGCTGGCACAACTCGGCCGCTGCCGCCGGATCACGGTCACCGAGTCCGGCACCACCCTGGTCGGCGGCGCGGGCTCCGAGGAGGCCGTGTCGGCCCGCATCGAGCAGATCAAGAGGGAACTGGAGCGGGCCGAGAACGAGCACGACCGCGACAGCCTGCAACTGCGCATCGCCCGCCTGTCCGGCAGTGTCGCCGTCATCCACGTGGGAGCGGCCACCGGTGTGGAGTTGGAGGAGATGCAGCACCGCGTCGAGGACTCGCTGTCCGCCACCCGGGCAGCCCTCGAGGAGGGCATCGTCGCCGGCGGGGGCACGGCCCTGACGCAGAGCGCGTCGGCGCTGGACCGGCTGGAGCTCACCGGAGACATCGCCACCGGACGGGACATCGTCCGCCGCGCCCTCGGTGAGCCGCTGCGCTGGATCGCGATCAACGCCGGCTACGACGGCCAGGAGGTCCACGGCAGGGTCGCCACCCTGCCCGCGGGCCACGGGTTCGACGCGCTCACCGGGGAGTACGGCGACATGTTCGCCGCAGGCGTGATCGACCCGTTGAAGGTCACGCGTTCGGCGCTGCAGAGCGCCGCTTCCGTCGCGGCCCTGCTGCTCACCACCGAGACGCTGGTGGTCGAGGAGATCGTCCAGAACCCCGGGGCGATCGTGGCCCCCGGCTTCGGCGACCTGGCCGAGGGCATGGTCCGGCCGTCGAACATCTACTGACCGGCACCAGGAGCGGACACGAGGGGAGCGAGGCCGTTGTGTTCATGAGTAGTCAGCGACCGGCCCGGTCACCGGCCGCCCCCCGCGCGGACCGCCTCCCGGCAGGGCGGGCGGCGTGGTTCCTGGGGCCCGCGTGCGTGGCGGCTGTCGCCTACGTCGACCCGGGCAACTTCGCCACCAACGTCACGGCCGGCGCCCGGTACGGCTTCGCGCTCCTGTGGGTGGTCGTCGCGGCGAGCGCGGTGGCGATGCTGGTGCAGTACCTGTCGGCCAAACTCGGCATCGCCACCGGGATGAGCCTTCCGGAACAGTGCCGGGAACGACTGGGCCGACCGGCCCGGATCGGACTGTGGCTGCAGGCCGAGGCCGTCGTCGTCATGACCGACCTGGCCGAGGTCGTCGGCGGCGCCCTCGGCCTGCAATTGCTGGTCGGCGTTCCGCTGTGGGCGGGAGGGCTCCTCACCGCGGGCGGCATGCTGCTCATCCTGATGCTGCGTCAGCGAGGCCGCCGCCGGTTCGAGGCGGTGATCGCGGCTCTGCTGACCGTGGTCCTTGCCGCATTCGTCTACCAGACCTTCCGCGCCCGTGTCGACGCCTCCGAGGCGGCACGCGGCCTGGTACCGGGTTTTCCCGGCCAGGACGGTGCACTGCTCGCGGTCGGGATCGTCGGAGCCACCGTGATGCCGCACGCGATCTACCTCCACTCCGCCCTCACCCAGGAACTCCTGCCACGCGAGGACACCGCGCGGCGCAAGCTCGCGGTGCGGATGAGCATGGTGGACGTCGTCGTCGCCCTGGGCGTCTCGGCGGTCGTGAACGCGGCCATCCTGATGGCGGCGACTCCGCTGCGGGGAGCCGGCGTCGCCTCACTGGCCGACGCGCACACCGCGTTCGGAACCGCATACGGACCACTCACCGCGGCGGTCTTCGGCGTGGGCCTGCTCGCGTCGGGACTCGCCGCGTCCTGCGTGGGCGTCTACAGCGGGCAGATCGTCATGCAGGGCTTCCTCCGCCGTTCGATCCCCATCTGGCAGCGGCGCCTGGTGTCGCTCGCACCGGCGGTCGCGGTCCTGCTGCTCGGAGTGGACCCCACCCACGCGCTCCTGGTGAGCCAGGTCGTGGTGTCCTTCGGTGTCCCCTTCGCGCTGGTGCCACTGGTGGTCTTCACCGGCAACCGGGCGCTGATGGGCGAGCTCGTCAACCGCCGCTGCACCATGGCGGCGGCCACGTCGGCCACCGCGCTGATCATCGCCTTGAACGCCTACCTCGTCGTCAGGACGCTGTCATGACCGGGAGGTCACCGTGACCACGACCGCACTCCACTCGATCGCCGGGCCGTTGGCCGTCCTGGGCGTGCTGGGCACCATCCACATGGCCCTCTACAAGGCCGCCCTCCACCGCTTGGACCCGGGCCTCATCCCGCGCTCGGCCCTGCCCCGGGTGCGCTGGTGGGGCGCTCACGCCTCCTGCGCGCTGGCGGTCGGCTCTGCCTTGGCGATCCTGGGACTGGTCGCGGTCGTGGCCACGTGAGCGGCGCGGCGTCGCGCCGCCGGAGCCGAAACGACCTCAAGGAGCACTGGCATGATCTTCATCGTGGTCAAGTTCACCGTCCGGCCCGACCGAGCCGAGCAGTGGCTCGCTCTGGTCGACGACTTCACCCGGGCGACTCGGAGGGAGCCCGGGAACCTCTTCTTCGAGTGGTCCAGGAACGTCGACACGCCCGAGCAGTTCGTCCTCGTCGAGGCGTTCGAGTCCGCGGAGGCCGGCGATCTGCACGTGCGTTCCGACCACTTCCGGACCGCCATGGCGTGGATGCCCGAGGTGATCGCGAAGAGGCCCGAGATCGTCCACGTCGAGGTCCCGGGGACCGGCTGGTCGGAGATGGCCGAGCTCACCCCGCTGGCGGCGGCTGAGCGTGCCGAGCGGCACCTTGTTCCTCCGAGTTCATGCGATGGCTCGACTGTGTAACCGGTTCCGGTCATCCCCTGTCGGGCATGTTTCGTGTGCGCGCCGCCAGCCCCGCGAGTGTTCTTCCGAACGGCCCGTATCCGACGCGGACAGGGAGGTCGACTCGTTGGATAGGGAGAGGACGGCCCGGATCGAGGCAGCCAAAAGCGGCCGTGCCGGCCGAGTCGGATCGACCTGGGCTACGGCGTGGGCCGGGCCATTGCCCGCGGTGACGGGGTGTAGGTCGCCGTGGTGTCGTGGGAGGTGTCGCCGGAAGGGTCGCGGTCGACCTGGGTCTGGCGGGCGCCGGTGGAGTCGCAGGTCCAGCTTGCGTGCCGCGGAGACCTTGCCGCCGCCGTCGGTGACGTAGACGGCGTCCGGGTGCAGAAGCCTGACCAGGCCGGCCAGGTGCCCGGCCTCGTAGGCGGCGCGGAAGGCCGCGAGGATGCGTTCGGGCTCCGTCTTCGACGCCTGGGGTGTGGCCTGCTTCGCTTTGGCCACCCGCCGTCGTGCCCGCGAGGCGAGCTGCCGGGCCCCCGGCACGGAGACGTCCAGCACTTCGGCAATCCGGCCGAACTCAAGACCGAAGACATCGTGCAGGACGAAGGCCACCCGCTCCGCCGGGCTCAGCTCTTCCATGATCAGGAGCATCGCCGAACTGACCGACTCGTCGACGAGTACCGGCTGCGAGGCGTCCGGCTCCGCCAGCAGCGGCTCCGGCAGCCACGGCCCGACGTAGGCCTCCCGGCGCAAACGGGCACTCTTGAGAATGTCGTACGACCGGCGCGCGGCCACCGTCACCAGCCAGGCCCGCAGATCACCGATGTCCTGCAGATCCGCTCCGGCCGCCCGCAGCCAGACGGCCTGGGTGACATCCTCGGCATCGGCCACACTTCCCAACAGCCGTAGGCCACACCGAAAACGGCGGGCCGGTACCTCTCCCATTCGGCTCCGAGCGGTCCTGCTGCTCACACCGTCCGGGCCCGTGCCCATCACCCATACAGATCGCAACCTCCTCCAGCTTGCGGATGCAGCGCAGCCATGCGGACTCAGGATCTTCCAAGACAGCTCCGCGGAAGGGCGCCGGCCCGCTCCGACACCGCAGCCGCAAGTCGTGTCAAGCTCCTTTGGGGATGGTGTCGGCGTAGGGCGTGCGGCGCGCTCAGTAGCGGGTCCGTTCGCTGTGAGGTCCGCTTTCCCAGCCCGTGCGTATCGGATCGGCCATGGGCCTGTGAGCACGTGATCGTCCGGCGTGTACGGCCGCACCCAAGGACAGCACCCCGACGAAGCCGACGTACAGGTAGCCCGTGGTCTGAAGTCCCCATGAGGGCGCCGCGAGCCCGGCCGCGAGGGCCGGAAGGCTCAACGCGGCATAGCTGATCACGTAGACAGCCGAGAAGACCTCCGACCGCGACTTCGCGGTGGTGACCGCGCTGATGGCGCGGAGGTTGCCGTTGAACGTCAGGCCGACGCCCAGCCCCGCGACGACCGATCCGCCCACGTATACGGCCGGCGACGCGACAGCGATGGCCATCGCCAGTCCGGCCGCGCCCAGAGTCAGGAGGACCGCCCCCAGCAAGGTGGCGAGCCGTGCGGTATGCCGAACGGACCACAACCCGCCCACGCTGTTGGCCACAAACAGCGCCGCGATGCTGAGTCCGCCCGCAGCACCGGACCGCACATGCAGGACATTGCTCACCAGGGACGGAGTGAGCGCGAGGAACAGACCCGTGACGGACCACCCCGCGACGAGGGCGGGAACGGAGGCGAAGAACTGCGGCCGGGCTTCCCGGGGAACCCGGACGCTCGGTCGCAACGACGCCAGTCCCATCGCTCCCGGGGCGCGGGTCTCGGGGATGGTGAGGATGACCGCGGCCAGAACGACGAAGGCCAGCGTCAGGGCGGGAAAGACATACGCATCGGGACGTGAAGTCGACTGAACCAGCACCCCCACCACTCCGGCGCCGGTGGCCATGCCGATACTCGTGCCCACCGCTGTCGTCGTGGGCCCCAGCTGCGGACGTCTTTTGGGTGAGAGCTCGACCAGTCCGGCGGCAAGACCGCCCGTGGCCGTCCCCGTGGCGATGCCCTGCACCACCCGGGCGATCAGGAGGGAGACGACGCCGTCGGCCGTCCAGAAGATCGCCGTGCTGGTCGCCGCCACCACAAGGGCGGCGACCAGCACCGGGCGGCGACCCAGCTGATCGCTCAGCGATCCGACCGTCAGCAACGCGCCGAGCAGACCCACGACATACACCGCGAAGATCACCGTCAGCATGGTGACCGACAGGCCCCAACGCTCCCGGTACAGCGGGTAGATCGGCGACGGTGCGCTTGCCGTGGCCATCATCACCACATTGGCGCAGGCCAGCACGGCGAAGGCCGCACCTCGCCCGAGACGACGCCCGTCGCGAGGGCCACTCACACGTTTCATCACGTTGCCTCTTGCAGGATTCTGATCAGCTCGGCCAGGGAGCGCCCATGATGCGCTCGACCGTGGTGGTGCGCTGGAAGCCGGGAATGAAGTGCTCCAGCACATCCGAGTTCACGGTTCCGTTCGTGGTCTCCGGGCGGTGCTTGAGTCCGTCGACGAAGGCCTGCAGGAACTCGTTCTTGAAGTCGCCCCGCGGATGGACGGCGGTGATCTCGTCCACCTGGCTGCGATCCAGCTCGTTCAGGCCCAGGCCGAGTACGTCGGTCAGAACCCCCAGATTCGTGATGGCGATCTCCGGGCCCATCCGCCCGGGAATTTCCGGGGTGGTGTGCAGCGCGATTGCCGTCCACACCACGTCGGCGGCCGTGGCCGGGAAACCGCGGTCGAGCATGAACTTACGTGCGTGGTCGGCTCCATCGACCTCGAAGCGCTGCTGCATGTCGGAGAACGGCGTCAGGAGGCCGGTGTCGTGGAACATGGCGGACAGGTAGAGAAGCTCCGGGTCGGGCTCCACGCCGAGCCTGCGCGCGTGAATGGCGCCGAAGACGAAAACGCGCCGGGAGTGATGGTAGATGAGGGGGCTGGTCATCTCCTGCATGAGGCGGGTGGCCTCGGCGACCGCCGCCGTTTCAGGGATCTCGACCCCCGCGATGATCTCGCTCATGACCTCTGCTCCTTCCGATATCGGTGTGTTACGAATGGACGGTGCGTCCGTCTTCCACACTGCCGACCACCCCGCGTCCGGCGCTGCCTCGCTCCGGCCATGAGTCACCCGAATCCGGACAGGCGGGCAGCGGGGTTGTGGGCTCCGCCACGCATCGGGTCGCGGTCCTCGTCTATGACGGGGTCAAGCTCCTGGACGTCGTCGGCCCCGCGGAGGTGTTCGGGGAAGCGAACCGGCTCGGTGCCGACTACAAGATCGTGCTGGTGTCACCCACCGGTGCCGATGTCACCTCGTCCATCGGGATCCGGATCGCGGTCGACGCCGCCGCCACGGAGCCTGCTCCTGACACGTTTGTGGTGGCTGGCGCAGACCTCTACCCACGCACACCTGTGCCCCGTGATCTGGTCGAGGCCACGCGAACGCTGGCGGGCCGGGCCGGCCGGGTCGCGTCAATCTGCACCGGAGCATTCATCCTCGGCGCCGCCGGCCTCCTGGACGGCAAGCGCGCGACCACACACTGGAAGGTCGCGCACGAGCTCGCCGCCCGCTGCCGGGCCAGCCGCGTCGAACCCGACGCGATCTACGTCCGTGACGGCACCACCTACACCTCGGCGGGCGTGACCGCCGGCATCGACCTGGCACTGGCGCTCGTCGAGGAGGACCACGGCCCTGATCTGACCCGCGACGTCGCCCGCGCCCTGGTGGTCTATCTGCAGCGTTCCGGCGGCCAGTCCCAGTTCTCCACCCCACTGCAAGGGCCGCCGCCCCGGTCTCCGGCACTCCGCAGAATCACCGACTTGATCACGGCGAATCCCGGGGGAAAACACTCACTCGGCGAACTCGCCAAGCACCTCAATGTGAGCCCTCGACATCTCACGCGGCTCTTCCACCAGGAGCTGTCCACCACGCCGGCCCGGTACGTGGAGATGATCCGGTTCGACATGGCGAAAGCTCTTCTCGACCAAGGGCATACCGCAACGCAGACGGCATCCCTTGCCGGATTCCCGAATTACGAGAGTATGCGGAGAGTTTTCGTGAGGGAATTGTCGCTCAGTCCCGCCGCCTATCAGCGCCGCTTCAGCACAGCGCGCCGAGCCAACGCGGAGGAGTAGTAAGGCGAAATTATCACCGCACGGACACCGCTGCGTTACAGGCGGTTGCACCACCCGGGTGCCATTTTTTTCACGACGGGTTCGTCCACCGCATCCGCGACACCGCGCGGCAGCACAGCCTTCCCGGGCGAGCTCAGTGAGAACGTCCACCGACTGGCTTGCTCATCGGAGCCCGCCCCGCGCGGGCCGACCTCAACCTGCCCGGCCTCCCTGACCACCAACCTCCGCACCATCGGAGCCATGACACCGGACCGCATCGCTGCACGCCGGGAAGCTATACGATCAAGCGCGCAGCATGCGCCGGCACGGCGACAAGGACCTCACCGAGACGTGCGAAACGCGCCGACCACACGGCATCGTCCAAGTCGCGACCGCCGCGGACGCCCTCGCCGAGACCCGGCAACATCATCCGATAAGGATCCTTGTTCCAATCCCGAGCCCGCTGATCGGTATGCACACGGCTTCTCACCCTGGACAGTTCGCCCCGTCCCAGATCCTGGTTATCGGGCGGCCCCTGCCGAGCGGCGTCCGTCCGCAGGTCAGCGCGTCGTGGGTGGAGGAGATGTGAGCAGGTCTGGGGAACCCAGGAGCACAGGGTGGGGAAATCCAATTCAACGAGCCTCATCACAATCACCAGACAACACAACAAATCCCTCACCTCCACCACCCACCACCCACCACCACACCAGTGAAAGAGGCGCTTCCCGCACCACGCCACCGGAACCCACCCACAGACCAGCCGCAGCCCGGCACCCCCGGCCGGACCGCGCACCACTGGCCCTACAGGTCCCCGCAGCCCTGGCGGTCCTGCAATGCGACGCGCTGGCCCCCGGCGAGCCGGACCATGACGGGAGCAGAGTGCATGAACGCGGGCAGCTGCCGGTAGCGTCAACGACGACGCAGCGCAGGATGACGTCCCCGATGCCTGCCGCGCAGGCGTGATCGGCCGCGACGGTCGGCCACCCGCCGCCGGAGAGCCGCATCCATGGAAGCGATCTCTGCACGATCGTTTCGGCGGGCCGGAAAAGAGGCGAGCGGGCTTGAGCGCGTGAGGGCGGCACGCCCCCACCATTCGGGTGCCGGGGTGGTGCGCGCGGTGCCGGCAGCCAGTGCCGCGGCAACAGTGCGGACCGACATCCTGCCGTCCTTGGGGAACGACACGTCATCGACCGCCCAGGCGTCCGGGCCGACCTCCATGGGAGCGTCAGAGCCGGCGCGGGCGGCAGCACTACGAGTTCGACACCCGTACCGATTGCGGCCGGGGCCATGTTGACCCTCGTCGGGCGGCGGCAGTGCGTTCGCGATGATGCGCCGTCGCGGAAGTCGGACGGCTTGACCGCATCCGGACTCAGCAGTCTTGTCGATCTCGCGGGTCAGCCTTCGGAGGGACGCGGGGCGCGCAGGTGCGCCCGTTCCTTCAGCTCCTCCTCGTCGACCAGCGTGAGCATCGGCTGACCCGGCGCGCACACCATGGTCACCACGAACTTGGTCGGTGCGTCCGACAGCGCGTTGCCGTCCTGGTAATGGATCACGTCACCGCCTGGCTCCCAGAACGTCCCACCGGCCTCGACCACACGCTCCGGCTCACCCTCGAGCTCGAACCGGAGCGCGCCCTCCATCACGTAGCCGAACGACGGGCCCGAGTGGCGATGCGGAGGGAGCCCGGGGTGACCGGGAGGCCACTCGACGAGGATGGTCATTCCCGAACCACCCTCAGGAAAGAAGGGCGGAGTGACTTCCTGCAGCAACTTGACTTCGGGCGGCAAGGAGACCTCGTGGGCGCTCACCTGCTCTGGGTTCTTCGCGGACATCTACCACACCTCCGTAAGCCTGCCCGGAATAGACGATCTTGCGTCGGCCACCGCATTCCGGACCGGTGTACCGACCCACTCGTTCAGCGGCGACAAAGTTCGTCGGTTCCCGGCTCACACAACTCGCTTCGCCATGAGGACAAGCCACAGCCCGCATCCGTGACAGGCGTGTGCCTTCTGCCTCGCCCAAACGGTCTCGACACCAGCCTGCCCCCCGCCGGCGGTGGCCACAATCCGAGAGCCAGCGGCATCGAGACCGCATCGCGCCATGTCATCAGCGGGCATCTAGCGCCGTATCAGGCAGCGTCGTCCTGTTGTGATGTGACGCGCCGCTCGGGTGCTGGCGCAGACCCGTGGCGGGCCGGAGGTGGGGTCCAACGCGTCGCTATCAAAGGTAGTAACCCAGGGTCAACGGCCAGGATCCCGATCCGCCTGCTGCTCGGCGAGGCCGACCAGCGATACTTGTTGGTCCAAGGCATCACCTACGGCTGAAACTGCCTCGTCCAAACGGCGGAATACCTTCGCGGGGAGAGCAAGCCGTCTCATGCCTCGCTCAAGCGGCTCCCGCATGTGTCGCTCACAGACGACAAAATCCGCGTACCCGGCCTCACAGGATTAGTAGATCATGTCCGTAAGGTCGTTTCTCTGCCAGCATGTTCCCTTGTTGAGGTGCCGGTTGTGGAGCATCTCGCGGTACAGCCCCGTCGCGGGTAGAGCGCCGAAGCCCTGCATGGGCTGCTTCTGTCCCCACCGTTGCAGTTCATGCGGCGACAGACCTGCCGCATGAGCACCTTCTGCCAGGTCCCGCCTGAAATCGTGGAACACGAAAGCATCGATCGAACGACGCTTCTGCTGTGCGTCCCATTCCTGGGTATCGAGTCAGTCGCTGTAACGCTGGTTCGATTCCACCCACCCCGTCGCCGGCCAGGCTCAACATGCTCGGCGTCAAGCATAACGTCGATGCAGGCAGCTGCAGATGTGAGGGACAGCAGACTCACACACCCGGCATACCGCGACGATCACACATCGTCAGCCCCCAACGACAACATGCCGCAAAGGTCAGTAAGAAGCCGGGAATCACAGCCACTTCCGAGGTCTAGAGATCTTTAACGGTTCGGGTTACGTCGGGTCGTGACGGCTGTCGTGGGCTGCGCTATGCCGGGAGGATGAGGTATCCCGATGGCGGTGGGCTGACGGCCGAGGAACGGTCTCGGCGTGAGCAAGTCCGGCTCGCAGCCGCTGATTTGATCGAGGCCGGGGCAAGTGACCGGGAGGTGGCCCGACGCTTCAGGGTGACCCGGATGTCGGCGAACCGATGGCGGCGGGCGTTGGCTTCGGGCGGTCGGCAGGCTCTGGTCTCCAAAGGCCCCGGCGGCGCCCGCTGCAAGCTCGATGCGGAACAATTCCGCCACCTGGAAGCCGTGTTGGACGCCGGCCCGGCCGCTTCGGGCTGGTCCGACCAGTGCTGGACGTTGGCCCGGATCGCTGAGATCGTGCGCCGCCGCTTCGGCGTCGAGTACACCCTGGCCGGGCTGGACCTGCTGCTGCACCGCATCGGCTGGAGCGTGCAGGTCCCCTCCCGCAAGGCCACCGAGCGCAACGAGGCGAAGATCGCCGCCTGGAAGGACGAGCAGTGGCCCGTCATAAAAAGAGGGCGGCGGACCTGGGCGCCTGGCTCTGCTTCGAGGACGAAGCCGGCCAGGGCCTGAGGCCGCCCAAGGCCCGCACCTGGGGCCGCCGGGGCCACACACCGATCGTGCGGGTCACCGCCCAAGGCACCAAGCGCGTCTCCATGGCGGCGCTGATCTGCACCAAGGCCGGCCACCGGCCGCGGCTGATCTACCGCATCCACCTCGACCGCGGTCCCGCCAAGGGCCGCCGCAAGGGCTTCACCGAGACCGACTACGCCCGCCTGCTGGATGCCGCGCACCAACAGCTCGACGGCCCCATCGTCCTGGTATGGGACAACTTGAACACGCACGTCAGCCGCACCATGCGCGAGCTGATCGCCGCCCGATTATGGCTGACCGTCTACCAGCTGCCGCCGTACGCCCCCGAGCTCAACCCCGTCGAAGGCGTCTGGTCGCACCTGAAGAGATCTCTGGCCAACCTCACCAAACACAGCCTCGACCAGCTCACCGCGTCGGTGAAGACCCGGCTGAAACGGATGCAATACCGCCCCCGCCTCATCGAGGGACTCATCGCCAAGACAGGGCTCGACCTCCAACCGCCGTAACCTCAGTTAGAGATCTCTAGCGGCACACTCCGTCACCACCGAATGTGAGACAGGGCCGTTGAATTGACACACCCACCGCCCTGACAGCCCTTCGGGCACTCCGGCTCGCCACGTCTTACGGTCATCCTCTGAAAGAGTTGCGTCGGGCTTTCAGCGGGCGATCGAGATTGCGAAGGGCGCGAATCCGCTGGATCGGATCACGTGTGGTACGAACAGGATCGCGGCCTCGGCGGCCCGCGCGGTCTCGATCCCGCCGAGGTCCGTGATCCACTCCTGGTGCCAGCCGAGGTCGGCGAGAAGCCCGCGTACGACCTGCTTGGCCTCCGGGTCCTTGCCGGAGAGGAAGGCGGTCGGTGTCTGGGCGAGCGCGGCGGGCGCGGTCATCACCGTGTAGAGCATCGTGTTGAGCGTCTTGACGACGCGCGTGTCGGGGAGCGCTTCTTGAAGTTGCTCCGCGAGGCTTGAGCCGGGGTAGAGCAGGTCGGCTGGCAGTCCGTCTGGTCCGTCGACGGTGGCGTTGGAGACGTCTACGAGGATCTTGCCCTGCAGTTCCTCGCGCAGCGCGGTGAGCCGCTCCAGCGAGCCGGCGCCCGGGGTGGCGTTGATGACGATCTGCGCTGTCCCGGCGGCGTCGGCGGCAGAGCCTGGTGAGCGGTCCGCCACGGTCACCTCGTGCCCGGCCTTTGTGAGGGCCAGGGCCAGGCTGCCGCCGACGCGGCCGTTTCCGAGAACGGCGATCATGGTCATGCTGATGTGGTCCTTCCGGTGCTTGTGGTTCTGGTGGGAGTCAGCGGGAAAGCGTGGCGACGGCTTCGGTGTGCACGCCGGGCGCGGCGGCCAGGAAGCTCTCGCTCTCCGGGGTCCAGGGGCGGCCCTCGGCGTCGGATATCTGCCCGCCGGCCTCGGCGACGAGCAGAGCCCCGGGAAGCAGGTCCGCGCGGGCCCCGGCGAACTGCCAGAAGGCGTCGATCCGGCCCGCGGCCACGTTCAGCAGGTGCAGGGTGGCAGGCACGGATGTCCGCACTACGAGCGCATCGAAGAGCATCGCGGTGATCGAGGAGCCGATGCGCCGCACGACCTTCTCGTCCTCGTCCGGCCTGGCCTGGCTCGTGGCCACGAGGCTCAGGCCGAGGTCCGTGGTCTGGGACACGTGCAGCGGGCGGCCGTCGAGGTGGGCGCCGGCGCCGGCGAGCGCGGTGTAGGTCTCACCGGTCAACGGCAGGTGAACTGCGGTGAGCACCGGCTGGTTGTCGCGCACGAGAGTGGCGGTCACCGCCCACTCCGGCAGGGCGTGCAGGTGGTTGACGTTGCCTTCGGCCGGATCCAGGACCCACCATTCGCCGGGGGGCAGGGCCCCGCCCGCGAGCTCGTCCTCCACCAAGCGGGCGTCCGGGCGCAGGAGGGTGAGGCGGGGGCGCAGGACGTCGAGGACCGCGTCGTCGTTGGCGGCGAGCGCGCGCATCAGCTCTTCGCGGGTCTGGTAGCGGACCACGACGCCGAACCGCTCCCGCAGCGCCGAAGCCGCCGCGCGCACGGCGATCGCGGTCTGCGCGAGCAGGTCGGCGTCGGACGCGGAGCCGGCGGTTGCAGCAATTCCGGTGGGCTGAATCGACTCGGGCATGGCGGTGCTCCCATCTGAGCAAGGGGGTGATGAGGCGGACCAGGCGAAAACCGTGTTCTTTCGCGCCCGCATCTCGAAGGTAGGAGGGCCCATCATTAACTGCAAGTGCATGTAAAGCACGGCTAGGATGAGTCTCATGCAATTGGATTTGAACCTGCTCGCCGCGCTCGATGCGCTCCTGGAGGAAGGCAGCGTGGCCGGAGCTGCTGAGCGCCTGCACGTCACCGCCCCCGCGATGAGTCGAAGCCTCGGCCGGATCCGGCGCACGACGGGGGATCAGATCCTGGTGCGTACCGGGCGCACGATGACCCCGACGCCGTACGCGATCGCCGTCCGGAAACAGGTGCACGAGCTGCTGCAGCAGGTCCAGGGTGTGCTGGCACCGAGCCGCGAACTCGACCTCACGACGCTCGAACGCACCTTCACACTCCGCTGGCACGATTCACTCGTCGCCCTCAGTGGCCCCGCGCTTCTCGCGGCCGTACGCAAGCAGGCGCCGGGCGTGCGTTTGCGCTTCATCGCGGAATCGAGCATCGACACCCCCGAGCTGCGTCGCGGCGAGGTCGACCTGGAGGCGAACGCGAACCGCCCGACCGCACCCGACATTCGCGCCGATCGGGTGGCTGAGAGCCAGCACGTCATCGTCGTGCGGCGGGGGCACCCGCTCACCCGAGTCAAGGCTGTCACCGCCGAGCGGTACGCCGCGGCCGAGCACATCACCGTCTCGCGGCGCGGAAGGCTCGTCAACGCCCTCGACGACGCTCTCGCGCAGCTCGGCCTCACCCGTCGGGTAGTGGCAACCGCGCCCACCGAAGGGGCCGCGTTCGAGTTCGTGCGCGGCTCCGACCTCCTCGTCACAGCCCCCGAATCGACGACGCGTTCAGCGGCGCCGGTTCTCGGTCTGACCCTGCTCCCACTGCCGTTCGAACTGCCGTCGGCCGCGGTGTACCTGTCATGGCATCAGCGCTATGACACCGACCCCGCACACGTCTGGCTACGCGATCTGGCGCGGACCGCGTTGGCACCCCCGCTGTAACCCACGCCTTTAAAGATCTCTAGCGCGCGTGCTCACCGTGCGGTGGCTGGGCCTGGACGCGTCGGCCAGCCGACTACTGGGCCACCCACATCCCGGAACTCTGAGCTTCCTTGCCACTGAGGACGGGCAACCGTTCATATCCGCCTGGAACGTGCCGTAGTGGCAGCCCGCCGTATCACGCCAGTTGAGACGATCTCTTAGACGCGGGCTTCCGCGGCTGTCCGGCGATGGTCGTCGGCTATCTGCACTGCCTGGGTTTCCGCCACGATGCCGCTGTAGAGACCGCAGGTGCATTGCACCACGGCACGCCCGGTCGGCTCATACTCGACCCATCCTCCCCGGTGCGTTCTGGCCCGAGCAATGCCGTGCACAACGGTCACGTGTTCCACCATGAACCCCATGCTGGCCGCCGGAACTCGGACCGCCAACGCTACGCCCGCCGAATGGGGGCCGAACCGTAGCTCGGCCAGCTGCCCGTGCCAGACACCATGCGCTGCGAAACCGGCCAGCGGGCCCCTGCCGAGCCTGGTGCAGGTCATGCAGGCCCGTGCGTGGGCAGCGCGTCTGCGTGCTCGCCGGTGACCAGGTAGACCAGGCGCTGAGCGACCGCCACCGCATGGTCGGCGAACCGCTCGTAGTAGCGGCCGACCAGCGTGACATCCACGGCCGTCGCCACACCGTGATGCCACCGCTCATCCATCAGGTGCTGGAAGATGGTGCGGTGCAGTTCGTCCATACGGTCGTCGTCCTTCTCCAACTGGAGGGCTGCATCGACGTCGTGGGTGATGAGTACCTCGGCAGCCTGCGCCATCAGGCGCTGCGCCAGCTGGCCCATCTCCAAGATCGTGCGGCGCAGATCGCACGGCACCGCGTTCTCGGGAAAGCGCATCCGGGCCAGCTTGGCCACGTGCTGGGCCAGGACACCACAGCGCTCCAGGTCCGCGCTCATGCGCAGCGAGGTGACCAACACCCGCAGGTCCCTGGCAACCGGCTGCTGGCGCGCCAGAACCGCAATCGCCCGGTCTTCCAAGTCACGCTGGAGGTCATCAACCTTCGCGCTGCCTGAGATCACGCTCTCGGCAAGATGCAGATCGGCGTCCAGGAGAGCGGTCGTGGCCATCCCCATGGCCGAGCTGACCATGTTCGCCATCTCCACCAGGCCCTTGCTGATCGACGCCAGCTCCTCGTGGTAGGCCTCCCGCATCGCGTCCTCCCGTCCAGTCACGGTTGCGTGTGCCGGCCCTAGCTCGCTGCCAAGGCTCGCACATCACGCACGGGGCACCGGTCGCTTACAGCCAGCGACGCCACCACTGGACAGGCAGTGGTCAAGCGTGCCCGTGTATAGGCGGCTCATCCGCAATCGGCTCGGCCTCGCGTGCGTCTGTCTGGCAAGCCGGGCACAGTTCGTGCCGCCAATCATCGGTGATCACGGTCCCCCACCCCAGACACACATCGCAGCCGCGGGCCAGGACCGGGTTGGCGCGAGGCAAAGGCAGGGGAACGGCGTGGGCTGAATGGGCCATGAGAGCCCCCACAGTAATCCAATAAGGTGATATGAGGCTTATGAGGCTTTTATGCAGGCTAGAGGCGACACCCATTCGGAGTAAACCCGATAACGTGCGCCTTTCCGAGGTCGGTGGAGCCTCAACACTGCTTCGCTGATGGGCGCCTGCGCCGGTACCCAACCCACCAGCGCTCAGCAGGGGAAGGGCTGTAGTCGACTGCCGTCATCTGTCGTCGTCGGCCGCCCTCGGACGGCCCCAGGGATACCGCGGGGCCGTTAGTGGTTCCCGCTGCCTGGCCCCCTCGATGCGAACTATGGGCAGGAAGGTCGCTGAGGCCTCCGGACCTGATTACGGGGGTGACGACGGCTCGGGACGGTCGCCCGTGGTCGCCACAGTTGCTGTACTTCGTTGCTGTATTACTCCGGCTCCGGAGTCCTCTGCCCGTCGCTTGGGCGATCGCTGGAGGGAGCGCTCCAGAGGCCCAGACGTTGGAGACGGCGCTGCCTGTGGCGTTCTCCCAAAGCCGTCAATCCGAAGACGATCCCCAGAGCCGCGCCCAAGCCTCCCGTGATCAACGCCTCGCCCAACGATTCATGACCCCCGAGTGCGCCTGCAGTGCAGAGGGTCGCGATCAGCGCCCCGGTGCAGACGCCGATGCCGAGCGGATGGCGAGCGGAGAAGCGCTGGGAACGAGTCGGAGGCTGCTGTCCGCCGAGCATCCGGTCCATGGCCCAGAAGGCACGCCTGAGATTGTCTAGGGGACTCCGCACAGCTCGGAGTCTAGAGGTTGTCCCGTAACCGGTGGGGCGGTTGGTGCGTTGGCTGGGCGTGGGTGGGGTGAGCTCAGCAGATGATCCGAAGTGGATCGAGCCGTTCTCCGGGTTGAGCGAGTCGCAGTTCACCAGGCTGGTGGCGTTGGTGCGGCGTCGCGGTGGCGACGTGCAGCGCGGCCGGCCGTGGCGGGTGAGGACGCCGCCGGACGGCGATCACCCGCTCGGTTGGGTGTGCGCCACGTGGTCGATCCACGGCACCAGTGGTGCCACGCTGACGTACACGCCGACGTCGTCGACGCGGCAGCTGGGGCCCCAGCTGATGATGCCGGTGATGGTCGTCGCCGCAGGTGTCGCCAGGACGGGGCCGCCCGAGTCGCCGGCACAGGTGTTCCGTGTGGCCCCGGGAGCCGGCTGGGCGCACAACTGCCACTGCGGGCGCGGCGCGATGCCGAGATCGCGTTGGGCGCGTACACAGCGCTGCGGATCGGTGAACCGGAGGGGCACTTCAGAGCGCCGGCAGGGGGCCACGCCACCGTAGCCGTCTCGTCCCCAGCCGAATGCCGTGCCTGTGGCCGGCACGGATGATGTCCGGGTGGGAAGCCGTGCGGGCGGCACGCGGACAGAGCCGGCCAGGACGAGCAGCGCTGCGTCCACGGAGCGATCCGGGTATGCCAGCGTGCGGGTGACGTGCACGCCTTGGCCGGTGACGGGCGCGGTGTGGCACAGGTTGTCAGCCCCGACGACCGCGTCGATGGACCCGTCGCGGCGGCCGCTCAGGCAGTGCCGTGCCGTGAGTACGAGGTCGGGTGCGACGAGGGTGCCGCCGCAGAACTGGCCCGTGAAGAGGTCGTTTCGTGGCGCGGAGGCGTTGACCAGCGCGACGACGTTACGGACGGCGGGCCGGGCCGGCGGGCCGCCGGCGCGGAGGGTCACCCCTCCGGCCAGCAGCCCGCCGACGAGCACCACCCACAGGGCGGCACCTCCCGATCTCAGGAGCATTGCTTCTTCTTCGTCTCCACTTGGAGGCTGATCAGGTTGTGCCACCGGTACTTCTTGGTGCCGACGTGGTAGTCGACCAGTACGGCACGCATGCCGACGTGTGTAGTGCCGGTCACCTTGACCACCGTCACCAGGTTGTACGCGGAGACGATCCTTTCCTTGACGCCTTCGGGTGGCAGGGTCGCCCCGACCGCCGGCTGCCGCGCCGCCCAGCCCGCCGAGAGGAAGTCGGCGGGCGGCGGATAGGAGGAGTAACCGTAGTCGGTGGACCGTTTGCCCAAGAGGAAGGCCGTGACGAGGTGCAGGCCGTGGGGATCGAGAAGGGTGACCTTGTCGATCACCGCCTTCTGATCACCGTAGTTATCGAGGTCGTCGCCGCCGAAGGCGACCGATCCTCCGGTCGGGACGGGCACACACACCTGACCGGAGTTGATCGGCTGCTGGTCCTTGCCGTCGAAGGGGCCGCCGTAGGCGACGGGGGCGGCGGAGGTCGTACCGGAACAGCCGGTGAGGAGGCCCAGAAGCAGTCCGGACGTGATGGCGGCGAGCCCTGCGCGAACGGCGGAAGAGCGCTTCACGGGTTGTATCCGCTGCTCGTACTGGTGTCAGGGGAGGGATCGGGCTTGATTCCCCGACGCAAGAACGGTCCGGGGATTCGCCGGTCGTGACGCTGGTGTCCACACTCCAACGGGGTGCCAGACGTATCGATCACCTGGAATTCCAAGACAACCCTGTTGGGATCACCGTCCTCGAAGAGCCAGACACTCACCAGCTCGTCCGCAACGGTCACCGCGAACTGGACGTTGACGCCGTCGCTGACCGGCGAGACGGTGACGGTCTCCCCCGGCTCAAGCCAGAAATCCTCGCCGTATGGTTCGACGAAGAGGCACAGCGGGACGCTCCCTGCATTCTCGACCGGCAGAATTCTGTGCACTACTGGATCACCCCACTCCGCACCCTGACGGCCAATCATCCATTGAGGGCGTGAGGGGGCAGCAGGTGCGGGGCGCGGATGCGGAGGATGCCAAAGACTTCATCCTTCGCCGGCCCTCGCAGTTCCGCCATGAAGGCGGGGTCCACGTGGCCCGTCCTGGCCCAGATTCCGCCGAGGGACTCCGCGCACGTCTGGGCCAGCACGCTGGTGAAGTCCTCGGTGCGAATGGTCCGGATCAGGCCCGACTCGACGAGCGGGCCGGAGAAGTCCTCCAGGTCCATCGCCGCGTCGTCCTTTTCATCCTCGCGCGCCGCGGGGTCGTCGAGGATTCCGACGAGCAGGACCGCACGTTCCTCGGGCGAGATCTCCGCCCGGCTCACCGCCGCATCCTCGGGCGAGGTCACCGCCCGGCTCTCCAGCGAAATCTCATCCGCGGTGCGGGGCCGCCCCTTTCTGAACAGCCCCTCCAGCCAAGTCCTCATCTACAAGATCCTCGATCCCGTCCACGATGCCCTCGTCGATGCCGCTGCCGACCACGCCACCTCCCAAGATCCCGTCGACCACGGACCCGATAGGGCCGCCGACAGACCCGAGGTCCGCCCCGAACACGGCACCGTAATCCGCGCCCACGAGGCCGCCTGCCAGGCTGACACCATCGTAGACGGCTGTCTGGGGCCGCTCGGTGCGGCCGCCACATCGTAGACGTCGCAGGCGGCGGTCGCAGCGATCAGCAGCCTGCCGCCAGCCTTCGCGGTCGACCTTGCCAGATCGATGGCTCGGCGCGGCACCGACGGCCCGTCCAAGGGCATGTGCTCCTTCGTAACCCCAGCCGTTAAAGATCTCTAGGCGACGGCCCGGCCATGTACCGCGCAAGGTCGAGTGTGTGATCCACCGCCTGGCGGAAGGCATCGACACCGCAGGCCTGCAAGGCGCTCCAGACTTTGAGGGCCTTGAAGCTGCGGGAAAGCTGGGGGCCGTAGTCCATGTAGTCGAGCATCAGTGGATCCTCTTCGACGGTGAGGTACGAGGAAGAGAACGCGTACGCCTTCGCCAGCAGTCTGCGGTCCCGGACCAGCAGACAGCCGGCCTCAAGGGGGGTGAAGAGCAGCTTGTGCGGGTCGAGGGCGATGGAGTCCGCCCGGGCGCACGCGGCGAATGCTTCGCGCTTGCGTTGGGTCAACACGAACAGCGCGCCGTAGCCACCGTCGATGTGCAGCCACAGCTCGGGCTTGTCGCTGCTCGGCCCCGTCCGGCACATAGCTGACGTCGAACGGACCTGGTTCCGGAACGTGTTCAACGGCGAGCACAGCGATGTGCACTGGCCCCGAAGCGACGGCGGCGCTTTCGCCGTCGACACCGCAGACCCGTTAGAGGCGTTCGCGATCTGGCACAAGGAGTGCGCCCGATCCCGCAACATCGTGGATGCCGCCCAGTCCCCCGACGCCACCGGACGCTACGAAGACGACGTCTTCTCCCTCCGCTACATCCTCACCCACATGATCGAGGAGTACGCGCGGCACAACGGCCACGCCGACCTCCTCCGCGAACGCATCGACACAATCGCCGAACAGTAGGGGACGGCCGAGGGCCGGGCCCCCTGACCGGCCCCCGGGGGTACGGGAGCACCCGGCCGGTCGCAGCACGACGGCCTGGGGCAAGCAAAAAAGCGGGCCGGCTCGTCACGGCGTCTGTGCCGGGCCGTCACCGAGCCGATGATCTTTCGGGGTTTCGGCCCCGCGCCTGGCAGGTCGGCTTCTACCGTCATCTCACCGGCGTCAGCGGCACGATGGCAGGGAGGGCGTATGCGCGGCGGGAAGGCCTTGCTCGAGACGCTGCGGGTCCTGCGCGACCATCAGGAGGCAGCCAGCGTGGCTGGGTACTGTTCGGCGCGCTGCGCCCCGACCATCACAAGGCAGTGGAAGCCGCGGCCGGGCACGGCCTGGTCGAGCTGGCCGATCCGGTGATGCGTGCGGAGTTGTCCGCCCACGAAGGAAGGCCCGTCGTCTGGGCAGCCCGGCTCACGGGGCACGGCCAGGATGCACTGCTCTACGCCGAGGCCAGCCCCACCGAGCACCGACCCGAAGGCCCCGCCGCCGTCGAGCAATTGTTGAAGGCTCCCCTCCCTGAAGGGAAGGGGATTCTCCACCCTCCAGGCTGAGCGGGGATTTACGGCTCAGGCCGCCGCCGGAGCCGGCGGCCCCGGTGGTCTTACGCCCTCGGCACCGTCCGGGTTCCAACCTGCCCGGACCAGCATCACGCGGGCGGAGTTCTTGTCCCTGGGGGACACGGCCGCGCACGCGGTGCAGGTATACGTTCTCATCGACAGAGGTAGTGCGTGCTTGGTTCTCGCTCCGCACTGCGCGCAGTCCATCGTGGTGTGCGCCGGGTGCACAAGACGGACGTCCCGCCCGTGTTTGTGGCCCATCTCGACCAGGGCACGCTTCGTCGCGGCGATGGCGGCATCGGCCGCCTTGCGGGCCATGGTGGTCTTCGCCAGGAACTTCGGCCTGAAGTCCTCCACCGCAACCCCGTCGTGGCCGCGCATCACCCGCTTGGCCCACTTGCGGCCGGTGTCCTCCCGCTGCCTCGCGATCTTCTTGTGCAGCTTCGCCGCCTGTGCCCGGGCCTGCCGGTAGCCGGCGGATGCGGGCCGTCCCTTCGGAGGACGCCGCCGGGCCATCATCCGCTGGTACCTCGCCAGCCGCTGCGCGGCCCGCCTGCCGTGCTCGGCATGCGGCAGATCGTAGGCGTCGTCGGTGGTGGTAGCGGTCTCCTTCACACCCCAGTCCACGCCCAGGACGCGGCCGGTCTCACAGAGCGGCTCAACCTGAGCCGGGACGACGAAGGACACGTACCAATGTCCGAGCGTGTCCTGGTACACCCGCACACTCGACGGATCCGCCGGAAGGTCCCGCGACCACACCACCCTCACCACGATCTGGCCCGCAAGGTGCAGGCGGCCGTCCCTGAGGCGGAAACCGCGCTTGGTGTAGTTCAGGCTGGGCCGCGCCTCCCGCTTCTTCTTCCACCTGGGCATCTGGGCCCGGCGGTGCATCGGCAACCGGTCCCTGATGTCCTTCAACGCCTTGACACGGGACGTGGCGAAGTCCCGTATCACCTGCTGCTGAGGCACCGACGCGCCCTCAGCCAGCCACGGCGACACCCCGCGGGCCTCGGTCAGCATCTTGTCGAGCTGAGCCGGACCACACGTCAGCTTCTCGCCACCCACTGTGCCCTGCACGTGGACCTGCTGGGACTTGGCCACGCATTCGTTCCAGATCCAGCGGCAGCGATCCCACTCCGCTTCGAGCCGGCGCCTGGCCGTCTTCGACAGGCGCACACGGAAGGTGTACCGGGCATGCCCGGCGTCCTTCGTGGTCGCTTCTGTCGTCATACATCCGAACCTACCCGAGAACACTGACAGTTGAGAATTCTCGATCATCGTGGGCGACAACACCGCCGTCCGGGGTGGACACCGGACCGCCCTGACGGCGATCCGGCTACCCCTGCCCTGCCCCGCAGGAGCCCGATTCCTCCCCGGCCTGAAGGCCGGGGCATCCTCGGAGGAACCCGGTGAAGCCTCGCCGCCCGCAGACGGACACGCAGCGCGTGTACGTACACCTCGGAGCCCGGCTGCACCTACCGCCGGCCGAGGGCCTGGCCGAGCGGGTGCGCACAGCGCGCCAGCTCGGCAATCTGTGGGTTCTGTACCTGGACGAGGAACAGACCGAATCGGTGGCCTACACCCTCTACCTGCGCTCGCTGGGAGGCTCGGTCGCGGACGTCAACCGCTTCACCCGCCAGTACGGTCTCGCCTTCCGCCCGAACCGGTCGACAGGCAGCCCGCAGCCGACCCGACTGCCTTGAGATCCCACGGCCGGCCTGAGTGTGGCGGCGAGCGTGACCGCGATCGGGTTACCCGCACCCGGGCCGACGGGCTGACGCAGCTCGACCCCGCCGGCGAGCAGCAGTCTGGTCAGGGGCTCATGGGATTGAGCGGGCTGACTCCGGTTCCCGCGTACAGGCCGGGGTCCAAGGACAGCAGGGAGGCGTCCTCCCCCGCCTGCCGTGCCACGATCACCGCGGAAGCGGGATGCAGCACGCGCCAGTCCGCCTCGCGCCAGGCGCCGGCCACCAGGGCGTGAGCCGCGGTGAAGCCGTCGGCCGTGGTGAAGCGGCGCTGCAGGATGTGCTGACCGGCACCCGGTCGTTCACGCTCGGCGACCACGGCCGACAGGGCCGGAATCACGATCTCGGCGTAACCGTAGCTGGCCTCCACGTACAGGCCATTGAGGAATTCGTCGCCCTCGGCGAGCGCCTTGATACACGTGTGGTCGAGCAGGACTCGGATCACGCGGCGTGGTGCTCCCGTCCAAGGCTCTGCAGGAACGCACGAGCCCGGGCCCGCGCGCCGTCAGAAACCCTCACCCCAGTCGTCTGCCTGATCTCCTCCAACGCCTGCTGCGCGCGCTGCTCCTTCTCCTCCTCGGTCAGCTCGCGCGCCACCAGCTCCGCCAGCAGGTCGTTCATGGTGGTACCGCGTTCGCTGGCCAAGACCCTCAGGCGGTCACGGACCTCTCGGGTCGTCTTGATACTGGTGTCCTTCTCTCCCATACAGCCACTCTACCGCCAGTAGAACGCAGCCGGGATGGGAACGACAGAAATCGCGGCGAACCAGGCAGCGACCGCGGCGGCACCGGGCGAGGTCCCCACACCAGGCACCGACGGAGCCCGGAAAAAGTGATGGCGCAATGCGGCCCGGCAGTCCGACCAGCACACATACGGCTGCAACCCCGGCACCCACTCGCGCCAGGAGACGCGACCGCCCCGCTCCGCACCCGTGAAGGCCCGCAGCGGCAGGCCCCAGACCCCCTGGGCAGGACCCGCACAGACCACAGCCCGCGCAATGGGAACCCCAGCACCTCAAGGCGCACCGCACACACACGCGCCCCCGGCCGCGTCCCATCTGATCAGTCCTCGCCCTGCCGCATGATCGTCATGACCGGCTCAGCCGTTCCCGGTGACCTCTTTGACGTGGCGTATCACCGCCAGGCGCCGCTTGGCCTCACGGTCAAGCGGCGGGGTGGGGGGAGTGGACTTCGGCATGTGGATCTCCGCAGTGATCGGAGACCCAGGTGTCAACGGTGATCGTCAGTTTTAGATCGAGACCGCTCCCCGCGCCTGCAAGGGGGACAGGAGGGACGGGCAGTAGCCGTTCGTTCCAGCAGGGTCGATTAGAGGTCGGTGGTGTCGGAACGGCACGACCGCGGTCCGACGTCGTCATCCCCGACCACGACCAGCCTCAGCCGGGGCAGTCCCTCTCTGCCCATGCCGCCACCGTTCGACGCTGCGACATGAGGCCAGACGCCCGCCCCGCGACAGGCGAGCCGGAGGACTCCCGCCGCGAAAGCTCCTTGCCCACCGGCCGGCAGCCCCCGCCACGGCACCGCCTCAGGGCCGATTCCCGGCCGCAGGCGAGGCCGGCCGCCACCAGGCAAAACGGTCATAACATATACACAGTCGGGCACAATCGGACATCAAACGGTATAGAATGGGCATCATGCAGCCAGCGAGTGCACCACCGGGACGGTCCCGGCACCAGGAGAACCTCATGACCTACACAACGACGGCCGCCCCCGAGTCCAACCCCCGCGCCAACGCCGCTTTGGCTGCCGACTGCGAGCTGTGCAACGGCTGGGGAAGCGTGATCACTTTCCAGGGGCGGCACGAACTGTGCCAGGCCTGCCAGTCCCCGACCGAACACGAGTGCCACGACAGCAGCTGATGTAGGTGTAGCTCCGAGAGCTACACCCATCCTGCTTGCGTGGCATGTCAGGTCAGGAACACCCTTTCAACTCAGCAGGCGATGGATGGGACGGGGCAGGAGGTTACGCAAGAGTTCCGCAGTGTCCGGCTCCATGTCGACACCGCCGCTGATCCAGTCGTTGATCCGACGCAGGCGGGTGGCGGCTTCGCGGAGCGCATCGATGTCGGGCTGCCAAGTGAAGGCGGCGGCCTCGATGGCGGTGCGCGTTTCGTCGTCGAGGTCGTCGGCGCACTCAGGGGCGACGACGACATCGAGCTTGATGTCTGCTGTCACCAGGTACATGCATCCGGTCCTCTCGAAAGGATCGGGCGGGCCGCGCCCGCCTGGGAGTTGGCGGGCGCGGCGAACGGCGATGAGGAAGCGACGGATCCTCTCCACGACGGCGGTGATGTCGGCCCTAAAGTCGCGGCAGCCGGACCCGTCGTGCAGGACAACCGGACCGGCGGCGCCGGCGGCGCCGGAGCCGTAGACCACGCACCAGCCGTGATGCTCCGCCGGGTCATAATCGATCCCGTTCTCCGTGCCGCCCGTGCCCGACATGCACACGTACGCGTCCGCACCGGCGCCAACCCAGATGCACACCGCCCCGGCCGAGACGTCCCCGCCCCGCCGAGAACCGATGGACACGTCCGCGAGGACGGCTTGCAGCAGTGCCCCGGCGCTTTCCCTCTCGACCTCCTCATCCGTGCGGCACTGCACGTAGGCGCGTGCTGCCGCGGTATCGGCGTCCGGGACGTCCAATTCCATTACCCAGCGAGTGAATTCCTCTTCGCCTGTCTCCAGAACGGCGAATTCCTCAGCAACCGGTCCGGAGATCACTCCGGCGATGAAAAGATCGCGCATGTCGACGTCCGAGCGCAGGCCGATCACGGTGAAAGCCTGAACAGCCCCCCTCCGCATTGATCTTTTCCCTCGCTGCTGAATTGATCGGGGGCGCCGGCCCCTCAGATGGGCCGGGAGCCAGCGCATGACCTGCGTCAGGAGCGGGGGCGCGGCATGAGGTCGACCGTGGCCGTGCCCAGGTACAGGCCGACCAGAGTCAGAGAGCTTTTTCAGAGGGCGGGATGTGAGCTGATGTCCGTTTCGTCGTTGTGGATGAAGTAGCCCTCGCCTGACGACTACGGACGTGGCAGGGTGAACAGCCCCGGTTCTGGCTCGGTCAGGATGTTGCGCCCGGTCAGGCGCTTGCCGCTTCGTTTGGTCCACCGATGTCAAGAGCGCGGCCCTGCCCCGGCTCTCGGTCGCGGACGGCCGCATCTACACGGTCACCGTGTCCGACCCCACCGACCCGATCGGCGTCAACACCCTCGCCGCCTACCACTACGCCGTGCTCAACTCGGCCACGGCGCCACTGTTCGCACTCGTTTCCTGAGCCTCGGTCTGCTGTACAACCCGCTGCAGATGACCGGGACGACGACGGCGGACGGCGCGTTCTGGCAAGGGACGATGACAGGGGTGACCGCCAGCGGGCGAGAAGGCCGCCGTCTCTTCGTATCCGGATTCATGGAGGGCACGGCCCCGGGCGGACTTCAGCGGGCGAGCAGTCCGCGGAGAACCACCCTTTCCACAGCTGCGACGAGTTCCGTCAAATGGGAGGCGTCAGCGCGGAGTCGGTCCGCGCGCCAGGAGAGGCCGAGAACGCCGTTCATGGCAGCCCACAACGCGGTGGCGGTGGTGACGGGGTCGAGGTCGGCGGCGAGCGAGCCGTCGGCCACCCCGTCGGCCAGGGCGGCGGCGAGTTTGGCGTTCTGCTCGTCGACGAGCGCGGCGACCCGTTCCAGGGCCGCGGGTTCGTCCGGCGGCTCGGCTAGCAGGCGGAACTGGTGTGGGCGCTCGGCGGCGAAGCGGACGTACGCGGCGGAGGCGGCCCTGATGCGTTCCACGGGGGTGCCCGGGGCAGCGTAGGCGTCGTCCATGTAGGTCCGGTTGTCCTCGAGTGCCCGCTCGGCAACCGCGATGAGAACGGCCGCGCGGCCGCCCACGCGGTTGTACACCGTCTGCACGGCGACATCCGCGCGTTCGGCGATGCCTTCCAAGGTGACCGCGTCGGGGCCTCCGGCGGCCAGCAGCTCCTCGGCGGCGTCGACGATGGCCGCGCGGGTTGCGGCGGCCCGACGTGTCGTGCGTGTGACCTTGATTGCCATGGTCTTCGCTACTTTACGAGGTGCTCGAGCGGCCGGACCCCCTGGGCGGCTTTCTTCAGCCTGGAATTCAGCGGGAACCGGCCTGGTGGCGCTCATGCGCCGCCCGGTCGTGCCAGCCTGACGCCGAGGCGAGGCCGAGGGCGCGTTGGACCGTCTGAGGGCGGAAACCGACACGTTCGAGTACCGGCCGGAACAGACCGGGAGCGTTCGCGGTCAGGGTGAGGGACCTGGGGACGACGATGCGGTCCGCACGGCGCTCGATGCCGCGGACGATACCGGCGATGACCTTTTCCAGCGGCACCATCTTCCACATCCCCTTGGAGTTGCCGCCCCAGAGGGCGTGCCCGGCCGGGTCCGCGGTCACGTCGTCCATCATCGGAGTGCGAAAGAACGTGGGGTGGGCGCTGCCGACACCGACACCCAGGTGGCGAACCTCCAGGCGGAGGCTGTCGCACATCGCCCACACGCCGGCCTTGCTCGCGGTGTAGGAGATCTGGAGCGGCGAGTGCACGAAGGCGGCCATGGAGGAGATCGCGAGGAGATAGCCGCGTTGGGCCTCGACGTGGGGCAGAGCCGCGCGGAAGGTGCGCCAGACGCCGTTGAGGTTGATGTCGATCACGCGCTCGTAGGCGGCAGGGTCAATGGTGGCCAGGGGGGCCATGGTGTCGATGCCCGCGCCGGCGACGGCGACATCAAGGCGCCCGAAGTGCGCGGCGGCCTCGTGCATGGCCGTCTGCAGTCCGGCGAGGTCGCGGACGTCCACGCCCCAGCCCCGGGCGACTGTGTCGCCACCCAGTTTCTCCGCCTGGGCCTGGGCCGCCTCGGCGTCGAGGTCGAGCAGTGCGAGGTTGGCACCCCGGTCGCGCAGGGCGTTGGCCAGGGCGATGCCGAGGCCGCCGGTGGAGCCGGTGAGGGCGACGGTGCGCCCTGTGAGGTCGTAGCGGGTCATAGCTGTCTGCCTCTGTTCGGGGGTGGATGCGGAGGTCTGGTCCACATGACGTCTGGAGCCGGTTCCCAGGTCATCGCGGGGATGTTCCCTGCGCGATCGGGACGTGGGCGGCCAGGAAAGCCAGCTGGTCGTGGAGGACGCGCTCGAAGGGCTCACCGCGGTAGATGTCGAAGTGACCGTCCGGATAGCGACGGATCTCGCCGCGGGGTGCCTTGCGGGCGTACCTGAGCGTGGGCCCCGACGGGGCCACGCTGTCCGTCTCGCACACGCAGAACAGCACCGGGCAGACGATTCTCCGGGTCCTGCGACCGGGCCGGTACCGGACGATGTCGAGGGCGAAACGCGCTGCCACCCGGTTCTCGAACGGGACATCGCCGGGCACCAGGGCGAGGTAACCCGGCTCGGCGTCCGGTGCGGTCATCAGCGCCGCCGAGCCGGGGCGTCCGGCGGTCGCGACCATGACGGGTGCACGCCCCAGACACATGCCGACCACATCGCGTACGGCGCGAGCCATGACCTTCACCGAGCTGATCGGACGCATCGCGAGAGCGGAGGCCACGCCGTCGGTGAACAGCCCCTGAGCGATGACCGCGGCGACATCCGGGTCCTGCGCGGCGGCCGTGAGGACATGGCCGCCGCTGAAGGACGTGCCCCACATGACCACGCGCCGGGGATCGGTCTCCGGCCGGGAGCGCGCGTACGCCACGGCGGCCCGCCAGTCCTGGAGCTGTCGCCTGATGCTCAGGAGCTGTCGCGGCTGACCGCCGCTGGCCCCGAAGTGCCGGTAGTCGAACACCAGGCACGCGTAGCCGACGGCGGCGAAACGCTCGGCGTAGGCGTCCAGTCGCATCTCGCGGACCCCACCGAGACCGTGTGCCATGACCACCACGGGACGCCGACCCCCACCCTCGGGCAGGTACAGCCAGGCGTGACACTCGCCCGGCCCCGAAGGAAACGTCACATTCAATCGGTCGGTCATCGGACCTCCGTAACACCGCTCGCATCGTTGGGCTCGCGGAGACTTGGAACTGCTTCCAATGTTGGAAGTTAATCCAACATTGCGGGGCTGTAAAGCAACATCGACGGCAACGAACCCGTCACGTCTCCGCTGGGTCCTGAGCCACGTCCTACTTCAGCGCCGCACTGACCGACTGGGAGGCGAAAGGGACGATGACCGGCGGAACAGCGAAGCCGGCGTGCCCCTCGGAGACAGGGCCGGCATGTCCTTGGCGGATGTCGCGACGCGCATGCGACCCGAACGCTGTCGGCCCACAGGGCGGTCGGAGCTGTAGGCGAAGAACGGCCGACGGTCCGAGTGCGCCGTATGACGCACAGAAGGACCGGTCAGCCGCGCAAGTAGCGCCGAGCACAAGGTGCGACCATGGGCCGGACCCGAAGCGGCCCGGGAACCGGCTCCTGGTCCCTCGGAGAGATCACCGCGCCGGCCCCGAGGCGAGGCGCTCGTGGGGGCCAGGCCCGCCGCAAGCAGAGCGCCGGCCTCCGCCGGTGTCAGAGGGCTCTTCGTTCTTGGACGGGTCGGTCCCCCATTCGTAGGGGGGACGCCCAGGGGTGCAGGGTGTGGCTATCAGAGGGCTGCCGCTTGTGGCTTTAGATGCTTCGCCGCCCGGTGCCCCCGACGACTCGGCCGCCGATTAGGAAGTGCGAGACAGTCGCTGACGAGAGCAATGCCGGCGAGGTCGTCCGTGGCAAGAACGTCACGAACACGCACGTCAGGAGCGCAATGAGTCGAATATGGGCGGGGATCGACAGCGGCAAAGGCCACCACCACGGCCTCGCCCTGGACGCCGAGGGCACCACGTTGCTGTCGCGGCGTGTGGCCAACGACGAGCCCGAGCTGCTCACGTTCATCGGCGATGTCTTGGCCCTGGCGGACGGAAGCCCGGTGACCTGGGCGATCGACATGACCGGCGGCGAACCGGCGTTGCTGCTCGCCCTCCTGCTCAACCACGGCCAGGAGGTCCTCTACCTGCCTGGCCGCCTGGTGAACCGGGCCGCCGACGGTTACCGCGGCGAGGGCAAGACCGACGCCCGGGACGCGTATGTCATCGCGGACCAGGCCCGAATGCGCCGTGATCTGCGGCCGATCCGCCCCGGCCCTCGCCTGACGACTACGGACGTGGCAGGGTGAACAGCCCCGGTTCTGGCTCGGTCAGGATGTTGCGCCCGGTCAGGCGCTTGAGCTTCAAACGGACGTTGTTGATGTTGTTCGGAGCCGGGTCCAGGTCCATCGCCTCGCACACGCCCCGTGCCCGTAGCGGACCGTCTGCCTGGGCGAACACCGCCATGATCTCCTGGTAGTCCGCCCCGTCCGGCAGCTCCGGGGCGGACGCCGACGGCCCGGGCGGGCCGGGGTCGGGCAGTTCCAGCAGCGTCTTGCGGGTGATCCGCACTTCCTCGGCGGCCCGGCCGAGTTCGTCCAGCACGGCGGTGAGCCGCGTGATCTGCTCACGGGTCTCTTCGGCCTGCTCGGCGATCTCCCGCTCGCGCTCCTCCAGACGTACCAGCACCGCCCCCAGGGTCAGGTCCCCGCTGGTCATGTGCCGCGCCAGGAGGTCGCACTGCCGGTCAGCCGACGGGCCATCACGTCGCTTATCGCCCAGTAGACCCGGGACTCGGCCGAGGCAGGTCGGTGCTCGTAGTCGCGTACGAGTCGCCGGTGCAGCATCAAGATCCCGTTCGTCTGCTCCACCCGCCAGCGGATCGGCTGCGGGACGAACCCGGTCTCGGCCGGGTTGCGCTCGACGACTTCGATGTCGATGCCCACCCGCTGACCGTGGTCCACGACGGTCTTCTTGAACCCCTGGTCCACCAGAGCCCTCGTCACGGTGCCGCCGCTACCTGCTGCGACCTTGTCGAGCAGAGCGGTGCCGAAGGCGTTGTCGTGGACGGAGGCGGCCAGCACCACCACGGCGATCACCAGACCCAGCACGTCCACGGCAAGCCCCCGCTTACGTCCCGGCACCTTCTTCGCCGCATCGCGTCCCGTCGTCTCGGCCGGCACCCCGGCCGCCGCGTGCAGGCTTTGGGTGTCGAGCACCACCAGGCTGGGGTCGGCTAATCGGCCCCTCTTCTCGCGGACCTGCCAGCGCAGCAGGTCGTGAATGACCTGGTCAGTGCCATCGTCACGCCACGTGTAGAAGTAGTACTTCACCGCCCCGGCAGGCGGCAGGTCGTGCGGAAGGTACTCCCACTGGCAGCCGGTCCGGGACTGGTAGAGCAGCGCGTTGACGATCTCCCGCATCGCGTAGCGGCCCTCATGTCCGCTGAGGAGGGGTGCTGGGCCTTCCATGCGGTGATCACCGGCTCGACCAGCGCCCAGCGTTCGTCGGATAAGTCGCTCTTGTAGGGCTTGCGGTCACTCACGCAGCCGCCTCAGCACGGCGCCAGCCCCGCGACCTGGCGGAGGCGGTAAGGCCACACGTTCAGGCGACGACAGAACGGACATCACCTCTCATTCCGCCCTCTCAGAGTGGCCATCGATCGGGTGACTGTGGGCTTGGTGCGGGCCATGACAGAACGCCCGAGGCCCTCGGGGTGTCGAGAGAGGTGCTTCACGCCTCAACTCGTCACCCGGAGGGCCTCGTTGGTTGTCTATCCTGCAGCATTGGACCTGCCGCATGCCCTCGTGGAGTGGGTAACGATGTTGATCGTCACCCGGGAGGGTGACCGGCGGTGCAAGCTCCGCCCGTCCCAGCGCGCGATCGTCGCTCTGGTGTACCTGCGTCGGCACACTCCGCTCGCTCAGATCGCCACCGGATTCGGCATCAGCGTGGGTACCGCCCATGCCTACGTCCGTGCGGTCACCACCCTCCTCGCGGGCAGGGCACCCGGCCTGACCCAGGCCCTGCGCGAAGCAGACAGCGAGTATGTACTGATCGACGGCACCCTCGCCGAGTGCGACCGCAGTGGCGACGGCCGGGCCGACTACAGCGGCAAGCACCGCCGTCATGGAGTGAACCTGCAGGTCATCACCGGTCACACAGGCAAGCTCACGTGGATCTCCGCCCCGCTGCCCGGGCGCACCCACGACCTGACCGCCGCCCGCCGGCACCGCATCATCGCCACCTGCACCCGCCTGAACATCCCCGCCCTGGCCGACCTGGCCTACACCGGCGCAGGCGCACACATCGCAGCCCCGATCCGCCGACGGCCCAAGAAGGAGCTCACCGCCAAGGAGAAATCGCTGAACAAGGCCCATGCCCGGCTGCGCTGCCCAGTCGAGCGCGGCGTCGCCACCGTCAAACGCTGGCACATCTTCCGCCACGCCCGCTGCAGCCCCAGCTGGCTCACGTCAGCCGTCCGGGCCATCCTCACCCTCGAGAGGCAACGCTGAAAACGCTCAGAGCCTGAGTGCGGCTGAGCCGTGGGGGTTGCCGTCGGCGTCGGAGGTGTCGGTGAACACGACATCACCGATGTAAGGCAGCGTGGCGGGGCGGTTAAGCGCGATAAGGCCGCGGGCGGCGCGGTTGGGCTGTCGGCCGCAGGCTGCGGCATCACCATCGACCCACAGGGTCAGGGCCATGGTCAGGCCGACCGAGCGAGCGGGCGTTGTCACAGCACAGCGCGTGATACGGGGAGCTGACCGGAAGCCAGGCCAGCAGGCGGAAGACGCCGGTGGGCCGGATGACCAGAGCGAAACGCCGGTCGTCGCTCGCGGCAGTGGTGATCGGGGACATGGGTATCCCCTGAACTCGGGCGTATGTCTTCAAACCGCCCGAGCTCTCGCCGCGCGGGTGTCTACCCTGCGGCCGACCGGTGCGGGCCAGCCGCAGGACACCTCCTGTGGCAATATCCGAGGGCGGTCAGTGAACGGGCAGCTCGAATCCCAGAGCGGCCAGGGCCTCCTCGGCGGCCTGCTGGTCCTGCTCGTAGCTGCCGCCGGAGATTCCCAGGCCGCCGACGCACCGGCCCTTGTCGATGATCGGGTAGCCGCCGCCGACCGCCATCAGGCGCGGGTGGCCAGCCAGCGGCGCGATCTTCGGGTTGGCGAGGTAGTCGTTCCACGCGTGGGTGGGTGTGTGGAAGGAGGCCGCGGTCCACGCCTTGTCGAGGGCGACCTCGGCGGTGAGGAAGGGTGCCTCGTCGGCGCGGTCGAACGCCTTCAGGTGCCCGCCCTGGTCGGTGACGGCGACGGCCGCCGTGAAGCCGATCCGGGCGGCGGCGCTGTGCACGGCCTGGATGAGTGCGCCAGCGGCGACCTTGGTGATCGACGAGGCGGGGGACGACTTTTGGATTGCGTCGGTAGTCATGAACGTTCCTTCGTTGTGGTGCCGTACGGGTGGTCCGTGGCGTGCGAGGCGCGCGGGGGCCGCCTCACTGCAGGGGTGAGGCGGGGGTGGGGACCACGCGGGTGACGACGGACTTCTCGGGGATCAGCAGGCTGTAGACGACCGGGCCGATCTCGTTCTTCCAGCGGTCGTGCTGGTACACGGCTGTGTACAGGGCCTCGCTCTGGGCCTCGTCCTCGAACCGGCGGATCCACACGTAGCCGTCGTCGTCCTCGGCGTCGTCGAAGGAGGCGGTCACGTCCATGCCCAGCGAGGCCTGGAACGGGATGACCACGTCCTCCATGTAGCGCACCCACTCCTCGCGGCGTCCGGGCTGCGCCTGGTAGCGGCGGATCTCGTAGTACACGGTGCTGCTCTTCGCTGCTTGCAGGGAAGGTCAGTCGGTCACGGTGAGGACGACCTTGCCGCGGGTGCGGCCGGCCTCGACGCGGGCGTGGGCCGCGCCGGCCTGTTCCAGCGGGAAGGTCTCCTCCACCTCGACGGCGACCGCGCCCTCGTCGATCAGGTCTGCGATCGTGGTCAGCGCGGTACCGTCCGGCTCGACCAGGTACGCAGTGACGCGCACCCCGGCTGCCTCGGCGGCCTGGGCCAGTTCCGGGGAGACACCGGCCGGGACGGCGACCAGCAGGCCGCCCGGGCGCAGAACCTTCAGCGAGCGGGTGCTGGTGTTGTCGTGGGCGTCGCCCACCAGGTCGATGACGACGTCGACGTCCTTGGTGACGTCCTCGAAGCGGGTGGTGGTGTAGTCGATGGTCTCGTCGGCGCCGAGCTCCTTGAGCCAGGGGTGGCGTGCGGCGCTGGCGGTGGCGATCACGTGGGCGCCCAGGTGCCGGGCGAACTGGACCGCGAAGTGGCCCACCCCGCCGGCGGCGGCCGTGATCAGGACGCGCTGGCCGGCCTGGACGTGGGCGGTGTCGACCACGGTCTGCCAGGCGGTCAGCGCCGCCAGCGGCACGGCGGCCGCGTGCGGGTGGTCCAGGGTGGCCGGCTTGCGGGCCCACTGGCGGGCCGGTGCGGTCACGTACTCGGCGTAGCCGCCGGCGGCGCGCGGGAACCACGGCATGCCGTACACCTCGTCGCCGACCTTCAGGGTGGTGACGCCGAAGCCGACCTCCTCGACGACACCGGACACGTCCCAGCCAAGGATCAGCGGAAGCGTCTGCAGCCCCGCCACGGCCTCGCCCTCGCGGGTCTTCCAGTCCACCGGGTTGACCCCGGCGGCGTGCACCCGTACCAGCACCTCGGTCGGCAGCGGCACCGGGCGCGCGACCTCCTCGACGGTCAGCACCTCCGCTCCGCCGAACTCGCTGATGGTGACTGCCCGCATGGTGTGCTCACTCATGATGTCCTCGCTCATGCCTGTGTTGCTCTTCCTTCAGCGGGGACCGCGTCCCCGCCACACAAACAGTGGCGTGCGCCCGCGGAGGCGGGTGAGTGGCCGGGGGGACATCTGTCGTACCATTCCGGCCATGAGGCATCGTGTTGTCGTTCTCGCCCTCGACGGAGTCCAGCCGCTGGACCTGGGCATCCCGGCCCGGGTGTTCAACGAGGCCTGTGAACCGGATGGGACCCGTCTGTACTCCGTCGTCACCTGCTCCCTCGGCGGCCGGCCGGTGCGCACGCACGAGGACTACCGGATCGTCGTCGACCACGACGAGTCGGTGCTGGAGACCGCGGACACCGTCGTTCTCGCCACGCAGGAGCCCAGCGAGCAGCTGCTCGCGACCGGCGCGCTCCCCGAGGAACTCGCCGCGGCGCTGGACCGGATAAGGCCGCACACCCGCATCGTCAGCCTGTGCACCTCGGCCTTCCTGCTCGCGGCAGCCGGTCTGCTCGACGGTCAGCGGGCCACCACGCACTGGGGGCTGTGTGACGCGCTGGCGCGGCTGTTCCCCGACGTCGAGGTCGATCCGGACGTCTTGTTCGTCGACAACGGACGCATCCTTACCTCCGCCGGCGGAGCGGCCGGCATCGACCTGTGCCTGCACCTGGTCCGTCTGGACCACGGGGCGGCGGTGGCCTCGGCCGCCGCGCGGCGCTGCGTCGTGGCGCCGTGGCGCGAGGGCGGGCAGGCCCAGTTCATCGAGCACCCGGTTCCGCAGGACACCGACCGTTCCACTTCGGCGACCCGGCAGTGGGCGCTGGACCGGCTGGCCGAGCCGGTCACCCTGGAGGACATGGCCCGGCACGCGCACATGAGCGTGCGCACCTTCACCCGGCGGTTCCGCAGCGAGGTGGGCAGCAGCCCGCTGAAGTGGCTGGCGCAGCAGCGGCTGGCGCACGCGCGCCTGCTGCTGGAGTCCACCGACCTGACCGTCGCACGGATCGCCACCGCCTGCGGCTTCGGCGACCCCGTCGCCCTGCGCAAGCACTTCCACACGTACCTGGGCCTGTCACCACTGGCCTACCGTCGCGCCCACAACGCACCGGAGCCGATAACGGCACGGTGACCACCCAGCCGGGTCAGGGGCTGCGACAACGCCCCACCCATCACCCGTCGCGTCCGTCCGCCAACGTGTCACACGGGGCGCGATGTCATGGCCACATCAGGAATAGGCACACGAGCGAGGGGACGCAGTGGTCCTCGGTCGCGCCGCCCGCATTGATCGGCACCGTGACGAGTCCGAAGCTGATCGCGCCGCTCCAGATCGTTCGGGGCATGGCAAACCGCAGTAGCCCCAAGCATCACCAGATGTAGGGTCTTGGAATCGGCTTCACAGCCCCAGGCGCGACTGCACACCAGCAGCGCATGCGAAACGATTTTCAGACTGGGTATTCAGCGTAGTCACCCCCTCGAGCAACGGCATCCGGCGCTTGCCGACCGCCGCTCTTCAGGCAGGACATGGCGAAGCCGGCGATGCTCCCTTCGGCCGAGGGACGGCCGAAGGGAGTGAGGGGCGTCAGGCGCCGGTGCTCGCGGCCTTCCGCACTGATGGTGCGCGAGCCGCCGCGGTCAGACGGTGACGAACTCGGGGGCGATCCGCGCTGCTGCGGCCGCCGCGTGACGCCTGACCTCCTCGTTGTCCAGGTGGTCCAGGCCGAGGTCGATCAGGAGCCGATCGGCCTGCTGGCGCGCCAGCGCCTCCAGGGTGTGGGGCAGACTCTGGTCGTCGATCGGCTGCCCGGACTCCTTGAGCTTCCGCGTGGCCTCCCAGGCGGCCGCGTGGCCGGCCTGTTCCTCGGTGACGAGACGGTCCAAACTGGAGCTGCCGTAGATGACGGTGTGCGCGTCCTTGTACTGCGTGATGCTTTGGGACACGGTTTCTCCTCGCATAAGGCCCGACCGGCTCTTGCATGCCGGTCGGCTACCGTCCCAGACAAACCCGACCCGCCCGGCCGCCGCCCGACAGCGACCCCCGAACGGGTTGCCTGCGGTGAGGCGACGCGGGCCGCGACACGGGTAGCCGTGCGCCCGGGCGAGGCCCTTTGCCCAGCTCAGCTCGGAGCCAGCCGATCACGGTCTTGCATCGAAGGAATGACGAGCTCGCTCGCGGCGGTGGCCGGCTGGCGCGGCTCGTCGTTGGCCTGGGCATGAGTGCCCTGAACGATCGGCCCACCGATACGGTCTTTGCTCGGCTGACTGGCGCCTGCTGGCTCGGCGACACGGGCGGGGACCGCTCAGGTTGCCCGGTGTCGCCTCCGCAGAACGGGCTGCGAGGTGACTCGAAGCCCGATGTTGCCGACCGGCTGGCCAGGTGGCGGAAGGTCATGCTGCCAGTGGCGGTATTCACCATCATCGCTGCACTCGTGGCGGCGATGTACGTCTGAACGCGCCTGTTGCCCTCACCGCCCATGCGTCAGTCCGATGGGCGAGGCAGCCGGTGAGGGTGAACAGGCTGTTGCAGGACTGCCTGTTCCGGTACGGAAGGTTGGGGCGGTGGGAAGAGGAGATCTTCCAGAGCGGTCAGCGCGAACAACCCGAGGAGCACTACCTCCGGGACGAGCAGAGCTATCACGATCACGACGCCTCCCCGCACATCAGCGATCACAGCGGTCGCTTGACGGCAACCGGGTCACGCCCACCGTGCCGCCGAATGGGCTACGTTGCACATCGGCGCGCGGCACGCATAGGCCGATTGGGTGATGGCTTGTCGTATGGATGCACGACGAGGGGAGCAGCGGCGACGTCTGGCCGTGAGCCCCGCCCGGCTCGGCCGAGGCTTTCGTCATAGCCACGGCTGCTCATCATGCGGATCCTGCGGCATGCGCACGATCAGGGGTCTGCTGCACGATTGGGCGGCAGGTCAGGTTCGGTCACGCGGCCTGGAGGGCCGGTGTGGTCATGACGGCCTCGAATTCGACGGGTGTCAGTCGGCCGAGTGCGGCTTGTCTGCGGCGCCGGTGGTAGGTCCTCTCGATCCAGGAAACGATCGCGATCCGCAGTTCTTCGCGGGTGGCCCAGGTCCGGCGGTCGAGGACGTTCTTCTGCACCAGGCTGAAGAAGGATTCCATGGCCGCGTTGTCGCCGGCCGCCCCGACTCTCCCTATCGATCCGGCCATCCGATGGTGGTCGAGGGCCCGGACGAACTTCCGGGACCGCCCTGTGATCCGCGATCGCTGTGCAGGATGCACCCGTCGACGTGTTCCCGCCGGGCCACGGCGTTGTCCAGGGCGGCTACGGCGAGGCGGGACTTCATCCGCGTATCGATGGAGTAGCCCACGATCCTGTTGCTGAAGACATCCTTGATCGCGCAGAGGTACAGCTTGCCTTGGCCGGTGGCGTGTTCGGTGATGTCGGCGAGCCACAGCCGGTTCGGGCCGGTCGCGGTGAAGTTGCGGCTCACGAGATCGTCGTGCACCGGCTGGCCGGCCTTCTTGCCCCCGGCCACGCTTCTTCCCGAAGACACTCCACCCGCGGTTGTCCCGGCAGATCCGCCACGCGGTGCGCCCGGCCATGCCCGCCCCGGCACCACGCGCTTCATCGACCAGGAACCGGTAACCGAACTCCGGGTCGTCGCAGTGGGCGTCGAACAGTGCGTTCGCGCGATACGCCTCCTCCAGCACGGCGTCGGCAACCGGCTTGCCCAGCCAGCGGTAGGCAGACCTGCTGTACCGGGACTGGCTCCAGATCGAACATACGGCCGGGAACCGGCAAGGACTACACCGCCATCACCCACCTGCAACAGGGCAACCAGACACTGGACTGCTCACTGGAGACGGAAACCGAGCAACTCATCAACCACCTCCTGGGCGGCTCGAGCACGGCGGTGCGCACGGCCCGGTAGGCAGGGACTGCTCGGTTCTTAAAGTCTCCCCTGCCTTGAAGGGCGGGGAGACTTCAACTGAAGGGCGGGGAGACTTCAACGCCGACGCGCCGATGGCGAAGCCACAATACTGCGGTCTGTGAAACCAGAGTGTATATATCTGCAGTGTTGCAAACCATGGTCTGTGGTGTCATGCTGCGAAGCATGTCGGCGAAACAGAACAAGGACGACCAGGACCCCGACGTGCAGAGGGTCCGCAATACCCGCGCCGAGATCACCCGCGCGGAAAAGCAGCTCGCCCAGCTCCGCAGACAACTCGAAGACGACGTTCGTGCCGCCGTCACCGCACCCGTCGGCGGAAAGCTGCCGTACGGACGGGTCGCTAGACTTGCCCGCATGCTGGGCTACAAGGACTCCAGCATGATCTACACCCTGCGCGACAACAGCCTCGCCCGGGCCGGACAGCAGTGCACACAAAGCCCCACCAAGGACAACAAGACGCCATCTGCCGAAGAGCCTGACGGCAGGGCCCCAGGCCGGATGAAGCCAACTGCCGCCTGACCGACCGCCAAGTAGGGGAACTGCCGTTCATGACTACCGCCACCCATGGCTCTGGGGCCGTGCCCTCCATGCCCGACAGGACACCGAAGGCGCTCCGCGCCGCCATCGCCCAGCATGCGCCGCAACTCCTCGTCGACTTCGATCGACACTGGCGCCGCGACATCGCCGACGCTTACGACCTCGCGCCGGTCCCTGCCTTCATGGCCCGCTGGTGGGGCGAATTCGCCCTCGCCCGCGATCCCCAACTAGAAGCGAAGGTGCACGGCCTGGAGGACGAGGCCAGCCGGGAACCCGATTACGCCCGCGCCAAGTCACTCATCGAAGAAGCCGGACGCATCCGCCGCGCGGCAGCGAAGGCAGAGCCCGGCCAGTGACCGAGCACTTCATGGGGCCGCCATGGCAAGCCGACTGGACCAAGAACGCCGAGGACAACAGAAACGCCCTCCCCGAAGAGGCCCGGGCCTTGGTCGACGCAGCCCGCGCCGAACTCGTCACCGCCGCTGACCCGTACTTCCGGGGCATCGACAGCGACCGCGACCTCCCAGGCGGAATGAGTGTCGAACCCGTCCAGTCCACCCGCCCCGGTGGCGAGCACGTCATCTACTTCGACCACGGCCGAGGGTGGCTCCGGTACCACTTCGCCCGCAGAAACACCGATCCTCAGATCGTCATCGATGAGTGTTTCTGGCAGTGAGCCAGCCACCCTGAGCCTGGATCCGTCGCGTGACGACCGGTTCGGGTAGCCCCGGATACAGAGAGGTGCCGCTGACCTGAGGTTATGGGAGTTGCCACGCTTCCAACGGCACCGATCAGCAAGGCACCTCGTAAGCGAAATCCTCCCCCACCTATGGAATGCGCCCCAGGGAGGGGAGCCTTCAAAGAGGTTGAGCCAGAGCCGCAACTCGCGTACAAGCCAGGGCGGTCGCGTTTCGGCGGGACGCACGGTGACCGGCTCTCCAGGCCGGGCACAGGACCATCTGGCCAGGGTCACCCCCAGGGGAGAAAAGAAGGGGCCGTCGCACCGCTGCGAACGACTGCACCACACGCCGCGTCCCCGGCCACAGGCGTGATTCGTCCCAACAAGCCGTGCACAAATGCCCTGCGGGCGTGAAAGGCGACAGAGCTTTGCTGGCCGTTGGGGGGGCTTGGCCGCAGGCTGGCTATCGGCCGGACGGGCGGAAGGTGACGCCGTGCTCGCGGCCGAACCGGTTGGCCTCGGCTGTGGAACCGCCCACGGAGCGCACGTAGAAGGCGTAGGCCACCGACTCGATCTGCTCCTCGTTCAGGTGCAGAATCCACAGGTTGCCGAGCCGGCGCGTGGTGCGCACCTTCTCCTCCAGGCCGTCGGCCGGCGGCTTGCGCAGCCGGGCACCGAGGTGCACGTACAGGCGCAGTGCGTCCATCTCCGAGCGGCGCAGCTCGACCACCTGCTCGCCGTCTACCGGCCCGTCGGGCCGGCGGTTGGGGGCGGGGCTGGCCTCGGTGTAGGCCAGCCCATCCCGGCCGTGGCCCGTCAGTCGGGCCGCCCACGCAACGGGTCGGCCCTCATACGCGGACAACTCCGCGCGCATGTCCCGGTCGGCCAGCTCCACCAGGCCCTGCCCGGCCGCCGTCTCCACCGTCTTGTGGTGGTCAGGACGCAAGCCTCCGAACAGCACCCAGCCGTGCTCAGCCACCTCCTCATGATCGCGCAGGACCCGCAGCGCCCCGATGAGCAAGCCCTTCCTGCCGTGGATCCACATCTCCCCGCCCTCCTACCGTCGCACGCTGGAGACGACGGTAGGAGCCGGCCCACGCGGTGCGGAGCCGAACGCCCAGAAGATCACCAGTGCGTGTGGGCTCCGGTCATGCTGGTTTCAGCCGGCACCGCGCGCGGTCATGAGGCTCGGCGGAAGGGCGCGGTAGCGGCGGGGCCGACCGTGTGAGGGCCTAACTTGGCCCGGATGTGGTCCATGGCGGCTTCGGCGAGGAGCCGGGACTCCCGTGCGGCGTCCAGGCTGATTTGCTGGGTCACCTGGTCGGCATCGATGAGGTCCTCGCCCTTCAAGGCGATACCGGTCAGGCGGGCGCGCTGTAGACCGGCGGCATCCATCAGCTGGTACGCCATGGTGCGTAGGTCTTCGTCGTGCGCGGAGGGTTCGGGCAGGCGGCGGGTCTTCTCCCAGGTGGTGCCGCCGGCGAATCTCAGGGTCAGGGTGAGCGCTTGGGCGGCCTGGCCGCGGCGCCGCAGCAGCCCGTCAGCCGGGTCTTCGCCGGACTCAGCCCGCGCCGCGGCCTGACCCGACCGGTGAAGGAGGAGACGGAGAGGACGCATCCACATGCGTATCCCGACGGGAATCCCTCGCCCTGGTCGTCGAGCTGCTCACCAGTCCCCGATGATCCCTTGACCGACACACGGCCCCTCGACGATGTGGGCATGTCTTCGAGGAACTGCTGCCCGTGCCGGCTGAAGGCGCCTGCCTTGTCCATGACCGCTCCGCCAGCAGTCGCCCCGCTCCAGTAGCCCCCTCCCCTGACCTGGGCACTGCCCAAGTGCGAGCCGGTCACTTCCCGATGCCGTGGGCGAGGAGGCTCTCGGCGGTCTCGGCGATGGTGTCCTCGATGGGACGCGCCCGCCATCCCAGGAGGCGTTCCGCCTTGGCGCTTGTGGCGTCGAGATCCCGGCCGAGCTGGTGCCTCAGCAGTCGCAGTTCGGGGTTCACGATGCCCAGCGCGTGCGTGAGCCACACGGGCAGTTCACGGGTCGGGGCCTTCGCAGCGTGCTCGCCAAGGCGGTCACGCAGAATGCGCGCGATGTCGACGAGGCGCAGGCTGTGCCCCGCGATCGCGAGGAAGCGCTCGCCGGCGGCTGCCGGATCGGTCATCGCGCGCAGGTGCAGGTCCGCCACGTCGCGCACGTCGACATAACCCATCCCGAAGGGAGGGCACGCAGGAACCCGTCCCTCGAGCATTCTCCGCACAAGGCGCAGGGATGGTGGGTCGTTTGGACCCAGCAGTGGTCCAAGGACTCCCACGGGATGAACCGCCGCCAGTTCCAGGCCACCGCCTTCGTCCTCGATGAACTGCCAGGCGGCGCGCTCGGCGAGCGTCTTGGACCGCTGGTAGGGCGGGATGTCGCTGTCGATGTGGGTCCAGTCCTCCTCGGTGAACGGGGTCGAGCGCGGGGGATGCCCAATCCCGACGGCTCCGAAGGCGCTCGTGAGGACGACGCGGCCCACGCCGGCGTCGCGGGCGGCGCGCAGCACCCGCAGGACGCCCTCGCGCGCTGGGACCACCATCTCGTCGTCGTTCGCCGGTGCGCTACGCAGGGTCGGCGAGGCGACGTGGAGGATGAAGTCGCAGTCGGCGACGGCTTCGTCCCAGCCGTCGGAGCGTTCGAGGTCGGCGCGTACGACCGTGAGGCGGTCGTCTTGGAACGGCTGGGCTGCGTGGAGCCAGGAGCGCAGTGCCGGCGCGCGCCGCGGGTCGCGGACTGTGGTGCGGACGGTGTGCCCGGCGTCGAGCAGGGCCAGGACGCACCAGCTCCCGATGAATCCTGTCCCTCCGGTGACCAGTACCTGTGTCATCTGTGTCTCCAGTTCGCGACGTGGGCTTCGGGCGGTGTTGGCGGCCGCGTCGCAGCATGTCGCTGGGTGGCGGCCAGGCTGCTTCCCAGGAGGGCGTGGCCGATCATGATGGGGTAGATCACGGCGCGCTCGGACATGCCGATGTTCCACATCCAGCCGGTGAACACGTCGGCCATGAAGAGGGGGAACGCGATCAGTCCGGCGGTGCCGAGCGCGGTGGTCGTGATCGAGCGGCCTCTGCCGAGACCGATGCGGGGTCCGCCGGTTCCGACGGCGATCGCCATGAGGTTGCCGGCGAGCATGACGCCCTGCGCGCCGAGGGTGTGGAACGCGATCAGGCCGTTGTCGACGTTGGCGTTGGAGCCCTGGAAGATGCCGACGAGCGAGACGCCGACGCCGGAGAGGACGGCGAGGATCACGATGATGACCGGGCGGGGACCCTTGCGCGGGTCGAACACGAGGAACGCGCCGACGATCAGGAGGATGCCGTAGCTCACCCAGCCGGTGTCCATGACGGCACCGAGGGGGGAATTGGCGACCTGTCCGAACGCGGTTTGTGC
Source organism: Streptomyces sp. CA-142005 (assembly GCF_050942335.1). NCBI lineage: Bacteria > Bacillati > Actinomycetota > Actinomycetes > Kitasatosporales > Streptomycetaceae > Streptomyces > Streptomyces sp. CA-142005. The sequence continues at coordinate 9,769,695 of NZ_CP192078.1, read as the reverse complement.
CGGGCCGGTCAGGCCGAGGTGACTGACCCAGTTGTACAGGGGCGAGTACGGCGGGTTCTGCCAGGCGGCGGCGGTGATGAACTCGGCGAGCCAGGACACGAGCGGGCCGAGGAGGATGAGGAGGGCTCCGGCGCGGGCGGCCGCGCCGGAGCGGACGATGGGGTTCATGAAAGGGCCATGCCGGGGACGCGCCTGCGGATGGCCTCCAGTTCGGCCTCGTCGGAGATGCCCTGCCAGTCGTACCGCGGCGTGTACGGCGTCTCCAGGGCGCGCACCTCCTCGTCGGTGAGCTCGATGTCGAGGGAGGCCACGGCCTCGTCGATCTGCCGGATCGAACCGGCCCCGACCAGGGGCGCGGTGACGACCGGCTGGCGGCGCAGCCAGGCGAGCGCGACCTGTGCGCGGCTGACACCGTGGCCGTCGGCCACCTGTCCGACCGCGTCGATGATCGCGCGGTTGGAGGACTCCTGCTCGGGCGAGTAGAGCATGTCCGCGTAGGCGCCGTCCGTCTCGGAGCGCACCGTCGAGCGGGCGTCGTCCCAGGCGCGGGCGAGGCGGCCGCGGGCCAGCGGGGACCAGATGATCGTGCCGACACCCTCGTCCAGGCACAGCGGGATCATCTCCCGCTCCTCCTCCCGGGCGAGCAGGTTGTAGTGGTTCTGCATGGACACGAAGCGCGCCCAGCCGTGCTGCTGCTGCAGGTGAAGCGCCTTGGCGAACTCCCAGGCGTGCATGGAGGAGGCGCCGAGGTAGCGGACCTTGCCGGCCTTCACGAGATCACTGAGCGCCTCCAGCGTCTCCTCCCAGGGCGTCGCGTGGTCGTTGCGGTGGATCTGGTAGAGATCGATGTAGTGCGTACCGAGGCGGCGCAGGGAGTGGTCGACCTCGGTCATGATCGCCTTCCGTGACAGGCCACGGCCGTTGGGACCGGGCCGCATCGGGTGCCGGAGCTTGGTGGCGATCACCACCTCGTCGCGGTCGGCGAAGTCCTTGAGCGCGCGGCCGAGGATCTCCTCGCTGGACCCGTACGAGTACAGGTTCGCGGTGTCGAAGAAGTTGATCCCCGCCTCCAGCGCGTGCTTGATGAGCGGGCGGGCCTCCTTCTCCCCCTTGGACCAGACGGGATGGCCCCGGTCGGGCTCGCCGTAGGTCATCGCGCCGATGGCGATGGGTGACACGTCCAGGCCGGTGGTGCCGAGCTTGATGTACTGCATGACGCCCCTCTAAAGTAAGTGGAGAACTCTCCGAATACCGTAGTGGAGAGCTCTCCACTTAGCAAGGTGAGGTCCTGTGGTTCGTTCAGACGCTCGCGAGAACCGGGCGCGCATCCTGGCAGCCGCCCGCGAGGCGTTCGCCGAGGACAGCGCCACGTCGATGAACCAGGTCGCCCAGCGCGCCGGCGTCGGCGCGGGCACGCTGTACCGCAACTTCCCCACCCGCGAGGCGCTGGTCCTGGCCGTCTACCAGGACGAGGTGGAGCGCATCATCGGCGCCGTGCCGGCCCTGCTGGCCCGGCTGTCCCCGCTCGAAGCGCTCCGCCGCTGGACGACCGACCTCGTCGAGGCGATGCGCAGGAAGCACGGCCTCGGCGACGCGCTCAGCCCCGGCGCGCACCAGGCGATCAGCGAGCAGAGCTACGGGCCGGTCATCGCCGCGATCACGCAACTCCTCGACGCCGGCAAGAAGGACGGAAGCATCCGCACGGACGCCGACCCCGGCGACTTCCTCCAGCTCACCGGCGCACTCTGGCGCGCCGCGTCCAGCCCCGAAGACCGAGCACCACGGATGCTCGCGCTCATCCTCGACGGACTGCGCACCCAACCGCAGGGCTAGCTGGTGCCGTCGGACGCGTCCGGCCGGCGGGTAACGGCCATGAGGGCGGCATCGTCGTCCAGGCGTCCTTCGGTGTACCGGGTCAGATCGGCGATGAGAGCGTCCAGGATCACACCCGGATCCGTTGGGAGGGGACGGGACAGGAATGGCACGGGATTGTAGAAGGTGCCGTGGCGGTCACGTGCCTCGACCAGGCCGTCAGTGAACATCACCAGGGTCGCGTCGTGCGGCAGGGCGTACCGATCGACCGGTACCCGGATGCGGCCCAGATTGCCCAGGCCCAGGGGCAGGGACGGGGCAGACGGCTCCAGCGGACTCGCGCGGCCCTGGTGGATGAGGAGCGGCGCGGGGTGTCCCAGATTGATCATGTATAGGGCGGAGCCGTCGTTGGGGACGTCGATGAGGACGGCGGTGGCAAAGGACTCGGTGCCCTCCTCCTCCACGGCATCGACCCTCTGCATGACTTCCTCCAAGCGGTCGACCACATCGGTCAAGCCGGGGATGTGAGCCACGGCCTCATAGAAGGCGCCGAGCAGCCTGTTGACGGTTCGGACCGCGCCCAGTCCCTTCCCCCGCACGTCGGCAATCATCATCCGAACGCTGTCGGGTGCGGGGTGGATGGCGTAGAGGTCGCCACCGATGGCAGCCTCCTTCGCGGCGGCCCGGTACCGGGAGGCCACGTCCAGCGGCCCGACCCGCTCGGGGGGAATGGGGAGCACCGCACGCTGGACGGCCTCGGCTACCTCACGGGTGTCCTTCAACTGCTTCCGCTCTTTGGCCATGACCCGGTTGAGGATCGCGGCAAGAATGGTCAGGACTACGACGCTCGTGAACCGGACGGAGTATTCGGCAAGGGCGACGCCCTTCGTGTACGCCACGGCCATCCCGATCAGCTCCGTCACTACGCCGGTGGCGATTACGCCCGGCAACGAGTACACGGGGGCGGCCAGTACGGGAGCGCCCGCCAGCAGCGGAAACACGCTGAATCCTGACGGGGTCAGTACGTCGACGACGACCGCGACGAGGAGCACCGCGGCAGGCAGGAGATAAGGCCATCGACTCCAGCTGACCAGAGGTGTGCGGTCGCGTGTCATTACCCTGCCGCCCCTGTGCTCCTGGGTGGATCGTCATCGAGTCCCAGTCTCCGACGCACCCCGACCCACAGCGACCGGACCAACCTCGTGCGCGTCCACATCAGCGACATCGGTATCTCACACCTGATCAAGGGACATCTCGGCGAGGATGTGGTCCCCGGCCCGGTTCCACCCCCGAAGCGTCCGTCGCGCTGAGCACAGGAGCAGTGCCAGGCGTCAGTCGGCCCCGGGCCGTCCCTGGGCCGTCCGAGGCCGCTCGACAGTGGCCAAAGACGACCAACAACGACCACCAGGCCCACGAGCCCATCACTGCTGAGCAGGGAAAACCCAGCTCCGGGAGATCCCGAGCAAGAACCAGGGCAAGAAGAAGTAAGAGGTGGCGCAGATAGGCGTGGTGGGGCTACCCGGACGTAAGACAGGCACAGGTCTTGATGATCATCGAGTTGCGACGCTCTGCGATCACCGCGACCTGCGCCTGTGCTGCCGGAGGGGTCGGCCTACGCGGCGACCCCTCCGGTGGCCTGCCAGCGCCACACATCACCGACCTGATCAGCGGTCAGCCCGCGTCGGCTTCTGCCCTCCTTATGGAGCGGAGTTGCGCGTCGACGTCGCCCGCCTGGCGAAGACCCGCCTGGTAGGCCGATTCCCAGGCTGCCAGGTCGCCCATGTCCGAGCCGAAAGCGCGCACCGAGGCCGGATCGGGACCGATGGTCACCGCGGTGCCTGCCCCCACGGCCGCCAGCTGCTGGTTGAGCGGCTCCCGGGGAAACAGGTGGGCCATCGGCTCGACCACGACCAGCGTGCGGGCTCCAGCGGCGAGATCGGCGTTGGAGCCCGCACGCAGCGCACCGTCCATGTACCGTCGGCCGTCGATGGCAACAGGCGGCGCGGCCCCGGGGAAGGCGCTACTCGCTGCCACCGCGTGCACCAACGGCACGCCGCTGTCGCGGTCCCACACCACGGGCTCACCGGTGGTTGCGTCCACGGCGATGATCAGCAGTCGCCGCCCCGGCCACGCGTCCGCACCGATCTAGGCGGCGCGCCCCGCGATCAGCGCCTCCTCGGCCTGGAGGTCAGTGCTGTCGAGCGCGAGCCGGCCGACGCGACGCCTGGCCTCGCCCGGTTCCAGGCTGCGGTCGCCGAGTACGGCGAACACCTCGCCCATCCGCCTGGGTCCACCTTGAGCCGGTGAGCTGAGCTGCACCTGACGAGCGCCCAGACCGTCGTCGGCTCGGCGTTGTTCCTGCCGTTCGCGGTCACTGACCTGCCTGACCTGGCCCACAGCAGCGCCACCACCGGGCCGCGGTCGTCGGCCGGAAGCCGCCCGGCCCGCCATGCCAAGCCACAGGCAAGAAACTGCCGCCCGATCTGTGTCCCGATGCCCTGGCCCCAGACTCGCGGATGCACGCCATAGGAGATCTCGGCCTGACGCTGGATGTCACTACGAACATTCAGTTCCCCCATGCCCACCACATCCCGCCCGAGGCGGGCCACATAGGAATACCGCCGCTGGGGGCTGTCCGACCAGGCTTTGACCGCGCCTTCCACGAAGTCCCGCGTCTGTCCTCTGTGTTCGGCCCCCAACGTCTGATAGCGACAAGCCTCCGCCAGACACGCCCACGAGTGAATGGCCGGCCAATCCTCCAAAGTGATCTTGTCCAGGGCCACAGAGCGCTGATTCATGAGGCGACGATCATGTCCACTTCAGCGTGTCGCCTGCAAGGGCAAGCCGTACGCGTGCTCATGCTCGTCACCCTCACCACTCCCTTCAACAACCAACCAAGTGGCAGCGAAGAGCATCACTGGCGACGTTCAAGAAGCCCTTTCACCGAAGGGGCGGAGACGCGCGTCGTGGGCGGCAGGCTGTGCGCGCCCTCGGGTGCCGATCGGCCGCCTGTCGGCGCCTGCGCGCATAGAAACGTGTGCGACACACGAATACCTCAGGGGCTGTAATCAGCCGTTGGCATGCTTCCCCGGTCGTTCAAGATCGAAAGGGGAGCCCACGTCATGGCACAGTCTCACCCCCTGCCGGACACGAGTCGGCGTTCGTTTCTGCGCACCGTTGGCCTGACCGGTGGCGCCGGCGCCATGTTTGCCACCATGGGTGCCCTCGGCCTCGCCCCCACCGCCGAAGCGGCCCAGCGCGACCAGCCCTTCCGCGCCCTCAAGCCGGGCGACTTCACCCTCACCGGCCGCGGCGCAGCCAAGGTCGTCATCGTCGGCGGCGGCATCGCCGGACTCGCCTCTGCCTACGAACTCGGCAAGGCAGGCTACGACTGCACGGTCCTGGAGGCCAGAGACCGCACCGGCGGCCGCAACTTCACCCTCCGCGGCGGCGACTCCACCACCGACCTGTACGGCAACACACAGACCGCCCGCTTCACCGACGGCCAGTACATGAACGCCGGCCCCGCCCGCATCCCCCAGTGGATGGTCACCCTCGACTACTGCCGAGAACTCGGCGTCCCCATAGAGGTGTTCACCAACGTCAACGCCGACGCCTACATCTTCAACCAGAAGTCGGGGATGAAGCAGCCCGAGCGGTACCGAACCGCGAAGGCCGACGTGTACGGCTATGTCTCCGAGCTGCTCGCCAAGGCTACCGACCGGGGCGCACTGGACAAGGAGTTGACGGTCGCAGACCGGGAGAGGCTCGTCGAGTTCCTCAAGGACTGGGGAGAGCTGGGCGACACACTCACGTACGAGGGCGGCGAACGGCGCGGCTACTCGGTCGTCCCGGCCGCCGCAGGTACTCCAGGTGTCCTCCTCGGCGACATTCCCACCGCCTCCGAGGTGTTCGCGAGCGGCGTGGGCCGCTACTTCTCCTTCGAGTTCGGCTTCGACCAGGCCATGCTGATGTTCCAGCCGGTCGGCGGCATGGACCGGATACCGCACGCACTCACCAAGGCGGTCGGCACCCACCGCATCCGCACCGGGGCAGTCGTCTCGGACATCACCGACAAGGGGAGCGGCGTTGCCGTCACCTACACCCAGGGCGGCCGTACGAAGGTGATCGACGCCGACTACTGCATCGCGGCCATGCCGCCCAACATCCTCGCCAAGGTTCAGCACAACCTCGGCTCCGGGGTGCAGCGCGCCCTGGAGGCCATCACGCCCTCGTCTGCGGCCAAGATCGGGCTCGAGTACCGTTCCCGCTGGTGGGAGCTCGACCACAACATCTACGGCGGCATCACCGAGACCGACCAGGACGTCACCCACATCTGGCACCCCTCGTACGGCTTCCACGGCGAGCGCGGCGTGCTGATCGGCTACTACAACTACGACGACGACGCGGACGCGTACGCCAAGCTGACGCCCGGGGAGCGCGAGAAGCGGGCCGTCGCCGCGGGAGTGAAGATCTACGGCGAGCAGTACCGCACCGAGCTCGCCTCCTCCTTCTCGCACCACTGGCGCCAGACACCCCACCTGGAGGCGGCCTGGCACGACACACCGGGCGGCCCCGACGACCCGCGCTACCAGCCGCTCAACCGGCCCACCGGGCGCGTCTACTTCGCCGGCGACTGGCTCAGCTACACCGACGCCTGGCAGCACGGCGCGTTCACATCGGCCCGCAAGGCCGTAACCGCCCTCCACGCGCGCGTGCTGTCCTCGTAAAACCGACAAGCAAGTGAAGCCGTGGTGTCGGGGCGCGGACCGGGAATGGTCGCGCCCCGGCCCGCGTTGTGCGTTTGAACGCAAGGCCAAAGCCCGACGGCCCCAGGCTCGACGCTCTCAGGTATGTGAGTACATAGGCGATGTGTCGCCACCTGAACGCGTGGGCAGTGCGGTATCCCGGCTGGTCGCGGACCGTGGGCGTGATGGGCTGGTCGCCGTGAGCGAGCACACGCCCACTCAGTTGGATGCGGGTGTACCTGTCTGCCCGCGGCGAAGCGCCCATCGGACTGGCCTGCCCAGGTACCCCGCCGCATGCCGCTGACTCCGAGCCGTCCCAGTGGCGCGAAGTGTCCGATCTGCCGCGGCACCCTGTCCCAGCGATCTTGTCAGCCACGTCAACGACGTGATGTCACTGGAGAAGGAGGAAGCCGCCGGCGAGGTCCACACTGTGGTCATGGTCCTGGAACGCGAGCGGCACTGCACGCGCCCCCAGGCCATCAATACCATCCACGTCCAGATCAACAACCTGCTTCGCTATGCCGACCTCATGGCGACCATGATCCGCGGCAACTACGACTGGTCCCGCCTCACCCACCGGTACGGCACCCAAAAACCCCGGGCACCAGCCCTGCGCACCACCGACACGTGAGAACTGTGCCTACTGCTGGGCCGATGGGCGTGCGGGCCGCCCGCAAGATTCACCGATCCCAGCCAATCTCCGGCGCCCGAAGCAACCAAGTAGTAAAGAGGGCAAGAGGTGCACGCTACCCGCCCCCCGACTCCCGGAGGGCGGAGCCGATGTCGCAGGGCCCGACCGCCCCGCCGTCGCGCAGACAGACACATGCAGCGGTCCCATCACGTCGGCGGGCATGGCCCGGGAACCCCCGCGCCCGCCCTCCTGACCGTCGCTGGCACAACCACAAGACCAGCGGCACCGATCATAGCTCGCTCAAGAGATCGCACGGCCTCCCGACGCCGAGCCGTATCAACCCGCCTATGGCGGACTGGGCCCACCGACCCTGCCTCGATACCGCGAGGCACCCCCCACTGCCGGCCCTCGTCGAAGAGGCCGCCTTGTTCGAGGAAATCACGTGGCGGCAGGGCAGCAACGGCGCGATGACCTCGTACTTCGCCGTTCTTCAGGTCGGGCCGTCGGGCAAGGCCCTTCCTCACCCTCCGGCGGCTCGACCCAAAAGCACACATGCCGGCCCGGCCCTCTACCAGGTCCTTGAGGTGCGCCGCCGGGCGATGCCCGGTGCTGCGGGACCCGGGGCGCGCGCGGTGTGCGCGCAGGTGGGTACGGTCGCTGCGCGAGGCGGAGTGGCGGGTGTGCGTCCCCCGACTCGCGCCTCGCGCCCCGGATGGGTGAGTGGCGTCAGCAGTTGCTGTTCGTCTGCGTCAGCAGACCTAGCCTGTACGGGAGTTGTGAGTAGGATCCGGACGCCGCCGGATCCAGCCCCTGGTACAGGAACTGAAGCCGGCACGGGTCGATCTCCATGGTCTGGTCGATGCCGTCGCGGACCATCTCACCGTGGCTGATGTCCTTGGACCATGCCGTCCCGTCCGCGAAGGTCACATTGCTGGACCTCGCGAAGGGGTTGGCCTCCGTGTCGGCCAGCGGTGTCCACCGACCGTCGAGTCCATGCGCCGTCCACGAGCGGAAGTAGCGCCGCCCGTCGCTGCCGATGGCCTCGACGAGCAGCAGATACTGATCGGCCGTGCCCTTGATCTTGTAGACGTTGCTCGCCTCGAAGAGCGAGAACTTGCTGTCCTGAAGGACGATCTTCGTGTTGCCGAACCCGTTCGGGAACTCCTTGACCGTGGTCTCCGAGCGGTACAGGTGTCCGTTGTCGTCGGAGGAGTAGAGATAGCACTTCTCCTCGTCGCAGACGGTCCAGAAGTCGACCCAGTAGCCGTTGCCGATGTTGTCCTTGATGACCTGTGGCATGGAGTCCTGGAAGTTCTTCGGTGCGCTCCAGGAGGTGGGGGCGTCGATGTTCTTCGTCGTCGAGTACGACGGCAGGCCCGTCTGGTACACGAGGTACCACGTCTTCTGCGGAGCGAAGTAGAAGGCCTGCGGCGCCGCCCGGTAGCCCTTGCCGATCGCCGTCGTGTCCAGCGGGGTCTGGTGCGCCGCCCCGGCCTTCGACCAGTCGTCGAAGCTTGTCTGGACGAGGCTCCAGCCGCCGGACGTGTCGGCGGTCGTGGCGAAGACGTGCCACGTTCCCTTGTAGCGGACGACCGACGGGTCCTTCACGGAGACGACGGGGTGCGTGGCGTCTGGCTGAGGGGTGATCAGCGGGCCCGTGGACTGCCACTGGAAGGTGCTGGTGAGCCGCCCTTGTCCGTCGGCCGTCGCGGCGGGCGCCGTGCCGAGCACGGCGACCAGGGCGGCCACCGCCGCCGCGGCAGTGGACAGGCGTGTGCTGATGCGCATCTCAGTCCTCCTGCGCGGCCGCGGCGAGGGCGTCGTGGATCGCGTCGTACGCCGGCTTGTGCTGCAGGTTCTCGTCCCAGGGCAGGGCGGCGCCCTCGCCCTGGAAGACCGACGGGATCCACGAGTGCCGGTCGGTGTAGCCCCACACCGTGATGCCGACACAGCGCCGCACAGCAAGGCAGGCGTCGGTCACCTTCCCGTACCAGTCGGCCTGCTCGGCCAGCTTGGCCGTGTCGGAGGGAAGGATCATGCGGATGTCGAGCTCGGTGATGGCGACATCGACACCGAGGTCGGCGAACCGCTGGATGTTCTGCTGCAGCCGGTCGGGGAATCCGTACTGCAGCGCGAGGTGTGCCTGCATGCCGAAGCCGTCGATCGGGACGCCGTCGGCCTTGAGCTGCTTGATGAGCGTGTAGTAGGCGTCCGACTTGGGTCCGATGGCCTCGACGTTGTAGTCGTTCAGGTAGAGCTTGACGTGGGGGTCGGCGGCGCGGGCCCAGCGCAGGGCGTCGGCGATGTAGGACGGGCCGATGGTCTTGTAGAAGATGTCCTGGCGGTAGGTGCCGTCCTCGTTCATGATCTCGTTGGCGACGTCCCAGGCGAAGACCTTGCCGCGGTAGTGCTTGACGACGTTCGTGATGTGGTTCTTGAGGATCGAACGCAGTTCGTCCTTGGTCCAGGTGCCGGAGGTGAGCCAGCTCGGCAGCTGGTTGTGCCACAGCAGGGTGTGGCCGCGCACCTTGAGGTGCTCGGCCTTCGCGTAGTTCACGATCTCGTCGCCCGCGGTGTAGTCGAAGACGCCGCGCTGCGGTTCGGTGGCGTACCACTTCATGCCGTTGCCGGGTGTCGTCTGGCCGAACTCCTTGCCGAGCAGCTCGGCGAACTCGGTGTCGGCGAGCTCCGGGTTGTCGACGGCGGAGCCGAAGTAGCGCCCGGTCTCGCGGGCGAGCTCGTGCAGCGTCTTCGTCCTCTTCGCGCCGTCGGTGCCGGCCTGGGCGGCCGGGGCGACGGCGAGGCAGAGCAGCAGGGCCGCCGACGCGGCGAGCGCGGCGGATCTGACGCGCGAACGGCGTGCGGGTGTGCTCATGGTGGGTCTCCTCAACGGTCAGAAGAGCTGGTGTGGTTGCCTTGCGCGGGGCTGGTCCGGGGGGTCACTTGACGCGGAGCTCGCAGCGCATCCTGCGGTCGTGGCCGACCTCGCGCACCGGACCCGTGAGAGTGAGCGGCACGGTGTGGTGGACGTGTTCGCTGGACGCGGCGACGCGCAGCTCCAGGGCGCCGGGTTCGACGACGCGGCGGCCGTCGGCGCCGGTGTACGCGGCCAGGTCGGCTGGGAACGTGGCGTGCACCTCGGCTGACGCTCCGGCGTCGAGCGTGACGCGGGCGTAGCCGACCAGCCGGACCTCCGGCCGGGCGACGGTGCCGACGGGGTCGTGGAGGTAGAGCTGGACGACCTCGGTGCCGGGCCGCTGGCCGGTGTTGCGGACGGTGAGGCGCAGCGTGGTCTCGCCGTCGGTGGGCAATTCGACGGTGTCGCACCGGGGCGCGTCCCAGGCGAACGTCGTGTAGGACAGGCCGTGGCCGAACGGGTACAGGGGGGTCGGGTCCACGGTGCTGGGGAAACCGTGCCGGCCGAGCGGCGGGGCCAGGTACGGGGCGGGCTGGCCGCCGGGCGTGCGGGGTACCCCGATGGGCAGGCGCCCGGACGGGTCGACACGCCCGGACAGGGCGCCCGCGACGGCGGCGCCGCCCTCCTGCCCGGGGAAGAACGCCTGGACAACCGCTGCGGCCCGGTCGGCCCAGCGGCCGAGCGCATAGGGCCTGCCGCTGAGCACCACGATGACGACCGGCACGCCGGAGGCCATCGCCTCGTCCAGCAACTTGGCCTGTCCGTACGGCAGCTCCAGGTCCTCGGCGTCGCATCCCTCACCCGACGAGCCGCGTCCGAACAGACCTGACCGGTCACCGGCGACGACGACACAGACATCGGCGGCAGACAGGTCCTCGCCGAGCACGGCGCCCGGCAGCTCGGCGCGGAGCGCCTCGGCGAGCGTGGGCACCTCGACGCCGGTCGGCAGGTCGGGGTGGTGGACTCCCACATGCCGGGGGAAGGTGTAGCAGCCGAGCATGGCCGCCTGCTCGTCGGCGAGCGGACCGAGGAGCGCGATACGCAGCCCGTCGCTCAGCGGCAGTACCCCGGAGTCGTTGGCGAGCAGGACGACCGACTCCTCGGCCACCTTCTGCGCCAACTCCCGCATGTGCGGAGGGTTCAGGTCGACGGGCAGGTCGCCGGTGACCGGTTCCCAGTCGGCGTCGAGCAGCCCCAGTTCGCACTTCTGGGTGAGGACGCGCAGCACCGCCCGGTCGAGCAGCTCCTCGGGCAGCGGATCCTTGGGGCTGAAGCAGCGGGCCGCCGGCAGTTCCACGTCGACGCCGGCCGCCAGCGCGATGCGCGCCGCCGCGCCTTCGCCGTCGGCGATGCGATGGGCCTCGTCGAGCAGCGAGACGCCGTAGTAGTCCGAGACCACGGTACCGGCGAACTCCCACCGATCCCGGAGGAGTTGGGTGAGCAGTCCGGCATGGGCATGGGCGGGCAGGCCGTCGATGTCGTTGTAGGCCGGCATCACGGAGCGGGCACCACCCTCGCGCACTGCCATCTCGAACGGCGGCAGGATCAGATCGGCGAGCTCACGCGGGCCGATCGACGCGGGGGCGTGGTTGCGCGCGGCGCGCGAGGCCGAGTGGGCGGCGAAGTGCTTCAGCGTGGCGACGATGCCCGCGGCCTGAAGTCCCCGTACGTACGCGGCACCGATGGTGCCGACCAGGTACGGGTCCTCACCGATGGACTCCTCGGTGCGGCCCCAGCGGGCGTCGCGCACGACGTCGAGGACCGGGGCGAGTCCCTGGTGGATGCCGACCGCGCGCATCGACGTACCGATGGCCTGGGCCATGTCCATGATCAGCGCCGGGTCGAAGGTGGCGCCCCAGGCGAGCGGCGTCGGGAAGATGGTGGCCTGCCAGGCAGTGAAGCCGGTCAGGCACTCCTCGTGGGCGATCGCCGGCAGGGAGAACCGGTTGCCCGCGCGGATGGTGCGCTGCAGCTCCGCGAGACGGGCCGCACCCTCGGCCGGTTCGACGGGCACGGTGCCGAAGGGTCGGGTGAGGTGGCCAACCCCGTACGGGAGCAGCGCGTCGAGGGCGGCGCTGCGGGAGGCGTAGGTGTGCTGGCCGGGGGCGACGTCGGCGCCTTCGGTGTCGGCGCCGATCCATACGCTGGACAGCTGGGCGGTCTTCTCCTCGGTGGTCATACGGGCGAGCAGGTCCGCCGCCCGGGTGCGCGCGGGCAGGGTGGTGTCCTGCCATGGCTCGACCATGGAACTCCTCAAGTGCAGTAGAAAGTAGGCCCCTTGATGGGTGACAGCGCCGTCAGCCCTTGCTCGCGCCCATCGCGATGCCGCCGATCAACTGCCGTTCGGCCACGGCGTAGAAGCCGAGCGCGGGCACCATGGCGAGGACGAGGTACGCGAAGACGCGGGCGATGTCGGCGGCGTACTGGCCTTGGAACTGCTGGACGCCGACGGGGATCGTCCACCAGGTGGGTTCGCTGAAGACGAGCAGCGGGAGCAGGAAGTTGTTCCAGCTGCCGACGATGGCGAGGACGGAGACGGTGCCGAGCGCGGGCCGCGCCATCGGCAGCAGGATCCGCCAGAAGAAGCCGAACGGGGAGCAGCCGTCGAGCGTGGCGGCCTCCTCCAGCTCGCCGGGGATCTCCCGGAAGAAGCCGCGCAGGATGACGATGGTCATGGGCAGACCGAACGCGGCCTGTGGCAGGATCACGCCCCACGGGTTGTCGAGCAGCCCGAATGTGCGCAGCAGGATGAACAGCGGCAGGATCGCCACGGCGAACGGGAACATCAGCCCGACGGCGAAGAGAGTGAACATCAACTCCCTTCCCTTGAAGGCGAATCGGGCGAGCGCGAACGCCGCGAGCGCGGCGGTGCCGACGGTGAGGACCGTGGTGCCTACGGCGACCAGCGTGGACGAGCCGAGCATCCGCCAGAACGAGCTGTCGGCCAGGATGTCCGTGTAGTTGGACACGACCCAGGGCGAGGGCAGCCCGAAGGCGTTCTGGGAGAGCTGGTCGGTGGACTTGAAGCCGGACACCAGCGCGTACAGGAGCGGGGTGACCATGACGACGCCGACCAGCCACACGATGACGTACAGCGGTGTGGAGCGCAGCCGCCGGCGGGCTGCGGGTGTCAGGCCGCTCATCGGTTGCCTCGCATGGTGGTGAGGGCTCCTTCGGTGTCACGGCGCAGCACGAACCGCTGGTAGGCGAGGGCGAAGACGAGGCTGATGAGGAACATCGCGATGCTGATCGCGCTGGCATAGCCGATCTGGTAGCGCTTGAAGCCGAACTGGAAAAGGGTGACGGCCATCGTCTCGGAGTGGTGGTCGGGGCCGCCCTGGGTGGTGACCCACACCAGGTCGAAGAGCTGGATGGCGCCGATCACGGACAGGAAGACGCTGATGCGGATGGTCGGTCCGAGCAGCGGCAGGGTGATGTTGCGGAAACGCTGCCAGGGACCTGCACCGTCGATCCGGGCCGCCTCGTGCAGCTCGGCGGGGATGCCCTGCAGGCCGGCCAGGTACAGCATCATGTGGAAGCCGAAGTACTTCCACATCATGACGAGGAACAGGGTGGGCAGCACCCAGTCCTGGTCGGCGAACCAGAGACCGCCGAGGCTGTCGAGGCCGATCGAGCCGAGCACCTTGTCGGCGAGTCCGTCGTCCGGCGCGAAGATCATGGAGAACAGGACGCCGGTGATGACCTCCGACAGGACGTACGGCGCGAAGAACAGCATCCGGTAGACGGCACGGCCACGCAGCTTCTGGTTGAGCAGGACGGCCATGGCGAGCGCGAACGGAAGCTGCAGGCCGACGGAGAACACGACCAGGAGCAGGCCGCGCCGCAGGTCGCCTAGGAAGACCGGGTCGTCGAACAAGCGGGTGTAGTTGTCGGTGCCGACGAAGTCCGAAGGCGCACCGAATCCGCCCCAGTTGAAGAAGCTGACATACAGCGCGTAGAGGATCGGCGTGAGGACGAACAGGGCGAACAGAACGAGGGCGGGCACGGTGAAGGAGAAGGCGGTCAGCCAGTCCCGGACCCGGCGCACCAGCGGGCGCCGGTTGTGTGCCGGTGCCGCCGATTCCTTGGCGAGAGCCGGTGCCTCGTTGATCTGAGTCGAGGTCATCGTGGACTACTGGCTCTTGGCGACCTGGGTGATGGAACGTGCCACCTGCTCGGGTGACTTGGCGCCGGCGATGAGGGCGGCGACCGAGTCGTTGACCTCCTGACCGACGGCAGGCGGGTAGGCCTGGTCGAGGTAGAGCTGGAATCCGGTCGCCTTGTCCAGAGCGGCGGAGACGAGCTTGAGGTTGGGATCGGTGAGGGAGCCGGTGGCGTCCTTCACGACGGGCATCATCGAGCCCTTGGACACGAGGATCTTGTCGGACTCGGCCGACAAGAAGAACTTCAGGAAGTCGACGGCCGCCTTGGGCGCGCCCTTGCGCACGGCGTAGCCGCCGCCTCCGCCGAAGATGTCGGTGGCGGCGCCCTTGCCTCCCGCGACGGTCGGGAAGGTGAAGAACCCGAGGTCCTCGCCGATGCCCTTGCCCGCGTCGGCCTGCACGACCGGCGCCCACTGGCCCATCAGCTCCATCGCGGCCTTGCCGTTGCCCATGGCCGCGGCCTCGCCGTTGGGCGTGGAGTACGCGGCGCCGAGGAAGCCCTTCTGGAACGGCTGAAGGGCGATGAGCTCCTTGAGGCGTTCACCGGCCTTGACGAAGTCGTCGCCGGTGAAGTCCTTGGCGTCGGCGGCCTTCTGCATGCCGTCGACACCGGCGATACGCATCGCCAGGTAGGCCCAGAAGTACATGCCGGGCCACTTCTCCTTGCCCGCCAGGGCGATGGGCGTGATCCCGGCGCTTTTCAGCTTCTTCACGGCGTCCAGGTAGTCGTCCCAGGTGGCGGGCGCGGACGGGATGCCGGCCTGCTTGAAGAGCGCCTTGTTGTACCAGAAGCCGACGCCGCCGATGTCGAAGGGCATCGCGTACGACTTGCCGTCGAACTCGTAGGCCTTTGCGGAGACCCCGACGAGGGTGCCGGCCATGGGCTTGACGGCGTCGGTGAGGTCCTCGACGAGGCCCGCGTCGATCTGCTGCTTGAGAACGCCGCCACCCCACGTGTGGTAGATGTCCGGAAGCTTTCCGGAACTGGTCAGCGCCGTCATCTTCGACTTGTAGGCATCGTTCTCCAGCGTGACGAGCTTGATGTGCACGTCGGGGTGCTCGGCCTCGAACGCCTTGGCCCGCTCGGGCCAGACGCTCTTGGACGGCTCGGTGGTCTGGATGTTCCACCACTCCACGACAGTACGACCCTTGCTGTCGGTGGTGCCTGAGTCGGAGTCCGAGCAGGCGGACAGACCGGCCGCGCCCAGGCCCGCCGCTGTCGCGGTCCCCAGGAACCGGCGGCGGGAGAAGGCAGATGACGCGGCGCTGGAGGCGATTGCATGGGCACGGTCGAAGGTTGACATGGCGCACCTTCCGGAAGTTCCACGAAACCTTATCGGGACATGGCCACGCAAGTTACGGGCACGCGTCGGGGGTGTCAACGGCCTTAACAAAATGGGCCGTTGACACCCCCGGAGTGTTAACTTCCGCTACGCCCGGCGCGGCGGCGCGGTGCTCGCCCGGACCACCAGCTCAGTGGCGAGTTCCACACGTGGTGACGCGGGTACGACGGACCGGGCCAGGTCCAGTGCGACCCGTGCCGCCAGCTTGCCCATGTCGGACAGCGGCTGGCGGACCGTCGTCAGAGGCGGCGACGCCCAGCGCATCTCCGGCAGATCGTCGAAACCGACGACGCTCATGTCCTCGGGCACACGCAGCCCTCGGCGGCGCAGTGCCTCCATCGCGCCGAGCGCCATCTGATCACTGGCCGCGAACACGGCGGTCGGCGGGTCGTCCAGGTCGAGCAGTTGGTTGCAGCCGGTGAACCCGGACTCGTGGTAGAAGTCGCCGGGCACGATCAGCTCGCCGTCGACCGGTACTCCGGCGACGTCGAGCGCGGCCCGGTAGCCGTCAAGCCTGGCCCGTGAGCACATCAGGCGGGACGGACCCTCGATGAAGCCGATCCTGCGGTGCCCCAGCCCCAGCAGGTACTCGGTCGCGGCCATGCCGCCCGCCCAGTTGGTGGCGCCGATGGTCGGTTCCTCGGACGCGGGCGAGCCGGCCGGGTCGATCACCACCAGCGGCACGCCCAGACGCCGCAGTTCGTCGTGGAGTCTCGGCTCCAGGACGGAGGTCACAAGGATCACGCCGTCCGACGCGCGGGCCCGTAGATTCGTCATCCACTGCCGGGCCGCGCCCGCCCGGTTGTGGATCGCGGAGACCACCGTCCCCACGCCCGACTCGTGCGTGACCTCTTCGACCCCGCGGATGATCTCCACGGCCCAGGGGCTGTCGAGGTCGTTGAAGACCAGGTCGAGTAGAACCGGCCGGGCACCGGGGGCGGGCGGGCGGCGCCGGTAGCCGTGCCGTTGCAGCAGGTCCTCGACCCTCGCCCGGGTGGCCGGCGACACGTCCGAACGTCCGTTGACGACCCGTGAGACGGTCGGCACCGAGACCCCGGCCTCCCGCGCGATCTCGGTGATCGTCACCTTGGCCGGCCCGTCCGAGCTCCGCGTGGCTGCCTTGTGCTGGGCGCCGTCCGGGGCCACCATCCCCACCTCCGTAGCTCTGCGTCCGGAAAACCTCCGGGCATCTTCCGGAAAGCGTAGAACATGCCACCGGCCTGCTCGCGGTCGAGGCAGCGTCCGTCCGGCTCGTCGAACGTGCGGGCTCGAATCTACGCCTGCCCGCCGTCCAGCACCGCGTGCAGCCAGGCCAGTTGCCGCCGCGTATGCGTGGCGTCCCCGTGCTCGTGCCCGTTGAACGGATACGCGTGGATCTCCCGCGCGGGATCGCGGCCGGTCAGCTCGCCGTAGCGGTGGTATGCGGCGTACGCGCCACTGGCGGGCAGACCGTGTCGCGCAGGCTGACCCCGAAGTGGGCGGGAGCGTACGCGCGACGCGCAAAGGAGATCCCCTCGACGTACGCCACCGTCCGGTACGCGGCCCTCTCGGCGCCCCGGTGCACGGCCAGATAGGCGGCGACCTCTCCGTAGGGTCCATCGTCGGTGAGGTCCAGGGCGCGCCGGATGCCACACAGCAGCGGCGCGCTGACCAGCACGGCCGCCAGATCCGGGACGAGTCCCGCGACCGCGAGGGCCACTCCCCCGCCTTGACTGTTGCCGACGGCCGCGACCCGGTCCGCGGCGACACCGGGCAGCGCGCGCAGCGCGGCGACGGAGCACACCGCGTCGGTGATCAGCCGCCGGTAGTGGTGGTCGCGCGGGTCGAGGATGCCGCGCACGATGGCGCCGGGGCCACCGGGCGCGCTCGCGTGCGGGTCGGGGGTCGCGCCGCCGCTGCCGTACTGGTCGCCCTGTCCACGGTTGTCCATGAGCAGGTGTGCGTATCCGGCGTTCGCCCAGGTGAGCCGCTCGTGCGGGAGGCCGCGGCCGCGCCCGTACCCGGCGAACTCCACGACGGCGGGCAAGAGTGGGCCGTCCGTGCCGGCAGGCCGGGTGTACCAGGCGCTGATCGGGTCGCCGGCGAATCCGCGGAACTTCACGTCCCATGTCTCGACGAGCCGCAGCCCGCTGTCGATCCGTTCGGCACTGACGACCGGCTGCGGATGCTCGGCGGCTTTCAGGGTGGTCTGCCAGAAGGTGTCGAAGTCGGCGGGTTCGTCGAGGGGGGCGGTAACGTTCGAGCTGGTCCAGGGGGAGACCGACGGCGGGCACGGACACCTCACACGGGTCTGGGGAACCGACTTCCTCATGTGCGACACCCATTGGCCGGGGTCGGGTGCGGCTTCAGGTTGCGGCGACGTTGCCGGACAATTCTCAAAAGTTATGGGTCCTCCTTCCCGGCCCATGCGACGCGCACGCGATGCCCCTGTGACGGAAGGCACCTGCATGACGTCTCCGACCGTGACGTTCACACTCGACCCCGCTGGGCGTCGTACTCCGTGAACTGCGCCGGCCACGGCTTCAGTAGATGCGCCTGCCGTGCGCGTCCGGCACCCCGGACCTGCGCGGGAAGTAGCTGTTGATCTGGTCCCGCCACTCGCGGGCGCAGCGCAGCTGCTCCTGGTACAGCTCGGTCACCCGAGTGTGCCGGGCGGGCGAGACCAGGTCGGCGAGTGCGGCCCAGACCTCGCGGGCGGCCTCGACCTCCTCGACTCCCTCGAAATAAGTGTCGTAGATGTGCTGCACGACGGTCTTGCCGCTGTGCAGCACATGCCTGTACGACACATGGTGGAAGAAAAGCAGCAGCTCGTCGGGGCAGCTCTCCACCCGCTCGTACGTGTCCGCCCATGGCTTCGCGTACTGCCCGGCGTATCCGGTGCCGGTGGCCCGGCTGCGGTCGACGCCGATGCCGTCGCGGTCGGCGAAGTGGTACGTCCCCCACGTGCTGTACTCGTAGCCGTCGACGCTCGGCCCGTAGTGGTGTCCGGGCTGCACCATGAAGCCGACGCCAAGGGGCGCGGTGTACTTCTCGTACGTGGCCCAGGAACCGTGCAGCACCGCCCGAAGCCCAGAGCGCAGCCGCTCGGGGTCACCGGTGAGATCCGGCGTGAACGTCAACCCCACCCACTCATCGAGGAGTTGAACTGAATCCGCGGTCGGGTCCCAGGCCAGGCGGCCATAGGCGTAGAAGTTGGCCTGGGCAAGGGGGTGGCCGGTCCAGAAGGGGTCGTCACCGACGTTCGCCACCGCCACGAGGCCTCCGCCGGCAACCAGTTGCCCGACCGTGGCGCCGCCCTCCCCCTCCGGCCGGAAGGCGAGTACCTGGGACCACATCGGCGCGAGCGCGCAGACATGCCGCTGCTGGCCCGTGTACTCCCGGGTGACCTGCAGCTCGACGGCGACGCGGGTGCGGGACAGGGCGCCGATCACGGGCGAGACGGGTTCGCGGACCTGGAAGTCCATCGGCCCGTGCTTGACCTGAAGGATGACGTTGTCCGCGAACTGACCGTCCAGCGGGGCGAAAGTGTCGTACGCGGCGCGCGCCCGGTCTGTCGAGCGGTCGCGCCAGTCCTGTCGGTGGTCGTAGACGAAGGCCCGCCAGTGGACGGTGCCGCCGTGCCGCGCGAGCGCGCCGGCCAGGAGGTTCGCGCCGTCGGCATGGCTGCGTCCGTAGGCGAACGGGCCCGGCTGCCCCTCCGAATCGGCCTTGACGACGAAACCGCCGAAGTCGGGGACCAGCGCGTAGACCCGGTCGGTCGCCTCGCGCCACCACGCACGCACACCCTCGTCGAGCGGATCGGCAGTGTCGAGATCGCCGAGCTGGAGGGGGTGCGGCGAAGTTCACGGAGAGGTGGGTTCGGATGCCGTACGGCCTCAACTCGGCCGCAATAGCAGCCACTTCCACGAACCGTTCGGTGAGCGGACGGGTCTCGCTCGCGTGGACGTTGACATTGTTGACCGCGAGCGCGTTGACGCCGCAGGAGGCGAGCAGCCTTGCGTACGCGCGGATCCTGGAGAAGTCACCTCGCGCCCGTCCGTCCCGCCAGAACAGCGAGCCACCCGCACAGCCTCGCTCGACCTGCCCCATCACGGGGTGCACGTCGACGTTGTCCCAGTGGTCCAGCATGCGCAGGGCGAGGGCGGGGCGATGGGTCTCGTCGGGGCCTTCCGTGAACGCGGACTCGCCGATCCGTACGATGTGGAAGAAACCGTGGAGGAGCCCGGCCGGGGCGGCGGCGGTGACGGTGGTGTGCCGCGCGGTCCGTGTCACCGTGAACCCCTCGCCACCTTCGTCACCGCCGGCGACCACCTTCAGCAGCAGGTCGCACGCCGCGTCGTCCGCCTCATCGCTGCCACCGAAGTCCCGGCACGCACGGCCGACTTCTGCCCGTACGGTGTCGACGAGCAGTCCTTCGCCGCGCACGCACACCCGCCGTGTCCCCACGCCGCGCAGTGCCTCGTCAGGCAGCCAGGCAGGATCTATTTCGACGGTGGTCATGACGCCGCCGCCTCAAGGGCCATGATGCCGAGAGCGCCCTCGACGGCTCCGGGATCGCTGCTGGTCATGTCGGGGCGGATCCTTCCTGTACGTCCGGCGTCGAAGGTGAGGACAGTCGGTTCGCGGAGTGGTTGTGCTCGTCACCGTCCCCCGACTGTTCAGCGCAGTTCGCCTGCTTGTTCCTCAGGACGGCATTCGACGCCGGCCTGTCGCTTCAGCCCGGGAACGAACCGGTGTCAGCCCTGGGACCGGCCCGGATCCAGGACCACGGTGACGACCGAACGTGCCGGGAGTTTCGCCGTCAGATGTCCGTCCGCGACCTGTGCGAGGCCCTCCACCGCCCTCGTGTCGTGATCGCCGTCGGTGAGGTATCCGGTCACCTGCTCTCCCTTCGCCGCCTTCAGAGCCATGTCCGTCGTCGTGGCCTTGGTACCGGTGTTGATGAGGACGGCCACGTCGGTCCCGTCCGTGTTCCGGTACGCCGTCGCGAGCACCGCCTCGTCGCCGGAGGAGGCCTCCACGCGGACTGCGCCGGGACGGATGAACCGGCTGAACGCGGTCATCGCCCGCAGCCGTGTGGAGACCATGTAGCTGTCGCCGTCCATGCGGATGAGCGCGCCGGTGTCGCCGATCGAGGCTCCGAGCCAGAAGAGGTAGGCGGAGGCGTCGGCCTGGGCGAGGGCGTTGTGGATGTTCTCTGCCACGTACAGACCGGCCGCGTTCGTGCCGTCGTCCCACTTGCTCGGCCAGACGCCGCTGCCCGCCCACTCCGACATCCACGCCGGCTTGTCACTGTTGATCAGCGGGCTGGTGGCGGCGGAAGCATAGCCGTGGGCGCTGTACGCGGCCACCTCCTTCTCGGCAGCCGGGTCGGCCGCGATGGCGGCCGCGTACGCCTTCCCCTGGTTCCAGCCGAAGCTGTCGCAGCAGTACAGCTTGGTGCCGGGGGCCTCGGCGCGCAGCACCGGGCCGATCGCCTTCACCGCATCGGCGGCCTGTGCGGGGGTGAAGAGCATGGAGGCGTACGACGCCTTCCAGTCGGGCTCGTTGGTAAAGTCCAGGTCGGTGATGCGGACGCCCTCTCGCTTGTAGAACTTCACGTACTGGGCGAGGTACTTGCCGTACGCGGTGCGCCAGTCGCCGGTTGCGCAGTCGGTGCCGACGACTCCGCACAGGGTGCCGCCGTTCGAGTCGGAGTTGTTGTCCTTCATATACGCGGGGGCGCTCCACGCATCCGCGATGAACCGCTTCACCCCGTACTTCCGGGCCTCCTTGGCGAGCCAGACCTGGCCGCCATCTTTTCCGTCCCAGGTGTATGTCAGCGGATCGTCTGGGCTCGCGGGCGCGTTCGGGGCGATGGTCCGCATGTGGTCGTACACCTCGTCCGTGGACGAGCCGACTCCGAGGCGCAGCATGCTCAGGCCCGCGCCGTCCTCCCGCGAGAAGAGCAGCTTGACGATCTCGTCGCCCTTCTCGGCAGACAGGCCCTTCAGGCCGTGGATGACGGCGGCGCGCTGGAAGGCCTGCGAGACGCCGAAGCCGTCGATGCGCTGGTGGCGGGCCGAGAAGTCGATGCTTCCGGGCGCGGTGTCGGCGCTTGCCGGGGCCCCGGGCAGGGCGAGCGCGGCCGTGGCCAGCGTCAGGGCGGAGGCGAGCAGGGTGAGGCGGCGGGGCCTGAGCTTCGACGGCATCCATGTGCTCCCGTAGTCCGGTGAAACCTGTGGTTCCAGAGGGGCGTGCGGTGCGGTGGGTGGTACACGTGCGTCGTGCTCCAGGTACCGTCGCCAGCGGCGACCAATCTGTCAAGGCACTTAACAAATTCGGCCCGAGGTCGGGAAGCCCGGGTTGGCCCCGTGTGAGCGGCTGGATCATCCGGCGAGTGGCTTCCGGTGGGCCGCGGGTCCGTCGTGATCAAGTTCCGGGGGTTCAACAGTAGGGGTGTGGTCTGGAGGACTGGCGGACCGATCCGACGTTCGCGATGTGCCGGGAAGTGGCGGACGGGGCGCACCTGGCCTTGTTCGAGGGCGGCCCGTTCGACGTGCGGGCGGTGGTGGCTGGCATCCCGCCCGAACCCCGACAGGGCTTGGACCTCGATGCCGTCCCGTGGGGCAACTTCCCCCATGGGCACGACGTCCGAAAGGCCGTTCACCTCCTGCGCGCCGACAGCGAACCGGGCGTGGACGCGACGGGTGTGCTGAGGGGCCTGTGCGCCAATGACAGCCGGGCCGCTGCCGCCCTCGCCGTGCCGTTCCTCATCCCGCTGGCCATCGACGCACACCACCCACACCGCGCCGCCGCCCTCGCCGTACTCTCTGGCCCCGCCCGTGCCCGACACTACGGCGTCGCCTCCCGCGAGGGACTCCTCCTGCATCGCAACGATCCCCGACGCGACGCCCCCGACACCCACGACGACTACGGCTACGAGGTGACCGGCTACCCGGCCGGCTGGTCGGTGCCCGCCGCCCGAGCCGCGATCACCACAGACTCCTCCGCGCTCGTGCCCCTCCTCGGAGACTCCGACTCCACCGTCCGCGTCGACGCCGCCTACGTCCTGGCGACCGCCGCCGCCCCCGACCACATCATCCGCGCCGCCTTGGCCAACGGATTCGCCGCCGAAGGTGATGCCATGGTCCGCGCCGCCCTACTCCTGGCCACCGCCGAGATCACCCGGGCCCACCCGCACCCGCCGACCGTCACGTGGCTGCGCGAACGGTGGCACGACCGGACGGAGGCCCCCGAAGCCCGCCTGGCTGCGGCGGTCGGCTGGCTCTGCCTCACCGACCTATCCGCACCCGAGGAGCTCCGCCGGACCGTCGACGCCCTCGCCGACGACGAGCGCGCACACGCCATGGAGGCCCTGCCGTGGATGAACGCCGCCTCCGGCACCAACGAAGCAGTGCTCCTGCGCTGCAGACGCTGCATGCTCCACCCAGAAGAGCCCGACCCGGAAGCGGTCTTGTGGGACTCCGTATTCTGAGCGACCGGGCTGTGGTTGCACTGCCGGCATGACCTCCCCATCCGGCGATGCACGTCCGTCCTGGCACACTCCTCGTGCACGCTGATCGGTGGCCATCCGCCGCAACAGCTCATTCGCAAGATCACTGAATTCGTTGGCCATACGGACTCTCAAAGGCTCTCGGGCTGACAGCGAGAGTGCTGCTACGGCACCCGGTGTGATGCCACTTTTGTCGTTGATGAGCCTCCGCGAGCGGTGCCGTCAGACCAGGTGATTGTCGCGCGGCCGCATGACCTGTGCCCTCCTCACGGCAAGAAAATCAGGAGGATGGCGGTGTAGGAACTGGTGGCGAGGGTGGTGGCGTAGGCCTCCCATCGACGCGTGCCCCGCGATGGCACGCTTTCGGGATGCCGGGAACGCAGGGCGCTGAGAACCGTGGCAACGACCGTCAAGGCCAGACCGCTGAGAGTGATCGTGTTCGCCGCGGCGACATGTGCCGTCGGATGCAGCACCTTGGTGACTCGCAGGGCCGTGCCTGCCACGGCCGGGAGAATACCGATTGCTGAGACGCGGATCGCGGCCCTGTCCGCGTCGTGCTGCGAAGTGATCCACTCTGCGGATCTCCACTTCTCATAGCCGGGCATGTGCGCCGCCGGGTGAGTAGCCCAGCTGTCTCCCAGCGCAAGGGCGGTGAAGAAGACTCCGAGGGCTCCGGCTATACCTGTGATCACCTGCAGGAGGAGACGGGCGGGGGACAGCACGAGCGAGGCGAGCATTTCGAACGCCGCGACCACATCGACGAGTGCGATGACGACCGCAACAGCGGCGTACATCACCGCCGGCGTCAAGTTGGGCGTCAGGGCGCTTTCTCCACCGATGGCAGCCAGGGAGATCGCTCCGATAATGCTGCCGATGACGGTGACGACGAAAAGCCCTGTCGCAAACGCAGCGGCCTCACTGTGGCGCAGGGGGTCAGGGAGAGTTGTGAACACGACGACGACTGCGGCAACCGCCAGTGCGCCGAGTGTTCCGACAATGGGCGCGTAGCCGGCAGCGCCTTTGCGGGCGTCGTAGTGACCCTCAGGAGACTCGTGAGGTATCTCTGGCGTCGAGTTGAGCGTTGACGCAGTGGTGGCTTGCCGCACCGTAGTTTTGCTCGCCGCGAAGGCGATCAACCCGGAAACGGTTACGGCAGCGAAGATCCCTTTTTGATATTTCACATGCCCCCCTTGGCAATTACCCCAGAGGTTACTTGGATTCAGGGAAGCCGTGAAGATGAATGGACATGCGACGCTCCGAGCTTGCCTGTGAACCTCGAGACCCTTCGGAGCTTTCATTGTTGTCCTGACCGACCAGGGCCAGGCCGCGGCCGAACCTTTTGCGGAAGCCAGCCGCGACAGACGATTTGCCTGAGGCGCTGTTGCCGCGCAGCACGACCAGCCTGGTTTCTTCGGTGCCCACCATCACGCTTCTCACGCTCCCGACGGCCAGTGACGCCACAGCTGCGCGGCCAGCCGACCGTTTCGGCACCGTGACGACGCCGACCTGTTCGATGCCCTCTGCCGCGGCGTCTGGACACCATCTGGTCGGCGCGACCGGAGTTCGGTGCTGTCGGATTTCGACATTGGCAAGGGTGAGATCCCGGTAGGGCACATCGACGATGGGCAGGTCGGCCACGTCGAGTTCCTTCTCGACGCGTTCGACGCGCAGGACAGTCTGCGTCGCGTTGGCGTGGATGACCTCTGTCTCCACGAAGGTGCCGACGCCGGCCACCGTGTCGATGCT
Source organism: Streptomyces sp. CA-142005 (assembly GCF_050942335.1). Classification (NCBI taxonomy): domain Bacteria; kingdom Bacillati; phylum Actinomycetota; class Actinomycetes; order Kitasatosporales; family Streptomycetaceae; genus Streptomyces; species Streptomyces sp. CA-142005. The sequence continues at coordinate 9,744,840 of NZ_CP192078.1, read as the reverse complement.
GACGGTGACGTCCGGGTGCAGCGCGTGGCGGTAGGTCTCGCGGTGCTTTTCCACGCGGACCAGCAGTCGCATGCCGATGTTCTCCAGCAGTTGGTCGGCGAGTGCGGCCTGGCTCGCCGAGTCGAGGTGGACGTTCGTCTCCGGCTTGGAGATCACGCTGTCCGCGCTGTGGGTGGCCACGGTGGACGGCGGCTTGTAAGTGATCTCTGCGAGGCCCGCACTTGAATGGTGAAAGCCATGTCCGAGGAGACCGAAAAGGTCGGAGACGTCAGCCAGTGCCACTTCGAACAGATCGTCGCCGAACTGCGGCAAGTCGTCGAACACAGACCCCGGGGCCAGTTCACCATCGGCGACCGCGCCCTGGAGATCTTTACCGACCGCAGGAGCTCATGAACCTGCTCTGAACTGCGACGATTCATAGACTACATGTCCGCGACGGCGAGTTGGAGGCGTTGTTGTCGCTCTGGGCCTGGTACAAGGGGCGCGCGCAACAGCGCAGCGTGTGAGGCCGCGCATCCGGCGGGCACAGGGCCTCTCCGCGCGCCGGGGCCGTGCGCCCTTTCCGATGAACCAAGGCCGCCGGATGGTGCGAAGTGTCGGGCTGTCAGGGGGCGTTGGCGGCACGGAAGGGAGCCGCACCCGGAGCCGTCAGCGTAGTCACCCCCTCGAGCAACGGCATCCGGCGCTTGCCGACCGCCGCTCTTCAGGCAGGACATGGCGAAGCCGGCGATGCTCCCTTCGGCCGAGGGACGGCCGAAGGGAGTGAGGGGCGTCAGGCGCCGGTGCTCGCGGCCTTCCGCACTGATGGTGCGCGAGCCGCCGCGGTCAGACGGTGACGAACTCGGGGGCGATCCGCGCTGCTGCGGCCGCCGCGTGACGCCTGACCTCCTCGTTGTCCAGGTGGTCCAGGCCGAGGTCGATCAGGAGCCGATCGGCCTGCTGGCGCGCCAGCGCCTCCAGGGTGTGGGGCAGACTCTGGCCGTCGATCGGCTGCCCGGACTCCTTCAGCTTCCGCGTGGCCTCCCAGGCAGCCGCGTGGCCGGCCTGTTCCTCGGTGACGAGACGGTCCAAACTGGAGCTGCCGTAGATGACGGTGTGCGCGTCCTTGTACTGCGTGATGCTTTGGGACACGGTTTCTCCTCGCATAAGGCCCGACCGGCTCTTGCATGCCGGTCGGCTACCGTCCCAGACAAACCCGACCCGCCCGGCCGCCGCCCGACAGCGACCCCCGAACGAGTTGCCTGGGGTGGAGGCGACGCGGGCCGCGACACAGGTAGCCGTGCGCCCGGGCGAGGCCCTTTGCCCAGCTCAGCTCGGAGCCAGCCGATCACGGTCTTGCATCGAAGGAATGACGAGCTCGCTCGCGGCGGTGGCCGGCTGGCGCGGCTCGTCGTTGGCCTGGGCATGAATGCCCTGAACGATCAGCTCACCGATGCGGCCTTTGCTCAGCTGGCCGGCGCCTGCTGGCTCGGCGACACGGGCCGGGACTACCGCTCAGGTCGCTTGGTGCCGGCTCCGCAGAACGGGCTGCGAGGCGACACGAAGCCTGATGTTGCCGACCGGCTGGCCAGGTGCCGGCTGGTCATGCTGCCAGTGGCAGTGCTCACCATCATCGCTGCACTCGTGGCGGCCGTGTACGCCTGAACGCGCCCGTTGCCCTTGCTGCCTCTCCAGGCTCATGCGTCACTCCGCTGGGCGAGGCAGCCGGTGAGGGTGAACAGGCTGTTGCTGGACCGTCTGTTCCGGTACGGGAAGTTGGGTCGGCGGGAACAGGAGATCTTCCAGAGCGGTCAGCGCGAACAACCCGAGGAGCACTACCTCCGGGAGGAGCAGAGCTATCACGATCACGACGCCTCCTCGCACATCAGCGATCACAGCTGTCGCATGGTGGCAACCTCGTCACGCTCACCATGCCGCCGAATGGGTTACGCCGCACACCGGCGCGGGGCACGCTTAGGCCGATTGGGTGATGGCTTGTCGTATGGATGCGCGACGGGGCAGCAGCGGCGACCCTGGCAGGGCAGGGCGGGTCCGGACGCCCACGACAGCCTGGAGCGTGCCGACCTTCCTGACGCCGGGTGCCGGTGGGCGCATGTCAGGCTGCCTCGGAAGGCTGGAACCCCGCCAGGGTTTTCCCTCCGGGTATCGGCACGCCGGGATGAGCGAGGACGGGCCGGAGGATGTGGTGACCGCAGCTCGGGTGGAGTGGCGGGGTGGTGGTCCGGGCGTTTTCGGAGTGCCGCAGCATGCGGAAGCCCACCTCACCTGGGCACTCATCACGCTGATGACCCGGAGGCTTGCCCGCAAGAGTCCCCGCACTACCTGGTCGTCACGGTTTTGCCCACGTCGTAGCGGGTGGTGCGCCGTTGGTTTTTCGAGCCGAGTAGCCTGCCGGGTCCGGGAGTTGAGGGTTTCGGCGCGCGGGCCGGGCAGTGCATGTGCGGACGGAAGTTCCGGAACCCCGGCGGACTCGGGCCGGGGTGAGCCGGCCGGGCTCGGCGGGCTTCTCCCATGGCCGCCGCAAGTCGGCGGCGGCCTCGCGCAGGAGGCGGATCTGGGTGGGCGATGATCAGCCAGGTCCAGCGCTCGCCGGCCTCGGGGATTCGACGTCCCCGGCGACGTCCTTCCCCCTACGAGCCGGAGTCGGCTGCACCACTCCATCGGCTGGTCCCGGCGGCAAGGCGTTCTCCACGACAGCGTGGCGCCTGCACGCTGCTTTCGACACAGGCCTTCACGGCGCGGCTGGTGGGTGGATGCGTGCCTCAGCCCGTCGGGGGCCGCCGACTCTCCGCCTTGCGTCCAGGCGTGTCGCCTACCGCTGAGAAGGAATGAGGCGAAAATGACGCCGCTGATACTGGTACGACACAGCAGGAGCAGGGCGTGGCGCAGGGCACGGTGAAGTGGTTCAACGCTGACAAGGGCTTTGGTTTCATTGAGCAGGACAGCGGTCCTGATCTCTTCGTCCACTACTCCGAGATCCAGGCCACCGGTTTTCGTAGCCTTGAGGAGGGCCAGCGGGTGGGATACGAGGTCACTCAGGGCCACAGGGGTCCCCAGGCCAGCGCGGTCATCGTCCTCTGACTTCCTCCCGACGTGCGCGGTTACTTCCGACGGCGCTGCTTCGGCGGGACTCTGGCGACGGCCACCTCGGCCCGCGGTGCCCGGATGCCGCTGACTGGTTGAGCAGGCGATTCAGACCTGCCGGCATCGCCGGAGCCGCCCCGACTCCGTTCCCCGCGTCTGTCGCTCCGGCGTCCACGGGTGCCGATTGACGACCGGTGGTGGTCAGCTCGGTCGCGGGTGTCCGAAGAGCAGGTCGTAGCCGGGCGGGAGCTGGAGCAGGATGCGGTTCATCAGGTCCTCGCCCGCGATGTCGGCCACGACGCTGAGTACGGCGCTGACGTCCCATGTGGCGGTCTTCTCCGTGGCGCCTTCGATCCAGGCCGCGGTCGCCCGGATGAACCTCTCCGGGGGCAGGGGTTCATGTGCCTGGAGCGGGTTGAGCAGGACGTACGCCAGCGTTTCCGGAAGCCGGGCGGCCAACTCGGCGCGCACCTCGCCCACCAGGTGAGCGCCCAGCAGGGCCAGCACGACCCGACAGGCCCGTTCCGCCTCCTGCTGCGACGGGTATTCTCCGCGTTCTTGGACTGCGGCGATGAAGGCGTCCCACTCGAGTCGCATGCTCTCCTCCTTAGGCGGCCGGCACCGGCGGATGCCCGCTGGCGTCCGTGTCCGGGGTGGTGGTGGCGTGCAGCGGATGTTCTTGTTCGGTCCAGATGGTCTTTCCGTTGGGTGTGGGGCGGGTGCCCCACCGGTCGGAGAACTGTCCGACGAGCAGCAGGCCACGGCCGCCCTCGTCCAGGGTGTGGGCGCGGCGCGAGTGGGGGGAGGTGCTGCTGGCGTCGGAGACCTCGCAGATCAGGCTGCCGTCGTGGATCAGGCGCAGCGCGATGGGGGCGCTGGCGTGGCGGATGGCATTGGTGACCAGTTCACTGACGAGCAGTTCGGTGGTGGGCACCGCATCGGACAGCCCCCACCGCCTGAGCTGGGCTGCGGCGTCGCGGCGGGCCTGTGCGACGGCGGCCGGGTCGGCGGGCACCTTCCAGGAGGCGACGTGCGCGGTGTCCAGCGCGTGGGTGCGGGCGATGAGGAGCGCCACGTCGTCGGCGTGGCCCTCGGGCAGCAGGGTCTGCAGGACGGTGTCGCACAGGGCGTCCAGGGAGGGCGCCGGCCGGTCGAGCGCCTCGCGCAGGGCTTTCATGCCCGCGTCGATGTCGCGGTCGCGCGTTTCGATCAGGCCGTCGCTGTACAGCGCGAGCAGGCTGCCTTCCGGCAGGGCGATGTCGACGGCGTCGAAGGGCGCGCCGCCCACTCCCAGCGGCGGTCCCGGTTCGACGTCGACGAAGGAGACGGTGCCATCTGGGGTGAGCACGGCGGGCGGCGGGTGGCCGGCGCTGGCCAGGGTGCAGTGGCAGGTGATCGGGTCGTACACCGCGTACAGGCAGGTCGCGCCGATCTCCCCGGCCGTCTCGGTGCCGTCCCTGACTTCGTCGAGGATGAGGTCGTCGAGGTCGGACAGCAGCTCGTCCGGGGGCAAGTCGACATCGGCGAGGGTGCGCGCCGCCGTGCGTAGCCGTCCCATGGCCGCGGAGGCGTTCAGGCCGTGGCCGACGACGTCGCCGACGACCAGTGCCATCCGTGCGCCGGACAGGGCGATGACGTCGAACCAGTCCCCGCCGACGCCAGCGTGGGGATCGGCGGGCAGGTAGCGGGCGGCTGTCTCCAGCGCCTGCTGGGCGGGGAGGTGGTGCTGCAGCAGGCCGCGCTGCAGCGCGAGGGCGGCGCCGTCGCTCTCCTGGGGCACGGACGCCTGCAGGAACCACTGCACCTCGCTCTTGCCGTTCAGCAGCGGGCATGCTCGTAGTTCGGCCTCGATGGTGCGGCCGGCCCGGTCGCGCAGCAGGACCCGGCCGATCCATGCCTGCCGGTCGGCCAGGTGCCGTCGTGCGGAGTCGGGCAGCCCGCCCTCGAGCAGTTCGGCGGCCGCGCGGCCCACGATGTCCTCGGGGCTGTAGCCCAGCAGGGCCTGGGCGCCGGGGCTCCAGGCGGTGACCGTTCCTCGGGCATCGACGGCGGCGGCCGCCAGCTCGGTGGCCGGGACGAAGCCATCCCCGCTGCTCGGGCGGAATCCGGCGTACCTGATCACCTCCGCTCACCCCCTGCTGTCCGCTTCGTGCTGGTCGCGGTTGCCGCCTGGTGCCGGAGTCACCGTGCCCGACGACCTGGCCGTTGGCGTGAGGGAAGAGGGCAGCGCCTCAGCCACGGTCGGGTGTACCGGTACGGCCTGCCGCAGGCCGATGACGTCGAGCACGTGCAGCAACGGTCCTTCCGGGCACACCAGATGGAGCTGGCCGCCATAGCAGGCGGCACGAAGGTGTGCACCGAACAGGGCGCCGAGCCCCATGGCGTCGCAGGCGGTCACGCGGGAGACGTCGATGACGAGCCGGGAGGGGTCGCTGCCGGGCATCGAGGTCACGAGCGTCAGACAGGCCCGCAGCTGTGCCCGCGTCGTCATGGACAGCTCTCCGGCCGCGTTCACGATCAGCCAGCCGCGCTCGGGGCGCCGGGACAGGGAAAGGGAGGCGTCACGCCGATCCACTCTGACCACCCCTTTCCGCAGTCCGGGTAGCCCCCAGCGGTACGACCGGCGCCTTCCGGTGGGCGCTGGCTGGGTCGGCTGCCCGGCCCTCCTCTCACATCGCCAACAAGTCGGAGCAATCTAGATATTTGTGATAATTAGATAGGCCATGAACGGGGTAAATGTCAAGATGACGAGAACAGGGTGTTAGCGCCAGGCGGATGTGCGGAGGCATGCCGTCATGGACTGGTTCACGGACCCTGACTACTGGCTGGGCCGGATGCTTTTCCAGCGCGGTCTGGCCGTGCTGTACTGCGTCGCGTTCGTCAGCTCGGCCCTGCAGTTCCGCGGGCTGATCGGGGAGCGGGGGTTGCTGCCGGTGCCGCGCTTCACCGCGCAGGTGGCGTTCAGGCGCGCTCCGAGTATCTTCCAGCTGCACTACTCGGACCGTTTCTTCGCCGCCATGGCCTGGACGGGCGCCGCGGGATCCGCCGCGGTGGCGGCGGGCGTGCCGGACCGGCTGCCGCTGTGGGCGGCGATGGTGATGTGGACGCTGCTATGGGCGCTGTACCTGTCCATCGTCAACGTCGGGCAGACCTGGTACGGGTTCATGTGGGAATACCTGCTGCTGGAGGCCGGATTCCTGGCGATCTTCCTCGGCAACGACGACGTCGCGCCGCCCGTGCTGGTGCGAGGGCTGCTGATCTGGCTGCTGTTCCGGCTTGAGTTCGGCGCCGGGCTGATCAAGCTGCGCGGCGATTCCTGCTGGCGGGATCTGACGTGCCTGTACTACCACCACGAGACCCAGCCGCTGCCCGGCCCGCTCAGCTGGTTCTTCCACCGCCTCCCCAAGCCCGTCCATCGCGTGGAGGCGGCGGCCAACCACGTCGCACAACTCCTCGTGCCCTTTGCCCTCTTCGCTCCGCAGCCGGCGGCGAGCATCGCCGCCGGCTTGGTGATCATCACCCAGCTGTGGCTGGTCGCGTCCGGCAACTTCGCCTGGCTGAACTGGCTGACGATCGTGCTGGCGCTGTCCGCGATCGGCGGCTCGCAGGTCACCGGCGCGCTGGGGCTGCCTCCTGCGCCGCGTTTCGCCGCCGCACCGGAGTGGTTCGAGGCCCTCGTGCTGGCTGTCGCCGCCCTGGTGGTGGTGCTCAGCTACTGGCCGGTGCGTAACCTGCTCTCCCGCAGCCAGGTCATGAACGCGTCCTTCACTCCGCTGCACCTGGTCAACACTTACGGCGCGTTCGGCAGCGTGGGCCGCACCCGGTACGAGCTGATCGTCGAGGGCACCGACGAGCCGGAGATCACCGAAGAGACCGTGTGGAAGGAGTACGTCTTCAAGGGCAAGCCGGGCGGCATGCGGCGGCTTCCGCCGCAGGTGGCCCCGTACCACCTCAGGCTGGACTGGCTGATGTGGTTCGCCGCGCTCTCCCCTGTGTACGCGGCCGGCTGGCTCCCCGCCTTGCTCCTCGCCCTCTTGGAGAACAACCCGGCCGTCCTGAGTTTGCTGCGCCGCAATCCCTTCCCGGGCTCGCCGCCTGCTTTCGTCCGGATCTGCCTGTACGAGTACCGGTTCACCAGCTGGTCGGAACTGCGCGCGAACGGTGCCTGGTGGAGCCGCACCTTCCTCGGCGAGTCCGTGCCGGCCGTCGCCAAGCGGCAACCGGTATCCAGCGCATGAGGCCCGGGTTCCGCAGGAGACTCGGCCTTGGCTCGGCTTTCAGGGTCATCCTGCGCAGCCGACGTCGAGGACTTCGATGACGTCGTCATGGGTGGTGGAGACAAGCCAGCACCATTCGCCGAACGCTGCGGCCAGACCGGAGACGTGGGCCTGCGCTGTCCCGGCAACGGCGTCGATGAGCGTAATGATCTCCTCGTGCCTGTCGTTCGGGACGCCGAACAACACGCCGGCAGCGGGTTGAACCACTTCGACTCTCATGTCGCCCCCTGCAGATGAACCGGAGCAGCGCTGGCGGCTCTCCTCTCCACCGGGCGTCTGGCCTACGGGCCACGATTCCTTCGGGCTCAGGAGAATGGCAACAGGCTGACCACACCTATTCCGGTCTGCTGCCGGTGCACGAGTCCCCCGGGGTTCCCATGCGCGCCGCCGGGCGGGCGCCGGCGGTCTGCTGTTGCGGCCACCCGCGCCCGCCTCGTTCCCTCTCCGGGCACGCGGCGCTCAGAATTCGGCGCCCGCCCCCGCGGCGGCCGGTTCCTTTTCCTCGGGCTTGTCGGCGATGACCGCCTCCGTGGTGAGGAACAGCGCGGCGATGGAAGCGGCGTTCTGCAGCGCGGAACGGGTCACCTTCGCCGGGTCGATGATGCCCGCGGCCAGCATGTCCACGTACTCACCAGTCGCGGCGTTCAGACCGTGACCGACGGGCAGCGTACGGACCTTCTCCACCACGACACCGCCCTCCAGGCCGGCGTTGCGGGCGATCTGCTGCAGCGGAGCGGTCAGCGCACGGCGGACCATCTCCGCACCGGTCCGCTCCTCGTCGTCCACCTCCAGCTTCTCGAACGCCTTCTCGGACGCCTGCAGCAGGGCCACGCCACCACCGGCGACGATGCCCTCCTCGACGGCCGCCTTCGCGTTGCGGACGGCGTCCTCGATGCGGTGCTTGCGCTCCTTGAGCTCCACCTCGGTGGCGGCGCCAGCCTTGATCACGGCCACACCGCCGGCGAGCTTGGCCAAGCGCTCCTGCAGCTTCTCGCGGTCGTAGTCGGAGTCCGAGCGCTCGATCTCGGCGCGGATCTGCTTGACCCGGCCCTCGATCGCGGCGGCGTCACCGGCGCCCTCCACGATGGTGGTGTCGTCCTTGGTGACGACCACCTTGCGGGCCCGGCCCAGGACGCCCAGGTCGGCGCTCTCCAGCTTCAGGCCGACCTCCTCGGACACGACCGTGGCACCGGTGAGCACGGCCATGTCGCCGAGCATCGCCTTGCGGCGGTCGCCGAAGCCCGGGGCCTTGACGGCGACGGACTTGAAGGTGCCGCGGATCTTGTTGACGACCAGGGTCGCCAACGCCTCGCCCTCCACGTCCTCGGCGATCACCAGCAGCGGCCGGCTCTCCCGCATCACCTGCTCCAGCAGCGGCAGCAGATCCTTCACCGCAGTGACCTTGGAGCCGACCAACAGGATGTACGGGTCCTCCAGGACCGCTTCCATGCGTTCGGCGTCGGTGACGAAGTACGGCGAGATGTAGCCCTTGTCGAAGCGCATACCCTCGGTGAGCTCCAGCTCCAGGCCGAAGGTGTTGGACTCCTCGACGGTGATGACGCCTTCCTTGCCGACCTTGTCCATGGCCTCGGCGATCAGCTCACCGATCGCCCGGTCCCCGCCCGCGGACACCGCGGCCGTGTTGGCGATCTCCTCCTTGGTCTCCAGCTCCTTGGCCTGCTCCAGCACGGCCGCGGATACGGCCTCGACGGCCTTCTCGATACCGCGCTTGAGAGCCATCGGGTTGGCACCGGCGGCGACGTTGCGCAGCCCTTCCTTGACCAGGGCCTGGGCGAGCACGGTCGCGGTGGTCGTACCGTCACCGGCGACGTCGTCCGTCTTCTTGGCGACTTCCTTGACCAGCTCGGCGCCGATCTTCTCGTACGGGTCCTGAAGCTCGATCTCCTTGGCGATGGAGACACCGTCGTTGGTGATCGTGGGGGCGCCCCACTTCTTGTCCAGGACCACGTTGCGGCCCTTGGGGCCGAGCGTCACCTTCACGGCGTCCGCGAGCTGGTTCATGCCGCGCTCCAGAGCGCGGCGTGCCTCCTCCTCATAAGCGATGATCTTCGCAGTCATCGGTACGGTCTCCTCCGCATCGAATCCTTGAGTCGATGACGGTGGCCCAGGGTGACGCCCGCGACGTTCACCCGCGCGCCGGAGGTTTCCCTCACGACCGCACGAGCACGTCACCCGACCCAGCCGTTAGCACTCTCACTGCGAGAGTGCTAATTCCTCGTTTAGCACTTCGGCCTGCTCGGGGGCAAGTGGCCGCCTCGGATGGCTGCGGCCGGTCAACGCCGTTGCGCATCCGAGAGGGACTGGCAGGGGTGCCGGGACGGAGCGGGTTCTCGGGGTGGAGCCGGTCCGGTGACCTCCAGGTGGCCGGGCGCAGCAGACGGTCGCCGAGGCGGTACGGTACGCGCCGCTGCGTGCCTACTGTTGCCGCAGGGTGTACTGCCTCCGCGGGGCGGCCGGAGCAGCGAGCACGCGATGCCGCCCCCGGGAAGCACGCCGCGACGCGGAGGCCACGGGGAAGTCTGCTGTCAAAACTGCTGACCCGAGCGCGCCCAGGCAGTGCGCCCGGGCCAGATAATCCCGCCAGACTCCTTCGGCGTTCCAAGACGCCATGTCACTTGGCGTGATCTTGCGGCAGTCTGGGGCGATGACTGCTGCGCTTGTCGAGCGGACGGCGCCGGAAGACCTGTGGACGTTGTTCCAGCGAGTGGTGCCGCCGGCGCCGGTCCGCCCGCAGGGTGGAGGGCATCGTCGGCGAGGGGACCGCGAGGTGCTGGCCGCGATCATCTTCGTGGCCACGTCGGGCTGGACCTGGAACCAGCTGCCGCCGGGCATCGGCCTGTCGGGAGTGACCGCGTTCCGGCGGTTCGCCGAGTGGACCGAGGCCCGGGTATGGGCCAAGCTCCACCGCCTGGTCCTGGACGAACTCGGAGCCCGGGGCGAGCTGGACTGGTCGCGGTGCGCGATCGACTCCGTCAGCGTACGGGCCCTCAAAGGGGGCAGCTGACGGGATCGAATCCGACCGACCGAGGCAAGAAAGGATCGAAAATCCACCTCATCGTCGACCGCCAGGGCCTGCCCTTGCCTATCGGCATCTCCGCCGCCAATCTTCATGACAGCCAGGCCCTCATCCCGCTGGTCCGCGGCATCCCACCCATCCGCTCCCGACGCGGTCCCCGACGCCGACGGCCCGGCAAGCTGCACGGGGACAAAGGCTACGACTACCGCCACCTGCGCCGATGGCTCGCTTCCCGCGGTATCCGGCACCGCCTGGCCCGCAAGGGCGTCGAGTCATCGCGACACCTGGGACGGCACCGATGGGTCGTAGAGCGGACCGTGTCCTGGCTGTCAGGCTGCCGAGGCCTGCACCGCGGCTACGAGCGCAAGCCGGAACACTTCCTCGCCTTCACAGCCATCGCCGCGATACTCATATGTCACCGCAGACTGGCCAAGTGAAGTGCCTCAAGGCCGAACTGTGCCGGATGACCAACTTCATCACCGAGGTCGTCGCCCCACACGCCGAGCGGACCCCCAAGAACGAGTGGGCCCGCCTCGCCTCTCACATTGTGCCGAACCATGCGTCTGCGAGTGAAGTCAGAGATCCTTCGGCAGGTGAGGGCAGTTCTCTCAGGTACCAGGGAAGGTGGCTGTACACGTGTAGCAACGTGAAGGCCATGAGTTCATGCGGCTCGAAGCTGCGGCCGTATGTCTCGGTGAGCCGAGACAACAGGGCTGGATCGCCGCAGGTGACGAACAGGCCGACACCAACGAAGTCGTAGGCGCGGTCACCGATCATCGCTGGTTCGAAGTCGAACAGACCGGTCAGACGCCATCCGTCGGGGTCGACCAGGAAGTGCTGCTGCATGACCTCGGTGTGCAACAGGGAAGGCTGTGGGGCTCGTGGCAATGGAACCGAAGCGAGGAAGTCCGGGATCTGCTCCAGCCAGGCCGCCGACAGTCCATGGGCGCGCTGCTGTTCCACTGCGCCGGCTCTCTGGCGGTCAAGAAAGTTGCCCCAGTCCTCGGGGCCGAGGACGTCCCGCAGTGGATCGGGGCTGAGGGAGTGCAACGACGCAAGGGTCTCACCGATCTCGGCGACGAGCCGGTCACGATGATTCCGGGGCACGTGCCCCCAGGAGTGGGCGAGGTTCTCGCCGCGGAGCCTGGACATCAGAACGTACTGCCAGCCGTTCTCGTATGAGCCGGAGGCCCGCACCACGGGTGTCGGCACCGGCAGTCGCCCCTGAACATGGGCAAGGACACGGCCCTCGGCCATTCCGTGCTGAGCAGCAGCTCCGGGGAAAAGCTTGAGCACGTGGTCGTCCCCCACCGCGTAGACCGGCTGGGACCCGTCAGGGAAGCGAACCAGTGAGGCGCCGGAGAGCCCGAGACGTGCACAGAGGTCTTCCGCCCCAGGACGCATCACGCTCTCATCGGGGACGACAGCGTCCCGCTCATCATCCGTGTCCACCACAGGCAGCATGTCCGGGACCGTAGGCCACTCCTGGCCAGGCGGCAACGGAGTATCGCCGGCACCGTGGCCGAAGACGCCGGACGCGACGCATCATCCGCCGAGAAGCCTCAGGTCGGCATCTCCCTTCCGCTGATACGCAGCCTGCCTCACATCCAGCGGGCCAGGAACCAGGCTGAATAGCGAATCGGCGACGGCGGCCCTCCTGACGCAAGATCACGCCAACTGAAATGGCGTCTAAACCGGCTTGATCCGTACCCTTCCACTGTGCCGGTCGGCCTGGACCGCGTAGCCGGCCTGCGTGAGGATCTCCCGTAACGCCTGGTGCAGCGCGGCCCGAATCCCCCGTACTCCGCGACCTGCCTGCCCACCGGGTCCAGCTCTTGTGCCGGCGGCCAGCCGACGACCACCGCGTCCTGCTCCTGGCGGACCCTCAATCCCGTACCTTCCCCGCGGCACTCGCCGCCGCAACGTCGAACCCCGCACTGGCGAGCGTGCGGCACGCCTCGGAGAACAGAACCTGCAGACCAGCCTGGCGTGCCGCCCGGATCGCCGCCGTGCGAGAGCATGTTGGGGATGCGTACGTGGCCGCTGGGCTGACGACCGCACCGGCAATATCAGCGGACATCAGCCCTGACGAGCAGCACGCCGCCCGCCCGGCTGCCCCGCCGACTGCTCGAGGAACGCTTCGTGTCGCCAGGTCACGTCGGCCGCCACCCTTCTTCTTCGGCCTCTGTGCTCCGGTGGGGCGCGGAGAGCGGGCGCGAGGGAGATCTGGTGCCCGTCCTCCGCCGCTGCTCGTCCCCGGCGGCCGGTCGGCCAGCCCGAGATCGCTCGCCTGGACCCGCTGACGGCGATCTTGCGAGGCTTGGCGCGCTCGGCGATCGGGATGCGCAGGCTGTGTTGGCCACTCCCTGGCCGAGCGGCGGTGGTGGTCTCCACGCCGACGGTGTGGCCGTATCCGGGGGTGCCCCGGATCCTGGTGTCAGCTGGCCAGGTCTGCTTTGCCGAACAGGACGGCGTAGCCGGAGGGGAGCTGGCTGATGATCTGGTTCAGCTCACCGCCGGAGACGGCGCCGGCCAGGGTGGTCAGGACCGCGCTGGCGTCCCACTCTGCCGTGCGGGGCCGGGCGCCGGTGCGCTCGGCGACCCGGCGGTAGAACTCCTCGATCCCGAAACTCTCGGCCTGCGCCTGCTTGGCCTCGGCCAGTGCCTGCCCGAGCGGTCCGGGCAGCTGGGAGGCAAGGTCGTCGACCTCGCCGGGGCTGATGCGCTGGGCCAGCACGCTCAGCACCGCGTCGGTGATCTTCGCGGCTTCGTCCTGGCTTTCGTATTCGCCGAGTTCGCGTACGCGAGCGAGGAACTCGTGGTGCTGCATCGTTTCGTCACCTCCGCTTGCCGGCAATCTCAGGGCATCCAATGCGATGCCCTCTTCCCCGGTACCCAGGTAGGGGCAAGCCTGTCAGCTCCGCGAGACGGGCAACGGCGGCTTGCCTGCCGGGGCGGATGCATCCCGTACGCCGCACTCCCGCCCCGGTGCGCTCCTCGCGGGCGGGGCCGGCCCGGTGACCTCCACGGTGGCCGGGCGCAGCAGGCTCTCGCCAAGACGGTAGCCGGGACGCAGGACCGCCGAGCACACCAGCCGTTCCGCATCGGGGACAACATGGTGCGTCAGAGCGTCGTGACAGGCGGGGTCGAACCGATCGCCCACCTCACCGAACGACGTGACGCCCAGCGAGCCGAGCTGCTCCGTGAGGCTGTCGGCGATGCCCCTCAGACCGGGCGTGAGCGGTTCGTTGGCACACGCCCGGTCGACGGCGTCCAGCACGGGCAGCAGCGCCTTGAGCACGTTGGCTACCGCGATCTCGCGCACGGCCAAGCGGTCCCGCCGCACCCGCTTGCGGTAGTTGTCGTACTCGGCCTTGATCCGCTGCAGGTCGGCGGTCCGCTCCTGAAGCAGGCGCCGCAGCTGCTCAAGTTCGGTGCTCTGCGGACCGCTCCCGGTCATCGTCAGCCAGCCTCCGGCTTGTCGTCGTCGACGATCTCTGCGTCCACCACTTCATCCTCGGGCTCACCGGCCGCACCGCCCGGTGACGCTCCGGCCGCACCCGCCGGTTGCTCGGCCCGAGACTTCTCGTACAGGGCCGTTCCGATCTTCTGCGCGGCCTGCGCGGTACGGTCGATCGCCTGCCGGATTGCCGCCGTGTCCGCACCCTCCTCCTTCAGCTTCTCCTTCAGTTCGGTCAGCGCCGTCTCCGTCTCGGACTTGGCGTCCGCCGGAATGTTCTCCGCGTTGTCCTTGAGGAGCTTCTCGGTGGAGTAGACGAGCTGCTCGCCCTGGTTGCGGGTCTCGGCCGCCTCACGCCGCTTGCGGTCCTCCTCGGCGTGCTGCTCGGCTTCCCGGACCATGCGGTCGATGTCGTCCTTGGGCAGCGCGGAGCCGCCGGTGACGGTCATCTTCTGCTCCTTGCCGGTGCCCAGGTCCTTGGCGGAGACGTGCATGATGCCGTTGGCGTCGATGTCGAAGGCGACCTCGATCTGCGGCACCCCGCGCGGCGCCGGGGCGATGCCGGTCAGCTCGAACATGCCGAGCTTCTTGTTGTACGCGGCGATCTCCCGCTCGCCCTGGTAGACCTGGATGGTCACCGAGGGCTGGTTGTCCTCGGCGGTGGTGAAGATCTCCGAACGGCGGGTCGGGATGGTGGTGTTGCGCTCGATGAGCTTGGTCATGATGCCGCCCTTGGTCTCGATGCCGAGGGACAGCGGAGTGACGTCGAGCAGCAGGACGTCCTTGACCTCGCCCTTGAGGACACCCGCCTGCAGGCTCGCGCCGACGGCGACGACCTCGTCGGGGTTGACGCCCTTGTGCGGGTCCTTTCCGGTCAGCTCCTTCACCAGCTCGGTCACCGCCGGCATGCGGGTCGAGCCGCCCACCAGAACGACGTGGTCGATGTCGGACACCTTGATCCCGGCGTCCTTGATCGCATTGTGGAACGGCGCCTTGCACCGCTCCAGCAGATCGGACGTCAGCTGCTCGAACTGGGCCCGGGTCATCTTCTCGTCCAGATGCAGCGGACCCTCGGCCGAGGCGGTGATGTAGGGCAGGTTGATCGTGGTCTCCGACGAGGAGGACAGCTCGATCTTGGCCTTCTCCGCGGCCTCCCGCAGCCGCTGCACGGCCATCTTGTCCTTGGACAGGTCGACGCCGTAGTTGTTCTTGAACTGCTTGACCAGGTGGTCGACGATCCGCTGGTCCCAGTCGTCACCGCCCAGGTGCGTGTCGCCGTTGGTGGCCTTCACCTCGATGACGCCCTCACCCATCTCCAGCAGGGACACGTCGAAGGTGCCACCGCCCAGATCGAAGACGAGGACCGTCTGGTCGTTCTCCTTGTCCAGCCCATAGGCCAGGGCCGCCGCCGTCGGCTCGTTGATGATCCGCAGCACGTTCAGGCCCGCGATCTCACCGGCCTCCTTCGTCGCCTGCCGCTGGGCGTCGTCGAAGTACGCCGGCACGGTGATCACCGCGTCCGTGACGTCCTCGCCCAAGTACGCCTCCGCGTCCCGCTTCAACTTCTGCAGCACGCGAGCGGAGATCTCCTGCGCGGTGTACCGCTTGCCGTCGACGTCCCCGTGCTCGGGGAACCGCCAGCCGTGATCGCCCATGTGCCGCTTCACCGAGCGGGCGGTGCGCTCCACGTTCGTCACGGCCTGCCGCTTGGCCACCTCGCCGACCAGCACCTCACCGTTCTTGGAGAACGCCACCACCGACGGGGTCGTCCGCGCGCCTTCCGTATTCGTGATGACTGTGGGCTCGCCACCCTCGAGGACCGAGACGACCGAGTTCGTCGTTCCCAGGTCGATACCGACCGAGCGCGCCATCTGCTTCTCCCTCCTCACCATGCTCTGCTTCACGTCTGCGATCGGGGCCTCATCGGGATGCCGGCTCCCACCGGACGGGACCGGCCCGCAGCGCAGGCTCGGGACGCACGACCCCGAGCACCACGAGGTAACGCGGCGCCTGCCGGACCGGCCGCGCGACGACAGGGCCGGGGTCGTACGACCGCTCGGCCGTCCGCTGGTACGCCTGGTCGTACGCCGCGCGCAGGACCGGATCGCGGAGCGTCTCGTACGCCGACCGCACCTCGCCGAACCGTTCGGCGGTGACCCCATCCACGCGGGTGTCGGGGCGCAGCTCCCGCACCCGGGCGCGGAAGGCAGAGGTGATCACCTCGGCTGTCGCCGAGGGCTCCACCCCCAGCACCGCATACAGATCTCCACCCTGGTCCCGCGCCGGCATCCCGCCACCTCCTCGCTCACTGCGAGCTGGCACTTCACCCTTACTTGCCTCAATTCCTGAGATAAAACTTGAGTCTCGTCTTGTCAAGGATTGATGGGGGAGGTATAGGGGTTTCAGAGGCATTCCGGCTTCCCGGAGCCCGGAATGGGCAGACCGCCAGGTGAAAGGAGCTGCACGATGGCTGCGCTCATCCGCACCGATCCCTTCCGGGACCTCGACCGGCTCACCCAGCAGATGTTCGGCTCCCTGGCACCGTCGGCCGTCATGCCGATCGACGCCTATCAGAGCGGCGACGCCTTCGTCGTCCACTTCGACCTGCCCGGCGTCGATCCCGACACCGTCGACGTCAACGTGGAGCGCAACGTGCTGACCGTGCGAGCCGAGCGGCCCCGCCCGGACGCCAAGGAGGCCGACCTGCTCGTCGCGGAGCGGCCCCACGGCGTCTTCAGCCGCCAGCTTCTGCTGGGCGACTCGCTCGACCCTGAGAAGATCACCGCCCACTACGACGCCGGCGTGCTCACCGTAAAGATTCCGGTGACGGAAGAGGCCAAGCCCCGCCGCATCGAGATCGGCCGGAAGGACACGGAGTCACAGCAGATCGAGAGCTGACATCCCGCGCCAGGGGAAGCAAGCGGAAGAAATGACACATGAGGAGGGAATACAGGTAGACAACAGCAGACCGCAGCATCGACGACATGACCGTGGGCGCCCCACCCTGAACGTCGTACGGCGGGCCATGGCGGGCGCTGAGCGGCAGGAGTGAGGACCACGGCCGTGTTCCTCGCCTCCCACTGGGAGAACGGCTGTGGCCGTGACGGAGATCAAAGGGGCCCTGGACACCACCACGGCCCGTGAGCTGTGTGATTACGAGGCCGCCGTCACCGCCGAGCACCGGCCCTTGCTCAACCTGATCGTGGACCTGTCCGAGCTGACCTGGGCCGACACCGGCGGCCTGGCTGCCCTGATGTCCGTTAGGGCCATGCTGGAGGAGGACGAGGGAGAGCTGCGCCTGACATGCCCCGAAGGGGGGGTGGAGCGGACTCCTGCGCGACAGCGGACTCGCCCACCCAGGCCCTGCCCGTCTACCCCCTCCCTCGAGGCCGCGCTCACAGCGCCCCGGACCACAGTCGCCAACCGGATGGGAGGTGCAGTGCAGTGATCACCGAACTTGCCGTCGAACGAGTCGAGTTCACCTGCGGCTCGTGCTGGCACCGCTGGAGCGTCGACTACGACGTGCAGCGCTACCGGGACGCCCTCGATGCCGAGTGGGAGGTCTTCTACCGCGACAACACGGCGGTTCCCTCCCCCTACACGCCGCAAGGCGCTCCACCCTGCGAACACTGCGGCCGGCGCTGGGTCGGGCGCCTCGCGGCCCGCCGCCCCGTGCCCCTGCCCGACGCGGAAGGGCCGCGCAGCCGCGTTCCGGCCGAAGGCGGTCATCGTCCCGAGCGGCACGCTGCGCCGATGCTGCGCGCCGCCGGTCACCCCCAGCCGCACGCGCGAGCCGAGCATCCGTCCACGGAAACGTCCTGACCGGCCAGTCGGCCCGGGACGGACACCACATCCAACCCGCACCTGCCCTCGTACGGCGCGCACCGCACGGGGGCAGGGCTCACTGTCCGAGCTGGGGTCACTGTCCGGACGTGATCTCGATGCGGCGCGATTTGGCGGCTTCCGCCTTCGGTACCTTGACGGTCAGCACACCGCCCTCGAGGGTGGCCTCGACGTTCTCCGGGCTGATGTCGCCGGGCAGCGCGGCGCGGTACTCGAACCGGCCGGTCCTGCGGGTGCTGCGGCGCAGCATGCCGGTGCGCTCGCGTTTTTTGAACTCGCCGGTGACGGTCAGTTCGCGTTCGGTCATCTCGATGTCGAGGTCCTCCCGCTTGACGCCGGGAACCTCGACTTCGACGAGGTAGGCGTCATCGGTTTCCGACAGGTCAGCCAGCGGCGACCAGGCCATGCCCTCCGTCATGGAGCCCATGGCGCCGCCCATGGTGGACTCCAGCAGGGTCCCCATCCTGCCGATGAGATCGTTGAACTCGGCGAGAGGATCCGTGCCCCAGCCTGGGAACCGCCGTTCAGCCAGGGGCCCGCCGGGTCGCACAGGCAGTGCCATTACTCCTCACCTCCGCACAAACGTACCTTCTGTCACTTTCAGGCTATTCCTGGTGGTACTTCGCGGCACGGCCGGATTGCGGCCACATGGAGAAGTGTTGTGGTCGCACTCGTGAACTGTGTGAGCTGCGGCATTGTCAGCGTGAGCGGCAGGCGCCCACGATGAGGCGGACGACAGACGTCAAGGAAGGCAGCTCCTCATGGGTAATCATGTGCATGTGCGACTCAGTCAGGGGCTGAGCGTGTCGGAAGAGGGGGAACTGGTCGAGTACTCGCGTTGCCGGTGCGGTGCCATCTTCACCAAGGTGTTCGACGCTGACGGCGGGGAGCCGGAGTACCCGGGCCGGTCGTCCTGACTCGCGCCTGTGTCAGCGGCGCCGGCGCTTACCGTTGATCACGGGTCGGGCCATCGTAGGGGCGGAGGACCTGCCCGAGGTACCGGGACCGCGACTGTGCTCAGCCTCGGGGCTGGTGCGCGTACGCGCTCTCTGAAGCCTGTGACGGTCCAGGACATTCGAGTGGGGCTTTCAACGGCGTGCCGATGACGGCTGTACGTGACTGGCCGCGCGGTGCCCAGGACGACTCGGCCGTCACACGCACCCTCACCCGGACGGCGGAACCGCCGGCAGACTGTCTCAGCACCTGCGGCAGCGGTAAAGCCGGGCTCCTGTGCCGAGGGGCCCGCAGGGCGAGCGCGCTCCCAGGCGGGTGATCTTCGCGTGGTCCGCGCAGGATGATACCTGCTGCTCACCCGCAGGAGGACGGCCGGCTGGGCAGCCGCTCAACACCCGCCCGACACCACATGCAGGGAGCAACCTCCCATGGCGATGACGCAGACCTTGATACCGGTGCTGGAGGATGCCCGCCACGCTCATGCCGCAGCGCGTGACCGGCTGCGGGCGGATGCGGCACTCGCGCCGCCCGGCGCCCACCGGCAGATGCTCGAGCGCGAGGCCGATGAGATGCAGGGCCGGGTGCACCGCATCGAAGGCCATGTCCGCGGACTGCGGCCCCGCAGCCTGCTCGGCGGCGCGGCCGACATGGCGCGGTTCGCCGCCCGCACGACCCTCAGAACAGCCATGCTGCCGCTGGCCATCGGGCAGAAGACGGTGACCGGGGTGATGCACGGCCGAGGGCCGGCCGACGACCAGCAGCTGCTGAGGAACACCGAGGACGAGTACGCCGCTGCCGCCCGGGCCCTGGCCAGCGCACGGGCCGGCGAGGTCCTCGCCGACCAGGCCCAGGACCACACCACCCTGAACCTGCTGCAGGAACTCCGCAGCCAGGACCAGGACCTGCTGGCACTGCTCGAGGACAGCCTCGCCAGGCAGGCCCGAACCGTGGCCGCCGCCGGCGACGGCTTCCGCGTGGAACAGACGACGAACGGCGGCCTCCCCCATGCGGCCACCCGCCCGCTGCGGGCTGTCGCCGACCGGCTGCGCCAGGCGGCACGCCCCGGGCAGAGGCCCGAAGACGAATGGCCGGTGGCGGAGGAGCCGGAAGTGACCGCCGCGGCCGAGCAGGTCCAAGGAGCGGTCAGCAGCGAGGAAAGCCTGCCCATCGTCGGCTTCAGCCAGATCAGCGTTGAGGAGATCGAGCGGCGCCTGCCCTTCCTGTCCGAGTCAGACCTGCGCGTTCTCGAGGGACACGAGCGCACGCACGCGCGCCGCAAACATGTCCTGGAAGCCATCGAGCGGCTGAGCTCCAGCCGGCCCTGACCGCACAGCCGCGCCCCCGGCCCACCCCCGAGGCTGCTATATCGCGTCAAGCTACTTGAGGAAGATCCTTGCGGTTCGTTCCACTGTCGCGATCAGAGCGCTCGAGGATCTTGAAGAGTTGCCTGCAGATGGCACGCTTGAGGCACCGCTGTGCGTCACGGGAGGTCTTGCCCTCGGCGACCCGGCGGACGACGTACGTCTTCGTGGCCGGGTCCAGCCGCATCCGAATCAGCGTGATCGTGTGCAGGGCCCGGTTGAGCTGCCGGTCGCCACTGCGGTTGATCCGGTGCCGGTTGGTCAGCCCCGAGGAGGCCGGGATCGGTGAGACACCGGCGAAGGAGGCGAACGCCGCCTCGGACCGGAACCGGCCCGGGTGCGACCAGCTGACCAGCACCTGGGCTGCGGTGATCGGCCCGACGCCGAGGAGATCAAGAAGCTCAGGTGCCAACTGGCGGACCAGGCTGAGAATCTCGTTCTCCAGATCCTTGGCCTCGGCCTGAAGTGTCTGGATGCGCTGTGCCGTCGATCGCAGGGCCCGTGCGGTCATACGGTGCTCGATGCCGTGGGCCGGGCGGTCCCGCAGTTGGGCACAGCGTGTGATCTGGGCCGGGCGCTTGAGCCTTCGCAGCTCGGCGCGGAGGTCGTCGGGTGCGGACACGATCAGTGCCTTGAGCTGGTTAATCGCAGCGGTGGAGGCCAGGACAGCGCCGTGGCGGGTGGCAAGCAGGACACGCAGGGCCTCACGTTCGCCGCGAAGGCGGGGCTGGATCAAGTGCTCGCTGGCGAGGGCTTCCTTGGCCGCCCGGATGGCGTCGATCATGTCGGTCTTGCGTCCTCCGCGGACGGCTGGCCTCTTGGGCCGGCAGACCTCCACGACGCGTTCACCAGCCTGGTCGAGGAAAGTGGCCAGTCCGGCGCCGTAGCTACCGATGCCTTCCAGGGCCCAGCAGCGACGGCCGGGGACGTGCTTGCGGGCGAAGTCGAGGAGGCGGCGGTAGCCGCGGGCGTTGGCCGGCGAGTCGGTGGTGGCCAGGACGGCTCCGATGGGGCTGACGGCTGCGGCTGCGAGGGTGTCGCGGTGGGTGTCGACGCCGATGACGCCGTCGACCTGTTCTGCGAGCATGGTCACGCGGTTGTTCTCCTTCAGGGCTGGACGGCCGTGGTCGGCGTCGGCCTGGGTGGAGTCACCGCGTGGCAGAACTGTGATGAGTCACGTCGAGACGGCGGACAAGCTGCTGATCAAGCCAACGGGGTGGGCCAGGCCGACGCTGACGTCCGGCAGACATCTCGGGGGCACGGCAAGCTCTGACGAGCCGCCAATTACCTTGTGGGTCATGCCGGAACGCCAGCGCCGAGCCTGGCAGCAGCCCAACCCGGGCCGCAGGTCGACTATCACAATTACCTTCTTGATCGGCCCCGCAATGGGGTTCCCGGCCTCCGGGCCCGGCATGACTGGTCCCCCCTGTTGACCATGATCTCGGTCGTGCTGGTGCACGGCCTGGGATGCCACCGGCAGACCTGGGACCCGGTCATCCCGCTACCGACAGCAGGGAGATCATCGCGATGGACCTGCCGGGCTTCGGGCAGTCTCCCGACCTCGACCCGGGCGTTCCCCGCAACCTGGAGACGGCCATGCTGTGGCTGGGCTCGGTGTTCACCGGGTTCCTCCGAGGATGCCCCGGCCTTCAGGCCGGGGAGGAATCGGACTCCTGCGGAGCAGGGCAGGGACAGCCGGATCGCCGTCAGGACGATCCGGCGTCCACCCCGCACGGCGGTGATGTCGCCCACCATGATCAAGAACTCTCAACTGTCAGTGCTCTCGGGTAGGTTCGGATGCATGACGACAGAGGCAACAACGAAGGACACCGGGCATGCCCCGGTACACCTTCCGTGTGTGCCTGTCGGCTGCCGCGCGGCGCGCACTCGAAGCGGAGTGGGCGCGCTGCCGGTGGATCTGGAATGAGTGCGTCACGAAGTCCAGGCAGGTGCACGCGCAGAGCCGGGCGACGGGCGAGAAGGTGACCTGTGGCCCGGGGCAGTTGGACAAGATGCTGACCAAGGCACGCGGGGTGACGCCATAGCTGGCTGAGGGCGCGAGCGTGCCGCAGCAGCAGGTGATACGCGACTTTGCCAAGTCCCGTGCCAAAGCGCTGAAGGACATCAAGGACCGGTTGCCGCAGCAGCGCCGGGCCCAGATGCCCACCACCACCGACGACGCCTACAACCTCCCCCATGCCGAGCACGGCAAGCGGGCCGCGCAGCGGCTCGCGAGATACCAGCGGATGATGGCCCGACGCCGGCCTCCGAAGGGACAGCCCGCATCCGCCGGCTACCGGCAGGCCCAGGCACAGGCAGCGAAGCTGCACAAGAAGATCGCGAGGCAGCGGGAGGACACCGCCCGCAAGTGGGCCAAGCGGGTGATGCGCGGCCACGACGGGGCAGCTGCCGTCTGGCTACGCCACCCTCTTCGGCAGGGCTGACCTCGCTGGCTGATCCGGCCACAGAGTGGGCGCCCGCGGCTCCGCTCAGGGAAGCCCCGGGCGCCGGACCGTTCGGTCAGGGCTGGTTCATGAGGCAGTCCTGGACTCCGCAGGGAAGAAAGTGATCAAGGTTGCTGTGTCCTCGGGGTCCACCACTCGGACTGCTGCCTCAGTGACGTCTGGCGTAGAGACGTCGACCTCCTTGGGGTGCGGGACCATGTGGCGCAGGACGACCGGGTAACGCGGTGACTCACCCCCGACGGCGACGACCACCACGTCGTCCTTCGGATCATAGGTGAGGTAGGAGAACGGCAGCCGCTCCGCTTCGCGCTGGCTTCCGATCGAGGGATCCACCACTTCAATGGTGACCAGTTCACCGCTGTGTGCATCGGTGACCTCGTCGAGCATGGACCGCCATCCCGCTCGGTCGGACGTCGAGGTGCCGGCCATTGTGTGTTCCTCCCTCCGTGCACCTTGGGATGGCTTCTGTCGTTAATCGTCCCCGATGCTGTCCTGTGTGGCCACCGTCCGTTCCGAGTGCCGGTGCGGCGGCGTCTGCTTCCCTCAGGGCAAAGAGCCGTTCGACGGACAAAGTCCGTCCTGCGTTCCGATCCTTGGTTCGAGGGGACATCGGTATCGGCTCCGGGCCGTCCAGCCAGAGCGTCAGTGGTTACGACTGGAGCTCACCACGAAGAGTGCTCCGTCAGGATCGCGCAGCACCGCCTCGTGTTCGCACTCCGCGAGGACGTCGCCGCCGTGCTCTTGAGCGGCTCGGGCACACCCCGACACGTCTGCCACCACGAAGTGGACCTGCCAGTGAGGCCGGACCGAACGATCAGGCGCTGTATCCACGGCGCCAGACTCGATGCGCGCCACGATGGAACCCTGGCTGCGCAGCACCACCTCTTCCCCTTCGTACTCCACCTCGCAGCAGCCAGAGCGACCAGAGGCCCAGCCGAGGATCTCGCCGTAGAAGATCGCCGCATCGAAAGCGTCGCGAGTGTGGAGGGTGACGAACACCGGTGCAGCCTGCCGCCACGCCTTCCACTCGGTGACGAGCCGGCCCTGCCATATCCCGAAGATGGCCCCATCGCGGTCGGCGAGCAGCGCCGCCCTGCCGGGCGCAAAGGAGATCGGCCCCACGGCCACGGTCCCGCCACGCTCCCGGACGCGGGCGACCGTCTCGTCCGCGTCTGCGACGGCGAAGTATGGCGTCCAGGTCACCGGCATATGCCAGACAGTGGCCATCCCCGCGACCCCCGCGACGGGTATCCCGTCCGCCAGCGCGGTCAGGAAACGGTCACCCAGTCTGGCAGTGCGCCACTGCCAGCCCAGTACGGCACTGTAGAAACGCTGCGTTGTGTCGAGATCGCGGCTGGTCAGGCTCACCCAGCACGGTGCGCCGAACACGGAACCCGTGTACACGACGTCCGTTCCATCGGAAGAACGTGTCGTGCCATGTTCCATGGCCATCGCACCCCGGTTTCCATGCAGACAGCGAGCGATCTCACTCAAGTGTCCAGCCGGAGATCTGACCTCGCACATCGCCTGCTCTCAGCCTCGTCCGTCCCAGTCGGCCCATGCCCCTTGGCAGCGGCTTCCCAACCCCACCCATCCGGCGGACATCGCCCGCCTGGCGCCTCTCGTTGTTCTCCAGCACAGCGACCTGGCACAGGAGTGCCGTACACGGAACTGCGGGAGCTGCTGCAGAGTCTCCTGGCACTCAGCGAGCCCGCGTTCAGGGGACGGCTGGGTGTTGCCGGGGATGCATCGGACGTCCAGGTGCTCTTCGCTGTCCCGGACGAAGCGCAGGCGTAGATCATCGCGCTCATCGACGCGGTCACCGCCCAGACTCCGGCGATCGAGGCCCCGGACCTGGCCGTAGCGTTCGGCGAGTGGTGCTGGCTCGTACACGGTCCACGGCGACATGATCGAAGTGCTGGACGTCGACTACGCAAGGTAAGCCCGTACGCGGCTCAGCCGTGGTCCACCCCAGAGGACCGTCACATCCTCGCCGTTACGGCTCATCGGGGCGGGACTCATAGTGCAGGCTGTGGAAACGACCGGCCTCCTCACGCCCGGCAGGGTCATGACCTAGAAGGCTCATGAAGATCTTGGGGTTCTGGCCCCGCCGCGTGAGCGGCGGGGCCAGACTCGTTTCGTGGTGATGGGGGAATGGGCCGGGGAGACGGTCGGGCCGGATGTGTGGGAGACGTGCCGGGAGTTGATCCCGGCCGGGAGTGTGTTCGCGTTCCTGGCCGAGCACCGTGGCGCGCTGTTTCCGGCTGAGATGTTCGCGGACATGTACCCGTCGGCGAACGGGCGGCCGAGCATGCCGCCGCAGATCCTGGCCGCGGCGGTCACGCTGCAGGCCCTGCACGGGCTGTCGGACTTCGAGACGGTCCAGGAACTGCGGTGTGACCTGCGGTGGAAGGCCGCCTGCGGGCTGGGTCTGCACGACATGGCGTTCGATGCGTCGCTGCTGGCCTACTTCCGCCGCCGCCTTTCCCGCTCGGTTCGGCCGAACCGCGTGTTCGAAGCCGTGCGCGAGGTCGTGAAGGCCACCGGTGTCCTCAAGGGCAAGCAGCGGCGGGCGCTGGACTCCACCGTGCTGGACGACGCGGTCGCCACCCAGGACACCGTCACTCAGCTCATCGCCGCCGTCCGTGCGGTGATCCGCGAGGTCCCCGGGGCCGGCGAGGTGGCCGCGGTCCAGTGCACTGCGCATGACTACACCGATCCCGGCAAGCCCCGTATCGCCTGGAACGACGAACAGGCCCGCGCCGCCCTCGTCGACGCTCTGGTCACCGACGCACTCAGGCTGCTGGGCCACCTGCCCGAGCAGGAACTGGGCGAGAAAGCGGCCAACGCGGTCGGCCTGCTGGCCCTGGTCGCCGGGCAGGATGTCGAGCCCGCCGAGGACTCCGACGGCCGCGACGGACGCTGGCGCATCACCCAGGGGACCGCGCCGGACCGGATGGTCTCCACCGTCGACCCTGAGTCCCGGCACATCCACAAGACCCGAACCCACCAGCAGGACGGATACAAAGCCCACCTGGCCATCGAGCCCGAGACCGGCTTATACACCGCCGTGGCTCTGCGGCCCGGCGCCGGAGCCGAGCACCACGAGGCCACCGTCGGCCTGGACCTGCTGGCCGACGAGGAGAGCCCGGTGGACGCCTTCGGTGACACCGCCTACTCCGCCGGCGACACGCGCCAAGCCCTCCGCCAGGCGGGGCACCGGCTGTTCTTCAAGCCCGCCCCGCTACGGCCCGCCGTCCCCGGCGGCTTCACTCTGGACGACTTCGCCATCAACACCACCGCCGCCCTCGTGACCTGCCCCGCCGGGCACACGGTCCCCCTGTCGGACCCCGGCGGACAGCACCACCAGCGCAAGGCCGCCTTCAAGGACCTGTGCACCGGATGCCCGCTGCGTGAGCGGTGCACCAAGGCCAAGGCCGGCCGCATCCTGACCATCCGCCCCCACCACGACCTCCAGGCCGCAGCCCGCCACCAAGCCACCACCGATCCCGAATGGCAAGCCGACTACCGGCGCTGGCGACCACCGGTCGAACGAGCCGTCGCCTGGCTCGTCCAGCACGGCAACCGCCGCCTGCGCTACCGCGGAGCCATCGTCAACAACACCTGGCTCCACACCCGAGCCGCCGCCCTCAACCTCCGGCGACTGGTCAACCTCGGACTCACCCACACCGGCGGCAGCTGGCAACTCGCCCCGGCCACCGCATAGCGAACAGGGGCTGCCCGGCCTACGGCCGGACACCCCCCAACCAAGATCTTCATGAGCCTTCTAGCGCCCGTACTGGATCTCCTACTCCAGCGGAGCAAGCCGCCCGAAATATGCGCGAGGGTCCGGCCGCTGGTAGATGTCGTCGAACCGCGACTTGGCGCCGCTCTCACGCGCAGCACCGCCAGTGCCCGACCCGGCCATGTGGCACTTCTCCTCGCAGCGCATCCAGTACGTCCATCATGACCATCCCGCGCGAGGTTCCGGCGACCTCGGTTGGCTCGTCGAGCCGTTGAGCGACGCGGCGAGGACTCCTGCTGACGAGCTCCTGACAGATGCCAGGACAGGCTGTCCGCTCTCCGGCTATGGCTTGATTTCTTCCAGTAGCTCAGGGCCGTTGTTACGGACGTCGTTGACGGCGGTGGTAACGGGCCGGGCTTTCAGGTGGCCGCCTGCGGGCGGGGTGAGCAGTGCGCGTAGTTGGTCGGCGTCCTGCAGGCGGGGATCGAGCCAGGCGTCGTAGTGATCGGGGCTGAGCGCAAGGGGCATACGGGGGTGGATGCGGCCGGCGGCGTCGGTAGCGTCAGTGGTGATGATCGTGGAGGTCATCAGCCATGCGGCAGGGTCATCGTCGTGCTTGATCTCGGGATTGCGCCAGTATTCGTACAGGCCGGCGAGGGCCAGTACCTGGCCATCCTCCGGATGGATGAAGTAGGGCTGTTTGCGGGGCCTTCCCGACTTCTCGTCCTTGACCCCCTGCCACTCGTAGAAGCCGTCGGCCGGCAGCAGGCAGCGGCGTTTGACGAACGCTCGACGGAAAGCGGGCTTCTCGTGCACACTCTCTACCCGTGCGTTGATCATTCTCTGCCCGATCTTCGTGTCCGTCGCCCACGACGGCACGAGCCCCCACCGCAGTGGCCGCAGCTGGCGGCGGACTACGCGCTCGGTGTCGCTGTTGCGCCGGGTGCCTTCCAGGACGGCCCACACGTCATCGGTCGGGGCGACGTTCCAGCTCGGCGCGAGAGCCTCTTTCGGGTTCCAGTCGGTGACGTGGAAGAGCCCGGCCAGCTCCTTGGGGCTGCGGATGGAGACATAGCGGCCGCACATACCGTCACTCTGCCACCGTCTTCAGGACCCGATCGACGCCATAGCGATCTGCAATCGCTTCATGCACGGAAAGCAGTGCTTGTCGGTCGACACGCATTGGACGGGCTCCTCACGCTTCTCCAACCCGCACAACGTCAGGCCCTCATCCATCACAAGCACGTGCCACACCGGTTCTCCCGAAGTGTCCGCGCCGCACCACATCTCGTGCATGGTCGATTCCCTCGGTAGGAACGGAAGTCACTCCCCGCATCATCACGGGCCGCAAGGACGGGTGCCTTGTTGGCTCGGGCCACGTGGGTGACCCCCGATGAACAGGGCAATCTGAGGACGACCATGTGCCCGGACCTCCGCTCCACAGGGCGGAGCCAGTGAGCCTTTTCCACCCTCACTCTGAGCTGGTCAGATGAAGGGTGAGGATGGCCTGGACGAGGCTGGTGACCCGGGTGGTCGAGCACCGCAGTTTGCGGAGGAGCCTCCAGGACTTGAGGGTGGCGCACGTTCATCCCGTGTTTCTTGTGTTTGATGCCCCTATGTTCGTCAAGCTGCGGTCGTGAGGGTCGCTGGATCACCAGACCGCTGATGGTAGGTGACCATGTCGGCGCGTATCAGGGCATAAACCTCGCGGGCTGCGTAGCGCTTCAGGCAGCGCATTACCTCGCGCTTCCCTTTTCCCTCGGCGGTGCGCCGCTCCAAATAGACGCGGGTGCGTTCGTCCTGTCGCATGCGGGTGACCACGATGCGGTGCAAGGCGGCGTTGGCCTGTCTGTCCCCGCCCCGGTTGAGCCGGCGACGCCGGCTCTTGCCCGAGGACTGCTCGACGGGACTGACGCCGCAGAGCGCGGCGAAGGATGCCTCGCTGCCCAGCCGCTCAGGGTTGTCGCCAGCTGCGATCAACAGGGCTGCCGCGCTGTCCGGCCCGATCCCGAACCGTGTCAGCAGGCTGGGTGCGGCGGCCTTCACCGCTGTGGTCATT
This sequence comes from Streptomyces sp. CA-142005, assembly GCF_050942335.1. Taxonomy (NCBI): domain Bacteria; kingdom Bacillati; phylum Actinomycetota; class Actinomycetes; order Kitasatosporales; family Streptomycetaceae; genus Streptomyces; species Streptomyces sp. CA-142005. Next base: position 9,716,555 of record NZ_CP192078.1, on the reverse strand, counting down.
CGCCGCCCGAGCTCGGTGACTTCCTGCCGAAGCCGCAAGACGCGCTGTGCGAGCAGCCGGAGCGTGAAGACCGTCGTGTCGGCGGCCGGATCGTCACCGCGGGGGTCGACCAGCTCCGCGCAGCGGCTGACCAGGAGCCAAGTCGAGAGCGGCTCCAACTCCTCGCGCAGCGCAGATGGAGCGTTGACCAGCACTGCTTTGAGCTGGTTGAGCGCCTGGGTGCGCGCCTTGACCGCGGAGTTCTTCGCCAGCCGGAGGATGCGCAGCGCCTCCACCTGGCCGTCGCCGCTCTTCGGCAGTGCCCGGGCGGTGCCGGAGAGCGCGGCCCGGGCGGCAGCCTCGGCGTCGATGGCGTCGGTCTTGCCGCGGCGGCGCCGGGTGGATCGGTCGGGTTGGTTGACCTCAACCACCGCCACCCGCTGGGTCGTGAGGTCGCGGGCCAGACCGGCACCGTAGGAGCCGGTGCACTCCACCCCGGCCCGCAGAACGGTCCCGCATTGGCCTGCCCAGTCCAGAAGTTGGCGGTAGCCGGCCGCGGTGGCCGGGAACTCTCCGGTGCCCAGCAGCGCGCCAAGTTGGTCAAGGACAGCGGCGACGTGCACGTCCTTGTGGGTGTCGACGCCGAGTACCACCGAACGCGGCGCAGCCGGAGCCTCAGCAGCTTGGACGGCTCGGACGACAGCGGGCATGCTGAGGGTGGTCACGGTGCTCCTGTTCGACGGCGCGGTACTGATGGCCAGCGCCGGTCGGTGGAGCGGTCAGGACTGTGACGGTGCCTTCTAGGCCAAGGCCCCTATCGGGACACACTCCGCCGGCCCGGTGCCGGTACACGTCGCTCCGGCCGGGCCGACAGATCAAACACAAGGCACAAGCAGCCAGCCAGAGTACGAGTCAGGCCACGGCCGGAACGACACGGCCATCATCCTCACAGCCCGAGTAGAACGGCCGGTCCGCGGCAATGCGGTCGATCGGCAGGAGCGTGCCGTCCAGGATCAGATACGCCTTCACCGACGCGGTCCGCACCGCGTCGGCCAGGCTGGGAGCGAGAGTGCCCAGGAGCTCGACAGCCTCGGTGACATAGCGGTAGGCCGTCGTGGTGCCGACGCCGAACCCGGCCCCGAGCTGGGTATACGTGTGTCCCACCCGCAGATGGGCGAGGGTGAGCAGGGCCTGGCGGCCGGCGCTCAGGCGCCGCCACCGGGAGCCGATCGCACGGCGGTGCCGCCGCAACTGCTGCGTGAGGAAGCGGAGGGTGGAGCTGGACACGTCGACGCCCGACGGGTAGACAAGCATGTGAAGCCTCTGGTGGAGACGGTTCTCTTGGTCGAAAACCCATCTACCAGGGGCTTCACCATGTTGTCAGCCCAACTGCCGCAGCTCGGACGCAGGTTGGAAAAGGCTCCCTGCCCGCGCAGCGTGGGATCGACCCCCACGAAGTGGATATACGTTTCTTCCTCATTGTCCGCGGCGTGGAATCCGATGAGGAACGCTCTGATCTCCTCATCGTCCTCCAGCACCAGACTGGTGCTGGAGAAGAACTGCAGAAAAAGCCTCGGAAGCAGCAGAGAAAGTTCGCGAGCCTGATCAGGTGTGCGGGAGTCGTTCCACCACTGCTGCACGCACCCGCCGATCACATCGTGATCTGAGACGCGCGCTTGGCGCAGTTCGAGTACCGCGTTCACTTCCGTCTCCTTTTCTTTCTTCCCCGCGGATCGAGAGACCTGGAGATTCAACGTCTGCGTGGATTTTCGATGCCTCATCGCTGCTTCTCCTCCTCTCCCGGCGCCGACCGGCCCGCGGCCCACGTCCTGCCCGCGGCCGTCCGGTCCCACCAGGCCGGGACGAGGGCGGTCAGCATCAGGGCCCCGGTCAGGACGAATGCGCCGGGGTAGCCAGTGAGGCCTGCCACCGCGCCGAAGCCGACCGCGCCGATGCCCATGCCCGCGTCGTAGGCGACATTCCACAAAGCGCTCACGGTCCCGTACCCGGAGGCCGGGACCCGGGAGTACATCAGCGTGATGGTCGCGTTCTGGGTGATGCCGAAGCCGATTCCGAACACGGCCACGCCCACGATCACCGCGACGGGGACGTCCGTGAGGGCGACGACGAGGATGCCCACGGCCGAGGCGAGCAGCCCCGGCAGAACCAGCCCGGCGGGTCCGTGCCTGTCGCCGTGGCGGCCGGCGAACCACCGGGAGACCGTCGCGGCGGCCGGCTGCACTAACAGCGCCGCTGCGACCACGCCGGAACAGTGCGACGCCACGGCCAGCGGCAGGAACGTGACGATGATGCCCGCGCCCAGCGCGGTCACCGCGAAGACGGCCGTGGGCCGGGCGATCGCCCCGCAACGCGCCCCCGCGAACACACCCAGGGGCGTGCCCGGCGCCGCCTCCCGGTCGGGCAGGCCCGGTACGGCGGCGATGGAGACCAGCGCGAGCAGGGCCGCCACCGCGCAGACCGGCCCGTATCCCGTGTGCGAGGCCAGCCAGGTCCCGAGCGGCAGCCCCACGAGCGACGGCACACCGGCCACGATGCCGGTCAGGGCCAGACCCTCGCCACGGCGCTCGGGCGGGATCAGCGACACCGTCAGTGCCCCGCCCGCCACCACGGTGAACGCGAAGCCGAGACCGCGAACGAGACACACCGCGACGATCCACACCATGCTCTGCGAGACCGTCAGGACCAGCGCCGGAGCACCCAGCAACAGCAGCCCAACGCCCAACGCCACGCGGTAGCCGCAGCGTGCCGCCAGCCACGGGGCCATCAGCTCGCCGGTGACCGTCGCCAGCATCAGCGCGCCGGTGACCAGCCCCGCCTCGTCGCTGCCCCGGCCCGGCACGCTCTGGGCGTACATCGGGACGACGGAGAGCAACAGGAAGAAGCCGGCCGAGGCTCCCACGACCGTGACGAAACGCATCAACAACGCGCGGGTCAGCAGGCCTGGTCGTGCCTCGGCGTCGCGGTGCTGTGGATCGACAGATGAGGTCATGAGGCGAACCTAGGAATCAGACCGGCCCTCAGTAAGCTCCAGTTCCATGCCTGTTGAGTGGGCCGGTTCATCGCCGGATCTGTTGCTGATGATCGATCGGAAGAGCCCTGAGCCGCTCCGCGCCCAGGTGGAGCGCCACCTGCGGGAGGCGATCCGGGCCGGCCGACTGCGCGGCGGCGAACGGCTCCCGTCCTCCCGCTCCCTCGCCCGCGGTCTCGGTGTCTCCCGCGGTCTGGTGCAGGAGTGTTACGCCCAACTCCAGGCCGAGGGCTATCTCGTGATCCGTGCCGGCTCGGGCACACGGGTCGCCGAGCACAGGCCCGTACCGCAGCCGCCCGTCAAGCGCGCTACGATGCGGCCGGCCCTGGTGGCGGACTTCCAGTGGGGCGTTCCCGACCTGCGGTCCTTCCCCCTGGCCGACTGGCTGTGGGCCATGCGCGAGTCCGCCCGGTCCGCCTCCGTCTCGGCGCTCGCCTACGGGGACGCGCGGGGCAGCGCGGTGCTGCGCGAGGTCCTGGCCGGCTATCTGCGGCGGGTGCGTGCCAGCGTGGCTGATCCGGAGCGGTTGGTGGTGTGCTCCGGATACGCCCAGGGTCTCGGTCTCGCGCTGCACGCCCTGGCCCGCTCGGGGGTGCGTACTGTGGCGTACGAGGATCCGGGTTCGCCCGCGACGACACGCTCCGCCGCTGCATGGGCGGGGATGGCGTCGGTTCCGGTTCCGGTGGACGACCGGGGCATCGACGTCGAGGCGCTCGCCGCCACCGACGCCCGCGCGGTGGTGATCACTCCGGCGCATCAGTGGCCCACGGGGGTCGTGCTGGCGCCCGAGCGTCGGCTGGCGCTGGTCGACTGGGCGCTGCGCCGGGACGCCGTGATCATCGAGGACGACTACGACGCGGAGTTCCGCTACGACCGGGATCCAGTCGGCAGCCTGCAGGGCCTCGCCCCGGACCGGGTCATCTCCTGTGGAACGGTCAGCAAGTCGCTGGCGCCGGCGGTGCGACTCGGCTGGCTGCTGTGCCCGCCGGGCCTCGACGCGTTGGCTGCAGAGTACAAGCGCCTCAGCGACCGCGGCTCCCCGACGCTGGACCAGCTCGCCCTGGCGACACTCATCGAGTCCGGTCGCTACGACCGGCACCTGCGTCGGATGCGTACCCGCTACGCGGCCCGGCGCACCACCCTGGTGGAGGCGCTGGCGGCACACGCCCCGGGAGTCGCGGTGACCGGTCTGGCGGCGGGCTTCCACGCGGTCGCGCACCTCGGCCCGGACGCCGACGAACGGGCGGTCGTCACCGCAGCACGGGAGCGGTCGGTCGGCCTGTACGGCATGAGCACGTGCCGCACGTCGGGGGCGACCACGCCTGCCCGGCTCGTCCTGGGATTCGGGAACGTGAGCCAGAACGCCCTGACCGCCGGCGTCCAGGCGGTGGGCGACCTCCTCTGCGGTGGCGGCCGTGAACCGCGTGGCCGTGCTTCCGGACAGGTGTAAATCACAAGCCGCGCGAACGGTTACCCGGCCAGAACCCGGCGGTGCGTTGTCCGCAGGCGGCTGGCTTCCACTAGATGGGCCCGGACGCTCCCGCGTGGACGTTGAGCGGCTGGCCCCGTGGGTCATCGCAGCAGAACGTCATCGCCGACGTTCCCACGGTGGCCCCACGAACGCTGCTGGTCGGCAAGTTCCTCACCGCGAAGTCAGGCGGCTACCCACCACCGAAGCAGTTCATGGACCTGCTGATGCTCAGCCCGCAGCTCCGGCGTCCGCAGAAGACGCAGAGGGCGAAGACCGAACCGGGGCCGGTTCGCCCACGCCCGTCTCCTGGGGCTGTGGCGACCACCGCGGTGACCATTTTGGCGGCGCCCCCGACCACCGCAGCGGACACCGTCACTGCCCTGATGGTGGGTGGCACCGGCTCATGGCCGCCTGGACAGCGCGCTGGCCGCCTTCTCCGGGCGCGGAGCAGGCGGCCAGCGTGTGGGAGAGAGGGCTACTTGAACCCGTGCACCCGGCGCACACCACGATGGACTGTGCCAAGTGCGGAGCGAGAACCAACCACGCACTGCCTCTGTCGATGAGAACGTATACCTGCACCGCGTGCGCAGCCATGTCCCCCAGAGACAAGAACTCCGCCCGCGTGATGCTGGCCCGGGCAGGTTGGAACCCGGACGGTGTCGAGGGCGTAAGACCGCCGGGGCCGTCGGCTCCGGTGGCGGCCTGAGCCGTAAATCCCCGCTCAGCCTGGAGGGTGACCAATCCCCTCCCTTCAGGCGCATTCCATAGAACGTTGCAACACGAGATGGTCGCCGATGCCGCTCTTCCATTCGAACAAGGGCGGGCTTCGGCGGTCAGTCTTGGTTTCTCATCAAGACATGGCGGCGGGGCATGTTATCGCGCCGCCGCGTGTCAGCTCGTGGCCAGAAGGGCGGCCATCCGTTCGGCCGGGGTTGCCCAACCCAGCACTTCGCGGGGCCGTGCATTGAGTTCGGCGGACAGTCAACTTGACCCGGTCCTGAACGACTCCGTTGGGAAATCCGTAAACCGGTGATGATGAGTGTGCCGGGCTGCCATGATCGGCCTGTTGGCCGATCGAGGGTGGGGCTGGATGTCGCTGGAGCCGCGGGCTGATCGCGGAGTGCCGGAGCTGACTGCGCGGGTGGTGCGGGCTTCGTTTCCGAAGGGGACGCTTGCTGTCCGTGTTCGTGAGGCGCTCGGTCCGCTGTTCGAGGACGAGTCCTTTGCCGAGGCGTTTCCCGGACGGGGGCGGCCGGCGGTCTCGCCCGGGGCGTTGGCGCTGGTGTCGGTGCTGCAGTATGCCGAGGGGCTCACCGACCGGCAGGCCGCTGACCAGGTCCGGGCCCGGATGGACTGGAAGTTCCTCCTCGGTCTTGAGCTGGACGATGCGGGGTTTGACTTCTCCGTTCTTTGCGACTTCCGTGCCCGGTTGATCGAGCACGGCCTGGAGGAGAAGGTCCTGGACCTGGTCCTTGAGCGAATCTCCGGGATCGGGCTGCTGCGTGCGGGGGGCCGTCAGCGGACCGACTCCACCCACGTGCTCGCGGCGGTGCGGACGTTGAACCGGATGGAGTTCGTGGGCGAGACCCTGCGGGCTGCCCTGGAGGCCCTGTCAGCGGCGGCCCCGCAGTGGCTGTCCGCGCTGGTCACCGCGGACTGGGTCAGACGATACGGTGCCCGGCTCGACTCCTACCGCTTCCCCAAAGGGGAGAACGCGCGCCAGGAGTGGGCCGAGCAGGTAGGCCGTGACGGCTTCACGATTCTTGAGGCGGCCTTCACCCCTGGCTCTCCGGGCTGGCTGCGGGAGATCCCCGCTGTCCAGGTCCTGCGCCGGGCCTGGGTGGAGCAGTACCACCGCGATGGCAAGGGGGTGCACTGGCGGGAGGGCAAGGACCTCCCGCCGGGCAGACGCCGGCTCGCCTCGCCCTATGACCCCGACGCCCGCTACGGCGTGAAGCGGGGCTCAGGCTGGTGCGGCTACAAGACCCACCTGTCTGAGACCTGCGAGTCGGATGCCCCGCATCTGATCACCCAGGTGATCACCACGGACGCGACGGTCGCCGACACCGAAGTCACCGAGACCGTCCATCAGGGCCTGGCCGCACGGGAGTTACTGCCTGCCGAGCACGACGTCGACGACGGCTATGTCACCGCCGCGCACATCGTCACCGCCCGGAACGAGTACGGGATCGAGCTGGTGGAGCCGGTCGGACTGGACACCTGTCACGAGAACCACGAAGGCCGAGCACTTCACGCAGAGCGCCTTCACCGTCGACTGGCAGGCCCGCAAGATCACCTGCCCCGCGGGCAAGATCAGCGCCAGCTGGTCCGACCAGCGAAAGAGCAGCGGGACTCTCGTCGCGCGGGTGCACTTCACCGCCCAGGACTGCGGCAGTTGCCCGGTGCGCGAGAAGTGCACCAAGGCGGCGAACGGCACGTGGGGCCGCAGCCTGACCCTGCTCCCCCGAGACCAGCAGGAGGCGCTGGAAGCGCGGCGCCGCGAGCAGCTGACCGACGAGTGGCAGCAGCGTTACCACATCCGCGCCGGCGTGGAGGGCACGATCTCCCAGGCGGTCCGGCGCACCCGCATCCGCCGGACCCGCTTCACCGACCTGCCCAAGACCCACCTCGGCCACGTCTTCGCCGCCACCGCCATCAACATCATCCGACTCGACGCCTGGCTCACCGAAACCCCACTAGGCCAGACCAGGACCTCGCATCTGGCCCGACTTGACCTGGCCGCATAGAGGCCCCGCCCACACCCGGTTTCCGCATTTCCCAACCGAGTCCTTTAGGTGGGCGAGGATGTCAATCCGCAGACAGTCGTTTACGACCACCGTGAGCATGCCGAGAACCGGTCACACCAGCCCTTTGACCTGCGGCTTCAAGTTGGTGGAGGCTCACTGGCGCGCACGCCCGATCCGCCGGGGAGGATGCGGCGGATCGGGCGGTGGACGGACTGCTCGCGCGGCGTCAGCTCACCAGGTTCATCCAGGTGTTCGGGCCGACGACGCCGTCCGGGGTCAGTCCCCTGGACCTCTGGAAGGTGATCACGGCGTTCCGGGTGCCGGTCCCGAACCGGCCGTCCACGGCCACGGAGACGCCGTGGGCCTTCAGCTCCTCCTGGACCGCCTTCACGGCCGCACCGCTGTCGCCCTGCCGCACGGTGACGACCAGGCGCTGCCAGGTGTTCGGCCCCACGATGCCGTCGGCGGCCAGGTTCCGGCTCCTCTGGAACGAGACCACGGCGTCCCGGGTCCCCGCCCCGAACCGCCCGTCCGCCGCGAGGGAAGCCCCGTGCGCGTCGAGCAGGTACTGCACGGTGACCACCTGGCGCCCCGTCGCGCCCTGCTGCACCAGGGGCCAGCTCGGCGCGGGCGGCGGGGGCGTGTAGTCGCCCAGGGCGAAGGTCTTCAGATCCTTGCGTGTGCCGTTGAAGACGTCCTGGTCCCCCGGGAAGGGGCCCGAATCGGCGGTCTGCCAGACGGTGTAGGTGTTCCAGCCGGCGGCCAGCGGGGTGGGCGTACCGGACTGGTTGACGATCCACAGCGGGACGGTGCGGCCGAACCCCCGGTAGTTGCCGGTGCAGGACGCCCACCAGCCGGCGGAGGTGTAGATCACCGGGTGGCGGCCCGTTCGTGCGTGGTACTCGTTCACGAAGGCCGCGATCCAGTTGGTCATGGCGCTGCGGCTGAGCCCCCAGCAGGTGGCGCCGTGCCCGTTGGCCTCGATGTCCAGAGCGCCGGGAAGGGTCTTGCCGTCGCGCTTCCACCTGCCGCCGTGGGCCAGGAAGTAGTCGGCCTGTGCGCGTCCGCCGGAGGCGTCCGGGCGGGCGAAATGGTAGGCACCGCGGATGAGTCCGGCGTCGGCCGCCCCTTGATACTGCTGCGGGAAGTAGCTGTTGGTGTAGGTGACCCCTTCGGTCGCTTTCACATAGGCGAAGGCGGCGCCCATGGTGGCCGTCTTCTTCCAGTCGATCGTCGGGTTGTGGCCGCTCACGTCGAGCCCTCGCACCAAAGCGGTGGACCGGCTTGCTCCGGCCGTCGCGGTGGTGTCCGCGTGGGCCAGGCCCGCGCCGCCGGCGCACAGGGCCGTCAGCGCGGCGACCGCCGCCGTACCGCGGGTCCGCCACCTGGCTCTCACCGGGGCGGCACCGGGCCCGTGGGGATGCGTCATCGCTGTCTCTCCGTTCGTGTTCCGTGGTCGGTCATGGCCTGCCCCCGCCGGACGCGCCGGCAGGGGCAGGCGGGGCAGCCGGGCATGGGCCGCTACGGGCGCACCAGGCCGTAGAAGACGGAGCCGGACAGCGAGTAGCTCTTGTCGTAGACGCCGTGCCGGCCGGAACCGGCGGGATCGGTCGTGTTGCCCGAGATGACGCGCACGGTCGCGCCGCTGACCTGGTCGACGACGCCGATGTGGTACCGGTTGTGCGCGCTGCCGAAGATGATCAGGTCCCCGGGCTTCGCGGACTTGAGGCCGCTGGTGCCGACCCACCTGTGGTGCTGGACGGCCCAGTCGTAGACGTTGGGCACGTACGTCATGAAGGGGATGCTGACCCCGGACTGCCGCCACACCCACGTGGCGAAGGCCGCGCACCACTCGGTGCACACGCTGTAGGGCTTGCCGGGAACGCACTGGTGGGAGTCGGCCGTGACCCCGATCTGGCTCCGGGCGGTCTTAACGATCTTGGTGCGGAGCGCCGACGTGGCGTGGCAGCTCTTGACGATCCGCTCGATGCCCATGGCCTTCATCGTCTGCTCGCCGGCGATGCCGTCGGCCGACAGGTGGTGCTTCGACTGGTACTTCTTCACCGCGCTCGTCGTGCCGCTCCCGTAGTCACCGTCGGCCTGCACCCCGGCCTTGGTCTGCACCTGCTTCACCTCGGAGGTGAGCCCGGCGAGCGTCTGCGTCCCGATGACGCCGTCGACGGCGAGGCACCGGTCGCTCTGGAAGGACTGCGTCGCCGCCTTGGTCCTGGGGCCGCCGACACCGTCCACCTGACCGGCGCCGTAGGCCAGGCCGTTCAGGTCCCGCTGGGCCAGCTTGATCTGGCTGGAGGTGGCAGCCGGCCTGGCGGCCGTCGAGACGGTCGCCGAAGCCGGGCCCGGGGCGGCCGCCAGGGCGCCGGTCGCGACCGCGGCGGTCAGCAGACCGAGAACGGCCCGCCGGGCGCGCCGCACAGGGCGGGCGGCCGCAGGAGTGTTCGTCAGCATGTCCGGTACTCCTCAGGTTCAGGGAGAAGAGAAGGTCGAGTCGGGAAGAGGGCAGCCTGCGTTTCGTTGCAGTTGTACGGCCATCGCTCTCGTCCCTGGACGGCGCCGGCCGCTCCCCCGCGTCAGCCGGTCGCCAACTCGGTTCTACGGCAGACGCGTTGTCCGGTGTCGGTGAAGAGCCTCCGGACAACCGGCTCCGGACAAGTAGGCTCCCGGTGACGCTTCTCAGACCTTGGGGGTATCGAGTGCCGCGTACAGAAAAGCCGTTGGAGGACGATGGCAGCGCACTGACCGGCTTCGCCGCGGAGCTGCGCCGGTTACGGGACAAGGCCGGCAAGCCCACCTACCGTCAGCTCGCGGCGGCGGCGCACTACTCGTCGACGACGCTCGCGGACGCGGCCGGGGGAAGAAGGCTGCCCACCTTGGAGGTCACGCTCGCCTTCGTCCGGGCGTGCGGCGGCGACGAGGACGAATGGAAGGCGCGCTGGCACAAGGTCGCCGCGGATCTGGCCTCCGCCTCGCCGCACGAAGGGGACGCCGCGGGCCGGGAGCAGGATCGGCCGTGCCCCTATGTGGGGCTGTCGGCTTTCCAGCCGGAGGACGCGGACCGGTTCTTCGGACGTGAGAGGCTCACGGACGACCTGGTCGCCCGGGTCCGCGCAGCCCGGTTCGTCGCCGTGTTCGGGGCGTCGGGATCCGGCAAGTCCTCGCTGTTACGCGCCGGTCTGATCCCTCGTCTGCGCGGGGGCGATGCAGTCGGCGGTCCGGACCTGCCGGTCCTGCTGTTCACCCCTGGAGCGCATCCGCTGGAGGAGTGTGCCGCCCGTCTCGCGGCCTTCGCCGGGGGCACGGCTTCTGCCCTGCACAGAGAGCTCAGCACCGAATCCCGGGCCCTGCACCAAGCGGTCCTCCAGGCACTCGCCAAGGCGGACTGCCCCGACGACACGGATCTGCTGCTGGTCGTCGACCAGTTCGAAGAGATCTTCACCCTCTGCCGGAGCAAGGACGAACGCGACCGTTTCGTCAGCGCGTTACTCACGGCGGCCCAAGCCGCCAACAGCCGTACCCGCGTGGTCATCGGAGTGCGGGCCGACTTCTACGCGAGTTGCTCGCAGCACCCCGAACTCGTCGCGGCTCTCCAGGACGCCCAGTTGCTGGTCGGCCCCATGTCGACGGAGGAACTGCGCCGCGCCGTCAGCCGGCCGGCGGTCCGCTCCGAGTGCGCCGTGGAGACGGGGCTGCTGGCCCGGGTCGTAGCGGAGGCCACCGGACAGCCGGGCGTCCTGCCGCTGGTCTCCCACGCCATGCGAGAGACCTGGCTGCGCCGTCGCGGCAACACGCTGACCCTGAGCGGCTACGAGGCCGCGGGCGGCATCCCGCACGCCCTGGCCAACACCGCCGACGCCCTGTACGAGCAGATGACGGCCGAGCAGCGGCGGCTCACCCGCTCCGTGCTGCTGCGGATGGTGTCCCTCGGCGACGGAACCGACGACACCAAACGGCCCGTGGCGCGCGAGGACCTCGGCCCGGACACCGGCGCCGTGCTGAACCTCCTCGCCCAGGCGCGGCTGGTCACCTTGGACAGGGACAGCGCCGAGATCACCCACGAGGCACTGCTGCACGCATGGCCCAGGCTGCGTCAGTGGATCGACGAGGACCGGGCAGGTCTGCTCATGCACCAGCAGATCACCGAGGCGGCCGCCGTCTGGCAACGGCAGGGCCGCGACCCCGGTGCCCTGTACCGGGGCGGCGTGCTGGCCGCGGCGCGTCAGTGGGCCGCCACCCGTGGCGACGGTCCGGCCGCCGGCCCCCGGGTGGAGGAGTTCCTCGCCGCGTCCGTCCGGCACGCGGGCCGCGCGGCACGTCTGCGCCGCGCCGGAATCACCGCCGTGTGCGTGTTGGCCCTCGTCGCGTCCGTGGCCGCCGGAGTAGCGCTCAAGAAGAGCGCGACCGCCCAGGCCGAACGCAACAACGCCATCGCCGGGGAAGTGCAGACCGAGGCCAGCCAGTTACGGCAGACCGACCCCTCGCTCGCCGCCCAACTGGACATCGCCGCCTACCGCATCCGTCCGCGGCCCGAGCTGCAGACCGACCTGATCAGCGCCGCCGGCGCCCCGGTGTCCAGGCTCCTGACCGCCGGAAGCGGCACCGTGTTCGCGGTCGCGTTCAGCCCCGACCACCGCACCCTCGCTGCCGGGGGCTCGGACGGGCGGATCCGGCTGTGGAACGTCGCGGACCCGACCGACCCGGTGCCGGTCGGCCGACCCGTCGACAGCCACAGCAAGTGGGTCTACTGGCTCGCCTTCAGCCCCGACGGCCGCACCCTGGCGTCCGCGGGACGCGACCACACGGTGCGGCTGTGGAACGTCACCCACCCCGCACACCCCGCTGTCTGGGGACAGCCGCTGACCGGTCACAGCAGCTACGTCTTCTCCGTGTCCTTCAGCCGGGACGGACACACCCTGGCCAGCGCGAGCGACGACGGTACGGTCCGGCTGTGGAACGTCGCGGACCCGGCGCACCCGCGGCGGCTCGGACGCCCCCTCAGGGGACACGACCACGGTGCCGTCGCCTCGGCCGCGCTCAGCCCCGACGGGCACACGCTCGCCAGCGCCGGTCACGATCACACCATTCGGCTGTGGAACGTCACCGACCCGGCCAAGCCGCAGCGTCTGGGGCGGCTCACCGGCTTCCAGGACACCGTGTACTCCGTCGCCTTCAGCCCCGACGGCCACCTCCTGGCAGGCGCGGGCAACGACCGCACCGTCCACCTGTGGAACGTCGCCGACCCGGCCGCACCCGTCCCGCTCGGAAAACCCCTGGCCGCACACGACGACACGGTCTACGCGGTCGCCTTCAGCCCGGACGGACGGGTCATGGCCACCGCCGGCGCCGACCACACCGTCCGCCTGTGGAACGTCACGGACCCCTCCGCACCCGTCCCGCTCGGGCAACCCCTCACCGGTCACACCGAGTACGTCTACTGGCTGGCGTTCAGCCCGGACGGGCACAGCCTCGCGTCGGCCGGCGCCGACCACACCGTCAGGCTCTGGAAGCTCCCGGACACCGTCATCCCGGACCCGAGTTACGTCAACACCGTGGCGTTCAGCCCGGCGCGGCACATCATGGCCAGCGGCAGCACCGACAGTACCGTCCGATTGTGGGACGTCACCGACCCGCTACGGCCCACCCCGCTCGGCCGCCCTCTCACCGGCCACCGCAACGCCGTGCGGAAACTGGCATTCAGCCCCAGCGGGGGAATCCTGGCCAGCGCCAGCCGGGACGGCACCATCCGGCTGTGGGACGTGCGCGATCCCGCGCGCGCCAAGCTTCTGGCCAGTCCGCTCACCGGCCACCACGGCGAGATCAGCTCGGTCGCCTTCAGCCCGGACGGCCGGACGCTGGCGAGCGGGGGCATGAGCGATCACCAGGTCCGTCTGTGGGACGTCTCCCGGCCGGCGCACGCGACGGGCATCGGTGAGCCGCTCACCGCGCACACCGGAGCGGTCACCGCCTTGGCCTTCCGCCCGCAGGGGCACGTGCTGGCCACGGCCTCCGCGGACGACACCACCCGCCTGTGGGACGTGACCCGCCCGTACAAGCCCGTCCAGCTGGGCCGGCCCCTCGCCGCCCGAAGCGGCGGTGTGTACGGCGTGGCGTTCAGCCCCGACGGCCGGACCCTGGCCACCGCCAACGTCGACCACACGGTACGGCTGTGGAACGTCACCGCCCCCGCACGGCCGCTGGCCCTGGCCGAGCCCCTGCTCGTTCACACAAGCTTCGTGTACGGGGTCGCCTACAGCCCGGACGGCCACACTCTGGCCAGCAGCAGCGACGACCACACCGTCGTCCTGTGGAACGTCACCGATCCGGAGCACCCGTCCCAGCTGGGCACCGCCCTCGTCGGCCACGCCGGGCCGATCGACGACGTGGCGTTCAGCCCTGACGGCCACACTCTGGCGAGCGCGAGCGACGACCACACCGTGCGGCTGTGGAACCTCGACGTCAGCCAGGCGATCCGCCACCTGTGCGCCTCGACCGGCGCCGTCACCGCACGGCAGTGGCACCGGTACATGCCCGAACCGTCACTGGACCAGCCCTGCCCATGACGTGCCCTGCAGTGGCAGCGCACCGGGCCACTCTCCTGACCTGCGTGTCTGAGCCGTCGTTGTCCGGCCGCTGTTGTCCGGTGCCCGCTCACCGGCACCGGACAACGATGACGTACTAGACCGGTTGCAGGTGCCTGCCGACCTGCACGGCGGCAGCACCTGGCGGCCCCACGCCTCCACGTCTCCTGATCGCGGCTGACGGAATCCGTCTTGCGCCTGGCCGGGGGCTTCGGGGGCCGCACCGCACCTGTTGTGGTCACACAGACACCGGGAGAGAACGAACATGACGATCATCAAGCGGACGCCGGCCCGTGCCGGAGTACTCATGGCCACGGCGGCGCTGGCACTGGGCGCCTTGGCCGGACACGCGGAGGCCCGCAGCGCGAACATCTCCAGCTGGAACAGCAGGTCCGACTGCGACGTCAGGAGCCGTTACGACCTCTGCCTGTACTACTCCCCCAACGCCAAGAACGCCGCGTACCGGACGACGTTGCTCAAGGTCGGCGACCTGGGAACGAAGAGGTTCGGCGGCAGCGGGGCCGGCTACGGCCAGAAGGTCCGCAACAACGCCGCTTCCGCCCAGAACGGCACGGTGTGCAACGTGGGCATCTGGTACTCGACGAACTACCGCGGGGACTCCAACTGGCTGTCGCCCCACAAGGGCGGGAACCTCACGAGCTGGATGCGGAACAACGAGGCGTCCATCGCCGTCTCGGACCACACCCGCTGCCCCGGTCTCGGTCACTGAGCCGAGCAGACCCGTGAGTACGCGGTGCCCCGCCGGTGGACGGGGCACCGCGTGCCCGATTGCCGAGAAAGCGATGGCCATGGCGTACATCTCCGCACCCGCCCCCGCACGACCAGCACAGCGTGTACGACGCACACCGCGTCGACGGCTACCACGACGCGTCGCACTCGCCGGCGGCGCACTGGTGCTAGCGGCCCTGAGCGCCTGCTCGTCCCGGTCGGCCCAGCCGTCCCATCAGGCTGCACCACCCGCGGTGGGCGCGATTCCGCGGATCGTCGGCGTGGAGCACCTTCATCTGCCCGTGGAGCGCTACATGTTGACCCCGCGGCAGGCACTGGGATACGACGAGTTGGACGACGCGGCCGTACGGGCGTGCGTGCGGAGGTTGTCCGTGCCGTACCCTGTGGCGGCCCGCCTGCCGGCAGGTTCGGCGGCGGAGCGAGAGGCGCTGGACGCGTACACCGTGCTGTACCGGCGGTACGGGCTCACCGACGCCGCGGAGGCCCGGACCTGGGGTTACCACACCCCCGCCCCCGAGCCCTCCGGGGCCACCGCGGCGAAGGCGGCGAAGCCTCCCTCCCTCTCAGCGGCGGCCCAAAGTGTCCTCACGGGGGTGGACGGCTCGGGCACGCCCCTCACCTCGTACCGTGGCCGGCCGGTTCCCAGGGGCGGATGCCTGGGCGAGGCCGAGCGGCTGCTCGGCGCTGGGGCTTCGCAGGGGCCAGGCACCGATACGGACGGAATCGTCACCAGCATCAAGGCCGACGGCTTCGAACGGTCCATGTCCGACCCCCGGGTCACGAAGGTCTTCTCGGCATGGTCGGCGTGCATGAACGCCCGAGGCTTCAGAATGACCACCCCCATGGACGAGGTGCCTTCATCGAACGGCGCGACCCCGTCCCGCAGCGAGATCGCCCAGGCGCGGGCGGACGTCGCCTGCAAGGCGCGCACCAACCTCGTAGGAGTCTGGTTCGCGGTCGAGTCGGCCTACGAACAGGCCGCGATCGCAGAGCACCGCGCGGAGCTGGACCGGGTGGCGAAAGCCCGCGACGCCACGGTCCGCGCGATCGACCGGCTGTCGCACGGCAACGAGAACCAGTCATGAGGCCGTCGCTGCGGCACGAGCAGAAGACCCCGTCGACGTCTCCCCTACAACTGTGCGGGTCGGCCGAGCGAGCGACGCAGGCCGTGGCGTTCACTGAGGTCGCCTCGGCGCTCGTCTTCTCGCCCGGAGGGCGCCGTGCGTAAGGGGGGATCGGCCGGCGTGCGGCAGTCCTACCGGTCGGAGGGGACCACCGGCCCCGGGCGATCAGGACGCCGGCTTTGTGGCGCCAGCCGAGGCAGGAGTATGGGCGCTGGCCTTCCTCACTGGCGATGAGAAGACCGGTACGGGCGCCCTGCGCCACGGCGGCCTCCGCCAGAGCGCTCATCATGGCGCGACCCAGACCGCGTCTCCGGTGCGCCGCGTCCGTCTCGATGCATGGTCACGGTGGGCCTCGCCAACCACGGCGTGGGGAACTTGGACTTCGCCCTCAGCATCACCGAACTTCCCGTCTGAGCAAACGATTGACGGAGTCTTTTCGGATCGGCTGCCGATCGGGGGACGGAGCCGGCGTGAGGGCGGGGTGCACAACGCACACGGCTCCCGTGCCGTTGAGGGAGGTGTTCGAAGTCTCAACTCAGCAGCGCGGGAGCCCTGTTGATTTCCTATCCTGCCGCACTCGACCTCCCACACGCCCTGGTCGGGTGGGTCACGATGCTCATCGTCACCCGTGAGGATGACCGGCAGTGCAATCTCCCGCGGCATCGCCGTGCGTTGGTCGCACTCGTGTACCTGCGCCGCCATGACACCCTCGCGAGGATCGCCACGGCCTTCGGGATATCCGTCGGCACCGCCCACGCCTACGTCACCGCGGTAACCGGCCTGCTCGCCGAGCAGGCGCCGGGCCTGCTGAAGACGCTGCGCGAGCACGACCCGGACTTTGTCCTCCTGGACGGCACGCTCGCAGAGTGCGACCGCGTCGGCGACAGCCTGGCCGACTACTCGGCCAAACACCGCCGGCACGGGGTGAACATGCAGGTCATCTCCGATCCGGCCGGCGAAATACTGTGGATCTCGCCCGCTCTGCCGGGCCGGACCCACGACCTGACGGCCGCCCGCACCCACAGAATCATCCGGATCTGCGAACGCCAGGGAGTCCCGGTCCTCGCCGACCGCGCCTACAGCGGCGCCGGCCCCTGGGTTACCACCGGCCTCAAACGGCCACCCGGCGGCGAACTCACCCCCACCCAGCGCACCGTCAACCGCGCACTCGCACAGGCCAGGGCACCCGTCGAACGCGGTATGGCACGGCTCAAGTCCTGGCAGATCTTCCGCGCGCCTGATCATTTTGATTCGATTGACGTCACCCTCGACGACGCCGGAACTCCACGGCAGCGTCAGGCTGGCGGTGACGGCGGCGAGATCCCGTTCGAGACCGTTGACCAAGGCGTGGAGGCTGGGCAGGTCGTCGGCGCGGACCGCCTTGATCCACTGCGAGAGGTGGTCACCCTGGAGCTGGGTGAGCATCTTCCCGAACGCTCTGACGTGCCCGGTGAGGGCCTTCAGTTCAGGGCAGCGGGCGAGGACGGCTTTGAGCTTCAGGCGCTCGCTCTCCGGCAGGGTGTCGGGGTGAGTCAGGATCCATCCGGCGATTGTGCGTGGGGACGGAGGACGAGCCGCCGGTGCGGTCGGGGTTGTGCGAAACGGCTGGAGGTAGGCGCGGACGGCTCCGTAGCCGCCGGTGTAGCCATGCGTCTTGATCTCTTCCCAGAGGGTCCAGGCGTTTGTGCAGCGCTCGGTCCATCGCTCGTGCAGGTAGGGCTTGAAGTCGTCAAGCTTGGTCCTGCGGTTCTGCCGTTGTCCCTGGAACAGCTCTTCGGGCCTCGCGGCGTCCGCCAGTCGCTGGACGGTTCGGTAGGTCATGCCGAGCTGGCGCTGGATCGGGCGTCGGCTGTGGCCCGCGGCCAGCAGCGCGTGGACGGTGGCGTGCTTGGCGCGGGTACGGTCGGCGAACCGGTGCCCCGTGGGCCATGGCGAATCTCTGTCGGCCGCTTCTGGGGCGGGGTCAGCGCCTTCCCCGGGGCCGGCTCCGCATCCATGTCCACTCCTCCCACCGGCCCGTGCCCGGGCGGATTCATTTTCCCGCCGGATCGCTCGGCGCTCGCGGTGAGCCCAAGTAGGCGGTGAGCCCGAGTAGATGGCCGCCCCCGACCAGACGCGGGCACCCGGATGCACTTCACCGGTCGCTCTTTCCAGTCGGCTGATGTTGCGGAAGCCGCAGGTCAGGCAGACGGAAGAGGCTGCTCCGTCCAGACTGTCTTGCCGTCATGGCTGTAGCGGGTGCCCCAGCGTTCTGTGAGCTGCGCGACCAGGAAGAGCCCGCGTCCGCCCTCGTCCGTACTGAGGGCCCGTCGCAGGTGTGGCGAAGTGTGGCTGGTGTCGGACACCTCGCAGATCAGACAGTCCGTGCGGATGAGGCGCAAGGTGATGGGGCCTGCTGCGTACCGGTAGGTGTTGGTGACGAGTTCGCTAGCGACCAGCTCGGTGGTGAAGGACAGATCGTCCAGGCCCCATTCGGTCAGCTTCGCCGTGGTCAGCTCTCTGGCACGGGCGGCAGCGGTCGCTTCCAGGGGAAGCCGCCACGAGGCGACATTCTGTGGCCGTAGTACCCGGGTACGTGCGATGAGCAGCGCGATGTCGTCAGTGGGGAGGCGGTCCTTGGGGAGCAGCGCATCGACCACGGCGTGGCAGGTCTGGTCCACGGGATCTGTGGCGCTGGTGAGACATGCGCGCAAGTTCTCCAGCGCGGTGTCTACGTCGCCGTTGCGTGCCTCCAGCAGGCCGTTGCTGTAGAGCGTCAGCACGCTGCCCTCAGGGAGGTCGACATCGCATGTTTCGAACGGCAGTCCGCCCAGACCCAGCGGCGGACCGGCGGGCAGATCGAGCACAGTCACCTCGCCGTCCGGGGTGGACATCACCGGCGCCGGATGGCCGGCGCGCGCCAAGAAGCAGTGCTGGGAGACCGGATCATAGACCGCGTACAGACAGGTGGCCCCCAGAATCTGATCGATCGACGACTGATTCCCGTCAGCGTTCGCCTCCATCTCG
The DNA here is from genome assembly GCF_050942335.1 of Streptomyces sp. CA-142005. NCBI lineage: Bacteria > Bacillati > Actinomycetota > Actinomycetes > Kitasatosporales > Streptomycetaceae > Streptomyces > Streptomyces sp. CA-142005. The sequence continues at coordinate 9,697,836 of NZ_CP192078.1, read as the reverse complement.
GTGGCCAGCAGACTCACCAGATCGTCCAGCCGCGCGACCACCTCGTCCGGCTCCAGGTCGAGGCTCGCCAGGGTACGCACGGCAGCGCGCAGACGGCCCATCGAGGCCGCTGCGTGAATGCCGTGACCGACCACGTCTCCCACGACGAGAGCGACCCGGGCGCCTGACAGCGGGATCACGTCGAACCAGTCACCGCCGATGCCCGGTTCACCGCTGGCTGGAAGGTATCGGCAAGCCACCTCCACGGCCGGCAGATCGCTCCCTGTGTTCGGCAGCAGGCTGCGCTGGAGAGTAAGAGCGGCGCTCTGTTGCTGGGTGAAGCGGCGCGCGTTGTCGATGCAGACGGCCGCACGCGAGGAAAACTCATCGGCCACCGCAGCATCGTCACCTTCAAAAGGCTCAGAATCGCGCGATCGCCACAGGCTCACCACACCCAGGACCCGGCCGCGTGCGACGAGGGGTACCGCGATCAACGAATGAACTCCGAGTCCCATGGCGATCTCGACGCGCCGGCGGTCCATTGCGTACCACTCGGGACGGAGGGCCAAGTGCTTCTCGAGAATCGGACGGCGCTCGGCCAGGCACCGCGCCTGTGGAGATTCCGGAAGAAGCGGAACCACATCTCCCTCCTGAAACGGGACACGGCGTTCTGGTGGTCCGAGGGCAGCCCGGATCAGCGAGCCTGCCGTACCGGGCATAGGTTCGTCACCCACGGTTACGGATTGGAGGAGGTCGACCGAGCAGTAGTCGGCCAGCCCGTGGACGGCCACGGCGGCCAGTTCCCTGGCGGTCTGTGTCACGTCCAGCGTGGTTCCGATACGGGCACTCGCCTCGTTCAGCAGGGCGAGCCTGCGTTGTGCCCGGTATCGCGCGGTCACGTCCTCGATCGTCTCGGCCACGCCAAGAACCTGGCCCGACGGGTCTTCCATCCGGAACGCCGAGACGGACACGATCCGCTCCCGACCCGGATCGTGGCGTGCCCGAGCCGACTGTTCTGTGAAGATCAAAGGCTCACCGGTCTCCAAGACGTGCCGGACACGTTCGTCTGCCGGACCCGCGTCCTCGTCTACCAGGAATTCTCGGGGCCGGTGGCCCACCGGCGCCTCGGCCGGAACCCCGCTTGCCTTTTCGACCGCACGGTTGACCCGGATCACCTTCCTGTCCGGGCCGTAAGTGACCAGGCCAATCGGGGACCGGCGGTACAAGCCGTACAGCAGCGCACGGTCCCGCTGCCAGGCAATCACCTCGGCGGCAGGGGCACCGACCAGAAGCCACTCCTGACCGCCCCCCTCCCGGGTGACCGCACGGGCCCGGAAACCCATCTCCACACGGCGCCCGTCCCGGTGCCGGACGGGCAGGACACCGAACCATCCCCCCGCCTTCACGGCCTCTACGACGACGGACCGCGCGACAGACAAGTCACGGGCATCGACCAGGAAGGTCCGCCACGCCCTTCCGATCACCTCCTTGGCCGTATAACCCAGCAACCCTCCGCACGTGCGCTCCAGCCGACCACGGTGCCCTGATCGTCGAGTGCAGCTGAGGCCCCACGCCCCAGGGCGAACGGATCCTCAGGACTCTCGGTGAAATGCGTCGACGGTGTCCCCATAGCCACCACCTTGCCTCCGTGACTCCGATGTTCCTCTCCGCGGTTTCCATCCGCGACTCTTCCGTTCCCCTCGGCCCGGAGCGTCGGCAGGACCGGCTTGGCGACACTCGGCATGTGCAATGAAGGAGGACAGTCACGACTGCCGGTGATCGGCTTTTGACGTTGTCGGGTTCCGATCGCACTGGCCGCGTGCATCGGGGCTTCGACGGCACGGCCCGCGACGTCGATGAAGAGCGTTCCCGGCCCGGCGCCCCGGCGGTCGGAGGCACGCCGCGTCGCCGCATCCGGGAGTACAGCGGTGTCATTGCTGGCGAGGGCGGATGGGCGCTGTTCTCCCTGCGAGCTGTTTTCAGAGGATTCGACATAGGCGGGTGGCCGGTGGCCGAAGGTGATTGGCCACCGAGTAGCCAGAAGGAGTCGGGCGGGGTGCTGCTTGAGTGCACGGGGCTCGACTCGCGGGCGGTTGCCGCGGTGCTGCTGGCCGTGGCCGCACTGGCCTACAACGACTGGCTCTTGCAGTTCTTCCTGCCCACCGGGCTGGCTCAGCGCGACTCCTACGTCAGCGAGCTGTTTGCCGCCGACCAGCCCTACCGGGCTCTGTTCGCCACGATCGAGGCGGCCTGTGGGCTGCTGATCGCCGCCGCCCCTGGCACGCTGCATCTCCCCTTCGGCGCTGCGGGCGCGTGTGGGCTCCGGCCCTGCTTGGTTTCAGCCAGCACCGCGCGGTCATGAGGCTCGGCGGAAGGGCGCGGTAGCGGCGGGGCCGACCGTGTGAGGGCCGAACTTGGCCCGGATGTGGTCCATGGCGGCTCCAGCGAGGAGCCGGGACTCCCGTGTGGCGTTCAGGCTGATTTGCAGAGATCTGGTACTCGTCCGTCCTGAAGGCGTCCGCCGTACCCCGGTCGGCGGCTCGTCGGGACCGGATACGCAAAGGCACAGGGTCGCCTCCTCGAGGATGCCCAGGAGGTCCTGTTCCAGAAGAGCCGACCTGCGTGAGGCGGCTCGGCTCTTTGCTCGGAGGATTGGGAGCTGTTCGGTTTCGGATGTGAAGGAGTGTGTGTGAGTGTGCACGAGCATGTACTGGTTCGTGGTGGTGCAGCGCGCACGGCCCATGGTGGGCACTGTCAGTGCCGGCCGGTAGCGTTCTTCCTGTTGCTGATCACGTGGGGGGAGGGGGGCAGATCGATGGGTGGTGAGTCGCTGCGTACGATCGCTGCCCCCTTCGTGGCCGTCGGCCCGTCCGGCGTGGCGATCCGCACCCGCCTCAAGGCCCTCACGCCGGTCGATGACACGGTGTTACGTCTGGTCGGCGCGCATCTGGGGTCGCTGGCCTCGAAGGATCTCAAACGCCGGTGCGCCGACGGCCTGGAGCACTCCGCGGATACGTGGGCGGGGCGCAAGCGGGCCCTGACCGACACGTCGTCCTCGCGGTGGGCCGGTTCGATCACGAAGGCCACCCACGATCAGTGGGCGCTGTCCCGGCGTGCCCAGCTCGCGCACATCCACAGCCTTGAGGCCGGCATCAAGACGATCGCCCACCGGTTGTCGGTGCCTGTGGGCGAGAAGGGCACGAAGCGGGCGCCTGGCGGATACCGGACCCGGCAGGAGTGGTTCCACAAGAGGCGGCGGCTGCGTCTGCTGGAGGATCGGCTGGAGCGGGAGCGGGCCGATCACGAGGTGGGGCGGGTGCGGGTGGTGCGGGGCGGTAAACGCCTGCTCCAGACCCGACACCACCTCGAGGCGGCGCAGCTCACCAGGCACGCATGGCGACAGCGCTGGGAGGCTGAGCGCTGGTTCCTGCGGGCGGACGGCGAATCGGGCAAGCGGTTCGGCAATGAGACGATCCGCGTCACGCCCGACGGCGAAGTGTCACTGAAGCTGCCTGCTCCGCTTGCGCACCTGGCGAACGCCCCGCACGGCCGGTACGTCCTCGCCTCAACCGCGGTCTTCCACCACCGGCGCGACGAGTGGGCCGACCGCATCACCACGAACCGGGCCGTGGCCTACCGTATCCACTACGACGTGCAGCGTGGGCGCTGGTACCTGACCGCGTCGTGGATGATTCCGCCGGTCACCACCGTGCCGCTGTCCCAGGCCCGCGCAGGCGGTCTGATCGGTGTCGACACGAACGCCGACCACCTGGCCGCCTGGCGGCTGGACGCCCACGGCAATCCGGTCGGCGGGCCCCGCCGGTTCTTCTACGACCTGTCCGGCACCGCGGACCATCGGGATGCCCAGGTACGGCATGCGCTGATCCGGCTCCTGCACTGGGCGACACGCCACGGTCTGTCGATCGCGATCGAAGACCTCGACTTCGGCACGGAGAAAACCCGGGAGAAACACGGCCGCCGGAAGCGGTTCAGGCGGTTGATCTCCGGCATGCCGCTATCCAAGCTGCGGGCCCGGCTCGTCAGCATGGCGGCCGTGCTCGGCGTCACCGTCATCGCGGTGGACCCGGCCTACACCAGCAGGTGGGGCGCCCAGTACTGGCAGAAACCCCTCACCCACACGACCAGGAAGACCAGCCGTCACGATGCCGCGGGCATCGCGATCGGCAGGCGCGCCCTGGGGCACCGCATCCGGCGACGGACGGCACCGCCCCCACACGACCAGAGCGATCGTGCGGGGCATCGGACCGCCCAGGCCGGACACGGCACCCGAGGGCGTGAGGGAACCCGCCCCCGCATCCCCGGACCACGGACACGATCCGTGTCGCCGGACGCGGCGCGAACGCGGGAGACCAGTGCATCCACCACCGTTCGGGATGCGCCAGTTGACCAGGTTTGGGTACAAGACTCACTCCTGCTCACTGACTAGAAGGCTCATGAAGATCTTGGTTGGGGGGTGTCCGGCCGTAGGCCGGGCAGCCCCTGTTCGCTATGCGGTGGCCGGGGCGAGTTGCCAGCTGCCGCCGGTGTGGGTGAGTCCGAGGTTGACCAGTCGCCGGAGGTTGAGGGCGGCGGCTCGGGTGTGGAGCCAGGTGTTGTTGACGATGGCTCCGCGGTAGCGCAGGCGGCGGTTGCCGTGCTGGACGAGCCAGGCGACGGCTCGTTCGACCGGTGGTCGCCAGCGCCGGTAGTCGGCTTGCCATTCGGGATCGGTGGTGGCTTGGTGGCGGGCTGCGGCCTGGAGGTCGTGGTGGGGGCGGATGGTCAGGATGCGGCCGGCCTTGGCCTTGGTGCACCGCTCACGCAGCGGGCATCCGGTGCACAGGTCCTTGAAGGCGGCCTTGCGCTGGTGGTGCTGTCCGCCGGGGTCCGACAGGGGGACCGTGTGCCCGGCGGGGCAGGTCACGAGGGCGGCGGTGGTGTTGATGGCGAAGTCGTCCAGAGTGAAGCCGCCGGGGACGGCGGGCCGTAGCGGGGCGGGCTTGAAGAACAGCCGGTGCCCCGCCTGGCGGAGGGCTTGGCGCGTGTCGCCGGCGGAGTAGGCGGTGTCACCGAAGGCGTCCACCGGGCTCTCCTCGTCGGCCAGCAGGTCCAGGCCGACGGTGGCCTCGTGGTGCTCGGCTCCGGCGCCGGGCCGCAGAGCCACGGCGGTGTATAAGCCGGTCTCGGGCTCGATGGCCAGGTGGGCTTTGTATCCGTCCTGCTGGTGGGTTCGGGTCTTGTGGATGTGCCGGGACTCAGGGTCGACGGTGGAGACCATCCGGTCCGGCGCGGTCCCCTGGGTGATGCGCCAGCGTCCGTCGCGGCCGTCGGAGTCCTCGGCGGGCTCGACATCCTGCCCGGCGACCAGGGCCAGCAGGCCGACCGCGTTGGCCGCTTTCTCGCCCAGTTCCTGCTCGGGCAGGTGGCCCAGCAGCCTGAGTGCGTCGGTGACCAGAGCGTCGACGAGGGCGGCGCGGGCCTGTTCGTCGTTCCAGGCGATACGGGGCTTGCCGGGATCGGTGTAGTCATGCGCAGTGCACTGGACCGCGGCCACCTCGCCGGCCCCGGGGACCTCGCGGATCACCGCACGGACGGCGGCGATGAGCTGAGTGACGGTGTCCTGGGTGGCGACCGCGTCGTCCAGCACGGTGGAGTCCAGCGCCCGCCGCTGCTTGCCCTTGAGGACACCGGTGGCCTTCACGACCTCGCGCACGGCTTCGAACACGCGGTTCGGCCGAACCGAGCGGGAAAGGCGGCGGCGGAAGTAGGCCAGCAGCGACGCATCGAACGCCATGTCGTGCAGACCCAGCCCGCAGGCGGCCTTCCACCGCAGGTCACACCGCAGTTCCTGGACCGTCTCGAAGTCCGACAGCCCGTGCAGGGCCTGCAGCGTGACCGCCGCGGCCAGGATCTGCGGCGGCATGCTCGGCCGCCCGTTCGCCGACGGGTACATGTCCGCGAACATCTCAGCCGGAAACAGCGCGCCACGGTGCTCGGCCAGGAACGCGAACACACTCCCGGCCGGGATCAACTCCCGGCACGTCTCCCACACATCCGGCCCGACCGTCTCCCCGGCCCATTCCCCCATCACCACGAAACGAGTCTGGCCCCGCCGCTCACGCGGCGGGGCCAGAACCCCAAGATCTTCATGAGCCTTCTAGGAACGGTCAGGTGCCGGTGGAGAAGAGTGGTTCGAGGTCGGCCCACCGGTCGGCGGTCGCGAAGACGGGGATGATGTCCAGGGGGGTGGCGCGCTGAACGACCTTTGCGCCGGTGTGCTTGTGACCGCTCCAGACGTCGACCCACTCGCCGTGGGGCAGATACACCGTGCGGTCGGCGGCGCCCGGTTGGGTGACCGGGGCGACCAGCAGCGCGGAGCCGAGCCGGAACTGATCGGGGAAGTCCCAGATGCGTTCGTCCTGGGCGTCGTCGAAGAACAGTGCGCGCATGAGCGGCTTGCCTTGTGCAAGGCCGGTGCGGGTCTCCTGTGCCAGGTAGGGGACCAGGCGCTCGCGCAGGTGGGCGTATCTGCGGGAGATCTCCAGGACGCGGGGGTCGCCGGAGCGGTCGGCGATGTTCCACGGGGTGCGGTCGCGCAGCGGCAGCCGGTGGTGGTTGTACTCCGAGTGGTATTGCATGATCGGCATGAAGCAGGATGCCGCCATGGCGCGCAGATACAGTTCGGCGTCCGGGACGTCGCCGGAGAAGCCCGCGATGTCCCAGCCCCAGTAGACGATGCCGCAGGCCGAGGCGGTGATGCCGGCGGTGAGGGAGTGCCGGTAGGCGTCCCAGGTGGAGTCCTCGTCGCCGGCCCAGAAGGCGCCTGCGTTCTGCGAGCCGGTGAACCCGGCGCGGCTGAAGGTGACCGGGGCCTTGCCGCTCTCGCGGAGCAATTCGCGGTAGGCGGAGGGGTATTCGACGGTGAACAGGTTGTTGGTCTGTGCGCCGGTGGTGCCGTCGGCGTAGCGCAGGTCCTCGCCCCAGGCGTGTTCGCCGCCGTCCGTCTTGAAGCCGTCGATGCCGACCTCGTCGACCAGGTAGCGGCGCTTGGAGGTCCACCACTGGCGTGCTTGGGGGTTGGTGAGGTCGGGCAGGAGGGCTTGGGGGAACCACCAGCCGCGGTTGCGGTAGGGGCGCTTGCCGTCCTCCTCCATGACGGTGTACCCGTGGTCGATCATCGCGCGGGCGTCTGCGGCGGCCTGGCCGCGGGGGGCGGGACGCATCTTCATCAGCGGGATCTGCCAGAGCAGTACCTTGATGTCGCGCTGGTGCAGTTCGTCGACCAGGCCCTTGGGGTCGGGCCAGGCGCCGTCGGGGGGGAAGGTGAAGTCGGTCAGGCGGTGGGGGGCGCCGTCCTCGTTGACGGTGTACTGGGCGTCGCGGAAGACGGTGAAGGTCGCCTCGTCGCTCCATGCTTCGATGACCAGCACGCCGACGGGGATGTCTTCGTCGCGGTGGCGGTCCATCTCGGCCAGCACGCGCTGCTGTGTGTTCCATTCGTTGCCGCTGGCCCACAGGCGGAAGACCCAATCGGGCAGTTCTTCGGGGCGGCCGGCTTCGTCGAGGAAGGCGGACAGCAGTTCATGGGGGGCGCCGTGGAAGCAGACCGTCTCGAGTGAGCCGTCGGGCGGGGTCTGTGCCTCGATCCACAGCAGGTCCGGATCGCTTGCGCCGATGTCGTACCAGGTGCGGCGGGAGGTACGCAGGTGAAAGGCCCAGCTGTCACCGCCCAGCACCATCGCGAAGGGCATCGGCAGGTAGGTGCGGGGGGTGAAGCCCTGTCCCTTGTACTGCTCGAAGACCTGGGCGTCCAGGGTGCGTCCGCGCTGGTCGACGGCGTTGTAGCGTTCGCCGAAGCCGACCACGTGCTCGCCGGGTGCCAGCCGTAGTGCGAAGCGGATGCGCAGCACCGTGCCGTCGGCGGCCACCAGGCTGGAGAGGGAGTCCTCGACCAGGCGGCCGGCGTGCTGGGTGGCCTGCAGTCGTGCGGCCCCCTTGTGCCATGCGGCCGGGGCGACGGTGTGCCAAGAGGTTCGGCGGATGCGGCCGTCTTGGTGGCGGGCGACAAAGCGGTAGCGGGCGCTTGTGCCTTCGGCGAGCGGGGCGGGGCGTACCACCCAGCGGTGGCGTCGGTCGCGGCCGCCCGCGGCTGCGGCGGCGAGGTGGCTGTCGGTGTTGCCGCCGCTGTCGCTGGTGGCTTCGGTGGCGTCTTCGATGGCCGCGGTCAGTTCGGTGATGCCGTCGCCGCTGTCCCACTCGCACACCACGGCCTGGATGGCGTAGCCGGTGGAGGCGCGGATCTCGAAGGGCTCGTCGGCCAGGGGGGTCACGGGCACACGCTGGTCGTCGGTGGGCTGGTAGGCGTGGCCCGAGCCGTTGGGGCGGTGGCGGATCATGCGGAGACTTCCAGTTCGTGGGCGAGGATCAGGTACATGGCGTGGGACCACAGCAGCGGGGTGGCATTCGGTCCCCAGCGCTGCTGCCACCTGGGCAGGTGTTCGGGTGCCAGGAGGGTTGCGCCGGCGGCCTGTTCGGGCAGTAGGTCGTCGGCGGTGGCGTGGGAGGCGATCCACTCCAGCTCGCGGCGGGCGTCGTCGGTGCGGCCGATGCGGGCGTAGTGCCAGCCGAGGAGGCCGGCCAGGACGGGCCACTGCCCGCCGCCGTAGAAGACGTCCCCCAGGTAGCGGTGGACGCCGCCTTCCGGCTCGAGCAGGTCGTGCTCGATCGCGGCGAGGGTTGCCTGGGCGATGGGCCCGGCCGGGTCCACGGAGGCGAACGGTGTCAGGCAAGCCAGCAGGCTCGCGTCCACCGCCGAGCTGCCCAGCCATTTCGCGAGATGGCCCTCGTGCAGGCCGCGTTCGCGTACGAGGGCATCGATCTGCGCGACCGTGGGTGCGCACAGTCCGGTGTCGTCGAGGCCGGCCGCCTCGATGGCCTTAAGGCCGCCGCGCAGGGCGCCGAGGGTGGCTCCGTGCCGGTGTTCCTTGGACTCCTCCCACCAGTCGTAGCAGGGCAGGTCCCAGGTCGCGGCGAGATAGCCGACGGTGAGGCGGATCGCCTCGTGGTAGGGGGCCGCATCGCCGCCGTGCCGGCGCAGATGCTCGCTCAGTGCCCACAGCCAGGTGCCGTAGCCGTCGGTCTGGAAGTCCCACCAGCCGACGTCGCCGGTGTCCTGGCCGTCCAGGGTGTAGCGGGTGGGCAGTAGGTCGGCCTCGGCGGGCTGTCGGCCTGCGGCTTTCGCCGCGACGATCCGCTCGATGCGGTCGGCGCGATCGGTGACCACCTTGGCGCACCAGTGGTGGAAGGCGTCGGCGGAGTCGGCGGCGCCTGCGCGGGAGGCGGCCTCGGCGATGAACGAACCGTCGCGGAACCAGGAGTAGCGGTAGACCGGGTAGCTCGGGCAGGCCGGGTAGGCCCCGGAGGGCGCCTGGTTGGCGGTGATCACCTCCAGGCTGCGGCGGGCCAGGCGCGCGTGGCCGGGCGACTGCGTCGTGGGGGTGGACAAGGCGTGTCTCCTGTGTGGGTGGTGCGGGGTGGGAAGGAGCAGCGGTACCCGGTGTGGCCGGGGGTTCGGGCGCCCGCGGGGCGGTCAGGTCTCCCGCGGACGCCCGAGGCCTCACTTCAGCAGTGCGGTGACCTGCCGGGCTGCCTGGGACAACGACTTGGCGACATCGGTGCGGTCGGCGGCGGCATCGGCGAGGGCGTTGTTGACGATGTCCTGCATCTGCTGCTGCTTGGCGATGACCGGCGCCGTGGCCTGCTGCTTGAGGGAGTCGAAGACGGCCTGGCGGTTGGCGGGCTTGCCTGCGTGGAGGTAGCCGGCGACCTTGGCTGTGTCGGCCAGCGGCGGGAGCTCCCAGGAGGAGTCGACGCGGGTTTTGGCGGTGGTGTCGGAGGCGGTCAGGTAGGCCAGCCACTTGAAATCGGCGTCGGCGTGATCGGTGGTCTTGGAGATGCCGACGGAGTTCTGGAAGACCGCGCTGGCCTTGTGGGTGTCACCGGGTTCGACGGCCACGTCCCAGTCGAAGGGCACGTTCTGCAGGGCGCTGAACTGCCAGTTGCCGTTGTGCCACATGGCGAGCTTGCCGGCCTTGAACAGGTTGGTGTCGTAGTCGGGGGTGTTCGCGCTCTTCGCCACATCGGGCATGGTCGTCTTGTTCTTGCTGATCAGCCATTTCGCGGCGGCGATGCCTTGGGGGCCATCGAAGGTCGCCTTGGTGCCGTCGGCGGACAGGAAGGAGCCGCCCGCCTGGTCGAGGGCCTTGGAGAACTCGTTGAAGGTGATGGGCTGGAAATCGCCCCACACCCCCTTGCCCGCGTCGGTCAGCTTGCGTGCGGCGGCCTGCTCGTCCTTCCAGGTCCAGCCGGCGGTGGGAGTGGCGACGCCGGCCTTGGCGAAGAGTGTCTTGTTGTAGATGAGGACCACGGTGGAGAAGGACTCCGGCAGCGCGTACTGGGTGCCCTTGTACTGGGCGGCCTTCAGGTTGGCCGGGGCGTAGGCCGAGGAGTGGTAGGCCGGGTCCTTGGCGGCGGGCTGGGCCAGGTCCAACAGGGCACCGGAGGAGGCGTAGGTGGCCAGGCTCTGCTGGTCCAGTTCGAAGGTGTCCGGCGCGGTGCCGCCGGAGATCGCGGTCTGCAGCGTGGTGGCGTAATTCGCGTAGGGCACGGACTGCACCTGGACCTTGATGGTCGGGTTGTCCTTCTCGAACGCCGCGACGATGGCATCGAGGTCCTTGGCGTGGTCGGCGCCGGCGGAGAAGGTCATGTAGCGGACGGTGGTCACACGGTCGGAGGAGGCCGATCTGGTCGCGGAGCCTTGGGCGCAGGCGGTGGTCAGGGCCAGTGCCGCGATGCCGGCGGCGAGGGCGATCCGGGGAGTGTGCATGACGGTCTCCTGGGGTGGCGGGGGATGCGAGGGCATGGAGGGAGTGAAAGGGGCGACGAGGCAGGGTGGGGCCAGGGCTACTTCAGGCCCGACTGGGCGACGCTCTGCACCACGTGCTTCTGGGCGAAGAGGTAGAGGATCATGATCGGGAGGGTGCCGAGGGCGGAGCCGGCCATGGTGACGTTCCACTGGGTGCTGAACTGGCCTTGGAGGTGGGCCAGTGCCAGTGGGAGGGTCATGAACTCCGGTGATCGGATGATGACCAGCGGCCATAGGAAGCTGTTCCAGCTGGCCATGAAGGCGAAGACGGAGAAGGTCGCCAGCGCGGGCCGCACCAGCGGCAGCACTACCGAGACGAAGATCCGCAGGTGGCCGGCGCCGTCGAGGCGGGCCGCCTCGTCCAGTTCCCGGGGCACGCCGTCCATCGCCTGCCTCAGCAGGAAGACTCCGAAGCCGGAAGCGAGGGTCGGGGCGAGGACGGCGGCGTAGGTGTCGACCAGGTGCAGTGTCTTCATCTCCGCGAACAGCGGGACGATGAGGACCTGCAGCGGGATCATCATGGTGGCCAGGTAGCAGCCGAATACCAGGCCCCGGCCGCGAAAGCGCAGCCGGGAGAACGCGTAGGCGGCCATGGAGCTGGTGATCAGCTGGATGGCGGTCGAGGTCAAAGCCAGCCACAGGCTGTTGACGGCGACCCGGGTGAAGGGCACCGCGTGAAAGAGACTGCGGTAGCCGTCCCCGCTGACGGTGGTGGGCAGCAGGGAGGGGGCGGTGATTCCGCTGCCGTTGGGCTGCAGCGAGGTGATCAGCACCCACAGGAACGGGAAGAGCGTCCCGGCCGCTCCCAGGACCACCAGGGTGGTCAGGGATGCTGCCCGCAGGCGCCGACGGCCCGCGGGCCGACCGCGGACTGCGGTGCGCAGCTGAGAAACGGCAGAGGACTCGGGGCTGGCCGCGGGGGGCCGGGCGGGTGTCCGGGTCAGTTCAGGCATGGGTCACCCACCGTCGCTGGATGCGGGTCATGACGACGGTGACCACCATGATCACCGCGAACAGCAGCCAGGACAGGGCCGAGCCGGCACCGACCTGCCCGTACCGGAAGGACAGGTCGTAGACCTCCTCGACGACGGGCCGCGAGGACCCGGCGGGGCCGCCGCCGGTCATCACGAAGACCTGGTCGAATACTTGGAAGCCGTTGATGAGCGAGATGAGGACGACGAAGTAGGTGGACGGCGACAGCAGCGGGCGTGTGATGCGCCAAAACCGCTGCCAGGCGCCTGCTCCGTCGATCGTGGCCGCCTCGTACAGCTCCTGCGGGATGGCCTGCAGTCCGGCCAGCATGATGACCATGACGAACCCGAGGTCCTTCCACGCCGAGGCGAGGATCACCGACGGCAGCGCCCATGTCGGGGACGCCCACCAGTCGGGGGTTGGCAGGCCCACGGTCGCCAGGGCACGGTTGAGCAGTCCCCCGTCGGGGCTGAGAATCCACTTCCACGTCAGCGAGACCATCACCCAGCTGGTGACGACCGGCAGGAAGTAGATCGACCGCAGGATGCTGCGCCCCCGCATGCGGCGGTTGAGGGCGAGCGCCAGGGCCAGGCCGCCCACGTACACCAGCGGCAGATAGCCGACGATGAAGTACACGGTGTGCCGGAACGCGGCGCGGGTGTCGCCATCGCCCAGCAAGTGCGTGTAGTTGGCCAGGCCCACCCAGCGCATCGGGGAGATCAGGTCCCAGGAATGCAGGCTGATCCACAGCGAGGAGAGCATCGGGCCGGCGGTGAACAGCAGGAGCGGAATCGCGCTCGGCGCCAGGAAGAACGCCACCGCGGCGCGGTTGCGCCACTTGCGCCGTCGTATCGCGGCCAAGGCCGGTGGGCGGCCGGCACGCGCAGACAGGGGGTTGATCGTCATGTCGCACTCCGGCTGCCCGCGCCGTCGCCGAGCCCGTGGATACGGCGACGGGGGGCGACGCTGCCGACCCCTCCGTCCAACGACGCGGCGAGGACCAGGGCAGCAGCTCCCTGCGCCCAGATGGTGTCCGTATACGGCTCGACAGTGATCGCCGGCTCCTGATCCCGGCGGCGTCCGTGGCGTTGCAGGGCTGCTCTCACGCCCGGCTCCCACCAGCGCCAGGAGCGGGTCCCCTCCCCCATGACCACGATCTCCTCCGGGTCCAGCACGGTGGTCAGGCCGGCCAGCTGGCGGCCCAGGATCTCCCCCGCCTCCCGCAGGATGGCGCGTGCCCGCTCGGCTCGGTCACCGGCTGCGTCCGCAAGGTCGGCGAGATCATCCGGTGTGGCGTCCTCGCCGACCAGGCCGGCCGTGCGGGCGGTGCGCACCAGGGCGGCATCACCGATCAGGGCTTCCAGGCACCCGTGTTTCCCGCACGTGCACAGCGGACCGTCCGAGGCGACCGGAACGTGACCGAACTCCCCGGCGCCTCCGTGGGCGCCGCGGTAGACATGGCCACCGGCGACGATGGCCAAGCCGACGCCACGGCCGATGGTGACCACCAAAAAGTCATTCAGGGTACGGCCCCGCCCGTACAGGCGCTCCCCGCTGCCCAACGCGTTGACATCGTTCTCCACCAAAACGGCGAGCCCCAAAGCCGCGCCGAGCATGGTGCCCAGCGGCACATGCCGCCAGTTCAGCATCGCGGCGTCCACGACGCCGCTGTCCGGACGGTCGACGCTGCCGGGGACCCCCACCCCGATCCCCAGCAGGGCAGGCAGATCCTCGCGGGGCTTGGTGAACGGGCGCAGCAACTCCACGATCGCGGGCACCGCCTCGAGCGCCGTGGCGTCGAAGGGGATCGTCACGGTGTCGGTGACCTGCCCGTCCAAGCGCATGTCGACCAGCGCGACGTGGTCGGCGGCCACCTTGACGCCCAGGGCCCGGCCGGCATCGCCGACCAAGCCGACCAGCCGAGCGCGCCGGCCCCCGCGGGAGGGCTCTTGACGGTCGAGCTCCTCGATCACTCCTTGCGCCAGCAGACGCCGGGTCACCTGGGTCAGCGTCGCCGGACTCATCCCCAGCTCGCGGGCCAGCGCGGCCCGCGACATAGGCCCGGCCCGGCCCAGCAGGGCCAGCACAGCCGTACTGGAGAGGTCCTCACCCGCCAACCTGTTCATTCGCGTTCTTTCTTTAGTCACTTAAGAAACTGGCGGAACGAACGCTAGGACGGGCATCCCACCGCGTCAACCCCCCATTTCCACGACGTTTCCGGCGCCACCACCGCCCCACACGACGCCGCCTGCGCCACGGCCGGACCGGCTCGCACCCGATCTGTGCGTGCAGCCGGCACTCACGGCAGGTTCGAGGGCGTCCGCGGCCCTGGCGGCGTGCGGCGGATCAAGCCCGGTCAACCGCCCTCGCGCCCGGCGATCCGCCGACCCCGCCGTCGACGGCGACGGCCCGCAGCGAGCCGGCCGCTCCGGCCCGCCGCACTCGAGGGACGGCTACGCCCGCGACACGTTCGCCATCCGGCCCACTCAGGGACGACGACCGCACCACCCGCCGGGACGTCCTGCCCCACGACGGCAAGAACCCCCAGAACAACCCCGGCGCCAGCCGTCACCGCATCGCCGGCCACGCCATCCATGCAGCGGGCCGCTTGGGACACCAGGCGGCGGCTGCCGCGATGGCGGCCGTTGCCGAACATCGGTGCCGGCGGCGGCCGGCCCTCGGGGGCCCGTCAAACGAACGGCCCTGCCTCACTGTCGGTGCAGACCAGCGCCGTGAGGACTCGTTTGCATGCGTGTAAGGATGTCAACTAGCTGGCGCAGACGGCGTTTTCACGGCAGTCCCCGCTGGCCATCGAGGAGGTGGCCGAGGAGGGTGAGCGGATCGCGGTGCGGGCACGGACTGGGCAGGGCACCGCGGTCTGCCCGGTGTGCGGACACATCGTCAGGCCGCATGCACGGCAGCCACCTGCGGTCGGTGGCCGACGCGCCGGTAGGCGGGCGCCAGGGGGTCCGCGTGCGGGTGCGGTATCTGGCGTGTCTCACGCGCGGTTGCCGGCACACCTTCCGCGAGCAGGTACCCGGGGTTCTGGGGCCGGGACCAGCGCCATATGCCCCACCCGTCCAGGCAAGTCAACGCTGTGGTCGAGGAGTTGGCGGGCCGGGCCGGGAGCACGGTTGCTGACAGCACTCACGGTGGGCCTGTCCCCCGCACACGGCGCTGCGGGCCCTGTCGCGCATCCCGTTGCCCACCGGAGCGTATCCGACGCCAGGTGGTGGGCCAGATGCTGGACTACGCCGCGAACGGAGCACGTTACTGGCCTGCAGCGCTGCTCCAGCGTTCCTTCGAGGAGACCTGCGCCGCGGACGGACGGCCGGTGGACGAGGCCTACGGGGAGTTCCTCGGCGACCGCTCCCGCCAGGAGTTCTGGACGATGGTCGAGGAACGGCTGACCGCTTGACCAGGCCGGGGTTGATGCCGAGCTTGAAGCCGCCGGGCAGCGGCTTGCCGTCCCGAAGGGGCAGGAGGTCCAGCGGGCTGCCGTCGGCTGCGTAGACGAGGCAGTCGGACAGGATCCGCGACCGGGTACTGCCCGGTGAGCTGCAACGCAGCCTGTTCCCGCAGCACACCGCAGAGCAGTCGGCCGTGGAGGTCGCCTACCGCTACCTGCCCGCAGAGGCCCAGGCTGGCGTGGGCGGCGACTGGTATGACGTCATCCCGCTGTCCGGAGCCCGCGTCGCCCGCGCTGCGGCTTGCCGCGGGGCCGACTCGGATCTGGTGGTGAACAAGGCTGGGCTCGATGTAGTTGGGCTTCCACATGCGCCCTGGGGCATCAGGCCGCAGGGCGCGTTCGTGCTGGGCCGCGCGGATCTTCCCGCGCATCTCGCACGAAGCTTCGGCCGTCCGCGCGACGTGACACACTGGCGGCTCAGGCGGCGGTGAACGGGGGCGATCCGGTTGGGTCTGGAGATCGAGAGTCGGCCGTCGGAGTTGCCGTACATCGAGAGGGTATGGCGCAGCCGCAGTATCGAGGTTGACCGGATGACGTCGATCGCGGCGTCGCACTGGGAGCTTGTCTTCTGGGAGCACGACGGCCAGGTGCAGGCGGTCGTGCTGGGCCCGGAGCCCAAGGCCTGTCTGGCTCCCGTTCCCAAGGACGCCAGGTTCTTCGGTATCAGCTTCGCTCTCGGCACCTCGATGCCTCACGTGCCGATCAGCCGGCTTGTGGGTGGTAGCGCGGAGATACCCGACGTGACTCGGCGCTCCGTGTGGCTGAAGGGTTCCGCCTGGCACGTGCCCGATTACGACAATGCGGAGGCGTTCGTACGGCGCATGGTGCGTGAGGGCATCGTGGACTGCGACCCGATCGTGCCCGCGGTGCTTGGCGGCGCGGCCCCCGATGTCTCCGAGCGAACCCTCCAGCGGCGTTTCGTCGCGGCAACGGGCCTCACGCGGGGGGCCATCCGGCAGATCCACCGTGTCCGCGAGGCGGCGGTACTGATCCAGGAAGGGGCGCCGGCGCAGGACGTCGTGCACCGGCTGGGCTATTTCGACCAGCCGCACCTGGCGCGGTCCTTGACACGGTTCATCGGCCGAACCGCCACTCAGCTGAGTGCTCCGGACAGGGCGGAGCCGCTGTCGCTTCTGTACAAGCCCTCTTCCCCGGTGCCCGCATAGTCTTCCTGACGTAGCCGACGGGGTCGGCCCGCCTGGGCCGGGGCGCTATTCGGCCGGGACTGGGTAGAGGACCCCGAACTCATCACGGAGGAATCATGCGCAAGGTCGTTTCGGGTCTGTTCGTCTCGCTCGACGGTGTCGCCCAGTCGCCGAACGAGTGGCAGTTCGCTTTCGACGAGGAGATGGGCGCGGCGCTGGGACAGACGCTGGAGACGGCCGACACGATTCTGCTGGGCCGCGTGACCTTCACCGAGTGGGCCGGGTACTGGCCGACGGTGACCGACGGCGAGGACGCCGGCTTCGCCAAATGGATCAATGACTCGTCCAAGTACGTCGTCTCCTCCACGCTCGACAGCGTGGACGACTGGGCGAACAGCACGCTCATCAACGGCGATCTGACGGCCGCGATCGAAGAGCTCAAGGCGGGAGAGGGCAAGGACATCACCGTCGCGGGCAGCCCCACGCTGGTGCGTTCGCTTCTGGAGCAGGACCTGCTGGACGAACTGGTACTGCTGATCCACCCGGTGGTGGCCGGCGAGGGCCGCAAGAAGCTGTTCGCCGACGACGCCACCCTGAAGAAGCTGGAGCTGGTCAGCGCTCAGCCGACCAGCAGCGGAGTGATCATCGCGACCTACCGTCCGACGCGCTGATCACTGCTCGACCCGGGCCGGGTACATGGACGGGCAGGAGATCGAGCCGCTTGTCCATGTCGAAGCGGAACGTGCCCTAAGGGTTTGATGTTGGACCAGAACAGCGCGGTCAGCCCGCGCCGGTCCTCAGCGGTGAGCCTCTTGGCCCACTTCGGCTCGGCCATGACCTGCTGGAGCAGCAGCGTGTTGACGTGCACCAGGGCGGACTGGAGCAGGTGCAGCGCGAGCATCGAGGTCTCGGCGTGCTCCTTGTCCGGGCCGGTGAGGGCGCCGTCCTTGCCATAGTGCAGGACGGTGTTCGCACTGCTGCAGTTCTCCACGACCTGGAGCCCGCCGTGGACCTCCCGGCGCGCAGGTCGGGGCTGGCGAGATAGCCGCACTCGAAGATCGTGCGCACGGCCCGGCCGAGTTCTTCCGGAGAGGCCGGTCTTGGGTAGCTGCGTGAGTGTCAGGGCGCAGGAGGGACGGCGCGGGCCAGGGGTTCCAGGTCTCCGTAGAGGGCAGCGTGGAGTGCGGCGGCGAGTTCGCGGGCTCGTTCATCGCTGCGCACGCCGTGCATCATGAAATAGACGGGTCCGGTGTAGGCGCCGAAATCGGCCTCGTGGTCATCGACCAGGCGAAGGATCGCCGCACGAATGGCATCGTTGACGGCATCGGTGACCGTGTGGTCGGAGCGGGCGGTGAGGGTGTCCGCCTTCACGGTCCACTGCTGGCGTGCGTCGGTTTCGATGGCGATGAACACGGCGTTGTGCGCCATGGCCGTGCGGTAGGCGTCGTGGAAGGCGTTGGTGCCGGTGGTGTCCGGGGTGAGGTGAGCGGGGCAGGGGACCGGCAGCGGCTGCACGAGTGCATTCTGCCCGCTGGTGACGTTGATTCGTGTCCGCGACGCGATGGCGGGTCACGGTGGGTGTCATCTTTTGCTTCGAACCAGCGGCTTTCGCCATTTCGCGGCCCCCGAGCCGACGCCGGTGCACAGTCAGGGGCCGCTGACACGCGAGTGCTGTGCCGCTTCCTTCAACGTCACCGCGCCGGGCGGGACACGCCGCCGTCAGCCGCGAGCGCCTCCCGCGGCCGTGGGAGGCGGCCGCCACCAGCACCGGGCCCTCCGGCACGCGCCCCGCCTTTTGCTTCTCCGACCGCGGCACGTCATCCTGAGCGGCCCCGGCCGGACCGGTCAGGATGCGGCGGGGACGGCCGCGTCGAGGCCGCGGGAGGCGACGAGCCGCGCACTGCCGTCGGCCAGGCAGTAGCACAGGCCCACCACGGCGGCCTGGCCGGCGGCGACCTTCTCGGCGAGTACCCGGGAGCGGTCCAGCAGCAGGTCGACCGGTGGGCCTTATGTGCTCGGCGAGGATCTCCTCGGGCTCGACTTTTCCGGCGGCCTACGCTGCCAGCACGCTGGGGGTCACCCGTTCGACGACGTCCCGGACGTATCCGGCCGGCGTCATGCCGTTCTCCAGGGCGGTGCAGTCTGCGCCGACCGCGCCGCAGGAATCGTGGCCGAGGACCACGACCAGCGGGCAGCCCAGGACGTCCACGCCGTACTCGATGCTGCCCAGCACCCCCGGGCCCATGACGTGTCCGGCGGTGCGGACCACGAACAGGTCGCCCAGGCCGCGGTCGAAGATGATCTCGGCGGCCAGCCGGGAGCCGGAGCAGCCGAACATCACGGCGAAGGGCTGCTGGGACGGTGCGATCTCGGCGCGGCGGGTGGCGTCCTGGTTGGGGTGATCGCGGGGGCGCCGGTGACGAAGCGCTGGTTGCCGGCCAGCAGCACGTCGAAGACTTCGGTGGGAGTGGGGGTCTTGATCTCGGTCATGGCCGCAGCCTACGGTCACGCCCCGGCCGTGGCGCTTGGTGGCGGGCTTCTTGGTGCTCGCTGCTTGGGCGTCACTGGCAGGCGCCGGGCGAGGCTGGCTTCGGGCCGGACCGTCTCAAGGTGTGACGGTCCAGCCTCGGGCTGAGCAGCTGGCCGGCGCGGACGTTGCCGATGTCCGGCAGCGACTTGAGCAGGCGGCCCGGGGCCGGCGGCCTGCTTCAGGCTGAGGTCTTCGACTGTGACTCGCTGCCCTGGGTGCGCAGTTGCTCGTTGATCCGCTTGGCTTCTTCCAGTTGGTCTTCGAGGATGACGATGCGGCAGGCGGACTCGATGGGGGTGCCCTGGTCGACGAGTTCGCGGGCGCGGGCGGCGATGCGCAGCTGATAGCGGGAGTAGCGGCGGTGGCCGCCTTCGGAGCGCAGGGGGGTGATCAGGCGGTGTTCGCCGAGGGCGCGCAGGAAGGCGGGGGTGGTGCCGAGCATCTCGGCGGCCCGGCCCATGGTGTAGGCGGGATAGTCGTCATCGTCGAGATTGTCGACGGGACGGGGACTGGCAGGGGGCATAAACCTCTTCTTCCAGGGGACGCGTCGGGGGGCCCGGGTGCCGTACCGGCACCCGGGCCCCGAGCTTTCAACACCATCTACCGGCACACCGTGCCGGCCCTCCTTGTCCGCAGCTTCCGCCTGGGGCGGGGCTGCGGGGATCGCGTATGCGTGACCGGGGACCACCTTCCAATCCGGGGCCTGCGGTACCCGGGCGGACTTCTTCCTCGCCCGGGCGATCCTGATGGCGTCCTGCTCCTTACCTTCGGTTACTCGGTTGTACTGCTGGATACCGCGGGTACTGCTCGCGGCTGCTGAGGGCCGCGTCCTGCTTGGCCTGCATGCCCGGCAGTTCATGTCTGCCGTGCCTCGTCGACCTCTTGAGTACAACAGAAACAGTAACCCTGGGACGAGGCAATGTCTACTGTGACCGCAAGAGATTTTACTCAGAGGTGATGCATGCAATTCTGCCGTAAGTACACCTGAAAGAGTGATGTACCTGGGTGAATCCCTGCTCGGCGGGCACACGCTGCACCCGGCGACACAGCCGATCCAGGGCGCGGTGGCAGCGCGTGACCGACACGCAGACGGCGCGCACGCAGGCCACCCGGGCACCTGTGGTTGGTGAGGGTGACAGCCCCGCCGGATTCGCTCATGCTCGTGACGTCGCCAGCGCCTTCGCCGAGGGTCTCGAACCGGCTCCGGCCGCGGGGGCGGCCCAGACCCTTGCCCTCGTGGTCGCCGAGCTCACCACCAACGCCCTGCGCCGCGGCGGCGACCGATACACCCTCGAACTCGTGGCCACCGCCGATTCGCTGAACGTCGCCGTCAGTGAAGGTGCCGCAGGAACGGCGTCGCCCCAGCCGCGCCCGATCCGAGGGGAAGCTGCGGGGAACAGGGGCCGGTCACGGCGCCACCACCGGACGCATGCCAAGGCAGACCCCCACACTCCGAAGGCTCCAGCCGAACCGCTGAGCGGCAGCCGGTCATCGGCGGCGCAGGCCGGCCACAGAGATCCGACTGCCGTGCGCCCCTCGCTGTCATGATGGTCCGGTGGACAACCGGGAGAGGACCGAACCTCCGAGGGTGGCCGATGAGCTCGCCACGCTGACCGGCTTCCTGCAGCGCCAGCGTGACACGCTGGCCATGGCATGTGCGGGGCTCACAGCCGAGCAGCTCAGGGAAAGGGCCGTGCGGCCCTCGGGCTTGTCGCTGCTCGGCCTCGTCCGGCACATGGCTGACGTCGAACGGACCTGGTTCCGGAACGTGTTCAACGGCGAGCACAGCGATGTGCACTGGCCCCGAAGCGACGGCGGCGCTTTCGCCGTCGACACCGCAGACCCGTTAGAGGCGTTCGCGATCTGGCACGAGGAGTGCGCCCGGTCCCGCGACATCGTGGATGCCGCCCAGTCCCCCGACGTCACCGGGCGGTACCGAGACGACGTCTTCTCTCTCCGCTACATCCTCACCCACATGATCGAGGAGTACGCGCGGCACAACGGCCACGCCGACCTCCTCCGCGCGCGCATCGACACAATCGCCGAACAGTAGTGGGGGCCCGGGGGCCGGTCCCCCGACGGGCCCCGGGTACGGCCAGGCACAGGCCGGTACCGTCGGCCTGGTGCGGCAGGCGCCGAGCGGGACCATGGCGCGGTCCCAGAGCCCCTCGTGGCCGGGCCGAAGCATCGCAGTACCGCCCTCGGGACATCCGCTCAGCGGGGAGTGCGGCGCCCGGTTCAATGCGTGCCGATATCGCGCGCACGAGCCAGTCAGGTATGGCGGCGCGGGAGACCGGCGAGGGCTGGCGCTCGCCGCCGCCCCCCGCTGAGAGCGCCGCCTCTTGGTCAGGTGTTCGCGTCGTGGAGCCGCGCCCCCAGGTCCTCCGCCCAGGCCAGCGCCCACGTCTCGAGCTCTTCGATCTGCCGGGGGGTGAGCCCGTACGCGGCGTAGTCCTCGTCCTCGTACCAGTCCGCACCGATGAGTCGATCACGCAGGTCTTCGGGGCTGAACTCGTCGGGGGCGCGGCGGCGGCCGAGGGATTCGAGGTCGGTGGTGGAGCGGTGGCGGGAGGCGGCCCGGACGTCGATGAGGTCGCGGACGGTGCCACGGTCGGCGAGGGCGCGGACCTTGGTACCGATCACGTCGTCGAGGGAGAGGACTGGGCCGCAGGGGGTCTGGGCGGGCGGGGCCCAGAATGCCTCTTTGAGGACGTCGACCTCGCACTCCTCGCCGGTGTCCGGATCGGTGACGAGGAACCGGCCGCTGAGTGGGTCGGTCTGGACATGTATGGTCCGCCACCGCGCGCGGTAAGGCCGGCGGTGAGGGCGGCGACGATCTCGTCCATCGGTGGCGACGTCGAGGTCCCGGCTTAAGCGTTCCACCAGGCCGTGAGCCTGCACGGCATATCCGCCGGTGAGGACCAGAGGATAGGGGGAGCCGAGGTCGAGGATGTCGGCGAGGAGACGCTCGTGGAGGGGGTGAGCTTCACGCGGCGGTCGCGTCGGCCGAAGCTGTGCGGGGCAGCTCGGGGAAGGCGTCTTGCCAGACCTCGCGGATGGAGGGGCTGACCAAGCGGCGCAGAACGGGCCACTGCTCGGCCAGCAGCCGGTGGTGAAGGAAGGCCGCCAGGTCCTCGCGCTGGCCCTCGGCGAGGACGGTCCGGTAGAGCGTCATGCGGGACTTCGGGCGGTCCAGGCTGTAGCTCGTCCGTCCGGACCAGACGATGTGGAGCGGCAGGTCGACTGTGCCCTAGACGGGGCCGGCCAGCTCCTGCAGGCGCTCGGGCAGCCGACTGCGGTAACGCTCCCCCAGCACCTCGGCGCGCGGGGCGGTGGTCGTCGCATCCATATCCCCAGTGTCGCTGGTGCAAGGCGGCGATATGGCAAATACCGCGCTCTCCTGCCGAGTGTGTGGATGGCGGCAGCCGCGTCCCCCGGATCTCACCCGCGGCCTCACCGTATCGTCACACACCCCCGGAGCCGCACCAGGGAGTACGGCACCAGCCGGCCACGAGCCGGCTTTTAAGAAGCCGGATCCGTGGGACCTGCGACAGCGACGGACGCTTGACGCGTAGCGGCGTGCGTTCTGATCGCGGTCACTCGGCTGCCGTGCGCAGCACCGCCTGGGCCTGGCGGATGCGCCACTCCTCCACGGTCTCCTGCTGTCGTCCGGCCCGCTCCAGCAGCTGGTCGAGCAGGGCCGGATCCAGCCGCTCATCGGTCGCACTGAGTTGGCGCAGGGTCTGCCAGCCGGCAGCCTTGCCCTCCACCCCCAGCCGCAGGGCCTCCAGTTCCAGCACCGTGCTCAGCGGCGAGCGGTGGATCAGGCGACCATTGCCCTTGAGCCGTCCCAGCTTCTCCCCGGCCCAGCCTGCGCAGACCTTGTAGCGGCGTACCGGAATCCCCAGATCTCGCATGATGCCCAGCAGCGTCGTCCTGTCCTGCACGATTTCCGCGGCGACAGGCCCGAGCGCTCGGCCGAGCGCGGACCCGCGAGCGGTACGCGCCAGGTAGGCGGCCCGCTGGGCGCCCACAGTGGCGCCAGCGAGGTGGTCGTTGAGGTAGATGCCGAGCAGCTTCGCCTCGGTGCGGTGCGCAGAGGGGCAAGGTCGAGACGCGCCCGAGACCGCTGGGGGATTCATCCGGAGTCTCCTTGTGCGAGCAGGATGTCGAACCGGGCAACCAGCATCCGTCCCGCCTTTGAGCCTGCTTCCTCGTTCCCGGCCACACCCGATAGGCCCAAGCATGCACACCGGCCGCCATAGAACCTCCCGCGACACGCGCGTACCTGCCTGCCGGGTAGGCCCGATCGTCTTCAGCAGGGGCGGCTGAGCGCCCCGCTCATTCCACGGAACCTGTCGCCAGGACCGGCCGCGCGCAGGCGGGCCGGAACACCGCCAGCAAACCGGTCACCGGCACGTAGGGATCCGGTGGCCTGTCCTGGCCGCGATCATCCTGATCCTCATCTACCTCTCAGTCTGAAAGCTGGTAGCGGTCGGCGAGCGTGTCGGCGACGGCTGAAAGTGGACCAGTAGCGACAACGGAAGCGACACCACGCTCACGACGATCCCGGCGGCTTGACGGCCGCCTGGAGTTGTTTCATCCCGTCCCGTCGATGACCAGAACGTCGTCTACGTGGGCATCTTCAGCTACGTGGGCATCTTCAGCTACGTGGGCATCTTCAGCGTCGCTCAACAACTCGCGGGTGCCCCAAGTCGCCCTGCATAAACAAGGCGCCACTGATGAGTGAAGAGGTGATCGCAGGGAAATCGGCGTTCAGGAGGTTGATATCTATGGTTCCACTGCTACTTGTTCTGCTTCTGGCGCTCATTCTGTTCGGCGCCGGTTTCGCCCTCAAGATCCTTTGGTGGGTCGCGGTCGCCGTTCTGGTGGTGTGGCTGCTCGGGTTCGTTATGCGTTCAACCTCGGCTGGCGGGGGCCGTGGCCGATGGTACCGATGGTGACCTGAGCGGCCTGCTCAGTCCGAGCTGGGGGCCCGACCGAATTATGGTCGGGCCCCCCAGGCATGTCAGCGGGCGGGGCGGAGTGGAGGGGGACGGGGTTGCCCGACAAACTCCCAACTGCGATCAGCCGAGCCCGAGCCTGCTGAGGGCGGTCGTGCAGTCGCTGACGATGGCCTGCTGGGCTGCGGTGTCGGCGTCCCGACGGTGCCGTTCGCACGGCTCGGTCTTGGCCTGGCGCCACCGGTAGTAGGTAGAGGAGGGAATGTTCAGTTCCCGGAGTACGGGCTCGACCCCCAGGTGCGGATGCTCGTCAATGAGCGCCGTCACCTGGGCCGGGTTGGGTCGAGCTGGGCCGCGAAAAACGCGGAGGCCGTCCGCAGTACTTCATTCGCCCGCTTGAGCTGGGCATTCTCCTTGCGAAGGGCGGCAAGCTCCTCACGCTCGGCGGTGGTGAGCATGTCGCCTCGCTCGCCGGCATCGGCCTCGGCCTGGCGAATCCAGTTACGCAGGGCCTCGTGATGCACGCCGAGTTCCTCGGCCATGCGGCGGATCACAGGCTTCGGCTCGGAAGCGCGGTACATCCGCACCGCACGCTCACGCAACTCCAGCGAGTACTTCCTCGGGGCAGGCATCGTCAGAGCTCCTCTCGTGAGCCCTATCTGACCTGCTGTCACCTCTCCCCGCATCTCGGGGGAACCTCAGCCCCGGACCGTCGCCGTGAAACCGCCTGTTCGCCATCAAGGACAGCTTGTCTTAAGCGAACACGGGCATCGCGAGAGGCGTACAGGCCGACAGATGCGGGACTACGTAACCGCGCGGATCCGCTCCAGCTCCTGCCCACACCGAAGCCCCGCCATCGTGGGTTCCAAGGCCCTCGATGCTCCAACTGAAGAACCGCGCCATCGGAGCCGGTGTACTCCGCACACGGCCGAGGCTAGGTATCGAGGCTCTCGCCGCTGTAGTGAATCGGGGGCTCGGTGGTGTCCGCTGGCATCCGAAGGCCTCACTCGAATATTCCTCAAGCCGGACATTTGGGTTGATGGCATACCTCACATCCTACATAGTTCATCGTTCAACTAAATGGGGAGTAGTGTCACGAGTGCCTGATCCAAGGCGGCCACTGCGACTCGCTTCGGCGGACTGCATGGTGCTCAAGGAGGAAAGAATTCATGGGTTACAGGATTGTGCGCCGCGCAGCTCTCGCGGCCGCCTCTGTGGCGGTCGCGGCGACCGGACTCCTCGCGGCAGGGGGACCTGCCTCGGCAGCGACCGTCACGAGCAGCGAACCAGCGGCTGCCCTCGTGTCTCACTCCGCGCAGTACACCAACACCCTTGAAAGCAGGGGCGGACACCGCAACGATGGCGGCCGTGCCGACCGCGAGATCCTCCGCTGGTACAACGACCAGATCTCGTGGTTCCGTGACGATGACGGAAACCGCTACCAGGTCCGGCGACATGAGGGGCATTCCTACCGTTGGGAAGGCCGCCGCGGGCTCCTGTGGACCACCGGGGACACCGGCTTCCGTGACGTCCGCAAGCACCGCAACGAAGGCTTCGCCCACCACGGGTAGGCAGTCGGCGGGCACGGGCCCGCGTCGGCACCGACGGCCACCGCAGTCCGTCACTCCCCGGGTCCTGGCATCTCTCGGATTACCTGACCTGCGGGCAGTCGCAGGAAGGACCGTCGCAAGAGCCGCCCTAACCACTGCGGATCCATGGCTCCCGTGCCGGATCAGGGGAACCGGCGCAGGAACCACCGGTTTTGGAGGAGCCGGTGGCACTCAGGGTACGTCAACGACGCCGTACCCTGCGGTGGGGGCGCCTCGCCAGTCGCCATGAGCGGCGGCGGCTGACACAGCGACAGCGCCCCCACAGAGCCCGGCGCGTGGTGCGCAACAACGCACCGTACGCTGGTCACGGATCGGCAACCGACTGTTTGTCGCCGACGCTGTCTTGAGTAACTGGCCGGTCTCCGCCGGGACCGGGCCGTCGGAGATCGGTGGCCTCCCGGCGCCTGTCCAGCAGCCTCTATGAACGCCGTCGTCGGCCGGCGAGCCGGCGTCGAGAAAACGAGTTGCTCACACCCCATGAGCGGGCACTCGCTCGCGGAAGCGGTCAACAGCTCAGGGGGCGTCTTCGCGCAAGCCTGCTCTTGCGCACTCGCCGCGGGCGCTGAGCAAGGGCGAGATCTTGGCGGCGACGTAGGTCGGCACGGTCACCTACGTCGATCAGGCATCCGCCTGCAACAGACATCCAGTGCGCAGTACCCCGAGGCGAGGCCGATCGATCGGTAGCGCACCCAGGTCGCGCGACGCCGACGATCCTGCATGTTTCGGTGGCTGCTGCCTACGCTCGCTGGACTGCGGTCACGCATCTCGGCATCTGGAGCGCGTAAGAAGGCAGCCATCCGCATCAACTACGGCACCCACAAGACTCCCGCGATCAAGGCCTGGCTGGCCAAACGCCCCAGGTTCGAGCTGCACTTCACCCCGACCGGCTCCTCCTGGATCAACCAGGTCGAGTGGTGGTTCGGCTACCTCGCCCATCAGATGATCCGCCGCGGCGCACACAAGAACATCCAGGCCCTGGAAGCCGACATCCGGGCCTGGGTCAAAGACTGGAACGAAGACCCCAAGCCGTTCAACTGGACCAAAACAGCCGAAGAGATCCTCGACTCCCCCGCCTGCCTCTGCCGACGGATCTCTGACGCAGGACACCAGGAACGGTGAGCCCTCTACACCGACGGTCCCTTCGCCAGCATCTTCCGCTGCACCCGCTTGCCCTGCGCGACCGCCAGGGGGACGGCACGCAGCCCGAACGAAGGCAGCGCGTCTGCCAGGCGCGCCTGCAGTCCCCGCCAGCGCGGTACCGCGGTGACCGGGCGTGGGCGGTCCAGCACCTTGCGCACCGCGTGGACGACCTCCTCGGGCATGAGCAGTTTGCCGGAGAAGGACAGTGCCGCGGCAGAGTCGTCGAGTTTGTCGTGGAGCATCGGGGTCCAGATGCCGTCGGGGCAGACGCAGGAGATGTCGATCTCCTTGATCCCGGCCAGGCGCAGGTCGGCGAGTGTGCTCAGGCTGAAGCCGATCGCGGCGTGCTTGGACGCCGCGTACACCGCCTCGCCCGGGACCGCGGTCAGTCCCGCCAGCGATACGACGTTGACGATGTGTCCGCCCGTGCCGCGCATGGCCTCGATTGCGGCCACGGTGCCGTTGACGGTGCCGAGCGCGTTGACCTCCAGCATCAGGCGGCGTACGTCGGACGGCTGCTCCCAAGCCGGCCCGGTCACGAGCACGCCCGCGTTGTTGACCCACACGTCGAGGCGGCCGGCCTTGGCCACGATGCGGTCCCGCGCCGCGGCGACCTGGACCTCGTCGCGCACGTCGACGGCCGCCCACAACACGTCGGGCCCGAGTTCGGCCGCCGTGGCGCACGCCGCCTCCTCGTCGACGTCGGTGACCAGCACTTGGTGGCGGCGCTGGACCAGAGCCGCAGCGATCAGTTTGCCGAGGCCGCGGCCCGCCCCGGTGACCACCGCGCCGGCGGGGAAGCGGTTCATCGCCGACCGCCCTTGATCTCGCCGTAGGCGATCCCGCCATGAACGTAGGTGGGCACCACCGGCCAGAACCGCTTCCACGGGGCCAGCTCGGTGGACGGCAGGATCTGCAGCCAGCGCGGGTCCGCCTTGCAACGGTCGGCGAGCGTCTTCTCCTTGACCATCGAGTCGTACTGGTCCAGCGAGTCCTCCAGCGTGTTGGCGTTGGGGCATATCTCGCGGCCGAAGACCTGGTGGTAGCGGCGTACGCCGGGGATCTGGGACAGCTCCGGCTGCCAGTTGTCCAGCGAGATGCCGTTCTCCGAGGACACCCACACCCCGTCGGGGGTGTTGAGCGCCAGCGAGTGGTTGCCGTCGGTGTGTCCGGGAGTCCACAGCAGCGCGACGCCGGGACCGAGCTCGACGTCGCCGTCGAAGGTGACGAACTTCTCCGGGTCGACGCCGTCCAGCCCGCCGTCGACGTACCACGCCCACTGCATCGGGTGCAGGGACTTGAGGGTCGCCAGCTCGCGGTTGTGCACCAGCATCCTCGCCCCGCCGAACAACGGTTTTCGTGGAGCCGCCTCGCCCTCCATGACCTCGGTGGAGCCCAGAATCATCCGCGGGTCCTGTACGTGCAGGTGGTCGAAGGTGCAGAAGTCGATGTCGTCCGGGGTCAGCCCCAGTCGGCGCAGCACGTCGCCGGGCTCGGCGTAATACCTCAGCACCATCCGCTCAAGCAGCTTGCCCCCGGGAACCTTGTCCGTCACCTTCTGCAAGTTGCGGTAGAACGGCGCCTTGGCGGAGCCCTCCGGCACCGTCGGCTCGAAGACCAGCGTGCGTGCCCGGCCGTCGAAGTCGTCGTACTGCACGACGATCATGCGGTTGATCATCGAGATCAGTGGGAGCGTGGGCACTGAGACGGCGTCGTGGAAGGCGTACTTCACCGGGTATGGCGCCGCGGCGATGTCAACCGACTTCACCGCCCGCACCTGGCCCTGGGCCTTGAAGCGCTCCTTGTACGCCGCGGCGGCCTCGCGGACCGCCCGCAGGCGTTCGCCGCGCGGCCACACGTCGTGGACGCCGTCGAACTCGGGGATCGGTCGCGCACCGATCCCGGTCAGGTGGCCGGTTCCGGCTGTCGCCATGGGCCAACTCCTCGCTCTCGTCGTCGGGTCAGCAGAATGCCCTCCCGAGCAAGGCGGGATTTGTTCCAGCGCGACAATCTCAGGAGGTGCCATACACCCGGCGGCGCACCTCGCTCGGGCTGGCGCCCCGCCACCGTCGTACGGCGTGGCTGAGGCCGGACTGGTCGGCGAAGCCGGCCATCGCGGCCACCTGTCCGAGAGGCAGGTCGGTGGTGATGATGTAGCGCAGCGCGAGATCCCGCCGTACGTCCTCGAGGATCTCCTCGAAGCTGGTCGCCTCCGCGGCGAGCCGCCGTTGCAGCGTGCGGGGATGCATCGCAAGGAGCCGCGCGACGTGACCGATCGCCGGAGGGGTGGTGCCGACACTCCCGACCAGGGCCCGCCGGACGTGCGTGGAGACCAAGCGTTCCGGATCGGTGTGGTGACTGGCCAGGTAGTCGACTGCGAGCCGACGGATCGCCGCGTCAGCGCTGCGGAACTCCGCGTCGAGCAGCCGCCGCTCCACGCGCAGCGCGGCGGTCGCGCACCCGAACTTCACATCCACGCCGAAGAATTCGGTGTACCGCGACACCGGCGACAGGGGCTGGTGCGGCAGCTCCACCGCCCGTAGGCCGGCCAGGCTGCCGACCAGAGCCACCGCCACCTGGTGAAAGAGGCCGAGCCCGAGCTCCATGGCCTGCGGGGAGTACGGCGACTCGCGCAGATCCTTCCGATAGGTCAGCGCGACCACCTCACGGCACCCCCGTGGATCCGGTTCCACACCGACGCTCAGCGCCGGGCTGTGCACGAACATGAACCGCGAGGCGCACTCCAATGCCTCCGCCACCGTCGACGACGCCTGGATAGCCAGCGCCAGCCGGCCGAGGACGCTGAGATCCTGGCCGCAGGCCAGGCGGAGGCCGAAATCAGGGCATCTAAGCTCACGGGCGACCGCGTCGAGCATCAGGTCGTGGCTGGTGATCGGGATGAGCCCCTCCTCGGAGGTGAGCGCCTCCGGAGGGATCGCGAACCGCCCCATGAACTCCCCGGGGTCGCCGTCGAGTTCGTCGACGAGGCGCGCGAACCCGCGCAGGCTGGCTCCCCGAATCATCGCACTCACCGGGCGATGCTAATCCCAGCAGGTGGGCGGTCAAGGCACCCCAGGATCTCGTCCCCGCATCAACTCCACATTTCCTTTGCGGAGTTGCTTTAGTCTGGGCCACCGGCCGGCCCGGAGGGCCGGCCCTGGCGGGGAAACATCGACTTCAGCGAGGCGGAAATCCTGCGGCGGCACTATGCGGGGAACCGACGAAATGCGGCGTGCCAGGTGACGAAACAGGGTCGGTACTCACGGGGGACGTGGCGGGTGCGATCCGGTTGCCCCCTCGTCCGTCGGGATCAAGGGGTGGTGTCGCCGACGAGATCTGCCAACTCGTCGGCCGATTCGGCGGTCAGTCGGTAGAAGCCCTGGAGGCTGACCGAGCGTTCTAGGCGGCCATCGACCACGTACTTCAGACCGCGGGTCTGGCCTCGGCGATTACGCCAGGCAAGCCTCATCAAAAGATCACCAGGTACCGGCATGTCGAAGCGTACGGGCGTCGCGTCCACGTGCACTGCCGCAGCACCGCAGCCGCCGGCACCGAGCATCGACCAGGCGCCGTGCCCGGGAAACGCTGGGTCCTGCCACGCCGCGGGGGCGGTGCCGCAGCAGTCACGCCGCTCCATGTCGATCACCCGCATCCGGCTCACGACGTACACGACGCGCCGGTTGACGTGCAGTGCGTACACCTCGTCCCCGGCCCGGGCCCCCGACCAGGCGGGCAAGGAGGAATGGACACCGCTGAAGGCGACCGGCGGCCGCTCTCCCACGCGACCCGCTTTGCGCAGGGCACCGCACGTGTCATGGGTCCACAAGACGGTGAAGGCATCAGACATGCCGTGATCGTACGAAGGAGGACTGACAGCCTCCCGTGGGCCAGCCCTCCTCTCCTCCAAGATCGTTCGGCGGGAAGACCCACCAGGAATCGCCGGATTCGGACGCACCGATCCAAACCGTCACCGCAAGCCATCGAGTTTCGTCGGTGGTCCGAGAACGCGCGAAGCGCGCGGCCCCGGCGGACGCGGAGCAGACGCCCGGGCACGCGGCAGGCGGCACAGCACGCGAAGCGCGCCCTACAGCCGACCGGTACACCGCGGCGCGCCCCGGGGTTGCGTCCGGGCGCCGTCGGGGCCGCCGTCCGAAGGGACAGCCCGCATCCGCCGGCTACCGGAAGGCGCAGGCACAGGCGGCGAAGACTGGCACATTCAGGATGGGGAGTCGGCCATGCACGCGGAGCCAGGTCCCGGGCACGTTGACGTGCCCGGGCCGGGGCCGGCTCGTTCTGGGACCTGCTGGCGCCGGTTGGGGTCAGAACGCCCGGAAGTCCTCGAATGAGGGCTCGAACGAGGGGTCAGGCAATCGATACGCCTTGCACCGGGCCTCTTGTTTGCCCTGAGGTCCGACGCCGACCGCCTCACCGGGGAAGGCATCTGAGATCACCGTCCATCCCAGATTCCGCTCGTAGTACTGAACGGCCGTGTGCACGGACGGCCACCAGTCGTCGTCGACAACAATCAGGCCACCGGGGTGGACGATCTTGCGCAAGAAGTAGAGATCGACGAAAACCTCGTGGAACCGGTGACTGCCGTCCACGAAGGCCGCGTCGGCGACGAAGCCTTCGGTCAGCAGCTGCGGGAGCGCGATCGACGAAGGAGCGAGCATGAGCCTGGCGATCGAGTCCAGCCCCGCAGAGCACAGTAGATCCCAGCCGGCGTTGGAGTACTCGCGTTCTTGAAACGGGTCAATGATGACGTGCTGGGGACGCGGACGGTTGACGGTTGCCAGCGCCTCTCCGATGGCGAGCGCTGAGCTGGCGTAGGCGAGACCGACCTCCACCACCTTCTCGACTCCCTCGGAGACCATCAGATCGCGCAGTTGATCGCAGTGCCGCTCGGGCACCGTAACGGCTTCGAAGTCTCCCTTGTGGTCTCGCGTCCGAGGCGGACCCTCCTGCGACAGACGGCGGCGCACCTCACGGACCCGAGCCGCACCTTCATCCGTGTTCGCCATTACCGACCGTTCCTCCTGGGCAAGACAGCGCAGCACCCCCTCACCATAGGAGCGAAGGCAAGCCTGTGGGCACGTTCGTTCACGGGGACTGCGGTTACCGCCAGGCACCATGGCCAGGTTGACGGCCCCGGCGGGCCCCGCCCTCGTCCCCAGGGGCGACAGCGCTGTCACGGGGCTGGGCACCGGGCTGGCCTGGGCGGGACGCGGACCCGTATCAAGGTCATTTGCGGGTGTCAAGTCACGTCATTCAGTGGCGTGACGCGCATCACCAGTTCGGGCTTACTCGAAACACGACCTCACCGATCCGGAGTGAGGCTCCCCCACCGAAAGTAGGGACAGATCGTGTTTCGAACGAAGAAGAAGATTGCCAAGGTCGCGGCCATCACCGTAACCGCGGTAGGGGCGCTCCTGGGCGGCGGCGCCGCCGCCCAGGCCGCACCCGCCACGGCGCACGCCACCACCACGGCAAGCGTCAGCAGCTGGGGCGGCGGCTGGGGTCACCACCATGACGGCTGGGGCTGGGGCTGGGGCCACCACCATGAAGGCTGGGGCTGGGGCTGGGGCGACGACAGCTGGTGTGACGACGGAGGCTGGTGGTGACTGGGGTGGCTGGGAGTAGCCGACCGGGGGCAGGCGGCACCGTCGCTGCCCTACCCCCCGCGGCACCCCGAGGCGGCGCCTGACCGGCCACGAGGAGTCCCGGTCAGATCGCCAAGGCCCGGGCGCGGGTGCGGCAGACACACCTCAGGTGTGAGATCGCCACACCCGCGCGCCCGGTGTCGGACACAGGCCCAGCCCCCTTTTGTGCCCGCGGGCGTGCACCGACCCACAGGCACCAAGACCCAACCCACCGAGTCGACTCAGAGACTCAACCCACAGACTCAACCCGGGAAGAGGAACCCATGCGACCACTACTCCAAGGACCCGACCGGCAGGGGACGCCGGCCGGGACCGCCCTTCCGCCGCTGGGCGGCCCCCACCCGACACCGACTGCGCAGCCGGGTGCCGCATCCGCGATGCGGCTGCCCGGCCGTGCAGCCAGAACGGGACGCGCCATGAAGATCGTGTGCGTCGGCGGTGGACCGGGCGCGTTGTACTTCGCGGTCTCGGCCAAGCGCCGCGATGCCGGCCTCGACATCACCGTCATCGAACGCGATCCGCCGGGGGCCACCTACGGCTGGGGCGTGGGGTATGGGGACAACTTGCTCGACCACCTCTACCGCAACGACCCCGACAGCGCCCGGGCAGTGCGTGCGGCCTCGGCCCTGTGGCAAGACCAGGAGGTCCGAAGCGGGGAACGGACCGTGTATCTGGGCCGGTACGGCTACAGCATCGCCCGCGCCACCCTGCTCGACATCCTCACCCGACGCGCAGCCGAACTGGGGGTGGATGTCCAGCACCACCGCAAGGTCGACGACCTCGCCGAGCTCGCCGACGCCGACTTGATCGTCGCCTGCGACGGGGCCAACAGCCGGGTGCGCCAGTTGCACGGCGACCACTTCGGCACCCACCTCGAAGTCGGCCGCAACCCCTACATATGGCTGGGCACCGACAAGGTGTTCCCCCGCTTCACCTTCGCCTTCGAATCGACCCCGGCCGGGTGGATCTGGTTTTACGCCTACCCCTCGAGCGCGGAAATCAGCACCTGCGTCGTCGAGTGCGCCCCAGAGACCTGGCGGGGGCTGGGGCTCGATACGCTCGACACCGCCGACGGCGGGCGGTTGTTGGAACAGATCTTCGCCTCCGCTCTGGACGGCCACGCGCTGCTTGGCCAGTCGCGGGGGGAACCGGCACGCTGGCAGCACTTCACCGAGGTACGCAACGCCACCTGGTGCCACGGCAACGTGGTGCTGCTGGGGGATGCCGCCCACACCACCCACTACACCCTGGGCTCGGGCACCCGGCTGGCACTGCTGGATGCGATCGAGCTCGCGCACAGCCTGTACACGGAGGCAGAGCTGCCTGCCGCTTTGCAGGCCTACGACGAGCGCCGCCGGTCCGCGCTCCATCCCGTGCAGGCCGCGGCCCGTACGAGCATGGCCTGGTTCGAGCATCTCGACCATTACCTTGAGCAGGATCTGGTGGACTTCGCCTACGCGATGTCGGTACGGCAGGGGGCCCAGGGGCCGTGGCGCTACCAGCTGCACAGGGCCACCCAGATCCCGGTGCTGCGCCGGGTACGACGGGAAGCGGGCAGGGGCCTGCGGAGGTATCTGGCGCTGCGGCGCGGGGAGACGGCCCTCGGCACGGGCAGCGCCACCAGGAGGGTCACGACCACGGCGGCCCTGGCGGCACCGGCGGGGCACCAGCAGTGACGGCACCGGACAGGGCAGCCCCGGCAACCTGGACCACTGAACTTGTCGAGCCGTGATTCCTCTTTCCCCCTGACGTTTTTCCGGCCGGGTCGACTCGATGCAAAAAGCCGATGGACACGAACCCATCGCAGTGCATTTCCTCATCCCTCGCGATGCGGCCGCCCCGGCGCACGACGAAAATTCACCAACCCGTGTGCCGGGCCGAAAACCCTGCACCCCGGAAAGAAAAAAACCCATGAGCACTCACCCATGCGCATATCGCCGGGTGCCCGCAGCGGCCGCACCTCAGGGCTTGCCAGCGAGACAACCCAGGCCGGCACACCGTTCCCGGTTCTTGTACACCGCCCTCGCTGCCACCGCTGTCGTGTTGACCCTGGGCCCCGCAACTGCACTAGCCGCGCCCACCTCCGGGGGGCTTACCCCCTCCGTAGGGTCCCGGCCAGGTCTGAGCGTTGCGACGATCGGGGCGCTGCCTGGCTCCTCCCGGGCCGACGTGCCCAGTCCCAGCGAGATCGCGCGGGTGATGACCACGACCGTCGAGACAGGCGACCCCTGGGAACATTTCGCGCCGTCCAGCGCCCCGGTCACGGTAGCGGACGATCCGGCAGTTATCTGACCGCGGTGATCGGCACCCGTTCTCCGAGCGCAGACGGGCGCGGACAACTGGTCTTTCTCTGGCACGGCACGACGTTTGTCGGCTTGGACAGCAGCAGCGAAAGCCTGGCCATTCAAGCCATCACTCCCGGAAAACCGGGTACCATCCGAGTCACCTACGCCCATTACGGGCCCGATGATGCATTGTGCTGTCCCTCCTTGGCCGCGGTCACGATCGAATACCGGTGGAATGGGCGCGGCTTCACCCCCTCAGGAATGCCACCAAAACGCGGAGAGGAAGCGGCGGTGAGGCTGGAGGGTACGTCAATTACTCGGCCCTAAAGGACCGAGTAGTTGACAGAAGTCACGAGCCCGAAGCTGATCGCACGACTCCAGATGCCGCGGGGCATGACAGACCTCCCGCAGTAGCTCCGAGCATCAACAGCCGACGAACAGTACAAACGGCACGGCACGCACAGCCGACCCGCACTACAAGGAGCATTCCGCCGGCGGTGACGCGCGAGCTGCGGCGCTGCGGCGGTATCGGGCCTGTCCCGGCCACGCGGCCACCTCTCACCGGCTCTGACGATGGTTGCCGCTACTCGCCGCACGCTCGGCACGGGCTCGCGCCGTCTCAGCGGCGTGGCATGTCTGCTGTGCAGCGTGTTCTGTCTGCGGCCCGCCGGCGTGCGTTGCCGAGGTCGTTTCGCATGCGGCGTCGCAGGTCGACGCCGCAGCGTGGAGATTTTGGGCCAGCTCGGTCGCGCGCTCTTCGAGCTTCCGCAGCGCTGCTTCGGGGCGCTCGACCTCTGCCTGGGCCTGGTCGTACTCTTCCTCCCGTTGCCGGGCGCGCTGCTCGGCTGTTTCCGCTTCCCGCTGTGCGGGTTTCCTGCGGGCTGGTGCTTCCCCTTGATCGTGGGCATCTGGAGACTGGGGCGCATCGCGTCTCATGCGCGTCGGATGACTAGCACGGCCACGTCGTCGAGGTGGTCCACCTCGGCCACCGCGTCGAGTATGCGGTCTGCGGTCGCCTCGACGTCGAGCCGGTCCCGGAGGGCTTGACCGGCCAGCGCTCCCGCTCGCTCCAGTCCGGCGTCCAGGGGCAGGCGCGGCCCTTCGACTACTCCATCGGTGACCATGACCAGCGCGGTGCCCTCTTCCAAGGTGAAGGTCTCCTCGGGGTACTCGGTGCCTGGCACGATTCCCAGGACCGGCCCGGCGGGGAGTGTGCGGATGGTGTGGCTGCCGTCGTCGCGTGCGTGGAGCAGTGGCACATGGCCTGCGCTGGTGCCGATGACCTGTCCGTCATGCGGATCGAGGTGCAGCATGGTGCAGCTTGCGAAGCGTGGCGCGTCCATCGCGACGAGCAACTCGTTGGTACGCGTCAGCACTGTTCCCGGGTCAGGCTCGTGGGCGGCGATCGCGCGCATGGACGAGCGCACCTGGCCCATGAAAACCGCGGCATCCACGTCGTGCCCTTGAGCGTCGCCGATTTCCAGTGCGACCGCACCGTCGGGCAGGAAGAACGCGTCATACCAGTCTCCGCCGATATCCAGCCCGTCCCGGCTGGGCTGGTAGCGGGCGGCGATCTCCAGGCCTGGGAGGTGCTCCGGCAGCGTCGGGAGCATGCTCTGTTGGAGCGCTGTGGACAGCTCGACGTGGGCTTGTTGCAGCTTGATGCGCCTCAGCGCCTGGCCTGCCAATTCGGCCAGAGCCGTCATGAAGGCGAGCTTCTCGTAGGACGGGGGGTGCTCACTCTCGTACGTCACCACCCAGGCCCCGAGCGGCCGGTCGCTCGCCGGGCTGAGGGGGACGATCGACAAGGCGGTGCCGGGGACGGGGCGCGGCAGGGGCAGACCGTCATCGCGCAGCCAACGGCGAACCAGCTCCTCGTGGTTGGGGAAGAACTGCGCCTGGCCGGTACGGATCACGCAGGGCAACGGCCGGTCCTCATCCAGCGACAGGCCGTGCAGAGCATCAGCCTCCCATGTGGGAATCCCGGCATCCGAGGAGACCCGCAATCGCCCATCGTCGACGACGGCGAAGAGGGCGCCGGAACCTCCGACGGCCGCGGCGAGCCGGGCCAGGACAACCTGCTGCAGTTCCTGCTCGGTGGCGGCGATGAACAGGGCGGAGGCGAACGCGGTGATCGCGTCGGCGCGCTCCCGCTCCGCGCTCACCTCGGCCAGCATCTCTTGGCGGTGTGCTTCCGACTGGGTGTCGTCGCGGATCATCGCGAAGACCCGTTCGGGGCCGCCGTATCCCAACTGGATCCGGCGGGTCTGACCTACGAGAACACGCCAGCCATCGTGCTCGGTGAGGAACCGAGACCTGATCCACGGGGACTGGGCGGCGGACGAGCGCACGAGCCGCCGCACGTTCCTCCGGTCATCGGGGTGCACTCGCCTGATCATCTCGGACAGGGGCACCGACGCCTGCGGGAAGAGCGCGGCCAGGGCGGGTGCGCCACCCAGTGACTCCACCTGGTGCCCATCGGGGGAACACATCCAGAGGCCGAGGCCGGCATCCTTCGCCGCAAGCTGGAATGGGATCAGCAGACCGCCGAGGTCGTGTCTCGCGTCCAACGAATGCACCCACACAAGCCGCTCGCCACTCGAGGGATCCGTCACCGGTCGCGCCTCGACGAGGCAGACCACAGATGCGGTGCTCGTGCCGGGAAACTCCAGCACACGCATCGCAAGCCTCTTCGCCGTGGCCCCGTGCGCCAGCAGGCTCTCAGCCGAGATGCGCTGATCCTCGGAGAGTAGATCAACGAAGCCATGACCCACGCACTGTTCCCACGGCCTGCCCAGTGCCGTGGCCATCGCGTCGTTGAGGGAGCGGATGACACCGTCCAGGGTCAGAAGAGCCGACGGTGTCGTCCTGTGAAGAAGTTCGTCCGCGGCATCCATTTGCCGCTCCCTGACCATCGTCGAGCGATGTGATCTCTTCGTCCTGCAACAAGCCTATCTGCCGCAGCGCAGGCGCATCCATCAGCAGCGGGAGGATGACGTACGGGCGTGAGCCGACTGCGGTCGCTCGTTGATCGAGAGGGATGCGTGCAGGTTGTTCGCGGCGGTCCGGGCGTACTCGCTGTTGGGCCACTGGCGGAAGGTGCGCGGGTTCCAGCGGGTGCTCGACGTCTGTTCGGTTGGGCGATACACGGGGACGAGCAGTGCGATCGCGACGCCCGCGAGGGTCGGTGCACGCCCGAGGCGAGGGGGTCAGCCGCACCATGACCGCGAGAGCGCGTACACGGGGGCTCCGGCCGCCGTGGAGATAGCGGGTGAAGTCCACGCCGACGAGCTCGGCGGCGGCGATGAGGAGCGGCAGGGAGGAAGTTTCCGGTGTGGACCAGCGCGCTGATGTTGCAAGCGTCGCGATTCGGCACACCTGGTACTGGCACGAAACGTAGTCCACCGGGACCCCGCGCCGGCGGTGTCCAACCCGAAACTGGGGGCTGGGCCCGCCACCAGGCGCCCAGTTCCTCCGGCAGGAGCCTGCCATCGCAGGAGAGCACGCGGTCCAGGGCACGCTGCGCGAACTGGGCCGTGGTGCCGGTGGTGCGGCCGGGATCGCCGAGGAACTCCAGCATCGCGCGGTTGAAGTCCTTCATCCCAGTGTTCCGGGTCAGCCCCACCCGGCAGACGGCAAGCCGCTCGTGCCCGCTGGCCGTGAACGCGCCGCCCTCTGCGATCTCCCGGCGGTGGAAGTCCCGGGTGAAGGCCGGCACCGCGGTCGTCTGGCCCAGCCCCGGAAAGGGGTGCACCGCGACACGCTCCGCCGACCCATGCGCGTGGGAGGGCTACCGAGCTTGGGGTACGCCGGCGTCGGGAGACGTCGCGAAGGTCTGCAGGTAGTCGATGGCTGTCTGCAACGCGTCTTTCAGTGGAGCGATGTCCCGCGCGACCTGGGCGAGGAGCATGCCGCCCTGGAAGGCAGCGAGGAGCAGATTGGCCAGTTGTTTGGGATCTGCCTCAGCGCTGATGCGGCCGAGTTGCTGCATGCGCCCGATCCCATCACGGAAGATCCCCCTCCACTGGTCGAATGCACTGGCGAGCTCGTCGTGCACGTCGAGGTCCGTCTTGATGATCTCGCTCGCCAGGGAGCCGAGGGTGCAGCCTTCCTGGTAGGCGCGCTCGTAGCCGACGTAGAAATCCGCCCACGCCCGGAGCGCGTCGAGGTTGTCGAAGCCGGCGAATCGTTCGTCGCGGTGGAAGGTGAGGACGCGTTCGGCCTGCCAGGCGATCACGGCCAGGACGAGACTCTCCTTTGTCGGGAAGTAGTGGTTGAGCTGCGATCCGCTGACGCCGGCGGCGCGGCGGAGCTGCTCGTTGTTCGTCGCGTGGACTCCGTTTGTGTAGATGAGGTCCGCAGCGTGCTCCAGGATGCGGGCCCGCGTGGCCTGCCCCTTTGACGTGAGCTTGTGAGGCGTCGGAGCTGCCGTAGTGGTGGTCATGCCTTAACAATACCCGGATTGGGCTTGACAGCCCAGAACGAGGGGTGTTCACTCTGAGAAGTGGGCCAGACAGCCCAAAAAACGCCGGGGTTCGCAGTCACAACAGGGACTGGACGTCTGCAGCAGTAAGAACCGGCCCGGGCTCGACGCTGACCCCTCACACCTTCACCGGAGGCTGATTCGCCATGTCACGACTGAACGTCCCGTCTCCCGACGACGTCCCCGACGGGGCGAAGGGCATCCTCGACAACGTCGGCGCACAGTTCGGCTTCGTCCCGAACATGTTCGCGACTCTCGCGTCGAACCCGACCGTCCTCGACGTCGTCATGACGCTGCAGGGCACCTTGAGCCGGGTTCTTGACGCGAAGACGCGGCACATCATCGCGCTCGCGGTGTCGCAGGCCAACGGCTGCGACTACTGCCTGGCGGTGCACACGTACGTGTCGTCCGAGTTCGGTGGCATGTCGAGCGATGACATCGCCTTGGCCCGGGCCGGAAGCTCGATCGATCCCAAGCGCGCCGCGGTCGCTCGTTTCGCTCAGCAGGTGGTGGAGAGCCGCGGCCAGGTCAGCGACGCCCACCTCGCGGCTGTGCGAGGCGCCGGGTACACCGACCCGCAGATCCTGGCGATCGTCACGGTGGCGGTGCAGGTCCTGCTGACCAACTTCATCAACAACGTCAACCAGACCGACATCGACATCCCCGCCGTCAGCGCGGCCGGCACGCCCGGCTGATCGCCGGAACCCCCGTCGAGGCCGCGCACACAGCTGGCAAACCCTCAACGCACCAGCACAATCACTCCGGAAGGTTCGCTATGCCAGGCTTCGAGCTCTATGAGGAGTTCATGGCACTGCACACGCGCGACGGCGGTCTCGTCATGCCGAACGCATGGGACGGCCTCTCTGCGCTGATGCTGGCCGATGCCGGCTTCGAGGCGATCGCGACGTCATCGGCGGCACTCGCCAGCACACTCGGCCGGGCCGACGGGCGTCACGAAGTCACCCGCGCCGAGCACCTCGAGCATGCGCGGCTGCTCGGCCGGCTCACCGGACTGCCCGTCAACGGAGACTTCGAGGACGGCTACGGCGACACCCCTGCAGACGTCGCCGCGACCGTGGAAGCCGCCGTCGAGTCCGGCCTGGCCGGTATCGGGATCGAAGACACCTCGGGCAATCCCGATCAACCGATCCGCGACTTCGACGAGGCAGTCCACCGCATCCGCAGCGCGGTCGAGGCGGCCAAGGGGCGCATCGTCGTCACCGGCCGCACCGACAACTTCCTCCAGGGGCGGCCCGATCTCGACGACACCATCCGGCGTCTGACGGCCTTCGCCGAGGCCGGCGCGGATGTGCTCTACGCCCCTTACCCACCCGACCTCGACGCGCTCGTCGCGATCGTCACCGCCGTCGCGCCGACACCGGTCAACGTCCTCGTCTCGCCGGCGGACAAGGTGCTGACCGTCGCTGAACTGCAGAAGGCCGGGGTCAAGCGCATCAGCGTGGGTCCAGCGCTCTACACCCACGCAATGGAGGCGCTCGAACAGGCCATCAAGGCTCTCGTCGCGGGTGACCTCACCACCGCGACGACAGGAATCAGCTTCGAGCGCATCAGCGACCTGCTTGGCCGCGACACGAACTAGCCCAAACCCTGCGAGCCACCGCTCCTCACCCACTCATCGCAAGAAGAAAGCAGATCGACATGAACCTCGACAAGCTCATGAGCAAGCACCTCACCAGGTATTTCGACCCCAGCAAGACCATTCCGGAGGAAACCCTTCAGCAGCTGCTGAGGTTCCTACGCTCCACGCCGTCATCGGTGAACGTACAGCCCAACCACTTCTACGTCCTCGCCACGCCCGAAGGCAAGGAGCGGCTCGCCAACAACCTGGGCGAACGATTCCGGGACAACGCCGAGAAGATCCTGAACGCATCGCACTCCATCATCCTCACCACCCGGGCGGATCTGCCCGACAGCCACCTCGAGGCGGTGTTCGCAAAGGAGAGGGCCGACGGCCGGTTCCCTGACCCGTCCAAGCAGGAGCTGTGGGAATCCATGACCCGGGACTTCCTCAACCTGCGCACCTACGGCTACAAGGACCTGAACCACTGGATGGAGAAGCAGACCTACATGGCGGTGGGTCTGACCATGATGGCGGCCGCCGAGCTCGGCGTCGAGGCCACGCCGCTGGAGGGGTTCGACCCGACCAGTGTCGACAAGGCCTTCAAGATCCGCGAGAGCGGACACAGCACGACGGTGCTGCTGGCCCTCGGCTACCCCGACCCGGAGAGGGTGTACACCACCCCGATCTCGCGTTTCGACACCGACCAGCTGTTCACCTTCATCTAAAAGCCCACCCGGAAAGCAAAACCCATCACACATACGAGGAAGCAGGCAATCCCAATGAAAGCCATTGTGGTCACCGACCAGGCCGCGGGAACGGCGGGAATGACGCTGACGGAGCGGCCTGAGCCACGCGCAGCAATCAACGACGTCATCGTTCAGATCCATGCATCGGGCTTCGTCCCCACAGAGATGGAGTGGCCATCGACCTGGACCGATCGCGCCGGCCGTGACAAGACACCGTCGATCCCCGGCCACGAGCTGGCCGGAGTGGTCACCGCCCTCGGCTACGGCACGACGGGGCTGTCGGTCGGGCAGCGGGTGTTCGGCCTGGCCGACTGGCACCGCGACGGCACCCTGGCGGAGTACGTGGCGATCGAAGCACGCAACCTCGCACCGCTGCCCGGCGACGTCGACTTCACGGTAGGCGCGTCCCTGCCGATCTCAGGTCTGACCGCGTGGCAGGGGCTGTTCCAGCACGGCCGCCTCCAGGCCGGCCAGACCGTCCTCGCCCATGGCGCGGCCGGGGCAGTCGGGACGATGGTGACCCAGCTGGCACGTGAGGCCGGCGCTTACGTCATCGGCACCGGACGCGCTGCCGACCGTGAGAAGGCGCTCGACTTCGGCGCGCACGAGTTCGTCGACCTCGAGAACGACCCGCTCAAAGACGTCGGCAGCGTCGACCTGGTCTTCGACGTCATCGGCGGCGACGTTCAAAAGCAGTCCGCCGCCCTGATCAAGGCCGGAGGAACACTGGTGTCCGTCGTCGGCCCGGTCGAAGCACGGCCCACTGACGGCCTGGCCGTCGACTTCGTCGTCGAAGCCGATCGCGCCGAACTCGGTGAGATCGTGCAGCGGGTGCGGGACGGACGGCTGCGGACCAACATCGGTGACATCGCGAGCCTCGACAACGCCGTCGCAACCCTCAACTCAACCGAGCGACGCAAGGGGAAGACAGTCATCCGCGTCCTGCCGTAGATGGCCGTGGCGGAGATCAGGACCGTGACCCGCCGGTCGGTCGGTGGCCGCCCATTGCCGGCCACCGATCGACCCGAAGGACCCGAAACGACACACACCCGGCAATCGAACCGAAAAGAGGAGTTGATCACCTTGGACGGACAGGAACTGCAGAAGCTCGCACGCGACCACACCGCGGAACTGCCCGGCACCGACCAGGAACATCGTTTCGACCCCGACTGGGAGCTCCACAAGGTAGGCGGCAAGGTCTTCATGCTCATGACCGACATGCCGGGACGCCCCGTCGTGATCCTCAAAGCCGACCCGGACGACGCCACAGCCCTGCGTGAGCAGTACGCCGACATCACCCCCGGCTACCACATGAAC
The DNA here is from genome assembly GCF_050942335.1 of Streptomyces sp. CA-142005. Taxonomy (NCBI): domain Bacteria; kingdom Bacillati; phylum Actinomycetota; class Actinomycetes; order Kitasatosporales; family Streptomycetaceae; genus Streptomyces; species Streptomyces sp. CA-142005. Next base: position 9,655,030 of record NZ_CP192078.1, on the reverse strand, counting down.
AAAAGGCACTGGATCACAGTGGAAGGCGGAGACACCATCGACGACACACTGGTGAAGGAACTCGTCACCGACTCCTACCGTCTCGTGGTCGGCGGGCTTCCCAAGGCCAAGCAACCCGTGGACCCACACACCCACAACCACCACGTCTGACCCTCACCATGCCCATCCTGCGACGCAGCGTCGCAGCAGTCATCTGGAGCCCCCCATGCGCGTATTCGTCACCGGCGCCAGCGGCAGCATCGGCTCAGTTGTCGTTCCCGAACTCATCGCCGCCGGTCACGAGGTCCTCGGCCTCGTCCGCTCCGATGCCGCGGCTACGGCCGTCGCCGCCGCCGGCGGGACGCCGCTCCGCGGCGACCTCACCGACCTCGACAGCCTCCGCGCCGGAGCCGCGCAGGCCGATGGTGTCATCAACCTGGCCTTCAGCAACGACTGGAACAACTTGGAACAGGGCATCGACGAGGAAGCACGCGCCGTGCACACCCTCGCGGCCGCACTCGCAGGCAGCGGCAAGCCGTTCGTACATGCCGGCCTCACGCCGATGATGCCAGGCCACACCTCCACCGAGGACGACCCCGACACCACCGACGGTCCGGTCGGTGGCCGCGGCCGCACTTCCGAGATGGTACTGACCCTGGCCGACCAGGGCGTCCGGTCCTCTGTCGTGCGGCTGCCGCGCTCCGTGCACCAGCGCGGGTCGCAATACGGCTTCTGCTCAGTGCTCATCGCCGCAGCACAGAAGACGGGCGTGTCAGCGTACGTCGGCGACGGCGCGCAGCGATGGCCGGCGGTCAACCGGCTTGACGCTGCTGCGTTGTTCCGCATCGCACTCGAGGACGCCGCGCCGGGCACGGTCCTGCACGCGGTAGCCGACGAGGGCGACACCATGAGGACCCTGGCCGAGGCTATCGGCGGCGTTCTCGCGGTGCCGGTCGAGTCGGTGCCGCCTGAGCGCTTCGGCGTCATCGGGCGCGTGTTCGCCCTTGACATGCCGTCGTCCAGTGCACTGACCCAGGAACGGTTCGGCTGGCAGCCCACCCACCCAAGCCTGATCGACAACCTCACGGCCGGCGACTATCCCCCTCTTGGCTGAACTTGGGCCATGCACAGCACAGATGACACAATCTGACCACAGCCACCGGCAATCACAAACACCGCTCCTGAACAGAGGCCTTGCCGCGACCAGCATCGAATGGGCATGACACCGTCGGCCAGCCCAGACACAACGCTTCTGACCGTGGTCAAGGCGCCGCAGCGCCGCCCTCGGCCGTACCGGCCTGTACGGGTGTTTCGAGGGCCGCGTCTTCAGCACTGCCGTCGGCCGCGACCGATCTCATTCTGCTCGGAGACCTCACCGGCAGTTGCAGCCGACTCGCCTCCGACGGCCGGACGGTGGCGCTGCGTGCGGACCGGCAGCGCTTGGATGAGCACTTCGGGGATGCCACTGAGGCCGAACCCGCCGACGGCGAGTGACGCGCCGTCGGGGATGTCGGCCACCGCCTCCGCGGCGCTCGAACAGACCTTGTCCACGGCTGAGAGGGCCTTTCTGCTCCTGCTACTTGCGTACGGCGTCCGAGATCGGCTTGGCGCCGCCGTGCGCGGTGAGACCGCCGTCCACGGGGATCTCGGCTCCGGTGATGAAGGACGACTCGTCGGAGAGGAGGAAGGTGACGAGTGGGGTGATGTCGTCGACCACGCCGGTGCGGCCCAGAGGTGTCCCGGCGAGGTTGGCCGCGCGGAAGGCGGGCGCGGCGGAAGCGGTCATCTCGGTCTCGATGAAGCCGGGGTGGATGGTGTTCACGCGGATGCCGCGTGGCCCCAGTTCCATGGCGGCGGTGGCCGACAGGCCGCGCAGTGCCCACTTGCTGGCGGTGTAGGCGACCGGGTAGTGGGCGGTCAGGGCCGCCGAGGAGCCGACGTTCACGATCGATGCCCCGGGGCGCATCAGCGGTGCCAGGTGCTGGATGCCGAGGAGCGGCCCGGTGACGTTGACGGCGTGGACGCGGGCCATGTCCTCGGGGCGTACGGCGTCGAGGCGGGCGCGCCAGGTGATGCCGGCGTTGTTGACCAGGCCGTGTACCTGGCCGTACGACTCCCCTAGTTCGGCGGCGAGTTCGGCCCAGTCCTTGTCGCTGGTGACGTCGAGCCGACGGCAGCCGGGTGCCTCGGTCACGTCGGTGGCGATGACCCGGGCGCCCTCTCGGGTCAGCGCCTCGGCCTCGGCGGCGCCCTGGCCGCGGGCGGTGCCGGTCACCACGACGACCTTGCCGAGAAGCCTCTTGGGGTGGAGGTCGGTCACGGCCGTTCCCGGGAGCGGCGTCGGCCGGTCGGCAGCGGGATCGGGGTGGCTCCGGCGACGACCGTGTTGGAGATGCTGCCGATGCCTTCGACGGTGAGGGTGACCGTGTCGCCGGGCTTGAGCGGTGGCGGGTCCTGTCTGCCGCGTACGCCCCACAGTTCGGCGAGGCAGCCGCCGTTGCCGCAGGTGCCGGAGCCGAGGACGTCGCCGGGGCGGACGAGGGTCCCACGCGAGGCGTAGGCGACCATCTCCTCGAAGGTCCAGCTCATGTTGGAGAGAAGGTCCGTGCCGACGGTCTCGCCGTTGACCGAGGCGGTGAGCCCGAGCCGCAGGAAGCCGCCCTCGTCCGGGTACTTCTCCAGTTCGTCGGCGGTGACCAGGTACGGGCCCAGTGTGGTGGCGGTGTCCTTGCCCTTGCACGGGCCGAGGCCCACCTTCATCTCCGCGGACTGCAGGTCGCGTGCCGACCAGTCGTTGAAGACCGTGTAGCCGACGATGTGGTCGCGCGCCTGCTCCGGCGTGAGGTCGCGGCCCTCGGTGCCGATCACGGCGGCCACTTCGAGTTCGAAGTCGAGCACGGTCGAGCCCGGCGGCATGGGGATGTCGTCGTGCGGGCCGTACACCGCGTAGGGGTTGGTGAAGTAGAAGGTCGGGGCCGCGTACCACTGCTCGGGCACCCCGGCGGACCCGTCCACCGACCGTCGCACTCCATCGACATGCTCCTCGAAGGTGACGAAGTCCCGCACGGTGGGCGGCTGGAGCGGGGGCAGCAGCCGTACCTCGGAGATGTGGGGGCCGGCCGGGATGTCCAGCGTGGCGGAGCCCGCCTCCAGCAGCTCGGGCAGGCCGCCTCCCTGGGCGAGCAGGCCGGTCAGGGAGCCGACACCGGGGAGAGGGAAGAGCGTGCCGTCCTCTTCGACGACGGCCACGTGGCGTCGGTTTCGGTACTCGTACGCGGCGAAACGCATGGAGGTTTCCTGTCGGCTGTCGGCGTGAGGGGTGGGCGCGAAGGCCGGGGGCGCGGCGTGGGAGTCAGGGCGGTTGACAGGGCCACCACGCCCCCGGCGACTGAGGGCTTCGCCGATCAGACCGGCGGGGCGACGAACACTCCGCGGTCGACGTCGTTGAAGGATTCCTTGGTGACCAGTTCGTTCATGGGGTTGGCGGTGCCCCACTGGTCGGTCACTTCGGGCTGGGAGAAGTCGTAGACGTGCGGGTGCCAGGTGTCCTCGTCGAGGAGTTCCAACTCCGTCGTGTACTCGACGGTGTTGCCGTGCGGGTCGAGGAAGTAGGTGAAGGTGTTGTCGCCCGCCATGTGCCGGCCCGGCCCCCAGATCTTCTTGAAGCCGGCGCGCATCACGCGGCCGGAGCCGCGCATGTACTCGTCGATGCCGCGCATCTCGAAGGAGATGTGGTGCAGCGAGGTGTGCGGTCCCTTGGCGATGGCCATGGAGTGGTGCTGGTTGCTGATCCGCATGAAGTGCATGACGTCGCCGATGTGCGGATGGCCGAGCGTGTCGGACAGCCGGAAGCCGAGGTGCTCCTCGTACCACGCCTTGGTCTTGTCCAGGTCCGGGGAGTTCAGCACGACATGCGACAGCTTGACCGGGATCGACTCCTTCTCCTCGATCTTGCGGTGCTGCCGTACCTCGACATCGGCGGAGACCTCGATGGTGCGCCCGTCGACGTCGAAGAAGCGGAAGCCGTAACCGCCGCCGGGCGTCTCCACCTTGCCCGGCTGAGTGATCAACCGTACTCCGCCCTGAAGGAGTTGCTCGGCGAGAGTGTCCACGTCGGCGGCGGTCGCGGCCCCGTAGGAGACCAGGTCGAGGCGCTTCTCGTCGGCCTTGCGCAACCGGACCACATACTGCTCGGGCGAGCCCTCGGCGGCCAGGAAGGAGATGTCGGAGTCCTCGGCGACCTTGGTCAGGCCCCAGACGCCGGAGTAGAAGTCGAGCTGCTTGTCGTAGTCGGGCACAGCGAGGTCGACATGCCGCAGGTGGGTGAGCAAGCGGTTGGACATGTGGGGGGCCTCCTCAGGAGAGGATGAGAAGCGCGGCGGCGTTTCCACCGCGTATGGCGTGGAAGTCGGGGTCGGGCAGCCGGGCGGCGCGCAGGGCGGCGACCGGGTCCTCGGTGCCCATGTCGAAGGCGTAGTCGGAGCCCAGCAGCACTCGGTCCGCGCCCGCCGCCCGGACGAGCTCCCGCAGCACGTGCGGGTCGTGGACGAGGGAGTCGAAGTACAGGCGTTTGAGGTAGCTGCTGGGCAGGTGGGCGCAGCCGGCGCCCGCGTCGGAGCGGGCGGACCAGGCGTGGTCGGAGCGGCCGATGTGCGTGGGCAGATAGCCGCCACCGTGCGCGGCGATCAGCTTCAGCCCCGGATGACGGTCCAGCACACCGGAGAAGATCAGGTGGGACAGCGCGACCGCGTTCTCCACCGGCTGGCCGACGACGTTGGACAAGTACCACTGGTCCAGGCGCTCGTCGAGCGTGCAGCCGAAGGGGTGCAGGAACAGGATCGCGCCCGTCTCCTCGGCGCGGGACCACAAGGGTGCGTACGCCGCGTCCGAGAGCTCGCGGCCAGGGGCGTGACTGGAGATTTCGACGCCCAACAGGCCTTGCTCCAGAGCGTGTTCGAGGGCGCGTACGGCCAGCTCGGGGTGCTGAAGGGGGACGAGGCCGAGTCCGTGCAGCCGTCCGGGAGCCTGGGCGCAGTGGGCGGCCGTCGCCTCGTTGGCGAGCCGGAAGACCTTCTCGGCCGTTTCCTCGTCCGCCCAGTAGTGGTAGTGCGAGGGCGACGGGCTGACCAGCTGTAAGTCCACCCCCTGAGCGTCCATCGCGGCCAGCCGTGCGTCGACGTCGGTCATCCTCGGAGCACGCTCGCGAACCATGGGGCCGCTGACGGCGAGGGCCGCCGGACCGTTGCGGCGGGCGTCGAGGGCACGGGCCTCGGCCAGCCCCGGCAGGTCCGCCACCACGGCGTCGACCTCGGACAGCAGGACGTGCGCGTGCACATCCACGGTGGGCACTGTCACGGCAGTTCCTTGAGGGAGTTCATCGTGCGGCCGATCAGCCCGGGGATGTCGGCGTCACGCACGCCGTCCAGCTGCCACTGGCCGATCTGCACGGACGCCTCGACGACGGTCCGCACCCGGGGAACGCGGCGCTCGTAGTAGCTCTGGAGCAGCTCGCTGTCCCAGTCCCGTCCGCTGGTGAGAAGCTCGGCGAGCACCAGTGAGTCCTCCAGGGACATGGCCGCACCCTGGGCGAGGGTGGGCGGGCAGCAGTGAGCGGCGTCGCCGATCAGCACGACCCGGCCGCGGTGCCAGGAGCCCTCCAACAGCAGCCGGTCGAACCAGGTGTAGTTGACCTTCGTCGGGTCGGTGATGTGCTTGGTGATCTCCGGCCAGGCTCCGCCGTATGCCTGCGCCAGGCGGGCCATCTCGTCAGCGTAGGTGGCCGGGTCGATGGAAGCGCGGTCACGGCACGCTTCGACGACGAAGGCGTAGATGGTGTTCTCGCTGGTGGGGGTGTATCCGGCGATATAGGCCGGGCCGCCGTAGGCGAGGTCGGTGCGCTCCAGACCTTCGGGGCGCGGGGCGGCGATGCGCCAGATGGCCATGCCGGTCGGCTCAGGTCTGTCGGTGATGCCGATCGCGGCGCGCGTGGCGGAGTTGAGGCCATCGGCTCCGATCACCAGGTCGTAGCGGCCATCGGTGCCGTCGCTGAAGCGCACGGAGACGCCGTCGGCATCCTGTTCCAGGGCCTCGGCGGTGGTGCCCAGGCGGACGGTTGCGCCGGAGGCGCGGACCGCGTCGATGAGGATCTGCTGAAGCTGGGGACGCTGCATGCCGAGGGTGGCGGGCAGGTCGTTGCCGCCGGTCTTGATGTCCTCGGCGATGTGCAGGACGGTGCCGTCGGGGGTGGTGATGCCCAGCGTGCCAAAGGGGAAGCCGGAGGCGCTCACCTGCTCCCAGACTCCCAGTTCACGCAGCACGCGCAGGGCGTTCCCCTGAAGAGTGATGCCGGAGCCAGTGGTGGCGTTCCAGTCGGGCTTGGCCTCGATGAGGTCGACGGCGATGCCGGCGCGGCTCAGCAGAACGGTCACGGCGTTGCCGGAGGCGCCGCCGCCGATGACGAGGACTCTGCGTGTCGGGCTGTCTGCCATGTCGGGATCCTCCCGAGGTTGGGCCGCGCGGCTTCGGGCGGCGGGGGTGCGGCTCGCCCGCCGGGAGCGGGCCAGGGGTCTGGTGAATCACCCGTCGGCGGGTGGAGCGGGTAGGGGCCGGATGCGCCGCTGCTGTCCGGGGAGGACGCATCCGGCCCGGTTTTACGGGCTACTTGACGGCGATCGGGTTGACGGGAGAGCCGACGGCTCCGGTGATGGGCAGAGGCGCGGCGGTGAGCCAGAACTCGTACACGCCGTCGGCCGCGCAATCGGCGGCGAGCGCCTCGAAGTCCCACATCTCGCCGATCAGCAGGCCCATGTTGGGGATCACTACCTGGTGCAGGGGCTGGAAGGCGTGGTCGAACTCGTTGGGGCGTACCTCGAAGCCCCAGGTGTCGGTGGCGATCGCGGCGATCCCGGTGCGGTGGAGCCAGCCGGCGGTGGTGAACGACAGCCCCGGCGCCGGGCCGCCCGCGTAGTCGCCCCAGCTGTCGCGCCGGACGCGAGCCAGCTGCCCGGTCCGAACGAGGACGATGTCCCCGCGGCCCACGCGCACGCCGTGTGCCTCGGCGGTCGCGGTCAGATGCTCCTCGGTGATGGCGAAGGCGTCCGGCAGCTCGCGGTCCGTGCCGAGGACTTGGCCCACATCCAGCAGCACCCCGCGCCCGGCGACGTACGGCGCCATGTGCTCGATGCCGGTGACGAGGTCGCCGTCGGAGGTGACGACCTTCTCGGCCTTCCGCCCGTTCCATGCGTTGCCGTGGTCGAAGATGTGCCCGAGCCCGTCCCACTGGGTCGAGCACTGCAACGGCATCGCGATCACGTCGTCGGCGCCGCCGATGCCGTGCGGGAAGCCCTGGTTGCCGAGGGCCGCGTCGGTACCGGTGTCGAGCATGGTGTGCACGGGGTTGGTCCGGCGCCGCCAGCCCTTCTGCGGGCCGTTCATGTCGAACCGCTGGGACAGCGAGAAGCTCACGCCCCGGCGTACGAGTGCCGCGCCCTCAAGGCGCTTGGCCTCGTCGAGGAAGTTCAGGGTGCCGAGGACGTCGTCCTCGCCCCAACGGCCCCAGTTGGAGTACTTCTTGGCGGCTTCGGCGATCGCGCCCTCAGGATCCGTACGGTCGATCATGCGTCTGCCCCCTCGGCGACACAGCGGGTGCGCTGGACGCCCAGCCCTGTGATCGAGCCCTCCATGACATCGCCATCACGCAGCAGCCGTCCCCAGTGGATGCCGTTGCCGGCCGGGCTGCCCGTGAGCACCAGGTCACCGGGGAGCAGCCGGGCGGTCTGAGAGATGTACGACACCAGGCGGGCGATGCCGAAGAGCATGTCCTTGGTCCACTCGTCCTGCATGGTCTCGCCGTTGAGCTTCAGGGTGACCCGAAGATCACCCGGGTCCGCTATCGATTCGGCGGGGACGATCCACGGGCCGAGCGGCGTGAAGCCAGGGGCGTTCTTGCTGCGCAGCCAGTCCGTGCCGATGGCCTTCATGTCCCGGCGGAAGACGGTGGCGCGGTCGGTGAGGTCGTTGGCGATCGTGTACCCGGCGACGTACTCCAGCGCCTCCTCGACGGAGACGCGGTGGGGGGGCTTGGCGATGACGGCCGCCAACTCCAGCTCCCAGTCCGGCTGTTCGGCCCAGGCGGGCAGGACGACGACGTCGTACGGGCCCGTGATCGCGCTCGGCAGGCCGATGAAGACGTACGGCAGGTCCTCCGCCGCCCGCCGGTCCATCACCGCGGCGATCTCCTCTCGCGCCTCCTCGACCGTGCGCGGGTCGTCCGGGGAGCGGTGGGCGACCTCCAGGTCGATGACGTGCTGTCGGTAGTTGGCGCCGGACTGGAAGATCTGCCGGGGCTCCACCGGGGCATGCACGCTCAGACTGCCGAGCCGCTGCCACTCCAGGGCGTCTTCGCCCGCGAGGGTGCGCAGAACGGGAAGGGTCTCCTCCCACCGTTCCAGCACGGACCGCACATCGGCCGGCTCCCAGGCCAGAGCCTGGCTCAGGTCCAGCACCCGGTCCCGGACCACCAGGCCGGGAAACCGTCTGCCGTCAGGCGCGGAGAGCGTGCCGAGCGCGAACGGGCCGACGGGTTGCGCGAGCGTTGCCATGAGATTTCCTCCCGCTGAGTTGCGGTCTACTCTGACCTGGATCATCAGATCGCGGAAATGAATCCTGTGGATGACGCACATCCACGCCATGAATAGTTTTCTCTGTCCAGGTGGTGCCCGGTGAACCTGTCCCGTCTCGACCTCAACCTGGTCGTCGCCCTCCGCGCACTTCTCGAGGAGCGCAACGTCACCCGGGCCGGCGAGCGCATCGGACTCAGCCAGCCCGCGATGAGCGCGGCGCTGTCCCGGCTGCGCCGCCACTTCGACGACGAACTGCTTGCCCGGACCGGAAACTCCTACGAACTGACCCCGCTCGGCATCGCCCTGCGCGACCGCAGCGCCACCGCATGCGACCTGCTGGAGCGGGTCTTCGCCAGCCAGGCCGACTTCGATCCGACGGCCGAGACCCGCGCGTTCACGCTGCTCGCATCGGACTACGGCGCGGCCGTGTTCGGGGCCGCCCTGGCCCGCGCCCTGCACCGGGAGGCACCCGGGATCCGGCTCACCTTCCAGCACCCAGCGCCCTCCGTCGTGGAGAACGCCGCGACCGTGCTGAGCACCGTCGACGGACTGCTGATGCCGCACGGCGTCATCGACGGTCTGCCCGCGGTCGACCTCTTCAGCGACCGCTGGCTGTGCGTGATCGCCGAAGACCACCCCGAGGTCCGCGACGAGCTCACCCTCGACCATCTGGCCCGGCTGCCCTGGGCCGTCTACCAACGCCCCTACGACGCACCGGCCGCGCGCCAACTGAGCATGCTCGGCATCAGCCCACGGGTGGAGGTCTCCGTGCAGACCTTCCAGTTGCTGCCGCACATGGTGGAGGGCACCCGCCGGATCGCGATGATCCAGGAACGCCTGGCCCGCACAGCGGTCCGCGCCGCCGCGGTGCGCGTCCTGCCCTTCCCGTTCGAGGCGGTGCCGGTGCAGGAGGCGATGTGGTGGCACCCGGTGCATGCGCAGGACGCGGCGCACATCTGGCTGCGGCAGAAGGCGGAGGAGGTGGGGGCGACGTTGATGGCCAACGGCGACGGCGACGTCCTCAAGGGGCGCGGGGATGCGTCGCATGCGTCTCCGCCGCGCTGACACGACTGGCCACGACAGCGCCGCAACCGCCCTGCGGCACATCGTGGCCAGTCCCGAGGGAGCGTACGTCCGTCAGACCGTCTGCTCCGGCAGCGGCAGCGGGTCGACGGCACCGGCGCGGCGGCGAGCCACAAGGAGGCCGGCGGCTACGAGGGCGGCGGCCAGCCCCAGCACGCCCACCGCACCGGCGAGAGTACCGACCACCGACTCCACGGCCAGCAGCACGAGCGGGCAGACGAACTCACCGCCGAAGAAGGCCGCCATCCACAAACCCGTTCCCCGACCGCGGTCCTCGAACGCCAGCCGGGACATGGCGCTGGTGAGCAGGGCGGGCAGCAACATGCCCGTGCCCACGCAGTTGATCACGGCCCCGACGACCAGCAGCGGGGCGTTGCCCGCCAGGAACATCACCCCGAAACCGAGCGCGCAGACCGCGAAGACGGCGGGCAGCATCGGGTCCGGGGAGCGCTTCATCCGGGCGAAGGTGATGGCTCCGCCCACGGTGGCGGCGCTCGAGACCGCGGTGGCCAGGCCGATGACACCGGAGTTCTTCACCCCGAGATCGTCCAGCAGGTACGACATCTCGACCGGGACGGTGTAGAAGACCATCGCCCCGAAGAAGGTGAGGGCGCAGATGCCCCGCAACTGCCGCCACGGGAAGCGGCGGCGGACTTCCGCCTCGGCCGGGAGCTCGTCAACGGTGGCGCGGGCAGCAGGGTTGGGCAGAGCGGTCGCCATCAGCGGGCCGAGCGCCAGGCTCACGGCGTACGCCCAGAAGGGCACCCGCCAGCCCGCCGACCCGGCGGCCCCACCGATCACGAAGAAGACGGTGGCCGACGCTGAGGCGCACATGGTCTGAAGGGCAAGGTACTTCATCCGCTGATGACCGGAGTAGTAGTCGCCGATCAGTGTGGTGCAGCACGTCAAGATGGCGGCCTCGGCGATACCGACCAGGGCCCGGCTGGCGGTGATCGCGCCCAGGGAGTCCAGATAGAGCGGGGCCGTTCCGAACACGGCGTACAAAAGCGTCGTCACGATCAGCAGACGCTTGCGACCCAGCCGGTCCACGATCACCCCGGCGAACGGGGCCAGCAGCGCCAGCGACAGCGCCGGGACGGTCAGCGCGAGGGGAACCAGTGCCTTGGCCCCCGGGGTCGAGGCGAAGTGGTCTTGCATCTTCGGCAGCACCGGTGCGATCAGCACCGCCCCGAGGATCGGCAGACAGCTGCCCGCCATCAGCAGGGTCAAGCGCAGCAGATGGGCCGGGCCGGAGACAGCGACAGGCGACGACGTGACATCGTCGACCGCGGCGACGGACGGCTGGACAGAACCAGGCATGGCGACTCCATGGGACGGCGTACGGAAGCACGCATGCTTGTATGGGCGCCGGAGCGCACGGCATGCTGAAGACGGCCTCACGTCAGCCGCTGATGTGGACAGCGGCGTGTGGGTCGGGACGACTATGGGCTGCCAGGCGCCCCGCTGCCATCCCTTGAGGGATCCGAATCCCGTATCCGGGTCATCCACATCGTGGATGGCTCGTGGCGGTGTGGCTACGGCCAGCGGACCCTCGGTGGGGACCAAGGTTGCGCCCTGCTCGCCCGCGCGGTCGGCGGGTCGGACCAGGGGTTCCTCGCTCGCGGAGTAGCCCAAGTATCACCACGTCCCGGTCGGTGAACTCCATCAGGTCGGTGGTGAAGCGGATTCGGCTGAGCGCGGCATCGCACTCCGCGTCGGTGAGACACGTCAGCTTGATGAGCCTGTCAGTGAAGCTGTCGCGCCAGCAGGTCTGCGGCCAGGTCGGCGAGGATGCCGGGAGCCGGCGTCGCGTCGAGCTGGGCTCCCGGTTCGTCCGGTTCGAGGGGTTCGAGCGTGGCAAGCTGCGAGTCGAGGAGTGAGCCCGGCATGAAGTGGCCGGTGCGCCCGCCGAGCCGGTCCGCCAGCACTTCACGGCTGGCGGTCAGGTGCAGGAAGAAGGCGCCCGGGCAGGCCGCCAGGAGGGTGTCCCGGTAGCGTCGCTTGAGTGCGGAGCATGCGACCACCGCGCCGGTGCCCGCCGTGTCGTGCTCGTGCAGCCAGCGGCCGACGGACTCCAGCCAGGGTCGGCGGTCGGCGTCGTCGAGCGGCGTGCCGGCCGACATCTTGGCGATGTCGGCCGCCGAGTGGAAGTCGTCGCCGTCCGCGAAGGGCACGCCCAGCCGCTGCGCCAGCAGGCGGGCCACCGTGGTCTTGCCGATCCCTGCGACGCCCGTGACGACGACGCACGGGGACCGGCGCTCAGTGCGGTCCATCTTCCGGTAGCGCTTCGGGATGCAGCAGGTCGCTGCGCCGCCGTTGGGCGCCCTTGTGCGGCCGGGGAGGCGGACCGTCGGATCCGGCCGGATACTCCTCCAGCGGGACCCGGTTGCTCTCCCATGCGCTCAGGACGGGGGCCAGGACCCGCCATGCCTCCTCGGCCTCGTCGCTGCGGATGGACAGTGCCGGATCGCCCTTCATGACGTCCAGCAGGAGCCGGCCGTAGGCGGGCAGGTCGGGCGGTTCCATCCGCGCGGTCAATGAGAGCTGGGTGAGGGCCTGGGCGCGTGCGCCGATGCCCGTCATGTCGAGGGTCATCCCTTCCGGCTCCAGCCCGAAGCGCAGCACGTTGGGCAGGGCCTCCCCCTCGTGCCCGAAGGGCAGGTGGGGCACGGAGCGGAAACGCACCGCGACCTCCTTGCGGTCTCGTCCGAGCGCCTTGCCGCTGCGCAGCCGGAACGTCGTCCCCGACCAGCGCCAGCTGTCCAGTTCCAGTTCGACCTCGGCGAAGGTCTCCGTGCGCCGCCCTGGGTCCACGCCCGCCTCGTCGACGTACGCGGGAATGGCGTGGTCACCGATCCGGCCCGACAGGTAGCGCGCGCGGCGCGTGCGGTGCACGACGTCGTAGTCGGTCAGGAGCCGCACGGACCGCAGCACGTCGACCTTCCGGTCGCGCAGGTCCCGCTCGCCGAGGGTGATCGGGGGTTCCATGGCCACCAGGCACAGCAACTGCAGCAGGTGGTTCTGCACCATGTCCTTCAGCGCGCCGACGCCGTCGTAGTAGCCGGCCCGGCCTTCCAGGGCGAGGGTCTCGTCCCAGACGATCTCGATCTCCGCGATGTGGGTGCTGTTCCAGATGGGCTCCAGCATCCGGTTGGCGAGGCGGCTTCCGAGCACGTTCTGGACGGTCGTCATGGCGAGGAAGTGGTCGACGCGGAACACCGCCTGCTCGGGCACGAGACCGGCGAGCAGCCGGTTCAGTTCCCGCGCGCTCGCCAGGTCCTCGCCGAACGGCTTCTCCAGCACGATCCGGCTGCCCGGCGGCAGGCCCCCCTCGTGCAGGGCCGTGACCATGTGCGGGAAGAGCGCCGGGGGAAGGGCGAGATACACGGCGATCGGGTCGTCGCCGGCGACGACCGCGGCGACGTCCGCGGGGTCGGTGACGTCGGCCTGCCGGTAGCGGGCCGAAGCCGCGACGGCCTTCCTGGCATCGGCGGGGTGGGAGCCGCCGTGGCGGTCGAGCTGGTCGGCGCACCATCCGCGGAAGCGGTCGGTGTCCCAGTCCTCCCGGCTCGCGCCGGTCAGCCGGAAGCCGTCGTCGATGTGTCCCGCGGCCCGCAGGGCGGCCAGAGCCGGCAGCAGGTAGCGGGCGGTGAGGTCGCCTGTCGCGCCGAAGACGGCGAGCCGGTTGATCATGTCCGTACGCCCGCCTTCGCCCGGGCGAGGTTCACGCCGCTGGCGATGATCCCGATATGGCTGAACGCCTGAGGGAAGTTGCCCATGAACTCTCCAGAGGTGGGGTCGATCTGTTCCGGCAACAGCCCGAGCGGGCTGGCACGGGCGCACAGCGAGGCGTACACCTTCTCGGCCTCCTCGATCCGGCCCTGGGCGGTCAGGTTGTCGGCCAGCCAGAAGCTGCACAGTACGAAGGCGCCCTCGTCGCCGGGCAGGCCGTCGGGCGACTCCTCGTGCAGATAGCGGTAGAGCAGGCCGTCACCGGCCCCCAGACGCTCGGAGATGGCCGTGGTGGTCGCCGCCATCCGCGGGTGGTCGGCCGGCACCACGTGGCGCAGCGGGAGGGCGAGCAGGCTCGCGTCCAGCGCGCCGCCGCCGTCCAGGTGCGCGCTCAGCGTCTGCGCGTCCTCGTCCCAGGACTCCTCCAGGATGAGCCGACGCAGCCGGTCGGCCGAGGCACGCCAGGCCGTGGTCGGCCCGGGCAGGCCGAGCCGCTCGCCGATGGCCGCGGCCCGGTCCAGGGCCACCTGGCACATGCCGGCCGAGTACGTGAACACCCGGCCGTCGCTGCGCACCTCCCAGATCCCCTGGTCCGGCTGGCGCCACGCCTGCTCCGCGGTGTCGGCCAGCCCCGCCAGGCCCGCCCACAGCGCGGGCTGCACCTCGCGGCCCGAGCGCAGCCAGTGGTCGGTGCGAAGCCACTGGTCGGCGCAGTCGAGGATCTCGCCGTAGACGTCGTGCTGGCGCTGGTCGGCCGCGCCGTTGCCCCACCGCACCGGAGCGGAGCGGCGGTACCCCTCCAGCTCGGTGTCCTCGATCTCGTCGGGTACGGGGCCGCCGTCGAGGTTGTACATGATCCGGGGGCTCCGGCTCTGCTCCACGGCGTCGAGGACCCAGCCGAGGAAGGCGTCCGCCTCGCCGGTGAAGCCGATGCGCCGCAGGGCGAACACGGCGTAGGCGGCGTCCCGGATCCAGGCGTAACGGTAGTCCCAGTTGCGGACTCCGCCGATCGGCGCGGGCAGGGAGGAGGTGGGTGCCGCGACGAGGGCGCCGTTGGCCCAGTCGTCGCACAGCTTCAGGGTGATGGCGGCACGCCGGACCAGTGCCTCCTGGGGACCGGAGTAGTCGAAGTGTTTCATCCAGCGCCGCCATGCGTCGGCGGTGTCCGCGAGCATCGTGTCGGCCTGGAACCGGTGGTGGCGGTGGAAGCGGCCCCAGGACAGTACGAGGTCGAGGTGTTCGCCCTGTCTCAGGTCGTGGGTGCTGCGCAGGCCGGGCAGGGGGTGGTTGGAGCGCAGGTGCAGGCGCAGGTCCGGCCGGCGCGAGGGTCTCAGTTCCAGGCCGCTGAACAGCGTCTGGGCCGTGCCGCCGCCGCGGGGCTCCACGTCCACCCGCAACCGGACGTGTCCGGAGAGGACCACGGCCGACCGGACGAGCTCGCACCGCCCGGCCGGGGCGTCGTCGGTGAGGTCGGAGCCGGGACGCACGGCCAGCGCGTCGGTGACACGCACCAGACCGGTGGTACTGCGCAACTCGGTCGTCAGCACGCCGGTGTCGGGCTCGTAGCGCTGCCGGGCCTCCACCAGGTCCTGCGGCGCGAGGGTGAAGTGGCCGCCTCGCGCGCGGTCCAGCAGGCCGCAGAACAGGGGGTCGGAGTCGAACCGGGGCAGGCACATCCACGGGATCGAGCCGTCCAGGCCGACCAGCGCGGCCGTCGTACCGTCCCCGATCAGGCCGAGGTCCTCCAGCGGTAGGTAGCCCTCGCGCCTGTGGACCGGGCGGAACGGGGGGTCGGGGTCGTGCATGGCTCCTCGCTTCCGCAGCGCCGTACCCTCCGGCGCGCTGCGCAGGTCCGGAAGGACGGCACCTAGAAGGTGATCAGCACCTTCACTACGTCTTCGAGCTTCTTGTCCGCGACCTCGAAGGCCCGCTCCATGTCGTCGAAATGGAAGGTGTGGGTGGTCATGTGCGTGGGGTCGATGCGCTTCGCCTCCAGCACGCGCAGCAGGCGTTCCATGCGGAGCCGGCCGCCGGGGCAGAGCCCGGTCGCGATCGTCTGGTCCGCCATGCCGACGCCCCATTCGACGCGGGGGATGCGGATGAACTCGCCCTCGCCGAAGTAGCCGACGTTGGAGATGGTGCCGCCGGGCTTGGTGATCTTCACGGCGGTCTGGAAGGTGATGTCCGCGCCCAGGGCCTCGATGGCGGTGTCGACCCCTTCTCCTCCGGTCAGCTCGTGGATCCGCTCGACGACGTCCTCGCTGGTGAAGTCCACGATCTCGTCGGCGCCGTACTCCCGCGCCAGTTTCTGCCGGCTGGGGACCGACTCGACCCCGATGACCCGGCCGGCGCCGCGGAGCCTGGCCCCCGCCGTGGCCATCAGTCCCACCGGTCCTTGCGCGAGGACGGCCACGGTCCCGCCGATCGGGATGTTGCCCTTCTCCGCTCCCATGAATCCTGTCGACAGCATGTCGGCGCAGTAGACCGCCACGTCGTCACCGATGGCGTCGGGGATCCTGGCGAGATTGGCGTCGGCGTCGTTGACGTGGAAGTAGTCGGCGAAGACCCCGTCCTTGCGGTTGGCGAACTTGAATCCTCCGAGCGGTCCGCCCGACTGCGACGGGAACCCGTTCTGGGAGGCCAGATCGCCCCAGTCGGGGGTGATGGCGCCGACCAGCACCCGGTCGCCGGGCCGGAAGTCCTTCACCTCGCTGCCCACTGCGTGCACGATGCCCACCGCTTCGTGGCCCAGCGTCAGGTTCTCCCTCGGGCCGATGCCACCTTGAACGGTGTGGGAGTCGGAGGTGCAGATCAGGGCACTGGTCGTCTGGACCACCGCGTCGCCCGGACCCGGCTCCGGGACGGGCTTCTCCATGAAACCCACCCGGCCGATTTCCTTCATCACGAACGCCTTCATCCGCCTGTCCTTCCCTCTCCGGACTCACTGTTGACCGCGACAACGTGAGCCGGCCGAATCGACTCCGGCATTCGACATCAGCCCTTCACTCCTGCCACTGTTGCAAGGTCCGAGCCCGCTCGCGACTCGACCGGACGATGGCCCCGGTCAGGCGATGCGGGCGTGCGGGCGGGTTCAGCAGGACGGCCTCGGTGAGGTCTGACCCGCGTGACACGTCTGTCCCGGCACCGGCCCCGGCGGCGAAGGCGCCCCTGTTAGCGTTGCGCTACGCGCGCAACGGCGGAGGACACTGTGGGTGACAAGCACACGGATCGAGCCTTCATCGGATCGTTCACGTCGTCGGGCGGCCGCGGCATCGTGGTGGCCGCCGTGGAACCGGCAACGGGAGCGCTGACCGAGATCGGCGTCATCAATACCCTGCCGGACCCGTCCTACCTGACTGTCGATCACGCGGCGCCGGGACCGGTCCTGTACGCCGTGTCCGAGACGGCACAGGGGTCGGTCGCCGCCTACGACATCGCCGGTCCCGAGCCCCGCCCGCTCGGCGTCCCGGTGGACGTGCAAGGGGATTCGCCCACCCATCTCTCGGTGGTGCGCGGACACCTGCTGACCGCCAACTACGGGTCCGGCAGCGTCACCGTGCTCCCTCTCGCCGCCGACGGCGGCCTGCGGACCGCAGGCGACGTGCGGCACTGCACGGGCAGCGGACCGCACCCCGCCCGCCAGTCCGGCCCGCACGCGCACCAGGTGCTGCCTGATCCCTCGGGACGGTGGGTGCTCGGCGTCGACCTCGGCGCCGACAAGGTGTGGATCTTCTCCCTGGACGCGCGGGAGGGCAGGCTGGTGCCGAATGGGGAGACGCCCTTGCCGCCCGGCACGGGCCCGCGCCACCTCGCCTTCCACCCGTCCGGAAGCCACGCGTACGTTCTCGGAGAACTCGATCCGACCGTCACCGTGTGCCGCTGGGACACCGCCGCCGGCGTGCTCGAACCGGTGGGGACGGCACCCCTGTTCCCGGACGGCACCGACGAGGCCGTCTCCCCCTCGGCGCCGGTCGTCTCACCCGACGGCCGCCATCTGTGGGCGGCGGTCCGCGGCACCGACACCATCACCGTCCTGGCCCTCGACGCGACCGGTGAGCACGCGGAGCCGGTCGCGTCGGTGCCGTGCGGAGGCCGATGGCCGCGCGATCTGGTCCTGCACCCGTCCGGCACGCGGCTGTACGCGGCCAACGAGCGCTCGGGCAACGTCGCATGGCTGGATCTGGACCCCGCGACCGGTGTCCCGCAACGCGCCGGTTCCCTGCCGGTACCGGCGGCGTCCAGCGTCGTCTTCGTCTGAGGGCCGCGCACACGGCCCCGGTCACGCCCTGCCGCGGACGACGGCGACCGGGCAGTGCGCGTGGTGCAGCAGCGCCTGGCTGACCGAACCCAGGAGCATCCCGGAAAACCCGCCGCGCCCCCTGGCGCCGGCAACCATCAACTGGGCGTTCCTGCTGGCCTCGATCAGGACCTCGCGGGTCTCGCCGCTCAGCACTTCCTGTCGGACCGTCACGTCCGGATATCTCTCCGCGCGTCCGGCGACCGCCTGGGCCAGCAGGCGCTCCGGGCTCTCCACGCCCGTACCGGCCGGTGCGTGGTCCGGCAGCCACGCGTGCACGGCGACGAGCTCGGCTCCCCGCAACTCAGCCTCGGCGAAGGCGAATTCGACCGCCCCCTCGCCCTCGGGGGAGCCGTCGACGGTCAGCACGACAGGCCCGGCGCCGTCCGGTTCCTCGCGGACCACCAGCACCGGACAATGGCTGTGGGCGGCCAGGGACACCGCCGTCGAGCCCAGCAGCATGCCGACGAAGCCCCCGATGCCCCGGCGGCCGACGACCACGAGGTCCGCGGCACGCGACTCGGCCACCAGCACCGACATCACACCGCCGATCATCACGGCGTCGCCGACCTCCACCCCGGGCGCCACACGCCGGGCGTCCTGTGCGGCGTCGTGCGCCAGCGTGTTGAGCGGCGACGGGTCCAACGGCGCGTACATGGGCCCGACCGGCCAGCTGAAGGCGTGCACCACACGCAGTTCCGCACCGCGCCGCTCAGCCTCCCGGGCGGCCTGAACCACCGCGGCATGGCTCGACGACGAGCCGTCCACCCCTACGACGACCAGGCTGCCCACAGTCCCTCCTCACACACGTCAGTACCGCTGGGCCTTGGCGAGACGGGCCGTCAGGTGGGCCCCTTGCGGCTGTCTGCTGAAGGCGATGGGCTGCTCCTTGTGGCCAGGTTCAACGTTCTCCGCTCCCACGAATCTGGTCTCGACGACCTTTCCGGTGGAGTCCGCGAAGTCGACCTGCACGGCGTAGGACGCCTTCTGGTTCGTCTTGTTCGTGATCGTCACCAGGGCGGCGAGCAGTCCACCGGTCTGGTTCCGGGGCAGGCCCATCACGCTGACTTCGGACACGGCGTTGCCGCGGCCCTGGACGTTCTTGAGCGCATTCTCGGCGGCGGCGCCGGCCCGGGCGGCCTCGGCGTCGACGGACGCCTCGAACTCCGAGGCCCGGGCAGCCGCGGAGGATGCCGCTGCCGAAGCGGACGCGCGAGCAGAGGCGATCGCGGAAGCCGCCGAAGAGGCCAGCGCCGACGGTGGCATGCCGGAAAAGGACGTCGGATTGGGGCTGCTCGGTGTGGGCCGGGGTGACGAACCGGTGTTCTGACCGCCACCGCCGCAACCTGCCAGGGCGAGCGCCCCGACGGCGCAGCCACATGCGAACGCGACGGCTCGGTGACCGAAGCGACGGGAGCGGCCAGGGGACCTTGGGGACATGGTGCCATCCTTTACGCCTTACGCGGCCAAGCACCCTCATCTTCCGCGCCGAGATCGCGACCGGCGAGTCGACCGTGGCCATTCGGAGGGGCGTGGACACTCCCCACGTAGCGCTCACCACTGCTCGCCCAACACGCGAGCACCTCACCGGCCCCGTCCCCTGACCCGACGCCGGTGCACGTCACGGAGCTGCTGCCAAGCGGGGGCACCCCCCACCCTCCTGGCGTGGACGGCCTGGAGTCACCGCAACATTGAGCCTTCGCTCCCTTTGGCGGCGAAGGTCTTTACGCATGCCCAAGATCGCAGTCGCGATTCAGAACGAATACGGCGATCCTGGCAGGGAGGCACGGCCGGCTTCGTGTACTCCATTGTGCGTCGTTGACCGCGCCGGCAGGGAGGCGATGACCATGACAGCGGTATCCAACAAGACACAACGAGGGCGCGGCAGCGAAACGCTCAACGGCGCCTCCTTGGCCGCTGGGGCCATGATGACGCTCAGCGGGTCGTTCAGCATCCTCATGGGCATATCCGGCATCGCACACGACAGCCTGTTCGCAGTCTCGTCCCACTACACCTACTGGTTCGATCTGACCACCTGGGGCGTACTCCACCTCGTCGTCGGTGTGCTGCTCGTCATCACCGGCCTGGCGGTCCTGGCAGACAAGAGCTGGGGGCGTGGGGCCGGCGCAGCGGTGACAGCAATCAGCCTGATCACTCAGTTCATGTTCGTCCCACACTATCCGGCATGGGCCATTCCCATGATGACACTCGATCTCCTGATCCTGTTTGCGCTCACAAGGTTCCACATCGAAACCAGCGGCGGCCGGTAGACCGAGTGGGGGTGGATGCACATCAGATGTACTCAGTGCTCATCACTGAGCCCTGGTCGGCAGGTCGGCGAGGTGGACGACGGTGCGCAGGGACAGGTTGAGGCGGCACTGGTAGGCAAGGGAGACGGCGTCCCCGGGGGGTCTCTTGTTTCGGTCACACCATCTCAACAGCCTTCACCGGCACCACTGTTATGCCCCGGCTGCCCCTCGCGGCGGCGGCCGGGGCAGGGTTAGTCACAGGCGCGCGGTGAAGCGGCCGTCGGACAACGTGCGCGGCCGGCCCCGCTCGGCGGGCATGGTCGACTTCCCCCCAGCGGCTCCAGCGCCCGCACGCCCCTGCCCACACTCAGCGCCTCGCCCACCGAGGGGTCGCCACCGGCGCCCCGGCCTGGCAGACGACGGCAAGGATCTCCGCAACAGGTGCCAGCCATCAGCCACTTCCAGGGCATGCGGGGCAGCTTCCTTGACCGCCTTCGTGTAGGTGCTGGCCCGATCCCGGCAGACGATCTCGGTGCCGGGATGCTCTGCGAGCCAGGCCGCGAGCGTCTCCGAGGTGCGGTCGGGCAGCACGTCCACGACCCGGCCGGCCTCGACGTCGACCAGCACCGTGCCGTAGGTACAGCCCTGGCCGAAAGCGAACTCGTCCACTCCCAGCACCCGCGGCGCACGCTCCGGCACTGTGGGCGCCGTCAACAGCCTGAGCAGCCGGGTCCGGCCCGCGACCAGACGGCGGCACAGCCGCGCGGCCGGACGGCCGCCGACCCGATGCTGGAGCGGCGGTGTCACTCGGACAGGCCGGGCACATGCTCGACGAACGTCTTGCGGCAACAGGTCTTCCGATCGCAGCAGTACCGGGCGGACCCGCAGCCGGACAAGGACCCGGCGAGACCCCAACGGCCTTTCCTCCAGGACGCGTTGGTATGTGCTGTGTATACACCTCGCCTGCTTCCCGCAGTCCGGGCACCGGCCCGGCGAGCCGTGGACACTGCCTCCGCCACCAGGACGTCGGAGGAGTCGCTGACGCGCTCCACTCGCACATCGATCCCGGGAAACAGCGCAGCTTCGACCGTCTTGCTCGCCATGCTGGGACATACTCTGCCGAAACGATCCCTCGCTCACTCCGCTGACCTGGGGATTCACGGAACTGCGGACAGAACCGTACGTAGTTCTTGGCCCTGTCTGGTGACTGACGGGTGGATCGCATCGGGACCGAGCTGCCCCCTTGGTGAGTGTGGGGCTCGGGCCGGTGGCTTGATCGGTCCGCGAATCTTGATCGCTGCCGAACCTGCTGATTGGTTGGTCGGCATGACTGAACTTGCACCCGTCGCCTGGCCGCCTGCCCCGATCAAGACCGAGCGGCTCGTACTCCGCGAGTCCGAGGCCCGGGACCGCGCGGCGGTCATCGAGCTGGACGCCTCGCCAGAGGTGAACACCTACCTTGGTGGCCCTCGACCGCGTACCGAGCTCGAACGCATGCTGCCCGAGGTGCCCGGGAAGCACCGTGGCTGGTTCGTCGTCGAGCTCGACGGAGCGATGATCGGCACGATCCAGCTCAAACCGCACGCCCCCGAGCGTCCGAGTAACCGCCGTCTGGAGGCCGGGAAGACCGAGCTCGGCTACTTGTTCCTACCGCAGGCGTGGGGACGCGGGTACGCCACCGAGGCGTGCACAGCGGCACTCGAGTGGTTCGCCGGCGCGCTGCCCGGTGAGCCTGTGGTGCTCTACACCCAGACCGCCAACGCCCGCTCGATGCGCCTCGCGGCGAAGCTCGGGTTCACCGAGCTGGAACGGTTCGAGGCGTACGGCGCCGAGCAGTGGTTCGGCGTCTGGTCTTCCGTCACACCGGTCGAATGAGTTCGTACTCGACGGCGCGGAGCCCCAACGCGTGTCGACGGTCAGCCGATTCCCCACCCCCCTATGTTCATGTATTCCCCAGGTGGTGGCCCTGGCAGCGGTTCCGGCCCCGCTGGTGAGGCGGGGCCCGACAGGTCAGTCCTCCCCGTCCAGCTGTGGCTCGGGAATGCCGATGGAGGGCGCGTAGTCCTGCGCCAGCCGACGGCCTTCTGCCTGCTTCAGCGGATATCGGAAGATCTTGAGCGCCGTCTCTTCAAGCTCGCGTCCCGGCCCTGACCGCGCTGTACGTGAAGATCGACGACGAGATCGGAGAGACCCTTTGGATGGGACGGCCGCCGCTGCTGACCGACTCCGAGCTCGTCCGCCTTGCTGTGGCGCGAGCCTGCTCCGCAGGTACAGGTCCAGGCACGCCGCTCGCGCCGTGTGACGGCGAGGTCTTCCAGGTACGTGCCCACGCCGTCCCGCCGCCGGACTGCTGGGCATCGCCACGGCGGCCACCTGTTTCGGGGTTCTGCTCGGCAGGCTCAGGGGTAGAGGCCGGCCCGGAAGGTGAACGAGACGAGTTGCGCTCGATCACGTGCGCCGACCTTCGTCATGGCCCGCACCGCATGCGTCTTCACGGTGAACGGCGACACGGACATCTGGGCCGCGATCTCGTCGTTGCCGAGACCGCTCGCGACGAGAACGACCACGTCCCGCTCCCTGGGTGTCAGAGCGTCGAAGCGTCGCCGCAGTTCCTGGTCGATCACCGGGGGCGGACTGTGGGTCATGTGCCCGATGAGCGCGGCCGTCGCGGCGGCCGACAGCGCACCGCCACCGCCAACGACCTCGGTGATTCCGGCGACGAGCTCAGCGGGGCTCACGGTCTTGCTCAGGAAACCGTTGGCGCCCGCGCGAAGGGCGGCGAGAACGATGTCGTCCCGGTCAAAAGTGGTCAGCACGATCACCCGCATCTCTTCGGGTGGGTACTCTTTGCGGATCCGGCGGGTGGCCTCGACACCGTCGATGCCTGGCATCCGGATGTCCATCAGGACCAGGTCGACGGGGTGGTCCCGGAGGAAGGGGACGACCTGGAGTCCATCGGAGAGATCACCCGCAACGACGAGGCTCGGGTCGAGCCGGAGCATCGCTTTGATGCCGGCCCTTATCTCGTCCTGGTCGTCGACGATCAGGATCTGCGTCGTCATACGGCGGCTCCCAGCGGGCTGAACTCCGCATGGACCCGGAATCGCCCGTCGTCACTGTCGATCGTCAGCCGCCCGTTGGAGGACTCGACGCGTTCGCGCATCCCCACGAGTCCGAGTCCGCTGCCCGAGCCGGCGCCGCGCAGTGAGTGACCGACACGGTTCTCCACGGTGACGCAGATCCTGCCGCCACGCTCGCGCACATCCACCGTTGCCGCCCCGTCTCCATGCCGGTAGGCGTTCGTGAGTGCTTCCTGAACGACGCGGTAGACCGTCACGCCGACGCTGGGCTCCACGAAACCGGCGGGGATGTCGATGGAGGGACGGACGTCGAGGCCGATGCTCTCGAAAGAGGCGATAAGGCCTTCCAGGCCGCTGAGCGCCGGGGTCGGCCGGAGCGCCTCGTCGTCGGAGATGTCGTCTCCCAGGCGGAGGAGCGCGAGGATCCGCTGCGTTTCGACGACGACGGTGCGGGCGCTGGACCTGGCTGAGACGAGGGCCTGCCGGGAGGACTCGGCGTCTTCGGGCAGCCCGATCTCCGCGGCACCGAGATGCAGGCTCAGCATCGCGACCTGGTGGCCGATGACGTCGTGGAGGTCCCGGGCGATGCGGAGCCGTTCCTCGGTCACCCGTCGGGTGGCTTCGATCTCACGGGTGGCGATGGCGCTTTCGGCCCGTTCCTCCAGGGTGCGCCAGTGCTCTCGATGGATGCGCAGCGCGGCCCCTGTCGCACCCCCTGCTATCGCCGAGAAGAGTGCGGCGGCTCCCACGATCGCGCCGCCACGGAATCCTCCCAGCGTCATGAACGCCCCTAGGAAGAACACCGCCACGATGCCGGTTGCGGCCAGCGGCTGCTTTCCCCTGAGGGTGACCGAGAACAGCACGAGCACCGCCATCATCCACACCGACAGGGGGTCGTGGCCCACCGCTGTCACGGCGAAGGACGCCGCGCTCGCCACGACCAGCCCTGCCCACGGCCTCCACCATGAGAGGGCGACTCCGCCACCGGCGAGGAGCACCGAGAGGGCCGTCGGCCAATCCGACCCTCTCAGGATCGCTGCCACGATCTGGCCGGTGAACACCAGCGCGGCCACCGAATAGGCGACGAGGTGCAGCGCCTCGGGGCGGCGGACCCACACGGGTGCCACGGGCCCGTCCTGATTGTTGTGCGCCTTGACCATGGCCTGATTCTCGTCCACGTGTGCTGCGGACGTGTACTTCGAATGATGTAGACGGCGAGCCCGGTCCGGGCGATGGGGACGGCGGAACTCATCCAATTCGAAGTAGATGGCAGAACTACTTCGTTCGAAGTACACGGCCCCTTGCTAGGCCGCTGAGACTCCTCATCGAGGCGACCGTCTCACACCATCACGATCACAAAACGGGACACCCGATGACTCAGACCACCGTGACTTCGCGCACGACCACGACCACGACGACTTCCTCCGGGCTCCGATCGCTCTACCTGATCCGAGTCGCCTTCTCCCTGATCTGGGTGGCACTCGTCGTCGCGACCTCCGCCTCGCTCGTGTCGACGGACAGGCCCACAGTGATCGCGGCCGTGCTGCTCGTCGCGTACCCCCTGTGGGACGTCATCGCCACGCTCCTGGAGCGTCGCATGGCCGGCACCGGCTCCACGGACCGCGTCGGTACCACCAACATGGCTGTCGGCCTCGCCACCGCCGCTGGGATGATCATCGCCGTCTTCTCCACCATCGGGACGACCCTGCTCGTGTTCGGCGTCTGGGCCCTCCTTTCCGGAGCGATCCAGCTCGTCGTGGCGATCCGGCGCCGACACACCGTCGGCGCCCAGTGGCCCATGATCATCAGCGGCGGACTGTCCGTCCTCGCCGGTACCTCCTTCGCTGCCATGTCCGCCTCGGCGACGAGCAGCCTGTCCGCCGTCGCCGGATACTCGGCCTTCGGTGCCTTCTGGTTCCTTGTCTCCGTCGCCGCCCTGAGCATCCGCAGCCGACGCGAAAAGCGTTGACCACCGCCGTCGGAGCCACCGCCTCTCCCGCAGGCGCGGTGTCTTTCCACCTGCTGATACTGCACCGCCCGTGCCGGACCGCTTCGAGAAGACCATCGCCGCAGACAAGGCTCTCAAGGCGCTGCTTGCCAACGGTGATCAGTGGTCGGACACGATCAGGGATCGGGTAACCGGGGCTCTGGTCCTGCGGTCATGCCAGATCGCTGCGGTCATCGCGAGGCTGCGCTGGGCGACCCGGACGGCGACGCCCTCGAACGTCCGGCCGCCGTGTTGTTCCAGGTCGAGGCCAGGACTTCGCGTCGGCCGATCTTCGGGTTGGCCAGCGCTCACACGATGGGCATGCCGGTCGGGGTGCAGACCAGAAAGAGGCACAGGCGCAGTAGCCGTACCCTGCCCGCCCGGCGCGGCCCGAACAGTGGGCCGTCGAACGGGACATCCCGCACGGCACTGGCGCTGAGTCGACCAGGGGCAGAGCCACTCGCGGCCGCTTGTTGTAGCCCGACTGTTGAGGGAGGTAGGAAAACATGCCGGTCAGGTACTTGCGGGCGAAGCGCAGCCGGCGCGCCTCGCAGCGGTGGCCGAGCAGGGCTTGCGCCACGGCAAGGCAAGACACGGCACCCGATGGTCGGCCCCATGATGCGCTTCGTCGCCGGAACGGAGTACGTCGTTGCCCGCGATGCCGCCCGATGGGTCGTCGCTCCATGAGCCTGGACCGGTCCCCACAAAAATGAGAGGGCGGAACAGTGGGAGGATTGCCAGCGTGAAGGCACGTACCAGTGATATCGAGAATGCGGCGGGTGTGCTCCGCGCCGGCGGCCTGGTGGCTCTCCCGACCGAGACCGTCTACGGTCTGGGCGCCAACGCGGAGGACCCCGCCGCTGTCGCGCGCATCTTCCAGGTCAAGGGGCGTCCGCCCTCCCATCCACTGATCGTCCACATCGGCGGCGCGGAGCAGCTGGACGACTGGGTCAAGGACGTGCCCGCGACGGCGCGCCTGCTGGCCGAACACTTCTGGCCTGGGCCGCTCACGCTGGTCCTGCGGCGCGGTTCCCGCGTGCCCCTCGAGGCGACGGGTGGCTTGGAGACGGTCGCCGTGCGCGTGCCCGATCATCCCGTCGCCCTCGCGCTGCTGTCGGCCTTCGGCGGCGGTGTCACGGCTCCGTCCGCCAACCGCTTCGGCTCGGTCAGCCCCACCACGGCGGACCACGTTCGTGCGGAGCTCGGGGAGGCGGTCGACTTCGTGCTGGACGGCGGCCCGTGCGAAGTCGGCGTCGAGTCGACCATCGTCGACGCCACGGGCGAGATCCCGAGCATCCTGCGGCCCGGCGGGGTGACACGCGAGGACCTCGAAGCGGTGCTGGGGTGCCCGCTTGCGGTCCCCTCGACGAGCCGGGTCCGGGTGCCGGGCCAGCACCCGTCGCACTACGCGCCGCGTGCGCGAGTCGTCCTCGTCGAACCCGAGAAGGTCGTCGCCGAAGCAGAGCTCGCACAAGATCTGGGACACCAGGTCGGGGTCTTCCTTCCCCCCGCCTTCGCTGACACCGCGGTGAAGGCGCACGCCGTGGTGACGGTCCCCGGTTCGCCGGCGGCCTATGCGCGCGGGCTGTACGGGTTCCTGCGCGAACTCGACCGGCAGGGGTGCGACCTCATCATCGCGTCCCTGCCCGTGGAAGAAGGGCTGGGACTGGCGATCGCCAACCGGCTCCGCCGCGCCGCGGGGCCCCGCACCTGAGCGTGACCAGCATCAAACCGGTGGCGTGCCCGAGCAGCCACGGCCGTAGCGGTCAGGGCGCGGCGGGCACCGCCACATCGAGGCCGCGGGCCGCGACGAGCCGCGCACTGCCGTCGGCCAGGCGGTAGCACAGGCCCACCACGGCGGCCTGCCCGGCGGCGACCTTCTCGGCGAGCACCCGGGAGCGGTCCAGCAGCAGGTCGACGGTGTGCCGTACATGCTCGGCGAGGATCTCTTCCGGCTCAACGTGTCCGGCGGCCCGCGCCGCCAGCACACTGGGCGTCACCCGCTCCACGACGTCCCGGACGTACCCGGCCGGCGTCATGCCGTCCTCCAGCGCGGCGCACGCCGCGCCGACCGCGCCGCACGAGTCGTGGCCGAGGACCACGACCAGCGGGCAGCCCAGCACGTCCACGCCGTATTCGATGCTGCCCAGCACCTCCGGGCCCATGACCTGGCCTGCGGTGCGCACCACGAACAGGTCACCGAGACCGCGATCGAAGATGATCTCCGCGGCCAGCCGGGAATCGGAACAGCCGAACAGCACCGCGAAGGGCTGCTGGGACGGTGCGATCTCGGTACGGCGTGCGGCGTCCTGGTTCGGGTGCTCGGGGGCGCCCGCGACGAACCGCTGATTACCGGCGACCAGCAGTTCGAAGGCGTCACGGGGCGTCACGGTGTTGATCTCGGCCATGTCCGTAGCCTAGGACCCGGCACCCGGAACCGCACCGCCTGCCCCCGCCTAAAGCCTCTTCCGCGACGCCTCCCACACCCTCTCACCAAACCGCCGCAGGCCAGGACCGCACCAGGACTGCATCCGCTGCCCACGCACAGACTCGGTGGGCGCGGGTGCCGGACCTTTCGTAGATTGAAGAGGGAACCGCTGGCAGGAATGCGTGTGACACCGAAGATCGACTACCCGGGGGTGTTCGCCGCCCTTCCGAGCCCGTGCCTGGTGCTCGGCACGGACCTGGTGATCGCCGCTGCCAACCGGGCCTTCTGCGAGGTGACCGGACGCAGCCGGGCCGAGCTGCTCGGGCAGTACCTTTTCGAGGTCTTCCCGGACAACCCGGCCGATCCGGAGGCCGACGGGGTGGCCACGCTGAAAGCCTCATTGCACCGTGTGCTGTCCTCCGGTCAGACCGATCACATGGCGTTGCAGAAGTACGACATCCCGGTCCCCGGCAACCCCGAGGTGTTCAAGGAGCGGTGGTGGACCGCGATCAACGTGCCCGTTCTCGGCGCGGACGGAAAGGTCGCCTGGATCATCCACCGGTCGGAGGACATGACCGACGTCGTCCGCGCCCACCGCACCGCTCAACCGCCGTCGGTCAGTCCCGGCCGGGAAGCGGCCATGGAAGCCGAGCTGTACGCCCGAGCCCGGCAACTGCAGCAGCTGAACGAGGAACTGCGACAGGCCCACGCCCGTGAACGGCGCATCGCCGTCGCCCTCCAGGAAGCCATGCTCCACTCCCCCGACCTGGCCCGGCACCCGAACATCGCCGTGCGCTACCTGCCCGCGACCGGATCACTGAACGTGTGCGGCGACTGGTACGACGCGGTCGACCTGTCCGCGGGCCGCTTCACCGTCACGGTCGGTGACGTGGTCGGCCACGGCCTGATGGCCGCCACCATCATGGGCAGGCTCCGCAGCGCACTGAGCGCCGCCACCCGCACCGCGCACGGCCCCGCCCAGGCACTGGAGGTCTTGGGGCTGTACGCCCGCTCGGTCGAGGGAGCACTGGCCGCCACCGCCGTCCAGGTCCTCGTCGACTGCCACAGCCACCTGCTCATCTACAGCAGCGCGGGCCATCCCCCACCCGTCCTGCTGCACCCCAACGGCACCTGCGAACTGCTCGACCAGGCCACCGACCCACCGCTCGGCGCCCGCCCAGAACACATCCCCCGCCCCCAAGCCAACACCACCTACTCCCCCGGCGACACCCTCATCCTCTACACCGACGGCCTCATCGAACGCCGCGACGAGGACATCGACACCGGCCTGACCCGCCTCACCTCCACCCTCGCCACCTGCACCGAATTCGGCGCCGAACACCTCGCCGACGCCCTCCTCGCCCGCCTGGACCTCGCCAGCGGCGCAGACGACGACATCGCCATCGTCGTCGTCCGCCTGGAACGGACAACCCGACCATACTGATCACGCCGACGCCGTCGTCACGGTGAGCGTGCGGCCACGGGGGCAGACGGCCGGACCGGCGCGGTCGCACGGCGGCCCCGACAGCCCACCCCGCCAACACAGCCGAGAGCGGCAGGGCTTGGTCACGATGCCCGTCACGCAGCAACTGCAGATCCCTCGCCCCTAACCTCATCCCGGGCGCCACCGGCACCGCCGCCCTCCACACCGCGCACCGGCAGGCCACGCTCACCGCCGGCTCGTTGTGGATCTTGGAACGTGAGGCGGTGCCGACAGGTACGGCCACCGGTGATCATCGGGTGTGAGGACCGAAGATCAGACGGTGGCCGTAGGCCACAGCGGAGGCCCTGCCCGTTGGGACGAGGAGTTCGAGGGGCTGATGGAGCGCAGAGCCAGGCGGTTCGCCCGTTCTGAACCCCGGCGTCGGGTAGGGAAGTTCGTTCGCGGTCTGCTGGCTGATCTGCCCCGCAAGAACTGCTGGACGATCGCGGAGTGGGCCGGTGAGGCCACGCCGGATGGCATGCAGCATCTGTTGGAGCGGGCCAAGTGGGACGCGGACGCGGTCCGCGATGATCTGCGCGAGTACGTTGTCGATCGCCTCGGCGCCGAGCAGGCCGTCCTCGTCGTCGACGAGACTGGCGACGCGAAGAAGGGGAACGCGACCGTCGGGGTGCAGCGACAGTACACCGGCACCGCCGGGCGGATCGAGAACTCCCAGGTTGCGGTCTATCTTGTCCATGCCACGCCGCGCGGACACGCCGCCGTCGACCGGGAGTTGTACCCGCCCGGAGCATGGACCGACGATCCCGAGCGGTGCCGCAGGGCGGGCCTGGAACCTGACGAGGTGCGGTTCGCGACCAAGACGCAGCTCGCTGCCGCGATGCTCGAAAGGTTCTGGGCCGGCGGTCACACGGCCGACTGGGTCACCGGCGACGAGCTCTACGGTGGCAACCCGGCCCTGCTGTCGATGATTGCCACGCACGGGAGGGGATACGTCATGGCCGTCTCCTGCCGCACCGAAGTACACACCCCGGTCGGCAACTTCCGTGTTGACGTGCTGATGCGCATGGTGCCCCGAAGAGGCTGGCAGCAACTGTCCGCGGGCGCTGACGCAAAAGGACCGCGCTGTTACGACTGGGCCGCCGTCGACCTGATCCCCACCTACTCGGCGGGCACCTGCCAGCTGCTGATCCGCCGCAACCGCACCACCGGCGAGGTGGCCTACTATCGCTGTTTCAGCCCCCGGCAAGTACCGCTGCCCGCCCTGGTCCGCGTCGCCGGAACCCGCTGGAGGGTCGAGGAGACCTTCCAGGCCGGCAAGGTCCTCGCCGGCCTGGACGAGCACCACGTCCGCCGCCACACTCCCTGGCTGCGCTGGGTGACCCTCGCGATGCCCGCCCACGCCTTCCTGGCCGTCATCCGTGCCGACGAGCACCGCGAACGCCCCGCCCCCGCCGGACTCATCCCCCTCACCTGCAACGAAATACAGCGACTATTTCGCCCTGCCCGCCGCATACCCGAACGATCAACGCGACCATCGCCTGCGCTGGTCCCTATGGCGTCGCCGACACCAGGCCCGCGCCCGCGACTGCCACTACCGCCGACGCGAGGCCACAACATGAAGATCCACAACTGCGGACGGAGCATCAATTGACCGACCGTAAGAAGCAACACACCGAAGTCAGCGCGGCCCGAGGGCTCCTCAGGCCGTCATCAGCGCCGCCAGGGCGCGGTCCATCGCGGCGTTGAACTCTTCCGGCGTCAGCGGCAGCCGGGACTTGACGTCCCGACTCCATTGGTCGGCGAGGACCTCGGCGGAGCCCGCCTCGACACCGTCGAGCGCCGCGTCGGCCAGGTCCGACGGGGCGATCTTGTCCACGGGCCAGCCCGCCGCCATGTCGGTGTCGGCCAGGCCGAGGTGTACCGCTGTGACGAGCGTGCCCTGCTCGGCGAGCTCCAGGCGGACGCCGTTGGTCATGGCCCAGGCGGCGGCCTTGGTCAGGTGGTAGGCATTGGCGCCCTTGCCCCCGAACCACGACATGGCGGAGAGGACGTTGACGATCGCGCCCCCGCCGTTCCTGGCGAGCGCCGGCGCGAACTCCCGGATCATTCCCAGGTGGCCGAACATGTTGGTCTCCAGCTCGTGCCGCACCGCGTCCAGCGAACCGGTCACCAGGTCGGTCCCCGTACTGATTCCCGCGTTGTTGATGAGTAGCGAGACGTCCGGGGCGGCCTCGGCGGCGGCCCTCACGGATGCGGGATCGGCGATGTCGAGGGGCAGTACCTCGACCCCGGGCAGGTCCACGGTCTCCGGTCGGCGGGCCGTCGCGTAGACCTTGTGGGCGCCCCGTTCGAGCAGGCGCTGGGCGAAGGCGCGGCCCAGGCCGCGGTTGGCTCCGGTGACAAGGGCGACGGAGTTGTTGATATCCATGCCCGGTACGCTAAAACCTGACGCTAACGTCAGAGGCAAGTGCTGGCCGTCAGGACCGGGGCGAGAGGAATCACCATGACCGTCACGGAGGCTGCGGCCGAGCGGCTGGTCCGCATCGGCGAGGTGGCGCGGGGCGCCGGCGTCTCGGTACGCGCCGTGCGCTACTACGAGCAGCAGGGGCTGCTCATCGCGGAGCGCAGCCCGTCCGGCCAGCGCCTCTACCGGCAGGACACCGTCACCCTGGTGCGCTTCTTCCAGCAGATGTTCGCCGCCGGTCTGACCAGCCGAAGGATCGCGGAACTCCTTCCATGCTGGGACACCGGGTACACCGACGCCGAGCAACGAGCCATGCTGCGCGCCGAGCGCGACCGCATCCAGGCCAAGGTCGACGACCTGCAGGCCGCCCTGGACCGCCTCGACGAGGTCATCGCGATCACGGACACGCACCCGTAGGCGCGGTCGGTCGGACGTCGCACCAGCGATCTACGGCTGGAGTACTGGCACGCCGCCTGCGACCGGAATGTGGACCGACCAGCAAACCACCGGAACGCGAAGGACCGCCGCACCACAGGGGTGCAGCGGTCCCGTCACGTGCCGAGGTTCCAGCCGAGCGCGACTATTCGGCTTCAGCCAAGTATCGGACGGAGTCCACCACGAACTCGCCGTGGTGGAGGGCCGATCCGATGGCCTCGAGCCGCGCGTACTGCTCCTGGGTCAGAGACCTGACACCGGCGACCATCATGGCCCGCAGCAAACAACCGGAAGGCCAGCTCCGGGGTGCAGCGGCGGGCGCAGTCGACGAGCGCCGCCCGCACGTCAGCCTCCAAGAACCATGCCTCCTGGATCTCGGCGAGGACCGCGTCCAGCTGAGCCACACCGTCTTCCACGTCCGCCCCGGCCAAGGGACGTGCGCCCGCCTTCGTCGACAGGCGGGCGTCACACAGGGCGACGACCGTCCGCGTCCACTGCGCCCCTTCCCCGATCTGCTCGAAGCTCGGCAGGTAATCCGCCCCGGCGTCCCACAACACCTCCAACGTCTTGGAGGGAAGGCCGTCGAGGAGCGTCTGGGCGTCACGTCGGACGGCCAGGACGTACTCGTCATCCACATCGGCAAGGTTTTTGGCAACGACGTCGGCGGCCGTAGGCCCGTCGTGGCACCAGTCCTGGTGAAAGAAGCCCATCACCCACGAGACGCCGAAGTCGAATTCTGTGAACCGCTGCACCGCTCGTCACCTCCCTCAGACCGGATAGAACGTCTGGACGTAGTAGCCGCGAGGGTGCTTGGGGATTCCCCGACCCTTGGGCGCCTTCACGAGCTTGAGGAAGAAATGGTTGCCGGCCTCCTCGGTGGGACGATCCGCCCAGTGGACCTTACCCAAGGAGGAACCCTCGGGTCCGAAGACACCCCTCAATGGCAGCTCGCTCGGGCCGCCCTGCGTCCGCATCCACTTGCTGATCCTGCTGGCATTCTTGTCCAAAGCGAAGTCGAGGACCTTCTGTGCCGTCGCCTCGTCTATCCACACGCTGTTCGCCGTGGGCTTGCCCAACTTCCGTGTCTTCGCCTCGGACAGGGCCTTCGCTTCCTGCTCGTTCGGCTTCACGGGCTCCGCGAGGGTGTGCGCGTCGGGGAACTGGCTCTCGTCCAACGCCAGGTTGTCACAGTTGTGGACCAGTACGGGGCTGCTGCTGCCGGCTACCGCGTAGAAGGTGTGCAGGCCGGAGACGGTCAGGTCGTACACCGTCCGAGGCGTGGCCTGATGCCGGTCCTGTAGTGCGGCGCAGTATCGCGACCACCGCCGATGCGTCGCCAGCCCGTACGCCGGACAACAACGGCGCGCAGCCGGCCGGCGTCGAAGACATCCTGCCCGGGAACCCACAGCACGGCGCCAGCCGATGATCGCGGCCATGGGGACCGGCCCGGCTCTTCTCTGGGGCAGGAGGCGGGGTGTCCCAGAGGAACAGAGGCGGCTGGTGCGACGACTGCAACCCGGAGGGCATGGGCACGTCAAGACACACTCGGCGCCCACGAAGACGTCGTGCTCGGCCGCCCCGCCCCTACGACTTCCTGTGCTGGTCGGGGAGTGCGACGTCCATGGAGGCAGCAGCTGTCCTTCGACATCGAAGATAGTCGCGTGCAGCGCGCTGATCTGGGGCGACTGGGTGGGATGTCAAGGCCGGTGCCGGCAGCGGTGGTCGCTGCCGGCACCGGCCTTCGGGTGCCCCGGATGCGTCGGCTCAGTAGGCGGAGTTGACGTTGTCGATGGAGCCGTAGCGGTGGGCGGCGTAGTTGGCGGCCGCGGTGATGTTGGCGACCGGGTCGGTGACGCTGTTGGCGGTGCCGGCGACGTGGTAGGCGTGGAAGGTGGGGTCGATCACCTGGAGCAGGCCCTTGGAGGGGGTGCCCTGCTTGGCGTTGACGTCCCAGTTGTTCTGGGCGCTGGGGTTGCCGCCGGACTCGCGCATGATGTTGCGCTTCAGGCCCTCGTAGCTGCCCGGGATGCCCTTGGCCTTCATGATGGCCAGGGACTGCTTGATCCAGCCGTCGAGGCTGCCCGCGGAGCCGCTCGTGGAAGCGCCGTGGCTGTCGTTGCCGGAGGCCGTGACCACACGGGCATGCGCCTGTACCGGCTCGGCGGCCTGCGCGTTGGCCGGCATCAGGGTGAGCGCTGCGGCGGCGGCGCCCGTGGTGGCGATACCGGTCAGGCCGAGACGGGCGATGCGGGTGCGGTTGATCATGGCCATGCGAAAGCAACTCTCCGTGGGGGACGTAAGTCGGTGCCGGCCGCTTGCCTGCGGCGGCGTCGGCCGCCCGTGCACACGGGCAGACCCTTAGGGGGGTCGCTCGCTTCCGGCCATCCGGCTCGCGGCGACGACAGCCATGATTAGCGGCGGCCGAGGGCGGGCGCAATGATGTGACCTACTACCCCCATACGTAGAATTGTCCGCTTTGTGCATGAATGGGGCTGTCGGTGCATTTCAGGGGCATCCGGTCCTACGGCCCTGGTTAGGATGTGATCCCGCTCGCATGGCCGACATCACGCCCACGGGCAAGGTGACCGCGGTACCGGCCGCGCGGGCAGCACCGGCGTCGCACCGAGTGGGACGAGCCGTTGGTCAGCCCAAGCCGCTCAGCAGGGTTCGTGCCTCGTCCCTCGCGGTGGCCACCGCGGCCTCGCCGAGCCCGCACAGCCGCAGGCACGACGACGCGATGGCATCCGCGTCTGCAGCATCCGGCTCACGGGAGTGCCGGATCTGGATGACGACCTCCACCAACTGGATCAGCAGTTCGCCGATGCGTTCGGCGGACATGCTCCGCACGACGCCGTCGGCTGCCGCCAGGGCGCCCAGGGAGCCGTAGTTCTCCTGCAGCCGGCCCCGCTCGGCGCGGAAGGCGTCGAACCGCTCGGCCCGCACCTCCGGCAGCAGGTAGAGCGTGCCGATGTTGTGCGGAGTGCGGGAGAGGGTGCGTACGTCCATCGCGGCCATCGCGTAGAGCGCGGCGGCCGGAGTGGCCTGCTCGGGCACCAGTGCCCGGATCCGCTCGACCATGTCCAGGCTGGGCCGTACCGACGTGGCCAGCAGCTCGGCGAGGATCTCCTCTTTGGTGGCGAAGTGGTAGTAGAGGGAGGCCTGCCGGATGCCGACCCGTTCGGCGATCATGCGCGTGCTGGTGCTCGCGATCCCGTGCCGGACGAACAGGTAGCCGGCGGCGTCGAGGATCTGTTCCCGGGCGGAAGCGCCGGGGTCGGACGGCGGCGTGTGCCGGGGCCTGCCTTGACGGGGACGCGTCGTCGTCATGGTGCCATCCTGCCACCCTGGTGCCGGGCACCCGACCGTGCCCGGCACCAGGCGGCTTCGCCTGCCGCTGGCCCTCATGCCGAGGCCGTGTAGGCGGCCCAGCCGCCGAAGCGGGTGATGTCCAAGGCGCCCTGGACGGCGTACGGCTCGACGAGGAAGCCGCTGACCTTCCGCCCGTCGGCGAGTTCGACGGTGCCGATGGTCAGGGGGGCGGGAACGGCCGCGGTGAACGCGCCGAACCCCGCAGCCGGCAGGCGCCAGACCTCGCCCTGGATGCCCGTGCCCGCACCGCCGGCCGCACTCGCTGCGCGGCCCGTCCCGGGGGCGGCGTCCAGCCCGGTCCCGGTGACCCGGAGCAGGCCGGGTTTGGGCGGCTCGGTGGACAGGGCGTACAGCCGGTAGCCGGCCGCGGTGCCCGCCGGGCCGACCAGGGTGCCGCCCGCCTGCACCAGCTGGGCGTTGAGCGGCTGCCCGGTGAGGTGGGCGCCGACTACGAACAGGTCGAGCCCGGGGTTGGCGAGCCGCTCGGCCAGGGCGGCCAGGACGCGGTCGGAGAACGCCGGCCCGGTGAGCATCACGCCGAACGGCAGGCCGTCCACCGAGCCGGCGGGCACGGCGAGCGAGGCGCAGTCCAGCAGGTTGGCGAAGTTGGTGAAGCGGCCCATCCGGGCGTTGGCGCCGACCGGGTCGGCCGCCACCTCGTCCAGGGTGGGGTGCCAGGTGGTGGTCGGGGTCATGAGCGCCGCGCAGCCGTCGAGCACCGCGCGTCCGGCGGCGCCGAGCGAGGCGAGGCGTGCGGTGTCGGCGGCCCAGTCGGCGGCGGTCCTTTCACGACCGGCCAGCACGATGGCGGCGACGGTGGGATCGAGGTCCGTACCGACCAGGTCGCGGTGCTTTTCCAGGTGTGCCCCCACGGCCGCGTACCTCTCGGCGACGAACGCGCCGCCGTACAGCAGTTCCGCGGCCTGCAGCAGGGGGGTGATGTCCACCTCCACGATCTCCGCCCCGGTGCCGGCGAGGCGGGCGACCGCCGCGTCGAAGGCCTCGTGCCAGCCGTCGGCCATGCCCTGAAGGTGCTGCGGGGCGGGGACGGCGACGCGGGGGCGCGCGGGGGGCGGCGGGAGCTGGGTGCCGGTGCGCGACAGCGGGTCGGCCGGGTCGGGGCCCTCGGCGATCTCCGCGGCGGTCCGTGCCAGTCGCAGGTCGCGGGCGAAGACGGTCACGCAGTCGAGGGTGTAGCAGGCGGGGACCACCCCGGTCACCGGCACCAGTCCCCTGGTGGGCTTGACCCCGACGACGCCGTTCAGGGCGGCGGGCACCCGCCCGGAGCCGGCCGTGTCGGTGCCGAGCGCGATGTCGGCGATGCCCAGCGCGACCGCGACGGCCGAGCCGGAGGACGACCCGCCGGAGATGCGGGCCGCGTCCCAGGCGTTGCGCACCGGGCCGTAGGGGCTGCGGGTGCCGACCAGGCCGGTGGCGAACTGGTCCATGTTCGTCTTGCCGAGCACCACGGCGCCGGCCGCGCGCAGCCGCGCCACCGCGGGCGCGTCGGACCGCGGAACGTACGCGTACGACGGGGCGCCCGCGGTGGTGGGCACCCCGGCCACGTCGATGTTGTCCTTCACGGCCGCCACCAGACCGGCCAGCGGCAGCGCCGGATCGATCCCGGCGGCCTCGGCGAGCACCTCCTCGCGTGGTCTGAGGTGGATCCAGATCTCGGGCCGTCCGGCGCTCGCGATGCGGTCGTAGGCGGCCGTCACACGCGCGGTCGGGGTCATGGCGCTCATGCCCTCACCGCCGCGAGGACCTGGCCCGGGGCGACCTGTTCACCGGGCTTGACGTAGACCTCCAGCAGCGTCCCGGCGGCCGGGGCGGTCACCTTGGACTCCATCTTCATCGCCTCCAGGGACAGGATCGGGGCGCCTTCGGCGACGGTGGCGCCGGGCGCGGCGGCGACCTGCCAGACCGTGGCGGTGAACGGAGCGGTGACCGGGACGGCGCCGTCCGGAACGGAGACGGTGCCGACGGCGGTCACGGGCGCCGGATCGTCGTCGCGGTCGAACTCCCCGGCCTCCCGCCAGCGTTGCTTCTCGGCGTCGAAGGCGGCGTTCTGCCGCCGGCGGAACGCGGCGATCGAGTCGGCCTCCCGGGCCAGGAAGGCGTTGTACTCGGCGATGGAGAAGGTGCCCTCCTCGGTCGGGAAGTCACCGCGGCCGGCGTCGGTCTCGGCGCGCAGTTCGAGCAGTTCCTCCGCGGTGACGGGATACCACTCGATGCGGTCGAAGAAGCGCAGCGCCCAGGGGGAGTCCCGGAACAGGCCGCCCTTGCGGAACCTGTTCCAGATCTGCACGGTACGGCCGACGAACTGGTAGCCCCCGGGACCCTCCATGCCGTAGACGCACAGGTAGGCGCCGCCGATGCCGACGGAGTTCTCGGCGGTCCAGGTGCGGGCCGGGTTGTACTTGGTGGTCACCAGGCGGTGCCGCGGGTCGAGCGGCGTGGCGACCGGGGCGCCGAGGTACACGTCGCCGAGGCCGAGCACCAGGTAGGAGGCGTCGAAGACGCTCCGGTAGACGTCGTCGGCGCTCTCCAGGCCGTTGACACGGCGGATGAACTCGATGTTCCACGGGCACCAGGGGGCGTCGTCGCGCACCCCGGCCATGTACCGCTCGATGGCGAGCCGGGTCGCCGGGTCGTCCCAGCTGAGCGGCAGCCGTACGGTGCGGGAGGGCACCACCAGCTCATGGGTGGGCGGTACCTCGTCCTCCAACTGGCGCAGCAGGACCGCCAGGTCACGGGCTTTCAGTCGGCGCGCGTCGGTGTGGATCTGCAGGGAGCGGATGCCCGGGGTGACGTCCACGACGCCGTCCGGCGCGTGAGCGGTGAGCGTCTCCTGCAGGGCGTGCACCCGCATCCGCAGGCCGAGGTCGAGCATCATGGGGCCGTACTCGACCAGGACGTTGTCGTCGCCGTCCCGGCGGTAGGTGACGGCCGGCCGGGCATCGGTGGCCGCCAGGCGGCCGAGCACGCCGTCGTCGCCGTCCCCGCCGCCGCGGATCAGCGTGGGTGAGGCGCGTCGGGCGTCGAGGGACGCCGCCTCGGCCTCCTTGACCGGTACGAACCGCACGGTGTCGCCCGGGCGGAGCTGGCCCAGCTTCCACAGGTCGCCGCTGGCCACCACGGCGGGGCAGACGAACCCGCCGAGGG
This sequence comes from Streptomyces sp. CA-142005, assembly GCF_050942335.1. Classification (NCBI taxonomy): domain Bacteria; kingdom Bacillati; phylum Actinomycetota; class Actinomycetes; order Kitasatosporales; family Streptomycetaceae; genus Streptomyces; species Streptomyces sp. CA-142005. The sequence goes on along the minus strand of NZ_CP192078.1, from coordinate 9,616,697 downwards.
ACGGCCCGTCGGGGCCCAGGATGATCGGCGTGTCGCCGGTGAAGTCCAGGGCGCCCACCGCGTACGGCGTGTCGTGGATGTTGGAGGGGTGCAGCCCGGCCTCGCCGCCGTCCTGGCGGGCCCATCGCGGCTTGGGCCCGATCAGGCGGATCCCGGTGCGGGCCGAGTTGTGGTGCACCGTGTAGCCGGTGGCGTAGAGGGTGTCGATGTCCTCGCGGGTGAAGAACTCGGGTGCCGCGTGCGGCCCTTCGGTGACACCGATCTCCCACTGCGAGGTGATCGCGGGACGGCGCGCGAGCGGGGTGGGGCCGCCGACGGCGGTCCCGGTGGACGCGGGCCGCAGGACGTCCCCGGCGCGCAGCGCCCGTCCGCCGTGCCCGCCGAAGCCGCCGAGGGTGAAGGTCGAGGCGCTGCCCAGGTACTCGGGTACGTCGACGCCGCCCCGGACGGCCACATAACTGCGCAGCCCGGGACCCGGGCAGGTGCCGAGGGCCAGGGTGCCGCCGGCCGGGACCGGCACCGGCTCCCACAGGGCCGCCGCGACACCGTTCACCGTGACGGGAACGCCGGCGCCGGTGACGGCGACCACGGTGGCAGCCGAGAAGCGCAGCGTCAGCCCACCCGCCGTCACCTCCAGTCCGGGCGCCTGGGCGGCGTTGCCGACGGCAAGGTTCGCCTCGGCGAAGGAGACGGGGTCGAACGGGCCGCTCGGCGGCACGCCCACGTGCCAGTAGCCGAGCCGGCCGGGGAGGTCCTGGACGGTGGTCATCGCTCCGGGCGCCAGGACGTCGATGCGCGGCTCGGGGTCGGTGGTCGTGTCGAGCGTGCTGGTGCTGTGCACGGTCTCGCGCACCTCGGCCCGCACGGCCAGCGCACGCAGCAGGCCCAGGTTGGTGACGATGCCGTCGACCCGGCTCGCGGCCAGGGCCCGGCCGAGCACGTCGAACGCGGCGTCGCGGGTCGGTCCCTTGCCGATCACCTTGGCGAGCATGGGGTCGTAGTACGGCGAGATCTCCAGACCGGTCTCGGCGAATCCGTCTACCCGGACACCCGGCATGTCACCGGCGCCCTGCCCCGGGAAGACGGCCCGGGTGATCAGACCCGAGGAGGGCCGTGAGTCCTGGCCGGGGTCCTCTGCGTAGACGCGGGCCTCCACCGCGTGCCCGGTGGGAGTCCACTCCCGCTCGAACACCGCGTCGTCGACCCTGCCGTCCCGGGCCAGCGCCAGCATGAGCTCGACGAGGTCGACGCCGTACGCCTCCTCGGTCACCGGGTGCTCGACCTGCAGGCGGGTGTTGACCTCCAGGAAGGCGGCCTCCTCGCGCACCGGGTCGTAGACGAACTCCACGGTGCCCGCGCCGCGGTAGCCGACCGAGGCGAGCAGCCGGCGCGAGCAGTCGTGCAGCAGCGCGCGGACGTGACCGGGCAGGGCCGGGGCCGGGGCCTCCTCGATCACCTTCTGGTTGCGGCGCTGCAGCGAGCAGTCCCGGTCGCCGAGGACGGCGATCCGGCCGGTGCCGTCGCCGAAGACCTGCACCTCGACATGGCGTGCCGGACGCACCAGGCGCTCCAGGAACACCCCGGCCGACGCGAAGTTGGACTCGGCGAGCGCCGCGACCCGAGCGAAGGCCTCGCGCACCTCGTCGGCGGTGGCGCAGGCCTGCATGCCGATGCCGCCGCCCCCGCCGGTGGCCTTGACCATCACGGGCAGTCCGATCGATCCGGCCGCGGTGACGGCCTCCTCGGCGCTCCCGAGCAGCTCCGTGCCGGCCAGCAGCGGCACTCCGGCCGCCTTGGCCAGGGTGCGCGCGGTGTGCTTCTCCCCGAAGGCGGTGATCTGGTCGGCCGTCGGACCCGCGAAACGCAGTCCGGCCTCCTCCACGGCCCGGGCGAAGGCGGTGTTCTCGGACAGGAAACCGTAGCCGGGGTGGATGATCCCGGCTCCGTGGGCGAGCGCGGCCTCGATGATCGTGTCACCACACAGGTACGACTGGCGGGCGGGCGCCGGACCGAGACGGACCGCGTGGTCGGCCTCGCGGACGTGCGGGGCCGCCCGGTCGGCGTCGGAGAAGACGGCGACGGTGCCCAGGCCCATCCTCCTGGCGGTGCGGATCACGCGGCGGGCGATCTCCCCGCGGTTGGCGACGAGAACGGCGGTGGGGCGGGTCACGCGGCTCCCTCCTGGGTGTGGACGGCCTCCGCCGCGGACGGTCGCGCGCCTGCGGCCGGTACCGGGTCGACGACGATCATCCGCAGGGGCGTCGGGTTGAAGTCGTTGCACGGGTTGTTCATCTGCGGGCAGTTGGACACCAGCACCAGGACGTCCGTTTCGGCCCGCACGGCGACCCGGCGGCCGGGCGCCGACATGCCGTCCACGATGCCCAGCGCGCCGTCCGCCTCGACGGGCACGTTCATGAACCAGTTGAGGTTGGACACGACGTCCCGTACACCGAGCCCATGCCGGCCGGCCTCGGCGAGGAAGTTCTCACGGCAGCCGTGCTGGTACATCACGTGGTGGCCGTAGCGCAGGGTGTTGGACTCCTTGCCGCAGGCACCGCCGATGGTGTCCTGGCGGTCGATCTCGTTGGCGACGACCGTCATCAGCGGGCGGCCCTCGCCGCTGCGCAGCACGGTGCCCGTGCGCACATAGGCGTTGCCCTGCCAGGCCAGCGTGTCGGGGACGCTGTACCGCTCCTCGGGATCGTCGGCGTTGTAGAGCAGGCAGTCGGCCGACTGGTTGCCGCCGACGTCGACGATCGTCAGGACGTGCCCCTTGCGCACCACCGCCGACCAGGGCCCGTTGGGCGCCACCTTCTCGTCCAGCACGACGGCGCCCTGCACCAGGCTCTCTCCCCAGTCCAGGCGGGAGCCCTCCGCGTACACCGCGCCGACCGGGACGGTGGTGGCCACGGTGCCGCCCGAGGCGGTCGGGCAGGTGGTCGGCGTGTTCTCGATCCGCGTGGTCGCCATGTCACAGCCCCCGGGCTTCGCAGTAGTCGACGGTGTTCAGGTACGCCCGGTGCAGTTCCGGCGTGGCGGTGAACCGCGGCTCGTCCGGGCCGGTCGGAGCGCCGCGCCAGGCGTGCACGCGCAAGGGCCCGACGACGTAGCCGGGTCGCGGATCCAGCGGATGGACGACGTTGGCGACCAGCACCAACAGGGGCATCTCCGCGACGAGTTCGACATGCGTCCCCGGGCCGGCGCTGCCCTGCCAGGCGAGTGTGCCATCCGGCTCGACACGTACGCCCTGGAAGAAGGACAGGCTGGGCGGCAGGTCGCGGCGGCTCAGGCCGTGCTTGGCGGCCGCCTTGAGGAAGAGTCCGCGGCCGGACGGAGACGGCCCCTCGGGGCGGGCGTCACCGTACTTGCGCTCGTTCCAGGCATCGGTGGTGGTGCCGCAGAACGCGTCGTGCCGGCCCGAGGAGTCACCACTGACCACGGACATGACCCGGCCGTCTCCGGACAGCAGCGGGTGGTTCTCGCCCAGGTACGCCTGCCACGGGATCTTCTGGGTGTCGGCGACGTTGAGCCGCTCGACCGGATCCAGCGCGTTGTAGAGCAGCAGGTGGGCGCACGCGTCGCCGGTCGGGTCGTCGAAACGCAGCCGGGTGCCGCGGGCGAGCACCTTGTGCGTGTAGCCGCCGGGTGCCACCGTCTCCGCCCACACCAGGGCGGCCGGATCCACCCCCGGCGGGCAGTGCGGACTGCCGGACGCCGGGAGATACGGCATCCACTCCCCGGCCCGGCCGCCCTGGGCACGGGCGTCCTCCCGGGCGCTGCGGACGCTGTCGGTCAGGTGCAGTTCTCGGGCCCGGGCGTGAGCCTGTCCGGCCGGTTCGTGCCCGGCCCGGTCCTGGCCGTGCGGCGCGTGAGCCGTCGAGCTGTCGGCGTGGATCATGGGTGTCCCGTCATCCCCTCTTCGGTACGGCATCGGTGCGTCGATTCGCGTCGCCCGGGCCCTCAGGCGGGCTCGGCGACGGCCTCCGCCCCGAGTAGCGGCCCGGTGTGCGTGTGCGGTACGTGCCGCAGCTCGATACGGCGGTGCAGCCGGCGGGCGAGGAAGTAGGCGGCACCGGCGGCAAGGCCCAGCCCGATGAAGAGCAGGGCGCTCCACCGCAGCCACCACGTACCGCCGGTGAGGTCGTAGATCTCCGCACGAGGCCAGATCAGGTTGACCGTCATACCGGCCTGGTAGAGCACCGCCACCGCGTTGACCGCCACTCCCCATCGGCCCAGGGAGAACAGGGGCAGCCCGGTCTCGTCGACTCCCTGCGGAAGTCCGCCGGTGCCGCGCTGCCGGATCCTCGTGACCAGCAGCGGCAGCGTCACGCCCAGATAGGCCAGGTACAGCATGGCGATGCAGAGGCTGGAGAGGGCCGTGAAGATCGCGGACTGGCGTACGTTGACCACGAGCGCGAGCGCGGCGCCGACGCCCACCACGATCGACGTGGTGATGGGCGTACCCGTGCGGTCCGAGACCTTCCCGAGGCGCCGGTGGAACGGCAGGGCGCCTTCACGCGCCATGGAGTACATCATCCGCGCCCCGGAGGTCTGCACCGCCAGTGTGCAGGCGAACACCGCGACCGCCACGCAGCACAGCAGCAGCCTCCCCACGACTCCGCCGAGCCGGTCGGTCAGCACCCAGGACAGACCGCCCGCGGCCAGCTTCCCGTCGGTCAGGCTGCTCGCCGCCATCAGTCCCGAGACGATCAGCAGCGCGCCACCCACACCCGAAGTGACCAGGGCCCGCAGGATGGTGCGGGGAGTAGTCCGGCGCGGACTGTGGGTCTCCTCGGCCAGTTCGCCCGCCGAGTCGAAGCCGACCATCACGTACGCCGCCATCAGCGAGGACGCGAGGAAGGCCCCGGCATAGCCGCCGTGGCCGGCCCAGCCGGTGCTGTGGACCACCACCTGCGGGCCTCGCTCGGGCAGGAAGAAGAGCACCAGGACCAGCGCGATCACACCGATGATCTCGATCGTGACGCCGAAGCTGGTGGCGGCGGCCATCTGGCGGATGCCCAGGATGTTCACCACCGTGGTGACCACCAGCAGCAGGCACCCCAGAAGGACCGCGTTCTGCGCACCGGTCGCGGAGCCGACCGACGGATCGGCGCCCGGTCCGCCGATCACCTGGAACCCGGCCCAGATACCCGGCAGCACCGCCTGCGCCGCGATCGCGGCCGCCGCGACCGTGAGGATCTGCCCGATCACCATGATCCAGCCGACGAACCAGCCCGCCGTGGTGCCGGCCAGCCGGCTCGACCACTGGTAGACGGCCCCCGATATGGGCCAGCGCGCCGCCAGTTCGGCGAAACAGAGCGCGACCAGCATCTGGCCCGCGAAGACCAGCGGCCAGGTCCAGAAGAACGCCGCGCCACCGAGACCGAAGCCGAGGCCGAAGAGCTGGAAGACGGTCGTGAGGATCGAGACGAAGGAGAACCCCGCGGCGAACGAGGCGAAGCTGCCCACCCCGCGGTGGAGTTCCTGCTCATAGCCGACGGGAGGGGGACTGGTCGTGACACCGCCCTCGGGGCTCAGCCCAAGGGGGAGTTCGGGTCGGCTCATCACCGCACCTCCGAGCGATCGACAGATACCTGTCGCTTGACAGGTATTGCGATGGTCGACAGAACCGGTCTCACGCCCGAGTCGGGGAAGTTAACTTCATGTATCCGATGCCACGCGTGGCGTGACCCCCTGGTCATCCGGCGGCTGAGGGAGCCGGGAGTCCGATCACAAGGAGACGCGCTGCGGAAGGCGGAGGCTCCAACCGGCGGCGGGGGTTCGAAGGCCCTGCCGGCCCACGCGGCACCGCAACCGGCGCGGAGCGCAGGAGGTCCGCCCGGAGCGACCGCCGCGACCCGCCGAGCGCGCCTCACCGGCCCCGACGGCGGCCTCGGTGGACGCCTCAACTGACGCCGCACACTCACCCGGTGCCCACCCGCCCGAGAGTGGGTGGGACTCACCAACGCCAGCCACCGGAACATCAATCGGGACGGATGGACCCTGTCGAACGACGATGACCGCACCTACACCTTGCACCACTTCCGCCTGGAAGGCCGCGCAACCGTCCGCATCCACACCGGCATCGGCCGCGACAGCGACACCGATCTGTACCAGGACCGCCGCCACACCGTATGGGACGAGGACGTTGACACCGCCACCCTGCACGACGACCGTGGCCGGTGCAGTGGGAAGGCCTCCACGACGCCGGCTACCGCCTTGGCGGCGGGCGCCACGACGAGGATGAGCAGCGTCCCTGATCACCGGGAGGGTCTGCCGGTGAACACTGAGCGCGGGATTATCGGCACCGGAACGTGACAGGCACGACGGCGGGCGCCGGATCCTCGACCACGGCGCGCCGCCGGCCGACCGGGCATCTGCGAATGGTGCGCCGGTCCGGCCAACGACTGTCGCCTCGATGGTGGTCGCCGCGAGGAGCGCACGGGAGCGGACTGTTCCCAGTGCCGGTCACCGCAACGGACACGCGGCTGCTGGCAGTCGGCGAACGTCCGACCGCCGCGTCGAAGGCGAAGCCCGTAGAGAGCGCGGCACACTTCGTGCGCGGGGCGGTCGCGAGGGTGCAGCAAAGGCGCACACAGAAGGGAGCAAGATCATGCCAACCCCTGACCCCAGTGTCGGTGTGAGAGATGCCGCTCGAGGTGGACGCCGAGGATCGCGACCATCCATGCCCGTCCTTCCGCGACAGGTGTCCCAGGGAGTTTTTCTGGTCAACGACCCCGGGTCGTGACGGGTCCACCGAGCAGAAGGCTGCGGACGGTGTGGGGCCAGGCGGCCACGACCCGGGCTCCGCAGTCCTTCTCGCTCCCCAACGGGCCAGGGCTATCCGGATACCAGTCGGATCATCACAGGGCCGGAGTTGAGTGCTCCATCCGGGGGAATTCCGGTGACGGACCGCCCGGCGGGGGCGTTGAACGGGCATGAGCGGAAGTCACAAGCGCAAGCGTTCACGGGCGCGAGCGTTCGAACAGGTGCAAGCGCAATTGGTCCGTGCGGCCGCCGCGATGACCGCGGGAAAGAGGCCGCCGCGGCAGAGAGCGGAAGAAACGGTTCGCCCGGCAGACGCAGAACCGGACAACGGCCCTGGCAAAACGGCACCGCCCGGCTCGAGCTGAGACCATCGACCCGTCTTCCCCTCGCCTGGACCAGCGGCAGTCGCATGGCGGCCACCCCGACGAGAGCCGACCCGACGCCGATGCCGGTGAACTCGCGAACAGGGCGAGGACTCCCCCAGACCCGCCCCGCACCACTCGCGCTCCCCCTCCCGCCCCAGCCCCCTTCATTGAACAAATCCCTGGACTGACCGCCGTCATGCTCAGCGGACTGAGCGGATGCGAGCAGCCCTGATCGAGGTGGGTCTCGTTTTGGCCGGCCGTGCCGGAGCACGTCTTGCGGACGTCTTCGGCATCTTCGTCAGCCGCAGCACGGCACTTCGGCTGGTCGATGCGATGCCTGATACTCAACCGCGTCACCGCAGGTGGTGGGCGTCGACGAGTACGCGATGCGCAAGGTCCGTATCTACGGGACTGTGCTGGTCGACGTCGAATCCCGCAGGCCCGTGGATCCACTGCCTGACCGTGGGACTGTCACCGTCGCTGCCTGGCTTGCTGAGCGTCCTGGGGGTTGAGGTGGTCTGTCGCGACTGTGCCCCCTTCTTCGCCGAGGTGTCAGCACCGGGGCTCCCACAGCGGTGCAGGTCGCAGATCTATTCCGTCTCTGGCGCAACCTCGGTGAAGCCACCGAGCGATGCGTGTCGCGCCATCGAGCCTGCGAGTGCCATTCGCGGCACCCGGCTCCGAGAGCGTCACCGCGCCATCGGCTCCCGAAGCCGGCGCGTCGCCATGGCCGACCGGACACCGATTCGCCGACCGAATCCGCGAGAAACCCGCCATCGTCCACGGAATGCTCGGTGAAGGACACGGCCGTAGGGCGGTCGCCCGTGAACTTCGGGTGACCCACCGAATCGTTCAGCGCCTCGCCGACGCCTGTCGGCGGCCAATGCGAGGATTCCCGAAGGGCTACGCGAGGAGATCACATGGGCACCTGGGACACCGGCCCTTCGACAACGACACCGCCGCCGACTTCGCCGGCGCCCTGGACGCCCCCGACGCCGAGCGAGCCGTTGCCGCAGCCGCCCTGGTTGTCGCACAGCACCCTGACGGCGAGCCCGCGTGTTCGAACTACGGCCCATCGGAGCCGCTGCGGGAGTTCCCTGCAGATCTCCGAACGCTCGCCATCGACGCCCCGGACCAAGTGGTTGCTGAGCAGTCCGAACCCGCCGAGCTGTGGGGCGAGACTGCGGATGGGCCGAAATGGCGCCAAGGCACCTGCACACGAGTGTGGCAGGCGTCGGCGGTGCGTCGTGTAGATGTCCACGACAAACGGCAGCGCCAGTGCACCCCCGCCGTCACACAGCCGCCACTCGCCGAAGTCGCGACGACCCGACCCCGGCACGTAGCTCCGCAGTGTCTCCGTCGTATCCGGCCACAGAGCCTGCCGCGAAAAACCGTTTGGCGGACGAGGGGTGACCGCTGCTACCTTTCCACAGGCCGTGCGAGAGATCGAGGAGGTGGTACCCGTGAACGCAGTATCGACATGGGTGCTCCCCTCCGGGGTCACGGTCGGGCGATAGACGGGTCGTCCGGGAGCGCCGTTCAAGTGCACTCCCGAAAGGCACGACCATGCATATGACCTCCGAGCAGCGCCTCGACGACGGCGTCCTCGAACGCGAATTCACCCTCGGCGAGATCCCCGGCATCCTGTGGACACCCGCATCGGCATCCGCATCCGCACCGGCGCCGCTGATCCTGCTCGGCCCCCCTCCCCTCGGGCTGCGCACGGTGTACCCCCGACTGGTGGCCCGGGCCCGGCACTGTGCGGCGGAGGGCTTCGCCACGGCCACCATCGAGCTCCCCGGAAGCGGCGACCGGCCCCGTTGGCCCGCTGCCGAGCAGGCCCGCGCCGACCTGCGCCGGGCGATGGAGGCCGGCGAGCCGGTCAACGACGAGATCGTCGACGCCCTTGTCCTCCCGCTGGTCGAAAAGGCGGTCCCGGAATGGCGGGCCGCCCTGGACGCCCTCCTTTCACTGCCTGGGATCGGCGGCCCAGTCGGGTACTCAGGGGGACTGATCTCCATCGGCATCCGGCTTGCGGCGGTCGAGCCGCGCATCGTGGCCGCCGGTTTCTTCGCCGGGAGTCTCGTGCCCCGCACCATGTTCGAGGAGGCCCGGCAGATCACCATTCCGCTGCACGTCCTGCTGCAGTGGGACGACGAAGGCAACGACCGGCAGGCGGCCCTGGACCTGTTCGACGCCTTCGGCTCCACGGAGAAGTCCCTGCACGCCAACATGGGCGGCCACACCGGCGTCCCGCAGTCCGCAGGGGAGGCCGCAACCCGGTTCTTCACCCGGCATCTGAAATGAGGCCCGGCCGTCAGACCGGCAGCAGACGGTAGTTGACAGGAGCTGACAGCGGTCGGCACGCCGCTGATCGAGAACAGATCCCGGCCCTGCGCAGCTCCCCACACCGAGCGGACCGCAGTCTGAAGAAGGTCGCCAGGCAGGGCGGGGAGGTGGTACTGATCGACGGCACCCTCATCGCCACCCAGCGCCGCACCGGAAAAGCCGACCGGCGCAACTACTCAGGTAAACACCACCGGCACGGCCTGCACTTCCTCGCTGTGACCGACGAGCGGGGCCGGCTGATCTGGATATCCGCCGTCCGGCCCGGCCGCACTCACGACATCACCGCCGCCCGCCAGGATCACATCCTGCCCACCTGCGCGCCGCCGGCCTCGGGGCCTTGGCGGACCTGGGCTTTCGCGGTTTGGACAACGACGTACTCGATCCTGTGATCGTCACCGGCTTCCATGCCAGCCGCACCCACAAGCTCACCCCCGGCCAGAAGACCGCCAACAGGGTCCTCGCCGTCGGACGGGCACCGGTCGAACACGGCTTCGCCCACCTCAAGAACTGGGGCATCCTCACCAAGCTCCGCACCGACCCCGCCCATGCGACCCGTCTCCTGCGCGCCTTGCTCGTCCTGACGGACTTCGAAGTCAGTCGCTGACGGATCTGCTCAGCAGACAGGCACCACGACAACTTCGAGTATCCCGGCACCGGGCATTCCAGCCCTTTGCCAGTAACTCATTGAGCCGACCACAGACGGTCCCGTCGAGCCGGTGTGCGTCAGGGCTGAATGTTCTCCAGGTCCTCGAGGAGGCTGGAGTGGGTCGGCTGCCACCCGAGGGCATCGCGGGTGTGGGCGCTGGACGCCGGCTGGTCCATGGCAAAAATCGGGCCGAACGGGCCGAAGTTGTCCTGCGGAACCTCCTCGACCGGCAGGCCCAGTCGCCGGCCGATGACCGTGGCGATGTCCCGCACCGCGTCGCCCTCGTCGCCGACGGCATGCCAGGCCGTCCCGGCCGGCGCGGACTCAAGGGCCAGGCGGAACAGGACCGCTGCGTCGAGCGCGTGCACGGCCGGCCAGCGCTGGGTGCCGTCGCCCGGATAGCCGGCCACCCCGGTGCGGCGCGCCTGATCGGTCAACAGGCCGGCGAATCCCCCCTTGCCCTCGTTGTGGACCGTGCGCGGCATACGGACAGCCGTGCTGCGCACACCGCGCGAGGCGAGGTCCAGCAGCGCGTTGACCGAACGGCCCCGACCGCCCACCGGTCCGTCGGTCGGCAGCGGATCGGCCTCGGTGGAGGCCCGTCCAGGCACCCAGGGCGTGCCGGAGACCGTGACGATCGGGCGGTCGCTTCCGATGAGTTCCTGCCCCAGCACGGTGAGAGCGGCGCTCTCCTCGGCGATGGCCTGGGCGAGAGCGTCCGGACTGCTGTAGTCGCGTCCGAACGCCAGACTGATCACGCCGTCGCACTGCGCCGCGCCGGACCGCAGAGCGTCGAGGTCGGCCAGGTCTCCTCGCAGCACCTTGGCGCCGGCGCGCTCAAGGGCCTGCGCGGAGCCGTCCGAACGAGCCAGCGCGAGAACGGTGTGGCCGTTGCCGAGCAGTTCGGCGACGACGGCGGAGCCGATGGTGCCGGTACCGCCGGTGACGAAGACATGCATGAGCTCTCCCTGAAAGTGATGGGACTCTTGTCCCATCAGTGACTCTACACGGTGACGGGACAGGTGTCCCATCACCTATCCTGGTCTCATGGCTAGATGGCAACCAGGGGCGGCCCAGCGACTCGTCGTCGCGGCCGTCGACCTGTTCACCGAGCAGGGCTACGACGCCACCACGGTGACGCAGATCGCGGAGCGCGCCGGCGTCACCAAGAGCACCTTCTTCCGATACTTCTCCGACAAGCGCGAGCTGCTGGTCGCCGGTCAGGAGACGCTGAGCAGGCTGCTCGCCGACGGCATCACCGAGGCCCCCGCGAGCGCCAGCCCGCTCCAGGCGGTGGCAGCCGGTCTCGAGCGCGCATCGAGCGCCATGGGCCCGGCGAACCGCGAACTCGGCCCCCGCCTCAAAGCAGCCGTGGCAGCCAGCACCGAACTGCAAGAGCGCGACGCCCTCAAGAGCGTCGGCCTCGCGGCCGCCATGACAGCCGCGCTCATCGCCCGCGGCGTCCCCGACCCGACCGCGCACCTCGCGGCCGAGCTGGGAGTCCTCGCGTTCAAACGGGGATACGCCCAGTGGTCCGAAAGCGATCGTGACGGCACCGAAGGGCTCGCGCCACACGCACTGGCAGCCCTGGAAGACCTGCGTGCGGCAACTGCATCGCTGGGCTGATCGACGCCGCTCGGCTGTCGCCAGCCGGGCCCTGTCGGCGCCGCGGGCACTTCGCCCGTCGACCGCCTCCGAGACGCCCTGCTCGTCCTGACAAACCTCGGAGCCGATCGCTGACAGATGACCTACTGCGCAGACAGGCACCCACGACCAGCGTGAGCACCCCGAGAGCCGGTCCACGCCAGCCCTTTGCCCCGCGGCTTCAAGTTGGGCGGAGGCTCAGTGTTGCTGGGCAGCGACCGGCCCGGTGAGTACTGGACGCTGATAGTGACCGGTCCGCAGCGCGGCCAGATCTGGTGGCTCTGCGACGGATGCGCAGCCCCTTACGCCGATTCCCGATCCCTGCGACTCGGGGGCGGCTTCCATGGGGCGACGTACGATCGGGTCTCCTTCGCGCTGGGAGGTGGTCTGACCATGGCCGTGCCGAGCCTGCTCGCGGTTTTCGCTCATCCGGATGACGAGTCATTGTCTGCGGGCGGAGTGCTCGCCCGTCACGCAGCTGCGGGCGCGCGCACCGCAGTCGTCACGGCGACCTGGGCAGCGGACACCCTGCGGGCTGCGGAGCTGGCCGAGGCGCTGCGCATCCTCGGTGCCGGCAAGCCGCGGATGCTCGGGTATGCCGATGCGCGTGTACCGCACTCGGCCCCGGGCTGTGTGCGGTTCTGCGATGCGCCGCTCGACGAGGCAGTGCAGCGCTTGGTGACGCACATCCGGGAATTCCGCCCGGACATCATGGTCACTCATGACGCATATGGCGGGCTGCCCGGGCACCCCGATCACGTGCACACCCATCGGGTGACCATGCTCGCTGCCCAAGCAGCCGGACTGGAGCAGCTCTACCCGGATGCCGGTGCCCCCTGGCAGACGCATGCCGTCTACCTGGCCACGCACCCGCACTCGGCCGTGCCGGACCTGAGAGACGTGATCGGTGCGCGCAAGGCGGTGTACAGCGTTCCGGACGGACAGGTCTCCGCAACTGTTGATGTCGGCCCTTGGATGGCGCAGAAGATCGCCGCCGTACTGGCGCATCGCTCCGAGGTGGAGCGGGGAGCCCTGCCGGGGGTGATCGCCAGCCTCCCGCCGGAAGCACGGGAGCGGCAGTTCGCTACCAAGTGGTTCATCCGCCAGGCACTGCGTGCGTGCTGTCGGTGAGCTGGACTGGGTCAGCCTGCCAGTCGGGCGAGGGCCAGCGCGTGCGCGTGGTCGAGGGAGTCGGCAGCTGCACAAGGGATGTCCGGCTGCACACCGGTGCCCTCCCAGTTCGTGCTGGAGACGGGGTTGATGGCGCGGCCAACGGGGACGGTGGCTTCCAGGTGTGGGTGCACGGTCCAGCCCTTGCACGGATGTGCGCCGCCGCGGGTGCGCTCGCCGACGACAATGGCGCGGCCGAGCTGCTGGAGGTCGTACGCCAGCTCCTCAGCGGCAGAGAAGGTGCTGTCGCTGGACAGCACATACAACGGCTTGCTGCCACCGAAGCGCGCGCCAGGAACGTGCGGCAGGCTCCAGTACTGCTCGCTGCGGTCGCCGCCGTGCCAGTACATGGTGTTGAGGTGGGTGCGCTCGTCGAGTAGGTAGCTGCAGACGAAGGCGACCGTGTCCGGGTCGCCGCCCCGGTTGGAGCGAAGGTCCACGATGAGTGCCTGGGCGCGGGAGGCCAGGGTGAGCGCGGCGCTCAGCGGTTCGGCGGCCCACTCCAGCGGAAACAGCATCGGTGCCAGCTCCACCACGGCGACCCCACCGCCGAGCAACTCCACCCGGGGCGCGCCGCCCAGCGAGGTGTCGAAGTCCCGGCGCATGGCGTCCCGGGTGGCCGCCCCCTGTTCCGGGGACACCGGTTCGGCGTGGTGCTTCAGTCTCAGGTGTCGGTCGCCGTTGACGGACTGCAGGTCTGCGGTGACCAGACGGGCGAGCTCCTCGGTGCCGTCGACGTCATAGGCCCCCTCGGCGAGGCGTCGTTGCAGCAGGCCGGCGAGCTGCTCGGCTATCTCGGGGAAAACGTAGTGCTCGGTCAGCAGCCGGGCTGTCTCGTCGATGACAGGGGCGGGCTGAAGCTTCGTCACAGTCGTCATGGCAGGGAGTAGAGCACAGCCCTTGCGAAAGCATCAAAGGGTTTAGACACTTTCGGTATGCGAGATCAGCCTTCCCACCTGCCGCCTCCTGAGGACGTCCTGGAGATCGGTGCGCCTGAGCAGTTCGCGGCGCTCGCCCACCCGTTGCGTCAGCGGTTGCTCTTCGCCCTGGGCCAACGGCCTGCCACCGTCAGCCGGCTTGCGGCGCAGCTCGACGCGAAGAAGGGCAACGTGGCCCACCACCTCAAAGTGCTCCGCGAAGCCGGGCTGGTCCACATCGCCGAGACCCGCCAGGTCCGCGGCGGCACCGAGCAGTACTACCAACGCACGGCCCGCCACATGGTCGTCGCCGAACCCCAAGCGGCAGGCACCGCCGCGATGCTCGCCGCGGTCGCCCAGGAGCTGGACCGCTCACCCGCCGAGACCCACCTGACACTGCGCCACCTGCGTCTCAGCCCCGCGAAGGCAAGAGAACTCGGCGAGACCCTCTCCAAACTGGTCGACGAGGCCGAGGAAAATGCAGAGGACCAGCCCGTGCACGGCGTGTTGGTAGCCCTCTATCAGCAGGCTTTGCCCACCAGCACCACCAGTTCCGCCTAGGCCTGTTGCGAAAGTGGATCGTCTGTCAGACCTGCCTGGGATGCTCCACGCATGGAGATGACAATGCAGCTGACGATCGACTGCTCCGATCCGCAGAGAATGGTGTCTTTCTGGGCCGAGGCCCTGGGCTACGTGCCTGAGCCTCCGCCGGGCGGGCACGCCACATGGCGTGCTTACTGGACGGCGATAGGGGTGCCCGAGGCAGAGTTGCCGCCCGGTGCCGGGGATATTCCGGAGTCGATCATCGATCCCGCGGGACGTGGACCGAGGGTGTGGTTCCAGCAGGTTCCGGAGCCGAAGGCCGCCAAGAACCGGTGGCACTTCGACCTGAAGGTCGGTGGGGGCCGTGACGTCCCACTGAACGTCCGCACACAGCGGGTCAAGGCTACGGTGGAACGGCTGGTCAAAGCCGGCGCCACCGTGCTGCGGATCAAGGATGAGCCGGACATGGGGCTCTACGCCGCCGCCATGCAGGACCCTGAGGGCAACGAATTCGACGTCGTCTGAGGGCCGTTGCGACGGTGCTGGTCACAGCCACTCGTTCACGACTCTTAATGAGTTTGGTCAAGCCGCCTGAGCCTCGTCGGCCGCCTTCTCGCGGGGGTTGTACTCCCTCTCATAGAGCCGGCCGTCACGGAGCATGGCCCACAGGATGGAGACGCGTTGGCGGGCGACAGCGATGACGGCCTTCTTGTGGCGGCCTCTGTCGTGCGTGTAGCCCTGGTACTTCCGCAGGTACATCTCCCTCTCCCACGTCCCCGCGGTCAGGCACGCGGACTGGCTGGACAGGAAGAAGGCCCGTTGCAGGGGTCGGCTGTACTGGGTAGGGCGCTGACGGTTCCCCGTGTTCGAACCGGAGTCCCTGGAGACGGGAGCCATTCCTGATGCGACAGCGAGCCGTCCAGCACTCGGGAACCTGGAAATGTCACCGATCGCTGCGAGAAGCTCAGCCGCGAGGAGCTCACCGAAGCCGGGCATGGAAAGGACAATGGGCGCCTGGGGGTGTTGGGAGATGATCTCTCCGATCTTGCTTTCCAGCTCTTTTAGGCGGACGTTCATCTGCGTGATCTTCTGGGCGAGTTCGGCTACCAGCTCGGCCGCAAGGTCCTCCCCGCTAATAGCTGAGTCCTGTGCTTTAGCGGCCGTCACTGCCTTCTCTGCGATGGTTGACGCTTTCCTCACGTCACGCTTGGCGAGCCAGGCTGTGAGCCTCCTCTCACCCATCCGCCGAATAGCTGCTGGTGTCTGATATCCGGATAGCAAGACCAGCGGGCCGTCGGATCGGGCGAAATCGAAGGACCGCTCCAGCTCCGGGAAGATGCTGGTGAGCATGGCCCTCATGCGGTTGATGGTTCTGGTGCGTTCGACTGAGAGGCCATTGCGGTGGGAGAGGATCAGGGTGAGTTCCTTGGTGACCCTCGGAGGCACGGGAACAGGGACAGTCTGTCGCCGGAGACATCGGGCGAACTCGGCGATGACGTAGGAGTCCTTCAAGTCGGACTTGCCCTGGCCGCTGAAGCTCTTCTTGAACGCTGCGAACTTTGAGCCTGTGACGTACCGGGGACTTTGACCATGGTTGGCCAGGGTCCCCAGTAGCAACGCTGCTGGCCCGTCAACGAGGTCAAGTGCCCACGTCACGTGGTCGGCTGTGTCCATAACCTCACCGAATACGGCCAGGATGTCGGTCTCGGAGTTGATCACCTTGCGGTTCCACAGTGGGTCGCCATCGGCATCGACCACGGTGATCCAGTGATGCCCTTTCCCCACGTCGATCCCGGCCCATACCTGTGGCGGCCGTTGCGTCATCTCGCCTCTCCAGATCGAACACGAACAGGAAGTGCCAGGCCACCCCTGAAGCAAGTCCGTACGAGCGATCGAGTTCGCAGCTCTTAATCAGTTATGGCGGGTGACCAGAAGACTGGCCGACGGAGTCGACATGAGCCCCATGACGGGCAGGAGTACGAGAGTCGCATCCAGCCTTCCCGGCTACAGATGCAACGATCATCAGACAGTCGGGACACCCGCTGGCAAGTCCGTACAAGCGATCGAGTCGCCACTCTTAATCAGCAGTTACGGGGCGTCCCGGAAGGCCGGCCGACGGAGTCGTGAAGAGCCCTTTGATGGGCAGGCTGCTACGAGTCGCATCCGACCTTCCTGGCTTGACGCGGAGTTTACAGCCCGACCGGGTGCCCACCTGCACGCCCGTACTGTAGCGATCCTGATCGCAGCTCTTAATTAGCAGCGAGGGCGAGCAGCAGCACCGGTCTCCCGGGGATGCCGCTCATGCCCGATCGAGCCTCCTTGAAGGGTACGGGCTGCTACCAGCACCGTCGCCTCGTAGCGGACGGAGAGCTTCTCGTACCTCGTGGCCACTGCTCTGTGCCTCGATGTGGTCGGCCGCGGTGTTGGAGCCGTGGCATTCCCCAGCCGCAGAAGACCCACCACCGGTTCCCCGGACGCGCTGCGGCCGTGGTCGACGAACTCCATCAGCGGGTGGTGGCCATAGGTCTTCTTCCAAGTCGCGGCGGCGTCTTGTTTGTCGGAGTGCACGATGACAAGCACCCCGTCCGGTTCCATGGTCACCTGCCCACCGGCGTCCGGCGCGGCGTAGCCTGCCAACTTCCAGACTTTTTGCGGACTTCGGCCCGCGCGGTCCCGGATCGCCGCCAGGGCTCGCATCCCGTCCGCGGCAAGGGTGTCGTACCCGGCGGGAGACCGTCGGATCGCAGGCCACCGACCCCAACACGGCCGGCTCGGCTCGCAGCGTGCCTACGTCGGCCAGGCAGTCCCCGCCCAGGGCCACAGCGAGAGCGATACCCAGCAGGACCTTGCCTGGATCGTGCACCGCTCGGGCTTTCCGCCATGGCGCCAACGCAGCTGATGCCGCCTGATCCAGACCGGTCTTGTGGACCATCTCCACCGGCAGTACACCGCCGGCCTGGGACACCACTGCACGGCCGTCGTCCTCAACGCGGACACCGGGTAGGTCCCGATACACCTGGCGGCAAGCCCTACCGTTACACTTCAGGGGCACTTCTCGCGTTTGTGATCAAGCCTCGGACAGCTCACCTCGTGAAGCCCGACGTCAGGAAACATCCCTCCGCAACGACGCGATGAGGAGGTCAAGGTCCCCGCGTGCCGTGTACGTACGAATCGGGTCGATGTAATCCCGTGACTCGATGATCTGACCGTCCCGGACACGCATGACAAAGACGCAGGGCACCTTGCTTGTGGAGTCGTCCGGCAACGTGAACTCATAGGCGAACTCGGCGACGATCACTTCAGGATCGGCGGTCTCGTGAACGACGACATCGACGACCCGCCTCTTCGGCAAGGACTCCCGAGCTTCTGGCGGCACCGTGAAATGCTCCTGGAGTGCACGCCGGCTCGTCAACGGCTCGGACTCCGGCGTCGCCATCGGATGGCGGACATCGGTGACCTCGCCATACAGGTCAGGCAACTCATCGAAGTTTCCGCCCGCGACCCCATGAACAAGCCGGAGAAACACTTCGCGCGGACTCAGACTCACAAGACCTCCCCAGGTAATACGCACAGGCGGCTGGTGATCATTATCGCCTGATCCAGGCCAGTCTTGCGCTTCACCTGAGAAGTGGTCCTTCAACAGCAATGGTCCGGACCCTCGACAGATCCGATCGTTGCAGGTCAGCAGCAGCACTTCTCGCGTTTCTGATCAAGTGGTGAAAGGCACCGCTCGTGAAACATCACAGGCTCCCATCGACCCCAACAACCGGCACCCACAAGGCCGCGCACCCGTCATCACGGATGCCCTGACCAACCAGTACGGCTACACCATCCGTTGAGCCAGACGTGCCGAGCTTGCGGCGAGTACTAACCGTCACGCTTGGCATCAGCGCGCTGCATTGGCCGTACACCCGACTGCTCCGGCGGGGCGGCGAAACCGGCGTAGCTTGAAGTACCACCTGAAGGCGTCCGCGGCCCCCCGAATGCTCCTTGTCGGCGGTGTGCGCGCACACGTGCGCGTCCCTCAAGGAAGCGCAGGCCGGGCTGGTGCGGAGCTCAGGTGGCACGCCCGCCCTCTCCTTCCGCAACCGCCGGGGCCGTGCCCTCACTCGACGGCTCTCCGGCCGTGGGCGGCATCCAGGCGCAGGCCAGGGAGCCGCCGATCAGGCTGGATGCCGCACCGAGGAAGAGGCCGCCGAAGTTCGCGACGGGAAAGGAGATGAGGGTGAGCAGGAGGGTGGCGATCCCGGCGAACACACGAAGGTGGGGGCGGTAGCAGAGCGCGACGCCCAGGGCCAGCAGCAGAACTCCGATCACCAGGGACCCGGCACCCGACGTCGTCGACAGGGCGAGCGGCACCCCGCCAAGGTCCAGGTGCGCATAGGGCCAGTAGAGGATGGGCAGACCGGCGGCGAACGTGAACAGCCCGGCCCAGAAAGGGCGTTCGCCACGCCACCTGCTGAACCTGCGCCGGAGCTCCGGTGCGGTGATGAGCCGTGCACGTCGTCTTCCGAAGGGGGTGGTGATCACGCGTCCTGTCCTGATCGGTGGTGTCGTGGTCCCGCGAGGAGGATGCGGGACCCGGGCCTGTGGCCTCCGCGGGGGGACATGCGGGTCAGGGGCATTCGTGGTTGCCCTTCTCGAGCTGCAGGCGCAGACCGGGAACGCTGATCGTGCCGGCGGAGAGTGCGACCGCGCTCACCCGCACGTCCGTCAGGGTGGCCGACGCAGCCTGCTGGCCGACGCCGTCGGGATCGAAGAAACGCGAGGCCTTGTCTCCGGGATCGACCGGGCCCTTGGTGATGGCACCCTGGGCGACACCGATGTCCAGGCCGCTGAAGTCCCCGCCCTTGGCCGTCTGGCTCGTTGCGTCGATGAACAGGTCCGACGCCTCGGCCGGCCGGCCACTGCCGGTCAGGCGCAGAGTGTGCGTGCCCAGCACCGGGACATCGACGAGCACGGACTGGCACAGCCCGCTGAGCGACGCATGCCTGAAACCGGTGACCACGACAGGTACGGGTTCGCCTTTCCTGGTCACGTCGACCATGCCGTAAAGGCTGAACCCGCGGGCGGTCAACGAGTCGGCGGTGATCTGGAATTTCTGGCCGGAGATGAAGAACGAGGCGGCGAGCACTCCCTGCGCCATGGCGACGGCGACCGTCGCGCACGCTGCGACGCCGGACAGCAGGACCACCGCGAAACGCCTCCAGCGGGTCCTTCCGGCGCGGTGCGACATCCCGCCTCCTTACAGTCGTGCCGTCAACCCGCCCCTACAAACGACAACGAACGCAACCGATTTGTCAGGTAATGGATCCTAGAGTTCCGGGTACGACAACCGGCTGCACCCCGGGCCCGCCGAACGAGTGATACGCATCCAGCCCGGCCTCTCACGCAACAGCCGCGTCCGTCCCGACGAGTCACACCAGGCCCTTTGTCAGCGGCCGGGACCGGACGCCACCCCCGCCGCGGCCACACCGAAGAACCCGACCGACCCTGGCCACCGGCGTCCCTGTCCACCACAAACGCCAGTCCCGGTGCAACAGCCGGGCATCGATCTTGGCCTGTCCAAAGCCACCCTCCGCTGAAGCGGTAATCCGCAGCCGGCGTCCACACCATCGGAGGCCGTCCCTTCTCCGCAGCGTTCAGCGCAGGCAGCCGGTGCCGCGCACACCTGTGCCGGGTACGCCTGCAGCACAGCGGCTACAACGGGCTGATGGAGGCCGTCGCGCGCGGTGCCGCCCGCCGGGGGGGCGCCGCCTTGGCCGTGTTCACCGCAGGACGATGCGGAACTGGTCATCCAGCGTGAGCGCCGGAACCATCACGACGGACCTCGTGCCGTCCGGCCCACGGACGTCGAAGGCCCAGAACGGCGCCAGGGCCGAACCATGGCGTACGGTCGCATTCGCCAGCACGAGATGCGCCCCGTCCACCGCGGCCTCGACCAGCCGTTTCCCCGACGTCGCGGTGTGGGCCGGCCGGGCTGCGTTGAGCTGCTGCACCGCCTCGCCCGCGTCGATCAGCGCGTACTCGGTGTCCTTCACGGGAAGCCGCAGTGACCCACTGCCCTCCACGATGCGCCCGTCCCCACTGATCACCAGCTTTGTGTCCCAGTTGGCGGTCGGCAGCCCGTCGACCACCGGGTCGGCCCGCACTTCCGTCGCGCCCCGCCACTCCTGGCGCCACACGGTCACCTTGGCATTCCCCAGCCCGAGCTTCCGGAACACAGGCAGTGCGACCGACTTCGCGAGCCGGTCGCTGGGCAAGGCGTCCCCGGAGCGGGTGTAGTCGCACTTGTCACCGTGCTCGCAGCGGCCCGTGCCACCAGGCGCCCGTCTCTTGTAGTTCCAGCCTCCAGGCGCGGACTCGCCCAGATCGACCTCCGGCCATCTGCCGTGCCGGGACGCCCCGGTCGTCCAGGTGTGTCTCGCCAGTCTCAGGGGTCCCGCGCCGAGCGCATCCGCCAGGCGCCTCGCCTCCGCGGCGGTGACCGCCCCCTTCGACCGGTAGACCGCAGCCGAGCCCGTCGCCTTCGGCAGCGGGCCGGCCGCACGATAGGTGATATCGGGGAACGGGGCGGAAGTCTGGACCGCCGCGGGTGGGCCGTACACGCTCACTCCAAGGGGCGGGAATGTGGGGCTGGTGACCGGAGAGGGTGTTGCCGACCCTTCCGCCGCCCGCGCCGCCCCTGCCATGTCCCTGCCATCCTTGGAAGTCCACAGGAGCCCGTACGCGCCGCCGCCCAGGAGCAGCAGCGCCACAGCCGTAACCGAGGCCGTCACACACCGCCGTCTACTGTCCCGCGGACCCGGCACACCCTCATCCATGGCCATGACTCCGCCCGCCCTCTGCTCGCCCCTCGCACCGATCGCCGTATCCCAGCCACCGCCCGCACCGCATGTCAACCAAGCGGACAACAAGGGCACCCCCGACCGACACAAGAACCGCCCCGAGCCACGACCCACACGGGCTACCTCACCCGCGACGACTGCGCGACTGTCAGAGACCTTCCCCTCCCGGCACCGGTCCGCATCCGAGGTCCACGACTTCGGTAGACACGGCTCCCGCTCCACCAGCGCTCTGCCCCTGGCCGAGGCGTGAGCTGCGAAGACTCCGATCTGGCAGTTCTCCGTCCGGCCGGCTGTGCCCGACCGACTACTGCCCTTGCACCCCAGCGGACGTGGTGCACTTCTTGACGAAGCCGGTGGCGTCCACGATCAGGACCCTGTCTGGGGTACCGAGGCACTCGGCGACGAACTACTGCACCTCGTCCCGGATCGCGTCGACGTCCCAGGCCGCACCGGGGCGGCGGCGGGGGCGGCGACGCTCAGGTTCAGGGGTCTTTCAGCTGATGATGGGGGACGCGATGACGACGGGGACGTCGGCCGGCTCAGGGCCCGTGCGGTAGATGGGTGCGGGGCGTCTCCTGCGAAGGCGAGCAGGTCGGTGGGGTGCAGGTCGGTGGGGGCGTCGACGGGCCCGGCGGCGAGTCGGCAGGTCCAAGGGCCAGGCCGCCCGCCCGCCGGCGTTCCGCCGGGCCAGGGCGCCGTCAGGGAAGGCCTCGTCGAATGCCTCAGCCAGGCCAGGCCAGGCGATGATCTCCCGGAACGCGGCCGTCGCCTTGCTCAGCTCGATCTCTCAGGTGCGTGCCCGTCAGGTACCTGGCGAGGGTGACCGGTTCGGCAACGGCCAGGGCGGGAAACCCCAGCGTTTCCATCGGGGCCGCCCGCCTGCCTGATCCAGCAGCGGGTACCGGTCCCTCCTTTGTCACCGCATGCCGCTTGACTACCCACCCGGGGTCTGAGGCATCCCCTCGACGAGATGCCTCGCCCCGAGAGGCCGGGATCAGCTGCCGTCGACGACGCCGGAGGCCGCGATCTCGACCTTCCCCTTGGGGGCGCCGGACTGCGAGCCCAAAGCCTCGATCTGGTCGACGAGCTCCCGGCCCTCGACGACCTCGCCGAAGACGACATGCTTGCCGTCGAGCCACGGTGTGGGGACGGTGGTGATGAAGAACTGCGAGCCGTTGGTGTTGCGGCCGGCGTTCGCCATCGACAGCAGGTACTTGCGGTCGTGCTTCAGTGTGAAGTTCTCGTCCTCGAACTTCTCACCGTAGATGCTCTTGCCACCGGTTCCGTTGTGGTTGGTGAAGTCACCGCCCTGCAGCATGAACTGGGGAATGATGCGGTGGAAGCCAGAACCGGCGTAGCCGTAGCCGTTCTGG
This sequence comes from Streptomyces sp. CA-142005, assembly GCF_050942335.1. Taxonomy (NCBI): domain Bacteria; kingdom Bacillati; phylum Actinomycetota; class Actinomycetes; order Kitasatosporales; family Streptomycetaceae; genus Streptomyces; species Streptomyces sp. CA-142005. Next base: position 9,594,074 of record NZ_CP192078.1, on the reverse strand, counting down.
CCGGTGGCCAGCTCACGGAAGTTGCGCGCGGTCTTCGGGACGACCTCGTCGAAGAGGTTGAAGACGAGACGGCCGGCGGGGGCGCCGTTAATGCTGATGTCGAAGTACACGTTGCTCATGGGGCCATCCTGTCACCCCTGGCGCCGACCACGTCGAACCGGGCCGCCGGCCACCGAACATCCGTGCCGGGCTGACGAGCACTACCGTCCCACTCCCCCGCCCACCACCGGCAACCCACCGGCCGGTGATCTGCCCGGCCATGACCCGAAGTTCATCCCCGCCGCATGTCAACACGTGCTGCGCACCGGGAGCCGGCGGTGACGTCCGCACGCGGGCCCGGCCCAGCAACTCAACGTCTTTGCGCAGCCGCCGCGGCTCTTCCACAGCGAGGACTCGCCCCAGGGGCTCTCCCCCGGTGCTTCATCAGGTGGCCTTGCCCTCCTTAAATCAGACGAACTAGTGTGTTCGATTAAGGAGGAAACCATGGCGACGCGATTCCGGAAGACCAAGTCCGAGGAGAAGATCCTCACCGCGGCAGCCGATCAGTTCTACGCGCACGGACTGCGCGGTGTCGGTGTCGATCAGGTCATCGAGGCTTCGGGCGTTGCGAAGTCGACCCTGTACGCGCACTTCCGCACCAAGGAGGAGCTGATCGCCGCATACCTGCGCAGAACCGACGACTCCTGGATGAGCCAGCTGCAGAGCGCCGCCGAGCTCGCAGGCCCCGACGCCTGCGAGCAGCTCGTCGGCCTCTTCGACGCGTTGGAGGCCGCCTTTGACCGGCACGGCTTCTTCGGGTGCCCGTTCGTCAGTGCAGCCGTCGAGGCCGAGCCGGACTCGGAGGCCCGGGCCATCACCCTGGAGCACACGCGGCGCCGTCAGGCGTGGCTGACCGAGCTGAGCGAGAAGGCCGGGGCCGAGACTCCCGAGTCGCTCGCCTGGCACATCGGGCTCCTGATCGACGGCGCCCTGGCCTCCGGCCGCCTGCTGCAGGACCGCACCGTCGTGGACGAGGCGAAGACCGCAGCCCGCCGACTCGTCGCCAGCCACACCTGAGTACGGCCGACACCTGAATACGGCGGCATGTGAGCATCCCGTTCCGAGACGCCGGAGGGCGCAACTCCGGACCCGTACTGTCGTAAGGCCACGACCGCGTGTCCGACGAACGTCCAACGGTGCATTCGTCTGACGACCGTGGACGCCGCGACCGGTTGGCGAGACACGAGCCGAGCCCTGCCTGTCCGGGCCCGCAGCCGACTCGGCCCACATGCCGCTTCAACCGCATGACACCGCAGTCATGTCTTTCGTCACCACCAAAGACGGCACCTGGCCGTTGAACGGCAACGCATGGGATCCGCAGGCCAAGCTGGTGGCTGACAACGGCTACCGGGCCATCGTGCACGACCGACGCGGGTACCTACGCAGACGACCTGGCCGAAGTGATCGAGAAGCTCGACCTGCGCGACATCATCCTCGCCGGTCACTCGCCGGGGGGCGAGGTGACCCGCTGGATCGTGCACGGCAGCGACCAGATCGTCCCGATCGTGGCCGTCGGCGAGAAGTCGTCGAAGATCGTCGAGGACGCGCAGTTCACGGTCTAGACCGCGTGGAGCACGACCCGGGCGCGCGCACACGCGTCATCAGGCGCCGCCGGATCTTTGTGGCCCTGGCACCGTGATCAGGCGGCCCGGGCCCGCTCACCCCGGGCCCGCTCACCCAGGTCCACCCAGCCCCGTGCCCGCACGACCTCGGGAGTCACGCCTCGATGTCGACGACAACCTTGCCGGTGGTGGCGCCGGTCTCTACCGCGGTGTGCGCGTCGGCGACGGTGTCCAGCGCGAAACGGCGGGGATCGAGAACGGGCTTGAGCAACCCGCTGTCGGCCAGGGCGGCGACTTCCCGCAGGATCGCACCGTGGTGCTCGCGGCCACGGCCGGTGAGCATGGGCAGCAGGGTGAACACGCCCGAGTACGTGTCACCGCGGAACGAGAGCGGGGCGATGCTGTGGGTGCCCCAGCCCAGGGCGCTGACCACATGGCCGGTGTAGGTGCGTGCCGCGGTGAAAGACGCGTCGAGGGTCTTTCCGCCCACGGTGTCGAAGATGATGTCGAAGCCTTCGCCGCCGGTGTACTTGGCGACGTACTCCTCGACCGTCGTGGTGGTGTAGTCGATCGGGGTCGCCCCCAGTCGCTGGATGGTCTCCAGGCTCCGCGCGGACCCGGTGGCGTAGACCTCGGCGCCGCGGGCGCGGGCGATCTGGACGGCGACCTGTCCGATGCCGCCGGCGCCGCCGTGGACGAGGACCTTGTGACCCTTGCGGACCTGTGCCCGGTCGACGAGTCCCTCCCAGGCGGTGATGACCACCAGTGGCAGCGCCGCGGCCTCCCGCATGCTGAGCGAGGCCGGCTTGTGGGCGAGCAGACGGGCGTCGACGGCGGCGTACTCGGCGAGAGAGCCCTGCAGGTCGCCGACGCCGCCCGTCATGCCGTAGACCTCGTCGCCGGGAGCGAAGCCGGCGACCCCGTCGCCGACCTGCTCGACCACGCCGGCGAGGTCCAGCCCGAGTACGGCGGGCAGTGTGCGCTTGGCGTGGGGGGCTTTGCCCGCCCGGATCTTGGTGTCCAACGGGTTGACGCCGCTGGCCTTGACCTGGACCAGGACCTGGCCAGGGCCGGCAGTGGGCTTCTCGATGTCCTTCAGGACCAGCGGGGTGTCGAACTTTTCCAGGACCAGTGCACGCATGGGTGGCTCTTCTCTCAGGGTGGTCGCCCCGCCGGCAGGAAGGGCCGCCGTGCGGCATGGATTCCGGCGCAGGGATACGGGTCCGGGGAACCGCTTCTCGCGCCTTGACGGCATGCGGTCTGCCCCGTAGAAGCTCAGCTCTCCGCTAATCAAACAGACTAGTATGTTCAATTAACGCAGGCAAGGGTGCTCGCCACGACCGGGGAGCACTCAGTTCGCGGCCACGACGGCCCCGGCCTGAGCGAGCCGGCGACGCGGTGAACCCCCATGCCCGGCCGCCCACGAAGCCAGGTTTCGGCCCCCTCCCCGAGAGACCGCCTGCATGCGCCGACGCCACCCGTCCCGAGGATCTCGATGCTGCACCCCCATGCCGCGAACAACAGGATCTGGCACCCGGACACACGCGCAGGCTCCGACCGAGTGGCAGGCCGGCCTCCAAACGTGCGTCGTGCCTGCGTCACGGGGTGGATCGGAAGCGGAAGGGCGCAGCGAGTCCCGGGCGGCCACGCTGTCACTCCTGGTCGGCAGCGTCCTGAGGCGTCTCCCCCGCCCGGTAGCGTCCAGGGGATGCACCCATCACGCGCTTGAAGGCGTGGCTGAAGGAGCTCTCGGATCCGTAGCCCCAGCGCGAGGCGATCGCCCAGACGGTACGGTCGGTCGTTCTCAGCTCCCGCGCCGCCGAACGGATCCGCCAGCTCGCGAGGTACTCGAGCGGCGGTAGGCCGACGCTCTCGGTGAACCTGGCGGCGAACTGGGACCTCGACATGCCGACCTTGGCGGCGAGCCCGGCGACGGTCCAGCGGTGTGCGGGCGTGTCGTGCATCAGAGCCAGTGCGGCCCCGATCTGTCGGTCGGCGAGGGCGGTCAGCCACACGCCCCCGGCGGCGCCGCGCTGCGCGACATGAGCCCGGAGCAGGTGGACCAGCAGGACCTGGGACAGCCGCTCGGTGACGAAGGGGGTACCCAGGCCGGGCGCGCCGGTCTCCGCCCGGAGCAGCTCCAGTGCGGCACGGATGGCGCCCGCGGCGCCGGACCCGGCGCCGACATGGACGAGCGGCGGCAGGACATCGACGAGCACAGCGGCATTGGCCTCGTCCAGGTCGAAGCCGCAGCCCACCACCACCGCGTCGCGGGCCGCCCCGATCCGGACGGTCGCCCCGTCGGTGTGGTCCGCGAAGATCCGGGCGCTCGGCACCGCCGGCATGACCGGACCGCCGGACAACTCGTAGGCGCGACCGCTGCCAATCAGGTAGCAGTCGCCCTCGCCGAGCACCACCGGGGCGGGGAGGCCGGCGACCGCGATCCGGCAGCTCCCCTCCAGCACAGCGCCGAACTTGATGTGCCGGTAGCCCGAGAAGCCGACGGCCCACGGCTCCTGCGCCTCCAGCCGCGCGAACTGCGCACTGCGCAGATCGAGCAGGGCCAGTACGTCGGTCAACGGATCCATCGGCTGTCCTCCCACGGGCACGGCCGGCGCCATACGGCTCCGCCGACGGCTTCGAGCCCGTGCCGGGGCACCGCCCTGTCCGCCGCCGCGGTCATCGCCCCGCCCGCTCGGCCCCGGCGGTCTGCGACAGGAAGTCCAGCAACAGCCGGGTGACCGTATCGGGCGCCTCCAACGGGAGCCAGTGCCCGGCGCCGTCGATCCGTTCGTACCGCCATTCTCCGTGCGCCTCCTCGGCTGAGCCAGTCATCTGCTGCTCGGTGAGGAAGCGGTCCGCGCTGCCCCACACCCCCATGGCGGGTGCGCGAACAGGAGCGGCGGCGGGCGGTGGCCCACCAGCGACGCCGGCGGAGCCCAGGCCCGGTACAGCGCGAGCGCGCCGGTCATGGCTCCGGGCTGCCGCAGGCGGGCGACGGCCCGCTCCCCATCGGGGTGCCCGGCGAGGAGCTCGCGGAGCTGGGCGGCAGAGTCCTGCAGCGGCCACTCCTCCGCGACATCGAACTGGAACATCTCGAGGTCGCTCAGCACGCGCGCCGGGGCGTACTCGTGGACCGCGGCGGGCTTGTCCGACGCACCGAACCCGCGGAGGTCCATGGTGATCACGCGGTAGCCGGCGTCCAGCACGGCGGATACCTGATGGCGCCAGAGTTCCGAAGTGCCGGGGAAGCCGTGCACCAGCAAGACCGCGGGCCCGTCCCCAGGACCTTGGGCCTGGACGGCAAGTCCGTCGATCATGGCTCTCACGCAACTGCTCCTTCGCGGCACGTCTGCACGGGAAACGACTCCCGCCCGCGACTGTGCCTGGTCGACGCGGCGGCAGGGAATGCGAGCGGTTCACCCCACCGGAGGGATGATCCGGCTCCGGCCCGTTCGGCCGCAGGCGGGAAGGGTCACCCGTCAGCAGCTGCAACGACGCCTCCCGGGAATGCGAACAGCCCACAGCCCACTATGAACGGTCACCTGCCCCAGGTCGGCGTGAAGCCGACGTCGCAGGACGGCCGCACAAGAACCGTGGACAACCGCGCATGGCCCGGGCCTCGGCGCGGCCGTAACTTCGCTGGCAGGCGGTGCTCCCCCGTCCCGCCACACCGCCGGCCGATGAGGCGCTCCCGGCATCGCGCCGAGCAGCGACCACCCCGTCCGCCGCGCGGCTGCGTCCTTTTGTCACCCGTATTCCCAAGGCTGATCCATGACCTCTGCAGAAACCAACCAGCCCGCGATCCTGCTCGTGCACGGCGCCTGGCACGGCGCCTGGTGCTGGGAGAAACTCGCCCCCGAACTCACCGCGCTCGGATGGCGGGTCGCCACCGTCGATCTGCCGAGTGCCTCGGCCGACCCCGAGAACACCGCCGGGATGTACGACGACGCACGAGTCGTCCACGAGCGTCTGGCCGGCATCGACGGCCCGGTGACCGTCCTGGCGCACTCCTACGGCGGCCTGCCCGCAACCGAGGCCGCCGCCGGCGCCGCCAACGTCTCGCGCCTGCTCTACCTCTCCGCCTTCCAACTCGACGAGGGCGACTCCCTCGCCGGCCAGAGCGGGGGACAGCTCCCCAGCGGAGACACCGGCACACTGCCCGCCAACGAGGATCCCGTGAACTACTTCTACGCCGACGTCGCCCCGGAGGACGCCGAGCGCGCCGCCGCAAGACTGGTCCGGCAGACCGTGAAGTCCTTCAGCGAGCCCCTCACCGTGGCGACCTGGAAAGCCGTGCCCTCCAGCTACATCCTGTGCGAGCAGGACCAGGCCCTCCCGCTCGCCTTCCAGGAAGCCATGGCGGTCCGCTCCAAGCGCTCATACCGGCTGCCCACCAGCCACTCCCCGTTCCTGTCGGCGCCCGCGCGGCTGGCCCGGCTGATCACCACCGACGCCGGTCTGCAGCAATCCTGACCCCCCAACCGCCGAAAACGACCGCCGGAAAGGAATCTCAATGATGAGGTCAAGCCGTCTGCGTGTCCGGTGGGGTGGGGGTGAACAGTCTCTTGTCACGCAGCATCGCCCAGAGCACGTCGACGCGGCGTCGGGCGAGCGCAAGCAGGGCCTGGGTGTGGATCAGTCCCTCGGCACGCTTTCTGAGGTAGTAGTCCCGGGACGGGCCGGGCCGCATCATGGCAGTCTGGGCGGCCAGGTAGAAGATGTGCCGCAGGCGCCGGTTGTAACGCTTGGGCCGGTGGTAGTTGCCGGTGCGGCGGCCGGAATCGCGGGCGACTGGGGCCAGGCCGGCGTGCGAGGCGAGTCGGCCCGCGTCGCGGTAGCCGGACAGGTCGCCGACGATGGCGACGAACTCGGCGCCCAGGATGGGACCCATACCGGGCATCGACTCGATGATCTCGGCGCGGTCGTCGGCACGGAACGTCTCGCGGATCTCCCGGTCATTGTCCTTGATCCGCTCGTCCAGGGCCAGAAGCTGGTGGGCGAGGTCGCAGACCAGCTTGGCGGCCCGCTTCTCGCCCGGCAGCGCAGTCATCTGGGACTGGGCCGCCTCCACCGCTTTGGCGGCGACGGTGTCGGCGCCGCGGACCTTGCGGCGCTCGAGCCAGGTCGTCAGCCGCTTGACGCCGATCCGGCGCAGGCTGGCCGGGGTCTGATACTCAGTCAGCATCACCACCGGTCCCTTGGCCGCGGAGTAGTCGAAGGCCCGTTCCAGTGCGGGGCAGATTCCCACCAGCAGGTCGCGGAGCCTATTGATCAGCCGGACCCGGTCGGCGATCAGGTCGGCCCGGTAGTTGGTGAGGACCTGGAGCGTGGTGACCAGCTCCGCAGGCGTGCTCAGCGGGGTGAAGTCCCGGGGACGCATGCGGGCCTGGTCGGCGATGACGCGGGCGTCCTTGGCGTCGGTCTTGCCCTCGCCTTTGTAGGCGCCGGACATGCGGTTGACCGTCCGGCCGGGCACGTAGACGACCTGCTGGCCGTTCGCGATCAGCAGGGCCAGCAGCAGGGTGGCGGCCCGGCCGGAGATGTCCACCGCCCACCGCACCTCTTCAGCCCGTTCGCGGGCGGTCTCGATGAGCGTGAGGATCTGGGCCTCGTCGTTGATCACCTTCGTCGAGAAGAGCGTCTCGCCGTCGGCGTCGACCGCGACTGCCCAGTGATGTCCCTTGCCGGCGTCGATGCCGACCCATATCCGCGCGTGAGGCGTGCTCAAGCCCGTCGCTCCGTTCCACCGTGACCAGCACCTTCGTGGCCCGAGGAACACCCCGCCGACAGGTCCCTAACCAGCGATGACCGCAGTTCTCAATCAGTGGTCGGAGCGTCCCGGAGGACCGGGCGGCCATTCCTTCCGAGCCATCAACGGCAACCCATCATCAGCCACACCCGGTCCTCCCGGACCGCCAACATTCTTAGGGCACCATCATGCACAACGTGGAACTGGGCTCGCAGGGCCTGAGCGTCTCCGCCCAGGGCCTGGGCGCCATGGGCATGAGCGTCTGGTACGGGCCCCGCGACGAGCGGGAGAGCATCGCCACCCTCAATGAGGCCGTCGACCTGGGAGTCACCCACATCGACTCCGCCGAGGCGTACGGCCCCTTCGCGAACGAGAAGCTGCTGGGCCGCGCACTCGGCCGCAGACGCGACGAGATCACGATCGCCACCAAGTTCGCGACCGAGTTCGACGACGACGGCACCGCCCACGGGCACAACGGCACCCCCGCCTACGCTCACCGGGCCATCGACCGCTCGCTGCGGCACCTCGGCGTGGACGTCGTCGACCTGTACTACCTGCACCGGGTCGACCCCAAGGTCCCGATCGAGGAGACCATCGGCGCCATGAGCGAGATGGTCCAGGCCGGCAAGGTCCGGTACATCGGCGTCTGCGAGACCGACCCGCAGACCATCCGGCGGGCCCACGCCACCCATCCCCTGGCCGCCGTCCAGTCCGAATACTCGCTGTTCACCCGGGACGTCGAGCACAACGGCGTCTTGGACACGGTCCGCGAACTGGGCATAGGTTTCGTCGCCTTCTCCCCCCTGGGCCGCGGTCTGCTGACCGGTGCCATCAACAGCACCACTCAGCTCACGGCCGACGACGCCCGGCGGAACCTGCCGCGCTTCGCCGACGACAACATCGCCGCCAACCTCCGAGTGGTGGACGAGCTTCGACGACTCGCGCAGTCCAAGGAGGTGACGCCGGCCCAGCTCGTGCTGGCGTGGCTGCACCACCAGGACGTCGTACCCATTCCCGGCACCAAACGGCGCACCTACCTGCGCCAGAACGCCCAGGCTGCGGCGATCCGGCTCGGCCCAGAGGAGCTCGCCCGCATCGACGCCATCGCCCCGCACGGCATCGCCGCAGGCCACCGCGGAGGCGAACGCCCCAAGAGCTGATCTGCGACTGCGCGTCACGGTCCAGAAGGCGCCGATCCTGGACCGGGCCATCTCGCACGGGGCCTGTACCTCACCCCGCGCAGCAACGGGAGCAGGCGGCGGACCGGCCGATCGAGGCGCGCGAACCTGACGGCCTCGACGGTCCCTGATCGAACGGCCGCGCTGAACGGGGTGTTCCGGGCCTCGGGGAACTCGGTACGGCCCGGACTCCAACTCCGCGATTCAGCACTCTCCGAGAACGTGAAGTGTCTGTCGCCGAAGCGCGAGTCGGCCCACGATTCGGAGTCGATCAAGTCGATGGAGGACTGCTCGCCGACGTCGACGCAGAACTCACGGCACCAGCGCACGACGTGCACATGGTCCTTCTCACCGGGTGAGCGTGCCGAGGCGTCTATCACCGCTTCGCGGCGGACTTCACCGCTCGCGCGGGGCGAAGCTCAGAGTTCAGCTGACCGAAGATCTGTGGGGCTTGTCGGCAAGGTTCCAAGGACGCTTGTTCGGTCGGTGGCTGGGGCCGTTCATGATGACCCGCATACCAGTCGCCGGGCGCCCGGTTGCTGGTGATGATCAGAGAGCGCCCCTGCCACTCGGAGACGAGTTCGTAGAGGCCGTCGGCCTGAGCCGCGGTGAGCTGGCGCATGGCGAAGTCATCCAGGACCAGGACGTCAGGTCGGATCAGCTCGCGCCTGCGCTTCTCCCAGGTGTGGTCCGCATGGCCGCCTGCGAGCTCACCGAGGATCCGGCCGGTCTTCGCGTGCGCTTGGCCGCGTGGTGTCCGAGAGGGTGAACAGGCGTACGACCACGCATACCTACGACGCCGTGGGCTTGCCGCCGCACTCAGCGGGCGGCCGCTTCCGGGTTGACCTCGTCCTGGACGTACGACGCGGCAGGGCGCCCACTCACACCGCACTCACCCGCCGGCACGCTGGACTTCACCCACGACGCGGCGGGCCGCGAAACAGCGCGCCATATCGGTGCCGAAGTGGCACCGCCGCAGAACTGGAGCGGGACAGGCCGCCTGATCACACAGACCCTGACCGCGGGAACGCACGCTGACGTATGCCGTCTCCTCCGGCACCGCACCTACGCCCACCGGGCCGACGGATACATCACCGAGAGACGCGAGGGTTCGAGGGCACCCTGGTCCGCTCAGCCGGCCGAACCTCGTACGCCCGGTGACCGCTGGCGCTATGCCCACGACCCTCCCGGCCGCCGCCTCTCCGAGCACCGCGTGGCGGTGGACGGCTTGGCGGGCCGGCCGACCGCACGGCCTTCCTATGAAAGACTAGGGCGACGCCGCTGGGGCATCGAGCAACGTCGTGGCTGTCCGGCCACCGGCGGCTCGGTCCCCGTTACGAGCGAGATCCCCGTAACTACCTAACCTTTTCCTCGTCTGGACCCGACGCCGACCAAAGGGACAGAACCAGCCGGTCGGCCAACGGGCGCGCTCAGTGCTGTACTGCGAGTCCGGGGCAGTGACGACGCATCGCGTCCAGGACCGCCTCAGGCGACACCGGCAAGGTGTTTGTGGCCATGTTGGCCGGTCCAAAGCCGAGTCGTGCGTTCATGGACGCGGTGCTGCGGACGAGCTTGGGCGCCCGAGCCAGATAGGCGTCCGGATCGTGCAGCACCAGCTCGATGAACCACTGCGAGGTGTTACGAACCCGCTGCTCTCGTATCCGCACGGCTGCTATCTCGTCCCAGCCGAGCCGGCCCAGCCGCACGTGGTCCACTCCCGCGTCGTCCAGCACCAACTCCGGTCGGTCGCGGAACAGGCGGTGGACGATGATCAGCGAGCAGAACCCGAAGAAGGGCACGGCCAGCACCCCAGCCGCAGTCATCTTCACGGTGCTGTGGGCAACCAGGAAAACAATGCCCAGAGCGACGAAAACCAGAGAGCCGGCCAGCATGGCCCACACACGTCCCTTGGCGAGCGGGTAGACCGTCGGGGGCAGCGGATCGCCGTCTCTGATCATGGGCTCAGACGATAGGGCCAGGTCCCTCGTCAGCGGAAGCCCTTTCGTAGCCCGTCTGGTGCCGTCGCCGTCCGGTCTGCCGTCGTCCCACACGGTAGTGGAGCGGGCCCGTTCCCTGACGTCGAGATGGAGCGCCCAGTTGGTCGTACGACCTGGACGCCCGGGGCGGGTCCAGCTCCGCTTCGCCTTGGAGCGGAGGCATCCCGGGCACGGGTGGGTCGGCACGAAGCGTCTGCGGTTCGGCGTTGCTGCGTCTCGCTTGGCGGGCCGACCTGCAAGCTTGCCTATCGGACAGGCACATCCCTGGGAAAGCCGTCCGGTCACCTGCGGATCCGCTCCACGGAGTCGCCCGACGGCCCACCCCTGGCCGTCCTTCGGCTTCGGCGCCTGTGGGCCGACACCCGAAGCGATCGACGAGGCCCTGCAACGCTTCGCGGGCCGCCGCTGGAGCACGGAGGTCCGCCGCATCAACGGAGTCGTGAAAGACGACGCAAACGCCCTGCTGCTCCAGGGCCGGGACCACACCGCTCTGAGCGCCGTCGCGGTCCTCGCGGCCGCATCGGCGACCGCCGCCGAATTCCGATGGATGCAAGGCAGCGGAATCTCATCACACGCGGTAACCAGCCCGTACGGCCTGCAAGCACTCTCAGCGGACCTCACCTGGACCAGTTCACGCTCCGTGTGGACGCCGATGGACTGACACGCCTCGGCACCTGATCCCGGAAACGAACGATCCGCTGGTCGCACGTGCGCACTGTCATGGTCGACGACAATCGTCTCGTGCTGTGGCCCTCCGGCACGGCTGAGGGAAACCGCGCCTTCCGGGGCCTGGCGAAGCATGGCGGCGGCTTCGTTCTCTGCCACTTGACGGGACCCCGGGAACGCCGTCATGGCCCGCAGGGGGGTGTCCAGGGTGATGCTCTGGGTGGTGTTGAACCCGGCCACCCACCGGTCGTAGGTCGTCCCGGCGATGTGCGACCGGCATCAGCGGTCGCAGTGGATCCCCGGACCCCCGGACGCTCGCCACGGCGTCGGGTGGAACACCCCACATCGGGGAGGCAGGCTGTAGGCATGCGGTCGCGCATCCGCCCTTCCCCTCCATCAGCGGCGGGCGGTCACAGCCGGGTCCTCTTCAGACTCGCGCAGTGTGTGCCATTCGTGATCATACTGCTCGCCCTGGGGATCGAGCTTTCCCCTGCACACGCGGTGATCACCGGGCCGCTCCTCGCCGCCATGCCCGCACTGGCCGCCCTGACGATGGGCCCCAAAGGCCCCCTTTCCGCAGCGGCCGGAGCCTTCACCGTCACCGTCCTCACCGCCACCCTGCACCACAGCTGGGGAGCCCAGGTCTACAGCAACCTCATCTCCCTCCTCGTAGTGTCGGCAGCCAGCGTCACCATGAGCAGTGCGGTGCGCACGCGCAGTCACAACGAGCTCAAGCAGGTTCGCCGGGTCGCCGAGGCAGCCCAACGCGTCCTGCTGCGGCCTGTGCCGCCCAGGCTCGGCCCCGTCCGGATGGCCAGCAAATATCTCGCCGCAGAGACGGGCGCGCAGATCGGTGGCGATCTGTACGAGGCTGTCGACACACGGTACGGGGTCCGGATGATCATGGGAGACGTCCGTGGCAAGGGGCTGCCCGCCGTACGCCTGGCCGCAGCCGTACTGGGCGCTTTCCGGGAGGCCGCGCATTACGACGAGGACCTGACGGAGGTGGTGCATCACTGCGCGGCAGCGCTGGAACGCGAGCGGACGGCACTTTGCACGGTCGACCCGGCCGCGGAAGACGATCCGACCGAGGATTTCGTCACCGCGCTCGTGGCCCAGGTATCAGACGCCTTCGTGGTCGAGGTCGTCAATCGCGGCCATCCGCCCCCGCTGGTACTACGCCAGGGCAAGGCAAAGGCACTCCTCCCCGCCAGCCCACTGCCGCCCCTGGGCCTGGAAGATTTCATGGCCGATCCGCCCGCCGAAGCGGAGAGCTACTCCTTCACGCCCGGTGACCGTCTCCTGCTGCACACCGACGGCGTGATCGAAGCCCGCAGTCCCGACGGCGACTTCTTTCCCCTGCCCACGACCGCAGAATCGGTGCATCCCTGTACCCCGTCAGAATTCGTGGAACACCTCCACCAGGCACTGATCCGGCACACTCACGGCTACCTGGCGGACGACGCGGCGATGCTCCTCGTCGAACGGCTCGACGAAGGAGGCCGGGACAGGCTGCACGGCCCCCGCGCCCTCTGAGGTACTCAGAAGCCGTTGCATGTGGGCATCGGCCCGGCAGTGTTCGCTCGGGGATGGTGGAGCGTCCGGTGCCCGACCGTTTGTTGCAGTTGCTTGAACGGGTGCTGCCGGTGGCACTGATGTGCCCGCAGGGCGGCGGCCGGCGCTGGTACCGGGTCGGTGGGCGGGTCGGAGGAAGATGCCTGCGAGATGCAAGCGGCCCTCGGCAGCAAGATGGATCTCCGTCGTCAGTCTGCCGCGTGACCGGCCGCTGGCGTGGTCATCCGGCTCGACCGCCATTGGCCGTCTTTGCGAGCCAGAGCCCCGGCCCGCAAGATCGTGGAGTCCACCGAGACGGCCCGGTCCGGATTCTCGTTGGCATCGGCCCGGGCCATGAGCGCCGTGAACACCCGCTGCCCGGCGCCATCGACGGAGTAGGCAACGACGGTCTTATTCAGGCCAGACGGGCTTCCGCTTGTCGAGGAAGGCGGCGATGCCTTCGCGAGCGGCCGGGGACTGGGAGGAGGCGGCCATCACTTCACCGGCGATCTCGTAGGCATCGGTCTCCGGGCGGTCCAGCTGAGCGTAGAGCGTCCTCTTGCCCAGGGCTTTGCTCGTCGGGCTGCCACGGGTGGCGCGTGCGAGCAGCGCTTCGACTGCCGCGTCCAGTTCCCGGTCGGGAACGGCTTGATTGATCAGTCCCCAGTCGGCGGCGGTGCGAGCGTCGATCACGTCGCCGGTAAGGGCCATCTCCATGAGCCTCTTGCGTCCGACCGACCGGGCCACCGCCACGGCGGGCGTATGGCAGAACCAGCCTCCGTTACCGCCGGGGAGCGCGAATCCGGCGGACTCTCCGGCCACCGCCAGGTCGCATGTCGCTACGAGCTGGCATCCGGCAGCGACGGCCAGTGCGTGCACCCTGGCAACCACGATCTGCGGAACAAAGTGGATCAGCTGCATCACGCTGGTACACAGGTCGAGCAGCCCGTGGATGTCGCCGGTGTCCGCGGCCCGGACATCGGCGAAGTCGTGCCCGGAGCAGAAGACCGGGCCGTTCGCTGCCAGCACGATGCCCGTGGCAGATGAATCGGCCACCTCAGTGAATGCTTTGTGCAGCTCGCGGAGCATGTTCCAGCTCAGCGCATTCCTGCTTGCGGGGTGATTGAGGGTGACCCAGGCGGATTCTCCTCGTACCGCGACAGTGAGGTACTCGTACGCGCCCATGAATTCACCCTACGCCGGAGTAATGGACGAGGCCCTGATGCCGGACCCGGAGCGAGCGGCCTGGCATTCCGGGGCCCGGATCGTTGCTCCCCGAGCCCGACGGGCCTCGAGTTGCGGCAACTCCCGACGCCGAGAGATCCTCTGCAGGAATGGGGCCGCCACCTGGCCGTGAGAGGCTAGGCGAAGATCGAGTCGCTCCGCGGCGGGCGAGACGTGGACTTCGGGGAGTCGTCTGCCGCGCGATGACCGTGCCCGCGAAGCCGGTGGACGGGAGCCGGATCGTGAATGCCACCACCTGCACACATCTGCTCATCGTCGGGGCCGGCCCGTTCGGCCTGTCCGCGGCCGCTCTCGCCCGAGAGCTCGGTATCGACACGGTCACGGTCGGCCGGCCCATGAGCTTCTGGCGCGAGCACATGCCTGAAGGAATGCTCCTGCGCTCCGGCCCCGACTGGCACTTGGATGCCACCGGGGAGCACACCCTGCGGGACTACCTGCATGAGCGGCGCCTCACCCCCGACGACGTCGATCCCATCCCCGTCACCTTCTTCCTCGACTACGCGGACTGGTTCCGCGACGCCAAACAGATCGCGATCCGGGAAGACCTTGTCACGGGCATCACCCGAAACGACGGCGGATTCGAGGCAGAACTCTCAGGAGGCGGAGCCGTACGCAGCGATGTCGTCATCGCTGCCCCCGGCGTCGGCTATTTCGCGGTGCTTCCGGACTGGGCCGCCCAAGTGGCGCCCGGCCGCGCCACTCACAGCGGTGATCTGGCTTCGTTCGACACCCTGTCGGGACAGCGTGTTCTGATCGTGGGCGGCCGGCAGAGCGCATACGAATGGGCGGCGCTCATCAGTGAGCACGGCGCGGAGCGTATCGACATCGTCCACCGCCACCCCGCGCCCCGCTTCGCGGCCGTGAACTGGGATTTCTTCGATCCATACATCGAGAGCACCCTCCAGGTGGAAGGGTGGTGGCGCGGTCTGCCATCCACACGGCAAGCCGCGATCCGCGCCCGGTGCTGGCAGGCCGGACGGGCGACATTGGAGCCATGGCTGCCTCCACGCCTGAACTCGTCCTCCATCCACGTCTGGCCACAATGCCGGGTGGCGCACGTGGACGGCAGTAAGCATGGCGGCTTCCTGCAGGTCTCTCTCTCGAACAGCGAGACGTTGGCCGTCGACCAGATCGTGTTCGCTACCGGATACGCACCCGACCTCACATGTGTTCCCTACCTTCACGAACTGCTCGGCCAGATAGCCACCCACAACGGATTCCCGGTACTCGACGAGAGCTTTCAGACCACGGTGCCGGGCCTCTACCTCACTGGCTTCGCCGCCACCGAGGACTTCGGTCCATTCTTCGGCTTCGTCAAAGCCGCACCCGTCTCCTCCACTGTTCTCCTGCGGGCACTTCTCAGGCCACGGGCTGGACGATGGTCACGGTGAGTACTCCTTGGGTGGTGGCCAGGGGGCAGGGGGACGGATGCTGTTCGAGGACCGATCAGGAGTCCGCGCCGGCGGGCGGATCGGTGACGGGCCGGGACGCGGTGGCAGGGGCGGTGACCGTGGGCAGGAACACGGTTCGATAGACGTGTCGGTAGGCATCGGCTACCGCGGACGGGGCGTCCACCGGGCGGCGAGCGGCGGCCGGCGCGGCGGGATCGAGACCGAGCGCGGCCCCGGCCCAGGTGGCGGCGCCCAGGCAGGCGGCGTCGGGCGCGCCGCACACCAGGGTGCGCCACGGCGAGACGGCGGCCTTGAGCGCCACCCACGTGCGCTGGCGTACGGAGCCACCGAGCAGGGTGACGGTGTGCGGTGGCCCGCCGGCCAGTTCCCCTTGGACCTCGGCCATCCAGCGGGCCTGGCACGAGGCGCCTTCGAGGAGCGCCTTGGCCAGTTCGGGCAGCCCGTGCCGGGGCTGAAGGCCGTGCAGGGCCAGTCGCCGGGCGGGGTCCGGGTGCGGGGCGGAGCGACCGTAGAGGTACGGCTCGACGCACACCCCCGTCGGCCCCTCCCCCGCCTGTTCGACGAGCGCGGCAAAGCGGCGGTAGCGCTCGTCGGGCGGGGCGTGGGCGAGGCCGAGCAGCCGGTCGCAGAACCATTCCACCAGGGCTCCGGAGCTGGACATGCCGGCGACGGTGCACCAGTGGACGCCGTCGACGTGCCGCCCGTAGGACATGCCCTGGCGACCGGTGGCCCGCGCGTCCGGCGCCGCGTCGGCCAGGGTCACCACGGCCTCGGCCGTGCCCATCGAATCGGCCGCCTCGCCCGACTCCCGTACGCCCGCCGCCCAGGCGCCGACCAGGTGGTCGTGCCCGGCGACGACGACGGGCGCGCCCGGCGCCATGCCCAGGGCAGCGGCCGTGGCGGTGCCGATGCGGCCGACCGGCGCCCCCGGGAGGAGCACCGTCGGCATCCGGTCGACGTCGAGGCCGGCGAGCGCGAGCAGGTCGGCACGCCAGGCGCCGGTGTGCACGTCCCAGGCCATGGTGCGCTGGGCGAACGTGGCGTGGGTGCCGACGGCCCCGGTGAGGGCGTGGGCCACCAGGTCCGCCGCGCCGGCCCAGGTCCGCATGCGGCGCACCACTTCGGGATTTTCCTCGCTCAGCCACAGCCACTTGGCCAGCGGCACCTTGGGGCTGGGCAGCACGCCGGTGGCTTCGTGCAGTTCGGCGGCGCCGTGTTCGCGGCGCAGGCGCTCGGCGTGCGCGGCCGGCCGCGGATCCGACCAGGACAGCGCGGGCAGCAGCGGGGCGCCGTCGGCGTCCAGCGGTGCGCCGGTCTCGGCCATGCCGGTGATCCCGACGGCGTCGGGACCGCACCCGGCCGCGGCTGTGCAGGCGGCGAGCGCCTCCAGGGCGGCGCGGCACAGCCGGGCGACGTCGTGGGCATGGCCCGAGGCGTCGACGGGCGTGCGCCGCTGGGCCTGGGCGAGGACGGTGCCGTCCGGCGTGCACAGCACGGCCTTGCAGTGCGTGGTGCCGACATCCACTCCGGCGAGGACCGGGCCGCGCCGCCTGCCGCTCATGGCGTCGATCCCCCTTCCGGCCGGTCCGCGAGCTCGGGCAGCTCCAGTGCCGCCTCGGCCGCGTACAACAGCAGTCCGGCGCACCATGCGTGCGAGAGGGTGAGCAACATGCCTTTCGCCTGGAAGCAGGAGGTCTGGTAGAACCGCTCGCTGACCATGCCGCGGTAGGCGTCGAAGTCACCGTCCTCGCGGGCGACGAACCGCCGGAAGCAGTCGAGGTTCTCCCGGGTGGACTCCAGGGAGTAGCGGTCGCCGGTGCGTCGGGCCAGACGTGCCATCTCGGGCAGGCACACCAGCCCGTAGGAGTGCAGGTGCTGGTTGGAGGCGGAGGCCTGGTCGCCGCCACGGGTGCGGAAACCGTAGCGGCCCAGCAGTGTGCGCGGGGAGAATTCCACGTCGTACGTGTAATGGAAGGTCAGCATCCAGTCGGCGCCGCGGCGCGCCAGGTCGAGCCATTCGGGTGTGCCGTCGGCGTCCAGCAGCTCGGTGTAGGCCATGACCGCGGTGTAGCCGTCCTCGGAGGTGGGGGCGAGGTCGACGTCCTCCGGGGCCCCGCACAGGAACTCCGAGCGTACCGCGCGGGACAGCACCGCCCGGCGCGGAGGGCCGCCTCGAGGTGGCCCGGCAGCCCGAACGCCTGGGCGGCCTCGACCAGGGCCGGCACCCAGGTCAGGCCGGCGGCCCCCGCGTGGAAGAGGACGGCACCGGTGGCCTGGTGGTAGGCGGAGCCGAGGTGGCCGTCGGCGTCCTGGGCGGCGAGTGCGACCGCGAGGTTGCCGCGTACCGCGTGCTCTCAGCCGGGGTGGTCGCTGCCGTGCCGCCGCTCCTCGGTGAGGGCGCGGAGCATGAAGAGGGCGGCCTCGGCGAGGGTACGGGCGTGCAGCCGGTCGCGGTCGGGGTGCGCGGGCAAGAGCTCGGCCAGTTCGTGCCGGCACTTCCGCGCGACACGGCATGACGCCGGGTTGCCCACTTGGCGCCAGGAGTTCCAGGCGTGTCAGTCCGTCACCGGCGAAGTGGTGAAGGCCCAGTCGGTGAGCGTCCGCAGCGCGCGGGAAGCCACTTCTCGAACGCGCGCGTCGGCCGCGGTTGAGGACGATGTGACCCACCAATCGCCCCTCGCCACCGGCCGCTTCGGACTCTGCGACGGTGAATGCGAAGCGCTCACCGGTCTCCCACCTCCATTGCCGCTCGCGTATCCACCGTGGTGCGCCCGCCTCGTCGTCGATGCCCGAACTCGTCCAACGGTGCAAGGATTCATCGCGAGGCAGCCCGGCCAGGTCGGCTGTGTCCGCAGGCCGCCACGGACGCAGCAGGAGTGCGGGGGATGACGGCGTGCGGTCCACTTTCAGCCGGGTAACGATCGCATTCGTCGGCCGCGTTATCGGTCGCTCCCGGCCGGCTTCCCGCTTGACCGGGAAGGGGTGCGGCTCGGCCCTGGCGTTGCCGGTCGTTCGGCCGAGCCTGCCCATGGCGGTGAATCGTCTGCGTCGGCACCCACGTTGCGCGCGAGGTGACGCAGCAACTGGTTCAGGTGGGCGCGGTCGGTGTCCGACAGACCGGCGTTGAGGCGGCGGTCGAATGCCATCGCGGCCTCCCGCATCCGTACGAAGGCGTCCTCGCCGGCCTCGGTCAGTTCGACCACATGGATCCGTCGGTTTGCCGCATCGCGCCGCCGGGTGATCAGTCCGCGTTTGTCCATCGCGTTGAGATGGTGGGTGAGAGTGGCATCCCGCACGCCGACCGCTTCGGCCAGTTCCCGCTGGTTGCCCGGCCGGCCGGTCTTCAGGTTCAGCAAGATCAGCCACACCGGAAGCGACCCGCCGGTCTCCTCCAGGGCATCGTCGAAAGCCCGGCTGACGGCGCGGGCGGTCTGGGTCAGCTGGAGGCCGAGGGGGGTGTGCAGGGGCTGCATGGAACGAGCCTAGCATCGATGCCTAATCATTTGATATCTAAGGGTTAGGCGTCTACGGTAGCAGGAGGAGCCGCGGCGGCCGCCGCGACGGTATGCCCCCGAATCGACGCCGTGGCGCACAACGCCACGAAGCGACGGACCGCCCGAGGGGCCCATCGCGGTGATCGGCGCCCTGTACTCGGGCCGCCGACTCGAAAACCAGCACCTACGGCCTTCTGCAACGACGGGAGAAACGGCATGGCCACTGTCACCGAACAACTCACCACCTGGGCTCACGCGGAGCGCACAGGCGACGCGAGCGCCCTCGAATCCCTGCTCCACCCGGGACTTCCTCGCCGTCGGCCCCTACGGGTTCCTCCTGGACCGTGAGCAGTGGCTCCAGCGGTTCAGCGGCGGCCTGCAGTACACCGCCTTCGAGTTCACCCCCGACACCGACGTCCGCTACATCGGCGGCAGCGCCCTCGTGATCGGCACGCAGACGCATCAGGGCACCCATGCGCA
Organism: Streptomyces sp. CA-142005; assembly: GCF_050942335.1. Taxonomy (NCBI): domain Bacteria; kingdom Bacillati; phylum Actinomycetota; class Actinomycetes; order Kitasatosporales; family Streptomycetaceae; genus Streptomyces; species Streptomyces sp. CA-142005. The sequence continues at coordinate 9,574,695 of NZ_CP192078.1, read as the reverse complement.
ACAGGCCGTCGACGGCTCCTTCCGCGTCACCCTCGTCTTCGCCGGCGACCCGCAGTGGCAGCTCGCCGCCGTCCACCTCAGTCTGCGCACACGGCCCGCGGCACCGGACGACGCCACAGCGGCCGCGTAAGCCCGCGATCCGCCCGAGAAGGAGAGACCACACGATGTCCACGCGGCAGTACGTACGCCCGTCCTGGGCGGCGCGCGTCATCGGCTCACGTATGGCGCGGCTCTTCAAGCCCGACGTCGTCAGCCTGCTCTCGGTACCCGGTCGCACCACCGGCGTCTGGCGCTCCACCGCGGTGGCCGTGCTCACCCACGGCGGCGAGGAGTATCTTCTCGCGGCCTACGGGGACACCGAATGGTCCCGCAACCTGCGTGCCTCCAAGACCGGCCGCCTCACCCGGCGTGGCCGCACCAGGAACTTCACGGCCGTCGAGGTCGACCCCGCGGACCTGCCGGCGCTCGTCGAGACCTACCTGCGACAGTTCGGGAAACTCCCGACCGTTGACCGCACCTTCCAAGCACTCCCCGACCCTGCCGACCATCCCGCTTTCCGCATCACCGTCACCGGCCACGAGCGGCGGTGACCTCCAGTGACCAACCACAGCGCACGTCGGCCGGAGGCGGCGCACATCACTGCGGCACTCACACCAGGCGCCGGCGCCCACGGAGACACCATGACCAGCCTGCGAGACCAGGTCGCACTCATCACCGGCAGCTCGCGCGGCATCGGCGCGGCCATCGCCGAACTGTCCGCCCGGCACGGGGCCCGAGTCGTCGTCCACGGACGCGACACGGCGGCCCTCGAAACCATTCGTGCCCGCATCGCGGCAGCGGGCGGCGACGTGCCGGCCGTCACCGCCGATCTCACCCGGTACGACCAAGTAGAGGCCATGCGCGAGCGCATCGAAGACCGCTTCGGCCCTGTTGAGCTCCTCGTCGCCAACGCCGGAGGAAACACCGTCCGCCCCGGGCCCGTCGAGCTGATCAGCGAGCAGGACTGGCGCGCCACCGTGGACGGCAACCTCACCGCCACCTTGCTCACCGTCAAGAGCTTCCTGCCCGGCATGAAGCAGCGTGGCCGCGGCGCCATCATCACCCTGTCCTCGGCCGCCGCACGGCGGCCCAACGCCGCTTCTCCGGCCGCCTACGCCGCCGCCAAGGCCGGTATCGAGCTGCTCACCAAGGACCTCGCCGCGCAGGCCGGTCCGCAGGGCGTACGCGTCAACTGCATAGCGCCGGAAACCATCATGACCGAACGCAACCAGCAGCAGATCCCCGAAGAGATTCAGCAGTCCCTGACCGCGAACCACCCCATCAGGCGTCTGGGCACGCCCGATGACGTCGCCCACGCCGCGCTCTACCTCGCCGCGGACAATGCCTCGTGGATCAGCGGCATCGTCCTCGACGTCGCCGGCGGTTCGGTCCTGGTGTGACCACACTCGCTGCCCGGGCAGGGCCCGCAACCAGCCGTGCGTAAGCCGATGCCCGTCGGCCTGAGCCGTCGGCGCCGTGGGCAAGGCGGGGGCCGCCCGACATGGTGGCCCGTGTCGTGGTCCACGGACGCAACGCGGCCGCCTTGAAGCCACGGAGTCCTAGCGATTCCCGGTCATCGATGCCAACGAGGCACCGAGTACGCCTGGTTTGGCCGTTCGGCTGGATGCGACTCGACGGTTACCGTCGGCACGCGCCGACGACGGCCGAGCGCCGGTCTCCTCCGCCAGTACCTCGACGCCGGCACCGTCGGACCCACCCTGCCCTGGGGCTGCGGCGTCGCCGAAGGGCATGTGACCCGGGTGAAGACACGGAAGCGAGCCATGCACGGCAGGGCCGCGTTCGCCCGCCTGGTACGCAAGGACGTCAACCTGTGGGATCACTACAGCCCTTCCGAGAACTCGAGGCAGCCTGCCGAGGGTTCTGCTACGAGGTCAACTCCCGCACACGCCAAGCAGTTCGGCGCCACCATGCCGACACAGTCGCGGAATAACAGCGCCGGCTCCACCCGCTGCCGCGGCGGCCCTTCGCCTCCGCCTTCGGGCCCACAAGCACCGACCCACCAACGTGATCAATGCCACCTGGACAAGGGGAGACGACGCCGCATCCGCGGAAAGAAACGCCTCTCTGCCCTGACATGCCACACGGACCTGTCATCACACCGAGATGAGGGCGATGGCCGCTGCAGCGCAGACGAGACCGATGGTCTGGGCGCGGCTGAGGCGTTCGTGGAGCACGGTGACGCCGAGCAGTACGGGGATGGCGGGGTAAAGCGCGGTGAGGACGACGGCGAGGGACAGAAGTTGCTCGCGGGTGGCCAGGGTGTACAGCGCGATCGCGATGGTGCCCAGTGCGCCGGCGCCGAGGCAGCTCCAGGCCAGGCGGGGCGCCATGCGCAGCCGTCCAGCGTCCGCCGCGATCAGCGGCAGGAGCGCCAGTACGGAGGCGGCGCGGCTGGTGATCAGTGGCCACAGCCCGGCACCAGGGTCGGCCCGGGCGAGCGCGATGAACTGCACGGCGAAGCCGACCCCGGCGATCAGGCCGTCGCGGGCGCCGGCCGCGACGCCATCACCGCCGTCCTCGTCGGCACGGCCGGAACGGGTGATGAGCCACAGCGCGGGGGGCGCGGCGGCTATGCCGCACCAGGCCGGCGGGCCGGGGCGTTCGCCCAGCAACGCGACGCCGACCAGCACGGGCAGGGCGACGGCGGCCACATCACTGAGCGGCACCACCACACTGAAGCGTCCCCGGCCCAGCCCGCGGTACAGGAAGCCCACGCCCACGCCGGTGCCGATGCCCGATAACGCACCCCAGGCCAAGGGGCCGCCGCCGAGGTGGTGGGCCGCGACGAACGGGGCCACGGCGAGTATCAGCACGGTGCCGCCCGACTGCCCGATGACCGCGACCGCGACGCTGTCGGCGCGGCGGGCCAGCAGGCCGTTGAGGAAGTGAGTCGTGCCGAAGAACAACGCCGACACCAGCGCGAGGATCTCACCCACGGCCCCAAGCCTCTCAGCTGTGGGGCTCCCTGTCGGCACCGTCCCACAGCCATGTGACGGCGTCACGGACGCAGGCACGCCGGAGCTCCCGCACCAACGCCCTCGGCCCGGACCGTGTCGCCACGTGGGATCTTGCCCTCGACCCGGCCATCGTCGGCCATGCCCGCTCGCTGACCGGCAGTCAGCTCGCCGCCTGGCAACTGGACGAGCTCGCCTTCACCACCGAACTCATCGTCAGCGAACTGGTCACCAACGCCATCCGCTACGCCCGCGCCCCCATCCAACTGCGCCTCATCCGTGCGGCGTCGCTCATCTGCGAGGTGTCCGACGCCAGCAGCACCTCGCCGCACATGCGCCAGGCGGCCGACACCGACGAGGCCGGGCGCGGACTGTTCATGATCGCCCAGATGGCCGACCGCTGGGGAACCCGCTACTCGCACACCGGCAAGACGATCTGGGCGGAGTGCGCCACCCCGTCATCCGCCACCGTCGAATGACTCCCGCCTGCTCACCATCGTGGGCTGTGTGGTGATTTTGCGAAGTCGCCTGTAGCAGCAGAGGGCTGCCGCCAGACCGAGGTACGCACCTTCACCACCGAACGCGCCGACTACGCCCGCGCCGTCGCCCACTTCGCCGACAAGATCGAGTAGGCGTGCCTGCTGAGGCCGGAACCCGGGGCCGCCTGCTTGACGCCGTGCTCCACCGGCTCGACGATGCGGGCCTGGTCGGGCAAGTCAGGAAGCAAAGTGCACGGGCGGCAGCGCCAAGGCCCAGGAGGGTTCCCTTGCGCGGCGGGAACAGCCGAACCATCAAGCACTGTTGCACCAGCCGAGGGACCGGTGCCGCGGGCGGGGAACAGGGAGACCAAGAGATGTCCGCCCCGAGGTGATCCGGGACCCCGGTCCGCGGTATGCCCGGTCACCCGATATCGGGGCGACCGCTTATGCGCCTGCCGCAGACTCGGACCGAGGCATTTACACACAGGAGGATTGTTTTCATGAATGACCGGCCCTTGACGCTCATGGCTGTGCACGCCCACCCCGACGATGAGGCCACAGGAACGGGAGGTGTCCTCGCGCGGTACGCGGCGGAGGGCATCCGCACGGTCCTCGTGACGTGTACCGACGGCGGTTGCGGTGACGGACCGGGGGGTGTCAAGCCGGGCGATCCGGGGCACGATCCGGCAGCCGTCGCCTTGATGCGGCGTCAAGAACTTGAGGCGAGTTGCAACATCCTGAAGATCGGTCATCTGGAGACGCTGGGCTACGCCGACTCCGGGATGATGGGCTGGCCGGCCAACGACGCCCCCGGCTCCTTCTGGCAGACCCCCGTGGAGGAGGGCGCTGCCCGACTTGCGGAACTCTTGCGCCGCTACCAACCTGATGTGGTCGTCACCTACGACGAGAACGGCTTCTACGGCCACCCCGACCACATCCAGGCAAACCGCATCACGATGGCGGCGCTGGCGATGACCAGGCAGACGCCGAAGGTGTACTGGACGACGGCGCCCCGCTCGATGATGCAGCGGTTCGGGGAGGTCATGCGCGAGTTCGGTGCGGACTGGCAGGAGCCGGATCCCGCCGAGGCCGCCGCGACGGCCGAGATCGGGCTCCCCGACGAGGAGATCACCACCTGGGTGGACACCACCGAGTTCGGCGGTCAGAAGTTCGATGCGCTGGCCGCGCACGCCAGCCAGGGCGAGAACATCTTCTTCCTCAAGATGGGTCAGAAGAGGTTCACCGAATTGATGGGCGTCGAGACCTTCGTACGTGTCCAGGACACCACCGGCGCTGCCGTGCCCGAGAACGACCTCTTCGCCGGCCTGCGCTGATCCGGGTGCCGGGCGACTGAGGCTGATCGGTGGGGATGGCCTTGACGGATACCTGGCCGTCGGGGGTGACGATGAACGCTGTCATGCCCGGGTTCAGCGGTGCGTGCCGCGAGAACGGGTCCCGGCCTGTCGGCGGTGCAGGGATGCGGTGAGCGGTGTCATGATCAGCAACCTCCGTAGCGACAGGCCGTGGGCCCGGTACAGGCGAGAGGCCACACGAGGACGGCCATGGGCCAGGACGACGTGGAACACGCAGGACGGGCTTTTCCGAACTACCGGCTGTTACTGCGGTAGTTCGTCTGGTTCCCGTTGGGCGGCTGCGGAGAGCTGGTCGGCGAGGTTCTTGAGGGCCTGTCGCAGTTCGTCGGGGTGGTGGATGGTGAAGGGCCATTCCAGGGAGGCGAGCAGGTGTGCCACGCCGTCCAGCCGTTCCGCTCGTGCGTGCATCAGGACGCCGGCGGGCTGGGCGGTGAGGGTGACGGCTGAGCGGGGCAGCCGGCGGGCGATCTCATCGAGGGGGCCATGGATCGTCACCTCGACCTGCCACCGGTAGGGCCCCTGGGCCAGGGTCGAGCTCAGGTGGGCTACGGGATCGAAGCCGTCGGGGGCCGTGAAGTGGCGAGCCCGGGCGGTGACGGAGGCGATGCGGTCGATGCGGAAGGTCCGCAGACTGTCGCGGAGGTGGTCGTGGCCGACGACGTACCAGCGGCCGGTGTGGAAGACCACGCCGTAGGGGTCGATGTCGCGTTCAGTGTGCTCCTGGCGCCAGGACCGGTGGCTGATGCCGACGGTCTCGCGGGCGCGAGAGGCCTGGGCCAGGGCCAGCAGGACGCCGGTGCCCGGTGCCTGCCCGGTCACGGGGTTGGCGGTGAACGAGAGAGTCTCCCGCATGGCGGCGAGCGGTTCGCGCAGGGCGTGCGGGAGCACCCGCTCGATCTTGGCCAGGGCACCGGCACTGGCCGGTGCGGCGGTGCCCATGCCCAGACGTTCCGCGGCGAGTAGGCCCAGGACGACGGCGAGAGCCTCGTCGTTGGTGAGGACCAGGGGTGGCATCCGGTAGCCGCGGGCCAGTCGGTAGCCGCCGTAACGGCCGCGTTCGGCCTCCATGGGGATGCCCAGTTCCCGCAGGTGGGCGGTGTAGCGGCGCACCGTGCGGACGTCGGTGTCCAGGCGGTCGGCCAGCTCCGCCCCGGTGAGCCGGCTGTGTGACTGCAGGAGTTCCAGCAGGGTCAGCACACGAGTCAGGGGATGCGACATGAATCTCTCGGTATTTCAGGGCGGATTGTGTCCTGTATTGACTCTACGCTCCCCGCAGCACCTCACTCATGGGAGAGCACATGGCCACCTTCGTACTCGTTCCCGGCGCCTGGCTCGGGGCGTGGGCCTGGGAAGACACCGTCCGCGCGCTGCGGGAACGCGGCCACACCGCGCTGCCGCTGACGCTGACCGGCCTGGCCGAGAAGGCCGACCAGGGCGGGCCACAGACGGATGTGGACGCGCACATCGCGGATATCACCGGCTTCGTCGAGCGGAACGATCTGCGCGACGTCACCTTGGTCGCCCACAGCTATGCGGCTGCCCCGGTGACCGGGGCAGCCGGACGTCTCGGCAACCGGCTGGAGCGCGTGGTCTACGTGGACAGCGCCCCGTTCGCCGCGGGCATGCGCATGCTCGACCTCATGCCACCCGAGGCAGCGGACCAGCTGCGCCGCCAGGTCTCCGCTTCCGACGACGGGTGGCGGCTGCCGATGCCGCCCTTGGAGGTCCTGGGCCTGTCCAGCAGCCTCAACGGGCTCGACGAGGGCGGGCGAGACGTTCTGCGCGCGCGTGCCACGCCTCAGCCGTTCGGCACCTACACCCAGCGTCTCGCCGGCTCGACCGAGCTCGGGCCCGGTGTGGACCGGGTCTTGATCGCCTGCCATGACTTCACGAGCCTGCTGGACGGCGGGGTGCCGATGCTGGCCTTCCTGAACCAGCCGCCGTGGCGGCGCTTCGACCTGCCCACCGGGCACTGGCCGATGCTGTCGGCACCCATCGAACTTGCCGGGATCCTTGATACGGCCGTCTCCTGACCGCGATGATCACTGGAGGCACGTCTCGATGTCAGAGTGATGCTGAGCGCCGGAAACCGTGGCTGCTCGTGTGTGGGCGGAGGCGGGTGGGGAGATGGCGGCAGTGGAGCTTCGGGATGCCGTGAAGCTGCCGGCGCGGTTGGAGTGGGAGCTGATGCCCCTGGAAGTCGTCGGGCCGCTGTGTTTCGGCATGCGTATCACTGAGGTCGCCGCAGTACTGCCGGGCATGACCGAGCTGCGTCGGTTCCAGGCCGACCCGTTTCGGGACACCCTCGGCGTGGAGTTCGGCATGGGGCGTGCGGAGCCTGCGGTGTACGCCTACTTCGTCGACGGCCGGTTGTTCTGCGTCGCGGTCGACCCGGTTCACGGACCCCAGGTGACGCTCTGGGGACGGGAGTTGACGGCCTGCGTCCCCGCCGATCTGGAGCGGTTCCTCTTGCACGCTCACTGGTGTGAGGTGCTCGATGTGTCCTACGGTCCGCGGGGGAACCCCGGAGTCAATGGGCTCGGTCTGGTGGTGCGGGTGCAGGAGGCCGCCGGCGGCGCGGTGACCCGGCCGGTCATGATGGGCCGGACCTGGGCCGACCGGTGCACCGACGACTGGGAAGGCGCGATCCCGGAGTGCGAATGGGTGGGCCGCCAGTGGCCCCATCCACGCGGAACACAAACCTGGCCCCCGCCCGGCCACAAGCCGCGCTGGGGCGCCTGGCGACCTCCTTTCTAGCCCGGCCCCTTCCTGCGGCGACCTTCCGGCGCTGGTTATCGAGGAAACCGGAGTGACGCCGTGGCTGGTGGGATCCTCACTGGCGGCTGATTGCCCGTGAGATGCCGGCGGTGACGGTCGTGGCGAGGACCCAGCCGGCAGCGGTCAGCCCGTAGGCGAGCCATTGGCCCATGCCTCGTGGTGCGAAAGCCGCCTCCTGACCGAAGGTGATGATGGGGACCAGCAGATCGAGGGTGTAGAAGACCGCGTTGAACGGCGGTTCCTTTCCGGCTTCGAGCGGGGCGGGGGGATGCACACCGAAGAAGACCGCGCCACAGGCGAGCAGAGCCACGAGCCAGAGGCCGGCGCGCAGCGGCCGGTAACCGTAGCCGACGGTCGCATCCTGGACGTAACCCCAGGCCCTGCTGAGCGGGGGCAGCGTCGCACGCCGATGGCGCTGTTTGGCCAGCAACACGGTGCGGGCTTCGTCCTCGTGTCCGAGCCGTCGGTACGCGGCTGCGAGCTGCTCGTACGGCTGCGGGAGATAGCCGTCGGTGCCGCGCCGGAGCCACTCGACCCGTTCGGCCGCCACCAGCGGGTCTGCGAGGGCGTCGTAGGTGGCCTCCGCCAGCCGGAGGTGAGCCGGCCAGGTGCCGGAGGCGTCGTACACGGTGCCCAGCTGAGCGTTGCGTGCGTCGACGGTGCCGGCGATCGGTTGCCGGGTTCGCAGATCGGTCTCCCTGGCCTGGACGAGCCGTAGCGACAAGGCGGTGCCGTCGGGATGCGCGAGCGTGGCATCGCGGAAGCTGAGCTGCGTACCGATGTGGCTGCCGTCGAGTTTGATGCCGCCCACGACGGCAAGGCCCTCGCCGAGGTCGAAATTGCGGGCGACGCGGACATCGATCGCCTCCAGCGCGACGTCGTCGGCGTTGTCCAGCTGGGCGCCGCAGAAACCGATCGCTGCCGAGACCGTGGCACCGGACAGGATGATCCGTCCCTCGGCCCTGAAGTTCGGGTGGAAGGTGAAGTCCTCGGTGATCTGCACGTGGTAGGCGTCCAGTGCGTGGCCGCCGGGGTTGCTCAGGGAGGCGCCCTCCAGGTCGAACTCCCCGTCGATGGCGCCACCGGATATGCGGAAACCTCCCTGGACAGTCAGGTTGGTGCACAGCGTGTCACCGCGAATGGCCACATGGACCGCCGATACGGCCTCGGGCCCGGGTGCCGTGATCACAGCGTTGCGGAGGTCCAGATCGCCGTTGATCTGAGCGCGGTTCAGGACGAGGGGGCCGGTCAGGTGGCAGCGGGACAGTACCAGTCGGCCGTCGATCTGGGCCGTGTCGGCGGCGAGACCTGGCAGGGAGCTTCCGGACAGCGCCAATTCGCGGATCCTGGCGCCCTGCAATCGGGGCACCTCGTCGAAGCGGCAGTCTGCCAGGACGACCGGCACGCCAACCTCGGTGAACCTCAGATCCAGGCCGCCCGTGATGCGGGCACCGGTCAGACGCAGTGCTGGGCGGTCCCCCGGGGCGGGATCTGCGCCGACGCCCAGCAACAGCGCCGCGATGACGTCGGCCCGTACGGCGCATTCCGCCAATGACGTGCCGTCGCGGACATCGACGGCAGTGCCCTGGGCGAAGGAGTCCCACAGCTGACGTTCCACAGCGTCGAGTTCACCGAGATGCATGATCGGTGATCATCTCGGAGTGGGCCTTCCCAGGACAAGACCCGACCCGAACTCACGGACGAGGCAGTCGGTTTCGTCTCTCTCATGCCGTGGCGGTCGGGGCGGCTGTGGGTTCGTCGTCCGGACTCGGCTCGGCGGTTTTGTCGGGCGGTGTTTCTGTTCTGGTGTAGAGGACTTCGCGGCCCTGCTCCGCGGCGCGGATGAGTGCTTCGCTGACGAAGTCGAGGAAGCGGGCGGCACTTTCGAGGCGGGTGGCTGCCGGGGTGCCGCGGCCGAGGACCGTGACGCCCTGGCGAGCGGTTTCGATGAACTGGTCGTTGGCCCGGGCGCTGCGGATCATCGACTGGTACCACAGGTCGTCGTCGACGACGTAGCGCTCGCGGCGGCCCTCGCCGCGTTCCCGGCGCACCAGGTCCAAGCTCTCCAGGTACGTGATCGCTTTGGAGACGGACGCCGGACTGACGCTCAAGCGCCGGGCGAGGTCGGAGGCGGTGAGGCTGCCGGTGTCGGTGGTGTACAGGCAGCCCAGCACCCGCGCCATCATCCTGGGCAGACCCGAGATCATGAAAACGGTGGTGAGGCTCTCCTGATAGGCGCGCACCGCCTCGGCGTCGCGTCCGTAGGGCTGCGCCGACGCCTGCCGTCCCGCGGGCGCGGCCTGTCGGCGCCGGCGGGCTCGCTGCCCGGTGGCGCGGTGCGCCAGGTCGGCACGGTAGCCGGTGGGGCCGCCGTTACGCATCACCTCGCGCGTGATCGTGGAGGTCGGGCGACCGAGACGGCGGGCGATCTCCGCGTAGGCCAGCCCGTCCGCCAGCCCCGCCGCGATCTGCTGACGCTCGGCCTGGGTGAGCCTGCCTCCCGGCATCGCAACTCCCTTTCCTGCCCACGGATGCTCCATGGCGCTGCCCGATGTTCCCCTGACGCCCTCCACCCTAGCGTTCACCTTCAGTACATTGCAACGGTCGGCCGTCCCGTCGTTGCGTTAAACGAGAGAGCGTTGCAACGATTATCGCTTAACTACCTGCAGATTTACCGAGTTTGAGGGAAGTCATCGTTGCAGGCTCTTGGAATGCAACGTAGCGTTTCCGTCATCAGGAAACAGCGAGAAGCGAGCGTCAAGGGAGAGCACGATGCAGAAGTTCGACACCCCCGCCCCGATCCTGGCCGTCCTGGACGTCCCCGCCGGACGCATCCAGTTCATCGCCGCCGACCGAGCCGACACGACCGTCGAGGTCCTGCCCGCGAACTCCTCCAAGAGCCGCGACGTGAAGGCGGCGGAGCAGACGGAAGTCGCCTACGCCGACGGAGTTCTGCGGATCACGGCCGCCGTCCCCAGCAGCCAGCTCTTCGGCCCCACCGGGTCCCTCGAGCTGACGGTCAAACTCCCCGCCGGATCCCGCATCCAGGCCAAGGCCGCCGCCGCAGAACTGCGCACCGTCGGCCGCCTCGGCGACGTCGTCTTCGACGGGGCCTACCGCCAGATCAAGATCGACGAAGCCGCGAGCCTCCGCCTCACCGCCGCCGACGGCGACGTCGAGATCGGCCGGCTCACCGGTCCCGCCCAGATCAGCACCGCACGCGGCGACATCCAGGTCGCCGAGGCCACCCGCGGCACGGTCGTGCTGTCCACTCAGTCCGGGGACATCACCATCGCCGCAGCCGCCGGCATCTCCGCCACCCTGGACGCCGGCACCAGCCACGGTCGTATCACCAACACCCTGAAGAACGACGGCACTCCCGGACTCGACATCCAGGCCACCACGTCCCAGGGCGACATCACCGCCCACAGTCTGTGACCCACACCTCCGCCGAACAGCAACGGGCTCGCGCAAGGGTGCGAGCCCGACAGCGGCGCTCATCGGCGTCCCAGGGCAGATGCGGCCACCCTGGCTGACGGTTGCCAATGGGGTCGTGACGGCGACGTTCGACAGGATCGCCCGCGCCGCCTGACGCTCCGGCTTCCACGGCTGCCTGCTCGTGCGGACCGGCCCGTACTGCAGAGAATTAACGCTCCCGCCCGCGCTGCCCGTGCCGTGGCGATGCTCGCGAGCGGTCGACACGGTGGCGCGGGAACGGTAATGACCGCGCCGGTGGGCGGTTGGCTGTTGTGCCGGATCCGGCGAGGTCAGAGGAAGCTGGCGAGTCCGTCGAGGAAGCGGTCCACGTCGTCGGTGGTGTTGTAGGGAGCCAGGCCCGCGCGCAGGGCGGGGTCTTGGAGCTTGAGCGCGGTGAACGGTTCGTAGGCGTAGAAGGACCCCGCCGGTGCCACCACGTTGCGCGCGGCCAGGTGTGTCTGGGCCTCGCGGGCGTCGCGGCCTTCGATGGACATCAGAAGCGTCGGGGTACGGTCGGGGGCCTTCGAGTGCACGGTGATGGCGTCGCCCAGGCACTCCAGACCCTCCTGCAGCCGTGCGCGCAGCGTCAGTTCGTGCTCGTGCAGGGAATGCAGGGAGTGGGTGAGGCGCTCCCTGCGCGAGGTCCCCGTGCCCGGGTCCAGCTCGGCGAGGAAGTCGACGGCGGCCGTGGCACCCGCCAGGATCTCGTACGGCAGCGTGCCGAACTCGAATCGCTCCGGCACCGTGTCGGAGGACGGCACGAGCTTGTCCGGGCGCAGGGTTTCGAGGAACGCGGGTGCCGCCGCGAGGACCCCGCAGTGCGGCCCGAGGAACTTGTACGGCGAGCAGACGAACAGATCGGCTCCGAGGGCGGATACGTCCACGAGGTGGTGCGCGGCATAGTGGACGCCGTCCACATACACCAGAGCGCCGGCTTCGTGGGCGCGGTCCGCGATCCGGCGCAGAGGCGGCTTGGTGCCCAGCACGTTGGAGGCCGCCGTGACCGCGACCAGCCGGGTCCCGGGCGAGAGCGCCCGTTCGTACGTGTCGAGGTCGAGCTCCGTGGTCTCCGCGTCGATCTCGATCCAGCGGACGGTCACTCCGGCGCGCTCGGCGGCCTGGATCCAGGGGCGGACGTTGGCGTCGTGGTCGAGGCGGCTGAGGATGATCTCGTCGCCCGGGTTCCAGCCCTTGGCCAAGTGGCGGGAGAAGTCGTACGTGAGCTGCGTGGCGCTGCGACCGTGGACGACGCCGTTGGCGGGCACATGGAGCAGATCGGCGTAGGCGGCGCGGAAGTCCGCGACGGCGCGCTCGGCGTTGAGCTCGGACGGGCTGACGGTTCCCCGATTGGAGAGGGGGCCGGTCAGCGTCGCGGCGATGGCGTCGGCGACAGGGCGAGGAGTCTGCGTTCCGCCCGGCCCGTCGAAGAAGGCGAGCCCGGTGTCCAGGGAGGGGAAGTGGGCCCGCAGGGCAGTGGGGTCGATGGCCATGGTCTCTGCTTTCTGTCGGGCCGGGTGCCTGGCGTCGCTGTGCCTTTACTCTGGGTAAAACCGTCAAGCCTGTCACCGAAAGGTAGACGGGAATCCCCTTCCTGAGCTTGCGAAGGGAGGGGAGAACTTCAACCCAGCGCGATGACCTGCTGCCTCCGGTTCTGTCCACGCTCAGGGATCGCCGACCGGGTCCCCGGATCCGTGTCGTCGTCGTGGAAACCGACGAAGGCGTGCCGAGAGTGAGGTCGGGGGACCTCGACCTGCTCGTCGCCTACCGCTGCCTGCCCGAGGACCCGCCCGCTCCGTCCGAGGCCTTGACGATCACAGTCCTGGGGCGCGAACCGCTTGTCCTGGTCGCGGGCGCCGAGCCGGGGCGCCGCCGCCCGCTGGAACTCGCCGAATGCCTGGAACGGGAGTGGGTCTCGGGTCACGCCCACAACCCCGACCGGCGTCTGCTGCACCGCTGGGCCGGAGAGCTCGGGATCGCGCCGCAGGTGACGCTGGAGACCGAGGACCTGCACAGCATGCTCGCCATGATCCGCGCCGGCCTCGCGGTGGGCCTGATCCCGGCCACGCTCCTCGTCGCAGGACACGGCGCCGGGGTCGAGAGGGTGGTCCCGCCGCCCGAGGTCGAGCCGCTCCACCGGGAGATCCTCGCCGTCAGCAGACCCGGCGCCCGCGTCCCGATCATGGACGAGCTGGTCACGCTCCTGGCCAGTGCCGTGGAAGGCGCGCAATCGTCAGAGGACTTCATGGTCATGCGGACACTTTGATTGACCTCTCCCCGGCCGAAAGTCGGGTCCCTTGCCCGCGTCGCCGTTGGACAGAGGATGTTGGCGGCCTGGGCGTCCAAGTCGTTCGGCGCCGACTTGAGATCGGCGGCGCTGGTCGGTGGTGCGCGGCGCGTCGCGGTCGGCCACGCTGCCCCAGGCACCGAGCGGCCGCGCGGCCTCGGTCCCCGGCCACAGGCCGGCCGTGAATACCCTGGCAGCCGCGGTCCGGGGGCTTCGCCGCCCTCGGCTGAGGAGTCGTCACTCCGAAGCGGCCCGAAGGCAGTGCGGTGCGTGTCCGAGGGCCAGGCACCCGCGCACGATGCCCGCGCTGCGGCCGTCAGTCGGTGCTGCCGGGCGCGGCCGCTTGCCCCGCGTCCGGCTCGGGGGAGTCGCTCAGTCCGAGGCGCTGGTGCTCGATGTGGTAGACGGCCTGGTCGAGGAGTTCGGCGACGTGGTTGTCGTAGAGCGCGTAGATCACCGAGCGGCCCTGGCGCCTGCCGACGACGAGGCCGAGGTTGCGCAGCAGCCGCAGCTGGTGGGAGCAGGCGGACTGCTCCATGCCGACCTCGGCGGCCAGTTCGGTCGCGGCGCAGGGGCCTTCGCGCAGGCGGGAGAGGATCAGCAGCCGGGAGGGGGTGGCGAGCGCCTGGAGGGTGGTCGCCACGCGGGCGGCGCTCTCCGCGTCCAGGCGGGTGTGCGGGACGAGGTTCTTCGCGGGAGCTGCTCCATGGCCCATGGAGGCCATCATACAAGCGATACTTGAAGAGGTCTTCATATGTACCTGTATGGTGGGCGAGTAAGCACGCCCGCCCTGCCGAAGGGTTCATGCCGTATGTCTTCCACCCTGACCGAGCGCCCCGCGCCGGCCTCGACCGCGCGCCCGGAGGCCGCCCCACAACGGCGGACCCGGGTCTTCGCGCTGCCCGAGGCCCGCTGGGCGGCAGCGGCCACGGTGCTGTTCCTGCTCGCACTGCCGCTGCAGCTGACCGGCGCGCCCGCCTGGACGTGGGGCACGGTGTACGCACTGGCCTACGCGGCCGGCGGCTGGGAGCCGGCCCGGGCCGGGCTGCAGGCGCTGCGGGAGAAGACCCTCGACGTCGACCTGCTGATGATCGTGGCCGCGCTGGGCGCCGCGGCCGTCGGGCAGGTGCTGGACGGCGCCCTGCTGATCGTCATCTTCGCGACCTCCGGTGCGCTGGAGGCCCTGGCCACCGCGCGCACCGCGGACTCGGTGCGCGGCCTGCTCGACCTGGCCCCCGCCACCGCGGCCCGCCTCCTCGACGACGGAACCGAAGAGACTGTGCCCACCGCCGAACTGGCCGTCGGGGACACGGTCCTGGTGCGGCCCGGCGAGCGGATCGGCGCCGACGGCCGCGTGCTGGAGGGGGCGAGCGAGGTCGACCAGGCCACCATCACCGGCGAGCCGCTGCCCGTGGCCAAGGAGCCGGGCGACGAGGTGTTCGCGGGCACGCTCAACGGCACCGGCGCCCTGCGGATCAAGGTCGAGCGGGACGCCTCGGACTCGGTGATCGCCCGCATCGTGCAGATGGTCGAGGAGGCGTCGGAGACCAAGGCGCCGACCCAGTTGTTCATCGAGAAGGTCGAACAGCGCTACTCGATCGGCATGGTGGCGGCCACGCTGGCCGTGTTCGCGGTGCCACTCGCGTTCGGCGCCGCGCTGACCGGCTCGCTGCTGCGGGCGATGACCTTCATGATCGTCGCCTCGCCCTGCGCGGTGGTACTGGCGACCATGCCTCCGCTGCTGTCGGCGATCGCCAACGCCGGGCGGCACGGCGTGCTGGTGAAGTCTGCGGTGGTGATGGAACGCCTCGGCCAGGTCGACGCGGTCGCCCTGGACAAGACCGGCACCCTGACCGAGGGCACCCCGCGGGTGACCGACGTCCGGCCGCTGACCGGTTCGGGACTCACCGAGGACGAGTTGCTGTCCCTTGCGGCAGCGGCCGAACACCCCAGCGAGCACCCGCTGGCCCGCGCCATCGTGGAAGCCGCCCGCAGCCGCGACCTCACTCCGCCCGTCGCGGAGGACTTCGCCTCCACCCCCGGCGTCGGGGTGACGGCCACCGTCGACAGCCGCCCGGTCGCCGTGGGCGCGCCGGCCCGGCTGCCGGCCGGTGCGCAGGACGCCCGCGCCACCCGGGCCGCGGCCGTCGCGGCCGGCCTGGAGGACGACGGGCGTACGGCGGTGCTGGTGGTGGTCGACGGTGTCCGGGCCGGGGTGCTCGGCATCGCCGACCGGCTGCGCCCGGACGCCGCCGGCACCGTCGCCTCCCTGACCACCCTCACGGGCACCGCACCGATGCTGGTCACCGGGGACAACCCGCGCGCCGCCGCCCGCCTGGCCACCGAGGTCGGCATCACCGACGTGCGGGCCGCACTGCTACCGCAGGCCAAGGTGGCCGCAGTCCGGGAACAGGAGCGAGCCGGCCGCAAGGTGCTGGTGGTCGGCGACGGTGTCAACGACGCTCCCGCGCTCGCGGCCGCCCACACCGGTGTGGCCATGGGCCGGGCGGGTTCGGACCTCGCCCTGGAGACCGCCGACGCGGTGATCGTCCGCGACGAACTCGCCACCGTACCCACCGTGATGGCCCTCTCCCGCCGGGCCCGCCGCCTGGTCGTGCAGAACCTGGTCATCGCCGCCGTCTTCATCTCGGGCCTGGTCGTCTGGGACCTGGTCGCCACTCTGCCGTTGCCCCTGGGCGTCCTCGGCCACGAGGGCTCGACCGTCATCGTCGGTCTCAACGGGCTGCGCCTGCTGCGCGAGACCGCCTGGACCCGAGCCCGCGCGGAGGGTCACCGGTGAGCCGCCGCGGCCGACGCACCACCGCTTCCGGCGCCGAGGCGGCGGACCTCTGCACGGTCACCGTCTGCCGGGGCTGCTGCTGTGGCACGCCGAAGATCCCGAACCTGGATCACGCCGCCCAACTCGCCGACCTGCGCGAGGCCCTGTCCAGTGTGGCCCGCGTGCGTCCCGTCAACTGCCTGGACGCGTGCGAACACGCCAACGTCATCGTCGTCCAGCCCTCCGCCGCGGGCCGCCGGGCCGGCGGCCGCCCGGTCTGGCTCGGCCTGGTCAACGACCCCGATGCCACTGCCGACATCACCGCATGGGTCGGGGGCGGTGGCCCGGGACTGGCCGAACCACCCGGCATCCTCGACCTCTACGCCTTCGCCCCCTCCCGCCGCATCCGCTCGCACATCGAGGACTGAGACCCGCTGGGCCCCGGGCAGCAGTGCCGCGCCACACATCGACCGCACCCTGCACCGCGCCTTCTCCCTGGCCCGTGGGCCGCCCACCGGGCAGCAGACCCCCGTTCAGCGACGTACACGGGTGCACGGTGAAGGCCAGGCCCGCAGAGCGGGCCCGGCGGGTGTCGGGTCAGCGGATGACGGAGGTCAGGTCACCGGGTCGAGGAAGGTCAGCACCGAGGCGTCCTCCTCGATCAGTGGGGCCAGTGCGGTGTTGAACGGGCCTCCGTAAGGGGCGCTCAGGTGTGCCTGGAACGCGTCCTCGTCGCGGTACACCTCGAAGATCCAGTAGGCGCGCGGGGCGGACGCCTTGGTGTAGACGTCGAAGGCGAGGTTGCCCTCTTCCTCGCGTACCTTCTTGGCGTACTCCAGGATCAGGCGGTCGACCTCGTCTTCCGCTCCCTCGCGGGCGGTGAACTCGGCGAGCAGGGTCTTGTTCACGGTGTGGTGTCCTCTGTTGGTCGGGGTCAGTCGCGGTAGGAGTTCAGGTGCCAGACGCCGGCCTGGTCGAGCTTCACCGAGCCGTTCTCGGCGAAGACCTGCACTCCCTGGGCGGCCGGGTCGGGGAAGATCTGGTCGGTGATCACGGCCTCGCCGCTGCCGCCGAAGACCTCGACGGACGACCAGTCGAGGAGGATGCGCAGCTTCACCTTGCCGTTCCTGGCCTTCAGGGGCGCTCGCTGGACGCCCGGGAAGGCGTCGCTGAAGTCCACGGCGCCGGAGTTGGTGCGGTCGACGTAGAGCTCCTGGGTCGTGGTGTCGTAGCCGATGACGGTCTCCTCTCCCCCGGCGCCGGTGCGCACCTTCAGGCCGAAGCGTGCGGCGTCCTTGAGGGAGAAGGTCGCCTCGATGTCGAGCGCCTTGCCCTCGGCCGCGGGGCCGATCAGGGGCTGTGAGGTGTTCTTGACGGTGACGTCGGACGCGGTCGCCGGGTGGTCCTGCCGCAGGGACGTCAGGCTGTCGACCGGTTCGCTGGTCAGGCGGATGCGGCCGTCGACGGTGCGCAGGGCCAGCTGCCGGGGCACGCTCTGCGCGCTGCGCCAGGGGGAGGTGGGGATGGAGCCGCCGTACTCCCAGTCGTTCATCCAGCCGATCATGTAGCGCTTGTCGCCCGGCACGTTCTCCCAGGACACGGCCGCGTAGTAGTCCTTGCCGTAGTCGGCCCAGTCGGCGCGCTGTACCACGGACTGGGCGGGGGTCTCGGCGGCGGTGAACTGGTCGGCCAGGATGTGGCCCCAGCCGGAGGTGTTCATGTCGACGATCTGGATCTGCGCCTTCTTGCCCGCGTAGGGACGCAGGTCGAAGGAGGCCCAGTCCAGGGTCTCGCTGTTGGAACCGGTGGCGCTGGCGACCGCCTTGCCGTCGACGACCAGGTTGACGGACGTCTCCTGGGAGACGGGCTGGGCCTTGGTGTCGGACAGCATGATGTGGTCGACGTTGATGTGGCCCCAGCCGCCGGTGTTGTCGTCGACAATTCTGACCTGCGCCTTCTTGCCGGCGAGGTCCTTGACGTCCCAGGAGGCCCAGTTGAGGGCCTCGGCGTCCTTTCCGGTCGTGCTGCGCACCACCTGACCGTCGACGAGGAGCTCGACGGCGGTGGGGTCGGCGGAGCCGAGGGGGTGGTTGCCGCCGCCGACGAGGAAGTTGGCGTAGTCCTTGTCGATGGTGAATTCCGGCGAGGTGAGGGTGCCGGTGGTGGAGTCGCCGTTCAGGAAGGTGTTGACCAGTCCGCTGCCGAGATAGCCGGAGACTTCCTGCTGGTTGGGGAGGGTGCCGGTGGCCGGTGCCGAGCCGAAGGCGTCTCCGGTCGTCGCCCAGTCGCCGTATGAGCCGCCTTCGAAGTCGGCGAGGACCGTCCCCGCGGGCGGGCCTGACTGCTCCAGGACCGTTCCGGCCTGGTGCGGGTGCAGGCCGCCGCCGATCTTGAAGTTCAGATAGCTGCTGTCGACGGTGAACTCGGGCGAGGTGAGGATGCCGGTGCTGCCGTCCCCGCCGTGGAAGCTGTTGGCGAGGCCCGACCCGTCGAAGCCGGTGACCGTCCCCTGTCCGTCCACCGCCCCGGCCGCAGGTCCGTCGCCGAACGCCCTGCCGGTGGGCGTCCACGTGCCGAAGCCGGCGCCCTCGAAGTCCTGCATCACCGTGCCGGTGGGCGGGGTGTACGTGCCCTTGTCGTCGGCGGTGAACTTCTTGCCGTCGAAGTCACCGACGAAGTACTGGGCTCCCGAACCGCCGGTGATGCCACCGGGGTTGATGTTGACGACCAGGACCCACTTGATCGTCTGCTTGTTCCCGTCGACCGCGAGCGGGAACAGGTCGGGGCACTCCCAGACGCCGCCCGTCGCACCGGCCGGCCCGAACTCGCTGAGCGGCTCCCAGTCCTTGAGGTTCTTGGATGAGTAGAACCGCACCTTGTGCTCGGTGGACAGCGAGACCGTCATCAGCCAGCTCTTGGTCGGCGCGTACCACTGGACCTTGGGGTCGCGGAATTCCCTGGAGCCGATGTCCAGGACGGGATTGCCCTGGTACTTGGTCCAGGTGCGGCCGCGGTCGGTGCTGTAGGCGATCGACTGCGCCTGTACGCCCGTGTCCTTGTGGTAGCTGGTGTAGATCGCCACCATGGGCGGGTTCTCCTTCGTGCCGAACCCGGTGGTGTTGTTCCAGTCGACGACCGCGCTGCCGGAGAACACCATCTCCTTGTCGTCGTACGACAGGGCGAGCGGCAGTTGCTTCCAGTGCACGAGGTCGGTGCTCACCGCGTGCCCCCAGGACATGTCGCCCCACGAGTTGCCGTTGGGGTTGTACTGGTAGAAGAGGTGGTACTCGCCCTTGTAGTACACGAGGCCGTTGGGGTCGTTCATCCAGTTCTTCTCCGGGGTGAAGTGGAACTGGGGCCGGTAGGTCTCGGAGTACGGCGGGGTGTCGGCAGCGTGGGCCTGGGGGGCCGGCGGGGTGGCGGACAGGGCGCAGACGGTCGCCACCGCAGCGATCATCCGGGTGCGGGCATGCCGGGATACACGTCCAGAGCTCATGAAGTCTCCTGTGTTGCGGCCGTCCGCGCAGCGGAACCTGCTGCCCGGCGCGGACCCACCGAAGAGTGAGGCCTTCTCGGCGTCGTCCACAGCGCCGAGATGGCGATGTCAACGTTGACTTGTGTCATCGATGACATCGAGTGGCCCGATGATGGACGCAATCCGTCCCATGCGTCAACGGTGCGGGCGTGATGTCCCGCTACGCGGCTCGCATGCCCGTCAGGCGTGATCGGCTATGGCGAACTGCTCCAACCGGCTCCGCCACGGCGGGTTGGGACCGGCGACCGAGCAGGTCAGGGCCGCGACGCGGGCGGCGAACAGGCAGGCTTCCGCGACGTCGTCGAGGCGGAGTTCCGTCAGCCGGCCGCCAAGGAGTCCGCGGACGCCGAGGTGGTGCAGCAGGCCGGCGGTGAAGGAGTCCCCCGCCCCGACCGTGTCGGCGACGTCCGTCGGCACGACGGGCACCTGAAGCCGTTCGCCGTCGAGCGAGGCCAATGCGCCCTCGGCACCACGTGTGATCACGACGAGCCGCGCACCGGCCGCGTGCCAGATGTCGCACGCCTGCTCGGGCGGGGTGCCCGGCAGCAGCAGTTCCAGGTCGTCCTCGCTCAGCCGCAGCACGTCGGCGAGGCCGCACCAGTGCGCCAGCCGGGCACGGTAGACGTCGGGGTGCACCAGCAGCGGCCGGACATTGGGGTCGATGCTGATGGTCGCTTGAGGGGCGGCCGCCGCAAGGAATTCCTCCACCACCGCCGCACCGGGCTTCTGGACCAGGGCCAGGGAACCGGTGTGCACGCAGGCGGTCTTCGACAGATCCACCCGCGCCAGCTCCTCGGCCGTCCACTGCCAGTCGGCCGTGTTCTGTGCATGGAAGGAGAACGCGGCCTGCCCCTGGGCGTCGAGCTCCGCCACAGCGAGTGTGCTGGGCTCGGCGGCCGCGACGGCATGCGACAGGTCCACGCCGGACGCCTCCAGACGGGCCCGGAAGAGGCGGCCGAACACATCGCCGGACAGGCGGACCAGGAAGCGGGCCGGGGTGCCCAGCCGGGCCAGGGCCACTGCCGTATTCGCAGGTCCGCCGCCCGGCAGCACCCGTAGCGCGAGTTCGGTCGAGGCGGCTGCAGGTTCGGTGAAGGCGTCGGCGACACACTCCCCCAGGACGGTGATCTGACGCGGGCTCATGGGCTGCTCTTCTCTCGGAAAGTCGGAAAGTACGGGTGCACAGGGCGCGTCGCGGCATGGCCGCCGATCGGGCTGCGGGCGGCCGGCGGTCACGGACGTTGCCGATTTGTGACGAGTGGAAGGCATTGACGTTGCCTGGATTCGGAGTCCATCATCCTCGCCAGGCAGTGTCAACGATGACATAAGTCAACGATGACACTCCGGATGACGCTTTGAGCCCCACCCGCGCCGCTCGCTATCCCACAGGAGTCGATCATGTCTCGCACCACTCGCCTGTCCTCCTCCGTCCTCAGAGCCGCCGCGGTCACGGGCGTCGCGGCCCTCACCCTGACGGCCTGCGGATCCGGCTCCGGATCGAGTTCGACCAGCGCCGGTTCGGGCAGCGTCAAGGTCGGTCTGATCACCAAGACCGACACCAACCCGTTCTTCGTGAAGATGAAGGAGGGCGCGGAGAAGGCCGCCAAGGAGAACGGCGCGCAACTGCTCACCGCCGCAGGCAAGTTCGACGGGGACAACGCCGGTCAGGTCACGGCCATCGAGAACATGGTCGCCTCCGGCGTGAAGGGCATCCTGATCACCCCGAGCGACTCCAAGGCCATCGTGCCCGCGATCGCGAAGGCCCGCGCCAAGGGCGTCCTGGTCATCGCCCTGGACACCCCGACCGAGCCGGCGAGCGCGGTCGACGCCCTCTTCGCCACGGACAACCTCAACGCCGGCAAGCTGATCGGCGAGTACGCCAAGGCCGCCATGAAGGGCAAGACGGCGAAGATAGCCACCCTCGACCTCGCGCCCGGTGTCTCCGTGGGCGTGCAGCGGCACAACGGCTTCCTGCAGGGCTTCGGCATCGGCGCGCAGGACAAGTCGATCGTCTGCTCCCAGGACACCGGCGGCGACCAGGCCAAGGGCCAGACCGCCATGGAGAACTGCCTCCAGAAGGACCCCGGCATCAACCTCGTCTACACCATCAACGAACCCGCCGCGCTCGGCGCGTACACCGCGCTCAAGGCCAAGGGCCGGGAGAAGGACGTCCTGATCGTCTCCGTCGACGGCGGCTGCACCGGGACCCAGGCGGTCAAGGACGGCAAGATCGGCGCCACCTCCCAGCAGTACCCGCTGAAGATGGCCGACGAGGGTGTCAAGGCCGTGGTGACGTACGCCAAGGAGGGCAAGAAGGCGTCGGGTTACACCGACACCGGCGTCAACCTCATCACCGACAAGGCGCAGGCCGGCGTCACGTCCAAGGACACCGCGTTCGGCCTGCAGAACTGCTGGGGCTGAGCCGCCCGCAGAACCGTACGACACCACCTCCCCCCGGCGGGGCGGCCGGCCCCTCCTCCCCGACCGGGGACGGCCGCCCCCTCGTCCCTCCTGTCCGTCGGCAAGGACGGACACAAGGACTTCTGTCTTCCGACAAGGACTTCGCATGACAGCCACGACCACGCCGTACGCCGAGCTCAAGGCGCCGACCACGGCCCGCAGACTACTCACGGCGCCGACCACCGGCCCCCTGGTCGCCCTCCTCCTCGCCTGCGCCTTCTTCTCCCTCTCCACCGACCAGTTCCTCACCGGCGGCAACTTCTCGCTGATCGTGCAGCAGGTCATGGTCGTCGGCACCCTGGCCATCGGCCAGACCCTGATCATCCTCACGGCCGGCATCGACCTGTCGTGCGGTGCCGTGATGGCCTTCGGCAGCATCGTGATCGCCAAGATGGCGGCCCAGGGCTCCCTGCCCCCGCTCGTCGCCATCGCTCTGGGCATAGCCGTGTGCGCCGGATTCGGCCTGCTCAACGGGCTGTTGGTGCAGAAGATCCCGCTGCCGCCGTTCATCGTCACCCTCGGCATGCTCAACGTGGCGTTCGCGCTGACCCACATCTACTCCGAGGAACAGACGATCACCAGCCTGCCCGGCCCGCTGACGGCCCTGGGAGAGACGTTCCCCCTCGGCCACACCGACATCACCTACGGCTCCCTGGTCACCATCGCCCTGTTCCTGCTCCTCGCCTACGCGCTGAGCAGCACCGGCTGGGGCCGGCACGTGTACGCCCTGGGCAACAGCCAGGAAGCGGCGCGCCTGAACGGCATCCGCACCTCGCGCCTGACCATCGGCATCTACACCGTCGCGGGTCTGCTGTACGGCATCGCCGCCCTGCTGCTCATCTCCCGCACCGGAGTGGGCGACCCCCAGGCCGGCCAGACCGACAACCTCGACAGCATCACCGCCGTGGTCCTCGGCGGCACCAGCCTCTTCGGCGGACGCGGCTCGGTCCTGGGCACCTTCATCGGCGTCCTCATCGTCGGCGTCTTCCGCAACGGCCTGCAGCTGATGGGCGTCGCCTCCATCTACCAGACGCTGATCACCGGTGTCCTGGTGATCCTCGCGGTGACCGTCGACCAGATCTCCCGGAAGAAGGCCCGATGACCGCCACCTCCTCCCCCACCCCCGTGCTGCAGGCCCGCGGCCTGGTCAAACGCTACGGCCACGTCACCGCGATCGACGGCGCCGACTTCGACCTGCTGCCCGGCGAGGTCCTTGCCGTCATCGGCGACAACGGCGCCGGCAAGACGAGCCTGATCAAGGCGCTCACCGGCGCGCTCGTCCCCGACGCGGGCGAGATACGGCTCAACGGCAAGCCCATCACCTTCTCCGGCCCGCAGAGCGCACGCGCCCACGGCATCGAGACCGTCTACCAGGACCTCGCCGTGGCCGCATCCATGGACATCGCCTCGAACATGTTCCTCGGGCGCGAGCTACGCCGCCCCGGCGTCCTCGGCAGTGTCTTCCGCATGCTGGACAAGAAGCGCATGCGGCAGGAGGCCGCCGAGCACATGGCCGACCTGAAGATCGGTCTGCGCTCGCTCACGCAGGCGGTCGAGACCCTCTCCGGCGGACAGCGGCAGGCAGTCGCGGTCGCCCGTTCCGTCGCCTGGGCCAGCAGCGTCGTCGTCATGGACGAGCCCACCGCCGCGCTGGGCGTCAAGGAGTCCGGTCAGGTGCTGGACCTGATCCGCCGCGTCCGCGACAAGGGCATGCCGGTGGTCCTGATCAGCCACAACATGCCGCATGTCTTCGAGATCGCCGACCGGATCCACGTCCACCGGCTGGGCCGCCGGGCTGCTGTGATCAAGCCCTCCGACTACTCCATGGCGGAGGTCGTCGCGATCATGACCGGCGCTCTCACGCTCGACGAGACCGGGGGTACTGTCGTAGCGGATTCCGAGGCGGCGAAGGCCGCGGGAGTCCAGGCCAACTGACGAAACACTCACAGGTTCCGGCCGAGGCCGCGGCCGGAACCGACGAGCACAGGAGACCGTTTCCTCCATGGCAGCGAACCGCCGCCCGACCCTGGCAGACGTCGCCCGAGAAGTGGGCGTCAGCGCCAAGACCGTCTCCCGCGTCCTCAACGAGGACGGCCCCGCCTCTGCCGAGACCAGGAAACAGGTTCTCGCCGCCGTCGCCAAGCTCGGCTTCCAGCCGAACCTCATGGCACGCAACATCCGCGTCGGCGGACCCGACACCACCATCGGACTGGTCATCCCCGACCTGGCCAACCCCTTCTTCGGAGCTGTCGCCAGGAGCATCGAGGACACCGTCCGCGACCGCGGACTGACCCTGCTCATGGGCTCCTCCGCGGACGATGCCGACCGCGAGCGCGCGCTGACGGACAAGTTCCTGGCCCGCCGCGTCAGCATCCTGATGGTCGTGCCGTCCGTCGGCGCCGACCACGCCCACCTCAAGACCCACCGCGCCAACGGCCTGCCCGTCGTGTTCCTGGACCGTCCGGGCTCGGGCCTGTCCACGGACAGTGTCGTCAGCTCCAACCGCGACGGCTCCCACGAGGGCATCGCCCATCTCATCGCCCACGGACACCGCCGTATCGGCTTCGTCGGCGACCTTCCCACCAACCTCTACACCCGCCGCGAGCGTCTGGCCGGCTACCGCTCGGCTCTGCAGGAAGCCCACATCCCCTACGATCGCTCACTGGTCGTCAGCGCACACGACCAGCAGGGGGCCGAGGCGGCGACCTCGAAGCTGCTCGACCTGGCCGATCCCCCCACGGCCCTGTTCGCCGGCAACAACATCATGGCGCTGGGCATCGTCGCCGAACTCGCCCGCAGCAAGCGCAAGGACGTGGCCGTGGTCGCCTTCGACGACGTATCGCTCGCCGAGGCGCTCGAACCGGCCCTGACCGTCGTCGCCCAGGACCCCGAGGAAATCGGCAGAACGGCGGCGACCACCGCCCTGGCCCGTCTCGACGGCGACCGGTCCCGGGCTCGCACCATCACCGTGCCCACGCGGCTGATCGTGCGCGGATCGGGCGAGCAACCCGCGCCAGACACGCCGCAGAAGTGACCGGGGCGCCTCCGTCCGAGCCCCGATCCGCCGGGTGACAGCGCCGCCCCGCCTCCGCCCCGCCCTCGCACTACGACAGATGCCACGGCTGCGACGGGGCCCCTGTCCTGGTTGGGCGGAACCGGCTATCCACCGCTGGGCAGCGGAGCTGATGGGCAAGGTGGTGCCGCGAAAGACGATTCGTGGCCGTCGCAGTAACGGCCGATGAGCGCATGTCCTTCCTCCCGTTGGCGACGAGAGTCCAGCACGTGTCCGAGTCCGGCTCGCCGGGTACGGCACGGCGCTGGGTTTCTTCTCCTTGCCGGTGACGGAGGCTCCGGTCACGCGTCGACTATCTGCCGTCAGTGCGGCTGTACCCCGCTGCGAAGCGGCTGTTACGCGAACCGTTGGGACAGCTCAGCCCGCCCTCGCCCTTCTGTTGCCGTCTCGTCAGTCGATCAGGACGCCTGGGTTGAGGATGCGGTTGGGGTCCAGCGCGTCCTTGGCGGCGCGCAGCGCCAGAGCGAAGGGTTCCGGGCGCTGGCGGTCGTAGCCGGGGCGGTGGTCGCGGCCGACCGCGTGGTGGTGGGTGATGGTGGCACGGTAGCGGTGCAGGACGTCACTCGCGGCGGCCTTGATGTCGTCCCAGACCTCGACCTCGTCGCCGGGTCGGCCGGCGACGGCCACGGTGAAGTAGGGGGCCGCACCGTCGGGATAGACGTGGGTCAGGCGGCAGTTGATGGTGGCCGGGTGTCCGGTGGCCTTCAAGGCGGCGGCGCCGACCTGGGTGCGGACAGCGTCGATCAGGGCGGGAATCTTGTCCCAGGTGGCGGCCGTCTCGAAGGTCTCGATGACGGCGCCCATGCGGGCCAGGCCGTCTCGCAGGTAAGGCATGCGCAGGAATGCCGAACGCCAGGCGCTCACGGCCGTGTCGGCCGGGGCATCGCGGTCCGTCGTCAGCGCCCTGCCGCGGCCGCCGTGGGCGCGGGTGAGGTCCAGGGCGCTCGTGAGGTGGTCGTCGACGGGCGTGGTGGCGGATTCGAAGCCCAGGACCAGGACGGCGGAGCCATCGTGTGAGGCACCGGACAGCAGTGCCTCCCCTGGGTCGAGCAGGCGGCAGTTGGCGGGGGCGAGGTCGGACTGGGCGATGGCACGCACCGCGTCCAGCGCCTGGTGGAAGTCGGCGAAGGCCACGGACGTCGAGGCCTTGTATCGCGGGCGCTCCTGCAGGCGCATCCACGCCTCGGTGATGACGCCGAGTGCGCCCTCGGAGCCGAGGAACAGGCGGTCCGGTGACGGTCCGGCGCCGGATGCGGGCAGGCGCCAGGACGTGCCGGAGCCTGCGGGCGTGACTACGTGCAGGGACTGCACGAAGTCGTCGATGTGGGTGCGGACGGTGGCGTAGTGGCCGCCGGCCCGGGTGGCGAGCCAGCCGCCGAGGGTGGAGAACTCGAAGCTCTGCGGAAAGTGGCGCAGAGTCAGGCCGTGGGGCCGCAACTGGTCTTCCAGCACGGGGCCGAGCGCGCCGGCCTGGATGCGGGCCGAGCGGCTGGTGGTGTCGATCTCCAGGACCTTGTCCATCGAGGTCAGGTCGAGCGACAGGACCGCGCGGTGGGCGTCGCCCCGGTACTCCACACCGCCGACCACCGAGGAGCCGCCGCCGAAGGGGATGACGGCCACGCCGTGCCCGCCGGCCCAGTCCAGCAGGTCGACCACCTCCTGGTCGTCGGTCGGGCGGGCGACGAGGTCGGGGATCCGGCCGGGCCGGCCGCGCAGGGCCCGGATGACGTCGCGGTAGGCCTTGCCCATGGCGTGGGCGGCGCGCGCCTGCGGGTCGTCGGTGACCAGGTGTGCCAGGGAGGGCGGGGGCGTCGCGGCGGGGCGGCCGATGGGCAGGTCGGCGATGCGGGGTATCGGCAGCGGGCGGGCCAGGGTGCCCGGCAGCAGGGCGCCCATCGCGGCGCATTCGGCGTCGTCGGGGTGGGCGTCGGCGTAGCCCCAGCCCCACCAGGAGCGGGTGCGGGAGGTGCGGGGGTCGGTCGCGGTGGCAGGCATCGGCGCGCTCCAGCGGGGGTCCAAGGAATTTACCCGGCGGTAAATTACCCTAGGGTAAGATCTGGTGGCATGACAACGCTCTCCTCCAGAGCCGGCACCAAGGGTGTGCCCAGGGCCGCGCGCGAGCGACAGGTCCTGGCGGCGGCCACCGAGGAGTTCGGCCGCCACGGCTACGAGGCCACCACCGTGGCCGCCATCGCCACCCGCGTCGGCGTCACCAAACCACTCCTGCACCAGTACTTCGGCAGCAAGCAGGACCTCTACCTCGCCTGCCTCAACCCGGTCGGCGACCGGCTGCTGGCGGCCATCCGCGCCGCGATGGCCGAACAGGACGCCGGCGCGCCGCCCACGCCGCTGCGCGTGCTGCACGCCCTGTTCACCGCCCTCGACGGCCGGCGCGAGGCATGGTTCGTCCTCTACGACCCCACGCTGCCGCCCGACAGCGACGCCGCCCACCGCGCGGCGTACTACCGCGACATCATCGACGACCTCGCCGCGACCGGCACCGCCGACCTCCTGCACACCGCCGGATCCGGCGACCCGCTCGACGCCGACGCCCTCAAATACGCCTGGCGCGGCCTGTGCACCGCCCTGGTCCGCTGGTGGGTCAACCACCCCGACCAGTCACCCGAAGCCATGACACAACGCTGCGCCCGGCTCTTCGCGGCCAGCCGCACCATCCTTTCCGCCGGCGACGAGAACACGTGAACCGGACCGACATCCCGCCTTGTAGGTGTGCCGGCGCTTGACCGCCCTCCGTCTGGTCGGCTCGCAGCCCGAGCGCGACGCCCGCATCCTCTAGGAGGCGCGGGGCCGCTGCTCATACGCGCACCGTTTCCGTCGTCTGCCGCTGCAGGTCGTCGTGCCCGCCGGCGGCGCGACGGCCTGCAGCGGCGCCACCGCCTCGCTTCGGGCAGCCGGAGACCGCCAGTCGGATCAGGTGGGCATGCGCGCCGCGATCTCCGCCGCACAGTCCCGCAATCCGGGTGCGAGAGCGCGGAGTTGGTCGGCCTCGGTGAGGATGACAGTCGCGGCCAGCGAGACGGCCAGGGTGCGGGCGCCCTCGGACGTGTCGGGCAGCGCGGCCGCGATCGAGCGGACGCCGATCTCGTTCTCCTCTTCGACCTCCGCCCAGCCTCGCTCCCGGACGTGCGCCAGCTCGGCGCAGAGCCGGTCGGGGTCCGTGATCGTGCGGGGCGTCACCGCCGGGAGCGGGCCGGACAGCAGACGCTCACGCTGCTCCTCCGGCAGGGCCGCACGCTCGCGTGCGATCTGCGGGTCGTCGCGGACGACGTGCAGTTCGCCATGCGCGAGACCAGCCACAAGTGCCGTGCCGAGGGAGGTGGCGTGCCACGGGTTGCGGGTTCCCTCCGCGCTGCGCAACTGCAGATGCTGGGTGCCCTGCACGGAGAGAACGAGCAGCACCTCGGTGCCGTCGAGGACCCCCGCGATGACGGGCAGACCAGTGCGCGTGGCGAGCCGGCGCATCGGCTCCCCCGCTGCCCCGTAGCCGGAGGGTGAGCGCTGGAAGCCGCGGGACAGCTCCAGCACTCGCGAGCCCAGAGCGTAGCGGCGGGTGTCCTCGTCGTAGACGGCGAACCGTTCCTCTACGAGCCGTCCGAGCAGGCGGTGTGCGCTGCTGACGGGGAGCCGGGCGGCGCGGGCCGCGGCGCTCACGCCCAGGCCGGCGGGGTGCTCGGCCAGTGCGCTGAGCAGACGCAGCCCCCGGCCCAGCATGTCATCGCCGGATGGTGTGGTCACCGTGTGCGCCTTTCGTCGTTTCGTACCGCTGACGTGGTGAGGGGTACGGCGGCCCGGTGCTCCGTGCGAGATCTTCGGAACCGTGGAGCCGACCCGAGACGATTTCGACCGAGCCCAAAAGGGCTACGACGCATGGTGCAGGCCATTGAAAGGACGCAAGGGGGCGAACACGGTGATCGCCGTTTGGGGCAGGTCTGGTGATAGGGGCTGTCCTGGCGGTCATGAGCGGAGCCGGATGACGTGTGCAAGGACGGCTACCTGGGCTACGACACCGCCCTGGCCGCAGGGTGGCCCGATCGCCACGGCATCGTGGAAGGCGCCTGCCTCCACCTGATCGGCGACCGCCGGGGTCCAGTAACGGTCGAAGTCGCCGTTGGCGAGCAGGGCGCGGAGTCTCAGGACGGCTTCGGCGCCGACCAGTGACCATCGGGCTCCGGTGATGTCACAGTTCCCAGTCGAGCGCGAGCCGCCCGCAGGCGCGCCCTTCGCCCTTGAACAGCAGCACCGGCGCCGCGCAGTGTCCCCCAGTGCAGCGCCAGCCGCCCGCAGGCGCGCCCTTCGCCCTTGCACAGCAGGCCCGCAGCCTGCCCGCAGCCGCGCGATGTCCGCAACCCCGGGCCCAGTGGCGCCCGCAGGAGCGCGCGCACCACCGACAGATGCGTCACAAGTGCGCGTTTTACGCGTTCGGGTCCCAGTCTGCGAGCTGCTCCATCGGCTCCGTGTCGCCGGTGGTCTCCAGGCCCTCGAGCGGGACGCGCTCGTAGAAGTAGAGGACCAGTTCGCTCGCTGCGCCTCGCATCGCCATGTCGCCCGGCTCCGCGTCGGCGGCGAGGTCGTCGCAGCGGACGCCGTCGGCGTTGAGGGTCAGGCGCCAGGAGCGGCCCTCGGCCGTGTGCAGGTCGATGGTCGCCGGCTTGAACGGCCAGGGGACGGTCGTCGCCGAGACGGTCGTCAGGAACTCGTCGACGCCCTCGACCGCGACGTCCGTCGGCAGCGGCTGTGCGGCGCCCTGGGTGAGCTGGGCATCGTAGGTGTGGACGGCGATCTCCTGGATCTGGTGCCGGGCCACGGCTCCGCTGGTCTCCGGGGCCTGCGAGCGGCCCCACCAGGTCCAGCAGCCGCGGTCCGGCCCGGCCTCGCGCATCGCGTCGAGCATGAGCTCGGTCGACTCGGCGAGCCAGGCGTCCAGGGCTTCGCGGTCGCGGGGCGCGGTCGGGGCGCCCTTCGGGTCCGTCCTCGCCGGGGGCTCAGCTCCCGGGCCCGCCGCGACGATGGCGGCCTGGCGGCGGCGGCCGTCGCCGAGGTGCTGCGCCAGTTCGCGCAGCGTCCAGTCCGGGCAGGTCGGGACCTGGACGTCAAGGTCGGGGGCGGACGCGATCGCGGCGCGGAACGCGGCCGAGCGGTCTTCGATCAGCCGCAGGACCTCGGGGAACTCCAAGACGTTTTGCACGTCGGTTGTGTATCACGGCGCTCCGGCCGCCGGGTATCGAATTTGTCGGACGAACGCGTCGACGGCCGGGCGGAGCGCCGGCAGCCGAAGCCGTCCTGAAATTCCGCGCACTGCTCGCCAACGGCGACTTCGACCGCTACTGGACCTACCATCCGGGCCAAGAGCACCAGCGCAACCACCAGGCCCGCTACCAACTCGTAGTGTGTGCGGCCCGGCGGCGCCAGCGCCAGAGGAGTGACACGAGAGCTAGGCCGTCAGGTGAGCCACTGATAGGACTGTGGGGCATAGGGGTGATCTGACGGATGCTCAGTGGGAGCGGCTTGCGCCGCTCCTCCCGGTGAGCAACGGGCGGTGTGGCCGGTGGCGGGATCTCCGCCAGGTGATGAACGGGGTGCTGTACCGGATCCGCACCGGTGTGCAGTTGCGTGACCTGCCGGAGCGCTACGGTCCCTGGAGGACCGTTCACGAGCGGCATCGGCCTTGGGTTGGCGGACGGAACGTGGGAGCGGCTGCTCCAGCGGGTGCAGGCCGAGGCGGACGCGGCCGGGGACATCGACTGGGACGTGTCCGTGCACTCCGCCTCCGTGCGCGCTCACCAGCACGCGGCCGGTGCCCGGCACTCACCGCCCCCGCGCGTCAAAGGGGGCTCCTCCCAGGCAGTCAGGACCGCTCGGATCCGGGCGGAACTGGTCGCCCTGCTGGCGGAGGTGGTGCGGGAGGAGAGGCGCTCGGCCGCTCACGCGGGGGCTTCACCACAAAAGTCCACCTGAGCGCGGACGGCCACTGCCGGGTCCTCTCGCTCGTCCTGACGCCCGGTCAGCGGGCTGACTGCACCCAGTTCGAGGCTGTCATGGAACGGATCCGTGTGCCCCGCCTGGCCACCGGCCGGCCTCGCACGACACCCGACAGCGTCAGCGCCGACAAGGGCTACAGCAACCATGGCACCCGCGCCTACCTGCGTGGACGCGGGATCCGGCACGTCATCCCGGAGAAAGCCGACCAAGCGGCCGGCCGTCTGCGGCGCGGAAGCACCGGTGGCCGGCCACCCGGCCCCGACAAGGAGCGGTACGCCAAGCGCAACACTGTCGAGCGCTCCACTCATGATCGCCAGGGCAGCCCCTACTAGGGCCTGTGTGAGGTCGTGATCAATCTCGGGTTCTCGTCCCGTGTGGGGACGGGACCTGGTAGGACGCTGGGTGTGACACGTAGGCAACTCACCGACGAGCAGTGGGAGTTCATCGAGCCGTACCTGCCGATAGGCGAGTACGGTCCGTACCCCGAGCGGCTGCGGGAGCAGTTCGAGGGGGTGATCTGGCGGTTCCGGTCCAGCGCTCAGTGGCGCGAGATGCCCTCCGAGTTCGGACCGTGGGCGACCGTTTACGGGCGCTTTCGCGTGTGGCGGGACGCCGGGGTCTTCTCCGCTCTTCTGGAAGGCATGATCGCCGAGGCCGCCCGCCGGGGAGAGACGGACTTATCCCTGGTCAGCGTGGACTCCACCACTGCCCGCGCTCACCACGACGCGGCCGGGATGCGCATCGGCAAGGACGTCATGGACGCCCTTGAGGAAGCCGCCGCCGAGCAGGAGCGGGCCCGGCAAAAAGGGGCGGCCCGCCAGAACAGAACGGACAGGACGGCAGGGACGACCCCGAGCAGGAAGAGCGACGGCGGATCAGGCGGCGGCGCAAGCTCCGCTTGACCCAGGCCCTGCTCGGCAGATCCCGTGGTGGACTGACGAGCAAGATCCATCTCGCCGCCGACCGCAAGTGCCGTCCGCTGTCCCTCGTACTGACCGCAGGACAGGCCGCCGATAGCCCGCAGTTCGTCCCCGTGCTGCAGAAGGTGCGCATCCGTCTTCCCGTTGGTCGGCCCCGGAGCCGGCCCGACGCTGTCGCCGCCGACAAGGCCTACTCGTCCCGCGCTAACCGCTCTTACCTGCGGAAACGCAACATCAAGGCAGTCATCCCGGAGAAGAAGGACCAGACCGCCAACCGGAAGAAGAAAGGCCGCCGGGGCGGCCGCCCCACATGCCACGACGGCGATCTTTACAAGGAGCGGAACACCGTAGAGCGGCTCATCAACAAGTTGAAGGCCTGGCGGGGTATCGCCACTCGGTACGACAAGACGCCCGAGAGCTACCTCGCCGGCCTCCACCTCCGCGCGTCGATGATCTGGATCAACGACCTCCTGAAGACAACTGGATGATCACAACATCACACAGGCCCTAGAGGGCCATCGCGCTCTCGGGTGGGCGACGCCGAAGCGGGTGGAGAGCCCGGAGACCGGGTTGAGGTGGTCACCCGCCCGTGGCGTGCCTCCCAGGCGCAGGCGCCTACGACGGCAGGGACAGCTGCACGGCTTGCTTCAGCATGCCGCTGAGCCGCCAGACGACGGCGGCGGACAGGGCGGCAGCGCAGACGTACAGGAGATCGCTTTCCATGACCCGCTGCAACGCCTGGCTGGTCTGGCCGGCCGTGTGCGCGTGCTTCAGTGCGGACAGTGCGTCGGCGCCCGCGGCGCTCGCGGCAAGGACGGAGAGCCACCAGCAGGTAAGCAGGGGATGGCCGCGCTCACGCCTCGACACTGGCCGGGCGGCGGCCCACAGGTCGTTGACGAACATCTTGAGCACGAACACATCGGCAACGGGAACCACCCAGCCGAAGAACAACCAGGCACGTCCGCGACGCTGCCCCTCGGGCCAGACCAGCTCCGCGAGGTCGCGCATGCGGGACATCCAGACGCTGAAGACCAGCACCGTCACGAGGGTGGCGCCGCTCCACCAGCCCCTCAGATTCCCGAACCACATGTCGGCGTTGAGCAGCGGCAGCGCCTCGCTGCCGTCGGGCTGAGCCGGCAGTGGCGGTGCGTGCAGCACTTGGTACTTGTGCCATGCCGCAACCCCGGCAGCCGCGGACAGCATCGCGTACGCGGCGAGCACACCGCACGTCCACCGGGTCAGCCCGCCGAGCGCCCCTGCAGCCCTGCCCACCCGACACCTCCTGAAAGCCGCCTGTTGGGGACTTCCCGCAGGTCGGCGGGCGATCTTAACCTCGCGGGGATGCGGAAGTCACGGCCCGCCCCCCCGAGCCGCGACCACCCGCTCGGCGGGCCTGTCGCCCACGGCGGCGATGATCGGGCTCGGTCAGTCTGGCGTCGTCGAGTCACGATCAAGGGGTGGTCCGCGCGGGGTCCTCGATTTGGATCATCGAGGCGTCTTCGATCTCGCTCGTCCATGTGTCGGAGCCGGCGAATCAAACTGTCGTAGAAGCCCGCCATGTTCAGCAGCACCACGGGCTTGCCGTACGTCCGTGCTTCTTCAGCTCGGCGAACGTCATGAGCGGCCGCGTGCGAGGATGCTGCCGTGCTCGATGAGATCGACGCGGTGGACTGGGATTCCCTACCGGGCCATCCCGCCTGGTATGAACCGGATCGTGTCGCCCGTGGTCTCCGTGCCTTGGCCGAGGCGGCGAACCTGGTGCAGGTGGCGGAGGCCGGCTCGCTGCTCGGCGGTGGTGGAATCGTTCATGGCCACAGTGCCGCCGTGTTTCCAGCCGCCGTAGTTGCCGCCCCGCTGCTTCTGGACATCGCCCAGCAGGGTCACCCGGCGGCCAGGGACACCGCGTTGGGGCTGCTTGACGAGGCTCTGTCGTGCTATCCGCATGCCGGATACACGCGGGCGGTGGCTCCTGACGGCACCGCTGTTCCCATCTGCTGCGCCATCGCCCACCATCTGCGAGCGCGCACCGATTTCCTTGCCGGGCTGGGCAAGAGGGGCAAGTCATTGCTGGCCGACGCGGCCCCTCACTGGCGTTTCGAGATTCGCCAGTGTGTGGCCGACGGCGGCGACACGGCGGCCTTCGGTATCTTGGCTGGCTGTCTCCCCGACGGCGTCCACGAGGCGGAAATGCATCTCGCCGGCGCCATCACCGTGCTGAGCGAAGTCACCCTCGAGTACCCGCCCGCGGAGGACTCTCCCGAAGCATGCGTGCGGGTGATCGACCGGCATCCGCGCGAACTGCCGCCAGGTGTCATTCTGTTTCCGGCGGGATGCGGGGATCGCGTGCACTGACTGGCTTCCAGTTGCCGGCTCGGTGGGGAACGCGGTCTCTTCATCGAACAACTCGCCCCGTCTGGAGGGAGCGGCAGAGCTCACCGATCATGCGATCGAAGAGATGCCGCTGGGCGGCGGCATGCCAGTCTCCGTGATCGTCGCGGCGCCCCTCTCGACGAACGCGGCAAGGCGTTGCGTCGCTGACTGATTCCCTCGGTAGGCAGGCCCGGATCCTCGCCTCCCCCGGCCTCGTCATCCCGTGGCAGGCGGGTCGGCCCGACTAGACGCGCAGTGCCTCGATCAGCGCGTCTTGTACGGCGTCCACGGCCGGGTGACGTCACTCCGTGACGCAGTGCTCGTGCCCGCCGAGGAACGGGCGCAGCTCGAGCCACTCGTGGATCGGCTTCCCGCCGGCCCCGGGGGCGGCCGACAGGTCCCCGGCCAGCTCGAGGGCCCGCTCGTAGGTGTCGACGTCGATCACCATCCAGCCGGCGATGAGGTCCTTGGTCTCGGCGAAGGGGCCGTCGGTGACCGGTGGGCGCCCCTCGCCGTCGTACCGGACGAAGGTGCCCTCGGGGGCCAGTGCCTGGCTGTCGACGAACTCGCCGGTCTCCTCCAGGCGGGCCGCGAAGTCGCGCATGTACTGCACGTGAGCCGAGATCTCCTCCGGCGTCCACTGCTCCATCGGCACGTCGCTGACCGAAGCCGGGGCGCCGCGGTAGTGCTTCAGCAGCAGGTACTTGGCCATCGTGTCTCTCCTCGGTACTCCTGCGGCCCACTGTGGTCGCGTTCACGCCGGGGACGGAGCCGGACGCGGGATCTCGACATCGCCGCCCGACTTTTTTGGGCTCTCGTGGAGGAGCCCGGGGTGAGCCGTCTCGTGGTGTCGCGGGCCACGTCCAACACGTCAGCGCCCGGTTGCTGCGCCGCGACGCGGTCGTGCCTCACCATCAGCCGCACCGGTCAGACGTCCGGAACGCTCCACACGACCCAGACCGCTCGGGCGGCCGGCGCGGGGACGATAGCCGTCACGAGCTTCTTCCGTTCACCGCTCACCGAGCCGGCCGGCGTCTCCCACGTGGCGGGCTCACGCGAGACCTCTTTCCGCATCGAAGCGGTCACATCGAAGCGGTAGCCGGCCGCATCGCCCACCTCGCCGTACTAGACGCCCTGCACACCGGCGTCACCCTCGTGACGCTCGAGCGGGCCCGGGAAGCACATCGCCTGACCGGTGATGCGCTGGCCGAACACCGCCTCTGACGAGCGCGTGCACGGGGCGATGACCCGTGGAGTACTGCGACGGGCCTCGGTATGCACCGATGAGCGGCCAGGTCGCACCCGCCGTGGCGGAGCCCCGCCGAGTCCTGAACTGTCTTCTGCCCCGGCACAGAACCCGGCAGGCCCCTCGGAATCACCCACTGAACTGGTCCCGACGGCGCCGGCACCGCCAGGCGACCGCCCAGCGCCGCCCTCGCCGAAGAACCAGCTCAGGAGACGAAAGGATGCTGGAGAACTAAGGCTTGATGCCCACGCCCGTCCACAGGCTGACCTGGGCGTCCGTGGGCGGCTCAGCCGCGGTGGCGTCTGCGCTCGAAAAGTCGGGGCGCCAGCGGTGACCCATCGTAATGCCGGGTTCGAGGAGTTCCAGACCGTCGAAGAAGCGGGCGACGTCGGCACGGGAGCGGAACTGCACGGGCGTGCCCGCGTTGGTGTAGACGTCGGTGACCTTCTGCCAGGTGGTCGGATCGAGGTCGGGCGTGCAATGGCTCAGTGCCAGGGCGCTACCGGAGGGCAGGGCGTCGAGCAGACGGTTGACGATCCCGTACGGGTCCTGCTCGTCGGTGATGAAGTGCATCAGGGCGTTGAGGGAGAGCGCCACCGGCTCATTGAGGTTCAACACCTCGGAAAGGATCGGGGCGTTCAGCAGAAACGTGGGGTCTTTGACGTCAGCCTCGATGTATGCGGTGCGACCCTGGGACGTGCTACGCATCAGGCGCTCGGCGTACTTCAGCACGAGAGGGTCGTTGTCGGCGTAGACGACCCGGGCGTCGGGGACGACGGACTGGGCCACCTGGTGCAGGTTCGGCTCGGTGGGGATGCCGGTGCCGATGTCCAGCCACTGGCGGATGCCGTGCTCTCGCGCCAGGACCCGAGTCGCCCGGTGCATGAACGACCGGTTCTCACGCGCACACACGAAGATGCCGGGATAGACGGCCGCGACAGTCTCGGCTGCCTGCTTGTCCACCTCGAAGTGGTCCTTGCCGCCGAGGTAGTAGTCGTACATGCGTGCGGAGTGAGGCCTGCTCGTGTCGATGTCGCGCGAGGCCGGCGTGCTGCTCATGCTGTTCCCTTCCATAGTTGCGTGGCGTACAGAGCCGGGGCGGGCGACCTCGTGGCGGCGCCTTCTCCCGATCGCGCTGAGGTTCAGCCGGCCGTCAGATGATCGGCGAGGCCCTTCTTGACCCCCTCGAGGAATGCGCTGATCTCCTCGGTGGTGTAGATCAGCGCGGGCCCCGAGGGATCGGTCGACTGGCGCAGGGCGATGCGGCCGTCGGCGAGTTGCTTCGTCTCCACGCACTGACCCCCGTTGGGCCCGCTCCACGGGCACTCCCAGCCGTGCTCACCAAGGTCGGAAGCAGGCATCCCGTTGTAGACACTGCCATGGCTTGCGGTCATGAGTACTCCTTGCGCATGTGTTGCAACAGCGCCCGGCTGTCCGCGGAGGAGGTCAGCAGCGACATCCGGTTGTGTGCTTCCAGATGGGCGGCGACATCCGAGCGCTGGTCCAGGTACATGGAGGCGGTGAGGACCTCGCTGTAGACGACGTCGGGCAGCTCCGGCTCCGCGAACCGGAAGTACGTGAAGGGGGCGCACGCGCCGACATGGGCGCCTGCGGAGAACGGGACGACGTCGATGCTGACGTGTTCCAGCTCCGAGGCTTCGAGGAGCCGGTCGATCTGCGCGCGCATCACCTCCGCCCCACCGACGACGCGGTGCAGGACGGCCTCCTCCATCACCACCCACAGCGTGGGAGCGTCCTTGCTCTCCAGCAGTTCCTGCCGGCGCAGCCGCAGCTGGACGCGCCGCTCCAGGTCCTCCTCGGAGTCATTGGGAAAACCGCCGCGCAGGACGGCGCGCGCGTAGTCGTACGTCTGCAGCAGCCCGGTGACGTAGTGCGGCTCGTAGGTGCGCAGAGTCGTGGCGCTGGTCTCCAGGCTGACGTAGGCCGAGAACCAGCTGGGCAGCACATCGCGGTAGTCATGCCACCAGCCCGGTTCGTTGGCCCGCTCGGCCAGGGCGACGAACTCGTCGATCTCCTGCTGGTCGGCTCCGTAGGCCTCCAGCAACTTCTCCACGTACAGCGGCTTGAGAGCGACCTCTGCCTTTTCCAGGCGGCGGACCGTCAGCGGCTTCACCCGAAGGGCCCTGGCAGCGTCCTCCAGCGAAACGTCGGCGCTCTGCCGCCTCTCCCGCAACCGCCGGCCGAGGATCATCCGAAGAACCGTTGGCGCGTTGGTCCCCGCCCCCGAACGACCCTCCATCACGCAAACCCCAATCCCTGACAGCACGTCACTCCGACGCGCCTCACGGCGACTT
This sequence comes from Streptomyces sp. CA-142005, assembly GCF_050942335.1. Taxonomy (NCBI): domain Bacteria; kingdom Bacillati; phylum Actinomycetota; class Actinomycetes; order Kitasatosporales; family Streptomycetaceae; genus Streptomyces; species Streptomyces sp. CA-142005. The sequence goes on along the minus strand of NZ_CP192078.1, from coordinate 9,536,592 downwards.
GATGATGACACCAGCTGGATACCGCCTGGCTGAAATTATCAGGGAAGCAGTTGCAGCGTGAAGTCGGCTGCGAGCATAGTTACATGTGTGAGCTTTCCAGCCGGACGCTCAGACCCCCATCGTCAACGACCAGCCACGCCCACAGAGTTGTCGCCACCGAACGTCGAGGGCGCACGTCAAATCGAACATGCCTGTCGGGAAGGCATTGCCGCAGCTCCACATCCTCGCGTCCCCGGCCTCGAAGGGAAGGCAACCACCATGTCCCCCCACACATCGCTCCTCACCTCCTCCTCAAACGGCGCAGGCAGCGGCTCCTCGCGCGGAGCGGCCGTGGCCTCGACGGGCTTGATGCACCGCTCCCATCCATGGCTCGGCCATCTGGTGACGGACTCCGCGACAGGACGGCGGGGAATTCTCCGGGCCATCGCACCGGAGGGCACGGCGACGGCGCCGGTCGCCTGGCTGGCCCCACGGCGAGGCGGCATCGAGTGGACAACGGCGCCCGAAAACCTGACCGATCCCACGCCGATCACGCCGGCCGGCCGCCCCGAAGGGACGACGTGAGGCAACGGATCGCCCTCGTCCCGTACGTCACGGCCGTCGCTACCGTGGCACGCCATTTACACCATGCCTGAGGTGGCGTCGAGGTAGATCAGGTTCGGCGGTAGTGCCACACGCGCTCTGGCCGCATGCTGGTGGGCCCGTACTGAGGTTGAGTCCACGGTGATGTCCCAGTCAATGTCGCCGGTCACGTCGGCCTCGGCCTGGGCCTGGGCCTGCTGGAGCAGGAGTTCCCACGTGCCGTCTACCGACCAGCGGCGCTGCCGCTCGTGCACCGTCTTCCACGGTCCGTAGCGCTTCGGCAGGTCACGCCATTGCACACCTGTCCTGATGCGGTGCAGCACTCCGTTGATCACCTGCGGGTGATCCCGCCACCTGCCTCAACGTCTGTTACTCACCGGCAGGAGCGGTCCAGGCCGCTACGACTGAGCATCCGTCAGATCACTTCTGTACCCGACAGTCCTGCTCAATACGGTAGAGGGACCGGTTGAGGGAGAGGACGCGAAGACGTGGATGTGTATGAGGCCGTGGACAGTCGCCGGGCTGTGCGGGCGTTCAGCGATGAGCCGGTATGCAAAGAAGTACTCGAACGAGTGCTTGCTGCCGCGACGCGTGCTCCGTCGAGCGGGAACCTCCAGCCGTGGCATGTGTACGTCGTGACCGGTGAACCCTTGGCCGAACTGAAGAGGCGTGCGACGGCGAGGGCACTGGCGGGTGACCCGGGTGATGACCAGGAGTATCCGATGTACCCGACCGAACTGGCCTCGCCGTATCTGGACCGCTTCTCCGCAGCGGCCGCCCAGCGGTACAAAGCGCTGGGAATCGAGCGCGACGACCCCGACAGACCCATGAAGATCGCCGCCTTGAACTCAGAGGCGTTCGGGGCACCCGTCGTACTGTTCTGCTACCTCGACCGGACGATGGGGCCCGGACAGTGGGGGGACGCGGGGATGTACTTGCAGACGGTCATGCTCCTGCTGAGGGCGGAAGGGTTGCACAGCTGCCCCCAGGTGATGTGGACCATGTACCGCAAGACTGTCAGCCAGACAGTCGGAGCCGATGACAAGTTCGTACTGTTCTGTGGCGTCTCGATCGGATTTGAGAAGAAAGGCGCGCCACGGCTACGTACCGGGCGGGCTGACATGACGGAGACGGTGAGCTTTATCGGCGCGTGAGGTCGAGGGCCCGCGGCTCGAGCAGAACGAGTCGATCACGGTCGGCTCCGAGAGAAAGACGTCCCGGCCTATGGGGCCGTAAGCGATGTTGAACGTGTCGAGCCAGTACGACCAGCCGCGGATTCCCAGAGCACTGGTGAACCGGTAATTCAACCGCCAGCGGACCCACTGGCCAGGAAGCAGTCGAACCGCTGGCGGCCTACGGGGCCGAGGCGGCAACCCGGTGAGTGGCTCCACACGAGCGAGCACACGGAGCCGGTCACCTTCGTCCCGCAGGTTGACGCCGATCTCGCGAAGAACTTTCTGACTCGAGCGTGGCTCGAAGCCGTCGGGCTCGGACATCTCGACGAAATAGGCAAAGTCGCAGGGCGCCTGGGGCAACACAAAGCCCGCCGGCGCCGCATTCCACGGATACGGGACCCGCGCCCCCGGTCAATGTGCCGATCCTTCCGCCCCGGCGTCGCGGTGGGACCAGCGCTCGACGCGTGCGAGCCACTCCGCGAGGAGGGCGCGCAGGAGTTCGGGGTGCTCGTGGGGCAGGGCGTGTCCCGCGTCGTCGACCACGGCGAGCGAGGCGTGCGGGTAGTGGCCGACGAGGTCGGCGGCGGCGGCATATCCGACCGTGGAGTCCAGACGCCCCGCCACGACCAGTGTCGGACCCGCGTAGGCCGGTGCGTGATCGGGGGTGAGCGCCCACCGTTCGCCGATTCGCTCAAGCGCTGCCTGGTCGACGAGTGCGGCGGCTGGAGCCACGTAACGTTCGTACCGTTCGAGCATCTCCGGGGTCTGGATCACGAAGTAGCTCCGGAAGATGTCGTCACCGATCGCACCCGATCCGACGACGACGCGGTGCCCGGGTACATCGCGCAGTCCTGGCAACAACGGACAGACGAGCGCGAGACCAGCGACCCGCGCCGGGCGCCTCGCGGCCATCGCCTGCGCGTAGTACGCGCCCGACGAGTGCCCGATGAGGAGGTGCGCACCGCCGCCCGTCACCTCCTCGGCGAAGTCGAGCAGTGTCTCGAGGACGTCGTCGGCGCTGCACAGCGACTCGGGGGCGAGAGTCCGGCCCATTCCGGGGAGGTCGGGATAGATCCGCCGCAGCCCCACAACGCCGTCGAAAGCCGGCTCGAAGCAAGCCTCGGCCTCGCGGTGGTCGACTCCGGCGCCGTGGAGTACCAGCACGGGTCGACCGGTCCCGTGCTCCACGCAGTGGACCACCACCTGCCCCACTCGGATCTCCATCCCGGCACGCTAACTGTGCAGGGGGCGAGGCGACAACGCGGCCTCGTCCGGCACGGCAGAAGTCGGCCCGCCCTCGAACGGGGTCCGGTCATACTCAGGGCACATCCCACCGCAGGGTCTGCGGTGGCGGCGCTCGGACCGTTCCTAATCAGTGAGCAGGAGTGGGTCTTGGACCCATGTGTGGTCACTGCGGACATCCCGAACGGTTTTGGGTGTCCTGGTCGCCCGCTTTCGCTCCGCGTCCGGCTGCACGGATCGTGTCCGTGGTCCGGGGATGCGGGGGCGGGGTTCCTCACGCCCTGGGCCACTGCGTCCGGCCTGGATGGTCCGATGCCCGCCAGTATCGCTCTGGTGCTGGCGGGGCGGTGTCGTCCGTCGCCGGATCGGGTGTCCGAGGGCGCGTCGCCCGATCGCGATGCTCGCGGCATCGTGACGGGTCGTCTTGCGAGTCTTGCTGGTGAGAGGTTTGCGCCAGTGCTGGTCGCCCCACATCGACGTGTACGCGGGGTCGACCGCGACGATGGCCAGGTCCTGTTCGGCGGCCATCGACACCAGCCGGGCTTTGAGCTTGCCCGTGGGGATGCCGGAGATCAGCTGTCGGAAACGCTTCTTGCGGCCGTGCTTCTCCCGCGTCTTCTCCTGTGTGAAGTCCAGGTCTTCGATCGCAATGGCGGTCACGCCCGCACTCTTGGCCCAGTGCAGGAGACGACTGATGGCGTGCCGGAGCTGCGCGTCACGGTGCGGGGCCGACCCGGTGAGGTCGTAGTGGAAGCGTTTGGGCTCGCCGACCGGGTTGCCGTGCACGTCCAGACGCCAGACGGCGAAGTGGTCGGCGTTGGTGTCCACGCCGACCGTTCCGGCGGCGCGGGCCGCCTCCAGCGGCATCGTCTTGACGACGGGGCGCTGCCAGGATGCGGTCAGGTACCAGCGCCCGCGCTGTACGTCGTAGTGGATGCGATAGGCCACAGCCCGGTTCGCCACGACGCGGTCGGCCCACTCCTGGCCCCGGTGCGCGAACTGCACGCGGGTAGCCAGGACATACCGGCCGTGCCTGCTGTTGGCTAGATCAGCGAGCGGCGCGGGCAGCTTGATGGAGACTTCGCCGTCCGGCGTGACGCGGATCGTCTCGTTCCCGAACCTTTTTCCGGACTCACCGTCAGCGGCGAGGAACCAGCGTTCGGCCTCCCAGCGCTCCCGCCACTGGGCTTCAGTGAGCTGGGCTGCTTCGAGGTTGTGCCGGGTGTTCAGCAGCCGCCTACCGCCGCGTACGACGTGCACGGTGCCCGCTTCGCGCTCATCACGAGCGGTGTTGAGACGGTGCTGGAGCGCGTGCAGGCGCCGGGACTTGGCGAACCACTCCTGCTTGGACCGGTAGCCACCCGGCACACGCTTGGTGCCCTTGGCTCCGATCGGCTGGGACAGGCGGTGCATCAGCGTGCGTACACCAGCTTCAAGGGACTGGATGTGGGCAAGCTGACAGCGGCGGGAGAGCGCCCACTGATCGTGCGTGGCTTTCGTGATCGATCCGGCCCAGCGGGACGACGACTCGGCGGTCAGGTCCCGTTTACGCGCAGCCCAGGTGTCGGCGGTGTGCTCCAAGCCGTCCCGGCAGCGGGCAGCCAGGTCAAGCGATGCCAGGCGTCCCAGGTGCTCACCCGCCAGGCGAAGAACTTCCTCGTCCTTGGGCGAGAGGTGCTTGAGCCGGTCGCGTATCGCCATACCGGACGGCCCGAGGGCGACGAACGGCGCATCGATCGGGCGAAGCTGCTGCTTCTTCGGCTCACTCACCGGCAGCCGCCGCTTCCAAAGCTTTCCTCGCCCGGTTCTTCGCCGACCGACGCCCATACAGGCGGGCGCAGAACGACGTCAGGACCTCGACCATGTCCCGCACCAGGTCGTCTTCGACTTCGCCGTCATCCAGCACGATCAGGCGACGCCCGGACGCTGACAGGGCAGCTTCGACGAGTTCGACGTTCATCCGGCCGAGCCGGTCTTTGTGCTCGACCACCACGGTGATCACGGCCGGATCAGCCAGTAGACGACGGGCTTTCGTGCGCGACCCGTTCATGCCTGATGCGATCTCGGATTCGATCCGCACGACCCGGTGACCGGCCTTCGCCGCCCATTCGGACAGCCGCGCCGTCTGGCGGGCCAAGTCGTCTTTCTGGTCGTGTGAGGAAACGCGTGCGTACAGCCCCACGCCACCGGACGCCGTCGTTGAGGAGTTCGCTTCGACGTTCACCAGGATCGTGCGCGACCCGACCCGTTCCGCCGGCACCGGCAGCGTGCCATCGCGGAACCAGCGATAGGCGGTGTGCGGGTGCACACCGTTCGCCTTCGCCCACTCCTTGAGGTTCATTCCTCCAGAACCCTACACTCACTCAAAGGCATTAATAGGCACTAAAGTTAACTCGATCCGAAGCAGCTCAGCACCCCCAACTCAACCCCCATGGGACGGGTGGCAACTCCTGCGTTGCGCACGGCCGTGGGCACGGTACCAGGCCCTCTTCCGCCTGATCCTTCCGGCGATCCAACTGTCCGCCCGTGCAGGCCAGATGGTCGTGGCCACGGCATGCAGCAACTGCCCCCGCCCTGTCCCAACTGCAACTACCCGTCCGCCCGCACGGGCGGTCACCGGTTGTGCCTCGGCGCGGCCGAGCGGGGGGACTTCACGCGTCAAGCTGCAGATTTCTTCGGAGGGCCGTACTCAGGGTGTTGAGTAGGCGAGGGCACGGTGTTCACGTCATGTGTTCGCCGTTGCGATGCCTCGCCGTGCCGGAATTCGTCGCACGGGAAAGTCGATGCCACCGTCACGCGCCCGGCGCCACAGCCACGATCGGCCGGTATCCCGCCGCGGAACGACGGAGCGATCGCGTATGGATCCACTCAGCAGGGGTTGACATGTGGCGCCGCGCGACACAGCCTTTGGCAACGTTGTCATTCCACTCCGGCACGGGACGTGCGCGGAGTTGCTTCGGCCTGCGTCGCTTTTTCTGATGGGACGTCACCACTCATGAGAGATCAGTCGGATCCGTCGCGCCATCCGTCGCGACGGACCATCGTGACCACGGGTACCACCCTGCTGGCCGGATTCGGCCTCAGTTCCGTGCTCCCCGTGTCGACCGCCGCTGCCGCCCCCACCGGCGCACCCGTCACCCCCGCAACCCCCGGTGAGCTGGCGCTCTACCGGCCGGTCTCGGTCTCCTCGACCGCCTATGCCGCAACCCCCGGATCCTTCGTGGTCGACCGCCTCTCCTCCCCCGGCGTGCGCGGCAGCGGCTGGCGGGCCGAGGACGGCGACCCGCAGTGGATATCCGTGGACCTGCAGGCAGCCTGCGAGGTCACCCAGGTCCGGCTGACCTTCGAGGCGGACGCCTCCGACCCGGTGTACACGCCGCCCACCACCGGCAATGTGCACAGTGGCACCACGGGCAAGGAGATCCAGTCCAGTTACCCGCTGGTCTTCGTGGTCGAGGCGTCCCTCGACAACACGTCCTGGACCGCTGTCTACCGCACCACGTCGGGCACCGGCGGCGTCGTGGACGTCCAGCTTCCCCGCCCGGTGCCGGCGCGCTGGGTGCGCATGACCTCCCAGAAGCGCTCCAGCCCGCTGCCCCTCGGTGTCAACGGCTTCGAGGTCTACGGCACCACGAGGAGCAGCCGCCCCGCCACCACCGGCTGGACCGACTGGGGCGTCCAGCACGGCGACGCGCCGAGGCTCGCGGTCGCCGACGACGGGACCGTGCCGGTGGAGTCGGGCTGGCGGCTCACGATGGACGACTGGGCGGGTGCCGACGGCGCGGCCCTGTCGAGGACGAACGTCGACACCAGTACCTGGCTGCCTGCGACCGTTCCCGGCACCGTGCTCGGCTCGCTCGTGGAGCAGGGCAAGCTGCCCGACCCGGTGGCGGGCCTGAACAACCTGCACATCCCGGAGGCGCTGTCGCGCCACTCCTGGTGGTACAAGCGGGACTTCGCCCTGCCCCGCGGTGTGCGCACCGGCAGTGGCCGTCACCTTTGGCTGGAGTTCGACGGCGTCAACCACAAGGCGGACGTGTGGCTCAACGGCGAACGGGTCGGTGATCTGACCTACCCGTTCGCGCGGGTCGCGTTCGATGTCACCCAGCAACTCGCGGCGAGCGGCGACGACGCGCTCGCGGTGCAGATCACGCCGATGCCGGTCCCCGGCAGCCCCGGTGACAAGGGCCCGCTCGGCGAGTCCTGGGTGGACGCGGGCGCGAACCAGATGAGCCTCAACTCCCCCACTTACCTGGCGTCCTCCGGCTGGGACTGGATGCCGGCCGTCCGTGACCGCGCGGCGGGTATCTGGAACCACGTCCGGCTGCGATCGACCGGGCACGTCGTCATCGGCGACCCGCGCGTGGACACGGTGCTGCCCGCGCTGCCGGACGTGTCGGTCGCCGAGGTGACCGTGGTCGTCCCGGTTCGCAACGCCGACAGCGCCGACCACCAGGCGACGGTCACCGCGGCCTTCGACGGCGTGCGCGTCTCGAAGACCGTCAGCGTGAAGGCCGGCCAGAGTCTCGACGTCGTCTTCGCTCCCGACGCGTTCCAGCAGCTCCGGCTGCACAACCCCAAGCTGTGGTGGCCGAACGGACTGGGCGAGCCCCATCTGCACGACCTCACGCTCACCGCGTCGGCCGACGGCCAGGAAAGTGACCGGCGCACCACCCGCTTCGGCATCCGCCAGTTCGGCTACGAGTACAAGGTGCCGCTCACCTTCACTGCGTCCGGCGACTCCTACACGCAGACGGTGACCTTCGACCGGCAGCAGGCCCAGTACGTCCGCATCAGATGCCTGACGCGGGCCACCTCCTGGGGCAGCTCACTGTGGACCCTGTCCGTCCAGGACAGCACGCGGCCGGGCACCGACCTCGCGCTGCACGCGCCTGCCGAGGCCTCCAGCACCGACCAGGAGAGCAACGGCGCCGCCAACGCCACCGACGGCGACGCGGGAACCCGCTGGTCCTCCGCCTACGAGGACGACCAGTGGCTCCGCGTCGACCTCGGCTCCGTCCAGTCCTTCGACCGGGTCGACCTCACCTGGGAGCAGGCGTACGCGAAGACCTTCGTGGTACAGGTCTCCTCCGACGACTCGGACTGGACCGACGTGAAGTCGGTGGACAACGGGGCGGTGCCGCTGCCGTTCAACAACGGCAACGCGAGCCTCCAGATCGAGGACTTCGACCAGCAGACCGCGCGCTACGTCCGGCTCTCCTGCGGGCTGCGCAACACCAGTTGGGGGAATTCGCTGTGGTCGTTCGGCGTGATCGACGGCAGTGACCCGGGTACCGACCTCGCGCTGCGCCAGAAGGCCACTGCCTCCACCGAGGAGTCCGACCACCCGGCCGCGCACGCCACCGACGGCGACCCGAACACCCGCTGGTCCTCCGCCTACGAGGACCACCAGTGGATCCAGGTCGACCTCGGCTCCTCGCGGAAGTTCGACCGCGTGGCCGTGGTCTGGGAGACCGCGTACCCGAAGACGTACGTGATCCAGGTGTCCGACGACGGCGAGAAGTGGACCGACGTCAAGTCCGTCTCGAACACGCCGGACCCGCTGAAGATCAGCGTCAACGGGGTGCGCGTGCTCGCCCGCGGCGGCAACTGGGGCTGGGACGAACTGCTGCGCCGGATGCCCGCCGAACGCATGGACGCGGCGGTCCGCATGCACCGCGACATGAACTTCACCATGATCCGCAACTGGGTCGGCTCCAGCGACCGCGAGGAGTTCTTCGCGGCCTGTGACCGGTACGGAATCCTGGTGTGGAACGACTTCCCGAACGCCTGGGGCATGGACCCGCCGGACCACGAGGCGTTCAACTCCCTGGCGCGCGACACCGTTCTGCGCTACCGCATGCACCCGAGCGTGGTGGTGTGGTGCGGCGCGAACGAGGGCAACCCCCCGGCGGCCATCGACAAGGGGATGCGCGAAGCGGTGGAGCAGCAGGTGCCAGGCCTGCTCTACCAGAACAACTCGGCGGGCGGCGTCATCACGGGCGGCGGCCCCTACGGCTGGGTGGAGCCGCAGAAGTACTTCGACCCGATGACCTACGGCAGCCGGGACTTCGGCTTCCACACCGAGATCGGCATGCCCGTCGTGTCCACCGCGGCGAGCACCCGCGCCATGACGGGCGACGAGCCGGAGTGGCCTATCCGGGGCGCGTGGTACTACCACGACTGGAGTGAGCACGGGAACCAGGCGCCGCAGAACTACAAGGCGGCCATCGAGGCCCGGCTCGGCGAGTGCGGCGACCTGGACGACTTCGCCCGCAAGGCGCAGTTCGTCAACTACGAGAACACCCGAGCCATGTTCGAGGCGTGGAACGCCAACCTGTGGGACAACGCCTCCGGCCTGATGCTGTGGATGTCCCACCCGGCCTGGCACAGCACGGTCTGGCAGACGTACGACTACGACTTCGACGTCAACGGCACCTACTACGGCGCCCGTTCGGCCTGCGAACCGCTGCACGTGCAGGCCGACCCGGTCGAGTGGCAGGTCATCGCAGTCAACCACACCTCGGCAGACCTGCGGGGTGCGACCGTCACCGCCCGGCTGTACGACCTGTCCGGCCGGCTGCTCGTCAGGAGCCGGTCGGCGCGAGTGGACGTGGCGCGGGCGGACACCGCGAAGGCGTTCACCTCCGCCTGGACGGACGACCTGCCGGATCTGCACCTGCTGCGGCTGACCCTGGAGGACTCCCGGGGCAGGGAGCTGTCGCGCAACACCTACTGGCGCTACCGCGACGCCTCCGACCTGCAAGCGTTGAACAAGGCCAAGCAGGTGCGGCTGACCGGCGCCGTCACACAGGTGTCGCGTTCCGGGGACCGCCAGGAGCTGACGGCGATCGTCCGCAACACCGGCTCCGCGGTGGCCGCGATGGTCCGGCTGTCGCTGCTGGAGGACACGCACGGCCGCCGGGTGCTGCCGACGCTGTACAGCGACAACTACCTGTGGCTGCTGCCCGGCGAGTCCCGCACGGTCCATGTGTCCTGGCCGGCGACGTCGTCCACGTCACGGCACCCGGTGCTGACGGCCGAGGCGTACAACAGCCCGGTCGCGACACTGCGCGGCTGAGCCCCCCGCCCTGTCCGGTCCCGGCCGCGCACGCCGCGACCGGGCAGGGTGGCCGGCCGGGCGTGCAGCGGCGGACGTCGTCCCGGCTCAGGCGTGACGCCGCATCGGGAGCGGACTGGCCGAGGACGGCGGTTGCTGGGCGGTGGTTCAGGAGGGGGCCACGGTGTTCCGGCGCCGTGCGGCGGCAAGCGGCAGGCAGGCGGTGGCGATCGCGCACAGAATCAGGATCACGGACGGCAGCGCCGCCCAGGCACGCGCCTCCTTCAGCAGAGCGGCGGAGACGGCCGCACCCGCGATGAGGCCGACGAATCGCAGCGGCACCCACACGCCGGGGCGGCCGGTGCCGATTCCCTTGACGATGTAGGTGGCGAGCGTGCCGGTCAGGTAGGTGGTCGGCGCGGCGGCACGTCCTGCGGCGACCATGCACGCGGCCTGCACTCCCATGGCGAGTGCGGCCCCGAACTGCATGACGTCCCGAGCCGTCTCGCCCGGTGTGCCGCCGGTCAGGCCCCAGGCCAGCGCGCCCGCCGCCAGCAGGGCCGCCTCGGCGCCGAGGAAGGACATGACATGCCGGGGCCAGTGGCTCGTCGGCACCGCGGAGCCGCGCGTGCACCAGGCGACCACCGCCGTGCCCACGCCGAACCCGGACAGCGCCAACAACGCAGCGGTCACGTCGACGGCCTCGCCGCGGCCGACGGCCATGCCGAGCAGCGCGAGGTTGCTGGTCATGACTCCCGCGAAGACCCGGTCGAGCCCGAGGAAGGAGACGGATTCGACAGCGCCGGACGCCGCCACCAGCAGCACCACGGCGATACGCAGAGAGCGTCCCGCGCGGACGTCCGGCTGAACCTGCTGCTCCACGGCTTTCCCCCGGGGGCTCGTCACTCAGGGCTCGTCACTCAGGGTGCGTCATCGTAACCCCCCACATACCCCTATGGGGTATAGAATCAAGGCTGCTGGCGACAGGCAACGGCGAAAGGTGTGCAACATGCATGCGATCGGGCACGCGTTGTCCATCGCCGGGTCCATGACCTGGGAGATCACCTGGGCTCTGATCCTCGGCTTCACCTTGTCCGCCGTCGTCCAGGCAGTGGTTCGCCGAGAGACCGTCGTACGACTGCTGGGGGACGACCGGCCCCGCACGCTCGCCCTGTCCGCGGGGCTCGGCGCGGCCTCCTCTTCCTGCTCGTACGCCGCCGTCGCCCTCGCCCGCTCGCTGTTCCGCAAAGGGGCGAACTTCACGGCGGCGATGGGCTTCGAGATCGCCTCGACCAACCTGGTGGTCGAACTGGGCGTGATCCTGGCCCTGTTGATGGGGTGGCAGTTCACCGCCGCGGAGTTCGTCGGCGGTCCGATCATGATCGTCGTACTCGCGGTGCTGTTCCGGCTCCTCCTGCGGGAGCGGTTGCTGAGGCAGGCGCGGGAGCAGGCCGAGCGCGGACTGGCCGGGTCGATGGAGGGGCATGCGGCGATGGACATGTCCGTGCGCGGCGAGGGCGGCTTCCTGCGCCGGCTCCTCTCCCGCGACGGCGTCACCTCCGTCTCCCACATCTTCGTCATGGAGTGGGCGGCGATCCTGCGCGACCTGGTGGCGGGCCTCCTGATCGCCGGGGCGATCGCCGCGTGGGTGCCGGACGAGTTCTGGCGCACCTTCTTCCTGGCCGACCATCCGCTCGCGGCCAAGCTGATCGGGCCGCTGATCGGACCGGTGGTGGCCATCGCCACGTTCGTCTGCTCCATCGGCAACGTGCCGCTCGCCGTGGTGCTGTGGAAGGGCGGCATCAGTTTCGGCGGTGTCATCGCCTTCATCTACGCCGACCTGCTGATCCTTCCGATCCTGAACATCTACCGGAAGTACTACGGCGCCCGGATGGCCGCCTTCCTGCTGGGCACGTTCTTCGCCGCGATGGCGGTGGCCGGCTACGTCGTGGAGTTCGCCTTCGGGGGTCTGGGCCTCATCCCCGACCAGGCCGACGCGAAGATCCCCGAGGAGGGCGTCAGCTGGAACTACACGACGTGGCTCAACATCGCCTTCCTGCTGCTGGCCGCCGCCCTCCTCGTCCGCTTCCTGCGCACCGGCGGCCCGGCGATGCTGCGCATGATGGGCGGCTCACCGAACCACGGCGAGCAGGACGACGACCACGCCAACGGTCACGGTCAGGCAGGGGGACACGGGCATGGGCAGGGCGAGCACCACCACCATCACTGAGCCGGCCGCCCGGCGGGGCCGGCGCAGCAAGCCTGGGTCACACCCCGACCGCGCCGTCGATCCGTTCGCGGATCAGGTCGGCGTGCCCGTTGTGACGGGCGTACTCCTCGATCATGTGGATGAGCACCCAGCGCAGGGAGACCGTGCCCCGCCAGGGGTCCTGGCCCTCGATATCGAGATGCGCGGCCTCGGCGACGAACGCTTCCGCGAAGGCGACTTCGGCCCGCCAGGCCGCCCAGGATGCCGCCACGACCTCGGGATCGGGGCTGACGCCGTCGAAGTCGCCCTCGGGGACGTCCGAGGAGGAGAAGCACAGTTCGACGTCGTGCCCGGCGAGCACGGCCCGGAACCAGCGGCGTTCCACGTCCGCGAGGTGCCGGACAAGGCCGAGCAGGGAGAGCGAGGACGGAGACACGGACCGCAGGGCCAACTCCGGCCCCAGGCCGGAGCACTTCAGCTCCAGGGTGGCCCGCTGGGCGTCCAGCATGGCCACGAGCATGGTCCGCTCGTCACCGGTCGCGGGGCCGCTGAACCGGTTCTCGCTGCCGGTGCCGGTGAACAGTTCGATCCGTCGGTCGGGAATCTTCATGCCCACATCATGACGACACACCGTCTTCGAGGTCGATCCCGCCGGGCGCCGTCGTCGCATACAGCGAGCACCTCCCGGCGTCACCGGGCGCAGCCGACGTCCAGCACCTCGACCACGTCGCCGCGGATCGTATACACCAGCCAACACCACTCCCCGAACGCGGCCGCGAGGTCCGGCGCCCGTGTCTCGTTGTCGTCGGTGACCACGCTGATGAGCATGATGATCTCTTCGTGCATCTCGTCCGGCACATCGAAGAGCACGTCGGCGGCCCTTTGGATCATTTCGACTTTCATGGCACCCCCCGGGCGAGCAGGAGCGGCAGGGTTCGGCGAAGCCGAGGACTCCGGGCTGCGCTCAACGTCCGAACAAAGCCCTCAGGAACACGGTAAACCCGGCGATGTCCATCGTCGCCGAGGGATGACAGGCGAGTTCGGTCCAGGCATCCGGGCACCGCGCCGACTGCTGCTGCCTGGCGCAACAAAAACCACACCAGCCACATCGCCCCCACCGGCCGACCTCACGGAACCTCGACGGCGAGGTCGTCCACCACGGCCCGTAGGCCACCCTCGTGCCGTTCCGCCGCACGCCTCTGCCGCGCGGAGCCGGACCCGTGGAGCTGGACATCGCCCAGCCAGTCGCCGACCCGTCCGTCGTCGCCGTGCCGACTGAGGTGTGGCTCGACCCGTTTCCACAGCTCCTCGATCAGCCGGCCGACGTCCGTGGGAGCGCAGTCGCGGGTGTGGGTGCCGGGCAGGGTGCCGACGGATCCGTGCCGCGCGGCCTGCCAGCACGCCGCTCTCAACAGCAGGTCAGGGACGTCGGGCGCGGGTTCGCCGAAGCGCCCCACCTCCACGGCGTACCCGACGAGGGCACGGACGAGCAGCGCGTACGCGGTGGTGGTCTTGGCGTCGGGCATCACGTCAGCGATGCGGACCTCGATGGTGGGAAGATGCGCCGAGGGCCGGACATGCCAGTAGACCATGGCCGGATCGAGCGCCGCTCCGGAGGACACGAGCTGGTCGACGACCCGTTGGTAGTGCGCCGCGTCGCGCAGGTGGGGAGGAGGTCCCGCCGAGGGCCAACGGCTCCAGAGCACCGACCGCCAGCTCGCGTACCCGGTGTCCGCGCCGTCGCTGTACGGGGAGTTGGCGGTCAGGGCCAGCAGCAACGGCATCCAGCCCCGCAGGTGGTTGACCGCCCGAACGGCATCCTCCCGGTCGGCCACGCCGACGTGTACGTGGCAGGCGTTCACGCCCTGCCCGTGAACCACGGGCCCGAAGCGGCGCGCAAGGGTCTGGTACCGTGCCCGGTCGAGGACGGGCGGCGGCCCGGAACGGCCCAGCACCGCCACGCCACTGGGCACCAGCAGGCAGTCGTGCTCGGCCGCTGCGGCAGCCGCACCCGCGCGTAATCGAAGGACTTCCGCCTCTACTTCAATTCCGGTACGACACACCGCACTTACCGTCTCCACCTGGGACTGCGACAGCTCGGGGGTGACATGCGCCCCGCCGAGGCGAGCGCGCGCGGCACGCACCACGGAAAGAGACCTGCTGACGGTCGACCTGCTGCGCCGGTCGGCCAGGACGAACTCCTCCTCCACACCGACCGTCGGCGGTGCGGCCGCCTCCGGCGCGTACCCCGCCCCGCCGACGGCAGCGGGGGTCACGGCATCAAACGGCTCTGGCACATCCAGCCCTTTCCGAAAAACACGGGACACCGGAAACCACCCGTCGCCGGCTCCGCACAGGTCACGTGTACTCCTCACGCACTCGCGCGCACAAGCCCGCTCACTGCCGGAACAACGAGTGGGAACCGTCATGCTGAGTCTTCGAGCGAAGCCCTGCAAGCGGTTGCCAAGCCACGGTCACAGCGAGCGGACAGCACATGGCCGCTTCCGCCATCGGGGACCGCAGAGCGCAGGCCCGCGGCTCTGCGGTAGGCCAGGGCCCGGCTACCACCAGGGCACTCGCCAACAGATCATGCGCAAGACGCGGCAGACCGACGGCACTTCCAGTCGGCGCCGGACGTTTCCGTACGAGCAGCACGGGGAGGGAGGGGCGCCTGCAGCCGCGATGCGCTCGGCACGGCGTGTCCGACACTGAACGCTCCCGCTTGGTGTCCCGGCGTTGATTCCGAGCGTGATCTCAACCGCGCGTCTGCGCCCCCGATCGGGCCGACAAGGTTGCACAGGGACCCAGCGAATGCGAAGCACCGGCCGATATGACCTGGACCACACTTCCGAGGGGTTTCCGTCACGGCAGGTGGAGGCGTAGGTTCCGTTTACCCCGCGAGAGCGTCCTCACAGGCGCCGGTCCGCCAAGTCCCGGGACGGCGGACCAGCGGGGGCCAAACCTTCACACATCTCCAGCGGGGTCGGACGCGGGTCAGGCCGCACCGACGTGCCCGGCCCCGCTGCCACGGAGATCCCGGACAGCCGGGGTCGAGCCGCCTGCCCGTCCAGGACGACTCAGGCCGTCCGACAGGGTACGGGAGGATCTTCAGCCGGTGGGGAGCCCGAGGCCGTAGAACGTGACGTGGTACGGGCCCATGTACTCCGCCTCGCCGCCGATCACGAGGTCTTCCGGCTGCCGCACTCCCGCCGCGCGTGCCGTCGCCACCAGCATCTCCGCCAGTTCGTGGCCTCGCGGCTGCCCCGGGCCGCCCGCGTCGACGCGCCAGCGGGGATCTTGGTCGTCGTCCCATACCTCTCGCGTGGCCGGGTGGTCCGCCATCCGGCCCCAGCCGAGGGCCTCCGGCCGCGGGTCCATGTCGTGCGGCGGGAAGCAGCCGATCACCAGGCGGTCGTCGCAGGAGATCTCGAAGAGGAGCGGTGCGCCCGGCCCCGCCCCGCGGCCGTACACCGGCATGCCGATCGGCCTGCCCAGGGCCGTGGTCTCGGCCGGCAGGGTGGCCAGGAAGTCCGCCAGCGAGTGCGTCACCGCCTCCCAGCTTCTCGCACGCCAGCCGCCGGGGTGGCCCAGGCCGATGTTCGCGGGGTCGTTGCGACTGCCGAAGAATCCGCTGATCGCGTGTTCCTCGCCGTGCCCCTGGCGCCAGAACCAGTTCTCCAGCGGTCCGGTCGGCTGCAGCACCAGCTCGGGACCGTCCGCCCCGGCCCGGAGCTCCAGCGTGTTCGGCCGGCCGCGCCAGCGCAGGTACGGCGTGCCCCAGGCCGGACCTGAGGCGTAGAAGGGGCCGAGGTCGCCGTACACACCCATGATCGACGCCTCGCCGAGTTCCGCCGTCAGCTCCTCGCTCACCGCGCGGAAGGCCGCCGCCTGGGCCGCGGCCGCCGTGTCGGCCGGCCTCAGCACCGGCACCGCGAGCTCCACGTAAGCCTCGCCGTTCACGTACGGCTCCTCGAACCGGCCCACCGCGCGGAGGCGGCCCTCCCGGCCCAGGGCGGCGAGCAGAGCCTGGGTGCCTGTTTCCGTCCAGCCGTCCGCATCGGCCGTGAGCAGGCGCCTTGCCAGGTGTGCGTGCGTCTCGTTCATGCGAAGATCATCGCAGTCGGCACTGACAATCATGCCTGGACGGAAGGCCGCCGCCGGCGCGGACCGGCTCAGGACGGGATGACTCCCGGGCGGAACGGTTCGACGCCGACGATGTGGCGCACCCGCTCCGGCTCGACCAGAACGTGTACCCGCTGCTCGCCTACGATCAGCCAGGGATATCCGTTCAGGCCCAGGTACTTGCGGGCCAGCCGGTCCATGCCACGCTCGGCCTCCTCCCCCTCCACGAAACGCACCGCACGACCGGAGATCTGCACCCGGTCGTAGGGGTTCTCGGTGTCGGCGTGCGAGAGGTGGACCCTGGCGTCGTTGCGGAGGTTCTCCTCCTTGATCCGGCCGACCGAGGTGTTGAACACGATCAGCCCGTCCTCCAGCCCCACCCACATCGGCGTGACGTGCGGCGCCCCGTCCGGCGTCACCGTGGCCAAGTACCAGAAGTTCGGCGCCTCCAGCCGCTTCCGCACGTGCTCGTTCATCTCCGCCGCCACGACCGCGCTCCCCACCTTGGGCATCTCCTGCCGAACCACTTTGCCACAGCCACCCATTGACGGGGCGTCAGTGACGTGCCGGACAGGAGACACCTGCCGACGTCGAGCGGCTATGGTTGCCGTAAGCGATCGCTCAGCCCCTTGCTGGAGGATCCATGCCGGTCATCGATGTGTGGATGCAGCATCCCACGCTCCGTCACTCCAACCACGAGATGTTCGAGTCGTTGCGCCGGTGGACGGGGCGGGGACTGCTGGAGGAGCCGCTGCCGGTGAAGGCCACTGTCGCGGCCATGGCCGCGGCAGATGTGGAGATCGGTCTCGCGGCGGCCTGGTACGGGCCTCAGGGACCGCTGATCAGCAATGACGAGGTGGCCGAGTTCGTCGCACAGTCCGACGGACGGCTGCGCGGGGTCGCCGGCGCGGACCTCACCCGGCCCGTCCATGCCGTGCGCGAGCTGCGCCGGGCCGTGGGGGAACTCGGCTTCGCCGCCCTGCGGATCGTGCCGTGGCTGTGGCAACTGCCGCCCACCGACCGGTTGTACTACCCGTTGTACGCCGCCTGCGTCGACCTCGGCATCCCCTTCTGCACCCAGGTCGGCCACACCGGCCCGCTGCGCCCCTCCGAAACCGGTCGCCCCATCCCCTACATCGACCAGGTCGCGCTGGACTTCCCCGAACTGACCATCGTCTGCGGCCACATCGGCTACCCGTGGACCACGGAGATGATCGCGGTGGCCGACAAGCACGCCAACGTCTACATCGACACCAGCGCCTACACCACCCGCCGCTACCCGCGAGAGCTCGCCGAGTACCTGCGTGGCCGGGGCCGCAGGAAGGTGTTGTTCGGTTCGAACTACCCCATGATCACCCCTGCCCAGGCGCTGGAACACCTCGGTGATCTCGGACTGGACGAAGAAGCCACCGAGCTGTTCCTGTCCGGAAACGCCCGCCGGGTCTTCAACCTCTGACCACGCGATCATTTCGGGTCATCTGCGACGGCGGTAGCAGGTGATGTCGCCCGTGGTCGCGTGGTTGCCGTGGTCGACGTCGATGACGGTGAACACGGCGATGTCGCCGCTCGTCGTGTCCCGCAGGCAGAAGGTGCTGCCAGGCGGTGCCTGCGCGAAGTGAAGCCGGTCGTCGCGGGGGTGGTGAGTGGCCTTGGCGGCGCACTGCCCGGCAGTCGGTACGGCCTTCCCCGGTATGACGTAGATGTCGGTGAGTGGCTGGATCTCGAAGGCTCCGTCGCCGTCACCCCCGGCGTCCGTGCCGACGCTCCAGGCGGTCTCCGAGCCGCTGACCGCACCCGCGCGCAGGTCGAAGTCGTAGTTGTAGTTCTTCAGGGACAGCGTCCGGTGGCGGTAGACCGGGGTGTAGTCGTCCGGGGTGGTTGGCCCGGTGCCGGACGGCCGAGTCGCGGAGGCCGCCGCGGTGGATGTCGCGCCGCCGTGGCCGGTCTGCGGCGCCAGGACCCCGTAGATCACTCCGCCCACCGCGGCGGTGACGGCCGCCGACACCACGGCGGTCGTCACGCGATCACGGGTCGGCCACCGGCGTCCGCCGGGCGGCGCCGGCGGTGGGCCGGAGGGATCCGCGTCCGGACGGTCGGGTCCGCGTTCGGATCGTTGGGCGGCTGACCGGCTGCGGTCCGGCTGGTACTGAAGCGGGCCGTGCCCACGTCCGGCCGCGTGGCGCCGTCCCACCTGCGCTGGACGGCCGGTATCTCCGATCCACCGCACCGCCTGCGCCCCGGCGTCACACTGCGGCCGAAGCACACCCGTGGACCTCGGTGTGGCAGACATCCCAGGACATAAAGGGCGAGACATGATGGAGGTACCGATGTCTTCCGCGGGGAGGAGTACGGCATGGCCGAGTCCGGCTCTGGCGGTACCGGGGGCGTGGCGACCGGCAAGTCGCGGTTCGACGACATCTACGACCGGCCGGACCCTCGCATGTACTTCCGTCGGCTGGCCCCGCTGGAGTACGAGATCCCGCACCATGCCCAGCCGGTCTTCCGGCAGGCCGCCGCCGAACGGGCCGCACTCGACGACGGACACCCCGGCAGGCCGGCGGTGCTGGATCTGTGCTGCTCGTACGGGATCAACGCCGCACTGCTCAACCACGATGTGACGCTCGCGGACATGTACGAGCGGTACACCTCACCCGATCGCCAGGAGATGTCGACGGCACGACTCGCTGCGCAGGACAAGGAGTTCTACGCGGGACGGCGCCGCCCGGACGCGGTGCCGGTGTTCGGCCTGGACGTCGCGGCGCCCGCCGTGCAGTACGCGCTGGAGGTGGGTCTCCTGGACGCCGCCTTCACCGACGACCTGGAACAGGGACCGCCCGGCCCCGGGCTGAGGCGTGCGCTCGCCGAGGTCGGGCTCGTCACCCTGACCGGCGGCGGCAGCTACATCACCGACCGAACGTTCACGGCACTGCTCGACAGCACGCGGAGACCGGTGTGGATCAGCGCGTTCGTCCTGCGGACGGTGTCGTACCAGCCGATCGTCCGCGCACTGGCCGCGCACGGCCTGCACACCACACTCGATGTCTCCCGCACCTATCCGCAGCGGCTCTTCACCGACGAACGGGAACAGCAGTTTGCGATCGCGACGGTGCGGTCTCTGGGTCATGACCCCGCCGGGCGCGAGGAGAGCGGTCGCTTCCACAGCCTGCACTATGAGTCACGACCTGGCACTCGGTGACATCCGCCGGTGCAAGACTTGGCGCGAAGGCGCTCAAGTTTTACCAAGGCGATGAGCAACGTGGTCCGAATGAGCAGTTCGCAGTGGTCAGCCGGCGGGCCGAGAATGGAGGCGGAGCAGGAGGGAGAGTCCTGATGGCGCGTCCAGTCGGTATTGATCTGGGAACGACGAACTCCGTGGTCTCGGTCCTCGAAGGCGGCGAGCCCACCGTGGTCACCAACGCCGAAGGGGCCCGGACGACACCTTCGGTCGTGGCCTTCGCGAAGAACGGCGAGGTGCTGGTCGGGGAGGTCGCCAAACGGCAGGCCGTCACCAACGTCGATCGCACCGCGCGCTCCGTGAAGCGGCACATGGGCGATCACGGCTGGCGGTTTCCCGAGCACGGTGACATCGACGGCAAGCGCTACACGGCGCAGGAGATCTCCGCGCGCGTGCTGCAGAAGCTGAAGCGGGACGCGGAGGCGCACCTGGGCGAGGACGTCACCGACGCCGTGGTCACCGTCCCCGCGTACTTCGACGACGCACAGCGGCAGGCGACCAAGGAGGCCGGGGAGATCGCCGGCCTGAACGTGCTGCGGATCATCAACGAGCCGACGGCCGCCGCGCTGGCGTACGGGCTGGACAAGGAGAACGACCAGACGGTTCTCGTCTTCGATCTGGGCGGTGGCACCTTCGACGTGTCGCTGCTGGAGATCGGGGAGGGAGTCATCGAGGTCAAGGCCACCAACGGCGACACCCACCTCGGCGGCGACGACTGGGACCAGCGGATCGTCGACCGCCTGGTCACGACCTTCAAGAACAACCACGGCATCGATCTGGCCAAGGACAAGATGGCCGTGCAGCGCCTGCGGGAGGCGGCGGAGCGGGCCAAGGTCGAGTTGTCGAGCTCGACGGAGACGAACCTCAACCTCCCCTACATCACGGCCTCGCCGGAGGGCCCGCTGCACCTGGACGAGAAACTCACCCGCGCCCAGTTCCAGCAGCTGACGTCGGATCTGCTGGAGCGGTGCAAGGGCCCGTTCCACAACGCGGTGAAGGACGCCGGGATCAAGGTGTCGGACATCAACCATGTCATTCTGGTGGGCGGCTCGACCCGTATGCCCGCGGTGACGGAGCTGGTGCGGGAGCTCACCGGCAAGGATCCGCACAAGGGCGTGAACCCGGACGAGGTGGTGGCCGTCGGCGCCTCGCTCCAGGCCGGCGTCCTCAAGGGCGAGGTCAAGGATGTCCTGCTGCTCGACGTCACCCCGCTGTCCCTGGGCATCGAGACCAAGGGCGGCATCATGACCAAGCTGATCGAGCGCAACACCACGATCCCGACCCGCCGCTCGGAGATCTTCACCACCGCCGAGGACAACCAGCCCTCGGTGACCATCCAGGTCTTCCAGGGCGAGCGGGAGATCGCCGCGTACAACAAGAAGCTCGGCATGTTCGAGCTGACCGGCCTGCCTCCCGCGCCGCGCGGAGTGCCGCAGATCGAGGTCGCCTTCGACATCGACGCCAACGGGATCATGCACGTCTCCGCCAAGGACCTCGGCACCGGCAAGGAACAGAAGATGACCGTCACCGGTGGCTCGGCGCTGCCCAAGGACGACATCGACCGCATGGTCCGCGAGGCGGAGCAGCATGCCGAGGAGGACCGCCGACGCCGGGAGGCCGCTGAGACCCGCAACCAGGCCGAACAGCTCGTCTACTCCACCGAGAAGCTCATCCGGGACAACCCCGACAACATCCCGGCGGACGCGAAGAGCGAGACGGAGAGCGCGCTCGCTGAGCTGAAGGAGCGGCTGAAGGGCGACGACACGGCCGCGATCCGGCAGGCCATGGAACGTGCGACCGAGGCGGCGCAGAAGATCGGTACGGCGATGTACGAGCGGTCCCGCACGGAGAGCCAGACGGCCTCCGGTGCGGACGCGTCCGCTGCCGACTCCTCGGACGAGGGTGTGGTGGACGCCGAGATCGTCGACGACGACAAGCCGGAGGCGGGCTGACCATGGACAAGGGCCGGCTGCAGAACCCGGACCCCGCCCTGCTGCAGCGTCTGCTGGAGGAACGCACGGCCGACCTGCAGCGGCTGAAGGCCGAGTACGACAACTACCGCAAGCGGGTGCGCCGGGACCGCATGGCCGTACGCGAGATCGCCGTGGCCAACGTCCTGCGTGCCCTGCTGCCCGTCCTGGACTCCGTCGACCGCACGTGCGCGCACGAGCCCAGGACAGTGGGGCTGAAGGACATCGCCGACACTCTTGGCGCCCAGCTGGGGTCCCTGGGACTGGAGACGTTCGGAGAGGAGGGCGACCCCTTCGACCCGGCGTGCCACGACGCCGTCACCCACCATGTCTCCCCCGACACCGACCGGTTGATCTGCACGAAGATCCTGCGCCCCGGCTACCGGCTCGGCGCCCAACTGCTCCGCCCGGCCCACGTGGAGGTCACCGGACCGCCGCCACCCGCGAGAAACCCGCTGGTGTACGCAGGCGTCTAAGGGCCCGTTGCCAAGCGGACTTTGACGCTCCGTGCCGTTACGTGGGAGGTGATGGCGCCGATCTGTAGGCGCTTGCAAGCATCCTGACCTCGCCGCGTCGGTCGGACGCGATGCCGGATCGGAGTGATCACTAGTGTCCGTGGCCGCGTCCGTGCTCGTCCGCCGGTGTGCGTCGACGTTGTCACGCAGTTGGACGCTCATCCAGTTGTGCCGTCTCGTGACATTGGTTCCTCACCGTCAGGCTTGGCGGGCGTAGGACGCGAGGCGATCGGCGAGCGCGATGACGAGGTCGCGCAGTTCAGCGGGGCGCTCGATGACGAACGGCCGGTCGAGTGAGGCGAGTATCGGAGGCAACCAGTCGAGCCGCTCCGCCCGCAGCTCGACGCGCAGCCAGTGCTCGGCGGCCGGGTCCTGGCCGGCCACGGGCTCGTGCTCCTCCAGGCTCGCGACGCTGGCGGGAAGGTACGCGCGGATCTGCCCAACCGTCCCGTGGATCCGCAAGGTCACCTCATGCCGGTACTCGGCCGTGGCAAATCCTGACAACACGCGCTGTGCCGGACCGGGACCCACCGGCGCTTCGAATGAGCCGGGCAGGGTCCGCGCGTCTGCGATGCGATCGAGCCGGAAGGTTCGGTCCTCGCCGACCTGGGCGTCCTTGCCCGTGACGTACCACCGGCCCGCATGGGCGACGATCCCGTACGCGTGCAGTGTGCGTTCGCTGCGCCGTCCGTCGCGGTCGGTGTAGCGGATCGAGACCGGTCGGCGGTGGCGCACCGCATCGGCGATGGTGAGCAGGAGCCCGGCGTCCGGGTGGTCCAACTCGCCGGGGTGATCCGTGAAGGCGAGAGCTTCCAGGAGTGTGTCGAGCCGGCGGGCGATGTGCTTGGGCAGCACCCGCCGGATCTTCGCTGACGCCGTCTCGTTTGCCGTGCGCTCCGTCGCCGTCAGCCCTGCCTGGCGGCCGGCGACCAGGCCGAGCAGCACGGCCAGCGCCTCGTCGTCGCTGAGCATGAGCGGGGGCAAGCGGTACCCGGGAGCCAGCCGGTACCCGCCGTAGCGGCCGCGCACCGACTCCACGGGCACGTCCAGGTCGATCAGCTGGTCCACATACCGCCGCACAGTGCGCCCTTCGACGCCGAGGCGGTCGGCGAGCTCGGCCACAGTCCGGGTGCCGCCCGACTGCAGCAGCTCCAGGAGTGTCAGCACGCGGCCGGTGGGTCGAGGCATGTTCGCACTCTAACGCGAATACCGGACCGATTCTGTCCACTATTTCTCCTAGCCTGCGACGCGTATGCCTCCAGCACAGCCAAGGAGACTCCCATGGACTTCGTCTCGATCCGCATCATCACCAGCGACGTCGCACGCCTCGTCGAGTTCTACGAGCGAGCCACAGGGATGGAGGCGATACGGGCCACCGAGGACTTCGCCGAACTCAAGACCGCGGGCGCAACCCTCGCGATCGCCAGCACCCGCACCGTCCCGCTGTTCGCCCCGGGCTCTGCCCGCCCGGCGGACAACCGCAGCGTGATCACCGAGTTCCTCGTCGACGACGTGGACCGCGTTCACCAGAACCTGACCGGCTTCGTCACCGACTTCGTCAACGAGCCCACCACGATGCCCTGGGGCAACCGGTCGCTGCTGTTCCGCGACCCCGACGGCAACCTCGTCAACTTCTTCACCCCCGTCACCCCGGAGGCCATCGAAAAGTTCACACGCTGACGCCACGCACAGCCGCTCACGCGGGAGCCTTGAGATCCCAGGGCTCCCGGTGAACGCGGCCCCCGAGTCCAGGAGCGCCACCAGCAGGGCAGGGCACACGGGACAGGAGTGGGATCGTGGCACCCGCCACTCGTACGAGTCCTACTCGAACCGGGCCGGCTGGGGGCGACAGGCCATGACCGACGACGAGATTGTCGAGGCCGTCCGCACCCGTGTCGCCGACCGTGACCTACCCCCGCCGGCAACGCCGGAGGACGTTACGGCGGTCGAGCGTGCGGTCGGCCGCCCGATGCCACAGTTGCTGCGGCGCCTCTACCTGGAAGTCGCCAACGGCGGCTTCGGAGTCTGGGAATGCCTCTCGTTGACGGACACCGGCAATTGGTTCAGCGAAGAGCGGGACATGATCGAGGCGCACCGGCTCTTCTCGGCGATGGACGACTCCGACATCCCCGCAACACCCGAGGGGGTCGTCCCGCTCATGGACCGCGGCTGCTGCATGTGGACGATGATCGACTTCAGCACCCCCGAGGGCCGCGTCTGGGACTGGGATGCCAATGACTGCTGCGTCCTGGTCCCGACCACTTTGGCCCTCGCCCGGTGGCTTACCGGCTGGCTGGAGGGCTGGACAGTCCCAGGGCCGTACTCCCGGTTCCGCATACACGCCGACGGCTGCCCTGACCGACAACCGTCAGTTTCTTCGTAGTGGGCTCGGCTCCAAGCATCTCGTCCGCCAGTGGTCCACGGGAGCCCTGACACCGGATCTGGATGCCCTCCTTCGTCCGGAACGCCCAGCTGCTAGCGTCCGGCACCATGTGGGCTCAAGACATCGTGGCCGGCGGACCGGCTTGGCGGCACACGCCCTCCGGAGTGGTCTTCCGGGCTGTTCCCGGTGGGACGTTCCGGATGGGGTTGTCCGACGCGGAACTGGACGCCGTTCGTGCCATCGAGCGGGCCGACGGCGCCGATGACGACCTCGAAGCGTTCTTCGCTGGTGCTGTCCGAGTAGCCCGGCCGGTGCGGGAAGTGCGAGTCGAGCCATTCCTGATCGCCCGTCATCCGCTCACGGTTGCACAAGTACGGCACTGGCTGCCCGAGTACGAGGACGACTTCGCCGACTCGGCTTCGAGCACCGCCCGGCTCGAGGACGACTTGGATGACCTGCTCGGGACGTTGCCATTCCGGCTGCCCAGCGAGGCGGAGTGGGAGTATGCGGCCCGGGCGGGCACCACCACCCTGACCTTCCGCGGGAACGGGAGGCCGGACGAGGACCAGGTGCTCGACGACTTTGCCGACGAGGAGCGCACTGCCGCGGCTGAGAACGCCTTCGGGCTGGCGGCGATGGGATCGGCAAACGAAATCTGCGCTGACGTGTGGATCCCGCATTTCACGGACGCACCGGTGGACGCCCGCCCCCGTACCGGAGACGGACCGCGGGTGGTGCGCGGAGGCGCCGGCGACCTCTATCCGTGGCAGGGCTGCGACGAGTGGCTGCTGTTGCTCTCCGCCACCCGCTACGAGTTCCAGGACTTCACCGCGGTCCGTCCGGTTGCACCTGTGCCAACCAGCCAGGCGCATGGCGAGCACAGAGGCAACGCGTAGTCGGGAAGCGCGCCGGAACGCATAAGAACAATCCCGGACCCCACTTGCCGTGCGACCAAGTCGCCAGTTGGGAAGATCGCGTATCCGGATGCGGCCTGAGCCGGCAAGACGCTGGCAGGATGGCCCGCGCCTTCCTGACGCGCTATCCGGTGTTCCCCGCTCGTGTCTGCTCGATCGGGCACGCGAGGAGCACGTGCGCGCCTCGCTCCCTGGCCGCGGATCGTGGGCAGCAATACGCTTCGCCCTTGAACCTGGGGGATACGAGGCATGGGGCGCTCGCTGTTGGGCTCGGTGGCCTATCGCCTCTGAAGCATGACACAAGCGCGGGTTGGGGGTCCGGACTCTGGGGGTTCGTCGCGGTCCTGGTCATCCTCGCGCTGATCGGGGTCTTGGTGTTCTCCGTACGACGGGGCTCCTCGTCGAATGACGAAGATTGATTCATCGCAAGTGCCTCTGCTGGGCCGGGGGGTGTCAGGCATCGGCGTCGGCGGCCTCCTCAAGCAGGTCCATGGCGTGGTTGTGGAAGCGGCGTTCGGCGTCACGGCACGGTGCGTTGAAGAAGGCGCGTTGGGCTTGGGCAAGATCGCAGTTCAGCAGACCCATGGTCACGAACACGGCTTCGACTCCATGACACCCCTTGTCCTTGAGGAACTGCTGGAGCGCGTCCGTGTCGCCGGTTGCCTCCCAGACGGGCCGGGCGGTTTCCTGCATGGCAGCGATGCGTGCTGATCGTTCTGCGTCGAGGCCCACTGGACCCACCTTTCTGGTTTGGCCCGCAGGCTACCGCCAGGTAGGCGGGGTGCGCTGGCCCGTTTAAGCGGCTTCGGCGACGGGTGGATGGAGGGTGACCGGCTCTGCCGTCGCGCAGGAGGGCGCATAGGACGTCGACACGTCGGCGGGCGAGGGCGATGACGGCCTGGACGTGCGTGCGGCCCTCGGTCCGCTTCTTCAGGTAGTAGCCGCGGTCGGGGCCTTCGCGGACGATGCTGGTCTGGGCGGGCAGATAGAAAACGCGGCGGAGGCGCCCGCTGTGGCGCTTGGGGCGGTGAAGGTTGCCGATGCAGCACGACAGCCGCCTCAGCGACGCTCCCGCGTCTCAGCCTCGGCACGGTCCGGGACCGGGGCGGTGATGTGGTTCAGGCGCTCCAACGAGTGGCGATGGCTTCCGCGACGCTGAAGAGCGCATCGCACTCGGCGCACCGTGCTTCGCCGAAAACGTAAGTCAACTTATGCGCGACATCGGTCTGGTCGTCTGCGAGCGCGCGACTGTGGAGTCTTTGGGCCAGCCCCTCCAGGGCTGAGGGGTTCGCAGGCTGCAGCGGGATCCTTTTCGCCGCGGTCTCGCTCATGTACATGCTGTCGGTGGTCGAGAAGAAGCCGTACTCGCCGAACGCTATGAAGTTCTCCGCACTGCACGCGGGACAGGGGACTTCGTATTCATCGTCGTTCAGTCCGTCGAGCTGTTCGCCCCAGACCTCGACCCCCTCGAAGCCGAGGAGCGCGGCGAGCAAGTAGACGTAAGTGCCGGGGTCGTCGGCGAGGGCGGGATCCCGAAGCGCTTCCTCGGTCAGTTGCACCAGGTCGGACATCTCCGGGGCATAGGCCACGTGGGGATCCGGCTCGCCGTATGGCTGATCGGTACTGGCCGCGATGGCGCCGGCCAGCACGAGTGGCATTTGTCTGTCCGCGGGCGACCACTGGCGTGCCATGTCTCGCAGGGCAGGCAAGGCCGCGTGGCTTGCCGAGTAGACGGTGCCCTGATGGCACAGCCGGGACCAGAGTTCGGTCCAGTTGGAATCCCCTGGGGCCGGGCTGACTGAGTTGAGCAAGCCGGGAATGTCTTCTGCCGTGCCGTAGGCGTGGTGCAGCTGGGACCAGTCCGTCATGCGGATGATCTAACCAGCCGAGTGAAGCGTCGGACAGCTGCGGTCGTTGAACGACGGCCGGCCGTTGCCGACTCAATCCGTGCGCAATCTTGAGGCAGTGCGCCGTGCCAGGAATGCTGACGCCTGTGGAGCGCAAGGGTTCAGACCAGTGGATTCCTGTGCGGGAGGCCCTGGCCGCATGCTGGCCCCCTCTTTCCGGCCTGGTTCCGAGCGGCGCCTGGTCCGACCGAGAGGGGCAGCGGCTGTACGACCCGGGCTATCGGGGGCCTGACCCGACCAGCTGCATGGTCGGCCAACCGTCACTCCGCGTGCGTGGACCTAGTTCTGCGCCGCAACAGTTCGTGGAGGGGGCTGAGCAGGCTACTGCCGATCCGCTGAGATTGAGGTCGCCTGCGCGGTCGAGGGCTTCCTCCGGGGAGCCGGCGGGCAGTCTCCTGGGCAGTACGTTGTCCTGCAGCTGTCGCCAAGGCGGGGAGTGCGGGTGTGTTCTGAACAGGTCAGATGGGAAATGGACCGGTTGAACGCCGTCTCCCATGCGAAGAGCCGTGAATTCCTCGCACGACGAGGCGTTCCACGGGTTTCACTTGTCTTCTCTGCGACCGAGCCGAGTCGGGCGGCGGAGTGGGTTCAGGGGAATCGTCGGTACGTGGTCCTTGGTGACTACACCGAGGACGAACACTTCGTACTCGACACGGAACGGGGATCGATCCACTTCGGCGCCGACCCGGCAGATCGGGTCTGGCCGGTCAACTCGGGTATCGAGGAATTCGTGCGCTGCCTGGAGGCCGCGCAACAGATCTTCCCCTATTACCTTGCCGGCGCGGAGCCAGAGGAGCACGTGCAGGTCGCGAACCGACTCAAGACGCTCCTTCGGCAGATCGACTCCGAACCCTACGAGGCTGAGGGAGCGTTCTGGGCGTCGTTTGTCCACGATGTCTCCATCGGCAATTTCTGCACCGAGGACGTCGATTGGTGGCCTCCGGATCCCGAGAAAGAGTGACGGCCCGGAGGGGTGCTGATTCGCCTGGAGCTCACCGGTGAGGAACTCCAGGCCGACATCGCTCGCCTTGGGCTCCTCGGCCAGGGTCGGCAGGTGTCTGTGCCCGCAGTTCGCCGGCGAGGGTGACGCCTTTCCGAGGGCGAGGGACGGGCGGAAGCGGGCGGTGTGGTGCCGGATCGCCACCTTGTTCTTGCCCGTGCGCAGGGCGAGCCCGCCGGGGCGGCACAGGTGGACTACTGAGTGACAGCTCGTGTCACGGGTGAACGCCTATGAAACACAGCCCAGCCGACAACAGCACCGCTACCCCGGCCTCTGTACGGAGAACTCGTTGCCGTCGGGGTCGAGCATCAGTACCCGGACGCCATCGTCTTCGCCGATGTCGGTGCGCGTCGCGCCGAGGGCGATCAGGCGGTCGACCTCCGCCTCCCAGGCGGCGTCGGCGGGGAGCGCCAGCTCGAAGTGCAGCCTGTTCGGGCCCGTCTTCGGCGCCACCGGAGGACCACCCCACGTGATCTTCGTACCGCCGTCCGGGGATTGGATCGCGGTCTCCTGGTCCTGGTCCCAGACGAGTGGCCACCGCAGCGCCTCGCTCCAGAAGTAGCCGACCTCCTGCGTACCGTCGCAGGCCAGCGCTCCGATGAAGGCGGTGTCGGCGAGGAACTTGTTGCCCGCCTCGATCACGCAGAACTCGTTGCCGTCCGGATCGGCGAGCACCACATGGCCCTCTTCGGGGAGTTGGCCCACGTCGATGTGCTTCCCGCCGAATTCCAGCGCCCTGGCCACCGTCCGCTGCTGATCCTCCGGGGAGGTGCTCGTCAGGTCGAAATGCGCCCTGTTCTGACCGATCTTGGGCACTTGGCTCGGCACGAAGCGGATGCGGAACCCGGAGTTATCAGGGGGCAGGATCTCGACGTCGTCGTCCGGGCCATCGGCCAACTCCCAGCCCAGCAGCCGGGACCAGAACCGGGCCAGGCCCGACGGCTGGGCTGTGTTGAAGCAGATCGCGTACAGCTGACTGGTCATATCCCGTGCATCTCCGATCCACTGACGGTCGATACAGCGCCTCGACCTCGCCGCGAGCGCAGCCTAGAGGTGGCCGCGGGGCACTCGCATCCGAGTTTCCGTCGCGGGGAGCCCAGTCCCCTGCTCGATGACGATCCTGCCGAACGGCACCATCGCCCACAGCACCGGCTGAGTTACCCGTCATGCAGGGGCGGCGGCCGGTTCGCCCTCGGAGGCGTGTCCCGGCCCACTTCGCATGGGCACGCGGGCGAACTCGGCTTGGCTCTTGCGCGCGTTCTTCTCGATCCACCCGCAGGCACTGCACGGCAGGGATCTGCAGCAGGCGGGGACATCCTCGACCCGGCCGGGTGCCCTTCTCTCCGGTACGTCGGCGCAGGAGTCCCCAGCCCTGGGCGCGGTTGCACCGGTTCAGACCGGCCTTCAGGTACACGCTTGTGCCGGGCTACTCGACGGGGCCTTTCGCCGAACGAGTCATGTTCCCGACCTCCCGCGAAGGCGCTGCTGGACAGGGCACTGGCAGCGCCGGGCGCTCTCCGGAACATCCCCGAGGGGCTGCGCCTGCGATCCGTCGCCACCGCGGAAGACGGGACCGACGGCCGCTTCACCGGCGAGGCCGTCATCTTCCGTCCGAGTGCGGCGGCCGCCTGGTCCGCGGGAACGTCGGGTGCGAGATCAGCCCTCGTTGGTCTCGGCCCGCATCTGCGCCGCCACGCCTTCGACGGCCGCGACCTGTGCAGCCACCGCGGTGCGGTCGGGTCGTCCTGCCACGTTCCCGTGTTGACGCTCTCCAGCAGGGAGAGGGTCAGGGCTTCGAGGGCAGCGCTCAGTACCGCCGCGGGGAGGTGCTCGTGGGAGACGCCGGCACGCTGTCCTCGCTCGAGGATGGCGGTGGCCTGATGGCGGGCCGGCTCGAGGATCTCGGTCACCCGTCGCGTCCCGAGATCCTGCCGGGTGAGCGCGAGGAGCAGTCGGCAGCGGGCTGCGACGGGTCAGATCGACAGGACGAACCGGGCCGCGCGGGATGGACTGTTCCGACTAGGCCGCCCTGCACCGCTGGTCGGTCACCGGCCTATAGGGCTTCTGGGGCGCGGGTGTCGGTGCGGACGACCGTTTCCCAGCCGTGCGCTCAGGCGTCGGTGAGGCGGGAGAAGAGGGTCTGCGCGCTGCCGCGGTTGATCGCGTCGAGCTGGTCGGACCCCAAGCCTGCCCAGCCGTCCAGCATGGCGGTCGGCCTCACCGTCCGGGACAGCAGGACGCAAGTCCAGCTGGGCCCCGCAAGGGGACGGTCTAATTACCCATCGGCGTGCAGATCAATGGATTGCACACCAGGAGCAACCGGTAGCCTCCCCCATCGGCCGGATCGAGAACCCGAAGTACGCAGGCGCCCGCTCGGCTAGAGGGAGGCGGGCGTCGGCAGTCCGGCGCCGTCGTCCAGCTCGGCCCAGACCGTCTTGCCCCGGCGGGCGTGGCGCGTCCCCCAGCGTCGGGCGATTTGGGCCACCAGGAGCAGGCCGCGTCCTCCCTCGTCGAAGACACGGGCCCGGCGCAGATGCGGGGTGGTGTTGCTGTCGTCGGAGACCTCGCACAGCAGGGTGCTGTCGTTGATCAGACGCAGCCGGATCGGCGGCCGGCCATAGCGGAGGGCGTTGGTGACCAGCTCGCTGACCACCAGTTCGGCGGTGAAGCCGAGCTCATCAAGACCCCAGGCGGTCAGTTGCTCCGAGACGCTCGACCGGGCTCGGGAAACGGCGGCGGGATCCGCTTCCAGCTCCCAGGTGATGACCTGGCGGTCCCCGAGGCCGTTGGTGCGGGCCAGGAGCAGCGCGACGTCGTCGTCCGGCCGGGCCGGGAGCAGCGCGTCGAGCACGGTGTCGCAGGTGGCCTCCAGGGAGACCGAGGTCCGGGCGAGGACATGACGCAGCTTGGCGAGGCCCGACTCGACGTCGCGGTCGTGGGCGACCAGCAGTCCGTCCGTGTAGAGGGCGAGGAGGCTGCCGTCGGGCAGGTCGACCTCCGCCGCCTCGAAGGGCAGGCCGCCCAGTCCCAGCGGTGGACCGGGAGGCAGGTCGAGGATGTCGACCGCGCCGTCCCGGCTCACCATGGCGGGCAGTACGTGCCCGGCACGGGCGAGGGTGCAGCGGCGGCAGACGGGGTCGTAGACGGCGTACAGGCAGGTGGCGCCGATGTCCCCGTCGCCTCCCCTGTTCGGCCCGTCGCCATCCCCGGCGGGGCCACCCCCTCCCCCGGCCGGCCCTTCGCCTGCCCTGGCCGACCCGCCGCCCTCTTCGGCCGGGTCGGTGCCCTGTCCGTCCGGGGTGGCGGTGGTCTCGGCGGACAGCCGGATGACGACGTCGTCCAGATGCGTGAGCAGTTCGTCGGGCGGCAGGTCGATGTCGGCCAGGGTGCGTACCGCGGTGCGCAGCCGGCCCATGGTGGCAGCGGCTTGGATGCCGTGGCCGACCACGTCGCCCACCACGAGGGCGACCCGGGCACCGGACAACGGGATGACGTCGTACCAGTCGCCCCCCACACCGAGCTCCGCGTCGACCGGCACATAGCGGCGGGCGACCTCCACGGCCGAATGCCCCGGCGCGCGCTGCGGGAGCAGGCTGCGCTGCAGGGCGAGCGCGGCGGTGCGCATCTGCGTGAAGCGGAGGGCATGGTCGACGGCCACCGCCGTCCTGGCGACGATGTCCTGCACGAAGAGCAGATCCCCGTCGTCGAAGGGTTTGGTGCCCCGGTGACGAAAGAACTGGGCGACGCCCAGAGTGGTGCCCCGGGCACGCAGCGGTATCACCAGGGTCGAGTGGATACGGCGGGCGCCGGCGGCGAGGCCGGGTTCAGCGGTCGTGGGCGATGCGCCCGTGAGACCGATGAGGGCGGAGGCGTCGGCGTCGTACCGGGCGGACCGCCCGGTGGCGAGGGCGCGATCCGGTGGAGATCCGAGCAGGTAGGTGATCAGCTGCCGAGGCTCGGTCGTCGGTTCCGGCGAGTCGCCGGCCGCTGACTTCTGGGCGATGCGGCGCAGGGCTCGCGGGCCGCCGCCGGCCGGCGTGCCGGGTTCGCGGAGCACGGAGTCGAGCAGGTCGACGGTGACGAGGTCGGCGAACTGCTCGGTCGCGAGGTCCGCCAGCTCCTGGAGGGTGCGGGCGATGTCCAGGGTGGTCCCGATGCGGGTGCTCGCCTCGTTCACGACCGACAGCCGCCATCGCAGCCTGCGGTCGCGCTCCTCCTGGAACGCGATGACGCCGCGCTCGGACGTGCGGTCCACGTACTCGGTCGCAATCCCGATCAGCTTGCCGGCGGCAGCGCTGATCAGTTCTGGATCGCTGGTGAGCCGGGGCATCTCCTCGAGCAGTCTGGCGACGACTACGCCCTGCCCGAGGCGAAAGGCCCTCAGCATGGCGGTGACGGGCTTTCCGTGCCGAGCCAGCCGGCGTGCATGCTCCGCGTCGGCGTCCGGCGGTTCGAGCAGGCTCCTGTCGGGGCCGTGCTCAAGGGCGAAGAGCACGGTGGCCACGTGCTCGGCGATGTTCTGCGAGGTCAGGACGTCCGGGTCTTCCCACAGCTCGGGAACGTCCCGGCGCAGCGCATCCTCCATCTCCCGCACCAGGGCGCCCGCCTTCGGGCCGAGCACCTGCGCCGCACGGCTCAGCAGACTGTCCGCGGTGAAGTCCACGCTTACGACGTTACGCCGCGCACGCGCTCCTGCATGCGGTGCGGCCCGTCACCGGTGTGGGCGGTGCGGAGGGGCGCGGGGCGCTTTACGACGAGGGTCTGGCACACCCCGCGTTCCGCAAAGGTCAGGCGCCGAGCCTCCCGGTGGCGGTGCGGGACAGGCCGTCCAGCCATGCCTGATGGCCGTTCAGGCGGGGTCGGAGTCCGGCGTGGCCGGCTCCGGGGCGGTCGCGACGAGCAGGCGTGGCTGAGCACGCCGCGGCCGGGGCACAGCGGCGGTGCCGTCGGATCCACGTGATCGATCGCGGCGCCGCTGCGAAAGCTCGGGATCGGCTCGGTTCGTCCCCGGGTGCCGCACCGGAGACAATGGGGCTCCCGCACCGGGCGAGGTGGTGGCGATGCCCGCTTGGCATCTGCGCGATTATCACGACGACGATCTCGACCAAGCCATACAGATCTGGGACCAGAGCCGCCGGGCCGACGAGGACCGGGTGTTTCCCGTCTCGGAGGTGATGGCCGCGGCCAAGGCCGGTCAGACGGCAGTCGTCGCCGTGGTCGGCGACGAACTGGTGGGTATGGCCGTGGCCCAGGCCCACGGCAAACGGGGATGGATCCTTCTGCTGGCGCTCGCCGCCCGATGGCGCGAGCGCGGGATCGGCAGTGCTCTCCTCGCCGAACTGGAACGGCGCCTCCGCGCACTCGACGTGCGCCACATCAGCGCGCTGCTGCCGGCCGGTGCCGCCGGGACGAAGGCTCTGGAGAACTCCGGCTACCGGTTCCGCGACGACCTGACGTACTACGAGAAACTGGAACCTCCGGGAACCGCCAACGCCGACGTCCTCGCCGCGCTCGGCGGCCGTGTGCTCCCCGAGGGACTCTGGGACACCATGGCCGGCATGGAGCGCGAGAAGGCGGTCATCGAGCGCCGTGTCGTGCTCCCGCTGACCGAGCCGGCGCTGGCGGACCGCTACGGAGTCACCCCGCCCAAGGCGATCATCCTGTTCGGTCCGCCCGGCACCGGCAAGACCAGTTTCGCCAAGGCGGTGGCCTCCCGTCTCGGCTGGCCGTTCGTGGAACTCTTCCCGTCCCGGCTCGCGGCCGACACGAGTGAGGGCTTGGCCGCCGCGCTGCGAGAGACCTTCGCGGACCTGGCGGAACTGGACTCGGTGCTGCTCTTCATCGACGAAGTCGAAGAGATCGCCGGGGTGCGTTCCGGAAAGGCGGTCGATCCCGGGCACGGGGTGACCAACGAGCTGCTCAAACTCATCCCTGTCTTCCGCGAGCACGACTCCCGGTTGCTGGCCTGCGCCACCAATTCGGTCCGCTCTCTCGACGCGGCCTTCCTGCGGCCGGGCCGGTTCGACTACGTCATTCCCGTCGGCCCACCGGACCCGACCGCCCGCGCGGCGATCTGGGACCGCTATCTCA
This sequence comes from Streptomyces sp. CA-142005, assembly GCF_050942335.1. Lineage (NCBI taxonomy): Bacteria > Bacillati > Actinomycetota > Actinomycetes > Kitasatosporales > Streptomycetaceae > Streptomyces > Streptomyces sp. CA-142005. Next base: position 9,502,188 of record NZ_CP192078.1, on the reverse strand, counting down.
GGGCATCCGCGGCCTCCGTCGACCTCGACCAACTGGTCGGGGCCAGCGAGCTGTTCACCCCGGCCGACATCGCATTCGCCGCCCGCAAGGGCGCGCAGGCGGCGTTCGAACGGGAAGTCACCCAGCGCCGGGCCGGCCGGCGACCACCGAGGACTACATGACCGCGATCGCCGACACGCGGCCGACGCTCACCGCGCAGGCGATCGAGGAGTTCACCGAGGACATCGACACCTACAGCCGGCTCTGAGCCACGGCATCGCTCGCCGCGCGCCTGCCTGTCGAGGGAGGAGGACAGCGCGATCAGCTGTCGTCGCGCAGGCCCCACGGAGAGCCGTACTCGGTGAGCAGGTCCAGGAAGGGGCGCGGGGGCAGGGCTTCCGGACCGAGAACGCCCTTGCCGGACCAGGCGCCGGTGGACAGCAGTTCCAGGGCTACGACCGGGTTGAGCGCCGTCTGCCAGACGACGGCCTGCGAGCCGTACTCGCGCATCGACCACTGGTTGTCGACCACGTGGTACAGGTACACCTCACGCGGCGCCCCGTCCTTGGTGCCCTTGACCCATGTGCCGGCACACGTCTTGCCCGTCATCCGCTCCCCCAGGCCGGCCGGGTCGGGCAGGCACGCGGCGACCACGTCCCGCGGCGAGACCTGCACGGGTCCGTCGTTCCCGGGCACGCTCACCCTGGCCGTCGCGTCCAGGCCCAGTTCGTGGAGGGTCTTCAGCTTGGCGATGAAGTCGTCGCCCAGCCCGTACTTGAACGTGACACGACGCGCATCCACCCAGCGCGGGATCAGCAGCACCTCTTCGTGCTCGACGTTGACGCACTCCACGGGACCGATGCCCTCGGGGAAGTCGAAGACCTCGGGCTCGCTGAACGGTGCGGTGGTGAACCAGCCGCGGCCCTTTTCGTACACCACCGGCGGGTTGAGGCACTCCTCGATGGTCGTCCAGATGCTGAAGGACGGCGCGAAGTCATAGCCCTCGACCGTCAGGTTGGCGCCGTCGCGGACACCGATCTCCTCGATGTCGTCGAACAGTTCGTCGGCCGCGTACCGGGCGAAGACGTCGGACAGGCCCGGCTCTACGCCCATGCCCACCAGTGCCAGCCGTCCGGCCTCTTCCCAGCGCCGGGCCAGTGCGAACTGTTCGTCCCCGAGCTTGACACCGCACTCCTCGTAGGGGCGCGAGCCGTGCGGGGCGGACAGCGACATCGCCATGTCCAGGTAGTGCGCGCCGGCCTCCAGGGCGGCGTGGAACAGGGGCATCACGAACCGGGGGTCGGTGGCGTTGAGCAGCACGTCGCACCGCTCCTCGACAAGCGTCCGGGCCACCGCGTCCTGGTCCGAGGCGTCCAGCCGCCGTGCGCTGAACCGCGCGCCCCGCTCCCCGAGCGCCGCGACCGCGGCCTCGGCACGGGCGAGGTCGTAGTCGGCGACGACCATGTGGGCGAGGAAGTCGCGACGAGCGGCGATCCGGGTGACGGCGGTTCCCACGCCGCCCGCACCCACCAGAAGTACGCGCATGTCACACACCTTTCTGCCGGGAGGCGAGCGCCTCCGGACGGGGTCGATGCAACGCGACGCCGGGATATAAGGTCAACCCCGTTGGCATAAGGGTGGGCTCAGGCGGCTCCGGACCGGCGACGGAAGGACGACCGAGATGGCGAAGCAGGTGGTGCCGGAGGCGGCACGCCGCCGGCGGCGGCCCACGCGCGGCGGCACCGTGCTGTCGGAGGAGATCATCGTGCGGACCGCCCTGCGTGTCCTGCGGGAGCACGGCAGCACCGGGCTGACGGCACGCCGTCTCGGCGCGGCACTGGGCGCCGATCCGAGCACCCTCTACCGCTACTTCGCCGGGATGGACGATCTGGCCCGGGCCATCGGGGACGAGCTGATGGGCAGGGCTCTGGACAGCTGGACGGCCACCGGGGACTGGCGCACGGACCTGCGCGCGCTGGGCCGGGCCATCCACGCGTCCTACCTCGCCCACCCGCAGGCTGCCGTCCTCACCGCCAGCCGGGTCACCGGAAGGCCTCGCGAGATCGCGGTGGACGAGACCATCCTCGGCATCCTGCGCGGCGCCGGGCTGCCCGACCCCGTGGCGGTCCGCGTGTACCACGCGTTCATCGACCAGAGTCTCGCGTTCGCCGCGCTCGACGCCGGATCCCTCGCGCTGGCGGACGAGGCCCGTGCGGGCGACGAGGAGATGTGGCACTCCACCTACGCCCGCCTGCCCGCCGAGTCCCATCCGAACATCGCCGCCACGGCCCACCTGCTCGCCCGCCACATGCCGCACAGCGCCTATCCCGCCGCCCTGGAGATACTCCTGGAACACACCGCCGCGCAACTGTCCCGACCGGGGGCGTGAGGCATGGGGCTCCACCGGCGTGGCTTCCCGTCCGCGGGTTTTTCTTCCAGGCGTGTCCCTCTGTCAGATGTCCGGATGACACAGCGCTCGCATGCTCCTGCGAACACCTGTGCGGTCGACCAGCTGCACCCTATTCCGTCAGTACGGGGAGCCTCATAGGGCCGGCACCTGCCTCCGCTGTCCGGCACGGCTCCAGCAGCTGCCCCTGCTCGACCGCGGGGGCTCCGTCGTGACGACCCCGCTCATCACCACACCGTCGGCGGGCGGGGAGAACCGGATCACCAGCGGCATGAGCGTGTGTCCGGTCGGCTCGGGCGCCCCTTGCGCTCGCACAACTGCGACGAGCACGTCACGTCCTGGACGGCGAGGCGGAGGTGGTGGTGGACGGCGAGGTGACGAAGCTGGAGCGGTTCGACGCCACCTACATCCCCGCCCCGGTCCCCCACCTGTTCCGGAACATCGGGGACCGGCCGCTGCGCATCCTCTGGGTGTACTCGTCCGGGCAGGTGACGCGGACGTTCACGGAGACCGGCCGGACCGTGGAGCATCTGTCGGCGGAGGACCAGATGGGCTGAGGCATCGGCGGCGCCGGCCGGACGATCGGCGCGGTGGGGCGGCGTCGCGCCCCGCTCGTGCGGCACCGGCGGACGAGCGTCAGGGATCGTGCGGTGCGCCGGCGCAGGACGGCGGTGCCGCGCGGACTCGGTGCGGGGAGTGGTCCGCGCGGCTGTCGGTGCCGCCGGGTCAGCTCGTCGCTCGGACGGCCTCGAGGATCAGGTCGGCGACGTCCTGAGGCCGGGAGACGGCGACCGCGTGCGACGCGCCCGCGATCTCGACGACCTTCGCCCCGGCCCGCTTCGCGCCGAAGCGCTCCACCTCCGGATTGATCGCCTCGTCCGCGCCGGCCACCAGGGCCCAGGACGGCTTGGTCCGCCACGCGGCGGCGGAGGCCTTCTCCTCGAACGCCGCGGCGGCGAGTGGGCGCTGTGCCACCGCGAAGACCTTCGTGACCTCCGCGGGCACATCGCCGGCGAAGACCCACGGGAAGGCCTCTTCGGCGATGGTGACCTCGACGGCGGGATCGCCGTCGGCGACCGGATAGGTCCACTGCTTGAGGTTGTTCACCAGCGGCGAGAGCGGGAAGCGTCCCTGCAGTTCGCCGAGACTCTCGCCCTCTTCCAGGACGTAGGCGGCCACGTAGACGAGGCCGACGACGTTGTCGGCGGTGCCGGCCACGGTGATGAGGGCACCGCCGTAGGAGTGGCCGACCAGCACGACCGGACCGTCGATCTGCGAGGCGACGGAGGCGATGTACGCGGCGTCGGACGCCAGGCCGCGCAGCGGGTTCGGCGGTGCGATCACGGGAATGCCGTGGCTCTGCAGCTCCGCGATGACCCCGGACCAGCTGGCGGCGTCCGCGAACGCGCCGTGGACGAGAACGACCGTGGGTGTGGAAGTCGTCATGTCTGTGTCGTCTCCTTGTGCTCAGGTGGTGTGCAGGGCAGTGCGCAGGGTGCGGACGGCCAGGTCGATGGCGGCCTCGGCCGCGTGGGTCTCGCGCAGGGCGTTGAGCATGACGAAGTCGTGGATGATGCCCTGGAAGCGCACCGCGGTGACCGGCACTCCGGCCTCGCGCAGCTTGTTGGCGTAGGCCTCGCCCTCGTCGCGCAGCACGTCGGCCTCGCCGGTGATGACCAGCGCCGGGGGAAGTCCGGTCAGCTGCTCGGTCGTTGCGCGCAGGGGGGAGGCGGTGATCTGGGCGCGCTCGCTCTCGTCGGTGGTGTACTGGTCCCAGAACCACTGCATGGCATCGCGGCGCAGGAAGTAGCCGGTGGCGAACTGGTGGTAGGACGGCGTGTCGAAGCTCGCGTCGGTGACCGGGTAGAACAGCACCTGCTGCACCAGAGCCGGGCCGCCGCGCTCCTTGGCCATCAGGGTCAGCGCGGCCGTCATGTTGCCGCCGACCGAGTCCCCGGCCACGGCCAGCCGCGAGCCGTCCAGACCCTTGGTGCCGCCCTGCTCCACCACCCACTGCGCGACCGCGTAGTTCTGCTCGATGGCGACCGGATAGCGGGCCTCGGGCGACAGGTCGTACTCCGGGAACACGACGGCGGCATCCGCGCCGACGGCGAGCTCGCGCACCAGACGGTCATGCGTGTGGGCGTTGCCGAAGACCCAGCCCGCGCCGTGGATGTAGAGGATCACCGGCAGGGTGCCCTGGGCGCCCGCGGGGCGGACGATCCGGGCCCTGACGCTGCCCGTCGGACCGCCGGAGACGGTGATCCACTCCTCGTCCACGGCCGGCTTCTCGATGTCGCCGGACTGCACCTCGTCCACCGCTTTACGACCCTCCGCCGGAGGCAGATCGAAGAGGTAGGGCGGGTTGGCGGTCGCCTCCGCGAACGCGGCTGCCGCGGGCTCCAGCACCGGCTCGACCGGCGTTACGGCATCAGACATGGGCATCTCCAGGAATTCGTCGGGTACGGCGGTCGTTCCGTGCCGGAACCCGGATGGTCGTGCCGGGCGCTCCGGCGCCGCTGCTGCGCACGGTAGATCTCCGGTGCGCGCGGTAGTTGCCCGCAAGTGCACGTCTGCTTTCCCCACAGCGCACGGAAGTGTCCCGGCCTGCCCGGAGGTCGCCGTCCCCGTGGCCGTCGTGGGCCCTGGTCCCGGGGTGCCTCGGGTCGTACACAGGTCGATGACGTGGCGCAGCGGGAAGCGCCCGGCTGGGATGTGACCGCTCACGGTGTGTCTCCCCGCCGCTCCCGGGCCGCGCGGGTGACGGCGCGCCGGATGGGTTCGTAGCCGGTGCACCGGCAGATGTTGGAGCCGACGACACCCGCGACGGCATCGGGCTTGTCCGCCAGGTCGGGGTCGGCTTCGAGCGCTCCGGCGGCCACCATGAGGAAGCCCGGGGTGCAGAACCCGCACTGGAGAGCGTGCTCGGCCGAGAACGCCCGTTGCAGCGGGTGGGGTTCGCCGTCCGGTCCGGCGAGGTCCTCGACCGTGCGGACCCAGCCGCCGTCGCACTGCACGGCCAGCACCAGGCACGAGCGGACCGGCTCGCCGTCCATGAGGACGGTGCAGGCCCCGCAGATGCCGTGCTCGCAGCCGAGGTGCGTACCCGTGAGGCCGAGGTCGTCGCGCAGGACGTCGGCGAGCAGGCCTCGCGGTTCCACGTCGAGGGGGTGTGCGGTGCCGTTCACATGGAGTGTGATCTTCATCGGTCGTCTCTCTCGCGTGCGGCGAGACGCGCGCGCAGGTCCGTCGCCGCCTCGCACAGGGTTCTGCCGACCAGCACGGCGATGGCCTGCCGCTTGTACGCGACGTCGGCGTACGGTTCGGCGACCGGCGCGGCGTCCTGCACGGCGGCGACCCGGCCGGCGCGGGCGAACGGATGGTCGTCGGGGAGCCGGCGGCCCGCGGGGAGGGCGTCGAACTCGGCTCCGATGAGTGTCCGTTCGGCGGCGCGGGCCCGTACCGGGCGGTCGGCGCAGTTGACCAGCCCGATCCGTGCGTCGCCGATCACTCCGTCGTGCACCGTGAGGGCCGCCGCGACGGCGACCTGGGCGAAACAGAAGTGGGTACGGCGATGCTCGACGAAGCCGACCCCGGTGCGCTCGCCGAGCAGGGGCAGGCGTACGGCGGTGATGAGCTCCTGCGGCCGGCGAGCGGTGCGGTGCGGCCCGAGGAAGTACTCGCCGGCCGCCAGGGAACGGACGCCGTCGGGGCCGGTCACCTCCACCGTGGCGTCCAGGGCGACGCCGATGGCGCACCATTCCGAGGCGGGATGGGCCCAGCCGAAGCTGCCGGCCAGGGTCCCACGGGACCGGATGGGCGGGTGGGCGATGTTGACCACGGCCCGGGACAGCAGGGTGCCGAGCGGGCCCGGTACGGCGTCGGCCGTTTCGAAGGTCGCGTGGCGGATCAGGGCGCCGACGCGCAACTCGCCGCCCTCGACGCTCATGCGGTCGAGCTCCGGAATGCGGTTGATGTCGACGACGAGTCCGGGGCGGATGCGCTGCAGGTGCATCTCCAGGATCAGGCTCTGTCCTCCGGCGAGCACCTGCGCCTTGCGCCTGGTGTCGCCGAGTGCCGCGAGGGCCTCGGCGACCGTGCGGGGGGCCACGTAGTCGAAGAGTGCGGGTTTCACCGGCTGCCTTCCTCGGGCCGCGGGGCGTGTGCCGCCCGCCAGACGCTGTCCGGGGTGAGCGGCATCTGCAGCAGGCCGGGATCGGCGATCCGCAGGGCGTCGGCCACGGCGTTGACGATGGCGGCCGGGGTGCCGATGCAGCCCGACTCGCCGGCTCCCTTGGCACCGAGCGGTGTGCCGGGGCCGGGTGTGCGGGTCTCCGTGACGTCGATGGGCGGGATCTCGGTGAACGTCGGAAGCAGGTAGTCCAGGAAGCCGTTCGCCAGGTGCGGTACCCCGTCGTCACCGAACGTCATGCCCTCGTAGAGTGCCTGGCCGATGCCCTGCACGGCCGATCCGAATGCCTGGCCGCGCACCACGGTGGGATCGAGGACCACTCCGCAGTCGTCGACGGCCACGAGCCGCAGGACGGTCACCGTGCCCAGGTCCGGATCGACCTCGGTGACCACGGCATGGGCGCCGAAGGGGAACGCCATGCCGGCCTCGTACGTGTCCTCGACCCGCAGCGGGCCGGTCGCCTTCACCAGATCGCCGAGGCTGGTGGCCGCCGAACCGTCGTGGGCGGCGTGCACACTGCCGTCCGCCCACTCGATCTCGTCGACCGGCAGGCCCCACAGGTCAGCCGCCCGGGTGCGGGCCTCCGCGATCAGGAGGGTCGCGGCGTGCCGGAGCATGGCGCCGGCGACCTGTGCCGACCGGCTGGCGAAGGAGCCGAGTCCTTCGGGCTGTTCGTCGGTGTCGCCCTCGATGAGCCGGACCTGAGCGTCCGGGATGCCCAGGACTTCGGCGACCTGAGCCGGGAAGACCGTCTCGTGCCCCTGGCCGCTGGGGGCCGCCCCGCAGCGGGCGGTGATGCTGCCGTCCTCGTGCACCTCGAGGCTGCCGAACTCGTGCAGGCCACCGGGTTCGCCGCCCGAGCGCTCCACATAGCACGAGACTCCGATGCCCAGCGGCAGCGCGTCCGGATCCGCGCGGCGACGGTCCTGTTCCGTGCGCCACTCCTCGTAGCCGAGCGTCTCCAGGGCCAGGTCCAGGGCGGCGGCGTAGTTCCCGCTGTCGTAGCGGCGTCCGGTCGGTGTCTCGTAGGGGAAGGCGTCGGGCGGGATGAAGTTGCGCCGCCGGAGCTCGACCGGGTCGATCCCGAGCCGGCGGGCGAGCAGGTCCATCGTCCGCTCGATGGCGGTCGCCGCCTCGGGGCGTCCGGCGCCTCGGTACGGGTAGGTCACCATGGTGTTGGTGAGCACCGAGCGCAGGGTCGCGTGGACGCGTGGGGTGGTGTAGGCGCCGGTTGCCATCCATGCCGACTGCATGGGCAGTCCCGCGCCGAGGTGCGGATAGGCGCCGACGTCGGCGTCGATCGTCAACTCGTAGGCCACCAGGCGTCCTTCGGCATCTGCGGCGAGCCGGACGGTCTGGTCCTGTCCCCTGCCCCGGGTGGCGACGAGCATCGACTCCAGGCGATCTTCGATCCAGCGTACGGGCCGCCCGAGCTTGACGGCCAGGTAGGCGACGACCACGTACTCCGGGAAGGCCGCGCTCTTGGACCCGAAGGCGCCTCCCGTGTCGGGTACGACCACCCGGATCCGGTCCGTGGACCAGCCGAGCAGCGCGGCGAGCTCGCGCCGCAACCGGTGCGGCATCTGGTGCCCCGACCACACGGTCAGCCGGTCCCCTTCGGGTACGGCGAGGATGGTGCGGCATTCCATGGGGCTGGGCAGCAGCAGTTGCTGGCGGTACGTGGCCTCGACCACGGCGGCCGCCTCCTGCCAGACGGACGGGTCGATGGGCGCTCCGGCCTCACCCCGCAGGGCGATGTTGCTCAGTCCGTCGAACAGGCGAACGGTGTCGTCCAGCGCCGCGGCGGTTGTCACCACGGCGGGCAGTGCATCGATCGTGGCGGTGACCTCGGCGGCTCCGTCCTCGGCCCGGTACCGGTCCGCGCCGAGGACGACGGCCAGCGCCTCTCCCGGATACCGCACCCGGTCCTTCACGAGAGCGGGCCACTCCCGGCCCGCGACGGCGTCCTCGGTGGAAAGCCGGGCCAGCAGGGTGTACGGCACCGGCGGAAGGTCCGGCAGATCCGCGGCCGACCAGGCTCCCACGACCCCGGCGACGTCACGGGCCGCCGTACAGTCCACTGCGCGCAGTACGCCGTGGGCCACTTTGCTTCTCACGAATGCCGCGTCCAGACATCCCGGAACATGGATGTCGGCAACGTACCGGCCCTTCCCGTAAAGCAGCCGCTCGTCCTCGCGTCTTGTCCATCGCTCCACAACAACACCCCGTCCGTGTCTTTGCGGGAATCGACGCCATTGCGAGGGAAAGCCGCTCCGGCGGAATTGCACTTCCCGGACACTAACCGAGGGGACGGCGGCGGAGCGGGCGACAGGCGGGTCCTGTGCGCTGTCAGGACGGTTTTGGCAGTCGCCCAACGTTTCGACAATTTGCTTGCGGCTCCAGCCGATGAAACGAACCCGTGCGCTGAGAGGCACCTGCGCGTGCGCTCGCAGGCAATGCGGCTCCCGCTTCGACACCTAGCGTCGACCGCGCACGATTCGGCACGACATCGCGGGAGGCACCCATGACCACCAGCTCCAAGCCCACGAGCAGCCAGCCGTGGCTGCATCAGAAGGGCTCGGTCATCCAGGAGTTCGGGACCGTCAAGCAGTTCCCCCTCGCTCTGTCCTACGAGGCGCGCATGTACTCCTCCCAGCGCCTCAACAAGGTGCTGGCGGACACCCAGATCCTCTACGGCCTCTACAAGAAGCACCACTGGATCATGCGGGGTGCGACCTTCTACCAGCTGCACCTCCTCCTGGACAAGCACGCGGGGGACCAGCTGGAACTCGTCGACACCCTCGCCGAGCGTGTCCAGACGCTGGGCGGTGTCGCCGTGGGCGACCCCCGGCACGTCGCCGAGATCACGTCGATTCCACGCCCGCCGGACGGTGTGGAGGAGGTCCCGGCCATGCTCTCGCGGCTGCTCGAAGCCCACGAGCTCATCCTGACGGAGGCCCATGACGCGGCCACCCGCACCGCCGAACTGGGCGACGACGGCACCAACGACCTGCTGGTGTCGCAGATCATCCGCACCGGCGAACTCCAGGCCTGGTTCCTGGCCGAACACCTGGTCGACACTCCGCTGGTACGCGCCTGAGCCGTGCGGCACGCACAAGGTGTGCCCACTTCCAGCGCGGACCGGAGGCCCGGACCACACCCGATGCCCGGTAAGACGGCGCTCTGCGGGCCGCACCGGAGGTAGTCGGTCCTCTCGCGCTGCCGCTGGAGACCCCGGTGGGGCCCGGCCCCGGCGGGCGCCTGTCGTCCCACGGGCAGCGGCCCGGCCGCCCGCCGAGATCGTCCGTCTGGGGCAGTCCGCGGACCGGGCCGGCAGCGGTTCAGCGGTACCCCTCGTCCGAGGTCAGGCGAAGCGCACCCGTTCGAGCGCGGTGACGCCGTCCTCGGGTACCGGCTCGGCCGGACGGGTCTCCATCAGTGGCCGGCTCACCACCCGCCGGATGCGCACGGGCGGGGTCGCCGACGGGCACGACGACCCAGCTGTGCCCGCTCTCTGGGGACGGCGCCCCCGATCCCCCCAAGCTCAGCGCCCCCATGGGGCGGGCAGCGTCCATGCCCTCGCTCTGTGCTGCTGCCGGGAACTGCGCGGACTGGACGTCAGGTCGCCAGGTGCGCGCTGCGCCACTGCACCGGTGACATCCCGTACCTTTCGCGGAATGCCCGGCTGAAGTGAGAGGGGTTGGGGAAACCCCAGCGGGCGGCCACCGCCGCGATCGACCTGTGGGCCGCGCCGGTCCGGGCGAGTTCCTCGCGTGCCGCCTCCAGGCGTCGGGTCCGCACCCAGGCGTTCACGGTGGTGCCGTGCGTCTGGAAGAGACGGTGCAGGTAGCGCAGGGAGATCGCGTGCTGGTCGGCGATGTCCTGGGGGGTGAGTCCGGGGTCTTGGAGCCGGGCCTGGACGGATGCCGTGATCCGCTCCCACAGCGCCGGCGCGGGCCGCCTGCCGGCCTGCTCCAGGGCCACGGTGGCCAGGCTCTCCGCCGCGTGACGGGCGAGTTCGTCGCGTCGGGCCGGATGGGCTCTGGTGACCTCCTCGACGAGCCCGCTGACCAACCGTGACATCGCGGCCCGCCTGTACCTCTCACCCCGCACCGTCGGCTACCACCTGCACAAGATCTTCCCCAAGCTGGGCATCCGCGCCAGGGCCCAACTCCGCGACGCCCTCTCGCAGGAGCCGCCCCAGTGACGGGATGCCGGGCGAACGCGCGTACGTCCGTACGGTGCCCTGGCTACCCGAGCACCCCGACGGCAGCCGCCGCCACGGCGACGACCAGACCCGAGGTGATGAGCACGACGACCGCCTTCCGGGCGCGTTCGGTGTCGACTGGTCGCCGTTCCACGCGCAACTCCGCCCAGTGGTGCGCTGCCTCACGCGTCTCACGGCGGCGCTGCACGGCCGCCCCGGCCCGGAACCCCAGCGTGACGGCGGCGCCGGCCACGGCCGCGGCGGAGGGTGTCCACCACGCTTCGCAGACGAGCAGGAGTACGGCGACCAGCCCTGCCGTGGTCCAGCCGCTGAGGCAGGCCGCGGCGGCCCGGCGGTGGGAGAGGGGCCGGTCGGCCCCCGCGCGCAGGTCCGCGAGCGCCGGCAGGTACCAGACGCACCCGGCCGCGGTCACCGTGGCGGCCCCCAGGGCGAGGACGGCTCGGGTCATGTCTACTTCGCCGCCTCGAGCGCCGCGATCTCCGGATGGTGCAGGTCGAAGGCCGGGGACTCGCTGCGGATACGGGGCAGCGAGACGAAGTTGTGGCGCGGCGGCGGGCAGGAGGTCGCCCACTCCAGTGAACGGCCGTAGCCCCAGGGGTCGTCGGCCTCGACCGGCTCGCCGTACTTCGCGGTCTTCCAGACGTTGTAGAAGAACGGCAGGATCGACAGGCCGAGCAGGAACGAACCGATCGTCGAAACGGTGTTGAGAGCGGTGAAGCCGTCGGCCGCCAGGTAGTCGGCGTAGCGGCGGGGCATGCCCTCGGCGCCCAGCCAGTGCTGGACCAGGAACGTGGTGTGGAACCCGACCGTGAGCGTCCAGAACGTGATCTTGCCCAGGCGTTCGTCGAGCATCTTGCCGGTGAACTTGGGCCACCAGAAGTGGAATCCGGCGAACATCGCGTACACGACCGTACCGAACACCGTGTAGTGGAAGTGTGCGACGACGAAGTACGAGTCGGAGAGGTGGAAGTCCATCGGCGGCGAGGCCAGGATCACTCCGGTCAGTCCGCCGAAGAGGAAGGTGACCAGGAAACCCGTCGTCCACAGCATCGGTGTCTCGAAGGACAGCGAGCCCTTCCACATCGTGCCGATCCAGTTGAAGAACTTCACCCCTGTCGGCACCGCGATCAGGAAGGTCATGAAGGAGAAGAACGGCAGCAGGACGCCGCCGGTGACGTACATGTGGTGCGCCCACACCGTCACCGACAGGCCCGCGATGGCGATCGTCGCCGCGATCAGTCCCATGTAGCCGAACATCGGCTTGCGGGCGAAGACCGGGATGACCTCGGAGACGATGCCGAAGAACGGCAGCGCCAGGATGTACACCTCGGGATGGCCGAAGAACCAGAAGAGGTGCTGCCACAGCAGGGCCCCGCCGTTGGCCGCGTCGAAGACGTGGGCGCCGAACTTGCGGTCCATCTCCAAGGCGAACAGGGCGGCCGCCAGGACCGGGAAGACGATCAGGACCAGCACCGCGGTCAGCAGCACGTTCCAGGTGAAGATCGGCATCCGGAACATGGTCATGCCCGGCGCCCGCATGCAGACGATCGTGGTGATGAAGTTGACCGCGCCCAGGATCGAGCCGAAGCCGGACAGCGCCACACCCATGATCCACAGGTCGGCGCCGAGGCCCGGCGAGTGGACGGCGTCGGACAGCGGGGCGTACAGGAACCAGCCGAAGTCGGCGGCGCCTCCCGGGGTCAGGAAGCCGAAGGCCGCGATCGACGAACCGAACAGGAAGAGCCAGTAGGCCAGCATGTTCAGCCGCGGGAACGCCACGTCGGGCGCGCCGATCTGCAGCGGCATGATCCAGTTGGCGAAGCCGGTGAACAGCGGCATCGCGAACATCAGCAGCATGATCGAGCCGTGCATGGTGAAGGCCTGGTTGAACTGCTCGTTCGACATGATCTGCAGACCCGGCCGGGCCAGCTCGGCGCGCATCAGCAGGGCCATCACACCGCCGACGATGAAGAAGGCGAACGCGGTGACCAGGTACATCGTCCCGATCTTCTTGTGGTCGGTGGTCGTCAGCCACTCCGCCCACGACGGCCGTCCGCTCGCCGCCTGTTCCGTCCGCCCGGCCGTCCCGACGGCCACGGCGACCGCCGCCGCGCCCCTCGGCCGTGCCGACTTCACCTGCTGTACCTGCGTCTCGTCCACCGGACGACGTCCTCCCCTGCTGTCACGGAAAACCGCGAACCGGGAAGGGTCCACTGGTGCGGATATGCGGGGTGGAGCCGGCCTTCCCGGCCGCCGCCTCATGATCGTCGGAGGCGTACCGGGGCCGGATAGGGCCGAACAGCCCCGGATCGGTCAACGCAGGGGGCCCAATGGCCCTCTTCGGGAGCCGCCGGGCCGCCGCGGCCGGCGGCCACCCGTGCCGCCCATTGCGGTGGCCGTCGCTACGACCGCGGCTCACCCTGTGACTGGGCGGCCTTCAGGTCGGCGAGCAGTTCTGCCTGACCGGCCAGCACACCGGAGAGGATGGTGCGGGCGACCCGGAGAAGCTCGGCGACGTGGGGGCTGGTCAGGGAGTAGTACACCGCCGAGCCCTCCTTCCGCGTCTTGACCAGGTTCGCGCGCCGCAGGACGGCCAACTGCTGGGACAGGTGCGCGGGCTCGATGCCCACCTCGGGCAGCATCTCGGCGACCGCGTGCTCGCGCTCGCTCAGCAACTCCAGGACTCGGATGCGGGCCGGGTGACCGAGCGTCTTGAAGAACTCGGCCTTCAGTTGGTACAGCGGCGTACTCATCAAGCCGTCTCCTTGTCGACACCACAGTACGGCCCCGCCGGCCGGGCCCCGGCGCATCGCATCCACCCACTCGTCACACACATGCGGCCCATCCTCGCCTGCGGAACCGGCCGGACCCAACCCGCCCACCGAGGAACCGAGCCGCCGAACCACACCAGCGACCGCTGGCGGCGCAGACATGACGTGATCCCGGGGCTCGGGTCACTCCCCCAGTCGATCCCCCGGCGGCCAGCCCGTCGTACGCCACTCATGGCGCCCGTCCACCCGCTCAGCGGACTCCGCTCCGTGCGCGGCGAGTGCCGTGGCCAGGTCCGCGTGAACCGGGATGGGCGGGCAGTCCCCGTCCGGGACGAGGGATCCGTCGGCGGGGATGGCGGCCAGTTCCAGGCCCCGGCCCGCCTCCGCGAGGCGGCGGGCGGCATCGGTGATGGCCAGTTGGCCCTCGGCCGACCAGCCGCGCAGCCGGGTCAGGTCGACGATGACCGGGCCGGTACCGCGGGCGACGGCCCAGCCGATGGCGCCGTTGAAGCGCCGTACGGTATCCGGGCTCAGGCATCCGGCGACGGACAGGATGCCGCGGTGCTCCTCGGCCGTGTACCGCCAGTCGATGGTCATTGAGTGGTCAACTTCCTTGTGTAGGTGGCCGGTCGGGCGCTCGCAGGGATCAGAGAGGCAGGGTGATCCATATGCTCTTGCCTCCGCCGTCGGCGTCCCTGCGGACGACCGCGGTGCCGCTCAGGCCGGTGACGAGTTCCATGACCGTGGCGAGACCGCCCCTACGCCCGCTCGGCACGGATCCGTACAGCCGCGGCTGGTAGGGATGGCGGTCGTGGACGGCGAAGGCCAGGCAGTCCCTGCCCGCCGCGTAGATCACCGTGAGCTGCGGTGAGAGGGCGGCCGCGTGCCGGACGCCGTTGGTGACGAGTTCGCTGAGGATCAGCAGGGCCGGGTCCACCGCGGGGTGTCGTAGTCCGATTCCCCACTCCACCAGGGCCAGCTCCGCGGTCTGACGGGCCAGCCGGACAGCGGACGGTTCGCTGGGCACCGTGAGTACGTGCCGGTACGGCAGGACTTCCAGCTGCGTCGACATCAGACCTCCGCGCGGTCCAGACGGAACCCGGTGACGGTTTTGGGGTGGATGCGCAGGACCGTGTCGTGCGGACCGTGGACCCAGCCGGCCAGCGTGCGCCGGTAGTGGGCGATCTCGTCGCGATCCGCGATCACCTCGGTGGGGCCGGCGACGGTCACGGTCCAGCCCGTACCGGTCGCTTCCTGGATCTCGTCCACGTGGTACGTCGCGGTGGGGGGCACCGTCGTGCTCGGGGCAGGGGTCCGTACGACCAGCCGGCCGTACTGGAACACGTGCCGGGCCGGGCGGACGACGGTCTGCTCCCGCAGTACGTACACCAGGCGTCCCAGGCTGCCGCCCTCCAGCAGCCACAACGCCTCGGCGCCGGACAGTTCGAGCATGCGCAGCGGGGCGGGAGACGTGCTCATCGGACGGCTTCCTCGGACTTGGGGCCGGACTTGGGGCCGGGCGTGCGACCGGTCCCGGGAGCGGGGATGGCGGGCAGGACTCCGGCGTTCTCCAGGTGGTCGCGGGCGGCACGGATCGCCTCGGGTGTGGTGGCGTACTCCCCGCCCTCGTCGCGCAGCAGCTGCAGTGCGCCGACGGAGTCGAGGACCTGCCGCTGGCCGGGGCGAATGCCGGAGGCGAGGACGAGGATGCCGCGCCGGTTCAGCTTCTCGACCGCGTCCTTGAGGACCAACGCGCCGGTCGCGTCCATGGTCGACACGCGGGACATGCGCAGGATCACCACCCGGACGTCCGCCACTTCGGTGAGCTCCAGCAGGAAGCGGTGGGCGGCGGCGAAGAACAGCGGCCCGTCGATGCGGTAGGCGACGATGTGCTCGGCGAGCAGGGCGTGTTCCTCGGCACTGTGGTCGCCCTGGTCCAGCGGCACCTGGTCGAGGCGGGCCTGTTTGGCCACGGCACGCAGGGCGAGGGCGCCCGCGACGACCAGGCCGATGATCACGGCGTAGACGAGGTCCAGGGCGAGCGTCGCGACGGCGGTCAGCACGAGTATCACCGCGTCCGAGCGGGTCGCCTTCGCCATCGCCCGCAGTGAGCCGACCTCCACCATGCGGATGGCCGTGGCCAGCAGGACACCGGCGAGGGCGGCGAGAGGGATCTTCGACACGAGGGGCGCGGCCGCGAACACGATCACGGCGAGGACGGCGGCGTGGGTGAGCGCGGCGAGCCGGGAGCTCGCGCCGGTGCGGACGTTGACGGCGGTGCGGGCGATCGCGCCGGTCGCCGGGACGCCGCCGAACAGCGGGGCGGCGATGTTGGCCAGGCCCTGGCCGAACAGCTCGCGGTCCGGGTCGTGCTTCTGGCCCACGGTCATGCCGTCGGCGACCGATGCCGACAGCAGCGACTCCAGCGCGGCCAGGGCCGCGACCGCGACGGCCGGGGCCAGCAGGGTGCCGAGGGACCCCACGTCGAGGAAGGACAGCGACGGCACGGGCAGCCCCGCGGGCAGCGCGCCGATCGGTTGCGCCGCGTCCAGCCCGGCCGCCTGGGCCACGATCGTCGCGGCGATCACCGCGACGATGGAGAAGGGGACCGTCGGCCGCCACCGGACGCCCGCCAGCATGACCGCGGCCACGCCGACCGTGAAGGCGAGGGCGGTCCAGTCGGGGGCCTTCGCGAACTCCTCGACCGCCCGCCAGGTGACGACCAGGACGCGGTCGCCGTCCGGCTTGGGCACGCCCAGGGCGTTCGGGATCTGCTGGAGTCCGATCACGCAGGCGATGCCGAGCGTGAAGCCCTCGACGACGGGCGCAGGCACGTACTGCATGTACTTGCCGGCGCGCAGCGCGGCGAGCGCGACCAGCATCACGCCGGCCATCACGCCGACGGTGAGCACGCCGGTCGGGCCGTACCTGCCGACGATCGGCACGAGTACGACCGTCATCGCGCCGGTCGGCCCCGACACCTGCAGGTTCGAACCGCCGAAGACGGCGGCGAGCGCACCGGCGACCACCGCGGTCGCCAGTCCCGCCTCCGCGCCCAGCCCGGAGGAGACACCGAATCCGAGCGCGAGTGGCAGCGCCACGATCGCCACGGTCAGTCCGGCCAGCAGGTCCCGGCGCGGGTCGCGCCGTATCTGGTCGAGATCGGCGCCGGCGGGCAGCAGCGAGCGGATACGGGCCCGGGCCCGGTTGATCCCGGAGGTCATCGCGCGGTGCCCTGCGCTTCCCGGAGCTCGGCCAGCAGTTCGTTCCGCCCTGCCAGCATCTCCGTCAGGATCCGGCGGGCGGCCTTCATCAGGTCCGCGACGTCTCCGCCGGCCAGCTCGTAGACGACCGTGGAGCCCTCCCGGGTGGAGGTGACGATGCCGGAGCGGCGCAGTACCGCCAGCTGCTGCGACAGGGCGGACGGCTCCACCTCTATCTCGGCGAGCAGGTCCCGCACCGGCTTCGGCCCGTCCTGCAGGAGCTCCAGCACCCGGATGCGCACGGGGTGACCGAGCATGCGGAAAAACTCGGCCTTGGCCTGGTACAGCGGAACGGACACGGCCCCTCGGCTTCCCCTCGTGGCCCCCACCCGGGGGCGGACGCGAACGGCTGTGCCCGCGGCTACCTGCGGGCACAGCCAACTCAGCATCTAACCAATTGCGAAATTTTGCAATTCCGCAGCAAGCTGCCCCGATGCCGCCCTGCTCCGGCAGGGCGGGAGCGCTCAGGCCTTCTTGACCACGCCGGACTTGAGCTGCATCGCCCCGAAGCCCTCGATCCTGCAGTCGATGTCGTGCCCGTCCACCCCGTCGACCAGCCGGATGTTGCGGACCTTCGTTCCGGCCTTGATCCCCGAGGGGCTCCCCTTCACCTTGAGCGCCTTCACGACGACCACGGAGTCGCCGTCCTGCAGCACATTGCCGACGGAGTCCCTGACGACCCGCTCCCCGGCGGCGTCCCCGCCTTCTGTCCCGCTCTCCGCGGGAACCCATTCGTGGCCGCACTCCGGGCAGACCACAAGGGAGTTCATCTCATAGGTGTACTCACAGGAGCATTTCGGACAGGGAGGAAGGTTCTCGTTCATCCGGCCAGCGTATCGGGCTCCGAGTGGCGATGACCGCGGCCCGGCTACGGCTTTCCATGCCGAGCCTGGCCAGGAGGCGGGAGATGTGGTTCTGCACCGTCTTCTCGGCCAGGTAGCAGGCACTGGCCGGAGGGCACGGTGCGGACGGCCGAGATGATGTCCGGGTCGTCGTCCAGCAGGTCGCGCACCCCGCGCCGCACCACCTCGTGGTCGTCCAGCAGGAAGACCCGGATCTGGCTGCCCTGCTCGCCGTCCGCCATCGGTTGCCGCTCGTTTCCGCGTTCCGTGCCGATGTCCGCTCGTGGCCGTATCGGCGTGCCCGCCGCGATCTTCCCCTCGCCGGGGCGCAGGGCCAGGGCCGTTCGGGCCTCTTTGCCGCACCGTCTCCCGCAGGCCCGGGACCGCGCCGCCGCGGTCTGCCCGGGCGGCGAAGGCCGCGCGGCCCGGTTCCGGGGGGCCAGACAGCCTTGGGCCGCCCGTGCCGATCCCGGCGGTCCGAGGCCGTTTCCCGACGCGCACGCGTGTTTCGTGCAGGGGAGCGCGCGGATCGTGCAGGAGTTAACGCGGATGTCATTCGCATACTCGGTGGCTCAAGGAACCGACGGGACCGGATGACACGCGGAGGCAGAGTTCCATGCGGACGTTCGTCTACACATCCCACCCGGCGCGGGTGGTCTTCGGTGCCGGCACGGTCGGCCGGCTCGGCGAGGAGGTCGAGCGGCTCGGCTGCTCCCGGGTGCTGCTGCTGTCCAGCGGACCCCTCGCGGCGGCCTCCGCGCGGGTCCGCCAGGCGCTCGGCGGCCTCCTGGCGGCGGAGTTCGACCGCGCGGCCATGCACACCCCGGTCGAGGTGACCGAGCAGGCGCTCGACGTGCTCAGGGAGGCCTCCGTGGACGGCATCGTCGCTGTCGGAGGCGGTTCCACGACGGGCCTGTCCAAGGCGCTGGCCCTGCGCACCGGACTGCCGCAGCTGATCCTGCCGACCACGTACGCCGGCTCCGAGGTCACCCCCGTCCTCGGTGAGACGCGGGACGGTCGCAAGGTCACCCGGTCGTCTCCGGACATCCTGCCCGAGACCGTCGTCTACGACGTCGACTTCACCCTCACCCTGCCGCTGTCCCTGACCGTCACAAGCGGCGTCAACGCGCTCGCCCACGCCGTCGAGGCGCTGTACTCCGCCGACGCGAACCCGGTCACCGACCAGCAGGCCCTCGACGCGATCTCCCGCATCGCCCGGGCGCTGCCCCGCCTCGCCGCGGACCCGGCCGACGTGGAGGCCCGCGCCGATCTGCTGCACGCGGCCTGGCTCGCCGGGACCTGCCTCGCCACCGTGGGCATGGGCCTGCACCACAAGCTGTGCCACACCCTCGGCGGCAGCTTCGATCTGCCGCACGCCGAGACGCACACCGTCGTCCTGCCGCACGCCATGGCCTACAACGCGCCCGCGGTCCCCGATGTGATGCGCCGTATCGCCGACGCCCTGGGCGTGTCCGACGCGCCCACCGGCGTGTACGACCTGGTCGCCTCTCTCGGCGGCCCCACGTCGCTGCGTGACCTCGGGATGCCGGAGTCCGGCCTTCCCCGCGCGGCCGAACTGGCCACCTCCACGCCGTACCCGAACCCGCGTGAGCTGACCACCGGAGGCATCGCGGAGCTGCTGGCCGGCGCCTGGCACGGACGCCGCCCCGAAGCTCCCCCCGCCCCGCAGACGCAGCTGGCCCGCCTCACCGAGCAGGTCGTGTCCAGCTTCGCGCAGGCCCCCGATCCCCGCGTCCGCACCCTGCTGAGCGACCTCGTCCGGCATCTGCACACCTTCGTCGCCGTCAACGACGTCACCGATGCCGAGTGGCAGTACGCCATCGACTTCCTCACCCGCACCGGCGAAAGCTGCAGCCCGACCCGTCAGGAGTTCGTGCTGCTGTCGGACACGCTCGGCGTCTCCAGCGCCGTGGATCTGCTCACCAACTCCCGTACACCGCACACCACTCCGTCCGCGGTGCTCGGCCCCTTCTACGTGGAGGGCCCGCCCGAGACCCCGCACGGCGGCGACATCTCCGGTGGGCTGCCCGGCACCCCGCTCTGGGTGGACGTCCGGGTCACGGACACCGGCGGTGAGCCGGTCGGGGAGGCGGTCGTGGACGTGTGGCAGTCCAACGAGGACGGCTTCTACGACGTCCAACTCCCGGAACTGGAAGGGCCGGTGCTGCGCGGCCGGCTGCGCACCGACGCCGAGGGACGCATCACGTTCTGGTCCATCCTGCCCTCGGAGTACCCGATCCCCCAGGACGGGCCGGTCGGGCAGATGCTCAAGGCGACCGGACGCCACCCCTTCCGGGCGCCCCACCTCCACTTCATGTTCGACGCGCCCGGCCACCGCCGGCTCGTCACGCAGCTGTTCGTGTCGGGCGGCGCCTACCTGGACAGCGACACCGTCTTCGGCGTCAAGGACGAGCTCGTCGTCGACTTCACGCCGCAGACCGGCCCCACCCCCGACGGCCGCGCGGTCGACGGCGAGTGGCGCCGGCTCGAATACACCTTCCGTCTCGCCCCCCTGGCCGGATGACCGAGGAGCGCCCGCCCATGTCCATCACCGACACGCACGACACGTACGACACCGACGTCCTCGTCGTCGGCAGCGGCCCCGCCGGCGGCTCGGCCGCGCTGCTGCTGGCCACCTACGGCATCCGCACCCTGCTGGTGACGAAGTACGGCTGGCTGGCCAACACGCCGCGGGCGCACATCACCAACCAGCGCACCATGGAGGTCCTGCGCGACCTCGGGGTGGAGTCCGAGGCGGCGGCCGCCGGCAGCCCGTCCCACCTCATGGGCGACACGGTGCTGTGCACCGCGCTGACCGGGCAGGAGATCGGCCGCATCCGCAGCTGGGGCACGGGACCCGCGTCGGCCACCGAGTACGCCTCGACCAGCCCCTGCGAGATGATCGACCTGCCGCAGACCTACCTGGAGCCGATCCTGGTGAACAACGCGGCGGCCCGCGGTGCCAAGGTGCGCTTCGACACCGAGTTCCTCGGCTTCACCCAGGACGAGGACGGCGTCACCGCGCTGCTGCGCGACCGAGTCCGCGGCGACGAGTTCACCGTACGGGCCCGTTATCTGATCGGCGCGGACGGCGGGCGGAGCACGGTCGCCGAGCAGCTCGGCCTCCCCTTCGACGGCCGTATGGCCAAGGCCGGCAGCATGAACATCGTCTTCAAGGCCGACCTCACCCGGTACTGCGCCCACCGGCCGAGCGTCCTGTACTGGGTGCTGCAGCCCGGGGCGGAGACCGGCGGGATCGGCATGGGCCTGGTCCGTATGGTCCGTCCGTGGAACGAGTGGCTGCTGGTGTGGGGGTACGACATCGAGCAGCCGCCGCCGGAGGTGGACGAGGAGTCGGCCCGGCGGATCGTGCGCGACCTGGTCGGTGACCCCGACCTGCCGGTGGAGATCACCTCCACCTCGCTGTGGACCGTCAACCACGCCTACGCCACGGAGTACGCCTCCGGGAGGGTCTTCTGCGCGGGCGACGCGGTGCACCGTCATCCGCCGTCCAACGGCCTCGGCTCCAACACCTCCATCCAGGACTCGTACAACCTCGCCTGGAAACTCGCGATGGTGGTCCGCGGCGAGGCCGGACCCGAGCTGCTCGACAGCTACTCCGCCGAACGGGCTCCCGTCGGACGGCAGATCGTCGAGCGGGCCAACCTCAGCCGGGACCAGTTCGGCCCGATCTTCGACGTGCTGGGCATCGGTGGTGGCGGCGACCACGCGGCCATCGCCGAGGGGCTCGCGGCGATCGGCGCGCCCACGCCCGAGGGTGCCAAGAAGCGGCGTCTGCTCGAAGAGGCGATCCAGCTGAAGAACTACGAGTTCAACGCGCACGGCGTCGAGATGAACCAGCGCTATGTCTCCGCAGCCGTGCTTCCCGACGACGGTCTCACCGAAGTCTGGGAGCGCGACCGGGAGTTGACGGCCCGGCCGACCACCCGTCCCGGCGCGAAACTGCCGCACGCGTGGCTCGTCGACGGCCAGGGCGAGCGGCTGTCCACGCTGGACGTCGTCGGCGGCGGCGCCTTCACCGTGCTGACCGGCCTGTCGGGCGGCGTCTGGGAGGCGGCCGCGACCGCGTGCCGGGCGGACCTCGGGATCCCGCTGCGGGTGGTGCGCATCGGGGACGACAACTCCCGTGATGCGTACGGCGAATGGGGCCGCGTCGGCGAGATCGCCGAGGACGGCGTGCTGCTGGTGCGCCCGGACGGCTACGTCGCCTGGCGGCGCACCACCGCCCCCGAGAGCGCGCGGTCGGCCCAGGACGAACTGCTCGGCGCGCTGCGCCGGGTGCTGGCCCGGTAGGAGCGGAACGGCATGGACAAGGTGATGGCCACGGCCGCCGAGGCCCTGGCGGACGTGACGGACGGACGGTCGTTCGCCGTCGGCGGCTTCGGGCTGAGCGGCGTCCCCGAGGTGCTCATCGGCGCCCTGTACGAGAGCGGGGCGAGCGGCCTGACGGTCGTGTCGAACAACTGCGGCGTCGACGGCCGCGGCCTCGGCGTCCTGCTGGCCGCCGGCCGCATCGCCCGGGTCACGGGCTCGTACATCGGCGAGAACAAGGAGTTCGCCCGCCAGTACCTCGCGGGCGAGCTGGAGGTCGAACTCACGCCGCAGGGCACGCTCGCCGAGCGGCTGCGCGCGGGCGGCGCGGGCATCCCGGCCTTCTACACCCCGGCCGGCGTCGGCACCCAGGTCGCCGAGGGCGGACTGCCGTGGCGCTACGCACCGGACGGTTCGGTCGCCGTGGCCTCGCCGCCCAAGGAGGCGCGGACCTTCGACGGCGTGGACCACATCCTGGAACACGCCATCACCACGGACTACGCGCTGGTCAGGGCGGCGCGCGGGGACCGCCACGGCAACCTCGTCTTCCGGCGCGCGGCCCGCAACTTCAACCCCCTCGCCGCCATGGCCGGGCGCATCACCGTCGCCGAGGTGGAGGAGCTGGTCGAGCCGGGCGTGCTCGGCCCCGACGAGATCCATCTGCCGGGGGTGTTCGTGCAGCGTGTCGTGGCGCTGAGCCCCGAGCAGGCGGCCGACAAGGGAATCGAGAAGAGGACGGTGCGCGAGCGATGAGCTGGAGCAGGGACGAGATGGCGGCGCGCGCCGCGAGCGAGCTACGGGACGGCGACTACGTGAACCTGGGCATCGGACTGCCCACGCGTGTGGCCGACTTCCTGCCACCGGGCGTGGATGTCGTCCTGCACTCGGAGAACGGGCTGCTCGGCGTCGGGCCGTACCCGTCGCCCGACGAGGTCGACGCCGACCTCATCAACGCGGGCAAGGAGACGGTGACCGTACGGCCGGGGGCGTCCTTCTTCGACTCCTCGCTCTCCTTCGGCATGATCCGCGGCGGCCACATCGACACCGCCATCCTGGGCGCGCTGCAGGTCTCGGTCCGCGGCGACCTCGCCAACTGGGCGGTCCCCGGAAAGATGATCAAGGGGATGGGCGGTGCGATGGACCTCGTGCACGGCGCCGGCCGGGTCGTGGTGCTCATGGAGCACCTGACGAAGGACGGCAACTCCAAGATCGTCCAGGAGTGCACGCTGCCGCTGACCGGCCGCGCCTGCGTGGACCGGATCATCACCGACCTGTGCGTCCTCGACGTCACGCCCGACGGGCTCGAACTCGCCGAGACGGCACCGGGAGTGACGGCTGATCAGGTCGCCACTCTTACGCCCTTCCTCGTCAGTCCTGTTGGGAGCGACCGATGATCGAGCGACCGCGTGACGTGTACGTCGTCGACGCCGTCCGTACCCCGTTCGGCCGCTACGGCGGTGCCCTGGCGGGCGTGCGCCCTGACGACCTGGCCGCCGGTGTGCTGCGCGCCCTGGTCGGCCGCAGCCCCGGCCTGGACCCCGCGCGGATCGACGACGTGCTGCTCGGCAACGCCAACGGCGCGGGCGAGGACAACCGCGATGTGGCCCGCATGGCCGTCCTGCTCGCCGGGCTCCCGGTCAGCGTGCCCGGCGCCACGGTCAACCGGCTGTGCGGATCCGGAATGGAGGCCGTCATCCAGGCGGCCCGCGCCATCGCGCTCGGCGACGCGTCGATCGCGGTGGCGGGCGGTGTGGAGTCCATGAGCCGCGCGCCCTGGGTGCTGCCGAAGCCGGAGCGGGCCTTCCCGGCGAAGGACCAGCAGCTGTACTCGACTACGCTCGGCTGGCGGATGGTGAACCCGCGGATGCCGGCGCAGTGGACGATCCCGCTCGGCGAGAGCGCGGAGCTCGTCGGCGCCAAGTACGCCGTCACCCGGGACGCACAGGACGCGTTCGCCCTGGCCAGCCACCGCAACGCGGCCCGCGCCTGGCGCGAGGGCCAGTACGCGGGAGAGGTCGTCCCCGTCGAGGGCGTGGACCTGCCCCGCGACGAGGGCATCCGGGACGACACCTCCCTGGAGGCGCTCGCCCGGCTCAGGCCGGCCTTCGTCGCGGACGGCACGATCACGGCGGGCAACGCCTCGCCGCTCAACGACGGGGCGGCCGCGCT
Organism: Streptomyces sp. CA-142005; assembly: GCF_050942335.1. NCBI lineage: Bacteria > Bacillati > Actinomycetota > Actinomycetes > Kitasatosporales > Streptomycetaceae > Streptomyces > Streptomyces sp. CA-142005. The sequence continues at coordinate 9,477,984 of NZ_CP192078.1, read as the reverse complement.
GCTGCTCGCCGACGAGGACGGGCTCGCGGCGATCGGGCGCGAGCCGCTGGCCCGGGTCCGGGCGGCGGCGGTGACGGGCATCGAGCCGCACTACTTCGGGCTCGGACCGGTCGACGCCATCCGCAAGGTGCTCGCCAAGGCGGCGGTCGCTCCCGGCGATCTGCACACGATCGAGCTGAACGAGGCCTACGCGGCCCAGGCGCTGGCCTGCCTGGCCGCGCTGCCGGAACTCGACCCCGAGGTGGTCAACCCGCGCGGCGGCGCCATCGCCATCGGCCACCCGCTGGGCGCGTCGGGCGCCCGTATCACCGGAGCGGTCGCGCACCAGCTGGCCGCAGCGGGCACCGGCACGGGCCTGGCGGCACTGTGCATCGGGGTGGGCCAGGCGTTGGCCCTGGTACTGGAGCGCTGAGGCGAGGCCGCGAAGGGGGCCCGCCCTCAGCCGGACCGGCGCAGCGCCGCCGGGGTGGTGCCCAGCCGGGCCCGCATCACCCGGGTCAGGTGCTCCTGATGGGAGAAACCACAGGCGGCGGCCACCTCCGCAATCGGCACGGAGGTGCTGCGCAACAGCCGGCACGCGGCCTGGCGCAGCCTGAGCAGGAACTGGTGGCCGGGGTGGGCAGGCGCCGACCCTGGTACTGGAGCGCTGAGGCGAGGCCGCGAAGGGGGCCCGCCCTCAGCCGGACCGGCGCAGCGCCGCCGGGGTGGTGCCCAGCCGGGCCCGCATCACCCGGGTCAGGTGCTCCTGATGGGAGAAACCACAGGCGGCGGCCACCTCCGCAATCGGCACGGAGGTGCTGCGCAACAGCCGGCACGCGGCCTCCAGGCGCAGCCTGAGCAGGAACTGGTGGGGCGACTGGCCGGTGCTCACGCGGAACCTCCGGGTGAACTGGCTCGGGCTCAGCGAGGCGGAGGCGGCGAGGTCGGCGATCGGCAGCGGTTCGGCCAGGCGCTCGTCCATGAGGTCACGGACGGCGGCGAGCTGCCGGTCGGACAGCCCGGACCGGTCGGGGGGAGGTGCGTCCGCGCGGACACCGTGGCGGCGTACGAGCTGCGCGGCGAGCATCCCGGTCAGCTGATCGGTGTACGTGCGGGCCGACGGCTCCCAGGAGCGGACCGTGTTCTCCAGCGCGAGCATGAGCTGTTCGGCGAGTGGGTCGCTGGTCCCGAGCTCCTCGGTCAGTTCCACGGGCCGCCCGCCGTTCGCGTCGCGCAGGGCGTCGTCCGTGAGGTAGGCGTGGATCGTGTCCAGTCGCCCGCCGAGTTCGACGGCGAGACTCCGGCCGGCCGGCTGCAAGAAGAGTCCACCGGCCGGGATCGCCCGCGACCGCCTTTCCGCCCCTTGCCCCCGCCGTACCGTGACGGGGCCACTGAGGTGCAGGATCAGCAGGTGGGTGGGGGCCGGATCGAAGGCCGCGCGGTAGGGTTGCTCCCGCTGCGCGGAGAGATACAGCCGGTCCCATCCAAGCCCTGAGCTGCTGTGTCGTGTCCGCACGCCGGGCTGCCGCAGGATGCCGACCGTGTCGGCAAGGCCTAGTTCCGTCATGGTGCGACCTCCTCACGGCACCCATGTGGTTGAAGGGTAAACCAGGAGCCGGTCATCGAGAAGCGTTCCGATCGCGCGGGTGAAGTCCACCACCGCCGAGAGGAGCCACCTGTTTGCCGCCGGCGTCGAACGGGGAACTCTGGCCGGAGCCCGAACGCGTCCCACTGCAGGAGGCATCGATGGTGGACCAGCAGGACGACCGCTTCGACGTGGTGGTACTCGGTGCCGGCCCCGGTGGCTATGTGGCCGCGATCCGCGCCGCCCAGCTAGGCAAACGCGTCGCCGTCGTCGAGCAGAAGTACTGGGGCGGCATCTGTCTGAACGTGGGCTGCATCCCGACCAAGGCCCTGCTGCGCAACGCCGAGCTCGCGCACATCGTCACCCGCGAGGCGAAGACCTTCGGCATCCGCGTCGACGGGCAGGTGTCCTTCGACTACGGCGAGGCGTTCCGCCGCAGCCGCAAGGTCGCCGACGGCCGGGTCAAGGGCGTGCACTTCCTGATGAAGAAGAACAAGATCACCGAGATCGACGGTCACGGCACCTTCCTCGACCCGCACACCCTCCGGGTGTCCGGCTCCGACGGCGACACGCGCACCATCGGATTCGACCACTGCATCATCGCCACCGGCGCCACACCCAAGCTGCTGCCCGGCACCCGGCGCAGCTCCCGCGTGGTCACCTTCGAGGAACAGATCCTCGCCGAGGACCTGCCGCAGTCGATCATCATCGCGGGCGCCGGCGCGATCGGCGTCGAGTTCGCCTACATCCTGCACAGCTACGGCGTGAAGGTCACCATCGTCGAGTTCCTGGACCGGCTCGCCCCGCTGGAGGACGCCGAGGTCTCCGCCGAACTCGCCAAGCAGTACCGCAGGCTGGGCATCGACGCGCTCACCTCCACCCGCGTCGACTCCATCGACGAATCCGGCCCCCGGGTCCGGGTCACGGTCACCGGGAAGGACGGCTCGCCGCAGGTCCTGGAGGCCGACAAGGTCCTCCAGGCGCTCGGTTTCGCCCCGAACGTGAGCGGCTACGGCCTGGAGAACACCGGCGTGCAGGTCTCCGAGCGCGGCGCGATCGACGTCGACGGCCACTGCCGTACGAACGTCCCGCACTTCTACGCCATCGGCGACGTCACCGCGAAGCTGATGCTGGCGCACGCGGCCGAGGCGATGGGTGTGATCGCCGCCGAGACGATCGCGGACGCGGAGACCATGGAACTGGACTACGCGATGATCCCGCGGGCCACCTTCTGCCAGCCGCAGATCGCCAGCTTCGGCTACACCGAGGCGCAGGCACGCGAGCTGGGCTACGACGTCAAGGTGGCGAAGTTCCCGTTCACCGCGAACGCCAAGGCGCACGGCCTCGGCGACGCCACCGGCTTCGTGAAGCTGATCAGCGACGCGAAGTACGGCGAGCTGGTCGGCGGGCACCTCATCGGCCCGGACGTCACCGAGTTGCTGCCCGAGCTGACCCTGGCCCAGCAATGGGACCTCACCGTCCATGAGATCGCCCGCAACGTGCACGCCCACCCGACGCTCGGCGAGGCGATCCAGGAGGCGGTCCACGGCCTGGCCGGGCACATGATCAACCTGTGACGGACGCCGGCACATCGCGCCTCGCGCGCCGAGGTCTCAGGCAGTGGCCTGGGGCTGGGTGGGGCTGAGGTAGTGCACGGCGGTCTGGTCGGCGTGCGGGGCGAGCAGACCCCGCAACTCGTCGGCCGCGACCTTGAGGAGGTCGCCGTCACGGTCCGCGCGGAGGGTTTCGAGGACGAACGCGACGTGTGCGGAGTCCTCGGTGACGCGGGTGCGGTGGGCGTCGCGGTGGTTCCAGTGGCGGGTGAGGACGCCGGTGGCGTCGGCGTAGACGACCTCGCCCGGCTTGGGATGCTCGACGGTCCACCATCTGCGCAACCTGCTGGACCGCCGGGTGGACGGCATCATCGTCACCGGCCGCCGCACGGACGCGCGTGCCCCGTTGACCGGTGTCACGGGCCTGGAGTCCACCCCGGTGGTCTACGCGCTGTCCCCCTCCACCGACCCCGCGGACACGTCGGTGGTCTCCGACGACCGGGGTGGAGCCCGGCTGGCGATGGAGCACCTCCTGGCCACCGGCCGTACCCGCATCGCCCACGTCACCGGCCCTGAGCACCACGCCGCCGCCCGCGACCGCGCCCGCCACGCCGTGGAACACCTGGAGGCCGCCGAACTCGGCCTGTCGACGGGCCGCGTCCACTTCGGCGAGTGGAGCGAGGCCTGGGGCCGCCGCGCCGCCGACGCGGTGCTGCGCACGGCCCCGGACACCGACGCGTTCTTCTGCGGCAACGACCAGATCGCCCGGGGCGTGGCCGACGCCCTGCGCGAACGCGGTGCGGACGTCCCCGGCGAGATCGCCGTCGTCGGCTACGACAACTGGGACACGATGGCGCTGGCCAGCCGTCCTCCGCTCACCACGATCGACATGAACCTCGCCGAGATCGGGCGGGTCGCGGCGCTGCGTCTGCTGGAGGCCATCGACGCGGACGCGACGCCCGGGATGCACACGGTGCCGTGCCGACTGGTGGTGCGGGAGTCGACCTGAGAGACCTCGGCTGACACACGGCCATGCCAGGCATGACCGACGCGCCGAACGGACATCACGGCTCGTGACCCAGGAAGTGCAGTACGAGCAGGGCGAGGTCGTCGGTGCGCTGCCGCCGGGTGCCGGTTGCCCCGACCAGGGTGTCGATGAGTGCCTCCAGGTCCCTGTCGTCCGCCTGGGCGAGATGGCGCGTGAGGGCGGCGATGGAGTCGTCGAGGTCGACTCCCGGCACTTCGATCAGGCCGTCGGTGTAGCAGGTGAGCATCAGCCCAGGAGCGAGCGGAACCTCGGTCACGGGGAAGGCGGCGTCCGCGCAGATGCCGAGGAGGGGCCCGGGAGACACCTCCAGGGGCCGCGTGTCGCCGCCGGGCAGGCGCATGATCGGTGGCGGATGTCCGGCGCTGGCCAGGGTCACGCTGCCGACGGCGAAGTCGAGGCGGGCGTACAGGCAGCTGGTGAAGAGGTCGGGAGCGAGATCCGTGAGGAGCCGGTTGGTAGCGGCGAGCACCCGGTCCGGGGTGCCGAGGGTCGAGTGGGCGTGGACGGCGGTGCGGACCTGCCCCATGAGGGCGGCCGCGGCCGCGTCGTGCCCCTGGACGTCGCCGATGACGGCCGCGACTGAGGTTGCGCTGAGCGTGATGAGGTCGTAGAAGTCTCCACCGATGTCCATGCCCCGGGTGGCGGGCAGATAGCGGGCGGCGGTCCGCAGGCCGGGGACGACGGGAAGAGCCGGCGGGAGCAGCGCCTGCTGGAGGTTGTGGGCGAGGTCGTGCTTGGCGTCGTAGAGACGGGCGCGGTCCAGGGCCTGGCCGACGAGGCCGGCGAGCGAGGTCAGGACGGCACGGTCCTCGGCCGTGAACTCGTGGGGCCGGTCGTAGGACAGGATGCAGCAGCCGACGGGCCTGCCGGAGACGATCAGCGGCAGGAAGGCCCAGGCCTGTTTGCCGCTGATCTGCGAGGACTCGGGATAGACGCGCCGCAGTTCCTCGGGATGGGAGAAGAAGGCGGGGATGCCCCGGGCGAGGACCTGCCCGGCCGGGGTGAAGGTGGTGTCGAGGGGCAGTCCGTCGAGGCGTTCGATGCTGTCGGCGTCGTACCCGCGGTGTCCGGTGATCCGCAGCCGCCCGGCTTCCGCGGCGGACAGAACCAGTCCCTGGGCTCCGAAGGCGGGCATGATCTGGTCGGCGACGAGGTTGATGACGTCCTGGACACCGACCACCTCCGTCAGCCCCGCGGCGAGGTGCATCAGCTGGTAGATGCGGCCCGCCCGGGCCGGTGCGTCGGTGCGCGCCGTACGGGGGCGTGCCGGGGTGGAGGGGCGCTCCACCCCGGCACGCACGATACGGACGCTGATGCCGCTGGCGTCCGGATACAGATGGAAGTCCAGCCAGCAGTCCGGCGGACGGCAGGCCGTGAAGACGACGGGCTCCCGGCTGATGACCGCAGCGCGGTAACGGTCCTCGTACGTCGGATCGTCCAGCCAGCGCAGGGACTGCCACGGCAGCGTGCCCAGCAGTTCGTCGGCGCCCCGGCCCAGCAGTTCACAGGCACCGGAGCTCAGGTAGGTGAAGTGCCCCTCCAGGCTCAGGGCGCAGCTGCCGCCCGGCAGTCGCTCCACGAAGTCCGCGGCGGCCAGAGGGGGACCCGCGGCCGGGCGGGCCGCTCCGGCGGGGAGGGTGCGCGGGACGTCCCGCGGGGCCGGAAACCGTCCGTGGGCGACGCCCTCCTCGAGCAGCCTGGCCAGCCGTCCGCAGCTGGACATGATGTGTCCTCGCTCCCGCTGCGTCATGTGCGCCGGACGGGTGGCTGGCCACATCAGCAGCAGGGCTCCCCACCGGCGCACACCGGCGACCGGGGCGGCGGCGATCGCGAGCGGGTACGGCAGCGCCATCGCGGTGCGCGGATAGCGGCAGGCCGTCTCCTCCGGGGCCACCCACACCAGGTGATCCTCACGCACCGCGTCGGCCACGGGCGCCGGAGCGGTCAGCGGGACCCTCACCCACGGCGCCGCGAACTCGACCGGGGCCCCGTACAGCACGTCCAGGAACAGCTGTTCTTCGTCGGGGGTGAGGAGGTAGAGCCCGCCGATGGCCGCACCCGTCCGGCGCACGGCGTCGGCGAACGCGGCATCGAGCGCCTCCGCGTCCGCTGCCCCAGCACCAGCACTGGTCACAAGACGCCTCCAGCCTGGCAGCCGTGACTCCTCGAACGTCACGCGGAGGGGCCTCCGACCGGGCAGCGCGGGTCGGCACGCCGGCTGCACCCGCCCCCTCCTATGGGGACGGTACGCCCCCGGGCGACGATCGGCACGCCGTCGCCGCCCACCCGATGGCCACCGTGCCGGCACACAGCCGTATGCGGCCCGGGAGTTCATCAGGTCGTTGATCCGCCCACTCGCTCCCGCTCCGGTGCTTGCGGATCGCGTCGCAGAGTCCGGCCGGTGCGCCCGGCCTTGACGTCCGCGAGCGCGAGGGCGGCGGCGAGGAGCAGCGCGGTGAGGGCGGTGAGGGCGGTTCCCTGCCAGCCGAGGGTGTCGAGCAGGGGTGCGGCGAGTGCGGTGCCGAGGGCTCCGACCGTGAAGTACAGCACCAGATAGACGCTGTTGAGGCTGCCGGAGCGGTGCGGGTCGAGCGCGATGATGCTGCTGAGGTTGGCGGCCTGGGCAGCGAAACAGCCGGCGTCGAAGAGGGCGAGGCCGAGGGCGGTGACCGGCGGGGTGTTCAGGCCGGTGGCCAGCAGCGCGGTTCCGGCGGCCGCGGCCAGGATGGCGGCGATGATCACCGTGGCCGGGGTGTGGCGGTCGGCGAGTCGGCCGGTGAGCGGGAGGGCGCCGAAGCCCAGGAGCCCGGCCAGGCTGTACAGGCCGATGGTGGTCGGGCCGAGGGAGTACGGAGGCTCGGCCAAGGCCAGGGCGAGAGCGACCCAGATGATGTTGAAGGCGAAGTACCACAGTCCGCCCATGACCACCGCGCGGCGCAGCTTGGGGAACCGGCGCGGCAATGGAGGCAGTGACAGCAGAGCGGCGCGGTAACTGCGGTCGGCGGCAGGCCGTTCCCCGGGCAGGAGCGCGGCCGCGGCGATCGCACCGAGCAGGGCGAGCACCGCGAAGACGAGAAGCATCCGGCGCCATCCCAGCATGTCGGTGAGCGCTCCTCCCACCAGGCGGCTGAGCAGGATGCCGGCCGACATACCGGCGGACACCGCGGCGACGCCGGTTCCGCGGCGCCCGGGCGGGGCGAGGCGTCCCGCGATGGTGCTTCCCTGGGCCGCGACACTGGCGGCCGCCCCGACGAGCAGGTACGCGGCCAGGAGTACGACCGGTCCGGGTGCCGTCGCGGCGAGGGTGAGCGCGGCGGCCAGGGCGGTGAGCTGGACGGCCACCAGGCGGTTGGGGGCGAGGTGATCGGTGAGGGGAAGCAGGAGGGCGAATCCGGTCATGCAGCCGGTGAGGGCGGCGGTCGGTACGAGACCGATCACGGAGAGGGAAACGCCCAGTTCGGCGGCGACGGCCGTGAGCGCGGGCTGCACGGCGTAGTTGTTGGCGATCGCCGTCCCGGCTATGGAGGCGAGGAGCAGCGTGCCGCCTCGGGGAAGGGGGCGGGTCATGGCTGCGTGCCGCGGGTGAGGATCACCGCGTAACGGCACTCCGTGTCGGTGGCGTTGGCGAAGGCGCGCTCGGCGGGCTCGCCGAGTTCGATGGTGTCGCCCGCGTCGAGTTCGTGGACCGTGTCGCCGTCGTGGAAGGTCAGACGGCCCTCCAGGACCCAGACGACCTGTCGGACGAACGCGAAGGCGGCCGCCGGGTACGGCACCCGGGCGCCGGCGGGCAGGCGGATCTCGGCGACCTCGGCGGGAAAGTCCGGGCCGGTGATCTGGCGGCGCCGGTAGCCGGTGCCGGGGTCCCGCCACTCGGCCGTGTCCGTCCGGCGGCGCACGCATGCCGCGCTCGGGGAGCCGTCCGGCGTCCCTTCGGCCAGGGCCAGCAGGGAGGCGATGCTGAGCTGGAACGCGGCCGACAGCTTGCCCAGGACGACGGCGGTGGGGCTGCTCTCCCCGCGCTCGATGCGGCTGATCATGGCCTGCGACACACCGGAGACGTCCGCGAGCTGGGCCAGGGTCCACCGGCGCCGTTCGCGTTCGGTGCGGACTCGGGCAGCGATCCGCCCCACCAGCGGATCTACTATGTTGGACATGGATCCAATATACGAGAGACGCCCTGCGGCCGTCACGGTCCGCCGAGCCCTGCCCGGTGACGCGGAGGCCATCCGGGCCATCCGCAACCACGCGATCGAGCACTCCACGGCCCTGTGGACCCAGACCCCGCAGTCCTCCCCCGAGAGCGTCGCATGGCTCGCCACCCACCTGGAGCGGGGCTCGGCGTTCGTGGCCGAGACGGCGGGCGACGTGACCGGGTTCGCCGTCTACGGTCCCTGGCGAGTGCTGGACGGATACCGTTACACGGTCGAGGACTCGGTCTACGTCCGCGAGGACCGGCACGGGCTCGGCATCGGCTCCGCACTGCTGGCGGCCCTGATCGACTCGGCGGGCGCTGCCGGTCACCACGTCATGATCGCCGGCATCGAAGCCGGGAACACCGCGTCGATCCGGCTGCACGAACGGTTCGGGTTCCAGCATGTCGGCACCGTGCCGGAGGTGGGCACTAAGTTCGGCCGATGGCTCGACCTGACGCTCATGCGACTGCCCCTCACCTGAGCCGCGCGAGACCGGATTCGGCTGCGTCACGCGGGCAACGCTCCGGCGGGATGGCCGTGCTCCCGGCCGCACGCCGTGAGAGCGAGGACTCCGCAGCCCTCGATCCTGGTGTTCGCGCCGAGCGCCGCGGGATCGACCGACAGCCGAGCCGCGATGTCGTTGGCGTAGCAGGTGTCAGGGATCCGGAGTTCCTCCTTGACCTGGTGGTAGCGGGCGGTGAACGCTTCGGTGTCCGAGGCGCTCACGCCGTCGAAGGCGCCCTCGGGGAACCCGTCCTGGTGAGGCAGGAGATAGCCGGACTCGGCGGGGTGCGCGGGTCCTCGGTCACCGTGCTCCTCGGCGTCGTACGCGTCGTACTGGCGCACCACTTCTCCGGCTTCGGCGATGCACCAGGCCGTCCAGCCGTCGCCGCAGCTCATCCCGTACCACTGCGCGGCCCCGAAGCGGCGGCTCAGGTCGGCGCACCGCTGTCGCACGACCTGGTCGAGGGCCTCGTCCGGGTCCTCTGCCTCGTCGATCCGGTGCCTGTGCTCGGAGGAGTCGCCGAAGACCAGCGTCCAGCCTTCCAGGGCGGGGCTGACGAAGACCCGGGAGCAGCCGGAGTGCGGGCGGGTGCGCCGCCAGTCGTGGTGATCGTGGTTCCAGGCCGCCGCGCCGGTTCGAAGCGTGACCGGCTCGGGGTCGGCGAGGTCGAAGGCGTCCAGTACCGCGGCCTGGTCGGCGGTCCGCACCGCGTACCAGGACCCGCACAGGTGCATGCCTTCGGGAACCTCGGCCAAGAGCCTGATTCTCGTCAGCCGACGCCAGGCGTTCTGGTCCCCCGCGTCGAGAGCGGCGGGGCCCGCGGCGGCGGCAAGCGCCTCCAGAGCGCCGGCTCTCACCCTGGGCCCGGGTGCGGGACTACGACGCACGCGTCGCAGCTCGGGGACGGCCGCGGTGCCGATCGCCTGGAACGTCACGACCGCTCGCCGCCGGACCTCGGGTTCCGGGTCTCCGAGCAACGGGATCAGCCGGTCGACGAACCCCACCGCCGCCTCTCCTTGGGTCTGGAAGGCGAAGAGAGCAGTGCCGCGCACCGTCGGATGCGGGTGATCCAGCAGTGGTGCATAGACCCCCTGATCGCCCACCTCCAGCCGTCCCAGCGCCCATCCGGCTCTTCTCTCGATCTCGGGCGAGTCCGCCGTCCCGGCTGCGTCTGCCAGGGGGAGCAGAGCGGGCTCCCCGATCCGGCACAGCACGTTCGCCGAGACCGTCCACTCGACGGGGGACTGCTCGTCGCAGAGCACGTCCAGCACGGCGCCGACGACGGCCGCCCCCTGCTCCACCAGAGCATCGCGGGCCGACCGGGTCTGTTCCCAGGAACCGCAGAGTGCTTGTGTCAGCAGTCCTTTGTCCATGGCGGGCACCATAACCGGGGGCACCGACACTGGGGTTGGTGTGACCTGGCAGATCGAGCGACCCGCCATGACCCTGCTGAGTTTCTTCGCGAGACTGACTACCATCGGGAGCATGAAACGAACGTCCTTCGCCAACTGGCCGTGCTCCGTCGCGCGCACCCTCGACCTGCTGGGTGACCCCTGGACACCCCTCGTCGTGCGGGAGGCGTTCTACGGCATCCGCCGCTTCGACGAGTTCCGGCAGGAACTGGGGATCGCACGCAACACCCTCACCGACCGGCTGCGCCGTCTGGTGGACGAGGGGGTGCTGGAGAAGCGGCTCTACGAGAGCGAACCACCGCGCTACGACTACGTCCTGACGGAGAAGGGACGCGACCTCTTCACCGTGCTGGCCACCATGTCCCGATGGGGCGACCGGTGGCTGGCCGGCGACGAGGGCATCCCCGTGGTGTTCCACCACGATGCGTGTGACCACGACACCACGGCGGAGGTGGTGTGCTCCGTCTGCCGACGCCCCCTGACGGCCCAGGAGACGTCGATGCACATGGGACCCGGCTATCCCGAGCGGCTCAGGCGCCGGCCGGATGTCCAACGCCGGTTCGGTACGGCCTGATCAGGACTGCCTTCGCGCTCTTGACAGGGTAAGTCTTATGACGCAACGCTGATGCCACACCCTGACGGCAAGGAGGCCGGTTGACGTGGGGTGGACAGGCGCGCGCTACGCGGACAAACCCACGGTCGAGGTGCGTACCTGGATCGACGCCCCACCGGACCGGGTGTGGGGATTGGTCAGCGACATCGCCTTGATGCCGGCCATGAGCGAGGAACTCCAGTCCGTCGAATGGCTCGACGGCGCCGACGGACCCTCCGTGGGCGCCCGGTTCGTCGGCCACAGCAGGCACGAGGCGTTCGGCGAGTGGTCCACCACCTCGCATGTCATCGAGTGCGAACCCGGACGAGTCCTCGCCTGGGCGGTGCAGGACCCCGCCAGCCCCTCCGCGATCTGGCGCTTCCGCCTGCGGCCCGAGAACGGCGGCACGGAGCTGTCGCAGTGGATGCAGTTGGGCCCGGGACGCTCAGGGCTCTCCGACGCGATCGACCGGATGCCGGACAAGGAGCAGAAGATCGTGTTCGTACGACTGCGCGAGTTCGAGCGCAGCATCACCACGACCCTCGGCCACATCAAGAAGCAGGCGGAGGCGTGATGCGTACGGCCACCACGATCGAGGCGTCGGGCGGCGAGAACTGGGCCGAGCAGGCGGACTTCGTCGTCGAGGCGGAGAAGCTGGGCCTGGACATCTGCTGGGTCGCCGAGGCCTGGGGCTCCGACGCCCCCTCCGCGCTGGGCTACTACGCCGCGCTCACCGACCGGATGCTGCTGGGGTCCGGGATCATGCAGCTGGGCACCCGCACCCCGGCCGCCGTCGCGCAGACCGCCATCACGTTGTCCAACCTCTCCGGTGGGCGCTTCCTGCTGGGCCTGGGAGCCTCCGGCCCGCAGGTCATGGAGGGACTGCACGGGGTGCCGTTCGCCCGGCCGCTGCGCCGCATGCGGGAAACCGTGGAGATCGTCCAGCTGCTGCTGAGCGGCGACAAACTCTCCTACTCGGGGGCGGAGTTCACCATCCCGCTGCCCGGCGGCGAGGCGGTTCCCATGCGGCTGTCGATGCGGGCCGAGCACCCGGTCCCGCTGTACCTGGCCGCCCTGTCACCGGCCATGCTGCGGCTCACCGGGGAGGTCGCCGACGGCTGGCTGGGCACCAGCTTCGTACCCGAAGGCGCGGACGACGCCTACTTCACCCATCTCGACGACGGCCTGACCCGCGGCGGCCGTACCCGCGGAGACCTGGACGTCTGCCAGGGCGCCGAAGTCGCCTTCGCACCCGACGAGGAGGCGCTCGGCGCGATGACCGCCCGGCGCAAGAAGGAACTGGCCTTCAGCTTGGGCGGCATGGGCTCGGCGTCCACCAACTTCTACAACGACGCCTACAGCCGTCAGGGCTGGGCCGAGGTCGCCGCCGAGGTGCGCCGGCGATGGCAGGCCGGCGACCGGGACGGCGCGGCGGCGCTGGTGACCGACGAGATGGTGCTGGGTACGACGCTGATCGGTACCGAAGCCATGGTGCGCGACCGGCTCCGGGTGTGGCGCGCCGCCGGGGTGGACACCGTGCGCCTGTACCCGGCCGGGGAGACGCTGCACGCCCGGCTGGACACCCTGGCCAGGGCGATAGAGCTGGTGCGGGAGGTCGACGGCACGACGTGATGTGTCGGTGCCGTGGGCCGGTGGACCGGTTCACGCGAGCGGCGCGCACAACACCGGCTTACGGCGTACAGGATGCCGATGAAGTGGTGAGGACCGTCGTGTCACTGGAAGGAGACATCTCCGGCCGCTACCCTCCGGGCGCACCTCCGCTGAAGCAAGGCCCCCCTGAAGCACGTGTCACGTCTACGGCGTCAGGCGGGCGGTGAGCAGGGAGCGCTCGGCGGGATTGGCGGTGAGGCGGAGGGCCTGTCGGTCGGCCTCGATGGCCTCCGCGTCGCGGCCGAGGTCGCGCAGGAGTGCGGCCCGGGTGGCATGGAACAGGTGATAGCGTCCCAACTGATCACCCAAAGCCTCGACTTGGGCCAGCGCGACGGCCGGGCCGTCGGTGTGGCTGAGCACGATCGCACGGTTCAGGCACACCACCGGCGACGGGTCGACGGCCAGCAACATGTCGTAGAGGCGCAACAGTTGGGGCCAGTCGGTGTCCTTCCAGGTGGGTGCCTCGCAGTGCACGGCGGCGATGGCGGCCTCGACCTGGTACGGGCCCGGCCTGCCGAGCCCGGCGGCCCGCTCGATGAGGGCGGTGGCACTGCGGATGCGCCGGCTGTCCCACCGGGTACGGTCCTGGTCGGCGAGCGGAATGAGCCGCCCCTCGGGGTCCAGGCGGGCGGGCCAGCGGGCCGCGTGCAGACGGATCAGGGCGAGCAGGGCGAGGGGTTCCGGTTCCTGGGGCAGTGAGCCGGCGAGGAGGGCGGCGAGCCATTCGGCGTCGTCGACCAGTTCGCGCCGCACCCCCAGGTCTCCCCCGGTGGTGAAGCAGCCCTCGTTGAACACGAGGTAGACCACGCGCATGACCTGGGGCAGTCGTGCGGCGCGCTCCTCGGGCTCGGGCGCGCGGTAGGGGATGCCGGCGGTGGCGATCTTCTTCTTGGCCCGGGTCACCCGCTTGGCGAGGGTGGCCTCGGGCACCAGGAACGCCCGCGCGATCTCGGCGGTGGTCAGGCCCACGACGGCGCGCAGGGTCAGCGCGACCTGGGCGTCCGGGTCCAGCGCCGGGTGGCAGCAGGTGAAGATGAGCCGGAGGCGGTCGTCGGGCTCGCGCTCGGCCGACTCGGGCAGGGCCTCGATGCGGGCCGCGAGCTGCGGGAGGCGGTCCTGGAAGCGGGCCTCGCGGCGGATGCGGTCGAGGGCCCTGTTGCGCGCGCAGGTCAGGAGCCAGGCTCCGGGCCGCCTGGGCGGGCCGGTGCTCGGCCAGTGCCGCAGCGCCTCGACGACGGCTTCGCTGACCATCTCCTCGGCCAGGTCGAAGTCGCCGAGGAGGCGGACCAGGCTGGCGGTCAGCCGGCCCGCCTCCTCGCGGAAGACCCGCTCGATCAGCGACCGGGTGTCCCCGGCGCCTGCCGGGTCAGCGCTCGACAAGCGGACGCACCTCCACCTTGCCGTCCGGCACCGGGAAGCTCGCCGCCAGTTCCAGGGCGGCGTCCAGGTCGGGCACCTCGACGATCGCGTAGCCGCCGATCGCCTCCTTGGCCTCCAGCAGCGGGCGGTCGATCATGGTGGAGCGGCCCTCCTCGACCACGACCGTGGTCGCGGTGTCGGGTTCGCGGAGCTGCTGGGCGTCGACGATCGTCCCGTCGGCGCGGTGCTTGGTGAACCACTCCATGAGCCGGCCGTAGACCTCTCCGCGCTCCTCGTCGGAACCCTCTTCCTGCCAGGCGCCGCGCGTCAGCAGCAGTACGTACTTCATGGTGTCCTCCTTGGTCGTGTCTGCCGTCCACCTTCACGACGAACGAGCCGACGCCGACAGGACAGCAACGTCCCGGCAATTTCAGTCCGACCATTTTCATCCGACCGTTTCGGTGTCCGGCCGTGCCCGCCGGACGGCCGCTTCGGGCGGCCGTTCCTTGAGTGCGCCGTAGCCGATGAAGTACGCGGGCAGCCGGCGCACCCACCGTGACTCGGCGAGCAGCCGCGCCATGCGCCGGGCCCGCTGCTCCCGCCCGAGCGGTGGCCGGCCCTGCAGGACGGGAGCGATGAGGCGGGCGTGGGCCACTCGCTGGAGGGTCTGTGTGGCGACCGTGGTGGGACGGCGGCGGCGCTGCAGACGGCGTACGTCGCGCCGGTCCACCCTCCCCCGGCGCAGTGGCTCGGTGAGGTAGCGGGCGGCGGCCACGGCGTCCTGGACCGCGAGGTTGATGCCGATGCCGAAGATCGGGGACATCGCGTGCGCCGCGTCGCCGATGCACAGCAGGCCGGGTCGGTGCCAGCGGCGCAGGCGGTCCAGGCGTACCTCGAGGAGCTTGACCTCGTCCCATGAGCGCAGGGCGTGCGCGCGGTCGGCGATCCAGGGGACGGCCGCGGTGAAGTCGGCCCGGAAGCGGTCGAGGCCGGCGGCGCGGCGCCGGGCGTCGGTGCCCTTCGGGATGATCCCGGCGCACTGCCAGTAGTCGCCGCGGTCGATCATCGCGGTCAGGAAGCGGTCACCGGCGGCGCCGTAGAGCCCTTGCGGATCGCTGTCCCGGCGCGGCAGCCGGAACCACCAGGCGTCCATCGGGCAGGGGAAGCGGCGCAGGCGCAGCTCCGGGCGGGAACGGGCCAGTGAGCCGCGGCCGTCGCAGGCGACGGTGAGCAGGGCGCGCAACTCGCCGGTGCGGCCGTCGGCGGTGCGGTAGCGCACCCCGTTCACCCGTCCGGATTCGATCAGGAAGCCGGTCGCCTCCGTGTTCATCCGCAGCTCGAAGGACGGCTCGCGCCGGGCCTCGTCGGCGAGCAGGTCCAGCAGGTCCCACTGGGGCACCATCGCCACGTAGTTGTAGGGACCTGGCAGGACCGAGAGGTCCCCGACCTTGACCGCCGCGCCGTCGGTTCCGATGGGCAACTGGACGGTGCGGACCCGGCGTTGCGGCAGCTCGGCGAAGCGCTCGGCCAGACCGAGGTCGTCCAGCAGCGCCAGGGTGGAGGGGTGGACGGTGTCGCCGCGGAAGTCGCGCAGGAAGTCGCCGTGCTTCTCCAGCACCGTCACCGGGACACCGGAGCGGGCCAGCAGCAGAGCGAGCACCATGCCCGCGGGGCCGCCTCCGACGACGCAGCATGTGGTCTGTTCCATGGCGGTCTGCCCTTTCACGAGACCATCGGTTCACCTAATTCACCATTCGATGAATATCAGCCTACTCCTTCGGGCGGATTCCGGCCTCCCCCGGACCGCGCCACCGCGCCATGGGGCGAGGCACTCAGCGCACGGAGGCGACGGCGCCCCTGCTCGGCGTTTCGGAGACGCCGCTGTGCCCGAGCTCGGGGCCGAGTCCGAAGTAGTGCCGGAAGTTGTAGATCAGCGGGCTCCAGGCCGCGGGCTCGATGTGCTGGGTTCCGGGGACCACCAGGCGCGGGTCGGCGTGCACCTTCAGCACCCGGGCCTCGACGATCAGGAAGTCCCCGGCGGCGTCGGCGCCCACACGGGCGGCCCGCGCCTCCAGCTGGATCGGGCATTCGGCCACCCGCGGCGGGCGGACGGTGTGCGAGGCCTGGGCCCGGAAGCCGGCCGCCGCGAACTTGTCCGGCTCGTAGCGGGCGCGGCGCGGTCCGTGCCCGGCGGCCGCGGGCCGGCCGGTGAGCTCGCCCAGTCGCTCGACGGCCGCCCAGTGCCGGGGTTCGGGCAGGCTGATGACCAGCTCGGGCCGGGCCGCCAGGTTCGCTCCGGTCTGCCCCTGTCTGCCGAGCCCCAGCACCACGACCTGCCCGAGCGCCCAGGCCGACGAGATCGGCGCCAGGTTGAAGGTGCCGTCGGCGTTCTCGGTGCTCAGCAGCACGACGGGGGTGCCGAAGTAGAGGATGCTCGGGGTGATGGTCAGGTGGGTGCCGGTGTTCCCGGCCGGGTGCGGTGCGGTGTCCATGCGGGTGACGGTAGGGCGCCGACCGTTCGGCGGAAGCCGAACCGTGCACACGCGATCATGACAGGCTCACTTCTCCCGGTGCTGGCTGCGGATCCTCGCGGCCACCTCGTTCTGTTCGGTCTCCCACCAGGGGCGTACCCGTTCGGGAGCGGCCGCCTGGCCGGCGTCCGGGGACGGTGCCGTGACGGGAGCGAGTTCCGCGTCGAGGCGGCGGTCGAGGGCCGCGGTCTGGACCCGCTCCGCCCGCGCCCACTGGAACAGCAGCGCCAGCAGGAAGGGCAAGGCGACCAGCTCGGCGATGCTGAGCATCGCGCCGCCGCCGATCTGCTGGTCGTGCTCCACGTCCGGGGACCAGGTCGGCGCGTGGTGCAGGTACCAGGCGCCCGCGATCAGCGTGCTGTGTGTCATCACCACGACACCCGGGACCGCGTCGACGATGCCGTCCAGGAACACCAGCGCCGCCCGTACCGGGTGGGTGCACCAGGTGGGCAGCGCCGCTTCATGGGTCAGCACCGGTACGACGAACAGGCATCCGGCCGCCAGCAGGTGCAGATACATCAGTTCGTGCAGCCAGCCCACGCGCAGGGCGGTCTCGAAGTACGGCGTGAAGTACACCGTCAGCTCGGTGCCCAGCACCAGAGCCGTACTCACCAGCGGGAACGTCAGCACCTGTACCAGACGGCCGGACATGGCCCGGCGCACTCGTACGGCGGCCCCCTCCGGCAGTGCCTCGACGGCGAGCCGCAGCGGATCGCCGAGGGCCAGGCCCAGGGGTGCGACGAGGTCGAGGAGGATGTTCTGCACGGCGGCCGGCCAGAACAGCACGTGGTCGTAGACGGCCAGGGCGGACATCGTGGCCACCACCAGCGCGCCCAGGCCGAGCAGCGCGAACGCGGCGACCCGGGCCGGCGGCCAGGGCGTACCCCGCTCGCGCAGCCGCGCGACGCCCCAGCCGTAGAGCGCGCCCAGGGCGATGACCAGCAGCAGCGCGGGGACGTCCAGGTGCCAGTTGGACAGCAGACGCCCCGTGGTCAGCTCGGGGAGCTGGCCCGCCGACAGTTCGGTCGTCGCGTGACCATCCATGCAGATCGTCCTCCTTCGGCGCGACACGGAAGAACCGGCCCGGATCCGTAACGGGAAGACGCTAGTCCCCCACGGCCCGACAGCGGGCATCGGGGTGCCGCACGCCGGGGTGAAAAGCGGGGAGCGAGCGGGACCGGGCGCTGGTGCGGGCCGTCAGTACACGTCGCGTACGTACCGCTTCTCGGCGCCGAGCTGTTTGACGTATGCCGCCGCCTCCGCCTCGTCCAGGCCGCCGTGGACCATGGCGATCTCGCGGAGGGCCTGGTCGACGTCCTTGGCCATGCGGGAGGCGTCGCCGCAGACGTAGAAGTGGGCGCCGTCGCGGAGCCAGGACCACAGCAGGCGCCCGCCGCACAGGGCTTCTGGGCAGAGTGTGAGGGGCCGGCCCCGGACGGCGTGCGGCCGTCCGGGGCCGGCCCCGTGCAGGTGTGCCTTCAGCAGTGCACCCGGGGCCTCGGGCCGGCGGATCAGTGACGGTAGTCGCCGTGGTGGTAGTCACCGTGGTGGTACTCGCCGGCACCGAGGCGGTAGCGGCCGTGGCCGTGGTGCCATCCGGCCCCGTCGCGGCGGTCCATGTCCCAGCGGTGGCTGCGGCAGTCCCAGGAGACGGAGTCGACCAGGCGGCCGCGGTCGTCGCGCAGGGCCGCGGTGTCGGCGTTGAGATCCCACACGCGGTAACGGCGGTCCTGGTAGAGGTCGTTCCTGGTGTCGCGGCCGATCCCCGTGTGCACACGGACGGTGCCCCGGCCCTCGAGCCACACGTGGCGGAAGGTGTAGGTGTAGCCGTCCCGGTCGGACAGCGTCCAGCCGTTCAGGTTCATCCCCCGGCGGGAGTCGTTCGTGATGTCCACCCACTCCTTGTTCAGCGAGCGGTTGGAGCGGTAGTCCCGGCCCTGCCAGTCGTGCCGTACGCCGCTGATGTACACCTCCGCGTGGTGCATACGGCCCAGTTGGTGGCCGACGGCAGCGGCGGGGAGCGCCGCGGTGCCCACAATGGCTGCGGCCACGGCGGCGGCTGCGGTCATACGGCGGGCGGGAGAAGAAACGGACACTAGGTCCCCCTTCACGAGGGTGCGTGGTGGGAGTCGGCGACCGGTCGGCCGCACACGCACACCTTGCTACTTACGTCCCGATTTGTGCAGAAAACGCGAAGGAGATTACGGATCCTGCATGAATCTATGACTCTCGCCTGCAATGACCATTCATGTTCTGAATGCAGAAAGTTGAGGGCCGGTCAGCCGCGCGCGCCTTGAAAACACGAGCCTGAGGCAACCAACTCCTGATTCCGCCACCCCACGCGCCACCCAAGCCGGCCACCCGAAAGTGTGTAACAAGGCAGTACGCCATCCGGAGCAGGCGCCTGAGCGGCGCGGGGGTTCAGAGGGTCAGCGCACGGGAAGCGCCGGGGTGTGCTCGATACGGACGGCGTCCAGGTCCTGCGGGTCCAGGCCCAGCAGCCGCAGGATGGTCGGGGCGATCTGGGTCGTGTGCACCGGTCCGTCGAGGCGTACGCCGTGCGGGGCGGCGGCGCCGGAGACGACGAGCGGGACGTCGAGGTCGTCGGCGTGGGCGGCTCCGTGCTCGGCGATCTTGCCCTTGCCGCCCGTGTAGACGACGCCGTACTGGGCGACGCCGGCCAGGTCGGGCACGCGGGAGTCGCCCGGCCGGGCGTGGAAGTACCGTGCGGCGTCCGCACCCGCGTAGAGGGCCCGCAGACCGCTCGCGGTGAACGGCTTGGCCTTGCCGTCGATGTCGTTGCCCGTGCCGGACCGGGCGAGCAGGTAGTCCTTGGCGAAGCCGGTGGCGGCCGGGGAACGGTCGGTGAGCCAGATCAGCATGGCGTCGTCGTCCACCGCGTGGGCGACGAGGTCGCCGGAACCCGGGTGGGCGGATTTCCAGGCGGCGTTGAGGCCGTCGAACAGCGGGCCGTCGTCGATGCGGATCAGCGCCGTGGGGTCGGTGGGCGACTGTCCGTGCTTGGCGGACAGGATGACGGTGGTGCTGTCGGCGAGGTGCCGCTCGCGGAGTTCGGCGACGAACGCACCGACCTGCCGGTCGACGAAGTCGAGGTTCTTCACCACAAGGGGGCCGGGCACGCCCTTCGCCTGGTAACCGCCCGTCAGACCGTCGGAGGTGGGCAGTTTCTGGGCGGTCGAGACGGACTGGAAGTTCATGCCGAAGACCGCCGGGGTGCCGACCTTGTGGGTACGGCTGTGGTCGTAGCCGTCGATCTCGTTGAGCACGGCTTGCGCCTTGTACCCGTCGTACTGCTCGGTCGCGGCGTTGTCCTTCGTCCAGTCACCCGCGTCGTAGCCGATGGCCTTGCTGTTGATCTCGGGCGTGAACAGGTCCTGAATGCCGTTGCCGGAGGGACCGTCGAGGATGTCGTAGGCGGCGTGCTTGTCGGACCACGCGGTGCGCAGGCCGGCCGTGCGGACCACGTCGAAGACGGTGTTCACCCGCAGATAGGAGTGAGGGTAGAGCGGTCTGCAGGTCGTCGGGTCGACCGGCAGCTTCGACGGGTCGATGAGCCGGGCGGGGTCGCCGGTCATCTGCAGGATGCTGCCGGGCAGGCCGCTCAGGCCCTGACCGGCGTCGAGGGAGTCCTTGTTCCGGTCGAGGTCCTCGGTGAGGTCGACCTCGGCACCGGGCTTCGCGCCGGCGCAGTCGGTCGTGCCGGCCGGCAGGAGGGCGGAGCTGTAGGTGTCGTCGTAGTAGACGCCCGTGGTGCCCGGGTCGCCGCCTGTGAGCTGGCCGATCATCCCCGGGAAGGAGTCGGAGGGGTTGGTGGTCGCCGCGCGGGTGTACTGCACGCCGCCTGCGGTGAGCCCGGCGAGCGCCGAGTGGGGGTGACGGGCGATGTACCAGGCCAGGTCGGACTGGTGCAGACCGTCGACGGACAGCAGCAGGACGTGCCGGGCAGCCGGGTGCGGCTGGACGGAGGCGCGCGCCGGGCCGGGTGCGGCCGCGGCGGTGAGCGCACCGACCGCGGCCAGCGCGGCGGCAGCCGCCGTGACGGAACGTGCGGGGTGGGCCGGACGTCGGGACATGGCTTCTCCTCGGACTGTGTCGAGCCGGCGAGCGGGGTGCGCGTCGTGCACCGACATCCGAGAGGTGGAACATGTACGCCAGCGGAGCGTCATGCCGGGTCCAGCCCAAGAAACGCATCGGCCCGGGCAAAGACTTCCGTCCTTCTGACAGCCGCTCAGGTCGCAGCCGTCACGCAGAGAAGACGGCCCTGGCGGGGCCCCGCACGGCAGTTCATGATGGCCGTCCGCCGAACTGCCAGTCGTGGACCTCGATCTCGGCATACCGGTCCACGGTCAGCACGGCGCGTGCCGTGTCCGGGTCCGGGGCACGGAGCAGGGCTGCCGTACCCAGCCAGGTGTTGCCGTCGTCGGACAGCAGTGGTCCGTATGCGATCAGCTCGTCCCGGTCCGGCGGCACGGCGAGGTCGGCGGCCTGTCCCTGGCCGAGGCCGAGCACGAGGTACCGGCGGCCGCCGTTCCGCCCGCCGGGGAAGTCCCACATGGTGCGCCCCAGCATGTTGCGCCATCGGCGCAGCAGCACGTCACGGTACATGCCGGCCTGGTAGCCGGGCTCGTCGAAGGCGAACGCGCGGGCAGCGGCGGGATCGGGCAGGTCGACGATGTGCACGCTGCCGGTGGGCACTTCACCGTCACCGGTGAGGGTCGGACCGCGGGCGATCAGCTCCTTGTCGAACCGGTCCATGTACGACCAGTGCGCCTCCAGGAGCTCCATGCGCAGCGCCAGCGAGCCTCGCCGATCGCGGTGGTAGCAGAAGAATTCCATGCCCGCAGTCTGTCGGTGCCGGGGCACGACAGCACGGCGATTGTCTGTGAGAACGCTCTCGGTGGGCGCGCTCGGTCGTCAACGTCGGGGTCGGTAGCGGGTCCTATGAGTCGGCCAGTTCGACGTTCGCCCAACTCCCGTCGTCCGTGGTGGAACCGGCGATAGGAACCGGGGAGTCCGGCACGGCAAGGCGGTGATCTTCGTCGCGTCGGCGACTGATCCCCAAGGAGCCGTAGTGTTCCGGGACATGAGCCGTGACGCGACCAGCGAGCAGTTGCAGGGAATGGAGAGCACCGCCGGATACGGGCAGGCGGCCGAGGCGTTGGCCGAGCAGTACGAGAGCGTGACCTTCGCCGAGGTGCACCGCGAAGTGCTGCATCTGTTCCCCACCCGGCCGAGCACGGTGCTGGACGTCGGCGCGGGCAGCGGGCGCGACGCGACAGCGCTGGCTGCGCAGGGGCACCGGGTCGTCGCCGCCGAACCCACTGCCGAGCTGCGCGCGCTGGGCCGGCGCCGCCACGCCGACCAGCGGATCGAATGGACCGATGACGCGCTGCCCGAACTGCCCGGTCTGGTCGCGGCGGGGACCCGCTTCGACCTGATCCTGCTCACCGCGGTCTGGATGCATCTCGACGAGCGGCAACGCGCCCTCGCGATGGCCCGTCTGGCCGGCCTGCTCGCGGGCGGCGGCCGGATCATCCTCTCCTTGCGCCACGGCCCGGTACCGCAGGGCCGCCGCATGTTCCCTGTCACGGCGCAGGAGACGACCGGTCTCGCCCGCAGGCACGGCCTGGACCTCCTCCACCACGCCCAGCGGGAGGACCCGCACGGCCGTCCGGGAGTGTCCTGGACCTATCTCGGCTTCGAGCGCGACGAGGCATGTGACGTCACCGGAGGGTAGTCACCGTCATTCCTACGCCCAGTCGTCGAGGACTCACTGCTCGGCGATGAGTGCGGGCAGTTTGCGCATGTCGTGGAAGACGGTCGTGCCAGGGCCTTCGAGCCGTTCGGCCGGGGTGAGTCCGCCGGCGTACCCGAAGGCACGCATGCCGGCCGCGCGGGCGGCCAGGACGCCGGGCCGGCTGTCCTCGACCACCACACAGGCGGCGGGATCGACCCCCATGTGCCGGGCGGCATACAGGAACAGGTCGGGGGCAGGTTTGCCACGGGCGACCTCGGTGGCGCTGTAGATGCGGCCCGCGAACCGGTCGTAGAGCCCGGTACGGCCGAGGGTGTGGCGCATCTTGTCGTGGGACCCGCTGGAGGCCACGCAGGTCGGCAGAGCAATCGCGTCCAGCGCCTCGGGCAGTCCGTCCACCGGCGCGAGATCGGCGTTCACGGCCTCGCGGTGGAGCTGTTCGAACCGCTCCGCCCAGACCGCCGCGGTCTCCTCGCCCAGCCGGGCGGCGACCTGCTCACGGATGACGGCATGCGAGCGCCCGATGAAGCGCTCGACGACCTCCTCTTGGGTGAGCGGCCAGCCCAACTCCGCGCCGAGAGAGACCTGGACGCACGCCGCTATGCGCTCACTGTCGACCAGCACGCCGTCGCAGTCGAATATGACGAGCTCAATCGGCTTGATCATCCCGGCAGCATAGAGGGTCGGGTGCTCACCATGGCGTCCACCGGCCGGAGCAGCAAAGGCCGTTCGCGGGGTTCGTGGTCCAGGATGGACTCATGGCAACCGTCCTGGCCTTTCACGCCCACCCTGACGACGAGGTGTTTCTGACGGGAGGCACCCTCGCGCGGGCCGCGGCCGAGGGGCATCGTGTCGTGATCGTGGTCGCCACGGACGGGCTCATGGACGCCGTGCCGGATGGCGGAGCGCCGCGACTGGCGGAGCTTCGGGCGAGTGCTGCTCTGCTGGGCGTGCAGCGTGTGGTGCATCTGGGGTATGCGGACAGCGGCCACGGTGCGGTGCTCTATCCGGATCCGCCGGACCGGGCACGTTTCGTGCGGGCGGACCCGGAGGAGGCGGCCGGGCGGCTGGCCGCCGTCCTCCGCGAGGAAGGGGTGAACGTGCTCCTCGGCTATGAGGATCCCGCTGCGGCTCGACGAGGACCCGGTGCGCACCGCCTACACCTCGCGCGCGGCCATCACCCACACGGTGGATGTCCGGCGGTTCGCGGCACGGAAGCGGGCGGCTCTCGCCGCTCATCGTTCAGAGGTGTCGGGCACCGGTCGGATTGCTCCGGTGCTGAGGGTGCTGGTCCGGATTCCGGCCCCTGTCTTCGGGTGGCTGTTCGGCCGGGAGTGGTTCGTCGAGGCGTATGCGGCTCCGGCGCCGTCCGACGTCGTCGCCGACATCTTCCGACCGGTCGTCTAACAGCCGCCTGCCGGCCCCCGAGCATCTCCCTCCAACCGGCCTTCCGGCAGCGCCCGCCGAGCTGCGGACCGGGGGGCTCACATCCGTTCCGGCGCCGACACACCGAGCAGGCGCAGCCCGTTGCGCAGCACCAGCCTGGCGGCCTCCGTCAGCCACAGCCGGGCCCGGGTACGGTCGTCCGGGGTCTCGCCCGACCGCGGCAGGACCCGGCACGCGTCGTAGAAGCGGTGGTAGGTGCCGGCCAGCGCCTCCAGGTAGTGCGCCACGCGGTGTGGTTCGCGCAGTGTGGCCGCGGTGGTCACCACCTGCGGGAACTCGGCCAGTATGCCCAGCAGGTCCGCCTCGCGTCCGTGGGTGAGGAGGGCTGGGTCGAATTCCTCCGGGGCGCCCTTGTCGATCCCGGCTTCCCTCGCCTTGCGCAGTACGGCACAGGGCCGGGTGTGCGCGTACTGGACGTAGTGGACCGGGTTGTCGTTCGACTGCCGGGTCAGCAGGTCGACGTCCAGGTCGATCATCGCGTCCACGCTGGCCCGCGCCAGCGCATAGCGAGCGGCGTCGATGCCGACCGCCTCGGTGAGGTCGTCGAGGGTGAGGACCGTACCCGCGCGCTTGCTCATGCGGACCGGCCTGCCGTCCTTGACGAGGTTGACCAGTTGGCCGATGAGGATCTCCAGATGCCGGTCCGGGTCGTCGCCGAAACAGGCCGCCATCGCCCGCATCCGGCCGACATAGCCGGCGTGGTCGGCGCCGAGCATGATGACGACCCGTTCGAAGCCCCGGGACCGCTTGTTCAGGTAGTACGCGCAGTCCGCGGTGAAGTACGTCCACGAGCCGTCCCTCTTGACCAGCACCCGGTCCTTGTTGTCGCCGAAGTCCGTGGTGCGCAGCCAGAGTGCGCCGTCGGTCTCGTAGACGTGGCCGCCGTCGCGCAGCCGGGTGACGGCGGCGTCCAGGTCCCCCCGGTCGTGCAGGTCCTTCTCGTTGAAGTAGGTGTCGAAGTGGGTCCCGAACGCGGCGAGCGACGTCTTGATCTCGTCGAACATCAGCTCTGTGCCCACCGCCCGGAACACGGCGGAGGACTCGCTCTCCGGCAGGTCCAGGGCGCCGGGGTGGTGCCGCAGCACGGCGTCCGCGATCTCCTGGACGTACGCGCCGCTGTAGCCGTCCTCGGGCACTGGCAGGCCCTGCGCGGCGGCGAGCAGCGAGCGGACGAAGCGGTCGATCTGCACGCCGGCGTCGTTGAAGTAGTACTCCCGCGACACGTCCGCTCCCGCGGCCTCGAGCAGCCGGGCGAGGACGTCGCCCACGACCGCCCAGCGTGCCCCGCCGATGTGCACCGGGCCGGTGGGGTTGGCGGAGACGAACTCCAGGTTGAGCCGCAGGCCGCCCAGCCGGTCGGTGCGGCCGTAGGCGTCGCCGGCCAGGACGATGTCCCGGGCCAGGGCACCGATCGCCGCGGTCTCCAGCGTGATGTTGAGGAACCCGGGGCCCGCCACCTCGGCCTTCGCCACTCCGGTGGCCGCGCTCACCAGTGGCGCCAGTACCTCGGCGACGGCGCGGGCGGGCATGCCGGCGGACTTGGCGAGTTGCAGGGCGACGTTGGTCGAGTAGTCACCGTGGCCGCGGTGCCGGGGGCGCTCCACGCGGATCTCCTCGGGCACCTCTGCCGAGATGCGGCCGGACTGGATGGCCGTGTGGATGCCGTCGGAGACGACGGCCGCGAGATCTGCTGGAGTCACAGGGCCGACGCTAGCGGAGCCGTCGGCGCCTCTGACATCGAATTTCCCGGCGGCTGGTGGTCACCAGCCGGTGACACGTTCCCAGAAGGCCTCGATCGCGGGGGCACGGTCGGTCCGGCGGGTGCCGTCGACGACGTGGTAGCCACGGTGCTGGGCCGCGGTGGCGCACGCGTGGTTGGGCAGGATGCGCAGGCGGGTGCCGATCGGCAGGTCGGGCAGGCCGGCGCCGTCGCGGGTCGTGAGCGTGCCGTGCTCCTGGCTCGCGGCCGTCATGACCAGGCCCGGGACGAGGTTGCCGGCGAGGTCGGTGACCAGGCCGTAGCCCTGGTCCTGGGCCTGCGCGGCCGTCCCGCGGTCGCGCGACATGGCCATCCAGCCGCCGTCGGTCATGATCCACCCGTACTCGGGGCGGTGACCGATGACGGTCACCACCACAGAGAGGGCGATGTCCTCGACCCGGCAGACGCCGAGTCCGGCCATGACCAGGTCGAAGAAGACGTAGTTCCCCGCGCGCAGTTCGGTGACGCCGGTGAGGTCCTCGGCGGCGTGCGCGGTGGGGGTCGAGCCCACGCTGACGACGTTCACGGGCAGACCGGCCGCGCGCAGCCGCTCGGCGGCGGCGACGGCGGTGTCGCGTTCGTTCTTCGCCGCGAGGCGCTGGTCCTCCGGGGTGCGGGCGAAGTAGGACTCTCCGGCGTGGGTCAGGACGCCGTCCAGACAGCCTGCGTCGTGCAGGACGCGGCCGATGGCGAGGAGGGCGGGGTCGTCGGGCCTGAGGCCGCCGCGGTGGCCGTCGCAGTCGATCTCGATGTGGGTGGGGAGGGCGACGCCCGCCAGGCGGGAGGCTTCGGCGACGGACGACGCCTGCTCGACGCTGTCGAGCAGGATGCGCAGGGTGATGCCCCGGCGCAACAGTGCGATGACGCGCGGGAGTTTGTGCGGGTCGAGGCCGACGGCGTACGTGATGTCGGTGTAGCCGCCGTCGGCGAACGCCTCGGCCCCCGCCAGGGTGGAGACGGTGACCGGACACGGCGTGCCGGAGTGCAGGAGGGCGGCGGCGTCGAGGCTCTTGGCGGTCTTGACGTGCGGGCGCAGGGTGACCGCGAGACGGTCGGCCCTGGCCTTGAGGCGTGCGATGTTCCGCCGCATCGTGTGGACGTCGACGACGGCGAAGGGGGTGTCCGGATCGGCCAGGGTTCGTGCCGGGGCCCAAGGAGCGGCGCTCTCCTGGGTGTTCACAGGAAGATTCACGGAAAGATGCCCCTACTTGGCATAGTTGTAGACGGTCGCCCGGGAGACACCCAGCAGGTCCGCGATGGTCTGTGCGGCGTCGCGCGAGTCGAAGTAGCCGTCCCGCTGCAACTGCCGTACGAGCGCCTTCTTGTCCTCCCGGCTCAGCGAACGGGGAGTCGCGGCGCGCTCCGCGGCATGCGCCTCCACCGCCTGCCGCAGTTCGCGCGCGGTGCGGTCCCGCAGGGCCTCCAGGGGCTGCTCGCGGTGCTCGGTGTCCGTGGCCACCAGGTTGGACAGGGTGAGGGTCACCGGCGACAGCACGGACACGTCCAGGTTCAGGCAGAGAGCCGCGATGTACTCCCCCGCGGCGTTCTTGATGCCGATGGAGGTGCTTTTCGCTGGTCGGCCGTCCGGGAACTGGTTGGGGTAATTCTGAATGACACTGGGGTAGTCGGGGTCTTCGATGCGGGCCAGGCCCAGCTCCGTGGCGGAGTCCCCGACCTGGCGGCCGGAGAGGTTGTTCTCGATCGCCCGGATCGCGTGCTCGGGGTCCCGCAGGTCGTGCAGCACCACCTCGCACAGGCCCGGGAACATGCGCCCCAACGCCACGGCGATCTTCTCGGCCTCACGGATGAGGTGCTCGTCGGCCTCGGCCTCTCCCACGGGAAGTCTCTCCGCTCTTAGACCAATTTTCTATCTCTGGATGCCCAGTCTAGGTGAGGCTTCGTGTTTGTCCAGCGGGTCACGGTAGGTGTCAGCCAAGGCGTTGATCGTCTGTGTCATCAGGGCCCGCAATCCGGCGGGCGCCACGACCTCCGCCTCCGCTCCCAGGCGCAGCAGCATGCCGACGGCGTGTTCCGCGGACTCGATGGGCATGACGACCTGAACCCGTCCGTCGGGACCCGGTGACCCGGCGCTGTCCTGGGCGGCGCGTGCCACCGCCGGTTCCATGAGGTCGGGCAGCTTCGTCAGGACCGTCGGTGTCAGTCGTACGACCGCTTCGCCCCGCAGTCGGCGTGCGTCGAAGTCGGCGAGGTAGGTCCGCCAGTGCGCGGCCAGGTCGAAGTCATGGGGACGCTCGAAGCGGTCCTCCAGCACCTGGGTCCGCAGGATCTGGGAGACACGGTAGGTGCGCACGCCCTCCGGCCGGGCCGCCACCAGGTACCAGCGGCCGGACTTGAGCACCAGCCCGTAGGGGTCCAGCGAGCGGGTCACCTCCTGGGGCGCCGTCCACCGCCGGTAGCGCACGCGGATGCGGCGCTGTCGCCACACCGCGTCGGTGACGGCGGCCAGGTGCGGGGTCGGGTCCGATTCGGCGTACCAGCCGGAGGGGTCCAGGTGGAACCGCTGCCGTATCTCACCGGTGCGGTCGCGCAGTTCCTCGGGCAGGGCGGCCGCCAGCTTGAGCTGGGCGGTGGCGAGTACGGTCCCGAGCCCGAGGTCCGCGGCCGGTCCGGGCAGTCCCGCCAGCGAGAGTGCCTGCGCCTCGTCGCGGGTCAGTCCGGTCAGGCGGGTCCGGAAACCGTCGAGCAGTCGGTAGCCGCCGTCGTGACCGGAGTCGCCGTAGAGCGGGACTCCGGCCGCGGAGAGCGACTCCATGTCCCGGTACACCGTCCGGACGGACACCTCCAGTTCGTCGGCGAGTTGCCGGGCGGTCATCCGGCCGCGGGTCTGGAGCAGCAACAGGGCGGACAGCAGTCGGCTCGCACGCATGACGAAAGTCTGCCGCACTCCACTGACACGGGTTGTCAGGGAAGCCGGGCTACTTTCCCGGCCGGGCGTGCGCCCCACGCACCGACGGACACGGCAAAGGACATGAGCAGATGAGCGACGCAACCACCCGCGAGCCCGGTGTCGGGGACTTCGACTTCCTGGTGGGCACCTGGGACGTGACCAACCGGAGGCTGGTGGCACCGCTGACCGGAAACGCCGAGTGGGACGAGTTTCCGGCCACCGTGGTCTGTCACGGCACCCTGTTCGGCGGAGCCGCCAACCTCGACGAGATCAGCTTCCCGACCAAGGGCTTCACCGGCCTGACGCTGCGCCTGTACGACCCCCGGCGCAAGGAGTGGTCACTGAACTGGGTGAGCAGCCGTACGGGACTGCTGCAACCGCCTGTGGTGGGCCGGTTCGACGCGCGCGGCAGGGGCGAGTTCCACGGGGACGACACGCACGAGGGCACCCCCGTGCGGTGCCGTTTCATCTGGTCGCACATCACGTCGGCGACGGCTCACTGGGAGCAGGCCTTCTCCACCGACGGCGGGCGGAGCTGGGAGACCAACTGGACCATGGACTTTTGCCGGACCGGGAAGGCCTCCGCATGACAAGGGCTCCGGCCCCGGTGGACCTGCCCGCTCGGCCCGCCGGGAGTCTGACCGCCTGGCAGGGGACGGCGCTCTACGTCGACGCGGTGCTCGGCACCGGTGTGATCGCCCTGCCGGCGCTGGCCACCCGGGCGGCCGGGCCCGCCTCACTGCTCGCCTGGCTCGGGCTGGTCCTGCTGTCGGTGCCGCTCGCGGCCACGTTCGCGGCGCTCGGCGCCCGCTACCCGGACGGCGGCGGGGTCTCCACCTACGTTCGGCATGCCTTCGGCGCGCGGGCGGCGGCGGTGGTCGGCTGGTGTTTCTACTTCGCCGTGCCCGCGGGCGCTCCGGCCGCGGGCATGTTCGCCGGTGCGTACGTCGCGGGCGCGTGCGGCGGCGGCCGGCTCACGGTGCTGATCACCGCTGCGGTCCTGCTGGTCCTGGTGGCGGTGGCCAACGGCTTCGGTGTGACGGTGTCCGGCCGACTGCAACTCGCGCTGGCCGTGCTGCTCGTCACGCTGTTGCTGACCGCGGTGCTGACCGCGCTGCCGCACGCCCGCCTGCGGAACCTGCATCCGTTCGCGCCGCACGGCTGGCCCGCGATCGGCTCGGCCGCGGCCCTGCTGGTGTGGAGCTTCGCGGGCTGGGAGGCCATCACCCACCTCGCCGCCGACTTCCGCCGTCCGGCACGCGACCTGCCCCGCGCCACCGCCGTTGCGGTCGCCGTCGTGGGTGTGCTCTACCTCGCCGTCGCGGCCACCAGCGTCCTGGTGCTCGGCCAGGCCGCCGGCACCTCCGACGCCCCGCTGGCCGAACTGCTCACCCTCGGCATCGGCGGCACGGTCCACGTGCTGGCCGCGACCGCCGCCGTGCTCCTCACCCTCGGCACGATGAACGCCTACTTCGCCGGCGCGGCCAGACTGGGCGCCGCGCTCGGTCGCGACGGCGCGCTGCCCGCCTGGCTCGACCGGGGCGGCAGCGCCGGCGAGGTGCCACGCCGCAGCCTGGCGGTCGTGACGGGCCTCTCGGGCCTCGCCCTCGCCGCCACCGCGGTCGCCGACGTGGGCCCACAGCCGCTCGTGCTGCTCACCACCGGGTCGTTCGTGACCGTGTACACCCTGGGCACGGCCGCCGCGGTACGGCTTCTGCCCCGAGGCGGCCTGCCGCGCCGCTGTGCCCTTCTGGCGCTCGCCGCGGTCGCCGCCCTCCTCGTCATGACGGGCTGGTACCTGCTGTGGCCGCTGGTCATCACAGCGGGCGCGCTGCGCTATCTGCGGCGGCGCCGGGCGGCGCTCGGCCCTTGAGGATGGCCCGTCGCGTCCGGGCGAATCGTCCGGTGGCCTGCCCCGCTCCGCGGAACAGGCCACCGGACGTCCGGCAAGTCCGCGTTACAGCGCGCGTTCCAGGCGGTCCGCCATCAGCTTGACGAAACGGGCGGGGTCCTTGGGCTGGCCGCCCTCGGCGAGTACCGCCAGACCGTGCAGGAGTTCCGTGGTCTCGATGAGCCCCGTGCGGTCCTCGCGCTCCTTGTACGCCTGGTTGAGGCCCTTCACCAGCTGGTGGCCCGGGTTGAGCTCCAGGATCCGCTTGGCGCGGGGCACCTCCTGGCCCATCGCGCGGTACATGTTCTCCAGCGCCGGGGTCAGGTCGTTCGCGTCCGAGACGACACAGGCCGGGGAGACGGTGAGACGGGAGGAGAGGCGCACCTCCTTGATGTCCTCGTCCAGTTGCTCCTGCATCCAGCCGAGCAGGCCGGCGTAGTCCTCGGTCTGCTTCTCCCGCTCGACCTCGGCGGTGTCGTCGTCCTTGGCGTCGAGGTCGATCTGCCCCTTGGCGACGGACCGCAGCTTCTTGCCGTCGTACTCGCCGACGGCGTCGGCCCACACCTCGTCGACGGGATCGGTGAGCAGCAGCACCTCGATGCCCCGGTCCCGGAAGGCCTCCATGTGCGGGGAGTTCTCGATGCTCTGCCGGGACTCGCCGGTCAGGTAGTAGATGTCGTCCTGGCCGTCCTTCATCCGCTCGACGTAACTCTTGAGCGTGGTCGGCTCGGTGTCGTCGTGCGTGCTCGCGAACGACGCGAGGGCGAGGATGGCGTCGCGGTTCTCCGGGTCGGTGACCAGCCCCTCCTTCAGGACGGTGCCGAACTCCCGCCAGAACGTGGCGTATCGGTCCCTGTCCTTGGTCATCATGTCCTTGACCGTGGACAGGACCTTCTTCGTCAGCCGCCGCCGCATCATCTCGATGTGCCGGTCCTGCTGGAGGATCTCCCGGGACACGTTGAGCGAGAGGTCGGCCGCGTCGACGACACCCTTGACGAAGCGGAGGTACGGCGGCAGCAGCGCCTCGCAGTCGTCCATGATGAACACGCGCTTGACGTACAGCTGCACCCCACGCCGGAAGTCCCGGGTGAACAGGTCGTGCGGAGCGTGCGCGGGCAGGAACAGCAGGGCCTGGAACTCGAAGGTGCCCTCGGCCTGCAGCCGGATCGTCTCCAGCGGATCGCGCCAGTCGTGCCCGATGTGCTTGTACAGCTCGTGGTACTCGTCGTCGGACACCTCGTCACGCGACCGCGCCCACAGCGCCTTCATCGAGTTCAGCGTCTCGGGCTCGCGCGCCTCGTCGCCCTCGCCCCGGTCCGGCACCATCCGGATGGGCCAGGTGATGAAGTCCGAGTAGCGCTTGACGATCTCCCTGATCTTCCACGGGGAGGTGTAGTCGTGGAGCTGGTTCTCCGGGTCGGCGGGCTTGAGGTGGAGGGTGACCGAGGTGCCCTGCGGCGCGTCGTCGACCGGCTCCAGCGTGTACGTGTCCTCACCGCGCGACGTCCACCGGGTGCCCTGGCTCTCGCCGGCGCGCCGGGTGACCAGGGTGACCTCGTCCGCCACCATGAAGCCGGAGTAGAAGCCGACGCCGAACTGTCCGATCAGCCCCTCAGTCCCAGCCGCGTCCTTGGCCTCCCGCAACTCCTGGAGGAACTGTGCGGTGCCGGAGTTGGCGATGGTGCCGATGAGCTTCCCGACCTCGTCGTACGACATTCCGATGCCGTTGTCCCGCACGGTGAGGGTGCGGGCGTCCTTGTCGATGTCGATCTCGATGTGCAGGTCGGACACGTCGGCGTCCAGCGAGTCGTCCCGCAGCTTCTCCAGACGCAGCTTGTCCAGCGCGTCGGAGGCGTTGGAGACGAGTTCACGCAGGAAGACGTCCTTGTTGGAGTAGACCGAGTGGATCATCAGCTGCAGCAGCTGACGGGCCTCTACCTGAAACTCGAGCGTTTCAGTCGGCATGTTCGCGAATTCCTCACAGGTGTATCGCCGGAACTGATGCCAGCCACTGTAAAACACCACGTCAGAACAGTCGGCCTCAGACGCCGACGGTGGCTGGTTCCATGCCTCGTATTACCTGGCAGGTCATCGACCTCGGCACGCACCGGCGGCAGGATCGTCAACAGCACCACAGCCGACCAACGGGAGGGACACCATGACCGCCTACGCGATCGCTCATCTGCGGGAAGCCGCTCCGCACCCGGAGATCGCCGAGTACATCGCGCGCATCACCGCCACCTTCGAGCCGTACGGCGGCCGGTTCCTCGTACACGGCAGTGCGCACGAGGTGAAGGAGGGCGCATGGCCCGGGCACGTCGTCGTGATCGGCTTCCCGTCGATCTCGCAGGCGCGCGCCTGGTGGGACTCCGAGGAGTATCAGGCCATCGCGCCCCTGCGCTCGCGGCACATCGAGGGCGACATCATCCTGGTTCCGGGCGTGAGCGAGGACTACGACGCGAGCGCCACGGCACGGGCCATGCTGGCGGCTCTTCCCCCCTCCTGAGGCGGTGGGGGCCAGAAGTGACGGTCTCGGCGCCGCCGTCGCCGTATGCGCGGGCCGCTTCCATCGGCGACTTCGGTGCGGGTCAGCGCCTCGGTCCGGGCTGCGTGCCCCCGCCCGCGCGTGCACGCCGTTCGTTCAGCCCCGCCGTGTCACTGCACGTCCCGCACAGCGAGGAGTTCGATCGCCGCTCCGGACGATTCCAGCAGGGGCGCGGCAGAGGAGCGCCGGGGATCTGCCCGGTATGCGGCGAAGTCCTCGTCGCCGGGAAAGCTGACGACGTGGGCTTCGACGCGGTCGTCCAGAGTGCGCAGCCGCCGTTCGAGTCGCCCCCCGTGCTCGGCGAGGAGCGGCAGCACGGTGCTCTCGTAGGCGTCGAAGGCGTCCAGGCGTCCCTCCGGCAGGCGTGCGAGCATCAGGTAGGTGACGGTCATGGATCCTCCCCGCGACGGTGCGCGCCGATCTTGTGGCAGTTTCGCATCCGGACGCCACGAAAGTGGCACCTGCGCACCGCCCGCCGACGGGCCGGGGGAAAATCCCTGCCACCGCGGCCGGGAAGGGCGCAGACTCATTCTCATGGCTGACATGACGTCGTTCCGGGAAGCCGTCACCGCGTGGGCGGCGGGTGGCCCCGGCGACCCTGCGCGCGAGTTGGCCGAGCGGCTGTCCGTCCGGACCGCCGTCCTGCTCGAAGGGCTGAGCGACGTCGCGGCGGTCGATGCGCTGGCCGAGCGCCGCGACCGGGACCTGGCTGCCGAAGGCGTCTGCGTCCTGTCGATCGGCGGCGCGATGAGTGTCGGGCGCTTCGCCCGCCTCCTCGGGCCATCCGGCCTGGGCCTGCGACTCACGGGACTGTGCGACGAGGCTGAGCGCGGCTACTACGCCCGCGCGTTGGAGGGGGCCGGCTCGGCACAGCACGGGTTCTTCGTGTGCACGGCGGATCTGGAGGACGAGCTCATCCGCGCGCTGGGCGTGACACGGGTGGAGGAACTCGTGCGAGCGGAGGGCGACCTGCGTGCCCTGCAGACCTTCCTGCGCCAGCCCGCGCAGCGGGGCCGCACCGCGCACCAGCGGTTGCGGCGCTTCCTCGGTACGAAGAAAGGGCGCAAGATCCACTACGGCCGCGTCCTCGTCGAGGCCCTCGCCCCCGACCGCGTACCCGCCCCACTCGACAACCTGCTGACCAGCCTGTCAACTTGACCCGGTCCTGAAGGACCGGCTTGCAGGTAGGGCGCGGCTGGCTGCCGCGTGACCTCCCGCATCCGAGCCACCCGCTAGGCAGGGGCCGGGACGCGTGACTCACGCCCCGCATTCCACGCAGTCTCGCCCTTTCGGGCGATGTTGCGGGAAGCATTCAGGTCGGCGTGCGCAACGACGCCACACGACCTGCATTGGAACCGGGCCTGCGAGGCCCGGTTCCGCTTGTCTACATGTCCGCACTCGGCACACGTCTGGCTGGTGTACGCCGGGTCGACGAAGACCAGGGGCACGCCGGCACGGCGGGCCTTGTACGCCAGGAACTGCCCGAGCTGGGCGAATGCCCACGAGTGCACCGCGGCCCGTTGGGGCTTTCTGAGCCGTGCCCTCGCACGGATGCCCTTGAGATCTTCCAGGGCGATGCCGCGCGAGGTGCGTTCAGCCTCTGCCACGATGCGTTTGGAGATGACGTGATTGGTGTTGGCGGCGAACCTCCGCTCGCGCCGCGAGCGCTCCTTCAGGCGGCGCTTCGCAGACTTCGTGCCCTTCTTCTGCAGCTTCGCCCGCAGCCGCATCTGCCGGGCCCGGTACCGGTTCAGTCTCCGGCCGGCGAGTACGTCGCCGTCAGACGTCGTTGCGATGTTGACGATGCCGAGGTCGACGCCGAGAAATCCGTCCGGATTCTCGTTGAGGTCGGTCTCGGGAACGTCGCACGTCGCGAGGAGGTAGAACTCTCCGTCGCGTTCGACGAGGTCCGACTCGCCCTGGCGGTACTCGCGCAGCACCTCCAGCTGGGCGGCGGACCCGACGAAGCGCACGCCCTTGAGCCGGCCGGCCGTCGTCCATAGGGAAACGGCCCCTGAATCATGCTGCCAGCTAAGGCACCGGTCGTCGTACGGCTGAGCTGCGCCGGCTCGGAAGGTGATCGGCTTTGACTCGGCCTTCACCCGGCGCTTCGAACGCGGCTTGCCCAGTTTGCCGGCTTTGATGTTCGCGCGCAGGGTCGTATAGGCGTCGCGGACCTTCTTTATGACGTGCTGCGCCGCCTGCGCACCTAGTCCGCGGGCCTTCAGCTCCGCGTACGTGTACTTCCGGAGTTCGTATTCGCGCGGGACGCCGTGCTCGAACGCAATCCTGGAGACCCAGTTCGCGGCGTCGTTGCACTCGAGCAGGGTCGACCGCAGCGCGACCGCCTGCACGGCAGTCGGCAACAGCTTTGCCTGCACGACGATCTTCACGCGACGAACCGTACCCCTCGACACTGACAACGGCCCCGATGTGGGCCGCAGTTGCCCATGTGCCTCAGTGCCAGGTACTGGCGATAGCTGCCGTGCCCGGCTGCTGGAGCACCGGAGGGCAGTGAAGCGGCGCCGCTGCGCGGCGCCGTGGTTGAGGAGGCGATTCCTCCCGGGCCTGAAGACCCGGGTTCCTCGCCAGAAACAGCTGACAAGCGGATGTCCGCTCCCGTCGGGCAGGCCACGTACAGCACAATGCCCGCATGATCGAAGGCGTCCACACCGACAAGGCCCCGTTTGTCCGCTTCCCCGATGGCACCGAGCCGCCCTTGTCCCAGGCCATCAGGGTCGGCGACTTGGTGTTCACGTCCGGTCAGGGCCCGCTCGACCCGATCACGCACGAGATACCGGACGACTTCTCCGCACAGGTGCGGCAGGTGCTGCACAACCTCGTCGCGGTCGTCGCCGCCGCGGGAAGCGGGAAGGAGCTGATCGTCAAGTGCACCTGCTACCTCAGGGACGGCGGCGATTTCGCCACCTTCAACAGGGT
Source organism: Streptomyces sp. CA-142005 (assembly GCF_050942335.1). NCBI lineage: Bacteria > Bacillati > Actinomycetota > Actinomycetes > Kitasatosporales > Streptomycetaceae > Streptomyces > Streptomyces sp. CA-142005. The sequence goes on along the minus strand of NZ_CP192078.1, from coordinate 9,442,291 downwards.
CTACCGCGAGTTCTTCGCGGACTGCCCGCGGTTTCCGGCTCGGACGACAGTCGTCACGCAACTCGTGCGCGAGGGCGTGCGCGTCGAGATCGACGGTGTGGCCACCGTGGGCCGGTGAACCGACCGGATCGTCTACGAGACAGCTCCCAGCTGGCGCAACTGTGAGAAGACATCGACCACACCCCAGATCTCGGCGATCCGGCCGCCCTCGAACCGGAAGACGAAGATCTCGCCGTAGGTGACGGACCTGCCGGTCGGCGGCATCCCCCGATACTCGCCCCGGTGGGTCCCGGTCACCGTGTTCCGGGCCACGACCTTGTCCCCCTCGGCGATCACATCCTCAACCTCGACGTGAACGTCGGGGAACGCGCGTAGGAGCACCGTCCACACCTGTTTGAGTGCCTGCGCTCCCGTCATGCCCATCGGCACCGGCGCATGGAACAGAACGTCCGGTGCCACGAGCTCATCGATCGTCTTCGAGATGATCTCCGGATTCCTGGTGCTCACGGCGTCATGAAAACGCGCGGCCGTCGCCTTGTTGCGCGCTGCCTCATCGGCTGGCATACGACTTCCCCTCAGGTTGATGCGGATCCCAACCAGCTTGCTCAACTACTTACTTCACTACTTGACGAAAGTTGTCCACGCCTTTAGGTTCATGGCTCCCGCCACCCCCACGTGAAGGGCACCCCCCAACTCATGGCCAAGTCCCCTTCCACGGCCGCCTTCACGGCCGCCGCCGCCCTCGCCGCGCTGGCCCTCGTGGTGTCCCTGCCGGGCCGCGCCGACGCCAGCGTCCTGCAGTTGCTGCCGCAGAACGCCGACGGCCTGGAGCAGACCTTCTCGCCCGCCTATGACTACGACGGCGACGGCTGCTACGCCACCGCCGCCATCGGCGCCGACGGAACCATCAACCCCGGTCTGAAACTCGGCGGCGACGTCAACGGCCACTGCCATGACTACGCCCAACTCGCCAACGCGAACACCTACTCACGGGAGAAGTGCAACAACGGCTGGTGTGCCGTCATGTACGCCAGCTACTTCGAGAAGGACCAGGCGACCCTGGGCCCGGCGGCCATCGGGCACACCCACGACTGGGAGCACGTCGTGGTGTGGATCAACAACAACGAGGTCCAGTACGTCTCGGTGTCCCAGCACACCAGCTACCAGGTGGCCGCCCGCTCCTCGGTCCGCTTCGACGGCACGCACCCGAAGATCGTCTACCACAAGGACGGCCTCTCCACCCACGACTTCCGCTTCGCCAACAGCAACGACGAGCCTCCCGAGAACGTGACCGGCGGCTGGTTCTACCCCCGCCTGGTGGGCTGGAACGGCTACCCGGCCGGCTTCCGGGACAAGCTTTTGAGCGCCGACTTCGGCGAAGCCACCATCAAGATCAAGGACGGCGACTTCCAGTACGCGCTGGCGCACTCCATGCCCTCGGGCATCCCCTTCGACCCGAACGCCTGACCCATATTCCGTTGAGGGTCTCGTGGACGGACCATAGGGTCACCCGCATGTCCCTTCGCCATCAGATGCGTCAAGCCCTGCGAGAAGCGATGCGTGCCCGCGACAAGGTGGCGGTGAGCGCCCTGCGTTCCACCCTTGCCGCGGTGGACAACGCCGAGGCGGTACCGGTGGGTTCGGCCGGGCTCCGGGGCTTGGCCATCGAGCAGGCGCCGGTCGGCGTCGGTGCCACCGAGGCCGCCCGGCGTGAGCTGAGCGAACAGCACATCACCGACATCGTGCGCGCCGAGGCCGACGAACGGCTCGCGCTCGCGGCGCAGTTCACGGCGCCCGCGCAGGCCGACCGGGCAGCACGACTCCGCGCGGAGGCCGCCGTTCTCCTCCGGCTCCTCGACTGAGGCCAGGCCCGTCGGCATCCGTTCAGGCCGTCGCCGGGGACGCCGCCCGGAGTGGGGCGAGTGCCCGTGCCCAGGTCAGCAGCTCGTCGACCAGGCCGTGCACCTCGGGCACGTGCAGCTCCTGCGGACGGAAGTCCGTGAAGTTCACGAAGTCCTCGCGCAGCGACAGCGCCACCTGCGGTCCGATGTCCGCCATGCGCAGCACTCCCGCCTGGGCGCGCAGCTTCTGCACCGCCATGACCGCGCCGTAGACGCCGTAGCCCACGTAGGCGACCGGCTTGGCGCCCCACTCCTGGTGGAGGTAGTCGATGGCGTTGGTCAGGGAGGCCGGAGGGGCGGTGTTGTACTCGGGGGTGACGACGATGAAGGCGTCGTACGAGCCGATCCGCTCGGCCCAGCGCCTGGTGTGCGGTCGTTCGCCCGGCGCCACGAGCGCCGGGACCGCTTCGTCGAGCAGCGGCAGCGCGTGGTCCTTCACGTCGACGAGTTCGAAGTCCGCCGCCTCGCCCGCGTGTTCAACGGCGAGGTCCCGTACCCACGCGGCCACCCGGTCGCCCTTGCGGCCGGGGCGGGTGCTGCCGATGATGACGCCGATCCTGATCACGTCCGATTCTCCTGTTCTGCTTCCCGTACGCGTTCCGTGGCCGGGTCTGCCGGTTGCGGGCCGGCCATGTCGCGGCGGGCCTGCTCCGCCTCGCGCAGCAGGGCCCAGGCATCCGCGACGGGGCCCATGTGGCCGAGCTTGTCGGGATTGCTGACCGTGCGGATCGCCTGGATCCGCCCGTCGAGGATGTCGAGGGTCCAGGTGTTGACGACTTTGCCGTCGCGGTCGCGGAAGACGGCGCCCGGCTGGCCGTTGACCTGGCGTGGCTCCATGGCGCCGCCGATGCGGAGGAACGGCAGGAGGAGCTGGTCGAGCATGTGGCACATCTGGTCGACGCCGTGGATCGCCTCGGCCCAGCGCGGGGCCTTGCCACCGCTGTCCGCGGCCATCTGCACGTCGGCGGCGAGGAGTTGCCGCAGCCCGTCGACGTCACCGTTCTTCAAGGCGTCGAAGAACCGTTCCGCGAGCTCCTCGCGTTCCTTCCGGTCGGCCTCGAAGCGGGGCCTGCCGGCGTCCATGTGGCGGCGCGCGCGTACGGCGAGCTGTCGGCAGGCCGCCTCGGAGCGTCCCACGGCGGTGGCGATGTCGGGGAAGCCGAAGGCGAACACCTCCCGCAGTACGAAGACGGCGCGTTCGAGCGGGCTGAGCCGCTCCAGCAGGAGCAGGGACGCCATGGACAGCGAGTCGGCCAGTTCCGCCGCGTGCTCGGGGTCCTGGTAGGGGTCGGTGAGCAGCGGCTCGGGGAACCACGGTCCGACGTACTCCTCGCGCCGTACCCGGGCCGAGCGCAGCACGTCGATCGAGATGCGGGTGACCGTGGCCGAGAGATACGCCCTGGTCGAGGTCGGCCGCGTGGTGGAGAGGTCGTAGCGCAGCCAGGTCTCCTGGACCGCGTCCTCGGCCTCGGCCACACTGCCCAGGATGCGGTAGGCGATCGAGAACAGCAGGGGCCGCAGCTCCTCGAACTCCTCGACCCGGCTCACGCCAGCCCCTCCTTGAAGCCCTGGCGCCACGAGGGATAGCGCAGCTGCCAGCCGAGTTCACGCTTGGCCTTGGCGTTGGAGAAGCCCCGGCCCTCGGTCATCATCGTCACCACGACCTCCCCGGCCAGCAGCCGGGCCAGCCACTTCGGCACCCGCATCGGCGGCTTGGCACCCGCGCAGGCCGCCAGATACGGCAGCCATTCGCTCTCCGGGGCGGGTTCGTCGTCGACGATGTTGAAGACGCCCCTCGCCTGCTGCTCCACGGCGAGGACGGTGGCGCTCGCCGCGTCGTCGAGGTGTACCCACGAGGCGTACCCGGTTCCGTCCCCGACCAGCGGGAACTGACGCTTGCGGACGAGTTCGAGCTGGTCGTCGGTGGCGCCCGGCCCGTAGAACCCGCCGTAGCGCAGAATCGCGCCGCCGGCCTTGCCGACCGAGTCCTCCACGTGCCGCAGCGCGGCCATCGCCGCGTACGCGGGCGTCCCCTCGTGCAGGTCCAGCGGGTCCTCCTCGGTCTTCACCCATCCGCCCTCGCGGATGCCGTTCCAGTTGGCGTAGCCCTGCGCGACGACATGCGGTACGCCGGTCGCCTCGGCCGCCGCCAGGAGGTGGTCGGTTCCCTCGGTGCGCAGCCTGATGGTGGGCAGGGACCACCGGTCGAAGTGCTTCAGATCGGGTTTGCCGGCGTGCGCGAGGCTGATCCCGGTCATCTGGTGCACGATCACGTCCGGCCGGGCGGCCGCCACCGCCTCGCCGACGGACACCGCGTCCAGTCCGTCCATGACGACGGCTCTCGCGCCCAGCCTCTCGGCCTGTCCGAGCTTGGTCGCGCTCGTCGTCGTGGCCGTCACCTGGTGGCCCCGGGCCACAAGTCGCGGTATCAGCCGCCGCCCGAGCACGCCGGTTCCGCCCGCCACGAACACCCGCATGACCATCACCTTCCTGATCCCAAGTCGTTCTCCGCGATCTGAGACGAGACAGCGCGGCGGTCTGTGACATGGGTGAGCCGATCTTCGGAGCAGGAGGCCGGCAACGGGGGTTCACCGGAGGGAACTTCGGCGGTGGCTCCGGTCGTCTTCCTGTTACCGACGGCCTCCCCGCGTGGCAGGCCGGAGCTTCGCGGAGGTCGACAGATGCCCAGAACGGCTGCGGGCAGATTCGTGTACTGGTCGGATCGCCTCGTCGAGGAGGTGATCGACTCCAACGGCATTCGTCTCGACCCCCGTCTCAAGTCGGTCGTCAAGGTGGGTGCCGGCGGCGCGGGAGTCGAACTCAGCGGTCACGAACGGAGCAGGGTGACCCGCTTCGAGATCATGAAGAAGATCTCGAAGAAGCTGGGCCGTCAGCTGGTGTCCGACCTCGACGCTCCCGGCCCGCTCCCCTTCGTCCAGGGACAGGGCCGGGCCGATGTCACCGAGTTCCAGCGGTGGCGGTCCGTCACGGAGGACGGCCTGCGCCAGGAGACCTGCCTGGTGCATGTCCGGCAGGTCAGCGGGCGCGGCTCGCGGGTCGACCTGTGTCTGTTCGGCAGCCTGGGCAATCTGACCGGCTACAGGGCGCCGGCCGACCAGGCGACCGGATGGACGTCGTCGGCCGCTCCCGCGATCGACGAGTTCGTCGCCAGCCGTGGAGCGCGGATCCCCCGGTTGTACGACGCCGAGTCCGTGGCGGTCGAGGCGCTGAGAGCGGCGCTGTATCAAGGCATGCCCGACGACCCGTCCGACCACGACCGGCGTCCGGAGACCCGCGCATACACCATCGCGGGCATCGACTCCTGTCAGTACGCGGCCGTGGTCTACCAGGACGTCACGCTCACCCCGGGCCGCTGGGACTTCCGGCACGAGCCCGGACTGGACGGCGCCCGGCGCATCCTCGTGGGCGCCCCGCTGTGGCTGCGTGCCACCGGTTCCTAGGCGCCGCCCGCCCCACCGAGGCGGGCGAGGTTGGCGTGAGCCCTTTCCATCCAGCGCCGGGCGTTGCGGTGGTCGTGGCGCAGCGCCTCGTCCTCCAGGGTCCGCAGTGCGGCACGCACCGACTCCGTGTCGCCGCGTGAGCCGTGCAGCATGATCGGTGCGGACAGCGTCCGCAGGTACCGCTCCACCAGGTCGCTGCGCCGGTACTCGACGACGAGGGTGCGGTAGGCCGCCGCACCCCGGGCGAAGGCGTTCACGGCGACCGCGTCGCGACGGCACATCATGGCGTACATGCCCAGCCGCAGGGCGGCCTCCCCGTACAGGTGCTCGGCGCTCGCTCCAGGGTGCCTGGCGGTGAGCCAGGCGAGCTTGCCGACGAGTTGCTCCAGCAGCACGGAGGCGTCGCGTGTCGCCCCTCGGGACCCGATGCCGACGGCCGACTGCAGGTCCTCCTCGAACGCGGCGAGTCGAGCGGGCACGCGGGAGGGCGTGACGGCGAGCAGTGCGCGCAGCTCCTCCCGCTGCTCGCTGAGCGCCTCGAACATGAAGGCGTGCAGGTCGCCGCCCCGGCGGTGGGCGGGCTTCGGCGAGTCGGGCAGCCACCGGCTCGCGAAGCGGACGGCGCGGCCGAGGGCGGGATCGTCGGTGGCCAGGGCGGCGTGCCGGGACACCGCCTGCTCCAGGGCGCGTTCAGCGCCTTCGATGTCGCCGAGGCAGACCAGTGCGGTGGCGAGCGCAGCGGTCACGCGTGAGGCTTCCATGGCGAGGTCGCCCCGGCCCCGGGCGATCAGCACGGAGTACTGGTGGAGGGCGTCGCGCGCGGCCTCGGCCGCCTCGGCCGTGGTGCCGTACAACAGCCGTGCGTTGCCCACACGCTGAGCGCTCTGCGCGAGCTCCGCCGACGGTGCGTGAACCCCCGGCGACCGGGCGAGGGCGGCGTGCGCCGCCTCCTGCGCGCTGAGGGCCCGCTCGTACGCGCCGAGGTCGCCGTACGCCCCGGAGAGCGTCTCCAGGGTCAGCACGTACATGCCGGCCGTCGCCGGCCGCAGGGCCGGGTCGGCGTCCCCGTGCGTCCGGCCCGCCGTGTCGCCGGGTGCGCCCAGGGCGTCGAGGGCCCGGCCGCACGCTTCCAGCGCTTCCTGCGGCCGGCCGGTGCGGCGCAGCCACACGGCGCGGCCGCGGTGGACGGCCGCCGCCTCCGGGTCGGGCACAGGCGCGGACTCCGCGTACTCCGGCGCGGCCAGGATCTCCAGCGCCTCGGCCAGACAGCGTTCGGCCTCCTCGGGCGCGTCGGCGTCGAGCGCGGTCTGGGCGAGCTTGGACAGGGCGTGCAGGAACCTGGGGCCCCAGGCCGCGACACCGTCCAGTGCGACGAGCCGGCGCCACAGATCGAGCGAGGTGCGCGCGTGCTCCAGGCCGCGCGCCGGGTCCTCAAGGATCCCGATGAGGTTGGCCAGGTTGTCATGGGCTCTGGCGAGGTGGTCGGCGTCGGCCGCGTCGCCGGCCAGCAGCACGGCCTGCTCCAGGTGGCGGACCGCCTCGGCGTAGCTGTCGCGCGCGGCGTGTACCCGGCCGGCGAGTTCCTCGTCCCGCCCCCGCAGGATCAGCGCCTCGCCCAGGCGCCCGGCCAGCTGGTGCACACCCTCGTCGCACACCATCGGGGTGAGCACCTCCACGGCGTCGGCCGCGTGCCCCGGCGCTCCCGCCTGCGCCCGCTGGACGGACAGGGCGGCACGCATCTCCCGGGCGCGCCGGTCGCCCGGGGCGCGGTCCAGGTACCCGTTCAGCATGGCGTCGGCCCTGCGCCAGAGTTCGGTGGCACGCCGCTCGTCGCGGCGTGTGTGCTCGGCGGCGGCGAGGTTCATCAGGCTGGGTACGACGTCCAGCGGGTCGTCGGACCGCTGGAACTCCTCGGCGGAGGTCTCGTACAGCTGCACGGCCCGGGCCAGCAGCGTGGCCCGACGCGGCCCGGCCTCCTCGTCGGCCCTGTCGCTCAGGACGTTGGCCTCCAGCAGCAGGGCGTGGGCCAGGATGTCTCCCTGCCCCGGTTCACCCGGCCGGTTCCGGGCGAGGGCGACGGCACGCTCTGCGGTGTCCAGCGCGGCGGCCAGGTCGCCAGTGCGGCGCTGGAGGCGGCACAGCGAGCCGAGGACGGCCGACAGCAGCCCGCCGTGATCCTCCGCGAGACGGGCGGCGAGGTCGGCGGCCGTGCGGTATTGCGCGAGGGCGCCGTCGACATCGCCGAGCGCTTCGAGGACCCGGCCGGTCTCCGCCACGCACCGGCCGCGCGCGAACGCCGTGTCCGGAGCGTCCCGCTGGTGTGGGGGCAGGCCGTCGAGCACCCGCCGAGTCTCCCGCAACGCCCGCAGGTCGCCGAGGAGTTGGGCACGCGGGCCACCGGCGTCGAGGGGCCAGAAGTCCATGGCGTCGCGCTCGTCCAGGCCCGCCGTGCGGTAGGCGTAGTGCAGCAGCCCGCGCGGGTCGTGCCACGGGCCGCCGCCGGGGACACGCCGTTCGTACAGCGGCTCACGCCCGCCCGGCTCGGCCGCGGCCCGGACCGGCGGGGGCGCCGCGAGGGGTTCTCCGGTCTCCTGTTCCGCGATCCGCAGGACCGCCTCGGCGAGCTCGCCGAGCGGGTGGGGGCGCTCGCCGGGTTCCCTGTGGAAGCAGCGCTCCAGCAGGTCGGCCAGGGCGGGCGGCACACGCAGCGAGGTGGGTGTCAGCGGCCGGGTCCGCGCGGCCTGCAGGACGAGGCCGGCCACGGTTCCCGCCGGCCAGGTGCGCTCGCCCACCAACAACTCCAGGACGGTGACCGCCCAGCTCCACACGTCCGTGCCGACGCCGACCCGCCGTCCCTCGGCCTGCTCGGGCGACGCGTACGCGGGCGTTCCGGCGGCGGCGCCGGAGACCTGGAGGGAGGCCTCGGAGCCGGGCCGGGGCGGGTGCAGCTCCTGGCGCAGGATGCCGCGCATCAGCTCGCGCTGCTGCTCGTCGGTGCCGGGCACGTCGGTGATGTACTGGATCACCGCTTCGAGTTGCCCGCGCTTGTCCTGCCCCCAGGCCGGGGTGGCGGCCAGCCCGAAGTCGGTCAGCCGTACCCTGCCGTCGCCGCCGACCAACAGGTTGGCGGGCTTGACGTCCAGGTGCAGCAGGCCTGCCTCGTGGGCGGCCGCCAGCCCCCAGGCGGACTGAGCCGCCGCGGTCAGCACACGCCGCAGCGCGGCTCGCGCACCGCCCTCGTACAGCGCCCCGGATCGGATCCGGTCGGCCAGTGAGCCGCCCGGGGCGTACTCGCTGAAGACGACGACCTCGTCACCGAGGCTGCGGGCGAACCGGCAGGGTGTGATGTACGGGTGCTCCGGCAGGTCGATCCAGCGCTGCACCTCGGCGAGCAGCCGCGCCCGATGCGCCGGATCGGTACTGTGCAGCCGTTTGACCGCGTACGGCTCCCCGGTACGGCGCGAGCGGACCAGTACGACACCGGCGAACCCTCCGCTGCCCAGCGGCCGTTCGACCGTGAACTCGCCCAGGAACGTGCTGCCTGCTTCCATCTCAGCTCCCGTCGAGCGCGGCGCGCAGTGCCCCGGCGGTCCGGAAGCCGCCGTCGGGTTCGTCGCTGAGCGCGTGGTCGAGGACCTCGCACAGGCCCGGCGGCAGACCGGCCCGCCGCTTGCCGGCCGGCACGACGGGACAGCCGGCGACGGCCAGCCAGGGATCCCAGCCCGGCGGGAGATCTCGCGGCGTCGTGCCGGTAAGGACGTAGTAGAGGGAGGCCGCGGCGGACCACACGTCGACCTCGGGGGTCGCGTACTTGTAGTTGATCAGCTGGGCTCTCGGCATGAAGGCGGGCGTGCCCATGACCACGCCGGTGCGGGTCAGCCCGCTCAGCCCGGCGCTGTCGTAGGCCTTGGCCAGGCCGAAGTCGGCGAGCTTGGCCGTGATCCGGCCGTCGGAGCCGAGGCTGAGCAGGATGTTGTGGGGCTTGATGTCGCGATGGACCACGCCGTGCTCCTGGTGGACATGGCCGAGCCCGGCCAGAACACCGTCGAAGAGCTCCAGGGCCTGGCGCACCGGAAGCGGGCCGTCACGGCCCACCCGGTCGGCGAGACTGCCGCCGTCGCACAACTCCAGCACCAGACAGCACGGCTCCGTCCCCGCCGGCGAGGCGCCGTCCTCGGGGCCGACGCGCTCCACGCCCTCCACGCGCACCACGTGCGGGTGGCTCAGTGCCATGCAGAGCCGCACCTCGCGGGAGAAACGGGCCATCTCCTCCTCAGCGCCGGCGGGTGCGTGGACGACCTTGAGGGCGCGGCGCTCTCCGCTCTCCCGGTGAACGGCCGCGTACACCACGCCCATCCCGCCGCGCCCCAGCTCCCCCTCCACGACCCACGCCCGGAACCGCACCCGCATCACTCCCCCGCCGTGGCCTCAATTCAGGCTACCCGGCCGGGAGTTCGCGAGCAGGCGAAGCGGACCAGCTGTCACCGGAACGGGCGGCGCAGTGCGGCGCCCGTTCCGGCGACCCTCCGCTGGGACACGCCCGCGGAAGCAGCCGGAGCGCATAGGCGATGTCCTCGTCGCGGTTCGGGGCGAACTCCGCGGTGCCGATGCCACCGAGACCCGGTCGTGAACACGGCGACTTGGGCGCCCTGGCGCTGCTCGCCGAGACACCGCCGGAGGCGGTGCGCGAGAACGCCGACGTGGCTCGAGCGCCTCGCCGCCCATCCGGACGACCTGGAGACTGTGGACGTCTACCAGTGTCGCCCGCCGGCTCGACCGGATCGGCAAGAGCCCGGACATCGTCCCCCGCCCAGCCCTCCGGACTCCTGCGGGCCAGGCTCGCCCTCACGGCACGACGGCTGCTCGACGGCTGACGCCGTGGCGTGGGAAGCGGCAGCCGAACTCACCGGGCTGGCTCACTCGTCGGCCGGGCTGCGATGATCAAGCCGACCGCAGGAAGGAACACGAGGGGGGACATGATCATTGTCTTGCTCATCGGTGTCCTGGCACTGGTGATGGGCGGTTGCGCCTGTGTCGTGTGGGCGGAGCTCGGCGGACCCCGCTGGGTTCGTGGAGTCGCGAAGGCGACGCTCCTCGTGGGCGACCTGGTGCGCAGCGCGCACCGGGAGCAGCGCAGGGGCCTGAACAGCGGGGGTGACGACGGAGACTGAGCAGGACGGCACCAGGGACAGTCGACGGCTGCGCTCGGACTATTTCAGGATGTTGACCGCCCGGGCGACCACGAGGACCACCGTCACCAGGGACACCGAGGACTGCAGCATCATCAGCGTCTTCGACCAGCGGGAGAGCGGCATGACGTCGGTCGGGCTGAAGGCGGTGGCGTTGGTGAAGGACAGGTACAGGTAGTCCAGGAACGCCGGTTCCCAGTCCGGCGGGGCCAGCTCCGGGCTCTGCATCTGCACGAAGAGGAAGTCGGGGAACTGGTGCTGTCCCCGGACCCGGGCCATGGGGCCGCCCCGGTCCCACTCCCAGTACCACAGGCCGAACACGATGACGTTCGTCACCCAGATGACACCGCCGGTGAGCAGGAGCGGGACCGCGCTGTCTCCGCCCTTGCCGCTCACCAGGTCCCTCACGAGCCGGACCGCCGCCCAGCCGTTGGCCAGGCTGATGACGCCGGTCAGGGCCAGGCCCAGGTACCGCAGCAGGCGGGTACGGGGCTCCACGCGCCGGGGATTGCCCGCGATCAGTCCGGCCAGCAGCACCAACTCCAGCGCGGGCAGAGCCCAGACCGTGCGCAGGAGGATGAGCCGGTGCGGCAGGATCAGCTGCAGGGCGACGGCGGCCAGGATCACGGCCGTCACCGTCCAGCGCGGCTCACCACGGGTCGCCCGGCGCCAGGCGGGGACCAGTTCGCGTTCGCCGCTCTCCAGCAGCCGCTCGATCCTGGCCAGTCGGCTCCGGGCGTCAGCCATGTCGTCGTTCATGACGAGGATTGTCCCGGCCGGGTGTGCGGCGGCCGGAGCCGGGAGTCCGGTGAGGCGCTCCAGCCTCGGGTGAGCCGATCGTCCCGTGCAGGTCGGAGTCCCGAACCCCATACCGGAATCAGCCGGCCGTGGTCGCGACGACCAGGCCGAAGCCGATGAGTACGACACCGGTCGTGCGGCCGAGCGCGCCTCGGACCCGTGGCTTTTGCAGGAGCGGCGCGGCCTTGGCCAGCAGCAGCGTGTAGCCGCCCAGCCAGGCGACGGTGAGCATGACGTGCAGGAGGACGAGGAGGGTCATGGCCCAGGCGGCGGGCAGGTGCGGCGGGGCCAGGGCCGGGAGCAGCCCGGTGTAGCACACGGCGATCTTCGGGTTGAGGACGTTGCTGATCAGTCCGGTCCGCCACGGGCTCCCGGATCCGTGCGGGGCGCCGGTGCCGGGCACCGCCGAGGGGGCGTGGTGGCTGCGCCGGAGTGCCTGTACGCCGAGCAGCACCAGGTAGCCGGCGCCCAGGAGCCTGACGACCAGGTATGCCGCCGGTGCCGCGGCGAGGGCGGCCGCGAGTCCGGCCACGGTCAGCGCGCCCCAGAGCAGCAGGCCCGTCGCGATCCCGGCGACGGTCCGCAGCGCGTCCGCGGCACCGGCCACCACGGCCCGGCGGGTGACGACCGCCATGTCGGGGCCGGGCAGGAGGGTCAGCAGGCCCAGAACGCCGATCGCGGCCGCGAAGTGGGTCAGCATGCTGCCGGCCTCCTCGCGGGGAGACCGTTCTGCGGGCGTGTCGTACAGGTGCGGTGGATCAACTCGGAGTTCCTTCAGGTGTCGTGTGGTCACCCAGCGGTGCGGTGGGGATTGGCGGACGTGCCCTCGGTGCTCAGCAGTACGACCACCGAGGTCGCGTCAAGCCCGAGTGCCGCTCGGCGCTCGTCCGCGCCGGCGCCGGCCAGCACGGCGTGGAGACCGGCGAGCGCGGCCGCGCCGCAGGGGCCCGAAAAGACCCCGAGGGCCGCGAGGCGCGCGGCCGCGCGGGCACCGGCGGAGTCGGGGACGGCGACGGCGGCGTCCAGCCCGCCGTACAGGAAGGGCCAGGCGAGACTCGACGGGGTGCCGCAGTTCAGCCCGGCCATGGTGGTCTCGCCGGTGGCGACGCTGACGGCCTCGCCCTGGACGAGGCTGGCGAGGACACAGGCCGCAGTCTCCGGTTCGACCGACAGCAGCGCCGGGGCACGTCCCCGGTCGCGGCTGCGGTAGTGGGTGACCACGGCTTGCGCCAGTGAGCCCACGCCCACCGGTACGGAGACGAGGTCGGGCCCCTCCCGCACGCCCCGGGCCGCCAACTGCTCGTCGATCTCGGCGCAGAGGGTCGAATAGCCCTCGACGATCCACCCCGGGATCCGTTCGTGGCCCGGCCACGCGCTGTCCTGGACCAGGACGGTGTCCGGCGTGACGGCCGCCTCGGCCGCACGGCGCACCGCCTCGTCGTAGGGACCCGCGACCTCGGTGACCGTCGCTCCCTCGCCGGCGATCGCCGCGACGGCCCGCGGATGCACTCCGCGCGGCACGAAGACATGGGCGTGCTGCCCGTGCAGGCGGGCGATGCGGGCGACCGCGCGGCCGTGGTTGCCGTCGGTGGCCGTCACCAGGGTGACCGGGCCCGGCCCAAGGCCGGCGGGCGTCCGCTCCGCGAGCACGCGGTGGACCGCCCATGAGGCGCCGAGCGCCTTGAACGCGGGCAGGCCCAGACGGCACGACTCGTCCTTCACGAACACCCGGCCGACCTCCAACTCGGCTGCCAGAGGGGGAAGTTCGGTCAACGGCGTGGGTGCGTAGCCGGGCAGCGCGGAGTGGAAGTCCCGCACCTCGGCGGGGGCGGGCGCGCATCGCCAGGTGCGGACGCCAGGACGCACGGTCCACCGGGGCGCCGGGCGGGAGGAAGGGTTTTCGGGCACGTGAACAGGTTCCGACGGCGCCGTACGATCGGTCCAGCGGATGTTTCCGACCTATAGTCGTCGGAGAAACCGAACGTTCGACCCGACGTTCGCCAGGAGGGTGAGCCGGCGATGTTCGACCTGCACCGGTTGCGCCTCCTGCGCGAACTCAAGCACCGCGGCACCCTGGCCGCCGTCGCCGCCGCGCTGTCGTACGCGCCCTCCTCCGTCTCCCAGCAGCTCTCCCAGCTGGAGGCCGACGTCGGCGTACGGCTGCTGGAACCGGTGGGGCGGCGCGTGCGGCTGACCGAGCAGGCCGAGATCCTCGTCGCCCACACCGAAGCGGTCCTGGAGCGCCTGGAGCGAGCGGAGGCGGACATCGCCGCCTCGCTGTCCGAGCTGACCGGCACCCTGCGCATCGCCTCGTTCCAGACCGCGGCCCTGGCCCTGGTGCCGACCGCCCTGGGGCTGCTGCGCGAGCGCCATCCCCGGCTGCGCGTCCACGTCACCCACATGGAACCCGAGAAGGCGCTTCCCGCCCTGCAGGCCCGCGACTTCGACCTGGTCCTCGCCGAGGAATACCCCGGCAAGCCCAATCCCCGGCCCGCCGAGCTGGAACAGGAGGACCTGCTCGCCGACGCCCTCCACCTCGCGCTGCCCGAATCCGCCGAAACAGCGGAGGCGCGGGGCCCGTTGGCGGTGCTGCGCTCTCTCGAGAGCCATCCCTGGGTGATGGAGCCCGAGGGCACGACCGCCCGGCACTGGGCCATGACCCTGTGCCGCAACGCCGGCTTCGAACCCGATGTACGGTTCGAGACCACCGACCTCCTGCTCCATCTCCGTCTCGTCGAGCAGGGACACGCCGCCGCTTTCCTGCCGGCCCTCGTCTGGGACGGACGGCCGCCGACCGTGCCCCTGCGGCAACTCCCCCGTGGCCGGCGCAGCCGCCGTATCTCCACCGTCGTGCGGCGCGGCAGCAGTCGGCACCCCGCGATCCTCGCCTGCCGGGACGCCCTCGGGCGCGCGGTCGCCCAGCGCACACCGGGGTCGTAGAGCCCCGGCGCGGTTCAGGGCTCGCGGTGTTCGTGGGCCGCCTGCTCCAGCGCCTCCGCCTCGGCCAGGGCGATGCGGGTCTCGGCGGCCACGTCGATCGAGCGGGTCAGCCACCAGTACAGCAGCGCGGAAACGGGAAGGCCGATGAACAGGGAGATGTCGGCTCCGCCCAGCGCCTCGGCGGCGGGACCCACGTACAGGGTGCCGACGGAGAAGAACGGGATCATGGCGGCGAAGCCGACCAGGTAGGAGATGATGCCGTGCCAGCCCCACCGGCCGTAGATGCCGTGCGGGTTGAAGATCTCCGCGATGGCGTAGTGCCCGCGGCGCACGACGTAGTAGTCCATGAGGTTCACCGCGGTCCAGGGGATGAACAGGTAGAGCACCAGCAGCAGGAAGTTGTTGAAGTTCTCGAGGAAGTTGGAGGTCGCGGCCAGTGCGCCGACCAGGGAGAGCGCCGCCGTCAGCCCGATGGTCAGCAGCCGTACGCCCAGGGTCGGCCGTACCCGCTTGAACGAGTCGATGCCGCTGATGAGGGTCAGCGAACCGCCGTACATGTTCAGCGCGGTGACGGACACCAGGCCCAGGGCGGCGAAGAGCAGCACGATCGCGCCGAAGCCGTCGAACACCTTGTCGCCGGCCGCGTTGATCGACTTGATCGTCTCGAAGTCCTTGCCGGCCCAGGCGGCGAGCAGCGTGCCGAGCACCATCAGCCAGATGCCGCCGAGCGCGGAGCCGAAGTACGTCCAGTAGAAGGTCTTGCGGACCGTCACGTCCGGCGGGAGGTAGCGCGAGTAGTCGGAGACGTAGATGGCCCAGCTGATCTGGTAGCCGGCGACCACGCCGAACTGTGCCAGGAACGGCGTCCACTTGAAGGCGCCGAGGTCGAAGGAGCCCGCCGGATAGTGCAGGGTGACGAGCACGCCGACGGTGAAGATCCCGAAGATGATGAGGAAGATGTACGTCAGGAGCCGCTCGGCCTTGTGGATGATGTCGTAGCCCACCAGCGCGATGACGAGAGCGACCACGGTGACCACGACCACCCACAGTTTGACGCTCCCGTGCAGGGTGGTGTGCAGGGAGTCGGCGGCGAGGATGCTGTTGAAGACGTTGAAGCCCGCGTACTGCACATACGCGAAGAGCCACACCAGGAGGGCGCCGACGTAACCGAACTGGGGGCGCGACTGGATCATCTGCGGCAGGCCCAGCTGGGGTCCCTGTGCCGAGTGGAAGGCCATGAAGAAGGTGCCGATGACGGTGCCGGCGACGATGGCCAGCAGGGACCAGATCAGGTTGCCGCCCTCGGTGATGCTGATGAGCCCCACGGCCAGGGTCGCGATCTGGGCGTTGGACATGAACCACAGCGGGCCCAGATGCCAGAGCTTGCCGTGCCGCTCGTTCAGCGGGACGTAGTCGATGGACCTGACCTCCAGGCCGGACACCCTCGGCTCGGCTGATGTGCTCATGACGCCTCCTGGTGGCCGGTCTGCCTGTGGGACACATTGTGATCCGACGTGGCCGCCGTGACGAGTGGTGAGACACGGTCGGCGAGGGCCGTGAGCGGCAGCGGGGTGCGCGTGGCCGCCGCGGGGTGCGGTATCGCGCGTGCGGTCACCGTGCGCGATGGCCGGTGACGTCCGGTACGCCCACACCGGCCCGCCCGTGTCACATCAAGTCCTGTGCAGGGCGTCCGAGAGGCGGACGAAGCGGTGGCCGGTGGCCAGCAGGTGCGGGACGGCGCTTGCGACGCCTCGCGCGGTGCCGCCCTCGGGATGGTTCATGTGGCACAGGACGATGGAACCTCCCCGAGCCGACGCGACGGTGGCGTGCACCTGCTCGGCGTTGAAGGTGGCGCCGCCGTCACCGTTGACGGAGAAGCTGACGAAGCGCTCCCCGAGGTCCGTGACGATGCGGGCCGCGACATCGTCGCAGTACGCGGTGCCGGACCGGAAGAAGCGCGGCGGGGTGCCCAGCAGGCGGGTCAGCTTGGCCCGGTTGCCGGCGATCTCGTCGTACACCTCGCCGGCGCCACGGGTACCGGGAATGCCGTACGCGGAGCGGCCGGTGACGGACAGCGGGCGGTGCCGGGTGCCATGGTTGGCGATCTCGAACAGCGGGTCGCCGGCCAGGCGGTGGAACTCGGCCGGGTTGGCGTCGATCCAGCGGGAATTGATGAACAGCGTCGCCGGGATGCGCCGTGCGCGCAGAAAGCCGATGAGCGTCCGGTCGTAGCCGCTGCCGCCGGGACCGCCGTATGCGTCGAAGGTCAGCGCGATGTCGTGCGCCGTGTGCGGCAGGGAGTGCACGACGCCCGGGGCGTCGAAACCCCAGGTGTGCGGCACCCTGCGCCCGTAGCGGGCCGCTATCTCCGCGCGGGTGACGGGAGGACGCGTGGTGGAGGCCGTAGCCGAGGGGCCGGCACCGGGAGTGGGTGGTGTGGCCGCGCCCGCACCTGTGGCCGGCGCACCCGAGGCGATGGCCGCGGAGGCGCCGCCGCCGTTCTCCGGGCCCGCGCAACCGGCGAGCAGTCCTCCCGCCATGGCGGCCAGCACCACACGGCGGCCAGCCGTCATTCGCTCCCCCAGGGACCTGATCGAAGGCCGTCACCCCCGACAGCCACCCACGACGGCAACCGTATGCAGCGGACCGTCCGCGGCCGGGAAGACGGGGGTAAGAGATCATCGAGAATCGGGAGCGGTCACGGCCGAGGCCGCCCAGGCCAGGCCGGCCGGTGCGCGGGGGTGTCCGGTGACCGGTCGTGGACGAGAGGCAAGGGGAACAGAGCGGCGGTCGGAGACATGCCGAGCCGGACCGGCCGGGCCCGGCCCTGCGCGGGGCAGGGCCGGGCCGTGTCTCGTCCGCTCTTCTCCACGCGGCCGGTCAGCCCTGGCGCGCCTTGAAGCGCGGGTTCTTCTTGTTCACCACGAAGACCACCCCGCGGCGGCGCACCAGCTGGGCGCCGGGCTTGGACTTCAGTGAGCGCAGGGACTTGCGTACCTTCATGACTGGGTTCTCCTCGTGCTCGGGAGCACACGGCGGTCAGCCGCGGGTCGAGGCAGGGCGGCCGTAGCGGCGCTGGAAGCGTTCGATGCGGCCGGCGGTGTCGACGACGCGCGCGGTGCCGGTGTAGAAGGGGTGGCTGGCCGACGAGGTCTCCACGTCGATCAGGGGGTAGGTGGTGCCGTCTTCCCAGACGACGGTCTTCGACGCGGTGGCGGTCGAGCGGGTCAGGAAGAGGGTGTCGGCGGCCCGGTCGCGGAAGACGACGAGCCGGGATTCGGGGTGGATGCCTGGCCTCATGGGTGTGCCTCCTTGTGGCCGTCGGCCCGGGCGGGCGGCGGTGTGCGTCAGCGTTCCTCGCGGAAGGTGACGTGCCGGCCGGCGACCGGGTCGTACTTGCGCAGAACGAGCCGGTCGGGGTCGCTCAGACGGTTCTTGCGCGTCACGTAGGTGACGCCGGTGCCCGCGGTCGACTTCAGCCTGACGACGGGACGCACGGTGCTGCGTGCCATGGAATCTCCCTTCACCCACACGCCGGGATTGACCCGAGCATGTCAGTAATGACTTGAACAGTGCGGGACGCTCCGACATTCCCGATGCTGTCGTGCCGCCGCCCGCCGGCCGAGCGAGCAGGTTCTGACACGATCGTGGAAACCACGCAGGGGTCGCGAGCATTCCCGGGCGTCGTCTGCCGCGCACCGCCTGTCGGGCCCGGGAGCAGCTGGCCCCGCGGGAGCGGATCAGACGTCCCGTTTCCTGACAACGAGCACGGCGACGACGACCGCGATCAGGGGCCACAGCGCGTACACCGTCCAGGAACCGGGGACCGTGGCGGTGAACATGCGGGAGCCGGGCTCTGGTCCCCAGTTCTGGACCAGGCGCTGCCAGGCGGCGACGACCATGGTGTGGTTGGCGTCGGCGGACCACCGCCTGCTCTGTGAGAAGACGGTGGGCAGCATCAGCAGCGTGAAGGCGCAGGTGGCCATGGTCGCCGCGCTGTGCCGGATCAGTACGCCGAGGCCGAGCCCGACCAGTGCGCAGACGGGGGCCAGCAGCGCGGAGGCCACGAGCGTACGCGGCACTCCTGGGTGTGTGATCGAGACCCCCGTGTGCCGTTCGTTCAGGATGGCCTGGGAGACGAGGAAGGAACCGCTGGAGACGACCGTACCGACGGCGGTCCACAGTGCGGCGGTGACGGTCGCCTTGGCCAGTATCACCGAGCCGCGGGCGGGGACGGCCACGGTGGTGGCGCGGATCAGGCCGCTGCTGTACTCGCTCACGACCGTGACGGCACCGACGCACCCGGCGATGAGCATCAGCGTCATGTAGCGGGGCTGCGGATAGGCGTCGAAGGGCAGGAAGTCGGCGGGGCGGCGCACGGTCGTACCGGCCGCCAGATTGCGGTAGTCCGCGAGTGCCGCAACGGCGGCGGACCCCGTCACGAACAGGCCGGCGAATGCGATCGTCCACCAAGTGGAGCGCAGGGAGCGCGTTTTGATCCACTCGGCGGCGACCAGGTCACCGAAGCGGACGCGCGAGGGGCTGGTGAGTGTGGTCATCGGGTGTGTCCTGCCAGGTATTCGACGCTCTCGGCGGTGAGTTCCATGAACGCCTCCTCCAGTGAGGCGGTGCGGGTGGTCAGCTCGCACAGCGGGATCCGGTACTCCAGGGCGAGCGCTCCGATCCGGTCCGCCGGCAATCCGGTCACGACGAGTCGCCCGGCACCCGCCAGGCGCTGCGGACCCTGCGGCTCGACCGACGCCCCGGAGGCGGACAGTACCGCCGCCAACTCCGCGGCCTCAGGGCTGGCCACCACCACACTGCGGCGCGTGCCGCGGGCCGCGAAGTCCGCCACCGGCTCGGCCGCGATCAGCCGGCCCCGGCCGCGTGGTGGCCCGGCTGCCGCTGCCCGAACCGGCCGGCGTCTCGGTGGACACCCGATGAGCGTCCGGATCGTCCTCGCCGACGACCAGCAACTGGTGCGGTCCCGCCTGCGGGTCCTCATGGCCGACCATCCCGATCTGGACGTCGTCGGCGAGGCCGCCACCGGTGAGGAGGCCGTCCAGCGCGTCCGGGAGACCGGCCCCGACGTGGTGGTCATGGACATCCGGATGCCCGGCATGGACGGCATCGAGGCCACGCGCCGGATCACGGCCGGCAACGCGTCGATCCGCGTGCTGATCCTTACCACGTTCGACGAGGACGACCATGTCTACGGTGCGCTCCAAGCCGGGGCCAGTGGCTTTGCCGTCAAGGACATGGCCCTGGACGACATCCTCGGCGCGATCCGCGTGGTCGCCGCCGGCGACGCACTGATCGCGCCGAGTGTGACACGCCGTCTGATCGCGGACTTCGTCGAACGCAGGCCGGCCGCTCCGCGGCACCCCGCCCGGCCGCTCGACGGCATCACCGAGCGGGAACGGGAGGTGCTGACCCTGGTCGGACGCGGGCGGTCCAACACCGAGATCGCGGAAGACCTCTTCATCACGGTGGCCACCGCCAAGTCACATGTCTCCCGGCTGCTCACCAAACTCGATGCCCGGGACCGGGTGCAGCTCGTGATCACCGCGTACGAGGCGGGACTGGTCACGCCGTGAAGCTGAACACGGCTGCTGGAGTCAGGGTGACGTCCCCTGTCGGCGCGGGCGTTGCCGTGGGTCGTGAAGCGGGGCGGGGGTATGCGCCTGGTCGACCCTCGTCGACCTGCGCGCCGCCGGGGCGCCGCTCGTCGGCGCCCTACCCGTCATCGCGGTGCTGCGGCGGCACCCGCCCCGGATCCCGGACCGCACCTACGCCTGGACCTACCCCGCGCTGCTCGGCGCGGTGGAGGTCGCGATGCTGCTCGCGGGCTGAGGCGGGCGAAGAACCGTCGGAGCGCCGTCGTCAACTTGCCCCGCGCTGCCGCCTGATCGGCTCCCCCACCCGGTGCATGTGGGTGAGGGCCTCGCGGTAGGACTGGATCAGGCCGGTCTCGTGGTACGGCACGCCGATCTCCGCGCAGTACTCGCGCACGATGACCTGGGCCCGGCGCAGATGGGGTGTGGGCATGCTCGGGAACAGGTGGTGCTCGATCTGGTAGTTGAGCCCGCCGAGCATCACGTCGGTGAGCCGGCCGCCGCGCACGTTGCGGGAGGTCAGGACCTGGCGGCGCAGGAAGTCGGGCCGTTCGTCGCCGCTGAGGGTGGGCATGCCCTTGTGGTTCGGTGCGAAGGTGCAGCCGAGGTAGACACCGAAGAGGCACTGGTGCACGAAGAGGAACGCGACCGCCTTGCCGGGCGAGAGCACCAGGAACAGCGCGGACACATAGGCCGCGAGGTGAAGGAGGAGCAGGCCGCCTTCCAGGACGCGGTGCTTCATGGCGGGCGAGCGCAGCGCCCGTACGCCCGCGACGTGCAGGTTGAAGCCCTCCAGCGTCAGCAGGGGGAAGAACAGCCACGCCTGGTGTCCCCCGATGAGACGGGCGAGGCCGCGGCTGTCGCGGGCCTGGGCGGTGGACCACACCAGGATGTCCGGGGCGACATCCGGGTCGAGTTCCTCGTGGTTGGGGTTGGCGTGGTGGCGGGTGTGCTTGTTCATCCACCAGCCGTAGCTCATGCCGATGCCGAGATTGCCGAAGAGCCGGCCCCACGTCTCGCTGGGCCGGCCACGCCGGAAGACCTGGCGGTGTGCCAAGTCATGGGCGACCAGGGCGACTTGACCGAACACGAAGGCCAGGAAGGCGGCCACCGCGAGCTGCCACCAGGTGTCGCCGAGCGCGAGGAAGGTGCCCCAGCCCGCCGTCAGCAGCGCGACCACGAGGGTGAGCCGTGCCGTGTAGTAGCCGGGGCGCCGGTTCATCAGGCCGGCCTCGGCGATACGCCGGGACAGCCGCGCGAAGTCGCTGCCGGCTGCGGAGCCGACCGTACGAGAACGGGCGGCCGGCGCCTCGGAGGCGACCGAGGCATGAGTGGAAGTCGTCATGCCGTCGAGTCTCGGCGCGCCCGTTCCGCCGGAACAGCCGGTCAGACCCCCGGCCGGACGGGGGGCTTTCCCTACGACGCCCCGGGTGTTGCCCCCCTGACCGGCCGCTGACCTCAGCCTTCTCGGGAGGTCGGCCCCGCGAGGAGTTCGAGCGTGTCGATCACGCGGTTGGAGAAGCCCCACTCGTTGTCGTACCAGGCGACCACCTTGATGTGCCGGCCGTCGACGCGGGTCAGCGCCGAGTCGAAGATCGACGAGGCCGGATTGCCGGTGATGTCGGAGGACACGAGCGGGTCCTCCGAGTACTCCAGGACGCCGGCGAGCGGGCCCTGCGCCGCGGCGCGGTACGCGGCCAGGACGTCGTCGCGGGTCACGTCCCGGGCGACGGTCGTGTTGAGTTCGACGATCGAGCCCACCGGCACGGGCACGCGGATCGAGTCGCCCGACAGCTTGCCGTCGAGGTTCGGCAGGACCAGGCCGATCGCCTTGGCCGCGCCCGTCGTGGTCGGCACGATGTTGACGGCGGCGGCACGGGCACGGCGGGCGTCGCGGTGCGGGCCGTCCTGCAGGTTCTGCTCCTGCGTGTAGGCGTGCACGGTCGTCATGAAGCCGTGCTCGATGCCGGCGAGTTCGTCCAGCACGGCGGCCAGCGGTGCGAGCGCGTTGGTGGTGCAGGAGGCGTTGGAGACGATCGTGTGCACCTCCGGGTCGTACGCGTCGGTGTTGACCCCGTAGGCGAGCGTGACGTCGGCTCCGTCGGACGGCGCGCTCACGAGCACCTTCCTCGCGCCGGCGTCGAGGTGTGCCCGGGCGGCCTTCGCCGAGGTGAAGCGGCCGGTCGCCTCCAGGACGATGTCCACCCCGAGGTCGGCCCACGGCAGCTGGGACGGCTCGCGCTCGGCGAGGACGGTGATGCGGCGGCCGTCGACGACGAGGGCGTCCCCGTCGACGGTCACGGGCCGGCCGAGCCGGCCGGCCGTGGTGTCGTAGGCGAGCAGCCGTGCGAGGGTCGCGGGCTCGGTGAGGTCGTTCACGGCGACGACTTCGAGGGCGCTGTCGCGTTCCAGCAGTGCGCGCAGCACGTTCCGTCCGATACGGCCAAATCCGTTGATGGCGATACGAGTCACGAGTGGTGTCCCTTCAGTTCCCCTCGGTTCCCCACCAGCGTCGCGTGCCGCGGCCGGGCATGGCCATGTCTTGAGCGCCATGGTTCGCAAGAATCGCGCCAGGGTCGCCCAGGGCTACTCGCCCTGGGTGAAGGTGCGCCGGTATTCGCTCGGGGTGGTGCCGAGGATCTGCTGGAAGTGGGTGCGCAGATTCGTGCCGGTGCCGAGGCCGACGTCGGCGGCGATCTGCTCGATGCTGCGCTCGGAGCGTTCGAGCAGTTCCCGGGCCAGGTCGATGCGGGCGCGCATCACCCACTGCATGGGCGTGTAGCCGGTGTCCTCGACGAAGCGCCGGGAGAACGTGCGGGGTGAGACCGCGGCGTGCCGGGCGAGCACCGTGAGGGTGAGGGGCTCGCCGAGGCGGTGCAGCGCCCACTCGCGGGTCGCGGCGAACCGTTCGCCGAGCGGCTCGGGCACGCTGCGCGGCACGTACTGGGCCTGGCCTCCGCTGCGGTAGGGGGCGGCGACCAGGCGCCGCGCCGCGTGGTTGGACACGGCGACCCCGAGGTCCTTGCGCAGGATGTGCAGGCACAGATCGATACCGGAGGCGGCGCCGGCCGACGTGAGCACGCTGCCCTCGTCGACGAAGAGAACGTTCTCGTCGACCTGGACCCGCGGATGCTTCGCGGCGAGGGCCCGCGAGTAGTGCCAGTGCGTCGTCGCCCGCTTGCCGTCGAGCAGTCCCGTGGCCGCGAGCGCGAAGGCCCCCGTCGAGATGGCGGCCAGCCGGGTGCCACGGGCGTGGGCGGCGAGCAGCGCGTCGACCACGGACCTCGGCGGGTCCTCGCGGTCCGGAAACCGGTATCCGGGGATGAAGACGATGTCCGCCCACGCGAGCGCCTCGAGCCCATGGGCGACGTGGTACGACAGCCCGTCGCCGCCCGCGACGAGCCCGGGCTCCGCCCCGCACACCCGCACCTCGTACGGCATGCTCGCCCGCGTCGTGAACACCTGCGCGGGGATCCCGACGTCGAGCGGTTTGGCGCCTTCGAGAACCAGGACGGCGACGCGTTGCGGACGGGGGGACACGGACGGCACGGACACAGGGTACGAGAGGCTCCGGAGATGCTGCCGGGACCGACGGCATACGACGGCGGACCCCGTCGGGGGTGAACCGACGGGGCCCGCTGTCCAAGGCTGCGCGGCCGGTGAGGGGGGTCAGTCCGTGCCGGACTCCATCGCGGCGCGGTCCAGGGCCTCGTCCTCCTCCGAGACCTCGCCGCGGGAGGCGATCGCCTCGGCACCGCCCTGCGGCATGGCGCCGATCAGGCCGGTGGAGGCGGCCTGGGCGGCGCCGATCAGGGCCGGGTGCTCGGTGCCGACCATACCGAGGCCCGCGTACTGCTCCAGGCGGGCTCGGGAGTCGGCGATGTCCAGGTTGCGCATGGTGAGCTGGCCGATCCGGTCCGACGGACCGAACGCGGAGTCCTCGGTGCGCTCCATGGACAGCTTGTCCGGGTGGTAGCTGAACGCCGGACCCGTGGTGTCGAGGATCGAGTAGTCCTCACCGCGCCGCAGCCGCAGGGTCACCTCGCCGGTGACCGCGGCGCCGACCCAGCGCTGCAGCGACTCGCGGATCATCAGCGCCTGCGGGTCCAGCCAGCGGCCCTCGTACATGAGGCGGCCGAGCTTGCGGCCCTCGGTGTGGTACTGGGCGAGCGTGTCCTCGTTGTGGATCGCGTTGACCAGGCGCTCGTACGCGGCGTGCAGCAGGGCCATGCCGGGGGCCTCGTAGATGCCGCGGCTCTTGGCCTCGATGATCCGGTTCTCGATCTGGTCCGACATGCCGAGGCCGTGCCGGCCGCCGATGGCGTTCGCCTCCATGACCAGTTCGACCGGCGAGGCGAACTCCTTGCCGTTGATCGTCACCGGGCGGCCCTGGTCGAAGCCGATCGTCACGTCCTCGGGGGCGATCTCGACCGTGGGGTCCCAGAACCGGACGCCCATGATCGGCTCGACGGTCTCGATGCCGGTGTCCAGGTGCTCCAGGGTCTTGGCCTCGTGGGTGGCGCCCCAGATGTTGGCGTCGGTCGAGTACGCCTTCTCCGTGCTGTCGCGGTACGGCAGCCCGTGCGCGAGCAGCCACTCCGACATCTCCTTGCGGCCGCCCAGCTCCGTCACGAAGTCGGAGTCCAGCCAGGGCTTGTAGATCCGCAGGTGAGGGTTGGCGAGCAGGCCGTAGCGGTAGAACCGCTCGATGTCGTTGCCCTTGAAGGTGGAGCCGTCGCCCCAGATCTGCACGTCGTCCTCGAGCATCGCCCGGACCAGCAGGGTGCCGGTGACCGCGCGGCCGAGGGGCGTGGTGTTGAAGTAGGCACGGCCACCCGAGCGGATGTGGAACGCGCCGCAGGCGAGCGCGGCCAGCCCCTCCTCGACCAGGGCCGCACGGCAGTCGACCAGGCGCGCGATCTCGGCACCGTAGGTCGTCGCACGGCCGGGTACCGAGGCGATGTCGGGCTCGTCGTACTGGCCGATGTCGGCGGTGTAGGTGCACGGGACGGCGCCCTTGTCGCGCATCCACGCGACGGCGACCGAGGTGTCGAGGCCGCCGGAGAAGGCGATTCCGACGCGCTCGCCGACCGGAAGGGAAGTGAGGACCTTGGACATAGGAAGAGTATGCATCATTACGCATGCCCATGCATAGCCCGACTCCACAACCGGCATGTGAGGTGGCTCAGCCGTCCGCGAGTCGGCCGAGCAGCTTCCAGGTACGGCGCTGGTCGGCCTCGCCGCCCAGGTCGGTCGCGGTGAACACCACCTCGGTCGCTCCGGCCTCGCGGTAACGCTGTACCTCGGCGGCCACGGTCTCCTCGTCACCGATGACCGCGAGGTCGGCGGCCCGGGTGCCGCCGGACAGCTCGATCACGCGCCGGTAGGACGGGAACCGCTCGTAGAAGGAGAGCGTCTCGGTCGCGGCCTCGCGTACCGCCTCGACGTCGGCGGTGACGACGCCGGGCACGAAGGCGACGACACGCGGTGCCGGCCGGCCCGCGGCCTCGGCCGCGGCGGTGACGGCGGGGACGATGTGGTCGGCCAGGGCTCGCGGGCCGGCCAGCAGGGGAAGGATGCCGTCCGCCAGTTCGCCGGAGACGCGCAGGGCCTGCGGTCCCATGGCGGCGACGAGGACGGGCACCGGCGGCTCGGCGCCCGGTACGGACGCGGGCAGCACGGTGGTGGCGGTCAGCAGCTCACCGTGGAAGTCGGCGCTGCCCGTCTCCAGCAACGGGCGCAGGGCGGTGAGGAACTCGCGGAGCCGGCCGACGGGACGCTCGTACGGGATGCCGAAGCCGGTCTCGGTCAGGTGCCGGGTGCCGAGTGCGAGCCCCAGGTGGTAACGGCCGCCGGTGGCCGCCTGGGCCGTCTGGGCCTGGCCGGCGACGATCAGCGGATGGCGGCCGAAGACCGGGATCGCGGCGGTGCCGACCTGGAGGCCGGGCACTTCGCGTCCGACGATCGCGGCCAAAGCCGGGGAGTCGTAGGAGAAGGTCTGCCCGAACCACGCGGAACGCAGCCCGGCCTGACGGGCCTCACGGGCGAGCCCCACCAGGGTGTCGATCGGGTTCTGGAGATTGAGCGCTACTCCGATGGTCATGCATGGTCAACCGGCAGACGCATGACCGGCGTTCCGGCCGGCGACGGCGAGGGTGAGCGCCTGTTCCACGGCGGCGGGGATGTCCGTGACCGGGAACAGAGCGTGCCGTACGGTCCGGTCGGGTCCGATGACGAGGATGAGCCGCTTGATACGCAGGTCCTGTCCGGCCCGGAAGGTCGGCAGGCGCAGGCCCGCGGTGAGCTGGAGGTGGGCGTCGGACAGCAGCGGGAAGGGCAGGTCCTCGGCCCGCGCGAAGGCGGCCTGCTCCTCGGGCGTCTGGGTGCTCACACCGTGGACGGCGACGCCTGCGGCCTCGAGCTGCGGCCAGGCAGCGCGGAATTGACGGTTTTCCAGAGTGCAGCCCGCGCTGCCGGGGATCGGCGGCCCGGCAAGGCCGGCCGGGACCCCGGGGATGCCGGCCGCGGGGTAGGCGAACAGCACCGTCGGGCGGGGGGCGGCGGCCACGGGGTCGTGCGAGCGGCCGTCGGTGCCCGGCAGCCGGAGACCGACGGGTACGGTCTCACCGACGAGCGAGGCGACCCGCTGGGCCTCCGCCCCGTGGTCCGGGGCCTCGCCGGTGAGCGTGCCGTCGCCGAGCAGCCACCGGTCGGCCCAGTCCTGCAGCGCCACCAGGACCGGAACCAGGCCGCGGCCCTGTTCGGTGAGTACGTACTCGTAGCGGGGCGGTCGGTCCTGGTACGGGCGTCGCTCCAGCACCTGGTGCTCGGTCAGGGTGCGCAGCCGCTCGGTGAGGATCTTGCGGGAGACGCCCAGTTCACCGGCGAGCCGGTCGAAGCGCACATGGCCGCGCGCGATCTCCCGCAGGACGAGCAGGCTCCACCAGTCCCCCACCACCGCCGCGGCCTGCGCGATGCCGCAGGCGTCGTCGGCCACCCGCCGTGAACTCATCGTCGCGCTCCCCAGGCAAAGCCATTGACAGGCTGTCGGACCCCCATAGTAGGTTCCCATTCGGAACTTGGTAAGTGTCGAAAGGGAACCTACTATGCCCCAGCGGACGTGGACCGCGGTCGACGACTACTTCAACGGTCTGCTCGTGAAGGAGGACGACGCCCTGCTCTCGGCCGCCGGGGACAGCGATGCCGCGGGGCTCCCGGCGATACAGGTGGCCCCCAACCAGGGCAAGCTGCTGAACCTCCTCGCCCGGATCCGGGGCGCCCGCCGCATCCTGGAGATCGGCACCCTGGGCGGCTACAGCACCATCTGGCTCGCCCGGGCCCTGCCGGACGACGGCCGCCTGGTCACGCTGGAGAGCGACCCGCACTACGCCGCCGTCGCCACCGCCAACATCGCCCGTGCCGGGCTGGACCGCCTCGTCGACATCCGCGTCGGCAAGGCCCAGGACACGCTGCCGGTGCTCGCGGCCGAGGAGGCCGGCCCGTTCGACCTGGTCTTCATCGACGCCGACAAGCCCTCCAACCCGGAGTACCTGGAGTGGTCCCTGAAGCTCACCCGTCCCGGGAGCGTCATCGTCGGCGACAACGTGGTGCGCGAGGGCGCCGTCACCGAGGCGGCCAGCGACGACCCGCGCGTCCAGGGGGTGCGCCGCTTCACCGAACTCATCGCCCGGCACCCGCGGTTGACCGCCACCACCCTGCAGACGGTCGGCTCGAAGGGGTACGACGGCTTCACCCTCGCCCTCGTCACCGGGTGAGTGAGCGACCGGCGGGGTGAGCAACCGGCGGGGTGAGCAACCGGCCGGCCGGCGCCGGCACGCCGGCTGCGGCCAAGGACCCGGCCCTTGGGCAGGAAGGATCACCGTCCTGCCCAGGGACCGACGTTCAGCTGCCGGTCAGCAGCCGTCGTACGACATAACCCGCCGAGTCCACACCCGAGCTGCCGCCTTCGACGAGCGCCGCGACCGAGATACGGGAGTTGTAGGCGGTCAGCCAGCCGTTGGTGTGGTCCGCTTCCTCCGCGGTGCCGGTCTTGGCGCCGACTCCCACCAGTCCGCCCAGGCGCGGTGCCGCCGTACCGCTGGTGGCGACGTTGCGCATCATCGACTGCAGATAGCCGGCCGTGCGGGCGGAGATCGGCCGGGACGCCGTCTGCTGGTGCTGGCCCGGCAGGATGATCGGCTGGTGGAAGCCCGCGCCCCGGACGGTGGCCGCCACGGAGGCCATGAACAGGGGCGTGGCGGTGACCTTGCCCTGGCCGATGAACTGGGCCGCCTGGTCACCGCCCTGGACGTCCGGCGGGATGCTCGGGTCGGTGGTGGCGACCCCGCCGCCGATGGACCAGCTGCCCATGCCGAAGACGTTCACCGCCTCGTCGTTCAGGGCGGAGGCGTCTCCGTTGTGCACGAGGTAGCGGAAACCGTCCTTGATGAAGGACGTGTTGCACGACACCGTGAACGCCTGGGCGAGCGAGGAGCCGGGGTTGGCCCGCACCCCCGAGTCGTTGTGGAACAGCTGGCTGTTGGCCATCTGCGAGTCCTGGCACGGCGCCGGGCTGCTCGGCGTGAGACCTGCCTTGTCGAAGAGGGCCGCCGAGGTGATGATCTTCATGGTGGAGCCGGGGGACTTGATGCCGTTGATGGCGATGTCGCCGTCGTCGCCCGAGTGCGCGATCGCCAGGATGTGGCCGTTGCGCCAGTCCAGTGCCACGGTACCGGCGGGCTTCTGCTGGAGGTGGGCATCCTTCACGGCGCGCTCGGCCACCGCCTGGAGGCCGGCGTCGATGGTGGTCCTGACGACCGCCGGGCGGCCCTTGGTGAAGACCTTCAGCGTCTCCACGCCCGTGCCGCCGCCGTCGACGACCGCCACGCCCGTCCCGGGGCTGCCGCCCGTGGGCTTCGCGTTCTCGCCGATCGTGGCGGCGATGTCCCGCAGTGACGCGAAGCCGGACAGGTCGGTCTTGCCGTCGCTCGCCACGACCTTGGTGCCGCCCGCGCCGGCCGGCAGCTTGCCCGCGGTCAGCGACTGGCCGTCGGCGAGGCCCGGATAGAGCACCGAGTTGTTCCAGTGGACCGCCGACCGGCCGTTGGCGCTCTTCAGCACGGCCACCGCACTCGGGTAGCTCCAGGTGCCGCCCGCAACCTGAGCGGTCACGTCGAAGGTGACCTTGGTGGCACCCGGCGTCACCGACGAGGCGCCCACCGACACGATGTTACCGAACGACAGCTTCTTCAGGTTGAGTCCGTCGGCGTAGTCGCGCAGTGCCTGCGAGGCCGTACCCGGTAGGTCGGTGTCGCTTGCGGCGCCGTCCAGGTGCTGCCGGGACCAGCTGTCCAGGAACGCGCGCGCCAGCTTCACCGCCTCGGCGTCCGACGGAGGCGTGCTCGACAGCGCCGACGGGTCGAAAGCGCGCGCGTCCTGGGAGCCTGCGTCACCCGACGAGCCCGAGGTCAGGCTGTGCAGGATGTTGTACGTACCGAATCCCCCCAGAGCGAGCAGCGCGGTGCAGGTACCGGCCAGGCCGATCTTCACAGCTCTGTTCATACGCAGGATCGTATGTATGTTCCATGAAAGTGCGTGCCGATCGTCGGTAGATCGTTATCGGAATGTCAAGGTCCTTCGCGGCGCGGGCCCGGGCCCGCCGAAGGCGGCCCGGGGCGCCGTCCTCGCGCAACACAACTACCGCCATACATCGGATGTGTTGAGCAACAACGGTTACCGAAATCATTGACACGCGCCTTAGCCATCCCTACGGTCCCCGATACACCCGATGTTTCGATGAGCCGTCAGGTTTGGAGGGCGACGATGACCTCGCAGCCGGAGAAACGCTCGCCGGTTCCCCGCAGATCCGTACTCGGTACCGCGCTGGGCGGAGCGGCGATGGCGGCGCTGCCCGGGACGGCCCGGGCGGCGCAGTCCGAAGGGACGGGGCCGTCCGGTGGCGCCGGACCGGCGGACGAAGGCACCGGCCGGCCCTGGAGACTGCGCGACACCATGACGTCCGACAGCGCGTGGGAACGGTTCCTGCGCGGCCAGGACCTGCTGTGGACCAGGCTGCCGACGCTCTGGTACGAGGGCCCGTTCCTCGGGGACGGACTGCTCGGCAGCATGGTCTACCAGGAACCGGGCGCCAACCGGATCCGTTTCACCGCGCAGCACGGCCGAGTCCAGGACCACCGGCCCGAGTTCGGCAGCGGGTGGGGCACCTGCCGGCTTCCGGTCGGACATCTCACGCTCGATCCGGTCGGCACCAT
The DNA here is from genome assembly GCF_050942335.1 of Streptomyces sp. CA-142005. Classification (NCBI taxonomy): domain Bacteria; kingdom Bacillati; phylum Actinomycetota; class Actinomycetes; order Kitasatosporales; family Streptomycetaceae; genus Streptomyces; species Streptomyces sp. CA-142005. The sequence continues at coordinate 9,412,116 of NZ_CP192078.1, read as the reverse complement.
CACCGCCGTCGACTGGCGGCTGAGCCTGTGGAACGCCGAACTCACCGGCACCGTCACCACCACCGTCGGCACCCTCACCCTCTCCGCCCTCATCCACGACGAGGTCTTCGCCGCCCGTGTGACGGCCGCCGGCGGCGAGAAGGTCACCTGGACGTTCCACCCCGAGGAGGCCATCAGCCCCCGCAAGATCCAGGAGGCACCGCCCGCCGGCTACACCGGCAACCCGCCCTGGACCACCCGGACCACCGACGACGGCACCGCACAGGTGCTCCAGCCCCTGTCCGGAGGCGGCCAGACCGCGACCTCGTACCGCCGTTCTGGCGACGACCTCCTGCTCAGCGTCGGGCACAGCTTCCCCTCCGCCACCGCCGCCGAGGCCGACTCGCTGCGCAACCTCCGGCGCGCGCCCTCGTACGACGTCCTGCGGCGCCGGCACACCGCCTGGTGGCACGCGTTCTACCGGAAGAGCTTCGTGTCGTTCCCCGACCAGCGGCTGCAGAGCTTCCACTGGATCCAGCTCTACAAGGTCGCCTCCGCCAGCCGCGCGGGCGGCCCCGTGATGGCCACCTCCGGGCCGTGGCTGGAGCCCACGCCCTGGCCCGCGGTCTGGTGGAACCTCAACGTCCAGCTGGAGTACTGGCTCATCCAGGGCTTCAACCACCCCGAACTCGACTCGCTCGCCACCACGCTGCGCCAGAACCAGGAACAGCTCGTCGCCAACGTACCCGCCGCCTACCGCTCGGACAGCTCCGGCATCGGCCGCAGCTCCGACATGTTCGCCAACCGCGGGGTGGGACAACCCGGCACCGGTGCCGAGACCGGCGACCTCACCTGGGCGCTGCACAACGTGTGGCTGTCCTACCGGCACTCCATGGACGAGTCCCTGCTGCGCGACACGATCTACCCGGTACTGCGCCGGGCGATCAACTACTACCTGCACTTCCTCACCCCGGGCAGCGACGGCAAGCTCCACCTGCCCAGCACGCTCTCGCCGGAATATCCCGTGGTGCCGCCGCAGGACACCAACTACGACCTGGCCCTGATCCGCTGGGGCTGCCAGACGCTCCTCGATTCCGCTCAACTGCTGCGAATAGACGACGAGTCGAAACCGCGTTGGCAGGAGGTGCTGGCCCGGCTCACGCCGTACCCGGTCGACGACGACGGCTTCATGATCGGCGCCGACACCCCGTACGCCCAGTCCCACCGGCACTACTCGCACCTGCTGATGGTGTACCCGCTCCACCTCGTCAACTGGGACCAGCCCGAGAACCGCGACCTGATCACGAAGTCGGTGGTGCACTGGCACGCGCTGACCGGAGCCCACCGGGGCTACAGCTACACCGGCGCCGCCTCGATCTACGCGATGACCGGGGACGGTGACACCGCGATCGGCTACCTGCGGAAGTTCTTCGACCCCAGCACCCGCTACCCGTGCCGCGCCAACACCCACTACACCGAGGCCGGTCCGGTGATCGAGACACCGCTGTCCGCCTCGCAGTCCCTGCACGACATGTTCTGCCAGAGCTGGGGCGGCGTGGTCCGGGTGTTCCCGGCCGTGCCGTCCGCCTGGAAGGACCTGACCCTGCACAACTTCCGCGCCCAGGGCGCCTTCCTGGTCAGTGCCGTGCGCAAGGGCGGTGCCACCCGGTTCATCCGGGTCAGGAGCCTGGCGGGCGAACCGCTGAAACTCCGGCACGGGCTGAGCGGGACCCTCACCGCGGTGCTGGACGACGGCACCCCGGCCCACTCCCGGGACCTGGGCGACGGCACCCTCGCCATCGACCTGCCCAAGGGCCGCGAGGTGCTCGTGTACGCCGGTTCCCGGCCCGACCTCGTCATCGCCCCCGTCGCCGTCAGCGAGCCGGGCCCGGCGTGGGGCCTGCCCTAACCACCGACCAGAAGGGAGGGTTCTCATGGCTGTACCACCGACCAGAGCGAGAACCGTGGTCGCCGCGCTGTGCGCCGGGCTTGCGGCCACGCTCCTTGCGACCGTGCCCGCCCGGGCCGAGCAGCACGAGCACGTCTGGGCCGTGTCCGAAGCGGCGCACGCGCCCCGGGCCCGGATATCCCTGGACGACACCACCGGCACGCTGACCCTGTCGGTGTCCCGCGAGGGCCGTACGGTCATCGAGCCGTCGCCCCTCGGTATCGTCACCGAACAGGCCGACCTGTCACAGGGGTTGCACTTCGTGCGGCGCAACGACCGTACGATCGAGGAGCGTTACCGGGCGAAGTCCGGAAAGCGCCTCGACCGCAGGGTCCACTTGCACGAGAGCCGGCTGTCCTTCGCCTCCGCCGCCGGCGCCCGCCTCGACCTCGTGGTCCGCGCCTCCGCCGACGGCGTCGCCTACCGGTACGTCCTGCCCACCGGGTACGGCGACGTCCTCGGCGAGACCTCCGCGTTCAACCTGCCGCCGGACGCGAGCGCCTGGCTCGGCGCCTACCGGGTGGACAACGAGGGCCAGTTCAACCAGTACACCGCCGCGACCGCACCCACCGGCGAGTACTCCGACCAGGCCCTGTTCGCCACCGACGGCGGCTACGCCCTGCTCGCGGAGTCCGACCTCACCGGCACCTACTCCGGCGCCCGGCTCGCCCACACCCAGGGCACCGGCACCTACCGCGTCAAGCTCGCCGACGACCGGGTCCACACCGACGGACCCCTCACCACTCCCTGGCGGGCGATGGTGACCGGCGGTCTCGCCACCGTCACCCGGTCCACCTTCACCGACGACCTCGCCCCCGCTTCCCGGGTCGCCGACACCTCGTGGATCCGCCCCGGAACCGTGCTGTGGACCTGGCTCGCCGGGGGACGCGAGGCCGGCCAGAGCCTCGCCGCGCAGAAGGCGTACGTCGACTACGCCGCCGAGCGGCACTGGCCGTACGAAGCCGTCGACGCCGGCTGGTACTTCAAGTCCGACGCGTGGGACACCACCGATCCGGACTGGCAGACAGACAGCTGGCTCCCCCGGCTCGTCGACTACGCACGCGCCAAGGGCGTCGGGATCGTCGTCTGGATCCACCAGCGCGACCTGGACACCGCCGAGGAACGCGCCCAGTGGCTGCCCACGCTGGAGCGGTGGGGCGTCAAGGGAGTCAAGATCGACTTCATGAACTCGGAGTCGCAGTCGATGCTCCAGTGGTACGACACCGTCCTCCGGGAGACGGCCGCCCATCACCTCATGATCGACTTCCATGGCTCCACGATCCCCAAGGGCATCCAGCGCACCTGGCCGCAGGTGATGACCATGGAGGGCGTCGGCGGCGAGGAGAAGCGCACCAACACGGCCGTCCACCTCACCACCCTGCCCTTCACCCGGAACGTCATCGGCTCCATGGACTTCACGCCGGGCGGCTTCCAGCGCGTCGGCCAGCGCCCCGACTCCGACGCGGCCGAGGCCGGACTCACCGTCGTCTACGAGTCGGGGCTCCAGATGTTCGCGGGCACACCCGAGTCGTACGACACCCGGCCACTCGCCCGCGGCTTCCTCGAACAAGTCCCGGCGGCCTGGGACGACACCCGGCTGCTCGCCGGCCATCCCGGTCAGGAGGCCGTCCTCGCCCGGCGCAGCGGCGACCGCTGGTTCCTCGGCGGGGTGTACGCGGGCGCCGCCCGCACCGCCGAGGTGCCGCTCTCGATTGGCCCCGGGCGCTGGCTGGTGGAGACGATCCGGGACGGAGCCGACGGACTCGTCCAGGACCGGCGGGTACTGAGCGGCGGCGAGACGTTCAGCGTCGACATCACCGCGAACGGCGGTTTCGCCGGCATCGCCTGTCCCTGGCATCCGGGCATCACCACCTGCTACCGCTGAACCCTCCCGTCACCAACGGCCGAACTGCCCTGCGCCGACAGGGCGGTTCGGCCGCACGCACGAGGGGGACGGGTCAGCGCCGGCTGCCGTGTGCCGCCTGGACGCCCGAGGTCACGGCCTTCAGTTCGGCCAGTGACTCCCGGATCAGCTGCCGCATGGGGCGTTCCTCGCCCGGTGCGATCCAGCGTTCGAAGGCGACCTTGAAGACGGCGACGCCCGCCTCGGCGGCCAGGCTCGCGGTCGGCTCCGCGATGCCGCGGCCGCGCAGGCTGGCGGCGAGCGCGGCCGCCATCGAGGCGAGTTTGATCAGCTCGCGCTCCTGGAGTTCGGGGTTCGCGGTGATCACGGCGTGGCGCCGGCGCGCGAACTCGCGCCGGTCGGTGAACGCCTCGGCGACCGCGTCCAGGCCGGCGGACAGCGCGTCGAGCGGCACCGCGCTCTCCGGGGCGTCGGCGACCGTCCGCACGATCAGCTCCTCCAGCTCACCCGCGCCGGAGAACAGCACCTCGCGCTTGTCGGCGTAGTGCCGGAAGAAGGTCCGCTCCGTGAGCCCGGCCCGCTTGGCGATCTCCGCGACGGTGGTCTGCTCGTACCCGTACTCGGCGTAGAGCTCCAGTGCGGCTTTCGCCAGGCGTCCGCGCGCGTCCGGCTCCCATCTACCCATGCCGAGATCTTACGTGATGACAGAGACTGACATCGGGTGTAGCGTCTATGACAGTCACTGACATCGAATTGTCTGAGGTCTCCTCATGCGCATCTTCGTCACCGGCGCTTCCGGCTGGATCGGATCCGCCGTCGTACCCGAGCTCATCGAGGCGGGGCACCAGGTCGTCGGGCTCGCCCGCTCCGACGCCTCCGCCGCCGCGCTCACCGCGGCGGGCGTGGAGGTCGTCCGCGGCACCGTCGACGACCTCGACCTGCTGCGGGACGCGGCCGCCGCGTCGGACGGGGTGATCCACCTCGCCTTCAAACACGACATCGCCTTCAGCGGCGACTTCCAGGGCGCCGCCGAGGCCGACCGCCGCGCCGTCGACGTCTTCGGCGAGGCGCTCGCCGGCAGCGACCGGCCCTTCGTCCTCGCCTCCGGCCTGGCCGGTCTCGCACCCGGGCGGGTGGCGACCGAGCGGGACATGGCCGGGTTCGACGGTTCGACCGTCTCGATCCGCGCCACCACCGCGCAGGAGGTGCTGGCGTTCGCCTCACGCGGCATCCGCTCCTCCGTGGTACGGCTCTCGCCGACCTGTCACGGCGAGGGGGACAACGGATTCATGTCGACACTGGTCGCCATCGCCCGGGAGAAGGGCGTCTCCGGCTACATCGGCGACGGGGCCAACCGCTGGCCGGCCGTCCACCGCCTCGACGCCGCGCATCTGTTCCGTCTGGCGGTCGAGCGGGCCCCGGCCGGATCGGTGCTGCACGGGGTCGCGGAGGAGGGCGTCGCGATCCGTGACGTCGCCGAGGTGATCGGCCGGCACCTCGACGTGCCGGTGGTCTCCGTGGCACCCGAGGCGGCGGCCGGGCACTTCGGCTGGATGGCCGGCTTCATCGGCCTCGGCCTTCCGGCGTCGAGCACGCTCACCCGCGAACTGCTGGGCTGGAAGCCGACCCACCCGAGTCTCCTCGAAGACCTCGACAAGGGCCACTACTTCCACGCCCCTGCCGCCGGCGCCTGAGGGACTTCGCCGCCTCAGGGGAGGGCGATCGGCACATCGCCGGGCTCGGCACCCCGGCCCGGCATGCCGATCGCCACCGGGCCGAGGCCTGCGACGGCCGCCCAGCCTTTCCCACCGGCAGGAACTCGAACTCGGGGAACAGGGACGGAGTCAGAAGTCCCGGGGCGGAAGGGCGGCCAGCCCGGTGTCGTGCATGATGCGCTCGACCGTCTCCGGCAGGGAACTGTCGGAGCCGATGACCGTCTCCACTCCCCCGGGCAGCAGGTCGCCCTGCCGGTACCAGTCCCGCAGGTCGGCCTCGCTCACGTGGCCGGCGATCGGCTTGGTCGCGTGGCGGGCGAGGGTCTCGTCGAAGGGTACGTCGAGGTAGTAGCCGTGGGTCGGCCCCCGGTGGTCGGCGCGCAACCGGGCGAGCATGTCGCCGTAGCGGTCGGCGTAGAGAATGCCCTCGACGACCACGTGGTAGCCGGCGTCCAGGGCATAGCGGGCGACGGTGTCGATCAGGCCGATGTTCGCCGCTCCCGGCCGGTCCCGTTCACGCAGCACGATCCGGCGGAGGTTGTCCTGTGACACCAGGGCCAGCCCACGGCCGAACCGGTCGCGGATGCCCGCCGCGACGGACGACTTGCCCGAGGCGCTGTTGCCGCGCAGCACCACCAGCCGGGTCTGTTCGCTACCGACTCCCATCTGCCGCAGGGTACCGGCGGCGCCGTCCGGGCCCGGGTCACCAGTCGACGTGTGCGGTGATCCATCCGGCCAGGCCGTCCTCGTCGCCCGCCGGGGGCAGGTCCGGACCGCAGACGAGTGGCGTGCAGGACAGTTGCAGATGGGTGAGGTAGCCGTACGGGCCGTTGTCGGCCGACGGTCCGAGGACGAGGGCGTGGGTGGGAGTGCGCCAGATGCGATGTGTCAGCGCGGGCCCGGTGACCACGGTGGCGGATGACACGATCGTCCGTCGAGCGGCGGCGCCCAGGCACTCGGTCACCGCCTGCGCCGCCTGGGTGAGCACGCTCTCGCAGTCCTGGTCCGTGCACGGTTCTCGGGTACTCCAGCCGGGCAGCTGCCGCCAGCCGTCCATGTAGCCGGACAGCCACGCGTCGTTGCTCCGGGACTCGTCGTCCGGGTCGACGGGGTACATCTCGCCGAAGACGAGGAAGTAGCGTGCGTCGGGACTTCCGAACGGACTGATGCCGTCACAGCACAACACATGCTCGCCAGCGGTGCGGAAGGAGTCGTTGACCAGTTCTTGCTCCCAGTGCCAGCCGCGGCGCCGTATCTCCTCGTCGACGGCCTCGACGTCGTCAGGGACGTGCGGCACGAAGGGCAGGGCGACGAACTCGGCAACGTCCTCCACGGTCAGGGGTCGGTGCGCGAGGGCATGTACGGGTATCGCCATGTGGATCACTCCAGAATCAGGGCCGGCCGAGGCGCCGGGTCAGGACAGCTTGGCCAGCTCGACAGCCAGAGGCTCCAGTACGTGTGGTGAGTAGGGCAACGGGAGGTAGACGATGGCGAGTTCGGCGCCCTCGGCGGCGAACTCGGCCGCGCTCGCGGCGGCTTCGGCCGGATCGTCGGTGAAGCGGACCTGGGCCGAGAGGCGGATCTCCGCGGGGTCGCGTCCGATGCGGCCACAGTGCTCGAACAGCACCTCGCGTGCCCTGCGGAACTGCGCCGGGGTCCCGGTGTCGAAGTTCCAGTGCTGGGCGAACCTCGCCACCGTCCGCAGTGTGCGCTTCTCCCCGCTGCCACCGATACACAGCGGCGGATGAGGGCGCTGCACGGGTTTGGGGTTGCAGCGTGCGTCCGACAGCTCGTAGTAGGCGCCCTTGAAGGTGGTGGTCGGCTCGGGGCCCAGGAGACCGGTGAGCACCTCGCAGGCCTCCTCGAAGCGGTCGCTGCGCTGTCGCGGGGTGCCCAGTTCGATGCCGTACGCGCGGGACTCCTCCTCGTTCCACCCCGTTCCGATGCCGAGTTCCAGCCGCCCGTGGGAGATGACATCGAGGGTGGCGGCCATGTTGGCGAGGATCGCCGGGTGGCGGTAGTGGATCCCGGTCACCAGGGTGCCCAGCCGTAGCCTGCGGGTGGCCTGGGCAAGTGCCGCCAGGGTGATCCAGCCCTCCAGGCGAGGGGTGGCCGGGCTGGTGCCGTGCATGGCCTGGAAGTGATCGGAGGTCCATCCGGACTCGAAGATCTCGATCTCGTCCGCCACGCGCCATACGTCCAGCACGGCCTCCCACGACGTGCCCTGCGGCGAGGTCTTGAAAGCGAAGCGCATCGTCTCAACTTAGAGGTCGCACGGATAGGTGTGCGGTCATGGTCGGCGATTCGGGCGTTCGTCCCAGCGGTGAGTGGTCCATGCACGCCGGATCAGGCTACGCACGGTGATGATCGTGTCGGCGAGGTCGAAGAAGGCGTGGATGACGGTGGTACGCCGCTCGTAGCAGCGGGCGAGCCGCTGGAAAGCGTTCTGCCATGCGTGGGTGCGCTCGACGTGCCACCGCCGGCTCGTCTGGATCGGCGCCTTCTCGCCCTTGTGCGCGATGCGGCCGTGCAGACGGCGTTCGTGGAGCAGCGCGCGGGTCCTGTCCGAGTCGTAGCCGGCGTCCAGGTGCACGGTGACGTCCTCGGGCAGCGGGCCCAGGCCGTTCAGGCGGTCCAGAGTCGGGGGGGGAGCAGCGGGGAGTCGTGGCGGCTGGCGCCGGACAGGACACGACCCAGGGGAATGCCGCATCCGTCCGTCATGCCCGAGCGTTTCAGGCCCTGTTTGCCGCGGTCGACCGGGGAGCGCCCGGCCACCTCGCCGCCTCCGGGAGCCTTGGTGACGGAGCCGTCGACTGCGATCCGGTCGAGGACGAGACCGGCGATCCGGTCGTAGGAGTCCAGCGCGATCTGCTTGAGCCGGGCGAAGACGCCCTGTCGTATCCACTCGTCGCGGCGGCCGCGGATCGTGGTGGCCGAGTGCGGCAGCTCGGCCGTGTCGACGCGGCCCTCGATCTGGCCGGCGCGGGCCTGATCCACGAACTCGTCGATCTGACCGGGAACCCCCAGAAGGTGATCTCCATCGCCGACCTCGGTGCGCCGGAGCTCGGTGTCCGATTCTCCGGCGTGGCCGGGAGCATGCCAGACGCGCTCGCCGTGGCCGCCGACCTCATCTCGCGGGGAAAGCTCCACATCCCGGTCGAGAAGTCGTACACGCTCGCCGAGGCCGCGGCGGCGCACATCGACAGCAAAGCAGGCCACACGCGCGGGCGCCGGGTCATAGTCGCCTGAAGCCGGCTGGGCAATTCGGGCTGAAGTTCCTCCGAAATCGGCAACCCGTCGCGTGGCGGCCCTTGTCGTGGTAGCCAAGGTCCTCGGCGATGGCCGGGGCCAGGCTTGGAGACGAGGTGGCGGATCGATGAGGTGCGGGCTCGCCGGGAGGAACGCCGACGCAGGCACCTGCAGGGAGCCCTGGATGGCGGTGGGTGTCCGCCACCCTGAGATGACGGATGACCACGGCCTCCGTGACGCTCAGGCTGGCAACGCCGTCTGTGTACATATCCGCGTACCTGGCTGAGCGCATTCGCGTGTACGCCGACACACGGCATTGCTCCGCCTATCCGCGTGGCCTCCAAGCATCGCCCTTACGCGCCGTGCAGTAAGGGCCACTGAGCCCCAGGCCGCTGAGACCTTCCATGTCCTGCACTTGCGCTGAAGGCTTCACCGTCCAGACCGGCCAGCACCTCGGGGTCGCGCTCGCCGCGGGCCATGGCCTGAAGCATGTCCAGGGCGGAAGCACCGGCGATGTCGCGGTTCAGGCCGCTGGTGCGAAGGCCGTGATGGCCGCGACAAGGTCGGCCGGGGCTTCCAGCGGGATCAGGTGACCGGTGTGCGGGACCACCACGAAGTCGGCCTGGGAGAGGTAGGGCACCAGGTTGTCGCGGAGCACGTCGACGGGTTCGACCTGATCGTTCTCTCCGGCCACGACGAGGGCGGGAACGCTGACCATGCGGGTGTGCTCGGTGATGTCCTGGGCGATGCCGCGCAGCGGCCACTCGGTGCGGGCGGCGTCGGTGACGGTCCGTGAATCGGTCACGATCTGCGCCTTGACCGATGCGGGCAGCTCGGTGGCGGTGAGGATGTGGTCCCGCGCCCCGGTTACGGAATCGGCGGAGTCGTAAGCGTGCGACAGGGCTTCCTGGTACTCGGGGGTGATCTGTGCGGCGGGCTTCGCCGGGCCGGAGCCGACGAGGACGATGCCACGCAGGCCGACGGGCCGGGTGGCCGCGACCAGCTGTGCGACCTTGCCCCCCATCGAATGCCCCACCAGGACGTAGTCGGTGACCCCCGCGTCGGCGAGCACGGCGAGCGTGTCGTCGGCGAGCTGACCGAGCGTGTAGGGGCCGGGCAGAGCGCTCGACCGGCTCCACCCGCGGAAGTCGACCGTGAGCACGTCACGGCCCGCGAGGCGGTCGACGACGAGGTCCCAGGTACGGGCGGAACCACCCCAGTAGTGCAGGAACACCAGGGTCGGTCCGGTCCCCGGCCGGTGGTCGTAAACGGGCAGAAGCGTCTGCTGCGTCATGCTCATGGTGGCTCTTCTTCCAGTCGGTGTTCTGAGCGATTGCCCCGTGAGTTCATGGAAACTTCTGCACCCGGACGGGGCATCGGCGTGACTGGTCGCCCGATGGTGAAAACTGGACACGTGACCGTGATTCGGCAGATGACCTACCAGCCCGCAGGGCGCCGCGCCGCCGCGGTCGAGACCATGACGTTCGACCGCCTTCGCGAGCTGAACGACGGCGGCACCCAGCGCGCCGACTTCCACGTCCTCGCCGTCATCGACGCCGGACACGGCTCGGTCACGGTGGACTTCCTCCACCACCCGCTCACGGAGCGGTCCGCGGTGTGGATTCCACCCGGAGCGGTGCACCGGTGGGACGACATCGGCGATGTGGCGGGGCACCTCGTATTGTTCGTGCCGACAGCGCCGGTCACCCACGCCACCCGGCAGCTCGTCGCCTCCCCGGACCTGGCCGCGCACTGGAGCATCCCCGACGCCGACTGGCTGTTCGTCGACACCGCGCGCAACCATCTCCTCCTCGAAGCATCCGCCCCACCCGAGGACTTCTCCACGGAGCTGCCCGACATCCTGCTTTCCGCGCTCATCGCCCGGCTGCGGCCCCCGCACGCCGAAGCACGGTTCACACATCCGGTGTTCCGGTTGTTCCGCTCCAGCGTCGAGACGCACTTCCGTAACCACCACGACGCCAGCTACTACGCCCGTGCTCTGGGATACGCCCCCCGCACCCTCTCACGAGCGGTGCAGCAGGCCACAGGCCGCACCGCGAAGGCATACATCGTCGACCGGATCATCCTGGAAGCCAAACGGCTCCTCGCGCACGACCGCCTCACCGCAGCCCGCTGCGCCGCCACGCTCGGCTTCCCCGACGCATCCAACTTCTCGGTGTTCTTCTACAAGGCGACAGGCATGCGCCCGGGCGCATGGAAGGCGACGGTAGCCGTCGAGTGAGGCGGTGCACTCAAGAAAGGCACTCACATCCATAATCACGGAGTGTCACAACCCGTGATCGCCGGAACTCCGTACTCGCCTCGCTGCATCGGCGCCACCGCGCCTATCTGCGCCACCTCTTGGCCCAGGCGTACGGCCGTCGAGGTGAGTCAGGTAGGCGGTGAGACGCGTGGCCGCGTGCAGCATGGCGAGGCCCTGTGCGGTGAGTCTGTCCTGCCAGGCCTCCAGGGAGGAGGCGAGTGCGTCCGTGCCGCCTGCGGTGCGGATCTGGTGGACCACGGTGGCGATGTGGTCGAGCGGATGGCCCCCGCGTCGCAGGAGGTGGGCGAGCTCGGCGTCGCGGATGTCGTCGGCTTGGAAGACGCGGTATCCGGTGGCCGGGTCCCGGGTGGGGGCGAGGATGCCGGCGTCCTCCCAGTTGCGCAGGGTCGCCGGTGTGACGCCGAGATGGTGCGCGAGTTCACCGACCGTGCGGGTGCCGGGATCCCGGGTGGGAGCCGGAGTGGCCTCGGACTCCGCTGTCAGGTGGGACATCGCGGTGCGTACCGCGGCGAGGGTGTCCCGGTCGCGGAGCAGCTGACTGTGGCCGCGGTCGATGATCGTCAGTGCCTCGTCGAGTGCGTCCCGGTGGAGGGCGTTCATGATCTGCCCGCCGGCCGCGTAGCCGTACGCCGGGACGAGCGCGAGGTAGGCGCGCAGCGCCGCCGCGTGCGCCTCGGTGTAGATCCGGTAGCCGCTGGGGGTGCGCTCGGCGGGCGGGATGAAACCGTGCCGTTCGTAGTTGCGCACGGCCTGGGTCGAGATGCCGTGCTCGCGCGCGAGGTCGGTCGGTCGCAGGGTGCTCACCGGTTGAGACTTTACCGCAGGCCCTCACCGCCGCTGCGGGCTGTCTGACCGTCGAAGCTCGCCGAAGTCTCAACCGATCTTTCAAGGATACGATTGAGGCTCATGAGTCAGGACATCCGAGACTTCGTCACCCCGTCATGCCACCTCTTGGCGCTGGGTGAGCCCACACACCAGGAACCGGCCTTCGGGCGGATCCGCAACGAACTCTTCGCCCAGCTGGCCGCCCACGGCTTCCGGTCGATCGCGCTCGAGACCGACCGCGTCGCGGCGCTCGCCGTGAACGACTATGTCCAGGGGGGAAGCGGAGACCTCGACACACTCATGCGCGAAGGCTTCTCCCACGGGTTCGGAGAGCAGGACGCCAACAGGCGGCTGGTCGGCTGGATGCGCGACTACAACCGGCACCGGCCACCGGCGGAACGCCTGGCCTTCCACGGCTTCGACGCGCCGTTGGAGAACACCTGCGCGCCCAGCCCCCGGACCTATCTGGAACACGCCCGCGACTACCTGCGACTCGACCTCGACATCGCCGGCCTCACCGGTGACGACGCACGGTGGAGCCGGCCGGAGGCCGTCCTGGACGCCGCCATGTCACCCGGCGCCACGGCCGAGGCCGAGCGGCTGCGGTCGATCGCGGACGACATGCTCACCACGCTCCACGCACGCGCCCCGGAACTGATCGCGGCCTCCTCCCGCGACGAGTGGTTCAGGGCCAGGACCCATCTCACCGCCGGCCTCGGCCTGCTGCGCTACCACAGGCAGTCGGCACGGCCCCTGGAACCGAGCCCCCGGATCGCCGGGCTGCTCGCCACCCGGGACGCGCTCATGGCCCAGAACCTCCTGGACATCCGGAGCACCGAGGAAGAGCGGGGCGCGACCCTGGTGTTCGCGCACAACCTCCATCTGCAGCGGAATCTCAGCATCTGGCAGCTGGAGGACCGGGGTGCCGAGTGGTTCTGCGCCGGCGCCATCGTGGCGTCGCTGGTGGGCGAACGGTACGTCTGTGTCGCCGGCAGCCTGGGTCGCAGCGAGACCCTCGGGCTCGAGGAGCCCGCGCCCGACACCTACGAGGGCCTCCTGCAGAGCCGTGTCCCCGCCTGGGGCCTGGAGGCGGCCTCCACTCCCCCGTCCGCCGCCACGCGGACGGACACACACCCCCGGCAGGGCTACTTCCCCCTCGACCGGGCGACGCTCGACGCGGTGGACGCGGTCCTGCACATCGCCGACGGCACGACCGCCGGCACACCGGCAGCCATCTGACCGCGACCGGGATGCGGTGGCGACGCCATGACCGGCGCCGCCCGCCTCCGGGCCGAGCGGCCGGTCGGACCGTAGGGTGGGGCTGTGACCGGCGAGACTGATCTGCAGACACTGCTCAGCGGCATGCGTCCGGAGCTGAATCCGGGTCGCTATGTCTACACCATGGCCGAGGGCGGCGTGCCGTCCGGTGTCACCCCGGTGGTGACGGTGGCCGAACAGGAGGGCCTGACCCTCGTGGTGCCGCAGGCCGAGGCGGACGCGGCGGGGATGGCGTACGACTTTGTGGCCGGGTGGATCACCCTGCGGGTCCACTCCGCGCTGGCCGCGGTCGGGCTGACGGCCGCCGTCTCCCGTGCCCTCGCCGACGCGGAGCTGAGCTGCAACGTCGTCGCGGGCTTCCACCACGACCACCTCTTCGTGCCCTACGACCGCGCCGAGGAGGCCGTCGACGTCCTGCGCCGCCTGGCCAGCGACTCCTCCTGACCCGTCGAGGCCGACTTCGACGCAGCCCGAGCCGGGGCGGCCACGCCTGCGGCGCTCCCTGCGCTGCGGTCGGCAGAGCGCACACCATGCAGCCGGTGGGCGAGCAGCCGTGCCTTCAGCGCCGCCGCGCCGGGCAGTCGGGCGTGGCGGTCGACGGCGTCGGCCACCGCCGGCACGCCCTGCCGCGCCGTGGCACAGGGCCAGGGCGTCGGCCGGGCGGTCGCCGAAGAGGGAAGGCTCTCGTCGTCGTGTGCGGCGAGTGTGGTGCCGTGCCGGCCCACACGGCCGCCTTCCGGCCGCCTCCCGGTCGCCAAGCGCGTCCGCCGCGTCCCACAGAGCCCGGCACAACACCCCGTGTGTCCCGTAGCACCAGGCCTGGCGGGCTCGCGACGCACCCCTATGCGTAGGCCGTGGTGCGGAGCATCGTGTAGCGAATGAGCCGCATCAGCCACTCGGTGATCGTCGCGCCCGTGCCCCGTGCCTGGTTCGAGCAGGCAGTCGTCGTGCTCCTCGACGTCGTGCGCGGCACCCGCGCCGAGGAGGGCCAGGTGCTGCTGCCCGACGGGCGGGCGATACCCGGTGTGCGGCTGGTGAAGGGCGACCATCTCGCGCCGGGCGCGGTGTACGAGGCCGAGGCCGAGGACGGGCGGCACCAGGAAACGGAGCGGCTGCGGATCGTCGAACGGCGGTCGGGAAACGATCCGGCGGTACGGCTGGAACACGTCCTCGGGGACGAGGACACGGTCACGGTCGTGGAGGGCGCGCTCCACACCGTCTCGCGCCCTGTCTCCGTCGAACTGCGCGGGTCCGTACGGGTCCTTGGCCGCTGGGCGTCTCTGCGGCGGGCGAGCGGCGACGCCCGTGTCGATCTGCGGGCGTGGTGGGAGGCGGCCGCGGGACGGCGATACTCCGGCACGCCGTTCGAGGCGCACCTGGAGCACCGACTCGGCGTGGCCACGCTGTGGGCGGTGCCCCGGCCGTACGGTGACGGCCGCTGGGAGGTGCGGCTCGTCCTGTCGCTCGGTGGCCGCTCGCTCCTGCGCCCCGTCGCAGCGCTCGCCCTGCCGCTGTTCCGGGGCCGGCTCCGCGAGGCGTTCACCGACACGGCGGACAGGACCGCCGCGGTGTGGAACGAGATCGTGCCGGAAACGGTGTCCCAGGACCGGATCCGACTGCGCGCCCGCATCCTGGACGCGGCCGCCTCACCACCGGAGGAGACCCGCCTGTGACGGCACACCCGGCAGACGAACAGGCCTGGACCGTCTACGGCCGACGGCAGCTCGATTTCGGCTGGTCACCACAGGTACCGGAGCGTATCGACTGGGGCTTCTGGCCGGGCGTGGGCCCGGGGGCCGAAGTCCTCGGGGACATCCGCGGCAAGCGGGTGCTCGACATCGGTTCCGGCCCCGGGCACCACGCGGTCCACCTGGTCCGCGCGTACGGTGCCCGCGTCGACGGCGTCGACCTGTCCCCCACCCAGCACCGACGGGCACTCGACGACCACGGCGCCGAACCGGGTGTCCGCTTCGTGTGCGAGGACGTCGTCGAGCATCTGCGGCACACGGAGCCGTACGAGGTGGCGTACGCGCTCCGCAGCTTCGCCTGCATCGACCCCGGTCACCTGCTGCCGGCGCTCAGGGACGGACTCCTCGCCGGCGCACCGCACGTCTTCTCGGCCCTGCACACCGACGCCGACGGCCGGGGGCCGTCCACGGTGGTGGCACCGCGCCGGGAGTACATCCGGCTGCGCGACGAGGAGCCGATCCCTACGCGGATGTGGGTGTTGTCCCCGCAGCTGTGGGAGAGCCTGCTGGCTGCTCACGGATTCAGGGCGGAATCAGTCGAACTCCTCACCGCCCCGGCCCCGGACGACCCCGTGAAGGTCCAACTGGTGCGGGCCCGGCGGAGGTAGGCGCACCGTCTGGGTCACGCGGTCGTCAGTCTCGCGGCATGTTCGGCGAGCCGCCAGGTGCCCGTCGGACGCCGAACCCCGCCCCGGAACACCTTGACCTTGCCGCTGGGGGCAGGGTTTAGCGTGTGAGCGAGGTGAGCGGCATGAGGATCAGTGAGCTTGCGCGGCAGGCCGGTACGACGACCAAGGCGGTGCGGTACTACGAGTCGCTGGGGCTGATCACACCTGAGCGCCTGCCCAACGGCTACCGGGACTACGGCGAGGACGACGTTCGCCTCGTGCGGGAGATCAGGACGCTCCACCGGCTCGGTATCCCTGTCGAGCGCACCCGGCCCTTCCTCGAGTGCCTGGCGGCCGGACGCGCGCACGCGGACGACTGTCCCGCCTCCCTCGCGAGCTACCGCGAGGCCATCGACGACCTCACCGGGCGCATCGAGTCCCTGACCGCCCGCCGCGCGACGCTGATCGCCAACCTGAACGCGGCCGCCCACCGGGGAAGCGGCGTCGTACCGGCCGAGGGCAGGGCAACCGGAGACACGGACTATCTGACACTGCCCGCGGACCTGCCCGTCCCCGATGACGACGGCGCGGCGGACCACCTTCCGGGCATGAAGGTGCCGGGCCTCGCCCTCCTCGACACGGCGGGCCGAACGGTCCGACTGGACACGCTCGGCCCACGGCGCACGGTCGTCTACGTCTATCCCCTCACCGGCCGCCCCGGCACCGACCTGCCGGAAGGCTGGAACTCGATTCCCGGAGCCCGTGGCTGCACACCCGAGTCATGCGGCTTCCGCGACCACTTCCACGACCTGCTCGAAGCCGGCGCGGGCCGCGTCTACGGGCTGTCCAGCCAGGACACCGACTACCAGAGCGAGGTCGTGGAGCGTCTGGGACTGCCCTTCGACATGCTCTCCGACCCCGCCTTCGGCCTCGCCGACACGCTCGGTCTGCCCACGTTCGAGGTAGAGGGGCTGCGGCTGTTCAGGCGCCTGACGCTCGTCCTGCGGGCCGGTGTCGTCGAGCAGGTCTTCTATCCGGTCTTCCCACCGAACGAGCACGCCCAGCAGGTGCTGACCTGGCTGCGCGGGAACCCGCTGTAGACACCGGGCCGATCCGCTGAGGGGGTACGGCGGCCGGACTACAGCGTGCCCGCGTCGGGCCAGTGGGACCAGTGGGTGTTCGCCGGGAGCGTGGGCCGGTAGCGGTCCGGATCGCCGGAGGACAGCACCTCGGCGATCAGCCGGACGGTCTCATGGCCGCTCGGCATGACGTCCCCGAGGTGTTCCGGCTGGTTCCACTCGTCCAGGCACAGCAGCACCGGCAGGTCGGAAGGGACGGCGGACCCGAGTTCCGCCGCGTCCGCGAGCAGCAGTTCCCTGTGCGCGGGCACCAGGCCGCGGAACACGTCCTCCAACGGCGCGCCGGCGTCGGCGTCGACCGTCAGCGGCGTGCCCCGGACGACCACCGGGACTTCCCCCGCGTAGACCTCGTCGCCGTCGGGATCGATGTCGTCCATGTTGTCCACCCGGTCGAGGAAGTCCCCGAAACCGGGCTTGTCGCGGGTCAGGCAGTTGCCGAAGCAGTGCAGGACATCGGTGAGGTTCCCGGCGCGCGGGTTGTAGCCCAGCAACTCGGCGACCATCGCCCAGCGCGTGCCGTCGCCGACCAGATGGATCCGCGTGTCGACGGGGTAGTAGTAGCCGTTCTGCAGATCGGGGAACTCGGCCGTGTCCGCACAGAGGTCGAACTGCTCGAGGATCGACGCGGTCGTCGGTGCTGTCGGTGTGGTCACGGGCATCAGGCTACGGTCCTCGGCGGCGGGAGCTCGCGAGGGCCCATGCCGTTCTCGTGCGCGGCCTCGTGCCGGTGTCGGGCCGGAAAACGGCTGGAATGCCGGGTCCGGCGGAGCGACACTCTGTAGGTCGTGCGTGGCTGCCGTGCAGGGAGGACCGAGCGGATGAGGACGACCCGGCTGGGGCGCAGCGCGGTGGAGGTCACGGAACTGGGCTTCGGCGGCGGCCCCCTCGGCGGCCTCTTCGCCCCGCTCGACGACGACACCGCGGCCAACACGCTGGCGGCGGCCTGGAGTTGCGGGATCTGCTACTTCGACACGTCGCCGCACTACGGCATCGGGCACTCCGAGCGCCGGATCGGCGAGTTCCTCAAGGGCATGCCCCGGGACGGCTTCACCCTCTCGACCAAGGTGGGGCGGCTCCTCGTGGAGCAGGATCCGGCCGGGCGCCGGGACGAGCCCTTCCACGTGCCCGCCACACACCGCCGCGTGTGGGACTTCTCCCGCGACGGTGTCCTGCGCAGTGTCGATGACTCCCTCGCGCGGATGGGCGTGGACCGCGTCGATCTGCTGTTCCTGCACGACGCGGAGGAGCATTTCGAGGACGCGCTGCGCGAGGGGTACCCGGCGCTGGCCGAGCTGCGTGCGCAGGGCGTGGTGGGCGCCGTCGGGGCGGGCATGTACCACCCCGGCATGCTGACCTGGCTGGTCGAGGAGACCGACGTCGACGTGGTGATGCTGTCCGGCCGTTACACGCTGCTGGACCACAGCGCGCTCGACGACCTGCTCCCGGCCTGCTCCGCACGCGGGGTGTCCGTCCTCGCCGCCTCCATCTTCAACTCCGGTCTGCTCGCCACGCCCCGTCCCGCCGAGGGAGCGTCCTTCGACTACGCCCCCGCCGCACCGGACGTCCTCCGGCGCGCCCGGGAGATCGCGGCCGTGTGCGAGGCACATGGTGTGACTCTCCCCCAGGCGGCGATGGCGTTCCCGCTGCTGCATCCGGCGGTCGCCGGCATCGTGGTCGGGATGCGCTCGCCCCAGGAGGTGCGGGACGACATCGCCGCGTTCCAGGCACACGTCCCGGATCAGGTGTGGGCCGACCTGGTCGCGGCCGGCCTCCTCGACGAGCGGGCCCCGGTGCACGCCTGAGCACCGGGTGACGCGTCGTTCGCCTGCGGCGGTTACTGCTCTTCGTCCGCGCTCACGACACGGTGTGCGGGCACATGCGCGGACACCGGCTCGCGGACCATGAACACATCCACCGGGTCCTCGGTCTCGACACCGAACCCGTGTCGCTCATAGAGCCGTTGCGCCCGGCTGCCGCGGAGCACGTTCAGCCGGACCCGGGTGCCGTCGTGGTCGCACCGCTCCAGCAGCACGCACAGCACGGCCGCTCCGATGCCCCTGCCCTGCAGGCTCGGGTCCAGGTAGAAGTGCTCCAGCCAGCGAGCGTCGTCCGCCGGCCGCAACGCCACGCATCCGGCCAGGACGCCGCCCACCTCGATCACCCAGGTGTGGTCGGGTGCGAACCCGTCCCGCAGCCGCTGCCGCACCCGGTGCTCGTCGTACCGCCCGAGCCGCTCCAGGTCGGCTCTGAGCACCACGGCCCGCAGCTCGGCCACCGCCTCGACGTCCGCCGCCGATGCGGGACGCATCTTCCAGTCCGCCATGATCGGGATGCTAGTGCCGCGGGAATCCCACGGCTTCGCCGACCGGCTGTTTCACGGACCCTGTGTGGCCGCTTCTCGCAGGAACGCGGCGGTGGTCGCCACGAACCGGTCCGCGTCGTCCAGCCAGGGGAAGTGTCCCGCTCCGGGCTGTACGACCAGTTCCGCCTTCGGGAAGAGCGCGGCGAACTCGGCCATCGCGGGCGGAGGAGCACCCGGGTCCACCTCACCCGCGAGCAGCAGCACCGGTGCCGCGAAGCGGGCGAGCGCGGCGCGGGTGGCATCGGGATCGAACGCGCCCTCGGCGCCGAACGCGGCCACCACGTCCCGGTTCAGCTGTGCGTCCTCCGCGGCCTTGTGCGCCTGGGCGACCGCGTCCCAACGGCCGTAGGAGAACGGCGCGATGGCCCGGAAGTTCTCGACCGTGGCCGCGCCCGCCCCGATCGCCTGCAGGGCCGCGAACGCCTCCGGGAACCACGGCTCGTCCTGGCGGGGCCGTACCGTGTCACGCCGGAGCTGATCGGTGATGGTCAGGCCGACGGACCGCACGCTCGGTGTGATGAGCGCGAGCCCGCCGATGCGTTCGGGGTGTCGAGCGAGGTACTGCAGGGCCAGATTGGCTCCGGCGCTGTGTGCGAGGAGGTCCATACGTTCCAGGCCCAGGTGCCGGCGCAGGGCTTCCACGTCGTCGACGAGCCGGTCGCAGCGGCATGCCGCGAGGTCCTGGGGCACAGCCGACCGCCCGGTGCCCCGCAGGTCCAGCCTGATCAGCTTCCGGTGTGCGGACAGTCCGCCCAGGTCGCCCAGGTACGATGACTGCTGCGGTCCACCCGGCAGGCACACCACGGGTACACCGTCCCCGGAGACGTGGTAGGCGAGTTCGGCACCGTCGTACGCGATGAAGGATCCCATCGCGGCATTCTGCCGGGACCGCGCCTCTTCCCGCATCCCGACCGCGCTCGGCAGGACACATGGGAGGGACGGCGGATGGGCAAAACGGCACACTGCCGGGCGACGCAAAGGGTTCACTCAGTAGAAACCCGCCCGTCCATCCGTATCATCCATGTGTCGGGGGACCCGCAGGACAACTCCCGCTCCCCTCCTGCCGCAACCGCAGGCGCCGGAGCGCACCAGAGTTCACGATAGGAGCCACAGATGCCTGAGCCCACCGCCCCCGTCACCGAGTTGACCTCGCAGTACGTCAGCCAGGTGACCAATGACCTCGAGCACAACGTCAAGGAACAGGAACGCATTACCGCCGAAATCGCGGCTCTCCAGGAGCAGTTGGCGGCCCTGCAGCATGACCAGACCATTCTGGTGAACATGCGGCAGGCGCTCGGCGTCGCGACCTCGCTGAGCACACCCGCCCCGGCCGAGGGCGCCGTGGTGCCCGCGCCGCGCAAGAACTCCACCACCGCGTCCGACACGCGCCGCGCGCCGAAGAAGGCGGCCCAGGAGCAGTCCGGGCGCAAGAAGCAGCAGCCCGCCAAGAAGCCCG
Organism: Streptomyces sp. CA-142005; assembly: GCF_050942335.1. Lineage (NCBI taxonomy): Bacteria > Bacillati > Actinomycetota > Actinomycetes > Kitasatosporales > Streptomycetaceae > Streptomyces > Streptomyces sp. CA-142005. The sequence continues at coordinate 9,391,661 of NZ_CP192078.1, read as the reverse complement.
CGGCGCCGAAGCCCTCGGCGAAGTCCTCGGCGAAGAAGGCGACCGGCCCGTCCGCCCAGCCCACCCTCGTCGAACTGGTCCGCCGCCATCTCGCCGAGCAGCAGGAGCCCCGCTCCGCTGCGGAGGTCACCGAAGCGCTCGACAAGGCACATCCCGACCGGGAGATCCAGACCAAGGTCATCCGCACCACCCTGGAGAACCTGGTGGCTCGCAACAACGCCCAGCGCACCAAGCAGGGCTCGTCCGTCTTCTACACCCTCGCCACCGCGTCCGGGTCGGCTGCGAACGCGGAGGAGTCCCGGCCTGACGCGGCCGAATGAGCCGTGGCCGCATCGCCCCGTCCTGCATCGACAAGTGTCAGCGGGTTCCGGACGGGGCGATCCAGCACATCCGGCCTCCCTGTGACCACTGGCTGGAGTGCGCTGAACCGACGATCAGTCAGAAGTCGCTTGCGCTGCTCACAGACCGGCCGTGGCCTTCTGCCGTGTCTGGTCGAACTCGGTCACCGGATCGCCACCGGTGTGCCAGGGCCACGCGGTGACGACACCACCGATCTGCTCGAAGACGGCACGCGCCTCGGTGCGCCGGTCCGCGGCGACCAGTGCGTAGGCGAGGAGGTTGAGGTCGGCGAGCGCCTTGGCGTGGCGGAGAAACCCGGGCTGGATCCAGGTGTGCGCCGCGCGGTCGAGTGCCTGCGCGGCCATGTGCTGGGACCAGTGGTTCCGTGCGACCAGCGCCTCCAGCCCGCCGCGGGAGAGGATGGCGTGGTACTGGTTGATCTGAGCGGTGAGTTCGGTCGCCACGCACGGCGCGTTGGCGGGCATACGGGCGCGCAGGGTGTCCACGAACTCCAGGACCTGGATGCGCGACCCGGCCTCGTCGGGGCTGAGGTAGGCCAGCATGTTCAGATAGGCCTCGCGGTTCCAGCGATCGCGGGCGAGGACCTCGTTCCACGCCCCGAAGACCTGCGACTGCTCCCGGCGTTGCAGGCGTGCCACGGCGAGGAGGGCCACCCATGGGGTGGGGTCTTCCGGGGCGAGTTCCGCTGCGCGCAGACAGGCGTCGACGGCAGTTGCGGCATCTTCCAGCACCCCCTGGGCGCGGGCCTGCGCGACCTGGGTCCAGGCCTGCAGGACGAGTGCGTTCGCATTGCGGGGCTCGCGGGTGCTCCAGGCTCGTGGCAGATGCGATCCGACGAGGTATCCCGCCAGGACGTCCAGCCGATGGGTCCGGCGGTCCCAGTCGTCGGGGTCCTGCTCCAGGAGACGGGACATCTGCGCCACACACAGCTCGGTGGTCGCGATGGTGCCGGTCCTGGTGGTCGCCACAAGTGACTTCAGCAGCTTGCCCAGGTCCTCGTCATCGAGCTCGGGAGCCAGGCGGACCCTTCTGCGGCGACTGGAAAGAAATGCCATGTCGGGAGGCTAGGGCGGATCGCCGGGCGCGCAAGGCCTGGGCCGAGATCGTTATGGTTTACACGTACAACTTGCTTATACAACTTGCCTATATTGCCGTCCATGCCCGAGATACAGCTGCTGCGCCCGGCTCATGCTCCCGCGTTGTTCGCCTTCGAGCAGGAGAACCGGGCCTACTTCGCCGCGTCGATCCCTGACCGGGGCGACGACTACTTCGCCCGGTTCGACGAACGGCTCCGTGCGTTGCTCGACGAGCAGGAGGCCGGAATCTGCTACTTCCATGTTCTGGTGGACGCCGAAGGCGAGGTGCTGGGCCGGATGAATCTCGTGGACGTCGCGGACGGCGCCGCCGACCTCGGGTACCGGATCGCACAGCGTGCCGCGGGCCGGGGGCTCGCCACCTGGGGCGTGCGGGAGATCTGCGGCCTCGCCGCCAACCGCTACGGGCTGACGGCGCTCCGTGCCGCGACGACCCTCGACAACGCGGCGTCGCGGGCGGTACTGGCCCGTTCGGGCTTCGCCGTCGTCGGCGAGACCCGGCTCTCCGGTCGCCCCGGCCTGTCGTATCTGCGCAGTCTTGCGGATTTCATGGCTGCGCCGGGCGCAACGGCCCTCTAGTCGCCGCGCGCGAACGGGATCACCCCGGTCGCCGCACCGAGTCCTCGCAGGCTTCGCCTGTGTGCAGTGGTACGGCGAAGAAGGCCGGCGCCGCGCAGCCCGCCATGCCCGCTGCCGTCGCCAGTGTGCCGGGAAGGGACCAGGTCGCCAGCGGGCCGGCGAGCGCCGCGCCCGCTGCGAAAGCGGTGATCTTCAGGCTGGCCCCGGTGGTGAAGATCTGGCCGCGCAGACGGTCCGGAGCCTCCCGATGGCGTACCGCGAAGAGGGCGGTGAGCTGCGGCCCTTCACCGATCCCGGCCAGCAGCAGGGCCGGCACGAGCGCGGCCGGGCGGCCCGTCGCCGCCAGGGCGAACGCGCCGGCCTGGATCAGGGCGCCGGCCCAGATGATCGAGTCGGGGGCGACGCGCTGCGGGAACCGTGCCAGTACGGCGTTCGCCACCAGGGCCGAGGCGGCCGCACAGGACAGCAGCAGCGCGCCGCGCCCCGCTCCGCCGAGCGCACGTTCCCCCAGCAACGGCAGGCAGGCCGTCAGCATGCCCTGCGCGGCACAGCACACGACCGAGGCCAGGGTCGCCCGGGCCAGCCGAGGCTTCGTCACGATGACCCGCGTTCCGGCGGCGAGGTCACCGATCAGCGCACCGGGCCGTCCTTCCCGCACCCGCGTGGAACGCGCCGGCAGGGTCCACGCCGCCGGCGCCGCCGCACCGATGAGCGCGGCCGACACCACGACGGCCGTCGACGCCCCCAGCACCTCGGCCAGGCCGCCGGCGAGGACCGGACCGGACAGGCTCGCCACGCCGAAGGTCATGGCGTCGAGCGCGTTGGCCCGTGGCAGCCGGTCCCCTGCCACCACCCTCGGCAGCTGCCCCGTCCAGCCGCCCGACAGCGCCGGCCCCAGCAGCCCGGTCAGGACGGCGATCAGCACGGTGACGGGGAACGGCAGCCGGCCGAGCACCACGAGGATCACCGCGAGGCCGGTCGCGTACAGGCCGAGCGCGGCGGCCAGCAGCCGTCCCGGCCGCCGTTGCCGGTCGAGCACCGCGCCGAGCACGGGGCCGCCTGCCGCCGCCGCGACCGTGATGCCCGCGAGCAGCGCCGACGCTTCGGAGGCCGAGCCGGTAAGGACGTATCCCGCCAGCATCAGCGCCGGTCCCGACATCTCGTCCCCGACACGGGCCGCCGTCGCCCCCGCGGCATAGCGGGCCATCACGTAACGCCTTATCACGCTCATCACGTTACGTAGGTAACTCAAAACTCCGCAATATGCGTTACAGTGCGCTGGTGTCCCCCAGCAACGACGGCGTCGACGACTGGTCCACCCGGCACTCCGTGCTGGCCATGACCCGCCGCACCGCCGCTCTCGTCAACACCCTCGCCGAGGACCGCCCCGACCCGGACCAGGTGGCGGAGGTGCTGCTCGCCCACGGGGAGGAGGGCCCCGTCGGCCTCACCCCCGGGGATGTCGCGCAGATGCGCGAGGCCGCGGGCCGGCTGCGCGAGGTCTTCGCAGCCGAACACGCCGACGAGGCCGCCGCCGTCCTCAACCGCCTGCTGGGAGAACACACCGGGCCGCTCCGTCTCACCTCACACGGTGGCGCCACGCCCTGGCATCCCCACCTCGACCGCGACGACGACGCTCCCTGGGGTGAGTGGTTCCTCGCCTCGTCCTGCCTGGCGCTGACCGTTCTGGTCTGGGACCGCCAGCTCCCGCCCGGCAGGATCTGCGCGTCGGCCGCCTGCCGGAACGTCTTCGTCACCCAGGGCCCCGGCCCCGAACGCCGCTACTGCTCCCGGCGCTGCGCCACCCGCGAGCGGGTCGCCGCCCACCGGCGCACCCGCTCCACGCAACCGCCCGGATGACCGCACCGCTCAGGCGCACGGCTCCCGTTCCGCACGCCAGCGCGTCTGCCGGATCCCGTTGCACCCGGTGACCCCAGACGCGCTATCCGACGTCGTCACGCCGGTGGAAGGCCGTCGGGAGGTCGTCTTCCGGGACATCAGGTCGAGGTCCGTTCGCCGCCAGCGTTCCTCATCTCTCGCCGGTGAGATGGAGGCATGACTTCACAGGCAACCCTTGACGGCAGGAAGGCCCTGGTCACCGGCGGCAGCCGGGGCATCGGTGCGGCGGCGGCACTGCGACTGGCGCGACAGGGCGCGGATGTGGCCGTGACCTATGTGCACGCGAAGGAGGCGGCGGAGGACGTGGTGCGGGCCGTCGAGGCCGTGGGGCGGCGGGCGGTGGCCCTGCGCGCCGACGCCGCGGACGCGGAGGAGGCGGCGGGCGCGGTGGGCCGTGCGGCCGAGGCGCTCGGCGGCCTGGACATCCTCGTGAACAACGCGGGCGTCGGGCTGATGCAGCCGCTGGAGACCCTGACGCTCGCCGATGTGGACCGCCTGATCGCCGTGAACATCCGGGGGATGTTCCTGGCCGCCCAGGCCGCTGCTGCGCTCATGGCGCCGGGCGGCCGGATCATCACCGTCGGCAGCTGTGTCACCCACCGCACGCCGGGCCCCGGCGCCACCCTGTACGCGATGAGCAAGTCGGCCGTCATCGGGCTGACGAAGGCGCTGGCCCGCGAGCTGGGCGGGCGCGGGATCACGGCGAACGTCGTGCATCCGGGCCCGACCGACACCGAGATGAACCCCGCGGACGGCCCCTTCGCGTCCGGCCAGGCGGCCATGACCGCCCTCGGCCGCTTCGGCACGGCCGAGGAGGTGGCGTCCGCGGTGTCCTATCTGGCGGGGCCGGATGCGGCGTACGTGACGGGAGCGGAGCTCTCGGTGGACGGCGGGTACGCGGCGTGAGCGAGCGGGGCGCACCGCGTCCCGGACCCGGTGCGCCCCGCCCCGAACCGCCCGACCTGGGTCAGGTCCCGTTCAGTCGGCGTACCTCGTCCGCGTCCCACTTCCTGGTGTCACGCGGCTGGGTGTAGGGCTCGGCACCGGGCGGATGTCCGCCGGCGATGGCCCGCTGACGCACGGTCTCCGCGTCGAATTCCAGCCCGAGCAGGATCGCCAGATTGCTGATCCACAGCCAGACCAGGAAGACGATCACGCCGGCCATGGTGCCGTAGGTCTTGTTGTAGGAGCCGAAGTTGGCGACGTAGAAGGCGAACCCGGCGGAGGCGACCAGCCAGATCGACAGGGCGAGGACGCTGCCCGGGGTGATCCACCTGAAACCCTTGACCCTGGCGTTCGGTGTCGCCCAGTACAGGATCGCGATCATCACGGTGACCAGCAGCACCAGCACCGGCCACTTCCCGATCGACCACACCGTCAGGGCCGTGTCGCCGACACCCAGCGCCTGACCCGCGTGCCGGGCGAGGCTGCCGGTGAAGACGACGATCAGCGCGCCGGCGACGGCGAGCACCATCAGGACGACGGTGACGCCGATCCGCACCGGAAGGATCTTCCACACCGGGCGGCCCTCCGGCATGTCGTAGACGGCGTTGGCGGCGCGGATGAAGGCGGCCACGTACCCGGAAGCCGACCACACCGCCAGGACGATGCCCGCGACGGCCATGACCGAGCCGATGCCCGCCTGGTTCTGCAGCTGCTCCACGGCCCTGGTGAGGATGTCCCGGGCGGAGCCGGGCGCGAGGTGCCTGAGGTTGGCCAGCACCTTGTCGGTGACCGACCTGCCCGCGATGCCCAGCAGGGACACCAGTACCAGCAGCGCCGGGAACAGGGCGAGGACCCCGTAGTAGGTGAGGGCGGCGGCCCGGTCGGTCAGCTCGTCGTCCTGGAACTCCCGCAGGGAGCCCTTCAGCACCGCGACCCAGGCCCGCCTGGGCAGCTGCGCCGGTGTGTCGGGCGCGGCCCGCTCGACCTGCCGGTCGGGCCCGGCGTCCTCCGGCGCGGGAACCCGCGGCCCCGGAGCGTCGTCGACGCCGTGGCGGTGATCGTGTCCGGGAAGGTGCAGTTTCGGCATACCGGGCGGGTAACCCGGGCCCGCGGTCTCAAGCGGGCGTGCCCGTCGATTCGGCCGTGCATCCCCCGACGGGCCGGGTACTGGGACCGGGACCGGACACAGCGGTGAGACGGCATCGAAGCGGAGGTGACCGATGAGGTACGACGAGTTCCTCGCCCGTGTACGCGAGCGCGGCGAGTACGCCAGCCAGGACGAAGCGGCGCAGGTCACGGAGGCCGTGCTGAGTGTGCTGGCGGAGCGGATCAGCCCCGGGGAGGTCGACGACCTCGCCTCCCAGCTGCCCGGACCGCTGGGCCCCGGCCTGGCCGACGCGAAGCAGCCCCGGCCGGAGCGGTTCGGGGTCGAGGAGTTCCACCGCCGGGTCGCCGAGCGGATCGGAGGCAGGCCGCGCACGGCCCAGTGGGACGCCGGCGCGGTCCTGACCACGGTCGCCGACAGCGTAAGCGGCGGAGAGCTGAACCAGGTCTTCAGCCAACTCCCGTCGAGCTACGCCGCCCTGTTCGGCAGGACGGACCTGGCGGACTGAGCCCGGCACCCCGCGTCGGTGTCGCGGCGTGGCGCCTGATTGACGGTGTCACCAGGGTGCGTTTTGATGTGGCGCATGCCGGATGCAGCGCGGACGGGCGGAGCACAGGAGGAGGCCGATCCGGTCCTGGCCTTCGCCACGCAGGAGGCGTGGGAGAAGTGGCTGGAGGAACATCACGCCGACGTGCGGGGCATCTGGCTGAAGATCCCGAAGACAGGCTCCGGACTGGACGGCGTCGGCTACGCGGAGGCGCTGGAGTCGGCACTCTGCTTCGGCTGGATCGACGGGCAGAAGAAGAAGCTGGACGAGCAGCACTGGCTGCAGCGCTTCACCCCTCGGCGGCCGGGCGGCAAGTGGTCGAAGGTGAACCGGCAGAAGGCGACCGAACTCATCGAGCGGGGCCGGATGCGGCCTGCCGGTCTGCGTGAGGTGGACAAGGCCAAGGCGGACGGCCGCTGGGAGGCCGCGTACGAGGGCCAGCGCACGGCGACGGTACCCGAGGACCTCCGGGCGGCCTTGGAGGCCTCTCCGCAGGCGCGGGACTTCTTCGCGACGCTGGACAGCCGTAACCGGTACGCGATCCTCTACCGCGTCCAGGACGCGAAGAAGCCGCAGACCCGGGCGGCGCGCATCGAGAAGTTCGTCGCCATGCTCGCCGCGCAGCAGAAGCTCCATCCCTGACCTCCGAGATCGAGCACCGCACCCGCGATCCGCGCTTCGCCCCGCTCGCCACCCTCCGCTTCCGCCAGAGGTGGTGTCAGTGGACAGCGGCCCGGACCCCCAGGTGGCGCACTGCGGCCGCCACGGCTCCGGCGCCGCACATGCCGTGCGCGCCGGGACCGGGCGGGGTCGCCGCCGAGCACAGGAACACACCCGGCAGACCGGTCGAGTACGGCTCGATGGTCGGGCGGGGACCCAGGAGGAGCTCGGGAGTCGTCCTGGCGCCGGTCATGATGTCGCCGCCGGCGAAGTTGGGATTGGCGGCGGCGAACCGGGCGGGTGAGGTGGCCCGGCGGCCCACGATGCGGTCGCGGACACCGGGGGCGAACCGCTCCAGCCGGCGGAGTATCGCCTCGGTCGCGTCCTGGTCGTAGCCGTACGGGACATGGGCGTAGGCGTAGACGGGGTGGACGCCGCCCACCGAACGGGAGGGATCCGCCAGGTACTGCTGGCCGACCAGCACGAAGGGGCGTTCCGGCATGTGGCCGGCCACCACGGCCCGCTCCGCGTCGGCCACCTCGGCGAGCGGGCCGCCGAGGTGCACGGTGCCGGACCGGCGGGCGTGCTCGTTCGTCCAGGGCACGCCGCCTTCGACGGCCAGGTCGAGCTTGAACACGGCGGGCGCACGCCGGAACCGGCGGTACGCACCGCGCACGCGGGCCGGGATCCGGTCGCCGTAGAGCTCGACGACCTGGCCGGGATCGAGGTCGAGGAGGGTCACGTCGGCGGGCGGCAGCTGCCGGTGGTCGGTGACCCGCACACCGGTGTGGACGGTGCCTCCGTGGAAGCGCAGCACGCGTTCCACGCTGCGGGTGATGGACTGTGAGCCGCCCTCGGCCACGGCCCAGCCGGCGGCGTGGCCGGCGGTGAGGATGCCGAGCCCGATGGCCGAGGTGAACGGGTGCGACAGCGGGCGGAAGGCGTGCGCCGCGACGCCCGCCCACAGGGCTCGCGCCTGCGGGGTGGTGAAAAGGCGGGCCAGGAAGGAGGCGGGAAGGGCCGTCGGCAGACCGAAGCGGGCGAGCAGCAACGGGTGCGCGGGGATGCGCAGGAGGGGGCCCATCACATCGCGTGCCAGGGTGTCCCAGTGCCGTACGGGGGTGGTGAGGAGTGCGCGGTACCGGTCGCCGTCCGGACCGAGCATGCGGGCGGTATCCGGCACGGAGCGCAGCAGGACCCCGGCACTTCCGTCGTCCAGCGGGTGCACGCAGTCGATGTCGGGCAACAGCCAGCGCAGCCCGTGCCGTTCGAGGTCCAGCGCACGCAGCGCCGGGGAGCCGACGGCCATCGGATGGATGGCCGAGCAGTGGTCGTGCACGAGCCCCGGCAGGATGGCCTCGTGGCTGCGGACGCCTCCGCCGACCTCGTCCGCCGCTTCCAGGAGCGTGACCTGAAGTCCCGCCTTGGCGAGGAGGGCCGCGGCGGCGAGGCCGTTGGGCCCGCCGCCGACCACCACGGCCGAGGTCATCTGGTGCACCTCGGCGTGATCGCGGCCGTGGGGGCGGGCGGCGGTGACGTCGTCAGCCTCATGCCTCCGAGTCTGGCATCAGTTTCATGCGTCCGAGGGTCGTCAGCACTGGGGCCGCTTGCCGTGATTGGCGCGATGGTTGCGCCGCGTCTTCTTCTTACGGCGTCGCTTCGAGGACATGGAGACCTCCTGGAGGGAGAGGAAAACCGGTGAGGGAAACCCCCAAAAACACCGTATATCGGGATACTCGGCGCCTCCACCGCAACCGCTGCCCCGCCCCCGAGTGCACGGCGGCACACCCCCGGGGCTCTCGTTGATACGATGCGCAAAATGCCCGACTAATGAATATTCTCCCCTGGACCAGAGGAGCCGGAAATGACCGGTGACCCGGAGCCGATCGGTAGCGCTGCCCGCCGTGCGCTGGAGCAGGAGCTGGCCGACCTGCGAGACGAGCGGCGACTCGTCGCCGGAATCCTGCAGGACCGCACGGACGTGGGCGACCAGGCGGACCAGGCCGAACAGTTGCAGCGCGCCAATCAGCTCGACCGCCTGGACCGTCGTATCGAGACCATCACCGAGCGGCTGCGCCAAGCGGACGTGGCGGGGCCCGCCCCCACGGACGTGGTCGGGGTTGGCAGCACGGTCACCGTCCGTTTCCCGGACGGCTCGGTGGAGACGCTCCAGATCGGCGAGCTCGCCGAGGCCCTGGACCAGAACCTGGTCACCTCCGACAGCCCGCTCGGCCGAGCGCTGCTCGGGCACCGCCCCGGTGACTCGGTCCACTTCGACACGCCGGACGGTCCGTCGAGCGTGGTCGTGGTGTCGATCGGGGACCAGAGCGCGCAGGAATGAACGCCGAGGAGTCAGTCCTCCTCGCGGTCGATCTCGGCGCGTTCCTCCTCGTACGGAATCTCCGTGTCCTCCCACTTCCCGACCGGCAGCCCGGTCTCCCGGCGGTCTCCTCGGGTGCGCCGGTCGCCTCGCGCCTCGTCGGGCCGGCGCGGCATAGCGCGGCCGTGGCCGGGGTCCGGGTTTCCCTCGACCCGCTCGTCGGACTTGTGGTGGTGATGCGCCATGGGGTCCTCCCGAGATGAACACCAGGGCCTATGCCACGCCCGGGTGTGTCCGCCGACGGGCTGTCCCTGCGCCGCCGTCACTTGTGCGCTGACGGGGCGCCCGGCGCGGCAGGCTCGCCGGAGCCGCTGCTCTTGCGGACCCCGCAATGGAGGGAGTCGTGTTGGACGTCGGCGACGATGGTGTCGCCGGGTTCGGCGTCGCCGCCGAGCAGCAGGGTGGCGATCCGATTGTCGAGTTCCGCCTGGATCGTGCGGCGCAGCGGGCGGGCACCGAACTCCGGCTGGTGGCCGTGTGCGATGAGCAGCTTCTTCGCCGCATCGGTCACCTCCAGCGTCATCCCCTGGGCGTGGACGCGGCGCTTGCTCTGGTCCAGCAGATGGTCCACGATCTCCCCGAGATCCTCCTCGGTCAGCCCGTGGAAGATGATGATGTCGTCGATGCGGTTGAGGAACTCCGGGAGGAATCTGGTCCGCAGGTCCTCCATCAACTCGTCCTTCAGCTCCGACACATCGCCCTTGTGGTCCAGGATCCGGTGCGCGCCGATGTTGGACGTCATGATGATCACGCAGTGCCGGAAGTCGACTGTACGGCCCTGGGCGTCGGTGAGCCGGCCGTCGTCCAGGATCTGCAGCAAGGTGTTGAAGACGTCCGGGTGCGCCTTCTCCACCTCGTCGAAGAGCACCACGCTGTAGGGCCTGCGGCGGACCTTCTCCGTCAGCTGGCCCGCTTCCTCATAGCCCACGTATCCGGGAGGGGCACCCACCAGCCGGGCGACGGTGTGCTTCTCCTGGAACTCGCTCATGTCGAACCGGATCATCCGGTCCTCGTCCCCGAACAGCAACGCCGCGAGGGTCTTGGCGAGTTCGGTCTTGCCGACCCCCGTGGGCCCGAGGAACAGGAAGGATCCCACCGGCCGGTTCGGATCCCCCATCCCCGCGCGGTTGCGCCGTACCGCCTGCGAGACGGCGGTGACCGCCTCGTCCTGGCCGACGATCCGGGCGTGCATCTCCTCCTCCAGCCTGAGCAGCTTCTCCTTCTCGCTCGCCGTCAGCTGCGACACCGGGATCCCCGTACGGCGGGAGACCACGTCGGCGATGTCGGAAGCCGTCACCGACACCACGCCCTCGCGGCGCTCCTCGATGCCGGCGAGTTCGCCCTCCGCCTCGGAGATCAGCCGCTTCAGCTCCGACGCCTTCTCGAAGTCCTCCACGGAGACGGCCTGGTCGAGTTCGCGGCGGAGCTGGGCGATGCGGTCCTCACGGCTGATCACCTCCGTGGACCGGCCCACGCTGCGCAGCCGCACCCGCGCACCGGCCTGGTCCATCACGTCAATCGCCTTGTCGGGCAGGAAACGGTCGGTGATGTAGCGGTCGGACAGCTCGGCCGCGGCAACCAACGCGCCGTCGTCGAACCGGACCTGATGGTGCGCCTCGTAGGAGTCCCGCAGACCCTCCAGGATCTGCACCGTCTCCTCCACCGTCGGCTCGGGCACCATCACCGGCTGGAACCGCCGCTCCAGCGCCGCGTCCTTCTCCACGTACTTGCGGTACTCGTCGATCGTCGTGGCGCCCACGACGTGGAGTTCACCGCGCGCGAGGGCGGGCTTGAGCATGTTGCCCGCGTCCATCGACCCCTCCCCCGTCGCCCCGGCACCCACGACGGTGTGGAGTTCGTCGATGAACAGAATGACCTGGCCCTTGGCGGCCTGGACGTCCTCGATGACCTTCTTCAACCGCTCCTCGAACTGGCCCCGGTACTGTGCCCCCGCGACCATCCCCGACAGGTCCAGGGCCACGACCCGCTTGTCCTTGAGGCTGTCGGGCACCTCACCGGCCACGATCCGCTGCGCCAGCCCCTCCACGATCGCCGTCTTGCCCACGCCCGGCTCACCGATCAGCACCGGATTGTTCTTCGACCGCCGCGAGAGGATCTCGACCGTCTGCTCGATCTCCTCTCCACGTCCCACCACGGGGTCCAGCTTCCCGGCCTTCGCCTCCTCCGTCAGATCCCGCCCGAATTCGTCCAGCGTCGTCGCCGGCGCCTTCTTCCGTTCGGCGGCGGGCCCGTCGTTCCGAGCGGCCTGCTCCGTCAGACCGGCCAGTTTCCGCGTGTCCATGCCCTCGGCGCGCAGCAGCTTGGCAGCGCCCGTGTCGCTGTCGCCCAGCAGCGCGCCGAGGATGTGCTCGGGGCCGATGTACGACACACCGGCCGCCTGCGAGTGGGCGTAGGCGGCGCCGAGCGTTCGCTTGGCCGCCGGGGTGAGGCCCGGTTGCGCGGAGGGCTCCCCGGACTCCCGGGGCAGGATCTTGGCGAGCTCGGCCGCCAGCGTGTCGGGATCGACGTCCAGCTGGGAGAGCAGTCTTCGGGACGGTTCGACCTTGGTGGCCGCCCACAGCAGATGTTCGGTGTCCAGGTCGGACGTGCCGTCCTCCAGCGCCCGCCGCGCGGCCAGGTTGAGCAGTTCCTGCGACGACTCCGTCAGCAGCCGGCCGATGGGCACCCGCTGCACCGCGGGGGGCGATGACGCCGGAGACATCCCGAAGAACCGGTTGAACAACTCGCTGAAGGGGTCCGACGAACCGAACGGTGCACCGAACGACATCGACATGAGGGCTCCTGGGCGCGGGGGGAGGTCGATAACCGCGGGGTGGTTGTTCCGGGGTCCGTACTCACTGAACCCCGCAGCGCACGGCACCGCAAACGGAAGAACCGCACCGACGTTCCCGTAACGCTAGGTTACGAGCCTCGCGGGGCGGCGGGCAGGTCGTCGAGAAACGTGACGGTGGGAACGTGGAAGAGGCAGCCGGTGACCGCCACCGAGAATTCGAGAATCCGGTCGTTCCGGCCCGGATCCCTGCCGAGAAACATGTTCCTCAGCATCTCCTCCGTCACGTCCGGGGTACGGGCATAACCGATGAAGTAGGTGCCGAACTCGCCCTGGGCGATGTTGCCGAAGGGCATGTTCTCCCGCACGATCTTGCGTTCGTCGCCGTTCTCGTCGGTGATGGTGGTGAGCGCGACATGGGAGTCGGCGGGCTTCACATCGTCGGGGAGTTCGACGTTGGCCAGTTTGGTCCGCCCGATGACCAGGTTCTGTTCCTCGACCGACAGGGCGTTCCAGGCGGTCATGTCGTGCAGGTATTTCTGCACGATCACATAGCTGCCGCCCGCGAATTCCGCGTCCTCCTCGCCGATGAACACGGCGTCGTCCGCCACTTTCCCCTCGGGGTTCTCGCTGCCGTCCACGAAGCCGAGCAGGTCGCGCTCGTCGAAGAATTTGAAGCCGTGCACCTCGTCGACCACGGTGGCCGCTCCCTTGAGCCGCTCGTCCAGCAGCCGGGCCAGTTCGAAGCAGAGATCCACACGGTGGGCGCGGATATGGAAAAGGAGGTCGCCCGGTGTGCCGAGCGCTCGATGGCGCGGGCCGACCACGTCCGTGAAGGGGTGCAGCTGCCGTGGGCGCGGGCCGGTGAACAGCCGGTCCCATGCGCGTGATCCGATGCCGACGACACAGCTGAGTTCCTCGGCCGGCTCGCGGAAGGCGACGGAGCGGCGCAGCCCCGAGACGTCCTCGAGCAGGCCTCGGACCGTGTCCTCCCCGCCCGGCGCGATGGTGACGACGAGGAACAGTGCCGCCCTGGCCGGCGGGACGATGACGGGCTGCGGTTCGACCACGGGAGTCCGCCTCCTCATGAGGTGCTGGAGACATGGGGTCCTTGGAGACCAAGCCGTTCCAGCATGGCCCGACCGGGCCGACTCGGCAGGTCGTACGCGGGCCAGCCGCCGAGCGGGCGGGGGGACCGACGGAAGGCGGACACGGGGGTGGACGGAGGGCGGACGAGCGTGAACGGGCTGCGGGCCGGAACAGCCGGACGGAGGGGCAAACCGGCCGACGGGCCCAGGATCGGACCGGCCAGAGGACGGACAGGCGGGCGGACTGGGATCGGGCGCGACGGGTGCGGACGCCCTACGCGCCAGGACAGCCGGACGGAGAACCGGACGAGCCGACTGGCCCAGAAACGCACCAGCCAGAGGACAGACAGGCCCAGCGGCAGACCGACCGAAACGGGCGCGGACGCCCTACCCGCCAGGACAGCCCGACGGAGAACCAGACCAACCGACAGGCCCACGAACGCACCAGCCAGAGGACAGACAGGCCCACGGGCAGCCGGCCGGGACAGGCGCGGACGGGCTACACGCCAGGACAGCCGGACGGAGAACCGGACGAGCCGACTGGCCCAGAAACGCACCAGCCAGAGGACGGGCAGGCCCAGCGGCAGACCAGCCGAAACGGGCGCGGACGCCCTACGCGCCAGGACAGCCCGCCGAACGGCCAGACCAACCGACAGGCCCAGAAACACACCAGCCAAAGAACAGACAGGCCCAGCGGCAGACCGGCCAGGACAGGCGCGGACGCCCCACGCGCCACGACAGCCCGACGGAGAGCCGGACCAGCCGACGGACCCACGAACGCACCGGCCAGAGGGAAGACGGGCGGCAGGCGGGACGAGGACCAGGCGGGGTGGGACTGGCTTTGCGGGGTGCGGTCGGGTAGACCCGTGCCGTGCTCTTTCGTCAGCTGGAATACCTCGTCGCCCTCTCCCGGGAGCGGCATTTCGCGCGTGCCGCCCAGGCCTGCTACGTCTCCCAGCCCGCGCTGTCGGAGGCGCTGCGCAAGCTGGAGGAGGAACTCGACGTGCCGTTGGTGCGGCGCGGCCGCAAGTACGAGGGCCTCACCCCGGAGGGGGAGCGCATCGTCGTGTGGGCGCAGCGGATCCTCGCCGACCGTGACGCCCTCAAGGACGAGGTCGACGTCCTGCGCACCGGGCTGAGCGGCAGGATGCGGATCGGTACGGTGCCGACCGCGTCCGGTGCCGTCGCCCAGCTGACCGGACCGTTCTGCGCGGCGCACCCGCTGGTCACGGTCGAGGTCATAGCGGACATGCAGTCGGTGGACATCCTGCGTCAGCTGCAGAACTTCGAGCTCGACGCCGGAGTGACCTATCTGCGCGAGGACGTGTCGGACGGTGCCTTCCACACGGTTCCCCTGTACCAGGAGCGGTACGTCCTGCTGCTCACGGCCGCCGACGGCCTGGCCCGGCGTACGTCGGCCACCTGGGCGGAGGCGTCGCGGCTGCCGCTGTGCATGCTGAACCCTGCGATGCAGGGCCGGCGGGTGCTGGACGAGCTGTTCGCGCAGGCGGGGACGCAGCCCTCGCCCCGGCTGGAGACCGACTCCGTGGCGGCGCTGTTCGCCCACGTCAGGACGGGCCAGTGGGCGGCCATCGTGCCGCATGCCTGGCTCCATGTGTTCGGCGTCCCGCACGGCATGCGGGCGGTGCCGCTGGTCGAGCCCGCCGCGGCCGTACCCGTGGGTCTGGTGATCGCCGCCCGGGAGCCGGGTTCGGTGATGGCGAGGGCGCTGACGGACATCGCCCGCACCACGGACATGGCCTCGGCCCTGGAGCACATGCCGGGGGATCCGGGGCGTTAGCCGACGGCGCCGGACGCGGATGCGGCACACCGGTGTGCGCTGCCGTCTGCCCGGCACGGCCGGCCCGCGTCAGCCCACCGGCTGCGGCTGGAGCCGGTCCGCACCGGTGTACACGTTCATCGACGCACCGCGCAGAAAGCCGACCAGGGTCAGCCCGCTCTCGGCCGCCAGGTCCACGGCCAGCGAGGAGGGCGCCGAGACCGCCGCCAGCAACGGAATCCCGGCGAGCACGGCCTTCTGCACCAGCTCGAAGGAGGCGCGGCCGCTGACCATCAGCACGGTGCCGCGCAACGGCAGCAGGCCCGAGCGCAGGGCGTGTCCGACGACCTTGTCCACGGCGTTGTGCCGGCCCACGTCCTCCCGCAGGCACAGCAGCTCGCCGTCGGCCGTGAACAGTCCGGCCGCGTGCAGGCCCCCAGTGCTGTCGAACACCTTCTGCGCCGCCCGCAGCTTTCCGGGCAGGGAGGCCAGCAGCTGCGGGCCCACGCTCAGCGGGTCCTCGGCCACGGACCACCTCGTGGCCATGCGCACCGCGTCCAGGCTGGCCTTGCCGCACAGGCCGCACGAGGAGGTCGTGTAGAAGTTCCGCTCCAGCGATGCCTCGGGCAGGGCCACGCCGGGGGCCAGGGCGACGTCCACCACGTTGTAGGTGTTGCCGCCGTCCGGCGTGGCGCCGGCGCAGTAGCGGATCCCGGTCACATCCTCGGCGGCGTGGACGACGCCCTCGCCGGCGAGGAAGCCGGCCGCGAGGTCGAAGTCGTCGCCGGGGGTGCGCATGGTCACGGTGAGGGGGCGCCCGCCGACCCGTATCTCCATCGGTTCCTCGGCGGCCAGGGTGTCCGGCCGCGCGGAGGGCGCTCCGTCGCGGATCCGCAGCACCCGCCGCCGTACCGTCACTCGTCCCATGGACATGCTCCTCTCCTGGGGATCCCGGGTTGCTCAGCCGACTGCGCGCGTGGGCTCCAGGCGGATCAACACACCTTTGGACGTGGGGGTGTTGCTGATGTCTGCGACGCTGTCCAGCGGCACCAGGACGTTCGTCTCGGGGTAGTAGGAGGCGGCGGAGCCGCGGCTGGTGGGGTAGGCGACGACGCGGAAGTCCTCCGCCCGGCGTTCCAGCCCGTCGTGCCAGACGGCGACCAGGTCCACCCGGTCGCGGTCGGCGAACCCGAGGGCGGTCAGGTCGGCGGGGTTGACGAGCACCACGCGGCGGGCGTTGTGGATGCCGCGGTAGCGGTCGTTCATCGCGTACGGGATGGTGTTCCACTGGTCGTGGGAGCGCAGTGTCTGCAGCAGCAGATGGCCCTCGGGGATGTCCGGCATCGTGAACTCGTTGACGGTGAAGACCGCCTTGCCGCTCGGGGTGCGGAAGACGCGCTGGTTGACCGGGTTGGGCAGCCGGAAGCCGCCCGGACTGGCCACCCGGGCGTTGAAGTCCTCGAAGCCCGGTACGACGCGGGAGATGCGGTCGCGGACGGTGGCGTAGTCCGCCTCGAACTCCTCCCAGGGGATGGCGGGTGTGTCGCCGAGGGTGCGGCGGGCCAGCCGGCTGATGATCGCGACCTCGCTGAGCAGGTGCGGGGAGGCGGGCGCCAGGCGGCCGCGGGAGGCGTGCACCTCGCTCATGGAGTCCTCGACGGTGATGAACTGCTCGCCGGACGCCTGGACGTCGCGGTCGCTGCGGCCGAGGGTGGGCAGGATGAGGGCGGTGTCACCGCAGACCGTGTGGGAGCGGTTGAGCTTGGTGGAGATGTGCGCGGTGAGCCGGCACCGCCGCATCGCCTCCTCGGTGACATGGCTGTCGGGGGTGGCCCGGACGAAGTTGCCGGCGACGCCGAGGAAGAGCTTCGCGGTGCCGTCGCGCATGGCACGGATGCCGTCGACCGAGTCCAGTCCGTGCTTCGCGGGCGGGGTGAAGCCGAACTCCCGTCCCAGCGCGTCGAGGAACGTCTGGGGCATGCGCTCCCAGATGCCCATCGTGCGGTCGCCCTGGACGTTGCTGTGGCCGCGCACCGGGCACACGCCGGCGCCCGGCTTGCCGATGTTCCCGCGCAGCAGCAGGAAGTTGACCACCTCGCGGATGGTGGGGACGCCGTGCTTGTGCTGGGTGAGGCCCATGGCCCAGCACACGATGATCTTCCCGCTCCGCAGCACCCGGTCGTGGACGCGCTCGATCTCCTCGCGGGTGAGCCCGGTCGCGGTGAGGATGTCCTCCCACGGGACCTTCCGGGCGCGCTCGGTGAAGTCGGTGAAGCCGGTGGTGTGGGCGCTGATGAAGGCGTGGTCGAGTACGGTGCCCGGGCGCTCGTCCTCGGCCTCCAGCAGCAGCCGGCCCAGCGCCTGGAAGAGGGCGAGGTCGCCGCCGGGGCGGATCTGCAGGAACTGGTCGGCGATGGCGGTGCCCCGGCCGATCACTCCGCGCGCCTTCTGCGGGTGCTTGAAGCGGATGAGCCCGGCCTCCGGCAGCGGGTTCACCGCGATGACCTTCCCGCCGTTGCGCTTGGTCTCCTCCAGCGCGGTCAGCATCCGCGGATGGTTGGTGCCCGGGTTCTGTCCGACGACGAAGACGAGGTCCGCGGTGTGGATGTCGTCCAGGGAGACGCTGCCCTTGCCGATGCCCAGGGTCTCCATCAGCGCGGAACCGCTGGACTCGTGGCACATGTTGGAGCAGTCGGGCAGGTTGTTGGTGCCGTAGGCGCGGGCGAAGAGCTGCAGCAGGAAGGCGGCCTCGTTGTTCAGCCGGCCGGAGGTGTAGAAGAGGGCCTCGTCCGGGGAGTCCAGCCGGCGGAGTTCTCCGGCGAGCACGTCGAGCGCCTCGTCCCAGCCGATCGGTTCGTAGTGCTCGGCGCCGGGCCGCTTGATCACGGGTTCGGTCAGCCGGCCCTGCTGGTTGAGCCAGTAGTCCGACTTCGCGTCCAGTTCGGCGATCGTGTGCCGGCGGAAGAACTCGGCGGTGACGCGGCGCGAGGTGGCTTCGTCGCTGATGTGCTTGGCGCCGTTCTCGCAGTATTCGTTGAGGTGCCGCTTGCCCGGCGCGGGCTCGGGCCAGGCGCATCCCGGGCAGTCGAATCCCTTGACCTGGTTGATGTTCAGCAGGGTCAGCGCGGTGCGTCGTACGGTCGTCTGTCCCAGCGAGTACTCCAGTGCGTGCGTCACCGCCGGGACACCGGTCGCCCAGCGCTTGGGCGGGGTGACCGAAAGATCGTCGCCGGGGTCCTCGATACCGCTCATTGTCCGGTCCGCCTCTTTCTCCGATGGGCACTGCGGGGCAGCATCCGCCTCTGTCCGAAGGCACGTCAAAGAGGTGTTTTCGATGGCGTGATAAGCGCGGGTTATCAGATAGGCGCCGCCTATCGGCAGACAAGCGGTGCCTCTTTGACTTCCCCGGACGGCTCACCAACGATGACCCGCATGACGGCATCCCGGACGCGCCCGGCCGACGGCACGGCAGCGCACGGACCGCGGGCCGAGCAGGACTCGCTCCGGGCCGCGCGGTCCTGGGAACGAGCCCGCTCGATCGCCCGGTCCTGCGCCGAGCGGCCGCTGCCCGCGGTTCCCCGCACCCTCACCGACGCGCTGGGCCACGCGCTGGCCGAACCGCTCGTCGCGCTCACCGACCTGCCGCCGTTCGCCACCGCCGCGATGGACGGCTGGGCCGTGGCCGGACCGGGCCCGTGGCGGCTCGGCGACGCCGGCGTCCTGGCCGGCCGGGAGCCCGGGCCCCTTGCGCCGGACTCGGCCGTTCCCATCGCCACCGGCGCCCCCGTGCCGCCCGGCGCGACCGCCGTACTGCGGCGCGAGCACGGCGAGACGGACCCCGGCCGGGGCCTGCTCCACGACCGCTCCCCCGCGCCGGTGCCCCAAGGCCGCGACATCCGGCCGCGCGGCCAGGAGTGCCGCTCCGGTGAGCCGCTGCTGCCCTCCGGCACCACGGTGACCGAGCGGGTGCTGGGCCTGGCGGCGGCCGCGGGGTACGACCGGTTGACGGTGCACCGCCGGCCGAGTGTCGAACTGCTGGTCCTCGGCGACGAGTTGCTCCAGCACGGCGTGCCGCGCGGCGGGCGGGTCCGTGACGCGCTCGGGCCGCTGCTGCCGCCGTGGCTGCACGCGTGTGGCGCCGAGCTGATCGGCCATCGTCTGCTCGACGACGACCTCGCCGCGCTCCGGGAGGCCGTGGGCCGCTCGCCCGCCGACGTCGTGGTCACGACGGGGAGTACCGCCGCCGGACCGGTGGACTTCCTGCACGACACGCTCCGGGCGGTGGGCGCCCGGCTGCTCGTGGACTCCGTGGCCGTGCGGCCGGGTCACCCGATGCTGCTCGCCGAGTTGCCCGCCACGGCCGACGGCCGGGCGCGCCGGCTGGTCGGGCTGCCCGGCAACCCGCTCGCCGCGGTGGCCGGCATGGTCACGCTGGCCGAGCCGCTGCTGCGCCGGCTCGGCGGGCACTGCGGCGCCGAGCCGGTCCGGCTGGTGGCCGGTTCCGCCCTGCCCGGGCATCCGTGCGACACCCGGCTGCTGCCGGTGTTCACCGCGGGGCAGGAGGTGACGCCGCTGCCGTTCGACGGTCCGGCGATGCTGCGCGGCCTGGCCCTGGCGGACGGTCTCGCGGTGGTTCCACCGGGCGGCGTGCCGGCCGGCGCGGGCGTGGATGTGGTGGAACTGCCGGGCCGGTGAGCCAGTCTGCCGTCACGGCCGACGAGCGAGAGCACGCCCGGCCCTCACCCACGGCAGGGTCGTGCGGTGCTCCGGGCCCGCCGGCGCTGGCGTGAGGGCATGCGCCACGAGGTGACCGACGCCGACACCGCGGTGCGGGTGGGCAGCGGTGACGTGCCCGTTCTCGCCACGCCACGGCTGATCGCGTGGATGGAGGCGGCCACGGTGCGGGCCGCCGCGTCTGGGCCACGCCGGTCGGCGGCCTGGTGGAGGTGAGCGCCGAACCCTCCGCCGCCGTCACGGGCGGGCGGCTCACCTTCGTGGTGCGGGCCGTCGACGGTTCGGGCCGGCTGGTGGCCACAGGTGAGGTCGACCGGGCGGTCGTCGACCGGCAGCGGTTCCTGGCGCGCACGGCGGACCCCGCGGGGGACCGCTGACCGGCACGACCGTTACACGGGCGTGTGTCCCTGAAGGTACTCGTGCACGACCGCCGGGAGTGCCACGTCCACGGTCTCGGGGATCGGCGCCCAGTGCACCTGTTCCGGCGCGAGGCTCGCTCCGTCCGACGGGGTCTCGCTCAGCAGCTGGCACACCACCGCCGACGCCCCGTCCGCCGGTGTCCCCTCGTGTGGGATCAGGGGCTCGGTGCCGTCGACGAGGTAGCCGGTGAGTTCGTAGACGACGCGTGCGGCGGTGGCCTCGGCCGGCTCGGCCGGTCCGGGCGTACCCGACGGCAGCACCCAAGCGCCGCCGTCGTCCACGAGCAGCAGCCGTCCGTCGTACAGCACGACCGCCTGCACCACGCCCTCGGCGGGTTCCAGCGTCATGAGCGACCAACCCCTCCCCCGGCGCGCCCGGCCGGGTTGCCCTCCCCCTACCCAGGTGAGCGAGTGGTCAGTACAGCATGGGCAGGTCTCCGGGTCGCACCCGCACCGTGACCGGCAGGGCCGCGTCGACCTCGCCGTCCGCGCCGTAGGGGACGGGCCGGTTGGCCTCGATGCGCAGTTCCCTGCCGCGCAGCACGCGCACCTCGGGGCGGTGCACATGGCCGCCCGTCTTCAGCTCGTTCATGAGGGTGAAGAACAGCCGGCGCGGGGCCTCCCGGATCATCACCACGTCCAGCAGGCCGTCGTCGACGCGTGCGTCGGGGGCGATGAGCCGACCGGAGCCGTAGTAGGGGGAGTTGGCGGCCACGACGGTGTAGCCGCGGTGGGTGTGTTCCTCGCCGTCGACGGTGACGCGGTAATCCGCCGCGCGCCAGGTGGTGACGGCGCGCAGGCCGCCCGCGTAGTAGGAGGCGGAGCCGCGCAGCAGCCGGGCGTGGTTGGCGTGCCGGTTGGCCACCGCGTCCACGCCGGCGTAGACGCTGCCCAGGACGACCGTGCGCGGGTGGACCGCCGACTCCACTTCGATGGTGTCGACCGGACGTGGCTCGGCGGTCAGCAGGACGCCGGCGAGTGCGGCGGGATCGGCGGGCAGCTTCAGGGCGCGGGCGAAGTCGTTGCCGCGTCCGGCGGGCACCAGACCGAGGACGGTTCCGGTGCCGCTGAGCGCGCCGCCGATGCCGCCGGCGATGCCGTCGCCGCCGACGGCCAGGACGATCCGGCCGCGCTCGCCGGCGCGGCGGGCGATGTCCTGGGCGTGGGCGAGGCTGTGGCTGTACTCCGTCTCCAGCTCGGCCCCGGCCTCGCGCAGCAGCCGGGCCAGGTGCAGCAGTGTCGCCGCCCCGGTGGAGCCGCCCGCGGTGGGGTTGACGACGGCGGTGAACTGTCGCATCGGTGTGCCTCCGAAGCAGGCGGATCGGGTGGGGGTCGGTCGGAGCGGATCAGTCGGTGGGGAGCAGGACGCCGGGGTTCAGCAGGCCCTCGGGGTCCAGGCGGCGCTTGACGGCGCGCAGGGCCGAGATACCGAGCGGTCCGGCCTCGCGGACGTACCAGTCGCGGTGGTCGGTGCCGACCCCGTGGTGGTGGGAGATGGTGCCGCCGGCCGCCAGGACGGCCTCGTTGGCCGCGTGCTTGGCGGGCGTCCAGTGCGCCACCGGGTCCTCGCCCTGGGCGCTGACGACGGTGAAGTACAGCGAGGCGCCGTTCTCGTACACGTGGGAGATGTGGCACATCACCAGGGGCGGGGTGCCGGCCCCGGCGAGGGTGTCGGTGAGCGCGGTGCGTACGGCCTGGTAGAGGTCGGGGATGCGGGACCAGAAGGCCGCGGTCTCCAAGGTCTCGGCGAACGCGCCGACGTCGAGCAGGGCGTCGCGCAGGTAGGGCGCCGAGAAGCGGCCGTGGGCCCAGCGTTCGCCCGGTTCGGCGCCGAGGAGCGTGCCGCCGCAGGCGGTGAGGACGGCCGCCGCCTGCTCCCGGCGCTGTGCGGTGTCCTCGGCCGTGCCCTCGTAGCCGGTGATGGCCAGGCAGCCCGCGCCGCTCTGCGACAAGTCGCCGCCGATGGCCTCCGGTTGGGCCAGGCCGATGAGGGTCTCGGTCTCGTCGGACAGCCGCAGCACGGTCGGCCGGGGTCCGTCCTGGGCGAGCCTGCGCAGCGCGGCGGCGCCCTCCTCGAAGGAGGCGAACCGCCAGCCCTCGTAGATCCGCGCCTGCGGCACCGGCCGGATCCGCACGGTGACGGAGGTGATGACGCCGAAGGCGCCCTCGGAGCCGAGGATGAGCTGGCGCAGGTCGGGTCCGGCGGCGGAGCGGGGGGCGCGGCCGGTCTCCATGGTCCCCTCGGGGGTCGCGAGGGTCAGGCCGAGGACCATCTCGTCGAAGCGGCCGTATCCGGCGGAGGCCTGTCCGCTGGAGCGGGCGGCGGCGAAGCCGCCGATGGTGGCCCACTCGAAGGACTGCGGGAAGTGACCGAGGGTGAAGCCCTGTGCGGCGAGCAGGGCCTCGGCCTCGGGGGCCCGCAGCCCGGGCTGGAGCACAGCGGTGCGCGAGACCGGGTCCAGGTCGAGCAGGCCGTTCATGCGGCGCAGGTCGAGGGCGATGAACGCGGTGCGCTGGGGGGCGAGTCCGCCGACCACCGAGGTGCCGCCGCCGAAGGGGACCGCGGCGAGGCCGTGGGCGGCGCAGGCGCGCAGTACGGCGAGAACCTCGTCGTGGGAGGCGGGCAGGACCACGGCCTGCGGGACGTCCGCGAAGTCGCCGGCGCGGATGCGCAGCAGGTCGGGGGTGGACTTGCCGCGGGTGTGGCGGACGCGGCTCTCGCCGTCGGTGCGGACGTGGTCCTCGCCGCCGACGGCCTCGGCGAGCGCCTTGAGCGCGGCGGGGGCGGCCGTGGTGGCGGGCAGCTCGATGTCCTCGAGGGTGAGGGCGGGCGTGGTGCGGGGCTTGACGCCGAGCAGGTCGCGCAGCAGTCCGGTCACCGAGTCGGGCAGCGGTGCCGCCTTGGCCGGGTCGCCCCAGCCGTTCCACAGCATGTCCATTGAACGGTCGTCCTCACAGGTCGGTGTGCTCGGTGTGCTCGGTTCGCGCGACGGCCGGCGGGCCGTGCCCGGGGCGACGGTGTCCGCTTCGCCCGACGCCCGGGGCGTTACACTGTGACACATGACGCCTATTCGTCACAACGGTTCGGACAACGATCATGTGCTCGACGCGGTACGCGACTGTGTGCTGGCCGTCGGCGTCCGCCGCACCACCCTCGCCGACGTGGCCCGCCGCGCCGGCGTCTCGCGGATGACGCTGTACCGGCGCTGGCCCGATCTGCGCACCCTGGTGGGCGATCTGATGACCCGCGAGTGGATCGACGTGGCCACCCGGGCGATCCCCGAGCCCGCCTCCGGCACGGACACCCGCACCCGGATCGTGGACGGACTGGTCGCGGGCGTCGAGGCCTTCCGGGCGCACCCGCTGTTCCGCAAGATCGTCGACGTCGACCCGGAACTGCTGCTCCCCTATGTGCTCGACCGGCGCGGAGCGAGCCAGGAGGCACTGCTGGCACTGCTGGCCGACGGGCTGCGCGACGGCCACGCGGACGGCTCCGTACGCCCCGGGCATATCGAACGACAGGCCCGCGCCCTGCTGTTGACCGTGCAGTCCTTCACCCTGTCCCTGCGCACGATGACCGACGAGGACGATCCGGAGCTCGACTCCGCCGCCTTCCTCGGCGAGTTGCGCACCCTCCTGGAGAGGACCCTCACGCCATGAGCCACACCCGGGCCGACGCCGGCTCGTCCCTCAGCGCACACCGCCGGAGCCGGGAACTGGCCGAGGCCGCCGACGGCAGGGTCGCCGACGTCCTGGTCGTCGGGCTCGGCGCCACCGGGGCCGGAGCCGCGCTGGACGCGGCGGCCCGCGGGCTCGACGTCGTCGCGGTGGACGCCCACGACCTGGCCTTCGGCACCTCCCGCTGGAGCTCGAAGCTCATCCACGGCGGGCTGCGCTATCTGGCCTCCGCGCAGTTCGACGTGGCGCACGAGAGCGCGGTCGAGCGCGGGGTGCTGATGACCCGGACCGCCCCGCACCTGGTGGCCGCCCAGCCGTTCGTCCTGCCGCTCACCCCGCTGGTGTCCCGGGCGCAGGCCTCGCTGGCGTGGGCCGGGTTCCGGGCCGGGGACATGCTGCGGCTGGCCGCCCGGACCCCGCGCCAGGTCCTGCCCGCCCCGCGCCGGCTGTCGGCGACGGAGGCCCGGCACCTGGCGCCCTCGGTGCGCTCGGCCGGGCTGCGCGGCGGACTGCTGTCCTGGGACGGCAAGGTGACCGACGACGCCCGGCTGGTCACCGCCCTGGCCAGGACGGCCGCCGCGCGGGGCGCCCGGGTGCTGACCCGGGTCAGGGTGCTGGAGCTGACCGGCACCGGCGCCCGGATCCGCGACGAACTCACCGGCGAGGAGGGCGAGATCAGGGCCCGCGCGGTCATCAACGCGACCGGAGTGTGGGCGGGCGAGCTCGTCGAGGGCATCCGGATCCGGCCCTCCCGCGGCACCCACATGGTCCTGCGCTCGGAGCGGCTCGGCACCCTGCCGGCCGGCCTCCACATCCCCATCCCCGGCGAGACCAACCGCTTCGTCCTGGTCCTGCCCCAGGGCGACGGCCGGGTGTACGTCGGTCTCACCGACGAGCCGGTCGAGGGCGGGATCCCGGACGTACCGGACGTACCGGAGACCGACATCGGATTCCTGCTGGACGTGCTCGGCTCGGTCCTGGACACGCCGGTGGCCCGGGAGGAGGTCGTCGGCGCCTTCGCCGGACTGCGCCCCCTGCTGGACACCTCGGGGCACGACGGCCAGGACGGCTCGCCCGCCCGCACCTCCGACATCTCCCGCCGGCACGCGGTACTGACGTCCCCCGACGGCATCACGACGATCGTCGGCGGCAAGCTCACCACCTACCGGCGCATGGCCCAGGACGCCGTGGACGCCGCCGGCGCCGCCCGGGGTCTTCCCGCTCCGCCCTCCCCCACCGCCGCGCTGCCCCTGATCGGCGCCGCCGCACCCGCTCGGCTGCGCACCCTGTCCGCACCCCCGCGCCTGGTCCGCCGCTACGGCACCGAGGCCGAGGCCGTCCACGCCCTCGCGGCCGAGAACCCCGCGCTGGCCGAGCGGGTCCTGCCCGGCCACCCGGTGACCCGCGCGGAACTGCTCTGGGCGGTACGGCACGAGGGCGCGCTGGACGAGTCGGATCTCCTGGACCGCCGTACCCGCATCGGACTGGTGCCGGAGGACCGTGCCGAGGTGCTCTCCGTGGCGCGGGAGGTGCTGGCGGAGGCGGCGAGCGCACGGCCCTGAGGGCTTGCGCCCGGGCAGTGAGCGGCAGGTGCCGGGGGCGTCACAGCAGGCGGCGGATGTCGCCGCGGACGCGGTAGAAACCGCCGGCGGCCGGGTGCAGGGCGTCCACCACGTAGCGGGCGCCCGGCTCCCGTATCGCCCGCGGGAACTGGACCTTCCAGGAGGTGTCGTAGCCCTCGGACACGACATGCACCCGGAGGCGGCCGCCGTCCTGCACGCACTCGACCACGACGGCTCCGGCGGGAGCCTGGGTGACGGTGGCCACGGCGGTGGCGGCGGTGGCGGGTTGGTAGGTCGGCAGGGCCGCGGCGAGTTTGACGTCCCGGGCCACCGGCACCGTGCCCTGCTGGGCCGCGGCGATGGCCGTCTCGCTCGCGTCGACGCACACCAGCGAGCCGTCGGTGGTCACCAGGTACAGCCGCTCGTCGCGGTACTGCATCGACAGCGCCGATCCGCCTCCCGTGCCGAGCTTCCACAGGCGCGTGCCGTCCTGGTCGAAGCAGTAGACGGACGACGCGGCGTCCCCGGCGAAGACGAACCGACCGCCCGGGGACGTGGCGCAAGAATAGACCGCGCTGTCGCAGGCGTACGTCGCCTCGATGGCGCCGGTCGTCTTCGACAGCCGCTGGACCACGCGGTGACCGGTGCCCGCGTACACGGCGTCGTCCTCCTGCCAGCCGAACAGCACGCTGCCCCGGGTGGCCGTGTGCCACAACTCGCCGCTGCCGTCGGGTGCGTAGGCGGTGACGCCGCGATGGTGGCCGTGGTAGACGGCGCGGTCGTCGGCGCGCACCATCCAGGCGTGTTCGCCCTGGCTGCGGCGGGCCCACTGGTGTTCGTCCTCGTGGTCGATGACGGTGAGCCGGCCGTCGCGGTCCGAGACGTTCAGGATGCCCTCGTGGATGTCGAGCCAGAAGATGTCGACGTCGGCGGCGATGTCGTACGCGGCGAAGGGCAGCTTGGAGGAGAGGTCGTAGACCTTGCCGTCGTCGCAGCCCGCGTAGATCCAGAAGTCGTCGGCGACCAGGCACTTCACCCCGTCCGGCAGGCCGAACCGGGCGAGGACGGCGCCGTCGTGGCCGAGGGTGTAGACGTCACCCGCCTGGTTGCCGACCCAGCAGTGCTCGTCGTCGACATGGATGCCGAAGGCGGCCGAGCCGGTGCGGAACCGCCACAGCACGGGCGCCACCGCCCGCGCGGTGGACGGGGCCGAAACGACCTGACGCCGGGTCACCGGACGCGGGGCGCGCTGTCCCTGGACGGCTGGGGCGTATCCCTTGCGGACCTTCTCCCCCACCTTCTTCGCGGCGGCCGCCCGGGCCTTGTCCGCGGTCGGGAAGGTCGTCGTCTGGGTCTGCCCGGCGGCGCCGATCCTGCCGTAGCGCACCGTCACCACGGTTCCGTCGACGGTCACCTCGTAGAACTTGTGGGCGCCGCCGCTCTCCTGCGACAGCTCCAGATACGTCGTCGACACCGCGGACGCCGTGGTCATGGCAGACGGACCCGCGGCCGTTCCGGCAGGTCCTCACTGATCGAACCGTAAGGGCGACCACTGACAATCGGGCCGCCGCGCCCAGCGGTTACAGCGCCGCGGTGACGGATGACGAAGTCGTGGAGGCGGTGCGGCGACAGGTGCGCGGACGGGTCTTGCCGCCACCCGCGACGCCGCGCGCCCTCGCCGAGGCGGAGGCGGAGGCGGCTTCTGTGGACTCCACGATCGTGCGAGCCCACCAGCAATGCGGCCGGGCCCGCAAAAAAAAGGGGCCCGGCCGGCGAACCCGACGACCATGCCCACCTACTCGTGATCGTCACGCGTCACCCAATCCGCGACACAGCCGAGAAGTTGGAGCAGAACCCGCTCCGGCGTACACAGCCACGCAGACGCCAATCCATCTGCAGTGCTTCCCTTCGGTCGCCGATGAGTTTCGGTGTGCCGGACGGTCCAAGTCGGCACACCTGACAAAGGGAGAACCCGATGGGCAAGACGCGCTTGCATCCGATGACTCACATCGCCCGTCGCATGTTCGAGCTCCTGGAGCCGATCTGCCTGGTCACGTTCTTCGCCGACGAGTGCAACGAGGAACTGGCCGCACTCGGGCACCGGACCTACTGGGACGGCTACTTCGCCAGCCGCGCCGCGCCGCTGGGGCGGGTACCGGCGCAGGTCGTGCACGCGGCCTTCTACAATTTCGCCGACGGGGAAGCCGCACGGCACATCCCGAGCGCCTGGGAGACGATTGCGCCCGAGGCCTCCGTCGCCGCGCGGGAAAGGGGCAGCGCGGCCTCCCTACGGCGGATGCTCGGCGAAGAACTGGCCGGCTCGCCGGGCCTGGTGCGCGCCGCCGACCTGACCACCAAGGCCGCGACGAGCGCCCCCACCGAAGGCCGGGTGATGTACGCGGGGATGCGCACCCTTGCGGTGCCGAGCGATCCGGTGGCCCGGCTGTGGCATTCCGCCACCATGCTGCGCGAGCACCGCGGCGACGGGCACATCGCCGCTCTCGTCGGCGCGCGGATCGGCGGCACGGAGGCCCACGTGCTCTCCGCGCTGGAGCAGGGCATCCACCCGCCGGAGTCGTTCGGACGCATCCATCACCTGCCGAAAGAGCGCCTGGCCGCGGTCATGGACGGCCTGCGCGAACGCGGACTCATCGACGCCGACGGCCATTTCACCGACTCCGGCCGCGCGACCAAACAACGCATCGAAACCCTCACCGACGAACTCGCCACCCCGCCCTACGAGGCCCTGTCCCCCGCCGAACTCGACGAACTGATCACCGAGCTCGAACCCATCACTGCGACCCTGGTGGCCGCAGGCTCGCAGTGACACGCAGAACGGCTTAGCCCGCGCTGTTGCCACCCGACGCCAACGCGCCCATTTCGCCCACCAGTGGCCGAGCGTCGCACCTCTACCGCTGCGAGCTGCTCGCCCCGTGCCCCCGACCGGTCTGCGGGACCGGTCGGGGTGGGAGGACTCCGCGGGTCAGGAAAGGGTGCGGCCGGTCCAGCCGGAGCCGACGCGGAGCCGGCTGCCGAAGGTGCCGTGGCCGGTGCCCGGGTTGAGCCAGGCCACGCCGTCGGAGTCGACCGAGAGCAGGTCGGCCTTGCCGTCGCCGTTCAGGTCGCCGGCGCCGAGCACCTGCCGGTAGCTCTTGCCCCAGTCGCGGAAGACCAGCACCCGGTCGGCGAGCTTGCCGGTGCCGGTGCCGTTGTAGCGCCACAGCTCGCCGGAGCCGTCGAGGGCCAGCACGTCCCCGTGCCCGTCGCCGTTGAGGTCCCCGGCGCCGATCACCCGGGTGTACCCCTTCCATGCCGACCGGATCTTGACGCGCGGGGCGAATCCCGCGCTGCCGTTGCCCGCGTACAGGTAGATGTCGCCGGTGGCGGCGGACCGGGCCAGCAGGTCGGCGCGGCCGTCGCCGGTCAGATCGCCGGGGCTGGTCAGGACGTTGTAGCCGCGCCAGTCGCTGCTGGTCTTCTTGTACGGGGACGTCGGCACGGGCAGCCGGCCCGCCGGGGTCTCGTACATGCGCGCCTCGCCCGTGGGCAGCACGGCGAGGACGTCGTTGACGCGGTCCCCGTTCAGGTCGCCGAAGCCGGTGAACCGGGTGCCTGAGGGCCAGCCGCCGGTGACCGCGCCGCTGTGCACGGAGCCCGTGGCGAGATGGCCCGCGGCGTCGCCGTCGTACCGGGTCAGGGTGGTGCCGCTCAGGGCGAGCACGTCGGCGCGGCGGTCGTCGCCGTAGTCCCGGGCGCGGGGCAGCGGGCGGCTGGTGCCGGAGACGGTGTACAGCGGCCCGCCGGAGGCGGAGTTGTCGTACCAGAGCGCCGTGGGGCGGGTGCCCGCGACCGTGACGGCGCCGCCGATGCCCCGGTAGTCGGTGGTGGTGCCCAGCGTCTTGGGCGCCGACCAGCCGCCGCGGGTGCGGAAGCCGGAGACGAACCGGTACTTGCCGCTGCCGATGGACACGGCCCAGCCGGCGTGCACGGTGCCGTCGGTGGCGATGCCGGAGCTGACGGCGTAGTGGGCGGAGCCGAAGGGACGGCGGTCGTCGGCCTGTTCGACGGCGCCCCAGACGCCGGTGCGGGCGGAGCGGGTGGTGGAGATCACCGCCTTGTCGGTGCCGTCGACGAGGGTGACGTCGCCGTTCGGCGCGGTCAGCGGACGGGGCAGGGCGCGGGGGGCGTACCAGCCGGTGAGCGGGGTCTGCTCGGGGGCGCTCCAGGCCTGGCCGGGGGCGCTCTGGCGGGCGAAGCGGGCGGGTCCGTCGCCGGCGCTCGCCCACAGGAGGGTCAGGCCACCGGCCGGATCGGCGTCGAGGCGCACGGCACCCGGATGGGTGCCGGCGAGCGGGGTCAGATCCTCGGCGTCGCCCCACGTGGTCGCGCCGGCCTTCCGCTCCATGATCCGGGAGTGGTACGAGACCTCGGTCCCGGTCGCGCCTGCGAAGCCGCCGTCACGGAAGGCGTCGTCGAGGTTCCAGGCGATGGCCGCGTTGCCCGCCTTGTCGACCGTGGCGTCCAGCCCGGTCAGGTACCACTCCCCTTCCTCGGTGTCGCTCTTGACGGTGTCGAACACCGTGGGCTCGGACCAGGCCTCGCCGGGGGCCGGCCGCTCGGAGATGCGCAGCTCGCGGCCGCCGGGGACCGGGGTGGCCCAGACGGCGGTGAGGCGTCCGGTGGCGCTGCCGAAGACGACGGGAGGGCAGTCGGTCCAGTCGGTGGTGGTGACGGTGGTCGGGGCGGACCAGCGGGTGGCGCCAGGGGCCAGGGTGGCGGCCTTCAGCAGGACCTTGCCCCCGGGTACGCGCTCGCGCCAGTAGGCGAGGAAGGAGCCGTCGGCCTGGGGGGCGAGGGTGCTGGCGTCGAGGATGTAGTCGGCGGCGGTGGACAGCGTCTGGGGCGCGGCCCAGGTGGTGGAGCCGGCCGGACGGACCTGGACGGTGAGCCGGCGGACCTCGGCGGTCTGCGTGGGGTCCTGGGGCTGGTCGCGCAGGGCGATGAGGGCGCCGTCGGCGCGGGCCTGCAGGGCCAGCACGCGGTGCTGGGCGGAGGGGGCGAGCTCGGTGGCCGTACCCCAGACGCCGGGCTGTACGGGGTCGTTGGTCACCGTGGCGGTCCCCGCCGCGATGCCCGCGGTCGGCACGGACGCCGCCTCTGCGGACAGCGCCCCCACCATGGTCCCGCTCAGTACGAGCGCGAATGCTCCTTTGACGACATGCGAGTTCACGATCCGGTCCCCCCACGATCAAGATTTGGTGATCAAATTGCGTGGATCTTATACGACCATGGTGAAACCGGGATGGGGGGTTGGAGTTCAGCAGCCCTCAGGCGAGGGCGACCAGGTCGCGGTAGTCCTCGCTCCACAGGTCCTCGTCCGCGTCCGGCAGCAGCAGGACGCGGTCCGGGCGGAGGGCGTCGAGGGCACCCTCGTCGTGGGTGACCATGACGATCGCGCCGGGATACGAGTCGACCGCGGTCAGCACCTCGTCGCGGGAGACCGGGTCGAGGTTGTTGGTCGGCTCGTCCAGCAGCAGGACGTTCGCCCCGGAGTGGACCAGGCCGGCCAGTGCCAGCCGGGTCCGCTCGCCGCCGGAGAGGACACCCGCGGGCTTGCCGGCGTCGTCCCCGCCGAACAGGAACGCGCCCAGCACCCGCCGCGCCTCACCGGTGTCCAGGTGCGGTGCCGCGTCCCTCAGGTTCTCCAGGACCGTGCGGTGGGTGTCGAGCGTGTCGTGCTCCTGGGCGAAGTAGCCGAGGCGCAGCCCGTGTCCGTGCACCACGCGTCCCGCGTCCGGCCGTTCGGCACCGGCGAGGATCCGCAGCAGGGTGGTTTTGCCGGCGCCGTTGAGTCCGAGGACGACCAGGCGGGTGCCGCGGTCCACCGCCAGGTCCACCCCGTCGAGGACCCGGTGGCCGCCGTAGGACTTGGCCAGGCTGATCGCGCCGAGCGGCGTCCGCCCGCACGGGGCGGGCTCCGGCAGACGGATCCGCGCGGTCTTCTCGGTGCGCCGGGCGGGTTCCAGCGCGGCCAGCATGCGGTCGGCGCGGCGGGCCATGCTCCGGGCCGTCGTGGCGGTGGCGGAGCGGGCCTTCATGCGGTCCGCCTGGGCGTGCAGGGCGGCGGCCTTGCGTTCGACACCGGCCCGCTCCCGGGTGCGGCTCCGCTCCTCCGTCTCACACCGGGTCCTGTACGCGTTCCAGCCGGTGTTGTGGACGTCGATCGTGGCCCGGGCGGCGTCCAGGTGGAAGACGCGGTTGACGACCTCGGCGAGCAGGGCCGTGTCGTGGCTGACGAGCACCAGTCCGCCCTGGTGGCCCTGGAGGAAGCCGCGCAGCCAGGTGAGCGAGTCGGCGTCGAGGTGGTTGGTGGGCTCGTCCAGGAGCAGGGTGCCCTCGGTTCCGGCGAACAGAATGCGGGCGAGTTCCGCGCGGCGCTTCTGCCCGCCGGACAGGGTGCCGACCGGTTCGTCCATGACCCGTTCGGGCAGGCCGAGTCCGGCCGCCAGCCGGGCCGCCTCGGCTTCGGCCGCGTAGCCGCCGCCGGCCTGGAAAGCGGCGTCGGCGCGGGCGTAGGCGTTCATGGCCCGCTCCAGCTCTGCCGGGCGGGCGGCGCCGGCCATCGCCGCCTCGGCCTCGCGCAGGTCGCGCAGCGCGGTGTCGAGGCCGCGGGCGGACAGGATCCGGTCGGTGACGGTCGTGGCGGGGTCGGCGGCGCGGGAGTCCTGGGCGAGGAAGCCGACGGGACCGGTGTGCGTGATGGTGCCGGCGGCGGGCCGGGACCGTCCGGCGAGCGCGGTCAGCAGCGTGGTCTTGCCGGCGCCGTTGCGGCCGACGAGGCCGATGCGGTCGCCGGGGGAGACGGTGAAGGAGATGCCGGACAGCAGCAGGCGCGCACCGGCGCGCAGCTCGACGTCGCGAGTGGTGATCATGATGTAACGCTCCGAAACAGCGAGAGGACACACTTCTGGCGTGGAAGCGGGTCCTCAGCTAGGAAATTCGGGGCGTGGACATGCACTCACGGTATCCGACGGGCTCGCAGTGGCGCCTGCGGTTTTTCGCGCCGCGCCACAACTTTCTTCATCCGCCGATGAGTTCGGCGAACCGCCCGGTGTCGATGTTGCCGCCGGAGGCGATGATGCCGATGCGGGGCGGGAGGTTGTCGACACGGCCGGCCAGGAGTGCGGCCAGGCCGGTGGCGCCGCTGGGTTCGAGGACGATCTTCAGGCGTTCGAAGGCGAAGCGCATGGCGGCGACGATCTCCGCGTCGCTGACGAGGGCGATGGCGTCGACCAGGCGCCGGTTGATCTCGAAGGTGAGCTCGCCGGGTGTGGGCAGGGCCTGTCCGTCGGCGACGGTCCGGGGCACGGGCAGGGTGACGCGGGTGCCGCTCTCCAGGGAGCGCTTGGTGTCGTCCCCTTCCTCCGGCTCCACGCCGACGATCCGGATGCCGGGGTGCAGGGCCTTGGCGGCGGTGGCGCTGCCGGCGATCAGGCCGCCGCCCCCGACGGGCACGAGCAGGGCGTCGAGCGGGCCGGTCTCGTCGAGGAGTTCCAGGGTCGCGGTGCCCTGCCCGGCGATGACGTGCGGGTGGTCGTAGGGCGGGATGAGGGCCAGGCCGCGGTCCTCGGCCAGGGCCGTACCGAGTGCGGTGCGGTCCTCGGTGTAGCGGTCGTAGGTGACGATCTCGGCGCCGTATCCGGCGGTCGCCTCCCGCTTGAGTCGCGGGGCGTCCTCGGGCATCAGGATGACGGCGCTGGTGCCGAGTTCGCGGGCGGCCAGGGCGGTGGCCTGGGCGTGGTTGCCGGAGGAGTAGGCGGCGATGCCCTTGGCCAGTTGGTCCGGGGAGAGCTGGGCGGCCGCGTTGTAGGCGCCGCGGAACTTGAAGGCGCCGACGCGCTGGAAGTTCTCGCACTTGATGAACACCTCGGCGCCGACGAGGGCGTTCAGGGTGCGCGAGGTGACGACCGGGGTGCGGTGGGCGACGCCTTCGAGGCGTGCGGCGGCGGCACGGACGTCGTCGAACGTTACGGGCGAAGCGGCGGCCATGACGGTCTCCAACGTGGACTGATTTTCCATTGTTGGACAAGAACTCTAGGTACCGTGACGCCCGTCTGTCCAGGAAAGGGCCAGACGGGCGTTCGCGAGGTTGTGGCGCGCGGTCGGCTCAGTGGCCGGCGATCCCCCTGGGCCTGTACGGCTCCTCCAGTTCCCGGACCTCGTCCTCGGTGAGTCGGAGTTCGAGCGCGGCGAGCGCGTCCGGGATGTGGTGGGGCTTGGTGGCGCCGACGATGGGGGCGGTGACGCCGGGGCGGGACGCGACCCAGGCCAGGGCCACCTGGGCCCGCGGGACGCCACGGCGTTCGGCGATCGCGGCGACGGCGTCGACGATCCGCTTGTCGTCCGGCTGGTACAGGGTGCGGCCGTAGGCGTCCGTCTCGCCGCGGGCGCTGGTGGCCTCCCAGTCCCGGGTGAGCCGGCCACGGGCGAGCGGGCTCCACGGGATCACGCCGACGCCCTGGTCGGCGCAGAGCGGCAGCATCTCGCGCTCCTCCTCCCGGTAGAGGAGGTTGTAGTGGTTCTGCATGGACACGAACGTGGTCCAGCCGTGCCGCTCGGCGGTGTGCTGCAGCTTGGCGAACTGCCAGGCGTACATCGAACTCGCCCCGATGTAGCGGGCCTTGCCCGCCCTGACCACGTCGTGCAGCGCCTCCATCGTCTCCTCGACCGGGGTGTGCGGGTCGAAGCGGTGGATCTGGTAGAGGTCGACGTGGTCGGTGCCGAGCCGGCGCAGGCTGTGGTCGATCTCGGTCATGATCGCCTTGCGGGACAGCCCGGCCCGGTTGGGACGGTCGCCGCGCGCCGCGCCGTCCGCCACCGCGAAGTAGACCTTGGTGGCGATCACGACGTCCTCGCGCCGGACCATCTCCCCGAGTGCCTTGCCGACGATCTCCTCGCTGGTGCCGGCGGAGTAACTGTTGGCGGTGTCGAAGAACGTGATCCCCGCGTCCAGCGCCTGGCGGATGAGCGGACGGGCGGCGTCCTCGTCCAGGGTCCACGGATGCGGCCCCCGGTCGGGAACGCCGTAGCTCATGCAGCCCAGCGCCAGCCGGGAGACCTCCAGGCCGCTCGTGCCGAGCTTGACGTACTCCATGGTTCGGTTCCCCTCGTCGGTGTGGTCCCGCCCGGTGCGCCACGGCGATGGCCGGGCACCGGGCGGGACTTCTCCGTCAGCCTGATCATGATCGTATCGAGCCGTGGTACGGCGCGCCCCCGGCCGCCGTCACCGGTCCTTGGCCAGGGCGACGAGTTCGGCGAAGAGGCCGCCGGCGTGCACGAGGTCGTCGTAGCTGCCCTGCTCGACGACGCGGCCGCTCTGCAGGACGACGATCCGGTCCGCGAGGCGGGTGTTCTCCAGCTGATGGGTGACGACGATGGTGATGCGCCGCGCGGCGATGCGCTTGATCTCCAGGAAGATCTGGTGCTCGCCGCGCGGATCCATTTGTGACGTCGGCTCGTCCAGGATGAGCAGGGGGGTACGGCGGTACAGGGCACGCCCGCAGGCCAGGCGCTGCCACTGTCCGCCGGACAGCTCGGCGCCGCCGTAGATCTCGCGTGCGAGGAGGGTGTCGAGTCCGTGGGGCAACCGCTCGACCGTCTCGCGCATGCCGACCGCGTCGACGGCCTCCCACACCGGGCCGTCGTCATGGGTGCGCGGCTGGCCGAGCGTGATGTTCTCCCTGACCCGCAGGGGCCAGCAGGCGAAGTTCTGCGGGACGAGTGCGGTCCGGCTCCAGACGGAGTCGGGCCGGGCGCGCGCGAGGTCGACACCGTCCCAGAGGACCCGGCCCTTGTCGGCGAGAAGGATGCCGGTGATGAGCTTGGTCAGCGTCGACTTGCCGGAGCCGTTCTCGCCGACGATCGCGAGGATCTCGCCGCGCCGCAGGGTGAGGGAGACGCCGTCCACGGCGGGCTCGTCCCTGCCGGGGTACTGGTGGACGACCTCCTCGAGCCGGATCTCCTCGACCTGCTCCGGGAGCGTCGACTCTCCGCGTTTCGGGGCGCGTTCGGCGGCCATGTCGAGAAAGGAGCGCATGTCGGCGAGGTAGAGGGAGGTGTGGAACATCGCAGCGCCGTACTGCACGAACTGGGACAGCGCGGCAAGCGTGGTCTGCACGGCGACCACCGCTGTGGCGGCGACGGGCAGGGCGACCCGCCCGGTCATGGCGAGCCAGGCGAGCGCCGACCAGGTGACGAGCAGAAAGGCACCTCCGAGGGCGGATGTCGCGAGGACGATTCGGAGCATGCGCGGCGCGGCGGTCAGGATGCGCCGGTCGATGCGCTCGGACAGCGCGCGGTACCAGTAGACGAGGTAGTCGGTCATCCCGTTCGCGCGGACCTCGTCGCCGTGCCGCGAAAAGGTGGCCCACCAGCGCATCATGCCGCGTACGTTGCGGTCGCCGACGTTGGCGTAGTGCGTCTCGTAGTCGACGCGGGCGGAGAGCACGGCGCCCAGGCCCGCGGGCAGGACGGCCAGCAGCAACAGCGGGAGCATCAGCCAGTGCAGTGCCGTGATGACGCCGCCGGCGGCGACCATGCGGATGAGCGAGGCCAGGAACTGCTGGGCGTCCTTGACCATCGTCGTGGTGCGGGTGACGCCCACCTCGGCGGCCTCCTGCCGGTCGGCGAAGCCGTCCTCGTCGCAGGCGGAGGCCTCCACCCGGCAGACGGCGGAGACGAGCGCCACGTCGGCCTCGGTCACCAGCCGCGGGGTGATCCGCCCGTCCGCATAGGACGCCAGAGCCCTGCTGATCCGGCCGACCGCCGCCGCCGCGGTGACGACCGCGAGCGCGGGCAGGGCCCCGTGCAGACGTTCGGACACAGGGCCCGCGCCGAGGATGTGGGTCATGGCCTGGGCGGTGCAGCCGAGGACCACGGCGGCCGCGACGCCGGTGAGGAGCTGGCAGACGAGGAGCAGGACGACCCCGGAGCGGTCGACGGCCCACGCCATGCCCGCGGTGCTGCGCAGCACCGACGGCAGCCGCCCGCACATCCTGCGGAAACTGGCTTCTTCCAGGGGGTTCTTGCCGGACTTGCCCTCGTAGCTGATCGTGGCGGGCGGCGGAGGAGGCGGCGGGAAGTCTCCTGTCGAGGCGTCGGTCAAGGTCACCTGCGTCCCTCCTTCGGGTCGGCACCGCACCTGGATGGTCCGGCGGTGCCCGGCTCAACGAGGGCGCGGCCGAATCGAACGCACGCTTTTCCGGACGAAGCGCGGACCCGGGATTCCGGGGGCGTCGAACGCACGACCGCAGTGGCACAAGGCTTCCGCAGCCGCGGTGCGTGGCCGAAACGCCGGTGCTCGCGACGGCTGTTACCCGTGAGGTTTCACCGGTCGGCCGCCCGCGGAGACCTGCTCCGACACCTACTGGGTCAGCTGCGGATACAGCACCGCCAGGTCTCCGGAGAGCGCCGCCTTCACATCCCGGGTCCGGTCGTCCGCCAGCACCTCGTACGCCCCGTTCTCGATTCCGTCCAGGGCCAGGGCCGCGATGTCGCCCGGAGTGGACTTGGGCGCGTCGATGTCCGAGGTCATGTCGGTGTCGATGTAGCCGACATGCAGCCCGGTGACCCCGATGCCGCGTGAACGCAGTTCCAGACGCAGGGAGTTGGTCTGGGACCACAGGGCGGCCTTGGTGGCGCTGTAGGAGCCGGCGACGCCGAGCCAGGAGAGCACGGAGTGGACGTTGAGGAGGTGTCCGCCGCCGTTGCGCTCGATGACGGGGACGAAGGCACGGGTGACCAGCAGGGGGCCGTAGAAGTTGATCTCGAACTCGCGGCGTACGTCGTCGACGGGGGCGTCGAGGAAGGAGCGCGCGCCCAGCGAGACGCCCGCGTTGTTGATCAGGATCGTGACGTCCTGGGCCTGCGCCGCGGCGGCCTCGACGGATGCCGGGTCGGTGACCTCCAGGGCGAGGGGCACGGCGTCGGGGTGGGTCACGGAGCGGGGGTCGCGGGCCGTGGCGTACACCTTGGCGGCGCCGCGCGCGTACAGCCCCTCCACCAGCGCCTTGCCCAGGCCACGGCTGCCGCCGGTCACCAGTACGACAGCGTCCTTGATCGAGGTCATAGTCATCTCCAGAGCAGGAAACCGATCGGTTTACCAGCATCGTAAACCGATCGGTTTCATTCCCCAAGCGGCACCGGCCGGCTCCGGCTCACACCGCGCGGACACCCCCTTGCCTGGACGCCCGGCCGAACTGGGTAGCGGTGCCTCGCTCGGCCGGTGATCGGGCGGCAGCGGCGAGGACCGGCTGTGCCGGGGCAACGGGGCTGAGAGCAGGACCGGCGGGAGAGGCGGGGAACGACCCGAGCGCATGGATTAACCGTTCCCCGCCCCCGGCGCGTCGACCCACCTCGTCACGGACACGGAGGGACGACCCACGACCGGTCGGACGATGCTTCGACTCACCGATCTTGTTCCGACCATCCGACGCCGAAGTCCCACAGGCCAGCGGAGCCGGGCCGGCCGGGTGACGGGCGCCCGGTGGGCCTGGCCCGTGAGATGCGTCTGGTGCGCGGACGTACGGCCGACCCGTGCTGTGCGTCCGCCGCGCAGGGAAGACCGGACGAGTGACGCGTGGCGCCGGGCGCACGGGGAGGTCCCGGGGACGCCCTGGGATCGCGCGCGCGGCCGCCGGGATCAGCCGCCGCTCGGCCCCGGTGGCAGTGGCACGGTGACCCTCGGCTACGGGAACTCCACACAAGCACCTGATAGTTGATGTGGGAAGCTTTGGCCAACCGTTTGCGGGACCAAGGCCGTGACGGTCGTGGAGAGGAGCCCAGTGTGACTCAGGACGGCGGCCAGGCCGTGCACATCGACACCAGCAAGCCGCATCCCGCACGGATCTACGACTACCTCCTGGGCGGCAAGGACAACTACGAGGTGGACCAACTGGCGGGCGACCAACTGGCCGAGGCCGCGCCCGAGGTGTGGATCTCCGTACGGGCCAACCGCGCCTTCCTGCACCGTGCGGTCCGGTACGTCATAGGCAGCGGCGTCCGCCAGATCCTCGACATCGGCACCGGGCTGCCCACCTCCCCGAACGTGCACGAGGTCGCCCAGGAGCTGGCCGCGGACACGCGCGTCGCCTATGTCGACAACGACCCGATCGTGAAGGCGCACGCCGACGCGCTGCTCAGCCGGTCCGGCACGACCAGCATCGTGCTCGCCGATCTGCGCGATCCCCAGTCCGTGATCGATCATCCCGAGGTGCGCCGGATCATCGATTTCGAGCAGCCCGTCGCCCTGTTCCTCGTCGCCATTCTCCACTTCATCCGCGACGCGGACGAGCCCGAGCGGATCGTGGCCACCCTGCGCGACGCGCTTCCGGCCGGCAGCTTCCTGGTGCTCTCGCATGCGACGGCCGACTTCGCCGACGACCGCAGCGACGCCGAGGCCGTCTACAACAGCGCGACCGCCACCATGAACCTGCGGTCCCGCGACCGGGTCGAGCGGTTCTTCGACGGGTTCGAACTGGTCGAGCCCGGCCTGACCCAGGTCCCCTTCTGGCGCCCGGAGACCACCCCACCGCCCGGCTCGGAGTCGATCGGCTTTTACGGAGGCGTGGCCCGTAAGAACGCCTGAACCGGGATCTCCGGCACCGCACGCCACGCGCCTTCGGCCACACGGACCGCCTCCGGAGTCATCACGCACGGTTCACGGCCGCGTACCGGACGCCGATCCGACCCATCCGGAGAATCAGGGGCACGCGGCCACAGCTCCCCCGCCCTCGCCGCATCTGAGGACGGCTCACCGTGGATGGACGACGGCGGTGGTCGAGGGCGGCGGCGGTGAAGGACCGGCGGGACGAACCGAACCGTTCGACGAGCCAGCGCCCAGGCTCGTACACCGTGGCGGCGCCGTCTCGCGGCCGCGGGCCGCGCCTGGTGAGGCCCGCGCGTTGGTGCGACGCTGGTGGTGGAGGTTGCGACGAGGGGCATCCTGGAGGGCCGATGGGACGCGACGTCCCGGCGCTCGTCTTCACCCGCGAGGACCGCCGCCGGTACCGGATCAAGATGCACGCGTGCCTGGACGCCTTGGCGCAGATGCTGCGCGAGGCACGGTTCGAGTCCGAGCGGCCGCAGGTCGGTCTGGAGATCGAGCTGAACCTGGTCGGCGACGACGCCGAGCCGGCAATGCGCAACACCGATGCGCTGGAGGCGATCTCCGACCCCGCCTGGTCCACCGAGCTGGGCCGGTTCAACCTGGAGATCAACGTGCCGCCCCGGCGGCTGACGGCGGGCGGACCCGACGCGTGGGAGTCGGAGATCCGCGCCGCGCTGAACCACGCGGACGAGCGGGCCAGGTCGATCGGCACCCGGCTGATCATGATCGGGATCCTGCCCACCCTGCGGCAGCAGGACATCGGCGAGGAGACCCTGTCGGAGAACCCTCGCTACCAGCTCCTCAACGACCAGATCTTCGCGACCCGCGGCGAGGACCTGCGCATCGAGGTCGACGGCGTGGACCGGCTGCGCACCTACGCGGACACCATCACCCCGGAGGCCGCGTGCACGAGCACGCAGTTCCATCTCCAGGTGTCTCCCGAGGAGTTCGCCCCCTACTGGAACGCGGCGCAGGCCATCGCCGGGGTCCAGGTGGCGCTGGCGGCGAACTCGCCGTTCCTGTTCGGCAAGGAGCTGTGGCACGAGACCCGTATCCCGCTGTTCGAACAGGCCACGGACACCCGCCCGGAGGAGATCAAGGTGCAGGGCGTACGGCCCCGGGTGTGGTTCGGGGAGCGGTGGATCAACAGCGTCTTCGACCTCTTCGAGGAGAACCTGCGCTATTTCCCCGCCCTCCTCCCGCTGTGCGACGAACAGGACCCGGCGGAGACCCTGGACCGCGGCGACATCCCGGACCTGGGCGAACTGACCCTGCACAACGGCACGATCTACCGCTGGAACCGCCCGGTGTACGCCGTCTCCCACGACCTCCCGCACATCCGCGTGGAGAACCGGGTGCTGCCCGCCGGACCGACCGTCGCCGACACCCTCGCCAACGGCGCCTTCTACTACGGCCTGACCCGGGCCCTGGTGGAGGAGGACCGGCCGGTGTGGTCGCGGATGTCGTTCGCGGCCGCCGAGGACAATCTGCACACCGCCGCCCGGCTCGGCATCGACGCCCTGTTGTACTGGCCCGGCATGGGCGAGGTGCCGGTGCCGGAGCTGGTCCTGCGCAGGCTGCTGCCGCTGGCGCACCGGGGGCTTGCCGAGTCCGGCATGGACGACGCCTGGCGGGAGCCGCTGCTCGGCATCATCGAGCAGCGCTGTGTGACGGCGCGCAACGGCGCCGTGTGGCAAAAGGAGATGTTCCACCACCTCGACGCCACCACGCGCGCCGGCCGCCACGACGCCCTGCGCGAGATGACCCAGCTGTACATCGACTACATGCACCTCAACGCGCCCGCCCACACCTGGCCGGTGGACTGACCCGGCTCAGCCGCGCCCGCTGAGCAGGTTCACCGCGATGTCGAAGGTGCGGCCGGTGCTCGCTCACCCTGCCGGCCCGCATTCCAAAGTCCCTGCTGCAGGACGTCGCTTCGCCCTTTGTCCATCTGGCCACCCGGGACGAGAACGTGGTGCACGAAGGGGTCGTCCATCATCCGGAGGCTGTCGCGCGGAAACACGAAGTCACCTTCGCGCCGCGGGTCATGACCATCGCCCCGGGGGGCCGTGAGCTGGTTCCCTCGCTTTCGCAGCAACCCCCGCCACGCCGTCGTTTCCTCGACTACCCGGCTGTGGTCCCGAAGAGCCTGGACCGCCGATACCTCGCCTGAGCGCACTGCGGCCCACAGGCTCGCGCCCGTTGAAGAGCTCGCCGATCGACACCTACCCTGCTCAGTCTCGGCAGGTCTCGCCCGCGCCGACCGTGGAGCCGCCGGTGTGGACGGTGGCCAGGCCGGTGTAGCGGGGCGGAGTCGGCCGGCACCACGGGGACTGGTTCGGGGCGGGTGTTCCGGCTCTCCTCGCGCATGAAGTCCTGCCGCTCGGCCAGCCACACGACGTACGCGCGGCCAGCGGACCCTCGGGGCGGGAATCCGGCCGGTACAGCGTTCCCCGGGCGGCAGCGGTGCCGCCGCGTGGCCGCTTGGTCCAGACGTTCCGCACCCACTGCCCGGTGTTGTCCACGGCCGGATGGCGCCCCGCACGGACGATCCGGCCGACCGCTCGCGCTACGCGCCGGGGCACGGCGGCGCGTCCGGCAGGTGGGCCTTCGCCCAC
Source organism: Streptomyces sp. CA-142005 (assembly GCF_050942335.1). NCBI lineage: Bacteria > Bacillati > Actinomycetota > Actinomycetes > Kitasatosporales > Streptomycetaceae > Streptomyces > Streptomyces sp. CA-142005. The sequence goes on along the minus strand of NZ_CP192078.1, from coordinate 9,349,756 downwards.
TCGCCCAGTTCCCGGAGCGCCGGCTCCAGGGCGGCCCCCGCCTCGGTCAGCCGGTAGGACACGCGCAGCGGCGGGCCCTCGTCGACCTCGCGGAGCACGAGTCCGGCCGCGCCGAGTTCCGCGAGCCGGTCGGACAGCATGCGCTCGCTGATGCCCGGGACGGCCCGGCGCAGGTCGGCGAAGTGTGCGGGCTGTTCCACCAGGACGGCCACGATCGGGCCGCTCCAGCGCTTTCCGAGCAACTGGAAGACACGGGTGATGCCATCGTCCACCTGCTTGCACACCGCGCTGTCGTGCGTCACGTCCGCCGCCATGCGCTCAGGGTACTACCCCACCGTAGGGGGATGAAAAAAAGTAAGTCCATATGCTAAAGATAGTCGAGTACCAAATCTCAGCGATCGCTGAGCCACCGGGCTACCCCTGCCCCTTTTGTCGTCTTTCTGGAGTCACCATGGCCACCCTGCTGCACATCGACTCGTCCGTGTTCCCGACCGAGGCCTCCGCCTCGCGCGCCGTGGCGGAGGTCTTCCGCACGCACTGGCAGGAGCAGCACCCCGACGGCACGGTCGTCTACCGCGACCTCGCGGCACAGCCCGCCCCGCACATCACCGCCGCCGCGCACACCGCCGGCTTCGCCGACCCGGCGTCGCACACGCCCGAGCAGGCCGCCGCCTTCGCCGAGCGCGTCCGTCTGATCGAGGAGCTGGAGCAGGCCGACGCGGTGCTGATCGGCGCCCCGATGTACAACTATTCGATCCCCTCGACCCTGAAGGCCTGGCTGGACAACGTGATCCTCTTCGGCCGCACCGCGGGCGAGACCCCGTCCGCGAAGGGCACCCCGGTGACGGTCGTCGCCAGCCGGGGCGGCGCCTACGGGCCGGGCACCCCGCGTGAGGGATACGAGTACGTGCAGAACTACCTCTCGGTCATCCTCGCCGACACCCTCGGCCTGGACCTCGACTTCATCGTCCCGGAGCTGACCATGGCCCCGCAGAACCCGGCGATGGCCGAGCTGATCCCGCTGTACGAGGCCTCCCGCGACCGCGCCCTGGAGGAGGCCGCCGCGAAGGCCAAGCAGATCGCGGAGCGCCTGGCCGCCTGACCGCTCCGCCCGGCCCGGCGTCGCTCCGTGCGCGGCGCCGGGCCGGGCCGCTTCAGCGGGTGAAGACCGCGGGACCGGAGGCACGCGTGAACCGGTCGCGGTCACGGATGTACTGTGCAACGACCTGCTCAACGCCCCCGTGCACGGACATTCCGAGGAGAGGCACCCGTTGGCCGCCAGCTACTTCGAGCGCATAGACCGGCATCGCTACAAGCCCACCCCGCACGCCAGCGGCGCGTGGGACACCGACGAGATGCACTTCAGCCCGCTCGGCGGGCTCGTGGTCCACGCGATCGACCAGTACCGCGCCGAGCGCCCGCCGAGCGGACTGCTCCTGTCCAGGATCAGCTTCGACATCCTGGGACGCCTCGCCCTGGACGAGTGCGAGATCCAGGTGGAGTCGATCCGGCCCGGCCGCACCATCGAACTGCTCGAAGCGGTCGTACGCATCGCCGACCGGCCGGTGGTACGGGCCCGCGCCTGGCTGCTGACCGAGGTGGACACCGGCGCCGTGGCCGGCGGCGCCGAGACGCGCCTGACCCCGCCGGACGGGCTCGCCGGTCGGTCCCTGGGCTCGGTCTGGCCCGGCGGACACTGCGCGTCCGTCGACGTCCGGCCCGTCACCCCCTCCGAACCCGGCCGCGGCACGGCCTGGATCTCCACCGACCTCGCCCTCGTCGCCGGCGAGCCGAGCAGCCCGGTCGCCTCCTACATCGCCCTCGTCGACACGGCCAACGGCATCGCCGTACGCCGGCCGCCGACCGAGTGGATGTTTCCCAACGTCGACCTGACGATCCATCTGCACCGGCAGCCGACGGGCCGCTGGGTCGGCCTCGACACCACGGTCACCTTCGGCCCCACCGGCCAGGGCCTCACCAGCAGCGTCCTCCACGACATCCACGGCCCGATCGGCCAGGCCCAGCAGACACTCACGGTGCGACCGCTTCCGGGCGGTGACCCCACGTTCCGCGTGGGCACCGAAGGCAGCAGCGCTCAGGACACGGTGACGGCGTAAAAGGCATGGAGCGGGAGCGCGAGCGGACACGCTCCCGCCGGACGGGTGATAACAGGACGTAGAACTTTAAAGCCGCCTCGGTTTCTAAAGACCCTTTACTTCGCAGTGACCGAACGACTGAAAGGTCCCTTCTGTGAAGCCGAGCAAGCGCTGGACCCGTGCCGCCGCAGCCCTGGGAGTCGCGATGGCGGCGACGGCCATGACGACGGCCTCCGCCGGAGCACGGCCGGCCGGTCCCGCCGGTACGTCGGCCCCGGCGGCCGCCGCCCCCTCCCCCACCACCCTCGTCTTCGACAAGAACCCCGCCGACCCGACGAACTCACGGCTGTCGATCTACAGGAACGGCCGTGTGCAGAAGAGTTACCGCGCGGGCTCGGGCATCGGCGTCAAGGACGACTGCGTCCGCAACAAGGGCTGGATGCCCAACGGGGACTGGCGCATCAGGCTGAAGTCCCGGACCTACGACGGCCGGTCCATCAAGGGATACGCCGTCTACCTGCAGAACATGCCGTGTGCGAGGCGGACGACGACCCGCACCGAGATGTTCATCCACTCGGAGATGAACCGCGACGGGTCGCAGGGCCGTAGCGAGCCGCGCCGCTGGGACGGCGTCGGTGACTACAAGTCCAATGGCTGTGTGAAGCTCAGGCCGGAGGACATCAAGGACCTGTTCACCCGCCTCGACCGGCTCGGCTGGCCCACCCACCTGCGCGTCATCTCCTGACCCGGCCGTTCGCCGGGCGCACGGATGTGCGACCTGGGCGAACCCGGCCGGCGCACCCCCGCGCCGGTACGCTCGCTGCCGGGACCCGGCCGGTGCCGTGGTCCCGGCAGCGATCGCGTCCGGAGACGGAGGGGGCTCACCGGTGGCGGCAGGAGGGCGGCGGGCCCGGCTGCGGGCCGAGATGTCCGCCGAGGTGCGGGCGGCGGCACGGAACGTCATCGTCGAGAGCGGCATCGAGACCCTGACGCTCTCGGAGGTCGCACGGCGCGTGGGCGTGACACCCGCGGCGCTCTACCACCACTTCGAGCGCGGACTGCCCGATGTCGTCGCCCAGGTCGCCGACGACATCGTGGACGAGCTGGTCGACGAGCTCGACAGGGCGGCCGGACGCCATCCGCGGCACAACTACGGGATGCGCATGATCGCCCCCAGCCGTGTCCTGCGCTCCTGGGCGATCACCCGCCGGCGCGAGTTCTGTTTCCTCTTCGGCACCCCCGCGCGAGCCGCCGGGGAAGCCCACGCCGTGCTGACGACACGCTGGGTCCGGCGGCTGGCCGGGGTGTGGGGCCCGGCCTTCGTGGACCTCTGGGCGGCGCGGGGCTATCCGGTGCCGGACCAGGGGCAGCTGGAGCCGCGCCTGCTGCGCCAGATGCGGGACTACGTGGCGGACACGGGCGTCGCCCTCCCACCGGAGGCGGCGGCGGTCATGCTGAGCTGCTGGCGTTCGCTCTACGGGCAGGTCGTCATCGAGGCGTTCGGCCACTTCACCCCGCTCTTCGGCGACCAGGAGCCCATGTTCGAGCAGTTGATGCGTCAGATCATGAACGACCTCGGTCTGGCCGAACAGTACGAGCCGCCCACGGCGAAGCACTGAGCGCTCAGGGGTCCAAGCTGAACGGCTCGGCCGGTTCCTCGCGGGGGCCGGGTGGCGGCCCACACGTGCACGGGCTCAGGCGAGCACCAGCACCAGGGGCACGCCCCGGCACGGCACCAGGCGCATGCCGTCGTACGTGCCGGGCCGCGCCGCGCCGAGCAGTTCGCCGAAGTCGGGGCCCTTGGTCAGAGAGCCGGCCAGGTGGGCGGGGTCGGCGGAGGCGGCGACCCGGCCACGGGCGTTGACGAGGTGGGCGGGGCGGGGCAGGCGCCGCAGGAGGGGGAGGACGGCCGTCTCGAAGTGCCGCAGATAGACGTCGGCGGCGGCGACTCCCGCGAACCGTCCCTGGGTCAGGACAGGTTCGGAGAGGGTGAGGCTGTACTCGTCGGAGCAGAGGTAGTCGACGTACGGTCCGGCCACCGCCCGGCGCCCGGTGTCGCGGGGCAGCGCGAACCAGTCCCAGTGCGTGTAGTCGGAGTACGCCGACTGGCCGGGATCGAGGTCGAGCAGGAGCGGGCGTACGTCGCCGTCGGCGCCGGACTGCCACCACTCCAGCCAGGCGGGCACGTCCGTCAGGAGGCCGGGCGCCGCGACGAAGCCGACGCCGGAGACGAGTTCCTCGCGGGTCAGGTGGACGTGCAGTCCGGGGCGGAGCGCGGCGAGGTCCGCGCTGGCCGGCCGCCGGACCTCGGCGGCCACGCGGTCGAGCAGGGCTTCGGTGGCGGCGCGGGTGGCGGCGACCGTCTCGAAGACGGCCTCCAGCGCGCCGCCGACCTGTGCGGCCACCCACGCCTCGGTTTCCGTGTCGAGGGTGGCGAGCGCGGGGCTCCGGCCCATGGTGTCCTCCAGCGGACGGGAACCTGACGCGGCGCGGTCAGAGGGTGAGGCGTACGGCGACGAGCCGCGCCGTCGACTCCCTGACGCACCGCTCGGCCAGCGTGCCGGCCGTTTCGTGGGCCCCATCCTGCACGGCGGAGATCACGGCGCGGTGACGGTCCGCAACTTCTTCACGAAACGCGTCGTCGGCCAGGACCAGGCACAGCAGTGCGCCGATCTCGCTCTGCAGGGCGACCTGTTCTCGGGTGAGCCGGGCGGACTGGGCGGCCGCCGCGAGTTCGACGTGGAAGCGGCCGTAGAGCCGGCTGCGTGCCGCCGCGTCCTCGGCCCGGATCAACTCCTCGGCGGTACGGTGGAGTTGGCGAAGGTCTTCGGGTTCGGTGCGCTGTGCGGCGAGCCGGGCGGCGGCGCCGGACAGAGCCGCCCAGTGGTCGCCCAGGTCGCGCAGTTCCTCGGTACTCCAGCCGCGCAGCCGGGCCTTGAGGCGGTCGTCGGCGGGGACTTCGGGAAGGGAGACGAAGCTGCCGCCGCCGCGGCCCCGGCGGGTGGTGACCAGGCCCTGTTGCCGCAGGGCCATGAGCGCCTCGCGCAGGGTGACCGTGGAGACGCCGAGCTGTCCGGCCAGCTCGGTCTCGCCGGGCAGCTGCTCACCGTCGGCGAGGAGACCCAGTTCGATGGCGTCGCCGATGCGGCGGACGACCGCGTCCACGCGGGCCCGGTTGTCCACCGGGCGGAAGACGGCCTTGCGGGCGCCGCCCTCGATCTCGTACTGCCTCACGGCCACCACCTCGTGCATTGACTCAAGCTTTACCCTAAGGGGATCTTGAACTTAGAACTATGACTTCATATGTTTACCGTCAACGGTTCAACGTACAGCGCGCCAGAAAGGTTCCCCTATGGAGGGAATTGCGATCCGGCTGCAGGACCTGCGGAAGTCGTTCGGTGAGACGACCGCCGTGGCCGGGGTCGACCTGGACATCCGGGACGGGGAGTTCTTCTCGATGCTCGGCCCGTCCGGATCCGGCAAGACGACCGTCCTCCGGCTGGTCGCCGGGTTCGAGACTCCGGACCAGGGCCGGATCGAACTCGCCGGACAGGAGGTCACCGGCCTCGCCCCGTTCGAGCGGGACGTGCACACGGTCTTCCAGGACTACGCCCTCTTCCCGCACATGACGGTCGAGCAGAACGTCGCCTACGGGCTCAAGGTCCGCAAGGTACCCAAGGCCGAACGGCTCGTCCGCGCCCGCAAGGCCCTCGCCGAGGTCCGCCTGGAGGGCTACGGCCAACGGCGTCCGGCCCAGCTCTCCGGCGGGCAGCGCCAGCGCGTCGCCCTCGCCCGCGCGCTCGTCGGCCGGCCCCGGGTGCTGCTGCTGGACGAGCCGCTCGGCGCCCTGGACCTGAAGCTGCGCGAGCAGATGCAGGTCGAGCTGAAGTCGATCCAGCGGGAGGTCGGCATCACCTTCGTCTTCGTCACCCACGACCAGGAGGAGGCCCTGACGATGAGCGACCGCATCGCCGTCTTCGACCAGGGCCGCATCGCCCAGGTCGGGACACCCGCGGAGATCTACGAGCGCCCGGCGACCCCCTTCGTCGCCTCCTTCGTCGGCACCTCGAACCTTCTCGACGGAGAGGCGGCCCACCGGATCGTCGGCACCCCCGGCACGTACAACATCCGGCCGGAGAAGATCCGCGTCCTGAAGGAGTCCGCCGAGGCGGACGAGCCCGAGCACGCCACCGCGACCGGAACCGTCGCCGAGGTCGTCTATCTCGGCGACGCCACCCGCTTCCTGGTCGACCTCGACAGTGGCGGCCGGATCACCGCGCTCCAGCAGAACCTGGAGACCTCCTCCGAGGACGTCGCCGCCTACCGCGGCACCCGGGTCCGCCTGACCTGGCACCGCCGGCACGCCGTCCGGCTGCCCTCCTGACCTCTCCCCCGCCTCTACGTCCCCATGGAGAACGCCGTGCGTCCCACCCGTACCCTGCGCACCGCGGCCTGCGCCGCCGCGCTGCTGCTCGCCGCCGCCTGTGACTCCTCCGGCTCGGGCAACTCGTCCGCCACCGGGCTCAACCCGCCGGACCTCAAGGCCCCGACGAAGCTCGGCAAGACCGAGGGCCAGGTCAATCTGATCGCCTGGGCCGGCTATGTCGAGGACGGTTCCAACGACCCCAAGGTGAACTGGGTCGGCGACTTCGAGAAGCAGACGGGCTGCCAGGTCCACTCCAAGGTCGCCGCCAGCTCGGACGAGATGGTCAAGCTGATGAAGACCGGCGAGTACGACGCCGTCTCGGCCTCCGGCGACGCCTCCCTGCGCCTGATCGCCTCCGGCGACGCCGCCCCGGTCAACACGGACCTCGTCCCCAACTACAAGGACGTCTTCGCCGGGCTGAAGAACGGCGCCTGGAACTCGGTGAAGGGCCGGATGTACGGCATCCCGCACGGCCGGGGCGCCAACCTGCTGATGTACAACACCGAGAAGGTCAAGCCCGCGCCCACCTCCTGGTCCGCCGTCTTCGACGACGCCTCCCGGTACCAGGGGCACGTCACCGCGTACGACTCGCCGATCTACATCGCCGACGCGGCCCTCTATCTCAAGGCCACCAAGCCCGAGTTGAAGATCAAAGACCCGTACGCCCTCGACCAGAAGCAGTTCGACGCGGCCGTGGCCCTGCTCAAGCAGCAGAACAAGAACGTGGGCGAGTACTGGAGCGACTACCTCAAGGAGGTCTCCGCCTTCAAGAGCGGTGACTCCGTGGTCGGCACCACCTGGCAGGTCATCGCGAACCTCGCCTCCTCCGAGGGCGCCAAGGTCAAGGCACTGGTGCCGAAGGAGGGCTCGACCGGCTGGTCCGACACCTGGATGGTGTACAGCAAGGCCAAGCACCCCAACTGCGCCTACAAGTGGCTGGACTGGATCGTCTCGCCCAAGGTCAACGCCCAGGTCGCCGAGTACTTCGGCGAGGCGCCGGCCAACTCCAAGGCCTGCGCCGAGACCAGTGACAAGAACTTCTGCACGGTCTACCACGCGGCCGACGAGAGCTACTGGAAGAAGATCGCCTTCTGGAACACGCCCATCGAGCAGTGCCTCGACGGCCGGACGGACGTCAAGTGCGTGCCGTACGCCAAGTGGGTGCAGGCCTGGACCGAGATCAAGGGCTGAGCCGTGACGACCGACGCGACGACCGCCGCCGGCCGGGGAACCGTCCGGCGGCTCGCCGGGAGCCTGCACCGCCGGCCCCGGCTGCGGCTGACCCTGCTGCTCACCGCCCCGCTGCTGTGGCTCGCCGTCCTCTACCTCGGCTCACTGGCGGTGCTGTTCGTCTCGGCGTTCTGGACGACGAACTCCTTCACCTCGCAGGTGGTGAAGGTCTGGTCGACGGACAACTTCCACGCGTTGTTCACCACGCCCGTCTTCCGTCAGGTGATCCTGCGCAGTGTGGGCGTGGCGCTCGCGGTGACCGTGCTGTGCGCGGTGATCGCCTTCCCGGTCGCCTTCTACACCGCACGGGTGGCCCGGCCGAGGTGGCGCCCCCTGCTCGTGGTCGCCATCCTGACTCCCCTGTGGGCGAGTTACCTGGTCAAGGTGTACGCCTGGCGGCTCATCCTGTCCGAGGGCGGCCTCGCCGACTGGATGCTCGCGCCGTTCGGGCTGAGCGGGCCCGGCTTCGGCCTGCCGGCCACCGTCCTCACCCTGACGTACCTGTGGCTGCCGTACATGATCCTGCCGATCCACACGGCCCTCGAACAGCTCCCGGCCAGCCTGCTCGACGCCTCGGCCGACCTCGGGGCGCGGGCCGGGCGGACGTTCCGCTCGGTGGTGCTGCCGATGGTGCTGCCGTCGGTCGCCGCCGGTTCGGTGTTCACCTTCTCGCTGAGCCTCGGCGACTACATCACCGTGCAGATCGTCGGCGGCAAGACCCAGCTGATCGGCAACCTCGTCTACTCCAACATCGAGCTCAACCTGCCCATGGCCGCCGCGCTCGGCACCGTACCCGTCGTCGTGATCGTCCTGTACCTGCTGGCGATCCGCCGCACGGGTGCCCTGAACAGCCTGTAGGACCTGGAGGAGAACAGCGCCATGCATCTCAGCCGCACCGCGCGCATCGCCCTGCGCACCGGCGCCGGGCTCGGTTTCGCGGTGATCTACGTCCCGCTGCTGCTCGTCCTGGTCAACTCGCTCAATCCCGACCGCAGTGCGAGCTGGCCCCCGCCGGGTCTGACCTGGCACTGGTGGTCGGTGGCCGGCCACAACTCCGGTGCCCGGCAGGCCGTGTGGGTCTCGGTGAAGGCGGGGCTGGGGGCGACCGCGATCGCGCTGGTCCTCGGCACGCTCATCGCGTTCGCCGTGGCCCGGCACCGCTTCTTCGGCCGTGACACGGTGTCGTTCATCGTCGTCCTGCCGATCGCGCTGCCCGGCATCGTCACCGGCATCGCCCTCAACTCGGCCTTCGGCACGGTCCTGGAGCCGCTCGGCGTGGGCCTCGGACTGTTCACGGTGATCGTCGGTCATGCCACGTTCTGCATCGTGATCGTCTTCAACAACGTGGTGGCCCGGCTGCGCCGTACGGCCGCCTCGTACGAGGAGGCCGCCATGGATCTCGGCGCGACCACCTTCCGTGCCTTCGCGGACGTCACCTTCCCGCTGGTCCGTTCCGCGCTGCTGGCCGGCGGACTGCTCGCCTTCGCGCTGTCCTTCGACGAGATCGTGGTCACCACGTTCACGGCGGGGCCCGGGATCGAGACCCTGCCGATCTGGATCTTCGACAACATGACCCGGCCGCAGCAGGCACCGGTGGTGAACGTCGTGGCCGCGGTACTCGTCCTGCTGTCGGTGATCCCGATCTACGTCGCCCAGCGGCTGTCCGCGGACACGGCGACGTCGAGCCGGGTGTGACGGCCTGTACGGCGGACGAAGAGGGGGAAGCATGAGCACAGGGGAAGCCACCACCCCCGCGCGGGCGGTGCGCGCGGCGTACGAGGCCGCCTCGGCGGTCGTCGCGGGACTGGGTGACGAGGAGTCGTGGCTGCCGACCGGCTGTACCGGCTGGGCGGTCCGCGACCTCGTCTTCCACTGCCTGTCGGACGCCCAGCGCGCCCTGGTGGCACTGCACACGCCGACACCGAAGCCGGTTGACCGGGACGCGGTGACGTACTGGCAGGACTGGGAGCCGAACACCACCGGGGCGGCGAACGGCCGCCGCTGGGTCCGGGTGAACGCGAGCATGTTCCTCGACTTCCGGCAGCTCCAGGGCCTGTACCTGGAAACGCTGGCGGCGGCCGTGCACGCGGCGGAGGCGGCCGACCCCGCGCAGCGCGTCGGCACGCAGGGGCATGTGCTGACGGCCGGGGATCTGCTGACCACCCTCGCGGTGGAGGCGACCGTCCACCACCTGGATCTGACCGTCCACCTCCCGCACGCGCCGGGACCGGCGCCCGAGGGGCTGGCCGCGGTGCGCACCACCCTGGACGGTCTGCTCGGCGGGCCCGCGCTCCCGGAATGGAGCGACGCGCACTACGCGCGCGTGGGTACCGGCCGGGCCGCCCTCACCGAGGCCGAGCGCGCCGCGCTGGGTGCGGCGGCCGACCGGTTCCCGCTGTTCGGCTGAACGGCGGCCGGCACACGGCCCGGCCTCGGCGGCGGGTGCTGATCACAGACCCAACACGGGGACACGCACGGGCGACACCTGCGCGGTGCGGGGCTCCCCGCCCGGGTTGGTGGGAGCCTGCGCCCCATGCACACCCCACCGAGCATCAACAGTTACGTCGACCGGGTCACCGCGGGCCCGGGCGGAGCGATGACCGACGAGGTCGGCGTCATCACCGGCGACCTGACCGTGGCGACCATCCTGCTGTCCGACGGCCACAGCGTGCGCGTCGCCATCCAGCACTCCGGCAGCGACACCTGGTACACCCTCGCCGGCAGCCCCGCGCCCGTGCCCGCCGGGCAACTCGCCGCCTACCACCGGGATCTGCTGGGCCGTATCCGGCGGGGAGGTGGCACCCGGGCCAAGTGAGCCGCACCGGGCGGCGCCCGGTTTCGGCACGGGTCCCGGGGGGAGTCGGTGCACATGGTCTCGTACGGGCCGGAGCAGCGCGTGCACGTGCCCGAGCTGCGTGCCGCTTGGCGGGAGCAGACGTTCCTGCACTGGGCCTACGCCCCGGAGCGGGTGCAGCGTCTGCTGCCGGACGGGCTCGTCGTGGACACGTACGAGGGGTCGGCGTGGGTGAGTCTCACGCCGTTCGTCATGGCCGGTGTGCGCCCGCCCGCGTTCCCTGCCGCGCTGCCCGACTTCGCGGAGACCAACCTGCGGACCTATGTGCGCGGGCCGGACGGCCGGGACGGGCTGTGGTTCCTGTCGATCGAGGTGGCCTGCCCGGTGATGCTGGCCGCCCGCGCGATAGGGCTGCCGTACCACCTGGGCCACCTGGCGCTGTCGCGACGCGGCGGCCTCCAGGCGTACACCGGCACCCGCCGGGGCGGCGGGGCCCGGTACCGGGTGGCCGTCCGTCCCGGCGAACCGGTCCGGCCCACCCACCGGGACGTGTGGCTGACCTCCCGCTGGCGGTGCTACTCCCTGAGGCTCGCGATGCTGTGGGAGACGCCCGTCGAGCACGAGCCCTGGCCGCTGTGCGAGGCGCGCCTCGACGGTCTCGAGGAGACCCTCACCCGGGCCGCCGGACTGCCCGCGCCCGGCGCGGAGCCGCTGCTGCACTTCTCGGAGGGCGTGCGCAGGGTGCGCTTCGGCCTCTCCCGTCCGGTCCGGACCGGGCGGGCCGACGGCGCCTCCTGACGCACCATTACCTCTCCTCCGCTTGCCATCCGTTGACTTCCATGAGTCGGCAAAAGGCCACTCCCGTACCTTGACCGATAGCTGGTCCAGACCAATTATGGCCTAGACCATTGGGCCCGCCTGTCGTTCGCATCCGGGAGTACGCATGACACGTCCGAGACCCGTACGCGCCCTGCTCGCGGGCCTGACCACCCTGGCCGCCTCCGCGGGACTCGCCCTCGGCGCGGGAGGCACCGCGCACGCGGCGACCCCGCTGCCCACGCACGTCTTCGCGCCCTACTTCGAGGCCTACAGCGGCGACAGCCCCGCGGCGCTCTCCCAGGCCTCCGGCGCCAAGTACCTGACCATGGCCTTCCTGCAGGCGGACAAGAAGGGCTCCTGCACCCCGTACTGGAACGGGGACACCGGCACGCCCGTCGCCCCATCCGTCTTCGGCGCGGACTTCGGCACCATCCGCTCGCGCGGCGGCGACGTGATCCCGTCCCTCGGCGGCTACGCGGCCGACAACGGCGGCACCGAGATCGCCGACAGCTGTACGAACGTGGACTCCATCGCCGCGGCCTACGAGAAGATCATCACCACCTACGACGTCTCCCGGCTCGACATGGACGTCGAGGACAACTCCCTCACGAACAGCGCAGGCATCGACCGCCGCAACCAGGCCATCAGGAAGGTCGAGGACTGGGCCGCCGCGAACGGCCGCCCGGTGCAATTCTCCTACACCCTGCCGACCACCACGAACGGCCTCGCCGACAGCGGCCTCGCCGTGCTGCGCAGTGCGAAGAGCGCGGGCGCCAGGATCGACGTCGTCAACATCATGACGTTCGACTACTACGACGGCGCCACCCACCACATGGCCACCGACACCGAGACGGCCGCGAGCGGACTGCACGACCAGCTGGCCGGGCTCTACCCGAACCTGTCCGACACCCGGCTGTGGAACATGGTCGGCGTCACCGAGATGCCCGGCGTGGACGACTACGGCCCGGCGGAGACCTTCACCACCGCCGACGCCTCCACGGTGTACGCCTGGGCCGTCGCCAAGGGGATCAACACCCTCTCCTTCTGGGCCCTCCAGCGCGACAACGGCGGCTGCCCCGGCTCCGGCGCCTCCGACACCTGCTCCGGCATCGCGCAGGACACCTGGTACTTCACGCACACCTTCGCGCCCTTCACCGGCGGTACGACGACCCCGCCGGCGGGCGACTTCTCCGTGTCCCTCTCCCCCGCCACCGCCTCGGTCGACCCCGGCGGCACCGCGACCGCCACGGTGCGGACCTCGGTGACGTCGGGCAGCGCCCAGACGGTCGATCTGACGGTCGGCGGCGCACCGAGCGGAGTCACGGCGTCCCTCAGCCCGTCCTCGGTCACCGCCGGCGGCACCTCCACGCTCACCGTCAAGACCGCTGCCGGCACGGCACCGGGCACCTACCCCCTGACCGTCACGGGCACGGCGGGCCCGACCCGGCACAGCTCCACGTTCACCCTGACGGTGAAGGGCTCCGGCGGTACCGCCGTCCTCGGCAACGGCGACTTCGAGACCGGCTCGCTCGCGCCGTGGACCTGTGACAGCGGAGCCGCGGTGGTCTCCTCCCCCGTGCACGGCGGCTCCCACGCCCTGAAGACCGCGCCCTCCGCGTCCCGGACGGGCCAGTGCGCCCAGACCCTGACCCTGAAGCCGAACACCTCCTACACGCTGAGCGGCTGGGTGCAGGGTCCGTACGCGTACCTCGGGGTCAGCGGAGGCGCGACGGCCAGCACCTGGGCCTCGTCCTCGGCGTGGTCGAAGCTCACGGTCCCGTTCACGACCGGCGCCTCGGGCACGGTCACGGTGTACGTCCACGGCTGGTACGGCCAGGGCGCGGTCTACGCCGACGATCTCACCCTGAGCTGACCAGGCGTTCCGATGGCCCGCCCGGCGATCACCGGGCGGGGCCCGCTCGTGTGATCGGCCTGCCGCAGCGGGGGCCGCCGACCGGCGTCCGGGCGCCTCCTTTCGTAGTCTGAAGAGACCGGAAGCTCCTCCGGGAGGCCTCCCGCAGGCAGGAGACGGTCGTGATCGAACTGGCCGCGGCGTTCGCCGTCGCGGGCGCCGCGAGCAACGCCGTGGGCACCGCCTTCCAGCGCAAGGCCGCGTCGGCGAGCAGTCGCGGCGGCCTCCGGCTGCTCGCGGAGCTGGTGCGCCGGCCCTTCTGGGTGATCGGCATGTGCGGTGTGGTCTGCGCCGCGCTGTTCCAGAGCCTGGCCCTGGTCAACGGCCCGCTCGCGCTGGTCCAGCCGCTCTTCATCCTGGAGCTGCCCTTCGCGCTGCTCGTCGCCGCCCCGCTGATGCACAGACGGCTGCCCCACTGGGGCTGGTGGGGCGTCGGCGGCTGTGTGGCGGGCCTCGCCGTGCTGCTCATCGCCGCCGCCCCGCACGGCGCCGTCAACCACGCGCCGCTCAGCCGCTGGATCCCGGCGCTGCTCCTGTGCCTCGGCGGGATGGCCGCGGCGGTGCTGCTGTCCGGCCGGGGCAGTTCGCCGGCCCGGCGCGCCGCGCTGCTGGCCGCGGCCTCCGCCACCGGCAACGCGCTGACCGCCGCCCTGCTGAAGTCGGCCAGCGGCACCTTCGCCGACCACGGTTTCGCGGCGTTCCTGCGGTCCTGGCAGACGTACGGCTTCGCGCTGGCCGGCGCCGGGTCCGTGATCCTGCTGGAGAACGCGCTCCAGGCCGGTCCGCTCGCGGCCGCGCAGCCCGCGCTGACCATCGGCGACGCCGTGGTGAGCCTGACGCTCGGCATAACCCTGTTCGACGAGCGGATCCGCACCGGCTGGTGGCTGGTCCCGGAGGCGGTGGGCGCCCTGATGATCGTCGGGGGCGTGGTGGTGCTCAGCCGGGCCGTCCAGCGCATCGTCGTGGTGCCGGTCGTGGCCGAGGAACGGAACCTGGCGACCTGAGCGCCGCCTCTCCACCCCTCCCCGGCGGGGTGAGCTCACCTACCGCTCGGCGATCCCGTCGATCCACGACTGGAGGCGTTCGCCCTGGGCGGCCATCAGTCCGGGGTCGCGCAGGGTGTTGGTGAGGACGGACATGCCCTGGTAGGCCGCGACGAGTTCGACGGCGAGGGCGGCGGCGTCGGCGCGTCCCAGCTGGGCGAACTGGGACTCCACCCAGTCGAGCAGGGCCCGCATGACCTTCGCGGCGGCCCGGTCCAGGCCGTCGTCGCGCTTGTCGAGCTCGGTGGCGAGGGTGCCGAAGGGACAGCCAAAGCGTGCCGCGGTCTCGCGCTGGTCGACCCAGCCGGCGACGAGGGCCTTCAGCCGGGCGGCCGGATCCGGGAGGGCGTCCAACCGGTCGGTCAGGGCATCCAGTTGCTCGCAGTGGGCGTCCACCGCGGCTTCGACCAGCTGGTCCTTGGTCTTGAAGTAGTAGTAGACGTTGCCGAGCGGCACCTCGGCCGCACGGGCGATGTCACCGAGAGTGGTCTTCTCCACACCCTGCTCGTGGAAGACCTGGACGGCCGCCTTCACCAGGCGTTCGCGCTTGCCGCCCGGGCGGGATCGCCTGGGTCGCGCGGCCGGGGCCGCCGTGGCGGGATCTGAGTCAGTCACCTGACTAAGCATAGACAACGAGCGACGCCGCGGATTAGAGTCCCGAGTTAGTTAGTCAACTAACTCAGTTGGAGGAGTTGCCATGATCGTTGTCACGGGTGCTACAGGGAACGTCGGACGGGCCCTGGTCGCGGCGCTGATCCAGGCCGGGGAGACGGTGACCGCGGTCGCCCGGCACATCGGCGAGGGGGACGTGCCGCCGGGCGTACAGGCCGTCGCAGCCGACCTCGCCGAGCCGCAGAGCCTCGCCCCCGCACTGGCGGGCGCCAAGGCACTGTTCCTGCTCGTGGCCGGAGAGGATCCGGTCGGCATCCTGCGCCGGGCCGCCGCGGCCGGCGTGGGGAAGGTGGTGCTGCTGTCCTCGCAGGGCGCGGGCACCCGGCCGGACACGTACGCGCACGCGGCACGCTTCGAGGCGGCGGTGGCCGAGTCGGGGCTGCCGTACACCGTGCTGCGCTCGGGTGGGCTGGCCTCCAACGCGCTGGCCTGGGCCGAGCCGGTGCGCCGGCACCGCACCGCGGCGGCACCCTTCGCCGATGTGGCACTGCCGTTCGTCGACCCGGACGACGTCGCCGCGGTGGCGGCGGCGGTACTGCGCGAGGACGGACACGACGGCGTGACGTACACGCTGACCGGCCCGGAGCCCACCACCCCACGACAGCGTGCCGCGGCGATCGCCGCCGCGCTCGGGGAGCCGGTGACGTTCGTGGAGCAGAGCCGCGAGGAGGCCCACGCGCAGATGGTCCGGTTCATGCCGCCCGCCGTCGCCGAGGGCACGCTCGCCGTCCTGGGCACCCCCACCCCGGATGAACAGGCGGTCGGCCCGGACGTGCCGCGCCTGCTCGGCCGCCCCGCGGCCCCCTTCTCCGCGTGGGCGGCGCGCAACGTGGCGGCGTTCCGCTGAGCCGCCGGCGGTGACGGCAGGGCTGGGATGCTGGGGCGATGAGCGAGAAGGCGGGACGCGTCGACGGGGACCCCGTACACCCGGGCACGTATGCGCGTGTCGAGCGTGAGCGACGTTTCCTGCTCGCCGCCCCGCCCACGCCGTCGGCGGTGACCGCCACCCGCGTGATCACGGACCGCTATCCGCCGGGCACCCGCTTGAGGCTCCATCGCGCCGAATCGCCGCACGGCTCCACCGAGTTGAAGCTCACGCAGACGGTCCCGGCCGCCCGGCCCGGCACCGTACAGGGACTGGCCACGAACATCCATCTGTCGCCGGCCGAGTACGACGTACTGGCCACGCTCCCGGCCCGGACCCTCACCAAGACCCGTTGCAGCGTGCCGCCCCCAGGAATCGATGTCTTCGCCGGCCGGCTGCGCGGACTGGTGCTGGCGGAAGCCGAGTTCGCGACGGACACGGAGGCCGAGTCCTTCCCCCGCCGAACGAGTGCGTGGCCGAGGTGACGGACGTCGCCCGGTTCACCGGCGGACGCCTCGTCCGCGCGACCCGTGCGGAACTGCTCACCTGGCTGGCCGAATACGGCATCCGGCCCGGGGTCCGCCAAGGGTCGAGACGGGCCGCGTCATGCGACCGCATCACCGCTCGGCGGCACCCCGGCCTGGGACGCCGTAGAGCCGGACGGGTGACACCGGCCTTGCTTGACGGCCACTTTGCGCGCCACACCGCACCCTTTTAACGAGTTTGTATATTTATATCCTTTATGGTGAAAAACGACGGGAGTTTCGGCTGAGGGTCTGCACAACGCGTCGCGGCAGGGCGCGGGTTGGGATGATGGCCGTGGGTGGAATCAGCCGCCGGAGTGTGGCACGTCTCGGTCTCGGTGCCGGTCTCGGTGTGGCCGCCGCGTCGTTCGCCGCCTGCGGTGGCCCGGGCGGACGGGACGGTGCCCCCGGAAGCCCGGACGAGCAGAGGGCGGTCCGGCTGATCGGGGACGGCTCGACGTCGTACACCGGTCGCCAGCCGCACCAGCCGGCGTCGCCCCTGCCCCTCGAACCCGGTCAGACACCACCGCAGTTCGTGGTGTTCTCCTGGGACGGCGCCGGCGAGTTGGGCACCGGCCTGTTCCCGCGCTTCCTGGAGCTCGCCCGCACCCACGGCGCGCACATGACCTTCTTCCTGTCCGGGCTCTACCTCCTGCCGGAGCACAAGAAGCGGTTCTACGACCCGCCGAACAACCCGGTCGGCGCCTCGGACATCGGCTATCTCACCGAGGAACACCTCAAAGTGACACTGAAGTACGTCCGTGCGGCCTGGCTGGACGGCCACGAGATCGGCACACACTTCAACGGGCACTTCTGCACCGGCGCCGGATCGGTGGCCAACTGGACTACCGAACAGTGGCGTTCGGAGATCGAGCAGGCACGGACCTTCGTCAAGTCGTGGCGCACACATACCGGTTGGCACGACGAACCGTCGCTCCCCTTCGACTACGACAAGGAACTCGTGGGCGGCCGCACCCCGTGTCTGCTCGGGCAGTCGAACCTGCTGCCGGCCGCACGGGAACTCGGCTGGCGCTACGACGCCTCCTCACCGGGCGGAGTGCAACGCTGGCCGAGGAAGCGGGGCGGCATCTGGGACCTGCCGCTGCAGAGCATCCCGTTCCCCGGGCACACCTTCGAGGTGCTGTCCATGGACTACAACATGCTGGCGAACCAGTCCAAGACCACGACGCGGGCGCCCTCGTACAACTACCCCTACTGGCGGGCCCAGGCGACACAGGCGTACCTGGCCGGGTTCCAGCGGGCGTACGAGACCAACCGGGCGCCGCTGTTCATCGGCAACCACTTCGAACAGTGGAACGGCGGCATCTACATGGACGCGGCCGAGGAGACGATCAGACAGATCGCCGGCCGGGAGGACGTGCGCCTGGTCTCCTTCCGGCAGTTCGTCGACTGGCTCGACTCCCAGGACCCCGAGATCCTCGCGAAGCTGCGCAGCCTCCAGGTCGGTGAGAAGCCGGAGGGCGGGTGGACCGCGTTCCTGCGCCCCGCCGGCCGCGCACGGGACCGGGCGGGAGCCGCCGGGCGACGGACGCAGATGCGCTGAACGGCCATCCCCCGGGAGCACCGACGCACCGCCCCGGAACCGAAGCCGCCTTCCGCCGATCGGACTTTGCTCGCCGGGCTGGCCGCGTTGCGCCGCGGCATCGTGGAGGCGCGCAGAACCGGCCGCGCGCTGGTGGCCGTTCGAGCCTGGGAGCCGTCGGAGGGCGACGCCCTCTACCGGCGCCCGCCCGCGCCCTCGTGGGCCCGGCTGCGGGCCGACGAGGCACGGCGGCGGCTGGACAGGGCCTTCGAACCGGCGGTCGGCGGGCCCCCGGCCGACCTGCGGATCGTACGACGGGTCGTCAGAGGCCCCGCGGGGCCGGTGCTCTGCTCGGTCGCGTCGTCCCCGGACGACCTGCTGGTCGTCGGCATGGCCAGGCCCAGCGGTCCGGCGGCCCGGCTGCACCGCCGGCCGGTGCACCGGCACGTCCCGGCCCGGGCCCGGTGCGAGGTCCTGGTCGTGGCCGGCCCCCGGCTGCTGCCACGCGAGGCACGGATCCTGCGACGCGGCCGGCACGGGGAGCGGTGGGCCCGGCCATGACGCGGGCCGGATCAGTCCGCCTGGCGGCGGGCGTCCACCTCGATCTCGATCTTCATACGAGGGTCGGCGAGGCCGCACTCCAGCATGGTGGCGGCCGGGCGGACGGCGCCGAAGCGGCGACGCAGCACCGGCCAGCAGGGCTCGAAGTCCGCGCGGTCCGGCAGCAGATAGCGCACCCGCACCACGTCGGCGAAGGTGCACTTCGCCTCGGTGAGCGCGGCCTCGATGTTGCGCAGGCACTGCTCGGCCTGTTCCACGACGTCGTCCGAGATCGTCATGGTGGAGTAGTCGAAGCCGGTGGTCCCGGAGACATGCACCCGGTCGCCGTCGACCACGGCACGGGCGTAACCGATCTGCTCCTCGAAGGTCGAGCCGCTGAGGATCGCACGTCGCTCTGTCATGCGCGGAACGCTAGGTGACCAGCGTCGATACGTCTAATACGAACCGCGGCATGGAGTGATATCTCTGGGCGTATGGACTTTGCGCGGATGGACCGGCCCGAACTCCCGCCGGCGCAACTGCACGCCTTCGTCGTGCTCGCCGAGGAACTGCACTTCGGTCACGCCGCCGCCCGTCTCGGCATCGCCCAGCCCCCGTTCAGCCAGCAGATCCGCCGGCTGGAGGAGAAGGTCGGATACGCGCTCTTCGACCGTGAACCGGGGCGCGTGCGGCTCACGCCGGCCGGCCGTGCGCTGCTGCCGGCCGCCCGGCAGGCACTGGCCGGGCTCGCCGACGGGCTGGCCGCGGCGCGGGCCGTGGGCAGCGGCCGGTCCGGCCGGTTGCGGATCGGCTTCGCCGCCTCGCTGGCCCTGACCGTCCTGCCCGGCCTGCTGCGCGACTTCCGGCAGCGGTTCCCCGACGCGCATCTCGACATCCGCGAGATGACCACCGCGCCGCAGCTCGACGCCCTGCGGGACAGGACCATCGACATCGGCCTGCTGCGGGAGCCCCCGGCCGACGTGTCCGAGCTGGGCTTCAGGACCGTACTCAGCGAGCCGTTCGTGGCCGTGCTTCCGGCCGCCCACCCACTGGCCGCCCGACGGACGGTGCCGCTCGCGGAGCTGGCGGGCGAGCCGTTCGTCCTGCTGCCGCGCGCCGTCGGCCCGCAGCTGTACGACGGGATCACCGGCCTGTGCGAGGAGGCGGGATTCACGCCCCGGATCTCGCAGCACGCGGTGGAGTGGCAGACGGTGTGCGCCCTGGTGGAGACGGGGCTGGGAGTGTCCCTGGCGCCCGCGAGTATCCGTCGAGTCCGGCTCAAGGGCGTGGCCTTCCGCAGGATCGTTCCCGGCACGGCTCGTACGCGGGTCGCCGTCGCCTGGCGCGAAAACGACCGCAATCCCCTGATCACCCGGCTGCTGGAGACGATCGGTCAAAACCCGCGGCCCACGCCCTGAGCGTGGACGCGTGCCGTCAGCGCTCCGGCCGCACCAGATGCCTGCTCATGATCGAGACCCGGTTGAAGGCGTTGATGGTCACGGCCACCCAGATCACCGCCGCTATCTGGTCGTCGGTGAGCACGTCCCGCGCCGCCGCGTAGGCGGCGTCCTGCGCGGCGGCGTCCGCGGCGGCGGTGGTCGCCTCGGCCAGCGCGAGGGCGGCCCGTTCGGCGGGCGTGAACAGCTCGGTGTCACGCCAGGCGGCGAGCACGCCCAGGCGGTCCGGGGTGTCGCCGGCCCGCAGCGCGGCACGGGTGTGCACGTGCAGGCAGTAGGCGCAGCCGTTGATCTGGGACACCCGGAGGTTGACCAGCTCCACCAGGGTGCGGTCCAGGCCCGCCTCGGCCGCGGTCGTCCGGACCGCCTCGGATGTCTGCACCAGCGCGTGATACGCCTTGGGGCTCTGCTTGTCGATGAAGATCCGCCGCGTGGCGCCGGCCGTGACGGGACTGCTCAACTGGACTCCTCCGACTGCGGTGGCCAACCATCCCTTAGATGTTGAATTATAAACTACCACGTGTGGACGGCCGGCTTCCGTGGTACGTCACCGCCTGCTCGCCCCGTCCTCCACCCACCGACGGCCGCTGCGCCGCCCTGAACGTCCGACCAGGACGCACTGCCGCCGACCCCGGCGGCGACGATCCCGCGAACCCGCAGGCGCACCGACCACAACCCCGTGCACCGCGAGGAATACCTCCTGCACGCACACCGCAGGGTGTGAGTCGCGGACCCTGGCGCACAGGCGACCTGATCCCGTGCGGCCCGCCTCCGTTCGAGGGAAAGCGAGGCTGCACCGGACACTCCCCCGCCCGGTAAGGGGAGAAATAGCTACATGACTGTTACCGTTCAGGTCGACTCGGCACGCCCCGTGGCGACGCTCATCAACGTCTTCACCGTCCCACCCGAACGCCAGGACGAGCTCATCGCCCTGCTCGCGCGCGCCACCGAGGAGACGATGAGGCACCAACCCGGCTTCATCTGCGCCAACTTCCACGCCTCCCTCGACGGCGAACGCGTGATCAACTACGCGCAGTGGGAGACCGAGGAGCACTACCGGGCGATGCTCGACAACCCCGAGGCCCGCGTCCACATGGACCAGGCGGCCGGGATCGCAACGGATGTGCAGCCGCGTCTCTTCCGGGTCCGGTCGACGCACTCCAGGGCGTGAGGGCCGCTGCCGCCGGCATGGGAAGGGGCGGGGCGGCCGGATTCGAACCGACGTCCTCCGAGATGCTGTCGCGGCGCACTACCTCTGTGCTACGACCCCGCCTTGCCGATGATCATACGCCAGGACCGGGCCGGGAGGGCCGCCGGGCCGGCTCAGACCGAGGGGCTGATGAGCTCGTCGGTGACCCACCGGGCGACCCCGGCGGGGTACGGCGAGGGCAGTCCGAGCACGATGTGCCGGAAGCCGGCGTCGATCGCCTCGCCGATCGTGTCCCGGGTGCTGCCGGGCTGGTCGTAGGACACGGGCAGGTGGATCGAGCGGGTGACCGAGGCGGGGTCACGGCCGATCTCGGCGCAGTAGCGGTCCAGCAGCGCGCTGCGGACGGCGATGTCTTCGATGTCGCCGCCGCCGGGGATGTTCCACAGGTCGGCGTGCTCGGCGACCACGCGCAGTGTCGCGGACGAGCGGCCGCCGATGAGGATCGGCGGGTGGGGGCGCTGGACGGGTTTGGGGTTTCCGAACGCTCCGGTGAGGTGGTGATGGGTGCCGTGGAAGTCGAAGGGTTCGGCTTCCGTCCACAGCCGCCGGATCACCGTGCAGGCTTCGGCGAGGCTCGCCACGGCGTGCGCGGAGTCGTGGAAGGGCAGGCCGTGTGCCGCGTACTCGCGCCGGGCCAGGGGATGGCCGGGGCGTGAGCCGACGCCGATGCCGAGGTCGAGCCGCCCGCCGGAGACGATGTCCACGGTCGTGGCGATCTTGGCCAGCAGCGCGGGCGGACGGAACCGGTTGCTGGTCACGAGCACGCCGATGCGCAGGCGCCGGGTGTGGGCGGCGAGGGCAGAGAGCAGCGTCCAGCCCTCGAAGACCGGACCGTCCGGGTCGCCGAAGATCGGCATGAGGTGATCGAACAGCCAGGCGTGCTCGATCTGCGGGATCGCGTCCGCCTCACGCCAGACCCGCAGAAGGTCGTGGTAGTCGACCTGCGAGGGCGCGGTCATGATGCCGAAGCGCGGCCGGGACGGGTGCGGCATGAGGTGCTGGTCCTTTCGGCACACGGAACTGGGTGGTCCGGGACATGGCGGCGGTGGTCGCGGCGCTCACCGGCGTCGCAGTGCGGGGTCGAGCAGCGCGGGCGGGGTGTCGTGCTTCTCCTCGGGAGCCAGGTCGACACCGGGGGCCACGATCGCGTCGATGGCGTCGAGCACGTCGGCGGACAGCGCGGTGTCGGCGGCGGCGAGTTGGGCCTGCAGGTGGTCCGGCGTGCGGGGGCCGATGAGCGCGCTGGTCACCGCGGGGTGCGCGGTGACAAAACCGAGCGCGAGCTGGATCAGCGTGAGGCCGGCCTCGTCGGCGACCCGGGCCAGTCGCTCGACGGCGTCGAGCCTGGCCCTGTTGGCGGGAACGCTCATGTCGAAGCGTTGTGGCAGGAACGCCGAGCGGTGGGTCCTGATGTCCCGGCCGGCGCGGATCGCGCCCGACAGCCAACCCGAGGCCAGCGGGCTCCACACCAGCACACCGAGCCCGTACTCCTCGGTCACGGGCAGCACATGGCTCTCGATACCGCGCTGCAGGACGGAGTAACTGGGCTGTTCGGTGACGTAACGGCTCAGGCGGTGTTCGCGGGCGGCCCACTGGGCCTGGACGATGCGGTACGCCGGGAACGTCGAGGAGCCGAAGTAGCGTATTTTTCCCGCGCGTTGCAGGTCGGTCAGGGCCGACAGGGTCTCCTCGTCGCTGGTGTTCGGGTCCCACCGATGGATCTGATAGAGGTCGACGTGGTCGACGCCGAGGCGGCGCAGGCTGTCGTCCAGCGCGGTGACCAGCCAGCGGCGTGAACCGCCCCGGTGGTTGCGCTCGTCGCCCATGGGCATGGCGGCCTTCGTCGCCAGCACGATGTCGTCACGGCGGCCCGCGATGGCCTTGCCGACCATCTCCTCCGACTCGCCGTCGCCGTACATGTCGGCGGTGTCGATGAGGTTGATCCCGCCTTCGAGAGCGGCGTCGACGAGGGCGGTGGCCTCGTCCTGGGTGGTGCGTCCGATCCTGCCGAAGTTCATCGCGCCGAGCGCGAGGGAACTGACCTGCACGCCGGTGCGGCCCAGGGTGCGGTACTGCATGAGCTGTCTCCTCACTGCGGGGGGAGCGTCGTAGAAAACCGATGGCCAGAAGGGATGTGTCGCGGAACCCGCTTGCGGGAGGTGAAGCGTCGTGACGACGGCACGGCCTGCCCTCGCCGACCCGGCTTGGCGGTCGGCCCGGCACTCTGACACCATGAGCAAAGCGGAACGTCGTTCCGGTAAAGACGATACGGAATACTGTTCCGTTTAGCAAGCATGGCTGTGGAAGGAGCTGCGCTGTGAACGACAGCGGCGAGGGACCGGGCGGCACGGCCCGGCCCAGGCGGAGCGACGCCCGGCGCAACAAGAAGACGCTGCTCGACGCGGCCGCGGCGGCCTTCGTCGCGTCGGGCGTGGAGGCGCCGGTACGCGACATCGCGGCGCGGGCAGGGGTCGGGGTGGGAACGATCTACCGCCACTTCCCGACGCGTGCGGATCTCATCATCGGCGTCTACCGGCACCAGGTGGAGAGCCTGGCCGAGGCCGGTCCCGCCCTGCTGGAGTCGAGTGCCAGCGCCCATGGCGCACTCGGGCGGTGGATCGACCTCTTCGTCGACTTCCTGGTCACCAAGCACGGACTCGCCGCCGTGCTGAAGTCCGACAACGCCGGCTTCGACACTCTGCACAGCTACTTCCTCGACCGGCTCGTCCCCGTCTGCACCGAGCTGCTCGAAGCCGCGGCCGCCGCCGGCGAGATCCGCTCCGACCTGGACGCCTACGAACTCATGCGGGGTGTCGGCAACCTCTGCATCGGCGCGGAGAACGACCCCCGGTACGACGCGCGCCGACTGGTGGAGTTCCTGATCCAAGGCCTGCGCGCCGAGCACACCGACGACCGGCCCGGCAGGTGAGGGACGGGATGCACGGCATGGCCCGTGGCGTACTGCCGCCACTCCCTCCAGCCTGCGTCTGTGGCATCCGTATGCTCCCGGCATGAAACTCTTCCGGTCGCGTGGCCGAAACGATGCGGGAAAGACCCCGACATCCCCCTTGGCACAGGTCATGAGCCTGTACAAGGAAGGGCGTTACGCCGAGGCGGAGGCCGAGGCCCGCGCCGTTGCCGAGGCCGGGTCGGTGCTGCGACTCGATTCCTTCGGGCCGCTGGCACTGAGCGTCGCAGCGCTCGCGATGGGCGCCCAGGGCCGCCATGCCGACGCCCTCGCCACCTACGACGAGCTGCTGCCGGTGTTCGGCCGGGCCTTCGGCGCCGAGCACCCGCAGACGCTCAAACTCCGCTCGGACCGCGCGCAGACGCTGCTCGCACTCGACCGGTATGCCGACGCCGAGGTGGAATGCGCGGCAGTCGCCCGGATCGCCGGCCGTGGCGTGGGACCGGAGATGCCACTCATAGCGGGGGCTGCCCACAACGGGCTGATCTTCGCTCTCAACAAGCAGGGCCGCCACCAGGAGGCCGAGGCGATCGCTCGCGACACCCTCGCCGACCACCGCGCACCGAGCCGGCTGTCACTGGTCCTCCATCTCGGTCTGACCCGCAGTCTCAACGGTCAGGGCCGCCACGAGGAGGCTCTCGCCGAGGCGGAGCGCGCCGGCGCGCTGTGCCGGAAACTGCCCGAGGACCTCTACCGCGCGGAGACCGGGGCCGTCGAACTGGCCGTCGCCACCGCGCTTTTGGGGCTGGGCCGCGCCGCCGAGGCCCGCACCCGGGCCATGGCCGCCCACGACACCTGCCGGGACGCGTTCGGCCCGGACCATCACCGCACCGTCGAGGCCCGGGTGCTGCTCGACCGCATCGACGGCATGTGACAGATCAGCCCCTACGGATACCCCGAGACGCAAGATCGGGGACTTCCCCCGATGCGCGGAGAGCCGACGTGCCGTCAGGCTTCATCCATGACGTATCAGCTGCCGCCCGCACCTCGCAGGGGCACCCGGCGACGAGCGCTCGCCGCCTGCGCCGTCACCGCGCTCTTGACGCTGACCGCGGCTCTGCCCGCCGCCGCGGCCACCGGAAAATCCCCGGCCCCCGCCGCCCCGGCCCCGTCGTCCACTCGCCCCCTCTCCCTTCCCGCACCGGGCGGCAGATTCCGGGTCGGGGAGGTGGACCTGCACCTGGTGGACCGCTCACGGCCCGACCCCTGGCATTCCGGGCAGGGCCGGCGCGAGCTGATGGTCAGCGTGTACTACCCCGCGACGCCCACGGCCGGCCGGTCGGCGGCCCCGTACATGCTGCCTGCGGCGGCCGTCCACTTCGACGAGGTCACGGCGAACGACTACCTCGGGCTGCACGTTCCGCCCCGCCGGGCCGACTGGGCCCGCACCGTCACCCACGCGACCCGGGGCGCTCCCGTGGCCGCCGGGCAGGGCGGGCGGCTTCCGGTGGTGCTCTATTCACCGGGGCTGGGCGAACCGCGCGCCTGGGGCACGACGTTGGCGGCCGGTCTGGCCGGCCGGGGCTACGCGGTCGTCACCATCGACCACACCTATGAGTCGCCCGAGGTCCAGTTCCCGGACGGCTCGCTCGCCACGATGCCGCCGCCGCCCTCGAGTCCCGACGCGGCCGACGCGTATGTGCGCAAGGCACTGTCGGTCCGCGTCACCGACACCAGCTTCGTCCTGGACCAGCTCCAGGCGCTGCACAGCGGCCGGAACCCGGACGCGGACGGACAGCCGCTGCCGAAGGGCCTGGCCCGGGCGCTGAAGCCGGCCGAGGTGGGCATGTTCGGCCATTCCATGGGCGGTACGGCCGCCGCGCTGGCGATGGACGCCGACCACCGGATCACCGCGGGGATCGACATGGACGGCAACCTGACCTACCTCGACGGTTCGCTCATGCCCGTCGCCCGACACGGACTCGACCGGCCGTTCCTGCTGCTGGGCAAGGACGGCGACACGGACACCGGCCCGGGCTGGCAGGCGTTCCGTGCCCACACCCCGGGCTGGAACCGTCAGCTCACGCTGCGCGGCTCCGAGCACGGCTCGTTCACCGACGCGGAGGCGCTCGTGCCCCAGCTGCATCTACGGCCCTGCGAGCGGACCGACGACATCGGCACCATCGCCCCTGCCACCGCGATACGCACCAACGAGGCGTACGTCTCCGCCTACTTCGATCACTGGCTGCGCGGCGGCAGCGGCCGGCTGCTCGCGGGGCCGTCACCGAAGTATCCGGACATGGTGTTCGTGAAATGACCGGGCCGCCTGCGAGAAGGCAGCGGGAGCGTCACAGGGGCTAACAGGAGGGAGGGGCGTAACGCGCCAGCTGATCCTTGATCCACGGGTCGAACACCGCCAGGCGGTGCCGGGCGGCGGGATCGAACATCGCCAGCTGACCGGCGACCCACGGGTCCATGCACGGGAGCCCGCGGTGGCGGTACTCGGCGTGGCCGACGGGCCCCGGCGTGGCGCCGGCGGTGGTGTGTCCGGTGTCCTGTGGAGCAGCAGCCGCGGGGCTGCCTCCGACGAGGAGCGCGCCGGCGGCCATCGCGGTGGCAGCACCGGCGGCTCCCACGTTCCGTATCAGCTTCCTCATGGCCTTCTCCTTCCGATGGAGCCGATGACTCCTCTGGCCGGTAGGGGCGTCTACCCCGCAGGTGGCACCTCACTCGTCTCATTCGTCTCCCGGGTCCGCACCCGGGACGCGGCGGGCGGTTTCCGGCTGACTGCGGCCGATCTTGGGAACGCCGACGAGATGTGTCCCGGGAGAGTCGTCGGGCTTGCTGTGCGACCCGGTACGGCTGCGAGCGCTGTCGTGTCCGGGGGCGCGGGCTTATGGTGGGCCGTCATGTGCGTCCGCTCTGAGGGGAACTGATGGAGCCCGGGACCAGGATCGCGCGATACGCCGCCGCCGGTGCGGCAGCCCTTCTGCTCTGTGCCGGCTTCACCACGACGGTGTCCGCCAAGACAGCCACGGCGCCCGCCGACACCACCACGGCATCCGACGGCACCATCATGGTCGACCCCAACCCGCTCGCCGATCAGCTCGACGCCTACTGGACGCCGGCCCGCATGGAGGCCGCGCTGCCCGCCAACGCCCTCGAAGGCAGCGGCACCGGTGCCGATACGACGGCGACCGGTGCGGCTCCTGCCGTGGACGGCCCCCGGCCCGGCGAGTACATCCCACCCAGCAGGAGCTTCGACGGCATCCCCCAGGCCGGCACCTTCTTCTGGACGGACGCCACCGGTGCCGGCCGGACGTGCAGCGGCTCCGTCGTACGCAGCCCCGGTCGCGACCTGGTGCTGAGCGCCGGCCACTGCCTGAAGGGCTACGCGGGTACCTCACCCAAGCGGCATCTGGCCTTCGTCCCGCAGTACCACGACAGCCTCAAGCCGTTCGGGGTCTTCCCCGTGCGCACCAACGGCGTCTACGTCTCTCAGCAGTACTACGACCTGGGTGAACACGCGGGCGCCGCCTATGACTTCGCCTTCGCGGTCACCGAGCCCAACCAGGAAGGAACACGCCTGGAGGACGCGGTCGGTGGAGTGCGGCTGCTCACCGGGACCGGCTACTACCACGCCCCGGTACGGATGATCGGCTATCCGGCGGGCGCGGAGAAGCCGCTGGAGTGCTGGAGCTGGACCACCCGGTGGGACAGCGACGACCCGGCCGACCCGGGCACGTTCCCGCGCATCGCCTGCGACGCCTTCGTGGGCGGGACCAGCGGTGGCCCCATGCTCGTGCCCTGGCCCGGCGGATGGGCGGTCGTGGGAGTGATCGGCGGCTATCACACCGGCGGCGACACCCCTCAGGTCTCCTACAGCGCCTACTTCGGCGCCGCCACCCGGTCCCTCTACCGAGCTGCGGTCACCGGGGGCCCACCGGCCGGTCCGCGGCCCACGTCCGGCTCATAGGCGGGCGCAACACCGTCAGAAACCGGTGCGCGCACGGCGAGCGCCCTGACCTCGTCATCGTGGCACCATGGTGACGAACATCACGCTAGTGATGTTCGTCACCCTATCGAGGGGGCGTGCACCATGGCTGTGTCAAAGACGGCGACCGGCCCCAAGACCCGGAAACCCGGGCTTCGGCGTGAGATCGGCTTCGTCGGCCTCATCTGGGCCTCGGAGGGGTCGATCATCGGGTCCGGGTGGCTGTTCGGCGCGCAGGGTGCCCTGGCGGCCGCCGGGCCGGCGGCGATCATCTCCTGGGCCATCGGCGGCCTCGCGATCCTGATCCTGGCGCTGGTGCACGCGGAGCTCGGCGGCATGTACCCGGTCTCGGGTGGCACCGCGCGCTTCCCGCACTACGCCTTCGGCGGCGCCGCCGGCGCGTCGTTCGGCTGGTTCTCCTGGCTGCAGGCGGCCACGGTGGCGCCCATCGAGGTGCTGGCGATGATCACCTACGGCCAGCACTACTCCTGGGCGAGCGGCTGGGAGAAGGTCAAGGGCGGCGAGCACGTCCTGACGCCGACCGGAATCGCCGTCGCGGTCGGACTGATGGCGGTCATCACGGCCATCAACTTCCTCAGCATCCGGCTGCTGGCCCGCACCAACAGCGCGGCGACGTGGTGGAAGGTCGGCGTCCCCCTGCTGACCATCTTCGTGTTCGCCATCGCCCAGTTCCACACGAGCAACTTCACCGCGGCCGACGGCTTCAGCCCCTACGGGGCCAAGGGCATCCTGTCCGCCGTCTCCACCAGCGGCATCATCTTCGCGCTGCTGGGCTTCGAGCAGGCCGACCAGCTCGCCGGCGAGAGCGCCAACCCCAAGCGGGACATCCCGCGGGCGGTGATCGGGTCGATCCTGCTCGGCATCGTCATCTACATCCTGCTGCAGGTCACCTTCCTCGCCGCGCTGCCCGCCTCCCAGATCGGCCACCACTGGGCCGATTCCGCGTTCACCGCGCTGAGCGGGCCGTTCGCCCAGGTCGCCACGCTCATCAGCCTGGGCTGGCTGGCCACGGTCCTCTATCTCGACGCCGTGGTCTCCCCGGCCGGCACCGGTCTGATCTACATCACCGGCTCCTCCCGGGTGTCCTACGGCCTGAGCCGCAACGGTTATGTGCCGTCCGCGTTCGAGAACACCAACCGGCGCGGTGTCCCCTGGGTCGGTCTGATCACCGCCTTCGTGGTCGGCTGCATCTGCTTCCTGCCCTTCCCCAGCTGGCGTTCCCTGGTCGGCCTGATCACCAGCGCGAGCGTGCTGATGTACGCCGGTGCCCCGCTCTCCTTCGGGGTGTTCCGCAACCGGCTGCCCGACGCCCACCGCCCCTACCGGCTGCCGGGCGGCGGCGTGCTGTCTCCGCTCGCCTTCATCGTCGCCAACCTGCTGATCCTGTGGTCGGGTTGGACCACCGACTGGAAGCTGGGCGTCGCCATCCTGCTCGGCTACGTCATACTGATCGCGAACCGGGTGTTCAAGATGAACCCCATCACTCCCCAGCTCGACCTGCGCGCCGCGCAATGGCTGCCGGTCTACCTGGTGGGCATGGGGCTCATCGTCTACCTCAGCGACTTCGGGCCGCTCCGGCACCCCTGGTTCCCGTTGTGGTGGGACATCGGCGTCACGGCCGCGTTCAGCCTCGTCATCTACTACTGGGCCATGGCGGTCGCCCTGCCCAGCGAACAGATCCAGGGGCTGATCGACCAGGTCGTGGTGCCGGAGGAGGAGAACATCCACTGACACCCGACGCGGCTCGACGCCGTAGCGGTCCAGGGGTGATCCGCTGTCAGCCCAGCCGGAACTTCTGGGCCGCCGAGCCGTTGCAGTCCCAGATCTGCAGCCGCGTCCCGTTGCCCGTCGCACCACCGGGAGAGTCCAGGCACCGACCCGACTGCGGATTCAGCAGCGAACCATCACCCTGCTGCACCCACTTCTGCCCACCCACACCATCGCAGTCCCACAACTCCACCTTCGTACCGTTCGCCGTCCCGTTCCCGTCGATGTCCAGACACCGGCCCAGCGTGCCGAGGGAGCTGTCGGTGCGGTGGTACCAGTGCTGGTCGACCGCCCAGGACTGGCAGTCCCACAGCTGTACGGCCGCCCCGTCGGTGCCGGTGTCGTCGGCCGCCACGTCGACGCACGTGCCGCCCGGTCCCGCGATCGGGGCACCGCCGTCGACCGAGAACTTCTGGGCCGCCGAGCCGTTGCAGTCCCAGATCTGCAGCCGCGTCCCGTTGCCCGTCGCACCACCGGGAGAGTCCAGGCACCGACCCGACTGCGGATTCAGCAGCGAACCATCACCCTGCTGCACCCACTTCTGCCCACCCGCACCATCGCAGTCCCACAACTCCACCTTCGCACCGTTCGCCGTCCCGTTGCCGTCGATGTCCAGACACCGGCCCAGCGTGCGCAGGGTTCCGTCGGCGTAGTGGGTCCAGTGCTGGTCCTCCGCGTACGACTGGCAGTCCCACAGCTGTACGGCCGCCCCGTCGGTGCCGGTGTCATCGGCCGCCACGTCGACACACGTGCCGCCGGGGCCGGTGATGGTGCCCTGAGGGCCGTTGGGGACGTTCGTCTCACCGGAGTAGCCGACGGAGACGATGTTCGCCTGGACGGCGTTCTCGGCGGCGTCGGTCGGATAGCCGGAGACCATCACGCCCTCGAAGAACGTGCCCATGTTCCAGTTGCTGTTGTCGCCGCCCGTGCCGAGGATGATGCCGCCCTCCTGGTGCATGGGCTGATAGCCGCCGCGCGTGGGCAGGGCGCCGTCCCACCAGGTGGTGAGCCCGCCCGACTGCGCGTCGCCGCCCTTGAGCGCGTACCGCGTCTGCCCGTTGTTCTTCAGCACGGCGGTGACGAAGGTGCTGCCGTTGCCCCGGTTGGCGGTGTTGGAGCCGTTGCCGCCCTGGAACATGCCGTTCTCCAGGTCGGCCTCGACCCAGGGCCCGGAGCCGGTGCACGGTGCGAAGTAGCAGGTGGTCGCGAGGCTGACTGCGTCCATGTGGCCGTTGCCGGTGTCGGCCGGTGTGCTCTCGGCGTTGCCGTAGTCGAAGCAGCAGGCGGAGCCCACGTGGGTGCCGCTGGCCACCATGTAGGCACCCTCCGGTTGTCCGTTCACGGCGACACCGGAGGCGGCGCCCGTGTACCGGTAGCCGACTCCGGGTGAGATCCACACGCCGTACACCTTGTGTCCGCCGGCGGTGACGGCGAGCTCGGAGGCGTCCGCGCCCCGGTCCGCGCCCATGCCGGCGGTGCCCGCCGGGCCCGGGGTGAGGTCGTTGTGCCGGGAGGTCTGGTCGTAGATCTTCGTGATGGCGCACGTGGTGTCCGCGCAGAACCTGTCCTGCCGGCCGGCGTCGGCGTAACCGCCCGGGGAGAGCGGCCCGATGTCGGTGCCGGCCCCGTCGGAGGCGCGGGTGACCCGGTACAGCGGGCCGTCGTAGGAGGCGAAGAGCGCGCGCACCGTGCTGTGCGCGGCGACGCAGGGAGTGCCGGCGGCGCCGTAGATGTCACAGGGCAGCGAACCCGCGGCCTGTGACGGTCCGGGCAGGCCGAGCAACGCGCCGAGGACGAGGCCGACGACGGCCAGGAGCGACGCGAGTGATCTGGGGCTTCCGCGCATGCTGGGCTCCTCGATGGGGGGTGATGGGGGCTGGGAGCAGTCGAGTTGGAGCGCTGGAGCGGCCGTTGCGGACCGTACGCACGGTGGTGGTTGCCGTCAAGATTTGTTGCTTTGGCCTTATGAAAAGTTTTGGACTTGGGTCAAGGTGACGGACCGAAGGGGCGAGCTTCGGGACAACGTTGCCGAAGGGACATGGTCACGATGGTGCCGTTCCGCCTTCTGTCCGTGCTGGCCACCGGCGTCCTGGTCGTGGGCGCCGTCTCCGCCCCCGCCCACGCCGCTCCCGTCACCCTCGCGCCGGTCGCCGATCCGGCCTCGCTCGTGAACCCGTTCATCGGGACCTCGCACGCCGCCGACGACTTCCCGGGGGCCGACACCCCGTTCGGGATGGTCCAGTGGAGCCCCGACACCAGCCCGCACCGGCCGGACGGTGGCGGCTACGAGTACGCCGACTCGGCCATCACCGGATTCGGCCTCACCCACATCGCGGGACCGGGCTGCCGGGCCGCAGGCGACATCCCGGTGCTGCCGACCGTCGGCGCCGTCGACACGCGCGCCACGGACAGCTTCTCGCACGCCGACGAGTCCGCGACGCCCGGCTCGTACACGGTGTCGCTGGACAACGGCGTCAAGACGGAACTGACCGCCACCACCCGCAGCGGCATGGCCCGCTTCACCTTCCCGTCCACCCGTCGGGCGAACCTGCTGTTCAAGCTGACGAGCAGCGAGAACGGCGACAGCGCCGCCGAGTTCGACGTGGTGAACGACAGAGAGGTCAGAGGCAAGGTCACCAGCGGCAACTTCTGCGGCGAGGGCAACTCCTACACCGTCTACTACGACATGGTCTTCGACCAGCCGTTCCGTCACAGCGGCACCGCCCTGGCCGCCGCCACGCCCACCACGCCCAGGACCAACGCCTCCCCCAGCGCCCCCGAGGAGCCGAACAAGCCCACGCTGCACGGCAACGTGTCCCGTACACCCCACACCTTCGCTCCCCGGGCGAGCGGCTCCGACGGCTACGTCACGTTCGACACCACCACGGACCGGACCGTTCAGGCCAAGGTCGGCATCTCCTATGTGTCGGCCGCCGGCGCCGCGGGCAACCGGCAGGCGGAGAACGGCGGTTGGGACCTGGTCAAGGTGCGCGGCGCGGCACACGGCGCCTGGAAGTCCCTCCTCGGCCGGGTGCGGATCGCCGGCGGGACGCCCGCCCGGCAGACCGTCTTCTACACCGCGCTCTATCACGCGCTGCTGCATCCGAACGTGATCAGTGACACCGACCGCCGCTATCCCGGCTTCGACGGCAGGATCCACACCGTGGACGCCCGCCACGGCGCCGCCTACGCCAACTACTCGGGCTGGGACGTCTACCGCTCGCAGGCCCAGCTCGAAGCCCTGGTCGCACCGCGGACAGCCGCCGACAGCGCCCAGTCGATGGTCGACGACTACCGTCAGACCGGCCTCTTCCCCAAGTGGTCGGAGAACAACGGCGAGACCCATGTCATGGTCGGCGATCCCGCGGACGAGA
Organism: Streptomyces sp. CA-142005; assembly: GCF_050942335.1. Lineage (NCBI taxonomy): Bacteria > Bacillati > Actinomycetota > Actinomycetes > Kitasatosporales > Streptomycetaceae > Streptomyces > Streptomyces sp. CA-142005. Next base: position 9,316,561 of record NZ_CP192078.1, on the reverse strand, counting down.
TCATCGCCGACTACTACGCCTTCGGCGCCAGGAACTTCGACACCGCCACCGCGCTGAAGGGCATGATCGCGGAGGCCACCGTCCCCAACGACAACCGGCCCGGGCTCGCCTATCTGGAGCAACTCGGCCGGCTGCCCAGCAACGGCAGGTACGGCTGCTGCAACTTCTACGGCGCCGCGTCCACCACCCTGGAGTACGACGCGGCCGACTTCGCCGTCTCGGCCTTCGCCGGTGCCCTCGGACACACCGCCGATCAGCACAGGTTCGCGGACCGGGCGCAGGACTGGCAGAACCTGTTCCATTTCGGCAGCGGCTTCATCCAGCCCCGCGACGCCTCGGGCACCTGGACGGCCGGTTTCTCTCCGACGTCGGGGAAGAACTTCGTCGAGGGCGACTCCTGGCAGTACACGCCGATGGTGCCGTTCAACGTGCACGGACTGGCGACCGCCATGGGCGGTGACGCGGCCATGGCCACGTACCTGGACACGGACCTGTCCTCGCTGACCGGCGCCGGCGGCTACACCGACCTGGGCAACGAGCCCAGCCTCGGCATCCCCTGGGAGTACGACTACATCGGCCGCCCGTACCGGACGCAGCAGGTCGTCCGGCAGGTCCAGGACCAGATCTGGACCGACAGCCCGGCCGGTCTTGCGGGCAACGACGACCTGGGCGAGATGAGCTCGTGGTACGTGTGGTCCGCCCTCGGCATGTACCCGGAGACCCCCGGCACCGCCGACCTGGCGCTGGGCAGCCCGCTGTTCAGCCAGGCGGTGATCACCCTGCCGTCCGGCCGCACCCTCACGATCAACGGCACGGGGGCGGCGGACGACGCGCCGTACGTCCAGTCCGCCACCTGGAACGGCGCGGCATGGAACGCCGCGCACGCGCCCGACGGCGCCCTCACCCGCGGCGGCACCCTCACCTACGTGCTCGGCACCTCCCCCGACACGTCCTGGGCGTCGGACGCCTCCGCCGCCCCGCGCTCCTATCCGGGCGCACCCGGATACACGGGCGTCGGGACGTCCGGCGACACCGCCGCCGCCTCGGCCGACTTCGACGGCGCGGGCTACAGCTACTCCGCGCACGCCCTGGCCGCCGCAGGAGTCACCCCCGGTTCGCGGCTCACGGTCAACGGCGTCACGTTCCCCTGGCCCGACACGGCGTCCGGCGCACGGGACAACTACGAGGCCAACGGGCAGACGGTACGGACGTCCGGCTCCGGCAGCATCTCCTTCCTCGGTGCCGCCAACAACGGCCCGGCGTCCGGCACCGCGACCGTCACCTACACCGACGGCACGACCCAGTCGGTCGCCCTCGGCTTCTCCGACTGGACGTTGAGCGCGGGCGCCGCCTCACCGCTCGCCGACAACACCGTCGCGGTGACCCTGCCCTACCGCAACCACGCGGGCACCGCGTCCGACAGCACGCAGACGTATGTGTTCGCCACGACGCCGGTGGCCCTGAGCGCGGGCAGGACGGTCAGCAGCGTGCGCCTGCCGTCCGATGTCGCCGCCGGGGGACTGCACGTCTTCGCCATCGGCTTCGGCGCCTAGTGCGCCGGACGGTCTCCGGTCCGGGCGGAGCGGGCGAGGTCCCGCGCCCGCTCCGCCCGGCTCAGCACGCGCGAGCGTCTGCCGGGCCACCAGGCGATGTCGGCGAGCAGGAGCGCGACCACCAGCCATGAGGTGACGAGCACGCCGGTCGGTGCCGTGAAGCTGTCGTACACGGCGAGCACGATCGCGAGGGCGGTCACGAGGAGGACCAGCGGGCGACGCAGCCGGTCCTCCTCGGCGACTCGGCTCAGGCCGTCGGCGTACTCGACGACCGCGGGCGCCAGCGCGGGGTCGGCGATGGCCTCGCCCCGCCGGGTGGCACGCACCACCGCCGCGCGGTCGGCGGCGTTCAAGTCCCGGGCACCTGGCCATGCTCTGCCCATCCGCCGTGCCGACCGGATGCCGTGGAACGGGCTCAGGATCAGAAAGACGACGGCGGCGCCGACCCACGAGCCCGACTCCACGAGGACGAAGGCGCCGAAGAAGGCGCCCGCGGGGAGCCCGGTGCCCAGTGCCCTGCGCACCGGGCTCCCCTGCCACAGCCGGCCCGGAACCAGGATCACCCGCCCAGGGTGACGATCACCGATCGTGGACGCAATCACCGACCGCGCATGGCACCCGGAACATGCCGTTGAGTGGAGCAATCGCAGGGGTGCGGGGGCGCGGCAGACCAGGCTGGACGGGTGAAGATCGGACGGACCGGCCGGGAGCCGGAGCAGGACGGCACGACACCACGGCCCCGGCTGCCGGCGCCTCCGGCGTGGCTGCGCTGGCTGCCCGTGCTGTACGTCGCGGCCGTGCTGCTGGTGGAGCCGCTCACGCCCGTCGACTGGCCGGTGAGCTTCGCACTGATCGCCGTGCCCGTACTGGCCGCGTTCGCGCACGGGCCCCTGGCCGTCGGCGCCGCCACGGTGTTCGCCGTGGGCCTCGAAGCGGTGCTGGCCGGTACTCCCTGCTGTGCGGGCCGGCCCGCCGACTATCTGTGGGACCGTCACTACGTCGCCTCCTACATCTGTACGGCCCTCGTGGGCGGTCTCGGCGCGATCCTGGCCGCCCACCGGATCCGGCGTGAACGCACGCTCGCCGACGTGCGGTTCGTCGCCGAGACCGCGCAGCGCGTCCTGCTCCGCCCCCTACCGCACAGGATCGGCAACCTCCGGCTGCAGAGCCTGTATCTCTCCGCCGCCGCGGAGGCACGCATCGGCGGCGACCTCTACGAGGCGGTCTCCACCCGGTTCGGCGTCCGTCTGCTCATCGGTGACGTCCGCGGCAAGGGGCTGGTGGCGGTGGAGACCGCGGCCGCCATGCTGGGGGCGTTCCGCGAGGTGGCGTACGACGAACCCGATCTGCTCGCTCTGGCCGGCCGGGTGGACACGAGCATGAGCCGCAGGGCGACGCAGCTCGGCGGGACCGAGACGAGCGAACGGTTCGTCACCGCGGTCTTCGCCGAGGTCCCCGCCGAAGGCCACATCGTCCGCATCGTCAACTGCGGCCATCCGCCGCCCGTCTGGCTGCGGGACGGCGAGGTGCGCGAACTGGAGAGCGGGCGGCCGGCGCCGCCCCTGAACCTCGGCATACTGGTCGAGGACCCGTATCACCTCGACACCTACCCGTTCCGGCCCGGCGATCAGCTGCTGCTGTACACGGACGGCGTCACGGAGACGCGGGACGCGACCGGCGCCTTCTACCCGCTGCTCGACCGTCTCCGCTCCTGGGGTCCCCTCCCGCCGAAGGAGCTGCTCGCACGGCTCCACGACGACCTGCTGGCCTACAGCCACGCCGGGCTCAAGGACGACACCGCGGCGCTCGCGGTCTGTCTGCTGCCCGAGGCACCGTCGGCGCGGCTGCCGGCCGAGTGAGCGCGGCCCGGGTCAGAAGGCGGTGTGGGTGAACCAGTTCTCGAGGACCGCGGCCTGTCCCGAGACCTCGAAGCCGGAGTCCTGGTACGACCGCCGCCCGTAGAGGAGCAGCAGCAGGTCCGCCGCCTGCCCGCGCACCGCCGCCGTGACCGGCCCGGGGTCCTCGGCCTCGCCGCCCACCGGGCGGAAGCCGTCCGGGTCCAGCCGCATCCGCCACTCCTCGCCGGGGCCGCCCTCGACGCCCGTGCTGCGGAACGCGAGGGTTTCGCCGTCACCGCGCAGCTTGGTCACACCGGGGGCGAAGAGGCCCGCGTAGGGCAGGTTGACGAGGAACTCGTCCACGCCGTCCGCCGCGAGCACGGGGTCGATGTCCGAGGTCAGGCCGACGGCCCGCTCCGCGTCCACCCGGTGCACCAGCGTCTCGAACAGCATCCGGCGGGCCCAGAACCGCGCGTGCCGGTCCTCGCCCCACACCCACATCGGTGCCCCGGGATCGGTGTCCCGCAGGACGGCCGCCACCGCGGGCACCCCCGCCGCCACCCAGCCGGGATAGTCGCGCGCGTGCTCCGGCAGCCCGAGCTCGACGTCGCGGCTGCGGGGAGGTTCCTGCACCAGCCGGGTCAGCAGGGTGCAGAACCAGCGCTGCAGTGCTCCGACGTGCCGGGTGAGGTCGGCCAGGGTCCAGTCGGGGCAGGAGGGCACGGGGGTCGCCGGGTCGACGCCCTCGGTCACCTCGCAGAAGCGCAGGGTCTCGCGGGCGACGGCCTCACGATAGGTGTCGTAGGGCAGAGCGTGCCCCGCCCGGTGTGTCGCTGCCATCTGCCGCCGTCCTGTTCTGTCCTCGGCCCGGATCGTCGTCACGGTCAGTCTGGATGCTGGAGTGCGCTCGAAGGCAAATCGGGGTTCAGGGGATCTCCTGATCGGCCCAGATGATCTTCCCTTCGCCGGTGTACCGGGCCCCCCAGCGCTGGGTGAGCTGGGCCACCAGGAAGAGTCCGCGGCCGCCCTCGTCCGTGCTCCTGGCATGCCTGAGCCGGGGGGCCGTACTGCTGGCGTCGGAGACCTCGCAGGTGAGGCGGGCGTCGCGGAGGAGCCGTAGCCGCAGGGGTGTGGCGGCGTAGCGGATGGCGTTGGTGACGAGTTCGCTCACGACCAGTTCGGTCGTCATGGCCAGTTCCGTGAGGCCCCACTCCTCGACCTGGCGGGTGGCGAGGGCGCGCAGGGTGCCGACGGCGGCCGGGTCGGGGGGTACGTCCCAGGAGGCGACCCGGTCGGCTGCCAGGGTGTGGGTGCGGGTCAGCAGCAGGGCGATGTCGTCGGGCTGGGGCACAGGCACCAGCTGCCGTACGACGAACGTGCACAGCGTGTCCAGGTCGTCCCCGGTGTGGTCGAGGACCTCTTTGAGCCGGGACATGCCCCGCTCCACGTCCTGGTCGCGGCCCACGATGAGACCGTTGGTGTACAGGCCGAAGAGGCTGTCCTCGGGCAGTTCGATCTCGGTCGCCTCGAAGGCCATGCCACCCAGCCCGAGCGGGGGTCCGGCGGGGATCTCCGGGAAGCAGGCGTGTCCGTCCGGTGCCACGACGACGGGCGGCGGGTGACCGGCCCGGGCCAGCGCACACCGTCTGCTGACGGGGTCGTAGACGGCGTAGAGGCAGGTCGCGCCGATGAAAGTGCTGCGGCCTGCCGTGCCGGCGGCCGCCTCCTCGTCGCTCAGCCGGAGCACGAGGTCGTCGAGATGGGCGAGCAGGTCGTCGGGAGACATCTCCATGGCGGCGAGGGTCTGCACCGCGGTGCGCAGCCGGCCCATGCTCGCCGCCGCGGAGATGCCGTGGCCGACCACGTCGCCGATGACGAGGCCCACCCGTGCGCCGGAGAGCGGGATCACGTCGAACCAGTCGCCGCCGACGCCACCGGAGGGATCCGCCGGCAGATAGGAGGAGGCCACCTCCAGCGCGGTGCCGCCGTTCAGGGCGGGTGGGAGCAGGCTGCGCTGCAGGGTGATCGCCGCCGCGTGCTCCCGGGTGTAGCGGCGGGCGTTGTCGACGCACACCGCCGCACGTGCCACCAGTTCCCGGGCCAACAGGACGTCGTCGGGCCCGAAGGAGACGGGGTTGAGCGACCGGACGAACGTGGCGAGGCCGAGGGCGGTGTTCCGGGCCCGCATCGGCACGGCGATGAGCGAGTGCATGCCGTACGCGCGCATGCTTTCGGTCCGCTCCGGGTCCCGCGCGACCCACAGCTGGTCGCAGGGGTCGAGGACCGGGATGAGCAGGGGCTCGCCGTCGAGGAGCAGGTGGCCGCCGTGGGGCGGCGGGATGAACTCGACCCGCTCGCCGATCCGGACGATGGCCTCGGGTGTGTCCTCGCGCACCGAGCGCAGCGCCGCCCGGCGCAGCACGGGTCTGGCGTGCGCGGGTCCCGCGTCGGTCAGCCACGCCCCGTGGCCGTCGGTACTGAGCACGGGTTCCAGCAGGTCGACGACGACGAAGTCCGCGAAGCGGGGGACGGCGAAGTCGGCGAGCTCCTGGGCGGTCTGCATCACGTCGAGTGCGGTGCCGATGCTGGTGCCGGCTTGGTTGACCATGGTCAGCAGCTGCCGGGCGTTCCACCGATCGGTGACGTCCTGGACCATGTAGCACACGCCGGTGATGGCGTCGTCGGCGTCGACCAGGGGGAAGAACGAGGTCGAGTAGGCGTGCTGGCGGTGCGGGTCGGCCCAGCTCCAGCCCACGTACTCGTAGTCGGTCACCGGTATGCCCGTCGCGATCACCTTGCGCATCAGGCTCTCCAAGGCCTCGGCCTGCAGCCCGGGCAGCAGCTCGCTCAGCCGGCGTCCGAGCCGCGCGTCCCGGGGGACCCCGCCGAACCGCTCCAGGGTGTCGTTCAGCCAGACGTAGCGCAGGTCGGTGTCCATGACGGCCATGCCGACCGGGGCGCGGGTGAGGAACCCGTCCAGGACCGACTGGCCCATGGGCCACCGCTGCCGCTGGGCACGGGCCGACAGCAGGAAGCACTCGGTGTCGCCGACGCGGAACGAGGCCGAGACCCGCAGCTGGATGTCGAGGCTGCGGCCGTCGCGGTGCCGTACGGCGACCTGCCCGCTCCAGCCGTTTCCGGCGCGGCACCGCTGCACGACGCCGGCGAGCCGTACGGGGTCCTCGGGCATGGCCAGCAGGCGCGCGGCGGAGGCGCCCACGACGTCCCGTGCTGCGTGACCGAGAAACGTTTCGGCGCTGTGGGTCCAACCGACCACGATGCCGTGTTCCGATATCACCGCGGCCGCGTCGGTGGACGCGTCGAAGAGATCATCCGGTCCCTGCGGCGTGGCTGAGGCGAATCCCTCTGGCGCAGATTCCATCAATTCCACCCATACACCACTATGAGCCTGTTTGTCCTTTGGTGGGCAGGGATACAGCGGGAGGTACGGCGTCCCCGGGAAGGGGCGCCGTGCGGTTGGGACGGGACCGATATTCGGAGGGACCATGGAGGCACCGGCCGCCGGCGTCCGCGCGCGGCCGCCCGGCCGGTGGAGGTGAACCGGCATGACACTGGACTCCCTGGAAGCCGGCCACGAAGACCACGGCGGCGAGACGCCCCAGCCGACCGGGCTGCTGGACGTGCTGAGCGTGGCCGCGGTGGCCCTGGACATCCGCGGCCGTATCGTCTTCTGGACCCCGCAGGCCGAGGAACTCTTCGGCTACTCCTCGGAGGAGGCCCTCGGCAAGCCGGCGGCGCACCTGCTGGTGCACCCGGAGCATCTGCAGGCCGTGGTGAGTCTGTTCGCCGAGGTGCTGGAGACCGGCCGGGGCTGGGCCGGCGCGTTTCCCATCCGGCACAAGGACGGCAGCAGCCGGCTGACCGAGTTCCGGACCATGCGGCTGCTGGACGACCTCGGGGACGTCTACGCCCTGGGCATCGCGGCCGACCACACCCTGCTCCAGCGCGTCGAGACCGACCTGGCCCTGTGCGAGCGGCTGATCAACCAGTCCCCCATCGGCTTGGCCCTGCTGGACCCGGATCTGCGGTACCTCCTGGTCAATCCGGCGCTGGAGCGGATCGACGGCACGCCCGCCGAGGACCACATCGGCCGTCACCTGAGGGAGACCCTGCCCTTCCCGGACGCCGACACCGTCGAGTCCGCCCTGCGTCAGGTGCTCACCACCGGTACGTCCCTGCTGGACCAGTACCACGTCGGCCGCCCGGCCGCCGATGGCGGAGCCGACCACGCCTGGTCGCTGTCCTTCTACCGGCTGGACGATCCCGGCGGCCGGGTGCTGGGCGCGGCCGTCTCGGTGGTGGACGTCACCGAACGGCACCGCGCGGCGGCCGAGGCCGACCGGGCGCGGCGGCGCCTGGCGCTCATCGCGGACGCCTCAGCGCGGGTCGGCACCGCGCTGGACGTGGAGCAGACCGCCCATGAACTGGCGGAGATCGCGGCCCCGGCACTGGCCGACGTGGTCGCCGTGGACGTCCTCGACTCCGTCCTGTCCTGCCGTCGTATGCGCCGGCCGGACAACGGCCCGGAGCTCTTCCGCGCCCTCGCCCTGAAGGCGGCCCATCCCACGGTCGCGCTGCGCGCCGCCGACCCTCCCGGCAACGTGGCGTGCTACGAGGGGGACAGTCTGGTCACCCTGTGCGTCCACACCGGGCGGCCGGTCCTGATACGTCACGTCGGGCCGCAGGACCTGCCGCGCATCGCCCGGGACTCCGAGGCCGGCGCCCTGCTCGCCGAGGCCGGCGTCCACTCGTATCTCGCCGTGCCGCTGATCGCGCACGGTGAGGTGCTCGGCGCCCTCGACCTCAAGCGGACCCGCAATCCGGCGCCGTTCGACGACGACGACGTCGTCCTGGCCGCCGAACTCGCCGGCCGGGCCGCCGTGGCCATCGACAACGCCCGCTGGTTCCAGAGCGTCCGCAACACCGCCCTGACCCTGCAGCGCAGTCTGCTGCCCGAGCACGCGGCGCACCACACGGGCCTGGAGCTCGCCTCCCGTTACCAGCCCGCGCAGGCCACCAGCGAGGTCGGCGGCGACTGGTACGACGTCATCCCGCTCAGCGACGAGAAGACCGCCCTGGTGGTGGGTGACGTCATGGGCAACGGCATCGACGCGGCCGCCACCATGGGCCGGTTGCGCACCGCCACCTGCGCCTACGCCGATCTCGACCTCGCCCCCGGCGCGGTGCTGCAGCATCTGGACAAGATCACCTGCGATCTGGAGCACTACATCGTCACCTGCCTGTACGCGGTGTACGACCCCGTTACCGGACAGTGCTGCGTCGCCAACGCCGGACACATGCCGCCCGCGCTCGCGCGGCCCGGCGAGGCACCGAGGCTCCTGGAACTGCCGGCCGCGGCACCGCTCGGCGTCGGCGGTGTCCGGTTCGATTCCACGACGGTCTCCCTGCACCCCGGTGATGTGCTGGTCCTCTACACCGACGGCCTCGTGGAGACCCGTCAGCACCCCATCGACGACCGGCTGAACGCCCTGCTGGACCTCCTCGACGAGCCTCGCCGGCCGCTGGAGGAGACCTGCGACGTCCTGCTGTACGGCCTGCGCCACCCCGACGACCACGACGACGTGGCCCTGCTCATCGCCCGGGCCCTGTAGGCAACGCCGCGCGCCTCCAAGGGAATTGAAGCCTGCGGGCCGGCGGAGGAAGCGGGCCGCACGACGTCGTCCGGCGGCGCCGGGGCCCTACTGCGCCGGCGGCTCTTGTGAAGCGGCCGTGGAGGACCGGCCGGCGGGCACGGGCATGAGCAGCAGGAGGGCGTCGGCCAGGTCGTCCGCGGGGCTGCCCGTGGCCAGGCGCCGCAGTTGCAGGCCCATCACCAGGGCGACCGTCGTGGCGGCCAGGCGGTCCGCGTCGGGGACGCCCAGCGCGGTGAGGATCCGGGCGGCGAGCAGGTCGTAGGCCCGGAACGCCTCGGCCGCCGCCTCGCGCAGGCGCTCGTCCCGCCCGGCCTGGAGGTACAGCTCGAAGGGCGCCGGATGGGCGCTGTCCAGTGCCGAGCCGCAGGCCACCTGGCCGGCCAGCGACGCCGCGTCCTTGACGTCCAGGCCCTCCGTCCGGCACTGGTCGGCCAGTTCGGTGAAGTGCCGTGCCTCCTCGCGCACGAAGTGCAGCAGGCTCTCCCGCAGCAGCTCGTGCTGGGTCTCGAAGTGGTAGGTGACCGAGCCGAGGGAGACGCCCGCCTCCTTGGCGATCCGCCGGTTCGTGACCGCAGCGACTCCGTCCTCGCCGATGATCCGCAGGACGGCGGTGATGATGCGCTGGCGCATCGGGGCGGCAGGGGCGGCGTGCGGCATGGCGTGCATTCTTCCATCATCGGGTGCCCGCGCCTGTGGACAGGGCTGCCAGGGCTCCTTATTGTTCGTTCGAACGAACAGGACTGGAGGGTGTAGTCGTGCACATTGCCGGGTCAACCGTTCTGCTCACCGGTGTCACCGGCGGCATCGGCGGCGCGCTCGCCGCCGAACTGTCCGCCCGCGGCGCCCGTCTCGTGCTCACGGGCCGCCGGCTCGACGCGCTCGAACCCCTGGCCGATCGTTACGGCGCCCGCACGATCGCCGCCGATCTGGCCGACCCCGACGATGTGCGGCGGCTCGCCGAGGAGGCCGCCGGCACGGACATCCTGGTCGCCAACGCCGCCCTGCCCTCCAGCGGCGAACTCCTCGACTACACGCCGGAGCAGATCGACCGCGCCCTGGCCGTGAACCTGCGGGCCCCGGCGGTGCTCGCGCGGCTGCTCGCTCCCGGCATGGTGGCCGCCGGCCGCGGCCACATCTGCTTCGTCGGGTCGCTGTCCGGCATGGCCGCCACCAAGTCGTCGTCCCTGTACACCGCGACGAAGTTCGGGCTGCGCGGCTTCTCGCTGGCCTTCCGCCAGGATCTGCACGGCACGGGCGTGGGCGTCTCGATCGTCCAGCCGGGATTCGTACGCGATCTGGGCATGTTCGCGAAGACGGGCTCGGCGACACCCGGCGGTGTCCGCACCGTCTCGCCGGCGCAGGTCTGCAAGGGCGTGACACGGGCGATCGAACGCGATCTCGCCGAGGTCAACGTGGCGCCGCCCGAACTGCGCTTCCTCACCAAGATCGCGTCGCAGTTCCCGGGGTTCGCCGAACGGGTGCAGCGGCTGGCCGGGGCGGAGCCGACGGTGAACGCGATCGTGGCCGCGCAGCGTTCGAGCCGCTGAGCCGCCCGGGCCGGAGGGCGCGCGCGGGGGCGTCAGGTCCGTGTCAGCGGCATCCGGCACCCTTTTCTTCGAATCCTGTCCTCTCCGCCCCGCGCCGAGACGTCAGCGCTGGCTCGCGGGACTGCTCGGGAGTGACGAGCGGCTGCCCTTGCAGGTGTAGACGATCTCCACGGATCCGCCCGGCAGGGCGCGCTCGCTGTGGAAGGTGAGCCCGAGAGACGGGTCGAGCGCGGGCGTCAGTTGTGTGCCGCCGCCGAACAGCAGCGGCACGACGACCAGCTCCAGCGTGTCGAGCGCGCCGAGGGCGTGGAAGGTCTGGATGGTGCGCGGTCCTCCGACGAGATGGACGTCGCCACCCCGGTTGGCCGCGCGGATCTTCTCCAGCAGCCGCTCGGGATCGCTGTCGGTGACGACGTGGTCGGGGGTGCCGGCCGGGCGGTGGGAGCCGAGCACGAACACATCCAGGTTCGGCCAGGGCCAGCGGTCGTTGGTCAGCGCGGGCTCGAAGGTGGTGCGGCCCATCAGCGCGGCCTCGCACCCCTCCAGGAACTCCCGGATGCCGTGGCTCTCGCCGGACACGAAGGCCGGGTCGGCCGTATGCGCCGGCCATCCGGTCGGGGTGGTGACATAACCGTCGACGCTCATGCCCAGGCGGGCTCGGATCTTCATGTCGTCTCCTGTTCGGGTGTCCTTCCGAGGCGGGTCGCGCCTCCGTACCAAGCGTCGAACGGGACGTTCGCACCTCGACACACCGCCGGAAAAATCCTCCGCTTGTCATGTACTGACGCGCTGTGGCAGGATCCGGCGCGTCCGAGAGCGCATCCGACCACTCGTCACGAAGGACTGAGGTCCATGGTTCCGGCGTCCCGCAGCGGCCGCCGTCGGTACTGAGCCACCTGCTCTACGGCAGCACCTGGCAGTACCTTTCGCGTCTCCTCACGGCGGCCCCACGACGCGGTGTCCGGCACACCGCCCGCCTCTTCCCAGAGGCCGTTCCCTTGTGACAGCCCTAACCGTGAGGTCTTCGTCGTGCGCACCGATGTCCAGAGCTTCGCCGTCGCCCACCTCCGGCGCCGCCCGGCGGCGCGTGAAGTCGGCGGCTTCGTCGTGGGGTTCGATCCCTCGACGACCAGTCCGTACGTCAACTACGCCACCCCCTTCCCCGGCGCCGAGCCCACCGACCGGGACGTCGCCGACCTGATCGCCGCGTTCCGCGAGCGCGGGCTCAGGCCGCGGCTGGAGTTCGCCCCGGACGCCGCCCCCGCCGTGGAGCCCGCGCTGCGCCGGGCCGGTTTCGGCACGGAGGCGGTGCACGCATACCTGGTCTGCACCCCCGCCACGCTGGCCGTCCCCGGCCCCGGCCCTGGCTCGGCGGACCCGGTCGAGGTCGAGGCCCCGGCCACGCAGGCGGACTACACGGCGATCGACCTCGCGCTGTCGGAGGCCTTCGGTGGCGAGTGGGCCCCGTCCCCGGAAGGCGCGGCACGGTTGCGGCGTACCGAGGAGGGCGGCGGAGCCGTCCGGTTCGTCCGCGCTCCCGGCGGAGGCTGCGCCGGCGGCGCGATCTGCTCGGCGCCCGCCGAGGGCACGGCGGAGCTGGCGGGCGTGGGCACGCTGCCGGCGTACCGGGGGCGTGGCATCGCCGCCGCGGTCACCGCGACCCTCGCCGGCACCATGTTCGCCCGGGGAGCGCGGTCCGTGTGGCTGGAGTACTCGGGTGAGGGTTCCCGCCGCGTGTACGAGAGGGTCGGCTTCCGGCGCGACGGCACACGGCTGTACGTCTCACTGGACGCGTGATCCGCCGAGCCGGTTTTCGCCGGGCAGGGGGTTGTCCTTGACGAAACGGCGGATCTCCTCGGTGAGCGCCGCCGGGTTGTCCAGCTGGACCAGGGTGCGGGCGTCGGGGATCTCCACATAGCGGGCGTCCGGCAGCAGTTCGGCCAGGCGGCGGCCCGTAGCGGGTGGCATCATGCGGTCCTCGGCGCCCCAGGCGACCAGTGCCGGGCGGGTGAACTCCGGGAGCTTCCGGGCCGCTTCGAGGTAGCAGTCCTTCCGCGTGGCACGGAGGAACTTGGCGAAGTCACGGCGGATCTGACGGCTCGTCAGCAAGGGGCCGTACCAGCGGGCGACGAGTTCCTTGGGGAGCCGCTTCTTCGTCATGCCGCCGAGCGAGGTCTGCATGCGGGCGAGGAAGGGGAAGCGGAAGGACTGCAGGAGGAGGAAGACTCCGCCGGGGATCCTTCGGGCCGCGTCCAGGATGCGGCCCTGGATGCCGGGCGGGTAGTTGTCCAGCGCCTCGCACGAGGTCAGGACGAGCCGGGCGATGCGTTCGTCCCGTACGCCGACGAGGAGTTGGGCCGTACCGGTGTCGTTCTGGACGAGGGTGACGTCGCGCAGGTCCAGGCGGTCCATGAACTCGGCCAGCAGGCGGGCGATGCCGTGCGCGGAGAGGTCCGCGTCCGGGCGCATGGGGCGCCGGTGGCTGCCGAGGGGCAGCACGGGGACCAGGACGCGGAAGTCGGGGCGCAGGGCCGAGACGACGTCGGCCCAGACCGAGTCGTCGAAGCCGAGACCGTGGACGAGGAGCACGACGGGGCCGTCGCCTCCGGTGTCCTCGTAGTCGATGGGTCCCGCACTCAGCTCGATCTCCGGCATGCCCGTGCCTCCGCCCCGGTCGGCCGCCTCGACTGTCTCTTGATAGATCGTTCTAATGACAGAATAGGCGCCGACCGCCCTTTGACAACAGCGGCTCCCCGGAGGTGTCACCGTGAGCGACGGCAAGGCCATCAGCACGCATGAGACCCGGCAGCGCATCGTGCACGCGGGGACCGAGCTGTTCCGGCGCTCGGGCTACACCGGCACCGGGATGAAGCAGATCGCCGAGGCCGCCGAGGCGCCCTTCGGCTCGATCTACCACTTCTTCCCCGGCGGCAAGGCCCAGCTGGGCGAGGAGGTGATCCGCACCTCGGGGGCCGTCTATCTGGGGCTGATCACCACGCTCATGGAGCCGTGCGAGGACCGGGTGGCGGCCACCGCCGACGCCTTCGCCGCGGCGGCCGGCACCCTCGCCGAACTGGACTTCGCGGACCCGTGTCCGATCGCGACGGTCGCGATGGAGGTCGCGAGCACCAACGACACGCTGCGGCGGGCCACTTCGGAGGTCTTCGACAGCTGGATCGGCCACCTCGCCGCCTACTACGCCCAGGGCGGCATGGCCGAGCCCGCTGCCCGGGAGACGGCGAGTTCGGTCATCGCCCTGCTGGAGGGCGCCTTCATGCTGGGCCGGGCCGCGCGCAGCACCGAACCGGTACGGGCCGCGGGCACGGCGGCCGCGGCGATCGTCCGAGCGGCACTGGCCGGGGAGTGAGCCGGTCCGGCCGTCAGGTCCGCCGATGCGCCCGATGGAGGTCGCGGAGCAGGGCGATCTCGGCTCCGCGGCAGGCTCACCCCTGAAGTCCCCGCCGTCGCCGCCGTCCGTGACGGGCCCGGCCGGCCGGTGCCGCAGCCGCTCGCACGCGAAGTCGAGCTGGTCCAGCAGCGGGACGGGCCCCTGCCGGGCCGGGCGGGACGGGCTCCGGCTCCTGCCGACCGGCCGGTCTGACACGGCCGCTCCGCGCACCCCCCTTCATCTGCGCATGCCGCAGCATCCCGCAGTTGGAGGATCCCCCTTCGGGGGCTAGCCGCGGGTCGCGTACCGGTCGGTCGCCGCGACCAGCGCCTCCGCCACACCGGAACCAGTGGTGGAGTGTCCGGTGTCGTCCACCATCACCAACTCGCTGCCGGACCAGGCCTGTTGGAGCCGCCAGACGATGCCGAGGAGGTTGCCGAAGTCGAGGCTTCCCTGGACCAGGGTGCCGGGGATGCCCTTGAGCAGGTGGGCGTCGTGCAGGACCACGCCGTCGTCGTTGCCCTCGCCGAGGAAGTGGTCGTTGCCCCAGTAGTGCGTGACGGTGCGGGCGAAGCCCATGCGGAAGACGGGGTCCTCGAAGCGGGCGACGGAGCGCGGCGGCGCGGGGATCGTGGCGGTCTCCCAGTCGGTCCAGGCCCGGGCGGCCCGTTCCCGCAGCTCGGGGTCGGGTGATTCGAGCATCCGGCTGTAGGCGGCGGCGAGGTTGCCGTCGCGCTCGTCCGCGGGCACCTGGGACCGGAACCGTTCGAAGGCGTCCGGGAAGATCTTGCCGAGCCCCCGGGTCAGCAGCGCGACCTCGGCGTTCGACCCGGTGGCGACGCCCGTGAGCACCAGTTCGGAGACCACGCCCGGGTGGGTCTGCGCGTACCGCAGCGCGAGCGCCGACCCCCAGGACACGCCCCACACCAGCCACCGTGTGATGCCCAGGTGACGGCGCAGCAGTTCCAGGTCGGCCATGACATGGGCCGTGGTGTTGACGCTCATGTCGGTGTCGTGGCGGCTCGCGTGCGGTGTGGACCGGCCGCAGCCACGCTGGTCGAGCAGGACGATCCGATAGGCGGCCGGGTCGAACAGGCGCCGGGCGTACGGGGTGCACCCGGATCCCGGTCCGCCGTGCAGGACGACGGCGGGCCTGCCGTCGGGATTGCCGCAGGTCTCCCAGTACACGCGGTTGCCGTCACCCACGTCGAGCATGCCGTCCGCGTACGGTTCGATCTCCGGATGGAGGGCCATCCGGTCACCGTAGCGCCTGCCCGGACGCCTGCGACGGCCGATCCGGCTCTGAGCGGTGTCCTCCGACCGTCCCGCGCCGTTGATCCCGGCGGCATCTGTCGCGGAAGCGCCGCGGAATTGTCCGTGATCGGTAACAGCCGGATCCCGCGATCAACCCCGGCCGTCCTGACAGGTGCACGAAACGAAGGTGCACGACAGCACAGGGACACGGCACGGAACGGGGCGGGGCATGGCGCGGCACAGTGGGCGGGGTTGGTACGGCCGGATGCTGGCGGCGGCGGTCGGGGTGACCGCGGTGGCGGCGGCCACGTCGGTGTGGACCGCCGAGGCCGGTCAGCCGGGCGGGGGTCCGGCCGGGGCAGGTGCCCCGGTCCGGCACGCCGCACCGAAGACGGCGACCGTGTCCGCCGACATCGCCCATGCCTCGGAGGGGGGCGAGCACGCCGTCAACATCACCATCGACGACGGGCCGGACCCGTCCTGGACCCCGCAGGTGCTCCAAGTGCTGCGCGAGAACGGCGTGAAGGCGACGTTCTGCATGGTCGGCCCGCAGGCCAAGGCGCACCCTGAGCTGGTCCGGCAGGTGGTGGCGGCCGGGCACCGGCTGTGCGACCACACGGTGTCGCACGACACCACGATGGACAAGAAGTCCGAGGCCTACCAGTCGCAGCAGATCCTGGAGGCCGAGCGGCAGATCACCCAGGCGTCCGGCGGGGTACGGCCGATGTACTACCGGGCTCCGGGCGGCGCGTTCACCCCGTACAGCCGGCACCTCGCGGCCTCGCACGGGATGCGTCCGCTCGGCTGGAACGTGGACTCCAAGGACTTCGAGCGGCCGGGCACGAACACCATCGTCGCCACGGTTCAGCGGGAGGTGGCCAACGGGCCGACGATCCTCTTCCACGACGCGGGCGGCGACCGCTCGCAGACGGTGGCCGCGCTGCGCACCCTGCTGCCGTGGCTGAAGCAGCAGGGCCACTCATTCGGCTTCCCGGTGCGCTGAACGAGCCACGGTGGAAGGCCACTTGAGCCGATCCCGGGGCCGGGCGCGCCCAGCGGGTCATGGTGCGCGGCGGCTTTCGCGCCCGGCGAGAGTGCCGCCCTCGGCCACCAGGCCGCGGACCGCGCCGACGATCACGGGCCATGCCGCGGAGGACGTGTCGATCACCTCGAAGTGGCCGCATCCGGGAAGCTCGTGGAGGGTCGCGCCGGTCGTCGCGGCGTAGCGGCGGGACATGGCGACGGGCAGCGCCTCGTCCCGGACGCCGTGCACCACGACGGTACGGCCGGCGGGCGCGCCCAGCACCGCCGGGTCGGCGGCGGCGAACCGGTCCGGCACCCGGGCGCGTCCGCCGCCGAGCAGGCCGGCCACCGCGCCCCGCCCGCTGCCCAGTTCGTCGGCCCACGCCAGGTCGGCCGTGGGTGCGAGCGCCAGCACACCGAGCACCGCGGGCGGGGTGGCCGCCCGACCGGGGGCGCCTTCGGGCAGCCGGTGCCGGAGGGCGGCCCACAGGGCGAGATGGCCGCCGGCCGAGTGTCCGGCGTACATCACGCGCGCCGGGTCGATCCGGCCTTCGGCGGCCCGCGCGGCGAGCCCGGGCAGCAGGTCGGCGGCGCGCGCGGTGTCGGTGAACGTGACCGGCCAGCCGCCCGCGCCGCCGACCCTGCGGTACTCGACGTTGGCGACCGCGCAGCCGGTCTCCGCCGCGAGGGCCCGGGCGAATCCGGTGACGTGCCCCCGGTCGTGCTCGGCACGCCAGAAGCCGCCGTGGAAGAACAGCAGGAGCGGCAGGCCCGGTTCGGTCCCGGCGGGCAGGTACAGGTCGGCGACCTGGTCGGGATGGCCGCCGTAGACCAGCGGGAGGGAGGCGGCGGGGGCAGCGGACACGGCTATACCTCGTTTCGAGCTACCTCTTTTCGAGGTGAGTGTACGGCAGTGTCAGGCCACGCGCCGGTGAACCCCGGGGGAAATCTTGGCCATGGACGTCCTGGGACGACTGTTCGGATCCGGAGCGGTGCCTACCATGAAGCCGCTGCGTACTACGTCGTCCCGGAAAGGCTCGCCATGCCGTTGCCTCGCCTCGGCACGCGGTCCGCTCGTCTCCGGACGGCGCCCGCGGTGTTCGTCGCCCTCGCCGCGGCCCTCGCGGGCACGCTGCTGGCGTACTCGCTCGGCGGCCGGCATCACGGCGGGACCGCCGGCGCCCCGTCGGGGCACGTCGTCATCGACGTGTCGGAGAGCCACTGCGGCCGCGGCTGGACCCGGCCCGAGCCCGGTGTGCGGACCTTCGACCTCCACAACTCCTCCGACGGCGCCGCCGAGGTCTACCTGGAGGACCCGGGCAGCGAGGTCGTGTACGGCGAGGTGGAGGGCATCGGTCCCGGTACGACACGGCAGTTGACGGCCCGGCTGGGCAAGGGCACGTACGCCTTCAAGTGCGTGCCCGACGACGCCGACGCCGTCACCGGCCCCACCGTGCGCATCACGGGCGGACAGCGCGGCCCGGGCGCCGCGCCGGTGTCCGAGCACGACCTGATCCCGCCCGCCCTCTCCTACCAGAAGTGGGTCGGCACCGGGCTCGACGAGGTCGTCCGGCTGACGACGAAGCTCAACGACGCGATCGGCCGGGGCGACCTGGCCGCCGCCCGGTCGGCCTGGCTGCCGGCGCATCTGCAGTACGAGCGGCTGGGCGCGGCGTACGACGCCTTCGGGGACGCGGACGCGGCGATCAACGGCACCGACGCCGGCCTGCCCGGCGGGGTACACGACAAGGACTTCGCCGGGTTCCACCGCGTCGAGTACGGACTGTGGCACGGGGAGTCGGCCGCCGGGCTGCGCGCCCCGGCGGCGGCGCTGGTGAAGGCGGTGACCGGGCTGCGGGACGACTGGTCGCAGACCCGTATGGACCCCGCCCAGCTGGGGCTGCGCGCGCACGAGATCCTGGAGAACACCGTGCAGTTCGAGCTGACCGGCCGCACCGACTACGGCAGCGGCAGCAACCTCGCCACCGCCCGGGCCAACCTGGACGGCACCCGCCGGGTGCTGTCCGGGCTCAAGCCCCTGCTGACGTCCCGGTACGCCGGGCTCCCGGAACTCGACAGCGAGTTGGACCGCGCCCAGCGCACCCTCGACGGACTGCACCACGGCGATTCCTGGACCCCGCTGGACCGTCTCACCCGCACCCGGCGGGAGGACGTGAACGCGGTGCTCGGCGACCTGGTCGAGCGCCTGGCCTCGGTGGCCACCCTGTGCGACCCGCGGAGGACCGTGTGAGCGATCGTGTGAGCGACCGTGTGAACAGCGCCGAACGAGCGGACGGCCTGGGCCGGCGCGGCTTCCTGCGCGGCGCCGCCCTGGCAGGGGCCGGCCTCGCCACGAGCGCCGCCGCGCCCGCCGCCCCGACCGCCCCGACCGCCCCGGCGGCGTCCGTCGCCCCGTTCCACGGCGTCCACCAGGCCTCGGCCATCGCGGCCCCGCGCCGCTGCTGCGTGTTCGCCTCCCTCGACGTGACCGCCGAGAACCGCGCCGAACTCACCGACCTGCTGCGCACGCTCACCGACCGGGCCCGTCTCCTCACCTCGGGCGGTACTCCGTCCCCGGTGGGCATCACCGCCCCGCCGGCCGACTCCGGCGTCCTCGGCGACCGGTTGCCCTCCGGCCAACTGGCCGTCACCGTCGGCGTCGGCGCCTCCCTCTTCGACGACCGCTACGGACTGGCCGCGCTGCGGCCCCGGCGGCTGACCGCCATGCCCGCCTTCCCCGACGACGACCTCCAGGCCGACTGGTGCCACGGCGACCTCAGCCTCCAACTGCACGCCGACGAACCGGACACCACGCTGCACGCGCTGCGGGACATCGCCCGGCACACCCGGGGCGCCGCGCAGGTCCGCTGGCGCCTGGACGGCTTCTCCAGCCCGCCCCGGCCCTCCGGCACCCCGCGCAACCTGATGGGCTTCAAGGACGGCACCGCGAACCCGGACGCCACCAGTACCCGCGAGATGGACCGCCTGGTGTGGGTGGGCAGGGGCATGGGCGAGCCGGACTGGGCGGTCGGCGGCAGCTACCAGGTCGTACGGCTGATCCGGATGCTGGTGGAGTTCTGGGACCGGGTCTCGCTCAGCGAGCAGGAGCGGATGTTCGGCCGCTCCCGCTCCTCCGGCGCGCCCCTGGACGGCGACCACGAGCACGACACGCCGAAGTACGCCGACGACCCCAAGGGTGACGTCATCCCGCTGGACGCGCACATACGGCTCGCCAACCCGCGCACCCCGGCCACCGCCGGCCAGCGCCTGCTGCGCCGCGCGTACAACTACGACCGGGGCATGGACGCCAACGGCAACCTCGACATGGGCCTGCTGTTCTCCTGCTACCAGCAGGACCTGAAGCGGCAGTTCGAGACGGTGCAGCACCGGCTGGCCGGCGAGCCGCTGACGGACTACATCAGCCCGTTCGGCGGCGGGTACTTCTTCGCGCTGCCCGGCGTACGGGACGCCCAGGACTGGTACGGGCGCGGCCTGTTCAGCTGAACCTGTCCGGACAACTCGACCGCCGAATGGGTCAATACACAGTCAAGTTTTGCCCTGGCATCCCTGACTCGGTGTTCACCCCCACGCCATCATTGCTCCGCCGACACGCCCAACAACGGGCGGAGCATCCCTGCTCGTACGACGCACAGACGTTCTGTCCGGAGGGGTAGACCATCATGGCCAGCAGAGGAAGACGAGCCGCGATGCGGAGCCTGGGCGCGCTCGCGGGAGCCGCGGCGCTGACCGTGCTCGGCAGCAACGCGCCGGGCTGGGCGGCGGCGCCCACCGCGACGCAGGGCGGGCACTCCTCGACCGCGACGCCGATCAAGCACGTCGTCGTTCTCTTCGACGAGAACATCTCCTTCGACCACTACTTCGCCACGTACCCGAAGGCCGCCAACACCGACGGCACGAAGTTCACCGCGTCGAAGAACACCCCGAAGGACATCGACACCCTCGCGCACGCCGGGCTGCTGAAGAACAACCCGAACCAGTACGCGCCGAAGCGGCTGTCCCCGTCCCAGGCGATGACCTGCGACCAGAACCACAACTACGGCGCCGAGCAGTACGCGGCGAACGGCGGCAAGGCCGACCAGTACGTGCAGAACACCGAGGTCGACAAGTGCAGCGGCGGCCTGTTCGGCGAGCCCGGCCTGGTCATGGACTACTACGACGGCAACACCGTCACCGCGCTGTGGAACTACGCCCAGCACTACTCCCTGTCCGACCGCAGCTTCAGCTCGGTCTACGGCCCGTCCACGCCCGGCGCGCTGAACCTGATCTCCGGTCAGACGCACGGTGTCGTCTCCGTGGACCCGTCCACCGGCACCGAGAACCCCAAGCAGACCTCGACGCCGGACGCCTACACGGTCAAGTCCCCCGACGCCAAGGGCGTGGGCACGGTCATCAACGACCCCGACCCGGCCTACGACGACTGCTCGGACAAGGACCACACCAGCACCAACGCGCTGGCGTCCATGCAGGGCAAGAACGTCGGTGACCTGCTCAACGCCAAGAAGGTGACGTGGGGCTGGTTCCAGGGCGGCTTCCGCCCGTCGACCGCGTGGAACGGCACGTCCGGCAACTACGCCAAGTGCGACACCACGCACACCAACGTGGGCGGCGCCGCCGTGGCGGACTACAGCCCGCACCACAACCCGTTCGCGTACTACAAGTCGACGGCGAACCCGCACCACCTGGCGCCCAAGAGCGTCTCGGAGATCGGCCACAACGGTCAGGCCAACCACAACTACGACCTGACCGACTTCTCCGCGGCCCTGAAGGCGGGCAAGCTCCCGGCGGTCAGCTTCGTCAAGGCCGGTGAGTACCAGGACGGCCACGCCGGCTACTCCGACCCGGTCGACGAGCAGCACTTCCTGGTGAACCAGATCAACGCGATCCAGAGCTCGCCGCAGTGGAAGTCCACCGCGATCGTCGTCGCCTACGACGACTCCGACGGCTGGTACGACCACGCCTACGTGATGCCGAAGAACGGCTCGACGGACACCTCCCTCGGCTCCAACGGCAAGGCCACCGACAGCCCGGCCTGCCAGAACGGCCCGAAGGCGTCCGGCGGTTACGCCGACCGCTGCGGCCCCGGCACCCGCCAGCCGCTGCTCGTCATCTCGCCGTACAGCAAGGTCAACAAGGTCGACCACACGCTGACGAACCAGGCGTCGATCACCCGGTTCATCGAGGACAACTGGCGCACCGGCCAGATCGGTGACCACTCCTTCGACGCCACGGCCGGCTCGCTGGCGGGCATGTTCGACTTCCGGCACCCGAACAACAAGCAGGTGCTGCTGAACTCCGACGGCTCGGTCAAGCACGTCGGTCCGATCCAGCACGTCGCCCCGGTGTCCACGAACATCACCCCGGGCCCGGCCATGCAGAACGCGGCCGCGACGACCGACGCCTCCGGCTTCCCGACCCTCCCGGTCGGCCTCGGCGTGGGTGCCCTGCTGGCGGCGGGTGCGACCGGCACGTACCTGACGCTGCGCCGCAAGCAGCACGCCTGATCCCGCAGTCCCGCACACAGTGACGCGCCCCCGGTCGGTGACCGGGGGCGCGTTCGCGTCCGCATACGGCCCTGCGGCGCGTCACCGGACGAAATGGGTGGCCGGCTCCCCGGTGGTGATGTTGAGATGGCGCGGTGCAAGGTGAGTTCTCCATCGTCGTGGACCGAAGCAGATACCAGTACGCGCCGACCCCGTGGGAGCAGGAGTCCTGGCGGGCCTCGGCCCTGGACTGGGTGGCGGAGCAGCTCGCCGCTCATGGCCTGCGGGCGAGCGGTGAGTTGCGGGTGCGGCTGCGGCCGTGGTCGGTGCTGGTGCGGGTGCCCGTCGAGGGACGGGAGGCCGTCTGGTTCAAGGCGAATCCGCCGGCCAGCGCCTTCGAGGGCCCGTTGACCGCCGCACTGGCCCGCTGGGTGCCGGAACACGTGCTCCGGCCGCTGGCCGTCGACGCCGCGCGTGCCTGGGTCCTGCTGCCCGACGGAGGAGAGCTGTTCCGTGACGTGCTCGCCCGGGAGCCGGTCGAGCCTCGCACCTGGGAGGAGCTGCTGGGCCGGTACGCGAGCCTGCAGTGGGCCCTCACTCCGCACGTGCGCGACATCGAGCGGCTCGGGGTGCCCGCCACCCGGACCCCCGACCTGCCCGAGGTGTTCGACGCGCTGCTCACGGGGAGCACCGCGCTGCGTCCGGAGGCACGCGCGCGGCTGGAGCGGCTGCGGCCCCGGCTCACCGAGTGGTGCGCCGAACTCGCCTCCCTCGGCGTCGAGGACACCCTCGACCACGCGGACCTGCACGACGGCCAGCTGTTCCATCCGGCGCCGGGCCGGTTCACCTTCTTCGACTGGGGCGACGCGGTCGTCTCGCACCCGTTCTGCAGCCTGCGGATCCCCGCCGAGAAGGCCCGCGCACGGTACGGGCCGCGGGTCCTGGCCCGGCTGCTCGACGCCTATCTGGAGCCCTGGACGGGCGCCGGCCGCACATCCGCGGACCTGCGCCGCGCCGCACGCCACGCCTGGCGCCTGAGCGTCCTGGGCCGCGCCGCGTCCTGGGGCCGCACGTTTCCCGACGCGTCGGGCGCCGGACCGAACACCGAACAGCACAGCTCCGAGTCCCTGCTGGAGATCTTCAACGACCCACCGTTCTAGGCGAGTCCGCCCGCTGGCCCCGGATCGGGCACCGGGGTGCCGGGGCAGGGCGGCCGGCCGGTTGCCGGTGCGCCGACGGGTCGCGGCCGCACCGAGCGCCCCTCCCCTTCGGCACCCGTCCCCGCGCACGCTCGCCGCCCCCGCCACCCCGCGCCGGACACTGGGCCCTATGACCCGTACCCGTGCGCCCGCAGTCCCCCCGCCCGGCCGCCGCACCGTGCTGGCGGCCCTCGCCGGTGCCGCGCTCGGCGCGGCCGGCTGTTCCGCCCGTACGCCCCCGGCCACGCACCCGTCCCACAGGCCCCCGGCCACACACCGGTCCCAGCAGTCCTCGACCGGCACGGGACACTGGGCCGTATGACCCGCACCCGTGCGCGCGCAGTCCCCCCGCCCGGCCGCCGCACCGTGCTGGCGGCCCTCGCCGGTGCCGCGCTCGGCGCGGCCGGCTGTTCCGGCCGTACGCCACCGGCCGCGCACCCGTCGCACATGCCCCCGGCCGCACACCGGTCCCAGCAGTCCTCGACCGGCGCCGGGTCGCCGTCCCCCTCCCCCGCTCTGCCGCGCACCACTCCCTGGCGGCCCACGTCCGCCGAAGTCCAGCCGGCCGCGAAGCTGCGCGCCGTGCAGGTGGTGGAGGCGATCGGCGCGTGGGGCGACGGGCACGGCGGCTCGGCGCCGGCCCGGGCGAGGGTCGCGGCGCTCGGGCTGCCCACGGCCCTCGTCGGCCAGGCCGGGCCGCTGCTGCCGGCGGCCGACCAGGCGGCACTGCAGGTCGTGGATGCGCAGTACGGCGGGATCCTGTCCCGGTCGGCCAGCGTGCTGGTGGTGTGCCGGCAGTGGACCCGGCGCGCCGGCACGGTGAAGCCCGGCGGGACGACGGTCGACGTGCGCCTGTCCCGCTCGGGATCCGGCTGGACGGTCGATGCCCTGCATCCGGCGCACCCGGGACCGGCCGCACGGACAGCGGCGCCGGACATCCGGAGCGTGCTGTCCGACGACCGGATCATGCTGCCGCCCGCCGCCGTGGCGGACCTGCGCAGTGGCCGGGTGCACACCAGCGTGGCGAAGGCGATGCTTACGCTGGCGCGGACGTACCGGCTGGAGGTCAGCGTCGTCCGCTCCGGGCATCCACTGGACGTGTTCGGCACCAGCCGGCCCAGCGACCATCCGCGGGGCCGGGCCTTCGACGTGTGGCGGATCGACGGCCACGCAGTCGTCGACCCGGCGACTCCCCGGAGCCTGATCGAGCGGTTCATGCGGGACGCGGCGGCCGCCGGGTCGTACAACGTGGGCGGTCCCGTACTGCTGTCGGGCGGCAGCGCCGGTCAGTTCTTCAGCGACGCCACTCATCACGACCATGTGCACATCGGCTTCCCCACCTGACCGCACCGCACGGCGTCACCCGTTCGGCCGCACCGCCGGTGACCCGGCCGGACAGGGCCGCACGGCACGCCGACCGGTGTTCACCCGGCTCCGCGGGTTGCGCCAGCCGCGCGGGCGTCGTGACGCTGGAGCCGACACACCCCGGGAGGTGAAGTGGCTCCGGCACACGACACCACGCCGTCGGACGGCCTCGGCCGCCGGCGCTTTCTCATCCTGAGCGCAGGCCTGGGCCTGGGCACGGCCGCCGCGTGCACGACGGCACCGCCGCATCCACGCTCCACCACGGCCCCCGACGGGCGGCTGCGGCCCGAGGCGGAGCAGGAGGCCCCGGGCACCGCCGACTGGCGGCTGGCCTCCACCGCCCCGCCGGACGCGGTGGCCGGCTACACGGACCGGGTGAGCGTGACCCCGGGCGAGCCGGTCGGGCTGCATGTGTCCACCACCGCCGCGGCGTTCCGGGTCTCGGCGTTCCGGGTCGGCTGGTACGGCGGCAAGCAGGCCCGCCGGATCTGGGCATCCGGGCGCGTACCCGGCCGCGCCCGGCCGGCCCCGCGCCTGCTGGGCACCACCCGCACGGTGCGCGCCGACTGGCCGGTGACACTGCCGGTGGACACCTCGGACTGGCCGGAGGGCGCCTATCTGCTGCGGCTGGAGGCGGACACCGGCCACCAGCGGTACGTTCCGCTGATCGTCCGCTCCACCGACGGCACGGGCCGTACGGTCCTGCTGCACGCCCCGGCCACCTGGCAGGCGTACAACCGCTGGGGCGGCAGCAGCCTCTACAACGGCTTGTCCGGCGCGTACGCCACCCGCTCGCTCGCGGTGAGCTTCGACCGACCCTACGACGGCGAAGGCGCCGAGAAGTTCCAGGTGTACGAATGGGCACTGGTGGTGCTGGCCGAGCGCCTCGGCATCCCGCTCGCCTACACCACCGGCGTGGACGTCCACCGGGATCCCGCGGTGCTGCGTGGTGCGCACGCGGTCGTCTGCCTGGGCCACGACGAGTACTGGACGCCGGAACAGCGGGCCCATCTGACCGCCGCCCGGGACGCCGGCACGAACATCGCCTTCCTCGGCGCCAACACCTGCTTCCGCCGGATCCGGCTGGAGGCCGGGGAGGGCGCGGACGACCGTACGGTGGTCTGCTACAAGACCGCCTACCGCGCCGACCCCTGCTACGGCTCCCGGCCGGCCCTGGTGACCACCGACTACCGTCTTCCACCGGCCGCGGATCCCGAGTCCTCCCTGACCGGCGTGCTCTACGAGGGCTATCCGGTGGACGCCCCCTACGTCGTCCGCGCCGCCGACCACTGGCTGTACGAAGGCACCGGTGTGCGCTCCGGCGACGCTTTCGCGCATCTCGTGGGCGTCGAATACGACCGGATCACCCCCGGCGCGCCGACCCCCGGCCCGCTGGAGATCGTCGCGCACTCCCCGCTGGTCTGCGACGGACGCCCCAGCCACAGCGACTCGGCGTACTACACGGCCTCCAGTGGCGCCGGCGTGTTCGCGACCGGCACCATGCGCTGGGTGGAGGGCCTCGTGGCCGGGACCGGCATGTGCGGGCGCGACCACGGCATGGACACCCGTACCCGTGCCTTCGTCACCCGCACCACGGAGAACCTCCTGCGCACGTTCGCGAAGGGCCCCGCGGGCCGGCACGCCCCGCCGCCGCGCGCCAACCTCCGCAGGGTGTACGAGACCTGAGGTCAGGGCAGCGGGGTGCCGCCGGTCGCGTTGAGGATCTCGGCGGTGATGTAACTCGCCTGCGGCGAGGCCAAGTACACGTAAGCGGGGGCGAGTTCGGCGGGCTGGGCCGGGCGGCCGAGCGGAGCCTGCTTCCCGAACTCCTTCGTGTCGGGCAGGGGCGCGGGGATCAGCGGCGTCCACACCGGCCCCGGCGCCACCGCGTTGACCCGGATGCCACGCCCGGCGACCATCTGCGCGAGCCCCTGCGTGAAGGTGACGATCGCACCCTTGGTCATCGCGTAGTCCAGCAGATGCGGGCTGGGCTTGTACGCCTGCACGGACGTGGAGTTGATGACGCAGCCGCCGGCCGGCATGTGCGGCAGGGCGAACTTGGTGAGCCAGAACATGCCGTACAGGTTCGTCCGCATGACCCGGTCGAACTGCTCGGTGCTGATCGCCTCGATGCCGTCCGGCTGGGACATCTGGTAGGCGGCGTTGTTGACGAGGACGTCGATGCGGCCGAACTCGGCGACCGCCCGCTCGATCAGCGCCCGGCAGTCGGCCTCCTCACGGATGTCGCAGGAGACCGCGACCGCCTTGCGTCCGGCGTCCTCCACCAGCCGGGACGTCTCGCGGGCCTCGCTGTCCTCCTCGGCGAGATACGTGAAGAGCACATCGGCGCCCTCCCGGGCGAACGCGAGCGCCACCGCCCGGCCGATCCCGGAGTCACCGCCCGTGATCACGGTCTTGCGGCCGTCCAGGCGGCCTGCGCCGCGGTAGGAGTCCTCGCCGTGGTCGGGCTGCGGGTCCATCGGGCCGGTCCAGCCCGGATGCGGCTGGTCCTGGGAGGGGAAGTCGGGGCGGGCGTGCTGGGTCACCGGATTCGGCCGGTCGGCGTGCTGGTCGGTCACGGCGGCCTCCTGCGTGCGGGGCGGACGGGACGGCGACCGGGTTCCCCGGACCACGCGGACGGAACAGCCCGGTCAGTCCATCGCCGCGTGCCGTCCGCCCGCGCGCAGGTGGTCCCTGCGGGCGATGTTGTAGAGCCGCAGGAGGTGCTTGGCGACGGCGCAGGCCGCGCCGTCGGCATGGCACTGACGGCAGGTCCGCATGTGCTGCTCATAGGTGAGGCGCGCGTTTTCCAACGCGTCGTTGACAGAGGACTCGGACATCTCGGCATCTCCGGGTAGGGCGGGTCCTGGGACCGCGCCAAGGTGACTGACTGGTAACCCGGAACCAAGGTGATCATGTTACTGGCGGTACTGGGAAACCGTTCTTAGGGTTGTTGGCCAGTTTTGGCCAACTCCCCAAAATCCGGACATAAGGTGGTCCGGTGGCCTCGCGAACGGTCTTCGAGGTCAGGGAACAGCGTGAGCTGGTCATCTTGGCGCAGTCGGGTCTTGTCGCCTGCGTTTGGCGTGCCCGCTGTCCTGGGTGGGCTCACGGTCCCACGCGTCCTCGGGACGTGCATGGTCTGGCCGGTAGCTCTCCGCTGTCCGATCCTCTGGTCGTGAGCGGTCACACCTGGCCGTCGCCGTGCTCGGTGCCCGAGTGCGCGTCGTCCAATCGTCACGCTGGCGCCGTGATGCCGCGTGACGGTGATCTTCTGGTGCTGCTGCTGGAGTGGATGCTGCCAGTGCTGGCCGCCCCAAATCGAGGTGTAGGCGGGATCCACTGCGATCACCACAAGGCCCTGGTGGAAGGCCATGCCCCGGAGTCGTTCACGGAAGCGGGCGGTGGGATCCCGGCCACGGTGCGGCGGAACGTCTTCCCGCGTCCGCCTCGACCCATGGTCTCCCGGCCCACAGCGCGGGCGTCGTCGAAGCCTAGGTTCTCCACCGCGATCCCGGCGCAGCTATGCTCCTTGGCGATGCGAATCAGCTCGGTGACCGCGGTGCGGAGCCTTCCGTCCCGTGTCGAGGCGGGGCCGGACATCTGCAGGGGTACAGTGATGGGGTCGCCGATGGGGTTGCCGTGCGAGTCGAGCAGGTAGGCAGCCAGGTGATCGGCGTTCAGGTCGATACCGAGCAGGCGTTCGCCGGATGCCTGGATCTCCTGCGGCGTCGGCAGCACGACAGGATCGCAGGACCACGAGGCATCCAGGTACCAGCGGTCACGCTCCGGGTCGTACACGATGTCATAGCGGACGGCCCGGTTGGCCAGCGTCCGGTCCAGCCATTCCGCACGGCGGTGCGAGAAGGCCACGGTGCAGGCCAGGTTGTACCGGCCCCGGGGGGCGTTGGCCAGCTGCCGCAGCGGCTCGGGCAACACGATCGACACCTGGCCCTTCTCCGGGTGGACGCTGATGGTGTAGTTCCCGAAGGGGGCGCCGGATTCTCCATCGGCGGTGAGGAACAGCCGCTCAGCCACCCACCGCTGCCGCCACTCCTCGACGGTGAGTTCGGCCTTCTCCAGGTTGTGCCGCAGCTTCGCCAGACGGCGGCCACCCACCACGATCGACGGGCGCCCGGATTCGATACGGGCCTCCACCACCGTTAGCCGGGCGGTGAGGATCTGGAAGCGGCGCTGCTTCTCGTAGCGCTCTGCCTGGTCGGCGTAGCCCCGCGTCTTGCCCGCCGCCTTGCCGCAGGGCGCGGCAAGGCGGCGGGAGATCGTGCGGATAGCGCGGCGCAGGCAAGCGCGCTCATCGAACAGGGCGCGCATGCTGAGCTGGTACTGGTCCTGCGAGGCGCGGGTCATCGCCCCCGCCCAGCGGGACGACGACACAGCGGTGAGGTTCTTCTTCCGCGCAGCGCGCTGGTTGTCCTTCGCCTTCACCCTGCCTACCGATACGCGCTCGGCGAGGTCGGCCCGCTGGTGGTGCCCGAGATGCTCACCGACGAGCCACAGAACCTCGGCCTCATCGGTGGTGACGCACAGCCGGTCCCGGATACGGGCGCCGGTCGGTGCGGCGACGGTGAAGGGTACCGCGAGCGTGCGCAGCTCGCGCTTCTTCTTACGACGTCGCGGCATGCTCGCGGACCTCCCTTCGGTGTCTTGTTGGGGGTCGGTGTCAGTTGTCTACGGGATAGGCGTCGAGATAGCGGACACCCTGCTCGGGCGGGACCGGTTCTCCGGTCTCGTGGTCGATGCAGTGAGCCTCGAAGGTCTGTTCCTCGGTGAACGGGTGGAATGCACCGTCCACCAGGTACCAGCAGCGCAGCTCCTTGACGGGGATCTTCGTCCCGTTCGGAGCGGTGTGCGATATCGCGTGGGTGAAGGTGCGGACGGTGATGCCCAGTTCGTCTCCGTCGTGGACCATGCGGTGCAGTCCGGCAACAACCATAGGGTTTTCGATCTCGACGGAGCCGTCCTTGCCGATGGTCACACCGGTGCTCCAGCCATTACTGAAGGTCACCAGGTGATTCCCTGTGCCGGCGGGGGCGACCAGGTTGTTGATGGTGGCCTGGGCGGGGCTGCCAGGTTGGATGGCGAACGCGGCAGCAGCAAGATCCCGTGCCTTGGCGAGCGAGGCGATCTTTTCGTCGCTGGGGAGTTCGTGCCGCCAGCCGGTGAACGATCCGACCGCGTTGTGGCCGATCACGGTAACCATGCCCGCGCTGCCTGGCGGCTCGTAATCGCAGGCACCGCGCCCGCAGTACAGGCCCTCCCAATCCTTCCGGCGACGCGCTGTTGTGGGCTTGACCTCGATCGAGAATCCGCAGCCTGGGCAGGCGAGAGCAACCTTCCCGGCCTGATTCTTGGCCTTGGTACTGGATCGCTTCTGCTTCTCCAGCAGGAACCAGCTTGGTGGTTCCTCGTGCCACCGCGCTATGTCCTCCCGGGCAGGAAACTGCTTTCCCTTCCGCTTGAGCAGCCGCCGAGTAACCCACTCGCAGTCGCCGCCGAGCGCCATGCGGATCTCCTCGATCGTTGCGCGGCTCTGATGCAAGGAAGCCTCCTTCATCAATTCGCAACTCGCCGTCCAAACAGTACGCATGGCCAACACTGACCTACAAATCGCCTTCCTCAACAGTCGACTTGACCGTCCTCGTCAGCGCACGGGCCTTCGCTGACCTGGAGCCGTACAACCGGCCGGAGAAGGAGGTGACGATGGTCAGCATGTCCCGCACCAGGTCCCCCTCGCCGGCCTCGTCCAACTCCTCATCACCCCTGCGATCTCCAACCGGCAGCAACGACGGGAGTACGATCTCGGCCAGCATGGCGGTGCCGAATCACCGCTGCGGTGATGTTCGCGCCGTCGAGCGCCTCCCGGATGATGTCCGCGTGCCCGGCGTGCTGGGCCGTCTCGCGGATCAGGTGCAGCAGGATGCGCCGGGCGGACCAGTACTCGGTCTCCGGCGGGGACCAGGGGGTCCTCGGCAGCGGCACGGTCCGGTCCGGATCGGGCAGTGCCGCGACCGCCTCCTCCAGCGCGCGGGTCCCCGCCGCGTACTCCGCCAGCAGCCCGGCGAGCGTGTCGCCGTCCGCCATGCGGTACTGGCCGAGGTCGAGCATGCCCTCCGGCAGCTCGCCGTCGCCCCTCGCCATGATCTGTGCCCACACCCGCTCGCCACGCGCCAGATGCTTGACGATCCCGCCCAGCGTCAGCTCGCTCACCGTGGTCCGGCGGGCCGCCTCGGCGTCGCTCAGCCCGCGCACGGTGATCAGCAGCAGTTCCCGCTGCTCGGCCAGGGCTCGCAGCAGCTCGGCGCGCTCGCCGGACGACGGGGACTCGCGGTTCTCCGAAGAAGTGACCATGGAGCGACCGTAGGCCCCGAGTAGGTCGGATCCTGTCCGCTATGACGACGAGCGGACGCCGCTCGGGCCGTCAGCGGTCCTCGCCGCGCAGTGCACGCGCGTGATTCATGAAGGCGGTCAGCCCCACCTCGAAGGCGCGGTCGGCCCGGCCCTCGCCGACGGCGGCGAGCGCCTCCGCGAGATGCGGGGTGGGTATGCGGTCCGTCAGCTCCCACATCGTCTCCGGCGCCGCGAGGTCGAGGGCGGAGCCCAGCACCAGGTTCTCCAGGGCGATGATCAGCGGCATGATCCCGGCGCGGTCGAAGCCGGCGTCGAGCAGGAGGCTCACGGCGCGCTCGTACTGCTCCAGGACCCGGGGCGCGCGGACCGGCGAGGTCATGAGCAGGGGGATCGTCCGGGGGTGCGCGGCGAACGCGGCGCGGTAGGAGCGGGCCCAGGCTTCGAGGGCCGCGTCCCAGGGGGTCAGTTCGAGGGTGCCCGGGTCGATCGCCGCGCAGACGCGCTCCCGCAGCAGTTCCACTATGCCGTCGCGGCCCTCCACGTGGTGGTAGACCGACCCGGTCTGCGCGCCGAGCCGCCGGGCGATCTGCGGGACGCTGAAGTCACCGGTCTCGTCGATCAGTTGCAGCGCGGTGGCGGTGATGCGCTCGCGGTCGAGGAGCGGTGTGCGCGGCCGTCCCATGGTCAGCGTTCTCCCTCAGGTCTTCCCGGATGCCCAACGGCAGGTTACATTGCGGAAACCGAAAGCCTTTAGGTTTACGGCTCCGGGTGCCCGCCATCCCGCACGGGCAACCGGGGACTCCGGCATGGCCGCCCACCCCGACCCGGCCCGCCGGCGCACACCAACCCCCGCTGACCCCACCACCGGGCCCCCTCCCGTCCGCCGCCAGAAGGGCTCCCCCCGTATGTCCGTGTCCCCCGCCGAGCCACCGGAGCAGCGAGCGCCGTCCGGCGCGGCCACCCTCCGGTCCGGATCCCTCGGTACCGCCGACATCGCCTTCTTCGTCGTCTCCGCCGCCGCTCCCCTGACCGTCATGGCCGGCGTCGCACCGCTCGCGATCCTGCTCGGCGGCATCGGCGCGCCCGTCGGCTATCTCCTGGCCGGCCTGACGCTCGCCGTCTTCGCCGTCGGGTTCACCACCATGAGCCGCCATGTGACCAGCGGCGGCGCCTTCTACGCCTACATCACCCGCGGCCTCGGCCGCCCGGTCGGCATCGGCGCCGCCCTGCTGGCGCTGATCGGCTACAACGGCATGGAGATCGGCGTCTACGGCCTGATCGCCACGACCACCCGCGACACCCTGCACACCCTCTTCGACGCCGACGTGCCCTGGCTGCCCGTCTCCCTGGCCGGCCTGCTGCTGATCGGCTACGGCGGCTACCGCTCGATCGACTTCGGCGCCAAGGTCCTCGGCGTCCTGCTCGTCTGCGAGACCGGGATACTCGTGCTGCTCGCCGGCGGCGTGCTGGCGAAGGGCGGCGCCCACGGGCTGTCCCTGGCCTCGCTGGCGCCGGCCCATGTGCTCGTGCCCGGCATGGCGGCCGTACTCGCCTTCGCCTTCGCCGCGTTCACCGGCTTCGAGTCGACCGTCATCTACCGCCGCGAGGCCCGCGACCCCGCGCGCACGGTCCCGCGCGCCACGTATCTGGCCGTCGGATTCCTCGGCCTCTTCTACGCGTTCGTCGTCTGGATCGCCGTCCAGGCCTTCGGCGACGACCAGGTCGTGCGCGCGGCCGGCAAGGACCCCGTCGGCCTGTTCTTCACCGCGATCAGCACCTATGTGGGCGGCTGGGCAGCCGACCTGATGCACGTCTTCATCGTCACCAGCGTCATCGCCTCCCTCCTCGCCTTCCACAACGCCATCAACCGCTACGTCCTCGCTCTCGCCGAGGAGGGCGTGCTGCCCCGCCGGCTCGGCCGGATCCACCCGCGCCACCGCTCCCCGTACGTCGCCGGCATCGCCCAGACCGTCCTCGGCGCCCTCGTCGTCCTCGCGTTCTGGGCCGCGCACGCCGACCCGTACCAGCAGTTGCTGCTGTGGGTGAACACCCCTGGGATGATCGGTCTGTTGCTGCTGCAGCTGCTCGCCGCGATCGCCGTCCCGTGCTACTTCCGACGGGTACGGCACGCCGAGGGGGCCCTGCGCACGGTGGTGGCGCCGGTCCTCGCCACCGTCCTGCTGGCCACCGCGATCGCGCTGGTCGTGACCCACATCGACCTGTTCACCGGCGCGTCCGCGACCGTGAACGTCCTGCTCGTCGTCGTGGCACCGGCCGTGTTCGCGCTGGGTCTGCCGCTGGCCTGGTGGCTGCGCCGCTCCCGCCCGGAGGTGTACGCCCGGTTCGCCACCGAACCCGGTGAGAACACCGGACCGGCCGAAGCCACCGGCCCCGGCCAGGACACCGGTTCCGGCCACGACACCGCACCGGCCGCGCTCACCACACCCGCCGAGTGAACCGAACACCCCCTTCGCGCCCAGGAGTTGCCCCGATGCCCGCTGCCGACCTCATCCTCGCCGGCGCCCAGGTCCGCACCCTCGACCCCGACCGCCCCGCCGCCTCCGCCGTCGCCGTGCACGACGGGATGATCACCGCGGTCGGCGAGGCGGCGGACGTCCGGGACTGGCGCGGCCCCGGCACCGAAGTGCTCGACCTGCACGGCGCACACCTCGTGCCCGGACTGGTCGACGCGCACAGCCACCCGGTGTGGGGCCTGGACATGGCGACGGGCACGGACCTGTCCGGCGTGACCGACCTGGCCGGGCTGCGCGCGGCCCTCGCCGGGGCCGAGCGGATCGACGGCTGGGTCGTCGGCCACGGCCTGGACCACAACGCGTTCGAGGGCCGCCCCGTCCACCACGGCCTGGTGGCGGAGGTGCTCGGCGGCACCCCGGCGTTCCTGCGCCTGTACGACGGCCACTCCGCCCTCGCCAACGCCGCCGCCCTCGACGCCGCCGGGGTGACCGGCCCGCGCGCCTTCGCCCAGCACGCCGAGGTGGTGTGCGACGCCTCGGGCCGGCCCACCGGCCATCTGGTCGAGCACGCCGCGATGGACCTGGTGGCGGACGTCATGCCCCGGCTGTCGCACGCCGAACGACGGGCCCGCTTGCTGGAGTTGCTGTCCGCCATGGCCGCCACGGGGCTGACCGGCGCCCATGTGATGGACGGCGGCGACCTCGACCTGGTCGCGGCGGTGGCGGAGGAGACGGTCCTGCCGGTACGGCTGCGGTTCGCTCCGTGGTGCATGCCGGGCGCCGACCACGACACGCTGCGCGAGCTGATCGAGCTCCAGGGCCGGGGCGGGCGGCACTGGCGGGTCGGCGGGGTCAAGTTCTTCATGGACGGCACCGTCGAGGGCGGCACGGCCTGGCTGGAGCACCCCGACTGCCACGGTCAGGGCACCGCCGCGTTCTGGCCGGACCCGCAGGCCTACGCCGAGGCCGTCCGCACCCTGCACACGGCCGGCGTCCGCACCGCCACCCACGCCATCGGGGACGCGGCCGTACGGCATGTCCTGGACACGGTCGCCGCTCTCGGGCCGAGCGGGCACGGCGCCCACCGGATCGAGCACGTCGAGACCGCTCCAAACGAACTCCTGCCCCGTTTCGCCGAGTTGGGGGTCGCGGCCTCGCTGCAGCCGCCGCACACCGGGTACACGCGCGACGACGGCACCGACGAGTGGTCCCGCCGGCTGGGTGACGACCGGGCCGCCCGCGCCTGGCGGCTGCGCGATCTGCGGGAGGCGGGCGCCACACTCGCCCTCGGCTCGGACTGGCCCATCGCGCACTACGACGTCCGGGCCGTGCTGGCGACGGCCCGCAGGCCGAAGGGCGCCGCCGGCCGCCGGCCGGGCCTGACGCCGTCGCAGGCGCTGGAGGGCTGCACCAGCCACGCGGCGGCCGCCGCCGGCGAGTCCGATGTCGCGGGTCGTGTCGCGCCCGGCTGCCGGGCCGACCTCACCGCGCTGGCCGTGGACCCCGTGCACGCGCCCGTCGACGAACTCGCCGACTCCCCCGTGGCGTTGACGGTCACCGGCGGGCACGTGGTGCACCGGGGCGCCTGACGGTCAGACGTCGACGTTCCGTCGCGTCCCCGGTTAGGATCGCCGACGGCATCGCGTGCCGGTCACCGGCCGGGTGAGGCATGGAGGTGCCAGGACATGCCGTGGAGGCATTCCTTGTCGGTCCAGTTCAACCACACCATCGTCCATGCCCGGGACAACCGGGAGTCCGCCGAGTTCTTCGCCGGACTGCTCGGTCTCGAGATCACCGGGGAATGGGGCCCGTTCGTCGCGGTCGCCCTCGCCCACGGAGTCACCCTGGACTTCGCCACCATCCCCGAGGAACACATCACCCCCCAGCACTACGCCTTCCTGGTCTCCGAGGAGGAGTTCGACGCCGCGTACGCGCGGATCGTCGAGCGCGGCATCGAGCACTACGCCGACCCGCACCGGCGACAGCCCGGCACGATCAACCACAACGACGGCGGCCGGGGCGTGTACTTCATGGATCCGGCGGGCCACGCCATGGAGCTGATCACCGTCCCCTACGGCGGTCGGCCTTCGTAACCGGCGCGCTTCACCTGCCGAACGCCTCCTTCTTGACGAGGTCGAGGAAGCGCGGGGTGCCCTCGGTGGTGCGCACGTCGAGGAAGGCGCGCGGATGCCCCTCGGTGACGGCCTCGCGCACGAGCGCGTGCGCGAGGTCGGCCCGGGAGGTGAACCGCCCGGGCAGCCGGCCGGGGGCCAGCCGGTAGTCGCTGACCTCCTTCGTGTCGAAGAGCCCGGCGGGCCTGAGCACCGTCCAGTCGTGGTCGCCCGCGCGCACGATCTCCTCCATGCGGCGCATGTCGTCGTAGACCGTGCGCCCGACGACCCGCGCGAAGAAGGGCTCGAGCACCTTCCGGAAGAAGACGCCCTCGCCGGGTGCCGGCACGTCGGACAGGACGGTGGAGGTGACACACACCAGGCGCCGGACGCCGTGCCGGGTCATGGCCCGGGTGATGTGGGCGAGGCCGGTCGAGTACACGGTGACCGGGGCCCGGCCGTACGGGACGCCGAGCACGGAGATCACGGCGTCGTGTCCGGGGACGACGCTGTCGACCGCCGCCCCGTCCAGGACGTCGGCCTCCGCGACCCGCACGCGCGGGTGGTCGAGCGGAAAGGCACCGGGGTGGCGGGTGACGGCGGTGACGGTGTGTCCGGCGGCGGTCGCCTGCTCGGTGACCTGCCGTCCGGTCGGCCCGTTCGCGCCGAAGACGACGAGTCGCATGGGCTGCTCCTTCGCTGCGTGGTGCTGCTGCCGTGGACCGAGAGGGACAGGAGGGCGGCGAGTGTGACAGCGCGGGCGCAGGATGAGACCTACGGCACACAGCCGCCCCCCGATGTCACACTCCGGGGCCCCGGCCCCTCTGGGTGGGCAGACGTCGTGAGGAGATGCCATGGCCGACCACCGGACGCCCGCGGGGACGGACACCGCCACCCAGGCGTTCCTCGACCACCGCGAGCTGCTGTTCGCGGTGGCGTACAACATGCTGGGCACCGTCACCGACGCCGAGGACGTGCTGCAGGAGACCTGGCTGTCCTGGGCGGGGCGTTCGGGTGCCGGGGACGCGGGTCAGGCGGCGGAGATCGAGCATCCGCGGGCCTATCTCGTGCGGATCGCCGTACGGCACGCGCTGGCACGGCGGGCACGGATCGCCCGGCGGCGCGAGACATACGTCGGGCCGTGGCTGCCGGAACCCCTGCTCACGGACGGCCCTGCCGGTCCGGCGGCCGGCGAGGACGCGTCCGAGAGTGCGGTGCGCGCCGAATCGGTGTCGCTGGCCATGCTGGTCGTACTGGAGACCCTGACCCCGCTGGAACGGGCGGTGTTCGTCCTGCACGAGGTGTTCGGCTACGCCCACACCGAGATCGCGGACATCCTCGGCCGCAGCCCCGCGGCCGTACGACAGCTCGCGCACCGCGCCCGGTCCCATGTGCGCGCCCGGCGCCCCCGCTACCAGGCGCATCCCCGGGTTCGGCGGCAGGCGACGGAACGGTTCGTGGCCGCCGCGCTCGGCGGGGACCTCGGGGCCCTGCTGGAGATCCTGGCGCCGGAGGCCACGCTGTGGACGGACGGCGGCGGCAAGGGACAGGCGGCGCCGCGGCCGATCCGCGGCCGGGACAAGGTGGCACGGGCGCTCACCGGCTACGCCGCGCGTTCGGCGGCCGGGCTGGAGCTCCGGCACCGGGATGTCAACGGCGACGCGGCCGTGGTGGTGTTCGCGGACGGCTCCCCGCACGCGGTGATGGTCATGGACCTCGACCCGGACGGCGAGCAGGTCCGCGAGGTGTTCCTGGTCACGAACCCGGACAAGCTCTCGGCACTGGAGGCGGGCGAGCCGCGTCCGGAGGTCTAGCGACGCGTGCGAACGGGACGCCACCGGAAGCGGCGTCCCGCCAGGGAACGATCGTGCGCCGGGCCGGCTACGGCGTCACGGCCTTCCCGCCGAAGGTCACCACGAGGTGCCACCGTAGGGACGTGCCACGCTCGCGTCAGCGATCACCTACATGATTCATATTCAAGTGGGTGAACGGGTCTACTCGCCCGGCGCCAGGACGCGGGCCGCGATCCGTGCTGCCTCCGCGACCAGCGCGTCGTCCGCCGGTGCCTCCCGGGTGCTCTTGGTCGACAGCACGGTCAGCAGAATGGGCGTCTTCCGGGTCGTCCAGGCCACGCCGATGTCGTTGGCGGTCCCGTAGTCGCCGGTGCCGGTCTTGTCCGCCAGTACCCAGTCGTCCGGAAGACCGGCGCGGAACCGCGCGGCACTGGTGGTGTTGCCCTTCAGCCAGGTGACGAGCCGTTCCCGGTCGGCGCCGGCCAGCGCCCGGCCCAGGGTCAGCCGCTCGAAGCTGCGGCCGAGGGCCTGCGGGGTCGTGGTGTCGCGCAGGTCGCCGGGGATCGCGGTGTTCAGGTCCGTCTCCCACCGGTCGAGCCGGCTCACCCGGTCGCCCAGCGACCGGAAGAAGCCGGTGAGTCCGGCGGGGCCGCCGATCTGACGCAGCAGCAGATTGCCCGCCGCGTTGTCGCTGTACTGGATCGCCGCCGCGCACAGGTCCGCCACCGTCATACCGGTGTCCACGTGCTCGGCGGTACGCGGCGAGTTGGACAGGATGTCGTGCGGCGGGTAGTGGATCACCTTGTCCAGCGGTGCGCAGCCGCCGTGGTCGCGCAGAACCGCCGCCGCGGCGAACGCCTTGAACGTCGAACACATCGCGAACCGCTCCCCCGCCCGGTGGGACACGGTCCGTCCGGTGCGGGCGTTGCGCGCGTACACGCCGAGCCGGGCACCGTGCCGACGCTCCAATTCGGCCAACTCGGCTTCCACGCCTGGCAGTTCGCTGTCCGCCGCCGATGCGGCGGGCGCTGATCCGGCCGTGGCCGCCACGGCCGCGGTGGTGAGGGCGAGGCCCGCCTTGAACAGTCCGCGCCGGGCGAGGGAGTGGGAGTGGTCCGGGCCGGTCATGAGCACAGTCCTCCTGGTCGTCCGTCCCGTGATCGGGTTCCTGGATCTTCGACGAGGACAGCGAAACAGCCGGACACCACCCATGTCCAAGAGTGAACTTTGAACACCTCATGCCTTATTGATATGAGTGCAGGATGGATCTTCTGGCGCACCTCGAGGCGTATGTCGCGACGGCCGACGAAGCGGGCTTCTCCCGGGCGGCGGACCGGCTCGGCATCGCCCAGCCGCTGCTCAGCCGCCGTATCAAGACACTGGAGGAGCACTTCGGCGGCCTGTTGTTCGACCGTTCGCGGCGGCAGATCACGATCACGGAGCTGGGCGCGCTGCTCCTGCCGTACGCGCGTGACGTGCTGGACCGGGCCCAGCGGCTGCGGCAGGTCGCCGGTTCGGCCGGGCGGGCGCGGGTGCGCGTCGTCGGGGTGCCCGCGCACTGCGCCCCGGCGGCGCTGGCGCGCGCGATCCGCGCCGGTGCGGAGCGGGCGATCACGCTCGGCATGCGTGAACTACCGCCCGCAGAAAGGGTTTCCGGGCTGGCCGACGGCTCGCTCTCCTACGCGCTCGTGCGGGTTGCGCCGGAGCGGGGCGCGTTCCGGGTGCCGCTGGGTCTGGCGTCCGCACCGGCGCCGGAGGGCGGGGAGAGCGTCCCGGCGTACGGCGGTGCGCGGCGCGCGGTCCATCTGGAGGATCTGCGGCCCCGCCGCGGCCGTAAGGCCGAACTCGCCGCCGCGCCGTCGGTGTTGACCCTGCCCGAGGATCAGGTGCCGTCCCACGAGGACCGCCTGGAGCGCGCCGCGGCCCGCGCCGGGCTGCCGTCGGGCCGGTTCCGGCCTGCCGGGTCCGCGGCCACGGCGCTCGCCGAGACGCTGGCCGGGCGGGCGCTGCTGCTGTGCGCCGAGCCCTTCGCGCGGCAGCACGGGGCGGTGTGGGCGCCGCTGTCCGACCGGTCACTGCACCGGGGGTACGACGTGAGCGGCGCCCAGGGCCGCAACGGCTCGGCGGATGTGCCGGACTGGCTGGTCCCGCTGCTGGCCTCGGCCGTGGGAGCCGCTGCCCGAGGGCCCGGTGGACCGGGTTCCGGGACCGGCCCCGAGGACGTGCCCGCACGGCTGGCGGCACGCGGATGAGCCCGGCACCGGTGTACGTCGGGGACGACGGCGCCCTCCTGGACGTGGCCGAGGCGATCGCCGCCGACTGGGCCGCCCTCGGCGTGCGCGGTTCCTTCCTCGCCCGGCACCTCGACACCGGCGAGCGACTCGGCTTCGACGTCGATGAGCCGATGCCGCTCGCGTCGGTCGTGAAGGTGCCGCTCGCCCTCGTCGTACTGGACCGGATCGCTGCCGGGGAGCTGGATCCGGCGCACCCGGTGACGGTCGATCCGGCGCGGAGCAGCGTCGGTCCCACCGGGCTCGCGGCGTTCCGGCACCCGGCGACCGTAGCAGTCGGTGATCTGCTCCTGCTCATGCTGTCGGTGAGCGACAACGCCGCCGCGGACACCCTGCTCGACCTGGTGCCGGCAACGGACGTGGACGAGCGGCTGCGGGCCTGGGGGTGCGGGGAGATCCGGATGCGGCACCGGATGAACCACATGTACGAGTGTGCCGCCGGTGCCGCCGGCAACGACTTCTCGCTCGCGCTGGAACTGGCCCTCCGGGACGAGCGGGCCGGCCGGCACACCATCGAGACCCTGGACCCGGCGTACGCCAACGCCGGGTCGGCCGCGGCGCTCGTCGAACTGCTGCGGCGGGTATGGGGGGACGAGATCTCCGTGCCGACGGCGACGGCGGAGCTGCGGCGGCTGATGGGGCTGCAGGTCTTCACGCACCGGCTGGCGAGCGAGCTGCGGGCGGACACGTTGCGGTGGAGCGGTAAGACGGGGTCGTTCCTGCACTTGCGGCACGAGATCGGGGTGGTCGAGGCGGAGTCGGGGGACCGGGTGGCCGTGGCGGCGCTGACCCGTGCGGACCGCTGCGCGGGGCTCGCGCCGGATGTCGATCTCGCGATCGGGGCGGCGGGGCGCGAGGCGTTCGAGGCGCTGCGGAAATGAAGCCGCCGGTGGCGTCAGCGCCGTTGGGGGTACGGGTCGTCACGCGTCTGGGGGTGTGGTGTGGTTGCTCGCGCAGTTCCCCGCGCCCCTGTCGGGGCGCTGCTCGTGCTCGGCGCAGCCAGGTCCGCCGGGGTCAGGTCGCGGACGAGCGGCGGGCCTCGGCGAGGCTGCGCTCGGCGATGGCGGCCACGGTGCGGACGTGGTCCCGTGCGGTGCCGGGCACGGTGTCCCACAGCCGGTCCGCGGCCTGGAGCAGCATCCGCTGGCTGGACAGGCCTTGGGCGAGGGTGTCGTGGTCTGTTCGGCCGGGGAGCGCGGCGAGCGGGCGGCGGGCGGGCGGGCGGCGCGAGGCGTGCTCGCAGCCGGCCGCCCGCCGGTCCCGTGCCGGTCAGGAGGGCTTCGCCGCCGAGACCGCGGTCGCGGTGACGGTGTTGTCGCATTCGGCGAACTCGCCGTCCGACAGCGCGACCTGGTGCGCCCCCGCGCCGGGCAGCCCCACCACGAGCGTGGGATAGACGGCGGGCTTCGCGCCGGACACGCAGTAGCCGTCGCCCTCGCCCTGCACCTGGTGGAAGGTCAGCTTCACCCATGCCTTGCCGCCCGGCGCGAGGCGCACGGGCGACGCGGTGCCCGCGGGGGTCACCTTCAGGGGGATGTTGTGCTCGGGGGAACCGTTGCCCGCTCCGCCCACCGACGGGTGGCCCCGCAGCACGCACGCGTGCCCGGAGACGTTGGTGAACTCCACGATCGCCGCGCCCGTGCCGGTGCCGTCCGGGCGGTCGGCCGCCTGGGAGGCGGTCGCCTCCACGGCCGACGGCGAGCACGCCGGCGCCGTGGAGGACGAGGTGTCGGACGCCGGAGAGGCCGCGGCGCTCGGGGCGGTCGAGGTGCCGCCGGAGGATCCCGAGGCCGACGGAGGGGTGGCGGTGGGGCTCACGGTGGTGGAGGCGGTGCGGGAGGGAGCGGTGGCGGCCGGGGTCGGGGAAGAGGTCTTGGCGGCCCCGTCGCCGTCCCCCGGCCCGCACGCCGTCAGCGACAGCGCGGCGGCGATCACGGCCGTCGCCGACGCGGCGAGGCGGATGGTGTTGCGGTGGTGCATGAGGTCCCCCGATTTCCGGTGTGCGTGGTTCGACCGGCTCCGTGCCGGTGCTCGCCGG
Organism: Streptomyces sp. CA-142005; assembly: GCF_050942335.1. Classification (NCBI taxonomy): domain Bacteria; kingdom Bacillati; phylum Actinomycetota; class Actinomycetes; order Kitasatosporales; family Streptomycetaceae; genus Streptomyces; species Streptomyces sp. CA-142005. The sequence continues at coordinate 9,275,142 of NZ_CP192078.1, read as the reverse complement.
GGGAGACAGTGCCGGGAGGCTCCGGGTTTCCGCTGTGGATCGTCTGTGACGGTTGTGGGCCTCCTGTGACGCTCCGGTGACAGCGGGCCCGAGGTCCGCCCGGACGGCGAAGGGCGTCCGGCCCGACCCGTGCGGGTCGGACCGGACGCCCTCGCAGCCGGGCTCAGACCAGGTCGAACCGGTCCAGGTCCATGACCTTGCTCCATGCGGCGACGAAGTCCGTCACGAACTTCTCCTTCGCGTCGTCGCCGGCGTAGACCTCGGCGAGCGCCCGCAGCTCGGAGTTGGAGCCGAAGACGAGGTCGGCTCGGCTGCCGGCCCACTTCAGCTCACCGGTGGCGGCGTCGCGGCCCTCGAAGGTGGTCTGGTCCTCGGAGGTCGCCTTCCACGTCGTGCCCAGGTCGAGCAGGTTGACGAAGAAGTCGTTGGTGAGGACACCGGGCGTTTTCGTGAAGACACCGAGCTGCGAACCCTGGTGGTTGGCGCCGAGGACGCGCAGGCCGCCGACGAGCACGGTCGTCTCGGGGGCGCTCAGGGTGAGAAGGTTGGCCTTGTCGAGCAGCAGGTACTCGGCCGGCAGGCGGTTGCCCTTGCCCAGGTAGTTGCGGAAGCCGTCCGCGGTCGGCTCCAGCGCCTCGAAGGACTCGGCGTCGGTGTGCTCCTCGCCGGCGTCCACGCGGCCCGGGGTGAAGGGCACCTCCACCTCGAAGCCGGCTTCCTTGGCGGCCTTCTCCACGGCGGCGGCGCCACCGAGGACGATGAGGTCGGCCAGGGAGACCTTCTTGGCGCCGGAGGAGGCGTTGAACTCCTGCTGGACGCCCTCGAGGACGCGCAGCACCTGGGCGAGCTGGTCGGGGTCGTTGACCTCCCAGCCGCGCTGCGGGGCCAGGCGGATGCGGGCGCCGTTGGCGCCACCGCGCTTGTCGCTGCCGCGGAAGGTGGAGGCGGACGCCCAGGCGGTGGTGACCAGCTGGGACACGGTGAGGCCCGACTCGAGCAGCTTGGTCTTCAGGGTCGCGATGTCCTCGGCGTCGATCAGCTCGCCCTCGCGCTCCGGCAGCGGGTCCTGCCACAGCAGGGTCTCCTCCGGGACCTCCGGGCCGAGGTACAGCGACTTCGGGCCCATGTCGCGGTGGGTCAGCTTGTACCAGGCGCGGGCGAAGGCGTCCGCGAATTCGTCCGGGTTCTCGTAGAACCGGCGGGAGATCGGCTCGTAGATCGGGTCGAAGCGCAGCGCCAGGTCGGTGGTGAGCATCGTGGGGCGGTGCTTCTTCGACGGGTCGTGCGCGTCCGGGATGATCTCCGGGGCGTCCTTCGCCACCCACTGGTGGGCACCGGCCGGGCTCTGGGTGAGCTCGTACTCGTACTCGAAGAGGTTCTTGAAGAACCCGTTGCTCCACTGGGTCGGCGTGGCGGTCCAGGTGACCTCCAGGCCGGAGGTGATGGTGTCCGCGCCCTTACCGGTGCCGTAGGTGCTCCTCCAGCCCAGGCCCTGCTCCTCCATCGAGGCGGCCTCGGGGTCGGGACCGACGTGGTCGGCCGGACCCGCACCGTGGGTCTTGCCGAAGGTGTGGCCACCTGCGATCAGGGCGACGGTCTCCTCGTCGTTCATCGCCATACGGCGGAACGTCTCACGGATGTCGCGGGCCGCGGCGATCGGGTCCGGGTTGCCGTTCGGGCCCTCGGGGTTGACGTAGATCAGGCCCATCTGGACGGCGCCGAGCGGGTTCTCCAGCTCACGGTCGCCGCTGTAGCGCTTGTCGTCGAGCCAGGTGGTCTCGGGGCCCCAGTAGACGTCCTCCTCGGGCTCCCAGACGTCCTCACGGCCGCCGCCGAAGCCGAAGGTCTTGAAGCCCATCTGCTCCAGGGCGACATTGCCGGTGAGGATCATGAGGTCGGCCCAGGAGATGCTCTGGCCGTACTTCTTCTTGACCGGCCACAGCAGACGGCGGGCCTTGTCGAGGTTGCCGTTGTCCGGCCAGCTGTTGAGCGGGGCGAACCGCTGCTGCCCGGCACCGGCGCCGCCGCGGCCGTCGCTGATGCGGTAGGTGCCCGCGCTGTGCCAGGCCATACGGATCATCAGCGGGCCGTAGTTGCCGAAGTCGGCGGGCCACCAGTCCTGCGACGTGGTCAGCACCTCGGCGATGTCCCGCTTCACGGCCGCGAGGTCGAGGGACTTGAAGGCCTCGGCGTAGTCGAAGTCCTCACCGAGCGGGTTGGCCACGGCCGGGTTCTTGGCAAGGATCTTCAGGTTGAGCCGCTCCGGCCACCACTGGCGGTTGCCACCGCCCTGGGTCGGGTGCAGGGCGCGGTCATGGGCGACGGGGCAGCCACCGCTCGCCCCCTCCGCCTTCGCGTCAGTGACGATCGCGTCGTGGTTCTCAGTCATGGCAATCCTTCCGAACTTGCGGAACTCGGTGCTCAGGAACTGCGGCCGGTGGAACAGTCGGGGCACATGCCCCAATAGACGACCTCGGCCTCGTCGATGGCGAAGCCGCGGTCGTCGGAGGCGGTCAGGCAGGGCGCGTCGCCGACCGCGCAGTCGACGTCGGCGACGGCACCGCACGACCGGCACACGATGTGGTGGTGGTTGTCCCCCACGCGCCCCTCGTACCGGGCCGGGTGACCGGCCGGTTCGATACGGCGGACGAGGCCCGCCGCGGTGAGGGCGTGAAGGGCCTCGTAGACGGCTTGCAGGGAGATGTGGCCCACGCGGTTGCGTACCCCGGAGGCGATCGCCTCGACGCCGAGGTGGTCGCCCGCCCGGACGGTCTCCAGCAGCGCGACGCGGGCTGCCGTCACGCGCAGGCCGGCACCGCGGAGCTCCTCGGCGGTGGTCGGGGTCGGGGAGGCGGTCATGAGGGCGAACCTACCGTCATAAACACGAGTGATTCAAGAAAACGAGCGATGCAATTTTGGTCGCGTCCCGCCGGCCGCCGGCCACCCGTGCGTCCACCTCGACACCCGCCCGAGCGATTGCGTTCACGTTCACGTCCGCGTTCGCGTTTGCCTTCGCATGGCTGCGCCCCGGATGACCGCAGGCACGGGTCGGCAGGGCGCGACGGGCTCGGGCCGTACGGCGACCGGTCCGGCGATCGGTCGTGAGGCGGGTCGGGGGGCCGATCGGCGGGCGGGTCGCGGGCATGCCCGCATCATCTGGCCCCGGCTCGGCGACGGTGGTGCGGCAAGCCGGACGGTCCTCCCAACGGGTGAGCCCGGGGCCTGTCTACGACGCCTGCCCGGGCCGGCGGCCGGTTCGGGCGCGCCGGTAGCGGCGGGCCAGGGCGTGGAAGGCCTCCTTGGGCTCCCAGTGCCAGCCGGAGTCGGGGTCGTCCGGGCGGTCCTCGATGGTCTTGGTGACGGCGTAGCTCGCCATGTCGAGATCGTGGCGCGGGTCGCCCGGGCGGTGCGGGGCGTCGGGGGTCACGAACTCGAAGGCCATCACCGCGTACAGGTCCATCGAGGAGAAGACGTCGAGGAGTTGGATGAGATAGGCCGCCTGGGTGCGTTCGCTGCGGACCAGGTCGGCCTTGATCTCCGGGGGCTTCTTGTCGTGGTCGACGATGTCCCACCCCATGCCGGCGGTCCTGGGCGCCCCGACGTAGGCGCAGGTGCCGAACTCGGTGATGGCCAGCGGCTTGCCCCATCGCAGATAGCGGCTCAACTCCCTCAGGTAGTCGGCCTTGTGGGGGAAGTACGAGTAGTAGTCGATGCCCACGATGTCGAAGAGGCGCCAGTCGACCTCGTCGTCCTGGGCGGCGGCGTAGCTCAGCCGGCCGTGGAAGACGGACCGGCCGACCGCGGCCGCCTTCGCCGTGAAGCGGTCCAGGCGGCGCTGCACGGCGACGGGGTCCACCGTGCCGTCGCGCAGGTTGCGGATGCGTTCGAAGACCGTGTCTCCGGGGACGATCCCGGGCACGAACAGCCAGAACTCGCAGCCCACGCTGAGGTCCACGGCCGCCCCCTGCCGGCGCAGCCGTTCCGCGAACCGGCCGGTCTCGGCGAGGTGTTCCAGGATGTCCCGTTCCGGGACGTCGCCGAGGGTCGGCTGCAGCCAGACGCGCAGTCCCCGTTCGGCGGCCTCGGCGGCGGTGGCCGTGAGGCGTTCCACGCCGTCACCCGTCACGTCGACGGTGTCGGCGTGCAGCTCGTCGCGGATGGCCCGGATGTCCTTCCGCATCCGGGCCGCGCTGAAGGCCGTACCCGGTGTCTCCCCCTCGCCCACGGTGTACACGACACCGTGATGGCGCAGCCCGCGCTGCGCGCCGCGGGGCTGCCCCGAACTCCCCTGCGTGGCCCGGGCCTCCCCCGCCGGCAGCACGGCCGCGGCGAGCCCCGCGGACGCCAGGCCGGCCAGGAACTGTGCACGCTTGATCCCCTTGGTCCTCTGCATACGGTCACCCTGCCGGGCCCGGCCGCACCGGCGCCGTACGCCGCCGGTCCACGACGCGGGGCCGAAGGGTGGGAATCCGGCGCCGAAAGGTGGGGCTCCGACGCCGAAGGGCGCGGCTCCGGCACCGAAAGTCGCGCCTGCCGTCCCGCACCCCTCCGCAGCCTGCCCGCGTCGGATCCGCTCCACCACAGCCGGTCCGACGCAATCCGCACCACCCCACCAGGACGAGTCGTCTCATCGCGCACATAATCGCCACAGGGCGAGAAACTCGGACTCCGTCACCAAGGTGGCCGTCGAGAGGGACGCTGGTGGACCTGGATGCCGTCGCCGACGAGCTGTACGGGCTGCGGCCGGAGGAGTTCGTCGCCGCCCGTGACCGCCGCGCCCTGGACGCCCGCAAGGCCGGTGACCAGGCCCTCGCCAAGGAGATCCGTGCGTTGCGGCGACCGAGCCTGGCCGCATGGGTCGGCAATCTGCTCGTACGCCGGCAGCCGGACGAGGTCCAGCCGCTGCTCGACCTCGGCGAGGAGCTGCGCCGGGCGCATCGCGAACTGGACGGTCCGCAGCTGCGCAAGCTCGCCCGTCGGCAGAGCGAGGTGATCGGCACGCTCGGCCGGCAGGCGCGGCGGCTGGCGGCGGAGGCCGGGCATCCGGTGGGTGACGGGGTCCAGCGCGAGGTCGAGGAGACCCTGCACGCCGTGCTGGCCGATCCGCAGGCCGCCCGGGAGTGGGCGGCGGGGCGGCTCGTGAAGCCGCTCGGCGCCACGTTCGGGTTTCCCGAGGCGGACGAGGGCGTCCTCGGCCGCCGTCCTGCCGCCCCTGCGGCGGCCAGGGAGAAGAAGCGCGCCGAGGTCGGCGAGTCCGGCGGACGCGGAGCGGAAAGGAAGCGGGGCGGGGCGAAGGAGCCCGAGGACGAGCTGGCACACCGCCGCCGCCTGAACGAGGCCCGCAGCGCCGCGCGGGACGCGGAACGGGAGCTGCGGGTCCGCGAGGCGGAGGCCGAGGCCGCCGGACGCGAGGCGGAGGAGGCCGGCGAGCGGGTGGCCGGGGCGGAGGAGCGCGTGCGTGGGCTGCGCGCGCGGCTGCGCGAGGCCGAGGAGGAGCAGCGTCGGTCCCGTTCCGACGAGCAGGAGGCACGGGAGCGGGCCCGGCAGGCCGACCGCGCCGTACGGGAGGCCCGGCGCCAGGCCGAGACGACCGCGGCCCGGGCCGAGCGTCTGGCCGGCGCCGCGTCCCCGGGCCGGACACACCGGCGGTGACCGGGCGGCACCACGAGGGACGGCCGGCCCAAGGCGGACGGCCGGCCCACGACAGGAGGCGAGGAGCCATGGCGAGACCGATCTGGACCGGTGTCCTGACCTTCGGGCTGGTCACCCTGCCCGTGGCGCTGTACACCGCCACCGAGGACCACACCGTGCACTTCCATCAGCTGCAGCGCGGCACCTCGGACCGGATCCGCAACAAGCGGGTCAACGAGCGGACCGGCAAGGAGGTCGACACCGACAAGATCGTCAAGGGCTACGAGATCGACGAGGGCGAGTACGTCGTCGTGGAGCCGGAGGAACTGGAGGAGATCGCGCCCGGGCGGTCGAAGGTGATCGACCTGGCCGGGTTCGTCGACCTGCACCAGGTCGAGCCCGTGTACTTCGCCCGCACGTACTACGTCGGCCCGCGCGGCAAGGAGTACGTGAAGGTGTACGAGCTGATGCGGTCGGCGCTGGACCGCTCGGACAAGGCCGGGATCGCCACGCTCACCATGCGCGGCAAGGAGTATCTGACCGCGTTGCGCGCGCAGCCGGGCGTCCTCGTCCTGCACACCCTGCACTGGGCCGACGAGGTGCGCGACCCCGCCGACGTGGTGCCCGAACTGCCCGAGCGGCGCACGAAGAGCGACGGCAAGGAGCTGCGGACGGCCGAGCAGCTGATCGACGCCCTCACCATCGACTGGGAGCCCGCCGACTATCACGACACCTACGAGGAGCGCGTCAAAAAGCTCGTCGCCGCGAAGCGGAAGGGCGAGGAGGTCGTCGGCGAACCGGAACCGCCGGAGGCGACCAACGTCATCGACCTCATGGACGTCCTCAGCCGGAGCGTCGAGCAGGGCCGGTCCCGGGGCCGCAGGGGCGGCGGGAAACCGGCCACCGGCAAGAAGCAGACGACCGGCCGGAAGGGGTCCGAGGACCTGGGTTCCCTGTCCAAGGCGGAGCTGTACGAGCGGGCGAGCGCCGCGGGCGTCCCGGGCCGGTCGAAGATGACACGGGATCAGCTCGTCAAGGCCCTTGCCGGGCAAGCGGCTTGACCGCCGCGGTCCCCGGGGTCAGGCCGGCGGCGGGCCGCTCGTCCCCCGCACGACCAGCTTCGGGTCCAACTCGGCCTCCCTGGGCTCCAGTTCCGGACCCCACGGCGGACATCGCGGCGATGATGCGCTACGCGGGTGACAAGCTGCAGCACGTGCACATCGCGGACTCCTTCAACCACAAGGGGTCCTCCGGCCTGCGGTACATCCTGAACCCGCCGGGCACCCCGGCCCGGATCCACCAGCACCTGGACATCGGGCAGGGCGAGGTCGACTGGGACGCCTTCTTCGGCACCCTGCGCGAGCTGGGGTTCGACGGCGTGGCCACGGCCTGTGTGTTCGCCTGGGAGGAGCGGGCCCGGGAGTCCTCGGCGTACATGCTGGAGCGGATCACCAAGGAACTGGCCGCGCGCTGATCAAGGCGGGACGTGGGGCGTCACTCGTGCGGGTGCACCCGGTCCAGGCGTCCGTGGCATACGGAGGGCTCTGTCGTTCGGCAGCGAGTGTGATGTTTGCCATGCGGCGTGATGGATCAGAGGCGAACGGGCAACATACCCCTTCACGCCCCACGCCAACCCTCTGCGGCAGGTGATTCGATGACAACGGCGACGACCCGGACACTCCGGACGACGCCGAACGCCAGTGCCGGCGACACGACCGCCAGGGATTCCCCAGCCGCCGCCATGCCCTCGCTGCCGTCCCTCACGGGCCTGCGGTGGATGGCGGCACTGCTGGTGTTCGGACTCCATGTGAACAACTTCGGCTACTTCGGAGGCACCGGTGGCCGCCTCGTGTCCTGGGGATTCGGTGCCGGTGCCACCGGAGTGTCGTTCTTCTTCGTGCTGTCCGGCTTCGTCCTGACCTGGTCGGCGCGGCCCCGTGACCGAGTGCTCGCCTTCTGGCGGCGGCGCATCGCGCGCATCTACCCGGTGCACCTGGTCACTCTGGCCCTCGCCCTGGTCATGACGTACACGCTCGGGAACCTGCCGAGGCCGACGCCGAAGCAGACGCTGTCCAATCTGCTGCTGCTGCATTCCTGGTGGCGTCCCTGGTGGCAGACACTGAACCCGGTCAGCTGGTCCCTCGCCTGCGAGGCGTTCTTCTACGCCTCCTTCCCGCTGCTGTTCCTGCTGCTGCGCCGGCTCGGCGCGCGCGGTTCGGCGGCGCTCGGCGCACTGTCCGTGGTGGCGGTCTTCGTGCTGGCCCGGGCGGACGCCCACCACTGGTGGAGATACGCGCTGTACTCCTTCCCGGCGGTCCGGCTGCCCGAGTTCGTCCTCGGCGCGGTCACGGCGCGGCTGGTACTGCTCGGCCGGTGGCGGGGGCCCGGTCTCGAGGCCTCGCTCGCCCTGGCCATCATCGGCTACTTCCTCGTCCCGCAGGTCGCTCCCGGCTACTCGGCCACCGTGTGCACCATCGCCGGGTTCACGCTGCTCATCCCGGCCGCGGCCGTCGCGGACGTACAGGGGCTGCCCTCGCTGTGGCGGCGCCGGCGGCTGGTGCGGCTCGGCGAGCTGTCGTTCGCCTTCTACATGATCCATCTTCTGGTGCTGCAGTCCGCCACACGGTTGCTCGGGACCAAGCCGCACTTCGGTCCGCTGGCGGGGATCGCCGTGACCACGACCGCGTTCACGGTGTCGCTCGGGCTGTCCTGGCTGCTGTACGAGGCGGTGGAGCGCCCGGCGAGACGCCTGCTGCTGCGCGGGCGGCGCCGCCCGGCCGCACAGCAGGATGCGGCCCAGGCCGGCGGCGAGGCCCCGGCCGCGACACGGGACTGAGCCGGTCCTCCTGCCTCTCGCGGACGCTCCCGGGCAAGCGGACGGAAAAGTGCCCTCGGCTCGATCGAAAAGGGCCGCGTACCGGTGCGCCGCGGGGCTCGCAAGGCCCGTCCGCCGCCCCTCGGGGGTCGGCCCCTCGCCTCTCCCGCGCCGGGCGCTCGGAGGCCCTCCGGCGCCCTCGGGCCGAGCCCGGCGACCTGGCCTTGCGCCGTCGCCGTCCCTAGGTTCTGGGCATCGGGAAAGGGGGCCGGATGGACCGGGACATCCGCACGGTGGAAGACGTACTGCGACTCCTGGACGGGCTGTTCGCGCCGGAGGCCGACCGGTGGACGCGGGGCGCGGCCGCATGGTGGGACGGTTTCTACGCGGAACGGAACAAACCAGTACCGTTCTTCGCGGCGAAGCCGGACGAAAACCTGGTGTCCTACCTGGAGCGCGGTCTGATCGCGCCGGGGCGGGCCCTCGACCTGGGCTGCGGCCCCGGCCGTAATGCGTCGTACCTCGCCGCCCACGGGTTCGAGGTGGACGCCGTCGACCTCTCGCCCGCCGCGATCGCCTGGGCCGAGGAGCGGGCACGGGAGGCGGGGGCGGGTACCGCGGAAGCCGGCGCCCGGATGGGAGGCGTCCGGTTCCACTGCGGGGACGCCTTCACCCTGACGGCGGACGGCACGAGCGAACTGCGCGGCCCGTACGACCTGGTCTACGACTCCGGCTGCTTCCACCACCTGCCACCGCACCGCCGGGTCAGCCATCTGGCGCTGTTGGAGCGTGTGCTGGCGCCCGGCGGGCACTTCGCGCTCACCTGCTTCGCCGCAGGGCGGATGGGGTCCGAGCTCCCCGACGCGGCCTTCTACCGCGAGCCCGGCCTGCACGGCGGTCTCGCCTATACACCCGAGTCACTGCGCCGGATCTTCTCCGATCTCCAGGAGGTCGAACTGCGCCCCATGCGGCAGGAACCGGCGGACTCCGCGCTGTTCGGGGAGGAGTTCCTCTGGACGGCCCTGTTCCGCCGTCCCGCCTGACCGGTGCGGCATCCTTCCACCCCCGGGGGTGGTGCCGGCCGGCGCTCGACGAGTTGCCCGTCTCCACCGCGCCAAACGTGCGGTGGGCATATTCTCCCAGGGTCCGAACAGCCGTGCGCCGACTCCCGCGTGGGGAGCCGGCGCACGGGCGGCGTCACCGGTTGGCGCAGACGTTGCCGATGGCCGGGTTCAGCAGCCCGATCAGATTGATGCTGTCGCCGCACGCGTTGACCGGGATCTCGACCGGCACCTGGATGACATTGCCCGAGACGACACCCGGGCTGTTGACGGCGTTGCCGGTCGTCGGGTCCGGGTCCGCGGCGAAGGCGGTCACCGAGCCACCCATGGCAAGGACACCCGCGAGAACGGCCGTTGTGGCGAAGCTGCGAAGACGCATGATCTGCCTTACTGGTTGACGGAGGGACGCTTCCATCAGACCCGCGACCCACGCCCTCCGCCTGTTCAGGTAAGCCGTTCGGGGCCGGACCGGGCGGACCGCCGCGAAGTGCCGTTCGGCGGCCCTTGCCTGGGGGACCGTCAGGCGGTCGACGGGAAGCGGTCCCAGACCCGGTGGGAGCCGAGCAACTGGGTGAGCTGCTGCAGGACCGTCGTGGCGCCGTCGCCGGCGATCACGCCGGGCGCGTCGGCGGGGATGCCGGCCGCCTCCAGCGCGGTCTCCCCGCCCTTGGCGGCACCGATGGCCTTGCCGTGCCGGTACGCCTCCGTCAGCAGCAGGCCCACCCGCGGGTCGGGAGTGCCGTTGCCGCCCGTGGGCAGGCCCGCCTTGGCGTCACGGGCGCCGTAGGCGTCGACGCCGATGCCCGGGGCACCGGCCACGAGCAGCGCGTCGAACTCCACGGACCGTGCCGTGGCATAGGTCCGCTGGACGGCCGGGCCGTCCGGGCCGGAGCCGAGAGTGCCGCCCGTGGGTGCGACGACGAGCGGGACCATGCCCCCGTCCAGCACCTCCTGGCGTACGGCCTGTACGCCGTCCAGGTCGCCGTCGGGGCCGGTGATGATGCCGATGACCCGGCCGTCGGTGGGCCAGGTGCGCCCGACCTGGGACAGGGCGGGGCTGGGCTCGACGTCGGCCAGGGGCACGCTGGGTACGGGGGCGGGCAGGCCGAGGCCGGTGGCGACGCCTGCGCACAGCTCCGGGTCGATGTTCGCCAGCACCTGCAACGCCCGTTCCCTGACGGCCTGTTCGTAGCATTTGGCGAGTTCGAAGGTGTAGGCGCCGATGATGTGCTCGCGCTCCACCGGGCTCATGCTGAGCCAGAACCGGCGCGGCTGGCTGAAGTGGTCGTCGAAGGACGCCGGTGCCTCGCGGACCTTCGTCGCCTCCGGCACCCGGACCGGCGCCTCGACGAACGCACCCGCGTCGGCGCCGGCCACGAACGGGCAGCCGCCGTCGAGGGAGTTGGGCCGGTAGGGGGCCACGCCCTGGTGCACGGCCGTCTGGTGCATGCCGTCGCGCAGCATGTCGTTGACGGGCGCGTGCGGACGGTTGATCGGGATCTGCGCGAAGTTGGGGCCGCCCAGCCGGGTGATCTGGGTGTCCAGGTAGGAGAAGAGCCGGCCGGCGAGCAGCGGGTCGTCGGTGATGTCGATGCCGGGGACGAGGTGACCGGGGTGGAAGGCGACCTGCTCGGTCTCGGCGAAGAAGTTGAACGGATTACGGTTGAGGGTGAGCAGGCCGATGGGCTGCACGGGGGCCAGTTCCTCGGGGACGATGTTCGTCGGGTCCAGCAGGTCGATGCCCTCGAACGTCTGGTCGGGGGTGTCGGGGAAGGTCTGGATGCCGAACTCCCATTCGGGGTAGGCGCCCGCCTCGATGGCGTCGGCGAGGTCCCGGCGGTGGAAGTCCGGGTCGACGCCGTTGATGATCTGGGCCTCCTCCCACACCAGCGAGTGCACGCCCAGCTTCGGCTTCCAGTGGAACTTCACCAGGGTCGTGCCGCCGGCGGCGTCGACCAGGCGGAAGGTGTGGATCCCGAAGCCCTCCATGGTGCGGAAGGAGCGCGGGATGCCGCGGTCGGACATGTTCCAGAGGGTGTGGTGGGTGGCCTCGGTGTGCAGGGTGACGAAGTCCCAGAAGGTGTCGTGGGCGCTCTGGGCCTGCGGGATCTCCCGGTCGGGGTGCGGTTTGGCGGCGTGGACGACGTCCGGGAACTTGATCGCGTCCTGGATGAAGAAGACCGGGATGTTGTTGCCGACCAGGTCGAAGACGCCCTCGCTGGTGTAGAACTTCGTGGCGAATCCGCGGGTGTCCCGGACCGTGTCGGCGGAGCCCCGGGAGCCGAGCACGGTGGAGAAGCGGACGAACACCGGCGTCTCCACGCCCTCGGCGAGGAAGGCCGCCTTCGTCACGTTCGCCGCCGTCCCGTAGCTGCGGAAGATCCCGTGCGCCGCGGCGCCGCGGGCGTGGACCACGCGCTCGGGGATGCGTTCGTGGTCGAAGTGCATGACCTTTTCCCGCAGGTGGTGGTCCTGCAGGAGGACCGGGCCCCGGGGTCCCGCCTTGAGCGAGTGGTCCGTGTCGTACAGCCGCGTGCCCTGGGCGCTGGTCAGCCGGCTGCCGCTCTGCGCCATCCGTGCCTGGTCGGCGCCGGTGGGCTGGCCGGTGGGCGAGACGGTCTCCGGGCCGGTCTGGTCGGGCTTGGGCGGGAGCGGCTCATGGGGTTCGGTCGGCTCGGCGACCGACGGGGACCGGGCACCCGGCTTTCCGGGGATGCCCTGCTCCGGGCCCGCGCCGTCGCCCCGCAGGACGTCCGCCGCCTTCTCCGCCGCTCGCTTCAAGGGGTTTGTCTCGCTCATCGCTCTGCTTCCTTCGCTGGTCACGGGGGTGGGCCCGGCACCGGCGAAGCGGGGCGTGCGACGCGCGGTGGCCACGCCCGGACATCCGGCCGACAACCTGAACAAATGTGATGAAAGAGGTCGACGCGGTCCTCGTACCGAGGTCCCCGGGCCGGAGCGTCCGAAACCGGGAATCGCGGCGGATTTCCGGTCGGGGTGAAGTCGGGCCGTCTCCCATCGAGTTGCCGGGGCGGCAGGCCCGCCGGACGTGTCGTCCGGGCCCGGGGACCGTCGAGCAGGGCCAAGTGCCCCCTGTCGAGGGTGTCTTCGTCAGGAGGGCCGCCTTCTTGACCCGGCAGGCAGGCACCCGGCCGCCCGCACACGCCACCTTAGGCGCTGGCCCCGGCCCCCGCAGTCCGAAAGAGCCCGGTCACGGGGCACGGGCGGCGGAGCAGCGGACCATCGGCGCCCGGCCTGGGAGCATGCGGTCCCCGGTCCCGCGTCCCCGGCCCCGCGCCCCGGCACCCGGGCAAGGCCGGTCACGGTCGCGGTGTGACGCGGAGGGTCTCCAGGGACGGGTCCGCCGCGTCGGCGATGAGGAAGCCGTGCGCCACTCCGCTGCGCAGGTAGTCCAGCACCTCCTTGGTGATCACCTCGCCGGGCGCCACGACGGGCACCCCGGGCGGATAAGGACTGATCATCTCGGCGGAGATCCGGCCCACGGCCCGCTCGGCGGGCACCTGTTCGGTGGGACCGAAGAACGCCTCGCGCGGCAGGACGGCCTGTTCCAGTTCGAGGGCCCGGGGCTCGGGCTGCCGGACGGCGGGCCGCCGTTCGATCGAACCGGCGTTGTCGACCAGCGAGCGCATGGCGTCCAGCAGGACCTTCTCGGTCTCGTCGTCGTCGGCATGCGTGATGGAGGCGCTGATCCGGCAGCTGTCCGAGCCGCCCACGTCGACGTGCCGGTACGTCCGCAGCCATTCGGCCGCCTGCATGCCGCTGATGCCGAGGTCCCGGACGTCCATGACGATCTTCATCGGGTCGAACTCGGCCGCCAGGCCCTCCTCGATCACCTCGCCGCCCATGATCCGCAGCCCCGGCAGTTCCCGCAGCTCCGCCCGGATGCGCTCGGCCCGGTGGACGGCCGCCTCCAGCAGCTCATGGCCCTGCTCGACCATCTGCCGCCGCCAGCCGTCCAGGGCTCCGTACACCAGACAGGAGGCGCTGGTCGTGCCGAGCAGGTCCTCGCGCTGCTTGAGCACCTCGGGCTGCACCCGGTCGTGCTGGAGGTGGAACACCGAGCTCTGCTCGATGGCACCGCCCATCTTGTGCACGCTGGTGACGACCAGGTCGGCGTCGGCGTCCATGCCCCAGGCCGGGAGGTCCGGATGGAAGGGCAGATGGGCGCCCCAGGCCTCGTCCACGATGAGCGGTACGTCGTAGGCGTGGCAGGCGTCGGCGACGCCCCGGATGTCGGCGCAGGTGCCCCAGTCGGTGGGTGTGATCAGCAGCATGCCCTTGGCGTCGGGGTGCTCGCGCAGCCGGGCGCGGACGTCGTCGGGCTCCGGCGGATGGGCCATGTGCCGCTCGGTGTCGAACTTGGGGTGGACCCAGATCGGCTCCACACCGTTGATGATCACCGCCGCGATGACCGACTTGTGCGCGTTGCGCGACAGCAGCAGCTTCTCCCCGGGGCCCGCGACCGAGCACATCGCGGTCTTCACGGACAGGGAGCTGCCGCAGGTCGAGAAGAAGGCGTGCTCGGCGCCGACCGCGTCGGCCATCAGCTCCTGCGCCTGTGACAGCACGCCCTGGGACTCCCGGCGGTCGTCCAGGCCGTTGAGGTTCAGTACGTCCGAGCGGAAGACGTCGATGCCGAGGACGTCGGCGACCCTGGGGTCGGTGCCGCGGCCCTGCTTGTGCCCGGGCGGTCCGAACACCACGTCTCCGCGGCGCCGGAACTCCTCCAAGGCCTCGAGTACGGGTACGCGCGAGTGATCCATGAGTGTCCTCTTCCTCGGCGGGCATGCGGAGGGTGCGGCTCCGTCCGTACGGGCCGCACCGTCCGTGTTGCACTCGCAGCGCACTCGAAACCCCCGGGCACCTCTCGGCCGACCGGACGGGCGGCTCATGGCCTGCGCGATCAGGAGCTGCCCGCCCAGGCGCGGGTCACGGGAACGACGTCACCTTGGAGGGGACGGTGCTGGTTCCCGAGGTGGGTGCGCCGGTGCTGTTGACCACGTGGGCGTACTGGCCCTTGCCGCCGAGGGAGATCACCAGCAGATCGTGCATCCTGATGCCCGGGCCGGTGGGGACCTGGAAGCCGTGGGCCTGGACGATGGACGGGTCGGCCGTGTAGTTGCAGTAGCTGCCGAGTCCCCAGGCCTCGTGGGTGGTGACGGAGTCGGCGACCTTGTAGGCCGCGTAGCCGACGATGCCGTCATGGGTGATGGCGGCGGCGTCGGGGGCGTCGTACGCCTTCTCGTTCTGGAAGAAGATCGTCCGGCCGCGTTCTCCGTTCCAGTAGACGTCGTACGTGTTGAAGTGTTCGACGAACAGGCCGGTGGCGAGCACGTCGTCGCCGTTGACCCGCAGGCCGTAGTCGGCGCGGTTGGTGTCCCAGCCGACGCCGCTGCCGTGGTCGGCGCGCCAGATCCAGGTGTGGTCGATGATCGCGTCGTCGCTGTCGACCACGAGCGAGTTGGTGGCCAGACCGGGCCCCGCGCCGCCGATGCGGAAGAACACGTCCTGCACGGTGGTGGGGTCGGCCGCGTGGTCGGCGGTGGAGCCGGGCGTGCCGATGCGCAGCAGCGTGTCGGAATTGACCGGTCCGGCGTCGATGAGGAAGCCGGCCAGCCGTACGCCGTCGACGTCGGCCACGTGCATCGCGTCGATGCCGTTGTCCGGGACGAGCGTGGCCAGTCCCAGGCCGAGGACGACGGTGTCGGGGCGGGTGACGTCGATGGTCCGGTCGAGGTGGTAGACGCCGGGCGTGAAGAGCAGGTTGAGGCCCTGGGCGAGGGCCGCGTCGATGGTGGCGGCCGTCGCTCCCGGCTTGACGACGTAGAACCGGTCGAGCGGGAGGGAGGTGCCCGGCGTGTTCGGCCAGGAGACGCCGCGTGCGTTGGTGCGCTTGCCGGGGACGAACACCTTGTAGTCGTTGCCGTCCAGGTAGAGGAACGGCTTCTCGCGGGAGACCGGGGTGGTGTCCAGGGTGGTGTACGGGCCGCTGTCGAAGTCGGTCGCGGGGGCGCCCTGGACGCCGGAGAAGGTCATGTTCCAGACGCCGTTGGTCCAGCCGCCTACCGAGCTGTCGCGGGTGTACCACTGCTGCTGGGAGTACGGGCCCACCGTGCCGTCGATCTTCGAGTCGGCGATGTAGCCGCCGGAGGCCCAGCCGTAGCCGCTCGGGGCGAGGTTCATGCCGCCCTTGACGTGGATGCGCCGGAAGGGCGCGGCCTGGGCGACGGCCCAGCGGTCGGTGCCGTTGGAGGGCGTGATCGCGAGGTTCTCCGCCGAACGCCAGAAGTTCTGCGTGGCGTTGCCGTTGAACCAGCCGGCGTCGACCGTGACGTCGCCGTTGATCTGCGTGTCGTCGGGGTTCAGGCCCAGTCCGGAGATGGAGGTGTAGAAGCCGAGCTGGGCGTTGATGTTGTCGTACGTGCCCGGCTTGAGCAGGAACTGGTAGCGGCCGGTGCCGAACTGGGCGGATTCCTGCTGATGGAAGACGTCGTCGAACTTCTGCTGGAGGTTGGGCGTGGAGGGGTCCACGACGATGACGTTCGGGCCGAGGTCGCCGCCGCCCTGGATCGGGCCGGTCGCGGTGGTCGTGGTGTGCACGGCCATCTCCCAGAGGGAGTAGCCGTACCCGGTGCCGCGTGCGGTGCCGTACATGCGGACGTACCGGCCGGTGCCGCTGACGTCGTACGACGCCGTTCCTCCGCTCGCTCCGGTGACGGTCTTGAGGGTGGTCCAGTTCTGGCCGTCGGTCGAGGCCTGGAGCTGGAAGTCCTTGCCGTAGGCGGTCTCCCAGTTCAGGTCGATGCGGCACAGGTCCGTGACCGCGCCGAGGTCGACCTGGAGCCACTGCGGGTCGCTGAACCCGCTGGACCAGCGGGTGGAGGTGTCGCCGTCGAAGGCGGCGGAGGCGGGGGTGCCGGCGTTCTCGGTGGAGGACGCCGTGGCCGGCCGTCCCCGGGCGGCGTCGGCGGTGTCGCAGGTCTGCGTCCCGGCCGCGGCGGCCGGGGTGTGGGCGAGGGGCAGGGCCATCAGCGCGGCCAGGGCGGCCAGGGCGACACCCAGGTGTCTCGGTCTCGTGCGGCTTCCGTTCCGGCTTCTCATCTGGCGGCTCCCGTGGAAGAACGGCTCAAGCGTCCAAAGCAGCGACTTAGTTCATGTTTTGATTTAAGTGGTGATGCAAGCGGGCGGCAAGCCTTCGGAAGTCAAAACCTTCAGAACCGCAGACCGTGTCCGCGCGCCAGGACGAGATGCGGGTCGAAGCGCCGCTTCACGGCGGCGAAGGCCGCCCGACGGCTGCCGTAGTGGTCCCGCCAGTCGGCGTCCGACATGGGCAAGGCGTTGACGGGATAGGCGACAGCACCCCGGGAGCGGGCCCGTTCGTACGCGGCGCGGTTGGCCGCCACCATCGCCGCGACCGCCTCGGGGTCGCCGGGCGGGGCCGTGCGCAACAGGGCGAACAGATACAGGACTTCACCGCAAGGACGACGGAAGTAGGGTGCCTTCAGCCGGTCGGAGAGCAGCGGGTACAGCAGGACGAGGCCGGTGTCACGCAGATCCCGGAAGGCGGGGTCGGCGAGCACCGGGCGGACGACGGACTCGGCGCTGTCGTGCGGCAGCAGCAGATTGAGCCACGGGTGCGGATACAGCCACTCCCCCGTCTCCCGCAGGACTTCTTCGTCGGTGTCCACGCGAAGGGCGAACTCGCCGTACCCCAGGTCCTCCGTCTCCAGCGTGGCGCGGTCGTGCCCGAGTCCGTCGAGAAGGGCGGCGTCGTCGGGCGGGCAGGGACCGTCGTACGGGGCCACGGCCTCGATCATGTACTGCCAGCCGTGCTCGCCGGCCGGCCGCGCCTGGCCCTCCAGATGGGTGAAGCGCTGCTGCTCGGCCAGTCTTCGCTGGTCGGCGAGGTAGGGGGTGAGGCCGGCGTAGTACAGGCAGTAGCGGCGGACCCTGTCGGGGGCCGGGACCAGGCGCAGGGTGGCGGCCACGATGACGGCACACTGGCCGAGTCCGGCGAGCACGGCGTGGAACAGCTCCGGATCCCTGTCCGGTGAGCAGACCCGGTGCTCCCCGGCCCCGGTCACCACCTCCAGCTCCAGGACCTGGTCCGCGACCAGGCCGTGCCGGTGACCGGCCCCGCCGAGTCCGCCCGCCGACAGGACGCCCCCGACACCCGCGCCCAGGTAGTCGGTGAGGACCGGCGGGGTGCGGCCGTACGGCAGGGTGGCGGCCAGCACCTCGCGCCACGACGCGCCCGCCTGCACGGTGACTTGGCCGTCGGCCACGCGACCGACCCGGTTCATCGCCCGCAGGTCCAGCACGATCCCGCCGCCCGCCTGCCCCTGGCCGTACATCGAGTGGCCGCCGCCGCGCACGCTCACCGGCACACCCCGGGCCCCGGCGAACTCCAGCAGGTCCCGGATCTCGGCTGCGGACCGTGGGCGCAGGACCGCCAGCGGCGGGGCCGACACGATGTGCCCGAAGTCCTGGGCGGCCTCGCGCAGGGTCTCCGGGCGGGTGTCCAGGGCCCGTTCGAAGCGGAGGGCGAGGTCGGCGGCCAGGGTCATGCGGGCATCACACCAGACGAGCGGCGACCGAGTCGAGAAGGCGCGGCGGGCGCGGCCGCACCTGTCCGCGTCTCGGCGGAGTGTTTCAACTCGGCCCGTATGCCCGGCCCTTGACGCCGAACACCCCGACTAACTCCCCTCGCCCCTCTGGTTCTTGACGAGCTCCAGCAGGGCGGCGTGGGTCTCCGCGTCGGCCGCCGCGACGAGCCCGCCCGGGCCGCTGAGCACGGGCTCGCCGTACAGGCCGGTCACCGTGCAGCCCGCCGCCCGGCACAGGGCGATCCCCGCCGCGAAGTGCACGCTGTCGCGCAGGTCGCCGTCGGTGACATAGGCGGCCCGGCGTCCGGCGGCCACCCAGGCCACCGCGAGGGTGCTGGAGACGACCCGGGGCCGGAACCGCTCGGCGAAGCCCGGGTCCGCCAGGAGGCGGGCCGCCCGGAAACCGGGGGCGTTGGGGAACGGCGGATCGAGGTTGACGTCCACCAGGGCGGATCCCGCCCAGGGCGTCAGCCGTTCGTCCGCGCCCTCCCTGCGGACCCAGGCCGCCTCGCCGTCGGTCCAGAACACCTCGGCGCTGAACGGGTCGGCGGTCGCGGCGGCCGTGACCTCGGACCCCTGGCGCAGGGCGACGTTCACGCCGACGAGCATGTTCCGCACCGCGTAGTTGAGGGTGCCGCACAGCGGGTCGACGAGCCAGCGGCGGTGCGCGTCGGCGGCGCCGGAGCGTCCGCTCTCCTCGCCGGTGACGGCGTCGTCGGGGCGGGCGGCGCGCAGTACGTCCAGGATGGCGCGCTCGGCGGCGAGGTCCGCCTCGGTCGCGAAGTCCCCTGCGGACTTGTCGTAGCGTTC
The DNA here is from genome assembly GCF_050942335.1 of Streptomyces sp. CA-142005. Classification (NCBI taxonomy): domain Bacteria; kingdom Bacillati; phylum Actinomycetota; class Actinomycetes; order Kitasatosporales; family Streptomycetaceae; genus Streptomyces; species Streptomyces sp. CA-142005. The sequence continues at coordinate 9,256,201 of NZ_CP192078.1, read as the reverse complement.
GAGCCGGCTGCCGTAGAGGTCACGGACCACGGCTGCGCCGGCCTGGGCCGCGCGCACGGCCAGCTGGGCGTCGGAATCCCCGTTGGTGATCGACATGGGCGCAGGATAACCGGAAGTCTCCTGGCCCCTGGGGGGATTTGGGCCCCGGCCCGTGCGGGTCGGGGCCGGTTCGGCTAGCGGCGTGCGAAGCCGGTCGCGGTGAGGGACAGGGTCTGTTCGGCGGCGGTGCGTCCGCCGCCGACGGAACTTCCGCTGTGGTCCGTCCAGGTGCGCAGCGGCGTGGTCTCGGCGAGCCGGCCGGAGGTGCCGGACAGGCCGAGCACGAGTCCGCTGTAGCGGTTGACCAGACGGTAGGTGCCGCCGGAGGCGTTCGGGATCACGAACCACTGCCGGCCGACGGAGGGACCGCCGCTCCGTGCGGCGGTGACGGTCGGCTTGGCGCCCCAGGCTCTGCCGGTGGCGGAGGACGAGTCGACGCCGAGCAGCCGGCCGCTCGCGGCGTTGGTGAGGGTGAAGGCACCGTCGCCGGTCGGGGTGAAGATCCAGGTGTCGCGGCCGGTTGCGGTGGGCCGCGCCAGCGAGGTGGTGCCGGTGCCGCCGGCCGCCTGGGCGAGGATCCGGCCCGCGCCGCTCGCGATGCGGTAGCCGCGGCTCGTGTCCATCGGCGGGGCCGACGGTGTGCCGGGGTCGACGGTGATGTCGACGTACTCGCCGGAGGCGTCGTGGGAGCAGCCGAAGGCGCAGTAGGAGCGGAAGGACCTGCCGACGATCGTGGAGCCGGTGCGGTTGGCGCTGTCGAGGAACCAGCGGTACCAGGAGGCGTTGGTGTAGCTGCCGGTGTCGCCGATCAGGCGCCACTTCTGGGTGCTCAGGTCGTCGGTGGCGTAGAGGTACTGCGGTGAGTTGCCGCTCTGGTCGACGGCCTGCGGTTCGCCGATGTACAGCCCGAGATGGGCGTCGTAGGCGATGTTCATCACGAACAGCGGCGAGGTCGGGGGCATCGTGCCCGCCGCGATCTGCTGGGCGGCGGTGCCGGTGTTGGCCGGGTCGTACTCGGCGGAGGCGGGGGTGAAGCCGGTGGGGTGGTCGGCGTCGACGGGGACGATGTCGCTCTCCCTGCCGCCGGTGCCGGGCTGCGACCAGGCGCCGTCGTACCACTTGCGCCAGGAGCCGGGCGCCATCTTGGCCGAGATCGGAGCGCGGGCCACGTGCTCGTAGAAGGCCTTCCAGCCGCCGCTCTTGTCGATGATCCGGGAGCCGTAATAGACGTAGAAGTAGCCGGAGGCGGTGTCGACGAAGAGGCGCTGGTCGCCGTCGCCGTAGGAGTACGTCTGGTTCGGGAAGGCCGTGGTGTCCCCGCGCTCGGTGCTGAACGGGGACGTGATCACGTGGTCCTCGATGGTCCAGGTGCGGCCCCGGTCGGTGGAGACGGCGTAGTCGATGGCGTCGTAGTGCAGTCCGTCGCCGAACGGCTGCGGGGTGAACTCGTTGTGCACCAGGCCGTACCAGTCGCCGGTGTCGGGGTCGACCCACACCCCGGACAGGTCGCAGTAGTTCTTCTGGGCGTAGCCGGAGCCGCTCGGCGCGTACGTCGCCTCCCGGCCGGTGGGGCTGTTGTTGCAGCGCCAGGTGGTGTCGTCGTTGCGGTCGGCCGGGTTGGCGGGGTTCACCGCCTTGCTCAGGGTCTTGTCGAAGGTCGCGGAGTCGAAGTCCTTGCCGGTGTAGAAGTCCCAGGTGCGCGGGTCCGCGGCGCCGTACAGGGCGGCGGACTGCTGGTAGTGGAAGGTGCCGTCCCGGTCGAGGTAGGGGCTGGCGGGGGTGTCCGTGGGGTGGGTGAAGGGCACCGGGGTCCCCACGGTCACGGTGTGGCCGGCATCGCCGGGTGTGGCGGCCGGTGCCGGGGACGCGATGCCACCGCCCAGGACCAGGGCGGCGGTCGCGGCCGCCGCGCCGCCAGCTCTGCTCAAGAGTCGCAACTGTGCTCCTTGTTGCCGAAGGGCCGGTTGCACGGAACGATCCGGCCCCGGCGGTTGCCCCGGCAATGGACTCCAGTGCGCCGCCTCTTGCACTTTCGCGCGCGTGCGCCCTCGGAGGAGTCCCGGTCAAAGCTCCCGGTCAGTCCCCCTCGGCCGGGTCCGCGGACAGCGGGCTGTCCCAGGCCAGTTGGCGGATCAGCGTCTGGTCCGGCTCGGCGGGACGGGCCACGACGGGACCCGGACGGGACGGGTTCCGGCCGCCGCGGGAGATACCGCCGCTGACGGTGATGTTGTGCTCCACCCGGGGGCGCCGGTGCCGTTCGTAGGCGGTGAACGCGCTCGGCGCGTCGGGCAGGTCGCGCAGCGCCTTGGCGAGGACGACGGCGTCCTCCAGGGCCATCGAGGCTCCCTGGCCGGTCGCGGGGGAGGCCGCGTGCGCCGCGTCGCCGATGAGCAGGATCCTTCCGCGGTGCCACATCGCGCCGAGCGGCATCTCGGTGGCGTTGGTGACCATGACGGGCCCCTGGGAGGCGGCGACGACGTCCGCGGCGGGTGTGGAGTCCTTGCGCAGCAGCGGCAGCAGCTCCTCGCGCCATGGGGCGCGGTGCGCGGAGCCGCCGGCGGGCAGCGGTTCCGTGCTCACGCGGGCGAACCAGTACGGCTGCCCGGCCGGCGACACCGCGTATCCGAACGTGGTCTCGCTGCCCCGGACGAAGGTGATGACGCCGGTGCCGTCCGAGCCTGCCGCGGTGCCGGAGTAGCCGTAGAAGATCCGCTGGCCCGCGTACCTGGGCCGGACACCGGGGGTGAGGAGCCGGCGCACGGTGGAGTGCAGCCCGTCGGCGCCGACGAGGAGGTTCGCGTGGGCGGTGCGGCCGTCGGCGAACCGGGCGGTGACGCCGTGCGGGCCGTCCGTGACGGCGACCAGACGGGCGCCGTGGCGCACCCGGATGCCGCGCCGGGCCGCCTCGCCCTGCAGGGCCGCGTTCAGCTCGCCGCGGCGCAGGCACCGGTACCGCAGTGCGGGGTCGGCGACCTCGCCGAGCGGTGTGTGCGTCAGTTCGGTGCCGTCGCCGTCGAGCAGCCGCAGCGAAGTCAGCGGAAAACCGACGGCCGTGACGGCGTCCGTGGCGTCGAGCTGGGCCAGGGCGCGCATTCCGTTGCTCGCCAGGGTCAGGAACGCCCCGATGTCCTCGGCCGTGTCGGGATGTGCCTCGTACACGGTGACGTCGTATCCGGCCCTGTGCAGCCCGAGCGCGGCCGCGGTCCCCGCGATGCCGCCGCCGATCACCAGTACCCTCGTCGCGTCCGTCCCGCTCACGTGCCGCTCCTCGCACCGACAGTGGTGATGACCATCTAAGGGCAGGAGCCGGGTCGGTGGCGGGCTGGGGGCCGAGATCAGGTCAGGTGCCGAGGGGGTGCCGGATGGAGGAGCCGCCGTTCGCGGTGGTGCTGACGGGTGTCGGGGACCGCAGGACGGACGTCGTGCGGGTCCTGCGGACCGTCACCGGGCTGAGTGCCTGGCACAGCGCGCGGTGGTGCGCGGCCGTTCCGGTGCCGGTGGTCGAGAACACCTGGTTCGAGGCCTCCGACGGGGCCGCGGCACGGCTGCGGGCGGCCGGGGCCGAGGCGGACGTGGTGTGCGGGTGGTGTTCGCGCACCATCCCGCTGGACAGGCGTCCGGTGGACCCCGGCCCGTGCGCGGCCGGCGCCCGGTTCGCCTCCGACTGCCCCGCGAGCCGTTCCTGAGGGAGCTGCCGTTCGGTGCTGTGCGCACACGCGCCCCCTGAATGACGGGTTCTTGGCGGGAAATTGGGTACCTCCCGGCCATGCGGGTGAGTGTGCTGGATGCGGGGTCGAACACGGTTCGATTGGTGATCGCGGATGTGGAGGGCGGCGTTCCGCTGCCGGTGCACACCGTCAAGTGGAAGCTGCGCCTGTCCGAACACGTCGGTCCGGACGGCACCATCGCCGACGAGGCGGTGGAGCAGCTGGTGAAGGCGGTGGCCGCGGCGGGGGCCACCGCCCGGCGCTGGCATGCCTCGGGGCCCATGGCCTTCGCCACCGCCGTGGTGCGCGCGGCCCCGAACCGCCAGGAACTGCTGCGCCGGGTGGCGGCCGGGACCGGGATCCGCATGTGCACCCTGCCGGGTGAGACGGAGGCCGAGCTGACCTTCCTGGCGGCCCGGCGCTGGCTGGGCTGGCACGCCGGCCCGCTCGCGGTGCTCGACATCGGCGGCGGCTCCCTGGAGGTGGCCTTCGGCCGGGGCCGGCTGCCCGACTTCGCCGCGTCGCTGCCCCTCGGCGCGCGGCGCCTCACCCAGGAGTACCTCGCGGTCCAGGATCCGCCGGGGCCGGAGGAACTGAAGGAACTGCGCCGCCGGATCCGCCACGAACTGCGGGACGTGGCCTCGCGCATCCGCTGGGAACGGCCGCGCACCGCCGCGGTCAGCTCCCGTACGTTCCAGCAGCTGGGCCGGCTGTGCGGGGCGGCGCCCGGGCGCTACGGCCCGTTCGTGCACCGGGAGATGCGCTGCCGGGATCTGCGCGAGGCGGTCCGGACCCTCGCCGCGCTGCCCGTCGCCGAGCGGGCCCAGCTGCCCGGGATCTCCGCGCCGCGCGCCGAGCAGAGCCTGGCCGGAGCGGTCGTCGGGCACACGGCGCTCAAGCTCATGGGGCTGCGCGGGGCCGTCGTCTGCCCCTGGGCGATCCGCGAGGGCGTGCTGCTGCGCTACATCGAGGACGGCGCCGACTGGTGGACGGACGCCACCGCCACCACCGACGCCCCGGCCCCCACCCCCGCGCCGCCCTTGCGCATCGCCCGCCCACGGGCCTGACTGCGGACCTCGGCCGGGGACCGACCACATCGGCGGCGACGTACCCGCCCCGCTCGGTTCGTATTTCTCCGAAGACTCCGAAACCCACCACGGATCTGTAGCGATCATGACAAATGCTGGGTAGTCATGCCCCTATGCCTTTAAGTCGATCACGATCGGGAATGACGCGAACGAAACGCCTCGCCGCACTCGTCGCCGCGGCGGCGCTGACCCTCGTGGGCTGCGACAGCGGCGGCGAGCCGCACTCCGGTGACCGCCGGCAGCAGCTGACCGTGGCGGCGCTGCCGCTCACCGACTCCGCCGCCCTCTATCTGGCCCGGGACCGCGGGCTGTTCGCCAAGGAGGGCCTGGACGTGCGCATCCAGCCCGTGCAGCAGAGCATCCAGGCCCTTCCCGCCCTGCTCAAGGGACAGGTGAACGTGATCGCGAGCGCGAACTACGTCACCTACTTCCAGGCCAACGAGAAGGGCACCCTGGACCTGCGCATCCTCGCCGAGGGCGTCCGGATCGCCCCGCACATGATGGACGTCCTCGTGCCCAAGGACTCGGCACTGAGGAAACCCGCCGACCTCGCGGGCAAGAAGGTCGCCGTGGCCGTCCTCAACAACATCCAGTCCCTGACCCTGAACGCGATCCTGGACGCCCAGGGCGCCGGCCGGCCCGTCTACCGGCAGATCCTCTTCCCGCAGATGGGCCCGGCCCTGCAGCGGGGCCAGGTGGACGCCGCCCACGCGGTCGAGCCCTTCGACACCGCCGTACAGGGCGAGTTGGACGCCCGGGTCCTGCTGGACGGCGGCTCGGGGCCGGCGCGGGGCCTGCCCGCCAGCGGGTACGTCACCACCGCCGACTTCGTGAGGAAGAACCCCAAGGCCGCGGCGGGCTTCCGGCGTGCCGTCGAGGCGGCCTCGAAGCTCGCCGCCGACGACCCGGGAGCGGTGCGCACCGAGCTGCCCAAGTACGCCAAGGTGACCGCGGACCAGGCCAAGGCCATCCACCTGCCCGCGTATCCGGCGTCCGCCGACCCGGCCGCACTGCGCCGGCTCGTCAAGCTCATGCGCGCCCAGGGGCTGCTGACGACGGACGTCGATCCGGCACCCCTGCTGGTGAAATGACCCGGCGTCAGGAGCTGCTGCTCGGTCTGCTCGGCGCGGCGCTGGCCTTCGGGATCTGCGAGGCGGTCTCCCGGGCCGGGATCGTACGGCGCAGCTATCTTCCGCCCGCCTCCGAAGTCCTCGACCGCGCAGCCCGGTTGGCGGGCGACCCTGCCTTTCTGGACGGGATCGGGGTGACCCTGCGGGCGTGGGCGCTGGGACTGGGGCTGGCCTGTGCGATCGCCGTACCGCTCGGGCTGCTGCTGGGCGCGGTGCCGGTGGTGGAGGCCGCCGTACGCGCGGTGATCGAGGTTCTGCGGCCCCTGCCGTCGGTCGCGCTGATCCCGCTGGTGTCGCTGCTGCTCGGGTCCGGCACGCGGACGGAGGTGACGCTGATCGCCTACGCCTCGCTGTGGCCGGTGCTGTTCAACACCGTCTACGGCCTCGGCGAGACCGACCCGCTGGCCAAGGACACCCTGCGCGCCTTCGGGTTCGGGCGGCTCGCGGTGCTGCTGCGGGTGGAGTTGCCGGCCACCGCCCCGTTCATCGCCGCCGGTGTGCGGATCTCGGCCGCGGTCGCCCTGATCCTGGCCGTCGCGACGGAAATCCTCTCCGGCTTCGGCCAGGGCCTCGGCATCTTCATCGCCCAGGCCCAGACGGAGACGGACGGCACGCGTGACGTGCTGGCCGGGGTGGTGTGGGCGGGTGCTCTCGGACTGGTGATCAACGGCGTACTCGTCGGCGCGGAACGGCGGTTGTTCGCCTGGGCGCAGGAACCCCGCCCGGATGCGGCGAAGTCGCAGCGGAGCCGGCCATGACCCGGGCACAGGGCAGCGCTCGGTCCACAACCGCGCCCGGCGCACCCCGGGCCACCGCCGTCCCCTTCCTGCTGCGCTGGTCGGTGCTCCTCGGCGCCGTCGCCTGCTGGGAGCTGGCCGCCCGCGCCCAGCGCAGCGTGTACTTCCCGCCGCCGCTGCGCATCGTCCGGCACGCCCGTGACCTGTGGTTCTCCGGGCCCGTCGGCCATCTGTTCCTCACCCCGGCCGCCGTCGACACCATCCTGCCGAGTCTGGGCCGGATGGCGGCCGGGTTCGCGCTCGCCGCCGTCGCCGGGGTCGCCCTGGGGATCGCGGTGGGCCGCTCGCGCCGGGCGTACGCGCTGTGCAACCCGGTGCTGCAGTTCGCGCGGGCCGTGCCGCCGCCCGCGCTGGTGCCGGTGTTCGTCGTCGTCTTCGACTTCGGTACGCCCATGCAGGTGGCGTCGATCTTGTTCAGCGCCGTGTGGCCGGTGTTGATCAACTCGGCCGAGGGAGTCCGCGCCACCGACCCGCTGCGGCTCCAGGTGGCGGCCGTGCTGCGGCTGACGGCGCCCGAACGGCTGTGGTTCCTGATCCTGCCCTCGGCGCTGCCCCGGATCTTCGCCGGGCTGCGGCTCAGTCTCTCGCTGTGTCTGATCCTGATGGTGTTCTCGGAGTTGCTGCCGGGCAGTGACAACGGCATCGGCTTCACGCTCACCGACGCCCAGACGCGCTCCGATCTGCTCACCGTGTGGGCGGCGTTGCTGCTGCTCGGCGCGCTCGGGTATCTCCTCAACACCGGTTTGCTGGCGGCCGAGAAGTGGTTCGCCGGCACCAGGACGTCCGCAGGGAGGACGGCATGACGACGGCCACGGTCCGCGAGGCGGTCGTACGGTTTCTGCGCGACACCGGCATGACCACGGTCTTCGGCAATCCCGGCTCCACGGAGCTGCGGATGTTCCGCGACTGGCCGGACGACTTCACCTATGTGCTGGGCCTGCAGGAGTCCGTCGCCGTCGGCATGGCGGCCGGGCACGCGCTCGGCACCCGGCGTGCCGCGTTCGTCAGCCTGCACTCGGCCGGCGGGGTGGGGCACGCGCTCGGCGCGGTGTTCAACGCCTTCCGCGACCGGGTGCCGCTGGTGATCGTGGCGGGACAGCAGGCGCGCTCGCTGATCCAGCTGCGGCCGTTCCTCGGCGCCGACGAGCCGGCCCAGTTCCCGCGCCCGTACGTGAAGTCGGCCCGCCAGCCGGAGCGGGCGGAGGACGTGCCAGCCGTGCTCGCCGAGGCGTACCGGATCGCGATGACCCATCCCCGCGGCCCGGTGTTCGTGTCCGTGCCCGAGGACGACTGGGACCGGCCCGCCGAGCACGTCACGCCCCGCACGCTGCACTCGGCGTTCACGGCCGCCCCGGAAGCCCTCGACGCCCTCGCCGCCCGCCTGGAGACCTGCGGGCGCCCGGCGCTCGTGGTGGGACCCGGCGTGGACGACGAGGACGCGCTGGACGAGGTCCGGACGCTGGCCGAGCGGATCCGGGCCGGGGTGTGGATCAGCCCGCTCTCCGGCCGCTCCGGATTCCCGGAGTCGCACCCGCTGTTCCAGGGGTTCCTGCCGCCGATCGCCCGGAACCTCGCGGCCCGCCTCGCGCCGTACGACGTGGTGGTCGCCCTCGGCGCACCGTTGTTCACCTATCACGTGGCGGACGGCGGCCCGCCGCTCGCGCCCGGCACCGAGCTGTTCCATCTGGACTGCGACCCCGGCCAGGCCGCCTGGCTGCCCACCGGCACCAGCATCGTCACCACCCTGCGGCCCGCGCTGGCCCGGCTCACCGGGCTGCTGAAGGAACCCGACCGCGATCCGCCGCCGCCCCGCCCGTCACCCGTCCCGGCACCCGCCGAGGGACGCATCACCCCGGAGCTGTTCTTCGATCTGCTGCGCGACCGGCTGCCGCGCGACCGGGTCCTCGTCGAGGAGGCGCCGAGCCACCGCGACACGCTGCACGCACGCGTGCCGATCGAGTCGGGCGGGGGCTTCCTCACCACGGGCAGCGGGGCCCTCGGCTGGGGCCTGCCACTCGCGGTGGGCCGGGCGCTCGCCGACCGGCGCCGGGTGGTGTGCGTGGTCGGCGACGGCTCGGCGCTGTACTCGGTGCAGGCCCTGTGGAGCGCGGCCCGGCACACGGCACCGGTGACCTACGTCCTTCTGGACAACGGCGGTTACGCGGCCGTGCGCGCGCTGGGCCGCCGGATCGGCATCGCGCCCGTCCCCGGTACGGACATCACGGGCATCGACTTCGCGGCCCTCGCCGAGTCCCTGGGCTGCCCCGCGGCCCGCGCCGAACACCCCGACGAGCTGCCGGCCGCCCTGGACCACGCCCTGGGCCGGGGCGACGGCTCGGGCCCCTTCCTGCTGCACCTGCGGGTCGCCGGCAGCGCGGGCACCCTGTACGAGCCCTGGGCCGGGTGAGGGATGCTGCGCCTCGACTCCGTCAGCCGGCACTTCGGCGACACCCGCGTCCTGGACGGCATCAGCCTCACCGTGCCGGACGGCCAGCTCCTCAGCGTGGTCGGCCCCTCCGGGTGCGGCAAGTCCACGCTGCTGCGCGCCATCGCCGGGCTGCTGCCCGTGCAGGAGGGCACGATCACGATCGACGGGACGGAGGTGACCGGCGTACCGGAGCGGCTCGCGGTGGTCTTCCAGGAGTACGGGCGCTCGCTGCTGCCCTGGCTCACCGTCCGCGACAACGTGGCCCTCCCGCTGCGCCGCCGGGGCCTCGGGCGGGCCGCCCGCCGGGCCGCGGCCGAGACCATCCTCGAACGGGTCGGCCTGCACGGGGTCGCCCGCCGCCGTCCCCCTGAGCTGTCCGGCGGTATGCAGCAGCGGGTCGCCATCGCCCGCGCCCTGGTCTGCCGGCCCTCCCTGCTGCTCATGGACGAGCCGTTCGGCTCGCTGGACGCGGGCACCCGGGAGGATCTGGAGGACCTGTTGCTGGAGGTCCACCGGACGAACGACACGACCATCGTGTTCGTCACCCATGACATCGACGAGAGCGTGTACGTCGGCGACCGCGTCGTCGTCCTCTCCCCCGGCCCCGGCTCCCGCGTCGTCCGCGACCTGCCGGTCGACCTGCCCGGTGACCGGGATCAGCTCACCACCCGGAGCCTGCCCGGGTTCGTGGCTCTGCGCACCGAGGTCGGAAAGGCGGTACGCGGCGGCGGCTGAGGCATCCTGGGAGGCGTACTCGGGAGGCCGGGAGGTGCTGTCATGCGGTGGTGGGCCGGTGGATGTGCGATCGCCGCGGTGGTCGTACTGGCGGGGTGCGGGGCGTCGACGGGCCGGGGAGCGGGAGCCGGTACCGGAGCGTCCGGGAGCCGGCCGGCGCGGCCGTCCGGGCCGGCCGGCGCCTCGGACGCCCCGAGCGTCCCGGTGTCCCCCGGCAGGACGGACGCGCCCTCCGGTGGGGCGGTCACGCCCTCGGCTACGCCCTCCGGGCCCTCGGGCGGCTGCGTCGCCGGGCAGGCGGACCTCTCCGTGGCCCCCGGTGACCCGGTCCGGCGCCGGCTGTGCGTGCGCCCGGGGACGACGGTGACCCTCACCCTGCGACCGCGCCTGGACGACAAACGGTGGACGGGCGTGCTGAGTTCGGCACCCGCGCTCGTGGTCGCGTCGGACTGGCGGCTGGACGCGGACGGCACCGCGCACGCCACCCTGCGCTGCGCGGGCACCCGGGGCGGTACGGCGCAGGTCACCGCCGCCGCCAAGGCACCGGACATCGCCGGCGCCGCCCGCCCGGTCTTCACACTGGACATGGACGTGGTGCCGTACGCGCAGGAGGGGTGACCCCCGAAGGCCCGGGAGCCACCCCTCCGAATCGGCGGGCGGTCAGCGGAGGTCGCACACCTTGACGGTGTAGATCCCGCGGCCGTGCGTGGCGGCGTACAGCGTGCCGCCGTCGGGGCTCGTCTTGAGCTGGAGCACGGCGACGGCCGGCAGGCTGCCGATCCGCTGCCAGGTGGTGCGGCCCGGCGCACGGTAGACGACACCGAGGTCGGTGGCGACGGCGAGGCCGCCGTCCGCCGTCACCAGGGCGGAGTCGGTGGGCACGTCGGGCAGGTTGGCCGAGATGTCCTTCCAGGTCGTCCCGCCGTCGGTGGACTCGAAGACGTGGCCGACGCCCGCGCCGGGGCCCTCGGTCCAGTGCCGGGAGAAGCCGTTGACGGCGAGGAAGACGTGGTCGGCGTTCTTCGGGTCGACGGCGAAGCCGCTCAGGTAGCGGTTGGGCACCGTACCGTCGGCCGGCAGGCTGATGTCGTGCCAGCCGGTGCCGTCCGCGTTGCCGACGGCGATGCCACGGGCGAAGCCCTGGTTGTTGCAGGGGCCGCACCAGGCGGCGTAGATCTTCCCGCCGGACGCGGCGACGGCGGTCGCGACCCGGCCGGCGCCGAAGTCGTGGACGCTGGTCCACTCCTTGCCGCTGCGGATGGCGTAGCCGTGGCTCTGGACCCAGATGTGCCGGCCGCCGGCCACCCAGGTGTTGCCGTCCTTCGTGTCCGCCGCGAGCGGGGCGATGAAGCGGGCCTCGCTGGTGGCGTTGTCGGGCGGGGCGACGGAGTACGAGGTGGCCTTGCCGGGGTCGGTGACCCAGCTGCCGTCGTTCACCGCGCAGTTCTGCGTGACCTGGACCGCGAGGTAGACGTACTCCTGGGCGATGTTGCAGCCGTTGGCGGGGTCGGCGAGGGTGTCGCCGCCGTCGCCGCCGAAGTTGGAGCCCATCACCTTGTCGTTGCCGCGCAGCACGGACTGGCCGTTGTCCTGGAGGCCGCCGGTGACGGACAGGCCGCCGTGGTCGAGGTCCTTGCCGATGCCGACGGAGTAGTACTGGAGGGTGTCGATGGTGCCGTCGTTGAGGGAGGTCCAGTCGGTGGCGTGGCCGGAGGCGTCCTGGGAGCCGTGCACCGGGCGCTTGTAGACGCCGCCGTCGTTGCCGACGTACACGAAGCTCTTGCCGTGGTAGCGGCCGATCGCGACACCGTGCTGGTCGGAGTGGGTGGTCGGGTTGCAGTCGCCGGTCTGCCTGGCCGGGTCGATGCTCCAGCAGGAGAAGGTGAAGTTCCAGTACGGGCCGACCGTCGACCAGTCGGCACCGCCGTCCTTGGTCTCGTAGACCTCCTCCAGGCCCGCGTACACGTGCTGCGGGTCGGCCGGGTCCACGGCGAGGAACTGGTTGTACCAGGCCTGGACACCGGGCATGTAACCGGCCGTGGTGAGCGCCGAGTTGTCGGCGGCCAGGCCCTTGTAGTCGGCGATCTTCGTCCAGGGGCCGGTCGGCGAGCCGGACTTGGAGACGTAGATGCCCTCCAGGCCGCTGTCCGGGTTGGTGTTCAGCTGCTCCGGGGACTGGTCGATGGCGTAGTAGCGGGAGCCGTCGGCGGAGCGGGCGAAGGTGACGTTGCCGACGTTGTCGGGGTCGGCCGGGAGATCACCGAGGCCGCTGGTGATCCGGGTCCAGGTGCCCCCGGCCTTGGTGTAGAAGCCGTTGTAGTCGTCGCCGCTGCGCCAGCCGATGGCGAGGACCACCTTGGACGGGTCCTTGGGGTCGATGGCGATGTCGTTGGCGATGTTCTTGTACGGCGCGTCCGGGTCGTCGGCCTTCTGACCCCCCGGCAGGAAGTCGGGGTTGGGCGCGTACTCCAGCTTCCAGTGGCCGCTCAGCTTCTTCGTGGAGTGGCTCCACACGCCCTCGCTGGTGGCCGCCCACACCTTGCCGCCGCCGAAGCGCAGCTCGTGGATGGTGGTGCTCTCCAGTTCGTCGCCGCCTACCCGGCTGCGCGTGGAGAAGGTGCCGTGGTGCGGGTGCGTGAGGACGTAGACGCCGCTGCCGAGGTAGGCGTCGGCGTTGGTGGTGGCCTCGCCCGTGCCCAGCCACAGCCGGCCGGTGCCGTCGAGGGCGAGGGCGCCGGTGGACTGGGCGGGCAGCCGGTCGCTGATGGGCTGCCAGTGTCCGCCGCCGCTGTGCGAGCGCCACACGCCGCCGCCGGCGCTGCCCGCGTAGACGTAACCGTCGTCGTCGGCGGCGATCGCCGCCATCCGGCCGGTGACGTTCCCGCTTCCGCCGCTGGAGTTGGAGTCGATGTCGCGGTAGCGCGGGTCGTCGGAGTTGTACGGCAGGTCGGTGATGTTGCGCCACCTGCCGCCGGTGCTCCTGAGGTTGGTGAGGTCGTGCCAGGCCGCGCCGTACGCGCCCGGTGCGACGACACCCGGCGAGGTGCGGGCCTCGGCGTACTGGTCCGCGCCCTCGGCGATCTCGTCCGCCTCGTTCCCGTCGTCGTCGTCCGCCGCGACGTGCGGCGACATGGCACCCACGGACTGCGCGCGTTCCTTGGCGAGTTGGCCGAGGACCCGCACGCCGAAGGGGCTCGCCGATCGCCCCGAAGCGGCGGACGGGGGTATGGCGACCAGCGCGGCGGACGCGGTGAGCGCGCAGACGGTGAACCACCGTCTTCTGCGGGTTGGTACGGACACCAGGTGCCTCCCGAAAGGCATCGACACTGCCGACGCAGGAGACCCGATCACGTGGGCGCGAAAACGTCCGCCGCTTGGCCGAAATTTTGACGAGAACCTGCCAGTAACTACCGCTCCGGAAGGCGATTCTTCCGGGCGGCCGGGGAAGCGGCCGTGCCCTGAGTACGCACCCTACCCACCGTCTTCAGCAGCCGGTCGGCCGGCGCGCGCAGCTGCGGATGGGCGTTGACCGTGTTCCGCAGCCCCCGCACCGGTCTGCGCCACAGCCGCTGGGCGAGCGCCACCGGGTGCGGACGGGCCGCGAAGCCCTCGGCGACCCGCAGTTCACGCGTCTTGAGCCAGTCCTTGTACTCCTTGTCCCCGCGCCCGAGGTCCACGAGGGTCACCCCGTGCCGGGCCGCCGCCTCGGCGGTGCGCAGATGCATCATCAACCCCGGGGAGTAGTAGTGAAGTTCGGGGTCGTAGGCGGTGAACCAGGCTGCCAGCACGGTGCTCGACCGGGGGCCGAAGTGGGCCGCGACCGGCCGGTCACCCGCGTACAGCACGGACAGCACTCCGGTGAAGTGCTCCTCGCGGACGCGGAAGAGATGGTCGACCAGGCCGACGATCCACGGCCGGGAGAACCGGTCCATGCGGCCGGTCCTGCGGTACTGCGCGGACTTCCACCGCATGAGGGTGCGCAGCGCCTCCGGGTCGCGCTCGTCGAACTCGAACCGCACCTCGCCGATGTCCCGGCCGAGCCGCCGTTCCTTCTTCAGCGTCGTCTTGGCCAGGCCCGGGTAGGTGCTCCGCAGCCACTCGGGGTAGCCGCCGTCGCCGGGCTTCACATCGATCACCGGGGAGGCGAAGGTGCCGGTGACGTGGGCCGCGAACGGCCGCTGCTCCTGGACGAGGTGGTCGAACTCGAAGATGCTGAGCCCGCAGGCCCGCAGCAGTTCCTGGGCGTTCCAGGTGACCCCGGGCCGGTGCACGAGGGCCTGGCAGTCGGACAGTCCGAGCCCGATGGCCCGTCCGGTGCCGAACGGCCCCCGTTCGTACGGGAAGAACCCGGTGGGCTCCCCGCCCTCGCGCAGGACCGCCACGCGTGCCCCGCGCCGGTACCGGCCGACGCCGATCGCGAACTCCGGTGCGAGGAAGGGGTTGGAGTACTCGGGTGACTCGTCCATCGCGTGGTGCCAGGCCCGGCGCAGTTCGGGCGTCAGCTCGCCGGGTCTGTGGATGGTGATCTCCACCTCAGTTCGACCGCCCTTCCGCAGGCTCCGCAAGCGGTGTGCCCGAGGCGGCACAGACCGGTGAGGCGTGTGGATCATGGCTCATGGATCGCATGGGCGACCGCTCCCCCCATGACGCGCCGGGCGCGTCCTGCCGCTCGTTCCGATGTGCGCGCCGCATCCCCTCCGCACGCGACTGCTCAAACGTCGCGAATCAGGGCGCACACTGTCAAGTGTGCCTCAGGCGACGGATGATCCGCCACGGGTCTGCCGACTTCGTGACAAGTCCGGTGCTGTCCCGCGGCTTGCTCAGCGGGACCGGTGCCCCGGCTCTTCCGCCGTGGCGCCCAGGTCCTGAGTGCCGATCACCGAGAGCAGCTCCAGCTGGGCGGCTCCCTCGGTGCCGGGCGGGGCGCTGAACCACAGCAGGCGCTGCCGGCCGTCCTCGCTGAAGAGGTTGTGACAGTCCAGCTCGATGACGCCGAGCGAGGGGTGGACGATCCGCTTGTGGTCGGTGCGGCGCAGTGCCACCTCGCGCTGCTCCCACAGCTCGGCGAACTCCGTGCTGCGCCGCAGCAGCGTGGCCACCAGCCGGGTGACGTCGGCGTCCCTGGCGCGCCGGGCCGCGACCGCCTGGAGGTCGGCGGTGAACACCCGGGAGTGGTGCGGATGGTCCTCGGCCGGGTAGAGGCCGCGGGCGGCGGGGTCGGTGAACCAGCGGTAGACGAAGCTGCGGTGGGGCCCGCGCCCGCTCGGCATCGCACCGAGCAGCGCCACGGCGAGGGGGTTCTGGACGAGCGGCTCGTGCAGGTCGGTGATGACCTGGGCGGGGGTCGTCGTGAGCCGGTCCAGCAGGCCGAGCAGGGCGGGCTGGACGAGCGCGGTGGGTCCGGACGCCTCGGCCGGCAACGGGCGGTCGGCGAGGTGGAACAGATGGTCGCGTTCGTCGCCGCCGAGCCGCAGGGCACGGGCGAGGGCGGCCAGGACCTGCGCGGAGGGCTGAGCGCCGCGGCCCCGCTCCAGCTCGGTGTAGTAGTCGGCCGACAGTCCGGCCAGCTGGGCCACCTCCTCACGGCGCAGGCCCGGGACCCGGCGCCGCGGACCCGCGGGCAGGCCGACGTCGGCGGGGCGTACCCGGTCGCGCCGGGACTTCAGGAAGGCGGCCAGCTCGGCATGGTTCACGCCCTCCATGGTCGCGCGCCGGGCGACGCGTATCCAGGGGTTGCCGGCCCCAGGGTGAGCGCAGCCGTGGCTGGCCCGGAGACGGCGGCCCAGGCTGGAGGAGCACTTCCCGCACCGCCCCTACGGCAGGAGACCGCTCATGTCCGCTCAGGAAACAGCCACCCAGGAAACAACCGTCCAGGAATCGGCGCCCCGGGAGCCGGCTGCCCGGCCCCGCGTGGCCGTGGTCACCGGAGGCTCGCGCGGCATCGGCCGGGCGACGGTGAGCCGGCTCGCCGCCGAGGGGTACGCCGTGGTGATCGGGTACGCCGGCAACCGCGAGTCGGCCGAGGCCGCCGTCAAGGAAGTCACCGCGGCAGGCGGCAGCGCGGTCGCCGTGCGCGCCGACGTCGCCGACGAACAGCAGGTCGCCGAGTTGTTCGGGACGGCCGCCATGCGGTTCGGCGGGGTTGACGTCGTGGTCCACGCGGCCGGCCGGATGCATCTCGCGCCGATCGCCGAGCTGGACCTCGCCGAGCTGGACGCGATGCACCGCACCAACATCCGCGGCACGTTCGTGGTCGCCCGTGAGGCGGCCCGCACCCTGCGCCGGGGCGGCTCGTTCGTCGCCTTCTCCACGTCCGTGGTGGGCCTGGCCTTCCCCACCTACGGCGCCTACAGCGCGAGCAAGGGCGCGGTCGAGGCGCTGACCCTGGTACTGGCCCGCGAGCTGCGCGGCCGGGACGTCACGGTGAACACCGTCGCCCCCGGGCCCACGGCCACCGAGCTGTTCCTGGACGGCAAGGACGAGGACACCATCGCGCGCCTGGCCGCCCAGCCGCCGCTGGAACGCCTCGGCACGCCCGCCGACATCGCCGAGGTGGTGGCGTTCCTCGCCTCCCCGGCCGGCCACTGGGTCAACGGCCAGGTCGTACGCGCCAACGGCGGCATCGTCTGACCCTTCCCGTCCCGACCCCGCCACCCCGATCCCAGCCCGATCCACACGCCATCGAGGAATCATGACCGCGGACACTCCCCGAACGACCACCGACACGCCCCGGACCATCCTGGTCACCGGCGCCTCCAGCGGCTTCGGCGCGCTGACCGTGCGCGCCCTGGCCGACGCCGGTCACACCGTCTACGCGGGCATCCGGCAGACGACCGGCCGCAACGCACCCGCCGTGGCCGGCCTGGACCGGTACGCGGCCGAGCACGGCGTGTCCCTGTACGCCGTCGAGCTGGACGTCACCTCCCAGGACTCCGCCGACGCGGCGGTGGACCGCGTGCTCGCCGCCGAGGGCCGGCTGGACGTGGTGGTGCACAACGCGGGCCACATGGTCACCGGGCCCGCCGAGGCCTTCACGCCCGAGCAGCTCGCGGACCTCTACGACGTCAACGTGCTGGGCGCCCAGCGCGTGAACCGGGCCGCGCTCCCCCGGCTGCGGGAACGGGGCGAGGGCCTGCTGGTATGGATCGGCAGCTCCAGCACGCGCGGCGGCTGTCCGCCCTTCCTGGGGCCGTACTTCGCGGCCAAGGCGGCGATGGACGCGCTGGCGGTGAGTTACGCCGGTGAGCTGGTCCGGTTCGGCATCGACACCGCGATCGTCGTGCCGGGCGCCTTCACCTCCGGCACGAACCACTTCCTGCACGCCGGCACCCCCGCCGACACCGGGCGCGCGGCGGCCTACGACGAGCGCTACGGCACCCTGCTGGCGGAGCTGGACAAGCGGCTCGCGGCACTGATCCCGCCGGACGCGGACCCGGCTCAGGTCGCGGAGGCCGTCGTACGCCTGGTGGAGCTGCCCGCCGGCCGCCGTCCGCTGCGCACCCACGTGGACCCCGCCCGTGACGGCAGCGAGGTCGTCTCCGCGGTCGCCGACCGCATCCGCGCCGAGTTCTTCCGCCGCGCCGGCCTCGACGGCCTGCTCACGCCGGGCAGTTCCCTCTGACCCCCCTCGATCAAGGAGGAAAAACCATGCCGTTCGCGAATTTCAAGGTGCCCGCCGGAAGCCTGGACGACGAGCAGAAGGAGCTGATCGTCACCCGTGCCACCGAGTTGTACGTCGAGATCTACGGCGAGCGGGCCCGCGCCGGCACCATGGTCCTGGTGGAGGAGGTGGCGGACGGTGGCTGGGGCATCGGCGGCGGTGTCCTGAAACTCGCCATGCTCCAGGAGCCGGCCGGGGGCTGACTGGCACACTGCCCGATCATCGTGGCACTCACGAAAGGCGGTACACCATGTCGACCACTACCCCGCGCGGCGTCCCCGAGCCCGCCGAGCTCCTGGCCGCCATGCCGTTCGCTGCCGCGTTGGGCATCGAGCTGCGCGAGGCCACGGCCGAGCGGGCCGTCGGCAGCCTGGCCTGGTCCCCGAAGGCGTGCACGGCGGGTGGCGCCCTGCACGGCGGCGCCCTGATGGCGCTGGCGGACTGCGTCGGGGCGGTGTGCGCCTATGTCAACCTGCCCGAGGGGGCGACCGGTACGTCGACGGTGGAGTCCAAGACGAACTTCCTGCGGGCGGTCACCGGCGGGCACGTCCATGCCACCGCCCGGCCGCTGCACCTCGGCAGCACGCTCATCGTGGTGCAGACGGACCTGCGCGACGACCGGGACCGGCTGGTCGGCCAGACCACGCAGACCCAGATCGTCCTCCGGAAGAACGCGGACTGAGCGACCCGCGCGCGAAGGCCGGCCCCCGCTGTCGAGGGGGCCGGCCTTCGTCGTGCACGGCCGGGTTCCGGGCCCGAGTCCGGCCGACGTCGGGCCCCCGCACTCTTGACATGAACCTGCGTCAGCCCCGAGGCTCCTGCTTGAAGTTGCTCGATTGAAGCCTGTTTCGAGCGCTTGTGAGCACAGGAGCAAGAACAGTCAGTCCGCAGTGCTGCGAGGGGAGCTGTTCCGCCGTGCAAAGACCGCGAAGACCGCGCCATCGTGTGCCGTGGCCGGCCTGGGTACCGCTGGGGCTGGCGACCGCCCTGGCGGGAACCCTGCTCGCCGCCCCGGTGCCCGCCCAGGCCGCCGCCACCGCCTCCGGCGCCGTACTCGACCCCGCTCACAGCAGCGTCGGCTGGCAGAGCCCGGTCTACGCCAAGGGCACCGGCGGCGGCACCGAGAGCTGTCCCGCCCCGGCCGCCGACCCCGACGACAGGGTCTGCGACCGCTTCGACCTGACCGTCTCGGTGCCGGACGGCTACTGGGACGACAACCCCGAGGGCGGCGTCCCGCTGTCGATCAGGTGGGAGAGGCCCTCCGACGACTTCGACCTGTACGTCTACGACGACCACGGCAAGCAGGTGGCGTCCAGCGCGGGCACCGCCGACCCGGAGGCCACGGTGATCCCGCGGGCGTCGGGGACGTACCACGTGGTGGTCGTGCCGTACGACGTGCACGACAACTCCTTCACGGGCACCGCGTACCTGCCCGCCACCACGGACGCCGGCGATCTCACGTCCTTCTCCGGCGGCGACGGCAGCTACACCGTCGAGGCGGGGCAGTTCACCGCGCGGGCGGACTTTCTGACGGGAGGTCAACTGCGTCTGCAGGCCGACCCGTCCGGCTCGCTGAGCGATCCGGCGGGCACGGCCATCGTGCGCAAGCAGCCGGCCGTGGAGCGGCGCACCTCGTCCTTCGACGCGGGCGACTACTACGGCATACGCTCGCCACAGGCCGTGCTGCGCGTGTACAAGAAACCGCTGCGCTTCGGGCTGTACAAGCCCGACGACCGCACCCGGATCTGGCAGGAGGACAAGCCGCTGCGCTGGTCGACCGGCGGCATGCGGCAGAGCCTGGTGCGGGGTGCCGACGAGCAGTTCTTCGGCGGCGGCGAGCAGAACGGCGGTTTCTCGCACCGCGGGCAGACGATGTACGTGGCCAACAGCTTCGACTGGAACGAGGGCGGTTACAACAACTCCCAGCCGTTCTATCTCTCCAGCGCGGGCTACGGCGTCCTCCGCAACACCTTCGCACCGGGCGTGTACACCTTCGGCTCACCGGTCACCACCGGTCAGCAGGAACGGCGCCTGGACGCCTACTACTTCCTCGGGGACGCCAAACAAGTAATCGGCAAGTACACGGCGTTGGTCGGCAGGCCCTTCATGCCACCGGTGTACGGCCTCGAACCCGGCGACTCCGACTGCTACCTGCACAACGCCAACCGCGGCGAGCGGCACACCCTGGACGCGCTGAGGATCGCCGACGGGTACACGGACAACCAGATGCCGCTGGGCTGGATGCTCGTCAACGACGGGTACGGCTGCGGTTACGAGAACCTGGAGCAGACCGCCCAGGGCCTGCGGGACCACCACGCCCAGCTGGGCCTGTGGACCCAGGACGGCATCGACAAGCTCGCCGACCAGGTCAGGGCGGGCCAGCGGGTGGCCAAGCTGGACGTGGCCTGGGTCGGCAACGGCTACAAGTTCGCGCTGGACGCCTGCGACGCCGCCAAGAAGGGGATCGAGGACAACAGCGACGCGCGCGGCTTCGTGTGGCTGCCGGTGTCCTGGGCGGGCGCCCAGCGCTGCGGGGTGCTGTGGAGCGGCGACCAGAAGCTGTCCTGGGACTACATCCGCTGGCAGATCCCGACCTATGCCGGGGCGACCCTGTCCGGTATCGCCTACAACACCGGTGACGTGGGCAGCATCTACCGCCACGACGCCACGATGTACGCCCGCGACCTGCAGTGGAAGGCGTTCCTGCCGGCCATCATGACCATGGACGGCTGGGCGACCGACCTGACCACCAAGAAGCCCGCCGACCAGCAGCCCTGGCGGGACGGCGAGCCCTACACCTCCGTCAACAGGAAGTACCTGCAGCTCAAGGAACGGCTGCTGCCGTACATGTACACGCTGTCCGCCGAGGCGGCGAAGACCGGCGTCGGCGCGGTGCGTCCGCTGTGGCTGGAGTACCCCGACGACCCGAACACGCTGTCCGACCAGGCGAAGTACGAGTTCCTGTCCGGCCCCGACTTCCTCGTCGCCCCGGTCTACCAGGACTCCGACACCCGCGACGGCATCTATCTGCCGAAGGGCACCTGGACCGACTACTGGACCGGCCGCACCTACCGGGGCCCGACCACGGTCGACGGCTACCACGCCCCGCTCGACACGCTCCCGCTGTTCGTGCGCGAGGGCGCGATCGTTCCGATGTGGCCGAAGGGGACGACGAGTTGGCAGACCCGGGACCGGCACGAGCTGGACTGGGACCTGTATCCGGCGGCCCACGGTACGAGTCGCTACACGCTGTACGAGGACGACGGGGTGACCCGCGACTTCGCCAAGGGGGCCGCCGCCACCCAGCGGGTCTCCCTGCGCTCCGACGGCGGCGGGACGACGGTCTCGGTGGGGGCGAGCAGGGGCGAGTACGCCGGCAAGGTGGACGCCCGCTCCTACCGGTTCACCGTGCACGGCGACGGGCCGCCCGCCCGCGTCCTCCTCGACGGCCGCCAACTGCCCGTCTCCGCCTGGTCCTACGACGCCGGCACGCAGGTCACGACCGTGACCGCACCGAGCCTGCCGCTGGACCGGGGTTTCACTGTTCGACTGGTCGACGGGAGGTAAAGAGATCGTATGGTCTAGTCCAAAGAGCGTGTTGGTCTAGTCCAACTCATTGACGTGGCCGCAACAGCTCCCGGAGGGTGGGGCTCCCCGCCCCGGGGACTCCCCCACCCTCTGGAGGCACGCAGTGACACGTCTTCGGGCATGTCTGGGCGCGGCGGCGGCCGTCACGCTCGCCGCCGCCGGCACGACCGCGCTCGTTTCGAGCAACGCCTCGGGCGCGACGAGCGCGCTGAGCAACCGCTGGTACGCCGCCGCCCCCTATCTGATGCCGCTGGACAACGACCCGCCGGACCCGGCCGCCATCATGGACGCCACCGGACTGAAGGCCTTCCAGCTGGCCTTCGTCCTCGCCCCCAACGGCGGCGGCTGCTCACCCACGTGGGGCGGCACCGCGCCCGTCTCCTCGGACACGGCCGTGCAGTCGATGATCAGCACGATCCGCGCCAAGGGCGGTGACGTCTCCGTCTCCATCGGCGGCTACGGCGGTACGAAGCTCGGCCAGGCCTGCGCGGACGCGGCGTCCACGGCGGCGGCCTACCAGCAGGTCATCACCAAGTACGGACTGCACGCCATCGACTTCGACCTGGAGGAGCCGGAGTACGAGAACAGCGCGGCCATCAAGAACGAGATCGGCGCGGCCAAGATCCTGCAGCAGAACAACCCGGGGCTGTACGTCTCGGTGACGACGGCCGGCACCGCGGACGGCACCGGCTGGTTCGGCAAGCAGATGCTGCTGGAGGCCAAGTCCCAGGGCTTCACCCCGAACAACTTCTCCATCATGCCGTTCGACGGCGGCTTCAACGGCGCGGCGAGCCAGACCGGCGCGCTGACCAACTTCAACTCCATCCTGCAGTCGACCTTCGGCTGGGACCAGGCGACCGCGTACGCCCACGAGGGCTTCTCCGGCATGAACGGCCGCAGCGACACGGGCGAGTACTTCACCCAGGCCGACTTCCAGACGGTGCTGGACTACGCGACGAGCCACAACATGGACCGCTTCACGTTCTGGTCCCTGAACCGCGACCGGCAGTGCAGCCCGCCCGACAACGGGGGCCGTACGTCAGGGACGTGCTCCAGCGTCACCCAGAACTCCTGGGACTTCGCGAAGTACTCGGTGCGGTTCGCCGGCGTCACCCCGCCCACCACCACGCCGACGCCGACCCCCACGCCGACGCCGACCTCCTGCAAGCCCGCGTGGAGTTCCACGGCGGTGTACACGCAGGGCAACGAGGTCTCGTACAACCAGCACAACTGGAAGGCCAAGTGGTGGACCCAGAACGAGGTGCCGGGCGCCTCGGAATGGGGGCCGTGGCAGGACGAGGGCGCCTGCTGAGCCACTTGACGTGTCTGGTTCAGACCTCTAGCTTCCCGGGTCATCAGCGACCAAGGATGCGTTCAGCGTTCATCATGCTGAACGCATCCGCTGCGTCCGGTTCACTTCCAAGAAGGGACCCCCCACATGACCCGATCCCGGCTCCTCGCGGTGCCGACCACCGCGGGCCTCGCCCTCACCCTCGCTCTCCTCGGCAGCCCCAGCGCGGTCGCCGCCGACCCGCATGTCGCCCCCGGCGGCAACTTCGACCTGTCGGTCTGGGAGCTGCAGGAGCCCGTCGGCTCCCCGGGCAGCCCCACCACCATCCCGTCGTCCCGGCTCCAGGGCCCCAACGGCTACCAGGACGCGTACTTCTACACCGACACCCGAGACGGCGCCATGACCTTCTGGGCGCCGGAGAAGGGCGTGACGACCCCGAATTCCAACTACGCCCGCTCAGAGCTGCGGGAGATGAACCGCGACGGCAGCGCCGCCGACTGGGCGCTGTCCGGCTCACACAGGATGAGCGCGACCCTGCGCGTGGTGTCCGTGACGAAGAACGTGTGCGTCGGGCAGATCCACCTCGGCAGCGGCGGTTCCTCCACCAAGCCGCTGCTGGAGCTGTACTACCACGCCAACGGCGACATCGTCCTCGGCACGGAGAACTCGCCGTCCGGCGGACAGACCGCGCACACGGTCGGGCACGTGTCGATCGGCAAGACCTGGAGCTACACCATCGCCATATCCGGTGGGAACACCATCGACCTGACCGTCAACGGCGCCACCACCCACTACGGCATCCCGTCGTCGTTCCAGCAGTACAAGCAGTACTTCAAGGCCGGCTCCTACAACCAGTCCTCTTCGGACAGTACGACCGACGGCGCCCGTGTCGCGTTCTACGGTTTGACCGTGAAACACGGCTGACACGCGGCCCGACCTGCGCGACTGGTGGAAACCGTCGTACGGTCGTAGCGTCGGGTGAACGCGCCAGGACACAGCACGACGGCGGGAGCGACCATGCGCGGATCAGTGATGGGAACGGCGGTCACCCTCGCGGCAGGCGCCCTTCTGACGGCGGCCATGACCACGGCTTCGGCGAGTCCGCCGACCGCGGCCGCCCGGGCCGCCGCCCCGCGCCCCGTACTCGTCGACTGCACGTGGCACCAGAACGTCCGCCCGGCCGACTTCATCCTGGCCTGCGGCGACGGCAACAGCCGCCTCCTGGGGCTCCACTGGTCGCAGTGGAGTCAGGACGGGGCGACGGCCAAGGGCACGAACTTCGTCAACGACTGCAAGCCGTACTGCGCGGCCGGCCGCTTCCACGGCTACCCGGTGACCGTCCGGCTCGACGAACCCAAGGCCTGGAAGAAGCATCCGGGCGTGCAGCACTACACGCGGATGACCCTCACCTACGTCGATGACCGGCCCGAAGGGTTCAAGCAGGTCATGACCTACCCGCTCTGGGACTGAGGGCCCACGAGCGGGTAGGTGCCGGGCGCCAGGTCAGGCGAGCTCCACCAGGAGGTCGCCGCCCTCCACCTGCTGGATGCGGTTGATGGCCAGGCGGGACACCCGGCCCGCCTTGGGCGCGGTGATGGTGGCCTCCATCTTCATCGCCTCGATGGTGGCGACGGTGGCGCCGGCGGCGACCTCGTCGCCCTCGGTCACCACCAGGGTCACCACACCGGCGAACGGCGCCGCCACATGGCCGGGGTTGGCGCGGTCGGCCTTCTCCGTCACCGGCACGTCCGAGGCCGCGGCGCGGTCACGCACCTGGATGGGCCGCAGCTGGCCGTTGAGCGTGGACATCACCGTGCGCATGCCCCGCTCGTCCGCCTCACCGACGGCCTGCAGCTCGATCAGCAGCCGGACGCCGGGCTCCAGGTCGACGGCGTACTCCTTGGCGGGCCGCAGGCCGTAGAAGAACGCCTTGCTGTCCAGGACGCTGGTGTCGCCGAAGCTCTGCCGGTGGGTGTCGAACTCCCGCGTGGGGCCGGGGAACAGCAGCCGGTTCAGGGTGGCACGGCGGTCCTTGGCCAGCCCCTCGCGGTCCTCGCCGGACAGCTCGGGCACCGGCTTCGCCGTGGCCCGGCCCTGCAGGGCCTTGGTGCGGAACGGCTCGGGCCAGCCGCCGGGCGGGGTGCCCAGCTCACCGCGCAGGAAGCCGATCACCGAGTCCGGGATGTCGAACTTGTCGGGGGTCTCCTCGAAGTCCTTCGGGGAGACCCCGGCGCCCACCAGGTGCAGGGCGAGGTCTCCGACGACCTTGGAGGACGGGGTGACCTTGACCAGGCGGCCGAGGATGCGGTCGGCGGCGGCGTACATCGCCTCGATGTCCTCGAAGCGGTCGCCGAGGCCGAGGGCGACGGCCTGGGTGCGCAGGTTGGACAGCTGGCCGCCGGGGATCTCGTGGTGGTAGACCCGGCCGGTCGGCGAGGCGAGGCCCGCCTCGAACGGGGCGTAGATCTTGCGGACGCCCTCCCAGTACGGCTCCAGGTCGCCGACGGCCTGCAGGTCCAGGCCGGTGGGACGGTCGGAGTGGTCGGTGGCGGCCACCAGTGCCGACAGCGACGGCTGGGAGGTCGTACCGGCCATGGAGGCGACCGCGCCGTCCACGGCGTCGGCGCCCGCCTGGATCGCGGCGAGGTAGGTGGCGAGCTGGCCGCCGGCCGTGTCGTGCGTGTGCAGATGCACGGGCAGATCGAACTCGCGGCGCAGCGCGGAGACGAGCTTGGCCGCGGCAGGGGCGCGCAGCAGGCCCGCCATGTCCTTGATCGCGAGGACATGGGCGCCGGCCTCGACGATCTGCTCTGCCAGCCGCAGGTAGTAGTCGAGGGTGTACAGCCGCTCGGCGGGGTCGTTCAGGTCGGCGGTGTAGCAGAGGGCGACCTCGGCGATCGCGGTGCCGGTCTCACGCACGGCGTCGATCGCGGGGCGCATCTGGCCGACGTCGTTGAGGGCGTCGAAGATCCGGAAGATGTCGATGCCGGTGGCGGCGGCCTCCTGCACGAACGCGTCCGTCACCTCGGTCGGGTACGGCGTGTAGCCGACGGTGTTGCGGCCGCGCAGCAGCATCTGCAGGCAGATGTTGGGGACGGCCTCGCGGAGGGCGGCGAGCCGCTCCCAGGGGTCCTCGGCGAGGAAGCGCAGGGCGACGTCGTAGGTGGCGCCGCCCCAGCACTCCAGGGAGAGCAGCTGCGGCAGGGTGCGGGCGACGACCGGGGCGACGGCGAGGAGGTCCTTGGTGCGCACGCGCGTGGCGAGCAGGGACTGGTGGGCGTCGCGGAAGGTGGTGTCGGTGACGCCGATGGTCGGCGACTCGCGCAGCCGGCGGGCGAAGCCCTCGGGGCCGAGGTCGACCAGCAGCTGGCGGGAGCCGGCGGGGGGCTCGCCGGCCGGCAGCGGCGGCAGCTTGGTGACGGGGTCGAGCAGGTCGGGGCGTTCGCCGTGCGGCTTGTTGACCGTGACGTCGGCGAGGTAGGTGAGCAGCTTGGTGCCGCGGTCCGCGGAGGAGCGGGCCGTCAGCAGATGCGGGCGCTGCTCGATGAAGGAGGTGGTGACCCGGCCCGCCTGGAAGTCGGGGTCGTCCAGGACGGCCTGCAGGAACGGGATGTTGGTGGCCACACCTCGGATGCGGAACTCGGCCACGGCACGCCGGGCCCGGCCGACGGCGGCCTTGAAGTCCCGGCCCCGGCAGGTGAGTTTGACCAGCATCGAGTCGAAGTGCGCGCTGATCTCCGTGCCGGCGTGGGTGGTTCCGCCGTCCAGGCGGATGCCGGAGCCGCCCGGGGAGCGGTAGGCGCTGATCCGGCCGGTGTCCGGGCGGAAGCCGTTGGCGGGGTCCTCGGTGGTGATACGGCACTGCAGGGCGGCGCCGCGCAGGGTGATGGTGTCCTGGGCGAGGCCGAGGTCGGCGAGGGTCTCGCCGGAGGCGATCCTCAGCTGGGCCTGGACCAGGTCGACGTCCGTGACCTCCTCGGTCACGGTGTGCTCGACCTGGATGCGCGGGTTCATCTCGATGAAGACGTGGTTGCCGTCGGGGTCGAGGAGGAACTCGACGGTGCCCGCGTTGCGGTAGCCGATCTCGCGGGCGAAGCGCACCGCGTCGTCGCAGATCCGCTGCCGTACCCCGGGGTCGAGGTTGGGGGCGGGGGCCAGCTCGATGACCTTCTGGTGGCGGCGCTGGAGCGAGCAGTCGCGCTCGTAGAGGTGAATGACGTTGCCCTCGCCGTCGGCGAGGATCTGCACCTCGATGTGGCGGGGGTCGACGACGGCCTTCTCCAGGAAGACGGTCGGGTCGCCGAACGCGGCGTCGGCCTCGCGGGACGCGGCCTCGATGGACTCGCGCAGCTGGGCGAGGTCCTCCACGCGGCGCATGCCGCGCCCGCCGCCGCCCGCGACCGCCTTGACGAAGACGGGAAAGCCGATCTCCTCGGCGGCGCGCACCAGTTCGTCCACGTCATTCGAGGGCTGGGACGAGCCGAGCACGGGCACGCCGGCCGCCCGGGCGGCGGCGACCGCGCGGGCCTTGTTGCCGGTCAGCTCCAGGGTGGCCGCGCTCGGGCCGACGAAGGTGATGCCCGCCTGCTCGCAGGCGCGGGCCAGTTCCGGGTTCTCGGACAGGAAGCCGTAGCCCGGGTAGACGGCGTCCGCGCCGGCCCGGCGGGCGGCGCCCACGATCTCCTCGACGGAGAGATAGGCCCGCACCGGGTGCCCCGGCTCGCCGATCTCGTACGCCTCGTCGGCCTTCAGCCGGTGCAGTGAGTTGCGGTCCTCGTGCGGGAACACGGCGACGGTGCGCGCGCCGAGTTCGTAGCCCGCCCGGAACGCGCGGATCGCGATCTCTCCACGGTTGGCGACCAGCACCTTGCGGAACATCCTGGATTCCCTTCAGCTGCCCTGCCGGCGACGAACACCATGGTGTCAGCCACGCCCTGCCGTACCTCGCGGGCCACCTTAGGGGGTGGCCGCGCGTGTCCACGTGCGAAAACCATCACACTGACGGGGTGGGCGGCGCCACAGGGGCGGGCGGTGGGATCAGCGGTCCCCTCAACAGTCCATGGATGTCATGGCCGTGTCCTTCGACCGCTCGGCCTTCGCCGGCGCGGGCACGGGCCGGGGCGGCACGGACACCGGAATGACGCCGGGCGCCGTGGGCGCGGACCCGCCGCCTTGGACGGGCAGCAGCAGACGGGCCCGCAGCCGTGCGCGGCGGCCGTGCAGCAGGCCGAGGACGATCGCGGAAGCCACCGCGATCAGATGCTCACGGCCGGCCAGGTTGGGGACGGCGATGGACTCCCACACCATCGAGCCGCCGGTCAGGGCGAACACCACGGGCGCGCGTTCGACCACCGAGAGATAGGTGAACAGGCCGACGACGGCCGCGGAGGGACCGGTGTCGAGCACCTGGCCGTACGCGTGCGGCAGTCCGAACCCCCACCAGCCGGGGCCCATCGCGATCATCACGCGTGCGGTGAGCGTGCCGGCCAGGGTGGTGGCATAGGAGATCGCCAGCGTACGGGCCCGGCCCAGGACCAGTTCGGCCCAGGCGAAGGCGAGGAACAGCTGGGTGATGCCCGCCCACACCGGCAGATCGAGCGCCGGCACGTACAGCGACACGGGCGTGCGCAGCAGCGACAGCCACAGCGGCAGGTCCGCCCGGACGCCGCCGAGCCGCGTCACCCACAGCGCGCCGAGCCGATGCTGGGCGATCGCGTGGAAGAAGATGACACCGAACGCGGCGACGAACGCCAGCAGCAGCCCGGACACTCCGCGCCGCGTGAGCCGCCGCACCGGTTCGACGACGATGGCGTGCCACTCGCCGCGCAGCGTGCGCCCCGTGAAGCGGACCAGACGTGCGAGCAGTGCGCGGCACCACTCGATGCGCGCGTCAATCGTCATGAGACACGGCAGTCCATCGCCTTCGGCTCCCCCGTCATGTCCATCGCCCCCTTCACCCGGATCCGGGCATTTCCGGGTCGCCGCGCCCGAGCCTTCAGCCGCCGGTGCCTTCTTCGGTTCCGCCGAGTGCGATCACGGGGACACGGCGCCCGGTCCCTCCCCTGGTGTGGGCCTCTGTGGTGGTGAGACCCGATCGGTCACAGTTCAGCGAGCCGGGAGGCGGGCGTCAAGATCCTTTGCGGAGGGACCGGGGTGTGGGAAGACCCACAGGTCCCCGACGGCGGAATCCGGGCCCGAGAGGCAACCTTCACCCTCTCGGAGCCGTCCTCCCCTACAGGCCACTCCAGCGCCTCGGCGCGACACGCGGGTCCCACCGCCGAGGTCGCGGTACGAGCGCGGAACCTTTCCCCTTCGATCACGAACACCCGTGCAATGACGGCCGGTTCACCACCGAGTGTCACGGCGGCCTGCGCCGCCGGCGCAGATCAGGGCCGAGACGGGGGCGGAGCCGTGCGACGAGCCGGGAGTCACCCGGAACGACCTGTACGAGGTGCCGGTCGGGCTGGATTCCCGGTCCGTCCCGGAGCGTTGCTTGACTTGGAGAGCGCTCCAACTCGTAGCGTCGCAGACGTACGGCACGGCGGGGGTTCGTACCCGTGTGCCGTGCGGGACGACGATCGAGTGTGCGGGAAAGGCTGGTACATCACATGCAGAAGCGCAGTCTGCGGGACCTCCAGGTATCGGCCATCGGCCTCGGATGCATGGGGATGTCCGCCTTCTACGGCTCCGCCGACCAGGAGGAGGGCGTCGCCACCATCCGGCGGGCCCTCGAACTGGGGGTCAACTTCCTCGACACCGCGCAGGTGTACGGCCCGCTGACCAACGAGTCGCTGGTCGGCGAGGCGATCCGGGGGCACCGGGACGAGTACGTGATCGCGACCAAGTTCAACTACCGGATGGACGACGCCGTACCCGGCGACATGAGCACGGTCGGCCGGCAGGACGGCTCCGCCGAGCACGTGCGCAGTTCGATCCACGGTTCGCTGCAGCGGCTGGGCACCGACCACATCGACCTGTACTACCAGCACCGGGTCGACCCGAACGTGCCCATCGAGGAGACGGTCGGCGCGCTGGGCGAGCTGGTCGCCGAGGGCAAGGTGCGGCACATCGGGCTGAGCGAGGCGAGCGCGGAGACCATCCGGCGGGCGCACGCGGTGCATCCGATCACCGCCGTGCAGAGCGAGTACTCGCTGTGGACGCGGGACGTGGAGGCCGAGGTGCTGCCGGCCTGCCGGGAGCTCGGCATCGGCTTCGTGCCGTACTCCCCGCTCGGCCGCGGCTTCCTCGCGGGCCGCTTCACCTCGCCGGACGAGCTGGACGAGAACGACTTCCGGCGCAACAACCCGCGCTTCACGGACGCCAACCTGGAGGCGAACCTGCGACTGGCGGCCAAGGTGAAAGAGATCGCCGCCGAGAAGGACGTCACGCCGGCCCAGCTGGCCATCGCCTGGGTGCTGGCCCAGGGCGAGGACCTGGTCCCCATCCCGGGCACCAAGCGGCGCACCTACCTGGAGCAGAACGCCGCCGCGGTCGGCATCGAGCTGACCAAGGAGGACCTGGCGCGCATCGACGCGGAGCTGCCCGAGGCGGCGGGTGAGCGGTACGACGAGGCGGGGATGCGGGCCGTCAATCGCTAGGTCGCCGAAAGCGGCTACGGCCCGCCCGGCGTCCTCGCCGCCCTTGCCAGGCGCCTACGGCAAGGACGGCGGCGCCCACGAACAGCACGCACCGGGAGACGAGCTGGAGCTGCTTACGGGCTGTTACTGAGAGGACACATCGGCAGGCTCCGAGTCGGCGGGTCTGCTCAGAGGGCCGCGATCGGCGGGGCGGGCCCGGCTCACCGGTGGGTGCCGGGCTCTGCCGTGTCCGTCTCGGCGCCTCGCTCCCGGCGCCTCCGCCCCCTCACGACCGCGAGATCCAGCGCCGCGGCCAGCGCCAGAACACCGCACACCACCGCGAGGGTGGTCAGCGCGCCGCTGCCCGGGCTGTCGCCGGGGCCCGAATGCGCCGCCCAGACGGCGAAGCCGGCCGTCGCCGCGGCGAACAGCGGCAGGAAGACGGCGGACAGCAGCCGGCGCAGCCGAAGTGCGCTGCGGGCGGTGGCCGGTTCGGTGCCGGTGCGGGGGAAGCGGTGACCAAACGCTCCGGAGCGTGACCGAGGCTCCGGTGCCGCCGTACGTCCGTGGTGTTCGTCACGCATGGAATACCTCCTTCGGCGGGACGACACGGTCTGGCACCGACCGCGTAGCCAGGACCCGGGACCGGGAAACCGGGAGCCTGTGAGGAAGCACACGCGCGGCTCAAGTGCCCTACCGGCACCGGCTTTTGTGCCTCTCGCCGCCCGCCCGAAAGACGCCACGCCGACCACTGTGCCCTCCCGTCTGCCACGATTGGGCGACGCCCTGACCGGGCGGCCCGGCCGTGCAGTGCAGCCGGCCCGACGGGTTCCGCCGGTCTCTCCCCGACTCCCTTGGTTGTCGAGTACCGCCTGTGTCTGCTGCCCCTGCCCTGCCCACATCCGTGCCCAATTCCGCCCCCGCCTCGCGTTCGCCGTGGCGGTCCCTGCGACACCGCGGAATGCGCTGGTGGTCGGCCGCGAATTTCGTCTCGAACGCCGGGACCTGGATGCAGCTCACGGTGCAGAACCTGCTCGTGCTGCACATCACCGGTTCCGCCGCGGCGACCGGCCTGTCGATCTCGGTGCAGGCGGCTCCCGCGCTGTTCGTGAGCCTGCTGGGCGGCGCGGCCGTGGACCGCTGGCCCCGGAAGCTGACGGTCGCGGTCAGCCAGGCGCTGCTCGGCGCGGTCGCGTTCACCACGGCCCTGCTGGTGGCGCTGGACCGGATCAACATGCCGGCGCTGCTGGTGCTGGCCGCCGTGACCGGCATCATCGCCACCGTCGACGGACCGGCGTGTGCGCTGCTCGGCAACGACCTCGTGCCCAGGGAGGACGTGCCGTCGGCGATCGGTGTGGGCGCCCTCGTGCACAGCGCGGGCCGGCTGGCGGGCACCGCGCTCGCCGGTGTGACCGTCGGTTTCCTCGGCACGGGCGCCGCCTACGCCGCCAACGGGCTGTCCTTCCTGTTCGTGGCCTCGGTCGTGCCCTTCCTGCGGCCGGTTCACGGGGCGGTGGCGGAGCCGGTGGCGCAGACGCGGACCGTCCCCACCCCCGCCCCGGCACAGGCGGAGATGAGCGTGCGTGAAGGCCTGCGGTTCTTCGTGCGCCGCCCCCGTCTGATGGCCCTCGCCGGGATCACCGGGATCAGCTCGGTCTTCGGCCGCAACTACGGCCTGACCCTCGCCGTCCTGGTCACCGGCCCGCTCGCGGGCGGCGCCGGGTCGTTCGGCACCGTCTCCACGGTGCTGGCGGTCGGCGGCATCATCGGCGCGATCCTCGGTGCCCGGCTGCGCAAGCCCTCCGTACGGACCGTGGGTCTGCTCGCGGCCGCGGGCGCCCTCCTCCAGGTCGTCGCGGGCCTGTCGCCCTCGCTTGCCGTGCTGATGGTGCTGGTGCTGCCCATGGCCGTGGTGGAGTCCGTCTCCGACACCGCCGGGACGGCCGTCCTGCAGACCGACCCGCCGGCCCATCTGCGCGGCCGGGTGCTCGGCGTGTGGAGCAGCATCGGCACGGTGTGGAGCCTCGGTGGCCCGCCCCTGCTGGGCCTCCTCATGGAGTGGGCCGGTGCGCGCGGCGCCCTGGTCGCCGGTGGTCTCCTCATCGCCGGATCGATCGGCGCGGGCCTGCTGGCCCAGCGACGTGGCGGCCTGATGCCGGTGACCGTGGCCGCGAAGGACGGCGACGTGACCGCACGCGAGGCGCTGGGTACCTGCGCCTGACCGGCCCGGAGGGGCTCGGTACGGCCCGCCTGACCGGCCCGGGGGCGCACGGTACGGCCTCTTGACCGGTCGGGTGGCGCACACTCGGTGTCGCACGCTGCCCCGCCTGCCTGGAGACGCCCGGTATCGCCGCCTGACCCGCAGCTATGTGCGCCGCATGGACCCCCCGACCGACCGTGACCGACCGGCAGGCGCACGGTCCCGCGCCCGACCGCCCTGCCGGCTCACCCCTGCCCGTGCTCCTCGTGGCCCGGCAGGTTGTACACGTGGAAGGCCTGCCCGATGACCGGCTGGGCCACGTTCCGTACGCGGACACCGCCGCTGGTCATGCCGTGCTCGGTGCCGGCGTGGGCGTGCCCGTGCACGGCGAGGTCGGCGCCGGCGGTGTCGATCGCCTCCGCGAGCAGATAGCTGCCGAGGAACGGATAGATCTCCTGCGGCTCCCCGGCGAGGGTGTCCGGAACGGGCGAGAAGTGGGTCAGGGCGATCCGGACGTCACAGTTCCGGTCGGCCAGGTCCTTCAGGGCGGCGTGCAGACCGTCGGCGCACCGGCGGCTGTAGCGGACGAACTCCTTCATGAGGGGTTCGCCGAACTCGCCGGCACAGCGCCCGACGAATCCGCCGCCGAAGCCCTTGGTCCCGGCGACCCCGATCCGGGTCTCGCCGGTGCCCACCACGACGGCCTCTCCCTCCAGGACGTGGGCCCCGGCGTCCCGCAGGATCGCGGTGACCTCCTCGGGCCGTTCGTCGTGGTGGTCGTGGTTGCCCAGGACGGCGACGACCGGCACCCCGAGATCCTTGATCTCCCGTGCGACGACCGCGGCCTCCTCGGTCGTGCCGTGCCGGGTGAGGTCGCCGGCGAGCAGCAGGACGTCGGCGCACTCGCGCAGCGTCTCGAAGGAGGAGCGCAGCGTGCCCTGGCTCTCGGGGCTCATGTGGATGTCCCCGACGGCCGCGACGCGGATCATGTCAGATCCTCTCCGTGGTCGGGCGAGGAGGTCCCGGCGACGAGGATGTCGCAGTGGACGGGGTGCCCCGCCAGTTCTTCGCGTGCCAAGTGGCAGATCTCGTCCCGGCACTGGCTGGACGGCACGGTGCCGGTCAGCAGGATGGCGTCGCCGCGCAGCTCCAGCCGTACGCCGAGTTCCCCGAGGTCACCGGTGGCCAGGCGCTCGGCGAGGTGGGCGACGCGGTAGTCCAGGTTGCCGGCCGCCTGCGGGGGCGGCGGGCTCGTGTCGGTCATGGCTGCCCCTCCTGGGGCTCGATCACGTTCAGCCGTTCGAGGAGGAAGAGGAAGGCGGCCGGCATGGGCTGGTCGCCGCAGGCCGTCCGCAGCTCCTCCCAGTCGACCTTCTCGCGGACGGCGCGGGCCACCGGCAGTACCGCCCCGAAATCGCAGTAGTGCTCCGAGAAGGCGCTGATCAGGCTGTGCATCAGATCGGTCGGGGAGAGGACGGGCATCATCACCGAGTCGACCGGCAGGACATGGGCCCGGTCGAGCATCTCCTCGGTGACGGGCTGGTGCGCGAGGGCGAAGATGATGTCGATGTTCTGCCCGCGGCAGGTGGTCTTCAGCAGCCAGTCCTCCGGCGGGGTCCGGATCGGCAGGCCAGCCTCGCGCAGGGTGCCGGCCACCGCCGTGGCCTCGTCCCGCAGCACGCAGAAGTCGGCGTCGTGCTGGAGGTAGCGGCTGCCACCGTGGGCGTAGACCGCCACACTGCCGGCGAGCGCGAAGCGGTGGCCGGCCCGTTTGAACAGGGCACCGATCTGCTTGGTGGCCTCCAGGATCGCCTGGCTGCGGTCCTGCGGCAGGTCCGGCTGTCCCGGCGCGGTCCCGGTGGGCTGGTCCGGCTGTCCCGGCGCGGTCCCGGTGGGCTGGTCCGGTCCGCCCGCGGCGAGGCGCAGCTCGGTGACCTCCGGTCGCCGGAGGGGAGCGGTGTCCTCTCCGTTGTGTGTCATGGCGGCTCCGTTCGCGGCCCGGGGCCCCGGGCGGCCGGTCCGGACCCGGGGGCGTACGGGTACCCGGCGCGATCGCGCCGACACGGCGCACGGTCGGGCTGTTCCTGGCGGCTCGGTCGTCCGCGACCAGCGGGAACAGGCGGTAAGGATCTCTCCGCGGCGAGCGGCGGGACTTCGGTGCCTGCATGATCGGCACGCCGCGGCCCCTGCTCCGTACCGCCTTGACCGACGCACCGGACGCCACGTCACTCGGCCCGCGCCCACACTGGCGTGCGGCGTGTCCGGCCCGGGAGCACGCTGGAGGGATGACGCCCTGGCCCAGAGCGGGTTCGCGGCAGCCGTGGCAGTCGGTGCACGCTCTGCTGCTGCTCCCGATCACGCTCATCGTGGTGATCACTGTGGTGGACGTGCAGACCCCCACCAACATCCACCTGGGCCCGGCCCTGGTGATCGCCCCCGCGATCACTCCTTCCTTCGCCGGGCCACGGACCACGGCCGCCGTCGGAGCGCTGGCACTGGCCGCGCAGACCCTCATCGGCTTCACCCACGGCGGCATCGGCACGTCGAACCACGTCGTGCAGATCATCACCCTCGCGGTGCTGACGGGGACGCTGGTGCTGTACAGCGCCCTGCGGGAGCGCCGGCAGGCCCAGCTGGCCCAGGTCCGCACGGTCGCCGAGGCCGCGCAGCACGTGCTGATGTGGCCGCTGCCCGAGCAGATCGGCCCGCTGCGGATCGCCTCGCTGTACCTGGCGGCGGAGGACGAGGCGCAGATCGGCGGCGACCTGTACGCGGCGACCCGGTGCGACGGCGCGGTGCGCGTCCTGATCGGTGACGTGCGCGGCAAGGGGCTGCCCGCGATCGGTGAGGCCGCGCTGCTGCTGAGCGCCTTCCGGGAGAGCGCCCACCGGCACATCCCGCTGGAGGAGCTGGCCACCCTGCTGGAGCAGAGCGTCACCCGGTACGCGGCGGACCTGGACCCGCCGGAGGAGGCGGGCGAGCGGTTCGCCACCGCGCTGCTGGTGGAGATCCCGGACCGGGATCCGGTGACCCGGATGACCAGTTGCGGGCATCCGCCGCCGCTGCTGCTGAGCCCCGGCCACGCCGTCACGGTCCCGAGCCTGCACCCGTCCCCGCCGCTCGGGGTGCACGGCAACTGCGAACACACGCTGGACGTGTTCTCCTTCGAGCCCGGTGACACCCTGCTCCTGTACACCGACGGGGTCGTGGAGGCCCGGGACGCCCGCGGCCGGTTCTATCCGCTCACCGAGCGGGCCGCGCTCTGGACGGACGACGCCCCCGAGGCGCTGATGCACCATGTGCGGCGCGACCTGCTCACCCATGCCGGGGGCCGGCTGGACGACGACGCCGCGCTGATCGCGCTGCACCGCACGGCGGTGGACCGGCGCCGCCACCACGGCCGGGTCACCGGTGCGAACAGTCTCCGGCAGCCGTGAGGGCGGCCGGGCACCTGCCGGAAGGCCATGGACGGCGTCCGGCACATCCGTCGAGCAGGCGTGAGCCCCGCCCCGAGTGGGGCGGGGCGGGACCGCACGCCCCCCGGTCAGCGGACCGACTTGAGGTCGGTGATCTTCAGGGTCTTCAGGTCGGACTGGACGTCGATCTTGCTGACCTCGGCGTGCGGCCCGTCGCTCCAGGTGAGCGTGACCCGGCTGGTGGCGTGGCCGGCGCCGGAACCGGTGTAGGTCACCTTCCACTTCACCGGCACGTTCTGCGCGAAGAGAATGCCGTCGGCGTGCTCCTTCTTCTCGAAGGCGGCGACCTTCTTCTGTGCGGCGGCGGAGAGGTAGAAGGCACGCAGCGCCTTGGCGGCGTCACCGGCGGACTTGTCGTCGATGGACCAGACGGCGTCGATGTAGGCGCCGTAGAAGTCGGCCACGTGCTGGGTGACGTTGCGCGGGTCGCCCTGGGCGGAGGACACGGCGGCGGCACGGGTCGTGCGGCTCGCGCCGGCGCCCGCGAGGGCGGGCGTCACGGCGGCCAGGGTGAGGCCGCCGGTGAGGGCGACGGCGGTGATCAGGGTCTTGCGGCTGCGGACGGACATAGGTCTCATTCCCCCGGTTTCGTTACGACCGGGCTGATCCCGGCCGTCGACGGACTTTAAGACCCCATTTCCCTCGCACCGGTTCCGCTTTCTCTCGGCTTTTTCCCACTCCGTTCCCGGAACATGAGGCAGCCGGATGGTTGTGCCGAATTCCGGTCGCTTTTCGGCGTCCTTTCGGTCATTCCGCCTCGGACGGCCGGCGGGCGTACGGTCCCTCGACGAGCCGGGCGAGGTTGTCGAGGGCCATGCGGGTGCCGAGTTCGTTGTCCTCGCGGGGGATCTCGTCGGGGATGCCTTCGTGCAGGATCTGCACGTCCGTGCCGCCGTCGGCCGCGGTGAGCGTGGTCGTCATGGTCATGGTGCCGTGGACGGAGTCGTCGTCGCTCTCGAACGCGAACACCTCCACCACCAGCGCATCGGGCACGAGTCTGGCGAAATGGCCGTGGTAGGTGTCCGTGTGACCGCCCGACTTGCCGGTGGCGGACGCGTCGTCGTAGGTCAGGGAGACCCGGAAGGTACCGCCCTCGCGGACGTCGAAGGTGTGGACGCGGGCGGTCATGCCGGCCGGGACGCGCCAGGCCGCGACGGCGTCGGCATCGGTCAGGGCCCGGTAGACGGCGTGCGGGGGTGCCTGCACGTGCCGGGAGACTCGGGTGTCGTACATGGGCCCACGCTAGCGGCCGGGGAGCCGCGCGACGCGCCGTACGGAAAGAGAGGCGGGGCCGGGGTCCGGGAGGTGGGTGCGGACCCCGGCCCCTGGTCTGTCGGGGCCTGGCGTCGGTGTGTCAGGGCTTACGGGCGACCGCGCCGTACATCGCGATGTCCTCGTCGCGGATGTTCCGCTCTCCGCTTCCGTCGGGATGCCACTTGTGGACCTGGACGATGCCGGGCTCGACCAGCTGAAGGCCCTCGAAGAACTCATGGGCCTCGTCGAGGGTGCGCAGCCGCATCGGCATGTTGCGGGCCGCGTACTCGCGGGCGACCCGGCCCACCTCCTCGGGAGCGAAATCGGCGGTGCCGATGGACATCGCCAGATGGCTGCCGGACGGCAGCGGCTCCAGCAGCCGGCGTACGACACCGACGGCGTCGTCCGCGTCGAGCATGAAGTGGACGATGGCGATGACGGTCAGCGCGACGGGCTTGTCCAGGTCCAGGGTCTCGCGCAGCTCCGGGGCGTCCAGGATGGCCGCCGGGTCGCGGAAGTCGGCCTCGATGTACGAGGTGCGGCCCTCGGGCGCGCTGGCCAGCAGGCCCTGGGAGAGGGTGAGGACGATCGGGTCGTTGTCGACGTAGACGACCCGGGACTCGGGCGCGACGGCCTGGGCTATCTCGTGCAGGTTGGGCGAGGTGGGGATGCCGGTGCCGATGTCCAGGAACTGGCGCATGCCCGCCTCCTCGGCGAGCCAGCGCACGGCACGGTTCATCCAGTCGCGGTTGGCGCGCATGTGGACCGGGAGCGCGGGCCACTCCCGGGACATGGCGTCACCGGCCTCCTTGTCGGCGGGGTAGTAGTCCTTGCCGCCGAGGATGTAGTCGTAGATGCGGGCGGAGTGGGCGTTCTCGGTGTCGATCCGGTCGGCCGGCCATCCGTTGTCGGACAACGCCGTTCTCCATTCGGTCGAGGGGGTGGGGACTCGCGTACGGGGTGCGGAGGGGTGTCACAACTCCCTGCGGATCGCGGCGAGCAGGGCCTCGGTCTTCCTGGCGGGCGCCGCCTGGGCGCCGAGCCGGTCCAGTGCCTCCCGGTACACCACGACGTCGTCGGCCTTGTCGAGGTAGACGGCCCCGACCAGGCCGCTGAGGTAGACGATGTCGGGCAGTTCGCGGGCCCGGAACCGGAAGAGGTGGTAGGCGCCCGCCCGCATCGCCGGGTGCGGGCCGTTGGCGAACGGCATGAGCTGCAGGGTCACCTGGGGCAGCCGGTTGACCTCGACGAGGTGGTCGATCTGCGCCCGCATCACCTCCGGTCCGCCGACCGGCCAGCGCAGCGCCGTCTCGTCCATCACCACCCACACCCGCGGCGGCGACTCGCGGGCCAGCAGCTCCTGGCGGCGCATGCGCAGCGCGACCCGGCGCTCGGTGGCCTCGGCGGAGACGTGCGGGTTCTCCGCGCCGAGCAGGGCGCGGGCGTAGTCCTCGGTCTGCAACAGGCCGTGCACGAACTGGTTCTCGTACGCGCGGATCTGCAACGCGGCCTGTTCCAGGCTGAGATACGCGGCGAACCAGTCGGGCATCACATCGCGGTAGGTGTGCCACCAGCCGCGCTTGTTGGCCTCCCGCACGGACTTCAGGAAGGTGTCGATCTCGTCCCGGTCGGCGACGCCGTAGACCTGGAGCAGTTTCTCGGCGTCCGCGAGGCGCAGCCGGGCCACCTTGGCGCCCTCCATGCGGCGGATGGTGGAGTGGCTGACGCCGATGGCGGCGCCCGCCTCGGCGTAGTTGAGGCCGGCCCGGATCCGCAGCTCCTCCAACTGGCGTCCGAGGATCATGCGCAGGACGGAGGGGGCGCCGCCCCACTCGGTCTCCGCGGTCATGCCCCCACCCCCCTCACCAGGTCACGGGAGCACCGTCGTACACGGTCGCTCTCCCGGGCCCATTCGATCACGTTCCGGCCGGAGCAGCATGCACTTGGCGACTTGCAAATTTCAACTTGCCGGTTGCGGAGCGTTGTTGGCGGGTGCAACAGTGGATCCGCTGCTCCGGCCGACCCAAGGAGCAGGCGGCGTGGCCGGGTTGGGGGAGACCGGGCCGCGGTACGGCCTCGTGGAGGCGTGTCGTCTGCTGCGTGCGGTCGGCCCGACACGGCGACCCCCCACGCGAGGCCGGACGAAAGGCGCACGGCGATGGCTCCGCCCTCCCTCCCCCGACCGCTCCACCACCCGTCCGAGAACCGGAGCCCCACCCGAACACCCCTGTCTCCCGCCCCGTCACAGCTGCCGGCGTTACCCCGCCAGCACCGGTCCGGGGAGAGCCCGGACCACACCCCCGCCTCCGTGCGGCACCCGCACCGGTCCCCCGCCGACGCGGACCGGGCCCCCCTGGTGCCGGACGGCGAGAACCGGTCGGATCAGGCTCAGGACGACACGGACCAGCCGCACCCGGCCCCGGAGGGCGAGAACCGGTCGGATCCGTCTCCGGACAGCGCGGACCAGCCGCGCCCACCGCTGGACAGCGCAGACCGGCCGACCCGGATCCTGGACAGCACGGATCAGCCACGCCCTGTGCCGGACAGCGCGCAACGACGAGACGGGTGGATGCACGCCGCGGACGGACCGTGCCGGTGCGCGGACACGGCGGA
The DNA here is from genome assembly GCF_050942335.1 of Streptomyces sp. CA-142005. Classification (NCBI taxonomy): domain Bacteria; kingdom Bacillati; phylum Actinomycetota; class Actinomycetes; order Kitasatosporales; family Streptomycetaceae; genus Streptomyces; species Streptomyces sp. CA-142005. The sequence continues at coordinate 9,216,618 of NZ_CP192078.1, read as the reverse complement.
CGTACCGCACCGCGCCTCGGACGACACCGAGAACCGCCCACGCCCCACCGCGGACGACGCCGAGGAGGGCCCGCACCCCGCCCCGGACACCCTGGTGCACCCGTACCGGCCGCCGGTCCCGGCCGGTGTTCCAAGACCACCCGGAGGCGGGCGCCTCGGTCGACTCCCTGGGCTCCTCGGCCCCGACCGGCCCGCCTCCGGGGACCCGCTTCCCCGCTCCGCCGCCGCGTTCGACCTGCCCGCGCAGCCGGCGGCCGTGGGCACGGCCCGGCGTGTCGTACGGGATCTGCTGACCGCCTGGGGCGTGCCGGACGGCACCCGGGACGACGCGGTCCTGGTGACCTCGGAGCTGGTCACGAACGCGCTCGTGCACACGGCCGGTGAGCGGATCGCCTGCCGGCTGCACGGTACGGCGGACCGGATACGCATCGAGGTCGAGGACCAGGACGGCGGCTCCACGCTGCCGACGGCGCGCCGTGCCGGACCGGACGACCAGCACGGGCGCGGGCTGCTGCTGGTCGACGCCCTGAGCCATGACTGGGGCGTGACGCCGCTGACCGGCCGGCCCGTCCAAGTCGTCTGGGCGGAGCTGCGCTCCGGCCGCGACTGACACCACACCCGCCGCGCCCCGACTCGACCACCACGGACCATCCCCCACCAGTCCGAAGGATCCACATGCACATGCCCACGCACCCCCTCGCCCCCACCCCGGCCCCGGCCCCGTCCGCCGACCCGTCCTGGACCCGCACCCGCCCGAAGCCGGGCTCCCAGGAGCAGGCCGGCTGACCCCGGCCACCCCCGCCGCTCCCCCACTTCACTCCCCCGTCCCAAAACCACCCCCGCCCACACGCCACCGGTGACCGAACCCCTGTACATTCGCCGCCGGTGCGGGTCCTCCGCATCCCTCGGGGCCCGGGTCCGTACGGGTTCCGTGGCCGTCGGGCTGGACCGTTCCGTCGGGGGTGTGCATGGTCTGGTCGGTGCTCCGCCGGAGGCGGGCCGCCACGTCCGGTCTTCCCCTGCCCGGGCGCTGCGGGCCCGAGGCCGGCCGGCACGTCCTGGCCACCGAGCGGCTGCTGCTGTTCACGCCCCGGACCCGGCTGGACGTGGCCGCGGCCCTCGCCGCCTGCGCCGATGCCGAGGCGCAGCGCTGGCTCGGCACCCTGGCGGACCAGGTCCTGCCCGACCCCGGCACCCGCAAGGCCCTGCTCGCCTGGCGGCCGGCCGGGGACGACGGCCGCCGGGTGCCGCGGAAGCTGGCCCAGCCGTACGCACCCGGCCCGGACGATCCGCTGCTGCTCGTCTGCGTGCGCAGGTCGGACCTCGGCTATGCCGGCGCCCTCGAACTGGAGCACCGCACGGGCGAGATGGGCGGCTGGCTGGCGCCGGCCTGCCGTGGCCAGGGCCTGGGCGCGGAGTTGTTCCGCGCGGGCGTGGCCCTCGCGCACACCCATGCGGGACTGAGCACGGTCCGGGCGGGTGCGGAGCCCGGGAACACCGCGAGCCGGCGGGCCCTGGCCCAGGCCGGCTTCGTGCCGGACGAGGGGCCGCCCCGGCACACGCTGCCCGACGGCCGGGTGGTCGAGGCCGTCTGGCACCGCCACGACAGCGCGGCGGCCTCCCGCTGCCACTGACGATCGCCCGATCCCCCAGCCCTTCCCGGAGAGCCGACGTGGCAGACACCGGATTCGGCCCGGAGCGGATCGACACCGGCAAGCCGCACTCGGCACGGATGTACGAGCTGGACGGCTCAGTCCGTGGTGCGCGCGTGGGTGTCCAACGCCTCGGCGGCGGTGCGCAGTTGCTTCGCCGCCGTGGTGCAGGCGGCGGCCTGCCGCTTCAGGGTGGGACGGCTCCAGTCGGGTGCGGCCGGGCAGCCGCTCAGGGTGGCCGCGGTGGCGAGGAGCCGGCGGGCGTAGCCGTCCATGAGGTCGGCGTCGGCCCGCAAGCTGGCGGCGTGGGCGAGGAGTTCGTCGGCCGAGGCCGTGGTCGCTCGGGGGGACTCGGTCACCATGGCGGCTCCCACTCGACTGGGGTTGGGGCGGGGGGCTTCAGCGCGGCAGGAGGGCGCCGGCACTGCGGTGGAGCAGGAACTGGGGGCAGCTCAGGACGAACCGGGGCCGGGCCCGGTGGATGCCGAGCCGGCGCAGCTGTCCGGCGAGGGGTTCGGCCGCCGCGGTGTCCAGCCGCAGCCGCACGCCGGTGCCGCGGTGCAGCCGCAGCCTGCCGTGCGTCCGGACCAGGGTGCGCACGGTGCTCGCGGCCCGGCGGCCGTAGAGGATCCAGTCGGACTCCGGGCAGCGGACGCCCGGTCCGAGCCGGCCCTCGACGGTGAGCCCGAGGTCCCGGGACCGGACGTCGATCCGCCGGCCCGTCAGGTCGGCCTCGGCGGTCGTCCGCATCGCGGGCTGGCCCCAGATCTCCCGGGCGACCACGCGGGCCTCGTCGCTGGTGACGGCGAGGGAGAGGACGTAACGGCCGGTGCGGCGCAGGTCGACGCGGCGCAGCAGGTCCGCGGCGACGTCGTACGGGCGCGGCCGCCACAGGTCGTCGACCACGAGCGACAGGGCGATCTCGGTGTACGGGCCGATCGTGGAGCAGCGGTGCTCGTAGAGCGACAGCACGGCGAGGGCCCGCCGGCCCAGCCTGCTCGGGGTCAGCCAGGTGGCGCCGGGCAGCAGGCCGCGCGCCGCGTCGGCGGAGACGGGGAAGCAGAGGTGGGCGGCGGAGGAGTCGTAGTAGCGCACCGGCACGTCGACCGGGCCCGCCGTCGTCGGGATCGAGGTGGTCGGCAGGGTGAGGAACGGGTAGCCCTCGGGCGGGTGGGCGCGGTCCTTGAGCTGGTAGGCCTGGGTGCGCACGATCGGGCCGCGGTACGGCGTGAGCGCCGCGTCGACGTCCTCGCGGGCCTGGGGCACCACCGTGCGCAGATGCTCGATGTACTCGCGGAGCATGTGGCACAGCGGGAACTCGCGGGTGGGCCCGGTGTAGTCGACCCGGTACCAGTGCGGGTGCGGGTCGAACAGGGAGCCCGCTCTGCGGTCGTCCGGGACGGGCACGATGTCGTGCTGGTTGGTGATGCCGGCGACCCAGGTACGCGGGTCGGCGGGCTTCATGGCGTCGATCGGAGAGCCGACGGCGACGACGTGCGTGACCCGGTAGGTGCGGCAGAACTGCTCGTCCTGGGCGAGGTTCATCAGCGCGAGCCCGCCCTCGCCGTGCCCGATCAGCGCGAGCTCGGCGCCGCGCGGGATGCCGTAGTCCGCCAGGGCGAGCAGGACCGATCGGGTGTAGGGCGACTCGGTCGTGAACAGGTTCCGCCAGGCGCCGACGACGTCCTGCGGAGAGTGGTTGCGCGGCCGGCCGGGTGTCATGCCGGGTGCCTGGACGACATAGCGGACGACACCGTCGGGACCGCGCACGTTCTGCACCAGGATCCGCCCGTCGGTGGACAGCACCTCGATGTTGCGCAGAAACCCGAGAAGGGAGCCCTCGATGGCGATGAACTGCTTCTCCTGGTCCGTGAGGTCGACCGCTTCGGCCGCGCCCTGCTCCTCGTCGGTGCGCGCGAGACCCGGGACGTCGATCCCCTGCGGCTGATCGACGGACGGCTCGCGTCCCGCCGCGGGCGCCCAGCCGGTCTCGCCGTTGTGCGGGTCCTCGTCCAGCAGGATGCGGACGGCGAGCAGTTCACCCATCAGGGGGGCCAGCCCGGACAGGGCCCGCTGGGCGCCCTGGTCCCGGAACAGCGCGCGCAGGGCCCGTACGGCCTCCGGGTCGCGGTCGGCGGTGACGGTCTCCATCAGCCGGCGCATGCCCGGGTCGCGTGCGAACTCGGGGTGGTCGGCGAGCAAGGCGGCGATCCTCAGGCGCAGCGAGGTGACGGCGATCCGCGCGGCCAGGTTCTCCCGGCCCAGCACCTCACCGGCCGCGCCGAACACCTGGCCGATGCCCTTCGGTGCGCTTGTCGGCGGGCAGCCGAGGCCCTCCTTGTTCGTCAGGGCCCGCAGCAGCGCCCACTGGGCGGCGAGGCCGGTGCGGGGACGGCGGCGCGCGGAGGCGGCCAGGGGTGGCGCGGACAACGCGGCGCCGGTGCGCGCGGAGACCGCGCGGATGCCCTCGGCGATGTCCACCACGTCCCGTGCGCACCGGCGCAGCAGCTCTCCGGCGTCTCGGCCGCCCGGCGCGGGCCGTCCGGGTGCGTGGCCGTCCGCTCGCATCCGACGCTCCCTCGTTCGACGACGTACGACGACACATGACAGGGTTCAGCCACGCCGGAGGGGCGCGACCCCGGTCCCATCGTCGGCCAGGGACACCGGGCCCGCACCTTGATCCGTCCAGGCAGCGGACAGCCGCCGAGCGCATGTCGGCCACCGGGCCTCGGCGGCGCAGGCGTACGGCTGCCGTCTGATCGCGGCATATGCAGGAGGACGGAGCGGTCCACGCGGGCTTCTGCCCACGCCGGTGACCGCGCGTAACCGTCCTTGGATCACTCCGGTGGCCGCCCGCGGGCCGACCGCGCTCACGCCCCGGGCATCAGCCCGGCCGCGACCGTGGCCCCGAGTTCCCAGCACGCCTCCGTGTCGGCCTTGCCGGGTTCGCCGGTGACCGTCACCGCGTCGGCCGCACGACGCCAGCCGAGGCCCGTGGCGATGGCCTCGATGGCGCGGACGGCGCCGGTGACGTCGTTGCCGCCGTGGACGTAGTAACCGAACGGCCGGCCCCGGGTCTCGTCCAGGCAGGGGTAGTAGATCTGGTCGAAGAAATGCTTCAGCGCGCCGGACATGTACCCGAGGTTCGCCGGTGTGCCGAGCAGATAGCCGTCGGCCTCCAGCACGTCGGCCGCGGTCGCGGACAGGGCGGCCCGGCGGACCACGCGGACGCCCTCGATCTCCGGTGTCGTGGCGCCGGAGACGACGGCCTCGAACAGCGCCTGGCAGTTGGGCGACGGGGTGTGGTGGACGATCAGCAAGGTGGGCACACCCCGCACCCTGCCGTGCCCCCGCGGCGCCTCGCAAACGGCGGGCGTGGCGGCCGGTGCCGCGGGGTAGAGCCTGTGCACGAGGAGGACGGGAGGGGCTGACGTGACCAGAGCGGGTGCGCCGAAGGCCGGTTTCCACCCGGACCGGCTGCCGGCAGGCTACCGGTGGCGGCCGGCGACCACCGCCGACGCCGACGCGATCCACCGCCTCGTCGCCGCGTACGAACACGTGCTGCACGGCCGCTCCGTGACCGGGGCCGACCGGATCACCGCCGAACTCACCCTGCCCGGTCTGCGGCCGCAGGACGACACGGTGCTCGTGCACGACGGCACGGGCGCGCCGGCCGGCTACGGCTGGGTGAAGGGGCGGCGGGCCAGGGTTCATGTGCACCCCGGTCACCAGGGCCGGGGCCTCGGCGGTGCGCTGCTCGACTGGACCGAGGCCAGGGCCCGGAGCGCGGGCGGCGACCGGCTCGCGCAGACGGTCCCCGACAGCGACGGCGCCGCGAGCGCGCTCCTGCGGGCCGGCGGGTACTCCCGGCTGGTCACCGAGTGGCTGCTTCGGATCGCGTTGCCGCGAGAACCGGAGGTGCCCGATCCGCCGGCGGACATCACCGTACGGCCGTTCCGGGCCGGCGACGAACAGGCCGCGTACCAGCTCACCGAGGACGCGTTCGACGAATGGCAGTCGCGCCGGAAGACCTACGCGGAATGGGCGCGGCACGGCGTCGAACGCACCACGTTCCTGCCGGCGGCGTCACCGCTCGCCTTCGCCGGCGGCCAACTGGTCGGGGCCGTGCTGTCGCTGGATGTTCCGGGCCACGACGAGGGATACGTCGAGCGGGTGGCGGTACGGCGCGACCACCGCGACCGGGGCATCGCCCGCACGCTGCTGCGCGAGGCGTTCCGCACCTTCCACCGCCTCGGCAGGCCGGCCTGCACCCTGTGGACGCACTCCGACACGGGTGCGCTCTCCCTGTACGAGCGCCTGGGCATGACGGTCCAGCGCAGCTCCACCGTCTACGGCAAGCCGCTCCTCACCGACTGACCCGGGCCGAGGTGCGACCACGCGGAAACGCGTTCGGTGGTGTCGGTGCCCTCGGCTACAGTTGCGCCCCTGAACAGGAGGGGAGCGGGAAGTGCAGGTCAGGGTGGGGTCCGGGCGGGGCGCGGTGGTCGTGGCGGTGACGCTCGCTGCGGTGCTCGGCGGGTGCGCGAAGTCAGCGGACGGTGACGGGAGGGATGCCGTGAACGCGTCCCCGGCCGCCAAGGGGGAAGGGGCGGCCAAGGGGGCGGCGACGGCGAGCGGCGGTTCGATCGGCGCGGCCGGTTCGGCCTGCGAACTGCCCGTCCGATTCGACATCGCCAAGCACTGGAAGGCCAAGGCGATCGACGCCGAGGCGGAGCTGTCGAAGGCGTCGAAGGGCTCCGACGGCGACCTGAGCGGGTCGCTCGCCGACGCCTTCCTGCGCCAGGGACCGGTCGCCGCCGCCTGCGAGATCGACGCCAAGCCCGCGGGCCACATCGGCTTCCTGCGCGTGTGGACCGGCAAGGCGGGGAAGGCCGACGCGGGCAGCGTGCTGCGGCAGTTCGTGGCCGCCGAGGACAACGTCAGCAAGGAGAGGTACCACTCCTTCAGGACCGGCAGCGGCCTGACCGGCGTGGAGGTCGAGTACCTGTACACCAGCAAGCTTCTGGACGAGACGAAGACCGAGACCGCGCTCGCGGTCGGCACGCCCGACGGCCCGGTCGTGCTGCACCTGGGCGGCATGGACACCGAGGAGCACGAGGCGATGCGGCCCGCCTACGAACTCGCCAAGCGGACGCTCGAGTCGACCTGATCGCAACCGACCGGAAGCGCTCACCCCACGGTCGTGGACCGGCCCAGATAGGTGAGGGGGCCGGCGTCCGCCACCGGGATCTCCCGGAAGCCCAGGCGGTCGTAGAAGGCGCGGGCCGCGGTGTTGACGGTGACCATGCCGAGATGGACGGCCTGGACGCCCTGTCCGCGCACGGCGTTCAGGAAGGTGTGCATCAGCCGGCGGCCGTGGCCCCGCCCCTGCCAGGGCGGCAGCAGGTCGATGTGCAGATGGGCGGGGTGACCGGCGAGTTCGGGTAGGAGCATGCGCTCCGGGTGGTGCAGGAGGCGGATCATCTCCTCCGTGGGCGTGCGCGGCGGCTCGGTGGCTGCCGGGGCCGGGTAGCGGTCGGCCAGCCGGGGAATCCAGGTCCGGCGGAAGTCCTCGACGAAGCGCTCGGTGTCCGCCGTGCCGACGATGTAGCCCACGGCCCGGCCCGTGCCGTCGTCCAGCACGAAGGCGAGGTCGGGGTCGAAGTGACAGTACGGCTCGGCGAAGAGCGCGGGCATGAGGCGCTCATCGGGGTAGTGGGCGCGGGAGTCGCCGCCGTTGAGCGCGGTACGGACACAGACGTCGGCCACCGCGGCCCGGTCGGCGGGGCGGTAGGGGCGGATGAAGGGAGGGGGAGGGAGAGCGGGCATGGTGTCATCCTGAGCCCTTGGGAGCGCTCCCACAAGTCGCCGCTCTCAAGCGGTCGTTGACGGAACCGCCCGATGCGTGACTCAGGGGGCGGTCCCCTCCATGGAAGGCATGGAGGGGACCGCGGAGGCGATCGCCCTGCGGAGGACGGCCGGTCGTCGGGGTGGGCGCGCCGCCGTCAGTAGCGGAGCCGCCTGGCCCTGAGCAGCATGATCAGGCCCGACAGGGCGAGCAGGGTGCCGAGCGCCGCGGGCCACAGGTGCGCCCCGGTCTCGGCCAGTCCGCCCTGCGTTCCCTGTGCCTGGGGCTGCGCGGCGGCGGGCGGAACGTATCCGGCGGGGGTGGCCTGGGCGGACGCGGGCCGGCTGGGCTGGGGCTGGGCCGCCCCGGACCGGGTGGGCGCGGACGTGGGCGCGGGCGTGGGCGCGGGCGGTGCCGGCGGGGTGGACCGGTCCTGCTTGGTGGTGTGGTCCCGCTTGGTGGTGTGGTCCTGCTTGGTACTGCCGCTGCCGTCGTCCGGCGCGGTGGTGTGGCGGTCCGGTGTGGTCGTCGCGTCGGTCCTGGGTTCCTCGCTGGGCTGCGCGGTCGAGGGCGCCGGCGCGGAGGTGGGGGTGGCGGTGTCACCGGGCTGCTGCGTCGTGCCGGAGCCCGGGGCGGCCGTCGTACCGGAGCCGGAACTCGCCGTGGGCGACGCCGTCGTACCCGAGTCGCCGCCGTCCGGGCCGCAGGAGCGGCCGGAGTTGATGCAGTCGACCATCTGGCGCATCAGGTCCTCGTCGAAGACGTTGATGAAGTCGCCGTGGTCGGTGACGGGCTTGTGCAGTTGCTCGGGGAAGGAGTCGACCGCGAAGAGCGGGACCGTACGGCCGCCGTCCTGCAGGCTCGGCGCCTTCACGTCGTAGACGATCCGCTGCACCAGCTGCGGAATGGCCTGGAAGCCGGCCGGGCACGAGCCGTCGGGCGCGGTGAAGGCCACGTGGGTGCGGTGGTTGGCGCTGTCGATGTTGCGGCCGTCCCAGCAGCTCTGGAACTTGAAGGTGCGCACCACGTCGCTGCCCGGCGGGCACAGCGGGTACTTGTCCTTCAGCTGCCGGTTCTCGTAACCGGTGCAGCTCCAGGACGCGTTGGCGTTGCCGGGCCCGTTGACGAAGGCCTTGGCGTCGCCGGTGATGATGCGCAGGAACCGCGGCATGGCGGTGACCTTGTCGCGCGGGTTGCCCACGAACGTCAGCGTGACCTGCTTGGGGGTGACGATCTGGCCCGCGTTGCCCTCCGTGCCGCCGCCCGGGGATCCGGCGTCCCGCTCCTGCGTGCCGTTCTGCAGGCGCAGCACCGGCCAGTAGTAGGTGGACCTGTCACCCTGGTCCACGCAACTCGTGCCGGCCTTCGCCAGGTCGTCGTCGCTCGCGAAGGCGCTGTTGCCCTGGTTGCCGACGTAGTCGTGGAAGTGATGGGCGCCGTTGGAGACGCCGGGGGCGACGATGACGTTGTCGGAGTTGCGCAGACCGTTCGCGTTGACGCCGCAGTCGGAGGTGAAGCTGCCGCGCGAGGCGCCGGACTGCTGCGGCGGGTTCGCCGCCTCGGGCGGTACGGACGTGATGTCCGCGTAGTCGGAGACCACGGGCCCGTTGCCGCCCTGGCCCGCGCCGCCCGGCTGGGCACTCCGGGTCGGGGCGGCGGAGGACTGGGCGCCGGCGCCCGTGCCGTCGCCGCCGGTGCGCAGGGTGCAGGCGGCCAGGTCGTCCAGGCCCTGCGGACGGTCCCCCGCCCGGTCGATGGCGTCGGCGATCCGGCCGATCGCGGCGGCCCGCTGCTCCTTGAGCGGGTTCACGATCGTGTCCTCGACCGCGCCGGAGTCCGCTGCGCCGGTCTGCCCCGACTGCTGGAGCCGGTGGTAGGCCTCGGCCGTCTGCCGGTCCAGCAGGGCGAGTTCACGGTCCACGTCGGGGCGGGCCGCGTCCGGTACGGCGGTCAGCCGGCTGCCGACGTCGGGGCAGTCGATCGTGGCCATACCCGCGGACAGGACCTGTCCGGTTCCGTTCGTGCCGGACCCGTCGCCCCAGCCCTCGGTCGCCGAGGCGTAGACGTTGGCCGCGACGAGGCCGCCTCCGCCCAGCATCAGAGCCATCGCTGCGAGGGTCGCGCGTCGTGCGCCGGTCGGGCGTCTGCGCCTGTTGCGTACCAAGGTCGTCCCCTGTGTGGTGTGTGCGCCGGTCGGGCATGGAGCTCCCCGGCCTCATACGGAGGGCGGCACCGGTGTGTTCAACAGAATCGCGGATTCACCGGGACCTCACAGGAACACATGGAACCCAGCCTTTCCCCTTCGAACAGCATCACGAACATCACAAATATGTATCGGACATTTCACACCTCAACCTTCACACGAGGTACACACGTTGGCTAGGTTGACGCGAGGCCGCCCGGTCTCGACGGACCGGACGCATCGGCCCAACTGCCCTGTGAGGCAAGGAAGGAGCGTGTCTTCCATGGCGCCGGAGAGCCGCGACGAGGTGGCGCAGGACGAGGTTCGGCAGCGGATCGACTCCCTCTACGACCAGGCCGAGAACGCGACCGGGAACTACAACGCGACCCGGGCCATGTCCTCGTTGACGCGCTCACGGGGCGTCCCGCTGGCCAAGCGCCCGGGGCGCCGGCCGGATCCGGCTCTCGACGAGGTCGCCCGGCAGTGGTTCGACGGGGCGCGCGCCAAGTTCGGGCCGACCGTCCCCGCCGTGCTGCCCGCCGACCGGCTCCCCGACCGCCCGGCAACGGCCACGGGCCGCTCCCGGGACCGCGGCGGCCATCCGGGCGGCACAGCGGACGCCCTGGGCGTGAGCCCGGCCGCTCGACGGCCCGCCCTGGAGCGCGCCTTCGACCGCACGGTGGCCGAGCTGACGGCCGGCCGGGCGACGGACCCGGAGAGTCTGGCCCTGGCGGCGAGGGAGAGCGGACGCGCTGCCCTGGGCGGGTCACGGCGCCTTGAACTCCCCTCCGCGGGTGCGGAGTTGCCTACTGTCGACGGAACAGGTGCGCCCGGCACGAGCGCGACGGATCCGGCGCCACCCGGCGCGGCCGCCCTGGCCGGTACCGATATGCGTGGAGTACCGGCTGGTCTCGGTCGGGTGGACGCGGCCGGCCTCGGTCCGGTGTACCCGGCCGGCCTCGGCACCGCGCCCGCGGGCGACCCCGCTCCCGTCGAGACCGCCGTCCTCCCGGTGGCCGCACTGTCCGCCGTGCAGGGCCCCCCGGTCCAGGAACCGAGGACACTGCCCGGGCCCAGCGCGCCGGGCCGCCCCTCCGCCGCCGCGTCCAAGGCGAGCAACCAGCGCAAGCTGGCCGCGGCGAGCGATGTGATCACCCGGTACACCGCCCGGCTCACGACGGCCGCCGCCACCGCTCAAGCCGCGGTCGTGACAGCGACACCGCCGGCATCGTTTACGGCGACACCGCCGGCATCCGCTACTGACATACCTCCGGCATCGGTCCCGGCCACGCCATCCACGCCCATGCCGGCGACGGCCGCACCGTCGGCTTCCGTCACCGCTGCACCCCCCGCACCCGTATCCTTCACGCCACCCGCGCAGCCGGCCTCCCAAGACCCCGCGTCGCCCAGCCAGTGGCAGCAGCCGGAATGGGCGGCACCCGGTGCGCCGGCGACCCCGTTGCCCGGCGTGGACGTCCCGCCCGTCACCCCGGCCCCTGTGACCGGCACAGCGTCCTTCACCGCCGTGCCCGAGTCGCCCCGGGCCGTGCGGGCGGCGAAGGCCATCGCGTTCGCTCGGGCGCAGATCGGCAAGCCCTGTGTGTGGGGTGCGACCGGGCCGGACTCGTACGACTGCTCCAGCCTCACCCAGGCCGCCTGGAAGGCCGCCGGGGTCCCGCTTCCGCGCGCCGCGTACGAGCAGGCGCTCGCCGGTGCGCCGGTCACCCTCGCCGGGATGGAGCCGGGCGATCTGGTCCTCTTCTTCGACGACGACCGGCACGTGGGCCTCCATGTCGGCGGCGGCATGATGGTGCACGCGCCGGGCCCGGGATCGTCGATACGCGAGGAGTCGATCTACGGCGCCGGGGAGTCGGCGATCCACCGGATCGTGCGACCCGCCTGAGCGGTGCGCGGACCGGGGACGACCGGGACCGGGCTCAGCCGCGGCGCCGGTGTGCGCGCCGGCTGTCGTAGTGGTCGAGCAGTGTCTCCTCCAACGGGCGGTAGGTCAGGCCGAGTTCATCGACGCTGCGGCTGTTGTCGACGCGGAAGCGCATCCCGAGGTGCTTGCGGATGTAGTCCTGGGTGAGGCCGAAGGCGGGGCCCAGGATCCGCACCGGCCAGTGCGGGAGCCTGGTGCGCGGCAGCCGGAGGTCGCGGGGGTGGCGGGCGAGGACGATGCGGGCCATCTCGTGGAACGACGTCATGGTCTCGGCGGCCACGATGTACCGGCCTCGCGCGGCCGGGTTCTCGGCGGCGGCGATGTGCGCGTCGGCCACGTCCCGGACGTCCGCCGTGGTGAAGCTGAAGTCCGGGGCGCCGTAACAGAAGTAGCCCCGGAACAGCTCGTCCAGCAGGAAGAGGCTGCCGGAGTCGGACGCGGGGGTGAACGAAGGTCCGAGGATCAGGCCGGGGTTGACCGACACCATGCGCCAGCGGTCCTGCGCCGCCTCGGCCTCCCACGCGGCGCGTTCCGCCAGCGTCTTGGCGTAGTGGTACGGGTTGTTCTCGACGGTGCTGGAGGTGTTGAAGTACCGCTCGGAGAGGACCTGGCCGTCCATCGCGAGGACGTCGGCGTAGTCGCCGAAGATCGCGCCCACGGTGGAGGTGAACACCAGCGTGTGCACCTCCGGGATGCGCCCGATCGCCGCCAGTACGGTGCGGGTGCCCAGGAGCGCCGGGTCCACGACGTCCCGTCGGCCGTCCTTGATCCGCTCCGGCATCAGGAACGGTGAGGCCACGTGGAAGACCACACCGCAGCCGCGGAACGCCGCGTCGAAGGTGCCGTCCTTCAGCAAGTCGGCCTCGAACAGCCGCAGTCGGCCGGGGAAGGCCTCCTGCAGTTCCCACAGCGGCCGGACCTTGGCCGCATCGGCCCTGTTCCGTACGGTGGCGTGGACCCGGTGGTCCCGCTCCAGCAGGCGTCGTACCAGATGGCTGCCGACGAATCCGCTGCCGCCGGTCACCGCCACGGCCGTCCCCGCGTGTCCGCCCACCCTCGCCCCCGCCTTCCTCCCGCCCGAGGACAGGCTTCCTCCCGCCCCAGGACAGCGTCGGGCACCGGCCGCTCCAGGGGAACACCCCGGGCCATAAGACCCCTCTTGGTAAGTCATAAGATCCACTTATGAGGTCATAGACAGGACCCGCATACCAACTTAGGGCTGCCTTAGTTTAGGCTTCCTGATCAAGTCGCCCATTCAGACGCGAAGGGAACCTGATCATGCCGCGCCCCCTGCGGGTAGCCATCGTCGGAGCCGGCCCCGCCGGGATCTACGCCGCCGACGCCCTGCTCAAGTCCGAGGTGGCCGCCGACCCCGGCGTGTCCATCGACCTCTTCGAGCGGATGCCCGCCCCGTTCGGCCTGATCCGGTACGGCGTCGCCCCCGACCACCCGCGCATCAAGGGCATCGTCACCGCCCTGCACCAGGTGCTCGACAAGCCGCAGATCCGGCTGTTCGGCAACGTCGACTACCCGACCGACATCAGCCTGGACGACCTGCGCGCCTTCTACGACGCGGTGATCTTCTCCACCGGCGCGATGGCCGACCGCGAGCTGTCCATACCCGGCATCGACCTGGACGGCTCCTACGGCGCGGCCGACTTCGTCTCCTGGTACGACGGCCACCCGGACGTCTCCCGCACCTGGCCGCTTCAGGCCGAGAAGGTCGCCGTGCTCGGCGTCGGCAACGTGGCCCTCGACGTGGCCCGCATCCTCGCCAAGACCGCGGACGAGCTGCTGCCGACGGAGATCCCGCCGAACGTCTACGACGGCCTGAAGGCCAACAAGGCCGTGGAGATCCACGTCTTCGGCCGGCGCGGCCCCGCCCAGGCGAAGTTCAGCCCGATGGAGCTGCGGGAGCTGGACCACTCGCCGAACATCGAGGTCATCGTCGACCCCGAGGACATCGACTACGACGAGGGCTCGATCGAGACCCGGCGCGGCAACAAGCAGGCCGACATGGTGGCCAAGACCCTGGAGAACTGGGCGATCCGCGACGTCGGCGACCGTCCGCACAAGCTGTTCCTGCACTTCTTCGAGTCCCCCGCGGAGATCCTCGGCGAGGACGGCCGTGTCGTCGGTCTGCGCACCGAGCGCACCGCCCTCGACGGCACCGGGAACGTCAAGGGCACCGGCGAGTTCAAGGAATGGGACGTCACCGCGGTCTACCGCGCGGTCGGCTATCTCTCCGAGAAGCTGCCCAAGCTGCCCTGGGACATCGACTCGGGCACGATCCCGGACGAGGGCGGCCGGGTCGTCGAGGACGGCGGCGCCCACCTGCAGTCCATGTACGTGACCGGCTGGATCCGGCGCGGCCCCGTCGGTCTGATCGGCCACACCAAGGGCGACGCCAACGAGACCGTCGCCAACCTGCTGGACGACTACGCGAACGGCCGGCTGCACACCCCGGCCTCGCCCGATCCGCAGGCGGTGGACGCCTTCCTCGCCGAGCGCGAGGTCCGCTTCACCACCTGGGAGGGCTGGTACAAGCTGGACGCCGCCGAGCGCGCCCTGGGCGAGCCGCAGGGCCGTGAACGCGTGAAGATCGTCGAGCGCGAGGACATGCTGCGGGAGAGCGGGGCGTAAGTCCCGGACGCGGGGAGCGACGAGCGGGGCCGGCGCGGGTGCGCCGGCCCCTGCGCACGCCCCGGGGAACCTCCGGCCGCGGGCCCGGTGGATCCCGGATGAGCCCAGGAAAAGGCCCTGTTAGGGTCCTGCGGTGTCCTCCCTCCGCGAACCCCTCTTCTTCACCCGTCTGCGCGAGGCCCGGCGTGTGCTCGTCGCCGGTGCGGGCGGCGGCTTCGACGTCTACGCCGGGCTGCCCCTGGCGCTGGCTCTGCGGTCGGCCGGCAGCGAGGTCCACCTGGCGAGCCTGTCGTTCGCCGACCTGTACGGCCTCGGGCCCGACCACTGGGTGGCACCGGATGTCGCCGCGGTCCGCCCGGACACCCCGCTGCGCGGCGACTACTTCCCCGAGCGGTCGCTCGCCCGATGGCTGCGGACACAAGGCCTGCCGGAGACCGTGTACGCCTTTCCCCGCACCGGTGTCGAGCCGCTCCGCGCCGCCTACCGGGCACTGGCCGGGCACCTGGGCGAGGTGGACGCGGTGGTGCTGGTGGACGGTGGGACGGACATCCTGATGCGGGGCGACGAGCACGGGCTCGGCACGCCCGAGGAGGACATGGCGAGCCTGGCCGCCGTCGCGGGACTCGACGAGGTTCCGCACCGGCTGGTGGCCTGCCTGGGTTTCGGGGTGGACGCCTTTCACGGCGTCAACCATGCGCTGGTGCTGGAGAACCTGGCCGCCCTGGACCGCGCGGGCGGCTACCTGGGCGCGTTCTCGCTGCCTCGGGCGAGCGCCGAGGGCGCGGCCTATCTCGACGCGGTCGCCCACGCCCAGCGCTGCCACGCCAGTCACCCGAGCATCGTGAACGGGTCCGTCGCCGCCGCGGTGCGCGGTGACTTCGGCGATGTGCGGTTCACGGAACGCACCCGGAACAGCGAGCTGTTCGTCAACCCGCTGATGAGCCTGTACTTCTGCGTGGACCTGCCCGCCCTGGCCCGCGCCAACCTCTACCTCGACCGGCTGACGGACACCGTCCTGATGCGCCAGATCAGCTCGGTCATCACCGGCTTCCGCGAGGAACTGCCCCGGCAGCGGCCGCCCCGGGCGTTCCCGCACTAGCCCGGCTACGTCGCATCCACCGGGGGAACTCCCTTCAGCGGCGGGCGAGTTCCCGGACTCCGACGATTCCCAGCAGCACGGTCAGCAGGGCGAGTGCGGCCGTCTGGGCCAGGCCGCCGCCGGTGTGGAGGGCGGCACCCGGCAACCGGAGCCAGGGGTGGACGGCGGCGACGCGCGCGGCCAGCAGGAGCAGACCGAGCGCGGCGAGGGCCAGGGCGCCGCCGGGCGCGACGCTCGCCGCGCGGCGGGCCCTCCACAGCAGCCGGCCGAGGGCGGCGACGACGAAGCAGTTCGCGGGCCCCCA
Organism: Streptomyces sp. CA-142005; assembly: GCF_050942335.1. Taxonomy (NCBI): domain Bacteria; kingdom Bacillati; phylum Actinomycetota; class Actinomycetes; order Kitasatosporales; family Streptomycetaceae; genus Streptomyces; species Streptomyces sp. CA-142005. Next base: position 9,200,948 of record NZ_CP192078.1, on the reverse strand, counting down.
CACCAGGTCGCCGGCGGTGGGTACGAGGACCAGGGACGCGCCCGTCACCACGCACGCCGCCATGAAGACCAGACCGGGAGTGCCGCCGGGCAGCCGGGCCGGGGGTGCGTCGCGGTGGTGGGCGGCGCACAGGGCGAGGGCGGGCAGCCAGGCGAGAAGCGCCAGCGTCACGACGAACGCCGGCTCCGTGATGACCGTCTCCCCCGTGAGCGAGCGGACCAGCGGCCACAGAGTGGGCACTGCGGCCACCAGGGCGCCGGTCCGGGCGAGGCGACGACGGTCGTACAGGAGGGCGAAATAGGCGACCGTCCAGCCGAGCGGCAGGATCCACTGGGCGACGGCGACCGTCGCGTCGAGAGGCCCGTGGCCGGTGAAATCCGCGAGGAAAAGCCGTCGCTCCGCACCGCCTCGGGTGAACGACCAGGTCAGCCGCAGGACCGGTTCGACGACCGCGGAGGCCGCCAGGAACAGCACGGCGGCCAGCGCGAAGAGCCGGGCGCCCGATCCGAGCAGGACGTAGCGGCGGGGCGCCCCGGCGGCGCCGAGGCGGCTGCGCACGGCCAGGGCGGCGATGCTCGCCACCTCGCCGAGTGTGGGCCGGCTCTGGTCCTGGGTGTCGCGGTCGAGGTCCTCCAGGTACGTCTCGACCATCTCCTCCTCCCGTTCCCGCCGGTAGTAGGCGGGGAGCAGGCGCAGGACGGTGCGGTAGCGGGCCTCCAGCAGCGTGGTCATGCGCAGCCTCCCGCGAGTCCGGGTGCGGTGCGGGGTTCGAGCCCGGCGTGGCGGGCGGGGGCGCCGGCGCGGCGGCCCTCGGCGATGCGCCGCTTGGCCGCCCCGGCACCGGCGGCCATCCGCTCGGCCTCCGCGTCCAGGGCCGCCACTCCGTCGTCGGTGAGCCGGTAGTAGCGGCGCAGCCGGCCCTGCTGGACCTCTTCCCGGTCCAGCACGATCAGGCCGTCCGCGGTGAGCCGGTCCAGCACTCCGTACAGCGTGCCGACCCGCAACTGCACGTCTCCGTCGGACAGTTCCGCTATCTCGCGCAGGATGCCGTAGCCGTGCCGAGGCTGGTCCGCGAGCGCCGTGAGGACGAAGAACGCCGCCCGGGTCATGCTCTTCGCTGTCATGCGGCCAGGATATATCGCCTGCCGATATATATCGAGCGATGCACCGAGTGCCATGAGAACGGGGCCCGCCCCTAAGCGGATGGGCGGGCGGACCCCGTTCGGCGGACCATTGTGGGGGTCGTACGAGGGCGTGACCACGTGTGAACGGCGGCCGCCCGAGGCGTGTGCCGCGCGCCCCGGGTGTAGGGCGCGCGTCCCGTGCGCGGGGCGTCCGGCCCCCGCCACGCGCCGCCTGCCCGCCCCCGACGACGTCGTACTTCGGCGAGCGGTGATACTGGGAGGCGCACCCGCCCCCATCAGCAGATTGGCTCATGTCGAACTCCACCGCCGACCGCCCCACCGTCCCGCAGACCCTCTGGGCGGCCCGTGGCCGCCACACCGGTCCCGACCCCGAGGAGGTCGTCCGCCGCACCCTGCGCCGGCACAAGGAGAGCGGTGACATCGACGACTTCGCCGAACCTCCCGTGCCCGAGGAATCGGCCCGGCGGGTGTTCGAGGCGCGCTGGCGGGTCGCCGGCACGGTGACCGTCCGGGCCCGGCTCACGCTCGTCGCGGAAGAGGGCCGGCGGCAGGGGCGCGAGTGGCGGCTCGTCGCGGAGGCGGAACGCCCGTGGGACGAGGCATGGCCCTCGCCGGCGACGCTGTTCTGGCCCGAGGGCGCGGCCGGCGACGACGGCTCCTGGGACCACCACGCCACGGTGACCGGGCTGCGCCTGCGGCAGGTCAACGCGCTGCCCGCGGACGACAAGGAGATGCGGCGCAGGCTGCGGGAGGCGGCGCGCGAGGCGTGGTGCCTCAACGTCGTCGTGCACGAGGCGATGACCCCGGACGAGCAGGGCAGGCTGCCGCTGACCCGGCTGCTGCCGCCCGGTCTCAGGCACCGGGTGGTGGAGCACCGGGCCGCGCCGCACCAGTTCCGCGCCGTCAACTGGGCGCTGAAGGACCTCGGCGTCGAGGTGCCGCGCGGCGGCGCGGTGCTGCTGCCCCCGGACCCGGCTCCGGAGGGCTACGACAGCCGTGAGCACACCGTCCGCAGCGTCTTCCTCGACGGTGCCGAGCCCGCCGAACTCTTCGCGGCCCTGCGGCACTTCGCCGCCCTGACCCGGCCGTTGCCGCGGGAGATGGGGGAGGCGCTGACCGACTTGCGGGAGAACTGGACCCTGTTGACCCTCCAGGAGGAGCTGGAGCGTGAGCGGCGGCTGGTCGCCCGGTACGCGGAGGCGCTGGAGGCGATGACCCGGTCCCGTGACCTGTACAAGGAGGCGGCCGAGCAGGCCCTGGAGGCGCTCGCCGCCTACCGTGACGTCCCCGCCCCCACCCTTCCGCCGCAGCGGCCCACGTCCGGGACACGGGGGGCCCTGCAGCAGCTGACCCGGACGTTCGAGCGGCTGAGGTTCACGGCCAAGGGCCGGCGGCAGTCGGCGCCCGCCCCGCAGGACCCGGCGCCGGACTCGGCGAACAGCGCACCGGACGCGTCGGCGACGCCCGAGCCCACGGCGGAGAGCGGCGGCGTGGAGAGAGCCGACGGCACGGAGCGGTCGTCGTAGGCGGCACAGTGGGAGCGGGACGCCGCCGTAACCGTCACAGTGGATCCGGAAAGTCGTCGTAGCCGTCCTGTCGGAGCCCGGAGGGAGCCGGATGGATACCACCACCCTGCTGGTGATCGGCGCCGTCGTCGCGGCGGTGCTGCTCGCCGTCGCCGTCGGCCTGCTGGTACGGCTGGTGCGCGCCCGGCGCACGCTGCGGCGGGCCGGGCTGCCGACGGGCCCGCGCTGGGTGTTCTGGGGCGCGGTGGCCTATCTGCTGCTCCCCGCCGACCTGCTGCCCGACCCCGTCTACCTGGACGACATCGCCGTCCTGCTGCTCGCGCTGCGCAGCCTGCGCGCCGCCCGGCCGCTGCCGCCCGGTCCGGCCGAGCGCTGAACGGCCGCCGCAGGCCCGATCATGGGGTGATGCGGACCGAGTTCACCGGCATACCCGGTACCCCGACGGCTCCGGAGGTGGCCGTGGTGGTCGATGTCATGCGGGCGTTCACCGTGGCCGCCTGGGCGTTCCGGCGCGGCGCCGAGCGGATCGTCTTCGCCGGCACGCAGCGGGAGGCCCTGAAGCTGAAGGCCCGTCACCCGGGCTGGCTCGCCTTCCAGGACGGCGAGCCGGTGCCCGGGTTCGACCTGGCCAACTCGCCCGCGCGACTGCGTTCGCTGGACGTGCGGGGCCGTACGGTCGTGCAGAAGACCACCGCCGGTACGGCCGGGGCGCTCGCCGTGGCGGACGCCGGGCTGCTGCTGTGCGCGAGCTTCGTGGTGGCCGGCGCGACCGCCGAGGTGCTGCGCCGGGCCCGGCCGGAGACGGTGACCTTCGTGGTCACCGGGGACGGCGGCCGGGCCGAGGAGGATCTCGCCTGCGCCGAGTACATCGCGGACCGCGTCCGGTCGGCCCACGCGGACCCCGCTGCCTACCTCGAACGGGCCCGGCGCTCCGACGCCGCCGGACGGCTCGCCGACGGCGCGCGGCGCGGCTGGACCGGGGTCCATCGCGAGGACGTGGCGATGTGCCTGGAGGCGGACGCCTTCCCGTTCGCCATGGTGGCCGACCGGCTGGACGGTCATCTGGTGCTGCGCCCGGTGCCCGCCGCGCGCCCGGAGCCGGGCCGTGCGGGACCGGCACGACCGGCCGGCTGAGCCGGTCCGTGTCCTCTCGGCGGGCATGGCCGGCGGCCGGTGAGCGGCCGCGCGGCGAGCGGCTTTCCGTCGGCCTCCCTGTTTCCCGCGCGTAGCAGGTGCGTCGCACCGTCCTCCGGGCGCATTCTTGCTGTGTCATCCACCCGAGGGCGCACGGGACGAGGTAGGGGCGATGACTGGGAGCGGTGGCGAGCAGGCGGTCCGTACGCGGGCCCGGCTGGCCGCGCTGCTGGCCGACACCGCGACCGGCGCGCTCGGGGCGGCCGGCGGCCGGGTGGCGGCCGTGTACCTGCGCTCCGGCACCCCGGGCCAGCTGCGCCTCGCGGCGCTCGCGGGGCTGCCCGGACCGCTGTTCCGGCCCTGGTGGCGACTGCACGTCGGCCGCCCCCTCCCCGTCGCCGACGCCTACCGCCTCGGCGTACCCGTGGTGCTGGCGAACGCCGCCGAGACGGTGCGCCGGTATCCGCAGTTCGCGGCGAGCCTGCCGTTCCCGTTCGGGTCGGTGCACGTGCCGGTGCCGGGCGGGAGCGAACCACTGGGGGTGCTCACGGTGCTGCGCCCTGCGGTGACGGACACCGCGGACGAACTGCTGGACCGGGAGCTGCTCGCCAGGCTCGCCGAGGGCCTCGGCGCCGAGCTGCTCGGGCTCGCCGACGGCGACGCGGCCGCGGTGGTCTGGGACGGTGAGCCACTGTGCGTACGGCCGCCCGCGAGCCGGCCCGCGCAGACCGTCGTGGCGCGGTTCCACTGGGATCCCGCCACCGGCGCGGTGCGCGCGGACGACCGGCTGCATGCCCTTCTCGGGCTGTCACCCGGCGACTTCGAGGGGAAGGACACGGCGCTCGCGGTCGCGCTGGCCCCGCACGACGCGCACCTCGTCCTGACCGCGCTGCGCGACGCCGCGGCCGGGAAGCCGCCCGCCGCGCCGCTGAACCTGCGGGCGGGGGACGGCACGTCGCGGCTGCTGGACGTGTGGCCGGCCACCGAAGGCGGGGCCGGGGAGCAGGTGGGCGGAGTGGTGGTCGCGCCGGGGCCCGCCGAGTCCGCGGACGGCGCGGCCGACCTGCTCCCGCAGGGGGTGTTCTGCCTGGACCGGCTGGGACTGATCGTGTACGTCAACGAGGCGGCGGCCCGGCTGGCCGGCCGGGACCGGGAGTGGCTGCTCGGGCGCTCGCTGTGGGAGGCGATGCCGTGGCTGGCCGGTGCGCCGTACGACGACCATCTGCGCGGCGCGCTGCTGTCCCCGGGTCCGGTGCACTTCCATGTGCGCCGCCCGGCCGGGGAATCCGGCGAGCCCGCTGCGGGCGACTGGCTCGCCGTGTCGGTGCATCGCAGCGAGGACCTGCTGAGCTGCACGATCGTCCCGGCCAGCCGGATGGATCCGCCGGCCGGGCCGGCCGTCGAGGAGCACGTCCTGGAGGACACGGTGACGGTCGGCGGCTCGATGGCGCCGCTGTACCGGCCGATCGCCCTGGCCATCGCGCTGACGGACGCGGTGACCGCCCGGCAGGTGTCGGCGGTGGTGGTGCGGGAGCTCCTGCCCGCGTTCGGCGGGGGGTGCCTCGCCATCTATCTGCTCCAGGAACGGCATTTCTATCTCGCCTGGGAGACGGGCTTCCCGCACGGGTTCCTCGATCCGTTCGAGGGGATCGGCCTGGACGCGCACCTGCCGGGCGTGGAGTGCCTGACCACGGGCCGGCCGCTGTTCTTCGAGTCGATGCAGCAGATGCTGGCCGCCTACCCGGGCATCCCGCTCGACGCCGACGAGGGCGCCCGGGCCTTCCTGCCGCTGATCGCCTCCGGACGGCCGGTTGGCTCCTGCATCCTCGGCTTCGACCGCTCGCGCGGCTTCAGCGCCGAGGAGCGCACGGTTCTCACCGCGCTCGCCGGGCTGATCGCGCACGCCATGGAGCGGGCGCAGCGCTATGACAGCGAGGCGGCCCTCGCCCGCGGCCTGCAGCAGGCGCTGCTGCCCCGCCGGCTGTCGACGCATCCGCAGGTGGAGACCGCGGGCCGGTATCTGCCGGGCACGCAGGGCATGGACGTGGGCGGTGACTGGTACGACGTGGTCGAGGCGGGTGACGGGCTGGCGCTGGTGATCGGTGATGTGCAGGGGCACGGGGTACAGGCGGCGGCCACGATGGGGCAGCTGCGCAGCGCCGTACGGGCGTTCGCGCTGGGCGACCGGCCGCCCGACGAGGTGCTGTGCGGTACCAACCACCTGCTGATCGACCTCGATCCCGGTCAGTTCGCCAGCTGCTGCTATCTGCGGCTGGAGCCCGCGACGGGCCGTGCCCGGATCGCCCGGGCGGGACATCCGCCGCCGCTGCTGCGCTCCGCCGACGGGCGGACCCGGCTGCTGGACGTTCCGGGCGGTGTCGTCCTCGGGGTGGATCCGTACGCCTGGTACCCGGTGGCCGAGCTGGTGCTGGAGCCGGACGCGATCCTCGCGCTGTACACGGACGGGCTGGTGGAGCGGCCGGGGACGGACATCGACGAAGGCATCGACGCGCTGCGGCTGGCGCTCGCCCGGGCGGGTGCCGCCGCAGGGCGCCGGGGCGGACGGTCGCTGGCCGGGCTCGCCGACCGGCTCACGGCCACCGCCCGGCATGCCACCGACCGCCCCGACGACGTCGCGCTGCTGCTGGCCGCCCGCCGTTCGGTCCCCGTGCGCCTCCGGTGAGCGGACACCGCCCCCCCTCCGAACGGCGGCACCACCTCGGGTGACGCTCTCGCCGGACCGGGCCGGGCAGTGTAGACATGGGCACATGGTGCGACTGCCCGGCCGGAACGCGACCCGGCCGCCCCGACGTTCCGGGCTGCCGCGCGCATCGAAGGTCCCGGGGACGCAGGGCTCGGGCGGGAACGGCGGCGGGCGCGGGGCGCTGCGGTCGGCGGTGACCGGGCGCAGCGTCGCCGGACAGGTGTTCGTCCTCCAGGTGGTGATCGTGCTGCTGCTGGTCGTCGCGGCCGTGGTGGCACAGGTGCTCCAGGTGCGGCGCGACAGCGACATGGCGGCACAGAACCGTTCCCTCGCCGTCGCCCAGTCGTTCGCGAACGCGCCGGGCACGGCGGCCGCGCTGCGCGCCCCGGACCCCACGGCCATCCTCCAGCCGAAGGCCGAGGCCACGCGCAAGGCGACCGGCGTGGACTTCGTCGTCGTGATGAACACCGACGGCATCCGCTACACGCACCCCAAACCCGACCGCATCGGCAAGAAGTTCGTCGGCACGATCGCCCCCGCGCAGGCCGGCGGCACGGTCGTCGAGCACGTCAACGGCACCATAGGCCCGCTGGTGCAGGTGGTGGTCCCCGTGAAGGACACGGCCGGCAAGGTGGTGGGCCTGGTGTCGGCGGGCGTCACCACCGCGCACGTGGGCGGCGCCGCCCAGGAGCAGCTGCCCCTGCTGCTCGCCGCGGCGGCGGTGGCGCTCGCGCTGGCCACCGGGGGCACGGCCCTGGTCAGCAGACGGCTGCTGCGCCAGACGCACGGCCTGGGGCCGTACGAGATGACCCGGATGTACGAGCACCACGACGCGGTGCTGCACGCGGTCCGGGAGGGTGTGCTGATCGTCGGCGACGACGGCCGGCTGGTGCTCGCCAACGACGAGGCGCACCGGCTGCTGGACCTGCCCGAGGACGCCGAGCGGCGCAGCGTGCTGGAGCTGGGCCTGGACGACGAGACGGCGGCGCTGCTGGCCTCCGGCCGGGTGGCCACGGACGAGGTGCATCTGGTCAAGGACCGGCTGCTGGCGATCAACCAGCGGCCCACCGATGTGCGCGGCGGCCCGGCCGGCAGTGTCACCACGCTGCGCGACTCCACCGAGCTGCGCGCGCTGTCCGGCCGGGCGGAGGTGGCGCGCGAGCGGCTGAACATGCTGTACGACGCCGGGGTGGGCATCGGCACCAGCCTGGACGTGACCCGTACCGCCGAGGAGCTGGCCGAGCTGGCGGTGCCCCGGTTCGCGGACTTCGTGACCGTGGACCTGTTCGACGCGGTGCTGCACGGCGAGGAGCCCAAGCCGGGCACCGCGCTGCGCCGCGCCGCCTGTGCCGGCATCCGCAAGGACTCGCCGTTGTATCCGGTCGGCGAGCGGATCCGGTTCGTGGCCACCTCGCCGCAGGCGCGCAGCCTGACCACCGCGCAATCGGTCCTGGAGCCCGTGCTGCGTGACGCGCCCGGCTGGCGCGCGCAGGACCCGGAGCGCACCGGCCGGGTCCTGGCGTACGGCATCCACTCGCTGATCACGGTGCCGCTCCGGGCGGGCAACCTGGTGCTGGGCGTGGCGAACTTCTGGCGTTCGGAGAAGCCGCAGCCGTTCGACTCCGAGGAGCTGGCGCTCGCCGAGGAGCTGGTCGCGCGGGCGGCGGTGTCCATCGACAACGCCCGCCGGTACACCCGCGAGCACAGCATGGCGGTCACACTGCAGCGCAGTCTGCTGCCGCGCTCGCTGCCGGAGCAGGACACGCTGGACATCGCCTACCGCTATCTGCCGGCGCAGGCCGGAGTGGGCGGCGACTGGTTCGACGTGCTGCCGCTGTCCGGTGCCCGGGTGGCGCTGGTGGTGGGGGACGTGGTGGGGCACGGGCTGCACGCGGCGGCCACGATGGGCCGGCTGCGCACGGCGGTGCACAACTTCTCCGCGCTGGATCTGCCGCCCGACGAACTCCTCGGTCTGCTGGACGAGCTGGTGGGCCGGATCGACCAGGACGAGACGGCCGCGGACGGCTCCGCGGCGATCGCGGGCGCGACCTGTCTGTACGCGGTGTACGACCCGGTCTCGCGGCACTGCAGCATCGCAAGGGCCGGCCATCCGCCGCCCGCGCTGGCGCACCCCGACGGCCGGGTGGAGTTCCCGGAGGTGCCGGCCGGGCCACCGCTGGGTCTTGGCGGGCTGCCGTTCGAGGCGACCGAGCTGGAGCTGGCCGAGGGCAGCCGGCTGGTGCTGTACACCGACGGGCTGGTGGAGGACCGCGAGCGGGACATCGACGTCGGTCTGGAGCTGCTGAGCGACGCCCTGCGCGGCACGCCGGACGGCTCGCCGGAGGAGACCTGCCGTGCCGTGCTGGACCGGCTGCCGCCCCAGCCGAGCGACGACGTGGCGCTGATCGTCGCCCTGACCCGGGTGCTGGGCGCCGACCGGGTCGCCGAGTGGCCGGTGCCGTCCGACCCGGCGGCGGTGTCCGAGGTGCGGTCGGCCGTGACCCGGCGGCTCGCCGAGTGGGGCCTGGAGGAGCTGGACTTCACCACGGAGCTGATCCTGAGCGAGCTGGTCACCAACGCCATCCGCTACGGGCGCGGCCCGATCCGGGTACGGCTGCTGCGCGACCGCACGCTGATCTGCGAGGTGTCCGACTGCAGCACGACCTCGCCGCATCTGCGGTACGCGGCGGCCACCGACGAGGGCGGCCGGGGTCTGTTCCTGGTCGCGCAGCTCGCCGAGCGCTGGGGCACCCGCTACACCCCGGACGGCAAGATCATCTGGGCGGAGCAGCCGCTGCCGTAGACCTCCGCGGGAATTGTGTTGAGGACACGTCATTCGGCGGGTGATGATCTCCGGCATGTTCTCACGCAGGAATCGCCGCCCGAAGTCCCCCGATCTGCTCAAGGCCTGGGAGTGCCTGGACTCGGGGGATGTGCCCGGTGCGCTGCGGCAGTTGCGGGCGGCCGGTGAGGAGCAGCCGCTCGCCGAGGTGGCCCTGGTGGTGCGGCGGGCCGCGGCAGCGGCGGGCTTCGACGACCTCGCGAAGGCGGCCGCGGCTCTCGCCGCCGACCCCGGCCGCCCGAGGGCGCTCTTCGACTTCGGGTACGCGTGCGTCGAACGCGGCGTGTCCCACCTGGCGATCCCGGCGCTCCGCGAGGCGCTGGGCCGCAGCGACGGTTCGCTTGTCGTCCTGCGGGAGCTGGTGTCGGCGTACGAGGACGAAGGCCGGCACCGTGATGCGGTCACCGAACTCGCCCGGTACGAAGGGGTGTTCAAGGACTGGCCGGACCGCTATCTGCTGGTGTTCAACGCCGTGCTGGCGGGCGACCTGGAGCTGGCCCGGCGCCAGCACGCGCTGCTGGCCGACCCCGAGGACGCGCAGTGGCAGCCGGCGCGGGACCGGCAGAACCGGGTGCTGGAGCGCGCGGCCGACGCCGAGCGGGTGTCCTCGCTCGGCCTGACCGATCTGCGCGGCTGGCAGTACGTGACCGCCGGCACGGTCCTCGGGACCCTGTCGCCGTACGGTTTCGACGCGGGCATGAACGGCCGCTACGCCTGGCTGCAGGACACTCCCGACACCTGTCTGCGCGGGCTGCTGCGGCTGCGCACCCTGCTGGAGGCGGCCGGGGTGCGGCCCCGGTCGGTGTCACTGCTGCCCGACCGGGACTCACGGATCCTCGGCCTCGCCGCGGCCGAGGTGCTGGACCTGCCGGCCGAGCCGTTCGCGCCCGGACGGACGGACACCGTGGTCGTCGCCTACGACCTCGACGGCCTGGCGGCGCACGACGACGGCCCGGAGATCGTCGGACAGCTCTTCGAGCGCGTGCCCGGGCAGGTGCTGCACGCGCACGCGAGCTGCTGGACGGACCCGCCCGCGATCACCGCGGACAGCGTGGGCCTGCTGCACCAGTCGGTGGTGCCGCCCTGGGGCGAGCAGCTGCGTCAGGGCGCGGGCGGTGGCGTCGAGCGGGGCCCCGCGGACGACCGCCCGGAGGCGGAGATCGCCGCCGAGGTGACGGCCGCCGACCCCGGCGCCGATCCGGGGGACGGCGAGGGCCCGGCGGACGACGACGCGCCGTTCGCCGCGTTCGCCGGTGCCGTCAGGGGCACCTGGCTGCGCGGCGACCGGGCACGCGTACCGTCCGCCGGGCCCGTCCCGAGTTCCCGCTTCGCCTGAGCGGAGGAGGCGATCAGGCGCTCAGCCGCTCGCGGAGCAGCTGCTTGCCCATCTCGGCGCCCTTGCGACTGTCGGACTGAGCCTTGTGGAACAGGTCCATGAGCTCGCGGTCGTTGTCGCGTTCGGCGTCCTGGATATAGGTCTCCAGGCGCAAGGCGTTGTCCAGGCACGCTTCCACGTACCAGATGAGGTCGTAGTTCCTGTCGCGGGTACCGGTGATGCCACCTGTCTCACTGGAGCTGGTCATACGGGGTCTCCTCCTTCTTTCGACCCTGCGTCGTTCTCCTTTCGGAGACTCCCGGGTACCCGTACGACCTGCGGACACACCGCCCCCATGGTCAGCCCAGGGCGCGGTCGAGGTTGAACGCGGCGCTGATCAGGGACAGGTGGGTGAACGCCTGCGGAAAGTTCCCCTGTTGTTCGCCGGTACGGCCGATCTCCTCCGCGTACAGCCCGAGGTGGTTGGCGTAGGTGAGCATCTTCTCGAAGGCCAGCCGGGCCTCGTCGAGCCGGCCTGCCCGCACCAGCGCCTCCACGTACCAGAAGGAACAGATGGAGAAGGTGCCCTCGTCGCCGCGCAGTCCGTCGGGGCTGGCCTGCGGGTCGTAGCGGTAGACGAGGGAGTCGGAGACCAGGTCCTCGGTGAGGGCGTCCAGGGTGGACAGCCACTTGGGGTCGGTGGGGGCGATGAACTTGGCGAGCGGCATCATCAGCAGCGAGGCGTCCAGCACGTCGCCGCCCTCGTACTGCACGAAGGCGCAGCGCCGTTCCGACCAGCCGCGGTCCATGATCCGCCGGTAGATGGCGTCGCGGGCCTGCCGCCAGCGCCGGTGATCGGCGGGCAGTCCGCGCCGGTTGGCGAGGCGGATGGCCCGCTCGATCGCGACCCAGCACATCAGCCGCGAGTACAGGAAGTTCTTGCGGCCGCCACGGGTCTCCCACACGCCCTCGTCGGGCTGGTCCCAGTGGGTGCAGACCCAGTCGACCAGATGGGACACGTCGTCCCACTGGTGGCTGGAGATCGGCTGCGCCCACTTGTCGTACAGGTAGATCGAGTCGATCAGGGCGCCGTAGATGTCCAGCTGGAGCTGGCCGGCGGCGCCGTTGCCGACCCGGACCGGGGCGGAGCCCAGATGGCCCTCCAGGTGTGGCAGCTCGCGCTCGGGCAGGTCGGTGCGGCCGTCGATGCCGTACATGATCTGCAGCGGCGCGACCTCGGCGCCCTCGCAGGGGCTGACGTGCGTGGTCAGGAAGCGCATGAACGCCTCGGCCTCCCCGGCGAAACCGAGCCGCAGCAGCGCGTACACGGCGAAGGCGGCGTCCCGCACCCACACATACCGGTAGTCCCAGTTCCGCTCGCCGCCGAGCTGCTCGGGCAGGCTGGTGGTGGGGGCGGCGACGATGGCGCCGGTGGGCGCGTAGGTGAGCAGTTTCAGGGTCAGGGCGGAGCGGTGCACCATCTCGCGCCAGCGGCCCCGGTAGCGGGACTGGTGCAGCCAGCGCCGCCAGTAGTCGACGGTGGCGTTGAACTGGTGCTCGGCCTCGGCGTGGGCGCAGCCGCGGGGGGCCACCGCCTCGCCGGCCTGGTCGAGGGCGAACACCGCCGACTCGCCCTCGCCGAGCTTGAAGTCGGCGCGCGCGTCCCGGTCGTCGCACTCCAGGTCGACCGTGGAGATCAGCGCCAGGGACCCCTCGGTGGACTCGAAGACGACGGTGCCGCCCATGGTGCGCAGGGTGTGCGGGGCCCCGCCGTAGTCGAACCGCGGGGCGACCAGCGCCCGGAAGGGCACGGTGCCGCGGACGCAGACCACGCGCCGGATCAGCCGGTGCCGGCCTGCCTCTCCCGTGCCGAACGCGCTGTCGGAGGTGACCGGCATGAAGTCCTGCACCTCGCCGACGCCGTCGTCGGTGAAGAACCGGGTGATCAGTACGTTGGTGTCGGGGAAATAGAACTGCTTGGTGCGCGCGGGTACGGCGGCGGCCAGCTCGAAGCAGCCGCCGCGCTCGGCGTCGAGGATGGCCGCGAAGACGCTGGGGGAGTCGAAGGACGGAGTGCAGTACCAGTCGATCGTGCCGTTCGTGCCGACCAGGGCCACGCTGCGCAGGTCGCCGATGAGTCCGTGGTCGGCGATGGGCAGATAGCGGGAACTGGGGCGGACGTCCTCGGGAAACGGGGTCTCGGCCATCTGCGGCCTCCCGGTGAGCGGTGCGAGATGTCTTCAGCTTAGGAGGGAGTGCTCTCCGGTGGCGCGGGAAGGCGCTGCGGGGAATGGTGAGAGTGTGCCCCGTTCGGCGGCACCGGCACGGATGCGGTCATCCGGACCGAGGAGGAGGCATCATGTCGACGATGACACCCGACGAGTCCCGGTCGTCCGACGACCACTGCACCCCGGACGCCCTGCTCCACTCCGCACCCCCCAGGGATGTCACCCCGGAGGATCTGGTGATGGCGGCGGGCAGGGACGTCACACCGAAGAACCTCGACTGGGCACGCCGCAAGATGGAGAAGGAGGGCCCGACAGCCATCGAGAGGCTGATGCCGTAGGGCGGTCCGGGGACGACAAGGGCTCCTTTTCAACGGGGGCGGAACAGCCGGCTCGCAGGGGCGCGGGGCCGTATGCGATATGCGGCTCCGCCGCGGGGCGCGATCGACCACGCACGACCGCGCCCCGCAGCACCACGCAAGCCCCTACGGCGAGTGGGCGTCGGCCACGCACAGCACGCTCAGCCAGTGCACGGTGTTGTTGGCGAAGCCGCCGCGGTTCCAGCGCTGCTCGAGGGGCTGGGTGCCGCCGACGGCATCGGTCGCCCGAGCGCCCACCGCGTACTCGCCGGGCACCGCGTCCCAGTCGTGGTGCCAGGCCCGCCACGCCCAGCGCTGCCCGTCCACGACCGGGTCGAGAACGGCACGCGCCCAGTGGGCGCCACCGTCCGTGCTGACCTCCACGGAGGAAACGGGCGCCTGCCCGGACCAGGCACGGCCGAACAGCCTCACCGGCCCTGGCCGCACCACCCGCGTGCGGGACATGAAGTCGGGAAAGCCGGGCGGCACGACCAGCGCGCGCGGCGCGATCCGGGTGACCGGTTCGCCCTCCTCGTCGGCGCTGCGCCGGATCCGGTAGGCGACCGAGTGCTGGAAGCCCGTGAACGGTACGTCGCTGACGGTGACCGAGCGCAGCCACTTCACGTGCGCCATGCCGTACCAGCCGGGCACGACCAGCCGGAGCGGCCGGCCGTGCTGCGGGGGCAGCGGCGCGCCGTTCATCCCGGTGGCGACCAGCACCGCCGGATCGTCGCCGGCCGCGACGGCCAGGGGCAGGGCGCGCTGGTAGTCCTGCTCGACGCCCCGCTCGACCCCGTGATCGGCGCCGGTGAAGACGACGTCGGCGGCCGCCGGGTCCGCGCCCGCCTCGGCGAGCAGCAGCCCGAGCGGCACTCCGGTCCAGTCGGCGGTGCCGACCGCCTCCACCAGCCAGGGCTGGCTGACCGGCCGGGGGGTGAGCAGGGCCCGGCCGTTGCCCGCGCACTCCAGGGTCACCCGGGTGGTGACCTGCGGGAACGACAGCAGGTCGGCGAGGGACAGGTCGAGCGGGGTGCGCACCCGGCCGTCGACGGTCAGCCGCCACGCACCGACGTCCGGCACGTACGGGATGTCGTAGTGCGTGAGGACGTAGTGCAGTCCGGGCGGGGTGACGTCGTGCCGCAGCGCCTCCAGGGGCAGACCGTGGTTACGGGTGGCGAGCGCGAGTTCGTCGGCGCCGATCCCCTCGCCGGGACCGGCCAGCCGGGCCGCGGAGCTCACATCGCCGGATCGCTGGCCCATGGCGTCATTGTCCTCCCGGGGCTCCGGCACGGCGAGGAGAGCGGACGCCGACGGAAACTCCCGCGCCGTTCAAGGGATTTCGGCGGCGGCGATCCCTTCCGGAGCGGGCCGGTGGACTGACAGACTCCCGAGGGTGCCCGACTTCGACTTCGACATGCTCGTCATCGGATCCGGACCCGGCGGTCAGAAGGCCGCCATCGCCGCGGCCAAGCTGGGCCGCCGGGTCGCCGTCGTCGACCGCCCCGACATGCTCGGCGGGGTCTCCCTGCACACCGGAACCATCCCTTCCAAGACGCTGCGCGAGGCGGTGCTGTACCTGACCGGACTCTCCCAGCGCGATCTGTACGGGCAGAGCTACCGGCTGAAGGACGACATCACCGTCGCCGATCTGACCGCGCGCACCCGGCACGTGGTCGGCCGCGAGGTGGACGTCGTGCGCAACCAGCTCTCCCGCAACCAGGTGACCGTGTACTCCGGCACGGCCCGCTTCGCCGACCCGCACACGGTCGCGCTGTCCGAGGTCTCCGGCCGGGAACGGCGCCTGAGCGCCGGGCACATCGTGATCGCCACCGGCACCCGGCCGGCCCGCCCGGACACGGTCGAGTTCGACGGGCGGACGATCATGGACTCCGACAACGTGCTGTCGCTGGAGCGGGTGCCCCGGTCCATGGTGATCGTGGGTGCCGGCGTGATCGGCATGGAATACGCCTCCATGTTCGCCGCGCTGGGCAGCAAGGTGACGGTGGTGGAGAAGCGTCCCGGGATGCTGGACCTGTGCGACGTGGAGATCGTGGAGTCGCTCAAGTACCACCTGCGGGACCTGGCCGTCACCTTCCGGTTCGGCGAGACCGTGGCCGCCGTCGAACGCCATCCGAGGGGCACGCTGACCGTGCTGGAGAGCGGCAAGAGGATACCCGCGGACACGGTGATGTACTCGGCGGGCCGGCAGGGCCTCACCGACGAACTCGACCTGGACAAGGCGGGGTTGGCGGCGGACGCGCGGGGCCGGATCAAGGTGGACGAGAACTACCGCACCGAGGTGCCGCACATCTACGCGGTCGGTGACGTCATCGGTTTCCCGGCGCTCGCGGCGACCTCGATGGAGCAGGGCCGGGCCGCGGCGTACCACGCGTGCGGGGAGCCGGTGGGGCGGATGCACCATCTGCAGCCGATCGGGATCTACACGATCCCGGAGATCAGCTTCGTGGGGCGGACCGAGGACCAGCTGACCGAGGACCTGGTGCCGTTCGAGGTGGGCGTGGCCCGGTACCGGGAGCTGGCCCGCGGGCAGATCATCGGGGACTCGCACGGCATGCTGAAGCTGCTGGTCTCGCCCGCGGACCGGACGCTGCTCGGGGTGCACTGCTTCGGCTCCGGCGCGACGGAGCTGATTCACATCGGGCAGTCGGTGATGGGCTGCGGGGGAACGGTGGACTACCTGGTCGACGCGGTGTTCAACTATCCGACACTGGCCGAGTCGTACAAGGTCGCCGCCCTGGACGCGACGAATCGGCTCCGCCAGGTGGACCGGCTGGGGTAGCGCCGTCAGGGTGCCGATTCGTTGCCGGGTGCGGGGTCGCGGGCGGCTGCTCATGCGGTCCCCGCACCCCAGGGGCTGGACCGGCCCCGTCCGCCCAGCGGCTCAGGTCTCCTCGTCCACCACGTGAACGGCCGCTTCCTCGGCGCCCGCCGCTCCTCCGTCGATGCCCACGTCCCGCGCGACCTCCTCCTTCACGGTGTCCGCGTGCGCGCCCTCGTCCGGGGCGACCAGGCGGCCCGCCCGGGCCTCGCCGGCCTCGGGGTCGACCGGCTCGCCCTCGCCGCCGGGCAGGTCGCCGATGCCGTCGCCCGGTGGTGCGGTCACGTCCGGGACCTCCTGGCCGAGGCGTTCGTCCAGGGTCTCCCCCGCGTGCTGCTCGGCCGCGGTGGTGCCCTGCTTGGTGACGGCAAGGGGGCGTTCCGGCGGGGAGTAGCCCTCGTCGAGTACGTCGTCGTAGGTGCGCTCGTCGACCGCGTCCTGGAGGTCCAGGGGACCGGCGTCCTCCTGTTCCTCGTTGGTTCCGGTGGGCTGGTAGACGTCGTCCGCCATCGGGGTCTGCTCGGACTGCTGGTCGCTCATGGTCGCCTCCCTCTGGACTCGCGGGCGGTCCCGGTCCGCGTTTCCCGGAAGCGCGGTGCTAACCCCGCCCGCGCGCGGACGGACCAGCGGTGCGATCATGCGGGTCTCGATCGGCGGAGAGGAAGGGCACGGCGGTGGTGCTGCGTGGCGTACTGTCGGTGATCATCGGCATCGCCTTGCTCATGGTGGCCTTCGACTACCGCGGTGTCTCGGTAAGGGTGTGGGACTGGGCGGAGGTCTTGTTCACCGACCGTTACCGGACGTGGCGGACGCCGTGGAGGAGCCTCGGGTCGATGCGGCTCCAGCTGGGCTGCGTGGGAGCCGTGCTTCTCCTGCTGGCGCTGGGGTCCCTGCTGTCGTACTGACCCGGCGAGGCCGGGGTCAGGACCCCGGCTGCTCCGCCGTGGCCAGGCCTTCCGTCCACTTCTCCTCGATGCGGCCCGCCTTCCACACCAGCAGGGCGATCGCCCAGGTGGCGAAGAACAGGCCGACGATGACGAAGCCGACGGTGTTGAGGTCGAGGCCGGAGATCCAGTCCCAGAAGGCACCGTGCAGGTCGAGCCGGTCGGCGAGCAGGCCGAGGAGTTCGACGGTGCCGATGACGAGGGCGACGGCGACGGACAGGCCGGTGATGGTGAGGTTGTAGTAGACCTTGCGGACCGGCTTGGAGAACGCCCACTCGTAGGCGAAGTTCATGAACGAGCCGTCGATGGTGTCCAGCAGCGACATGCCGGCCGCGAAGAGGACGGGCAGGCAGAGGATCGCGTACCAGGGCAGGCCGGAGGCGGCGCCCGAGCCGGCGAGGACCAGCAGGGCGATCTCCGTCGCGGTGTCGAAGCCCAGGCCGAACAGCAGGCCCAGCGGGTACATCTGCCACGGCTTGGTGATCGAGCCGGTGACCCGGCCCAGCAGGCGGTTCATGAAGCCGCGGTTGTTCAGCTGCGTCTCCAGCGCGGCCTCGTCGTAGGCGCCGGACCGCATCTGCCGGAAGACCTTCCAGATGCCGGCCAGGATGACGAGGTTGATGCCGGCGATGAGGTAGAGGAAGGTGCCGGAGACCGTCGTGCCGATCAGGCCGGTCACCTCGTGCAGGTGCGAGTCGTCGTCGCGGACCGGTCCGGCGAGGGTCTTCATGCCGAGCGAGAGCAGCAGGGAGAGGCCGAAGACGATGCTGGAGTGCCCGAGGGAGAACCAGAAGCCGACCGACAGCGGGCGCTGGCCCTCGCCCATGAGCTTGCGGGTGGTGTTGTCGATCGCCGCGATGTGGTCGGCGTCGAAGGCGTGCCGCATGCCGAGGGTGTAGGCGGTGACGCCGATGCCGATGCCGAAGGACTCCTTGCCGACGCTGAAGTGCTGTGGGGCGATGATCCCCACCAGGGTGCCCCAGCCGACGATGTGCAGGGCCAGCACGAAGGCGGCCATCGAACCGACCCTGATCCACTCCTGCCGCGTCATGGAGCCGCGGACACGCCGCCAGGCCGAGCGCTGGGCGTCGGCCTGGGCGGGGAGGGACGGGGCGGAACCAGGGGCGGCCGTCATCGGGTGGGTCATCCTTCCGTGGTGCGGGTACGACTGCGCAGCGCAGCCTGGTGCCATCATCCCGTACTTGCAAATAATGTGCAGTAGATGGCCGGTAAAGGCGGCGGCAGGCCTTTCCCATGAGGAGGGAAAGGCCTGCCGCCGCCTGTCGGGGTCCGCCGGGTTCGGTCAGGCGGAGAGCATGCCCCGGCCCAGCCAGTCCGCGCCGTCCCGGACGCCGGGCAGGGCGAAGAAGTAGCCGCCGCCCGTCGGGGAGATGTAGTCGACCAGGGGCTCGTCGATCAGCCGGGTCTGCACCGCCTCGAACTGGCGCTTGACGTCCTGGTTGTAGCAGCAGAAGACCAGGCCCATGTCGAGGTTGCCGACGTTGTCCACGCCGCGGTCGTAGTTGTAGCCGCGGCGCAGGATGCGGGAGCTGTCGGTCTCGGCCTTGCGCGGGTTGGCGAGGCGGATGTGGGCGTCGAGCGGGATCGCGGTGCCGTGCGGGTCCTTGGCGTAGTTGGGGATGTCGGTCTCCTTGGCGCCGTCGAGCGGGGCGCCGGTGTCCTTACGGCGGCCGAACATCTTCTCCTGCTCGGTGAGCGAGACCCGGTCCCAGAACTCGACCAGCATCCGGATGATCCGGATGACCTGGTAGCTGCCGCCCTTGGTCCAGGCCGGCTCGCCCTGGCCGTCGCCGACCCAGATCAGCTTGTCCGTCTCGCGCGCGGAGGTGACGTCCGGGTTGGCGATGCCGTCCTTGAAGCCGAGCAGGTTGCGCTGGGCGCCGGTGGGGCGCGGGGCGTTCTGGAAGCCGTCGATGCGCCACTTGATCTGCATGCCGCCGCGAGTGTGCCGGGCGATGTCGCGCAGGGCGTGCAGCACCGTGTCCTGGCTCTGGGCGCAGATCTGCAGGGACAGGTCGCCGTGGCACTCGGCCGCGTTCAGGTTGTCGTTGGGGAAGGTCCGCATCGGGGTCAGCCGGGCCGGCTTGGCCTTGGCGAGGCCGTAGCGGTCGTCGAAGAGGGAGGCGCCGACGCCGACGGTGACGGTGAGGCCGTCGGCGGGGACCTCGGGGCCGAGGATGCCGTTGTCGGAGGGCGGCGCACCGACGCCCAGGTCGGTGGGGGCACCCCCGGAGGTGAGGAAGCGCGCCCGCTCGGTGATGGTCCTCAGCAGCTCGGTCAGGCCCTTGCGGTCGTCGGCGATGACGTCGAGGGAGACGAAGGTGGCGGCGGCCGGTGCCGGGGTGGCGATGCCGGCCTGGTGGGCGCCGTGGAAGGGGACCTTGGCGGTGCCGTCGGGGTTCGCCGACCGGGCCTGCGCGGTGCCGCCGCTCTCGCCGAGGGCGAAGCCGCCGCCGGCCAGGACCGCTCCTGCGGCACCGGCGCCCAGCGCGGTCCGCACGAAGGAGCGGCGGGCGGGGCCGACGGGGCAGGCCGACGGTTCGGCAGTGGACATCGCAGGGTTCCCTTCGGGGCGCGGGTGCGGTTGCGGGTGCCCGGACGTCATCGGGCAGGCTTCGGACATCAGGCGGACTTCCGGATCTCGAGCAGGTCCGGGATCGGGGCGAGGTCCTCCAGCAGCTGGCCGGTGGCGCCGTTGAGGTGCTGCCGGTCGGTGGTGGCGAGCCGGTCGACGGGGGTCCAGTGGGTGCCGTCGTGGGCGGCGTCCAGGAGTTTCTGCACGCGGGCGATGTCCGCCTCGACCGTCGGGAGCAGCTTCGGCGCGCGGCTGGTGAGCAGCGGCTTGAGGACGGTGAGCAGCTCACGGGTGCCGGCGAGGTTGGCGTCGGCGGTGGCGAGGCCCGTGCCGCTGCCCTCGTCGGTGTCGCCGGTCAGCTCGAACTGGAGGGTGTTCTCCAGGATCTCGTGCGCGCGCAGCGGCAGGTCGCCCGGGTCGAACTCCTGGGACGGGAAGGCCTTGCGCAGGCCCACCGCGTCCGTGGCGAGCTGCCGGGCGGGGGCGGTCAGGTCCTTGGCGGACTGTCCGTGCCACAGGCCGTACTCGAGGCGGAGGAAGCCGGTGAAGTCCTTGTCCCGCTCGCCGTCCGGCAGTCCGTCGGCCCGGCCGTCGATCTTCTGGTCGTAGTCCTCGAAGGTGCCGTAGGCGGCGCCGAGGGAGGCGTAGGTGCGGTGCGCGGTGAGCCAGTCGGTGCGGGCCTTGTCCAGGTGGCCGTGCTCGATGTCGTCGTCGAGGGTGCGGGTCTGGGTGACGAGAGTGTCCAGCCCCTGCTCGACGTACGTCTTGTAGGCCTTCAGGGGGGCGGCGAGATCCCGTTCGGAGACGGGGACGACCGGCTTGGCCGCGCCGCCGCCGCTCACGGTGACGGCCTTGGAGGTGACGGCCTTGCCGCCGGTGGGGACGCAGCGCCAGGCGTAGGTGCCGCCGGCGACGGTGGCGACGAGGTCGCGGGTGGTGCCGGGGGCGAGGCCCTCGATCTCGCCGTAGACCGCGCTGGTCGACGGGTCGATCAGGTACACCTCGGACGTCTTGCTGCCGGTGTTCTGCATCTGGAAGGTCTGCCGGCCCGGCTTGGGCGCGGTGAAGCCCTTGCCGCACTCGGTCTCGGAGACGGCGACGGTCTGGTCCCCGGCGGGCTTGGGCCGGGAGAGGGCGACGACGAACCCCGCGATCACGGCGGGTACGGCGACCACGGCGGCCGGCACCACCCAGACCGGCCGGCGCCGCGCGGGCCGCTCGGCCTTCGGCTCCCGCTCGGGGCGTCCCTCCGCCGGCTTGGGGCCCGTGGCCCGCACTCCGCGCACGAACAGGGTCATCACGACGGCCAGGTAGGCGACGTAGGCCACCACCTGGAGCCAGGTCATGGTCGGGGTGAGGTTGAGGACGCCCTGGACCAGGGTGCTGTACCAGGAGCCGGCGTCGACGCTGCCCGCGAGGTCGACCGCGTAGGCGGTCTTGCCGGGCAGGACGCCGCCCTCCTGGAGGTCGCGCAGGCCGTAGCCGAGGACACCGGCGGCGATGACGATCAGCACGGCGCCGGTGGCGGTGAAGAACTTCGTCAGGTTGATCTTCAGCACGCGCCGGTACAGGCCCCAGCACAGGCCCGCCGCGATCACGAGGCCGATGCCCGCGCCGGTCAGCGGTCCGGCCGACTCGCCGGCCGCCCGCGCGGTGGTCCACAGGAACAGGGCGGTCTCCAGGCCCTCACGGCCGACCGCGAGGAAGGAGGTGAGGACGAGCACACCGGAGCCCATGGCGAGGGCGCCGGTCACCTTCTCCTTCAGCTCGCCGGAGAGGCCGCGGGCCGAGCGGCGCATCCAGAAGACCATGGCGGTGACGAACGCGACCGCGATCACGCTGAGGGTGCCGCCGAAGGCCTCCTGGGCGGTCTGCGGCATGGACGCGGCGGTGAAGGTGAGCACCGCGCCGAAACTCATCGCCACGGCGACGGCGGCCAGCACGCCGGTCCACACCTGGGGCAGCCGCGAGCGCGCCTCGGCCCGCACCAGGGTGGCGACCAGGATGGAGACGATGAGTCCGGCTTCGAGTCCCTCCCTGAGTCCGATCAGGAAACTCGGAAACGCGTCGTCCCACATGCCCTGCTGCCCTCCCGGTTAGTTAGTGAAGGCATGCCTTACCTTCGCGGACCATCATGACTACGCCCATGTAGTCGACCGGTCACGAAGTGGCAATGGGCAGGCAAAGTCCGGGAACGTTCACCACTCTCCGTTCGTCTACAGGTCGGTAGACCGTCTACAAATGTGTAGTCGGATCTTGTCGAAGCAAGTCGAAGGAAAGGGCGTACGGCGATGGCCACTCCCCCACACCTGGCGTCGCAGCTCGCGGTCAACGTGCTCGACGCCCACTCGCTGCTCGCCGCCTTCGGCGTGCTCGGCGTCGGCGTGGTGCTCTTCGCGGAGACGGGCCTGCTGATCGGGTTCTTCCTGCCGGGAGACTCCCTGCTGTTCACGGCCGGGCTGCTGTGCACGGGCAAGTCCGACAGCGGGGTGCACCTCTCGCTCGGGCCGCTGCTCGTCGCGGCGGCCGTCGGCGCGCTGGCCGGCGCGCAGTGCGGGTTCCTGCTCGGCCGGAAGGCGGGCGGCGCGCTGCTGGCCCGCAGCCGGTCGGCGAAGCTGCGCGAGGGCGCGCAGCGTGCCGAGGAACTCCTGGAGCGGTACGGACACGCGAAGGCGATCGTGCTGGCCCGCTTCATCCCGGTGGTGCGCACGGTGCTGAACCCGCTCGCCGGCGCGCTCGAGGTCCCGGCCCGGACCTTCACCCTGTGGCAGGTGACGGGCGGACTCGTGTGGAGCCTCGGCGTCACGCTCGCCGGATACGCGCTGGGCTCCTCGATTCCGAACATCGACAGGTACCTGCTGCCGGTGATCGCGCTGATCGTCGTCGTGTCCCTCCTCCCGCTCGCGGCCGAGGTGCTGCGCTCCCGCAGGGCGGCCAGGGAGACCCGCTGATGACGTCCGCTCGGTCCGGCTCCTCGATCGACGGGCCGCTCTACCTGGACGTGGTGGACCTCGCCCACCGCTCCCCCGGCTGGCTGGACGGCACCATCGCCGTGTGGTCGGCGTACGGGCTGGCGGTGTTCGCGCTGCTCATGGTGGTGGGCTGGTGGCGGGCCCGCCGGGGCGGGGCGGACGCGGCCATGACGGCGCTGAGCGTGCCGGTGGCGGTGGTGGTGGCGTTCGCCGTGAACAGCGCCGTGAAGCCGGTGGTCGCCGAGGACCGGCCGTGCCGCGGCCTGGCCTTCCGTACGCTGGAGGCGTGTCCGGCGCGGGGGGACTGGGCGTTCCCGAGCAATCACACCGCCGTCGCCTTCGCCGCGGCGGTCGCCCTGTTCTTCGTGTCCCGCCGGCTGGGCGCCGTCGCCTCGGTGTGCGCGCTCGCCATGGCGGCCTCCCGGGTGTGGGTCGGGGTGCACTATCCGCACGACGTCGTCGCGGGGGCGGCGCTCGGCGGGCTGGCCGGCTTCCTGGCCATGATCGTCCTGCGCCGCCTGCCGGCCCGGCTCGCCGGACGGCTGTCGGAGACCTGGCTGCGCCCGCTGCTGGTGGCGGGGACCGTATGAAGCCCGGGAAGCTCGCGGAGCCGGCGGGCACGGTGGCCCTGGGCGCCTGGATGGCGTTCGCGGTGCTGGCCGCCGTCGTGGTGAGCGACCAGGGCGGCCCGCTCGACCCGGACCGGGGTCTGCTGTCCTGGTCCCTCGGGCACCGTCCGCCGGTGGCGGTGGCGGTGGCCCGCGGCCTGACCGCCACGGGCACGGGTGTCGTGCCGTACGTCCTGGTGGTCCTGGCCGGGCTGATCGCGGGCCGCACCGGGCGGCAGCGGCTGGTGGCCGTGCCGCTCGCCGTGGTCTGCCTGGGCGCGGGCCAGGCCGTGCGGTACGGCGTGATGGAGCTGGTCGCCAGGGCCCGGCCGCCGCAGTACGACTGGCAGACCCAGGCCTCCGGCTGGTCGTTCCCCTCCGGTCACACCACCACGGCCGCGCTGACGGCGGGCCTGCTGATCACGGCCCTGTGCCTGCGCGCCCCGCGCGGCAGAACCGTGCTGTGTCTGCTGGTCGCGTGCTGGGGGGCGGGGGTCGGGCTGACCCGCGTCTTCCTGGGCGTGCACTGGTTCACCGACGTGGTCGGCGGCTGGCTGCTCGCCGTCGGCTGGCTCGCCCTCTTCGTCTGCGCGGCGGCCCGGTGGCTGCCCGGGCGCCACGTCCTGCCTGCCCCGGAGCCGGGCACACCCCACCCGAACAACGCGGCCGACGGGCCGGTGGAGAGACATGCGCCCCAGGATTCTCATCGTCGAGGACGATCACGCCCTGCGTGACGTGCTGCGCCGTGGTCTGCAGGACGAGGATTTCGACACGGTCTGCGCCGGCGACGGCGCCACCGCCCTGCGGCTGGCGACACCGGACGTGTCCGCCGTCGTGCTGGACGTCGGCCTGCCGGACGCCGACGGCCGGGACGTCTGCCAGGCGATGCGGGCGAACGGCTTCCTCGCCTGGCCGAGGTCCATCCGCTCGGCGACGAGGTCGCGTGCGCGACGGCCCGGCGCGGTGGTGCCACCGCCGGCCGGCGTGGTCGTAGAGGTCTGTGAGGTCATGGCACCGACAGTGCCGACGACAACCTGAACGCATCCTGAGCGGCCGGCACCGCACGGGTCAGGGTGTGGCGTGCGGGCCGTCCGGGCGGGCGGTGCGCTGCTCGATCATCTCCCGGCTGAGTTCCCCGGTCTCCTCCTGCGGCAGCCGCTCGAAGCCGTCCTCGGTGATGACGGAGACGACGGGGAAGATACGGCGGTTCAGGTCGGGGCCGCCGGTGGCCGAGTCGTCGTCGGCCGCGTCGTACAGCGCCTGCAGCGCGGCGAGGACGGCCTCGCGCCGGGTGAGGCCCGGCCGGTACAGCTTCTTCAGGGCGCCCCGGGCGTACGGGGAGCCGGAGCCCTCGGCGTAGAAGTCGTACTTCTCGTAGAGGCCGCCCGCCGCGTCGAAGCCGAAGATGCGGCCGCGGCCGCCGTCGGGCGCGGTGGGGTCGTAGCCGGCGAGCAGCGGGACGACGGCGAGGCCCTGCATGGCCTGGGCGAGGTTCTGCCGGATCATGGCCGCGAGCCGGGTCGCCTTGCCGGCCAGGGTCATCGGCGTGCCCTCGATCTTCTCGAAGTGCGTGAGCTCGACCTGGTAGAGCCGCACCATGTCGACGGCGAGGCCGACGGTGCCGGCGAAGGCGACGGCCGTGTAGTCGTCGGCGGGATGCACCTTCTCCAGGTCGCGCTGGGCGATCAGGTTGCCCATGGTGGCCCGGCGGTCGCCGGCGATCAGTACGCCGTCGCGGTAGGTGAGGGCGAGCACCGTGGTGCCGTGCGGGAACCGGTCGGGAGCCGTCCGCACCCCGGCGGGCAGCACGGGTACGGTGGGAAGCAGCCCGGGGCGGTGCGCGGCCAGGAACTCGGTGAAGGACGAAGTCCCCGGCGTGAAGAACGCCTCGCCCGGCAGGCCCGCCGTGTCGTTCCCCGACATGGCTCTCCCCCTCCTGTTCGGCATGCGACACCCGACTCCTACCTGCGCCGGACGTGCGGGAAACTCCCCGTCCCTCACAGGGCTTTGCGCCGCACCAGCACACCGAGCACCACAAGCCCCGGAAGCAGGGGCAGCCACACGGTCAGCAGCCGGTATCCGAGCACCGCGGAGGCGGCGGCCGCGCCGGGGGCGCCGGAGACGGTGAGGGCGAGGGCGAGTGCCGCGTCCAGGGAACCGAGGCCGCCCGGGGTGGGCAGCAGGGCGGCGGCGCTGCTGGCGGCGAGGTACAGCAGGGCCACCTGGAGCGCCGGCAGGGGCAGTCCGACCGCCTGGGTGACGGCGATGACGACCAGGGAGTGCAGCGCGGTGAAGGCGAGGGAACCGCCCCACAGGGCCGCCGCCCGAGCGGGGCAGCCGTGCAGCGCGCGGATGTCGGCCAGGACGGCCGACAGGGCTCGGCGGCAGCGCGCCCACCAGGGGGTGACCGGCAGCGCGGAGAGCAGCACGAGTCCGCCCAGGGCGACGGCGAGGACCGTCGCGGTGAGGTGCGGCGGACGAAGGAGTCCCGGGCAGGCCGGGGCGAGCAGCGCGATCAGGGCCAGGCGGACCGTGCCACCGGCGGTGGCCTTGACGGCGAGCGCACTGGCCGAGCGGCCCGCGGGCAGTCCGCAGCGCATCAGGAACCTGAGGTTCACCGCGCCCGCGCCGAGCCCGGCGGGCAGCAGATGGTTGGCGGCGGAGGCGGCGAACTGGGCGGCGACCAGCCGGGATCCGGGCAACCGTCGTACGACCGCGCCCTGCTGGGCGAGCGCCGAGGCGGCCCAGGTGCCGAGGGCCGCCGTCGCGCCGACCAGCAGCCAGCCCTGGTCGGCGCCGGCCAGCCGCCCGGCCCCGCTCTCCAGGGCGGGCCAGTGCCGGCGGGCCAGGTAGAGGCCGCCGAGCAGGACGGCGAGCAGGACGCCGGCGTGCCAGTAGGCGTGCCGGCGGCCCAGGGACGGGGCGAGGTGCGGCGGGGACTCCGCCGGCCGTTCCTGGGTGGGGATCGGGGACGTCATCGGCCGCTCCCGGGCAGGGAGTAGTACAGCCGCTGTCCGTCGAGCGGTTCGGACGGCCAGTCGCGGGCGTATCCGGGCGGCCGGGAGCCGCCGGGCACCAGTACGGCGACCGGGATCCGCCGGGCGGTCCCGATGATGGCCTCCTCGGTGCTGTTGGCGTTGTGCCCGGTCGTCGCGGCCGAGGAACAGCCGGTGTAGAACGCGACCGGGATCGCCTCGTCCCCGGTGAGCAGGCAGGGCGGGCGGACGCCGACCCGGTGCAGCGCGGTGGCCGTGCGGGACCAGGCGCCGTGGGACTCCGTGGCGCCGTCGACCGTGTTCTCCAGGACGGCCAGCTGCACCGCGAGGTGGGCGGCCAGTCCGAGGCAAAGCAGTGCCGCGACGACCGGGCGCCAGGGCCGGCGCGGCGCCCTGAGCAGGTACATGAGCGCGTCGGCGACCGGGAGTGCGAGCAGGGCGTAGGCCGGGAGCAGGAAGCGCGGCGCGGCGTAGCCGATCATGAACAGGTACGGGAACGCGGCGGTGGCCGCGCAGGCGAGCGGCAGCAGCGTGGCCGTCGTACGCCGGGCGCGGACGGCGACGACGAGCCCGAGCACGGCGAGCAGGGGCAGGACGAACCACCAGACGGTGACCACCGGGTGGGGGACGTCACCGGTGCAGGGCCGGCACAGCGCCCGGCCGCCGAGGCTGCGCAGCTGGTCCACGACGGCGAGATGCCAGCCGAGTCCGCCCTGGATCTCCGAGCCCTCGGACAGCCGGCGCACCAGGCCGCCGTAATCGGCGAAGGCCTCGATGACCCACTCGGCGCTGCCGGCCGCGAGGCCGGCGAGCAGCGCCGCGAGCGCCCGCCAGAGGCGGCGTGCGAGGCCGAGGGCGAGGAGCGGCAGCACTACCCAGACGGCGTCCATGGGCCGCATCAGCGCCATGAGCGCGGCACTCGCCGCCAGGCCCCACAGAGCGCCCCTGTCGCCTCGGTCGGCGCGGGCGCGCAGGAAGCAGGCGACGGCGGCCAGGGCGCCGACGGCGACCCAGTAGTTGGGCATGGCCTGCGGGCCGTAGAACAGGGTGACCCACAGGGAGGCGAAGAGGGCGCCGGCCAGGGCGAGCACGCGCACCGGGAACAGGCCGCGCCAGGCGCGCAGGGCCAGGTACAGGGCGAGGCCGGACAGGACGGCGAGGTAGATCCGCAGCAGCGCGGTGGAGGTGGACCAGGAGGCGACGGGCGCGACGAGCAGGGAGACTCCGCGGGCCCGTGGTGCGCTGAAGAAGGCGGCGGGGGCCTGGGGGCTGACCTGGCTGACGTACACCGCCTCGTCCCAGCCGAGGCCCATGCCGGGCCGGACCAGGAGCAGTTGGGCCAAAGCGAAGACCACGGCGACGGCCGCGAGCGGGGCGGTGATGCGGACGGGCCGGGTGCCGCCGGGCGTGCGCGGTGAGCGTGAGCGCCGGAGTCCGGCGAGTGTGGCGTGCGCGCTGCCGGCCATCATCACCCCTCTGCCCCCGCGGCATGTGGGGACCCTTGTCACCCTACAACCTGTAGGGCCGCGAACGGGAGTCGGGGAAAACACCGCCAAACTACCCCGAATACCTGCCCGATACCGGGCGGACAGGGCCATCCGGCCCACGGCACTACGCGCTGTAAGGTTGGGGCATGGCTGGCACAGGGTCCCGCGGCAGGGCGGAGCGGCGCAGCGCCGGTGAGCTGGAGAGCGAGGTCCTGGCCACGCTCTGGGCCACCGAGCGGCCACTGACCCCGGCCGAGATACAGGCCGAGATCGACGGGGCGCTCGCCTACAACACGGTGCACACCATCCTCAAACGCCTGTACGACAAAGGGCTCGTGCTGCGGGACGCCGACGGGCGGCGCGGCGCGTACCGGCCGGCGAAGAACGCTGCCGAGCTGACCGCCGCGGCGATGCACGAGGCCCTGGACCGGGGCCCGGACCCGATCGCCGCGCTCCAGCAGTTCGTGACCGGGCTGAGCCCCGAGGAGGAGCGGGCGCTGCGCGAACTGCTCGCCGGAGGCGGCGCATGAGGTTCGACGTGTACACCCCGCTGGTGCTGTCCCTGCTGCTGTCGGTGGTCGGCCCGCTGGTCGCCCGTTCGGTCGCTCCGGCGCTCGCCGCGCGCGTGCTCACCTCGGCGGCCGTGCTGACGGCCGCCGCCACCACCTGGTCACTGGTCCTGCTGGCCGCCGCGCTCCTCGGGCACGCGCCGCCGGTGATCCGCGAGGCCCGTGAGGACGGGCATCCGGTGACGGACCCGGTGCCCGAGGCGATCGGCCTCGCCGCCTGCCTGGCGCTGGTGGCGATCGCCGTACGGGTGTACCGGGCCGTACGCGCCGAGCGCCGTACCCGGCGGGCCCTGCGCAGGCTGTGCGCGGGGCACCCGGCGGGCACCGAGCTGATCGTCGCCGCCTCCGACGTGCCGCAGGCGTTCGCGATCCCGGGCCGGCCGGGCCGGATCCTGGTCACCTCGGCGATGCTGCGCACCCTCGAGCCCGCCGAGCGGCGGGTGCTGCTCGCGCACGAGCGCGCCCATCTCGCCCACCGGCACGGGCCGTTGGTCACGGCGGCGACCCTCGCGGCGGCGGCCGACCCCCTGCTCGGCCCGGTGCGCAGGGCCGTCGGCTTCCTCGTGGAGCGGTGGGCCGACGAGCAGGCGGCGGCCACGGTCGGCGACCGGCGCACCACCGCCCGGGCACTGGCCCGGGCCGCGCTCACCGCCGGCCGGGCCCGCACCGCCTGCGCCCTGCACTTCACCGACCGCTCCGTCACCCGGCGCATCGCGGCGCTGCAGACCAGCCCGCCGCCACGGCTGTGGCCGGCCGCGGCGGCCGTCCTCCTCCTGGGCACCCTGTCCGCGCTGCTCGCCGCGGACGCGACGGGGGATCTGCTGCGGCAACTGTCCGGCGTCCTGAACTGAGAGCGCCCTCAAGGGGCGCGGGGCAGGCACGCGCAGCGACGCTCCTGCCTCAGCCGCCGTTCGGGGCGCGATGCGGCGGCTGCTCCGGCGTGGGGCGGCGGACCGCCGGCGGTACGGCCCGCACCGCCGGCTCGTCGGTGCTCACGGTCAGCGGCTCACCATGGTGGCGCAGGGTCAGCGGCGGGCCGTCCAGCAGCGCGTACGTGGCCTTGTCCGCGCCGATGTCCACGCGCAGCCGCCGGCCGCGGAACTCCACGTTGAAGGCGAGCCGGCTCAGCCGCTCGGGCAGGCGCGGCGCGAACCGCAGCCGCTCCCCGTCGCGGCGCATCCCGCCGAAGCCCGCCACCAGCGCCATCCAGGTACCGGCCAGCGAGGCGATGTGCAGCCCGTCGCGGGTGTTGTGCTCCAGGTCCTGCAGATCCATCAGGGCCGCCTCGGTGGTGTACGCCCAGGCGAGGTCCAGATGGCCCACCTGGGCGGCGACGACGGCCTGGCAGCACGCCGACAGGGAGGAGTCCCGCACGGTCAGCGGCTCGTAGTAGGCGAAGTTCCGGGCGACCTGCTCGGCGTCCTCCTCGTCGTCTCCCGTGTCGAAGAAGTCCCCGCAGGTGTACATGGCCAGCACCAGGTCGGCCTGCTTGACGACCTGCTTGCGGTAGAGGTCGAAGTAGGGGAAGTGCAGCAGCAGCGGGTACTGGTCGGGGCGGGTGCCGGCGAAGTCCCAGCGCTGGTAGCGGGTGAACCCGGCGTGCTGCTCGTGGACGCGGAGTTCGTCGTTGTAGGGGACGTACATGGCCTCGGCGGCGTCCCGCCAGGCCGCGCTCTCCTCCTCGTCCACGCCGAGCCGTGCCGCCTCGCGCGGATGGCGTTCGACGGCGTCGGCCGCGGCGAGCAGGTTCTGCCGGGCCATGAGGTTGGTGTACGTGTTGTCGTCGGCGACCGCGCTGTACTCGTCGGGTCCGGTGACGCCGTCGATGTGGAAGACGCCGTGCGCGTCGTGGTGGCCCAGCGAGCGCCACAACCGGGCCGTCTCGACCAGCAGTTCCACGCCGACCTCGCGCTCGAACACGCGGTCGCCGGTGGCCTCGACGTAGCGGACCACCGCGTCGGCCACGCCGGCGTTCACGTGGAAGGCGGCGGTACCGGCCGGCCAGTACGCCGAGCCCTCCGGTCCGGCGATCGTCCGCCAGGGGAACGCGGCTCCGCCGAGCCCGAGTTGGGCCGCGCGTTCGCGGGCCTCGTCCAGGGTGTTGTGCCGCCAGCGCAGCGCCTCGGCGACCGCCGCGGGGGCGGTGTGGGTGAGCACGGGCAGCACGAACATCTCGGTGTCCCAGAAGGCGTGCCCGTCGTAGCCGGAGCCGGTCAGGCCCTTCGCCGGGATGGCCCGCTGCTCGGCCCGGCTGCCCGCCTGCAGGACGTGGAACAGGGCGAAGCGGACGGCCTGTTGGACCTGTTCGTCACCCTCCGCCTCGACGTCGGCGCGGGACCAGAAGTCGTCCAGGCAGGTCCGCTGGTCCGCCAGCAGGCCGTCCCAGCCGTCGTGCGCGGCCGCGGCGAGCGCGGCGTCGACCTGGTCGGCCATCGCGGGCAGCGAACGGGTGCCGGACCAGCCGTGCGCGACCAGCTTCTCGACCCGGAGGGTCTGCCCGGGCTCCAGTACGGAGGTGACCGTCAGCCGGGCCACGTCGGTGCCGCTCTCGCTGCGGGTGCTGGTGCGTTCGGGGCCGCTGACGACGTGGTCGGCGGCCACGGCGACCCGCAGGCCGCTGCGCCTGGTGCGGTGCACCAGCCGCAGCCTGCCGCCGGAGGCGAAGTGGTCCTCCTGCTCCAGCGGCGACTGCAGTGCGATGGCCGTGCGCGGGTCGCCGTTCGACTCGGGCAGGGTCTCGTTGGCGACCAGCTCGGACTGGATCACCACCCGGCTGCGGCTGCCGACGGCCTGGACCTCGTACGCCACCGCGGCCACCGCGCGCTGCGTCAGCGAGACCAGCCGGGTCGAGCGCACCCGCACCGTGGAGCCCGCCGGGGAGGTCCACTCGCAGGTCCGCTCCAGCACCCCGCGGCGCAGGTCCAGCACCCGCTCGTGGGCGACGAGCCGGCCGTAGCGCAGGTCGAACGGCTCGTCGTCCACCAGCAGCCTGAGGATCTTGCCGTTGGTGACGTTGATGACCGTCTGGCCCGACTCCGGGTAGCCGTAGCCGGCCTCCGCGTACGGCAGCGGGTGCACCTCGTGGACGCCGTTGAGGTAGCTGCCGGGCAGGCCGTGCGGTTCGCCCTCGTCGAGGTTGCCGCGCCAGCCGACGTGCCCGTTGGACAGCGCGAACACCGACTCGCTCTGGGCGAGCACATCGAGATCGAGGGCCGTCTCCCGCACGGCCCACGGCTCCACGCTGTACGACCGGTCGGTGATCACTGCTTGCCTCCCAGCTCGGCCAGGTCCTTCACCACAATGGTCGCGCCGTGCGCGTACAGGGCGTCGGCCTGGCCCACGCGGTCCACGCCGACGACATACCCGAAGCCGCCCGCGCGGCCCGCGTCCATGCCGGCCAGCGCGTCCTCGAAGACGGCGGCCCGGGACGCCTCGACGCCCAGGTCGTGGGCGGCGGCGAGGAAGGTGTCGGGGTGCGGCTTGCCCGGCAGCCGCCGCTCGGCGGCGACCACACCGTCGATCCGCACGTCGAAGAAGTGCTCGGCACCGACGGAGCGCAGCACGTCCCGGCAGTTGGCGCTGGAGGAGACGATCGCCGTGCGCAGCCCCTCGGCACGGACCGCCTCCAGATAGCGCAGCGTGCCCTCGTAGGCCTCCACGCCGCCGGTGCGGATGCGCTCCAGCAGCAGGACGTTCTTGCGGTTGCCGAGGCCGTGCACGGTAGGTGCGTCCGGCGGGTCCTCCGGGGTGCCCTCGGGCAGGCGGATGCCGCGCGAGTCGAGGAAGGCGCGGACCCCGTCGGCGCGGGGGCGCCCGTCCACGTACTCGTCGTAGTCGGCGACCGCGTCGAACGGCCGCCCCTGCTCCCCCGCGTAGTCCCGCAGGAACGCGTCGAACGTCTCCTTCCAGGCGGCGGCGTGGACGACGGCCGTCCTGGTGACGACCCCGTCGAGATCGAAGAGACAGGCCTGGATGGTGTCGGGCAGACCGAGCTGAGTCATACCCAGCACTGTTCCCCGTGGGGCGCCGTCCAGTGAGTGGCACACGCCACACACTGTGCGAACTCCAGGTGACACACTCTGCTGTGTGCCGCTGACCTTCGCCGATCTCCTCGACCGTGCCCGTGGCCTCGTCCGGGACCGCCGCCGTGCCGTGCTGGGCATCGCGGGCAGCCCCGGTGCGGGCAAGACCACCCTCGCCGAGCACCTGGTGCGCGCCCTGAACACCGACGGGCCGCCCTGGGCCGCGCACGTGCCCATGGACGGCTTCCACCTCGCCGACACCGAACTGGACCGGCTCGGCCGCCGGGACCGCAAGGGCGCGCCGGACACCTTCGACGCGGCCGGGTACGCGGCGCTGCTGCGGCGGCTGCACGAGGACACCGACGAGGTGGTGTACGCACCCGGGTTCGAGCGGGTGCTGGAACAGCCGATCGCGGGCGCGATTCCGGTGCCGCCGGCCGCACGGCTGGTGGTGACCGAGGGCAACTACCTTCTGCTGACGGAGGGTTCATGGGCGCGGGTGCGGCCGTGCCTGGACGAGGTGTGGTTCTGCGAGACGGACGAGGAGGCGCGGATCCGTCGGCTGATCGCCCGGCACGAGGAGTTCGGCAAGGACCACGAGACGGCCGTGGCCTGGGTGCTGGGCACGGACCAGCGCAACGCCGACCTGGTGGCGGCGACCCGGGTGCGGGCGGACCTGGTGGTGCCGGCGGGCGCGCTGCCGGCACCGGTGCTCCCCGAACGCTGACGACGCTCAGCGACGCAGGGTGAGGGACGGCTCCCCACGGCTGTCACCCGCCGCCGCGCCGACGACCGCCGTGAACGCCTCCGTGCGTACGGTGAGACCGTCCGCGC
This sequence comes from Streptomyces sp. CA-142005, assembly GCF_050942335.1. Classification (NCBI taxonomy): domain Bacteria; kingdom Bacillati; phylum Actinomycetota; class Actinomycetes; order Kitasatosporales; family Streptomycetaceae; genus Streptomyces; species Streptomyces sp. CA-142005. The sequence goes on along the minus strand of NZ_CP192078.1, from coordinate 9,167,831 downwards.
CCTCCTCGAACACCGGCGCGAAGGGTCCGCCTGGCCCGTAGCGCACGGCGAACACGTGCAGGTCCTCGGGGGCGCCCGGCGCCGGCTCGGCCTCCAGGGCGCTGGAGGAGACCAGGTGGCGCCAGCCCTCGTCGGGGTTGCCGTAGCCGCGTGGATCGGCGGCGAGCGCGAACGCCGCCTGTTCCTGCGTGAGTTCGCCGCGGGCGTCGAAGTGGTCGGGGCCGGAGTCCGTGGGGTGCGTGAGGCGCAGGCCTCCCGCCGCGGTGACCTGACCCTCGGCTGTGCGGCGCACCCGGTCGCCGTCGTCGGCCGCGTACGGCAGCCCGGACAGCAGGTACGGCGTCCCGTCGAGCCGCTCCACAACGACCGTCACCCACAGGCTCGTGCCGTCGGTGACGTACAGCGAGCGCACATGGCGCAGGACGTGGTCGCGGCCGACGACTGGCTTGGTCACCAGCTTCGCCGCGAGCCCGTCGGCGCGGACGTCCGCGACCCGGACCTCGCCCGTGGGGCGGCACAGCAGGAAGCCGTCCGTGACCGGGCCGAACCCGTGCCGGCGGCGCACGGCCGCGGGCAGGTAGTAGGTGCCGGCCGCCTCGATGAGCGAGGGGGTCATCCGGCTGTCGAAGGCCACGGACACCGTTCCGGAGCGCAGTTGGTGGCGGCGGGGAGCCTCCGCCGGCTCGCGGTGCCAGCGGGTGGTGTCCTGGATCTGCCAGACCAGCATGAACGCGAAGTGCCCGTCGATCCCGCCGTCTGGCTGTGCCGCGTGCCGGCCCCAGCGCGTATCACCCCGGTAGCGGCCGAGGTCGGCGCCGATGCGCGCGCCGAAGTACCGCAGCCCGAGGACGGATTCGAAACCGGAGTGCTGTTCGCTGTAGCGGGGCCCGCCGTTGTCGTAGCCCCCGGACGTCAGCCGGGCGTCGATGTAGCGGGCGAGGGTGTCGCCGTCCTCGGCGAACATCTCCTCTCCACTGACCCGGTGGGCCTGGGCCAGGAAGGACAGGGAGATCGGGCCGTAGTTGTTGTCGTAGGCACCGCCGTGCTCGGGAGGCAGGAGCGCACCCCGGTCGCGGACGCGGTGGGCGCGGATCTCGTCGGCGTACAGGCTCAGTGCGCGCGCCCGGACCGACTCGCCCTGCCCTGGCGGGAGGTGGCGGGCGAGCATCAGGCCGCCGACCACGCAGCCGATGGCCTGGTTCCCGGCCTCCTGCGGGTTGAAGAAGGTGGCCTCGGTGAGCCATCGCCAGTAGCCGTGCGCCATATCCCGCAGTGCCGTGCGCTGTTCGTCGTCCAGGAGACCGTCGGCCCCGTCGAGGACGTTGACCGCCTGGAGCAGCGCCCAGACCGTACTGGGCCAGTCGCCGATGGGATGGGCACCGGCCTGGAGGACGTAACGGGCGTGGGGCAGACCCGAGCCGGTGACCTTGAGGTTCGGGTAGCCGGGGTTGTCCTCGGTGTACACGCGCTCGCGCAGATGGAAGGCGAGGCTGCGGCGGACGGCCTCCGGCAGCCGGGGGTCCTTGCCGCGCTGCCAGGCCAGGGCGAGCAGTGAGGTGATGCCGAGGCAGGTGTCGCCGACGTCGTCGTGGGCGTCGGGGTGTTCGAGGTTGCCGTCGGGGGTCATCCGGGCGAGGGCCTGCTCGGTGACGTCGGCGAGGACGGCGTCGTAGGCGTCGGGGGTGTCCGGCAGGTCGTGCAGCGGGCCGCGCTGGTGGGGCAGATGCACGCTGTTCAGCCCTTCATTCCGGTGGTGGCCAGGCCTTCGACCAGTCTCTTCTGGAAGACGAGGAAGCAGATGAGCGTGGGGGCGAGGGCGAGTGTCGACATGGCGAACATCGCGCCGTAGGAGGAGCCGCTGGTCTTGTCCAGGAAGAGGGTGAGTCCGAGGGGGACGGTGAAGCGGGCGTTCTGCTGGAGGTAGACGAGCTGGCTGAGGAAGTCGTCGTAGGTCCAGATGAAGGTGAAGATCGTGGTGGTGACCAGGGCCGGCCGCATCAGCGGCAGGATGATCTTCCCGTAGATCTGGAGCGGGTTGGCGCCGTCCATCATCGCGGCCTGGTCCAGCTCGCGGGGGATGGAGCGGATGAACTGCACCATCAGGAAGATGAAGAAGGCGTCGGTGGCGAGGAACTTCGGGACGATCAGCGGCAGGAAGGTGTTGATCCAGGTCAGGTTGTAGAAGATCGTGTACTGCGGGATGAGCGTGGCCTGCATGGGCAGCATGAGCGTGCCGAGCATCAGGCCGAACCAGATTTTCTTGCCCCGGAACTCGAAGCGGGCGAACGCGTAGGCGGCCAGCGAGCAGGAGATGACGTTTCCGATCACCGCGCCGATCGTGACGATCAGCGAGTTGGTGATGTAGAGCGAGAAGGAGTTTCCGGAGCCGCTCCAGCCCTCGGAGTAGTTCTGCGGACGCAGCGTGCCCGGGATCAGTCCGGGGTGGGTGAAGATCTGGGTGTCGGGCTTCAGGGAGCTGCTGAGCATCCACAGCAGCGGGTAGAGCATGACGATCGCGACACCGATGAGCAGAGTGTGCAGGAGGATGCGGCGCGGGCCGGTGAGCGAGCGGAGCTTCTGGAGCGGTGAAACGCTCGGCGTGATGGCGGACATGATCGGAACGGGCTCCTCGCTCAGTCGTCGTAGTGGACCCAGTAGCGGCCGGCGATGAAGTTGACCGCCGTGAAGCCCGCGATGACCAGGAACAGCACCCAGGCCAGCGCCGAGGCGTATCCCATCTGTAGGTCTGCGAAACCCTTCTTGTACAGGTAGAGGGAGTACAGCATGGTCGAGTTGAGCGGTCCGCCGGTGCCGTTGCTCACGACGTAGGCGGGGGTGAACGTCTTGAACCCGTCGATGATCTGCAGGACCAGGTTGAAGAAGACGATCGGGGTGAGCAGCGGGAGGGTGATCCGGAAGAACCGGGTGAGCGTTCCGGCGCCGTCGATCGCGGCGGCCTCGTACACGTCCTTGGGCAGCTGCTTCAGGCCGGCGAGGAAGATGACCATCGGGGTGCCGAACTGCCAGACGGCGAGCAGGATGAGCGTGTAGATCGAGGTGTCCGGGCTGGAGATCCAGTCCTGGCCCTTGATCCCGAACCAGCCGAGGAAGTCGTTGAACAGCCCGTCGCCGCCGAAGACCTGGCGCCAGACGATCGCGACGGCGACCGCCCCGCCGAGCAGCGAGGGCAGATAGAAGGCGGCCCGGTAGATGCCGATGCCCTTGAGCGGCCGGTTGAGCAGGATGGCCACGCCGAGCGCGAGCGCGAGCTTCAGCGGGACGGAGATCGCGACATACAGCAGGGTGGCGCGCACCGAGTCCCAGAAGACCGGGTCGTCGGAGAACATGTGCGTGTAGTTCTGCGCGCCGATCCACCGGGCGGGCGTGAGCAGGTCGAAGTCGGTGAAGGACAGGTACAGCGAGTCCAGCATCGGGTAGATCGTCAGGCCGAACAGACCGACGAACCAGGGGGCCAGGAAGACGTACGGCCACCACCCTCCACCGCGCCGTCTGGCCAGGCGGCGCCGCAGGCGGTCGCGTTCCCGCCGGTCGGACGGGGTCGCCGGAGCATGCGCCTCCCTCGCGACCTCGTCGGTCTTCGCGGTGGTCATACTCATCTCCCTGGCACTCTCCCGGTGTTCGTCCCTGCCCCGGCCTAGGCGGACAGGATTCCCGCCGCCTGATCGAAGAACTTGCCGAGCTGCGACTTGATCGTCGCCTTGCCGAAGGCGATCGCCAGATTGGACTGGAACAGCAGGTCCCAGACCTGGTCGGCGCCCTGCGGCGGCGGCTGCGGGGCCGGCAGCGCGTCCGTGGCCTTGGCGACACGCTTGGAGATGTAGTCGGCCATCGCCATGTTGCGCTTGTCCGTGTCGTCCAGGCCCGCCTTGATCAGGTTCCGGGCCTTCTCGGTCGGCGGGATGCCCCGCTGCAGCTGCATGTCCTTGATCGCCGTCGGGTCCTGCGCGAAGAACGACATGATCTTCACGGAGTCGGCGACCCTCTTGCTGGCCTTCGTGGCGCTCAGCAGGACACCGCCGTTGACGAAGTTGCCCTCGCGGGCGCCGGAGAAGTCGCCCTGCGGAGTGGGCAGGAAGTCCAGTGTGGCGCTGGTGATCGAGCCGCCCGCGCCGTAGACACCGGTGTCGAAGGTGAACAGCGCCTTGCCGATCACGACGGCGTTCTTGGTGAGGTCGTTGTGCGCGGCGGAGGTGATGGCCGGCGGGGGGCAGGCGTTGACCTTGCGCATCTCGGCCCAGTACTCCCACCACTCCTGGAGGGTGTCCGAGGTGAAGCCGAGCTTCTTGCCGCCCGCGGCGAACAGCTGCTGGCCCTTCTCCCGGGCGAAGATCTCGAAGGCCTGAAGGGTGCCGCCGCCCACGTCGTCGGTGCCGTAGATCTTGCCGCCGCTCTTCTTGTACACGTCGACCGAGATGTTCTTCAGGTCGGCCCAGGTCCACTCCGGGTCCGGGAACTTCAGACCGAGCTTCTCCAGGCCGCTGCGGTTGACGGTGAGCTGGTTGACACCGATACCGGAGGGGACGCCGTACAGCTTGCCGTCGACCGTGCCCGCGGCCAGCAGCGTCTTCGAGAAGCCCGTCAGGTCCAGGGACTTGCCGACGTAGGAGTCGAGCGGGGCGAGGATGCCCTTGCGGGCGTACTGGGCGACCAGCGCGGTGTCCATCTGGAGCAGGTCAGGGGCGCTGCCGCCGGCGACCTGGGTGTTGAACTTGTCGAAGTAGCCGTCGTAGCCCGAGTACCGGGCCTCTATCTTGATCTTGGGGTTGTTCTCCTGGAAGGTCGCGAGGGCCTTCTTGTAGGCCGCGTGCCGCTCGTCGCTGCCCCACCAGGTCATGGTGAGCTTGTCGCTGGTGGTGCCGGCTCCGGTGCCGCCGGCGCAGGCGGTGAGGGCCGGGCCGAGGGCGCCTGCGGCGGCGAGCCCGCTCGCGGTGCGGAAGAGGGTTCTGCGCGAGATCTGGTGACCCACCGGGTCCTCCCTGAAGGTGCGTGACGGAATGCCCGGCCTGTCGCCGCGGCACGGGTGCGGGGTGCGGGTGCGCGGTCGCTGCGGCACGGATGCGTTGCTCGGGAACGTGCGCCTCCCGGGCGCGGCCTCGCCCGGCCGCACCGCCTGTCTACGGGTGGGATCCCCGGCCGTCCGAGGGCCGGTGCCGCACGAGCACGCCCTCGTGCGCCGCGCCGTACGCCGCGTACGGCCCGGATGCCACCCCAAGCCGGTGTTCCCGACCGGCTTAGAAAGCGCTTGTCCGGACATTGGCAGAACGAGCCGGAGGCCGTCAATCCTTCCTTCGCGAGGCCTCGGTCACGGTTCGGACACCGCGGGCGACCGCGAGCCGGGCGGCGCCCACGACGGTGCCCAGCTCGCCGACCGTGCTGCTGACCACCTCGGTGGGCCAGCTCAGCCGCGCCAGTTCGGCCCGCACCCCGGGCAGCAGCTGCGGGTCCGCGCCGGTGCTGCCGCCCAGCACGATCAGCCCCGGGTCGAGCACGGCGGCCACGGCGGCGGCGAGCCGGCCCACGTCGACGGCGTGCCGGGCGACGACGGCACAGGCCGGGGCGCAGCCCTGGCCGGCCAGGGCGAACAGCCCCTCGGTGCCGGCCGGGCACGGCCCGTCGGCGTCCCGCCAGGCCGCGGCTGCGCGCCGCAGCAGGGACTCGGCGCCGATGTACTCCTCCAGCGCCTCCAGGCGCGGCTCGCGGCCGTCGTCCCACGGGTAGGGCAGCCGGGCCAGTTCACCGGCGGCGCCGTTGGCCCCGCGCAGCACCCGGCCGTCGACGACGATGCCGAGGCCGACGCCCACGCCGACGCGGAGGTAGCCGAAGGTGCCGCGGCCCCGGGCGGCGCCCTCGTGAAGTTCGGCGAGGGCGGCGCAGTTGACGTTGTTCTCCAGGTGGACGGGGACTCCCCGTGGCAGTGCGACGGCCATGGAGTCGAAGACCGGCCCGGCCTTCTCGGTCGCCGGACGCATGGTGCCGCCGCCCGCGGCCCGCTCGGTGACATCGCCGACAGCGACGACGATGGTGCGCAGCGGGATGCCGGCGGGCAGCGCCCCGAGGGCCTCGCGCACGGCGTCGGCGGCGCCGGCCCGGGAGCCGGTGGCCTCGGCCAGCAGGGTCCCGTCCAGGGCGCAGCCCCGCACCCGGGTGAGGTCGGGGCCCAGGTCCACGGCGAGTACGGCGCCGGCGTCCGGTCCCAGCCGGTACACGGCGGCGGTGCGGCCGGTGCCGCTGGAGGCGGTGCCGGAGAGGGCGGCGAGCCCAGCGCTCTGCAGTTCGGCGACGGCGGAGGACACCGTCGGCTTGGACAGGCCGGCGAGGCTCGCCAGTTGCGGCCGGGTCGCGCTGCCCGCCCGGGCGAGCACGGCGAAGACCGCGCTCGCGCTCTCGGACAGCCGCGGCGCCGTCACCACGTCGTGTTCCACGGTTCTCCCACAGGTCAAGGACCGCTCCCGGCAGGGTTCACCCACCGGGATACGGCGAGGGGACGCCTGGCGTCACGCGGGGCGGCCCGGTCGTCCCAAGGACCGGGGGCGTGACGCCTCTTGACGCACTGTACTTCGTTAGTTAACTTCCTAACGAACTTCACGGTACTCGCCTGCCGTACTCCGCCCGAGGCCCGTCCCGGGGCTTCCCGACCGCTCCAACCATCCCTTGAGACAGGCACGGTTCGCCCACCGTCGTCAGCCGGCGCACCGACGAAAGAGGTTCCGTGCAGGACTCCATGCCCGTCCTGGTCGGCATCGACGTGGGCGGCACCAAGACACATCTGCGCGCCGTGGCCGGGGACACCCGAGTCGCCGACCACGTCCGCACGAGCAGCGGCTGGTGGCCGCACGACCCCGTGGCCGCCGCGTCCTGGCTGGCCGGGCTGGTCGCCGGCGCGCTGCCGTCCGGCGTACGCCCGTCGGCGCTGGCGGTGGGCGGCCACGCCTGTGAGACCCCGCGCCAGTGCGAGCAGATACGCCTCGCCCTGCACCTCCACTTCGACGTGCCCGGGCTGGTCGTGGGCGACGCCGAACTCCTCGTGCCTGCCGCCGGGTTGGACCGGGGGGTCGGTCTGGTCGCCGGTACCGGCTCGGTCGCGGTCGGCCGGCGCGCCGACGGCACCCTCGTGCAGGTCGGCGGCTGGGGTGCCGCGCTCGGCGACGAGGGCGGCGCGGCCGGGCTGGTCCGGGAGGCGGCACGCGCCTGCTGGGCCGCGCACGACCGCGGGCAGGCGCCCGACGCGCTGGCGGAGGCACTCCTCGAGGCGTTCGGCGTGCCCGAAGTGCCCGCACTGGGCGCGGCGTTGGAGCACGCCACGGATCCCTCCGCCGCGTGGGGTCGGCACGCACCCGCCGTCTTCGCCGCAGCCGAGGCCGGCTCGGCGCTCGCCCGCTCCGTGATCTCGGCCGGGGGCCGCTCGCTGGCCGGGCTCGTGGCGCTGCTGGCCCGGCGCGGTGTGGCGGCGGACGACGTGGTGGTGGCGGGCGGCACGGTCCTCGCCCAGCCGCTGCTCCAGGACACGTTCACCACCGCTCTCGCCGAGCTCCTGCCCTCGGCCCGGCCGCAGCCGCTGCGGGTGCCGCCGGTCGACGGGGCGGTGGCACTGGCGCGTTCGCTGCTGCGGGGGCGCAGGGCGTCCGCTCCGATGACCGCGTGAGCGTTCGCCCGATCGCGTTCGCTCGTGTGCGGTGAAGGGCGTTTTCGTGGAGGGCGCGTCCCGCGTTCACCCGCCGACCACGCGGAGATCACCGGGGCCTCCCCGGCGGGACACCCCACAGGCCTAGATATTCACCAGTTCAACTTCTTCCCCTTCTTCTCCACGGGATCGCACACCTTGGCACGTCCCGCCGGACACCCCGTGGACGACTCCTGAGAGGCACAGGCATGCCGTCACCTGCCGGGCACCCCTCCTACGTGCTGAACCGGCGCGGGTTCCTCAAGACCTCGCTGGCCGCGTCGGCGGGCGTGCTCGCCGCCCCGGCACTCGCCGCCTGGCTGCCGGCGGCCGACGCCAAGGCCGCGAATGCGCCGGCGGCGTTCGTGGACGACTACAAGACCAACGTCGTCGCCAACCTCACGCCCGAGACCAACGCGGTGGTCCGCATCCTCGGCGGCTTCGCCCAGGTGTGGAAGACCGGCTCCGCCTGGGACACCGGCACCCCGCTGCGCCCCGACGTGCTGCGCGCCGACATGGACTACTGCGCCCTTGTCACCCGGACGCGCACCGACGCACAGGCGAAGGAGGCGTTCGTCTACGACCGCCAGCACCAGAGCTACGCGCTGATCGCCGGCCTCGGCCCGCTCGCCGGTCTCTACAAGGAGGGCGCGAAGGCGGTCACGTCGATCACGAGCGCGCCCGACGGCACACCCGCGACCACCGTCAGCGACGCGGTCCCCGCGGACGCCCCGGCCGGCTCGGCGCTCGGCGCCGGCGCCCACGACTCGGCGCTCGGGAAGGTCGCCGAACTGGTCGACACCGTGCGCGGCCCCTACGCCTCCGGCAACCCCGCCAAGTACGCCTACCAGTACCCGCGTCCATGGCGCCTGACCGAGGACAGCGAGGTCGTCGACACGGGCCGGACCGACGCGTTCGGCTTCCCGGTGTACGACTCGCCGGTGGTCGTGGCCCCCCAGCTGCTGCGCCAGCGCGGCGCGTCCGCCACCGACGACGGCGGTTTCCCGAGCGGCCACACCAACGCCTTCCACCTGGCCGCGCTGGCCTACGCCTACGCCGTACCCGAGCGCTTCCAGGAGCTGGTGACCCGCGCGTTCGAGCTGAGCCACACCCGGATCGTGGCCGGCATGCACCATCCCGTCGACGTGATCGGGGGCCGGATCATGGCCACCGCCCTCGCCGCGGCCGCCCTCGCCGACCCGGCCAACGCGCAGTTGAAGGCCGCCGCCCGCGCCCAGGCCCTCGCCTACTTCACCGCGCGGACCGGCACCAGCGCCGACACCCTGTACGCCTACGCCCACACCGGCGCCGACCCGTACGCCGACCGGGACGCGAGTGCCCGAGCGGTCCGGCCCCGGCTGACCTACGTCCTCACCCGGCAGGGCCGCGATCTGCCGCTGACCGTGCCGAAGGGCGCGGAGGTGCTGCTGGAGACCCGGCTGCCGTATCTGACGGCCGATCAGCGCCGCGAGGTGCTGCGCACCACCGGCCTGCCCTCCGGGTACGTCCTCCTCGACGGCTTCGAGCAGTGGGGGCGGCTGAACCTGTTCGCCGCCGCGGACGGTTACGGCGCCTTCGACTCGGACGTCTCGGTCACGCTGGACGCGGCGGCGGGCGGTTTCTCGGCGGCCGACGCCTGGCGCAACGACATCGACGGGCGCGGCGGGCTGACCAAGCGCGGCACCGGCGCGCTCGCGCTGACCGGCCGCAACCGCTACACGGGCGGGACGGTGCTGGCGGAGGGCACGCTGGTCGCCGGCTGCGAGGACGCCCTCGGCCACGGGGACGCCCGCGTCGCGGGCGGCACGCTGCGGGTGGCCGGGCGGCTGCGGGTGCGCGGCGCGTACGCACAGGACGCGGGCACGCTGGAGGTCACCCTGCGCGCCGGCGGCAAGGCGCCGCTGACGGTCGGGCACCTCGCCGTACTGGGCGACTCCGCGGTGCTGTCGCTGCGGCTGGACACCGGGCGGCCGCCGGCCGAGGGCGGCACCGTGCCGGTCGTCGACGTGCCGCGGCTGCGCGGCAGGTTCACTCGGATCGAGGTGAACTCCGACCGGCTGCGGGCCGTACCCGTGTACACGGCAGAAGGTCTGTCGGTACGACTCGTGAAGCGGTGACGCCGCCGGCGGCGGGAGCGGTGCGACAGTAGGGCCATGACCAGGCCCACGACCGTTCCCGCCGCCCTCCGGCCGGTGCCACCGCGGGGCGGATGATGGCGCGCGAACAGCACCTGGTCCTCACCCGTGCGGCTGCCGAGGGGGCGCGACGGCCTGCCCCCGGCCACCGCCCGTACGCCTGGCTGCGCCGCCACCGGCGGTGGCTGGTGCCCCTGCTGGCCGCGCTGTTGCTCGCCCAGATGGCCGCGGCGATGGTCGTCACGGCCGTCCAGCAGACCCCGACCATCGACGAGCCCGTGTACGTCGCGACCGCCACCGACTATCTGCACGAGCACCGGCTGCGCTACAACCCCGAGCACCCGCCGCTCGGCAAGCTGCTGATCGCGGCCGGTGTGGCGGTGGCCGACCCGCACTACGACCCCTCGTACACCGGCACCCAGGGGGATGTCGGCCGGCATCTGCTCTACGAGTCGGGCAACGACCCCTGGCGTGTGATGCTGTGGGCGCGGCTGCCGGTGATCGTGCTGACGCTGCTGTTCGGGCTGGTCGCCTTCGCGTTCGCCCGCGACCTGACGGGCACGGCGGGCGGCCTGGTGGCGCTCGCGCTGTACGCCTTCTCGCCCGATCTGATCGCCCACGGCTCGCTGGCCACGCTGGATGTGCCGATGGCCGGGTTCGTGCTGACGTCGGCCTGGCTGGTGTGGCGGGCGCGGCGCCGGCCCTGGCTGTACCTGCCGCTCGCCGGTGCGGCTCTCGGGGCGGCCGTGGCGACCAAGATGAGCGCCCTGCCGGCGGTTCCGGTGCTGATGGGCCTGGCCGCGGTGTCCGTCCTGGCAGCGCACCGGCGACCGGCCTCGTCACCGGGGGACCGGCCGGACACGGGCGCGGGCCGGGTGCAGGGCACACGCCCAACGGCCGGATCGCGCACGGACATCGACCGGCGACGGGACACGCACCCGACCGGGGCGCGACCGGACACGGGCACCGGCCGGGAACGGGACACCCACCCGGCCGGCGAGCCGGACGCGGCCACCGGCCTGGACCGGAAGGCGCCACGGTCCGGGAGCCGCACAGCCCTGTCCGTCCTCGCGGGCGCCCCCGGCGGCCGGCGGCGGACGGCGCTGTCGGCGCCGGCCGGCGCGGTCGGCGTGGCGGTGGTGGCGGTCGCCGTCGTCTGGGCCGCGTATCTCGCCGTCGATCCCGGGCTGCGGTTCTCCCCCGCCGAACCCGTCCCGGCCCTCCACGGGCTGCGCGGCCGACTGGTGGACCTGCTGCCGGTGCCCGGTGCCTACCGCGCCGGTCTGCGGGTGCAGTTCGGGCTGGAGGACTACCCGTGGCAGGGCTATCTGTTCGGGCACCTGTACACCGGCTCGCGCTGGTACTATCTGCCGGCCGCCCTGCTGGTGAAGACGCCGCTCGGGCTGCTGGCGCTGGGCGCGGCGGGTGCGGTGGCGGTCGTGGCGCTGCGGCGGCTGCGGCCCGCGGCGCCGTATGTGCTGCTGCCGCCAGGGGTGCTGCTCGGGGCGGCCATGACGGGGTCGCGGGACTTCGGGACGCGGTACGCGCTGTTCGTGCCGATGTTCCTCGCGGTGGCGGCGGCCTGTGTGCCCCGGCCCGGCCGGCGGTGGACGGCCGCCGCGACGGCCGCGCTGGTGCTGTGCACGGCCGTGAGCTCGCTGCGGACCTTCCCCGCCTACCTGCCGTACTCCAACGAGGCCTTCGGCGGCCCCGCCCGCACCCACCGGCTGCTGCACGACTCCAACGTGGACTGGGGACAGGACCTGGGCCGGCTCGCGGACCGGCTCCGGCAGCGGTATCCGGGCGAGCGGGTGTGGCTGGTGTACAAGGGCAGCGGCGTGCCGTCGTACTACGGCATCCAGGCCGCCGATCCGCGCACGGTGCCGCCGGAGCGGGTGCACGGTCTGCTGGTGGTCTCGGACTCCGCGCTCGCCAAAGCGCGCGGACGGCTCGCGGAGCTGGTCCGCAGCAGCCGACCGGCCGGTGACGTGGGCCATTCCATCAGCCTCTTCCGGCGCTGAAACCTCCTGCTCAACCCCCTGTTCCTGACGGTGGGTGAGCTATGTTGAGTGCTTGTGGCAGAAAAAGGAGGCGGACCGGTGCCCTCGCCGCAGCAGGCACGCGCACAGGCATCAGCGATCACGTCCGGCAAGGCCGTGCCCGCGGCCGAGGCCGCCCCGACCTCGCAGCTCAGGGAACTCTTCGACGGCCCCCGTCTGTCGCCGGGGCAGCGGCGCATCGCCCAGTACCTGATCGAGCACATCACCGAGGCCGCCTTCCTGTCCATCACCGAGCTGGCCGACCGGGTCGGGGTCAGCCAGCCCTCGGTCACCCGCTTCGCGGCGGCCGTCGGCTTCAGCGGCTACCCGGCGCTGCGCGAGAGGCTGCAGTCGATCGCGCTGAGCACGCTGGCCGGCGGGCCGGGCGAGGAGAACCGGGCGAACGAGCTGCAGGCGGCCGTCGACGCCGAGATCGAGAACCTGGAGAACCTGCGGCGGGACTTCGCCGACCCCGACCAGATCATCCGGGTCGGTCGCGAGCTGTCCCGCTCCACTCCGCTGACGGTGCTGGGCCTGCGCATCTCGGAGTCGCTCGCCGAGTACTTCGGGTACGCGGCCCGCCGCATCCACCCCGACGTGCGGCTGGTCACCCGGGGCGGCAGCGTGGCCTACGACACGCTGCTGCAGTGCCGTGAGGCCGGCGGCACCTGGGTGCTGGCCTTCGCCATGCCCAGGCACTCGCAGGAGACGCTCCAGGCCGTCCGGGTGGCCCGCGGCGCCGGCCTGAAGGTCGCCCTGGTGACCGACCTGGCGCTCGGGCCGGTGGCCGACGAGGCAGACGTCACCTTCGCCACCGGCACCGGCTCACGGCTGGTGTTCGACTCCTACGCCGCGCCGGGCGTGATGGCGGCCGCGCTGCTGCAGGCCATGACCGACGCCGATCCGGAGCGCACCCAGGCCCGCCTGGAGAAGTACGAGCAGCTCTCCGACCAGCACCATTTCTTCATGAAGGACTGAATCCGACAGATTCGTGCGCCCCTGGCGCCGGGTGGGGTGAAGATCTCGCGGTCTCTCTGCCATGGACGGGGATCATCCACGACAAATCACGCATGAATGTTTTCATACGTCTTGCAAAGCAGACGGCATATATAAATACTGCTCACGGATCGCGCCCGGCCCACTCCGGGCACGTTCCGCACCTGCGGACTCACCGCTCGCACACCGCCCCGAGAAAGCCGACGGACCGCCCATGCGTATGCCAGTCCCCACGCAGCGCCGGTTTCCGATGCCCGGGGCCCCGCACGGACACCCCCAGCCGCCGTCCCCTACCCACGTCGGCGCCCGGGGTGTACCGGGGCGCGCCGTCTGCGCGACGCGCCCGTGGCGGCCCCGGCCATCCCCTAGGCCGGGGCCGCCCCGCACCCGTCGGACCACCCTCACGACGCCGCACACCGGAAGCGATGATCATGCCTCTGACCAGCACCCGCATCAGCCCCGACTGGCCCTGTCAGGTCAAGACGCCGGGCTCGTACGACTGGGAGCGCTCGGCGGCCAAGTGGCTGCGTGAGCTGATCCCCGCGCGCTACGCCAGCTATCCGGCCCTCATCCGGCACCCCGTCCTGCTCGCCCGGCACGCCCAGCTGCAGGTCCAGCAGGAGATCCGGGTGGCCCGGACGGCACTGCAGACCGCACGGGCCGAGCTGCCGATGCTCGGCCTGCCCGAGTCGGTCATCGAGCACACGATCAAGCTGTACGCCGCCGAGGTCCTGCAGCTGCAGCACATCGCCCGCAGCGTCCGCGCGGTCAGCGAGGCCCTGGCCGGACGCGGCGCGGGCCGCTGATCGACGGGCCGCGACCGGCTCCTGCGGTCGAGGGCGCACCACCGTTCATCCCGTTGCGCGGGGTTTGTGCGGACGACTCGCACACGCCTTCGGGCGGCCCTGCAACGCTCGTGTGAAGCTCATACGAAACCGGACCCGCCAGACGAGTGATCGAACCGGCCCTGATGTGACATGCTCGTCGCGTGACGAGCGAGCCCGTTCACCCGGTGGATCCCCCCGGCGGCGACCCGGTCGCACTGGCGAGGGTCGTCGCCCGGCAGCGCGCGGAGTTGGAACGGCTCCGGGACCTGGCCGCCTCCGCGGCGGTCCAGGAACGGGCCAAAGGCGTGCTCATGGCCGTCACCGGCTGTTCCCCGGAAGCCGCGCACGAGGAGTTGCTGCGGCGCGCCGCGGAGGGCAACCGTACGCTCCTCGAACAGTGCTGGCTCACCCTGGGCGCCCTGCCACCGGCGAAGGAGCAGCCGGCCGGCACGCCGCCCGCGTCCGCCGCACCGCCGGCCGCCGGCTCCTGGGACGTCGCGCCCACCGGCACGGTGGAGCTCGCGAAGATACTCGGGCACATCGGCCAGGACCTGGTCCGGGTCGGCACGCCGCAGGAACTGGCCTGGTGTCTGCTGCAGCACATCGCGCCCGAGACGGACGCCGACGCCGTGATGCTGTACCGGCGGCTGCCCGAGGGCGGGCTCGAACTGATCGGGCACGCCGGCGTCGACCCGACCTTCGCCGCGCAGTGGCGGTACGTCCCCCCGGTGTCCGGAGTGGCCGCGCTGGACGCCCTGCGCTCCGGCGAGCCGCGGTGGCTGGAGGACCTCTCCGGGGACGGCGACCGGTACCTGATCATCGGTGAGTCGCCGGAGCGCTGGCCCAGCCGGGCCTGGCTGCCCGTGCCCATCGGGGACTCCGCGCATGTCGCCCTCGGCGTGTGGCGCGGCCGCGGCGGGACGTTCGAACCGCGCGAACGGCGGCTGCTGCGGGCCGTGAGCCGGCTGTGCGCGGGCCGGCTGCGCGCCTTCGACCCCGGCCAGGAACGCACCGGCGAGGCCGTCACCCAGACCGTGCAGGCCGTGTTCGACGCGCTGCCCGGCGCGGCGATCATGCTGACCCCGCTGCGCGCCGCCTCCGGCGAGGTGGAGGACTACCGCATCGAGGCCGCCACCTCCGAGGCGGTCGACATGTTCGGCCGGTCCGGCCGGGAGATGGCCGGCCGACAGGTCCTGGAGAGCTATCCGGCCCTCGCGGGCGAGCCGCTGTGGCAGGGCTGTCTGCAGGCGCTGGAGACGGGAGTGCCGTTCGAGAGCGAGCCGTTCGTCCACCAGGAGGTGGTCGGCGAGGTGCCCGTGACCGCCACCTACTCGGTGCGGGCCGCCCCGCTGGGCGAGGGCCTGCTGGTCACCTGGCTGCGGCACCGCCCCGCCGAGCGGCAGGAGCAGCGCCTGGCCGATGTGCAGCGGCTGGGCAAGCTCGGCTGGGCCAACTGGAACCTGGTCACCCAGGAGATCTCCTGGTCCGAGCAGACGTACGCCGTGCTCGGCCGGCCCCCGGCCGAGCGGCCGCTCGCTCTGGAACGGCTCCCGGACCTCGCCCTGCCGGAGGACGCGGGCCCGCTCACCCACGCGATCACCGAACTGGTCCGCCACGCCCGGCCGTTCGACGTGCCGTTCCGCATCGACACGACCGAGGGTGTCCGGCATCTGCGACTGGTCGCGGAGGCCGTGACGGCACCGGACGGCACCACCGTCGAGGTGCACGGCTTCGTCCAGGACCTCACCCGGCAGCGGAGCGCGGAGCTGGCGCTGGTGGAGAGCGAGCGGGCGATGCTGCTGCAGCGCGGGATCCTGCAGGCCGAGCGGGCCCTGGCCGCCCGGCTGCAGCACGCCCTGCTGCCCCTGCCGATCAAGCCGGTGCGCCTGGCCGGGTTGCGTATCGAGGTCGCGTATCTGCCCGCCCAGAGCGGCGTCCATGTGGGCGGCGACTGGTTCAGCGCCATCGAACTTCCCGACGAGCACGCGCTGTTCGTGGTCGGTGACGTCGCGGGCCACGGCGTCGACGCGGTGGCCACGATGGCCCAGCTCAGATTCAGCGCGAAGGGCATGGTCACCACCGGCTCCTCGCTGACCGGGGTGCTGGGGCGCCTCAACTACCTGCTGCTGCACTCCCGCGACAGCCAGACCACCGCCACGATGGTACTCGCCCGCTACGACCCCGTCCGGCACGTCCTCGCCTGGGCGCAGGCCGGGCATCTGCCGCCGCTGCTCGTGCGCCGCGGCGAGGTGCGGTATCTCGAGCGGCCCGGCGGCATGCTGCTCGGCGCGAGCGCGGCCCCCGTCTTCGAGGCGGCGGAACTCCGTCTGGAGCCCGGGGACCGGCTGCTGCTGTACACCGACGGCTTGGTCGAGCGCACCGGTGAGAGCCTGGACGCGGGCCTGGACCGGCTGGCCGAAGCGGTGCGCGGCCAGGGCTGCGGCGCTTCCGGATCCCTCGACGCGTTGCTCGACACGATGCTCGCGGAGGAGGGGCGGGACGATGTGTGCGTGCTGGACATCAGGCTGCCGCTGGAGGACGTGACGGACGTGACGGACGCGCCGGACACGGACGACTAGGGCCGGGCGGCGCCGGGGTCCGGTGGCGGTCCTCCGGGGGCAGGGCCGGGATCAGTCGTCGTCCCGGTGCCGCCAGTACCAGAACGCCCCGACGACGAGGGCCAGCAGAAAGACGGCGGGCACGAGCAGGCCCGGGATGCGGGAGCCGGTCATCGGGCTGGCTTTCGTTCGTGGTGCGGCGGTACGCGCGGCCGTCGGCCGCGGGCTGCCCATGATGGCGCCGGGCCGCCGCCGGGGCAATGCCTCCAGCCTGGTGTCGCCGGGCATTCGCATCGGTTCACTCCACGGGGTGACCGGCCTTGATGCCGGCCGCGTCGGACAGGCGCAGCAGGGGCCCGGGGCGCCCCTCGCCCCACTGCACCGGGTCCAGGACGAAGCCGACGTGGTCGCCGCCGTCGGTGCGGTGGAGGATGGTGCCGACGAACCAGGCCGCGGTGTTCCGCAGCACCACCGCGCCGCCGTACCCCTCCGTCCACTCCAGGCGCGCGAACTTGTCGACCTCGTCCCCGGTCTCGCCGCCGAGGAGTTCCGCGAGGTTCCGCTGGTCGCGGGTGATCAGGTGGACGCCGAGGTGCTGGGCGGCCCGGGCGACGCGGTAGGTGTGGTTGGCCTTGGACAGCCAGACGGTGAACCTGGGCGGCCGGATGGAGCACTGCGAGGCGAAACCGACCAGGCACCCGGCGCGCTCACCGTCGGCGACGGCCGTGACCACGCACATGTCGGGGTTCAGCCGCGCGAAGAAGTCCTCCATGGAACCGTCCCCGCCGGCTCCAGGGCCGGCGCCGGCAACACTCGGGGCACCGCCGACACCCGCCGGGCCCGCCGCACCGCCGGCGCCCGCCGTGCATTCCGTATGGCCCAGGCGCACCGTGCCGTCCGTGCCCGCCGTGTCTGCCGCACCGCCCGCGCCCACCGCACCGTCCGCGCCCGCCATGCCTGCCGTGCCGTCCGCGCCTGCCGCATCGCCCGAGCCCGCCGCACCGTCCGTGCCAGCCGTACGGCCCACGCTCACCGTGCCGTCCGTGCCCGCCGCGCCGTCCGTGTCCCCTGTGCTCCGCGTCCCGTCCACGTCCCTCATGGCACCGCGCTCCCGTCCGCCGCTACGGCCCGGCCTCGGCGTACGCGGGGAGGTCCGGGCGCGGTCCGCACCGCTCACCCGGGGTTCCCCGCGCCCCTCTCATGAATCGTCGCCCAGGCTGGTCCGCGACTCCAGCGCACGCCGTGTGTCGTTGCCATAGACACCGGTCTCGTCGCCGCTGATGCCGTACCAGAGCTGGAACCGGGCCACGGCCGCGGTCAGGCCGGCGTCGTAGGTGCCGCTGGTGGAGCCGTCGCGGTAGACGTCCGGGACGCGGAGCAGCCGCTGCTGCAGCTCGGCGACCTCGGGGCCGGTGTCGCCCTGGCGGAGGGTGCCGGGTCCGTCGGGGTCGGTGGCGGCGGTGGGCGTGGGGGGCGGTGCCGGAGCCGTGGCGGGGGGTGCGGTCGTCGCCGGCCGGTGCGGGGGCGCGGTCGCCGCGGCCTGCTGGCGGCCGGTGAGGAGCAGGGCGCAGCCGAAGCCGAGGAGAGCGGCGGCGGCCACGGCCCCGGCGACGGCGGTCCGGCGCAGCACGTCGGTGGTGCGGGACGGTGCCGCCACGGGCGGCAGTTCCTGTGTCTCCGCCTCGTCGGTGTCCGCCGGTCGCGCCGCAAGGCTGTCCATCTCGCGCATCAGCTCCGCGAGGCCGTCGAGACGGCGGGGCCGCAGGACCCGGACGGGTTCCAGGACCGGTCCGCGTTGCGGCCGTTCGGGATCGGGCGGTGTCGGCACCTGACTCTCCTTCCGTCGTCCCCGTGCAGAGATACGACGACGGAGGTGCCGCCGTTCAGGCGTGGCCGGACTCCCCTCACACGCTCGAAACGCTCAACTCGGCAAGACATGTTGAGCGTTTGAGAAAGCGCGTGCTAGAAAGCGCCGTCATGACGACTCCTTGGTCACGCCGCGGTTTTCTGGCCGTCTGTTCGGGAACCGCTGTCGCCCTGGGTCTCGGGCCCCGGGCGTTCGCCGCGTCGGACGAGTTCGCGACGCTCCGGGCGAGGTGGCGCACCCTCGTCCTCGGCGAGGGCTTCGACCCCACCGCCGAACCGTTCAAGAGCCGGCTCGCCGACCTGGGGACGACGGCGGGCCGGTACCGGGCCGCGATGGCCCCGGCCGCCGGCTCCCTGTGGCCCGACCTGGTCTACGCCGACCCGGATCCGGACACCGACCAGGAGTCGTACGGCTACTCGGGCAACATGAACACCAGTTACGCGCGGCTGAGCACCCTCGCGCAGGCCTACTGCCAGCCCGGCACCGGCCTGACCGGCGACGCGGATCTGCGCGACGCGATCCTCACCGGCCTGGACCACCTCCACGACGACGTCTACAACGCGGACCAGACCCGCTACGGAAACTGGTACAGCTGGCAGATCGGCGCCCCGCAAGCCCTTCTGGACGTGTGCGTGCTGATGTACGACGCCCTGCGGGCCGACCGGCTCGCCGGCTACCTCGCCGCCGTCGACCACTTCGTGCCCGACTCGGCGGTGGCGAGCTACAGCGGGACGAGCACGGGCGCCAACCGGGTCGATCTGTGCCGGGTGCTGGCGCTGCGCGGGGTCGTCGGGGCGAGCCCGGCCAAGGTGGCGCTGGCCCGCGACGCCCTGTCCCCCGTGTTCCCGTACGTCACCTCCGGCGACGGCCTGTACGCCGACGGTTCGTTCGTCCAGCACACCACGGTGCCATACACCGGCTCCTACGGCTCGGTCCTGCTCGGCGGCCTCGGGCTGCTGTTCGCGCCGCTGGCGGGCTCCAGTTGGGCGGTGACGGATCCGAACCGGCAGATCGTGTTCGACGCGGTGGAGCACGCCTGGGCGCCGTTCCTCCACAACGGCCTGGTGATGGACGGCGTGGCGGGCCGGGCGATCAGCCGGGGGCTCTCGGCGGCGGACTCCAAGCAGATCCAGCAGGACGACCATCTGCGCGGCCATCCGATCCTGGCCTCGATCGTGCTGCTCGGACAGGGTGCGAGCGCGGCGGAGAACGCCCGCTGGCGCGCCCTGGTGAAGGGCTGGATGCAGCGCGACTACTACAGCCCGCCGCTCGCCGACCCGGTGCTGAGCCTGCCGCATCTGGCCCGGCTCAAGGCGGTTCAGGACGACGGGTCGGTGACGGCGGTCGCCGAGCCGGCCGGGCACCGGCTGTTCCCGTCGATGGCACGGGCCACGCACCGCGGACCGGGCTGGGCGGCCGCGCTGAGCATGGCGAACAAGCGCATCACGTACTACGAGACCGGCAACGGCGAGAACCTGCGCGGCTGGCACACCGGCTCCGGGATGCTCTACTGGTGGGGCGACGCCTTCGCCAACGGCCAGTACAGCGACGCCTTCTGGCCCACCGTCGACCCTTACCGGCTGCCCGGTACGACCGCCTCGCGCACGGCGCTGGCGGACGGGGCCGGCGGGGACTGGGGTGCCTCGATGCCGGACGTGAACTGGGTGGGCGGCGCGACGGACGGCCGCTGGGCCGCCGTCGGGCAGTACCTCAAGGGCCTGCAGTCGACGCTCGTGGCGAAGAAGTCGTGGTTCTTCCTGGACGACACGGTCGTCTGTCTCGGCGCGGGCATCAGCTGCACCGACGGCACGGCCGTGGAGACCACGGTGGAGAACCGCAACCTCGGCCCCACCGGCGGCGCCCCCTTCACCGTCGACGGCACGGTCCAGCCCGCCTCCTACCCCTGGTCGGCGACGCTCACCAGGGCGAAGTGGGCGCACATCGGCGGGCACGGCGGCT
Source organism: Streptomyces sp. CA-142005 (assembly GCF_050942335.1). Taxonomy (NCBI): domain Bacteria; kingdom Bacillati; phylum Actinomycetota; class Actinomycetes; order Kitasatosporales; family Streptomycetaceae; genus Streptomyces; species Streptomyces sp. CA-142005. The sequence continues at coordinate 9,147,769 of NZ_CP192078.1, read as the reverse complement.
ATGTCGTCCCCGGCGGGGCGACGGTACGGGCCCTGCGCGACGCCCGCGACGGCAGCTGGAGCACGATCAACAAGGGCGGCGCGACCACCGTGCTGAACCGCAAGTACCTGACGATGTACGTCGATCACGGCACCGACCCGGCGAACGCGTCGTACGCCTACCAGCTGCTGCCGGGCGCCACCGCGGCCCGTACGCAGGCGCGGGCGGCGGACGCGGCCTGGCTGACCGTGCTCGCCAACACCGACAGCGGGCAGGGCGTCGCGGTGCGCTCGCTCGGCTTCACCGGGGTGAACTTCTGGTACGGCGGAACGGTCGGCACGCTCACCGCGAGCGATCCGTGCTCCGTGATGATCAGTGAGAACGGCGACGGCACGGCAGTGATCGCGGTGAGCGATCCGATGCGCATGCGCACGAGCCTCACCCTGACCTGGCGGCGGGCGGTCGCCGCGGTGACGTCCGCGCCGGGCACGCTGGTCTCGGCGACCACCGGCTCCGCGCTGACGCTGGCCTTCGGCGACCTCACGGGCACGGCCGGGGCCACCCAGCGGGTCACCGTCAGGCTGGGCTGAGCGCTCCCTGCGCGAACCGGCCCAGGGACGCGGTGAACGCGGCGACGAAGGCGTCCCTGGCCTCCTCCGGCAGAGCCTGAAGCGACAGGTAGGGGTTCATGTCCTCCAGTTCGACCAGCAGGAGGCCGCCGTCGCGGGTGCGGCAGGCGTCGACGCGCTGGATGCCGTGGCCGAGGTCGTTCCAGTCGATGAAACGCCGGGCGAACTCCAGGTCGGCGGCGGTGGCCGCATAGGGCTTCAGTTCCCAGCGGCGCTCCGGGTCGGGGGCGTACAGGGCGTACTGGAAGTCGTCGTCGACGAAGTAGAACGACACCTCGTGGACGAAGTCGACGCAGGGCTGGATCAGGACGTCGCCGGTGGCGTGCGCGGCGACCTGGCGGGCGGGCACGATCCGCAGGCCGAGGGAGTCGGCGCCGAGCATGGGCTTGACGACGTAGCGCTCGGCGGCCGGCAGCAGGTGCAGCTCATCGGCTCGGCCGACCGTCGGTATGACGGGGAAGCCCGCCGCGCTCAGGTCGAGCAGGTACTGCTTGCCGGCCATGTCCGCCTTGCCGGTGAGCGGGTTGTACACGCGGGCACCGGTGGCCAGGGCACGCGCGCGGAAGGCGTCGTACTCGCGCTGGTAGCCGAGGACGGGCCCGCTGTTGCGGACGACCACGGCGTCGAAGCCGTCCATCAGCGCGGCGGCGTCCAGCGGATGGCACAGGGCGAGGTCGAAGCGGGCGCGCAGCCGGGAGGTGAGGAGGATGTCCTCGTCGCAGTAGCGGCGCCCGCGGGCCTCGTACGCCAGGTCGGTGACGTAGAGCAGGCGGGGGCGGGCGGCGGGCATACGGGGTCTCCTCGGGCGGGTGCGGCCGTGTCGGCGGCGGGCACGGAAACGCGCCGTGCCGGCGGTGGATGCGGAAAGGTTACGTCGGGGTACGGGCGCTCCCGTTCCCGGCCCTGGCCTCCGTACAATTTGAGTCCGAACGACCTCCGTGGCCGAGGCGCGGCCACGGGTGTCCCGCTCAGCGACCCGAGGAGCGCCCGTGCCCGGCCAGCGATCGATCACCGAAGCCGAACGGCTCGCCTCCGCCAAGCTCGGCGGTGTTCCGATCCGCCGGGAGCAGATGGCGGCCGTGGCCAACATCTACCGGGCCGCCTCCGCGGTGCGGCAGCACCTGGAGAACTCGGTGCTGCGCGGCTCGGACCTGACCTGGACGGCGTTCGTCGTGCTGTGGGTGGTGTGGGTGTGGGGCGAGTCGGAGACCCGGCATGTCGCCGAGGAGGCCGGGATCTCCAAGGGCACGCTCACCGGCGTCGCGCGCACCCTGGAGTCGCGGGGCCTGCTGCGCCGGGCCGGGCACCCGGACGACGGGCGGCTGGTGCTGCTGAGCCTCACCGACAAGGGCGAGGACCTGATGCAGCGGGTGTTCCCGGAGTTCAACGAGGAGGAGGCGTTCGTCACCGCGCGCCTGAGCGACGCCGAGTGCCGCGGCCTCGCGGCGGGGCTGCGGCAGGTCGTCCTGCAGGTGGAGGAGCACGGCGAGGAGCGCCGCCGGGAACTGCTCGCCGGCGCCGAGCCGGCACCCCGGCGCAGCGGACGGCGCCCCCGCAACTGACTGCCCCGTCAAAGACGGGAGCGCGCCACACGCACCAGGGCGACGAACACGCCCTGCCGGACCAGGCCTTCGCGCCGCAGCCTCGCCGCGGGACTGCGGCAGACTCCTCCCGCAAGCGGAGGAACACGGCGAGGAACGCCGCCGAGAACTGCTCGGTGGCGCCGAGCCGGCAGGTGTCGGCCGACTTCCCGATCAACGTCCTGGCGCGGCTGCTGGACGTGCCGCCGGCGGACAACCAGCGGCTCATCGACTGGGGCAACCGCATCATCGGCAACACCGACCCCGACTACGCGGACGTGCTGCTGCACAGCGAGGAGAGCGAGAAGTACCGCGACCTGCCGTTCCGCTCCCCGGCCTCGCTCGAGGTGTTCGCGTACGGGCGGGAGCTGGCCCGGCAGCGGCGCGGCGGCGAGGGCACGGACTTGGTGTCCAAGCTGGTCAACACCACACCGCGCGACGGAGTCCCGCTGTCCGCGCAGGACTTCGACAACTACTTCCTGCTCCTGGTCGTCGCGGGCAACGAGACCACCCGGCACACGATCACCCACTCGATGCTGGCCCTGCTCCAGCACCCCGAGCAGCTCGCCCGTCTCCAGGAGGACCCCTCCCTGATCCCCACGGCCGTGGAGGAGTTCCTCCGCTGGGCCTCCCCCGTCTACCACTTCCGCCGTACCGCGACCCGGGACGTCGAGCTGGGCAGCAAGCGGATCAGGGAGGGCGACAAGGTCGTGATGTGGTACGCCTCCGGCAACCGTGACGAGGAGGTCTTCGGCAACCCGTACGACTTCGACGTGACCCGGCAGAACAACGACCACGTCACCTTCGGCAAGGGCAGCCCGCATCTGTGCCTGGGCAACCTGCTCGCCCGCACCGAGATCCGGATCATGTTCGAGGAGCTGATCCCGCGCCTCGCCGGGATCCGCCTGACCGGTGAGGTCCCGCGAGTCTGCTCGAACTTCGTCAACGGCATCAAGAAGCTGCCGGTCGAGGTCACCCTGGCCTGAGGTCCGGCGGCCTCACAGCCCGCCCACCATTGCCCGAGGTCCATGCACTGAAGGCCCCGGCGCACCGTGCGCCGGGGCCCCGCCTCGATCGGCGTGTACGACGGCACCGCGCGCACACGACCTCACAGCACTCAGTTCCCCCTTACACCCACCCGGACTGCACTGAGTGTCATCCGGCTCCGTCCGGGTGCTACGTTCCCCTCCATGAGCTCCAGCAGCGCGGCGCCGGCCGCGAAGCCTCCGATGCGGGAGGCCCTCGTCGCGGCGGCCTTCCAGCTGTTCCTGGAACGCGGGTACGAGCAGACCACCGTGGACGACATCGTGGCCCTGGCCGGGGTGGGCCGGCGTTCGTTCTTCCGCTACTTCCCCTCCAAGGAGGACGTGGTCTTCCCCGACCACGAGCGCTGCCTGGCCGACATGACCGCCTTCCTCGCCGCGAGCGACGAGGACGACGAACCGGTGCGCCGGGTGTGCGACGCGGCCCGGCTGGTGCTGGGGATGTACGCGGAGAACCCGGCGTTCTCAGTGCAGCGCTACCGCCTCACCAAACAGGTGCCGGGCCTGCGGGCCTACGAGCTGTCGGTGGTGTGGCGTTACGAGCGCGCGCTCGCCGAGTACCTGCGCGGGCGGTTCGCCGGCCGGCCCGACGGGACGCTACGGGCTGATGTCGTCGCGGCCGCGGTGGTCGCCGCGCACAACAACGCCCTGCGCTCCTGGCTGCGTTCGGACGGCAGGGACGACGCGGGCGCGGCCGTGGACCACGCGCTGGGGTATGTGCAGCGGGCGTTCGGGCACCCGGCCGAGCCCGCCGCGGCGCCCGCGCGGATCGCCCCGCTGCCGGCCGGCGAGGCGGAGGGCGGCCCGGAGGACGTGGTGGTGCTGGTGTCCCGCCGGGACGCCCCGCTGTGGCGGGTGGTGCAGGAGCTGGAGACGGCGCTCGGGCGCACCTGACGGACCTTCCCCGCCACATGGGGGTACGCAGTGCCTTTACGAGTGACACTGAGTGCCATACTCTGTCGGCGTGCACGGCAGCACGGCCGCCGCGCACGCGTGTGCCCGGTGCGCGCCGGACACGCGGGATTCCGGCCGAGCGCAGGGAGTTGACCAGCGTGTACCACTACTCAGCAAACGCCTCGCATTCGGCGGCCGGCTCCGCGGCGGGTGTTCTCGACCCCGTCTTCGCGGACTCCAGGGACGCCATCGTCTTCCAGCGCTGCACCTGGTGCGGCACCGCGATGTACCACCGGCTGCTGTGTCCGGTGTGCCAGGGCAGCGAGCTGCGCACCGAACGCAGCGAGGGGGTCGGGACGGTCCGGCACTCCACCGTGGTGCACCGCAACACGCCCGCGGCACGCAATGTCTCGCTGATAGAGATGGCCGAGGGGTTCGTCGTACGGGGCCGGGTCATGGGCCCGCCGGTCGGCATCCACAGCGGCGACCGGGTCCGGCTGTCCACCGCCCAGGATCCGGTACGAGGCGAGCCGGTCTTCCAGCTGCTGGACGAGCCGTACCGGGGCGCGTGGACCTGACGGTCCCGCCCGCACCCTTACCGGTGCCACGGTCCCGCCACCAACTGCCTTGCAGTGAGCGGCTGTCGGCCAGGGGCCGTCACCGTCCTCACTCCGCGAGGGTCACCCGGATGCCGACCGTTCCGTCCAGTCCGCGCCGCAGCCGGCTGCCCAGGAGGGTGAGGCGGCCGACAATGCCGTACTTGCGGGCGATCAGGTCCCGGTAGTGGGCGGTGGTGGCGGCGTCGGTGATCTCCGCGGTGGCCGGGACCTGGTCGCCGGTGGGGTTGCCGCGCAGGTCGCAGGGGCCCACGAGGACGTCGGAGCGGCGGCGGATCCGCTTGACCTTGAAGCTGTCGGCGGCCGTCCAGACGCCGAGGGTGTCACCGTCGCGGACCACCCACACCGGGGTGGCGACCGGGGTGCCGTTCTTGCGGTGGCTGGTCACCAGCAGGTACTTGCCGGAGCCGAGCCGGTCCAGCCGCTTGTCGTCCATGCACGGCAGTGTAGGCGCCGCGCTGCTCGGCGGACCGGCTCGGTCACGCGCTCCTGCGGCCCGGCCGGTCACCGCAGGGCCGCCGCCATGCGCCGTATCCCCTCGGTGAGGATGTCGGGTGAGGTCGCCAGGTTCAGCCGCACATGCCCCGCGCCGCCGGAGCCGAAGGGCAGGCCGGAGCTGAGGGCGACCCGGCCGCGGTCGAGGAAGACCTGCGCGGGATCGTCGCCGAGACCGAGCGCGCGGCAGTCGAGCCAGGCCAGATAGGTCGCCTCGGCGGGGTGCAGGCGGATCGCGGGCAGGTGCTCGGCGAGCAGGCCGGCGAGCAGGCTCCGGTTGGTCTCCAGCCCGGCGAGCAGCGCGTCCAGCCAGCCGGTGGCCTCGCGCAGCGCGGCGGTGTGGGCGATGACACCGACATGGCTGGGGCCGTGGCCGACCTCCTCGGGGAGCCGGTCGAGGTCGGTGGCGGCCTTGGGCCCGGCGAGGGCGAGGGCGGCTTTGAGGCCGGCCAGGTTCCAGCCCTTGGAGGCCGACATCAGGGACAGGCCGCGTTCGGCGCCCGGCACGCTCAGGTATGGCACGAAGGGGACGCCGGGGGCGACGAGCGGGGCGTGGATCTCGTCCGCGACGACCCGGACGCCGTACCGCTCGGCGAGGGCGGCGACGGCGGCCAGTTCGTCGGCGGTGTGCACGGTTCCGGTGGGATTGTGCGGGCTGCACAGCAGGAAGGCGGCGCGGCCGGTCGCGGCGGCCGCCTGCCGGAACGCCTCCTCCAGAGCGGCCGGGTCGATCCGCAGACCGGCGCCGAGCGGGGCTTCGACCACCCTGCGGTCCATGTGCGCGACGAACTGGAAGAACGGCGGATACACCGGCGGATTGACGACCACCGGATCGCCGGGCCCGGTGACCAGTCTGATCATCTCGACCACACCGAGCATCACGTCCGGAACGATCGCGGTGCGCTCGACGGCGATCCCGTCCCAGTTCCAGCGTTGTGCGGCGAACGCGGCCAGCGCCTCGGCGTAGGCGGTGCCGGCGGGGTACCCGGTGTCGCCGAGGGCGAGCGCGTCGGTCACGGCCCGGACGACCGGTCCGGCGAGGGATACGTCCATCTCGGCCACCCACAGCGGCAGCACGTCCTCGGAGTAGGTGCGCCATTTCATGCTCGTACGGCGGCGCAGCTGGTCCAGGCCGAGGGCGCGCAGCGGGCCGGGTTCGCCGGGGGTGGCGTGCGGGATGCTCGTCATGGGGCTCACGATAGGAGCCCCTGCGGAGCGCGGGAACGACCGGAACGACCGGGAGGCGAGCGGAGATCAACTCGGGCGTCTAGATTGCGTCTTGAACGGTGTACCCCTCGTCCGGCAACTCATCCGTACCCAGGAGCTGACCCACGTGACCGACAACCCGGCAGCCACCGACGACGTGGCCGTGTCGCTGCGTGCCCGCATCAACACCAGCCAGCCGCACACCGCCCGGATCTGGAACTACTGGCTCGGCGGCAAGGACAACTACGAGGTCGACCGCGCGGCCGGCGACCAGATACGCCAACTGCATCCCGGCATCGGGGAGTACGCGCGTGCCGACCGGCTGTTCCTGGGCCGTGCGGTGCGTCACCTGGTCGGCGAGGTGGGCATCCGGCAGTTCCTGGACGTCGGCACCGGGCTGCCCACCGCGGACAACACGCACGAGGTCGCCCAGCGGATCGCGCCGGAGTCGCGGATCGTGTACGTCGACAACGACCCGCTGGTGCTGGCACACGCGCGTGCCCTGCTGACGAGCACGCCCGAGGGCCGTACCGACTATCTGGACGAGGACCTGCGCAATGTCGACGCGATCTGCGAACACGCGGCGAAGACGCTGGACTTCAGCGAGCCGGTGGCGCTGATGCTGCTCGGCGTGATCATCTTCATCGGCGACGACGAGGACCCGTACGGGCTGGTACGGCGGTTGACGGACCGGTTGCCGGCGGGCAGCCATCTGGTGCTGTCGCACACCGTCACCCACCCGGCGATGCCGGACGTGGACGAGGCGGTGAAGTTCTGGAACGAGCACGGCACGCCGAAGCTGACCCAGCGCACTCCCGAGGACGTGGCCCGGTTCTTCGACGGTCTCGAGCTGCTGGAGCCCGGTGTCGTGTCCTGCTCGCGCTGGCGCCCGCAGGACACGGACGGCACCGAGCCTGAGGAGGTCGCGATGTTCGGCGGGGTGGCCCGCAAGAACTGAGCACGGGCGAAGGGATCCGGAAAGCGCTGAGTGCGGGCGAGAGGGATCCGGGAAGCACTGAGCACAGGTGAAAGGGATCCCTCAAGCGCCCGGCGCGGACGGGGAGATCCCTCAGGCACCCAACGCGGGCACTGGGGATCTCCGCAAGCACCAGCCGGGCAAGCCGGAACCCGCAAGCACCCAGCACGGGCAAGGGGAACCCGCACGCACGCAGCACGGGCGAGAGGCAGTTCCCCAGAGCGCCGCGCGGCCCGTAGGGCTGCCGCGGGAGCCGGGTCCGGGCGGCGGTTTCGCTTCTGCCGGTGAACGCCCGGGCCGTGGGCCGCGTATGGAGGTGCGGGCCCTCGACGACCCGAGGGCTCCGCGCCGCCGGCACGGGCGGCGCGCGTTCGGTTCGGCTTCGGGAGCCCTGCATGCGGCACGCACGACGACGGATCGTCAGGCGGGTGACACGCCTGGCGGCGGTCGGCGGACTCCTCCTGGGCGGCGCGATGGTCGCCCAGGCGGCCATGGCGAGCGAGACACCGCCGGCCGCCACCAGACCGCTCGCCTCCGCGTCCGGCGCATCGGGCGCCGGGAACACGGGGGCCGCGCTGGTGACGCGGCTCGGCACGGCGCGGACGGCGGGCAACTGGATCGGCGCCGACGGGCGGCCGGTCGTGGCGGTGACCGACGAGGCGGCGGCACGGGAGGTGCGGCGCGCGGGCGCCGAGGCCAAGGTCGTCTCGCACAGCATGAACGAGCTCAAGTCGGCGACGGCGGTGCTGAGTTCGGCGCCGCGCGTGGCGGGCACCGCGTGGGCGGTGGACTACCGGACCAACCGGGTCGTGGTGAGCGCGGACAGCACGGTGTCCGCGGCCGACTGGGCAGGCATGACCCGAGTGGCCGCGAAGGCGGGGAGCTTCGTGCGGATGGAGCGCACGAAGGGCACCTTCACCACACGGCTGAACGGCGCGCAGCCGATCCTGTCCACCGGCGGGCGCTGCTCGGCCGGGTTCAACGTGACCAACGGGCAGAGCGACTTCGTTCTCACGGCCGGTCACTGCGGTCCTACGGGGTCCATCTGGTTCGCCGACAACCAGGGGAATCAGCAGCTCGGCCGGACGGTGGCCGGCACCTTCCCGGGCAACGACTTCTCGCTCGTGCAGTACGCCTCCGGCAGGGCCGGTGACGGCGCCGACGTCGTCGCGATCGGCGGCGGCAACGGGGTGCGGATCACGGGCGTCGCCGATGCGGCGGTGGGGCAGCGCGTGTTCCGCAGCGGCAGCACCAGTGGACTGCACGACGGGACGGTCACCGCGCTGAACGCGACCGTCAACTACCCCGAGGGGACGGTCACCGGGCTGATCCAGACCGATGTGTGTGCCGAGCCCGGCGACAGCGGCGGCCCGCTGTTCTCCGACGGAATCGCGCTCGGTGTGACCTCGGGCGGCAGCGGTGACTGCACGGCGGGCGGGACGACGTTCTTCCAGCCGGTGACGCGGGCGCTGGCGGCGCTGAACGTGAAGCTCATCGTGTCGGCGCAGAACGCCGGAGGTGCCACCGGCAAAGCGTCCCCCGCGCCGTCCGCCTCCGCCGCGCAGGGCGCGGTGGCGCCGAGCGCGGCCTCGCCGGGTTCCTCGGCGCCGGTGACGGGCGCGCAGGGCCAGACGCTGCTGGCACGGCTGACGGACACCCGGAACATCGGTCCCGGGCTGCTGGTCATCGCGGGCAGTCTGATCGCGCTGGTCGCGACCCGCTACATCCGGGCCGAACAGGACCGCAAGGCCTATCAGCGGTACTACTCGGCGACCTGGGGCTGACGCGCCGAGCCGGGCCGGCGCGGGCGACATGCGAAGGGCACCCGTGCGCTCACGGGTGCCCTGGTGGATACGGTGCGGTCCGCGCGGGGCGGTCAGGCCGCCCGCTGCGACCGCGGGGTCGCGGCGGCCCACTCCATCACGAGGCGCTGGTACTCCGCGCGCTGCTCGGTGGTCAGTGTCCCGCCCGACCGGCGCCACAGGGCCCTGATCTCCTCGTTGACCTCCGCGGCCGAGCGCTCGGGGGCGGCTTCAACAGTGGTGGACATGCTGTGAAGCATATGCCGATCGAGGTGAAGGCGCTGTGAGTAAGTACACCCGAGACGGACAATCCGGACGTGGTGCTCATCACGTCAATGTGTCAAGCCTGCGGCGGGAGTTCACACCGGGCCCTCACCCAGTACCAGCACCTGGATCGCCAGCACCGCGGCGCCGCGTGCCCAGTCGTGGAAGTCGGACACCTTCGTCTCCAGGTCGACCGGGTCGGCCAGCGGATGCCGGTGGGCGCCGATCGTGTCGCGGACCGTGTTCCCGGCCACATCCATCAGGCCGACGCCCTCTCCGGCGAGGAGGATCTTCTGCGGCATCGCGAAGTTGGCGATCTGTGCGACCAGGGTGCCGAGGGCCCGGGCGGCCTCGTCGATCACCCGGAAGGCCATGGGCTCGCCCGCGGCGGCACCGGCGAGGATCTCCTCGTAGGTGGTGTCACGGCCGGTGGCGGCGCGGATCTGGTACTCGATGCCGGGGATGGTGAGCAGGGACACGGCGCTGCCGCGGGCGCCGGCCGGGGTGAGCGGGCCGTTCGGGTCGATGATCCAGTGATGGCCGAAGCCGTGGCCGTCCTCCGCGAACGGTACGCGCCGGCCGCCGAGCACCAGCCCGTAGCCGATCCCCGCGCCGATGGTCAGGACGGCGAAGCGGTCGAGCCCGCGGCCCGCGCCGAACCAGGTCTCGGCCTCGACCAGGGCGGCCACGTCGTTCTCCACGACGACCGGGAGTCCGGTGCGCTCCTGGACCAGTGCCCCGAGCGGCACGTCCCGCCAGCCGAGGAACGGCGACTCGGCGACCACCGCGCGCTCGCGCACCAGGCCGCCCGCGCCGATGCCGATGCCCGCGGGGGCGGGGTGCCCCTCGGCCAGGGCGGCCGCCATCTCCGAGAGCAGCGCGGCGACGGCGTCCGGGTCGTGCGTGGTGAGCGGCCGGTCGAGCCGCCCGGTCACCTCACTGCGCAGGGTGGTGACGACGCCGTAGACCATGTCCTCGGTGATCTTGAAGCCGAGGAAGGAGCGGGCGTCGGCCACGACGTCGAGCGGCTGGGACGGGCGGCCCTGACGCGCCTGGGCCGGGCCGGCCGTCTCGGGGGCCTCGGCGAGCAGCCCGGACTCCAGGAGCGGCTTGGTCAGCCGGGTGAGACTGCCCTGGGAGAGCCCGAGGCGCCGGGCCAGCTCGGTGCGGGACAGCGGCCCGTGCACGAGCACTTCGATCGCCACGGTGCGCTCCGCGGGGCTCAGCGGCAGCCAGCTGGTCATGGACCCGACCCTCGTTTTCTTCTGACTCAGAAGTAATCAGCCCCATCTTAACGGGCGGGACGCGCACCAAGGAAGCCACGGCCCACCTCTTGACGGCTGGATTCTTCCGCGTCAAAAGTAAACGGCATGACTTTCTCTCTCGGCATCGTCGGCGCCGGACAGTTCTCCGGTCAGTTCGCCGCCTTGTTCCAGGCCCATCCCGGTGTCCGTGACGTCTACGTCACCGACCTGCTGCCCGAGCGGGCCGAGCGGCTCGTCGCCGCGCAGGGTCTCGCCGGCACCTTTCCGTCGTACGAGGCCATGCTGGAGTCGCCGGCGGTCGACGCCGTCGCGATCTTCACCCAGCGCTGGACGCACGGCCCGCTGGTCCTGCAGGGCCTCGGTGCCGGCAAGCACGTCTACTCCGCGGTCCCCATGGCGATCACCACGGACGAGATATCGGCGATCATCGACGCGGTACGGGCGACCGGGCTGACGTACATGATGGGTGAGACCAGCCAGTACAACCCGGCGACCGTGCACGCCCGCAACCAGATCGCCGAGGGTGCCTTCGGCCGGCTGTTCTACGCCGAGGGCGACTACGTCCACGACATGGACCTCGGCTTCTACGAGGCGTACCAGTACAGCGGCGGTGAGAACTGGAAGACGACGGCCAGCTATCCGCCGCTGCTGTACCCGACGCACTCGGTGGGCGGGGTGCTCGGCGCCTGGCAGACGCACGCGGTGAGCGTGTCGGCGATCGGGGTGCGAGACGATCGCGGCGACGGCGTCTTCGATCGTTCGGTCAGCCAGTTCGACAACGACGTGTCCAACGCGACCGCGCTGTTCGAGGTGGCGGGCGGCGGATCGTTCCGTACGAACGAGTTCCGGCGGGTCGGCTACCCCTCGCACATCCGCGAGTCCCGGTTCCGGTTCTTCGGCACGGAGGCCAGCATGGAGCAGCTGGCGACGGTGGCGCTGTGGCAGGACAAGAACGGGGTGAAGGACATCAGCGAACTGCTGGAGCCCAAGCCGACGCTGGCCCCCGACGATCCGTCCCTGGCGCACATCGCGCCCGAGCTGCGGGCGGCCTTCACCTCCGGTTCGGCGCCGGTGCACGACCGGTCCAGGCTGCCCCGGGAGTTCGACCAGCTGCACAACGGCCACGAGGGCAGCCACCACTTCCTCGCGGACGACTTCGTCACGGCGGTCAACACCCGCTCGCTGCCGTCGGTCAACGCATGGGTGGCCGCCCGCTACACCCTGCCGGGCATCGTCGCGCACGAGTCCGCGCGGCAGGGCGGGGTCCGGCTTCCGATCCCCGACTTCGGGGACGCGCCGGAGGTGTGACGGTCCGGGCGGCGACGGCTCGAGGGCCGCTCAGGTGCCCGGCTTGCGGCCGTAGACGAAGACGTCGTCGCCCGTCTTCAGCAGCGACCAGTACGACTTGGCGTCCTTGGTCGTCATGTTGACGCAGCCGTGCGAACCCGGCGGGTTCCACATGCTCAGGTTGACCGAGTGGAAGGCCTGGCCGCCGTCGAAGAACTGGCTGTAGGGCATCGGCACGTTGTAGATGGTCGAGACGTGGTCGATGTCCCGCCAGTAGATCTTCTTCAGGCCGGTGCGGGTGGTGTAGCCCTTGCGGCCGGTGCGCACGGGGACCGGTCCGTAGACGAGCTTGTTGCCGTCCTGGATCCAGCTCAGCTGGAGCGTGAGGTTCACGCAGGCGATCCGGCCCTTGTTCACCGGGCACTTGCCGTCCTTGTTGGGGTTCTTCCCGACGGCCTTCTGCTTGTTCATCAGGTCCATCACGCCCCAGGTGACGGGGCCGGCGTAGCCGATGTCGGGCGTGATGCCGTGCTTGTCCTGGAATGCCTTGATGGCCTTGCAGTCGGAGGCGGACTGCCTGCCGTCGACCGGCAGGCCGAGGAACTTCTCCACCTGCTTCTGGTACGGCCCCGTCTGCGTGGTGCAGCTCGCGGCCTGGGCCGGTGCCGCGGTGAAGGCGAGCGTGAGCGGCGCCACCAGTCCCGTGACGCCCAGCGCGACGACACCTCGTCTGCGTGTGTCCCCCATGTGCGACCTCTTCTCCCCATCTCGCCCAGGGCCTGCCCCGGGTGCTCCCCTGCGCGATTCCCGCGATGTCGGACTACTAGACCTCTGCGGGGGGTTGGAGGGTTGTGGTTCCGGTCAGTCTGTGACGAAACGGTGAACTTCCCCGCCGCGCAGCCGTCACGCGCCACCCTGCGCACGGACGGGGAGCGCTCCACTGCCCGGGCGTCAGCGCCTCGAAAAGACCGGCCGGTTCTCGACGCCCGGCGGCGATGGCGGCGGCCCCCGGCCGGGTCTCCCCGTCGTCCCTGTGCACGACCCGCGGGCACGCGGCAGGGTGGCCCTGGCCCGGTGGGCGGAGCGGCCGAGGAGGTTGGCGGTTCCCCGCGCCTCTTCAGGGGCCCTCATCCCCCACCCCGGCCCAGTCCAGTTCCCCGCGATTGGACCGGGTCGGCGGCCTCCCCGTCCCTCTACGCTGCCCCCATGCACCCCACCCTCGCCGGCGATCTCTCCCGGCTCCCCGAGCTGCTCCAGTCCGCCCGGGACGTCGCCGTCGGTGCGGCGGCGGGGCTGGCCGAGCGGCCGGTGGCCGTGTCCGGACCGGCGCCCGCGTCGGAACCGCTTCCGGAGGACGGCGCGGGCGCGGACGCGGCGCTCGCGCGGTTCGCCGAGCGGTGGGCGCCCGGGTTCTCCGGCTCGGCCGGCCCGCGCTATCTCGGCTTCGTCACCGGTGGTGCCACCCCCGCCTCGGTCGCCGGGGACTGGCTGACCTCCGCGTTCGACCAGAACCTGTCCGGGGCGGGCGGTTCCTGGGCGCAGGAGCTGGAGCGCGAGACGGTGGCCTGGCTGCGCGAGCTGTTCGGGCTGGACGAGGCGCACAGCGGGGCCTTCGTGACGGGGGCCACGGCCTCCAACACGGTCGGTCTGGCGATCGGCCGGGAGTGGCTCGGCGAACGGCTCGGTGTGGACGTCTCGCGGGAGGGCGCGGCGGCGCTCGGCCCGGTCGAGGTGCTCTCCGGCAGCCCGCACTCCAGCGTGACCAAGGCGATGTCCGTGCTGGGCATCGGCCGGGATCGGCTGCGGAAGGTGCCGCTGCTGCCCGGCAATCGGGAGGCCGTGGACGTGGCCGCGCTGGAGTCGGCCCTCGCGGAGCTGCACGGCCGGCCGGCGATCGTGGTCGCGAACGCGGGCACCGTGAACACCGTCGACTTCGACGATCTGCGGGCGATCGCCGCGCTGAAGCAGCGCTACGACTTCTGGCTGCACGTCGATGCCGCGTTCGGCGGTTTCGCCGCGCTCTCCCCCGAGTACGAGGCGCTGGTCGACGGTCTCGACGCGGCCGACTCGGTCTGCGTGGACCTGCACAAGTGGCTCAACGTCCCCTACGACGCGGCCGTGCAGTTCACCCGGCGCCGCGACCTTCAGGTGAGGGTGTTCCACAACGCCTCCCCCTATCTCGGCCTGCCCACCGGCGAGCCGGACTTCCTGCATCTGACGCCGGAGAACTCCCGCCGGCTGCGCGCCCTGCCGGCGTGGTTCTCGCTGGTGGCCTACGGACGCGCGGGGCACCGGGAGATCGTGGAACGGAACGTGGCCCTGGCCCGCCGGCTCGGCGCGGGCATCGACGCGCTGCCGGGCCTTCGCCTGCTGGCACCGGTCCGGCTGAACGTCGTGTGCTTCACCCTCGCCGTGGACCCCGCGCAGGCTCGGGTCGACGCGCTCGCCCGGGCGGTCGCCGCGTCCGGGGAGGCGTATGTGACGCCGACCGTGTACGGCGGGGTGCCCGGGCTGCGGGCCGCTCTCAGCAACTGGCGCACCACCGAGGCCGACACCGAGCGGGTGCTTCAGGTGCTGGCGGCGGCCTCGGGCTGACGGTTCGGGCGTGCTCAGGGGCGCCGTACGGCCATGTGGAAGCCGGTGTTCACCGCGGTGAGTCCGCCGTCGACCACCAGGGTGGTGCCGGTGATCCAGGCGGCGTCGTGGGAGGCGAGGAAGGCGACCGCGGCGGCGATGTCCTCGGGTTCGCCGACCCGGCCGAGCGGGTAGAACGGGCGGAGCGCGGCGAGTTCGTCGTCGCGCCCCTCCCACGCCGAGGTGCGGACCGTGCCCGGCACCACGAGGTTCACCCGCACGCCCCGGGGTGCCGCGTGCCCGGCGAGGGTGCGGGTGAGCGAGCCGAGGCCGGCCTTGGCGGCGCTGTAGGCGTGGTTGCCGAAGTCCTGCAAGCCGTTGACGGAGCCGATGCCGACGATCGCGCCGCGTCCGGAGGCGGCGAGGTGGGGCAGGGCGGCGCGGCAGCAACGGTAGGCGCCGGTGAGGGTGACGTCGAGGTCCAGGGCCCATGCCTCGTCGGGGTCGTCCTCGAAGAGCGGGACGTCCGGGGTGCAGTGGGCGGCGCAGTTGACCAGTACGTCGAGCGAGCCGAACGCGGCGACGGCGTGGGCGACGGCCGCCTCCACCGAGGCGCGGTCGGCGATGTCGCACGCCAACGCCTCGGCGGCAAGGCCCTGTTGGCGCAGGGCGGTGGCGGTCCGCTCGGCCTCGGGCAGGTCCTGGTCGGTGACCAGGACCTGCCCGCCCTCCTCGGCGAGCCGTCTCGCGACGGCGGCCCCGATGCCGCGGGCCGCGCCTGTGACGAGAACCCCGTGTCCTGCGAAGCGGGTGTGATCAGTCATGCGGTGACCGTACGGCCCGGCGGGTGTCCCTTCACCGGTATCCGGTGACGTCGGCCGGCTTGCCCGCGTCCTGCACCTCGACCAGGTACCGCCAGGCGTCGGGCCGGCTGCCGTCGAGGTCGGTGAAGCCGTACTCCCGGGCGAGGTGGCCGCTGGAGAGCGACTGCCCGTTGAAGCGGGCCACGCCGGGGTCGGCCGCCAGGGCGGCGACGGCCCGGCCGACGTAGCGCGGGGTCTCGGAGATGGCGAAGTGCGGTTCGCGGTCCAGCGCGTCACGCCAGTTGTCCTCGCGGACGCCGTACGCGTCGAGCATCATCTCCGAGCGCAGCCAGCCCGGGGTCAGGGCGACGGCGGTGGCGCCGCGCGGGCCGAGTTCGTGACCGAGGGCGAAGGCCATGCGCAGCACGGAGGCCTTGGCGAGGTCGTAGAAGAGGTTCACGCGGTAGGTGTCGCGGTTGTAGTCGGCGGTGCCGTCGGTCATCTCCACGACCAGGCCGCCGGGATGGCGCAGCAGGAGCGGCAGCGCGAAGTGGCTGGTGATCGCGTGTGTCTCCACCCCGAGTCGGAGCAGCCGGAGCCCGCCCGCGAGGTCGTGCTCCCAGACCGGTGTGTCCCACTCGAAGAGTTTCTCGCCGCCCCAGATGTCGTTGACGAGGAGGTGGAGGCGGCCCTGTTCGCGGTCGATGCGCTCCACCAGGGCGCGTACGGCGGACGGGTCCAGGTGGTCGGCGGCGACGGCGATGCCGGTGCCGCCGGCCGCGGTGACGAGGTCGGCGGTGTCCTCGATGGTCTCGGGGCGGCCGTACTCCGAGCGGCGCTCGCGTGTGCTGCGGCCGGTGACGTAGACGGTGGCACCGGCCGCGCCGAGTTCCACGGCGATGCCCCGTCCGGCGCCCCGGGTCGCCCCCGCGACCAGTGCCACCTTGTCCTGCAGCGGTCCTGACATGTCCGGCCTCCCGTGTGCGGTGACTGCTGTCGCCGTCCACTGTCACGGGAAAGCCGGACACCTTCTGTCGGTGTTGCCGGCGCGGTGTCAGTGTCCGCGCCTGATCCACTCGTCCAGGTGCGGAGCCTCGGCGCCGATGGTGGTGGAGTCGCCGTGGCCGGTGAGGACCTTGGTCTCGGGCGGGAGGGTGAGGAGCTTGTCGCGGATGGAGTCGATGATCGTCGGGAAGTGCGAGTACGTGCGTCCGGTGGCGCCCGGGCCGCCCTGGAACAGGGTGTCCCCGGTGAAGACGGTGCCGAGCGCGGGGTCGTACAGGCAGACGGCGCCGGGGGCGTGGCCCGGGGTGTGGATCACGGTCAGGTCGGCGCCGGCCGCCTCGATGACCTGGCCGTCGAGGAGGTGCCGGTCGGGGTCGCGGTGCGGGTGGGTCGTCTTCCACAGCGGCAGGTCGTCCGGGTGCAGCCAGATGGTGGCGCCGGTCAGGTCGGCGAGTGCCGGCGCGGCGTTGATGTGGTCGTTGTGGGCGTGGGTGCACACGATGGCGATCAGGTGCCGGTCGTCGACGGCGCGGGCGATGGCCTCGGCGTCGTGGGCGGCGTCGATCACGATCACCTCCCGCTCGTCGCCGACGATCCACACGTTGTTCTCGACGTCCCAGGTGCCGCCGTCGAGGGTGAACTGCCCAGAGGTGACGAGGCGTTCGATGCGTACGGTCATCAGAAGACCACCACCGAGCGCAGTACGTCGCCGCCGTGCATCCGCTCGAACGCCTTCTCGACCTCGTCCAGTCGGATCGTCTCGGTGACGAACGCGTCGAGCGGCAGCCGGCCCTGGAGGTGCAGGTCGATCAGCATGGGGAAGTCACGCGAGGGCAGGCAGTCGCCGTACCAGCTCGACTTCAGGGCGCCGCCGCGGCCGAAGACGTCCAGCAGGGGCAGTTCGAGCTTCATCTCGGGCGTGGGCACGCCGACGAGGACGACGGTGCCGGCGAGGTCGCGGGCGTAGAAGGCCTGCTGGTACGTCTCCGGGCGGCCGACGGCCTCGATGACGACGTCGGCGCCGAAGCCGCCGGTCAGCTCGCGGATCGCCGCGACCAGGTCGGTCTCCTTGGAGTTGACGGTGTGGGTGGCGCCCAGGGTCCGGGCCTTGTCCAGCTTGCGGTGGTCGATGTCGACGGCGATGATCTTCGCCGCGCCGGCGAGGTTCGCCCCCGCGATGGCCGCGTCGCCGACTCCGCCGCACCCGATGACCGCGACGGAGTCGCCGCGGCCGACGCCGCCCGTGTTGATGGCGGCGTCGATACCGGCCATGACCCCGCAGCCCAGCAGGCCGGCGACCGCCGGGGAGACGGCCGGGTCGACCTTGGTGCACTGACCGGCGGCGACGAGCGTCTTCTCGGCGAACGCGCCGATGCCCAGCGCCGGCGAGAGCTCCGTGCCGTCGGTGAGGGTCATCTTCTGCTTGGCGTTGTGCGTGTCGAAGCAGTACCAGGGGCGGCCGCGCAGACAGGCCCGGCACTGCCCGCACACCGCACGCCAGTTGAGGACGACGAAGTCGCCGGGCGCCACATCGCTCACGCCCTCGCCGACCGACTCCACCACACCGGCGGCCTCATGGCCGAGGAGGAAGGGGAAGTCGTCCGAGATGCCACCCTGCTTGTAGTGCAGGTCGGTATGGCAGACACCGCAGGCCTGGACGCGCACCACGGCTTCGCCGGGGCCCGGGTCCGGCACCACGATCGTCTCGACCCGTACGGGCTCGTCCTTCCCCGGTGCGATCACGCCGCGCACTTCCTGCGCCATGGTCTGGCCCCTTCCTCGAATGCCTTCGGTGCCGACCCTACGCGCGACCGATCGGTAGCGGGGCGGACGCCTCGCCGGACGCGCCCCATGCGAACGGCGGGTATCCCCTGTAAGAAATGACTCGCTCTCGGGTAAGAATTTGACCGAATGACGTCATTCCATGATGGCAATCTTTTTGCAGGGTGCATGAGTTCGCCTGGTGTGTGTGTCGGCCCGGGCGTGCCTCAATGGGGGCATGCCCATCGAAGGCCGCAATGGACTCATCGCATTCCTTTTCTCGGCCGGCGCCGCGCCCCGGCCCGGAACAGGACGGGAACTCGGGGATGCGTTCCCGGTGTTCGCCGACGCGCTGGACGACATCTGCGGGCGCCTCGATCCGTATCTCGAACTCCCGCTTAAATCCGTGATGTTCGCGGACGACGGCACGCGTACGGCCGCACTGCTGGAGCGGGAGCCGTTCGCCGGGCCCGCGGTCTTCGCGCTCCAGGTGGCGCAGTACCGGTTGCTGAGCAGCTGGGGCATCCTGCCGGACGTGGTGTTCGGACAGGCGGCCGGGCGGATGGCCGCCGCGTATGCCGCGGGCGTCTTCTCACTGGCGGACGCCTGCCACGCGGCCGGCACCCTGGCCCGGCTGCTGGGCGGCCGGGCGGGCCCGGAGCCGCACTCGGCGCGCCCGGACGGCGTCCTCGACGCCTACGGCCGCAC
Source organism: Streptomyces sp. CA-142005 (assembly GCF_050942335.1). NCBI lineage: Bacteria > Bacillati > Actinomycetota > Actinomycetes > Kitasatosporales > Streptomycetaceae > Streptomyces > Streptomyces sp. CA-142005. The sequence goes on along the minus strand of NZ_CP192078.1, from coordinate 9,128,881 downwards.
CCTCGCCACCCTCCACCCGTGCGCGCCGCGCCTCCCCCTGGTGTCCGACGTCACCGCCCGGCCGGTGGGCGCGGAGACCGCCGAGCCGGAGTTCTGGGTGCGGCGCGCACCGCTGCGCTTCGCGGAAGCGGTCGGCCGGCTGCACCGCGACGGCGTCCGCACCTGGCTGGAACTGGGCCCGGGTGACCGGCTCACCCGCCTGCTCCCGCAATGCCTCCCTGACCACCACCCGAACGGTACGGCCTCGGCATCCGCACTGACCCGCGACTGGGCGGCACTGCGGCCCGGGCCGAGCACCGGCTCCGGGGCCGCACAGCGCTGAGGGCCGCCCCGCCGAGAACGGCCCCCGCGCACCTGCCCCGCGCCCTCGCGTCCGCACCGCTACGACGTCCGCACCCCGCTGGAGCCGGGCCCGGGTGACCGGCTCACCCGCCTGCTCCCGCAATGCCTCCCTGACCGCCCCGGGCGCTACGGCCTCGGCATTCGCACTGTCCCGCGACTGGGCGGCACTGCGGTCCGGGCCGAGCACCGGACCGGGGCCGCACAGCGCTGAGGGCCGCCCCGCCGAGAACGGCCCCCGCGCACCTGCCCCGCGCCCTCGCGTCCGCACCGCTACGACGTCCGCACCCGGCTGGAGCCGGGCCCGGGTGACCGGCTCACCAGACGGCTCCCGCAATGCCTCCCTGACCGCCCCGGGCGCTACGGCCTCGGCATCCGCACTGACCCGCGACTGGGCGGCACTGCGGTCGGGGCCGAGCACCGGATCCGGGGCCGCACAGCGCTGAGGGCCGCCCCGCCGGAAGCGGCCCCCGCGCACCTGCCGCGCGCCCTCGGGTCCGCGTCGCTCAGGCCTGGACGGCCGGCAGCAGGCCCGTCACGGGCGCCACGAGGTCGGTGAGCTGGTGCAGTTCGTTCAGCCGGTTCAGCTCGCTGACCTGGTTCAGCCCGCGCACCTGCTCGGAGACCCGGGGGACCTGCGCCTTGTGCGCGGCGGGGATGTCGCTGACGGTGAGCGAGTCGAGCATGGTCATGGGGTTGATCTGCCCGGTGTGCGGTGCGCTCTCGCCGGCCGCGTTCGCCAGCGGTGCGGCAAGGCCCGTGACCCCCGCGGCGAGGCCGAGGACGGCGACGATACGTCGTGTTGAGATCATGCTCTCAGCAACGGTTCCGAATCCCCTCCGGACACGGGCGGCGGCCCTCGCTCACTCGTGAGGCGGAGCCCGCCGTCTGCGCTTGCCGAGTCCGCCGGGCCGGGGGAGCCTCGAAGGGTGGGGGTCCGTGCGGTCCGCGCCCCGCCGGGCCGCGGGCGCCCGAAGGAGGTCACCCATGGGCACCGCGACAGGTTCCGCCTTCGACATCGAGACGCTGCGCCGGGGTATAGAAGGGAACACGGGGAACACCCTTCTGTCGCTCTACGCCGACGACGCGGAGATCCGTATCGTCGACCGCAACAACCAGCCCAGCCACCCCACCGTCCTGCGCGGGCGGGGTCAGATCGCCGAGTTGCTGGACGACATCTACAGCCGCGACATGACCCACAAGCTCGACCGGTGCGTCGTGCAGGGCGATCACGCCGCGTTCAGCGAGTCCTGCCAGTACGGGGACGGCACCCGCGTTCTCGCCGAGTCGATGATCACGTTGCGCGACGGGAAGATAGCCGACCAGTTGATCATCCAGGCGTGGGACGAGTAGGCACACCCCGGCATGACGGGCGCCGGAAGGAGCTTCGCGACGGTCCGGGTCACCTCACGGCTGACCTGGACCTTCTCGGCGCGGGCGAGCCTGGGGCGGCTGCCCCGGCTCGCCCTCGACGGTCACGACCAGCTTCCGCAGCAGGTCCGCCAGTGTGCGCCGTTCTGTTTCGGTCAGCGCTGAGAGCAGCGCGTCTTCGCCCGCGTCCTCCGCTGCCGCGTGCGCTTCGAACGCCGCGTGGCCGGCCTCGGTGAGCCGGACCCGCACGCGCCGGCGGTCACCGCTCTCCTGAGTACGCGTGATCAGCCCGGCCTCCTCGATCGGCCCCAGCCGGGCGGAGAGGGCACCGCGGGTCAGGCCCAGCCGCTCGGCGAGCCCCGAGGGACCGCACTCGTACGGCGGCCCGGATCTGCGCAGCATCAACAGCACCTTGTACTGCCAGTACTTCAGACCGTCGGCGTCCAGCACCTCCCGGCGGGCCTGCGCCGTGTGCCGGGCCAGGATCATCAGCCGGGCGGCGATGGCCTCCCGCACCGGGTCCAGCCACTCCAGCTCGCGTGCCCAGACGGCCACATGCCGGTCCACCGAGTCCTGCACCTCTGCCTCCCGCAGTAGTTTTCTTGTGGATCATTTTTCGGATAACTACTTTGCCGCGCATGACACAGACCGCACACGCCTTTGTCGATGTCGAGCAACTCATCGCCGCGCCAAGGGAATTGAGCACCGCAGGCCGCTGGCAGCGCGCCGCGCTGCTGCTCGGTTCGGTCACCGTGGACGATCCCGCCGACCACGCGAGGATCGTCCGGGCGCATGCCGAAGTCGCCCTGGAACGAGACTGGTTCGCCGGAACGGACACCGCGGCCGCCCGGATCGAGGCCGCCGAAGGAGAGTTCCCGGACGGTGACTGGGACACCGGCTTCCTCCGGCTCAGGCACACCTATGTCCGGCTGCTCCACGCCGACGGCACCCCGCGCCAGGGCCCGGCGGGCAAGGACCCCGAGGCGCTCGCCGCCCTGCGCGACCGGGCGCGCGACCTGTACGACGAGGCTCCGGACGAGGTGCGCCGGGGCTGGGCGGCGATGTACCGCGGGCTGATCGCGGACAACCACTTCGCCGACGCCCCGGCCGCCGCCGGACACTACGCGCAGGCACTGCGCGCCGGGGAGGGCGGCGCCGACGATCTGCTGGCCCGCGAGGCGCTGCGGCATCTCGGAGGGCACGACCACGACTCCGGCGAGCACGAGCGGGCCCGGGAGCGCTGGGGCCGGGCCACGGCGCTGGGCGCCCGGGCCGGCGCGGTACCCGGCACCCTCTCCCAGCAGTTGCTGCTGGCGGTCCTGGCCCGGGACACGGGCGACGAGGCGGGCGCCACGGCGCTGGCCACCGAACTGGCCCGCTGGGCACGGGCCATCGGCGCCGAGCGGCTGCATGCGGGGACGACCGCGTTTCTCGCCGGGGCCGGCCCCATGCCGTCGGTCCCCGCGGACGGCGACTGAGGGGCGTACGGCTGCTCGGTTACGCTGTGCCCGGCCGTGACTGGCGCCGAGGTGGAGTACCACCGGGGAAGCGGCCCGTGGTGGCCGCCGCGCGCCTGGGCGAGAGAGTCGATCGAGCTCAGGAGTGTGCAGCATGACCCAGGCCCGCCTCATGGACGGCACCGCGCCGTGTCTCGCGACTGTCCTGGTCGGCGAGGACCCGGCGTCCGTGACCTACGTCCGCATGAAGCAGAACCGCTGCCGCAAGGCCGGCGTCCTCTCCCGGCACGTGGCCCTGCCCGCCACCACGACCACCGATGAACTGGTGGGCAGCTGCGCGAGTTGTCGGCCGATCCGGCGGTGCACGGCGTCCTGCTCCAGCACCCGGTCGGCGACCACATCGACGAGCGCGCCGCGTTCGAGGCGATCGCGCCGGAGAAGGACGTGGACGGCGTCACCCTCGCCTCTTCGCCACGATGAGCTTCGGCCTGCCGGGCTTCGTGTCCTGCACGCCCGGCGGCATCCTGCGGCTGCTGGACGAGTACGGCGTCGACCCCGCCGGATGAGCGTGCCTGCGCGCGAGCGAAGCCCGGCCGACCTGTCGGGGGCGGTACGCGAGGCGGACATCGTGGTCGCCGCCGTGGGCCGGCCGCGGCTGATCCGCGGCCAGGACATCAAGCCCGGCGCCGCCGTGATCGACGCGGGCTACAACCCGGGCAACGTCGGCGACGTCGACTTCGACTCCGTCGTGGAACGGGCCTCCCTGATCACGCCGGTGCCGGGAGGTGTCGGCCCGATGACGATCGCCACGCTGCTGGAGCAGACCGTGGAGGCCGCGCCCGGCAGCCCGGCGCGTAGAGATCGGCGCCCGCGGGGGTCAGCGCATCCAGGCGCTGTAGTCCATCACGTCCCCGGCCTTCACCCCGTACCGGGGGTCGTCCCGGGTGAAGGTGGTCTCGAGACCGAGGACGGCGCCGGTGCGCGGATCGAGGATCAGCATGCGCCGCGCGCCCGGGGCGTCGTACGTGTACGCCTGTCCCGGCCGCCCGAGCCGGTCCGTCACCTGCCCGGCGGGGCGCAGGCCCTTGGCGTCCGCGAGGGTCCGCACCAGCGCGGCGGACTCCCGGGCACCGAGTGTCCAGTGGTCCAGCAACTCCTGGACGGAGTCCAGGAGTTCGGATGTGGTCAGGGTGCCGGGGCCGGGGCCGGGGCGGGCCGTCTCGGCGAGGTAGGCCCGCAGGGCGGCCGGCTCGTGCGGGGGGCGCGCCTCGGGCGGGGCGTCGCTCCAGCTCGGCGGGTAGTCGGTCCGGCTCAGTACCTGTCCGTCCGCCACCAGGTGGGGCGCGGCGCCCTCGTCGGTGAGGACCGGGCGGCCCGGGTGGCGCGGATCGGTCGCCACGACGAGTTCGGTGTGGCTGTCGTCCGCGTGCCACCGCACGACGCGCTCCTCGGGGAGGGTCACCGGCGGCCCGTCGTCGCTCATGCCGAGGCTCCAGGACTGCACATGGGTGCCCTTGTGCAGGCCCGGCGAACCGTCCGTGGCGGCCGCGGCGGCCAGTCGGGCCATCCGGTCCAGCGGTACGGCCGTGGACTGGGCGCGGACAGCGAGCGGGCGTGGCGCGGCGACGGCGGGCTGGCCGCTCGGGCCGCCGAGCAACGCGGTGAGCGCGGTGGCCAGCACGACGGCGGTGGCGGCGAGGCCCCACCACAGCCGGGCGCGCGGAGTGCGGAGCCGGGCGGGCCGGCGTTCGTCCCCGGCCAGCAACAGCTCCAGCCTCCGCTCGGCATGGTGGTCGAGCGGACCGTCGCCGAAGTACGGGCCATGTGCCGGCACCGGGTTGGCACGGCGCAGGAGGTCGAGTTCGTCAGGCATGGCGGGGGTCCTTGCGCAGGGGTACGCCGACGGAAACAGCGGAAGCGGAAAACGACGAGCGCCGGCCGGGTGCGTGCTCCCCGGCGGCTGAGTCATCACCGGTACGGGACGGAGAGGCCGAGGGTGTGCCTTCCCCGCTCACCTCCGCCGACGCGCCGTCCGCCGCTCCCGGACACGCAGGGCGATCAGGGAGCGGCACGCCCTCCGGCGCCTCGGGACGCGTGCGCTGCCCGGGCGGTGTCGCCGCCGCCGGCGCTGCCGGGCGCAGGCGGTCTATCTCGGCTCGCAGCCGGCGGCGGGCGCGGTGCAGGCGCATCGTCGCCGCGCGTCTGCCGCAGCCCAGGACGACCGCGATCTGCCCGGCGTCGAGCTCCTCCCAGGCCGCGAGGCGCAGTACTTCCTGGTCGGCCGGGGAGAGCCGGTCCAGGGCCTCGTGCACCCAGGCGCCGGCCGTCTCCGCGTCCGGACTGTCCACGACGTGCCGGCCGTGCGCGGCCTCGTCGTTGCCCAGCCGGTCCACCAGCCGGCGCCGGCGCCCGTAGCCGCGTACCGCGTTCGCCAGGCAGTTGCGGGCCACCCCGTACAGCCAGGGCAGCGGCGCGTCCGGCAGGTCGCGCCGGCGCCGCCAGGCGGTCGTGAACACCTCCGCCACCACTTCCTCCACCTCGTCGGCCCGTCCGTGCAGTCGCCGCGCGACATAGCGGCTGACCGCCCAGTAGTGCTCGCGGTAGGCAGCGGCGAAGATCTCGTCGTTGCTCATGTTCCGTTCGTGTCCGGCACCGCCCGGATCGTCACACCCTTCTTCCGTGATGCTTCTCGCGTCGTCCGAGTGTGACCCGTGGGCCGGGCGCGGACACAGGCGGGGCGTGAAGAGGATCAGAGACTTCAGGGGCAGCAGGGCCGTGCGGTGGATCACCAGCACCGATCACAAGACGATCGGAACGCTCTATTTGGTCACCGCGTTCGCGTTCTTCCTGATCGGCGGTGTGATGGCGCTGCTCATGCGCACCGAGCTGGCCCGGCCGGGCCTGCAGATCATGTCGAACGAGCAGTTCAACCAGGCGTTCACGATGCACGGCACGATCATGCTGCTGATGTTCGCGACGCCGCTGTTCGCCGGCTTCGCGAACTGGATCATGCCGCTGCAGATCGGCGCGCCCGACGTGGCGTTCCCGCGGCTGAACATGTTCGCCTACTGGCTGTACCTGTTCGGCTCGACCATCGCGGTGGGCGGCTTCCTCACCCCGGACGGCGCGGCCGACTTCGGCTGGTTCGCCTACTCGCCGCTGTCGGACGCCGTCCGCTCCCCGGGCGTCGGCGCCGACATGTGGATCATGGGTCTGGCCTTCTCCGGCTTCGGCACCATCCTCGGTGCGGTCAACTTCATCACCACGATCATCTGCATGCGCGCCCCGGGCATGACCATGTTCCGCATGCCGATCTTCGTGTGGAACGTGCTGCTGACCGCCGTGCTGGTCCTGCTGGCCTTCCCGGTCCTGGCGGCCGCGCTGTTCGCCCTGGAGGCGGACCGCAAGTTCGGCGCGCACGTCTTCGACGCCACCAACGGCGGCGCCCTGCTGTGGCAACACCTCTTCTGGTTCTTCGGCCATCCAGAGGTGTACATCATCGCCCTGCCGTTCTTCGGCATCATCTCCGAAGTGATCCCGGTGTTCTCCCGCAAGCCGATGTTCGGCTACATGGGCCTGATCGCCGCGACCATCTCCATCGCCGGTCTGTCCGTGACCGTGTGGGCCCACCACATGTACGTCACCGGCGGCGTGCTGCTGCCGTTCTTCTCCTTCATGACGTTCCTGATCGCGGTGCCGACCGGGGTGAAGTTCTTCAACTGGATCGGCACCATGTGGCAGGGCAGTCTCTCCTTCGAGACGCCGATGCTGTGGGTGATGGGCTTCCTGGTCACGTTCGTGTTCGGCGGGCTGACCGGCGTCATGCTCGCCTCGCCGCCGATCGACTTCGCCACCTCCGACACGTACTTCGTGGTGGCCCACTTCCACTACGTCATCTTCGGCACGGTCGTGTTCGCCATGTTCGCCGGCTTCCACTTCTGGTGGCCGAAGATGACCGGCAAGATGCTGGACGAGCGCCTCGGCAAGGTCACGTTCTGGACGCTGTTCGTCGGCTTCCACGGCACCTTCCTGGTCCAGCACTGGCTGGGCACGAACGGGATGCAGCGCCGGATTCCCGACTACCTCGCGGCCGAGGGGCTCACCACCCTCAACACGGTCTCGACGATCTTCTCGTTCCTGCTCGGCTCCTCGATGCTCCCGTTCTTCTACAACGTGTGGAAGACGGCCAAGTACGGCGAGCGGGTCGAGAGCGACGACCCCTGGGGCTACGGCCGTTCGCTGGAGTGGGCGACGTCCTGCCCGCCGCCGCGGCACAACTTCCTCGCCCTGCCGCGGATCCGCAGCGAATCCCCGGCGTTCGACCTGCACCACCCCGAGACCGCCGAAGCGGCAAGGGAGTTGAGCGCACGATGACGGCGCCGGAAGAGCGAGCTCTCGTCCGGGAGATCGAGGGCCATCTCCTGCTCGCCGCCGCACGGCAGGAGGGCCGTACGGCGGCGGTGCGCACCGCGTCCCGGCTGGGCTGGCTCACCGATGTCCAACGAGAGGCGTTGGAGCGGGAGTTCGAGGCGGAGTACCTGGCCCTGTCCCGCCGGTCGTGGCAGCGCACGGCCGACCGCGCCGAGGAACTGCGGCGGACGTACGAGACGCGCTACCGGGCGCTGCGGCAGCGCCTGCTGGCGTGTCTGCTGCTGGGATGCGCGGTGCTCGCGGCGGCGGGCCTGCTGATGGTGTCCGCCGCGGCGTAGGGGCCGCCGCGGTACGGCGGCGGTGCGGCATCGGCATACGCACCGGCATGACACGGCGGGCCCGCGAGCGACGGCGCTGGCCGGTGCACCACGGCTTCAGCCCCCTGGTGGTGCCCAGGCCCCGCGACTGGCGGGCCGGCCTCACGGTGAGCGGCTACTGGTGGCCGTACGACACGCAGACACAACTCCCCGAAGAGGTGCGGAAGTTCCTCGACGCCGGCCCGGCGCCTGTCTTCGTCGGGCTGGGCAGCGCCACCGTGCCGGACGCGGCCCGGCTCAGCGCCCAGGTGGTCGCGGCGCTGCGGCGGGCCGGGCTGCGCGGGGTGATCCAGCGCGGCTGGGGCGGGCTCGCGGCGGCCGGCGACGACATGCTGACCATCGACGACGTGCCGCACGCACTGCTCTTCCCGCGGATGGCCGCGGTGGTCCACCACGCGGGCGCGGGGACGACCGCGGCGGGGCTGCGCGCCGGGGTGCCGGCCGTGCCGGTGCCGGTCCAGTTCGACGCGGGGTTCTGGGCCGCCCGGCTGGTCGCGCTGGGGGTCGCCCCGGACGTCGTACCGCTGCGCCGCCTCACCGTGGACGCGCTGGCCCCGGCCCTGGTACGGGCCACCCGGGAGCCGGAGTTCCGGGAGCGGGCACGCCGTCTGGGCGCCCGGATCCGCGACGAGGACGGCGCCGCCCCGGTCCTCGCGGCACTGGAGCGGCTCGGCGGCTGACGCGCCGGGCCGGAGTCCGGGTGCCCGGAGTCAGCCGTTGGTGAGGACCATGCGGAAGCGGGCCTTGCCGTCGAGCATCTTCCGGTAAGCCTCGGCGGCGGCGTCCAGCGGCACGTTCTCGGTCATCGGGCGGATGCCGTGCAGGGCGCTGAACTCCATGGTGTCCTGCACGTCCCGCGAGGTGCCGGAGGGGTGACCGCGCACGACCCGGCCGCCCATGATCAGCTGGAGCGGGCTGATGCCCATCGCCTCGGGGTCCGCGCCGATGACCACGAGCTCCCCGCGCGGCGCGAGGCCGTCCACGGTGGCGGTGATGGCCTCGGAGTGCCCGGCGGTGGCCAGTACGACGCTCGCGCCGCCGAGGGACTGCAGGGCCTCGGCGACCGGGGTGCCGGAGGTGCTGTCGACGTAGTGGTGGGCGCCGAGCTGCTTGGCGAAGTCGGCCTTCTCGGCGCCCCGGGCGATCGCCACGGTCTCAAAGCCCATCGCCGCCGCGTACTGCACCCCAAGGTGCCCGAGGCCGCCCAGGCCGAGCACCGCGACCAGGTCCCCGGGCCGGGCGGAGCTGCGCCGCAGCCCGTTGTACGTGGTCACACCGGCGCAGGCCATGGGCCCGGCGTCGCTCGCCGCCAGCGCCTCCGGGATCCGGGCGAGGGCGTCGACGGGCGCGATCACCTTCTCGGCGAAGCCCCCGTCGTAGGCCCAGCCGGGGACCTTCAGATTGACGCACACGATGAAGTCGCCCCGCCGGCAGGACGGGCAGTGGCCGCAGGAGCCGCCGAACCAGCCGACCGCGACCCGGTCGCCGGCCTGGTAGCCCCAGTCCTGCGTGCCCTCGCCGAGCGCCTCGACGCGGCCGGCGATCTCGTGCCCGGCGACGACCGGGAAGGTCAGGCCCGGCACGGCGGCGTTCACGAACATGCTGTCGCTGTGGCAGACGCCGCACGCCTCGACGGCGATCCGCACCTGGCCGGGCCCCGGCTCGGACACCTCCCGTTCGGCCAGTTGGAACGGGCCGCCCGCGCTCGTCACCTGCGCGACTCGATAGGTACTCATCACATTCTCCTGGGTCAGGCGGTGTGTCCCGCGTTCCGGAGCACGGCTACGACACCCCCCGCACCAGCAGACCAGTTCCGGGCCGTTCCCGCGCGCCGAACCGTCGCCGCCCTCGCCGCCTCCGCTCTCCGGCCGCGGCTTTGCCGCCTCGGCGGCAGCGGCGGAAGCGGAAGGGGGACGGAGGTGCGGGGGCGAGAGGGGCAGCGGCCCAGCAGCGGGAGGGACGCGCCGCGGGCGCGCCGGGACCGGGGCTGGGGGCCGACAGGCCGAGCAGCACCTGTGGCACCGGTCCGGGGCCCGTCGGCCCCCGCCGCCCGTGTCACCCGCCCCCTGGCCGCCAGCCCTCCGGGCGGAGCATGCCCAGCAGCAGCCGCACCAGCTCGTCCACCACCTCGTCCAGGGTGGCGTCCACCCAGCCGGCGCTCCAGTCGTGCAGCAGGCCGTTGACGCTGCCGATGAAGGCCGTCGCGGCGAGGCGGTAGTCGCGGGGCGCCGCCTCCCCGCGTACCACGGCCGCGTCGGCCTCGGCGCGAATGAGGTCGATCCAGCGGGCCCGGCGGGCCAGTCGCTGCTCCTCCAGACGTGGGCTGACGCCGACGATCTCCACGAAGGTGATGCGGGTGCGGCGCGGGTCGGAGGTGACGTCGCGGGCGTAGGCCCGGAAGAGCACGCCGGCCCGCTCCGCCAGCGGCAGTCCGTCCGCCGTGGCGAGGGCGTCCAGAACCGCCTGTTCGGCCCAGCCGTTGACCTGGAGGTGCAGCGCGGCGAGGACGTCCTCCAGGGTGCGGAACTCCTCGTAGAACTGGCGGGTCGACAGGCCGGCGGCCTGGCTCAGCGCGGCGACCGTCGTGCTCCGGTAGCCGGGTGCGCCGCCGAAGAGCTCCAGGGCCGCGTCCAGGAAACGCCGGCGCCGCTCGGCCTGCCGTTCCTCGGCGGATCTGCCGCCGTAGCGGCCCGTCGGCGCCTTGAGCCTGCCCGTCACGTGTTCCCCCTCCGTTCGCCACCACTCCCCCAATCTTGTCGTGCACACATCTTGTCGAGCAGCCCGACCGTTCCTTACTTTTCAGTAAGTTCACTGTGAATGCGCCCGTGTTCAGATTCCCCGCACACCCCCCGAGGAAAGAGAGCAGTCATGCCTGCTTCCAGAACCAGGCACCTGTGCTCCATGGCCGCCGCCCTCGCCCTGAGCGTCGCCGGCCCGGCGACCGCCGCCTCCGCCGCGAGCGGCATCTCCGGCGGCCTGCGTGAGGTGCTGTTCGTCGGCGACAACTGGGACGGCACCGCCGATGTCATCAAATCCTCCGGCGACTTCGCCAAGATCGGCCGGATCAACGTGATCCCCGACAAGGCGGAGCGGCTGGCGGAGATCAACGCCGACCCGATCAAGTGGATCTACTACACGTCCATCCGCAACCAGGTCGGCGAGGGACACGACCAGTACGTGGACGACATGTACTCCACGCCCGACGGCAGGTCCGTGGTCGTCTCCCGGCCCAGCTTCGCGGACGTCGTCTCCATCGACCTGGCCACCGGCAAGGTCAACTGGCGCTTCCCGGTGGCGGGTTACCGCGCGGACCACATGGCGGTCTCACCCGACGGCACCCGGGTCGCGGTGTCGGCCTCGACCGCGAACAAGGTGCAGGTGCTGGACATCGACACCGGTGAGGAACTGGGCGAGTTCGGCACCGGTGACAAGCCGCACGAGAACTTCTTCACAGGCGGCGGGAAGTACATCTGGAACATGTCCATCGGCGAGGTGACCACCTCCCTCGACGCCCCGGGCTGGGACTGGACCAAGGGCGACCGCCACATCACGATCGTCGACGCGACCACGTTCAAGCAGGTCAGGACCATCGACATGCGGCAGCGGCTGGACGCGATCGGGTTGAAGGACTTCTCCGACGCCGTCCGGCCCGCCGCCTTCACGCCCGACTGGTCCAAGCTGTACTTCCAGGTGTCGTTCTTCAACGGCTTCCTGGAGTACGACGTGGCCACGGACAGGATCACCCGGGTGAAGACCCTGCCGGAGAACCCGGCGACGAACCCCGACCGCACCACCTGGCTGCTGGACTCGCGCCACCACGGCATCTCCATGAACCCCGAGGGCACCAAGCTGTGCGTCGCCGGGACGATGGACAACTACGCCACCGTGGTCGACCGGGCCTCCTTCGACGTCGGCCCGCTGATCACCGCCTCCACGCCGTACTGGGCGACCGTGAGCGGCGACGGCAAGGACTGCGTCGTCTCCGAGGCCGGCGCCGACCAGGTCACGGCCATCGACTTCGCCACCGGCCAGAAGGTGCTGTCGGTGCCGGTGGGAGACCATCCGCAGCGCGTCCGGCTGGGCCACGTCCAGGCCGACTGGACGACTCCGGCCGGGAGTTGAGCGCCGTACGGCTTCCGGGGCGACCCCACTCCCCCCGGGGGCCGTACGGCTCCCTCCGAGACGGCTCAGAAGTGCGCCGACGCCCACGCGGCCAGCTCGGACCGGGCCGCGCTCAGCAGGTCCGCCGAGGGCGCGGTGGCCCCGTCGGTCACCAGCGCGTAGTGCAGGGCCCCGGAGTCCGTGTCGGTGAGGAGCAGCCGGCGGCTGCCGGTGCCGCCCGGCTCGGGGGCGACGGCGACCGGGGTGGCGGCGCCGGTGTAGGCGGGCGGGGCGTGGGCCGTGCCCAGGTCGGAGACGACGGTGGTGGACGCGGTGGGCAAGGACGCCGGCAGATGCAGTTCGGTCGGGGCGCTGCCGGCGCCGGAGCGCCACACCAGCAGCCCGTACCGGCCGGGGCCCACCAGCTTCGCCGCGTTCGGCAACGAGGACGGCACCGGGTTCCAGGTGAGGGTGGTGGAGCCGTCGCGGGAGCGGTCCTCGTAGGTGAAGGCGAGTGCCGTACCGGCCGTGGCGCTCGGGTAGAGGCGGTCCAGCAGGCGGGCGTCCTGGCGCAGGGCGACGTTTCCGGAGTCGTCCAGGCGCACGGCGGAGAGGTCCTCGTCGTTCCAGGCGTCGCCGGAGGTGCGCACCTTGTCGGGGTTGCCGTTCATCAGCTCGTGGTGCCGGCCGTTGTAGAGGTCCCACTGCCACTGGGTGCCGGAGAGCACCGGACCGGAGGCGGCCGGGTGCGTCCACCAACCTGCCCCGGCGACGCGGGAGTCGAGGGCCTGGTACATGGCCTTCAGGACGGACGGCGCCTTGTCGGACACCGTGCCGGACAGCGGGTGTCCGAACTCGCCGACCACGGCCGCGGTGCCGGTGGCCGCGGCGCGGTCGCGGACGGCGGCGAAGTCGGAGGCGTACTGGCCGTCGGCCGCCTTGCCCCACATGAGGATGCCGGAGATGGCCTTCTGGTCGTAGAAGTGGGTGTTGAAGACGTAACGCGGGCCGAGCGTGCCCGCGTCCAGCAGTCCGCCCTCCTGTTTCTGGGTGGAGATGTTGGCGTTCCAGAAGAGGTTGGGCTCCACGAAGGCGGGCTTGTCCTGCCAGCCGGCGGCGTCCATGCGGGCGCGGAACCGCTCGTAGAACGGCCACAGCAGGTCCTTCTCCCAGGTGCGGGAGGTCTGCCCGGAGTCGTAACCGCCCGCGTAGGGCTCGTTGTACGGGTCGAATCCGGCGATGTTCGCGAACTCGGCGCTGCCCAGGTGCTGTTGGAGGTAGGTCAGGGTCGTCTGCGCGGTGGCGAGGAAGGCGTCCTGGAGGCCGTAGGCGTTGTGCCAGAAGTCGTACTGGGCTTTCCGCACGGCCGCATTCTGGGTGATGTTCTGGCCCCAGAACAGGCAGATGCCGCAGGACTCTGCCGGGTAACTCCCGGCGTCGGCCGCCCACTTGGGCGCGCCGTCACCCGTGTACCAGCTGCCGCTGTTGAACAGGTGGCGGGAGTACAGGTCCTGGTGGAAGTCGGGGAAGACGCGGATGCCCGCGTCCAGAAAGGCGCGCATCTGCTCGGTGACGGCGGCCAGATAGCCGGTGTCCGCCTGGCCGCGCACCGGTTCGGCGTGGGCCCAGGAGAGCAGGAAGCGGACGGTGTTCGCGCCGCCGAGGGCGCGCAGCGCGGTCGCGGACTTCCTCGCGTCGGCGACCGAGGCGAAGGGCAGCCCGCCGTTCTCCTCCAGCTTGGTCTCGCCCGAGACGTTGAAGCCGCGCAGGACGATCTCGCGCCCCTGGCCGTCGGTGAAGTGGCCGCCCTGCACGGTGAGCGGGGCGCCGTCGAACCAGAGGGAGTCGGCGGGAAGGGCGGGGGTGGCGGTGGCGGGCGGGAGACCCGCCACCGCCAGGAATCCACTGAGGACGACCAGAACAGCCAGCAGACGCACCCGGATATTCGGCATGTCCACCACAGTCCGGCGAGGTCCGGACGGCGTCAACACCTTCTGACTCCCTAGTAAGTTGACTAGCAGTCAGTTTGTCGGCTCAATCCCCCATCCGGCGGGTCACGTTGAGCAGGTACTCCTTCCGGTTCAGCGGGTTGTGGTCGGTGCGCGGCCGCTCGGGGACCGTGCCGCGGGTGACCGGCGCGTAGTGGTCGAACGCCGTCTCCAGCTCCCCCTCGCCCCGCGTGAGCCCGGGCAGCCGCTGCTCCAGTTCGTGCACCCGGGCGGCGGGCACGGTGCCCTCCAGCACGACGGCCGCGCCGAGTGCCCCGGTGGTCTCCGGTACGGCGCCCAGCCGGGCGAGCACCGGCAGCAGCGCGCCGAGCGCGTCCGCTGGGGCCTGAAGCCGGAAGCGGTGCATGGGCTCGTGCACCCGGGTGCCCGCCCGGCGCAGTGCCTCGGTCAGGACCAGCGGGGTCAGGCCCCGGAAGTCGTACCCGGTGCTCGACATGCTCTTGTCGAAGCCCTGGTGGGCGTGGCTCTGGCGGGGCGAGTAGCCGGAGTGGGTCATGGTGACCGTGCAGTCGGGGATGCGCCAGCCGTGCAGTCCCTGACCGAGCGTCTCGCGGACGGTGTCCTCGACGGCCTTGAAGAAGGCGTACGGCATCGAGCCCAGCTCCACCTCCAGCCGGAACGCCACGCCCGAGCCGGGCGGTGCGGGCTCGACGCGCAGGCCGACGGTGGCGAGGAACGGGTTGGCGTCCTTCTTGTTGAACTCCACGGCGTGCCCGGTGCCCACGGGCCGTTCGATGCACAGGGTCGTCGTCTCGCGGAAGGTGACCTCCAGGCCGTACTCCTCGGCGAGGGTCGCCTGGATCACCTCCTTCTGCACCTCGCCGTAGAGGGACACGGAGGTCTCGCCGCGCAGTTCGTCGTGCCGGACCCCGATGAGCGGGTCCTGTTCGGCGAGCTGGGTGAGCGCGAGGTGCAGCGAGCGCCGGTCGGTGCCGGGGCCGGGCACGACGACCGTCTCCAGGGTCGGCGGCGCGAAGTGGTGCGTGTACGCCCTCCCCGGACGCCCGAGCGCGTCACCGATCCGTACCTCGCCGAGCCCCCACACCTTGACGATCCGCCCGGCACCGGCGCTGTCCTGCCGGACGTCGGTACCGTGCTCGAACACGCTGAGCCCGGTGACGCGGCCCTCGGCACGCGGCCGGGCACCCCGGCCTGCCGACGGGCCGCCACCGGAGCTCTCCGAGCCGCCGCCGACCGCCCGGCCGTTCGTGGGGCCGCAGGCTCCCCACGCCGCCGCGAGGCCGTCGGGGGCACGGTCCTCCAACGGGCCGTCGGCGCCCCGAACCCCGGCAGGACCGCCCCCGCGGCCGTGGGTGACACGGCTCGCTACTCGGACGCCGGCGGCCCGCCCCTCCGCACGGTCTCCCGCGGCCGGACCGCTGACCGGGCCGTCGACGGCCGGACCTTGCGCACTGCCGTCCGCCGCCGGCCCCCGCGCACGACGGCGGACAGCCCGGCCCGCCGCGCCGCCCCCCTGTCCCTGCACCGGGCCGTCGCCGCCCCGCCCGTTCCCCTGGCCGTCGGCCGCTGCCCCCTCCACCCGACGGTCGTCCGCCGGGTCCCCGTCTCCCCCGTCCCCGAAGGGGATCCGGTCGCGGACGTACAGGGTGCCCGAGAAGATCCGGGCGTAGGCCACCTTCTCGCCCGCCGGGCCGCGGTCGACCTTGAAGACCGTGGCCGACAGCGGGCCGGCCGGGTCGCCGTCGGCGGTGGGCAGCAGCTGCTCGATGCCGGTGGTCAGTTCGGGTACGCCCGCTCCGGTGATGGCGGAGCCGAAGTACACCGGATGGACCAGCGCGCGCCGGGTCTGGGCGGCGAGGGCGGTGCGCAGACGGGCGTCGGACACCCCGCCGTCGAGGTAGGCGGCGAGCAGGTCGTCGTCGTGGTCGGCGAGCGCGTCCAGCGCGTCCGGGCGGAGGCCGGGCACGAAGCGGGCGGCACGCGTGCCGAGCCGCGCGGCCCCGCCCATCGGGACGAGCGGTACCGACAGCCTGCGGGCCATCTGGTCGAGCACGGCGGAGCCGTCCGCACCCCGCCGGTCGATCTTGTTCACGAAGATCAGCGTGGGGATCCGCAGCCGGCGCAGGGTACGCATCAGCACCCGTGTCTGCGCCTGGACGCCCTCGACGGCCGAGACGACCAGCACGGCGCCGTCGAGCACGCCGAGCACCCGCTCCACCTCGGCGATGAAGTCGGGGTGACCGGGGGTGTCGATGAGGTTGACGGTGACGCCGTCGATCGGGAACGACACGACGGCGGACTTGATGGTGATGCCGCGCTGCCGCTCCAGCGCGAGGGTGTCGGTGGTGGTGCTGCCGGCGTCGACGCTGCCGATCGTGTCGATCACTCCGGCGGTGTGCAGCAGCCGTTCGGTCAGGCTGGTCTTACCGGCGTCGACATGCGCGAGAATTCCGAGATTGAGCAGATGCACTGAGCGTGATGTCCTTCGGCACGGGGTGGATTCCTTCCTGGGTGGACATGCACGCAGCGCGCATCGATGGTCCTCTCTGTGTGACGACGGGCACCGCGCAGTGCAGCAGACACGGGCACCCGACGGCAATGGATTAACGCTCAACAAAAGCCCGTCACAGCACTCGCCGTGACCAGGGTGCGGTCGTAGGGTGACCTACATCACGTCCGCTGGCTGAAAATCCCTCTCCCGTACGGTCTGGAGGGCCCATGACCCACATCTCGGTGAACGTGGACGGCACGACGTACGAGGACGACGTGGAACCCCGTCTCCTCCTGGCCCACTACCTGCGCGACCGTCTCGGCCTCACCGGCACCACGATCGGCTGCGACACCTCCAACTGCGGCGCCTGCACGGTCGACCTCGACGGAGCCAGCGTGAAGAGCTGCTCGGTGCTCGCCGTCCAGACGGACGGCTGCTCGGTGACCACGATCCAGGGGCTCGCCAAGGACGGCGCGTGGACGGCGCTGCAGCGCGCCTTCCACGAGCAGCACGGTCTGCAGTGCGGCTACTGCACTCCGGGCATGATCATGGCCGCCCGCGACCTGCTGAGCGAGAACCCGCACCCCGGCCCGGACGAGGTCCGCCACGCCCTGGAGGGCAACCTCTGCCGCTGCACCGGTTACCAGAACATCGTCCGCGCGGTGCTCGCCGCGGCCGGGCAAGAGGCCCCTGAGGTCGCCGAGGAGGTCACGGCATGACCGACCAGGCCGTCGCACGCGAGGTCGGACGCCGCCGGCTGCGCAAGGAGGACGCCCGGCTGATCACCGGCCAGACCAACTGGACCGACAACATCCAGGTGGCCGGACTGCTGCACCTGGCGATCCTGCGCAGCCCGATGGCCCACGCCCGCCTCACCCGCGTCGACGTCTCCCCCGCGCTCGAACGCCCCGGTGTCGTCGCCGCGTTCACCGGCGCCGACCTCGCCGAGGGGCTGGGCTCGCTGCCCTGCGCCTGGCCGGTGACCGAGGACATCGTGCTGCCCGACCACCCGTCGGTCGCCGTCGACGAGGTCCGCTACGCGGGCGACCCGGTGGCGGTCGTGGCGGCCCGCGACCGGTACGCGGCCGCCGACGCCCTGGAGGCGATCGAGGTCGACTACGACCCGCTGCCCCCGGTCCTCGACCTGGAGGCCGCGCTCGCGGAGGGCGCCCCGCTGGTCCACGCGGACAAGGGCACCAACCGCTGCTACACCTGGCCGCTGGCCACCGGCGAGAGCTTCGAGGCGGTGCGGGACCGCGCCGAGGTGGTCCTCAAGCGCCGCTACCACCAGCAGCGGCTGATCCCCAGCGCGATGGAGCCGCGGGCGGTCGTCGTCACGCCGCTCGCCGCATCCGGCGAGTACACGGTCTACTCGGCGACCCAGATCCCGCACATCCTGCGGATCATGCTGTCCACGGTCACCGGCATCCCCGAGCACAAGCTCCGCGTCGTCGCCCCGGACGTCGGCGGCGGCTTCGGCTCCAAACTCCAGGTGTACGGCGAGGAGGCCCTCGCGCTCGCGGTCGCCCGCAAGCTCGGCCGGCCGGTGAAGTGGACCGAGTCCCGCTCCGAGGGCGCGCTCGCCACGCACCACGGCCGCGGCATGATCCAGGACGTCGAGATCGCCGCCACCCGCGAGGGAAAGCTGCTCGGCCTGAAGGTCGACCTGCTCGCCGACATGGGCGCCTACCTGATGCTCGTCACCCCCGGCATCCCGATCCTCGGCGCCTTCATGTACCCGGCGATCTACAAGATGGACGCCTACGACTTCACCTGCACCGGGGTGTTCACCACCCGCACGCCCACCGACGCCTACCGCGGCGCCGGGCGCCCCGAGGCGACCTTCGCCATCGAGCGGATCATGGACGAGCTGGCCGCCGAACTCGGCCTGGACCCGGTGGAGTTGCGGCGCCGGAACTGGATCCGGCACGAGGAGTTCCCGTACACCTCCATCGCCGGACTGACCTACGACAGCGGCAACTACGAGGCGGCCACCGACAAGGCGCTCGCCCTGTTCGGGTACGACGACCTGCGCGCCGAGCAGCACAAGCGCAACGAGCGCGGCGATCCGGTACGGCTCGGCATCGGCGTGTCGACGTACACCGAGATGTGCGGGCTCGCGCCGAGCCGGGTGCTGCGCGACCTCAGGTACGGGGCCGGCGGCTGGGAGGCGGCGAGCATCCGCATGCTGCCCACCGGCAAGGTCGAGGTGGTCACCGGCACCAGCCCGCACGGGCAGGGCCACGAGACCTGCTGGAGCCAGATCGCGGCCGACGTGCTCGGCGTGCCCTTCGAGGACGTCGAGGTGCTGCACGGCGACACCAGGGCGGCGCCGCAGGGCATGGACACCTACGGCTCGCGGTCGCTGGCCGTCGGCGGCGAGGCCGTGCACCGGGCCGCGAGGACGGTCGTGGAGAAGGCGCGGAAGGTCGCCGCCCATCTGCTGGAGGCGAGCGAGCAGGACCTGGAGTTCAGCGACGGCGTGTTCTCGGTCAAGGGCTCGCCGGAAGCCCGCAAGACCATCCAGGAGATCGCCTTCGAGACGTTCACCAACCACGACCTGCCCGACGGCGTCGAGCCCACGATCAACGCCGAGCACGTCGTGGACCCGGAGAACTTCTCCTACCCGCACGGCACCCACCTGTGCGCGGTCGAGGTGGACACGGAGACCGGGCGCACGCGCATCCGGTCGTACGTCTGCGTCGACGACGTCGGCCGGGTCGTCAACCCGATGATCGTCGAGGGGCAGGTGCACGGCGGGCTCGCGCAGGGCATCGCGCAGGCGCTGTACGAGGAGGCCGTGTACGACGACGACGGCAACCTGCTGTCGGGGACCATGGCCGACTACCTCCTGCCGTCGGCGGCCGACCTGCCGGACTTCGTCACCGACCGGACGGAGACACCGGCCGCCTCGAACGCCCTCGGTGTCAAGGGCGTGGGCGAGGCGGGGACGATCGCCTCGACACCCGCCGTGGTCAACGCCGTCGTGGACGCGCTCCGGCCGCTCGGGGTGCGGGACGTGCGGATGCCGTGTTCGCCGCACCGGGTGTGGCAGGCGATCCGGGAGGCGCGCTCCGGCACGGCCGGCGGTTCCGCCGGGACGGGTCCGGCCCGGTCCGGGCAGTCCGGGCAGGCGGCTCAGTCGGGCGAGCTGGGCCAGTACGGTCAGCCGGGTGAGGAGGGTTCGGCATGATTCCCCCCGCGTTCGAGTACACCCGTCCGGACAGCGTCCAGGACGCGGTACGCGCGCTCGCCGACGCGGGGGACGAGGCCAAGGTGCTGGCCGGCGGGCAGAGCCTGGTACCGCTGCTGCGGCTGCGGCTGGCCTTCCCGGAGCTGCTCGTGGACGTCGGCCGGATCCCCGAGCTGCGCGGGGTCCGCGAGGACGGTGACTCGCTCGTCATCGGCGCCATGACCACGCACCACGAGGTGGTGCACGACCCGCTGGTGCGCCGGCACGCCGGGCTGCTCGCGCAGGCGACGGCCACGGTGGCCGACCCGGCCGTCCGGCACCGGGGCACCCTCGGCGGCTCGCTCGCCCACGCCGACCCGGCCGGCGACCTGCCCGCCGTGGCCCTCGCGCTGGACGCCGAACTGGTCGTGGCCGGACCCGCCGGGCGGCGCACCATCGCAGCGCGGGACTTCTTCGTGGACTACCTGCAGTCGGCGCTCGCCGAGGACGAACTGCTGCTGGAGGTGAGGGTCCCGAAGACGGACGGCTGGGGCTTCCACTACGAGAAGTTCCACCCGGTCGCCCAGTCGTGGGCCACCGTCGGCGTCGCCGCGCTGGTACGGCGCGACGACGGGCGGATCGTCGAGGCGCGCGTCGGGCTCACCAACATGGGAGCGACCCCGCTCAGGGCGACCGCGGCCGAGGAGGCGCTGGCGGGTGCCGACGGCCCGGAGGCCGTGGCCCGGGCCGCCGAGGCGGCGGCGGAACGGACCCGGCCGGCGCAGGACCTGTCCGCCTCGCCCGAGTACCGGCAGCACCTGGCGCGGGTGCTGACCAGGCGGGCGGTGCTGACCGCCACCGGAATGGGGTGAGCGCCGATCATCGCGATGGACGACCCGGAGCAGGTGCGGGCCCGCCTGGAGGAGACGGGGTACCTCGTCGACGAAGGGCTGGCCGTCACCTGCTTCCTGGCCCTGAGGCTCCACCGGCCGCTGTTCTGCGAGGGCGACGCGGGCGTGGGCAAGACCGCGCTCGCCGCCGCCCTCGCCGAAGCGCTCGGCGCGCCGCTCATCCGGCTGCAGTGCCACGAGGGCATCGACGCCTCGCAGGCCCTGTACGACTGGGACTTCCCGCGCCAGCTGCTGCACCTGCGGGCCGCCGAGGCGGCCGGCGTCACGGACGCGGACCGGCTGGAGAGCGAGCTGTACGACCGCCGCTTCCTCATCGCCCGGCCGCTGCTGCAGGCCCTCCAGACCCAGCCGGCGGTGCTGCTGGTGGACGAGATCGACCGGGCCGACGACGAGTTCGAGGCGTTCCTGCTGGAGCTGCTGTCCGAGTACTCCGTGACCATCCCGGAGCTGGGCACGCTGCGCGCCGAGCACCCGCCGGTCGCCGTGCTGACCTCGAACCGCACCCGCGAGGTGCACGACGCGCTGAAACGCCGCTGCCTCTACCACTGGTTCGACCATCCCTCCTTCGCCCGCGAACTGGCCATCGTGCGCCGTCGGTTGCCCCGGGTGTCGGCGCGGCTGGCCGAGCAGGTGACGGCGCTGGTACAGGCGCTGCGGGGCGCCGAGCTCCTCAAACCGCCCGGTGTGGCCGAGACCCTGGACTGGGCCGAGGCCCTGGACGCGCTGGGGGCCAGCGAGGTGGACGCGGAGCTGGCGGTGGCGACGCTGGGCTCGGTGCTGAAGTACCGGGAGGACACGGACCGGGCGCGGGGGCTCGATCTCGCGGCGGTCCTCGCGGCCCGGGGCGGGTGACGGCATGGGCACGACCGGGAACGGAACGGGCCGCGCGCCGGGGTCGGACGCCGTACGGCACGAGGGGGACGCCGAACACCTCGGGGCCGACGCCGTGCTGCTCGGCTTTGTGCGGGCGCTGCGCGCGGCCGGTGTCGAGGCGAGCACCGAACGGCTGCACGCCTTCCTGCGGGCCGTGGCCGCCCTGCGGCCTCAGGTGCGGGCGGACGTGTACTGGGCGGGGCGGGCCACCCTGTGCGGCGGGCACGACGACCTGGAGCGGTACGAGCGGGTCTTCGCCGCGTACTTCGGGGCCGCCGGCGAGCAGGCCCGCCGGCCGGTGCCTGCCGCTCCCCCGCCCCGGCTCGGGGTGGTCGCCCGGGAGGCGCCCACCCGAACCCGTACGCCGGGCGAGGGCGAACCGCCGGGGCCGCCGGTCGCCGCGCTCGCCAGCTCGGCCGAGGTGCTGCGGCACCGCGACTTCGCCGCGCTCGGCCCCGCCGAACGCGACCAACTGCGCCGGCTGCTCGCCGCGTTCGCTTTCCAGGGGCAGGCGCGCCGCTCGGCGCGGCGCAGGCCCGCCCGGCGCGGCGAGGTCGATCCGCGGCGCACCGTACGGGAGTTGTTGCGGCGGGGCGGGGAACCGGCCCGGCTGCGGCGGCACGCGCGCGTGGAGCGGCCCCGCCGGGTGGTGCTGCTCGTCGATGTGAGCGGCTCGATGGCGCCGTACGCCGACGCGCTGCTGCGGTTCGCGCACGCGGCGGTGCGCGCGGGCCGCACCGAGGTGTTCACCGTCGGCACCCGGCTGACCCGGGTCACTCGTGAGCTCTCGCACCGGGACCCGGACTGGGCGATGGCGGCCGTCGCGGCGGCCGTGCCCGACTGGCGCGGCGGCACCCGGCTCGGCGAGCTGGTGCGCGAGTTCCTGAACCGCTGGGGGCAGCGCGGGATGGCGCGCGGCGCGATCGTCGTCCTGCTCTCGGACGGCTGGGAGCGCGGCGATCCGGAACTGCTCGGGCAGCAGATGCGCCGGCTGCACGCCCTGGCCCACCAGGTGGTCTGGGCGAACCCCCGCAAGGCCCGCCCCGGTTACGCGCCGCTGGCGGCCGGGATGGCGGCGGCGCTGCCCAGCGTGGACGCCTTCGTCGCGGGGCACAGCCTGGCGGCGCTGGAGCGGCTGGCGGCGGTGGTGCGCGGTACGCGGAGCGCCGCGGCACCGGTGAGAGGAGCGGATGGTGCGTGAGATCCTGCCGGCGCTGGCCCACTGGCACGCGGCCGGGATGCCGTTCGGGCTGGCCACGGTCGTCGCGGTCAGCCGCAGCGCGCCGCGCGGCCCCGGTGCCGCCATGGCGGTGGGCCCGGACGACGAGGTCGTGGGGAGCGTGTCCGGGGGTTGTGTGGAGGGCGCGGTGTTCGAGCTCGCCCAGGAGGTCGTGGAGAGCGGCGAGGCACGCCTGGCGACCTTCGGCTACAGCGACGAGGACGCGTTCGCGGTCGGGCTGACCTGCGGCGGCGAGATCACCCTGCTGGTACGGCCGGTGACGCCCGGGTCGGACCCGGCGCTGGGCGCGGTCGCCGCGTCGGTCGCCGGGGGCGAGCCGGTGACCGTGGCCACGGTGGTGGACGGACCGGCGCCGCGCGGCGCCACGCTCGTGGTCTGGCCGGACCGGGCGGCGGGCACGCTCGGCGCGAGCGGCCTCGACGTCGCCGTCACCGCCGACGCACGGGGCGAACTCGCGCTCGGCGCCTCGGTGCTCAGGCACTACGGGCCGCACGGCGAGCGCCGCGAGGACGCCGTCACCGTCTTCCTGCAGTCCTTCGCGCCGCCGCCGCGCATGCTGGTCTTCGGCGCGATCGACTACGCGGCCGCGGTGGCGCGCATCGGCGACTTCCTCGGCTACCGGGTCACCGTGTGCGACGCCCGCCCGGTCTTCGCCACGCCCAAACGCTTCCCGGCGGCCGTCGATGTCGTGGTCGACTGGCCGCACCGCTATCTCGCCGGCACGGACACCGACGACCGCACCGTGATCTGCGTCCTCACCCACGACCCGAAGTTCGACGTGCCGCTGCTGGAGGAGGCCCTGCGCCGCCCGGCCGCCTACATCGGCGCGATGGGCAGCCGCAAGACCCACGAGGAGCGCCGCGCACGGCTGACGGAGGCGGGCCTCACCCCGGCCGAACTGTCCAGGCTGCGCTCACCGCTCGGCCTCGACCTGGGGGCCCGTACGCCCGAGGAGGTCGCCGTGTCCGTCGCCGCCGAGATCGTCGCGCTGCGCTGGGGCGGCAGCGGCGCCCCCCTGACCACCACCGCCGGAGCCATCCACCCGCCCGCCGCCTGAGCGTTCCGGAAGGAGCCAGTCATGGAACTGCACCACGAGTTCACCGTCCCCGTCCCGGTCGGCGACGCCTGGCACGCACTCCTCGACATCGAACGGGTCGCGCCCTGTCTGCCGGGCGCGGTGGTGGAGGACTACGACGGCAAGACCGTGACCGGCTCGGTGAAGGTCAAGGTCGGCCCGGTCACCGTGGCCTACCGGGGCACGGCGGTCTTCGAGGAACAGGACGAGGCGGCGCACCGGATGGTGCTCGTGGCGAGCGGCCGGGAGACCCGGGGACAGGGCACGGCCCGCGCGACGGTCACCGGCACCCTGACCGAACGCGACGGCGGCACGGCGGTGTCGGTGCGGACCGATCTCACGGTGACCGGCCGTCCCGCGCAGTTCGGGCGCGGGGTGCTGGCGGAGGTGGGCGACCGTCTGGTGGGCCAGTTCGCGTCCTGTCTGGCGGAACGGCTGGCCGAGCCGGCGCCGGCACCGGCCGCCGAGGAGCAGCCGCAGCAGTGGGAGGAGCCGCAGCCGGAACCACTGGACCTCCTGCGCACGGCTGGGCTCCCGGTGGCCAAGCGGGCGGCGGGCCTTGTGGCGGCGCTCGCCCTACTGACATGGGTGGCGGCCAGGCTGCTGCGGCGCGTGCGAGGAAGGCACACCTCTTGACGCCGGTGGGAGTCGGACGTCACCTACCGGTCGCCCTGAACCCGCGCGTGCAGATGCTGGTCGTGCCAGCCGTCGGCATGCAGCAGAGCGCTGCGCTGGGTGCCCTCCAGCCCGTACCCGGCCCTCTCCGCCACCCGGCACGACGCCGGGTTCGCCGTGGAGTGGCACAGCCGCAGCCGGTGCAGCCCCAGGTCGTCCAGGGCCCACCGGCCCAGCCGCCGCACCGCGTCCACGGCGACCCCGCTCCCACGGGCCTCGGGCAGCAGCCAGTAGACGAGTTCGGCGGACCCGCCCGCGAGGTCGACGTCGTTCAGCCCGACGAGCCCGAGGGCCGGGCCGTCCGGCCGGGCCACGGCCCACACGGCGCCGGTCTCCGCCCGCCACCGCTCGTGCATGCGAGCGATCCGCTGCCGGGCCTCGTCGAGGCCGCCGACGGTGAACAGGTTCCACTGCCGGATGGCGGGGTCCTGCCCGGCGGCGAGCAGCGCGCCGGCGTCGTCGGGGCTCCAGGGCCGCAGTTCCGGGCCGCCTGTGGTCAGGGGCAGCACGGGCTGCGGCTGCCGGGCCATGCGGCCTGCCGGTACGACGGCGGGTATACCGGAGTTGTCGATCATGCAGGGATGATGGCAGAAGCTCCCTACCGCTGGGGCAGCCGGTGCAGGGTGACGTCCGCGAGCGTGCCGTTGGTGAGGCTCGCGGTCAGGTAGGTGCAGTGGGGCTGGCGCCGGCGGTCGGTCGGTGAGCCGGGGTTGAGCAGGCGCAGGCCGGTCGGGGCGGTGGTGTCCCAGGGGATGTGGCTGTGTCCGAAGACCAGGACGTCGAGGTCGGGGAAGCGGGCGGCGCAGCGGGCCTCGCGGCCCTGGGCGGGGCCGGTCTCGTGGACCACGCCGAAGCGCAGGCCGTCCAGTTCGGCGTACGCGACCTCGGGGAGCCGGGCCCGCAGCTCGGGGCCGTCGTTGTTGCCGTAGACCCCGATGAGCCGGCGGCTGCGGCTCTCCAGCAGGTCCAGGGTGGCGGTGTCGACCCAGTCCCCGGCGTGGAACACGACGTCCACGCGCGGGAGTTCGGCCAGCAGCGGCTCGGGGAGCCGTTTGGCGCGCTTGGGCAGGTGGGTGTCGGACATGAGCAGCAGGCGCACGCCGTCAGCCTAGGCGGCGCGGGAGGTCAGCCGGCGCAGGCCGCGTGCGGCGCCGAGCAGCGCGGCGCCCGTGCCGAGGGCGGTGACGGCGGGGTGCCGGGCCAGGGTCTGCTGCCAGGAGCGGGCGTGGGCGCTGTCGTCGAAGGAGCCGTGGGCGCCCTGGTCCTCGGTGGGGTCCTGGTCCACGGGTGCGAAGAGGTTGTCCAGTCCGGCGGGCGGGACGCGGTCGGTCTGCTGGGAGTCGTAGCCGGTGCGGGCGAGGTAGCGGTCGAGCGGGGCCGGGGCGAGCCGGTTGGCCCAGATGGTGGCCACGGTGGCGGCGCCGACGTAGTACTGCTTGCGGCGCGGGTGGTCGGCCGCGTGCACCACGCCCCGGGCGGCGACCTCGGGCTGGTAGATCGGCGGCACCGGCATGGGGTGCCGGGAGAGCCGCGAGCGGACCCACTCGAACTGGGGGGTGTTGACCGCGGGCAGCTGGACGACGGTGACATGGACGTGGCTGCCGCGGTGCAGCAGTTCCGTGCGCAGGGAGGAGGTGAAGCCGTTGATGGCGTGCTTGGCACCGCAGTACGCGGACTGCAGCGGGATCGACCGCTCCCCGAGCGCCGAGCCCACCTGCACGATCGTGCCCCGGTCGCGGGGCAGCATGCGCCTGAGGGCCGCGCGGGTGCCGTTGACGAAGCCGAGGTAGGTGACGTCGGTGATCCGCCGGAACTCCTCGGGGGTGATCTCCTCGAACGGCGCGAACACGGTGGCGAAGGCGCAGTTGATCCACACGTCGACCGGGCCGAACTCCTTCTCGGCGGCCTCGGCGACGGCCTCGACCCGGGCCGGGTCCGCCATGTCGGCCGGCTGGACGAGGGGGCGTCCGCCGAGGGCCGCGACCTCGTCCGCCGCCGCCCGCAGGCCGCCCTCGCCGCGCGCGACCAGAACGACGTTCGCGCCCCGCCGGCCGTACAGACGGGCGGTGGCGCGCCCGATCCCGGCGCTGGCGCCGGTGATGACGACGGTCGAAGGCATGGTCATCTCCCTTTCTCGCACGGGGGTTTCACACGGTGACCTCACTCCACGCGGTACGGCGCGGCACATTCCTCCACGAGGCTCAGCCCCAGTCCGGGTGCCCCGTCGGCGCCGGGCGCGATGCTGCCGCCGCCGGGGTCGAGGACGCCGTCGAAGAAGAGCCGCTCGATGCGGACGTGGTCGTGGAACCACTCCAGATGGCGGAGGTTGGGCACGGCCGCGGCGGCGTGCGCGTGGGCGTGCGGTGCGCAGTGGCCGGAGACGTCGAGCCCGCGTGCCTGGGCGAGCGCGGCGACCCGCAGCCAGACGGTGATGCCGCAGCACCGGGTGACGTCCGCCTGGAGGCAGTCGACGGCCCCGGCGGCCAGCATGTGCTCGAAGTACGGCAGGGTGTAGCCGTACTCGCCGGCGGTGACGTCCATCGGGAGGCGGCCGCGCAGGTCCGCGAGCTGGGTCAGGTGGTCGGAGGAGACCGGTTCCTCGAACCAGGTGACGCCCCGGTCGGCGAGCGCGTCGCCGATGCGCGCGGCCTGTCCGCCGGTGTAGCCGCCGTTGGCGTCGACGTATAGCTCGACCGCGTCGCCGACGCTCTTCCGTGCGCGGGCGACCCGTTCGAGGTCGCGGTCCTCCCGGCTGCCCCACGACTCGCCGATCTTGATCTTGACGCGGGGGATGCCCTGGTCCTCGGCCCAGCCGCGCAGTTGGCGGTCCTGGTGCCCCGCGTCGTAGGTGGTGAAGCCGCCGCTGCCGTAGACGGGCACGTCGTCGCGGGCGGCGCCGAGCAGGTCGACGAGGGGCAGGCCGAGCAGGCGGGCCTTGAGGTCCCACAGGGCGATGTCGACGGCGGCGATCGCCTGCGCGGCCACGCCGGGCTGTCCGGCGTTGCGCACCGCCCGGCACATGCGTTCGTTCGCGCGCGGCACGTCGAGCGCCGGCAGGCCGGTGACGGTGCCGGCCAGGAGTTCGCGGACGAGGTGGGCGGTGGCGGCCGGGGCGTAGGTGTAGCCGAGGCCGGTGGCGCTGCCGGAGCGCGCGGTGGCCAGGACGAGGGTGGTCTTGTCCCAGGCCAGGGTGCCGTCGGCCTCGGGGGCGTCGGTGGGCACGGTGTAGACGGCGGTGTCGACGCCGTCGACGGTGGGCCGGTCGCTCACGGATGCCTCCTCACGCCCGCCGCCGCGCCGCGAGCACGGCACCGCCGGCGGCGAGGGCGGTGACGGTCGCCGTCGTCGCCCAGCGCGCCGTGCGGGAGGGCTCGGACGGGCGGTCCGCCAGGCGTTCCGGGTGGTCGCTGGGCAGGTTGCCGTCGAGGGCGAGCGCCAGGGCCTCGGCGAGGTGCAGGGCGCGGCGGCCGGTGCCGCCCTCCTCGATCTGCGTGCGGCAGCTGAAGCCGTCGGCGAGGATCAGGCTGTCCGGTGCGGCGGCGCGCACGGAGGGCAGGACGCCCAGTTCGGCGACGGCCATGGACACCTCGTGGTGGCCGCGTTCGAAGCCGAAGTTGCCCGCGAGCCCGCAGCAGCCTTCGTCGAGGACGTCGGCGTCCAGGTGGGCGCGGCGCATCAGTTCCGCGTCGGCGTCGAACTTCATGATGGCGTGCTGGTGGCAGTGGGTCTGCACGGTCGCCTGCCGGGCGAGCTGCGGTGGCCGCCAGCTGTCGGGGGCGTGGTGGACGAGCTGTTCGGCGAGGGTGCGGACCTGTCCGGCCAGCCGCTGCACGTCCTGGTCGGCGGGCATCAGCTCGGGGGCGTCGGCGCGGAAGACGGCCGTGCAGGAGGGTTCGAGGCCGATGACAGGGGTGCCCGCCTCCAGATAGGGGCGGAGCACCGCGAGGGTGCGGGTCAACACCTTCTTGGCGACGGTGAGTTGGCCGGTCGAGATCCAGGTCAGACCGCAGCACACCGGCTCGGTGGGCACGGCGACCCGGAAGCCCGCGTCCTCCAGCACGCGCACCGCCGACTTCGCGATCGCCGGGTGGAAGTAGCTGCTGAAGGTGTCGGGCCACAGGACGACGGTGCGCGGGTCGGCGGGGTCGGGCTGCTCGCGGCCCTGGGACCGCCACCACTGGACGAAGGACTCCTCGGCGAACACCGGTGCCGGGCGTGCGCCGTCCACGCCGGCCAGCCGCTTGCCCGCGCGGGCGAGGCCGGGCGCGTGCAGCGCGGAGTTGACCAGGGAGGGGGCGATCCGGGAGAGCCGGGCCCAGACCGGGAGGTAGCCCATGGAGTAGTGCGCGGCGGGGCGCGTCCGGCCCTCGTAGTGGTGGGCGAGGAACTCGGCCTTGAGGGTGGCCATGTCCACGCCGGTCGGGCAGTCGGACTTGCAGCCCTTGCAGGCCAGGCACAGGTCGAGCGCGTCGCGTACGGCGGTGGAGCGCCAGCCGTCCTCGATCGCGGAGTCGGCGTGCCCGCCGAGCATCTCGAACAGCAGCCGGGCCCGGCCGCGGGTGGAGTGCTCCTCCTCCATGGTGGCCCGGTAGGAGGGGCACATCACGCCGCCGGAGTGGCTGCGGCAGTTGCCGATGCCGACACAGCGCATCACCGCGCGGTTGAAGGAGTGCTCGTCCTCGGGGTAGCCGAAGTGGGTCGGGGAGGTGACCGGGCGCCAGCCGGGGCCGAGCCGCAGCTGTCCGTCGACGGGGTTGGGGCGGACGACCTTGCCGGGGTTCATCCGGTCGCGGGGGTCGAAGAGGGCCTTCAGCTCGCCGAAGGCGGTCACCAGCCGCTCGCCGAACATGCGGGTGAGCAGTTCGCCGCGGGACTGGCCGTCGCCGTGCTCCCCGGACAGCGAGCCGCCGTAGGAGGCGACGAGGTCGGCGGCGCGCTCGACGAAGCGGCGGAAGTCGGCCACGCCGTGGGCGGTCCTGAGGTCGAAGGGGATGCGGGTGTGCACACAGCCCTGCCCGAAGTGGCCGTACAGGGTCGGGTGGTCGTAGCCGAACTCGTCGAACAGGCCCTTCAGGTCGCGCAGATAGTCGCCGAGCCGCTCCGGTGGTACGGCGGAGTCCTCCCAGCCCTCCCAGGTCTCCCGGTCGTCCGGCGGGCGCGCGGTGACGCCGAGTCCGGCCTCGCGGGCCCTGAGCATCTTCTGCTCGCGCTCGGGGTTGTCGGAGAAGGCGACGGTGCTCTCCTTCTCCTCTCGGCCGATGACCCGCAGCAGGGCGTGCGCCTGCTCGTCGACGTCGTCCTGGCTGTCTCCGCTGTACTGCACCATCAGCCAGCTGCCGCCCTCGGGCAGCATGGCGAGCGAGTCGAGGTAGGCGCCCTCCTCGCGCATCAGCTGCGCCATGCGGCCGTCCAGCGCCTCCAGCTGGCTGGGCGAGCAGTGCTCCAGCAGGCGGGGTACGTCGTCGGCGGCGGCGCAGATGTCGTCGTAGCCGAGGACCAGCAGCGACTGGTACGGCGGCACCGGGACGAGGTCGAGTTCGGCGCGCAGGACGGTGACCAGGGTGCCCTCGCTGCCGACGAGCGCCTTGGCCACGTCGAAGCCGTTCTCGGGCAGCAGCGAGTCCAGGTTGTAGCCGGAGACACGGCGCGGGATCTTGGGGTAGCCGCGGCGGATGTCGGCGAGGTACTCGCCGGCGATGCGGTCGAGGCCGCCGTAGAGCTCGGCGAGCCGGCCGCCGGCGGCGACGATGCGGGCGCGCTCGTCGGGCGGCGTGGGGCCGACCCAGGCGCGCTGCCCGTCGTAGGTGAGGATCTCCAGGCCCCGGACGTTGTCGACGGTCTTGCCGTAGGCCTGCGCGGAGGCGCCGCAGGAGTTGTTGCCGATCATCCCGCCGAGCGCGCAGTGGCTGTGGGTGGAGGGCTTGGGCCCGAACTGCAGCTTGTGCGTGGCCAGTTGACGGTTCAACTCGTCCAGGACGATCCCGGGCTCCACCACACAGGTGCGCCGATCGGGGTCGACGGAGATCAGCCGGGTGCAGTACTTGCTCCAGTCGATCACCACGGCGGTGTTGGTCGACTGTCCGGCCAGACTGGTGCCGCCGCCCCGGGAGAGGACGGGGGCGTCGAAGCGTGCGCACACCGACACGGCCCGCGCGCCCGCCTCCACCGTGCGGGGGACGACGAGGCCCAGGGGGACCTGCCGGTAGTTGGAACCGTCCGTGGCGTAGGCGCCGCGGCTGCCGGCGTCGAAGCGGACCTCGCCGTCGACCTCGACACTCAGAGCGGCCTCCAGGCCGGACGTGTCCGGAGGGGTCATCTGCGCTCCCTGGGTTCACCGACGTACTGCGCTGTCCGAGGACCGGCGAGTACCCGGCAATTCGCCAGGCAAAACTGAACAGGGAAACTGAACAGGCACGCTGAACAGGAAAGCTGTGCAGCGGAAACTGGACAGGTTGAACTGGACAGCTTGGACTGTCAGTCGTAGGGTGGCGGCATGGCTGACATCTCCGACTCCGCCGCCCGCGCCGCGCGTGATCTGCGCGTGGTGTTCAGCCGGCTGCGGCGCCGCATCCGCGAGGTCGCGCGGAACACCGACCTCAGCCCGTCCCAGGAGTCTGCGCTCACCCTGGTCGGCAAGCACGGAGCCGCCACGGCCAGCGCACTCGCCGCGGCCGAGGGCGTACGCCCGCAGTCGATGGCGACCACCCTGGCCGCACTGGACCAGCACGGCCTGATCCGGCGCGCCCCCGACCCCGAGGACGGCCGGCGCCAGTTGGTCACCCTGACCGACGCCGGGCGGGCCCGGATCGAGGGCAACCGCCAGGTCCGCGAGGAGTGGCTGGCCCGCGCCTTCCAGGACCGCTACACGGAGGAGGAACGGCAGACCGTACTGAGGGCACTGGAGCTGATGGAACGGCTGTCGCAGCCGTGATACCGAGGCTCACCGGAGACATCGGGAAGGCCACCCGCCGCGCCCCCGCCGGATTCGACCGCCGGCTGATCCCGCCGATGCTGTTCGGTTCGGTCCTCAACCCGATCAACTCCTCGATGATCGCCGTGGCCCTGGTGCCGATCGGCGTCGCCTTCGGGGCCCCGCCCGCCGAGACCGCCTGGCTGGTCTCGGCGCTCTATCTGGCCACGGCCGTCGGACAGCCGGTCATCGGCCGCCTGGTGGACATGTACGGCCCGCGCAGGCTCTATCTCGCCGGTACGGCCCTGGTCGGTGTGGCCGGTCTGCTCGGCGCGCTCGCACCCTCGCTGGGCGCGCTCGTCGCGGCGCGGGTCCTGCTGGGCTTCGGGACGTCGGCGGCGTACCCCGCGGCCATGCGGCTGACCCGCAGCGAGGCCGAGCGCACCGGGCAGGACAGCCCGGCCGGGGTGCTGGCCGCGCTGGCCGTCGCCAACCAGACGGTGGCCGTCGTCGGGCCCGCGCTCGGCGGCCTGCTGATCGGCCTCGGCGGCTGGCGCGCCGTGTTCACGGTCAACGTGCCGCTCTCGGCGGTCTGCCTGGTGCTCGGCACCCTGCGGCTGCCCCGGTCCGAGACCCGGCGGCGGGCCGTGGACCTGCCCGGCATGGCGCTGTTCGCGCTGCTGCTGGTCGCGCTGATGCTGTTCCTGATGCACCCGTGCGCCGACCGCTGGTGGCTGCCGGTGCTGTCGGCCGTCGCCGCCGCCGGTTTCGCCGTGCGCGAGCTGCGGGTGCAGGACCCGTTCATCGACCTGCGCGTCCTCGGCGGCAACGGACCGCAGCTCGCCACCTACCTGCGGCAGTTGCTCGCCTACACCACCTCCTACGCCTTCATGTACGGCTACACGCAGTGGCTGGAGCAGGGGCGCGGGCTCGGCGCCTCCACCGCGGGGCTCGTGCTGCTGCCGCTGTCGGTGTCCGCGCTGATCGTGTCCTCGCTCACCGGACGCCGGGAGGCGGTGCGCGGCAAGCTGATCGTCGGCTCCGCGCTCCAGGTCGCGGGCTGCGCCCTGCTGCTTCTCGTGCGTGCCGACAGCGCGCTGTGGCTGCTGCTCGCGGTCGGCACGCTGCTCGGCCTCCCGCAGGGACTGATCGGGCTGGCCACGCAGAACGCCCTGTACCGGCAGGCCGATCCGGAGCGGATCGCCTCTGCGGCCGGGCTGCTGCGGACCTTCAGCTATCTCGGCGCGCTGGGCGCGTCCGCCGCCACCGCGGGGTTCTACCCGCACCGCGCCGACACGGCCGGGCTGCACAGCCTGGCCCTGTTCATGCTCGCCGGCTCCGCCCTGCTGCTGGCGACGACCCTGCCGGACCGGTCCCTCGGCCGGCTGGGCACCACCACCCCCTAACCATCGGAAAGGCCTGACCGACTCATGTCGCTCACCACGCTCGACCCCCGTACCGCCCTCGTCGCGATCGACCTGCAGAACGGCATCGTGGGCATGCCCGTCCAGCCGCACGCGGCCTCGGACGTCGTCTCCCGCACGGCCGAACTGGCCGAGGCCTTCAGGTCCCGGAGCCTGCCCGTGGTCCTGGTCCGGGTCTCCTTCGCGCCCGACTGGGCCGACGCCGTCCCCGGCCGCACCGAGCGCCAGGCGCGCGGCCTGTCCTTCCCCGAGGGCTGGGACATCGTCGTCGACGAGCTGTCCGGCCACCCCGGCGACATCCCCGTCACCAAGCACAACTGGAGCGCCTTCCACGGCACCGACCTCGACGTCCAGCTGCGCCGCCGCGGCATCACCCAGATCGTGCTGACCGGCATCGCCACCAGCATCGGCGTGGAGTCCACCGCCCGCGACGCCTACGCCCACGGCTACCACGTCACCCTCGCCACCGACGCGATGGCCGATGCCGACGCCGAGGCGCACGCGAACAGCGTCGAGCGGATCTTCCCGCGGCTCGGCGAGAGCGGTACGACCGCCGAGATCCTGGAGCTGCTCGCCAAGACCCACGCCTGACCCGGCCCGGTCCGGCCCCTTGTCGTGGGGGTGCCCGCACCTCCGCGCGAGGGGCCGGGTTAGCATTCGGCCACGCCCACCCGTGCCACCGAGGCAACGGGAAGCGAACAGAGGGGGCTTGGAGCCGGATGCCGGTCAAGGTCAGCGTCATCGTCCCCGTGTACAACCCGGGGCCGTACATCGAGGACTGCATCGCCTCGCTGCTGCGCCAGTCGCTGCCTCCCGACGCCTACGAAGTGATCTTCGTGGACGACGGCTCCACCGACGCCACCCCGGCCCGGCTGGACGCGCTCGCCGCCGAGCACCCGCACATACGCGTCATCCACCAGGAGAACTCCGGCTGGTCCGGCAAGCCCCGCAACGTGGGCATCGAGGCCTCCCACGGCGAGTTCGTGATGTTCGTCGACAACGACGACCGGCTCGGCGACGAGGCCCTGGAGCGGATGTACGACTACGGGGTCGCCAACAAGGCGGATGTCGTCGTCGGCAAGATGGCCGGAAAGGGCCGGCCGGTGCCGGTGGAGCTGTTCCGCCGCAACCATCCGCACGCCACGGTCGCGAACGCGCCCCTGATCGACAGCCTCACCCCGCACAAGATGCTCCGGCGCTCCTTCCTGGACCGCACCGGCCTGCGCTTCCCGGAGGGCCGGCGGCGCCTGGAGGACCACGTCTTCATCACCGAGGCTTATCTGCGCGCGGACAACGTCTCGGTGCTCAGCGACTACGTCTGCTACTACCACCTCAAACGCGACGACGCGTCCAACGCCGGCTTCCAGCGCTTCGACCCGGCCGGCTACTTCCACAACCTCCGCGAGGCCCTCGACGTGGTCGAGCGGTACACCGAACCGGGCCCGCTGCGCGACAGGCTGCTGCGCCGCTGGCTGCGGGTGGAGATGGTCGAGCGGATGAGCGGGCGCCGGCTGCTGGCGATGCCGGACGACTACCGGCGCGAGCTGTTCAAGGAGATGCACGCGGTCGTCGTCGAGCGCTTCGGTCCCGGGGTCGCCCCCGGGCTGCGCCCCGGCCAGCGCGTCGTCGCCGCGCTGATCCGCGAGGACCGCTACGACGACCTGGTCGCCTACGCCGAGTGGGAGGCCGGGGTGCGGCCCCGCGCCGTCCCGGCCGGCGTCGCCTGGCGCGACGGCACCCTGCGCATCGACCTCACCACCGAGTACACCACCGCGCAGGGCGAGCTGACCGTCCCGGCGAACGCCCCCGCGCCCCCGGCCGACGGCGCGCCCCGCGATCTCGCCGAGGCCGCGTCCTGGCTGGCCGCGGCCGCCGGGGACGGTTTCGACAGCGCCACCGTCGACCTGATCGTGCGCGACCGGGAGAGCGCGGCCTCCTTCTTCCAGCCGGTGGAGGTCACCCGGGAACGGGTTCCGGCCGAGGACGGCGGCACCCGGCTGGTGCTGCGCGCCACGGCCACCATCGACCCCGCCGAAGCGGCCGGCGGCGACCCGCTGTACGGCGGCCTGTGGGACCTGTACGTGCGGGTCGGGCTGGGCGGCTGGACCAAGGAGTGCCGGCTGGGACCCTCCCCGGCGCGGGGGCCCGCGCTGCCGCAGGCCGGGATCGTCGCGGACCGGGTCGTCCTGCCGTACTGGACGAAGCAGTACCGCAACCTGTCCCTGGACGTGGACCGCGCCGCCAAGTCCCTCGGACTGCACCGGCTCACCCCGGCGGACGCGGCGGTCTCCGACGCCGAGACGCTGACCGTCGCGCTGCCGCTGTACGTCCCCGACCGCACGCAGGCCACGCTCCGCCTGGCCGGCGCCTCCGGCCGGACGGTGGACCGGCCGGCCGTGCTCACGCCCGCCGACGGCGTCCACGCGCTGCTGGCGGCCGATCTGCCGCTGGGCGAGCTGCGGAACGCCCTGTGGCGCACCGAACTGCGCCTGGCCGGCGGACGGACCCTGAAGCTGCCCCTGTTGCTGCGGGTGGGCCGCACGCACGGCGCCGTCGAGGTGGTCCGCCCGTCGCCGCCCGGTATGCTGCGCCGGCTGCTGCGCAGGGCACGGCGCCTGCTCGGCGAGCTGCTGGGAACGCGGACGACCACGACGACACGGAGGACATGAGGCGTGCGGCAACTGGGGATCGGCGACGCCTGGGTGCTGGAGCCCCAGGTGTTCCCGGACGACCGGGGAAGCTTCCACGAGTGGTACCGGGGCGCGGAGTTCCGCGAGGCCACCGGCCATGACCTGGGCCTCGCCCAGGCCAACTGCTCGGTGTCCCGGCGGGGCGTGCTGCGCGGCATCCACTTCGCGGACGTGCCGCCCGGCCAGGCCAAGTACGTGACGTGTGTGCGCGGAGCCGTCCTCGACGTGGTCGTGGACATCCGCGTCGGCTCCACCACCTACGCGCAGTGGGAGGCCGTACGGCTGGACGAGGACACCCGGCGCGCGGTGTTCCTCGCCGAGGGGCTCGGGCACGCCTTCATGGCGCTCACCGACGACGCCACGGTGGTGTACCTGTGCTCGACCGGGTACGCGCCGAAGCGCGAACACGGGGTGCATCCGCTCGATCCGGCGCTGGGCATCGCCTGGCCGGAGGGCATCGAGCCGGTGCTGTCGCCGAAGGACGCCGAGGCGCCCTCGCTGGCCGAGGCGGAGCGGTCCGGGCTGCTGCCCACGTACGCGGACTGCTCCGCCCACTACCAGCGACTGCGCTCAGGGCAGTTCAGCGGCTGACGGCGTACGGAGCCAGCGCGCGGCGCAGCGGCTCCCAGCCACGGGCGCGCTTGGTGCCCCGGTTGCGGGCCGCGACCAGCGCCTTCCAGAAGCCGGCGGCGAGGAACTCCTCGGGCTTGACGGCCGTGGTGCGCCCCAGCACGGACTCGGGGACCTTCTGCGGGTCGGGCACCTCGAACTCCGCGATGATCTCGTCGTACTTGTCCTGCAGGACGGTGTTCTCCGGGTCGGCTCCGAAGACCACCAGCTGGCCGGTGGGCGCGGTGTCGGCCAGGACCGTGACGAGGTCGGGGCGGTGGCGGTTGAGGATCTCGATCAGCTTGTAGACGTCGCCGGTCCAGGCGTTGGTGTGCCGGTCGCGGGCCGCCTCGTCGACGTTGCGCGGCAGCATGTCGTCGAAGACGATCACACTGGCCCAGTCGGAGTGCTTCTCGACGTTGATGAAGTCACGCAGCGCGTACTCGAACAGGTGCATGCCGTCGATGAACGACAGGTCCAGGGTGGTGCGCCGCCAGTAGCCGAACGGGCTGCGGTTGCGGGCGAGGTTGCGCACCGGGTGACGGCCGCCGCGCAGATGCGCGAGGGGGTTCTCGCGGGCGAAGAAGTCGTCGCTCGTCGCCTTCGCCAGGTGCACGTCGCAACGTATCTCCGTGACCACCTTGAACGCGGGGTCGATCGCGATGCTCGGTACCCGGGACAGCGTCAGACTGCGGCCGTCGTTGACGCCGATCTCCAGGTAGTTGCGGTTCGCGCTGACCTTGTGGAGTTCCCGCAGGAACTCATGCCGTTTCACTGGGACATCTCCTTGCGGATGTGGGGCAGTGCTTCGTGCAGGGCGGAACGCCAGTCTCTGAGCGGTGCCAGACCGGCCGCCCGCCACTGTTCGTGGCCGAGGGCGCTGTAGGCGGGCCGGGGCGCGGGCCGGACGAAGGCCCGGCTGTCGGTGGGGCGCACCCGGTCCGGGTCGGCGCCGGCCAGCCGGAACACCTCGCGCGCCAACTCGTACCAGCTGGCCTCGCCGGAGGCGGTGGCGTGGAAGACACCGTGCGCGCCCGCGTCGGGGGAGATCCTGGGACCGAGGTCGGCGATCCGGGCGGCCACGTCCGCGCTCCAGGTGGGCTGCCCGCGCTGGTCGTCGACGACGTCGACGGTGTCGCGGGTCGCCTCCAGCTCCAGCATGGTGCGGACGAAGTTCCGGCCGTGCACGCCGTACAGCCAGGCGGTGCGCACCACGGCGGATCCGCCGGGGACTTCGGCGAGTACCGCCTGCTCCCCGGCGAGCTTGGTGCGGCCGTAGGCGGTGCGCGGGGCCGGCGGATGGTCCTCGGGGTAGGGAGAGGTCCGGGTCTCGCCGGAGAAGACGTAGTCGGTGGAGACGTGGATCAGGCGTGCGCCGCGCTCGGCGCAGGCGCGGGCGAGCAGCCGGGGCCCCTCGCCGTTGACGAGCAGCGCGCGTTCCTCGTCGGTCTCCGCGGCGTCCACGGCCGTGTAGGCGGCGCAGTTGACCACGATGTCCGGCCGGTGCTCGGCCAACGCCTTGTGCACGGCGGCCGGTTCGGTGATGTCGAGGGCGGCGCGGCCGAGGCCCGTGACCTCCTCGCCGCGCCCGCGCAGTTCGCGCACGGTGTCGTGGCCGAGCATGCCGCCCGCACCGGTGACCAGCCACCTCATCGCGCGCTCCGCCGCTTCAGGGGCTCCCACCAGTCCCGGTGGTCGCGGTACCAGGCGACGGTCTCGGCGAGCCCGGCGGTGAAGTCGCGGCGCGGGCGGTAGCCGAGTTCGTCGCGGGCCTTGCTCCAGTCCACCGAGTAGCGCAGGTCGTGACCCTTGCGGTCGGTGACGTACTCGACCCGGTCCCAGCCGGCGCCGCACGCGTCGAGGAGCAGTCCGGTCAGCTCCTTGTTGCTCAGCTCGGTGCCGCCGCCGATGTTGTAGACCTCGCCGGGGCGGCCCTGGGTGCGCACGAGGTCGATGCCGTGACAGTGGTCGTCGACGTGCAGCCAGTCGCGGACGTTGCGGCCGTCGCCGTAGAGCGGGACCTTCAGGCCGTCGAGGAGGTTGGTGACGAAGAGCGGGATGACCTTCTCGGGGAACTGGTGGGGGCCGTAGTTGTTGGAGCAGCGGGTGACCCGGACGTCCAGGCCGTGGGTGCGGTGGTACGCCAGCGCCAGCAGGTCGGAGGAGGCCTTGGAGGCGGAGTACGGCGAGTTGGGCGCGAGCGGGTGCTCCTCCGGCCAGGAGCCGGTGTCGATGGAGCCGTAGACCTCGTCGGTGGAGATGTGCACGAACGGGCCGGTGCCGTGTCTGAGGGCGGCGTCCAGCAGGGTCTGGGTGCCGAGGACGTTGGTGCGGACGAACTCGCCCGCGCCCTCGATGGACCGGTCGACGTGCGACTCGGCGGCGAAGTGCACGACCTGGTCGGCTTCGGCCATCAGCTTGTCGACGAGGGCGGCGTCGCAGATGTCGCCCTGCACGAAGTCCAGCCGGGGATGGCCGGAGGGGAGGTTGGCGAGCGTGCCGGCGTAGGTGAGCATGTCCAGCACGGTGAGGCGGGGCGCGTCGGGTGATTCGTCGGCGAGGAGCATGCGGACGTAAGCGGAGCCGATGAACCCGGCGGCGCCGGTGACGAGGAGGTTCATGAACGGATCTGCACCTTGCTGTGGTCTCCGAGGACGAGTCGGTGGGCACTGGGTACTCCGGCCGCCGGGGTGACCTCGACGTGCCGGCCGATCAGCGAGGACTCGATCCTGCCCACGCCGGTGATGGAGGAGTCCCGCAGAACGATGGAGAACTCCAGCTCGCTGTCGACGATCCGGCAGTTCTCCGCGATGGAGGTGTAGGGGCCTATGTAGGAATCGCCGACCACGGTACCGGCGCCGACGACGGCCGGGCCGACGATCCGGGAATTGGTGATCTTCGCGCCTTCCTCGACGACCACCCGGCCGACGGTCTCGGAGGCGTCGTCCACCTCGCCGTCGATGCGCCGCTCCAGGCGCTCCAGGACGGTCCGGTTGACCTCCAGCATGTCGCCGACGTTCCCGGTGTCCTTCCAGTAGCCGCCGATGACGGTCGACCGCACGTCGGCGCGCGCGTCGATGAGGTGCTGGATGGCGTGGGTGATCTCCAGCTCGCCCCGCCAGGACGGCTGCACGGCGCGTACGGCCTCGTGGACGGCCGGGGTGAAGAGGTAGACGCCGACCAGGGCCAGGTCGCTCTTGGGGTGCTCGGGCTTCTCCTCCAGGCCGATCACCTGACCGGACGCGTCCAGTTCGGCGACTCCGAAGGCGCGCGGGTCGGGAACGCGCGTGAGCAGGATCTGCGCGTCGGGACGGTTCGCGCGGAACTCCTCGACCAGCGAGCGGATCCCGCCGACGACGAAGTTGTCGCCGAGGTACATCACGAAGTCGTCGTCGCCGAGGAAGTCCCGTGCGACGAGGACGGCGTGCGCGAGGCCGAGGGGGCGCTCCTGGGGGATGTAGGTGACGTCCAGGCCGAACTTCGAGCCGTCGCCGACAGCTTCCTCGATCTCGGCCGCGGTGTCCCCGACGACGATGCCCACCTCGGTGATGCCGGCTTCGGCGATCGATTCCAGGCCGTAGAACAGCACGGGCTTGTTGGCCACCGGTACCAGCTGTTTCGCCGAGGTGTGCGTGATCGGTCGCAGCCGGGTGCCGGAGCCGCCGGAGAGCACCAGAGCCTTCATTCGCCACACCCTAACGGTGATCGTCCGGATCAGACCTTTGTTTGTATGACCGGATTCTTGCGACGGTGTGGCCCTGATGTCGACGGAACGTTACCGCAGTGGTGTTCGCCCGGTCTCCGAGGCGGGGTTGCCGGGCTCGCTCAGTCCTCGCCCCGCACGATGTTGTCGTCCTGCGCTGTGGCCTGCCGCTGCTCGGATCCGCGCTCCAGAACAGCGGGGAGACAGGTGCGCACCCCCCGGTCACGCCGCCGGAGAGCCTTCGCCCAGCCGGTCTCGGCATGGGGCAGGGGGGCGGACTTGTCACTGGCATGCGGGGTCACGGCGACCATCTTCCTTCTGCGTTCCTGCGCCGGCCGGGACCGGTCCGCCGGTCCCGGCCGGCCTGTGTGCGAGAGATTTCCGGGTCCCCGCGCCGGTGCGCCCGCAAACGCGCCCGCCGGCTCAGGTCCGGCCGCCGCCCCCGCCGCCGAAGGATCCGCTGGAACCGGGCGACCAGCGCGGACGGCGCTGGTCGTCGGCGCGCCGGGAGCGGACGTTGCCGACCTGGTACGGCGTGAGCCGCTCGCTGTCGTCCGCGGCGCGGGGCACCTCGTCGGGTTCGCGCATCTCACGGATCTCGTGGACGGGTCCGGTCGGCGGCATCCGGGGCTGCTCGTCGGGTCGCGGCGGGGCCGGTTCGCGCCGGCGCACCTGGTAACCGAGCCGGAAGGCCCACAGCAGTCCGGCGACGCAGGCGACCCCGGCGAGCAGGATGAGGACGTACCCGAACACCTGGGCGCCCGGAGCGGCTGTGTACATGGCGGAGTTCATGGCCGTCGGGTACCCGGCCGAGCGGCGGATACGACACCGGCGGTGAGGGCGTGGCGCACGGGAGGGCCCAGGTCACGGGGAGTAGCGTCAACCAGGATGACGGAACTACCGGAAATGCCGGACACCCACGAGGTCGTCGCGCGCTACACCGCGCCCGCCCCGCGGCCCGGCCGGACCCTGCTGCGCTGGGCCTCCACCGCCGACCACAAGGTGATCGGCCGGCTCTACATGGTCACGGCGTTCTGTTTCTTCCTGCTCGCCGGACTGCTCGCCCTCGGGATGCGCGCGGAACTCGCCCGGCCGGGTCTGCAGTTCCTGAGCCAGCACGGCTACAACCAGTTCTTCACGGTGCACGGCACGATCATGATGCTGCTGTTCGCGACCCCGATGTTCGCCGGGTTCGCCAACGCCGTGATGCCGCTGCAGATCGGCGCGCCCGACCTGGCCTTCCCGCGGCTGAACGCGCTGTCGTACTGGATGTACCTGTTCGGCGGCCTGATGGTGGTCTCCGGCTTCCTGGTGCCGGGCGGGGCGGCGCCGTTCGGCTGGTTCGCCTACGCGCCGCTGAACAGCGCCTACTTCTCCCCCGGCGCGGGCGGCGACCTGTGGGCGATGGGGCTGGTGGTCTCGGGTGTGTCGACGACGCTCACCGCGGTGAACTTCATCGCCACGATCCTGTGCCTGCGCGCACCGGGCATGACGATGTTCCGGATGCCGATGTTCACCTGGAACGTGCTCTTCACCTCGATCCTGATCCTGCCCGCGTTCCCGGTGCTCACGGCGGCGCTGCTGGCGCTGGAGGCGGACCGCAAGTTCGGGGCGCACGTCTTCGACGCGGCGGACGGGGGCGCGCTGCTGTGGCAGCACCTCTTCTGGTTCTTCGGGCATCCCGAGGTCTACATCGTGGCGCTGCCGTTCTTCGGGATCATCTCGGAGATCATCCCGGTGTTCTCCCGCAAGCCGCTGTTCGGCTATCTGCCGATGATCGGGGCCACGATCGCGATCACCATGCTGTCGGCGGTGGTGTGGGCGCACCACATGTTCGCCACCGGCGCGGTGTTGCTGCCGTTCTTCTCCATCATGTCGTTCCTGATCGCGGTGCCCACGGGCATCAAGTTCTTCGCGTGGATCGGCACGATGACGAACGGCTCGGTGTCGTTCGAGACGCCGATGCTGTGGTCGATGGGCTTTCTGGTGTCGTTCCTGCTCGGCGGGCTGAGCGGGGTGCTGATCGCCTCGCCGCCGCT
Organism: Streptomyces sp. CA-142005; assembly: GCF_050942335.1. NCBI lineage: Bacteria > Bacillati > Actinomycetota > Actinomycetes > Kitasatosporales > Streptomycetaceae > Streptomyces > Streptomyces sp. CA-142005. The sequence goes on along the minus strand of NZ_CP192078.1, from coordinate 9,087,083 downwards.
GGACTTCCATCTGACCGACAGCTACTTCATCGTGGCCCATCTGCACTATGTGCTGTTCGGCACGGTGGTGTTCGCGATGTTCGCCGGCTTCTACTTCTGGTGGCCCAAGTTCACCGGCAAGATGCTGGACGAGCGGCTCGGCAAGGTGCACTTCTGGCTGCTGTTCCCGGCGTTCCAGCTGACCTTCCTGGTACAGCACTGGCTCGGCGAGGCCGGCATGCCCCGCCGGTACGCGGACTATCTGCCCGAGGACGGCTTCACGCTGCTCAACTCCCTGTCGTCGGCGGGCGCGTTCCTGCTGGGCGTCTCCACACTGCCGTTCCTCTACAACGTGTGGCGCACCGCCGCCAAGGGCGAGAAGGTCACCCTGGACGACCCGTGGGGCTGGGGGCGCGGCCTGGAATGGGCGACCTCCTGTCCGCCGCCCCGGCACAACTTCGTGGCCCTGCCCCGGATCCGCTCCGAGTCCCCGGCGTTCGACCTGCACCATCCGGAGATCGAGAGCCCGGCCGGAGAGGAGCCGGCGCGATGAAGGCCGAGGCGATGCTGTTCGGCGGGGTCGCGGCGTTCTTCGGCGGATCGGCGGCGCTGTACGGGGTGTGGTCGAAGGACGAGACGGGCACGGTGGTGCTGGTCGTGGCCTGCGCGATGGCCGCGCTGGTGGCGTTCTTCTGCCTCATCCAGTACCGGCGCCGGGGCACCCGGGCGCAGGACCGCACCGAGGCGGAAGTGGCCGACGGGGCCGGGCCGGTGGCGTTCTTCCCCGACGAGAGCCTGTTTCCGATCGTCACCGCGCTGGGCTTCGCGCTGACGGCGACCGGCGTGGTCTTCGGCCTGTGGCTGTTCCTCATCGGTCTGGGCGTTCTGGCGCGTGGGGTGTTCGGGATGGTGTACCAGTACGCGCACCGGTGAGGGGTCTGTGCGGGGCACCGGGCCGGAACGTCTGCGCGGGCTCGTGATCGGTCTCGTAGCCGCCGGTGACGCTCTGCCGGATCTCGCCGGTGGGCACGCCCTCGGCCAGCCGCTCGTTCTCGGCCGCCGTCAGGGCCCGGCACAGCCACCGGGTGACCAGGAAGGCGAGGACCGGCGCCACGACGAAGGCGACGCGCAGCACCCAGGTGATGGCGTTGACGGAGACGTGGAAGGTCTGGGCGATGACGTCGTTGCCGCCGGCCAGCAGCAGCACGCCATACCAGACCGTGCCCGCCACGCCCAGGCCGGTGCGCACCGGCCGCTCGCGGGGCCGGTCGCACAGGTGGCGCTCGGCCCACCACTCTCCCGTCAGCCGCTGTTCCACGAACGGGTAGGCGTACAGGACGGCGAACAGCAGGCCGGGCAGGACGACCGCGGGAAGCAGGACGTTCCACATGAGGGTGTGTCCCGCGATGTTCGTCTCCCACGGCGGGACCAGCCGCAGGGCGCCCTCCAGGAAGCCGACGTACCAGTCGGGCTGGGAGGCGGTGGAGACCTGGTCGGGGCGGTAGGGGCCGTAGTTCCACACCGGGTTGATCTGGGCGACGCCGGCCAGGAGCACCAGCACGCCCGCGACGATGACGGCCAGGCCGCCGGAGGAGCCGGTGAACTGCGGGAAGAACGGCTTGCCGACGGCGTTGCGCTGGGTGTGGCCCGGTCCGCGCCACTGGGTGTGCTTGAGATACACCACCAGCATCAGGTGCACGGCGACCAGCGCGAGGAGGGCACCCGGGAGCAGCAGGATGTGCACCGGATACAGCCGGGTGATGATGTCGTGGGACGGGTACTGGCCGCCGAAGACGAAGAACGCCACGTACGTGCCGACGACCGGGATCGACAGCATGATGCCCTGCGCGATGCGCAGGCCGGTGCCGGAGAGCAGGTCGTCGGGGAGCGAGTAGCCGGCGAAGCCCTCGGCGAGCGAGACCGCGAACAGGGTCACGCCGATCACCCAGTTCAGCTCCCGCGGCCGGCGGAAGGCGCCGGTGAAGAAGATCCGCAGCAGGTGCGCGCCGATCGCGGCGACGAAGACCAGCGCGGCCCAGTGGTGGGTCTGCCGCATCAGCAGTCCGCCGCGCACGTCGAAGCTGATGTACAGGGTGGAGTCGAAGGCGGCCGACATCCGCACTCCCTGCAGCGGCGCATAGGGGCCCGTGTAGACGACCTCGCGCATCTCCGGCTGGAAGAACAGGGTGAGCCAGATCCCGGTGACGATCAGCACCAGGAGGCTGTACAGGGCGAGTTCGCCGAGCAGGAAGGACCAGTGGTCGGGGAACGCCTTGCGCAGCAGCGGGCCGCCCTCGATGACGGGCAGCCGGGCGTCCGCTGCGTCGACGAGCCGCTCGGCGCGGCGGCCGGCACGGCTCATGCGTCCTCGGGCTCCGCCGCCGCGCGAGCCACCTCGGCCTCCACCTCGGGGCGCGGCCGGCCCGTCTCCCTGGCGAACTCGCTCAGCGCGGTCTGCACGTCCCGGTCCAGGTCACGCCAGGCCCGCAGCGCGGTCTCGTACGTGCCCGACTGGGCGCCGGTCATCCGCCGCTCGGCCGGCGGGCCGTAGGCGTCCCGCAGTTCCTCGACCGTGGCGTGGGCCGCGTCGGCCGCGCGCTGCTTCTGCACGAGTTCGTCGAAGGTATGAGCCACACCAATCGACCCTAGGCACCCCTTCCCCGAAGCGCCTCCCCAATCCTCCCCAACCTACCGAAACGCACCCGTGTGGCGGTCAGCGGCCGGGGGCGGGGGCCAGCCGACGGGCAGGACGCCGGCGGCGGTCGCCCGACGGGGCGGGGGCGACGGGCAGACGAGCGCGGGCCGACAATCGATCGTCAACCGACAGGGTGGACGGTGCCGATCACCCACCGGGCGCAGGCCCGCTGGGGCCGTCAGTCCCTGGGTACGAGGTCCGCCCAGACCTGTTTGCCGCCGCTGACCGGGAGTGTTCCCCAGGCCACCGAGACCGCCTCGACCAGGAGGATGCCCCGGCCGCCGGTGGCCTCCCAGCCGATGCTGGTGGGCTTGACGGGGCTGCGCGGGGAGGCGTCGGCGACGGCCAGCCGCAGCCGGTGGTTGATCAGGCTCATGTCGAGGCGGACCTGGCCGTTGGTGTGCACGAGGGCGTTGGTGACGAGTTCGGAGACCACCAGCAGGGCCGTGTCCAGCGTGTCCGGCGAGACGCCCCAGCCGCGCAGGGTGCGCCGGGTGAAACGGCGGGCGTGCCGGACCGCCTCCGGTACCCGCCACACCGTCCAGCTCTCCCGCAGCGGGCGTACGGCCATGCCGTCGTAGCGCATCAGCAGCAGGGCGACGTCGTCGCCGCGGTGGGCGCCGGTGAGCAGCGCGTCGGCGACCAGCCCGAGGTGCTCGGGGTCGGCGGCGGCCAGCTGGGCGGCGAGCCGGTCCATGCCGACGTCGATGTCGGCGCCGGGCGACTCCACGAGGCCGTCGGTGGTCAGCGCGATCACCGTGCCGGGCTGCAGCCGCAGCGGGGTCATCGGGAAATCGGCCTGCCCCAGCACACCCAGCGGCGGCCCGCCCTCGGCCCGCATGATCTCGGCGGTGCCGTCCGGGTGCCGCAGCACGGGCTGGAGATGACCGGCGCGCACGCACCAGGCGGTGCCCTGCTCCATGTCGACGTCGACGTAGGCGCAGGTGGCGAACAGGTCGGTCTCCATGTCCAGCAGGAGGCGGTTGGCGTGCGCGACGACCACGTCGGGCGCGTGCCCCTCGGCGGCGTAGGCGCGCAGTGCGGTGCGCATCTGGCCCATCAGCGTGGCGGCGCCCGCGTTGTGGCCCTGGACGTCACCGATGACGAGCGCCACATGGTTGTCCGCCAGCGGGATCACGTCGTACCAGTCGCCGCCGACCTCCAGTCCGGCGGTGGTGGGCAGGTACCGGGCGACGGCGACCGCCCCGGGCAGCCGGGGCAGCCGGCGCGGCAGCAGGGTGCGCTGGAGCATGCCGACGAGTTCGTGCTCGGCGTCGAAGGCGTGGGCGCGCAGGAGCGCCTGCCCGGCGAGGCCCGCGCAGGCGGTGAGCAGGGCCCGTTCGTCGGGGCTGAAGTGGTGCGGGCGGTCCCAGCCGATCAGGCAGGCGCCGGCCATGCGGCCGCCGGCGGGCAGCGGCAGCACCGCCAGGCCCCCGGGGCCGACCTCGGCGAGGGCGGGTTCCAGCGGACTGCCGGCGGGCCAGATGCGGGAGCGGCCCTCGCGCAGCGCGGCGGCCAGGGTGGGCATGGCGCGCACCGGCGCGTCGGGCCACTCGGTGCGCCATTCGGTGCGCCAGACCTCGGGCCAGGACTCGGGTTCGGGCGGGTCGAGGACGGTGACGACGAGCCGGTCGTTCTCCAGTTCGGCGAGCGCCAGCCGGTCGGCCCGCAGCGGCCCGCGCAGGGCGGCGACGACCGCCTTGCCGACGTCCTTGACGGTGGTGGCGGTGGCGAGGGCGGCGGCCAGGCGCTGGACCCGGGCCACGTCGGTGACGTCGGAGCGCAGGGTGGAGGCGTCGGCGACGGTGCCGACGAGCCGGGCGGAGCGGCCCTCGCCCGCGGGGACCAGCCGGCCACGCAGCCGCAGCCACTTGGGCGGGCCGGAGGGCTGCAGGATGCGGAACTCCAGCTCGCGGTCGCCGATGGACATGTGGTCGGCCTCGACCACGGACATCAGCGCGGGCAGGTCCTCGGGGACGGTGAGTCCCAGCAGGGTCTCGACGCGGCCGTCGAAGGCGTCCCGGGCGAGCCCGAACAGCCGAAGGATCTCGTCGCCGACATCGATCCGGCCCGTGTCCATGGCGAGGCTGAAGGTGTCCGGCGGCAGCTCGCCGCCCTCTTCGGCGGGCGCGGGCGGGTGGGGTACGGCGATGGCGCGGACGACCAGCTCCAGGCAGGCGCGGTCGTCGGGCCCGAAGCCGCCGGGGTGCTCGCTGACGGCCAGCAGACAGCCGCCGCCCGCCGCGCCGAGGGGCAGGGCGGCCACGGAGAAGTCCGCGGACGGGGTGCGCCGTGCGTCGGCGCAGCCGGCGAGCTGTTCGGGGCCGAGCCAGAGCGGGTGTCCGGTGCGGTGGGCCTCGGCGACCGGGGAACCGCCGGCGGCCGCATAGCCGTCGCGCAGCCCGTACAGGGTGCGCGGCAGGCCCGCCGACTCGGCGAGGAGCAGCTCGGCCGGGTCGCCTCCGGGCGTGTAGACCCCGGCGAAAGCCGCCCCGGCGAACACCAGCGCCTGTTCGAGGACCCTCCGGAGCCGGTCCGGCGTGGCGGGTGCCGCGGCGAGCGTGTCCAGGGCGGCTTCGGCACGCTCCGTTCTCGTTCTGCTGATCGCAGCGCCCTCGCTCCTCACCACGTTCGCCATTACAGCGCGTGTGGGGCTCCTGCGCAGCCCCTGTGAAGGCTCGGGGTCATGACGAGCCCGTTCACTTGAATGCCGCCCCGCCGAAAGGCGCCCCCCACCGGAGGGCCCCCGGCGCGCGGCGGGGGTTTCGCCGTGCGCGGTGCCCGCCCGCGAGGGAGTGTGGTGCCCAGGACGCGCGAGGCGGCCGGGCAAGGAGGTGGTCGGCGTGTCCGACGTGCCGGGACCGGCACCGGCGGCCGGCGGGGTACCGGCCGCCCATCCGGTGCTGTCGCTTGCGCTGGTCGCGATGATGCAGGAGGTGCACGCGCACTCCGGCGGGGTCTACCTGCTCAGGCCCGACGAGCCGGTCCTGGAGTTGGCGGTGCACGCGGGCATGCCCCGGGCCTTCGCGGCGCCGTGGGAGCGGGTCGGGCTGTCCGCGCCGATCCCGGTCGCCGACGCGGTGCACGACCGGCGGCTGGTGTGGGTGGGCGGCGAGGAGCAGATGGCCCGCTGCTATCCGCGCATCGCGGTGGTGCTGCCGTACCCGTTCGCGCTGGCCGCGCTGCCCGTGGCGACCGAGCACCAGGTGTACGGCGCGGTGTTCGTGACCTGGCCCGGGGCGCATCCGCCGGAGCTGTCCGACTGGGAGCGGGACCATCTGTGGACGGCCTGCGAGCGGCTGGCGGTGCGGCTGGAGCGGGCCGCGCGGGAGGACCGGCCGCTCGACCAGGGGGCCGATGTGCCGTCGGAGCCGGCGTCGGCCGTGGCGGACACGCTGGGCTCGGTGGAGGCGACGCGGATGGTGTCCCGGCTGCCGTACGGGCTGGTGTCGCTGGATCTGCACGGCCGGATCGGGTTCCTCAACACGGCCGCCGCCGAGCTGCTCGGCAGACCGGCCGGGGAGCTGCTGGGCACGCCGCTGTGGGGGTCGGTGCCCTGGCTGAACGATCCGATGTACGAGGACCGTTACCGGGGGGCGCTGCTCAGCCAGCAGGTGACGTCGTTCACGGCGCTGCGCCCGCCGGGCGAGTGGCTGTCGTTCCGGATGTATCCGAGCACCACGGGACTGAGCGTGCGGATCAGCCGGGCCAGGGCGGTGGCGGAGATGGCGCGCGGGCCGGCGCGGAAGGACGCGCCGCCGCCCCGGCTGGTGACGATCTCCCAGGTGCTGAGCTTCGCGGGCGCGCTGACCGAGGCGGTCGGGGTGCAGGACGTGGTGCAGCTGGTCTGGGACGAGGTGGCGCCGGCGGTCGGCAGCCAGGCGATGGTGATCCTCGGCTCGCGGGGCGGGCGGCTGCACGTGCTGGGACACCGCGGTTACCCGGATCCGCACACCGCGGAGCGGTTCCACGGGCTGCCGCTCACCGAACGGACCCCGGGCACCCACGCGCTGAACAGCGGGGTGCCCGCGTTCTTCGACTCCCGGGAGCAGCTGGAACGGCTGTATCCGGGCCGGCACGCGACCCCGGACGGCTTCGCGGCCTGGGCGTATCTGCCGCTGATCGCGTCCGGGCGGCCGGTGGGCACGTGTGTGCTGGCGTACGCCGAGCCGCATCTCTTCCCGGCCGACGAGCGGGCCGTACTGACGTCCCTGGGCGGACTGATCGCGCAGGCGCTGGAGCGGGCCCTGCTCTACGACGCCAAGCACCGGCTCGCGCACGGGCTCCAGCAGGCCCTGCTGCCGAACTCGCTGACGCCGCCGCCCGGAATCGAGGCGGCCGCCCGCTACCTGCCGGCCACCCAGGGCATGGAGATCGGCGGCGACTTCTACGACCTGGTGCCGACGCTGCCGCTCACGGCCGCGGTGATCGGGGACGTCCAGGGACACAACGTGACCGCGGCGGGCCTGATGGGGCAGATCCGCACCGGGGTGCGGGCGTACACCACGGTCGGGCAGGCCCCGCACGAGGTCATGAGCAGCACCAACCGGCTGCTGATCGACCTCGGTACCGAGCTGTTCGCCAGCTGCCTGTATCTGCGGCTGGATCCGGCGCGCGGACAGGCCGTCATGGCGCGGGCGGGGCATCCGCCGCCGCTGCTGAGACGGCCGGACGGGCAGGTGCGGGTGCTGGACCTGGCCGGTGGTCCGTTGCTCGGGATCGACCCGGACGCGGTGTATCCGACGACCGAGGTGTCCCTGGCTCCCGGCTCGGTGCTCGTCCTGTACACCGACGGCCTGGTGGAGACACCCGGTACGGACATCGAGGAGGCGCTGATCGGGCTCGCCGCGCTGCTGTCGGAGATCGGCGACCACCCGCTGGAGCGGCTCGCGGACGAGGTGATCCGGCACAGCGCGGCGGCGCGCGAGCGGTCGGACGACGTGGCGGTACTGCTGCTTCGGGCGTGTGAAGGCCCCTGACGGCATGCGGCGGTCCGGCCCTCCACCGGAGGGCCGGACCGTTCCCCGCCGGCCGGAACCGCGGGTGAGGCCGGCGGGGAGATGGGGACGGGGGCGACTCGCGGCACTCCCCCGCGGAGCGGTCAGCGCGTGCTGGTCAGGGACGACCCGTCGTCCGCGGAGCCGGAACCGGTACCGGACTGGTCGCCGGCCGAGGCCGACGGGTCGGCGGAGCCGCCGGACTGGTCGCCGCCCGCACCGGACTGGTCGCCGGCGCCGGACTGGTCGCCCGCCGAGGCCGACGGGTCGGCGGAGCCGCCGGACTGGTCACCGGCGCCCGACTGGTCGCCCGCTCCGTTGCCGGCGCCGCCACCGTTGCCCAGCGTCGCGCCGGTGGCCTGCAGGGCGGCGGTGACCGGCTGGAAGAAGGTCTCGCCGCCGCTGGTGCAGTCGCCGCTGCCGCCGGAGGTGAGGCCGACCGCGCCGCCGTCCTGGGTGAACAGGGAGCCTCCGCTGTCGCCGGGCTCGGCGCAGACGTCGGTCTGGATGAGGCCGTTGACGGTGTCGACGCCGTTCGGGTCGGTCTCGCTCTGGAAGTTGACGGTGGCGTCGAGCCCGGTGACCTGGCCGTCGTGCAGACCGGTGGTGGAGCCCATGCGGAACACGGTCTCGCCGACGGTGGCGTCGGCGGCCTGGGTGATCTGGACGGTCTGGCCGTTGCCGGTGTTGACCTCGCTGGGCGCCTGCGTGGCCGGGTCGTTGTACTTGACGAGCGAGAAGTCGTTGCCGGGGAACGTGGCCTGGTCCACGGTGGCGATGGGCTGGCCGTTCTGCGAGTCGGACCAGTCCTTGGCGGCGACGCCGCAGTGACCGGCCGTCAGGAAGGCGGGGCTGCCGTCGGAGGCGGTGACGTTGAAGCCGAGGGAGCAGCGGACGCCGCCGCCCTGCACCTGGGAGAAGATGGCGTCGCCGCCCGAGACGAAGGTCTTGAAGGTGCCGGCGGACTTCTTCAGCGTCGCCATGCCGGAGCCGAGGCTCCGCACGGTCGACTGCAGTCTGTCCCACTGGGCGCCGGTGACGGTGGAGTCGGCGGTGACCAGGACCTTGTTGGTGCGCGGGTCCACGGCCCAGGAGGTGCCGGGGATCGTCGCCTTGGTCCTCAGCGTGCCGGCGGCGGCCTTGAGCTCGCGCGTGCTGTTCTTCACCTGGCGGACGACCGCGCCCGCCTTCTTCGCCTGGACGATGGTGTTGCTGTCGCCGTTGACCACGTTGACGACGAGTCGCTGCTTGCCGCCGTCGTAGTACGACCCGGCGAAGGCGTCACCGAGGATCTTCTGGAGCTGGGCGGCGAGGCCGGAGGCCTGCGTGGCCTTCAGGGTCTTCGCGGTGCCGTTGGTGCCCGACGCCGCGTTGTCGCCGCTCCTGTCCTGCGAGGCGTTGGCGTTGGGCAGCAGTAGGGCCGCCGCTCCGAGCGCCGCGACGCCGCCCACCGCTATCGCTGCCTTGCGCTTGGGCATTCGCTTGTGACTCAAACTTCTCGACCTCCTGGGACGGGGGTCTGCCGCTGACGGGCAGTTCGTATCGGGGCGCCTGGATGGCCGTACGTACGCACCGGCCGTGCGGTGTGTTCAATTCCGTTTCCCAACGGCCGTGCCGGGCGGGCGAATCGGCCAGGGTCCGCGTGTCGCGGACGGGCGGCCGGGAACAATCCCCCATATGACGATGACCCCCGCCGAAGCCGACAAGATCCTCTCCGCCAACTTCGCGCCCTGGGTGCTCGATCTCGGGCTCGCCGTCGAGGCGGTGGGCGAGGACCGGGCCGTGCTGCGACTGCCCTGGTCCGAGCGGCTGGCCCGGGAGGGCGGGGGGCTGTCGGGGCAGGCGCTGATGGCGGCCGCCGACACGGCGACGGTGATCGCGGTGTCCGCCGCGCGGGGCGGTTTCGTGCCGATGACGACGGTTCAGCAGTCGACGTCGTTCCAGCGGGCGGTGACCGGTACGGATGTCCGGATCGAAGCGGTGCTGACGAAGCTGGGCCGCCGGATGGCGTTCGCGGACATCACGCTCAGCGACGCGGATTCGGGCGCGCTCGCGGCCCGGGCGAGCACGGTGTACGCGATTCTGGGCTGACACGGACTGCTACCGATCGGTAACGGTCCGTTCCGGGCGCATTGCGGAATCCCTGCTTCAGGGAATCTGCACATTGAATACTCAACCAAGTCACGGACGACGGGGGATCTGCACATTCGCGCGCCCCCGCGCACTCCTTTGGCGAGGAGTGCCGGATTCGCCGTCCGATGGGCAAGAGACCGGACGCGCCGATGCCGTGCCGCATGTGAAGGAGTCGCCGACGCGGCGTGCGCACGCCTGCACGGATGTACCCCTTCGTGCATCAAGTGCCCTGGTGAGAGCCCTGGTTGATTGGAAGCGCGCCCCGCCTGCGTGCTTTGATCCATCGCACCGCGGGGGTCGCGGCGGGCTCCCGGCGACGGGGGCCCGGCGCCCGCGGTCGCGGCCGTCCGTCTGTTCCCAGAGGGGGGCCGCTCCCCCCTTGTGAAATATCCATTAGGAAGGGAAGTTCCACCATGAACTCCACCCCCCAGGTCGAGACCGTCGAGATCTCGGACGCCGAGCTCGACAACGTCTCCGGCGGTCTGTCCGTGAACGCACTCAACTCCGCCACGGGCGCCCTGAACGGCATCGCGCCGGTCTCCGGTGTGGCCGACACGGCCATCGGCACCGTCGAGGGTGTCACCGGCCTGAACGTGCAGCCGGTCACCGACCTGGTCGCCGGTCTCTGATCGCACCTCGTCGCATCGAAGTCCCGGAGTCGTTTCCCGACTCCGGGGCTCTCGGTTGCCTGAAACACCCGCGTCTCTCCCACAGGTGAGGGAAGTTCCGTGCAGTTCCGCCAACAGGCCCTCGCCAAGCTCCAGTCGCCGGAAGAGCTGGACCTCCCGGTGCGCCTGGCGCGCCCCCAGGGCTGGCTCGCCCTCGGCGTCACCGTCGTCGTCATGGCGGCCGCCTCCGTGTGGGCGGTGACCGGTTCGGTCGCCTCCACGGTGAGCGCACCGGCCATCCTCACGCACGGGCAGGGCAGTTATCTGCTGCAGAGCCCGGTGTCCGGCCAGGTCACGGCCGTCCTCGCCCGGCAGGGCGAGCGGCTGCCCGCGAACGCCCCGGTCCTCAAGGTCCGTACGAGCCAGGGCGACTCCGTGGTCCGTACGGTCGCCGCGGGCCGTGTCACCACGCTCGCCGCCACCATCGGCCAGATCATCCAGACCGGCACCAATGTCGCCGCCGTGGAGAAGATCGCGCACGCCTCCGACCCGCTGTACGCCACCGTGTACGTGCCCGCCGAGAACGCCGCCGCCATCCCGGCGCACGCCGCCGTCGACCTCACCGTCTCCTCGGTGCCGACGCAGACCTACGGCGTGCTGCGCGGCCATGTGAAGTCGGTGGACCGCACCGCGCAGTCCGCCCAGTCGATCTCCGCGTTCCTCGGCGACAGCCAGCTCGGGCAGCAGTTCACCGGAAAGGGCCGCCCGGTGGCCGTACTGGTCTCCCTCGACAAGTCGGCCGGCACCAAGAGCGGTTACCACTGGTCCACCACCGGCGGGCCGCCGTTCCGGCTCGACTCCATGACGCTCGCCTCCGGTTCGATCAAGCTGGCCGACCAGCGCCCCGTCGATTGGCTCCTTCCGTGACCGCCACGCAGGAATCCCGCGGCCGCAGACGCGCCGCCCCGGCCAAGCGGCCGGTCCCCAAACCCCGCGGCGGCACGGTCCGTACGCCCACCGTGCTCCAGATGGAGGCCGTCGAGTGCGGCGCCGCCTCCCTCGCCATGGTCCTCGGCCACTACGGCCGGCACGTCCCGCTGGAGGAGCTGCGCATCGCCTGCGGCGTCTCCCGCGACGGCTCGCGCGCCTCCAACCTGCTGAAGGCGGCCCGCAGTTACGGACTGACGGCCAAGGGCATGCAGATGGACCTGGCCGCCCTCGCCGAGGTGCAGGCACCGGCCGTCCTGTTCTGGGAGTTCAACCACTACGTCGTCTACGACGGCATGGGCCGCCGTTTCGGCCGGCGCGGCGTGTACATCAACGACCCCGCCAAGGGCCGCCGTTTCGTGCCCATGGAGGAGTTCGACGGCAGCTTCACGGGTGTGGTGCTGGTGATGGAGCCCGGCGACGGCTTCACCAAGGGCGGGCGACGGCCCGGGGTGCTCGGTGCGATGCCGGCCCGGCTGCGCGGCACCGCCGGCACCCTCCCCGCCGCCGTCCTGGCGAGCCTCCTGCTCGTCGCGGTCGGCGCCGCCGTGCCCGCGCTCAGCCGCACCTACATCGACACGTTCCTCATCGGCGGCCAGACCTCGCTGCTGGGCGTGCTGTTCGCCTCGATGGGCACCTGCGTCCTGCTCACCCTGGTGCTGACCTGGCTCCAGCAGGCCAACCTGCTGCACGGCCGGATCATCTCCTCCACCCTCTCCAGCGCCCGCTTCCTGCGCCATCTGCTGCGGCTGCCGGTGACGTTCTTCGCCCAGCGCTCCCCCGCCGACCTGGTGCAGCGCCTGCAGTCCAACGACCAGGTCGCCGAGACCCTGGCCCGCGACCTGGCGGCGGCCGGCGTGGACGCGATCGTCGTCGTCCTGTACGCCGTCCTGCTCTACACCTACGACCCGCAGCTGACGTTCGTCGGCATCGGCGTGGCGCTGCTCAACGTGGTCGCCATGCGGCTGGTCGTCCGGCTGCGCGCGACCCGTACGGCGAAGCTGCGCGCGGACACGGCACGGCTCACCAACACGTCGTACACCGGTCTTCAGCTGATCGAGACGATGAAGGCGACCGGCGGTGAGGACGGCTTCTTCCGCAAGTGGGCCGGGCAGCACGCCACCACGCTGGAGGAGCAGCAGCGGCTCGGGGTGCCGAGCGCCTGGCTCGGGGTGGTCGCGCCGACACTCGCCACCTTCAACAGCGCGCTGATCCTGTGGATCGGCGGACTGCGCGCGGTCGAGGGGCACATCTCGGTGGGTCTGCTGGTCGCCTTCCAGGCGCTGGTCACCCGCTTCACCGCTCCCCTCACCCGGCTGAACGGCGTCGCGGGCCGCATCCAGGACTTCGCGGCCGACGTGGCCCGGCTGAAGGACGTGGAGAACTTCCAGGCCGACCCGCTCTACGCCCGCCCCGGCGGCGCCGACTCCACCCGCCGGCTGCACGGACACGTCGAGCTGGAGAACATCACCTTCGGCTACAGCCCGCTGGACAAACCGCTGCTCAGCGGCTTCGACCTGACCGTGGGACCGGGGCAGCAGGTGGCCCTGGTCGGCGGCTCCGGCAGCGGCAAGTCGACGGTGTCCCGGCTGATCTCGGGCCTGTACGCCCCGTGGGACGGGGTGATCCGCATCGACGGCCGCCGTCTGGAGGACATCCCGCGCGGCGCGCTCGCCGCCTCCGTCTCCTTCGTCGACCAAGACGTGTTCCTCTTCGAGGGCTCGGTCCGCGACAACGTGGCGCTGTGGGACCCGTCGATCCCCGACGAGGCCGTGGTGGAGGCGCTGAAGGACGCGGCCCTGTACGACGTGGTGGTGCGCCGGCCCGGCGGCATCCACAGCAGGGTCGAGCAGGACGGGCACAACTTCTCCGGCGGCCAGCGGCAGCGGCTCGAAATCGCCCGGGCCCTGGTCCGCAGGCCGAGCATCCTCGTGCTGGACGAGGTGACCAGCGCGCTGGACGCGGAGACCGAGCTGGTCGTGATGGACAACCTGCGCCGGCGCGGCTGTGCCTGCGTGGTGATCGCGCACCGGCTGAGCACGGTCCGCGACAGCGACGAGATCGTCGTGCTCCAGCACGGCACGGTCGTGGAGCGCGGGCGGCACGAGGAGCTGGTGGCGCACGGTGGCACGTACGCCGCGCTGGTCAGGGAGCGATGAGATGACGACCGTCGGCGAAGGCGACCTCGTGCTCGGTGCGCTGGGGTCCATGGGCACCCGCATCGACTGCGCCGGCTTCAACCGCCTGGACCTGGAGGGCCCGCAGGTGCTGTGGCTGGTCGCGGCCGGTGCCCTGGACCTGTTCGCGGTGGACGCCGTCCAGCAGGGCCACTGGCACCACCTGGGCCGGCTGGAGCCGGGCACGCTGCTGCTCGGCCCGGTCGCCGGACCCCAGCACACCCTGGTGGCCCGCCCGGTCCGGGACTGCGTCGTGCACCGCGTCAACCTGCGCGAGCTGTACCAGCCGGCGAACACCCAGACCTGGTCGTACGACGAGTACGGCAACCCCCAGTACGTGCCGCCCGCCACCAGCCCGCTGGAGTACGCGGTCGCGCTCGGCGTCGGCCGCGGCCTGTCCGTGCTGTTCCAGGCGCCAATGGCGGAGGACCGGGCCGCCACGCCGTCCGACGACGACGTGTTCTGGATGCAGGTGCCGCCGGGCAGCGTCCAGTACGGCTCGCTGTACGGCGCGGAGGCCGCCGCCGACCTGCTGATGGACCCGGCGCTGTGGCAGTCCATGGTCGACCAGCAGTACCGGCTGCTGACCGCGCTGGACCGGTGGATCGAGCAGCTGGAGCGCACTCACGAGACCCGCACCGCCGCCGGGATCAAGGCCGGTGAGGCGGTGCGCGCCCAGGCCGACCAGACCCTGCTGGCCTCCATCGGCAAGCGCTCGGCCCGCCGGACGACGGCGGCCGACGCCGACGCCGGCTACGCCGCGTGCAAGCTGGTCGCCGAGGCGGCCGGGATCAAGCTCGCCGAGCCGGCGCAGAGCGGCACGGAGAGCGAACGCCTCGACCCCGTCGAACGGGTGGCGCTCGCCTCCCGGGTGCGCGCCCGGGCCGTACGGCTGCAGGGGCGCTGGTGGCGGGAGAACGTGGGCCCGCTGGTCGGGCACCGGGCGCTGTCGGGCGCGCCGGTCGCACTGCTGTGGCGGCGCGGCGGCTATGTGGCCGTGCACCCCGGCACCGGACGCGAGACGCCGATCGAGAAGGCGAACGCGGAGGAGTTCGAGCCGCGCGCGGTGATGTTCTACCGGCCGCTGCCCGACAAGGCGCTGACGCCGTTCGTTCTGCTGCGGTTCAGCCTGCAGGGCACCCGCGGCGATCTGCTCGGTCTGCTGCTCGCCGGGCTGGTGACGGTCGCGATCGGCGCGCTGGTACCGGTCGCGACGGGCAAGGTGCTCGGCGAGTACGTGCCGAGGGCGCAGACGGGCCTGATCGTCCAGGTGTGCCTGGCCGTGATGGTGAGCGGAGTGGTCGCGGCGGCGTTCACGCTGCTGGAGAACCTGTCCATCCTGCGCCTGGAGGGCCGGATCGAGGCGGCGCTCCAGCCGGCCGTCTGGGACCGGCTGCTGCGCCTGCCCACCCGCTTCTTCACCCAGCGCTCCACCGGTGAACTCGCCAGCGCGGCCATGGGCATCAGCGCGATCCGCCGGCTGCTGGCGGGCGTCGGCCCGGTGGTCGCGCAGTCGGTGACCGTCGGCGCGATGAACCTGGGCCTGCTGTTCTGGTACAGCCCGTCGATGGCCCTGGCCGCGCTCGGCATGCTCGTCGTCATCGCCGCCGTGTTCCTGGGGCTCGGGCTGTGGCAGGTGCGCTGGCAGCGGAAGCTGACGGTGCTCGGCAACAAGCTGAACAACCAGGCCTTCCAGACCCTGCGCGGCCTGCCCAAGCTGCGGGTGGCGGCGGCGGAGAACTACGCGTACGCGGCCTGGGCGCGGGAGTTCGCGCGCAGCCGGGAGCTGCAGCAGAAGGTCGGCCGGATCAAGAACCTCACCACGGTGCTCGGCGGGATCTATCTGCCGGTGTGCACGCTGCTGATGTTCATGCTGCTGGCGGGCCCGGCGAGGGGCGCGATGTCGGCGGCGGACTTCCTGACCTTCAACACCTCCGTGACGATGGTGCTGACCTCGGTCACCCAGCTGACCGGCTCCTTCGTCTCGGCGGTGGCCGCGCTGCCGCTGTTCGAGGAGATCGAGCCGGTCTTCGAGGCGACCCCCGAGGTGCGCACGTCGAGCACCCGGCCGGGTCCGCTGTCGGGCGCCATCGAGGCCCGCCGGCTGTCCTTCCGGTACGCCGACGACGGTCCGCTCGTCCTGGACGACGTCTCCTTCGCCGTCCGGCCGGGCGAGTTCGTGGCGGTCGTCGGCCCGAGCGGCTGCGGCAAGTCCACCCTGCTCCGGCTCCTCATCGGCTTCGACAAGCCGGTCTCCGGCAGCGTCCTGTACGACGGCCAGGACCTCGCGGCGCTCGACCAGTCGGCCGTGCGCCGCCAGTGCGGGGTCGTGCTCCAGCACGCGCAGCCGTTCACCGGCTCCATCCTGGACGTCATCTGCGGCACCGAGCCGTACACGCCGGAGGAGGCGATGGCGGCAGCCGAGATGGCGGGGCTCGCGGAGGACATCAAGCGGATGCCGATGGGGCTGCACACGATCGTGGGCGGCAACGGCGCGATCTCCGGCGGTCAGCGCCAGCGGCTGATGATCGCGCAGGCGCTGATCCGGCGCCCGCGCATCCTGTTCTTCGACGAGGCCACCAGCGCCCTGGACAACGACACCCAGCGGATCGTCATCGACAGCACCCGCAAGCTGAACGCCACCCGCGTCGTCATCGCGCACCGGCTGTCGACGGTCCTGGACGCCGACCGGGTGATCGTGATGGAGGACGGGAAGGTCGTCCAGCAGGGCGCACCGGGGGACCTGCTGGCCGACACCACGGGCCGGCTGCACGAGCTGGTGCGCCGGCAGCTGACGTGACGTCCGCCGCGACCGGCCGGGGACCGTTCAGTACTTCCCCCGGCGCGGACTGCTCCCGTCCTCCCCCTGGTCGTCGTGGTGCGGCGTCCAGTGGTGTTCGGTGAACCAGCGGCCGAACAGGGCACCGCCGTAGATGACGAACCCGACGCCGATCAGCCAGGACTCGACCACGAGGACGGTGCCGACCGCGCCGTAGCTGAGCGCGTTGGTGACGATGAGCGGGGTGAAGACGAGGTAGGAGAAGGCGCGCAGGCCCGACAGGCCGACGACGGTGGCGAGCGCGCCGGGCAGCAGGGAGCGCCAGTTGACCTGGCCGCCCAGCAGGAAGCGCTGCCCCCACCAGAAGAAGGCGATGGCGCTCACCGCGGACAGCGCGATCCGCTGGCCCCCGTGCAGGGCGTCCTTGGTCGCCACCTCCTGGTACAGGTAGGCGGTGAGCACCACCAGCCAGGTCGCCTGCCGCCACACCCGGTGCCAGGGGCCGGGAGGCACGCCCCAGATCCGTTCGTAGGCGTTCTGCACGCTGCCGCCGAAGGACACCCCGAAGACGGCCAGCAGGACACCACCCCACACGCTGGTCGTGCCGATGACGTTGCGCGGCGGGCTGATGACGTCGGTGACCACACGGGCGGACCGGCCGGACAGGCCCATGCCGTCGGTGAGCCACGAGGCGAAACCGCCCCTCACCAGGGGATCGGCGGCGGCGACCACGATCAGCAGGGGCGCCAGCGTCACCAGGGCCAGGGTGGCGAACCCCATGGCCCGGTGCATCAGTTCCAGTTCGCGGCCGCGATCGAGCAGGACCCCGACCCTGAGCCACTCCCAAGCGCGGTGCAGGCCGCGCCGCCACCGCCTCACGGCTCCTCCCGTGCTCGCCGCCCACACGCTGTCCTGAGCCGATTCATCCACCCCGCGGCGCTCCGGGCAACTCGCGTCGCCGTCGTGTCGCGCGTCCGCGGTCCGGCGACACGGCGGCGGAGTGACCGGTTTGCGGGCGGCGCCCACCGGAGAATCGGACCCCGTGCGTACTCCTGCCGAGGTGCCCTCCACGGACGCGTCCACGCCGAGCGGCCGGCGGCGGCCGCTGATCCTGAGCGCGAGCATGGGCGCGGGCCACGACACCGTGGCCGCCGAACTGGCGCGCCGAGCCGCGGCGCGCGGGCACGAGCCGCACGTAGCCGACGTCCTGCGCCTGCTGCCGTACGGCCTGGGCGGCGGGCTGCGCCGCTCCTACCAGGCCGCGGTACGGCACTTCCCGTGGGCGTACGCCGGCGTCTACGGCGCGTTCCTGCGCGAGGGCAGGGGGCCGCGTCCCAGCGGGGTGCCGCTGGCCCGGCTCGCCGCCGCCGGGCTGACGGAACTGGTGGAGCGGCTGGACGCCGATGTGGTGGTGTCCGTCTTCCATCTGGCCGCTCAGCTCACCGGTCATCTCCGGGCCCGGGGGCGGCTGCGGGTGCCGAGCGCCGTGTACCTCGTCGACTTCGCCGTGCACCGGCAGTGGCTGCATCCCGGCAACGACCGGTACCTGTGCCTCACGGACGGGGCGGCGGCCGAGGTGCGCCGGGCCCTGGACACGCCCGCCGTGACGACCGGGCCGGCGGTCGCGCCCTGCTTCCGCGCACCGGCGCCCGGGGCCGCGCGGTGGCGGGAGCGCTTCGCCGGGCACGCGCCCGGCCGGCCGCCGGTCCTGCTGTCGGCGGGCGCCTGGGGTGCGGCGTACCGCCCGGACGCCACCGCCCGGCTGCTGACGCGGGCCGGCTATCTGCCGGTCGTGCTGTGCGGGCGCAACGCGCGGCTGCGGGAGCGGGTGGCCCGGGTGCCCGGGGTGCTCGCCCTGGACTGGGTGGACGACATGCCCGGGCTGCTGGCCGCCGCCTACGCCCTGGTGGACAACGCGGCCGGTCAGACCGCCGTACAGGCCCTGGCCGCCGGGCTGCCCGTGATCGGCTACCGGCCGCTGCCCGGCCACGGGGTGGACGGGGTCCGCCGGATGGCCGACCTCGGCGTGTCGGAACTCGTCCCGGACGGGTCCGCGTTGCTGGCGGCTCTCGGCAGCCTCACCGAGGACGGCCCGGTGCGGCCGGAACGGGTGGCGCGGGGCCGGGCGCTGTTCCGGGGCGATCCGATGGCGCACGTGGCGGGGTTGTGACGCGGGGACCCGGGGCACCGGCGACCGCCGGGGACCGGCCTGGTACGTCAGGTTCGCCGCCCTGGACTCGGCGACGTAGAGCCTGTCAGCGCTGGCCCCGGAGCGTCGGGTGGCCGGTCGGCCGGGCCGGCCGTGCGCTGGGCTGCCGGTCGGCCTGCTCGGCAGCGCAGCCGTGGTCGCGCAGGGGGCCGACCGTGAGGCCGACCTCGCGGCAGTCCCGCACCAGGGCGGGCAGTGCGCCGAGGGCCGAGCGCCAGCAGCCGGGGGCCGAGAGCCGGTCGGAGTCGTGCAGCAGGACGGTGCCGCCGCCGCGCAGGTCCGCCGCGACCAGAGCCCGCACGGACGCTGGGGTGGCCTCGGCCGTCCAGTCCTTGCCCCACGCCGACCACAGCACCGGCTGCAGCCCGGCCCGCCGTGCGGCCAGCCAGCGTCCGGAGGTGAGGATCCCGTACGGCGGCCGGTAGAACTGCGGCCGGTGACCGGAGATGTCGTGCAGGGCGCGGACCGTCCGGGCGACCTGCTCCGCGTCCCGGGCGGGCGCGGGGCGCCAGGGACGGTCGTGCGTCCAGCCGTGCACCGCCAGTTCGTGTCCGCGCCGGGCGGTCTCCCGGACCAGCGCGGGATGGCGCACCACGTTCTCGCCCAGCACGAAGAACGTCGCCCGCACGCCGAGGTCGTCCAGCACGTCGAGGAAGCGCGGCGTCGACGCGGGGTCCGGGCCGTCGTCGAAGGTCAGCGCGACGTGCCGGCGGCGGCCGGTGCCGGAGAGCCGCGGGAACAGCATCAGCCGCACCGCCGGGAGCCAGGTGGCCGCCGGTCCGATGTGCGCGGCGGCGACGGCCGCCGGCAGCAGGACGGCCGCTGTTAGCCATGGACGGCCGGACATGAGGGACATCACCACCCGCCTTCCCGTACGTGTGCTCACCGGTGTGTCCGATGCAGACGCCTCCCGGTGTCCTTCCCGTCCCGCGACCGCGTGTCCCACTCCCGTCCGACGGCCGGGGCCCGGGCCAGTCCGATACTGCCCGCCCCGATCAGTGCGACACCGAGCGCCTCCGGCAGCATCCGCCATCCGAGGTGGACCGCCTCCGCGAACAGCACCCAGCCGAGGACGACGCTGGTGAGCGCGTCGCCGAGGGTGAGCGCGGGCTGGGAGGCGGTGAGCGATCCGGCGTCCAGCGCGCTCTGCAGCAGCAGGAAGGCGACGAGTCCGGCGCCGGCCGTGGCGTACGGCGACCAGTGGGTGAACATCTCCGCAGGCCCGTGTCCGAGGCGCCCCACGGCTTCCTTGAGCAGCGCGGCGGTGGCGGCGAAGCACACGGCGGAGGCGAGGCCGAACAGCGCGGCGCGGGGCGCGCCCTTCGTCGGACGGGCGGCGGCCAGGAGGAGCACGACCAGGCCGAGCGCCCCGCCGCCGCCCAGCAGCCAGGCCCGGGGCGGGGCGGTCGCGCGGCCCGCGCCCGGGGCGGCCGCCAGCAGGAACAGGGCCAGCCCGGCGGCGAGGGCGACGAAGGCGAGCCAGGTCCACAGTCCGGGGCGGCGCCGGAAGACGACACCGCCGACCAGCAGAGTGAACAGCAGCTCGGTGGCGAGCAGCGGCTGGACGAGGGAGAGGCTGCCCATGGCCAGCGCCCCGGCCTGCAGCAGCCCCGAGACCGCCAGCAGCGCGGCGCCCGCGAGCCAGTACGGGC
Source organism: Streptomyces sp. CA-142005 (assembly GCF_050942335.1). Classification (NCBI taxonomy): domain Bacteria; kingdom Bacillati; phylum Actinomycetota; class Actinomycetes; order Kitasatosporales; family Streptomycetaceae; genus Streptomyces; species Streptomyces sp. CA-142005. The sequence goes on along the minus strand of NZ_CP192078.1, from coordinate 9,066,867 downwards.
GCCGCAGCAGCCGGGCGAACCGGCGCAGGGCCGGCCCCGTCCCGTCGGCCCCGCCGTCCTTGGACCGCTCCTGTACGGCGGCCCGGCGCTGCAGCACGGACGCGGACGCGTTGCTCAGGGCCGCGAGGAGCGCGAGCAGCACCGTGACCGTGATCATGGCCGTTCACCCGAAGCGGGCCGCGAGCCATCGGTAGAGCCCGGGCGCGACACCGCGCACCTGGGCGGGATACCGGAGCCAGCCGGGGACGTACACCTCGTCCTTGCCGTGCCGAAGCGCGTCCCAGACGGCGTCCGCCACCCGCTCGGCCGGCACCGGTCGCGGCCATGCCCGCGTGTAGGGGGCGCCCCGGCGTTCGAAGAACGGCGTGTCGACCGCGCCGGGGATCACCAGCGTCACGCCCACCCCGGTGCGGCGCAACTCGTAGCGCAGGGCGTCGGCGAAGGCGGCGAGGGCGGCCTTCGCGGCGGAGTACACGGCCTCGCCGCGGACGCCGACGCTGCCCGCGACGGACCCGATGAGCACGATGCGTCCCGAGCCGGCCGCGACCATGTGGGGCAGCAGGGCGCGCACGAGGTGCAGGGTGGCCAGCAGGTCGACGCCGACGATCTCGTCGATGCGCGCGTGCGGCATGCCGGTGAAGTCGCCGGCCCAGCCCAGGCCGGCGCACGCCACCAGCAGGTCGAGGCGGTCCGTGTGGTCCAGGACCAGGTCGGTGAGCAGGCGGTCGGCGCCCGGCCGGGTCAGATCCGCCGGCACGGCCAGGGCGTCGAGCGGGGCGGCCACCTGCTCCAGGCGGGTGGCGTCCCGTCCGTTCAGCACCAGCCGCCAGCCTCCCTCGGCGGCGAGCCGGCGGGCGACGACGGCGCCGATGCCGGAGGAGGCACCCGTCACCAGGGCGGTGCCACCGGGGCCCGCCCGGTTTCCGGCGGATCCGAGGACGGATCCCGCGTGCGGGACGGTGGTCGCGACCGGCCCGGCGCGTTTCGACGGTCCTGCGGGGGGCGGTGCGTGGGACATGGTGACGACCTCACTGCGACGTGGGGGCACGGGCTCGCGAACTCCGGGGCCGAACCTTCGCGGTGTATCCAGGGCGCCACAGACTGAAACACCGCGCACGGCGGAGGCCCGCCGAACGCCCGCCGCCGGTGGGATGGACGGAGCCCGGGTCGCCGGGTGGTACGTCCGGGACGACCATGGGGTGCGGGACGAGAGAGCGGACCGGGGGCGCGGGGCCGACGTCTCGACCGTACGCCGACGCGCCTGGCGGGAGAAGGGCAGGAGGCACACCGAGGTACTGGTCGCGGGGACGGGCCCGGTCGGTCTGACGGCCGCTCTCGAACTGCGCGGACTGGGTGTGGACTGCCTGCTGATCGACCGGCTGCCCTAGCGGCTGCCGTACGCCAGGGCGGTCGGCATCCAGCCGCGGACCTTCGAGTTCTGGGAGCGGACGGGCGTGGCCCGCGCGGCGCTGCCCCCGCGCGGCCAGCTGATCTACGTGAACGGCGCGGAGCAGGCGCGGATCGAGCTGAAGCTTCCGGCGGAGGTGCCGTACTGCTTCGCGTGCCTTCCGCGGTACGCCCAGGACGCCGACGGTGCCACCAGCCGGCTGCGTACCGCCTCCGGGGACGAGCAGGAGGTCCCCTCCCGCTTCCTGGTCGGCTGCGACGGCGCGCACAGCGTGGTCCGCAAGACCCTGGGGCCGTCCTTCGGCGGCGGCGCACTGCCCGAGGAGAGAGGTTCGCGCCCGGTACGGGTGCGCGGGGAGCACCGCGTTCCTGGTGCGCCCGGACGGTCATCTGGGCGCACGGGTGTTCCCTGCCGGGCCCGGCGCGCTGTCCGCGGCCCTGGGCCGGGTGTTCGCGAGCTGATGGGCGCGGCGGGTCAGTCCAGGCCCGGCACGGGCGCGCCGGAGGGCACACCGGCGCCGATGTAGGCGTCGTAGAACTCCTTCCAGGGCGCGCTCACCCCCGCGTGCGCGCCCTCGAAGTGCTCGCCGCGCGCCTTGGCGTCGAGGGCGGCGAGACAGACCTCCCAGCCGGCGCCGTTGCGGGCGGCGGTGTTCGCCTCGTCGAGGACGTTGGTGAGGGTGAACCGGGTGCTCTTGTCTCCGACGGCTTCCAGGTCGAAGTGGAGTTCGTCCCCGCCCCACGCGAAGGACAGGTGCCGGGGCGGGTCGACGGCGAGCACGCGACCGGTGGACTCGGGCATGTTCGGGTCGCCGCTGAAGCGGATGGTGCCGCCGGGGCGCAGTTCGATCTCGGCGCGGGAGGGGAACCACTGGGCCAGTTCGTCGGGGTCGGTGACGAACCGCCAGACGCGGTCCACCGGGTGGTCGTAGGTGCGGCTGAACCGGACGGCGGGGCGGCCGTCGTCCAGGGTCAGATAGGTGCCGGAGAGGTCGACGGGCATGGTGCTTCAGTCCTTCCGCGGGGGGTGTCGGGTGTCGTCCGACGCCTCGTCGAGGCGCCGGCCCAGGACGTCCAGGCTGCGGTTCCACAGCCGGCGGTAGGGCCCGAGCCAGGCGTCGAGGGCGGCGATCGGTGCCGCGTCCAGGGCGTAGACGCGGCGCTGCGCGTCCTGCCGGACCCGGACCAGGCCCGCCTCCCGGAGCACCTTCAGATGCTTGGAGGTGCTCGGCTGGCTCAGTCCGCAGGCCTCGACGATCTCCCCGACGGACCGGGGGCGCTCCAGCAGGAGCGCGACGATGGCCCGTCGGTGCGGGTCGGCGAGGGCGGACCAGAGCGCTGCGTCGGACATGGCCGCGAATATGCCTCGGCAGTTATATGTCTGTCAAGGAATGAAAGAAGAGAAACGTTGCCGTTTCGATAAACGTGCCTTAGGCTCGATGTGTACGAAACAGTTTCGTTTACGAGCTGTTCGCCTTCTCGTACCTCCGCACCCGAACGACTTGCCCTGGAGTGGTTGCCGATGCCCCAGAAGACCCTGGCCGAAGGCTCCCGCGCAGGAGCCGCCGCGATCGAGCACGGGGGCGTGGCCTCGCCGAGGCGGTGGTGGATCCTCGCGGTCGTCGCCGTCGCCCAGCTGATGGTCGTCCTCGACGCCACGATCGTGAACATCGCCCTGCCGTCCGCCCAGACCGACCTCGGCTTCTCCGACGGCAACCGGCAGTGGATCGTGACGGCGTACGCCCTCGCCTTCGCCTCCCTGCTGCTGCTCGGCGGCCGGATCGCCGACCTGTTCGGCCGCAAGCCCGCCTTCCTCGTGGGCGTCGTCGGCTTCGCCGCCGCCTCCGCGCTCGGCGGCGCCGCGAACGGCTTCACCATGCTGGTCGTCGCCCGCGCCCTGCAGGGTGCCTTCGGCGCGCTGCTCGCGCCCGCCGCGCTGTCCTTGCTCAACACCACGTTCACCGACGCCCGGGAACGGGCCCGCGCCTTCAGCGTGTACGGCGCGATCGCCGGCGCCGGCGGTGCCGTGGGCCTGCTGCTCGGCGGTGTGCTGACGGACGCCCTCGACTGGCGCTGGACCCTGTACGTGAACGTGGCCATCGCGGTCGTCGCCTTCGCGGGCGGCTGGATCCTGCTGGGCAACCACCGCGACGCTGCGAACGCCAAGCTGGACGTGCCCGGCACGGTCCTCGTGGCCGCCGGTCTGTTCTCCCTGGTCTACGGCTTCTCCAACGCCGAGACCCACTCCTGGGGTTCGCCGCTGACCTGGGGCTTCCTGATCGCGGGCGGTCTGCTGCTGGCGGCCTTCGCCTGGTGGCAGACCCGGGCCGCGCATCCGCTGCTGCCGCTGCGCATCCTGCTCGACCGCGACCGCGCGGCCTCCTTCCTCGCTGTGCTGATCACCGGCGCGGGCATGTTCGGCGTGTTCCTCTTCCTGACCTACTACCTCCAGCTCAACCTCGGCTTCAGCCCGACGAAGACCGGTGTGGCGTTCCTGCCGATGGTCGGCGCGCTGATGGTGACCGCGCAGGTCGGCACCACGGTCCTGGTGCCCCGGCTCGGCCCGAAGGCCGTCATCCCGCTGGGCTTCGCGGTCGCCACGGCCGGCATGGCCTGGCTGACCGGCATCGGCCTCGGCTCGCACTACCTGAGCGCCGTGCTGCCCCAGCTGATCGTGATCGGCGTGGGCCTCGGCCTGGTCATGCCGCCGGCCATGCAGCTGGCCACCGGCGGGGTCGCGGCCGAGGACGCGGGCGTGGCCTCCGCGACCGTCAACGCCATGCAGCAGGTGGGCGGTTCGGTCGGCACGGCGCTGCTGAACACCCTCGCCGCGAGCGCCGCCACCGACTACCTCTCCGGCCGGGACGCCACCAGCAAGCTGGTGCGGGCACAGGCGACGATCGAGAGCTACACGACCGCCTTCTGGTGGTCCGCGGGCTTCTTCGTGGCTGGCGCGGTGCTCGCCTTCGTGCTCTACCGGCGCGGAGTGCCGCAGCAGGACGCGGAAGCGGCACCGGTCGTCCACATGTGACCGCCACGGTGTGACAGCCACGCGCCATCCGGCCCGAGGGGCCGCCGTCAGCAGGGAGACGGCGGCCCCTCGCCCTGTCATGGTGGGATCATGCGCAAGGGCTCGGCGGCGCTTGGCAGCGCCCTGTTCCTCGTCTTCGTCTCGGGCAGCGCGGCCGTGCTGGTGCCGTGGTGGCTGACCGGTGGCTGGCGGGCCGGCCACTGGTGGCCGCCGCTGCGGCTGCTCGGGCTGCTGCCCCTGGCGGCCGGTGCCGTCGTCATCCTGGAGGCCTTCAGCCGGTTCGCCCTGGAGGGGCTCGGCACGCCGGCGCCGGTCGCGCCCCCCGCGCGGCTGGTGGTGAGCGGCCCCTACCGGTACGTGCGCAATCCGATCTACGTCGCGGTGGTCGCCGTACTCCTCGGGCAGGGCCTGCTGCTCGCCCGGCCGGTGCTCTTCGGTTATGCCGCCTGCGCCTGGGTGCTGACCTGGGCGTTCGTCCGCTGGTACGAGGAACCGGGACTGGTGCGCCGGTTCGGCGCCGAGTACGAGCGCTACCGTCGGGCGGTACCGGCCTGGCGGCCCCGGCGCACTCCCTGGCAGGGCGCTTGAGACGCCGTCGGAGGGTAACTCAGCTGATCAGGGGTACGGCGGCGGAAGGAGAGGTCATGTCCGGCGAGCAGGACGACGAGAAGGACCGCAAGGAACAGTTCGACACCGCCCTGGAGGAAGTCCTCCGGGAGGTCGAGGAGGCCGAGAAGCGCGACGAGGACAAGGCCACCGGCGGCAACGCCGGGGACGCCATCACGCCGAACACGGACGCACAGGAGCAGGCGGACGGGGACTGAGCAGACCGGACGGGGGAAGTCGTGCGCCCCGGGGGCGGTGATCGATGTGCGCTTCGGCGTGTGGACCTCACGTCCGCTCCGGGCGTGGCGGCCATCCGTGCGTCCCAGGCGTGGAGCGACCGCCGGTCCTGGTGTCGCGGTGGCCGACGGCGACCGCGGTGCCGGTCTCGCCCGGTGTGGGCCCGCCCTCGTACCAGCCGGCCAGCTTCGGATTGTCGACCGGCGGCGTCTCCAACTGCCGTTCTTCGTTCAGCCGGACGCCCGCGACCGGGGCGTTGATCCCCAGCGAGGGGATGCGGAAGGACGTCGGCCGGGACCGGGGCAGCGGGCGGGGCGGGGGCGCGGGGCGTCCGTCGGCACGGAGGGGCCCGGTTCGGCGACCGCCACCCCGTCCGGGCCGCCTCGCCGGTCCGGCCGGACCCGCCGTGTGCCCCCACCGGTTCCCGGCCGGGGTGCGCTCCAGGCGCGGCGCTCGCTCGTACGTCCAGGGCGCAGTCGCGCCGGTGGTCTCCTCCGGCCCGGGCGGCCCTGCGACCGCCGACCGCCATGCCAGGGGCGGCACGACCAGCCGTGCCCTTCCGCGGCCGGGGTACCCGGTTCCCATGAGCACCCACGCGCGCGGGCCCCGGCTGCCATCGCCTCGAGGGCCCCTCTCCGCCGCGGTCGCCGCCCGTCTGCGCGGCACCGGACCCCTCCCCCGCCCCGCCGAGGCCGGGGAGGCGGATCCCTACGGCGACGACCTGCAACTCGCCCTGTACCTCTGCTACGAGCTGCACTACCGGGGCTTCGGCGGCGTCGGCCCGGAGCCGGAGTGGGATCCCGACCTGCTGCGCGTCCGCGCCGCGCTGGAGGGGCGTTTCCTGTCCGCGCTGCGCGCCGACACGCCGGAGCACGACAGCCTCGACGACGCGCTCGCCGCGCTGCTGGTCGAACCGGCCGAGGGCAGCGGAGTCACCCATTTCCTTTGCGCCGAGGGCGAGTTGTGGCAGCTGCGCGAGTACGCCGCCCAGCGCTCCCTGTACCACCTGAAGGAGGCCGACCCGCACGCCTGGGTGCTGCCGCGGCTGTGGGGCCGGGCGAAGGCGGGGATGGCGGCCGTGGAGTTCGACGAGTTCGGCGGCGGCCGGGCCGACCGGATCCACGCGCGCCTGTTCGCCGCGCTGATGACGGACCTGGGCCTGGACGCCGCCTACGGCGGCTACCTGGACGCGGCTCGCGCGGAGATGCTGGCCGTCGTCAACCTGATGTCCCTGTTCGGCCTGCACCGCGGGCTGCGCGGCGCGCTGGTGGGCCACTTCGCCGACGTGGAGATCACCTCCTCGCCGGGTTCGCGCCGGCTCGCCGAGGCCATGCGCCGCACCGGCGCCGGACCCGCGGCGGAGTTCTTCTACGACGAGCATGTCGAGGCGGACGCGGTGCACGAACAGGTCGTACGCCATGAGGTGATCGGCGGGCTGCTCGCCGAGGAGCCGGAACTCGCGGCGGACGTGACGTTCGGGATCGACACGACCGAGTATCTGGAGGACCGGCTGGCGCGGCGGCTGCTCGCCGACTGGCGCGCCGGGCGATCCTCCCTGCGCACACCCCTGACGCCGGAGATATCCCATACATCCTGAATGCCGGGGTACTCGCGCCGTGTGATCGCTGTACTGCTTCCGGGCGTGTACGCCCCGCAGGACGACACGGAGTTGCTGGCCGAGTCCCTCCGCGAGGAGGCCCCGCCGCCTGGCGCCCGGGTGCTCGACGTCGGCACCGGCAGCGGGGCGCTGGCCCTGGAGGCGGCCCGGCGCGGCGCCGAGGTGACCGCGGTGGACGTGTCCCGGCTGGCGGTGTGGACGGCGCGGATGAACGCCTGGCTGACCCGGCTGCCGGTGCGGATCCGGCGCGGCAACCTCTTCGGACCGGTCCGGGGCCGCACCTACGACCTCATCCTCGCGAACCCGCCGTACGTCCCCGCGCCCGATGCCGGACGCGGGCCGCGCGGGCGGTCCCGGGCCTGGGACGCGGGCCGGGACGGCCGGCTGCTGTTGGACCGGATCTGCCGGGACGCGCCGGTGCTGCTGCGCCCCGGAGGTGTACTGCTGATCGTGCACTCCGCGCTCAGCGATCCCGACCGCACCCTGCAACTGCTGCGTGCCGCACGCCTGAAGGCCTCGGTGGTCCGGCGCCGCTGGGTCCCCTTCGGTCCGGTGCTGCGCTCGCGGGAGGACTGGCTGCGCCGGCGCGGGTTGCTCGCACCGGAGGCACAGGAGGAGGAGTTGGTGGTCGTCCGTGCCGAACGAACGCGCTGACCGGGCCCGCCGCATCACCGTCCGGCAACCGGGGCCGCTCCTCGTGGAGGGGCCGGTGGAGGTCGAGTTGGAGGACGGCACCACGGTGTCCTCGGACCGGTTCCTGGTCGCTCTGTGTACCTGCCGGCGCAGTCGCCGCTATCCCTGGTGCGACACGAGTCACCGGCGCAAGACCAGGGACAGCGGTTGAAACCGGCTGTTTTTCGCCGCCCCCCGGGACAGGCCCCCCACGGGCCCGCCCGGGGAGCGGCTGTGTGCCCGGAAGCCGGCGGGCGGCCCCACTCCGCCCGTCGGTTCCGGTGCGAGATCGCAGGTTCCCCGCCGCAGGGGCCGCACTCCCCGGTTGCGGGCCTGTTCCGGCGTGTGCGGGGTCCGCTGCGATCCCGGTCCTTGGAGCGGCCCTAGAAGGCGAAGACGCCGCCGCCCACGGAGTCCCGCACGCAGGTGTTGCCGAAGGTGCGCTCGTAGGAGACGCGCTTGCCCTGCCAGACGCCCTCGACGGTGACGACGACCGGGTCGTACAGCTTGTTGCACCACACGTCGCCGGCGGGCTTGAGGGCGTCGAAGTCGCCGCCGGTGCCGCGCAGTTCCGCGCAGGCCGCGGCCGCTGCCGGGTGGGTGCCGGAGGCCGTGGGGGCGCAGGTCAGGGTGACGGCGCGCTCCGGAGTGGCCGTGGCCGCGTCGTTGCCGTGGCCGGTGGTGAGGACCAGCGCCGAGGGGGCGTAGAGCGACGACGGGGCGGCGCCCGGTGCAGCGACGGCGGCCCCGGTCAGGGGTCCGCAAACGGCGGCGGCCGTGAGGCCGAGGGCCGCTGCCCAGCGCGCGGTGTTCCGCATTGTGTGCATCCTTCCGCTCGGATAGACGGGTGCCGGCTCCGGGCCCGGTCGGCGCCGGAGCGGCGAGCGCCACTCTGCCGAGTCCGCAGCCGAAACACACATCGAACCCACCGCTTTCAGTAACCTTGCGTGTTGAAACAGTGGCGTGAAGTTACGGAAATAGACGGGCCCGACCGCGCAACTGAGCGGTTCTTGATCGCGGAAAGCGTTCCCATGGCCGAAAATCACCGGCTCGTTAATCGGCCTGAAACATTCCGGGTTCGCCGTGAGTGAAAGCTTTCACGATGCCTTCACGACTCCTTGCGTTCATGAAGTCGGCGGCGTAACGCTGATTACATGATTACACCCGAGCAAAAAGAGAAGCTGCGCGGCTGGTTCGCCGGCCGGCTGCCGGACGACCTCTTCGAGGAACTGGTCGAGGTCACCGCCGACCGCGAGGAGATCACCGTGATCGGCCGCGTCCCCGAGCCCCGGCTCGCCGAGGGCGCGCCGGACGCCGAGCGGGAGAGCGCCCGGCGCGCCCGGATCCAGGAGTTCCGCGAGCGGACCCGCGAGGACCGGATGGAGGTGGCCCGGGAGGCCGAGCACCTGTTCCGCAGGAAGGTCTCGTGGGGTGTGGTGTGCGGGCCGGAGCGTGCCCTGTTCACCCATCTCGCCGCACCGGTCATGACCCGGCTGCGCCAGCCGGAGCGTCAGGTGCTGGACACCCTCATCGCCGCGGGCGTCGCCCGCAGCCGCAGTGACGCCCTCGCCTGGTGCGTGCGCCTGGTCCAGCGCCACACCGAGGACTGGCTGACCGAGCTGCGCGAGTCGCTGGAACACGTCCAGCGGGTACGGGCGCAGGGACCCGACGCGGAGGAGGTGGCCGATTCCTCCACTGGCGACGACGAAGATGGATGAATCGTCCTCTGGCAGGGGTCAGGGCCGCGCCCGTACCGTCGGCGAACCGCTCCGGACGGCCGCCGCGCGTGCCGCGACACCCCCGCGGCACCGACGGCCGTCCACCACCACCGCGCGACCCAGCGCTCCACCGCCGCCACCTCGCTGGAGCCCCCGTGACCCCTCCGTCCCCCGACTCGCCCACCGCGCCCCCGCCGTCCCTCACCGAGGTCGAGCCCTACGGCGTCGAGCGCATCCCCGACGCCGACCGCACCGCGACCCCGCTGGACCTGTTCCGGGTCGCCTTCGGCGGCGCCAACACCTTCTCCACCTGCGTGCTGGGCGCGTTCCCGATCCTGTTCGGGCTGTCCTTCTGGCAGGGGCTCGCCGCCACCCTCCTCGGGGTCGTCGCGGGGGCGCTGATCCTGTGCCCGATGGCCGTGTTCGGCCCGGTCAACGGCACCAACAACGCGGTCTCGTCCTCCGCTCACCTGGGTGTGCACGGCCGCGTGGTCGGCTCGTTCCTCTCGCTGCTGACGGCCATCGCCTTCTTCTCGATCTCGGTGTGGAGCTCCGGCGACGCCCTGGTCGGCGGCGCGCACCGGCTGTTCGGCCTGGAGCGCAGCACGCAGTCGTACGTCGTGGCGTACGCCCTGTTCGCCGGGCTGGTCCTCGCGGTGTGCGTCTACGGCTTCCGGTTCATGCTGTTCGTCAACAAGATCGCGGTGACCTCGGCGACCGTGCTGTTCCTGCTCGGCGCGATCGCCTTCGCCGGTGACTTCGACCCGTCGTACGCCGGTGTGTTCACGGCCTCGGCGGACGCGGCGACCCGGTCGATGTTCTGGCCGTCGTTCATCGGGGCGGCCCTGATCGTGCTGTCCAACCCGGTCTCGTTCGGCGCGTTCCTCGGCGACTGGTCGCGCTACATCCCGGCCGGCACCCCGCGCCGCAAGGTGGTCGGCGCAGCGTTCCTCTCCCAGATCGCGACCCTGCTGCCGTTCGTCTTCGGTCTGGCGACCGCGAGCATCATCGCGGCGAAGGCGCCGAAGTACGTCGACCCGGCCGCGCCCGACTTCGTGGGCGGGCTGCTGGCGATCTCGCCGAGCTGGTTCTTCCTGCCGGTGTGTCTGCTCGCCCTGATCGGCGGCATGTCGACGGGCACCACCTCGCTGTACGGCACCGGCCTGGACTTCTCCTCGGTGTTCCCGAAGCTGTCCCGCGTGCAGGCGACGCTGCTGGTCGGCGTGTTGTCCATCGCGTTCATCTTCATCGGCCGGTTCGGCCTGGACCTCGTGCAGTCCATCTCGACGTTCGCCACGATGATCATCACCTGCACCACCCCGTGGATGGTCGTCATGATGCTCGGCTTCTACACCCGCCGCGGCTGGTACGACCCGGACGCCCTGCAGGTCTTCAACCGCCGTCAGCGCGGCGGCCGTTACTGGTTCGCGCACGGCTGGAACTGGCGCGGCATGACGGCCTGGTGGGTGGCCGCAGTGATCGGCGTGCTGTTCACGAACATCCCGGGTCAGTTCGTCGGCCCCCTGGGCGACCTGGCGAACGGCGTCGACATCAGCCTGCCGCTGTCGCTCGCGGTGGCCGCCGTGCTGTTCCTGACGCTGCTGCGGCTGTTCCCCGAGCCCCGGGCGGTGTACGGACCCGAGGGCGCGCGACTGGCGCGTACCGTCGAGGCGCCGGTGCCGCCGATCACCGGCCCCGGTGCCCCGGCGGACGACCTGCCGACCGCGCTCGCGGCCGAGGGCGGCCGATGAGCGGCTGGCTCGATCTGTCGGTGCCCGTGGTCACCGGGATGCCCGTGTATCCCGGTGACCCGGAGGTCACGGTCTCGGCCGCGCTGCGGGCCCCGGTCGACGGCGTCAACGTTCTTGACCTGCACCTGGGTTCGCAGTCCGGCACCCATGTCGACGCGCCGTACCACGTCGACGACGCCTGGCCCCGCCTGGACGAACTGCCCCTGGACCGGTTCGCCGGACCCGCGGTCGTGGCCGACGTCCGGGGACTGGCGCCCCGCTCCCCCATCACGCCCCGCCTGCTGGCCCCCGCGCTCGACGCGCTGGCCGCGGCGCCCGGCGCGCTCCTGCTGCTCGCCACGGGCTGGTCGGCGCACTGGGGCACCGACGCCTATCTCGACCACCCCTGGCTGACCCCCGAGGCCGCCGGGGCCGTCGTACAGGCCGGTGCCCGCACCGTGGCGGTGGACGCGCTCAGCGTCGACCCGACGCCCCGACCGGGCGACCCACAGGCGGAGTTCGGCCTGCCGGCGCATCGGGTGCTGTGCGGCGCGGCCGGGGTGATCGCCGAGAACCTCACCGGCCTCGACCGCCTGGTGGGCGCCCGGGCGGTGGAGGTGTACCTCTTCCCGCTGCGGCTCCCCGGCGCGGACGGCGCTCCGGTGCGTGCGGTGGCGCGGGTGGAGTGACGGCATCCCCGCTGGACGGAGCCACACTTACCCGCGAGTATCGTCGGCGCGGCGCAACCTCGACGACGAGAGGCGGGACGGCCGGATGGCGAAGCACTGGGCTGATTTCCAGTACGAGATCTATCTGAACGGGATGACGGGTGCCGTGCCCCGGCTCCCCACCGACCTGACCCGGCTGGAGGAGCTGGCCGAACACCGGCTCGGTCCGGGCCCCGTGGGCTATGTGGCGGGAAGCGCGGGCGACGGCAGCACCGCCCGCGCCAACCGTGCCGCGCTCGCCCGGCGCCGTATCGTGGCGCGTATGCTGCGCGACGTGGCCGAGCGCGATCTGTCGGTCGAGGTGCTCGGCCGGGCACTGCCGGCGCCGCTGGCCCTGGCGCCCGTCGGCGTGCTGTCGATCATGCATCCGGACGCCGAGCTCGCCGCCGCCCGGGCCGCCGCCGCGCAGGGCGTGCCGTACATCCTGTCCTCGGCGTCGAGCACGCCGATGGAGCAGGTGGCGGAGGCGATGGGGGACGCCGAGCGGTGGTTCCAGCTGTACTGGGGCAAGGACCCCGAGGTGACCCGGAGTTTCCTGAGCCGGGCGAAGGCCGCCGGGTTCTCGGTGCTCGTGGTCGCCCTCGACACCCCGCTGCTGGCATGGCGGCCGCGCGACCTGGACCAGGCGTATCTGCCGTTCCTGCACGGGGTGGGCACCGCGAACTACTTCACCGACCCGGCGTTCCAGGCGGGACTCGCCAAGCCCGTGCACGAGGACCCGAACGCGGCGGTGCTGCACTTCCTCGGCCTGTTCGGGGACGCCGGCCACACCTGGCCGGACCTGGCGTTCCTGCGCGAGCACTGGGACGGCCCGATCGTGCTCAAGGGCGTCCTGCACCCGGACGACGCCCGGCTCGCCGCGGACGCCGGGGTGGACGGGGTGGTGGTCTCCAACCACGGCGGCCGGCAGGTGGCCGGCTCGGTCGCCGCGGCCGATGCGCTGCCCCGGGTCGCGGACGCGGTCGGCGACCGGCTGACGGTGCTGTTCGACAGCGGGGTGCGCACCGGCGACGACGTGTTCAAGGCACTGGCCCTCGGCGCGCGTTGCGTGCTCCTCGGCCGGCCGTACGTCTACGGCCTCGGGCTGGACGGACAGGCCGGCGTGGAGCATGTCGTCCGGTGCGTGCTGGCGGAGCTGGACCTGACGCTGGCCCTGTCCGGGCACGCGGGTCCGGGGACGGTCTCGGCGGCGGACCTGGTCGAGGAGTCGTCCTGACCGTGCCGGCCGACGGAGCGGCAACTCCCCGAGGGGCGCGGGGCTGTGCCCATGCGCGGCGACCGCCGCGCGGGCGCTGCCGACCACGGCGGACCCGCGGCCGGCAGCCGCCCCGCGCCCCTACGGCGGGTTTCCGCACCGCACCCGACAGCCCCTAGGCGTGCCGCTCCGACAGCGTCGCGGGCCGCGCCGGCGGACCGCCCGTACCGGCGATGGAGAGCGAGCCCGGGCTCGCGGTGGCTCCGTCGGTCGCCCAGCGCTGCCCGGCCGACCCGTCGCGGACCTTGACGACCAGGTCGGCGCCGGCGTTCGACGCGGTGGTGGCGAGGGCCAGCGTCCGGTCCCAGCGGGGCAGCAACTCGCCCTGCGCGGTGAGGTCGTAGCGCACGTCGTCGCCGCGCTTCGCCCCGGCCTCCGCGCAGGCGCCGAGGATCACCACTCCGGCGTCGGCGTGCGAGTCCAGACACAGTCCCGGGGCGGCCGCGCTGCGCAGCAGGCCGTCGGCCTCGTACGTCCACTGCTGGCTCGATGCCGGGGAGCAGACGGCGAGGACCGCGGCCACACCGGCCTTCGGCGCGCCCTTGACGTCCAGGCACAGGCCGGCGGCGGCGTTGCGCAGCCGCGCGGGGCGGCCGGCCGCAGGCAGTGCCGCGGTGCCGGGCACGGTGGCCGAGGCGCGCGGGGACTGGCCGGCGGCGCTGCCGGGAACCGCGCTGGTGGAGGCGACCGGGTCGGTGCCGTCGCCGCCGTCCGGCCACACGCTGACCGCGAGGACGGTGGCGAGCAGGCCGGCCGAGGCCACGCCGACCCCGGTGAGCAGGGTCCTGGACGACCAGGCGGTGCCGGGGATCCGCGCGAGCGGTCCGGGCTCGCCGCCGTGCCGCCGGCCGCGGGACACCGGGATCCGGGGCCGGGGTTCGCCGTCCGCGCGCCGCCGGGTGCCGGACAGGGCGGTGCTGAGCAGGCCGGGCTTGTCACCGCCGCGCCGGCGTCCGCCGGAACGCCGGGAGCCACCGCGGGCGCGGGCGCCACCGGGGCGGCGGCCGGGGCGCGAGTCGAGGTAGCGGCGGGCTCCCCAGCCGAGCACGGCCTCGGCGAGCAGCACTCCCAACGCGGCTTCGGCGTGGCCCAGTTGCTCGGCGGCGTGCCGGCAGTAGGAGCAGCCGGACAGATGCTCCTGGACGTCGGGCAGCAGGGCGCCGCCGCGTCGGATCGGAACGTCCAGAAGGCGGTTGTAGTAGCGGCATTCCTTGCCCGGCGCGAGTTCCCGGTGGGCGCGTACCAGGCCTTCCCGGAATTTCTCGCGCGCCTGTTCCAGCGCGACCGCCGCGCTCTCGATGTCCACGCCGAGCAGTCCGGCGGGAACGGTTATCGGCTCGGCCTCGACCTCGATGTGCCAGAGCAGTGCCTGCTCCAGCCGGGGAAGGGCGTGAAATGAGCGGTCGGAGAGGGCGCGGTTTTCCGGTATCAGGGTCTTCGCGGCGCGCATACCGCGGCCCCCGGCGGGTTTCCCGAGTCCGGGCAGTACGGCGGTGATCCGGTCGGTGCCGGACCAGTTGACGACCGTGTCCCGGACCGCCACGAGCAGCCGGGGCCGCAGCGCCTCCGCGGGTTCGCCGAGCGCGAGCCGGCCGAGGACCTGGTGGAAGGCGGTGGCGGTGACCATGTGGGCGAGCGGCCCGGCCAGGGCCAGGCAGACGACCGCGTAGTCCTGCGCCGGCTGCCAGTGCCGGGCCATCAGCAGGGCGGCGGACCGGGAGGCCTCCGCGTCGGAGCCGGCCCGCAGCGGACCGGCGAGGGACTCGTCGGACTCCCCGGGGTCGCCGCCCGGCGGCGGATAGGGAGGACGAGGGGGGTGGGGGGTGGGCACTGAGCGGATTCCTTTGGTGCGACGTGCGTTGATGCGAACCTCGGCGACCCGCGGGGAAGGAATTGGCCGGCGCTCGGCCGGTGAAGTTCCGCAACTGCCGGAAGAACCCCGGATATTACCCCCCGCACGGTCGTGTCAACCCTTGCACAACTTCCACATGAGCAACAAGG
This sequence comes from Streptomyces sp. CA-142005, assembly GCF_050942335.1. Taxonomy (NCBI): domain Bacteria; kingdom Bacillati; phylum Actinomycetota; class Actinomycetes; order Kitasatosporales; family Streptomycetaceae; genus Streptomyces; species Streptomyces sp. CA-142005. The sequence goes on along the minus strand of NZ_CP192078.1, from coordinate 9,051,864 downwards.
CACCCGCACAACATCGGCAGTTTTGAAGGAAAGTCAGAAACTTCCCCCCTGCCGGGGCTCCCCTGCAGCGGCTTTCGGTATTTCATGCGCCCCGTGTGAAGCACACGCACACGCCGGTGGTCCCGCGCACGCTTCCGGGGTGCGGGGCCGGGTAGTGGACTGGGGCCGGCCTCCTCGGAAAAGGCCCCGCGCGGAGTGGGGGTCTCCCCGGCTCGAGCGAAGCCGAGAGCCGGGGGAGGTTCTCCCGCGCGAAACCGGCCGCCGGCCCCGTTCCTCCCGCCCTCGGCCGGCGGCCCCGCCCACCCTGCCCCGGCCGGCGGCCCCGGCGGCTTCCCCCGCCGGCCGGGGCGGGACGGCTCCTTCGAGGCCCGCTCAGATCTGCCAGGACCGCAGCCGGTCGGCCGCGCCGTACACGTCGGTCTTGCCGGAGATCAGATCGCGGGTGAGGTCTACGAGGGCGCCGTAGGGCGGATCGATGCCGACGCCGCTGACGAACATGTAGGCCACGGCGGTCGCGCAGGCGAAGCGGGCGTTGGCCGCGGGCAGCGGCTTGAGCACGGCGAGGGTGTGCAGCAGGGCGGCGGCCCGCCAGGCGGGGTCGGAGTCCACGCCGAGCCGGGGCGGATCCACGCGGTGCCGGGCGACGGCGGCGACCAGCGCGGAGAAGTCGTCGACCGCGGGCTGGTCGGGCAGGACCTCCTCGTGGCGTTGCAGCAGCCAGGGGACGTCGATATGGATGACGGAGGGCATGCGTCAGGCGGCCTCGTCCTTCGCGGGGGACTCGTCGTCGGGGAAGGCCGCGGCGAACTCCTCGGCGTGCGCGGCGAAGAACCGGCGGAAGGCCTCGGCGCCCTCCTGCAGGGCCCGGTGCCGGGCGATGTCGGCGGCGGCGGCCTCGCGCACGAGGGCCTTCATCGACGTACCGCGCTCCTTGGCGATCTGCCGCAGGTCCTCTAGTTCCCGTTCGCTGAACTCCACATTGAGAGCTGGCATGCCCTCACGGTACCGCGCGGGTACTCAACCGTAAATATCAGCAGGTCAGATGCCCTTGTTTCCGGTACCTGCGGGACCCGACAGCCATGTCCGATTCCCGCCGGTCACGCGGCGCGCCACGCAGCAGACTCGGCAGCACGGAGAAAACCGGCAACGAGATGCCAGGAGCACCCGATGAGCACACGCACCGTCCACACCGTCCACCCCAGCCCGCTGGGCGACCTGCTGCTGACCGGCACGGTCTCCCCGGCCGGCCTGACACTCGGCTCGCTCGGCATGTCGGGGCAGCGCGGCGCGCCGGCGGTCCGCGCCGACGACCGCGACGACGGGCCGTTCGCCGAGGCGCACCGGCAGCTGGACGCCTACTTCGCCGGGCGCCGGACCCGTTTCGAGCTGCCGCTCGCCGGCACCGGCACCGCGTTCCAGCGGGCGGTGTGGCAGGCCCTCGAGGACATCCCCTACGGCACGACGACCACGTACGGCGAGCTGGCCGCCCGGCTCGGTGTGCCGCGCGCCGATCTGCGCGCGGTGGGCCGGACGCTCGGCGCCAACCCGCTCCTGCTCGTCCGCCCCTGCCACCGGGTGATCGGCGCGGACGGCTCGATGCGCGGGTACGCGGGCGGAGTCGAGCGCAAGCTGTGGCTGCTCACGCACGAGGGCGCCCTGCAGCCGGCCCTGATGTGAAGGAGGCCGTCATGACGTTCACTGCGGCCGAGGCCCGCCGCCGGGTGGCCCGCACGGACTGGGCAGCGCTCGCGGCCGAGCTGGACGAGCACGGCAGCGCGTCCACGGGCCCGTTGCTCTCCCCGCCGAGTGCGCCGACCTGGCCGCGCTCTACGACAAGCCGGAACTGTTCCGGACGACGGTCGATCTGGCCCGGCACCGGTTCGGCTCCGGCGAGTACCGCTACTTCACCCACGACCTGCCCGCCCCGGTGGCCGCGCTGCGCGCCGCGCTGTACCCCCGTCTGCTGCCGGTCGCCCGGGACTGGGCGGCCCGCCTGGACCGCCCGGCCCCCTGGCCCGACTCCCTCGACGAGTGGCTGGAGCGCTGTCACGCCGCCGGCCAGGACCGCTCGGCGCAGATCCTGCTCAGCTACGGTCCTGGCGACTGGAACGCCCTGCACCGGGACGTGTTCGGCGACCTGGTCTTCCCGCTCCAGGTGGTGATCGCGCTGGACGCGTACGGCACCGACTACAGCGGCGGTGAGTTCCTCATGGTCGAACAGCGCCCACGCGCCCAGTCCCGGGGCACGGCGAGCATCCTGCGCCAGGGCCACGGCCTGGTGTTCACCACCCGGGACCACCCCGTGCGCACCCGCCGAGGCTGGTCGGCCGGGGCGATGCGGCACGGGGTGAGCACCGTACGGTCGGGCCGACGGCGGACACTGGGGCTGGTGTTCCACGACGCGACGTAAGGAAACCGGACGAATCCGACGACCGGCCCCGCCCAGCACCGCTGACCCGACGACCGGTCCCGCCCAACACGGCTGACCCGACGACCGGCCCGCCCAACACCGCAGAACCGACGACGGCCCCCGCCCAGCACCTCGGAACCGGCAGCCCGCCGCCGCCCGGCACCGCTGCTCACGCGGCGGCCCTTCCCCTGCCCGGCACCGCTGGTCCGGCGGCCCGCCCCCGCCCGCCACCACCGGCCCGGCAACCCGCCCCCGCCCGCCACCACCGGCCCGGCAACCCGCCCCCGCCCGCCACCACCGATCCGGCAACCCGCCCCCGCCCGCCACCACCGATCCGGCAACCCGCCCCCGACCGGCGACACTGGTCGGCAGCCCGCCCCCGCGGGTCCCGCAGCAGCCCGTCCCGGCCCGGCGGTGGCCGCCGGTCACGGGCTCGTCCGCAGCCCGAACGCGGAGCCCCGCCCCTCGGCGCGCCGGGCCGTGCGCAGGGCGCCCTCGTCGCCCTCGTCGCCCTCGGAGATGGGGCTCTGGAAGGACGCCACGCGGCGGACTCGCCCTCCGGGAGCCGAGGGGGTGCAGCAGGTCGCGCAAGGCGGGGTTGGCCGCGGCGACGAAGCCGCAGGCCCGCCCGGCGGTCCCCTCACACGTCCAGCCGGCTGATCCGCACCGCCCCCTTCGCCTAGCCCCGCGCCGCGTCGAAGGTGATCACCGTCGGGCTGTCCGACGCGGTGGCCACTCCACCTTCGCGCCCGTGACCGGGACGAAGGCATGCCCGTCCCACACCGCCACGTCGGCCTTCGCGGGCAGGGTGTGCGTGGCGTCCACGGTGCAGGAGACCGCCACCCGGTCGAAGGTCCGGCTGCGCCCGAAGTCGGCCGACACCCAGTCCTCGGCACGCGCCCCGTTGAACGCGGGCAGCAGCGCGGTGGCCGACTTGGCGAAGACGGTGCGGCCGTCGGGGCCGGTGATCCGGGAGACGATCCGGACGTCCGTTGCGGTGCCGGACTCGTTCACCACCGCCGTCGCCACTCGGACCAGGGCGCTGCCCATGGAGACCTCGGGGGTCGTGACTCACAACTGATCGTGAACAAACAGATTCTGACGGGATGCCACATGCGATCGTCAAGGGTCCGGAGCCGGGCGACCGCCGCCGTCGGCACTTCGGCCGGAATTCCCCCCTGACCGTGTTCGACCGACCGGCCAGGTGTACGGCGCTCGCGGGCCGCGGCAGCCCCGGAAGCACTACGCTGGAACACGAGACGTGCCACCTGTTCACTGTGAGTGTGCGCTTGGGAGCGGTGACGATGAGCCGGGTCTATCCGTTCGACGAAGCGGCGACGGCCCGGGCTGTCATAGACGACCACGGAACACTGGTGGAGTGGAACGAGGGCGCGAGGCGCCTGCTCGGCCACCCCCCGGACGCCGTCCTGGGCCGCCCCGCGGCACGGCTGCTGGCCGAGCAGGACGGCCGGGCCCTGCCGACCGGCCCCCGCTGGCAGGGAACGGTCGGATTGCGCCACCGCGACGGCCGTACCGTCCCGGTCTGGCTGCTCGCCCACCACCGGCCGGGGCACGACGGACACGGCGGCAGCTGGCTCGTGGTCACCCCGCTGCCCGGCACCAAACCGCCTGCCGAGGACGACCCGCTCGCCGCGGCGGGCCTGATCCAGTCTCCGTGCGCCGTCGCCGTGTACGACGCCGAACTGCGGCTGCGCCGGATGAACGACGCGATGGCCGACGTCGTCGGCCTGCCGGAGGACCGCGTGCGCGGGCTGCGGCTCACGGAGATCGGCGGCAAGCCGCAGAGCGAGGACCTGGAGCAGGGCATGCTGCAGGTGCTGACCACCGGCAGCCCGCTGGACGTGCAGACCTATATGCGCACCGGCGGCGAGGACCGCGCCCACGCCTGGCTCGCCCGGATCGCCCCGGTCAGGGACGCTCAGGGCCGGGTGCGCGGGGTGTGTCTGGCCAAGCACGACGTCACCGAGAACTACCGGGCCCGCCAGCGGCTGCAGCTTCTGAACGAGGCGAGCGTGCGCGTCGGCAGCACGCTGGACGTCCTCCGTACGGCCCAGGAACTGGCGGACGTGTGCGTGCCCGCGCTCGCCGACTTCGTCACCATCGACCTGCTGAACCCGCAGGACTACGGCGGCGAACCCCCGGCCCGGGTCATCGCGCCGCTCACCCTGCGCCGGGCCGCCCATTGCTCCGTCCTGCCCGGAGCACCGGAGGCGGTGATCAAGCCCGGGCAGGCCGAGGAGTACCCGGCCGGCTCGCCGCAGGCGGACGCGCTGACCGCGGGCCACACGATCATCGCCTCGGTGGCGGCGGGCGAGATGCCGTCGTGGCTGACCTGGAACACCGCCCGGGGCGAGCAGGTGCGCAGATTCGGCATCCACTCCTCGATGTCGGTGCCGATCCAGGCCCGCGGGCTCACCCTCGGTGTCGCGGTGTTCACCCGCCACCGGCGCCCGGACCCGTACACCCCGGACGACCGGCTGCTCGCCGAGGAGATCACCACCCGGGCCGCCGTCTGCATCGACAACGCCCGCCGCTACTCCCGTGAGCGGGAGACCGCGCTCGCGCTCCAGCGCAGCCTGCTGCCCCGCACGCTGCCGCGCACGGCCGCGCTGGAGGCCTCCTCGCGCTATCTGCCGGCCGCACGGGCCGGGGTGGGCGGCGACTGGTTCGACGTGATCCCGCTCTCCGGGATGCGGGTCGCGATGGTCGTCGGGGACGTCGTCGGGCACGGCGTCGAGGCCTCGGCCACCATGGGCCGGCTGCGGACCGCCGTGCGCACCCTCGCCGACATCGACCTCGCCCCCGACGAGCTGCTCACCCACCTGGACGACCTGGTGGTCCGGCTGTCGGAGGAGTCCGGCGTCGTCACCAGCCCCGGCGAGGCAGGCAGCCCCGGCGAGGCCGGCGCGACCTGTATGTACGCCGTCTACGACCCGGTGTCCAGGCGATGCACGGTGGCCCGCGCCGGGCATCCGCCGCCCGTGGTCCTGCGGCCGGGCGGCGTGCCCCAGGCCCTGGACGTGCCCGCCGGTCCCCCGCTGGGTCTGGGCGGGCTGCCGTTCGAGGCCACGGAGGTGGAACTGCCCGAGGGCACCGTCCTCGCGCTGTACACGGACGGTCTGGTGTGGTCCCGGGAACGGGATCCGGAGACGAGCCGGCAGCGGCTGTACGAGGCGCTCGGCACGTACTCCGACTCCCTGGACGGGACCTGCGACCACATCCTGCACACCGTGCTGCCGCCGGGCGGCTCGGTGGACGACGTGGCCCTGCTGCTCGCCCGCACCCAGGGCCTGCCGTCCGCACAGGTGGCGACCTGGGACATCCCGGCCGACCCGGCACTGGTCGCACCGATCCGCAAGCAGGTCGTGGAACAGCTGGACACCTGGGCGCTGAGCGAGGCCACGTTCACGGCGGAGCTGGTGGTCAGCGAACTGGTCACCAATGCCATCCGGTACGGCTCGCACCCCATCCGGCTGCGGCTGATCCACGACACCAGCACCCTGATCTGCGAGGTGTCGGACACCAGCCACACCGCCCCGCACCTGCGCCGGGCCAAGGTCTTCGACGAGGGCGGCCGCGGCCTGCTGCTGGTCGCCCAGCTCACCCAGCGCTGGGGCAGCCGGCACACCCCGGAGGGCAAGACGATCTGGGCGGAGCTGCCGCTGTACGAGGGGGACCGGTAGGGCGCCCCGGTGGCGCGGCGGCCGGACGTGTGGTGATGGTCGCCTGCACCGGTTCGCCCGGGACGCCGACAGCGGTGGCAGCGGTGGCAGCGGTGGTGTGCCGGGCCCTCATGGCGCTCCCCCGCTCTCCCCGCCCGGTAGATCTCCCCGCCCTGTGTGGACGTACCGCGTGGCGGGCCGCATCCCGGCCATGTCCGGCGCCCGGTCCGGCGCGGAACGGCTCAGCCGCCCGCCAGCCAGGGCCGCACCAGCTTGCGGGCCTCGTGCAGCCGGGACTTCAGGGTGCCGAGGGGGATGCCGACGCGCTCGGCGACCTCCGCGTAGTCCAGCTGGCAGATGTCCCGGTAGACCAGCGGCGCCACCAGGTGCGGATGCGTCCGCTCCAGCCGCTCCAGCGCCTCCAGCAGGTCCACCCGGGAACCTGCGATGACGCTGGTCGTGCGGGGGTCGACGGCGTGCGCGGGCTCGATGGCGGCCGGCTGCTCGGCGGCCCGCCGCTTCAGCTCGCGGTACTTCTGCCGGGAGCAGTTGGCGACCACCGTGTACAGCCAGGTGCTGAAGCGGCTGCGGCCCTCGAAGCGGGATATGTGCCGCGCCACCTGGAGCAGTGCGTCCTGGGCCGCCTCCTCGGCGTCCTCCCGGCACGGCAGGAAGCGCCCGCAGCGGCGCAGGACCTCCGGCCGGATCTCGGTGAGCAGCCGGTCCAGGGCCGCGCTGTCGCCGGCGGCGGCCCGCCGGGCGAGGTCTTCCAACGGCGCCTGGTCCTGCACGGACGGGTCCCCCTTTGAGTCGATCTCAGGCCAGGCATGATAGTCGTATGCACTCCCTGGATCGGATCGGCCGCTACCGTCTCGAACGGCCGCTGGGCACCGGCGCCTTCGCCACGGTGTGGCTCGCCCACGACGACGAGCTCCAGGCCCCGGTCGCGGTGAAGGTCCTCGCCGAGAACTGGGCGCACCGGCTCGACATCAGGGACCGCTTCCTGTCCGAGGCCCGGCTGCTGCGCCGGGCCGGCTCCAGCCGCGTGGTGCAGGTCTACGACATCGGTGAACTGCCGGACGGCAGGCCGTACTTCGTGATGGAGTACGCCGCCGGCGGCACCCTCGCCGACCTGCTGGCGCACGGGCCGCTGCCGGTGGGGCACGCGCTCGCGCTGACGGCCGAGGCCGCCCGGGCCGCCGCCGCGCTGCACGAGGCGGGCATAGTGCACCGGGACATCAAGCCGACCAACGTGCTGCTGCACACCGCCCCGGACGGCACCCGGCGGGTGCTGCTGGCCGATCTGGGGCTGGCCAAGAGCCTCGCCCAGGCCTCGGTGCTCACGCTGGCCGCGGGCTCGGCGGGCTACCAGCCGCCCGAGCAGGCCGAGCCCGGCGAGGGCATCGACGAGCGGGCCGACGTCTACAGCCTGGGCGCCGTCGGCTACGAGCTGGTCACCGGGAGCGTGCCGGGCCCGCCGGGCCGGGTCGTACCGCCCCGGCGGCTGCGGCCGGACCTCGCCGAGGACGTGGAGCGGGCGCTGCTGCGCGCACTGGAGCCCGACCGGGTTCGCCGCTGGCCCGGCGCGCAGGCCTTCGCCGACGAGCTGGACCGGCTGGCCGCCGGGCCGCCCGCGCTCCGGTCCGCCCGGCGGCTGGACGGGGTGCGCGGCCGGCTGAACACGGTGACGCTGGCCGTGGCCGCGGTCCTGTCCGCGGTGGCGGCCGCGGCCACCGTGACCCTGGTGATCCACCACGGCGACACCTCGGAGCAGGTGCGGGTCACGGACTCGACGGGGCGGGTGACCGTCAAGGTGCCGCCGGGCTTCGGCCGCGAGCTGCGCGACTCCGGCTGGGACCCGAGCGCGCTGGGGCTCGCCAAGGGCCACGAACCCGGGCTGGTGGTGGCCGACGACCTGAGCCGGTGGCCCGATCTGCGGGCGGCGGTGGACGGCGTGTTCGTCGGGGTGAGCGAGCACGGCGACGTCACCGCGAGGGTCAAGGCCCTCGCCCACTCCGGCTGCCGCTTCTCCGGCAGCCGGACCTTCACCGACGCCGACTGGCACGGTCTGGTGCGGGCCTGGAGCGGCTGTCCGGACGGCGGCTCGGTCACCGAGTCCGCCCTGGACCCGGCGGGCGCCGCCACGCAGCCCCAGGTGTATGTGCAGGTGCGCCAGCGGGGCGACGGGGACGCGACCGAAGGGATACTCCGTTCGCTGAGCGTGACCTGAGGGGCGCCTGCGGGAGGTCACAGCGGGGAAAAGAATCCTGCGTGTGCCGAACTTTTCCGGGCCTGAGCGCATCGGAGTGTGAGGACGGCGCACCCGCGCCCTGAGGCACGCGTTCGGGCGCGTGCCACGACCCTCCAGGAGTGTTGAGCCATGGTGTACACCCCCCGGTCCGCGCGGCACGGAGCCCTGCTCGTGGGCACGGTCGCCGTGCTGGGCCTCCTGACCGCCTGCGGCAACGGCAAGGACGTCCACAGCAACCCACCGATCACGGCCTCCGGTACGGCCGCGCCGGCGACGGGCACCACGAAGAGCCCGGCGTCCGCCACATCGGCGCCGTCCGGCACGTCCACCGGCGCCGCCTCGTCCTCCCCCTCGAAGGCGGCTCCGTCTCCGAGCGGCGGCGATACGGCCACGCCCGCGGCGAGCACCCGCTGCCACACCTCCGAGCTGCGCGCCTCGGTGGGCCGCAACGACCCGGGCGCCGGACAGGAGAACTTCCCGGTCGTGCTCACCAACAAGTCCGGCCGGACCTGCACCCTGCGCGGCTATCCGGGCGCGGCGTTCGTGAGCGCCTCCGGCAGCCAGCTCGGCGCCGACCCCAGGCGTGAGCCGGGCTCCCCGGCGACGATCACCCTGAAGCCCGGGCAGAGCGCCTGGGCGGGGCTGACCTTCTCCAACCCCGGCATCAGCGGCGCCAAGACGGCCACCCCGGCCGCGCTGCTGGTGACACCGCCGGACGAGCGCGACTCGCTGAAGGTGACGTGGACGGGCGGAGCGGTGCCCGTCTCCGGGAACTCCTCGTCCGTCTTCCTGTCGGTGTTCAGCCCCGGCACGGCCCCCTGACCAGCCCGGACACCCCCGAGAACCCCGCTGCCCCACTGCCTGGGCAGCGGGGTTCGTCATGCTCGCGCCCCAACTGTCACAGGACGGCAACAGGCACCGGCGGCCGCGATCTTTCCCCCGACTCCCGTCATCGAACCGGTCGACCCACACCGGCGAGCAGGCCCCGCAGGGGCCGTGACAAGGAAATCGGGGACAAGATGAGCGGGATCTCACGCAGGCGGGTGCTGACGGCGGGCGCGGCGGCCGGCGCCCTGGGCACGCTGGCCGCATGCTCCTCCGGCACCGGCCTCCGGGTCGGCGGCCCGGCGGACGGCGGCAAGGGCACCGCCCAGGCCCGGCCGGTGAAGCCGATCGGCGACGGCTCCACGGCCGACACCGGGGCCCAGCCGCACCAGCCGGTGCCGGCCCGCCTGAAGCCGGGCCAGAAGCCCCCGCAGTTCGTGGTGTTCTCCTGGGACGGCGCGGGCGAGCTGAGCAACCAGCTCTTCTCCCGGTTCCGCAAGGTCGCCGCCGACCACGGCGCCAAGATGACGTTCTTCCTCAGCGGCATCTACACGCTGCCCGAGTCCAAGAAGAACCTGTACCGTCCGCCGCAGCAGCCGGTCGGCGCCTCCGCCATCGGCTACCTCGCCGACCGGCACATCCACGCCACCCTCCAGCAGGTCCGCGCGGCCTGGCTGGAGGGCCACGAGATCGGCACGCACTTCAACGGCCACTTCTGCGGCGCGACCGGCGTGCGCAACTGGTCCCCGGCCGAGTGGCGCAGCGAGATAGACCAGGCGGTCGACTTCGTGACCAAGTGGAAGACCAACACCGGCTTCACCGACCTCGAACCGCTCCCCTTCGACTACCGCAAGGAGCTGATCGGCGGCCGTACGCCGTGCCTGGAGGGCCAGTCCAACCTGCTGCCCACGGCGGCCGCGCTCGGCTGGAAGTACGACGCCAGCTCCCCCGGCGGGCTGCAGATCTGGCCGGGCAAGGTGCAGGGCGGGAAGATCTGGGACTTCCCGCTGCAGTCCATACCGTTCCCCGGGCACTCCTTCCAAGTGCTCTCGATGGACTACAACATGATGTTCAACCAGTCCGGCGGCAATCCGAACGGCGACCGAGCCCAGTACGACGCCTGGCGCACCCAGGCCCGCGACGCCTATGTCGCCGGATTCCAGCGGGCGTACACGACCAACCGCGCCCCCTTCTTCATCGGCAACCACTTCGAACGCTGGAACGGCGGCATCTACATGGACGCCGTCGAGGAGGCCATCGGCAAGATGGCCGCGTACGGCGACGACGTGCGCTTCGTGTCGTTCAAGCAGCTCGTGGCCTGGCTGGAGGCGCAGGACCAGGCGGTGCTGCGCAAACTGCGCACGCTGGTGCCGGGACAGGCCCCGGCGGGCGGCTGGGAGGAGTTCCTGGGCGCGGCGGGGAGCAAGGCGTCGTAGCGCGAACGGCAGTGTCTGCTTTCATGGGCGGGCACCATGTGATCGCCTCCGGAAGGACCCGCCCTGAACACCCCCCTGGCCGAGGCCCTGTCCGTCGTGCTGCTCGTCGCCGTGCTGGCCTGGGCCGTCGTCCGGCCCTTCGGGTGGCCGGAGGCGGTCATGGCCGTGCCGGCCGCCGGTGTCGCGGTCGCCACCGGGGCGATCTCGCTGGAGCACGCCAGGGCGGAGGCGGAGCGGCTCGGTCCGGTGGTCGGGTTCCTGGCCGCGGTGCTGGTGCTCGCCCACTTCTGCGATGTGGAGGGGCTGTTCCGGGCGTGCGGGGCGTGGATGGCCCGGTGGGCGGCGGGCCGTCCGGTGCGGCTGCTGACGGCGGTCTTCGCGCTGGCGTCCGCCATCACCGCCGTCCTCAGCCTGGACGCCACGATCGTGCTGCTCACGCCGGTGGTCTTCGCCACGGCCGCGCGGACCGGCGTACGGCCGAAACCGCATGTGTACGCCTGCACGCATCTGTCGAACACCGCGTCGCTGCTGCTGCCGGTGTCCAATCTGACGAACCTGCTGGCGTTCGCGACCAGCGGGCTGAGCTTCACCCGGTTCGCGGCGCTGATGGCGCTGCCCTGGCTGGTGGCGATCGGTGCCGAGTTCGTGGTGTTCCGGCGGTTCTTCGCCCGGGACCTCGCGGCGGCGGCACCGACGGGCGGGGACACCGCTGCGGTGCCGGAGCCGCCTGTGTTCGCCCTGGTGACGGTCGCCTGCACGCTGGCGGGGTTCGTGGTGGCGTCGGCGTTCGGCGTGGAACCGGCCTGGGTGGCGGCGGCGGGTGCGCTGGTGCTGGCCGGGCGTGCGGTGGCCCGGCGGAGGGCGACCCCGCTGACCGTCGTGCGCGCGGCCGCCCCGGCCTTTCTCGCGTTCGTCCTCGCCCTGGGCATCGTGGTGCGGGCAATCGTCGACAACGGGCTCGCCGACGTGCTGGGACAGGTCATGCCGGGCGGCACCGGACTGCCGGCGCTGCTCGCGATCGCCGCGCTGGCCGCCGTCCTGGCCAACCTGATCAACAACCTGCCCGCCGTGCTGGTCCTGCTGCCACTGGCCGCGCCGGCCGGACCGGGGGCGGTGCTGGCGGTGCTGCTCGGGGTGAACATCGGCCCGAACCTGACCTACGCCGGCTCGCTGGCCACACTGCTGTGGCGGCGGATCGTGCATCAGCACGAGCACGAGGTGGATCTCGGGGAGTTCACCCGGCTGGGCCTGATCGCCGTGCCGTCCTCGCTCGCCGTCGCGGTGGTGGCACTGTGGGGGTCGCTCCAGCTCTTCTGACGGGGGTACGTGCGCCGAAGGAGGCCGACCGGATGCGTGTGATCGCCTGGCTCGTCGAGGGCACCTGGCCCGCCTGCGTGGACGCGGTGCGCAGCCATGCGCCGGACCCCGCAGAGGTGGTGCTGCTGCACGTCAGCGGGCCCGAGGTGCCGGGTCTGGCGCACGGCGCGTTCGCGGGGCTGCTCGGCCGGGGGCATCCGGAAAGGGACCCGGGCGACCGGATGGCGGCGCTCGGCGGAAGTTCGGCGGCCGAACTGCTGGACGCTGCCGCCGAGCGGCTGGGCCGTCCCTGTGTGCGCGAGGAACGCTCGGGCCGGGTCGAGCGGGAGGTGGTGGCCGCCGCCGAGGGCGCCGATCTGCTGGTGCTGGCCCGGGACGGCGACCGGTCCCGGCTCGGGCCGAAGAGCCTCGGCCCTACGGCCCGGTTCGCCGTCGACCACGCGCCCTGCCCGGTGCTGCTGGTATGGCCGGAACCGCCCCCGGCGCTGGGCACGATCCCGCCGCCACCGCCACACGCGCCCTGAGTCACCGGCGGTGACGCCCACCGTAGCCGCCGCCGTCCCCGTATCCGCCGCTGCCCCAGCCGCAGGAGTACGGGTACGCGGAGCAGGGGCCGACCGTGGCCGACGGCGCGGGAGCGGCGACGGTCGCGGTGGGCGTCCGGGTCGGCGACGCGGTGGGGCCGGAAGCCCGGGTGGTGGGTGTCGTCCTTGGGGACGCCGGGTGCGTGGTGGCGGTCGGCGACGAGGTGCTGTCGCTGTCCCAGTTGACGTTCTGCATCTGCAGTTCGGGCTTGGCAGTGTCGACGGACCACCGCTGGACGGCGCCGGGGGCGCGGGTCTTGAGGACGAGGGCGCCGGAGCCGTCGGTGGCGGCCGGGGTGAGGGCCAGGTCCTGGTTCCAGCGGGGTATCAGGGCACCCTGGAGGGTGAAGTCGTAGCGGATGTTCTTCGCGGCCTTGCCAGTGGCCGAGCAGGGGGCGAGGCGGATCGAGTAGCCGAGGTGGGAGTCCAGGCAAAGGCCGGGCGCGGCGGAGTTGCGCAGCAGTCCGTCGGTCTCGTACGTCCACTGCTGGCTCGGGGTCGCGGAGCAGGAGGCGAGTTCGGTCTCGGCGCCCTTGACGGGCTTCTCGCCGACGACCCCGACACACAGTCCCGAGGCGAGGTTGTGCAGCCGGCCGTGCAGGGCGTGTTCGCCGGCCCCGTTCCCACCGGCCCAGGACGCGCCGGGACTCGCAGCGTCCTTGCCGGGCGCCGGAGAGGACGTGTCCGCGCCCGCCGGGGCCGCTCCGCCACCCGACCCGAGCACCGACCACAGCACCAGGGGCAGCACGACCAGCCCGCTGACGGTGGCGACGGCCAGGGCGAGATTCCGGCGCCGGACGCGCCGGGCGCGGGCGGCACGATGGGCCGACCGGCGGGAGGGGGCGGTGTCCCCGGGGCCGCCCGGGGTTCCGGGGACGGCCGAGTGCCGGGGGGTGCCGGCGGAGGCGTCGGCGGAGGCCGGGCCGGCGCCGGAGGCGAAGTCGGCGGCATCGGTGGAAACGCGCGCGGAGACGAAGCCGGCGAAGTCGGCGGACGCGGTGGCGTCGACATCGGAAGCGGGGGCACGGCGGCGCGCGGCCCTGCCGGTGCCGCTCCCGTCCGTCGCCCCTGCGAAACCGGTTCGACGCCTGCCCCCGGACGAACCACGCCGACGCCTGCCGCCGCCGGAACCGCCCCAGCCCCCGGACTCGGCGGAACCGCCCCCGTGCGGCGGCTCGGCCGGCAGGAAGGGCTCGCCGGACGCGGGCGTGAAGGTCTCGGGCCGCGGGGCCGGTTCGGGCGGCTCCTCGGCCCGGCTCGCCCGGGAGTTCACATAGGCGTGGGCGCCCCAGCCCAGGACCGCTTCGGCGAGGGCGAGGCCGAGTCCCGCGTTGAACACGGCCAGTTGGTCGGCCGTACGGCTGCAGTGGCCGCACCGGTCCAGGTGTTCACGCAGATCCGGGTCGATGTCGACGCCGCCGCGCCGGAACGTCACGTCGAGCATGCGCAGATAGCGCCGGCACTCGTTCTCGGGGGCGAGTTCGCGGTGCGCCTGAAGACACTCCTCGCGCAGCCGTTCCCGGCCCCTGCGGAGTTCGGCGCGGGCGTCCTCCTGGTCCAGGCCGAGCAGGGCCGCCGGTACGGCGAGCGGTTCGGCCTCGACCTCCGTGTGCCAGAGCACGGCACGGGAGATCTGGGGCACCCGCTGGAACGCGCGGGACAGCAGCCGCCGGCCGGGCGGCGGCAGCAGCCGGGCGGCGGCACGCTCACCGGTGGCGGCGGACCGCAGCGCCGGGTGGAGCAGTTCCTGGCGGCCGTCGGTGTCCCACTCGGCCGCGATCCGCCGGACGGCGACCAGCACATGGGGCCGCCAGGCGGCGGTCGGGCCGGCCTGCCGCAGCGACTCCCCGAACAGCCGGGTGAAGGCGGCGGTGGTGAGCATGCCGGCGGCACGCGTCCCGTCGGTGCACAACCGCGCGTAGGCGAAGGCCGCTTCCCAGTGCCGGTCGAGGAGTTCACCGACGGGATGGAGCGCGGGTGTCCCTCCCGTCCACTTCTTCAGCTCGGCACTCAGTTGTTCGTCCGACCGGCCTGCCTCATTCACGACTGCATTCCTCCAGACGTGATACATGAATTGGTCCATACCAAGCAGTATGGAAAGGTGGTGGGGCTGCTCGAACGTCCACCTGAGGCGGCTCTTTTGAAGCGTGGGGGTGTACGGGGAGCGGCCTGGCGCATACAGCGGGAAATGCGATGAGCCTGCGCGCCGTCAGCGCACACCTTTGCACAGCCGCGCACGTGCGAACAAGAGATCTCTCGATTATCGACATTAACGGTGGCAGGCTTCCTTATTGACGCAGATTCAAGGTAATCCTTTTCTTCCCATTACCGCCCCTCGCCCGCCCGGTAGGCACCGGGCGGCACTCCGTAGCGCGCCCGGAAAACCCGGCTGAAGTGGAAGGGATTGCCGAATCCGGAGGCCGCCGCCACCCGTTCCACCGTGAGGTCGGTGGCCTCCAGCAGCCGGGCCGCGTGCCGCAGCCGGGTCTCGCGCAGCGCCCGCATCGGGGAGCGCCCGGTGCGCAGGGTGAACAGGTGGGCGAAACGGGACGGGGACAGCGCCACGCTCTCGGCGAGCGAGCGGACGGTGTGCGGGGCGCCCGGGTCGGCGGCGATCAGCTCCTCGGCCCGGCGCACCCGGGCGTCGGCATCGGCTGCCGGAGGCGGCGTCCGGCCAGCGCCGGCCGCGAGCAGGACGACCTCCTCCAGCGCGCACAGGGCCAGTTCCCGGGCCAGGCTGCCATGGGCCACGGCCACCGGGTCCGGCTCGCGCGCGGTGCCCTCGGCCGGTCCGGTGGAGTCGGCGAGCATCCGGCCGAACGCCGCCTCGATCCGGCCGTGCGCGGCGCCGGGTACGGATGTCACGGCGTACAGGCCGTCGGACACCGCGTACGGGGCGAGCCAGGTCGTCCAGGACGGGCGGGCCTGGCAGTGCGTCCACCAGAACCGCCAGCTCTCGGCGCCGGGCGCGACGGTGTAGCGGTGGCCGGTGCCGGGAGCGAGCGCCACGAGATCCCCGGCGCCGGCCCGGACCCGGGCGGCGCCCTGGCGGAGCAGTCCGCAGCCGCCGAGGGTGAAGGTGAACAGCCAACTCGCCGATCCCCCGGGCCGGTTGACGCCATAGCCCGGCCGCTGGTCGTAGCGGCCGGTCACCACGAGTCCGGGCGGCGGGGACAGGTCGGCGGCGGCAGCCGTCACGGGCAGGTCCTCAGCATGCACAGGCATCCTCCCGTCGGGCGCCTCGGCCTAGCGTGGCGAGTGGGTGACCACCTGACCACCGGACTCCAGGGAGCGGGCACATGACAGTCACGGACAACGGCGCCATCCTGCCTGAGGCGCAGCGGCAGCGGTTCGAGGAGGACGGGTTCACCGTCGTACGGGGCCTGTTCGGTCCGGATGAGACCGAGCGGCTGTGCGCCGCGTTCACCGCGCTGCACGCGGCCGGTCCGGTACCGGGCCGCTTCGAGCCGCGCCCGGCGGACCCGGACCCGCTGCGCCGGTACCCCCGGGTGATGCAGCCGCACGAATTCGAGCCGGTGGCACGGGAGTTCCTGCTGGACGCCCGGCTGCGGGACGTACTGGAGGTGCTGTTCGGCGAGGAGGTGCTGGCCGCGCAGAGCATGTTCTACTTCAAGCCGCCGGGCGCGCGCGGGCAGGCGCTGCACCAGGACAACTTCTATCTGCGGGTCGAGCCGGGGACATGTGTGGCGGCCTGGGTGGCCTGTGAGCCGATCGACCGGGACAACGGCGGTCTCGAGGTCGTCCCGGGCACCCACCGGATGGACCTGTTCTGCCCCGAACTCGCCGACGAGCAGGTGTCGTTCGCCCGCGAGTACGTCCCGCCGCCACCCGGTCTCGTACCGGCACCGGTGGATCTGGCTCCGGGTGACGTGCTGTTCTTCAACGGCAGCCTGGTGCACGGCTCCGGGCCCAATCGCACGGCCGACCGGTTCCGGCGCTCGTTCATCGGGCACTACGTGGGCCGCTCTGCGGAACGGATCGGGGCGTACTACCGGACGCTCACGATGTCCGGCGAGCGGGTGCCGTTGCCGGAAAGCGGGGGTGCGGGTCCGTGTGGCACGGAGTTCACACCACACGGACCCCACTGAGCCGCCGGCACCTCAGTGGCCGCTGATCGCGCGCGGCGTGTAGGGCTGCTCCAGCTCCTCGATCTCCTTCTCGGTCAGCTCCAGTTCGACGGCGGCCACCGCGTCCTCGATGTGCTGGGGCTTGGCGGCGCCGACGATCGGTGCCGCCACCGTGTCCTGGTGCAGGAGCCAGGCGAGGGCCACCCGGGCGCGGGGCACGCCGCGGTCGCCGGCGATGCGGGTGACGGCCTCGACGATCGACCGGTCGCTCTCCAGGTACAGGCGGCTGCCGAAGTTGTCGTTGGCGCTGCGCTCGGTGACCGTGCCCCAGTCGCGGGTGAGCCGGCCCCGGGCGAGCGGGCTCCAGGGCAGCACGCCGACGCCCTGGTCGGCGCAGAGCGGCAGCATCTCCCGCTCCTCCTCGCGGTAGAGCAGGTTGTAGTGGTTCTGCATGGACACGAACTTCGTCCAGCCGTGCCGCTCCGCCGTGTACTGCAGCTTGGAGAACTCCCAGGCGTACATCGAACTCGCCCCGATGTAGCGGACCTTGCCCGCCTTGACCAGGTCGTGCAGCGCCTCCATCGTCTCCTCGGCGGGGGTCGCGTGGTCGTAGCGGTGGATCTGGTAGAGGTCGACGTGGTCGGTGCCGAGGCGGCGCAGGCTGTGGTCGATCTCCGTCATGATGTTCTTGCGGGACAGACCGGCGCCGTTGGGGCCCGGCCGCATCCGGCCGTGCACCTTCGTGGCCAGCACGATCTCGTCGCGGTTCGCGAAGTCGCGCAGTGCCTTGCCGACGATCTCCTCGCTGGTGCCGTCGGAGTAGACGTTCGCGGTGTCGAAGAAGTTGACGCCCGCCTCCAGCGCCTGCCGGATGAGCGGGCGGGACGCCTCCTCGTCGAGGGTCCACTCGTGGACGCCGCGGTCGGGCAGGCCGTAGGTCATGCAGCCCAGACAGATCCGCGAGACGTCCAGGCCCGTCGAACCGAGCTTCACGTACTGCATCGTTGCTGCTCCTGCCTTCGGGACGATGGTCACCCACGAGCCTACGGCGTGGCCCGGCACCGGCTTGACGACCCAAGCGCGCGGGCGATGTGATCCTGCCACGCACCACGCCGCCCGGCGTGGGCAGGATGGAGCGGACGTGCCCCCCAAGGGTGTTTCCCGCGCCGCGGGCTCCCGAAGGACCGCGGGCGCCTTGGCAGCGGCCCTGATCCTCACCCTCTCGGCGTCGGCCGGCTGTGCCGCCGGCGGTCCCTCCGGCTCCTCGGGCGGATCCGGCGGCGAGGAGCGGCGCGGCGCGCCGAAGCCCGCCGCGATACGGCTGCCCCCGCGCCACGCCGGGTTCGACTACCAGATCGGCGGCGCCTACCCCTCGCCGAAGGGCGTACGGATCGTCAGCCGCGACCGCTCCGACTCCCCCGCGCCCGGCCTGTACAACATCTGCTACGTCAACGCCTTCCAGGCCCAGCCCGAGGAGCGCTCCTCCTGGCCTGCCGACCTGCTGCTGCGCGACGCGCGGGGCAGGGTCGTCGTCGACGAGGACTGGAACGAGGCCCTGCTCGACCTCCGCACCCCGGCCAAGCGGGAGCGGGTGGCCGAGCGGGTGAACGAGTGGACCGACGGCTGCGCGAAGAAGGGCTTCGACGCCGTCGAGCCGGACAACTACGACAGCTACACCCGCTCCCACCGCCTGCTCACCGCGGCCGACGCGACCGCCTTCATGGCCCTGCTGTCCCGGCACGCGCACGCCCGGCACCTGGCCGTCGCGCAGAAGAACACCGCCGACCTGGCCGGTGTCCGGGCGCGGGCCGGGCTGGACTTCGCGGTGACGGAGGAGTGCGGGCAGTACGACGAGTGCGGGGTGTTCGCCAAGGCGTTCGACGACCGGGTGGTGGACGTCGAATACACCGATGCCGGGTTGCGCTCGGCGCTCGCCCACTGGGGCGACCGGCTGAGCATCGTCCGGCGGGACCGTGACGTGTCCACTCCGGGGAGCAAGGAGTACGTCCGCGAGGTCCGGTGAAACTCCGGCCGGGCCAACCTGTTGCTGCCCCCAGGTGACCACCCGGCGTGGGAGTCGGCGCATCGTCATACTGTCGGCTCATCCTCGGCGCAGACGACCGGCGTCCGGCCGGTCTCGGCCGCCCGGAGGAAACGCGGTGCCGATGCGTCCCACCACCATGAGAACCCTGACCGGAGCGATGCTGCTGCCGCTGTCCCTCGTCACCCCGGCCTGCGCGCAGTCCGCCGCCGGGCGGGCGCCCGTCGGGGTGTCGCGCGCCGCCGCGCCGGCGCCCGAGACCCCGGCGACCCTGTGCTCGGCCGCGGGCACGCTGCGCGGCCCGCACGGTGAGCGGGCCGACGTCAGCCTGTGCGCGGACACCGGCGCCCCGAGGTTCAACATCACGGCCCCGGCCACCTGCCAGATCGCCGGCGCCCGGGTCCGCTACGCCTGCCGCACCGAGGGCACCTGGAAGGCCACCCGGTCCGGCAAGACCCTCGGCACCGGAGCGCTGCCCGGCTCGGGCCTGTACCCGGGTCCGGGCACCTACGACATCAGCGCCACCGTGCGCGTGCGGTCGACGCCCGCGGGGGTCGACCTGAAGGGCACCGTGCAGGGCACCGTGTCGCTGACCGCGCCCAAGGCCAGGCCGACGCACTCCGTCACCGTCGACCGGACCGAGCTGCGCCGCAACGCCACGACCACCGTGACGTACACGATCCGCCGGGACCGTGACGAGGGCGACGGCAACGCGCGGCTGGGGATGATCGGCCAGGAGGGCACCGGCCTGCGGATCGGCACAGCCGACAAGCGCTGCGTCAACCCGCTGGTGGGGCGGTACCCGGACAAGACCCGGCTGGCGCACTCCCTGGACTGCACGGTGACCGAGCTGCAGCCCGGCCACCCGGAGAAGCTCACGGTGCGCTTCACGCTCGGGTCGAAGTGCTCCACGGTGGTCTCGAAGCTCGGCTACTGGGTGCCGAAGGGCCAGGACATGTTCACCGGGAACATGCTGGCGGGTCCGACCCTGACCTGCCGCTAGCGGTCCTGTCCCTGGAGCAGTTCAAGCGCCCGTTCCCAGGCGAAGTCCGGCCGGCCGCCGTCCGGCCGGACTTCACCGGTGTACGGGTCGCCGAAGCGGACGCCCATCCCGCGCAGCCGTTCCAGGCTGTCCCGGTAGGCGGGGTGGGCGGCCAGCGCGTCGGCCACGCAGGGCAGGACGGCGATCGGTATGCCCAGGCCCGCGGCCTCGCACAGGGTGCCGAGGGCGAGGGTGTCGGCGATGCCGGCCGCCCACTTGTTGACGGTGTTGAAGGTGGCGGGTGCCACCACGACGGCGTCCGGCGGCGGGAAGGGACGGGGGTCGGCCGGCGTGCGCCAGGCCGATCTGACGGGTCGGCCGGTCTGCGCCTCCACGGCCGCGCTGTCGAAGAACCCGCCCATGGCGACCGGTGTGGCGATGACGCCGACCTCCCAGTCCCTTTCCTGGGCGGCGCCGATCAGCTTGCTGACGCCCGCGGCGATCCCGGCCGCGCAGACGACGACGTAGAGGAAGGGTTTCTCGGCCTGTTCGGTCATCCGGGAACCCTACTGAAGCGGGAAGGACTGCCCCCGCTCGGCCTCGGGGCGCGGGCCGTGGATGCGGCGCTCCTTCTCCTGGATGCGTACGTCGTTGATGCTGGCCTCGCGCCGGGTCATCAGGCCGTGCTCGTCGAACTCCCACAGTTCGTTGCCGTAGGAGCGCCACCACTGGCCGTCGGCGTCCCGGCACTCGTACTGGAAGCGGACGGCGATGCGGTTGCCGTCGAAGGCCCACAGGTCCTTGCGCAGCGCGTAGTCCAGCTCGCGCTCCCATTTGGCGGTCAGGAACGCGACGATCCCGGCGCGGCCGGAGACGAAGGTGTCGCGGTTGCGCCAGACGGAGTCCTCGGAGTAGGCGAGCGCCACCTTGTGCGGGTCGCGGGTGTTCCAGGCGTCCTCGGCGGCCTGGACCTTCTGTGCGGCGCTCTCGCGGGTGAACGGCGGCAGCGGTGGACGGTCGGCCATGGTCTCCTCCTGGGCTCGGCAGCACTGGAGAACGAGCGTTCTCCGGGCGGCTGCTACCGTAGGAGAACGCACGTTCTCCGTCAAGGAGCGCGCCGGGGAACACGTCAACGACCTCGCCGAGGAGCCCGAGGAGTCAATGGTGTCGCCGATGGACAGCGCGGCCGCCCGGGACAGGGTGCTCGACGCCGCCGAGGAGCTGTTCTACGCCCGGGGAGTGCAGTCCGTGGGCATGGACGAACTGCGCGGCGCGTCGGGTGTCTCGCTCAAGCGGCTCTACCAGCTCTTCCCCGCCAAGGAGCAGCTCGTCGCGGCGTATCTGGCCCGGCGGGACGAGCGCTGGCGCGGACGCCTCGCCGCGCACGTGGCGCGGCAGCGGGACCCGCTCGAGCGGATCCCGGCCGTGTTCGACTGGCTCGCCGGATGGTTCGGCGAGGACGGCTTCCGCGGCTGCGCCTGGATCAACGCCTACGGCGAGCTGGGCGCCACCTCCGCCCTGGTCGCCGAGCGGGTGCGCGCCCACAAGGAGGCGTTCCGGGACTATCTCGCCTCGCTCGTGGCGGACGCCGGACTGCCCGCCGCGCTCACCGGACCGCTCTTCCTGCTCGCGGAGGGCGCGATGGTGACGGCCGGCATCACGGGGTCCACCCGGCCGGCGGCCGAGGCCCGCGAGGCGGCGCGGGCCCTGGTGGCGGCCGCCGGCCCGGGCGGGCCCGGCCGTGCTAGGAGGACAGCGTGATCGCGCTCACCGGGCAGGCGCGGGCCGCCTCCCGGACCATCGGGTCGCCCGCGCCGTCCTCACGGCCGGGCAGCACGGTGCTGTAGCCGTCGTCGTCCTGGGTGAAGACGCCGGGTGCCGTCAGCGCGCACTGACCCGCGCCGATACAGACGTCCTTGTCGATGTCGATGTGCATGAGCAGAGCCTCTTACCAGGTCACGGGGAGTTCCAGCATCCCCTGGATCGTGTCGCCGCGTTTGAAGGGGATCTCCTCGGCCGGGGCGGCCAGCCGCAGCCCCGGCAGCCGGCTCAGCAGGCTGCCCAGGGCGATCTCCAGCTCCGTGCGGGCCAGGTTCTGGCCCAGGCACTGGTGGATCCCGAAGCCGAACGCCACGTGGTGGCGGGTGGGGCGGTGGAAGTCCAGGGTGTCGGGGTCGTCGTAGAGGGCCGGATCGCGGTTGATCACCGAGGTCGAGAAGAGCACGCCCTCGCCGGCCCGGATGGTGGTGCCGTCGATCTCGATGTCCTCCAGCGCCACCCGCGCCATTCCGTCCGCGATGGACAGCATCCGCATCAGCTCCTCCACGGCGGCGGGCAGCAGCGCCGGGTCGGCGCGCAACTCGGCCAGCCGGTCGGGGTGCTGGAGCAGGGTGAAGGTGCCGAGCGAGATCATGTTGGCGGTCGTCTCATGGCCCGCGACCAGCAGGATCAGGGCCAGCGACACGAGTTCGGCGCGGTCCAGCGCGCCGTCGCGCAGCTGGTGGTGGACGAGGTCGTCGAGGATTCCGTCGCCGGGCTCCGCCTGCTTCGCCCTGTCGTCGATCAGGGCGCCGAGGTAGTCCTCCAGGCGTGCGCGGGCGTCCATGGAGTCGTCCGCCCGCGGGCCGCGCAGCAGCCTGCGCGACTGCTCCTCGAAGAACTCGTGGTCGGAGTACGGCACTCCGAGCAGGCCGCAGATCACCATCGACGGCACGGGCAGTGCGAAGGCGGAGACCAGATCGGCGGGCGGCCCCTGGTCGATCATCGCGTCCAGCAGCCCGTCCACGGTCCGCTGGATCCACGGCCGCAGCTCGGCCGCGCGTTTGACGGTGAACGACGGGATCATCATCCGCCGCTGCCGCTGGTGTTCGGGATCGTCCAGGCCGAGCAGGGCCACCCGGCGGTCGCGGATCCCCGCGAACCGCTTCGCGGGGATCGGGAAGCCCGGATGGCGGCGGTCGCTGGACAGGCGGGGGTCGGCGAGCAGGGCGCGGGCGGTGGTGTGGGCGGTGACCGCCCAGACCTCGCGGCCGTCGAAGAGGGTGACGCGGGACAGGGCCGGCCCGTCGCGCAGCGGCTCGTATCCGGTGGGTGGGTGGTAGGGGCAGGTGCGGTCCTGCGGGAAGGCGACGGCGGCCGGGTTCGCCGGGCCGGTGGGGTCCGTCAGTTCCGTCATGGAAGACCTCGCAGACGAAGTAGTGCGTCGTGCCGATCTTCATTAGATGCCCCGGGCACCTATGGGTCGACTGCAAGTTCGGCCAGTTCGGCGATCCGGGTGATCTGGCCGAAGAGGAGTGGTCGGAGGGATGGATTCCGGCCGGGAGAGCGGCACGCGGTGCGCCGGTCCCGGAAGCCGGCCGCCCTCGCCGGAGGGGGCGAAGGCATGCGCGACGGCGAGACCGTCCTCCTCCCCATGGTGCCGTACGACCCGGTCACCCCGCACGGTCGGGCGCCCTGGCCGACCCGCGCGGCAGCCGGAGGCCGTCACCCCGTCGGCCCCACCGGACCGCGGTGAGGATGATTCGCGGGGCCGCGGGTGTTGAATGCCGGTGGCAGACAGCCGTTGGACCGACGAAGGGGACGGATCCCATGCCTCTTGAGGGTGAGTACGAACCCAGCCCGACGCAGTGGGTGCGCGAGCAGGTCGAGCTGTACGAGAGTTCCGGCGGGACGAAGGGCACCACGCTCCTGGACACGGGGCTGCCGGTCGTGGTGCTGACCAGCCGGGGCGCGAAGAGCGGAAAGATCCGCAAGACGCCGTTGATGCGGGTGGAGCACGAGGGGGCGTACGCGCTGGTCGCCTCGCTGGGCGGCGCGCCCAAGCACCCGGTGTGGTACTTCAACATCACCTCGGATCCGCATGTCGAGCTGCAGGACGGGCCGGTCAAGCAGGACATGAGGGCCCGTGAGGTCACCGGCGAGGAGAAGGCCCGGTGGTGGGAGCGGGCCGTGGCCGCCTACCCGCCGTACGCCGACTACCAGGAGAAGACCTCGCGGGAGATCCCGGTCTTCGTGCTGGAGCCCGTCGACGAGGGCTGACGAGAGCCGATTCGCGCCGCGTACCGGCGGGATTCGGAAGAATCCGCGCCGGGGAGGTGTGGGCCCGTCCCAGAGCGGGCACTCGTGCGTCAGGCCCCGCCGCGTTCCCCCGTCGCGGCGGGGCTCTCTCGTGCCTCGCCCGCCGGCCGGTCGGTCACGTCCAGGAAGATCTGGTCGGCCTCGGGGAACGTCCGGGCCAGCGAACGCTTGATGCGTACGGCGACCTCCTCCACCTGCTCGCTCTCCAGACCCGGCACCAGGTCGATGCGCGCGACCACCAGGGTGGAGTCCAGGCCCGTCTTCATCGTGAACAGCGCCTCCACGCTGTCGATCTCGGGCTGTGCCCGCAGCAGCGAGCGGATCCTGCCGCTCAGTTCCGGGTCGGCGGCCTCCCCGATGAGCTGGTCGCGGGCGTCACGGCCGAGCCGGTAGGCGACGTAGACCAGCAGGACGCCGATCGCCAGCGAGGCGGACGCCTCCCAGGCGACCTGGCCGGTCACCATGTGCAGGCCCATCCCGGCGAGGGCGAGCGCCACGCCGAGCACCGCCGTGCCGTCCTCGGCGACCACCGTGCGCAGCGCCGGATCGCTCATTGAGGCCAGGCCGCCGCCCTGCCGGCGCACCTGGTGCAGGGCCCGCAGCAGCGAGGCGCCCTCGGCGACGAGGGCCACGCCCAGCACGATCAGGCCCGCCACATAGCCGCTGAACTTCTCCTCGGTGCCCTGGCGCAGTGCCTCGTAGCCCTGGAAGAAGGAGAAGCAGCCGCCCATCACGAAGATGCCGACGGCGGCGAGGAGGGACCAGAAGAAGCGTTCCTTGCCGTAGCCGAAGGGGTGCCGCCGGTCCGCGGGGCGGCGGCTGCGGCGCAGCGCGGTCAGCAGGAACACCTCGTTGAAGCTGTCGGCGACGGAGTGCGCGGCCTCGGACAGCAGCGCGGGCGAGCCGGCGAGGACACCGCCGACGGCCTTCGCGACGGCGATCACCAGGTTGGCGGCGAGCGCCACCAGGACGGTGACCTTGGTGTGCCGGTCGGCGCCGGAGCCCGGCCCGGGCGCCCCACGGCCCTGCTCACCGCTCCGCTCTCCCTCGGATGATGTCCCGTTCACTCAACGCCGACTGCCCGCGAGCGGGCGGATCACACCGTGCGGACGGCGGAAAACGGGGAACGCGTTGCCGAGGAGCACCGGGCGCCGAGGAGGAGACATGGACGGCGACGACGGCAACCGCGCCTACGGCCACAAGACGTTCACCCGGTCCAGGAGCCACTTCGCGGACCGGATCACCGCCGACGGCCGGGACGGCTGGCCGGTGCGGGAGGGCCGCTACCGGCTGGTGGTCTCGCGCGCCTGTCCGTGGGCGAGCCGGGCGGTGATCTCGCGCCGGCTGCTGGGCTTGGAGGACGCGCTGTCGATGGCGGTCGCGGATCCGGTCCAGGACGACCGCAGCTGGCGGTTCACCCTGGACCCGGACGGCCGGGACCCGGTGCTGGGCATCCGGTTCCTGAGCGAGGCCTACGACCGGCGCGAGACCGGTTACCCGGGCGGGGTCAGCGTGCCCGCGGTCGTGGACGTCCCCAGCGGACGACTGGTCACCAACGACTACCAGCGGCTCACCCTGGACCTGGCCACGGAGTGGACGGCCCTGCACCGCCCCGGCGCGCCCGACCTGTACCCGGCCGGCCGGCGCGAGGAGATCGACCAGGTGATGGCCGAGGTGTACGAGGACGTGAACAACGGCGTGTACCGCGCCGGGTTCGCCACGCACCAGAAGGAGTACGAGGAGGCGTGCGCGGGCGTCTTCCGGCGGCTGGAACTGCTCGCCGGCCGGCTGGCCGGACAGCGGTATCTGGTCGGCGACACCCTCACGGAAGCGGACATCCGGCTGTTCACGACGCTGGTCCGGTTCGACGCCGTCTACCACGGCCACTTCAAGTGCAACCGCTGGAAGCTGACGGAGAACCCGGTGCTGTGGGCGTACGCCCGGGATCTGTTCCAGACGCCCGGGTTCGGTGACACCGTCGACTTCGACCACATCAAGCGGCACTACTACCAGGTGCACACCGGCATCAACCCCACCGGCATCGTGCCGCTCGGCCCCGATCTCGCCGGCTGGCTGACTCCGCACCACCGCGAGGAGCTCGGCGGCCGGCCGTTCGGGGACGGTACGCCGCCGGGGCCGGTGCCGCCCGGCGAACGGGTGGCCCCCGAGGGACGGCCCGCATGAGGGCCGCCAGGCGAGGAACAAGTCACACATGGCCAGGACAAAGAAGAAGAACAAGCTTCCCTTCGTCTACCAGCCGATCGGTTTCGTGCTCAGCTGGGCGAGCGGCGCGCTGGCCGGTGTCGCCTTCCGGAAGGCGTGGACGGCGCTCCGGCACGAGGAGGACGCGCCGGACGCGCTGGACCAGGACCGGGGGTGGGGGGAGATCCTGTTGGCGGCGGCGGTGCAGGGGGCGATCTTCGCTGTGGTGCGCAGTGCGGTGAACCGTACGGGCGCGAAGGCCATTGCCCGGTCGACGGGGGTTTGGCCGGTGGCCTCCAAGGAGGGGGCCCGGGACTGAGCCGCGCCACCCGCCGCGGGGGCGGGCCGTGCGCGGCCGCGGGTTCCGTGTTGCAGGTCAGTCGCCGAGCAGCCACTCCCCTTCGCTCATCAACTCCCGTCCGCTCAGCTCGTTCGCCTCGCGCCACGCCTGGACGCGTTGCGGTAGGACCCTGAAGTACAGGTAGCGGGTGGCGAGTTGGCGGGGGTCGAAGCCCGTCTTGCCGGCGAAGACCTCCGCGTCCTCCTCGGGGAGGTCCTCCGGCGTCACCGACTGGACGGTGCCCTCGATCATGACGACGTCCCGTGTCGGGCCGAGACCGAGGCGGGCCCGGCCGGTGGCGACGAGGTTGCGGCCGGTGGGGCTCTCGGCCGGCGTGGCGATCAGCACCGTCGCGCCGTCCCACACGAAGGACAGCGGCACGAGATAGGGGGCGGCGCCGTCGGGACCGGCGGTGGCGACCCACACGTCGACGTCGTTCTCCAGCCGGTGGAGGGTGTCCTTCATGCGCTCTGCGGCGGTGCGGGCGGGCGGTGGGGTCATGGCGTACGGCCTCCTCGGGATGCGGATCCCGTCCAGTGTGGCCGTCAGCCCCCGCTCCCCGCACGAAGGTGATCGAGGCGTGTCCGGGCGGCCGTCAGGAGCAGTTCGAGGGCGGCCGGGTAGGAACTGGAGCGCATGGTGGCGACGAGATGGGGGGCGGTGGCCGCGATGTGCGGGTGGGTGCCGGCGGGCAGCCGGCCGTAGGTGCTGCGCCAGACCTCCGCCTCCGCCTCGCGCGCGGTCCGGGGCATGGCGGTGCCCGCGGAGTCCAGGGCGCCGAAGGCGAGGGCCTGGTCGACGAACGCGTGGTAGATCCGGACCGCCTC
Organism: Streptomyces sp. CA-142005; assembly: GCF_050942335.1. Taxonomy (NCBI): domain Bacteria; kingdom Bacillati; phylum Actinomycetota; class Actinomycetes; order Kitasatosporales; family Streptomycetaceae; genus Streptomyces; species Streptomyces sp. CA-142005. The sequence continues at coordinate 9,024,801 of NZ_CP192078.1, read as the reverse complement.
CCGGTCCGGGAACCCCGCCCGGCGCAGTACGCCGAGGATGCTCTCCACGGCCTGGATCTCATGGGCGCGCCCGGTGACGCGGTGGGCGCTGAGCATCGCCGCCCGGGGCTGCGCGAGGGCGCCGGCGTGCATGCGCAGGCCCAGATCGCGCAGGTCGGCCACCCAGTCGCCGGTCGGCCGCCAGGTGCGCAGGGTACGGCCGATCAGCTCGTCGGCGATGGCCAGCATCAGGTCGTCGGTGTGCCGGAAGTACCGGTAGAGCGAGCTGGGATCGGCGCCGAGGGCCCGGCCGAGGCGGCGCACGGAGAGCGCGTCGGCGCCGTGCTCCTCGATCAGCCGCAGCGCGGTCTCCACGATCAGCTCCTCGGACAGCACCACGCCCTGCTTGGTGGGGCGGCGGCGCTGCCGGGCGGCGGCCGGGACGACACGGTCGGTCATGAGGGCCTCCCTGGGGTGTGCCCGGGACCTTACGACAACACCGTTGACCTGTTAAGTCCTCCGGCAGTTTCATGTCCGCTCACCGGGGCCGTCCGGGGCCCCGCGGTGCGAGCGGAGAACCGGCCATGAGCGAAAGACCCTTCGGAGTGGATCCCCCCGCGCGGCCCGAGCTGCGCAAGTCCCTGACCGTGGTGGACGGCGTGGCCGTCGCCGCCTCCAGCACGGCCGCCACGACCAGCATCGGCATCGGCCTCGGGGTCACCGCCGCCGTGGTCGGCCCGCATCTGCCGGCCATCATGCTGCTGGCGTTCCTGCCGGTCCTCGGAATCGCCGGGGCCTACTCGCGGCTGAACCGGGTGGAGCCGAACGCCGGCAACGGCTATGTGTGGGTGGGCCGTTCGCTCAGTCCCTGGCTCGGTTTCATGGTCGGCTGGGTGAACTTCGTGGCGAGCGTGGCGTTCCTCGCCTACACGACTGCGGTGACCGGTTCGGCGCTGCTGCAGCTCGCCGGTGAGGCCGGGCTGCACCGGATCGGATCCCTCGTCCTCGATCCGGGCTCGACCGCGCAGACGACGGCGCTGGGGGTCCTCGTCCTGGTCGCCGTGACCCTGACCGCCGTGACCGGTGTGCGCACGGCGGCCCGGCTGCAGACCGGGCTGCTGGTCTTCGAGTACGTGGTGCTGCTGGGGTTCTGCGGCTACGGCATCGTCACCGGGCCGCACTCCTTCAGCCTCTCCTGGTTCGACCCGTTCGCGATCCCCTCGGCGACCGCGCTGGCGCAGGGCCTGCTGCTGTCGGTGTTCTGCTACTGGGGGTTCGAGGCGGCTTTCACCGTCAACGAGGAGGTGCGCGACCCCCGTGACGCCTCACGGGCCGGGACCATCACCCTGGTGACGATGCTCGGGCTGTTCCTGCTCGGCTCGGTCGCCTTCCAACGGGTGTTGTCCCAGGGAGAGTTGGCCGGTCATGGCGCGCAGGGGCCCGCGTACTACGGCGACCGGCTGGCCGAGCGGCCGCTGGCCGCGCTGCCGCTCGTCGCCCTGATGTTCTCGGCGGTGGCCTCGCTCCAGGCCGGGGTCATCCCCACGGCGCGCGGGATGTTCGCGATGAGCCGGGACCGTACCCTCGGGCCGGTGTGGTCCAAGGTCAGCAGCCGGTACGGCACTCCGGCGGCCGGGACGCTGCTGATCGGAGCGCTGGCCGTCGTCGTGGCCGCGGGCGCGCTGGTGATCCCGCGGCTGGCCGACATGATCGCCGCGATCGTGAACGCCGTCGGCATCGTCGTCGCCCTGTCCTACGCGCTCACCGCGCTCGCGGCCGCCGTACGCTTCCGCTCCCTGCTGCGGGACGACTGGCGCCAGGGCGTCCGGGCGGTGCTGCTGCCCACGCTCAGCGCGCTGGCCCTGCTGGGCCTCGGCGGCTATCTCGGCTGGTCCTTCTTCACCTCCACCGACCATCTCGAACTCCGTGCGGACAACGGCTGGTTCCTGCTGCTGATGCCCCTCGCCATGATCGGGTCCGGGTTCGCGGTGGCCGCGTGGGCCAAGTGGGTGCGCAGGTCGCCGTACTTCCGCACCGGGGCCGGCACCGACGCCGACGCGCCCGAACTGCTCACCACCTCCAACTGACCCGTCAGGAAAGGCATCATGCACGCTGATCTCCTCTTCACCGGCGGCCCCGTCCTCACCCCCGGCGGCCGAACGGCGACCGCCGTGGCCGTCACCGGGGACCGGATCACCGCCGTCGGACACGACGAGCTGCGCGACCTCGCCGGGCCGGCCACGGACGTGGTCGACCTCGCCGGACGGCTGCTGCTGCCCGGCTTCCAGGACGCGCACGTCCATCCGGTGCCGGCGGGCGTGGAACTGGCCCAGTGCGATCTGTCGGGCCGGGCGACGGCCGAGGAGACCGTGGCCGCCGTACGCGCATACGCCGAGGCCCATCCGGAGCGGGAGTGGATCCTGGGCGGCGGCTGGTCGATGGAGGCGTTCGCGGGCGGCACGCCGACGAAGGAGCTGCTGGACGCGGTCGTGCCGGACCGGCCGGTGTATCTGCCCAACCGGGACCACCACGGCGCCTGGGTCAACAGCCGGGCGCTCCAACTGGCCGGCATCGGCCGGGACACGCCCGACCCGGCCGACGGGCGGATCGAGCGGGACGCCTCCGGGGAACCGAGCGGCACGCTCCAGGAAGGCGCGATGCAGCTGGTCGGCCGGCTCGCCCCGCCCGCCACACCGGCCGACCGGCTGGCCGCGCTGCTGCACGCCCAGCGGCATCTGCACGCGCTCGGCATCACCGCCTGGCAGGACGCGCTGGTCGGCGACTTCCTCGGCATGGACGACCCGGCCGCGGCCTATCTCACGGCGGCGCGGGACGGCTCGCTCACCGCGCGGGTGCGGGGTGCGCTGTGGTGGGACCGGGAACGCGGGGCCGAGCAGATCCCCGAGCTCGTCGAGAAGCGCGCCGCTCTGAGCCACGGCCGGTTCCGGGCGGGCACGGTGAAGCTGATGCTGGACGGGGTCGCCGAGAACGGTACGGCCGCGTTGCTCGACCCCTATCTCGACCGGTGCGGGTGCGCGACCGCCAACCACGGCAAGAGCTTCATCGACCCGGGACAACTGCCCAAGTACGTCACCGAGCTGGACGCCCTGGGCTTCCAGTGCCACTTCCACGCGCTGGGCGACCGGGCCGTACGGGACGCGCTGGACGCGATCGAGGCGGCCCGCGCCGCCAACGGGCCGAGGGACACCCGGCCGCATCTGGCCCACCTCCAGGTCGTGCACCCGGACGACGTGCCCCGCTTCGCCCGGCTCGGCGCCACCGCGAACATCCAGCCGCTGTGGGCCGCGCACGAGCCGCAGATGGACGAGCTGACGATCCCCTTCCTCGGGCCCGAACGGGCCGCCTGGCAGTACCCGTTCGGCGCGCTGCTGCGCTCGGGGGCGCGGCTCGCGGCCGGCAGCGACTGGCCGGTGAGCAGCCCCGATCCGCTCCAGGGCATCCATGTCGCGGTCAACCGGGTCGAGCCGGGCGGCAGCGGCCCGGTGTTCCTGCCCGAGGAGCGGCTCGGCCTCGCGGACGCGCTGACGGCGTACACGGCCGGGTCCGCGTACGTGAACCATCTGGACGACACCGGCCGGGTGGCCGTGGGCGCGCTCGCCGATCTGGTGGTGCTGGACCGCGATCCGTTCGCCGGGCCGCCTCAGGCGATCGCGGAGACGGCCGTGGCGCTCACCTATGTGGGCGGGCAGCGGGTGTACGCGGCCGGGTGACGGCTCACTTGCAGCCGACGCCCTGCTTCAGCCGGGGCCAGGCCTCGACCCCGTCGGGGGTGCGGACGTAGGCGGTCGCCTTGTCGTCCGTGAGCCACAGCCGCCAGTCGCGGTAGCGGTATCCGGTGTCGTGGGCGCCGGCGGGGACACGGACGCGGGCGCGGTACGGCGCGGTGAGCAGGCCGGCGCCGAGCACGCCCTCGGGGTCGCGGGCGTAGGTCACCCCGTGCAGGTCGAGGAAGTGGGCGGACCGCCAGCCGCAGTGTTCGGGGCCGGGCGAGCTGGTGAGCCGGCTCACCGGCACCCTCCTGCCCGCGCGGTCCGTCCAGATCTCCCGGCCCTGCGTGAAGTTCGCCGGGAGTTCGGCCGGGTCGCAGGAGGCACTCGTCTCGGGGCCCCAACCCGGCCGGTTCTTCTGGTCCTTGGCCACCACGACCGCCACCTTGGTCCGGCCGTCCACGTCGAAGGAGTACAGGACCCGGTCCTTCTCCCTGCGCTCCACCCGGTAACCGCGGTCGGGCAGGTCCGGCTGGAACATGTCGAAGTACAGGTCGAGCCCCGCCTCGGGCGAGTCACCCCCCTCGGACGCGGTCCATCCGTCGGGTCCCGAGCCCTCGTAGATCTCGCCGTCGCACTCCAGCGCCCGGCCGGCGGCACCGGAGGCCAGCCGCAGGGCGCGCGGGCCGCCGGCGTCGAGCTCCTTGGTGGGCACGTCCAGCGGACCGCGGTACGCAGAGGCCGGCGGGGTCCCCTTCACCACCCTGTCCGGGCCGGTGCCGTCGTCGCACCCCGCCGCCGCCGCGGCCGCCAGTACCGTCACCGCCACCAGTCCTCTGCGCATGCCCGCCCCCTGCCTCGGTGCCATCATCCGGTGCTTCGACGCCGGCGCGGGCCGGAACGTTCAGCGGGCCCGCTGGAACGTCCGCCGGTACGCCTGCGGGGACACCCCGATCGCCGCGTCCAGGTGCTGGCGCAGCGAGGCGCCGGTGGCGAAGCCGACCTCGGCGGCGATCCGGTCCACCGGCAGGTCGCTGGACTCCAGCAGGTGCCGGGCGCGGGCGACACGCTGCTGGATCAGCCAGCGGCCCGGGCTGAGGCCGACCTCGTCGTTGAAGCGGCGGGCGAAGGTGCGCAGGCTCATCCGGGCGTGGCCGGCGAGGTCGGACAGGGTGAGCGGCTCGTCCAGGCGCTCCAGGGCCCAGGCGCGGGTCGCGGCCGTGCTCGCCGAGCCGCTGACGGGGACCGGCTGCTCGATGTACTGGGCCTGCCCGCCGTCCCTGAACGGCGGGACGACACAGCGGCGGGCGACGGAGTTGGCCAGCTCGCTGCCGTGGTCGGTGCGGACGATGTGCAGGCAGATGTCCACGCCGGAGGCGGCCCCGGCGGAGGTGAGGATGTGGCCGTCGTCGACGAAGAGGACGTCCGGGTCGAGGTCGACCTTCGGGAAGCGGCGGCGGAACAGGTCGGCCGCCTGCCAGTGCGTGGTCGCCCGCCGGCCGTCGAGCAGGCCGGCCTCGGCGAGCACGAACGCGGCCGTGCAGATCGAGACGATCCGGGCGTCCGGGCGGATGCGGGCGAGGGCCGCGGCGACCTCGTCCGGCAGCTCGGCGGGGATGTAGGCCGGTGGCATCGAGGTGACCACCACGGTGTCCGCCGTCCGGAGGATCTCCGGGCCGTGGGCCACACCGATGGTGAAGTCGGCGTTGGTACGCACCGGACGGCCGTCGACCGTGCAGGTCAGCACCTCGTAGTGGCCGTCGGCGGCACCGAGGATGCGGCTGGGGATGCCCAGCTCGAAGGGGTAGACGCCGTCGAGGGCGAGGACGACCACCCGCTCCGGGCGCCGGGTGCGCAGCTGCATGTCGGGCATGGCACGATCCTATCGAAGTTTGGCAATCATGCCATTTCCCGGGCGGGCGGCGCCCGGCAGGCTGGGTGACCATGAGCAAGGTGAACACGATGCGAGCCATCAGCCAGGACGTCCTCGGCGGCCCCGAGGTCCTGAAGGAAGTACGGGTGGAGCGGCCGAAGCCGGGCCCCAACCAGGTCCTGGTCCGGGTCCGGGCGGCCGGGGTCAACCCCACCGACTGGAAGCACCGGGCCACCGGCGGCTTCCTGGGCGAGCCGCCGTTCGTCCTCGGCTGGGACGTCTCCGGCGAGGTCACCGAGACCGGGATCGGCGTGGCCGCCTTCGCCCCCGGCGACGAGGTCTTCGGCCTGCTGCCCTACCCCTACGGCCACGGCTCGCACGCCGAGTACGTGATCGCCCCGGTCCGCGCCCTGACGCACAAGCCGGCCGGAATCGACCACACCCAGGCGGGCGCGCTGCCGCTGGTGTCCCTGACCGCCTGGCAGGCGCTGACCGAGCACGCGGACGTCCGGCCCGGACAGCGGGTGCTGATCCACGCGGCGGCCGGCGGCGTCGGCCATGTGGCCGTACAGATCGCCAAGGCGCGCGGCGCGTATGTGATCGGCACGGCCAGCGCGGGCAAGCACGACTTCCTGCGGGAGATCGGCGTGGACGAGCCGGTCGACTACCGGACGACCGACGTCACCGAGGCGGTGCGGGACGTCGACGTGGTCCTGGACACGCTCGGCGGGGACACCTCCGTCCAGTCGCTGAAGGTGCTGCGGCCGGGCGGTGTGGTGGTGTCGATCCTGCCCGTGGGTTCGCGGGAGTTCCACGACGAGGCCGAGCGGCGCGGCGTACGGGCGGTGCGCATGCTGGTGGACGCCGACCGGGCCGGGATGGAGAAGATCGCGGAACTGGTGGAGTCCAGGAAGCTGAAGGCGACCATCGCCGGGACGTTCCCGCTGGCCGAGGCGGCGAAGGCACATGAAGTGGGCGACACCGGACGGACGGCGGGGAAGCTGGTCCTTCTGGTCGACTGAGCCGTCATCTCCCGGCCGGCGGAGCCGGGTTACCGGGCGACACGCCCCAAACTCGAAGACATATGTCAATCGAACATGCTCAAATTCCTTCCATCGAGGGTAACTTGACGATCGGGAGACCATCGTCCGGGAGCGGGTGGGAGGTGATGCCGTCGTGCGAGACGAGCCTGCACCACTCACCCGTCACCTCCGTGTGTACGAACACCGAGCGCACACGGTGCTGGAGCTGCGGGGCGAGATCGACCTGCTCTCGGCGACGGAGCTCGGCCCGTTCCTGGACCGGGTCACCGGCCGGCCCGGGGCACGGGTCGTCATCGACCTGCGGTCGGTCGAGTTCTTCGACTGCTCGGGGCTGCGGCTGCTGTACCGGGCCCGCGCCCGGGTGCTGGACGGCGGCGGGCAGGTGCACCTGGTGTGCACGCAACCGCTGACCCTGCGGGTCTTCCGGGTCACCGGCCTGTCCCGCCTGCTGCCCCCGCACCCGACCCTGGACGCGGCCGTGGCCCGGTCCGAGGCCGCGTCCGGCTCGCTCTGAGCCGGGTCCCCGCAGGACCGGGACTGACCCGACCGGGCGCGTCAGGACTGCTCGAACAGGGCGCTGACCGACTCGCCGTTGTGGATGCGCCGTACGGCCTCGGCGAGGGCCGGGGCGATGGAGAGCACCCGCAGTTTGTCGGTGTGCTCCTCCTCCATGGGGAGCGGCACGGTGTTGGTGCAGACGATCTCCAGCACGTCCGGCTGTTCGCTCAGCCGCTTCAGCGCACCCGCCGCGAACAGCCCGTGGGTGCACGCCACCCGGATCGTCCGCGCACCCAACTCCCGCAGCCGGTCCAGGAGTTCCAGCACGGTACTGCCCTTGGCGATCTCGTCGTCCAGGACGATGACGTCCCGGCCGGTGACATCGCCGATGACGGAGCTGATGCTCACCCGGTCCTCCGCGAACCGCTGTTTGGCACCGGCCGCCACCGGAGCCCCGATCAGCCGGGCGAAGGCGGCGGCCTCCTTGGCGTTGCCGAGGTCCGGCGAGACGACCGTGGTGCGGCTCAGGTCGTACTGCCGGAAATGCACGGCGAGTTCGCGCAGCGCGTTCAGGTGGTCGACCGGCACCGAGAAGAAGCCGTGCACCTGTGGGGAGTGCAGGGTCATGGCGAGCACCCGGCCGGCGCCGGCCGCCACGAGCAGATCGGCGACCAGCCGGCCGCCGATCGAGATGCGCGGCGCGTCCTTCTTGTCGGAGCGGGCGTAGGAGTAGTGCGGCATGACGACGGTGATCCGGGCCGCGGAGGCGCCCCGGGCGGCGTCGCACATCAGCAGCAGCTCCACCAGGTGCTCCTGCACCGGCCGGACCAGCGGCTGGATCAGGAAGACGTCCCGCTCCCGGCAGTTGGCCTGGAGCTGCACCCCCAGACAGTCGTTGGCGAACCGGCTTATCCGGGTGGGGCTGAGCGGCACGCCGAGGTGGGCGCAGACCTCGCGGGCCAGGTCGGGATGGGCGTTGCCGCTGAAGACGGCGATGTCTCGCACGATCCGCTCCTCGCCTGATCACTGCAGGACCGGGATCATGCTACCGACTGGGGCCGCACCGGTAGAGCCTCTGGGCGCCGGCCGTCCGCGCGTCGCCGGAGGGCGTCGTCCCGCCGTAGGCCGAGGGCGGCACCTCGGTGCAGGCGGACCGCACCCAGGTGGTGATCCGCGCGGCGGCCGTCGTGCCGGTGCGGGCGGAGCCGGAGCCCCTGCCGCGGCCGCCGCCCAGCAGCACGTACCGCACCTCGCCGGCGTCGACCAGCCGCCGGAACCCCGTCTGCGTGGGGGACGGCACACGGCCGCTGAAGCCGCCGAGCGGCAGGACGTGGGCGCCGGCCGCCAGGATGTACGGCGAGGCGGTGCTCCAGCTGCCGGCGGCGAACACGTAGGCGGCAGAGCCCTGGTGGGCGCGGGCGTAGTCGAGCAGCCGGCGCTGGCCCGCGGTCAGTGCGCCACTGCTTTGGGCGCCGCCGAAACCGCCCCGGCCGCCGGTACCCGTCCGGCCGGAGCCCCGCAGGCCGTCGCCGGCCCGCTGCCCGAACGTCCGGCCGCCGGACCAGGCCGCCTGGCCGAACCGCCCGGGCCCCGAGCGCCCCGCCTGGAGGCCGCGGCTCATGGCCGACGGGCCGACCGCGCCCATGCGGGACATGCGGTAGCTCGGGTTGAAGACCTGGACGGCCCATGCGCTCGGCGCGAGGAGCACGGCGGCCAGGGCGGCGGCCGGCCCGGCGAGCGCGAGCCGGCCTGCGGCACGCGGCCGGGCGGGCCGCACCAGGACGAGCAGCACGCCGGCGGCGACGCCGAGCACGGCCACCGTGGGGGCCAGCCAGGGCAGGAACGACGGGAATCGGCCCGCGATGTACGCGCTCCAGGCCGCCGTCGCCGCGACCGCGACCGGCAGGGCCCGGGCACGACGGCCGCCGGCCCGGTGGGCGCGCCACATCAGCACGCCGCCGGCGCCGGTGAGCGCGGCGAGCGGTACCGCGATCACGCCCATGTAGTACGTGTGGCCGCCGACGCTGCCGGCGCTGAAGACCAGGAAGTACAGAGCGAGCCAGGTGGTCCACAGGACGTATCCGGCGCGCAGCCGGTCGGTGCGCGGGCGTCCCCGGCACCACAGCAGTCCGCAGACCGCGGCCACGGCGGCGAACGGGTAGAACCAGCCGGTCTGGGAGGCCAGCGCCGTACCGAACATCTTCGACCAGCCGTTCTGGCCGCCGCCGAACCCGCCGGCGCCCCCTCGGCCGGCCCCAGCCGCGGCCGTGCCCGGGGTGACCGCCCGTCCACGCGCGTCCCGGACCGGCCCGGCGGCCGGGCCGCCCGCGCCGCCGAGTGCCGGCCGGGCACCGGTGCGGCCGCCTGCACCGCCCTGGGTCGCGCTCACGCTGCCCGTGGAGGCCGCGCTGATGCCGAGCGAGGAGAAGCGGTTCAGGAAGTTGTAGCCGACCACCATGCTGAACGCGGAGTTGTTGGTGGTGCCATCCACGTACGGCCGGTCCTTGGCCGGGGTGAGGGTGACGGCGAGCATCCACGACACCGACACCGCGGTCGTCACCAGGGCTGACACACCGAGGTGCAGCAGGCGCCGCCGCAGCGTGAGGGGCGCCGACAGCAGGTAGACCAGGGCGAGCGCCGGCAGTACGGCCCACGCCTCCAGCATCTTGGCCTGGAAGCCGAGGCCGACCCAGACACCGGCCGCCAGCAGCGGGCGCAGCCGGCCGTCCCGGGCGGCGCGCCCGGTGGCCTCGGCCGCCAGCAGCAGGCACAGCGTGAACGCGGGGTCCTCGACCGCGGTGCGGAACAACCCGACCGCCACGGGGGTCACCAGGAAGGCCGTGCAGGCGATCAGCGCCGCGTTCACCCCCGCCCAGCGGCGCACCAGGCGGTGCAGGACGAGCAGACTGGCCACTCCCTCCAGGACCTGAGGCAGGACCAGCGCCCACGGATGGAATCCGAAAAGCCTCGCGGAGAGCGCCTGCGGCCACAGGAATCCCGGCAATTTGTCGAGCGTGATGGAATTCCCGGGGTCGAAAGAGCCGTAGAAGAACGCCTTCCAGCTCTCGGTCATGCTGCGGGCGGCGCTCGCATAGAACGTGTGGTATTGGCTGTGGTCGATGCCCCAGCAGTAGAGAACGGCGGCGAGCAGGGCGAGGAGCAGCAGCGCCGGGCGCGCGTACGCGGGCTCGTCCGCCGGTGATCGCCAGGGTGCGCGACGGGCGGCACCGGGGGACGCGGTTGCGTCGAGGACGTTCGTGGCCATGCGCAGCAGTCTTCGTCAACCGCGCGCCTCCACCACGCCGCAACGGCGCCCTTCAAGGAAAATCTCACCACACCCGGAGCATCTCTTTAATCACACAAGATGGAATTTGCAGCGGAAAAGCGCGTTCCTTACCCGCGGCCGGATTCCGCCGTACACAGCCATCCGACAGCTCTCGCACAGGTGCCGGTCAGCCGCCGAGCACCGCCGGGAGAGCCAGTGCGCCCAGCACCGTGGCGCCCACCAGCAACCAGGCCACGTAGTCGCCGACATGCCCGGACTGCAGCCGGCGCAGGGGCCGGGACCAGTCGGGGGCGGCGGTCCAGTGCGGCCGGGTCACCGCGAGGCCGGCGAGGCCCACGGCCAGCCCGGCGGAGAGCAGGTCCAGCAGGACGCCGTGCACCGTCCACTGCGCCGAGGCCTGGGCGCCGCCCGATCCGGCCTCGTTGACGGCACGGGCCACCACGTCGCCGAACCCGGGCACCGCTCCGACGGCGCACGCGGCGGCGAGGAGCACGGCGGGCACCGTCGTCATGGTGTCCGGGATCCGGCGCAGCGGTCCGGCCGTCTCCGGCTCCTCCTCGGATCCGCTGGTCTCCAGGTCGGCGTCGGCCTCCTCCGAGCGCGGCCCGAGACCGAGGAACACCCGTGCGGTGACCCGCAGCACGGCGCCGGCGGTGATCGCGGAGGCGGCCACGTACACCACGGTGAGCGGGCCGCCGACCGCCTCCTCGGTGACCGCCTTGCCGAGCCCCGTGCCGAACGGGGGCAGGCCCGCGAGGCCGAGGCCGCCCACGGCGAACATCACCGCGGCCGCGCGCAGTTCACGGGCCCGGCCGTGCAGCGTGTGCTCGTCGAGGCAGCCGTACCGGTCGAGGAGGACGCCCGCGCAGGCGAACAGCGCGGCCTTCACCCCGGCGTGCCCGAGGATGTAGAGGGCCACCCCGTCGTCGCCCTGCGGGATGAGGACGCCGATACCCACGAGGAACAGGCCCGTGTGGGCGATGGTGGAGTAGGCCAGGAGGCGCTTGATGTGCCGCTGGTACCAGCACATGACGGCACCGGTCGCGGCGGTGAGCGCGCCGAGCGTCACCAGGGCCCGGGTCAGATCGGCGGCGGGGATGCCGCCGGGTCCGGCGAAGACGGTGCCGTACACCCGCCAGACGCCGTAGGCGCCGAGTTCGACCATCACCCCGGACAGCAGCATGCAGACCGGGGTGGGCGCGACGGCGTGGGCGTCGGGGAGCCAGAAGTGGAAGGGCACGGCGGCCGCCTTCACCAGCAGCCCGGTCAGCACGAGCACGAAGGAGGCGAGGACCAGGGCGTCCGCTCCGCCGTGCCCGGCCGCCGTGTCGAGACCGCGCCCGATCTTCGCCATGGCCAGCTCGCCGGTGCGGGCGTACAGCAGGGCGATGCCCATCAACATGGCGTAGGCGCCGAGGGAGTTGACGATGCCGAAGGTCAGCGCGCCCTGTACCGCCTTCGGGTCGTCGATGCGGTAGCCGGTGAGGGCGTACGCGGTGACGCTCATCAGCTCGAAGAAGACGAACGCGTTGAACAGGTCGCCGGCGATGGCGAAGCCGCACATGGCGCCCTGGAAGACCAGCATCAGTGCGGTGAAGGCGCCGGGGTGGCCGCGCGGCGGTTCGTCGAAGTAGCGCCAGGAGTAGGCGAGTGCGGCCAGCGTCAGCAGGGAGACCAGCGCGGCCATGCCGAGCGAGGGGCCGTCGCCGACCACGACGATGCCGACGCTCTCGCCGTCGACGGGCAGCCATGCGCCGACCCACTCGACCATCGGTGGCGAGGAGTTCAGCAGCAGCACCAGCGCCAGAGCGGCCGTGCCGCCGGAGACCACGAAGCCGATGACCTCGGCGGCGCTGCGGGGCAGATGGCGGCCGGTGGCCACCAGCAGGGCGGCGCCGAGCAGGGGGATCGCGACGACCAGCGGGAGCAGATGGTGCATCAGCCGCGCAGCTCCCGGAGTTCGTCGGGGTCGACCGTGCCGTGCCGTTTGGCGATCTGCAGGACGAGGGCGAGCAGCAGCGCGGTGGCGGTGGCACCGACGACGATGTCGGTGAGGGTGAGCGCCTGTACGACCGGGTCGACCACCGGCCGGGAGCCGGGCTTGATGTCGGAGAAGACGGGTGCGGTGGCGCCGTCCCGGTAGCCGACCGCCAGCAGCAGCACGTAGGTGGAGGACTGGCAGACCGCGAGGCAGCCGACGGCGTGGATGAGGTTGCGGCTGGTGGCGAGGCCGTAGCAGCCGGTCAGGAAGACGTAGGCGGCGACCAGGTAGGGAAGGACGTGCATCACGGTGGTCAACTCCCGTTCTCCTCCTCGATCTCGACGGCCTGGTCGAGGAAGTTCGCGAGCAGTACGACGACCGCGCTCGCCACCTCCATGCCGATGGCCGCGTTCAGCAGGGGGACGGTGCCGCCGGAGGACAGGGTGTTGAAGGTTCCGTACGGCAGCAGCGTGTTGGCCAGGAACGCGGTGCCGGCCAGGACACCGGCGACGCCCAGCACGAGGTAGGAGGAGACCGAGAGCGCGTCGGAGGTCTCGTAGACGGCGAGCGGCCGGACGCGTTCCAGCGCGCGGTAGTCGGCGCCGAGGTACAGCAGGTGCAGTGCGGTCGCTGCGACGACTCCGCCCTGGAAGCCGCCGCCGGGGCTGAGCTGGCCGTGGGCGATGACGTAGAGGCCGGTGACCAGGGCGACGGGCAGCACGAGCAGCGCGTAGCGGCGCACCGGGCGGGCCACCTCGGCGGGTTGCGGCTGGGCCCGGTGTTCGTCACGGGCCTGGCGCAGCAGCACCACGCAGCCGAGCACGGCCGCGAACATGATGCTCATCTCGCCGAGGGTGTCGTACGCGCGCTGGTCGAAGTTGACGGAGGCGATGGTGTTGGCGGTGTGCCGGGTGAGGGAGGCGTGTACGGCCCGGGTGCCGTACGGATGGCTTGGGCCGCCGAAGCCGGGCAGGTCGAGGCAGGCGGCGACGAGCAGGGCGGCCAGGCCGGCGCCGCCGACGGCCAGCAGGACGAGCCGCAGCCGCCTCACTTGGCACCACCGTCCTCGGAGCGGCCCCGACGCCTGACCTTGCGCACGCTCAGCATGATCAGCAGCGGGGTGAGCGCGGAGCCGACGGCCAGCTGCGACAGGCCGACGTCCGGGGCCTGGAGCACGGTGAACAGCACGGCGAGGACGGAGCCGAGCACGGACAGCACCAAGGCCTGCCGTGCGGGGTCGCGCTGGACGACGGCGGCGGTGGCGGAGCCGGCCATCAGCAGCAGGGCCACGACGATCACGGCATCGTCCATGCCACACCTCCGCTCGCGCCTGCCGACGGTTCGTCAGCCATGGCGTAGGCCTTCGGCCGCAGCGCGGGTACCGGGCCCGTCCCCCGCTCCGGCGCCCGCCCGGCGAGCGGACGAGCCGGCACGCACCCGGGCGGCCGTTCCTCCCGCGCCTCCGCCACCGCGCGTGCCCCGGGCCACGGGCATCCCGGCGGCCAACCCGCGAGTTCCGGGAAGGCGGCGCGCTCCCGCCGGCGCCCCGCGGGAACGTCGGCCATCCCACCCCACGACAGCCGACCGGCCGCCCCGCCGTCGTGCCGCCCCTCCACGCGCACGGCCACCACGCGACGCCGTGCGAACGCACCCGCGGTCGTCCGCTCCCGGGCTTCACCCCGGTGCATGTCAGCCACCCCGTACCCCCCGGAAGCCGCCCGACAGGGCGCGTGAGGCGATGACGTTGCCGGCGATCAGAAGGGCGCCGATGACCAGGAGCTTCGCCATGGCGCGGCCGGGGCCGGTGGCGGCGCAGACGGCGGCCACGACCGCCGCGCTCAGTGCGGCGGCACTCCAGGTCAGTCCCCAGGCGCTCGGCCGTTCCCCTTCCAGGTCGTCGGAGAGCAGGCGGGCGAAGACGAGGGTGCCGATCGGGCCGAGCAGGGCGAGCAGCAGGGCGAGGTCGACATAGGCCGGGCGGCCGTAGCCCTGGGAGAGCAGCAGCAGGGCCGGGCACAGGGCCGAGGTCGTCATGTTCTGGGCGACGACCCGGCGGGCCGGCGGGCCAGTGGTGACGCCCCACAGGGCGGCCGCCCCTCCCCCGCCCAGTTCGACGGTCGCCGCGAGGATCCAGCCGTTCACCGCCAGGTCACCGCCCGCCGGCCGGCCCGTGCCAGCAGCGCCCCGACGGCCGCCGCGCTCCCGCCGACGACCCACTCCAGGAGGTAGACCGGTGTGATGAGCACCAGCCACAGCAGTATCAACGCCCCCCACCAGGCGAGGAGTTCACCGAGGGCGAGGAGGACCGTGCGGGGGGCCGTGCGCCGGGTCATCGACCACCTCCTCGGTCCGCTCTGTGCACATGCGCGGCGAAGTGTCCGGTGTGCCGCTCGGGGCATCCAAGCACCGCCGGGCCCGTGGAGGGGCGGCGGCACGCGGGTCCGCAGCCGGAGTGCCCCGGGAGCGTGAACGGAAACCCCGTCGTGCGCCCGAAGCCGCCCGGGCGACGGCATCCCGGGCCGGTTGCCGGGTAACCGGCCTAGGACTCAGGGGAGTTCACCAGGGGAGGTCCCATGGCCCGTACCGTCCCGCGACTGACCGCGCTGCTGAGCGCACCCGGGAAACGGGCGCGGGCCGCCAAGGCCCGCCCGCCCGCCGCGCGGCACGCGCTGCCCCTCGTCCTGCGGCTCTCCGCGATGCTGGTCGCCTTCGCGTTCATGGTGGTGTTCGCCGTCGTCCTGGCCCGGATCACACTGGAACCGTCGCCCGCCTCGGCGCATCTGACGCACAGCAACCTGCATCCCGGCCGCTCTCTTCGGGCCTACCTGGAGCAGGCGCGGACGGTGGACGCGGTGCGGCAGATCGGCGGGAACCTGCTCCTCGGCGCCCCGTTCGGGGTGCTGGTGCCGGTCCTCGCCCCGCGCGCCCGGGGGACGCTGCGGGTGCTGGCCTTCACGGCGCTGGTGATGCTGACGGTGGAGCTGGTGCAGGGCGCGCTGGTCACCGGGCGGGCCTTCGACATCGACGACGTCCTGCTCAACACCGCCGGGGCGCTGCTCGGCCGGCTGCTGCTGGGCCGGCGGCTCGGGCGGGCGGTGCACCGGCGCGTGCGCGAGCCGCGGACCGAGTGATCGCCTGACGTGTCGTCAAGGACAGGTCTGTACCTAGGTATTGACGACCTCTTTTCTCACTCCTTAAATCAAGAGGCGTCTCACCCCCCACGCAGAACGGAGAGCCATGGGCTCCGCACGCATGCTCCGCAGATGTCTTCTCGCCGCCCTGTCCGCGGCGCTCGTCGGTTCCGCCGCCGTCGGTCCGGCGCGGGCCCAGAACACCGCGCCGGCGGCGGCGACCGTCAGCACCTTCTCCGACAATTTCGACGGGCCGGCGGGATCCGCGGTCGACTCCTCGAAGTGGACGCTGGAGACCGGCGACAACGTCAACAACCACGAGCGGCAGTACTACACGTCCGGCACGCACAACGCGGCCCTCGACGGCCAGGGCCACCTGGTGATCACGGCCCGCAAGGAGAACCCGGCCGGCTACCAGTGCTGGTACGGCAGCTGCCAGTACACCTCGGCCCGGCTGAACACGGCCGGGAAGTTCAACGCCCAGTACGGGCACGTCGAGGCGCGGATGAAGATCCCGCGCGGGCAGGGCATGTGGCCGGCGTTCTGGATGCTCGGCACGCCCGTGAACTGGCCCGACTCGGGCGAGATCGACGTGATGGAGAACGTCGGCTTCGAACCCTCGACCGTGCACGGCACCATCCACGGCCCTGGCTACTCCGGCTCCGGCGGCATCGGCGCGGCCTACACCCTGCCGAACGGACAGGCCTTCGCGGACGCCTTCCACACCTTCGCCGTCGACTGGGCGCCCGGCTCGATCACCTGGTCCGTGGACGGTAACGTCTACGAGCGCCGCACCCCCGCCGACCTGGGCGGGAAGACCTGGGTGTTCGACAACAAGCCGTTTTTCCTGATCCTGAACCTGGCCGTCGGCGGCTACTGGCCCGGCGACCCGGACTCCAGCACCCAGTTCCCGCAACAGCTGGTCGTGGACTCGGTGTCGGTGACGACGAGCGACAGCGCGAGCGGGGCGCCGATCCGCGGCCTGGCCGGCAAGTGCGTGGACGTGGCCGGCGCGAACTCCGCGAACGGCACACCCGTCCAGCTCTACGACTGCAACGGCACGGCCGCGCAGCAGTGGACGGTCGGCTCGGACGGCACGATCCGGGCGCTCGGCAAGTGCCTGGACGTCACCGACAACGGCACCGCGGACGGCTCGACCGTCCAGCTGTGGGACTGCACCGGCGGCCCGAACCAGAAGTGGACCGTCACCGGGGCGCACGACATCGTCAACCCGCAGGCGAACAAGTGCCTCGACGTGACCGGGAACAACTCGGCCAACGGCACCCGCCTGCAGATCTGGACGTGCACGGGCGGCGCCAATCAGAAGTGGACGGTCGGCTGAGCCGCGCGCCGCTCAGTGCAGCGTCCAGGTGTACTTGCCACCACCGACCCAGCGGACCACGTCGGGGTCGTCCAGGTCGTGGATGGTGATGCCGTACGAGGCGGCGGCCTCCAGTACGTCGGTGACGGTCCTGGCCTCACCGATGACCTGACCGTCGATCTCCATGATCCGGAAGGGCCGCTCGCCGGGCTTGCCCGGGCACACTCCGTGCACCAGGACCCGTGGATGGGAGATGTAGGGAGCTCCTTGTTCGGTCATGCAATAGAGCGTAGAACGCTTCGCGCGCCGACGAGTCATCCGCCGAAGCCGTCCAGAAGATCGAGAACGGCCGCCTCCACCGCGCCCTGCGTGGCCGGGCGCCCGAAGTCCCCGTGTTCACCCAGCCGGGTGAACACGGGGGCGATGGTCACACCGTCCTCGAACAGTTCGAAGACGGCCGGGTCGATGGAGGAGGACCGGCACACAGACAGCCGGCGCAGCGCCTCGTTGAGGTCGTCGCTGTGCAGGTCGTGCCAGAGACCGCGCGCGTAGGAGGCGAGGAACCGGTCGCCGCCGTCAGGTCGCCGCAGCAGCGCCCGCGCGACGATGCGGACCTGGTCGTCGACGAGGGCGCGGACCGTCTCCACGCCGCCCTTGGCCGGATGGCTGAAGGTGATCTCGCCCCGGCCGCAGCTGACGTGCTCACGGAGCATGGTCGTCAGGCCGTAGGTCTCGCTGAAGCGGGTGTGCCGGTCGCTGCCGATACGGAAGAAGCCGAGGTCCAGCAGGCGCACCGCGCAGGCGGTGACCCGGGACGGGGTCAGCCCGCGCCCCGTGAGGTCGGCGGCGACCTTGCCCCGCAGCTCGGGCAGGGTCCGCGCGACCTGCCGTACGTGCTCGTGCTCGGCCTTCTCCTGTTCGGCCCGGAACTGCTCGTGGTACAGGTACTGGCGCCGCCCGGCGTCGTCGGTGCCGACGGCCTGCAGATGGCCGCCGGGCCAGGGACAGATCCACACGTCACGCCAGGCGGGCGGGATGGTCAGGGCCCTGATCCGGGCGAGCTCCGCGGGATCGGTGAGGGGCCGGCCTGCGGTGTCGGCGTAGCGGAAGCCCCGGCCGCAGCGGATGCGCCGGTAGCCGGGCCCGTCGCAGGAACTGGTCCGCAGGCGCATGGTCTCAGGGCCGGCGCCAGTCGTCGCCGGTCAGGTGGGAGCCGGCCTGCGGGCCCATCCGGAGCATGCCGCCGTCGACGCTCCAGGAGGCGCCGGTGACGTACGAGGCGTCAGGGCTCGCCAGGAAGGCGATGACGGCGGCGACCTCACGGGCGTCGCCGGGCCGCCCGAGCGGCACGCCGGGCCGCCGCTCGGTGTGCACGTCGGTGTCCTCCTGGCCGGTCATCGGCGTGGCGATCTCGCCCGGCGCGACCGCGTTCACGGTGATGCCGTACTCGGCCAGCTCCAGCGCCATGACCTGTGTGAGCAGACCGAGGCCGCCCTTCGCCGCGCAGTAGGGCGCCGCGCCGACCCGGGGCTGGTGTTCGTGGACGGAGGTGACGTTGACGATCCGGCCCCCGTCGCCCTGCCGGATCATGTGCCGGGCCGCGTGCTGCCCGCACAGGAACGGGCCGACGAGGTCGACGTCCAGGACCCGGCGTACGTCCGCGAGGGTCAGGTCCAGGAAGGGCGTCATGACGCCCGTACCGGCGTTGTTGACCAGGACGTCGAGGCGGCCCAGCGCGGCGCACAGCTCGTCGACGGTGTCGGCGGCCTCGGGCAGCCGGGTGAGGTCCAGCCGGGCGACGGCGGCGCGGCGGCCTTTTCCGCGGACCTCCTCCGCGGTCTCGGCGGCGCCCTTGTCGTCGGTGTGCCAGGTGATGCCGATGTCCAGGCCCGCCTCGGCCAGGCGTACGGCGGTGGCTCGGCCGATTCCGGAGTCCGCTCCTGTGATCAGCGCCGTTCGCTGCACCGCTGGTGCGGGCATGGCAAGCCTCCTTCGCGGGGTGTCACCGGACGCGGTCACCGCAGTACCCGGGGGTGGGGTGGGCAAACGGTTTCGCCCGCGGGGTCGGTCGTGGCTCGCCCGGCGGTTCCGCGCGCCCCTTCAGGACGCCTGAGGGAACCTTGGTTGCATGGATCCCGTGGCCGCTCTCGACCGGATCGCGTTTCTGCTGGAGCGGGCCTTGGCCCCCACCTACCGCGTCAAGGCCTTTCGTACCGCCTCGCGGACGCTGGCCGCCCTGCCCGCGGACGAGGTCGCCGTGCGGGCCGCGAACGGCACCCTGGAGGCGCTGAAGGGGGTCGG
Source organism: Streptomyces sp. CA-142005 (assembly GCF_050942335.1). Lineage (NCBI taxonomy): Bacteria > Bacillati > Actinomycetota > Actinomycetes > Kitasatosporales > Streptomycetaceae > Streptomyces > Streptomyces sp. CA-142005. Next base: position 9,005,660 of record NZ_CP192078.1, on the reverse strand, counting down.
GCCGAAGACCGCGCAGGTGGTGCGGGAGGCATTGGGCGGGGAGGTGCCCGGTTACCTGCGGAAACTGGAGGAGGAGGCCGGGGTGTCGGTCGGGGCGAAGGGCGCCGGGGCCGAGCTGCGGGCGCTCGTTCGCGGGGACTGTCACACCCATTCCGACTGGTCCGACGGGGGCAGTCCGATCGAGGAGATGGGCCGGGCGGCGGCCGAGCTCGGGCACGAGTGGACCGCTCTCACCGACCACTCCCCCCGACTGACCGTGGCCCGCGGCCTGTCGCCGGACCGGTTGCGCGAGCAGCTGGACGTGGTGGCGGAGCTGAACACGCGATGGGCGCCGTTCCGGCTGCTCACCGGCATCGAGTGCGACATCCTCGAGGACGGCTCGCTGGACCAGGAACCCGAACTGCTGGAGCGGCTGGACGTGGTCGTGGTGTCCGTGCACTCCAAGCTGCGGATGGACGCCCGCTCGATGACCCGCCGGATGGTGGCCGCCGTACGAAATCCGCACGCCGATGTGCTCGGGCACTGCACGGGGCGGCTGGTGACGGGACGGGGGCGGCCGGAGTCGGAGTTCGACGCGGACGCGGTGTTCGCCGCCTGCGCCGAGTCCGGTACGGCCGTGGAGATCAACAGCCGGCCCGAGCGGCTCGACCCGCCCCGCCGGCTGCTGCGCCGGGCCGTGGACGCGGGGGTGCTGTTCTCCGTCGACACCGATGCGCACGCGCCCGGCCAGCTCGACTGGCAGATCCTCGGCTGCGCCCGCGCCGAGGAATGCGGGGTGCCCGCCGGACGGGTGGTGACCACCTGGTCCGCCGACGAACTGCTGACCTGGACCCGGGAAGGCCGCGTTCCGGCCCACGCGACGGGTTCCTGACCTGGCCCGTGTGGTACCCGGCGCACAGCAGGAGCAGCGAGAGCTGCGCACGCCCCCGGCCGGCCCGACTCGCAGACCCTCGGCTGCGCCCGCGCCGAGGAATGCGGGGTGCCCGCCGGACGGGTGGTGACCACCTGGTCCGCCGACGAACTGCTGACCTGGACCCGGGAAGGCCGCGTTCCGGCCCACGCGACGGGTTCCTGACCTGGCCCGTGTGGTACCCGGCGCACAGCAGCACCGAGAGCCAGGAGAGGACCCGGATGGAGCGCGCCGCCGTCTTCGATGTCGACGGGACCCTCGTCGACACCAACCACCTGCACGTCGTCACCTGGTGGGAGGCGTTCCGGCAGGCCGGACACGACGTGCCCATGCACGCGGTGCACCGGGCCGTCGGCCTCGGCTCCGCGGATCTGATCGCCCACCTGCTGGGCGACGGCCGCGACAAGGACCGGGACGGGGAGCTGAGCACCGCACACAAGACGCTGTACGGCCAGTACTTCGACCGGCTGCCGGCTCTGCCGAAGGCCGGGGAGCTGCTGCGCCGGCTGCACCGGGACGGCTGGACGGTCGTCCTCGCCACCTCGGCGAGCGGCGCCGAACTGGGCGCGCTGCGCCGGGCCATCGACGCCGACGACGCGATCACGGACACGGCGAGCGCGGAGGACGTACAGCAGGGCAAGCCCGCCCCGGAGCCCGTGGAGCACGCCCTGGAGCTGGCCGGGGTTCCGGCCGCGCGGGCGGTGTTCGTCGGGGACACCGTGTGGGACATGCGGGCGGGCGGCAAGGCAGGGGTGCGCTGTGTGGGACTGCTGTGCGGCGGGATCCCCCGGGCCGATCTGGAGGAGGCCGGGGCGGAGGCGGTCTACGCGGACCCCGCCGACCTGCTCGAACGGCTGGACGGGAGCCCGCTGACGTGAGCACCATGGGAGTGGTGCAGGTCACATGAGTGGCCGGAACACCACAGGGTGGTTGTCCGTTGAACCAGCCGTGGGCACGGATGGGACAGTGTCCCCGGGCCTCACCTTCTGCCCACAGGGACGATCGTTCGGCTGAAGCCCTGTGGAGCCTTTCGCCGAGAGGCGACCGCCATCCGTGCCCACCACCAGACCGCCCCGGTCGTGAATCCCCCGTCACGGCCGGGGCTCCTGCATGCCGGCGTGTCCTCACCCGGCCGCCACGGCCCGGCCCGCCTCGACGAACTCCCGCAGGTCCGCCGTGAGCTGCCGGGCGTAGGTCACGAACAGGCCGTGGCCGCCGCGCTCGTACACCTTCAGCGCGGCGTCCGGCACGAGCTTGGCCGTGCGCTCACCGGTGCGGGCCAGGGGCGCCGAGGTGTCGTCGGTGCCGTGCACGACCAGCACCGGCACGTCCAGCGACGCAAGCTCGGCGGCGAGGTCGAGAGCGGAGACGACGGCCCGGATGCCCGTCGCCGCGCGCCAGCCGGTGGTCATGCAGCGGTCGGTCACATAGCGGACGTACTGCGGAGACACCTCGTTTCCGGGCAGGTGCACGGCGAAGAAGCTGTCGACGTCGGCGGCGAACCAGGCAGCCCGGTCGCGGCGGAACACCTCGAGGTCGGCCCGCACCACCGCCGGGTCGACGCCGTCCGGGGTGCCGGGTGAGCGAACGACACCCGGGCAGATCGCGGCGACGAGAGCGAGCCGCACAACGCGGGAGCTGCCGTACCGGGTCAGACAGCGCACCGCCTCCCCGGCACCGACGGAGTGCCCGATCAGGGTGACCTCGCGCAGATCCAGGTGGTCGAGCAGGCCCTGCACGTCGTCGGCGAGGGTGTCGAGGTCGTAGCCGTTCCAGGCGTCGTCGGAGCGTCCGTGGCCCCGCCGGTCCAGCGCCACGCAGCGGAACCCGGCCTCGGCGAGCGGCAGCATCTGGTACTCCCACATCTCGTGACCGATGTAGGCGCTCGCGACGAACACGGCCACGGGGCCGGCGGCCGGGCCGTGGTCGACGTAGTGCAGCCGGGTGCCGTCGACCGGGCTCTCGTAGTACGGCATGGGGTGCCTCCTCGGGCGGTGCGGACCAGGTGCGACGCTGCTCGGTCGCGCCGACGTCCCCGATGCTCCCGCCGGCCCCGGGCGGCGGTCGATTACCTGCCAGGTCATGGCCGGGTGTGCGCGCGCCCGGGCCCGGGTACCCGGCCGGTCCCCCGGAGCCTGGGCCGAGAGGAGCCGAAGGTGAGCAGCGCAGCGGGCATCAGGGTCGTCGTCACCGGCGCCACCGGCAATGTCGGCACGAGTGTGGTGCGGTTGCTCTCGGAGGACCCGGAGATCAAGTCGGTGCGCGGACTGGCCCGGCGCACGCCGCAGTGGTCGCCGCCGAAGACCGAGTGGTCCGCGGTCGACATCGGCTCCGAACAGGCGAACCTCGCCGAGCGCTTCGAGGGCGCGGACGCGGTTGTCCATCTGGCCTGGGCGTTCCAGCCGACGCACGACCCGGCGGTCACCTGGCGGACCAACGTGCTCGGCGGCATCCGGGTGTTCGAGGCGGTCGCCGCGGCGCGGGTGCCGGTGCTGGTGCACGCCTCGTCCGTAGGCGCGTACTCGCCCGGCCCGAAGGACCGCGCGGTGGACGAGTCCTGGCCGACACACGGCTGGCCGGACGCCGCCTACTGCCGCGAGAAGGCCTATCTGGAGCGCACGCTGGACGTGTTCGAACGGGACCATCCCGAGGTGCGGGTGGTGCGCATGCGCCCGGCGTTCCTGTTCAAGCGGGAGTCGGCGAGCGAACAGCGGCGGATCTTCGGCGGGCGCTTCCTGCCCGGTCCGCTGGCCCGGCCGGAGCTGCTGCCGTTCCTGCCGGACATCCCCGGCCTCAGGGTGCAGGCGCTGCACACGGACGACGCCGCCGAGGCCTACCGGCTCGCCGTGCACCCGGACGGCGCCCGGGGCCCCTTCAATCTCGCCGCGGACCCGCCGCTCGACGCCGCCGTGCTCGGCGAACTGCTGGGCAGCCGCCCGGTACGGCTGCCGCGTACGGCGGCCCGGTCGGCGATCGCCGCGGCCTGGGGGCTGCATCTACTGCCGGCCTCACCCCACCTGTTCGACGCCGTGCTGCGGCTGCCGCTGATGGACTGCGGCCGGGCGCGCACCGAGCTGGGCTGGCAGCCGCGGCGCACGGCGACCGAGGTGCTGCGGGAGTTCCTCGACGGCCTGCACAAGGGCGCGGGGATGGACACCGAGCCGATGCGCGGGCGCAAGGTGGGCTGACCTGCCGCAGCGCCCGGGCCGAGGGGAGAACGCCATGGCCGCACAACGAGAGCCGGAGCCGGACCGCGACGACGGACCGGTCCCGAGGGACATGCCCGACCAGCAGGCGGGCGCCGGCGAGGACCCGTGGGAGGTTCCACCGGAACAGCCGCGCGAGGCCGAGACGACCCCGGCGGAGGACGCACCCGACGCGGACGAGCCACCGGCCTGAGCGGCGGGCAGCGCCGCGCCGGAGAAAGGCGGCCAGTCGTCTGCGGCGCCGTTGTGGCCGGCCGCTCCCCGAGTTCCCGGAAGGGGTGGTTCAGCGGAGTTCCCGGAAGGGGTGGTTCAGCGCGGGGCCCGCTGCCGCAGCGCGGTACGCCACGCCGGCAGGCGGTCCTCGGTGACCGGTTCCGGGCGGCGGCCGCCGCTGGTGAAGAAGTCGGCCAGCGGCAGGATCGCCGCGCCGACGGTGACCGCGTCCGGGCCCAGCCGGCCGAGGTCGATGGTGGCCTTGTCGGCCGGATGGCGCAGCGCGTACGTCGTCGCATGCCGCCGTACGGCCGGCAGGAACCGGGCGCCCAGCTGGAGTCCGGCCCAGCCGCCGATGAGGATCCGCTCGGGCTGGAAGAGGTTGATCAGGTCGGACAGGCCGGCCCCGAGGTACTCGGCGGTCTCCTCCAGGACGGCCAGCGCGACCGCGTCGGGCTCGGCGCCGTCGGCCGGATACGCGGCGGCGAGCATGGCGGTGAGCGCGGTCTCCTCGTCGGTGCCCTCGGGCGGCCGTCCGCCCTCCTCCCGCCAGCGGGCCAGCAGCGACTCGGCGCCCGCGTACGCCTCCAGGCAGCCGGGCGCACCACAGCGGCAGCGGCGTCCGCGCACCCGCACGGTCAGGTGCCCCCACTCCACCGCCCGCCCGTGCTCCACCTCGGGTGTGACCACGCAGGCGCCGACGCCGGAGCCGAAGAGCACGACCACGGCGTTGCGGGCGCCGCGTCCCGCGCCGAACCACATCTCGGCCTGGCCCAGCGTCTTGGCGCCGTTGTCTATGAAGTACGGGATCTCGTCCGGGAGCCGGGAGGCCGAGCGGAGCAGCCGCTCCAGCGGGACCGCGTCCCAGCCGATGGTCTGCCCGTGGACGACGGCGCCCTGCTCCGGGGTGTGCTCGACGATGCCGGGGACGCCGACTCCGACGCCGAGCAGGCGCTCGCGCACGGCCTGTTCGGCGCCCAGGACCTCGGCGATGCCGTCGCGGATGTGGCCGGCGATCACCTCGGCGTCGTAGCCCTGCGGGGCCAGCCGGCGTTCGGTGCGGGCCAGTTCGGTGAGAGCCAGGTCGAACAGCTCGACGCGGACGCGGGTTTCGCCGACGTCGACGCCGATCATCTGTCCGCTGTCCGGGGCGACGCGCAAGAGGGTGCGGGGCCGGCCGCCGTCGGAGTCGACGCTGCCGGCCTCCTCGACCAGACCGTCCGCGATCAGGTCGGCGACCACGTTGCTGACCGAGCCGGAGCTCAGGCCGGTGGCCGGGCCCAGTTCGAAGCGGCTGAGGGGGCCGTCGAAGTACAGCTTCTGCAGCACCGCCGTACGGTTGCCCCGCCTGAGGTCGCGCACCGTGCGCCCGTTACGCCCCGCCATGCCGCTCCCTTCACGAACCCTGCCCGACCTGCAACATACCCCTTCGACCGGGCGGAACGCGAGATTCTCCCAACCCTTAGTTCATTATCTGAGCTAAGTGGCTCGCGCAGTTCGTCCCGTCGGAACGCGGTCCCGCCCCGCGCCCGGGTTCAGCCCGCCGCACACACGTCCTCCACGTAACGCCCTTCAGCCACCAGCGTGTCCGCCCACCCCTCACCCTCGCACCGGAGTCCAGCGGTTCCCAGACCTCGTCGGCCATTGCGGCGATGCGGTGCTGGACCGCCGGGGGGCGCCGCAGGCGAAGTACAAGAGCGCGGGCGGGAGTTCGGCGCCTGCGGCACGGGCTGCGACGCGGTCGGCGCCAGACCCTGGAACGGGGCGGGTGCGGGGCTGGCGGCGACGATCACGACTGGTGCCGCGGCCGGAGTCGGTCGCCACCACGTCGTGCCGTGAGGCCTTCTACGCCACACCGGAAGAGGCCTCAGCCGATGACCCCGAGCCGGAAGAGGTCGCCGTGTCCCGGTCGGTGCCGCAGGGCGTGGCCGCAGGCCGGTACGCCGTGCCGGCGCCCACGGGGGCGCCGAAGCGGGCCAGGGTGTGCCAGACCATCTTCAGGTCCTGCAGGTCGTAGCGGCCGGTGCGGGCCGCGTCCCCGAGGATGCGCGGGGTCAGCAGGCCGCGCTCGGCGAGCAGGGTGCCGAGGTCGGCGTACTCCGGACCCCGGTAGTCGGCGTGGCGGCGCAGTGCGGTGACGGTGAGCCGGTAGCCGGGGTGCCGCTCCAGGGGGAAGGGCAGGCGCCGGGCCGCCGTCTCGACCGGGGTGCCGCAGTAGCTCGCGTCGAGCACGATCGCCTCCACGTCGCGGGCGAGCCGCACCCCGGCGTGCACGTGGCTCTCGATGTAGTCGTTGAGGGGATCCCGCTCGCCCGCGTCCGCGAGCGCGATCAGCGGCATCGCCGTGGCCACGCCGAAGTCGGTGGGCTCGGCCGCGCTGTCCGGGTAGCAGAAGGTGGCCCGGCGCAGCTCCGCTCCGCGGAGCCTGAGGTGCGAAGAGCCGAAGCGCGGGCGGCGCCGACGATCTGGTGGCGGAAGTTCAGGGCACCATACAGCGGACGCTCGACCGGCGCCGCGTCGTCGTACGCGCCGCCGAAGATCCGGCTCTCCCAGCGTGTCCGGTCGCCTCCCGGGTGCGCGGTGACGCCGCCGTTGCTGGTGCCGGTGACGAACTGCGCGTGGTACGCGCCGTCCCGGGCCAGTGCCTCGAGGATCGGCATTCCGGCGGAGACACGGCCAGGATGGAAGTTGAGCCGGAAATCCATTGGCCCACCCTCCTCCTGGCTACCTAGGCTAGGCGTGGACCTAGACCTATTAGGTTCCTGCCCCACCAGGTACACGGCGACGAATCCGGAAGGACTCTCCCCATGAGATCGCTCACCGAGCAGGAGATCCGCAACTCCTTTGTCAACTGCTCCAAGGGGGAGGCCAGGCGGCTGACCGTGCCACGGGATCTCGGCGAACGTCCGTGGGAAGACCTGGACTTCCTCGGCTGGGGGGATCCGGGAGCGCCCGACCGCAGCTATCTGGTCACCGAGCGGGACGACCGGCTCGTCGGCGTCGCCCTGCGCTTCCAGGCCTCGCGGCGCGGGTTTCTGCACCGCAGCATGTGCTCGGTGTGCCTGACCACCCATCCCGGCGGCGGGGTGACGCTGATGGCCGCGCGCAAGGCGGGGGCGGCGGGCCGCGAGGGCAACTCGGTCGGCCTGTACATGTGCACCGACCTGGCGTGCTCGCTGTATGTGCGGGGCAAGAAGGTGCCGGAGTCCGGCGCCCGGTTCGAGGAGAGCCTGACGATGGAGGAACAGATCGCCCGCACGACGGGCAATCTGTTCGCCTTCCTCGACAAGCTGTACGCCTGACGGACCGGTTCACCCCACGCTCAGCACGATCTTGCCCCGGTTGCCCCGGCTCTCCAGCCGCTCGTGCGCGGCCCGCGCCTGCTCGAGCGGCAAGACCGTCTCCACCGGCACCCGGTAGTCGCCCGCGGCCACGCGCTCGGCGAGTTCGCGCAGGTCGGGCCGGGGGTCGTAGCCGTGGATCTGCAAGTTGGTGAGCTGGAAGCCGAGGATCGCGATGTTCTTCGGATAGAAGTCGCGGGTGTCGAGGGTGCTCGGCTCCAGGGCCACGTTCGCGAGGGAGACCACCCTGCCGTCGTGCGCGGTCTCGCGCAGGCTCCGTCCGAGGGCTCGGCCGCCCACGGTGTCGAGGACGATGTCGGCGCCGCGCCCGCCGGTCAGCCGCAGCACCTCCTCGACCTCCCCCTCGTCGGTGTGGCGCGAGGTGTCGACGAGGTCGGAGGCCCCGAACTCCCCGGCCCAGGCGGCCTTCTCCGCCGACCCGGCGAGGGCGATGACCCGGGCGCCGGCCCGGGCGGCGATCTGGACGGCGGCGGTGCCGACTCCGCTGGCCGCGGCCTTGACGACGACCGTCTCCCCCTCGGCGACCCGGGCCAGGCTGCGCAGGCAGTACCAGGCCGAGAGCCAGGCGACGGGCAGGGTCGCCGCCTCGGTCAGGCCGACCCCGTCGGGCAGCCCGATCACGTGCCGGGCGTCCAGCGCGGCGAACTCGGCGTAGAAGCCGGGCGACTCGCCGCCGCCGAGCGCCATGACCCGCTGCCCGACCCGCAGTCCGCTGGCCCCCTCTCCCACCGCCGCGACGGTGCCGGCCGCCTCCGCGCCGGGGATCAGCGGGGGCCTTCCCGCCCGGTGGTAGACGCCGGCACGCAGCAGCGCGTCCGCCCTGTTCACGCCCGCCGCCGCGATCCGCACCAGGACCTGCCCGGGGCCGGGCACCGGATCCGGCACCTCCACCGGCACCAGTACCTCGGGCCCGCCGAACTCCTCGATCCGCACCGCACGCATGACACACCCACCCTGTTCGCAGCCCCGGTGCCCCCTACTGACACCGGTTGAAGTGGTGTCACTCTGCGACACTGGTTCAACCGGTGTCAAGACACTGCATGAAGCGGTGTCACGCGGTAGGCTGTCCCCATGACCACGCCGACGGACCCCGCGCTCGCCTTCCCCTTCCTCGGTGGCCGTCCCTGCCTGGACTTCGTCGCCACGCTCGGCAAGCGGCACGCCACCCCCGTGGAGCGCCTCCCCGACCCCGCCGCCCTGGCCCGCTGGATCGGCGAGGCGGGCCTGGCGGTCGAGGACGGCCCGGTCCCGGTCGCCGTACGCGATCTGACCGAGGCCCGCGCCCTGCGCGAGGCGGTGTACCGCGTGCTGCGGGCGGCGATGGCCGGGCGGGATCCGGACGAGGGCGACGTGGCGCTGGTCAACGAGGTCGCCGCCCGTCCCGACCTCGCGCCCCAGCTCGGCCCCCGGCACTGGACGGCCCGCCATCCGGCCCGTGCCGCCCTGTCGACCGTGGCCCGGGACGCGGTGCTGCTGGTCGGCGGTCCGCTGCTGGAGCGCGTCAAGGAGTGCGGCAACCCGGACTGCTCCCTGCTGTTCCTCGACGACTCCCAGGCCCGGCGGCGCCGCTGGTGCTCCATGGAGCGCTGCGGCAATCTCGCCAAGGTCGCCGGCTACCGGTCGCGCAACCGGGCGGCCGCCACCGGGTGAAGGTGGATGAGCACGTCGTGGCCGCGGACGAGCGCGAATGTCGTACGGCCCGGCGCGGACAGGCGGTGCCGACGCTGCGGGTCGGCCGAGCCCGCTCCGCCGGTCGCGCGCGGGTGAGCGGAGAGCGCGCAGATCTCGTAGGTGCGGGCCCCATAAGCTCCACCGAGCCCCGCGGTCAGGCCGTCGGCAGTGCCCACTCCGGGTCGCGGCCGAGGAAGGCGAGGAGGGACGCCGCCTCGTCCTGGGGGCCGTCGCAGGCGAGGGCGGGAGCGAACACGCGTACTCGCGCAGCCGTGGCGCCAGCTGGTCGGTGACCGGCCGCAGGTCCGCCGCCGGCGCCGGTGCGAGTGGCCGGATCTGAACGGTGGCGACGGCGATGTCCCAGGCGTGCATGGCGGCGTCCGGCGCGCCCGCACCGGCGGCCGGCGGCAGGGGCAGCGGGCCCAGCGGCGTCGGTACGGAACCGGCGTCGGCGGGCGGCCCCCGCGTAGGCGTCGGCCACGGCGTCCAGGACCTTGTCCGGTTCGGCCACCGGATCGCCGTGCAGGGCGTCGGCCGGCCGGAACGGGTCCTCGCCCGGCCGTCCGGCACGGAGCGCGAGGCCCAGTCTTCCTCCCGCACCACGGCGACCACCGCCCTCGGAGGATCACCGCATGAACCCTTGCGGACAGTTTCCGTCCGCGAGGGCGGGACGTTCGACCCGCCCCAGGAACGGGAACAGGCCAAGGGATGCACGACGTACGGAAGGGGCCCACGGGACTGCGGCGTCTGCTGGAGCGGCGCCGGCAGCCGGTGGTCGTCCAGACGCTGCGGTCGGCGACGGCTGCGACGATCGCCTACGTCATCGCCCTCCGCCTCAGCCCCGAGCCGGCCCCGCTGACCGCGCCGCTGACCGCGCTGCTGGTCGTCCAGGTGACCTTCTACGCCACCCTCACCAACGGCATCCGCCGGGTGAACTCGGTGGTCGCCGGGGTGCTGGTCGCGATCGCCTTCAGTGTGCTGGTGGGACTGACCTGGTGGAGCCTCGCCCTGCTGATCGTGGCCTCACTGGCCGTCGGGCACCTGGTGCGGGTCGACGAGTACGTGGCCGAGGTGGCGATCAGCGCCATGCTGGTCCTCGGGGTGACCACCGTCGGGTTCACCGCCTGGGCGCGCATCGTGGAGACGCTGATCGGCGCGGTCGTCGGCACGGCCTGCAACCTGCTGCTCCCGCCCCCGGTGTGGGTGGACGAGGCGGGCCGTTCGATCGAGGACCAGGCACGCCGGGTGCGGCAGTTGATGCTGCGGATGGGTGAGGAGGCCGCCGGCCGGATCCCCTGGGAGCGTGCGGCCGAGCGGCTGCACGAGGCGCGGCGGCTGGACCAGCACATCAGCCGCGTGGACGCGTCCCTGCGGCAGGCCGAGGACAGCCTGCGGCTCAACCCGCGGGTCAGGGAGGGGCTGCTGCACCGGGTGGTGCTGCGCACCGGTCTGGACACGCTGGAGATCTGCACGGTGGTGCTGCGGGTGCTGGCCCGTACCTTCACGGACCTGGCGAAGGCCCGCGGGGCCGAGGAGCTGTTCCCGCCCCGGGTCGGGGCGACCGTGGAACAGCTGCTGTCGGAGATCGCCGACGCGGTGGTCAGTTTCTCGGTCCTGGTCACCACGCATCTGAGCGAGAACGCCGAGTCGGCGGAGGCCCGACTGTCCGCCGAGCTGCACACGGCGGCCGGCACCCGGGACCGGCTGGCCGAGCTGCTCCAGGAGGAGATCGGCAAGGACTGGGCGAACTGGCAGCTGTTCGGGGCCGTGCTGACCGAGACGACCCGGATCATCGACGAGCTGAACACCGAGCACCGCACCCGGCGCCTGTTCGAGGAGCTGGACCGGGTCTCCCAGCGGCAGCGGGCGAAGCTGCCCCGGATGACCCGGGTGCGCGAACGGCTCGGGGTGCAGGAGGAGCTGTGGCGGAACCGTGCGGGGTTCGGTGAGCGTTTTTGGTGAGGAGGGCGCCGGGCGAGCTCGGCGCGCAGGGGCCGGGGCGGCCGGCACGGAGTGTGAAGGGTGCCGGGCGACCGGCACGGATGCGAGGGGTGCCGGGCGGCCGACACCGATGCGAGGGGGCGAGCGGATGGCCGGTTCCGTGGTGCGGATCGACGGGAACACACTGCGGCTGCCGGGCGGGGTGGCGGTGCGGTTCATCCGCACGCTGCGGCTGCCGGAGACGGGCACGCATCCGCTGCCGCCCGGTCTGGGCGAGTTCCCGATCCGGCGGGTCTCGGACTATCCGGACACGGTGCCGGCCGACTGGCGGGCGCGCGGTGGCGTGATGCTGCCGGTGTATCTGCGCGAGGCGATGTGGCTGAGCTTTTCCGGCACCACGGAGCCGGCGGCGCTCCAGGTCGGGGTCGGCAAGGTGTGCGCGGTGTCCGGCCGGCCCTGGAGCGACCGGCTCGCCCGGGATCCGCAGAACTACCTGGCGCTCCCCCGCCAGCCCTGGCTGGACGGCATCAACTCCGGCAAGGGGACGGTCCGCCAGTTCGTCGCCGTGCCGCTGGGTCTGGGTGCGACGGTGGAGGGGCAGGTCACCGGCGAGGAGGTGTGGGGCGGGGTCCAGCTGCAGTCGTTCCCGCTGCGGGAGCCGCTCCTGACCGAGTGGCGGCGCCGTGAGCGGGAGCGGGAGGAGGCGCGGCGCAGGGCCCTGGCGGCCGGGCCGACGGGCGGGTACGGCGCGGCGATGCCGATGATGGCGTCCGCGCCCGGTGCGATGCCGCCTCCCGCGGCCCCGGGTGGGGCGCCGCGGGGCGCCGCCATGGGTCTCGGCGTCGGCGGCTCGATGCGCCAGGAGGTGTACCGGGACGACCGTCCGCTGACGGACTGGTCCGAGGAGCCCGCCGGGCGGGTGTTCGTGCATCTGGTCACGCCGCCGGAGTGGCGGCGCATCACCGGCGAGGCGCCCCCGCCGTCGCCGGTGGACCGCGCGGCGTACACCCGGGCGGGGCTGCCCTGGTACGACTACTACGACGCCGATGCCGACGACCTTGCCCCGACGGACACCCTGGGCGCGGTCAAGCCGGTCGGCGAGTGGCTCGGGGACGACCTGGACCCGTGGCAGGCGCCGTCCGCCGGCCAGGTGACCCCGCTGAAGGACGCGCCGGGCAAGCCGGTCGAGGACGGCGAGTGGTAGGCGGCGTTGCATTGAGTGCAACACCCATTGCCGTACTTGCCCCTTGCGGCCGGCAGAGGACAAGGTGGCTGTCACGAGCGGGGCGAGCGACGACCTGAGGTGCTGCATGGACACGGACGACGGGCCGGTGAACGGACGCTGGAGCCGGCGCCGGTTCGTCGGAGCCGTGGCGGGTACTGCGGCCGTGGTGGCGGTACCGTCACCGGCGGCTCCGCCGGCCCGTACCACGGCCGCGGCGGACCAGCCCAGGTCCGCCGCACCACCCCGCGGGCCCTCCGGTCCGCGACCGCTGTACGTGGGCACCTACACCTCGGTCGACGGCGGCGGCACCGGCATCGGACTGGCCTCCTACGACCCGGCGACCGGCCGGATCACCGGCTCCGGCGCGCTCACCGGCGTCCCCGACCCGTCGTACCTCGCCGTGCACCCGGACGGCCGCACGCTGTACGCGGTGGACGAGCGCCAGTACGGCGCCGTGACGGCCGTACGCCTCGCCGACCGGCGGGTCCTCGGCACCCGTGGCACGGGCGGCGCGGGCCCGTGTCACCTGTCGGTGCATCCCTCCGGTCGCTGGCTGCTGAGCGCCAACTACGGTTCGGGCAGTGTCGCCGTGCATCCCCTCGACGCCTCGGGCGCCCCCGGCGAGCGCACCGACGTCGTCACGCACACCTCCCCGCCTCCCGGTCCCGGTCAACAGGGGCCGCACGCCCACCAGTCCCTCACCAGCCCGGACGGCGGCCATGTCCTCGCGGTCGACCTCGGCACCGACACCGTCTACAGCTACCGCCTGGACCAGGTGAAGGGCACGCTGACGGAGGTGGCGCGGGCGCACACCCGGCCGGGGGCGGGACCGCGTCATCTGACCTTCCATCCGGGCGGCCGGTACGCCTATCTGGCCAACGAGGTGGACGACACGGTCACCGTCTGCGGCTATGACCCGGCCTCCGGCCGGCTGACGATCGGGGAGCCGCAGTCCACGGGTTCGGACGGCGGCACCAACTACCCGGCGCAGTTCGTCGTGACGGCGCACGGCGGGTACGCGTTCCTGGCCAACCGGGGCCACAACAGCCTCGCGCGGTACGCGATCGAGGCCGACGGCGCCCGGCTGCGGCTGCTGGGCACGGTGCCGGTGGGCGGGGACTTCCCGCGGCAGATCGCTCTCTCGCCGGACGGCGGGCTGCTGTTCGCGGCGAACCAGCGCTCGGGGACGGTCACCGTCTTCCACGTCGACGCGGGCAACGGTGCACTCCGGTCGGCCGGCGAGCCGTTCGCGTCACCCGTCGCCGTCTGCGCGCTGCCGCTGTAGCGCGCGCGGGCAGCCGGCGGAAGCGGCCTGGGCCAGCAGGGCGTGCATGCGCTCGGTGAGCTGGGCGACGTCGTCGGCGGGCGTGTGGAAGGGCAGGCGTACGTCGCCGTGGGCGCGGGTGCGTTCGATACGCAGGGTCAGTCCGTGCCGGTCGACGGCGAGGGGCAGCACACGGGTCGCGGCGTGCAGGCTCTCCGGCCGTACCAGGCGGGTCAGCCGCTCGACGGCGTCCGGGTGCGCGTCGGCGAGGTGGGTCAGGAGCCGGGCCTCGGCCTCGGCAAGCGGGTCGGGCCGGGCGGCGGCGTACTCGCCGAGGTCGACCACCACGGCCCCGGAGGACCTGCGCAGCACCACCCGGGTGGGCCGGAACAGCAGGGCTCCGCGGTCCGGGGTGAACCAGCCGGCGAGGTAGAGCCGGGCCCGGATCCGGTCGCGCATCGGTACGGGGGCCACGTCGGCGAACTCCAGCACCGCGGAGGGTTCCTGGCGTGGGGCGCAGATGGCCGCGGCCGACAGGGCGCTGTCGTCGGGCACCGCCAGGCGTACGGCGCCGTCGTCGGTCATGGTGTGCGCGCCGACGTACTCCTCGCGGGCGCCGTCCGCGGTCACCGCGCACGACCAGGCGGCGGCCGGCACCGACCGCGCCCGTTCCGCCGCGCCGGGTGCGGCCGTCCAGTCCTGCGTGTCACCCATCCGAGACCTCCTTAGGTAAGCCTTGCCTAACCTATCGAAGATCGGAGTGCACGCCAACCACACCGCACCGGCGGAAAGAATCAAGCGGGGGGCGGGCAGCGGCAGGCGGCGGTCAGGCGATGACACCCAACAGCGCCCGCGCACACAGGTCGCGCACCTGCCCGCGCGTCAGCTCGCCGTCGCGCAGCCACTCCAGGCACACGGCGGTGGTGAAGGCGAGCCAGCCCCGCACGGCCAGGCGGACGTGCGGGGCGCTCTCGAAGACGGGCCCGAACTCGGGGTCGACGGCGAGCGCGGCGAGGATCTGCTGCTCCTGGGCGGCCAGGGCCCGCCGGTAGACCCGGCGTACGGCCTGGTCGCCGGCCGCGTCGGCGCGGTGGAAGGCGCGGAAGCCGTGGGCGTGGGCCTGGACGTAACCGAGGTAGGTGTCGAGCCCGGCGGTGAGCTGCTCGCGCACCGGCACACCGGGCACGGCCGCCGTCATGCGCAGCATCCGCTCGCTCTCGCGCTCGACGACCGCCGCGAAGAAGTCCCGCTTGGTCGGGAAGTAGTGGTAGAGCAGCCCGCGGGAGACCCCCGCGATCTCGGCCACCTGCTCGATCCACACGTCGTCGTAGGGGCTCTCCGAGAACAGCCTCGCGCCGACCGACAGCAGCTGCTCACGGCGTTCCCCGGTGCTGAGTCTGCGCCGGGCGCGCTCCCCCTGGTTCGCGGCCATGGCGTCACTCTACTTGACGCGGGTTCAACAAGCGGACCAGACTGAAACCGGTTATTGAACCCACGTACAACACGCGCGAGCAGATGCATGTCGCGGGTCGCGTCACAGATCGCGTCACGGATTCAACGGTCCGCTGGATCAAGGGAGATCGGCGTCATGGCGGAGACGACGGGGACGACGGAGACGGGGCTGCCGAGGGGTTTCCGGAGCGCCGAACCGGGCTGGCCCGAGCTGCACCGCATCCCGCATCCGCCGCGCCGGGTGCCGCTGCTCGGCGATGTGCTCGGGGTCGACCGGCGCACGCCGGTGCAGGACTCCATGCGCTTCGCGCGCGAGCTGGGGCCGATCTTCCGGCGGCGGGCCTTCGGCAAGGAGTTCGTGTTCGTGTGGGGTGCGCGGCCGGCCGCGGACCTGGCCGACGAGTCCCGGTTCGCCAAGCACGTCGGTCTGGGCGTGGCCAATCTGCGGCCGCTCGCCGGGGACGGCCTGTTCACCGCCTACAACCACGAGCCCAACTGGCAGCTGGCGCACGACGTCCTGGCGCCCGGCTTCAGCCGGGAGGCGATGGAGGCGTACCACGGGATGATGCTCGCGGTCGCCGGCCGCCTCACCGCCCACTGGGACCGTGAGGCGGCGGCCGGACGTACCGTGGACGTGCCCGGGGACATGACCAAGCTGACCCTGGAGACGATCGCGCGGACCGGCTTCGGGCACGACTTCGGCTCCTTCGAGCGGGACCGGCCGCACCCCTTCGTCACCGCGATGGTCGGCACGCTCACCTACGCCCAGCGCCTGAACAGCGTGCCCGGGCCGCTGGCCCCGCTGCTGCTGCGCACCGCCGCGCGGCGCAACGCGGCCGACATGGCGTACCTGAACAGGACGGTCGACGACCTGGTCGCCGAGCGGCGCCGGTCGGGGCGCGGGGACGGTGACCTGCTGGACCGGATGCTGGAGACGGCCCATCCGGAGACCGGCGGGAAACTGTCGGCGGAGAACGTCCGCAAACAGGTGATCACGTTCCTGGTCGCGGGCCACGAGACCACCTCGGGCGCGCTCTCCTTCGCCCTGTACTACCTCGCCCGGCACCCCGAGATCGCCGCCCGGGCCCGCACCGAGGTGGAGCGCGTCTGGGGCGGCACCGAGCGGCCCGGCTACGACCAGGTCGCCAAGCTGCGCTACGTCCGCCGGGTGCTGGACGAGTCCCTGCGGCTCTGGCCGACCGCCCCGGCCTTCGCCCGCGAGGCCCTGCGGGACACCGTGCTCGCCGACGACCACCCGATGCTCCGGGGCGCGTGGGCACTGGTGCTGACACCGATGCTGCACCGCGACCCCGAGGTCTGGGGCGAGGACGCCGAGCGCTTCGACCCGGACCGCTTCGAGGCGGCGGCCGTACGGTCCCGTCCCCCGCACACCTTCAAGCCCTTCGGCACCGGCGCCCGCGCCTGTATCGGCCGCCAGTTCGCCCTGCACGAGGCGACGCTGGTCCTCGGCCTCCTGCTGCGCCGCTACGACCTGCTGCCCGACCCGGCCTACCAGCTGTCCGTGACCGAACGGCTGACGATGATGCCCGAGGGGCTGCGGCTGGGCCTGGAGCGCCGGCCGACGCCGGTACGTGCACCGGAATCAGCCGCGGAGGCAGGGCCGGAGGCCTGCCCGGCGCACGAGGTGAGCGCGCCGGGGAGCACCGCGGAGCCGAACGCCACGCATGCGACGAACACGCCCGGCGAGGACGCTCCGGTCGCCAGCCCGACCGACGGTTGCCCGGTACACCAGTCGGCACGCTGACCCGAGCCTGGTGCACCGCCAAGGTCACCGGCCCGGAGCCACGTCGAGGTCCGCGTCGGTCAGGTCGGCGTCGCGCAGATCGGCGCCGATCATGTCCGCAGCGCGCGGCGCCGGTGAGGCCCGCGGCGATGAGGTAGGCGCCGCGCAGCCTTGCCCCGCGCAGATCGGCGCCCCGGCGCCAGGGCAGGCAGCCTTCAGCGGCCGAACACCTCGAAGGCCACCGCGGGTCTGCCGCCGAAGCGTTCGCCGGTGGTCCTGGCGTTGGTGGTCAGGAAGGTGCGGACGTGTGTCTCCGGGTCCTCGTCGGTCATTGCCTCGATGTAGGTGCGGTGTTCGAGCAGGGAGCGCACCGCGCGCTCCAGCCCGGGACCCGCGTCGACGGCGTGGGTGGGCCGGCTGGAGCCCGCGACGGCGACCCAGCGCACGCCGTTCCAGGGTTCGAGTCCCTGTTGGGTGAGTTCCGGGAAGATCCAGCGGTTCCCGGCGTCGGCGGCCGCGTCCAGGGTGGCTCGGCCCACGGCCACGTGGTCGGGGGTGTTCCAGGCGGCACCGCCCCAGGTGTCCCGGTGGTTGAGGGTGATGACCAGTTCGGGGCGGTGGCGGCGGATCGCGGCGGCGATGTCGCGGCGCAGCGGGAGCCCGTACTCGATCACCCCGTCCCGGTGGCCGAGGAACTCGACCGAGGTGACACCGACGACGGCCGCGCTCGCCCGCTGCTCACGTTCGCGCAGCGGCCCGCAGGCGGCGGGGTCGAGGGTGTCGATGCCCGCCTCGCCGCGGGTCGCGAGGACGTAGGAGACCTCGCGGCCGGCGTCGGTCCAGGCGGCGACCGTCGCGGAGCACGTGTATTCCAGGTCGTCGGGGTGCGCCACCACGGCCAGGGCGCGCTGCCAGTCCTCGGGCATGGGCTGGAGCCGGCTCGTCTCGGGCTCTGTCATGGGCCGCACGCTATGCGCTCGGCCGGAGGTGCCACCGCGCTTCACACCGCGTCTCTTGCCATCGCCAGCAGCCGGTCCAGGACCCTCGGCGCCCCCGTGCGCAGCCCGTCGTGCTCGAACTCGTCGGTGACCCAGGTGCGCAGGCCGCGGATCGCGCGGGCGGTCTGAAGGGAGTGTGCGGTGTCGACGTACATGTCGTCGTGGTAGACGGCCGCCACGACGGGGACCTCGTTGGCGGCGAGGCGGGCGGGGTCGTACAGGGGCTGCCAGTCGGTGCGGGCGGCGAGGAGGTCGGCCGTCTCGCGCAGCGGGCGCAGGGCCGGGTCGGCCTCGAACATCCAGGGGTGGACCGTCTCGCCGGTGAACAGCACCGGGGTGTCGTCGGCGAGCGCCTTGGCCGCGTCGAACTGCGGGAACTCGGCGCGGACCCGTTCGGCGGACCAGGCGGTGGGGCGGGCGTCGCGGCCGTAGATCGACTCGTGGACGAGCGCGTAGAGGGGGTGGCCGGCATACGACAGCAGGGCCTGGGCCTGTTCCTGGAAGGCGTCGGAGAGCTCCGGGCCGCCCGGTGTGCGCACGAAGGCGTCCTCCAGGAGGTGGTGCAAGCGGTGGCTGCCGTCGCTCGTGCCGAGCATCAGGCCGAGGGACTGGAAGGCCTCGACGGTGAACCGGTAGCCGTTCGGCAGGACCACGTCGTGGGTGAGGAGGTGGTCGGCGATACGGCGGGCCCGCTCGACGTCCTGCGGGTAGCGGGCGTAGTGCGCGGTGACCTTGCGTTCGATGCGCGGGTAGGCCGCGCGGTAGACGTCGTCGGCGTGGGCGTGCAGGGAGGGCAGGCCGCCGGTGATGACGGCGGTGTCCAGGCCCTCGGGGGCCAGGGAGAGGTAGGACACCGTGCAGAAGCCGCCGAAGCTCTGGCCGAGCACGGTCCAGGGGGCGCCGCCGGTGACCTGGGGGCGGATGACCTCGCAGTCCCGGACGATGGCGTCGGCGCGGAAAAGAGTGAGGTAGTCGGCCTGTTCGGCGGGGCCGCCGCGCAGCGGGAGCGTCTGCCGGGTGGCCGGGGTGGAACTGCCGGTGCCGCGCTGGTCGAGCAGCAGGACGCGGTAGTCCTTCAGGGCCCGGTCGAGCCAGGCCTGACGTCCGACGAAACGATTCGCCCCGAAGCCCGGACCGCCCTGGAGAAACAGCAGCCACGGCAGCTCCTTCCCGGCCTTGTCGCTCGCGACCACCTCACGGGCGTACAGCTCGATCGTCTCGCCGCCCGGGGCGGCGTGGTCGAGGGGCACGGTGAAGCGGCGGTCGGTGAGGATGACGCCGGGCTGGCGGTAGCTGAGGCTCAACGGGGCTCCCGGGACGGACGGTAGGGACGGTCCCAGTTCAGCACATGCCTCCGCCCGCGCGGAGCCCGGGGATCATGGATTCTTACTGAACTTCCGGTCAGCCCCGGGTCAGCGTGCCACGAGGCTGGAACGGCGCACCACCAGCTCCGGCTGGAGCACCACCCGGCGGTGCTCGTGGGTGCGCGTGCCCTCGCCCTGTTCGGTCTCCTCCAGCAGCAGCTCGGCGGCGAGGGCGCCCATGGTGACGGCGGGCTGCCGTACGGAGGTCAGCGGTACGGCGGCGGCCGCCGCGAACTCGATGTCGTCGTAGCCGACGATGGCGAGGTCGTCGGGGACGGTGACGCCGGCGGCGTACAGGGCCTGCAGGACGCCGAGGGCGAGCAGGTCGTTGGCGCAGAACACGGCGGTGGGGCGGTCGGCGAGACCCAGCAGGCGGGCGCCGGCGTCGCGGCCGGCGGCCACGTCGAGGCGTTCGGTGGGCAGCTCGCGCAGCGCCTTGGGGCCGAGCCCGGCTTCGGCCAGGGCGTTCAGGGCGCCGGTACGGCGGTCGCGGACCTGGTTGAGTCCGGGGGGTCCGCTGACGTAGGCGATGGAGCGGTGGCCCGCATCCACCAGGTGCCGGACGGCGAGCGCGCCGCCGGCCACGTCGTCCACGGACACCGAGCACTCGGTGGTGCCCTCGGCGACCCGGTCGACCAGGACGAAGGGGATGCCGTGCCGGCGGAAGGCGTCGATGTTGCGGCCGGTGGCGTCGGCCGGGGTCAGCAGCACGCCCCGCACCCGCTGCTCGGCGAAGAGCGACAGGTAGTCGGCCTCCTCGGCGGCGTTCTGGGCGCTGTTGCACACCATCACGCCGAGCCCCGCCTGGCGGGCCGCCCGCTCGGCGCCGCGCGCCACGTCCACGAAGAACGGGTTGCCCATGTCGAGCACGAGCAGACCCATGATCCGGCTGCGGCCCGCGCGCAACTGTCGCGCCGACTCGCTGCGGACGTAGCCGAGCCGGTCGATCGCGGACAGCACCCGCGCCCGGGTCTCACTCGCGACGGTGTCCGGGCGGTTGATGACGTTCGACACCGTGCCCACCGACACTCCGGCGACACGGGCGACGTCCTTGATACCCACCGACTGGGCCATCGGGCGAAGACCTCCAGGGAGACAAGGGGCGGCGGGACGACCTTCACATTACCGTCATGCCGGCAGCGCGAAGTCGGCCACGTACAGGGGCGAGGGCGTCGTACCGGTGGACTTCTCCTGGTACATGAAGGACAGGACGTTCTCCGACCGGATCCGCGTCTCGTCGACGACCACCTCGCCGAAGGCGTTCAGGTCACCACCGTCGTGCAGCAGTGTCCAGTCGGTGTACCCGGAGGCCTTGGACGCGGCGGCGATGCGGCCGAACGGAAGCACCGCGTAAGCGTTGTCGTGCCGGTCCAGGACGAGCTTGGTGCGCTGGCTGGAGTTCAGCGGGATCGGGATCTCGGTCTTCTGCCAGGCGCCGGAAGCGTTCTTGCGGAGGTGGAAGGCGCGCCCGTGGGCGATGCGGTCGGCGGCGTAGTCCGTGGTGCACCGCCCGAAACGGCCCGGTACGTAACTGATGATCGCGTGCGGCCGGCCGGCCGAGTCGACGGCCTGGCTCTCCTGGTTCATCAGGGCATGGTCGGGGGCCAGGGGGTCCACCACCAACCCGGGGCTGTCGACGGCGACCTTGTCCGGGCCGCCGGTGGTGCCCACGACCTCACCGGCGTCGTTGCGCCAGGTCCGCCCGCGGTCGGCGGAGAGGACGTAGCCGGTGTCGTGGTTGGTCAGACCGCCGCCGCACGTCACGGAGGCGTTCTGCTCGCGCCAGGTGAAGAAGGAGTGCAGCCGGCCGCGGACGTCGTAGTCGATGCCGTGCAGGTACATGCTGCGGGCGGTGCTGGAGCCGTGCGCACTGGAGTAGGTGCCGGTCGCGCTGCTCCACTCCCCCAGCGCCGTCCACGTCGAACCGTCGTACTCCGCGAGGGCGTTGCGGCCGTCGCCGGAGATCCCGGCACGGTAGCCGAGCTGGAGCCTGCCCTCGGGGGTGGAGACGAACTGCGGATAGGTGAACCGCGCGGTGAGCGCGAGTCCGCCGAGCGTGGTGCGCACGGGCCCGAAGGCGGCCCGGGTCCACGGCGGTTCGCCGTCGAGCAGCCCGGCGCAGGACTTCACGTAGGAGAAGCCGTCGCTGTGCGCGTCCGAGACCAGGTGCAGCCGGCCGTCGGTCCGCGACACACCCATCGAGATCACGTTGTGGGAGTCGTCGCTCTTGAGCCGGTGGTCCAGGGTCACCGTCGCCCAGACCCCCGCACCCGGGCCGCGGCGGGCGAGGGTCGCGCTGCGGTCGGCGGAGTACCAGGCCGCGTACTGCCGGCCCCGGTGCGTGAACAGGCCGTTCTTCTGGAAGGAGTTGTTGTTGACGAGGCCGTCGTACGACACGAAGTACAGGGCCCGGGCATCGAGGAGGGTACGGCCCAGCCGGGTGACCCCGGGGGCCGCGACCCCGCTCACGTCGGCGGTCATGACAGGTGGAACACCTCCGTGAGCGGCCTCATGGCCTCGTCGGGTCTGGCGCCGTCCAGCGACTCGAAGAACGGCGCCATCTCCGCCTGCCAGCGCGCGTTGACCTCGGTCGCCTCCATGCCGGCCTGAGCGGCGGCGAAGTCCTCGGTCTCCAGATAGCCGACGAGCAAGCCGTCCTCGCGCAGGAACAGCGAGTAGTTGTGCCAGCCGGTCGCCTTCAGGGCGTCGAGCATCTCCGGCCAGACGGCCGCGTGCCGCTCACGGTACTCGTCGAGCCGGTCCGCCCTGACCTTCAGCAGGAAGCACACGCGCTGCATCGACTGCTCCCGTCTGCCTAGAAGTTGAACTGGTCGATGTTCTTGGCGTCGAACACGGTCGGCTTGCCCAGGCTGATCACGCCGTCCTTGCCGATGGTGTACGTCGTACCGCCGGCCTTGAAGCTCTCGCCCTCCTTGCCGGTGATCTGGCCCGAGGCCAGCGCGACGGCGGTGCGGGCGGCCAGGTCGCCGAGCTTGGCCGGGTCCCACAGCTCGAAGGCGTCCACGGTGCCGTTCTTGACGTACTTGCGCATGTCGTTGGGGGTGCCGAGGCCGGTCAGCTTGACCTTGCCCTTGTACTTGGAGCCCGACAGGTACTGGGCGGCGGCCTTGATGCCGACGGTGGTCGGGGAGATGATCCCCTTCAGGTTCGGGTACTGCTGGAGCAGGCCCTGGGTCTGCTGGAAGGACTGCTGGGCGTCGTCGTTGCCGTACGCGATCTTGACCAGCTTGATGTTCTTGTACTTCGGGTCTTTCAGCTCGTCCTTCATGTACCCGATCCAGGTGTTCTGGTTCGTGGCGGTCTGGGCGGCGGACAGGACGGCGATCTCGCCCTTGTACCCGATCTGCTGCGCGAGCAGCTGCACCTCGGTACGGCCGAGGTCCTCGGCGGACGCCTGCGAGACGAAGGCGTTGCGGCAGCCGGGCGTGGTGTCGGAGTCGTAGGTGACGACCTTGATGCCGTTGCTCATGGCCTGCTTGAGGGCGGTGCACAGGGCGCCCGGGTCCTGCGCGGAGACCGCCATCGCGTTCACCTGCTGCTGGGTGAGCGTGTTGACGTAACTGACCTGCCCGGAGGTGTCCGTGGCGCTGGAGGGGCCCACCTCCTTGTACTTCGAGCCGAGTTCGGCGAGCGCCTTCTCGCCGCCCTTGTCGGCGGTGGTGAAGTAGGGGTTGTTGACCTGCTTGGGCAGGAAGCCGACGGTCAGGCCCTTCTTGGTGGCGGCGTTCGGATCGGCCTTGCCGCCGGAGGCGGCGGAGGCGTTGTCGTCCTTGACGTCGTTCTTGGTGGTGCCGCCGCAGGCGGTGAGCGCCAGGGCGAGGGACGTACCGACGGCGAGCGCGGCGCAGGTGCGGCGCAGGGGTGACTTGGGCATGGCGGGGTCCTTGGGAGAAGAGAGGGTGAGTGGACGCGCCCCAGAGGGGGCGCGGAGCTGTGTTTCCTGTGCGGCTGCCGCCGCGATGGGGGTCCCCCCGGGGTCGGGCGAAGCCGGGAACCCGGGGGAGCGACCGGCCATGACCGGACCGCAGCCGGCGAAGGGCCTAACCGGAGGAACCGGCGGCCCTGCCCACGGCGATCTGACGCGCGACCCGCGGCCCGAGCACGGAGATCACCAGCAGGACACCGGTGACGACGATCTGCGACTGCGCGGAGACGTTCAGCAGGCTCATGACGTTCTGCAGCGCGCCGAGCAGGAACACGCCGGCGATGGCGCCGCCCAGCGTCCCCTTGCCCCCGTCGAAGTCGATGCCGCCGAGCAGCACGGCCGCGACGACGGAGAGTTCGAGGCCCGTGGCGTTGTCGTAGCGGGCGCTGGCGTAGTGCAGGGCCCAGAACACACCGGTCAGCGCGGACATGAACCCGGTGGCCACGAAGAGCAGGAGCTTGGTCCGCCTGACCCGGATCCCGGCGAACCGCGCCGCCTCCTCGCTCGCGCCGACCGCGAACAGCGACCGGCCGAAGGGGGTGGCGTGCAGGACGACGGCGGCGATGGCGAGCAGCACCAGGAAGGGAAGGAACGCCTGGGGCAGGAAGGAGTTCCCGACCCGGCCGGCCGCGAAGTCCAGGTACTGGGAGGGGAAGTCGGTGACCGCGTCGGAGCCGAGCACGATCTGGGCGATGCCCCGGTAGGCGGCGAGGGTGCCGATGGTGACGGCGAGGGACGGCAGCCCGAGCCGCGTGACGAGCAGGCCGTTGACCAGTCCGCAGACGACGCCCAGCAGCAGGCACAGAGGGATGATCGTCTCGATGGCCATGCCGTCGTTCCAGAGCTTGCCCATCACCGCCCCGGACAGCCCGGCCGTGGACGCCACCGACAGATCGATCTCGCCCGCGACCACCAGCAGGGTCATCGGCAGGGCGATCAGCGCGATCGGGAGCGTGTTGCCGAGGAGGAAGGACAGGTTGAGGGCGTTGCCGAAACCGTCCACGAAACCGAACGACAGCAGCAGCAGGACGATGAGGAGCGCGCCGACGACCGTGTCCCAGCGAACGGCGCGGGTCAGCGATTCAGGCACCGGCGTTCTCCTTCGCCATGGGGGTGTTCCTCCGGTCGGACTTCTTCTTCAGGGCGGCGGCCACGCGCAGTGCGACGATCCGGTCGACGGCGATGGCGAGCAGCAGCAGGACGCCGTTGATGGCGAGCACCCACACCGAGCTGACGCCGAGAGCGGGCAGGACGCTGTTGATCGAGGTGAGCAGCAGGGCGCCCAGAGCGGCTCCGTAGACGCTTCCCGAGCCGCCGGTGAAGACGACGCCGCCGACCACGACGGCGCTGACGACGGTGAGTTCGTAGCCGTTTCCGGTGCCCGAGTCGACGTTTCCGAAGCGGGCGAGATACATCGCTCCCGCGAGTCCGGCGAGGCCGCCGCAGAAGGTGTAGGCGGCCAGGATCCGCTTGCGGACCGGGATGCCGGCCAGCCGCGCGGCCTCCGGGTTGGAACCGAGGGCGTACAGCTCCCGTCCGCTGCCGAAGTGTTTGAGGTAGTACGCCGTCGCCACCAGGACCGCCAGCGCGATCAGTGCCAGCCACGGCACCGCCGAGACGCCCCCGGAGCCGAAGTCCACGAACCCGCCGGGGAGGTCGGCCGCGGTGATCTGGCGGGAGCCGACCCAGATGGAGTCGACGCCGCGGATGATGTAGAGCGTGCCCAGGGTGACGACGAGGGCGGGCACCTGGCCGAGGCTGACCAGCAGGCCGTTGAGCATGCCGAAGCCGACTCCCAGCAGGACGGCGAGGAGGATCGCGACGACGGCGTTGCCGCCGCCGTGCAGATAGGTGCCGGTGGCGAAGGCGCTGATGCCGAGGGTCGAGCCGACCGACAGATCGACGTTCCTGGTGATCACCACCAGGGACTGTCCGGTGGCCACCAGCACCAGGATGGTGGCGTTGAGCAGCAGGTCCTTGATGCCCTGCTCGGAGAGGAACTCGCTGTTGCCCGCCTGGGTGATGCCGATCATCACCAGGAAGACGACCAGGATGGCGAGTTCGCGCATCTTGAAGACGCGGTCGACCAGTCGGGTGCCGCCGGAGCGGGGCACCTCGACGGCTGGAGTCTGGTTCGGGGTGGTCACCGTCATGCGGCGGCCCTCCCGGTGGCTGCGGCCATCACGGTTTCCTCGGAGGCTTCGGCGCGGGGGATCTCGGCGGTGAGCCGGCCCTCGTGCATGACGAGCACGCGGTCGGCCATGCCGAGGATCTCGGGCAGGTCGGAGGAGATCATCAGCACCGCCACCCCGTCGGCGGCGAGCTGCGACAGCAGCCGGTGCACCTCCGCCTTGGTACCGACGTCGATGCCGCGGGTCGGCTCGTCCACGATCAGCACCTTCGGGCCGGTGGCGAGCCACTTGGCGAGGACGACCTTCTGCTGGTTGCCGCCGGAGAGGGTGGAGACGGCGTCGGCGATGCGGGCGTACTTCACCTGGAGCTTGACGGCCCAGTCGAGGGAGCGGCTGCGTTCCGCCCCGCGGTCCATCAGCCCGGCCTTGACGGTCGTACGCAGGCCGGTGAGGCCGATGTTGCGCTCGATGGACATGTCCATCACCAGGCCCTGGGCGCGCCGGTCCTCCGGGACGAGGGCCAGTCCGGCCGCCATCGCCGTGGACGGGGCGCCGTTGGTGAGTCTGCGCCCGGCGACCTCGACCTCGCCGGCGTCCCACCGGTCGACGCCGAAGACCGCGCGGGCCACCTCGGTGCGGCCGGCGCCCACGAGTCCCGCGAGACCGACGATCTCGCCGCACCGCACCTCGAAGGACACGTCCGTGAAGACGCCCTCGCGGGTCAGGCGGCGGACGCTCAGGGCCACCTCGCCGGGCTCGACCTCCTGCTTGGGGTAGAGCTCGTCCAGGTCGCGGCCGACCATCCGGCGGACCAGGTCGTCCTCGGTCATGCCGGCCAGCGATTCGCCGGCGATCCAGGCGCCGTCCCGCAGGGTGGTCACCGTCTGGCAGATCTCGAAGATCTCCTCCAGCCGGTGCGAGATGAACAGCACCGCCGCGCCCTGCTCGCGCAGGGTGCGGACGACCCCGAAGAGCCGCGCCACCTCGCTGCCGGTCAGGGCTGCCGTCGGCTCGTCCATGATCAGGACCCGGGCCTCGAAGGAGAGGGCCTTGGCGATCTCGACGATCTGCTGGTCGGCGATGGACAGGCCACGGGCCGGCCGGTCGGGGTCGAGTTCGACGCCGAGGCGCTTCATCAGGGCCAGGGTCGCGGCATGTGTGGCCTTGTGGTCGATCCGGCCGAGGGCCCGCCTGGGCCGGCGGCCCATGAAGATGTTCTCGGCGATCGACAGGTCGGGGAAGAGTGTGGGTTCCTGGTAGATCACGGCGATGCCGGCGTCGCGGGCTTCGCCGGGGCCGTGGAAGACGACGGGCTCACCGTCGAGCAGCACCTGGCCGGCATCCGGCCGGTGCACCCCGGCGAGGGTCTTGATCAGCGTCGACTTGCCCGCGCCGTTCTCTCCGGCAAGGGCGTGCACCTCGCCGGGCAACAGCTCCAGGGAGACGTCCCTGAGGGCGCGTACGGCACCGAAGGACTTGGAGACGCCCTTCAGCGCCAGCACCGGCGCCGGCCCCGTGTCAGGCGGGTGGGTCATGTGAGGCTCCTCGACGACACCGGCCGGAGGACCCGAGGCCTCCACCGCGCCGTGAAAGGTTTCAACTGGATTGCCGGGACCGTAGGCATGACAGCCGGGGCGCGTCAATGGGTTCGGTTCGAAAAAGTTTCGATAGTCAAAGGTCGCGACAGGATCACGGACAACGGGGTTGGTCGGAGCGCTTGACACCCCTCCGGAGGGCCCTTAGCTTGCGGGTCTGAATCGTTTCACATCGCTTCGTTGTTACGACCGACATCACCAGGAGTCGCGCAGTGACCGACCTCGCCGCGGTGAAGGCCGCGCTCAAGACCCAGGCCGTCGAGACGCCGTCGTGGGCGTACGGGAACTCGGGAACCCGTTTCAAGGTGTTCGCCCAGCCGGGCGTGCCGCGCGATCCCTGGGAGAAGCTGCAGGACGCGGCGAAGGTGCACGAGTTCACCGGCGTGGCCCCCACCGTCGCCCTGCACATCCCGTGGGACAAGGTGGACGACTACGCGGCGCTGGCCAGGCACGCCGAGGACCACGGGCTGAAACTGGGGGCGATCAACTCCAACACCTTCCAGGACGACGACTACAAGCTCGGCAGCATCTGCCACGCGGATCCTGCGGTGCGGCGCAAGGCGCTCGATCATCTGCTGGAGTGCGTCGACATCATGGACGCCACGGGGTCCGGGGACCTGAAGCTCTGGTTCGCCGACGGCACGAACTATCCCGGCCAGGACGACATCCGGGCCCGGCAGGACCGCCTCGCGGAGGGGCTGGCCGAGGTGTACGGGCGGCTCGGGGACGGGCAGCGGATGCTGCTGGAGTACAAGTTCTTCGAGCCCGCCTTCTACGCGACGGACGTGCCGGACTGGGGCACCGCCTACGCCCACTGTCTGAAGCTGGGCCCGCAGGCGCAGGTGGTCGTCGACACCGGGCACCACGCGCCCGGCACCAACATCGAGTTCATCGTGGCCACGCTGCTGCGGGAGGGGAAGCTCGGCGGGTTCGACTTCAACTCCCGCTTCTACGCCGACGACGACCTGATGGTGGGCGCGGCCGATCCGTTCCAGTTGTTCCGGATCATGTACGAGGTGGTGCGCGGGGGCGGGCTCGGGCCGGGCGTCGCCTTCATGCTCGACCAGTGCCACAACATCGAGGCGAAGATCCCGGCGATCATCCGGTCGGTCATGAACGTGCAGGAAGCCACCGCCAAGGCCCTGCTGGTCGACCGGGAAGCGCTCGCCGTCGCTCAGCGCGAGGGTGACGTGCTCGGGGCGAACGCCGTGCTCATGGACGCGTACAACACCGATGTACGGCCGCTGCTGGCCGAGGTGCGTGAGGAGATGGGGCTCGACCGCGACCCGATCGCCGCGTATGCCCGCTCCGGGTGGGCCGAGAAGATCGTGGCCGAGCGTGTCGGTGGGGAGCAGGCAGGGTGGGGGGCGTAGCGCCTCTGCCCTGATCTGCCTCGTCGCGGGGTGCGGGTCCGTCGTGGCCGCTCGCGCCCGCGCAGCAGAGCCGGACTTCGACACAGCCCCGCCCCTTGTGTACGCATCGCCCTCTGGAAAGGAAACCGGTCTCGTGACCACCCATCCTGAAGCCGCCGCCCTGATCGAGCGCTCCCATCGGCTCGGCTCCGACCCCCGCAACACCAACTACGCCGGCGGCAACGCGTCCGCCAAGGGCTCCGCCACCGACCCCGTGACCGGCGGTGACGTCGAGCTGATGTGGGTCAAGGGGTCCGGAGGTGATCTCGGCACGCTCACCGAGGCCGGGCTCGCCGTCCTGCGGATCGACCGGCTGCGGGCGCTGAAGGGGGTGTACCCCGGGGTCGAGCGCGAGGACGAGATGGTCGGCGCCTTCGACTACTGTCTGCACGGCAAGGGCGGGGCGGCCCCCTCCATCGACACCGCCATGCACGGGCTCGTCGAGGCCGCGCACGTCGATCATCTGCACCCGGACTCCGGGATCGCGCTGGCCTGCGCCGCCGACGGGGAGAAGCTGACCGCCGAGTGCTTCGGGGACTCGGTGGTGTGGGTGCCGTGGCGGCGGCCCGGCTTTCAGCTCGGGCTGGACATCGCGGCGGTCAAGGAGGCCAACCCGCAGGCGATCGGCTGCGTTCTGGGCGGGCACGGGATCACCGCGTGGGGTGAGACGTCCGAGGAGTGCGAGCGCAACTCGCTGCACATCATCCGTACCGCGGAGGCGTTCCTCGCCGAGCGCGGGAAGCCGGAGCCGTTCGGGCCGGTGATCGAGGGCTACGAGGCCCTTTCGGCGGCCGAGCGGCGGGAGCGGGCGGCGGCGCTGGCGCCGTACGTCCGGGCCGTCGCCTCGCAGGACAAGCCGCAGGTCGGGCACTTCGACGACTCCGACGCCGTGCTGGAGTTCCTCGCCCGCGCCGAGCATCCGCGGCTCGCGGCCCTGGGCACGTCGTGCCCGGACCACTTCCTGCGGACCAAGGTGCGCCCGCTGGTGCTGGACGTGCCGCCGGCCGCGCCGCTGGAGGAGGCCGTGGCCCGGCTGAAGGAGCTGCACGCCCGGTACCGGGAGGAGTACGCCGCCTACTACGAGCGGCACGCCCTGCCCGACTCGCCCGCGATGCGCGGCGCCGACCCGGCGATCGTGCTCGTGCCGGGCGTGGGCATGTTCAGCTTCGGCAAGGACAAGCAGACCGCCCGCGTGGCCGGGGAGTTCTACGTCAACGCCATCAACGTGATGCGCGGGGCGGAGGCGGTGTCGGCGTACGCGCCGATCGAGGAGTCGGAGAAGTTCCGCATCGAGTACTGGGCGCTGGAGGAGGCCAAGCTCCAGCGGATGCCCGAGCCCAAGCCGCTGGCGACCCGGGTGGCGCTGGTGACCGGTGCGGGCAGCGGGATCGGGAGGGCCATCGCGCACCGGCTGGTGGCCGAGGGCGCCTGTGTCGTCGTCGCCGACCTCAACGACGACAGCGCCCAGGCCGTGGCCGAGGAGCTGGGCGGCCCGGACAAGGCGGTCGCCGTCACCGTCGACGTCACCTCCGAGGAGCAGATCACCGAGGCCTTCAAGACGGCGGCGCTCGCCTTCGGCGGAGTCGACCTGGTCGTCAACAACGCCGGGATCTCCATCTCCAAGCCGCTGCTGGACACCTCGGCACGCGACTGGGACCTCCAGCACAACATCATGGCCCGCGGTTCCTTCCTCGTCTCACGGGAGGCGGCGCGGGTGATGATCGCGCAGGCGCTGGGCGGTGACATCGTCTACATCGCCTCCAAGAACGCGGTCTTCGCCGGGCCCAACAACATCGCCTACTCCGCCACCAAGGCCGACCAGGCCCACCAGGTGCGGCTCCTGGCCGCCGAGCTGGGCGAGCACGGCATCCGCGTCAACGGGGTCAACCCGGACGGTGTGGTGCGCGGTTCCGGGATCTTCGCGGGCGGCTGGGGTGCGCAGCGGGCCGCGGTGTACGGGGTGCCGGAGGAGAAGCTGGGCGAGTTCTACGCCCAGCGGACCATCCTCAAGCGGGAGGTGCTGCCCGAGCACGTCGCGAACGCCGTCTTCGCGCTGACCGGCGGCGAGCTGACCCACACCACCGGGCTGCACGTCCCGGTCGACGCGGGCGTGGCGGCCGCGTTCCTGCGGTGAGCGGGCTCTTGAAGGTGTACGCCGCGGTCGACCTGGGCGCCTCCAGCGGGCGGGTGATGGCCGGCCGGGTGAGCCCGGACTCGCTGGAGCTGAGCGAGGCACACCGCTTTCCCAACCGGCCGGTGCGCACACCCGAGGGCCTGCGCTGGGACATCCTCGCCCTGTACGGCGGTGTCCTGGACGGACTCCGGGCGGCGGGCCAGGTGGACTCGGTGGGCATCGACAGCTGGGCCGTGGACTACGGCCTGCTCGACGCCGACGGGGCCCTGCTGGGCAACCCGGTGCACTACCGCGACGCCCGCACCGAGGGCGTCGCGGAGAAGGTGTGGGCGACCGTGCCGGCCGAGGAGCTGTACGGGGCGACGGGCCTGCAGTACGCGCCCTTCAACACCCTGTACCAGCTGACGGCTGCCCGCGAGAAGCGCCAACTCTCCTACGCCGAGCGGCTGTTGCTCATCCCGGACCTGGTGTCGTACTGGCTGACCGGCGAGCAGGGCACCGAGCTGACCAACGCCTCCACCACCCAGCTCGTCGACCCCCGGACGCGGACGTGGTCCTACGACATCGCCGAGCGGCTCGGTATCGACCTCGGCCTGTTCGCGCCGCTGCGGCAGCCCGGCGATCCGGCCGGGCTGCTGCGGCCGGAGGTGCTGGAGGAGACCGGCCTGACCGGTCCCGTCCCGGTGACGGCCGTCGGCTCGCACGACACCGCCTCCGCGGTGGCCGCCGTCCCGGCCACCGGCGAGCCCTTCGCCTACATCTGCACCGGCACCTGGTCCCTGGCCGGCCTGGAGCTGACCGCTCCGGTGCTCACCGAGGAGAGCCGCGCCGCGAACTTCACCAACGAGCTGGGGCTCGACGGCACGGTCCGGTATCTGCGCAACATCATGGGGCTGTGGCTGCTCCAGGAGTGCCAACGGACCTGGGGAGAACAGGACCTGGGCCGGCTGCTGCGCGAGGCCGGCGCCGTGCCGGCGCTGCGCTCGGTGGTGGACGCCGGGGACAAGACGTTCCTGGCGCCCGGGCGGATGCCGGAGCGGATCGCCGAGGCGTGCCGGGCGTCCGGGCAGCCGGTGCCGGAGACGCGGGCCGAGGTCACCCGGTGCATCCTGGACTCGCTGGCCCTCGCCCACCGACGGGCCGTCGAGGACGCACAGCGGCTGGCCGACCACCCGGTGGAGGTGGTGTACCTCGTCGGCGGCGGCACCCGCAACGCGCTGCTGTGCCAGCTGACCGCCGACGCCTGCGGGCTGCCCGTGGTCGCCGGTGCGACGGAGGCGGCGGCCCTCGGCAACGTCCTGGTCCAGGCCCGTGCCGACGGCCTCGTCGGCGATCTGGCCGCCATGCGCCGGCTGCTCACCCGCACCCAGCCGCTGACCCGGTACACGCCCCGTGGCGACGCCGCGCGCTGGCGGGAGGCCGAAGCACGGCTCGCCACGCGGTGAACGGCACTCTCCCCTCGACGGTATTCGCCTACTACCCTGCACTCGTCCGATGACCGACCCCGAGGAGCCGCGATGCGTGTCGCCCTGTTCCTGACCTGTGTCAACGACACGCTCTATCCGGACACCGGCCGCGCCGTGGTGAAGCTGCTGACCAGACTGGGTGTCGACGTCGACTTCCCGATGGGTCAAAGTTGCTGCGGGCAGGCCCACTACAACACCGGTTACCGGCATGAGGCCGAACCACTGGCCCGGCACTTCTCCGATGTCTTCCGCGAGTACGACGCGATCGTCACCCCGTCCGGATCCTGCGGGGCGATGGTGCGGGAGCTGTATCCGCGGATGGGCGAGCGGGCACGTGCCGAGGGGCGGGGGGACTCGCTCGCCCGGACGCTGGCGCCGGTGGTGCCGAAGACGTACGAGCTGACCGAGTTCCTGGTGGACGTGCTGGGCGTGACGGACGTCGGAGCCTATTACGCGCACAAGGTCACCTATCACCCCACCTGCCACGGCCTGCGCGGCCTCGGGCTCGGCGACCGGCCGCGCCGCCTGCTCCAGGCGGTCAAGGGCCTGGAACTGGTCGAGCTGCCGGGCGCCGAGGAGTGCTGCGGGTTCGGGGGCACGTTCGCGCTCAAGAACGCCGAGGTCTCGGCGGCCATGGGCACGGACAAGGTCCGCAACGCCGAGTCGACGGGCGCGGAGGTGCTGTGCGCGGCCGACAACTCGTGCCTGATGCACATCGGCGGCACGATGAGCCGGCTGCGGACGGACATGCGGCCGGTCCACATCGCGGAGATCCTGGCGAGCACGGAGGAGGAACCGGCGGCATGAGCGGAACGTTCATCGGCATGCCGGCCTTTCCGAAGGCGGCGCACGACGCCCTGGGCAACACCATCCTGCGGGGCAACCTGCGGCACGCCACGCACACCATCCGCGCCAAACGGGCGCGCGCGGTGGCCGAGTTGGACGACTGGGCGGCGCTGCGCGAGGCGGGCCGCCGGATCAAGGACCACACCCTGCGCCACCTCGACCGCTATCTGGTGCAGCTGGAGGAGTCGGTCACGGCGGCGGGCGGTACGGTCCACTGGGCCGCCGACGCCGACGAGGCCAACCGGATCGTCGCCGGACTCGTCAGGGAGACCGGCGAGTCGGAGGTCGTCAAGGTCAAGTCGATGGCCACGCAGGAGATCGGGCTCAACGAGGCCCTGCTCGAAGAAGGCATCCACGCCTACGAGACCGATCTCGCCGAGCTCATCGTGCAGTTGGGCAAGGACCGGCCCTCGCACATCCTCGTGCCCGCCATCCACCGCAACCGGGGCGAGATCCGGGACATCTTCCGCTCGGAGATGGGCGAGTGGGGCCGTCCCGCTCCCGAGGGCCTGACCGACACCCCCGCCGAACTCGCCGAGGCCGCCCGGCTGCACCTGCGGGAGAAGTTCCTGCGTGCCAAGGTCGGCATCTCCGGCGCCAACTTCATGGTCGCCGAGACCGGCACCCTCGTCGTCGTGGAGTCCGAGGGCAACGGCCGGATGTGCCTGACCCTGCCGGAGACGCTGATCTCCGTCGTCGGCATCGAGAAGATCGTGCCGACCTGGCGGGACCTGGAGGTCTTCCTGCAGACCCTCCCCCGCTCCTCCACCGCCGAGCGCATGAACCCGTACACGTCGATGTGGACCGGCACCACGGACGGCGACGGCCCCCGGACCTTCCACCTCGTCCTGCTCGACAACGGCCGCACCGACACCCTCGCCGACCAGGTCGGCCGCCAGGCCCTGCGCTGCATCCGCTGCTCGGCCTGCCTGAACGTGTGCCCGGTGTACGAGCGGGCGGGCGGCCACGCCTACGGCTCGGTGTATCCGGGCCCGATCGGCGCGATCCTCAGCCCTCAACTCCGGGGCACGGAAAGCGAGATCGACGCCTCACTTCCGTACGCGTCGAGTCTGTGCGGGGCCTGCTACCAGGTGTGTCCGGTCGCCATCGACATCCCCGAGGTGCTGGTGCATCTGCGCGAGCGGGTCGTGGAGGGCGGTCCGGCCGTGCGGCAGGGCAACAAGGTGGTACTGAAGCCGGCCAGAGGACACGCCGCCGAGCGGGCGGCCATGCGCGCGGCACGCTGGGCGTTCACCCACCCCGGCGCCCTGCGCACCGGCCAGCGCCTCGCCTCCCGCACCCGCCGGCTGCACCCCCGCACCCTGCCGGGCCCGGGCAAGGCGTGGAGCGGCACCCGGGACCTGCCCGCCGTACCGGCGGAACCCTTCCGGGACTGGTGGCAGCGCACCCGCGGTGGAAAGGACGGCACCAAGTGAGCAGCAGGGAACGGATCCTGGGCCGGGTACGGCGCGCCCTCGCCGATGTGACCCCGGACGAGCGGCCGTACGAGGAGGCCGTGCCCCGCGACTATCTGCGCGAGCACGGGGCCCGCACGACCGAGGAGACGGTGGAGCTGCTGGCCGCGAACCTGGCGGACTACCGGGCGATCGTGCACCGCAGCGACGCCGAGGAGCTGCCGTATCTCGTCATGCGGCTGCTGAACGAGCACGGCTCCCAGGAGGTGCTGGTGCCGCCCGGCCTGCCGCCGGAGTGGATGTCCGCCGCGGACCCCGTGCGCATCCACGACCGGGCGGTGAGCACGCCGCAGCGGTTGGACCAGGTGGACAGCGTGGTGACGGGCTGTGCCGTGGCGATCGCCGAGACCGGCACGATCGTCCTGGACGGCTCCCCCGACCAGGGCCGGCGCCGCATCTCGCTCATCCCGGACCACCACATCTGTGTCGTCCGGGTCCCGGACCAGGTGGTCTCCTCGGTCCCGCAGGCCCTCGAACGCCTCGATCCCGCCCGTCCCTTGACCTGGATCTCCGGCCCGTCGGCCACCAGCGACATCGAACTGGACCGGGTGGAGGGCGTGCACGGCCCGCGCACACTGGAAGTGATCCTGCTGAGCTGACCCGGCGAGGAACCCAACGGCTCCGGCCGGCGGCGCGCCGGTGTGGTCCGAACGGGTGCGGTCCGCGCCGCCGGGCGGGGGCCACCGCCGCGCGCCGCGCGCACGGCCCCGATAGCGTGCGGACATGATCCGGTTCGAGCAGGTCACCAAGCGGTACCCGGACGGTACGACGGCGGTGGACGACCTCTCCTTCGAGGTGGCCGAGGGCGAACTCGTCACGCTCGTCGGGCCGTCCGGGTGCGGCAAGACGACGACCATGATGATGGTCAACCGGCTCATCGAGCCCACCTCCGGCCGGATCGTCGTCGACGGCGAGGACATCGCCTCGGTCGACCCGGTGCGGCTGCGCCGCCGCATCGGGTACGTCATCCAGCAGGTGGGCCTCTTCCCGCACCGCACCGTCCTGGACAACACCGCGACCGTGCCCGCGCTGCTCGGCTGGAAGCGGGCGAAGGCGCGGGCGCGGGCCGCCGAGCTGCTGGACCTCGTGGGACTCGACCCGACGACGTACGGGCCGCGCTATCCGGAGCAGCTGTCCGGCGGACAGCGGCAGCGGGTCGGGGTGGCGCGGGCGCTCGCGGCGGATCCACCGGTGCTGCTGATGGACGAGCCGTTCGGCGCGGTCGACCCGGTGGTGCGCGAGCAGTTGCAGGACGAGTTCCTGCGGATGCAGGCCGCGGTGCGCAAGACCGTGCTGCTGGTCACGCACGACATCGAGGAGGCGGTACGGCTCGGGGACCGGATCGCCGTGTACGGGCAGGGCCGGATCGAGCAGTTCGACACGCCCGGCGCGGTGCTCGGGGCGCCCGCGACCCCGTACGTCGCCTCCTTCGTGGGCGCCGACCGGGGGCTGAAGCGGCTGTCGGTCACCGCGATCGAGCCGGACGACCTTCAGCAGCCGCCCGTGGCCCGCCCGGACGAACCGGCCGAACAGGCCGTCGAGCGGCTGCGGGCGCAGGGCGCCCGGTGGGCCGTCGTCCTCGACGCGCAGGGCGATCTGCGCGGCTGGGCCGGCATCGACGAACTGGCGCGGGGCGGCACGGTCGCGGACGTCACCCACCGGATGACCGCGTGGGTGCCGGTCGGCGCGCCGCTCAAGCAGGCGTTCGGGATGATGCTGCAGTACGACGCCGGGTGGGTCGCGGTGCTGGACGGCGCGCGCTTCCTGGGCGTGCTCACCCCGGCGAAGCTGCACGAGGCGCTGCGCCGCTCGGTGGACGCGGACGCGCGGGGTGTGGCGCGGGGACAGGTGCCGTTCGACTCGGTGGCGGACGCGTAAGACACCGGCCGCGCGTCACTTCAGCAGGCCCTTGTCCTTCAGATAGGCGCGGGCCACGTCGGCGGGCAGCCGGCGCCAGTTGTCGACCTGTTCGTTCATGGCGGCCAGGTCGCGTGTGGTGAGGACGTCGTCGAGCTTGCCCAGCGCCTTGGCCACGCCCGGTCCGCCGGCCCGGGACCGGTTGACCACAGGGACCACGTAGTCGGCGTTCTGCAGGTGTCTGTCGTCGGCGAGCGGGACCAGGCCGAAGGAGTCGAGGGTGGCGTCCGTGGTGGTGGTCAGCACCATCTGGTCCCGGCCCTCCTGCACGGCCCGCTTGGCCTGGGTGGTGCCGACGCCCTTGGGGTCGACGCCGGTGATGTCGATGCCGTACACCTTCTTCAACCCCGGTGCGCAGTAGGGACGTTGGACGCACTCGTCGCCGGCCGCGAGGCGCACCCGCAGCTTCGACGCGCCTAGGTCGCTGAGGGTCTTGAGACCATGTTGGCGGGCGTGGTCCGCGCGCACCGCGAAGGCGTTCTGGTCGACCGCGCGTCCTGGCGGGAGGACGGTGAGGCCGCGGGGCGTGGCGAGTCGGCGCAGGGCGGTCATCGTCCTGCCGAGGTCGGGTGAGCCGACGGGCGCGGCTCCGGCGCCGTGGGTCTTGGCGTTGAGCCAGTCGGCGAAGGTGGCCGCGTACTCGGGGACGATGTCGATCTGGCCGGATTCCAGGGCCGGTTCGTACAGCTCCCGGTTGTTGACGGTGAGCAGGGACGTCTTGTAGCCGGCCTGGTTCAGCAGCCGGGCGTACAGCTGGGCGAGCAGATCGCTCTCGGTGAAGCCGGCCGAGCCGATGGTCAGGTGGTGGCTGTCGCCGGGTGACGCGGTGACCTGGCCGCGGTCCTCCAGGGAAGGCCCGGTGGTGCAGGCGGTGATCGTGAGCAGTGTGACGGCTGTGCGGGCTGTTCTCATCGGCCACCCCGCGCCCACCGTGGTGCCAGCCGCTCGGCGATCTCGAAGACGCCCTCGACGACGAGCGCGAACACCGCGACGAGCAGGGCGCCCGCGACCACCTGGGGCGTACTGGCGAGGTTGAATCCGGCGGTGATGATCCGGCCGAGCCCGCCGCCGCCCGCGAGCGCGGCGATGGTGGCGGTGGCGACGAGCTGGACGGCGGCGATCCGCACCCCGTTCACGACCATCGGCAGCGCGAGGGGCAGCTCCACCCGCAGCAGCAGCTGCCGTCCGGTCATCCCCATGCCCCGGGCCGCCTGGACGACGTCACGGTCGACCTCGCGCATGCCGACGTAGGCGTTGGTGAGCAGGGGCGGGACGGCGAACAGCACCAGGGCGACCACGGTGGGCCCCTCTGCCCACCTGCCGACCGGGGTGAGGAGCAGCAGGACCAGGACGGCGAACGTGGGCACGGCCCGGCCGATGTTGGAGATGTTCACGGCGAGCGCGCCGCCCTTGCCGAGGTGGCCGAGGACCAGGGCGATGGGCAGCGCGATCAGACAGCTGAGGAGCAGGCAGACGGCGGTGAGCATCAGGTGCTGGAGCAGCCGGTGCCGGACGCCGTCGTCACCCGACCAGTGCGCGGGATCGGCGAGCCAGTGCCAGGCCGCGTCGAGCGTGCTCACGCACGGTCCTCCTTCACCCCGAGGACCCTTGGGCGCCGTCTCCCTCGTGCGGCGGGCGCGCGTGCCCGGCCCGCCCTGGTCCACGGCGTGATCAGCCACTGCACGCCCAGCAGGAACAGGTCGGCGGCGACGGCGATCAGCACGCAGAGCACGGACGCGGTGAGCACCTGGGCCTTGAAGTAGGTGTTCATGCCCGCGTAGATGAGGTTGCCGAGCCCGCCGAAGCCGATGATCGCGCCGACCGTGGCCAGGGAGACCGCCGAGACGGTGGCGATGCGCAGGCCGGCCATCGCGGCGGGCAGGGCGAGGGGCAGCTCCACGGTGAGCAGCAGGCGGACCGGGCCGTAGCCGAGACCGCGCGCGGCCTGCCGGGTCTCCTCGGGGACGGCGCGCAGGCCCGCGAGGATGTTCCGGACGAGCAGGGTCAGCGAGTACAGCACGAGTCCGGCGACGACGAGGGTGGCGGAGAGGCCGTACAGGGGCAGAAGCAGGGAGAACATGGCGAGCGACGGGATGGTGTAGAGGATCGTCGTCACGGCGAGCACCGGCCCGGCCGCCCAGCCCCAGCGGCGGGCCAGCACCGCGAGCGGCAGCGCGATGGCCAGCCCGATGAGGACCGACAGGACGGTCAGCTGGAGGTGCTGCGCGACCGCGTCGAGGAGGATCCGGCGGCGGGTGCTCAGATAGGCGCCGCAGATCCATTCGTTGCGCGCGAGGCAGTCGTCGGGGGACGCCACGAGTCTATTCGAGCGTGTGGGCATGCCGGCCGGCGCGTTGGGCTGGCCCGTACGGGTGTTTCGCTGAAAGTGCCGCGAGCGTTGTCGGTCATCTGCTGCAGCGTCGTGGTTGGTCGCGCGGTTCCCCGCGCCCCTTTGGGGCGCTAGTCCATGCCCGCCGCGTCCAGCAGCGCCGTCACCGTCGCCGTGGCGAGACCGTCGTCCAGGTGCTCGACCTTCGCGCCCGCGCGGGCGCTCGCGCCGTCGAAGACCAGCAGCAGTTGGCGGGCGAGCAACTCGGGGTCGCGGGCGCCGCCGCGCTCCGCCTCGGCGCGGAAGGCCTCGGCCAGCCGCTGCTTGACGCCCCGGGCGACCTCGGCCGCCCGGTGCTCGGGGTTCTTCAGCTCCACCAGGACGGCCAGATAGGGGCAGCCGTGGTAGTCGGCGGCCGCGGAGGCCCGCTCCAGCCGTTCGAAGACGTACAGGATCCGCTCGCGCGGGGTGGCGGTCTCCGCGTCGGGGTGTACGAGCTGGGCGTCGTACCACGGGATGCGCCGTTCCAGGCTCGCCGCCAGCATCGCGTCCTTGCTGTCGAAGAACTGGTACATCGACCGCTTGGAGACGCCCGCCTCCCGGCACAGCGCCTCGATGCCGACGGAGACGCCCTCGCGGTAGGAGAGCCGGGCGGCCGCGTCGAGCAGCCGGTCACGCGGGGACGCCTTGTCCGGCGGGGACACCTTGTCTGTGGAGGCCATGCGGCGAGGTTAACCTGAGGCGCGGACGAAGGGAAACCGATCGGTGTATATCGCTCGGCGTGGCCGCCGTCTCCGCCGAATCCACGTGACACAGGCACTGAACAAGCGCTTAGATAGGAGTCCGGACACCACTCCCGACCCGCCGGAGGCCCCGTTGTTCACGTCCGTCGACGACGTCTCCGCCCGCCTCGCCGAGACCGGCTACCTCGCCTCGCCCGCCGTTGCCACGACCGTCTTCCTCGCCGACCGGCTGGGCAAGCCGCTGCTGGTGGAGGGCCCCGCCGGGGTCGGCAAGACCGAGCTGGCCAAGGCCGTCGCCCAGGTCGCCGGAGCCCGGCTGGTCCGGCTCCAGTGCTACGAGGGCGTGGACGAGTCCCGGGCGCTGTACGAGTGGAACCACGCCAAGCAGCTGCTGCGGATCAGCGCGGGCCGCGACGAGAGCTGGGACGAGACCCGCACCGACATCTTCAGCGAGGAGTTCCTGCTCCCCCGCCCGCTGCTGACCGCCATCCGCGGGGACGAGCCGACGGTGCTGCTGATCGACGAGACCGACAAGGCCGACGTCGAGATGGAGGGGCTGCTGCTGGAGGTGCTCAGCGACTTCCAGATCACGGTCCCGGAGCTGGGCACGGTCACCGCGACCCGGCGCCCGTTCGTCGTCCTCACCTCCAACGCCGGCCGGGAGCTGTCCGAGGCGCTGCGCCGCCGCTGTCTGTTCCTGCACATCGGCTTCCCCGAGGAGGAGCTGGAGCGGCGGATCGTACGCCTGAAGGTGCGAGGCCTCGACGCGGCGCTGGCCGAGTCCGTGGTCCGGGTGGTCGGGGCGCTGCGCGCGATGGACCTGCGCAAGGCGCCGTCCGTCGCGGAGACCATCGACTGGGCGCGCACCCTGCTGGCGCTGGGCGCCGACACCCTGGACGAGACGGTCGTACGGGACAGCCTCGGAGTGATCCTCAAGCATCAGGACGACATCCAGAAGGCGGCGGCGAAGCTCGACCTGGACGCGCTGTGACACCCCTCGTGTCAACCGCACACCGCGTGCTCGGCCGATCCCCAGTAGACCCCGACGTAGTAGGCGCTCTCCGGCAGCGACACGTGTCTCCCCTTCGTGTCCAACAACGTTCACCCGGTGACGGAGCCGGCCCCCGGGTGGTCATTAACTGGCGCTCTGCGGCGCGTCCCCTTGTTGCCGGTCGACAGCTCCAGGAGAGCCGGGGGCGGCAGGGTCACAGGGGCCCTGTCGGAGCGACCGCGCCAGGCCGTCACCCCAGCTCTCACCGGACTTGCACGATCACCCTCCCAGGTGTCGCAGGAAAGAAGGTGCCCTGATGACCGCGGTCGCCGAGCGGATCACCGGGCTGGTCGGGGCGCTGCGCGCACACGGTGTGCGGATCGGCACCGGCGAGACCGTGGACGCGGCCCGGGCCGCGGAGGCGCTGGGGCTCGCCGACCGCGAACGACTGCGCGAGGGGCTGGCCGCGACACTGCTGCACGGCCCCGGTCAACGCGCCGTGTTCGACCCGGTCTTCGACCTGTATTTCCCGCGCGGGGTCGGCGGCCCGGACGGAGAATCCAGGGACCGCGAGGCGCTGCGCGACCGTCTGGCAGAGGCTCTGGCGGCGGACGACCGCGCCCTGATGGCCCGGTTGGCGGTGGACGCGGTCGACGCCCTCGGCGGCTACGGCAGTTCACCCGGCTCGGACGGCTGGTCCGCCTACCAGACGCTGGACCGGCTGCGTCCGCAGACCCTGCTGGCGCGGGTGCGGGCGGACGTCCGGGGCCGGGACGGCAGCGGGGCCGGCTTCGCCGACCGACTGCTGGACGACGAGATCCGGCACCGCATCGAGCAGTTCCGGCGGATGGTCGGAGCCGAGGCGCGGCGCAGGGTCGCCGAGCGGCGCGGGCGGGACGAGATCGCCCGGCGCGGCGTCGTACCGACCGCGGACCGGGTGGACTTCCTGTACGCGAACCGGAACCAACTGGCCGAGTTGCGCAGGGCTGTTCAGCCGCTCGCGCGCAAGCTGGCCACCCGGCTCGCCGCGCGCCGGCGCCGGGCCGCGCGCGGCACCGTCGACCTGCGCCGCACCCTGCGCTCCTCGCTGTCCACAGGCGGGGTGCCGATGCGGCCGGTGCTGCGCCGGCGCCGCCCTGTGCGCCCCGAACTGGTGCTGCTGTGCGATGTGTCCGGCTCGGTGTCCGGATTCTCGGACTTCACGATGCTGCTGGTGCAGGCGCTGCACGACCAGTTCAGCAAGGTCCGTGTGTTCGCCTTCGTCAACCGGCTCGACGAGGTGACCGGCCTGCTCGACCACGGCCGCGCCGACCCCGACGGGCTCGGCGCCCGCATCCACGCCGAGGCCACGCTCACCGGCTGGCACGGCAGCAGCGACTACGGCGTGGCACTCGGCGAGTTCACCGCGCGGTACGGCGACGCGGTCGGCCCGCGCACGACCATGTTCGTCCTCGGGGACGCCCGGACGAACATGAGCGACCCGAACCTGGCCGCCGTACGCGAGGTCGCCGGGCGGACCCGCCGCGTGTACTGGCTGAACCCCGAGCCGCGGGACCGGTGGGGCACCGGCGACTCGGCCGCGCCCGCGTACGCCGAACTGGTCGAGATGCACGAGTGCCGTACGGCCCGACAGCTCAGCGCGCTGATCGCCCGGCTGCTGCCGGTGTGATCGACTGGTGCCGAACGACCACGACCGGCATCGAAGGACGTACGCCATGGGCCCCTCCCGCGTTTCGCTCGGCACCTTCCCCACCCCCGTCGAACCGGCGCCCCGGCTCGGCGCGGCGCTCGGGCTCGGTCCCGAGGACCTGTGGATCAAGCGGGACGACCTGACCGGTCTGGGCGGCGGCGGAAACAAGATCCGCAAACTGGAGTGGACGGTCGGCGCGGCCCTCGCCGAGGGCGCGGACACGCTCGTGACCACGGGCGCCCCGCAGAGCAACCACGCCCGCCTGACCGCCGCCGCGGCCGCCCGGCTGGGCCTGTCCGCCGTCCTCGTCCTGCGCGGCGCACCGGGCGCCTCCCGGTCCGGAAACCTCGCGCTGGACGGCCTGTTCGGGGCGCGGATCGCCTGGGCGGGCGAGGTGGACCAAGCCGGACTCGACGCGGCGGCGGCCGAGGTGTGCGCGCGGCTGCGGGCGGGCGGTGCACGGCCCGCGCTCATCCCGTTCGGCGGATCCGGGGTGCCGGGCGCCCGGGGCTATGTGCGCTGCGGCGAGGAGCTGGACGAGCAGGTGCCCCGGCTGCGCACGGTGGTGGTCGCGCTCGGCTCGGGCGGCACCATGGCCGGCCTGGTCGCGGCCCTGGGCGCCGGCTCGGTGCTCGGCGTCGACGTGGGCGCGCTGGCCGACCCGGCCGCGGCGGTGGCGCGGTTCGCGGCGCCGCTCACCCCGGACGAGGTCACGTCCGATGGGCTGCGGGTGCGCCGGGACCAGGTGGGTGCCGGGTACGCGACGCTGACCGAGCCGGTGACCGAGGCGCTCCGGCTCGCCGCCCGCACCGAGGGCCTGGTCCTCGACCCCATCTACACCGGCCGGGCCCTCGCCGGGCTGCGGGCGGCCGTCCGCGACGGTGACGTCCGGCCGGGCGAGAAGACGGTGTTCGTCCACACCGGCGGCCTGCCCGGCCTGTTCGGGCACGCGGACGCGGTCGCCTTCGCGGAGGAGGGGGTGACGGTCTTCGAGGGGTGACGGCAGAGGACCGTACCGCGCCGGACACGCGACCGGGTCGCACGCCGTGCGGCCCGGTTCCCCACAGGGCAGACGGTAAGTCAGGCGGTACGACCACGGTCCGACGCGGAAGTGTGGCCCGTGCTCCGACGACGCGACATGGGCGGCGGAGGCATCGTCGCACCATGACCAACACCTCTTCCTCACCCACCGCACCGCAGTCCGACTTTCCGGGACGCTGGGTGGGCGGCGCGTCCCTCGTCGTGGGGCCCTCGCTGGTCCTCGCCGGTGTGCTGCTGCGTGCGCGCTTGGGCTTCTTCTTTCCCGAGCAACTGAGTGCGTACGAGCACCATCCGGACCTCATGACGGCGTCCTACAGCCTGGTTTCCGCGGGGTGGGTGCTGCTCTGCCCGGGCGTCGCGTTTCTCGCCGCCCGGATCGGGGCGCGCTTCCGCGAACTGGCTGTGTGGGGCGGCGTTCTCACGGTTCTGGGCTTGTTCGCCCGGGCGTTTCATGCGGGCGTGGACCATGCGGGCTTCCAGCTGGTGACCGCCCAGGGCGCGGCGTCGGCGACACGAACGGTGAGCGAAACCTATGGTGCGTTCCATGTCTTCAGCACGCTGAACGCCGCCATCATGGGCGGCTGGGTCCTGCTGGCCGTCGGCGCCTACCGGTCGCGGGTGCTCGGACCGCTGCGTGCGGCGGCCCTGGCCCTGGTGTCGGCGATGCCGCTGGGCGTGCTGAAGGGGACGACCGCATGGTCGGTCGCGGCTGCCGCGGGGCTGTGCGTGGCACTCGTCCCGCTGGGCGTGGCCGCATGGCGCAGCGGGCCGGCCCCGCGGCCGGCCTCGGTCGTCGTGAGGCTCGTGCTGGTCGGCGTGGTGGGCACCGCGATGTTCCTCTTCGGGCAGGCCGGATGAGCACTCGTCGGTATCGTCGTGCGATGCACTCAGTGCGGTGGCGCCCGCGGACGGGGACGCATCTGCTGGTACTCGACGCCTGCGTGGCGGGCGTCGTGACGGCCGCGTACGCGGCGCTGGCCGGGCCGGGCGCGTCCGACGGCCTGCCCCGGTTCTCCGGCCCGGTGTGGGTGGGCTGGCTGGTGGCCGTGTGTGTGGGAGTGCCGCCGGCCGTCCGCCGCCTGTGGCCCCTGCCCGCTCTCACCGTGGTCCTGGGCGCCACGGCAGCGGCGACGCTGCTCGACATCACCCGCGACCCCTACGTCTCCACCGCCCTGGTCCTCTATACGGTCGCGCTCCTCGTACCGGCCGGCCGGGCCGCGGCGGCTCTGGTCCTGACCCTGGCCGTCTCGGCGGCCTCGGTCGTCACCGGGGAAGCGGTCGTGACCCCGTCCGGCCCGTGGCCGGAAGCCGTCGGAACCGCGGCGTTCGTCTGGCTGGTGACCGGCGCCGCGTGGGCCGCGGGTCGTGCCGTACGTGAACGGCGGGCCCGAGTGGCACGGCGGGACCGGCGTCTGGCCGAGGAGGCGCTGGTCGAGGAACGCCTGCGCATCGCCCGGGAGTTGCACGACATCGTCTCGCACAGTCTCAGCGTGATCGTCGTCAAGGCCGCGGTCGCCAATCACGTGGCCGAGGAGCGCCCCGAGGAGACGCGCGACGCCATCCAGGCGATCGAGCGCACCGGCCGGGAGGCACTCACCGAGATGCGGCGCGCGCTGGGGGTGCTGCGCGGCGACACGGCCGGACAGCACACCCAAAATGCCGGCTCCGCGGAGATGGCACCCCCGCCCGGACTGGACGACCTGCCCTCTCTCGTCCGGCGCGCCGAGCAGGCGGGCATCCGTACCAGGCTGCACACGCGGCTGACGACCGGCCTCCCCCAGGGGACGGCACTGACCGTCTACCGGATCGTGCAGGAGGCGCTGACCAACGTGGTCAAGCACGCCGGCGACGGAACACGGTGCAAGGTCACCATCACCGCGGACCCGCGAGGA
Source organism: Streptomyces sp. CA-142005 (assembly GCF_050942335.1). Lineage (NCBI taxonomy): Bacteria > Bacillati > Actinomycetota > Actinomycetes > Kitasatosporales > Streptomycetaceae > Streptomyces > Streptomyces sp. CA-142005. The sequence goes on along the minus strand of NZ_CP192078.1, from coordinate 8,960,701 downwards.
GACGTGCACATCGAGGTGGTGGACGACGGAGCAGGCACCACCGTCGTACCCGACCGGGCGGAACTCGGGGGCGGCCACGGACTCGTGGGAATGCGGGAACGCGTGATGATGTACGGGGGGACGCTGGAGGCCGGCCCGCGGCCCGGCGGCGGGTTCACCGTGTCGGCCCGTCTCCCCGCCGAACCCGCGCACGGCACCGCACCGGGCCGAAGGGAGACGACCGCGTGAGCGAACCGATCCGGGTACTCGTCGCCGACGACCAGTCCCTGCTCCGAGGCAGCTTCCGGGTGCTCATCGACACAGCACCCGGGCTCGGCACGGTGGGCGAGGCCGCCACCGGCGCCGAAGCCGTCGAGAGCGCGCGGCGCCTGCGTCCGGACGTGGTGCTCATGGACATCCGGATGCCCGGCATGGACGGGATCGAGGCGACACGGCACATAGCCCGATGTCCCGAGACGGAACACACACGCGTCCTCATCCTCACGACCTTCGACCTCGACGAGTACGTGTACGGCGCGCTGCGGGCAGGAGCGGCGGGGTTCCTCCTCAAGGACACCTCGCCCGAGGCCCTGCTGACCGGCATCCGCACCGTCGCCGCCGGAGAGTCCCTCCTCGCCCCCTCGGTGACCCGGCGCCTGATCGCCGAGTTCGCTCGTCTTCCCGCCGCGCACCCGGTGCCCCGCTCCTCGCTGGACGACCTCACGGACCGCGAGCGAGAGGTTCTGCTTCTCGTGGCCCGCGGCCTGTCCAACACCGACATCGCCGAGTACCTCCACATCAGCCACGGCACCGTCAAGACCTACATCGGCCGGCTTCTGAGCAAGCTGGGGGCACGCGATCGGGCGCAACTGGTGATCAGCGCCTACGAATCAGGGCTCGTCACCGCGACCAGCACGTCCGAGCGCCGTGTCCGGCCCGGCAGCGCCTGAAGCCGCTGCCGCCCCAGCGAAGGCGCAGGTACCACCACTCCGCGATCGGCAACTCATCTCGCTCGGGGAGGCAGCCGACCGTAGGCTGACGGACCACACGTCCCAGCCGATCACCCGAAGGTGACCATGTACGCGACCTCCCTCGGTGCCGACGGCGCCCAGCTGTGCCCCCTCCAGCCGTGGCAGGCCGAGGAGTTCCTCGCCCATGTGGACCGCGGCCGGGAGTTCATCGGACGGTTCAACGGTCTGCCGGACGTGGTCACGGACGCGGCGTCCGCCCGGGAGTTCCTGACGGCGTACGCCGGGAAGGAGGCGGCCGACGCGGGCCTCATCCGGGGGATCCGGCTCGACGGCACGCTGGTCGGAGCGGTGATCCTGCGCCGGATGGACGTCACGCGGGGAACGGCGGAGGCGGGCTGCTGGCTGGAACCGGCGGCGGTGGGTCGGGGGTTGGTGACCCGGGCGGCGCGTCTGCTCATCGACTGGGCGATCCGGGAGCGGGACATCCACCGGGTGGAGTGGTGGGTGTCGGCGGGGAACGCACCCAGCATCGCGGTCGCCCGGCGGCTCGGCATGAGCAAGGAGGCCGTCCTCCGGGAGAGTCACCTGTACCGGGGCGAGCGGCACGACGAGGAGATCTGGTCGGTGCTGGCGTCGGATTGGGTGACTCCTCCCCCTCACAAATGAGGGGGCTTCTCGCCATTCCCGTGCGGCTTCGCGACGGGCCGGCCCGGCCCCCGTGGAACGTTCAGGGCGCCCACCGTGTCCGCGTGCACGTGGTGGCCGCACGCCCGACAGTGGAACCCCTCCGGGCGGGCCGGTCCTCCTTGGCGGTGTGCCCGCAGCGGCGCGCGGAAAATTGGTCGGTCGTCGCCTGCAACCTCGGCCGGGGTCGGACGTCTGTCGGGGTGGAGGCCTCCACTTCGACCAGCTGTCCGACCCCGAACCACCGAAGGAACCCATGTCCGCACACCGTGCATTCCGACCCGGCCCTGCCCGTAGGCTGCGCGCCGCCCTGGGGGTCTCCGCCGTAGGCGCGGCCCTGGCCGTCGCCGGCACCATGACCGCCCAGGCGGCCCAGGACGGCAACCACGCGACCCCGTCCCCGGTGCCCTCGCCAGTCCGCACAGCGACCCCCTCCCCGGTGCCGTCGCCGGTCCGCACCGCGACCCCGTCGCCCGCACCGGCCACTCCGACTCCGGTACCGGCACCGACGCGGGCCACCCCCAGCCCCGTACCGTCGGCCCCCACCCATGCCACCCCGAGCCCCGTCCCGGCACCGGCGCGGCCCGGGCACGGTCCGCACCACGGACTCGCCGCACCGGCGCCGGTTCCGCCGCACCGCTGAGCAACACCACCTGAACAGGGTCCGGAAGTGGCCGTCGCTCGGCGGCGCCCGCTTCCGGCTCCGGGAGACCCATGACGACAGCCACACCACCGGCGGCGGCCCTGCCCTGGGACCGGGCGCCCGGCAGCACTCGACGCCCCACGCCCTGGCGGCGGTTCACGCAGGCATGGCGCACGCGCGTCCTCACCCGTGCCCGTACGGACATGCCCAGCGACGCGGCTCCCGGCGCGGACGCCACTCACACCGGCGCCGTCCGAGCGATCGCCCTCCCCGGCGCCGAACAGCCGCCGGGAATCGAGGAGTTGTATCACCATCGCCGCCTCGCCCTCGTCCGGCTCGCGGTGCTGCTGGTGGACGATGTGCCCACCGCCGAGGACGTCGTGCAGGACGCCTTCACCGCGCTCTTCCGCCGGCACGGTCACCGGCTCGCCTCGCTCGACGACCCGGAGGCGTACCTGAGGACCAGCGTCGTCAACGCGGCCCGCTCGGTGCTGCGCCGCCGCAGGACCGTACGGGCGCACTCCCCCGCTCCCGAGCAGCACGTGCCCGCCCCGGAGGAGGACGTGCTGCTGCACGAGGACCACCGGGAGGTGCTGGCGGCGCTGCGCACGCTGACCCGGCGGCAGCGGGAGGTGCTGGTGCTGCGCTATTGGTCGCATCTGAGCGAGGCCGAGATCGCGGCGACGCTCGGCCTGTCGCGCGGTGCGGTCAAGTCCACGGCCAGCCGGGCCCTGGACGCCCTCGGCCGACGTCTGGAGGTGCTGCGGTGAACGACTCCGGCACCAAGACCGCGCAGCCGCCGGTCGAGGAGCGGCTGCGGGCCGCGCTCGCCGCGCGGGCGCAGTCCGTCGGCCCTTCCGACCTGCGGCCGCTGCGCCCGCCGACGGCGGCGGTGCGGCCCGGCCGGGTGCTGCTGCGCCGGGTGGTGGTGGGCGCGCTGGCACTGGCCGCCGCGGTCGCGCTGGTGTTCTTCACGGTGCGCGGCGGTCAGTCCGGTCCGACCGAGCCGGCCCGTTCTCCGCATCCGACGACCGGCACGCCGTCCCCCGTTCCGAGTGCGGTGACCCCGTCCACGGCCGAGCCGTCGCCGAGCGCGCCGCACCCGTGAACCGACAGGCCCCGACTACGCCCCGGGGTGCGCGAGTTCGATGTCGTGGTTGTCGACGTCCGCGCCGGCGACGGTCACCCCGGCGGCCCGGGGCGCGTAGCCGGCCGCGATGACGGTGTACGGGCCGCCGTCCAGGCCGGAGAAGGCGTACGCCCCGTCGTCGCCGGTGGTGACCGTCGCGACGACATTGCCCGCGGCGTCCAGCAGGGTCACCCGGGCGTCGCCGAGCGGCCCGCCCGCCGTGCGTACGGTGCCGCGCACCTGGGCGCCCGGCCGCAGTTCGGCCTCGACACGGGTGACTCCGGTGCCGTCGATCTCCACGGGCAGGGCGAGCGGCCGGTGCTTGGGAGAGCTGACGGCGAGGGTGACCGTGCCAGGTACGAGACCGGTGAGGGTGAACTCGCCCAGCCCGTCGGTCCGTGCCGTCGCCAGCACCTCCCCGCGCGCATCGGTGACGACCACCACGGCCCCGGCGACCGGTGCTCCGCCGTCCGCGGCCCGCACCACGCCGGCCAGCCCTGCGGTGCCGCCGAGCAGCAGGTCGTACGAGACCGGATGCGCGCCGACGACGACGGTGGCGGCCTGTGGGCGGCGACCGTGGGCGGAGGCGACGAGGACGTACGTCCCCTCCCCCGGCGCGTCGACGGCGTAGCCGCCGTCGTCCCGGGCGACGGCCCGGCCGAGTTGCCGTCCGCCGAGTGAGACCAGGGTGACGGCGGCCCGGCCGACTCCGGCACTGTCGGCCCCGCGCACCTGCCCGTGCACCCGGGTCCCGCCGAAGCCGGTGCCGACGGTCGTCCCGACCGGCGCCGCACCGCCGGCCGGTTCCCCGCCAACTCCGGTCGCCACCTCCACCGTCTCCCCCGTGTCCACCGCGACTCCCGCCTCCGGCTGCGTGTCCGCGTCCGTGCCCGTGCGCAGCGCGGCCGCACGGACCCCCGCCGCCGCCCGGCGCGGGATGAACTGCAGCAGCGAGACCACGATCCCGCCGAGGGCCAGCACCGCGACGAAGACGTTCGTCCGCGGTACGGCGGACTCCCCCGCCCGGTCGGGCCGGGGATGCGCATGGGACATGGTCGGGCCTCCATCGGGACGACGCGGTCTGCGTACTCCCTCGAAGGTAAGTCAGTCGATTGACTTAACCTAGGAAAATGCGGGTTTCCGCACTCACCGGTACGCCGCCCACACCGCTAAGTTGGGCGCCATGAGCAACCTTGACCGCTCGCCGGTGCCCAGCGTCTGCGGCGGCCGCGGATTCGTCGTGGCCGAGCCCGTCCGCGAGCTGCTGAGCCCCCGTCAGGTGAAGCTGGGCGAGTCGACCGAGGTGCGCCGGCTGCTGCCGAACCTCGGCCGTCGCATGATCGGCGCGTGGGCCTTCGTCGACCACTACGGGCCGGACGACATCGCCGACGAGCCCGGCATGCAGGTGCCGCCGCATCCGCACATCGGTCTGCAGACGGTCAGCTGGCTGCACGAGGGCGAGGTGCTGCACCGCGACTCGACGGGCAGCCTGCAGACGATCCGGCCCAGGCAGCTGGGCCTGATGACCTCGGGCCGCGGGATCAGCCACTCCGAGGAGAGCCCCCGCCCGCACGCCCGCTTCCTGCACGGCGCACAGCTCTGGGTCGCCCTGCCCGACCAACACCGCGACACCGACCCGGAGTTCGAGTACCACCCGGACCTGCCCACGGTCACCGCGCCCGGCCTGACCGCCACGGTGCTCCTCGGCGACCTGGACGGCTCCGCCTCGCCGGGTACGACGTACACCCCGATCATCGGCGCCGATCTCGCCCTCACCCGCGGCGCCGACGTACGGCTGCCCCTGGAGCCTGACTTCGAGTACGGCGTCCTGGCCATGTCCGGCGAGGTCCACGTGGACGGCGTCCCTGTGCTCCCCGGCTCCCTCCTCTACCTCGGCTGCGGCCGCTCCGAACTCCCGCTGCGCGCCGAGTCGAACGCCGGAATCATGCTGCTGGGCGGCGAGCCGTTCGCGGAGGAGCTGCTCATGTGGTGGAACTTCGTCGGCCGGTCTCAGGCGGAGATCGAACAGGCCCGCGAGGACTGGATGAAGGGGACCCGCTTCGGCGAGGTGAAGGGCTACGACGGGGCCCCGCTGGCCGCGCCGGAACTGCCGCCGGTGCCGTTGAAGCCGCGAGGAAGAGTCCGCTGAACCGGCGCGTTACACCCAGGGAGCCTCGCCGATCACAACACAGGCGACTGGCTCCCGGAGATGCCGGCGCCGCGAGCGGTACCGTGCCCACCCCCCGACCGGTCCGACGGACAGTGGGCGCTGATTGAGCCGGTGATCGCCGCGTAGAGGGCCGCGCAACCCTCGGTCAGCGGTCACCAGGACCGGTACGAGATAGCGCGCGAGCGTCGGGGACCCCGCGTTCTTCGCGATCCTGAAGGGGTGGCCGAAGGAGCACTCGTACGGAAATGCTCCGGTGGCCGACTTCGAGGAGTACGCCGACGAGTCTCCTGCAGTTCCCGCGATGGCCTCGGACAGCGCACCCACAGCCGCGTCGACTTCGCCCTGCCGGATGTATGCGAGCGTAAGGTTCCCGAGTACGATCGCGCGCGACTTTCGGTGATCTTGCAGTTCGGCGGCGGTGGTCTCCAGCAGATCCTGGGCGCATCGGTGCTGGCCAAGGGACAGGTGGCAGGACCCGGCCAGCCGACCGAACTGGGTCGATGACACCAAGTCCGCGGCATCGTCGATTCGATTCGTCTGCTCCAGTTGCCGCTGGGCATCGGCCAGAGCTCGCTCACAGGCCTTCGCCTCGCCGAGCATGGCGTGTGCCTCACCAGCGTGAAGCAGTGCCAGACCAGTGACAGCCGGGCTGCTCGTCCAGGCCGTATCCGCAGCCTGACGGGCCAAGTCCAGGCCGGTGCGCGGGTCATGGGCGCCGTGGACAGCGACGTAGCAGGTTCTCCGGAGAGCGCGGCCTTCGAGTGTGTGATCGCGCAGGTGGCGAGCAACCCGAACGCTCTCGTCGTAGTAGTCGCGTGTGGTCGCGTGGTCCCGGCGCTGTGAGGCGTCCCAGACGAGTTGGCCCATGAACATGAGGGCGTCTGCCCGGAGTGTCAGGAGTTCTCGGCCGGCTCTCCCCTGCGGAGCGCTGCGAGCCAGGTAGGAGATCAGACTGAGCTGCTGACCGCCCTTGGCCGGATCCGCGTTGGTGGGGTGGGGCAGCGCAGCCTCACGAACCGCCCGACTGCCGGTTTCTCGTTCGCTCTCATTGCTCAGGAGATCGACGATTGCATCGACTGTGACGAGAAGTGCCCCAGCGAGTCGCGGGGGCGCATCCATGGCTGCGGGGAAGCTATACCCGTCTCCCAGCGGACGACCGTAGAGCGGTCAACGCCGAGTTTCTCGGCCAAGTCCTCCTGTGTGAGGCCGACGGCTCGCCGTCCGTCGGCAAGCCACTGCCCACCTGGCGGCGGACCGACGCCTGGTTCAACCCGCACGTGGGCACCCCGCCGGCCGACGAACTGCACCACTTCGTGATCGACACCAGCCGCAACGGCCGGGGCGCCTGGACCCCACCGCAGGGCAAGTACAACGGCGACCCGGAGACCTGGTGCAACGCACCCGGCCGCGGTCTCGGCCCACGCCCCACCGCCGACACCGGCGGCACGATCGACCCCGAATACGGCATCGTCGACCCGCCCGCCGGCGCCTGGTGGACCGACCAGGCCCACGCACTGGCCCGCAACGCGGTACCGCGCCTGACGTTCAACCGCTGAACCGGTCGTGCCGGCCGCATACGGGATCGCGGCGGGTGAACGGAGGGACGGGGCGGGCTGCGGCCGAGCTGCCGACGTGGGGACTCGGCGGCGAGGTGGTGCGAGCCGAGCGACGGCGCGAATTGGCAACAGGACTTAGAAAACTCGTCGGCAACGTTTCCGCTTCCTGCGGCCACTGAGTAGTGCACCATCGGCTCGATCCCCCGAACGGACTGACATGAAGACAGACACCATGACGGCGCGGCAGGCCGCGCGACAGCGCCGGCGCAGACGCAGGCTGGTGCTGGGCACCGCCGTCGCACTGACCGCCGCGGGGGTTCTGGCCGCTCTGGTTCTGGCGCTGCTTCCCGACCGCAGGGCCGACGCCGGGACCGCGGCCACCGCCCAGGCGATCACGACGGCCTCGCCCACGGCGAGCAGCCCGACCGCGCCGGGCGCCCCGGCCGGGACGGGGACCCCGACAGCGACGGACACGGCGAGGCCGGCGGCGCACGCTGCGGCGTCCGCGGCGGCGAAGCCATCGGCCGCAGACGCCCCGCGACCCTCGCGCCCGACGCCCGCCACGGCATCGGCGGCCGGACGGATCCGGCCCGGCACCACCTACCGGGGTGTCGCCACCGCCTACGAGGCCGGCGACGGAAACGGCGCCTGTCTGTTCGGTCCGAGCCCCGACCTCATGGTCGCGGCGATGAACACGACCGACTACGAGTCGTCCAGGGCGTGCGGGGCGTACGTCCTCGTACACGCGGCGAACGGCGCCTCCGTCACGGTCCGGATCACCAACGAATGCCCAGCGCCCTGCGCACCCGGTCAACTCGATCTCAGTCATCAGGCGTTCGCCAAACTCGCCGACCTAGCCGTCGGCCGGATCCCGATCACCTGGAGCCTGCTGAGCCCCGGTGAGGTCGGCACCATCTCCATCCGGTACAAGACCGGCTCCAGCCCCTACTGGTGCGGCATCCAGGCGATCGGCCACCGCAATCCGGTGGCCGCGCTCGAGATCCGCACTTCGGATGGCTGGCGGCAACTGCCGCGTACCGACTACGACTACTTCCTCTCCGCCGACGGCAGCGGTTGCGGCGGCGCGATCAGAATCACGGACATCTACGGTGAACGGCTGACCATCACCGGGATCGCGCTGCGCCCGAACGTCGTGCAACCGACCGGGGTCCAGTTCTCGCGCCACTGATCGCACCGTCGTCACGTAGCCGAGCAACTCGACTGGTTGCCCGCCACAGGGGCACGGCAACCAGTCGGCGAGGCGCTCCCGGCACCCCGCAGGTCCGGCCGCACACCGTCCGGCGCGGGGGTCGTCAGCCGTCGCGAAGGTCCGCGAACTCCTCGAAGAAGAACTCGTGTTTCAAAATGGACACGTCGTACTCGTGCCCCGGATACGGCGCGATCAGCTGGGCGCCGACTCTCCAGCTGAAGCCCTCCTCGGCGACCACCCGCACTGACATGCCGTCACCTGCCCCCACTCCGACGGCCGCTTCGCCGGTTGCCTCCGCCTCGGGCGCGATCAGCACACGAGCGCAGGCGACGGCGGCCGGCGCGCCCGTCGGCCGGCCGGACCGGAGCAACACGGCCGGCGGCCTGGCTTCCACCGGGGTGAGCAACGCTGTGATCTACAGCGCCGTCGGTGGCCTGCTGGCCATCGCTGCCGGCTGCGTGCTGGTGCTCCGCCAACGCCGCAGCAGGGCTTCGCACGGCAGGTGATCCCCGCCGCGCCGGCGGCCGACGGCCCGGCAGCACCGCCACCCGTCCGCGGCGTGCGCCCCGGGCCGTCGGCCTCCGCGCCGGTGTGGACGACACCAGGAAACTGCGCGCGGCGATGACGCACGCGGTTTGGAGGCTCGCGAGCCGTCTCTGCACCGGCGGCGGACCGGCGTGGTTCGGTGTCAGTGCCGGGTTGTTCGGGTCGCGGCGGTGTCGCGGAGGAGTCCGGCGAAGGTCCGGGCGGCGGGGGTGAGCGAGTGGTCGGTCATGCGAACCAGGAGGATGCGGCGGATGGGGGCCGGCGGCTGGAGGGGCAGGACGTTGACGCCGGGTCGGATGCCCTCCAGGGCCAGGGTGGGGGCGAGGGCGACGCCGATGCCTGCGGCGACCATGGCCTGGGCTTCCTGGTAGTCGTGGGCCTCGTAGGCGATGTGGGGCTCGAAGCCGACGGCGCGGCAGCCGCGGACGAGGGCTTCGGCCACCGGGTGATGGTCGGCACGCGTGATCCAGGGGTCGTGTGCGAAGTCGGCGAGCGAGGCGGCGTCACGGCCGGCGAGCGGATGGTGGTCGCTGACGAGAAGGGCCGGCGGGTCATCGAGGAGTGGGGTGACGACGATGTCCTCCCGGTCGATTCGGCTCCAGTCGTAGTCCCACATCAGCGACATCTCGATCTCCCGGTTCTCCAGCATCGTCCAGAGCCCGGCGATGCGGGCGCTGCGGACGGTCAGCCGTACGTCGGGGTGGGCGTCACGGAAGGCGATCACGGCCTGCGGGAGGAGCGAGGCGCCGACCGTGGGGAAGGTGCCGATGCGCAGGGTGCCCGCGCGCAGGCCGGCGAAGTCGGCGAGTTCGTTCTCCGCAGCCCGCAGTTCGCGTTCGATCCGTTGCCCTCGTTCGGCCAGCGCCCGTCCGGCGTCGGTGAGGCTGACGCCCCGGGCATGGCGTTCCAGCAGGGGCTGGCCGGCCTCCGCTTCCAGGCGGCTGATCTGCTGCGATACCGCTGACGGTGTGTAGTTGAGGGCGCGGGCTGTCGCGGTCACCGAGCCGCGCCGGGCGACCTCCGTGAACAGCAGGATGCGCCGGACGTCGAGCATGCCACCACCTTCAGCGTTCACTTGAGCTTAATAGCCATGCAGATTTCCGAGATTGTACTTCACGCTGCCGTAACCCACCGTGGAGGACACCACGCACGGCGAGACCGTCGGTGGACTTCCCCTTCCATGGCTGTGAGGAGTCGGTTGTGCTGCGTCTGCAGGGCGAGATGATCCGCGGAGGAACCAGCAAGTGCTGGATCTTCGACCACCGCGACGTGGCCGCCACGGGCGTGGACGTCGATGCCCTCCTGCTCGCCGCCTTCAACGCCGCCGACCCCCGCCAGATCGACGGCGTGGGCGGCGCCTCCTCCACCACCTCCAAGGCCGCCGTCGTACAGGCGTCGCCCCAACCCGGCGTGGATGTCGAGTACGCCTTCGCGCAGGTGGGGATCGGCGACGAGCGCGTGGAGTGGGCCAGCAACTGCGGCAACTGCGCCACCGCCGTGGCCCTGTACGCCGTCCACCACGATCTCGTGCCGATCGCGTCGGACACCACCACCGTCCGCATGCTCAACGTCAACACCGGGGCCCGCCTCACCGGCACGATCCCCACCCCCGCGGGCGCGGCCCCGGAGGAGGGCACGGCCGTGGTGCCGGGTACCTCGGCGCCGGGCGTTCCGGTCCTGCTCGGGTTTCAGGACCCGGCGGGCTCGACGACCGGCCGCGCTCTGCCGACCGGCCGGGCACTGGACGAGCTGACCGGCCCGGACGGCCCCGTCGAGGCATCCTTGGTGGACGCCGGCGCGCCGGCCGCTTTGTTCGAGGCCAAGGCGTTCGGCCTCGACGGCACGGAATCCCTCACCGCGTTCGCCACCGCAGTACCCGCGCTGACACTGCTGCGCCACCAGGCAGCGCTGGCCATGGGCCTGGCCCGCGAGGGCGATCCGGTCAGCCACGCGGTGCCGAAGGTGGGCATCGTCGCCCGGCCCGCCCCCTATCGCACCACACAGGGCATACTCGTCCACCAGGACGAGTACGACCTGGCCGTGCGCATGGTCTCCATGCACGCCCCGCACCCGGCGATCGGCCTGACCTCCGCCGTGGCCCTGGCCGCGGCCGCCGCCACCCCTGGCACCCTCGCCCACCGCGTCGCCCGGCAGACCGCCGACGGCACGCTGCGCCTGGGCACCCCCGCCGGCGTTATCGCCACCCAAGCCGTCCCCGCACCGGACGGCGCGTCCCCCACGGTGCTGCTGCACCGCGCCGCCCGGCGTATCGCCCGAGCCGAACTCCTCGTTCCCGTCCTGGAAGGACGCCCCGCATGAGCCGCAACGACGCCGCCCCGGGTACCGTCACCGCACCACCGGGCCGCATCCGCCGGATGCTGTCCCACCTGTACATCCAGTGCCTGATCGCCGTCCTCCTCGGCGCCGCGGTGGGCGGGCTGTGGCCGTCCGTCGGCGCTGACCTCAAGCCGCTCGGCGACGGCTTCATCGCGCTGGTGAAGATGTTCATCGCGCCGATCATCTTCTGCACGGTCGTCCACGGCATCGCCTCCATGGGCAACGCCCGCGCGGTGGGCCGCGTGAGCCTGAAGGCTCTGGTCTACTTCGAGGTGCTGACCACCGTTGCCATGGTGATCGGCCTGGTCGTCGTCAACGTCGTCAAGCCGGGCAGCGGTCTGCACGTTGATGTCTCGGCCCTGTCCACCCAGGGCCTGCCGCCGGAGGCGACCACGGCCCACGAGGGCTTCGCCGAGTTCGTCCTCGCCATCATCCCGGCCACCTTGGTCAGCGCCCTGACCGGCAACGAGATCCTGCCGGTGCTGCTGGTGTCGGTGCTGTTCGGCTTCGGCCTGCACGCCAGCGGGGAGGCCGGCCTGGGCATCGCCCGGGGCATCGAGAAGTTCTCCACGGTCCTGTTCACGCTCATCCGGTGGATCATGCGGCTGGCCCCGATCGGCGCGTTCGGCTCGATGGCCTTCACCATCGGCAACTACGGGCTTGGCACCCTGCGCCACCTGGGCCTGCTGGTCGGCTCGTTCTGGCTGACCGCCCTCTTCTTCGTCCTGGTCGTCCTCGGGACCGTGATGCGCCTGAACGGACTGCGGCTGCTGCCCTTCCTGCGCTACATCAAGGAAGAGCTGCTGATCGTCCTGGGCACCTCCTCCACCGAGCCCGTCCTGCCGCGCATGATGGCCAAGCTCCAGCACGCGGGCGCCTCGAAACCGGTCGTCGGCATCACGCTGCCCGCCGGGTACTCCTTCAACCTCGACGGCACCGCCATCTACCTGACCATGGGCTCGGTCTTCCTCGCCCAGGCCCTCGGCATCGACCTCAGCCTCACCCAGCAGCTGGCCATGCTCGCCGTCATGCTGCTCACCTCCAAGGGCGCCGCAGGCGTCACCGGCTCCGGCTTCATCGCCCTGGCCGCCACCCTCAGCGCCGTCCCGCACGTCCCGCCCGCCGCCCTGGCACTGATCTTCGGCGTCGACCGGTTCATGTCCGAAGCCCGCGCCCTGACCAGCCTGGTCGGCAACGGCGTCGCCACCCTGGCCGTCGCCCGCTGGGAAGGCGAGCTCGACGCGGACCGCGCCAAGGCCGTCCTGCGCGGAGAGATCCCCTACGCCCCTGCCCCCGCTCCTGCTGCGGTGCCGGCCGAGGCCGATCCGAACCAGACGCCCGCACCCGAGGCGATGCCCGAACCAACCCGCGACCCGGTCCCCGCCGCAAGCTGATATCGCGTGGGTGGGCCGGCCCGGAGCAGATGCTCCGGGCCGGCCCACCCACGTCTCAACCGGACGTGGTGCTCGCCGTCCTGGCTGATCAGGAACGTCTGGCCCTCTGGTACGCCAGTCGTCCAACCGCTGATCAGGTCCGGGGAACGCCTTCGAGCCGGAGTCCAGGCACACCCCCGACCAGGCCACCACCTGCAACACCGCCCGCTACGGCCAGGCCGACGTCCTCGCCTGGGACCGGATGCATCCTGCCTGCAGAACCGCGGCCCCTGGCTCGACCACTGCGGCGAACTCCACCTGATCCACGGCACGTTGATCCGGCTGAAGGTCGAGCATCTGCCCGGCGACCGCATCTGCTGCCGCCGCACCCGTCGGCTCGTGGACAACTCCGGGCGGCTTTGTCGGCCGTCCCGTGCTACGGCGAGGTGGGCAGGTTCGGCGACTGGCCATCGACCGCGTCAAGGCCGGCCCGGAGACGAGCGCCGCTCAGCAGGGCACGCCTCGGCGGACGCCCCAGGGGGTCCGGCCCTCAGCCCCGCCAAGCACCACCGCCGCCGTCCCCCGGCGACCTGGACGCAGAGCGGCAATGCCCTGGACCGGCCGACGACACGCCCTCGTGCACCGGATATCTGCGTCCAACTGGGCAAGGGCACCGCATCTGGGCAGGTGAAGCCGTAGAGGTCTACCGAAGAGGAGGAGCCTGGCCGGAGCGCAGGTGTTCTCTGAGCCACTGTTCGGTGTTGTTCACGTGCAGCAGTGCTGCGGCCTGACTGAGGTAGGCGTCTCGGGTGGACAGGGCATGGAAGATCGCCTCGTGCTCGGCCAGGGTGCGGCCCGCGGCCTGGGTGTCGACCAGGCCGCGCCAGATGCGGGCCCGCAGAGTGCGGCCGGAGATGCCCTCAAGGAGGGTGAGCAGGGTCTCGTTGCCCGTGGCCGTGATGACGGCGCGGTGGAAGGCCGCGTCGTGGATGTTGAGCTGCTCGACGTCGTCACGGGCCTCGCGCATGGCGTCCAGGTGCCGCTCGACCTCGGCAAGCTGCTCGTCGGAGATCCGGGTGGCGGCCAGGGCGGTGGCGACCGGTTCGAGGAGACGCCGCACCTCCATGAGGTCCTGCAGCGCGGCGGAGTCGCCCTGCAGCAGTTCCACCGCTCCGCCGAGCCCTTCCAGGAGCAGGCTCGGCTGCAGGCTGGTCACGTACGTGCCGTCGCCCCGCCGCACCTCCAGAACCCTCGCGACGGCCAGCGCCTTGACCGCCTCACGGGCCAGGTTGCGGGACAGACCCAGCTGGGCTGCCAGGTCCGGCTCCGGCGGCAGCTTGGAGCCCGGAGGCAGCGCACCCGTGCGGATCAGCTCGCGGATCTGCGCTATGGCCTTGTCCGTCAGAGACACTGCGAACTCCTTCCGGGATCGTTCGCCGTGGGCACGTCCGCCCTGATCAGTTCTCGGGCACGGAGATCATCCCAGAGATCTTCGGGGATCCGCTGATCGTGGAGTTCCACGTTTCGTGCAACCTGCTCCGCATTCCGCATGCCGAGGGTGATGTTGATGATACTGGGATGGGTGCGCGGGAAGGCGATCGCGGCGGCGGGCAGGGTCGTGCCGTGCGCCGCGCAGACGTCGGCGATCGCCCGAGCGCGGGCAACCAGGGCAGGCGGGGCGTCCTGGTAGTCGTACTTCATGCCCTCGGCGGGGCGGTCGCTGGAGAGCAGCCCCGAGTTGAACACGCCCACGGCCACGACGCTCTTGCCGAGTGCCTGCGCGGCGGGCAGGACGTCGTCCAGGGCCGACTGGTCGAGGAGCGTGTAGCGCCCGGCAAGCATGACCAGGTCGGCTGCGGTCTCGCGCAGGAAGCGGGCCGGCATGGCCGACTGGTTCATGCCGGCGCCGATCGCGCCGATCACCCCCTGGTCGCGGAGGTCCGCGAGGGCCGGCATGGCCTCCTCGGCGGCTTGCCTCCAGTGGTCGTCGGGGTCGTGCAGGTAGACGACGTCCAGGCGGTCCAGGCCGGTGCGTTCCAAGGTCGCCTCGATGGAGCGGAGCACTCCGTCACGGCTGAAGTCCCACTGCCTGCGCAGGTCGTCCGGCACGACGAAGCCCTCGGTGTCGATGCCGCGCGGCTGCTCGTTGGGAACGAGCAGGCGGCCGACCTTGGAGGAGACGGCGTACGTATCGCGTGGACGGTCCCGCAGGGCGGCTCCCAGGCGTCGCTCGGAGAGACCGAGCCCGTAGTGCGGTGCCGTGTCGAAGTACCGGATGCCGGCCTCCCAGGCCGCCTCGATCGCGGCCTGCGCGTCGTGAGGAGGGGTGACGCGGTAGAGGTTGCCGATCACGGAGGCCCCGAAGCCGAGTTCGGTGAGCTCGACGGGGGTGTTCGTGATCTTCCGGTATCGCATGGTCCGATGTGTCACCTGTGCTCCTCTGCTGGTGCGGTTCGGTACGGCGGCCGAGGGCCGGTCATCGTCTGACGGCGGCCGAGCCACCTGCCATGAGCGCCTCGACCTCGGTGAGTGAGGCCATGGAGACGTCGCCGGGCGTGGTCATGGCCAGTGCGCCGTGGACGGTGCCGTAGGCCAGAGCGCGTTGCAGGCCGACGGCATCGAGGTTCGCCGCGGGCCTGGCGCGAGCCGCCGAGCCGCCCTCCTCGCCGTCGCCCGTCAGCAGTCCGTAGATCAGTCCGGCCGCGAACGCGTCGCCGGAGCCGATGCGGTCCAGGACCTGCAGGCCGGGCATGTCGGGGCCACGCACGCAGCCGGTCCGGGCCGACCAGGCGGCCGAGGACCAGTCGTTCACCCCGGCCGAGGGCACCGTGCGCACGGTCGTCGCCAGCACCTCAGCCCGGGGCAGGCGTCCCGCGACCTCTGCGAGTGCGTCCTGCACCTCGTCCTCCTCGACCCGCAGCGCCCCTGGGTACGGTCCGGCCAGGCCCAGGGCACCCACGACGACATCGGCGTGCCGGGCCAGCCGCAGGTCGACCTCGCGGGCGGCGTCGGCGCCGCCCCGGCCGGCCCACAGACTCGGGCGGTAGTTGGGGTCGTAGGAGACCGTCACGCCGTGCCGCCGCGCGGCCGCCATGGCCTCGTCCGCGACGTCCACAGTGGTGTCCGACAGACCGGCGAAGATGCCGCCGGTGTGGAACCAGCGGGGTCCCGAGGAGAAGACCGCGTCCCAGTCGACATCCCCTTTGCGTAGCTGCGAGACGGCTGTGCCCGCGCGGTCGCTGACGCCCAGTGCGCCCCGGATGCCGAAGCCCCGCTCCACGAAGTTCAGCCCGTTGCGGGCGGTGCGGCCGATACCGTCGTCGGACACCCAGCGGATCAGGGAGGTCTCGACTCCGCCCTGGAGCATCAGGTCCTCGACAAGCCTCCCCACCGCGTTGTCGACCAGGGCGGTCACGACGGCCGTGCGCAGGCCGAAGCAGCGGCGCAGTCCCCGCACGACGTTGTACTCGCCGCCGCCTTCCCAGACCTGGAAGGTGCGGGCGGTGCGGATCCTGCCCTCGCCCGGATCGAAGCGGAGCATCACCTCGCCGAGGGCCACCACGTCGGTCACGTCGCGCTCCTGTGTACGGCCTCGGCGGTCAGCCGGCGGATCTCCTCGTACTCGCCCCGTTCCAGATGGGCGGCGGTGGCCATCCAGCTGCCGCCGACGGCGAGGACCGCCGGGTCGGCGAGGTAGGCGGGCATGCGGTAGGCGTCGATGCCGCCCGTCGGCACGAACCGCGCCTGCGGGAAGGGCGCCGCCAGGGCTCGCAGCATCGGGATGCCGCCGAGCGGCTCGGCGGGGAAGAGCTTGACGGTGTCGAGGCCGGCCCGCAGCGCGCGCATCAGCTCGGTGGCGGAGGCGATGCCGGGCACCACGGGTACCCCCAGCTCGCCGCACCTGGCGACCACTGCCCCGTCGAAGCCGGGAGAGACGACGAAACGGGCCCCGGCCGCCACGGCCAGGTCCACCTGCTCGGGCGTGAGGACCGTACCGGCGCCGACCGTCAGCCCGCCGTGGGCGGCCATCGTCCTGAGTACCCGCTCGGCGTCGGGGGTGCGGAAGGTGACCTCGGCGCACCGGGCGCCGCCCGCCGCGAGCGCGTCGGCCAGCGGGCCGGCGGTCGCGGCGGAGGGCACGGTCAGCACCGGCATGACGCGGGCGCCGGCCAGTACGGAGGCCAGGTCGGTGTCACTCATCGGCCGAGCCATCCGCCGTCGACGGGCAGGACGGTGCCGTGCACGTAGGCGGCGGCGTCCGAGGCGAGGAACACCGTGGCGCCCGCGAGGTCGTCGGCGCTGCCCCAGCGCGCGGCCGGGATGCGGTCCAGGATGGCCTTGCTGCGGACGGGGTCGTCCTGCAGAGCCTGGGTGTTGTCGGTGGCGATGTAGCCGGGCGCGATGGCGTTGACGTTGACGCCGTGCGGGGCCCACTCGTTGGCCAGGGCCTTGGTCAGACCGGCGATGCCGTGCTTGGCGGCGGTGTAGCCGGGGACGGTGATGCCGCCCTGGAAGCTGAGCAGCGACGCCGTGAAGATGATCTTCCCGTGGCCGCGCGCCACCATCGCCGCGCCGACCGCTCGGGTCAGGGCGAACTGCGCGTTGAGGTTGACCTGCAGCACCAACTCCCAGTCCGCGTCGGTGTGTTCGGCGGCCGGGGCGCGGCGGATCGTACCCGCGTTGTTGACCAGGACGTCCACCGGCCGCTCGCGCCCGGCGAGGTCCGCGCCCAGGGCCCGTACGGCGGCGGGGTCGGCGAAGTCGGTGCGGATCGCCTCGAAGGTACGGCCCGCGGCGAGAACGTCCTTCTCCACGTCGCTGCCGGACTCCTCCAGTGAGGCGCTGACGCCGATGACGTCCGCGCCGGCCCCGGCGAGGGCGCGGGCCATGGCCCGGCCGATGCCGCGCCGGGCGCCGGTGACGACCGCGAGCTTCCCGGTGAGGTCGAAGGCGTTCACCGGATGGCTCCCTGGGCGTCGTCGGTGCAGTCCACGAGGATCTTCATCACGTCACCGCCGCTCTCCAGGGCCTCGAATGCGGCGGGCGCCTCGGTGAGCGGCACCACCTTGCTGATCAGCCGCTCAGCCGGGATCGTGCCGTCGGCGACCAGGGCGACCGCCTTCTCGAAGTCGGAGCGGTCGTACAACCGGGCGCCGACGAGGGTGAGTTCACGCCAGAAGAAACGGTGGAGGTTCACCTCGCGGGGCCGGGGGTGGATGGCGACCAGGCACAACCGACCGCGCACGCCGAGAACCTCGACGGCGGTGTCCACCCCGCCTTGCGCGCCGGAGACTTCGAAGGCGACGTCCGCACCGGCGTCACCGGTCCACTGCCGGACCAGCTCGGGCATGTCGTCGGCGCCCGGATCCCAGGTGACCAGCCCCAATTCCTCGGCGAGCCGCCGCCGGTGAGGGCTCAGCTCGACCACCCGGACGTCGGCTCCGGCTGTCCGGGCGACCAGGGCGATCAGGATGCCGACGGGGCCGCCGCCGACCACGACGGCCTTCTCCCCGTCGCGGACCTGGGCCCGGCCGACGTCGTGCACCGCGACCGCGGTGGGCTCCACGAGGGCGGCGTGGTCCAGGGGGAGGGAGCCGGGCAGCCGGATGAGCGTCGAAGCGGGCACGGTCCAGCGCTGCTGCATCGCGCCGGGGGAGTCGATGCCGATGAAGTCGAGGTGCTGGCAGATGTGTTGGTGTCCGGCGCGGCAGGCGGGGCAGGTGTCGTCCCAGCGCAGCGGCATCACGGTGACCGCGTCCCCGGACGACCAGCCCTCCACTCCTGCACCGACCCGTACGATCCGGCCGGACATCTCGTGCCCGAGGACGGCGGGCACGGCGACCCGGGCGTCCATGTCGCCGTGGAAGATGTGCAGGTCGGTGCCGCAGATACCGACGTAGGCGGGGGCGATCTCCACCTGGCCGGGGCCGGGGGGCGGGCTCTCGGCGGGCGCGGTGTCCAGGGTGCGGGCGGCGAGGTAGCGGACTGCGAGTGTCATCGTGTTCTCAGGGTCCCTTCAGCGCGGACGCCGATGGTCAGCAGTAGGTTGGCGTAGGTCCGGGTGTCGGCGGTGACGATGGCGAGGGCCAGGTCGGGTGAGCGGGCGGCGTCGTAGAACTCGAAGCGGCCGAGCGTCTCGACGGGGACGGGCGCCAGCATCGAGCGGTACTCGGCGATGGCCGGCGGCTCCGGCTCGCCCTCGGGCGGCACCATCACGTGCGCCGACTCGACGGGCAGAGCCCGCAGCAGGACGTCGAGCACGGTGGTGACATCCAGCAGCCCCGGCGCCAGGTTGAGATGGACGGTTCTGGCGCGCTCGCCGGTGGCGGTGCTCGCGGGGTAGTGGCCGTCGGCGAGCAGCACGCGGGCGCCGTGGCCGGCTCCGGCGAGGGATTCGAGGATGCCGGGATGCAGCAGTTCGGTCAGGAGCACCGGGATGTTCCCTCCTTCGGATCGGTGCGCTGGAGTCTGTAGAAGTCGGTCGCGGTCCTGGCGAGGACCGCATCGGTCTCGCTGTGGGAGCAGCCGGCCAGGAGTTCCTCGACGGTGGCGGCCCACCGGTTCCAGCCGCCGGCGAGGACGCAGACCGGCCAGTCCGAGCCGAACATCAGCCGGTCGGGGCCGAAGGCCGCCAGCAGGACCTCCCACACCGGCCGGATGTCGTCGACGGTCCACTTCTCGTGGTCGGCCTCGGTGACCAGGCCCGACACCTTGCACCGCACCTGGGGATGTGCGGCCAGCCGCCGCACGCCCCGCTCCCAGTCGTCCAGGTCCTGCCGGGCGATGGGTGGTTTTCCGGCGTGGTCGAGGACCAGGGGAAGGCCGGGGAGGCGTTCCGCCAGGCGGATCGCCTGGGGGAACTGGTGGCTGCGTATGAGCAGGTCGTACCCGAGGCCCCGTTCGCCCACCGCCCGCAGTCCCCGCTCCACCGAAGGCTGTTGCAGCCAGGCGGCGTCGGACTCCCCCTGGACGAGGTGACGTACGGCTCGCAGGTAGGTACCGCCGGGTCCGGCGCGCAGTGCGTCGAGTACGTCGCCGATCGCCGGGGACGTGAGATCCGCCCAGCCGACGACCGCGCCGATGACCGGGTCACTGTCGGCGAGGGCGAGGAACTCGCGCGTCTCGTCGACCGACGTCACGCACTGGACGAGCACCGTGCACTCCAGTCGCCGACCTGCCACGGTCGCGGTCGCGGCCGTGCGCAGGTCGGCGGTGCCGAAGCTGCGGCGGATGGGCTCGTGACCGGGCTCGTCCAGCCAGGGCTGGGGGCGGTGGCCGAGATTCCAGACGTGGTGGTGGCAATCCACGAGTTCGGGGGTGTCAGACACGGGCGGACCAGACCGGGCCGTCGGGATACGCGTAGTCCTTGAGGGAGTCCGGGTGCATCTGGGCGCTCAGGCCGGGCAGAGCCGGCGCGAGGTAGTGACCGTCCACGATGCGCACCGGGTCGGCGAAGTGCTCGTGCAGGTGGTCGACGTACTCGATGACCCGGTCCTCGACGGTGCCGGAGACGGCGACGTAGTCGAACATCGACAGGTGCTGGACCATCTCGCACAGGCCGACACCGCCGGCGTGCGGGCAGACCGGCACGCCGAACTTGGCGGCGAGCAGGAGGATCGCGATGTTCTCGTTGACGCCGCCGACCCGCGCGGAGTCGATCTGCACGATGTCCACCGCGCCGGCCTGCAGAAGCTGCTTGAAGACGACCCGGTTGGCGATGTGCTCGCCGGTGGCGACCTTGATGGGCGCGACGGCCATACGGACGGCCGCGTGGCCGAGGATGTCGTCGGGGGAGGTGGGCTCCTCGATCCAGTACGGGTCGTAGGGGGAAAGGGCGCGCATCCACTCGATCGCGGGGGCGACATCCCATCTCTGGTTGGCGTCGACGGCGATGCGGATGTCCGGGCCGACCGCCTCGCGGGCGACGCGCATGCGCCGTACGTCGTCCTCCAGGGACGCGCCGACCTTCAGTTTGATCTGGGTGAAGCCGTCGGTGACGGCCTCGCGGGCCAGGCGGGCCAGCTTCTCGTCGGAGTAGCCGAGCCAGCCGGGCGTGGTGGTGTAGGCCGGGTAGCCACGCTCCAGCAGACGCGCGATCCTCTCCTCGCGGCCCGGTTCGGCACGGCGCAGGATGTCCAGCGCCTCCTCGGGCGTGAGCGCGTCGCTGAGCCACCGGAAGTCGACCTGCGCGACCAGCTCCTCGGGCGACATCTCGGCCAGGAAGCGCCAGACGGGCCGGCCGGCGCGCTTGGCGGCGAGGTCCCAGGCGGCGTTGACGACGGCTCCGGTGGCCATGTGGATGGCGCCCTTCTCGGGACCCAGCCAGCGCAGTTGGGGATCGTGCACGAGCGAGCGGGAGAAGGCCCCGAGGTCGCCGCAGACTTCTTCCACCGAAAGGCCCACCACGTGCGGGGCGAGGGCCGCGATGGCGGCGGCCTGTACGTCGTTGCCGCGTCCGGTGGTGAAGGCGAGCGCGTGGCCTTCCAGTCCGTCGCCGGCGTCGGTGCGCAGGACCACGTACGCGGCGGAGTAGTCGGGCTCGGGGTTCATGGCGTCCGAGCCGTCGAGGTGTTCGGAGGTAGGGAACCGCACGTCCAGGACGTCCAGGGCGGTGATGCGGGCGGATGAGGGCACGGTGGCGGACATGGCGGCAACTCCTGTGAGGGGCAAGGGGATTCGCTCCCCTTGCGACGAGACGTGAACGCGGCGGAGGTCGGGCGGCCGGTGGGGCCGCCCGGATCACTCCTGGACCTTGCCGCCGGTGATGCGGGAGATGGCGAGGGCGACCAGGATGATCAGGCCGTTGAGAGCGCCGATCCACTGGGCGGGGACGCCCGCCAGCGTGAGCACGTTCTGGATCATGAAGAGCAGCAGGATGCCGCAGAACGCGCCGAACATGGTGCCCTTGCCGCCGTTCAGGCTGATCCCGCCGATGACGGCGGCGGCGAAGACGGTGAAGATGTAGCCGTTGCCCTGTGCGGAGGCGACCGAGGCCAGGCGTCCGGACAGCATCAGGCCGGCGAGGGCGGCGAGCACGCTGCCGGTGACGATGACGATCCACAGCACCCGGTCGGTGCGGATGCCGGCCGCCTTCGCCGCGTCGACGTTGCCGCCGATGGCGTACAGGGAGCGGCCGAAGCTGGTCCAGCCGAGCACCACGATCGCGATCGCGAACAGGGCCAGGCAGATCCAGATGGAGGCGGGCATCCCGAACCATTCGGCGGTGCCGGTGTAGAGCATCGAGTGCGGCAGCTGGAAGAAGGTCTGGCCGCCGGAGATGCCGGTGAGGATGCCGCGCAGGACGATGAGCATGCCGAGGGTGACGATGAAGCCGTTGAGGCCGAAGCGGATGATCAGGAGGGCGTTGACCACGCCGACGAGTGCGCCCACGGCGAGGGTGACGGGGATGGCCCAGGCGCCGGGGAGCAGGCCGAGTCCGTGTCCGGCGCCGGCCGGGACGACCAGCCAGGCCGCGACTCCGGGCGCGAGGCCCATGGTGGACTCCAGGGACAGGTCCATCTTCTTGACGATCAGGATCATCGTCTGGGCGAGGACCAGCAGGGCCATCTCGGACATGGTCTGCAGGACGTTGATGAGATTGTCGGCCTGCAGGAACACCGGGTTGACGATCTGGCCGACGATGGCGATGACGACGATCGCGGGGACGAGGGCGAGGTCGCGCAGGCGGGCCAGGGGTATCCGGCCGCCGAGCAGCGCGGTGCGCCTTGGCTTGGGTTCCATGGCCTTGGCGGCTGCGTCCGCGAGGGCGGTTTCAGGCATTGAGGTCCACTCCTTCCATCGCGGCCACGAGTTCGTGGTCGTGCCAGCCGCGGGCGATCTCTGAGGTCACCCGGCCCTGGAACATCACCAGGACCCGGTCGCACATGCGCAGGTCGTCGAGTTCGTCGGAGGCGATGAGCACTCCGGTGCCGGTTTCCGCGGTCTCCTCGACCTTGCCGAGGAGGAACTCCTTGGAGCGCACGTCCACGCCCGCGGTCGGGTTGATCAGGACCAGCAGCCGGGGATCGTCGGCCAGGGCGCGGGCCATGACGACCTTCTGCTGGTTGCCGCCCGAGAGCGCGGAGACGGGCAGCTCGGGTCCCGGGGTCTTGATCGCCAGCTTCTCGATCATGTTGTCGGCGAGCCGGTCCCGTCGGGCACGGCTGAGAAAGCCGTTCTTGCCGAGCCGGTGAGAAACGGACAGCGTGGCGTTGTCCGCGATCGACATGTCGGGCACGAATCCCTGATGGTGCCGGTCCTGCGGGACGAACCCGGCGCCGGCGGCGAGCGCGGCGGGCACGCTGCCCGGCCGGGGCCGCCGCCCGGCGATCTCCACCTCGCCCGCCTGGGCCGCTCGGAGCCCTACGACGGTCTCGGCGACCTCGGTACGACCGCTGCCGGCGGCACCCGCGAGTCCGACGATCTCCCCGGCGCCCACCTGGAAGGTGACATCACCGTAAGCACCGTCGCTGCCCAGCGCCTGCACGGACAGCGCGGGCGTGGCGGTGCGGTCGAGGGTGCTCGACCGCACCTGCAGCCGGTCGACCGCCGCCTCGCCGGTCATCGCGGCGACCAGCTCGGTGCGGGGGAGCTCCGCGACCGGCGCGGTCACGATGTGCCGGGCGTCGCGGAACACCGTCACCATGTCGCAGATCTCGTAGACCTCCTGGAGATGGTGGCTGATGAACAGAAAGGTCACGCCCTGGCGCTGCAGGTGCCGGATCCGGTCGAAGAGCCGGTTGATGGCCGCCCCGTCGAGCTGGGCGGTCGGCTCGTCGAGGATGATGAACCGGGCGCCGAAGGACAGCGCCCGGGCGATCTCCACGAACTGCCGCTGCTCCACGCTCAGATCGCCGGCCGAGGTCTGCGGGTCGACGTCCACGGACCACGTCGACAGAAGCTCCTGCGCCCGGCGGCGCACGCTCTGCCAGCTGATGAGCCGGCCGCGGCCGTGGTGGTGCCGGTTCAGGAAGAGGTTCTCGGCGACGGTCAGGGTGGGGATGATCGTCGACTTCTGGTAGACGCAGGCCACGCGCTCTCGCCAGGCGTCGCGGTCCGCGAGTCGTGGTGAGGGGCTGCCGCCGAAGGTGACCGTTCCCTCGTCGGGGGCCTGGAGTCCGGTGAGGACGGACACGAGGGTGGACTTGCCGGCGCCGTTGCGGCCGACGAGCGCGTGGGTCTCGCCGGGCCTGATGGTGATCCGGGCGCCGTCGAGGGCGACCGTCGGACCGAATCGTTTGACTATGCCCGTCGCCTCGACGACGGGCGGGCCCGCCTGGGACCGTCCGTCGTCCGCCGGGGCGGGCGCGGGGCTGACTGCTCGCTCCCCGTCGCTCATCACAACCGCCTTGTATTCGTTAGCCGTTGGGTTGCCGACAGGGCAGATCAGCCGAGGTTGTTGCCCCACAGGGAGGTGTCGTTGCTCTTGACGCTGGACACGCCGCCGTAGGTGCCGCCGTCGCCGGTGACCAGGGGAGCGGAGAGCTGGTCCTCGAGCAGACCGTCACGGACCTGGATGATGGTGCTGTTGTGGTCGGTCTTGCCGGGCTTGAACGTCTTGCCGTCGAT
This sequence comes from Streptomyces sp. CA-142005, assembly GCF_050942335.1. Taxonomy (NCBI): domain Bacteria; kingdom Bacillati; phylum Actinomycetota; class Actinomycetes; order Kitasatosporales; family Streptomycetaceae; genus Streptomyces; species Streptomyces sp. CA-142005. The sequence continues at coordinate 8,936,535 of NZ_CP192078.1, read as the reverse complement.
CGCCGCCTTCACGTAGTACAGGGCGTACTTGGCGTAGAGGTCGGCCGGCTGCGAGACCGTGGCGTCGATCTTCCCGGCGGCTATGTCCTTCAGTTCCTCGGGGATACCGTCGTTGGACACGATGAAGACGTGCTTCTTGTCCTTCGGGTCGACCAACAGGCCCTTCTGCTTGAGCACCTGGAGCGTGCCGGACAGTGCGAAGCTGGACTCCATGTAGACGCCCTTGATGTCCGGGTTGGCGGTCAGGTCGGTCTGGAGCTTCTGCGCGGCGACCGCGCCGTCCCAGTTGGTGGCCTCGCCGAACACCTTGATGCCGGGGTAGTTCTTCTTCATGCAGTCGTTGAACGCCTCGGTGCGGTCGCGGCCGTTGATGGAGTCCAGCCCGCCCTCCAGCATCACGACCTTGCCCTTGCCGTTCAGCTTGGTGCCCAGGAACTGGCAGGCGTTCTCGCCGTAGGCGCGGTTGTCGGCCCGCACCACCATGAACACCTTGCCGGTGTCGGGGCGAGTGTCCACGGTGACGACCGGGATCTTCTTCGCCTCCAGCTGCCCCAGCGTCGGTGCGATGGCGGCGGTGTCCTGCGGAGCCATCGCTATGCCCTTGACACCCTGGCTGATGAACGTCTGCACGTTGGCGGTCAGCTTGGCGACGTCGTTCTGCGAGTTGGTGGTCTTGAGGGACAGGCCGAGCTTCTTGGCGAACTCGGGCGTGTACTTGATGTACGAGTTCCAGAAGTCGGTGTCGGAACGCGGGTAGTCGACACCGACCAGCGGCGCGTCGCTCGACGTGGACGCGGTGCCCGAGCCGCTGCTGCACGCGCTGAGCAGCGCCAGGGCGGACAGGGCTGAGGCGGTGGAGCAGAGAGCAGTTCTGAGTCTCACGGATACTTCCTCGCGCTGGTCCCGGAGCGGGAGATGGTTTCCAGGGCGACAGCTGTGTGCCGCCACATCGAAGAGATGGGATGTATATATAGGCGGCGGCCGAGGGTGCTGTCCAGGTGTCGGGAGAAAATGCTGGAAACGGGGTAGGTGTGGATCTCGAGGTGATGACCCGGGGCTGAATCAATCCCATCAATGATGCGCACTCGTGATGCGCTGACGGCTTGTCAGTGGACTTCCGTTGTGTTGGCGCGTCCTTCGAGCGACCCGCAAACATTCCATGTCTGGCGCCTGATAATAGGGCGATAGCGCCCATATACGACAAAAATGCGAGCCAAGGGGATGCTTTCATCCCTGCACGCCCGTTGACATGAGTGCGTCACATGGTCGAACTTCGTGCGTAACCTCCGGCGCCCCGGAACCGTGGGCGTCGGGTGTCCCCCTCGTCCCCGACTTCCCGGATGTCCTTATGCCGAGTTCTCTCAACAGACGCCAGTTCCTGTCGGCCGCCACATGTGTAGCGGCGGCAGCCATCGCCGGCGGCGGCCTCGGGGCCGGCGTCGCACAGGCGGCACCGAGCACCTACACGCCCGACTGGACCTCGGTCGACCAGCACCCGCCGGCCCCGGAGTGGTTCCAGGACGCGAAGTTCGGGATCTACTTCCACTGGGGCGTCTTCAGCGTTCCCGCCTACGACAACGAGTGGTACCCGCGCAACATGTACATAGCCGGCAGCGCGGCCAACCAGCACCACGTCGCGACCTACGGCGACCCGTCCGTGTGGCCGTACCACAACTTCATCAACGGGGCGAAGGACCTTGCCGGGAACACCGTGCAGTTCGCACCGAAGCTGAAGTCGGCGGGCGGCAACTTCGACCCCGACGAGTGGGCGCAGCTGTTCGTCGACGCGGGAGCGAGGTTCGCCGGACCGGTCGCCGAACACCACGACGGCTTCTCCATGTGGAACAGCCAGGTCAACGAGTGGAACTCGGTCGCCAAGGGCCCGAAGCTCAACCTGCTGCAGCTGTTCACCACGGCGATCCGGGCCAAGGGGCTCAAGCTGCTGGTCGCCATGCACCACGCGTACCACTACAACGGCTTCTACGACCACGTCCCCGCGCAGTCGGACCCGAGCCTGCAGAAGCTGTACGGGCAGCTGAGCAGGACGCAGGAGAACCAGCTCTGGTACGACAAGCTCAAGGAGGTCATCGACCTCGCCCAGCCGGACATCCTCTGGCAGGACTTCAAACTGGACGCGGTCGACGAGACGCAGCGCCTGAACTTCCTGTCCTACTACTACAACCAGGCCAACGCCTGGGGCCGCGAGGTCGTCGCCACCTACAAGGACGGGTTCGACAACAAGGGCGAAATCTTCGACTACGAGCGCGGCGGCCCGGCCGACCTGACCACGCCGTACTGGCTCACCGACGACAGCATCTCCAGCTCCAGCTGGTGCTACACGCAGGGCATCGGCTACTACAGCATCAAGCAGATGCTGCACGCGTTCATCGACCGGGTCAGCAAGAACGGCAACATGCTCCTGAACATCGCGCCGATGGCCGACGGCACCATCCCCCAGGCACAGAAGGACATCCTGCTCGGCATCGGCGACCACCTGAAGCGCTTCGGCGAGTCGATCTACTCGACCCGCGCGTGGACGGTGTACGGCGAAGGCCCGACGAAGATGGGCGGCGGCGCCTTCACCAATCCGACGGCCGGCACCGCGCAGGACATACGCTTCACCCGGAACAAGGCCGACAACGTCCTGTACGCCACCGTCCTGGGCTGGCCGGGCAGCTCACTGACGATCAAGACCCTCAGCTCGGACCGGATCAACCTCTCCTCGCTGACCTCGGTAAAGCTGCTCGGCTCCACCGCCGGCACCTACATCGACCTGCCCACACCGGTCCAGAACTCCTCCGGCCTCACGGTCACCCTGCCCGCCTCCGCGCCATACAGTGCCAACGCCTACGTCCTGAAGCTCTCTTTCTCCGGCACCATCCCGGGCATGCTGCCGCTCGCCGGCGCAGTCGCCTTCGCGGACGTCAACTACACCGGCAGCTCAGCCGCGTTCACCCTCGGCGACTACACCGCGGCCGACCTGACCGCGGCCGGACTGGGCGCGCGCACCATCTCCTCCCTCCGTCCGAACCCCGGCTACCAGGTGATCGGTTACTCTGGAGACAACTTCACCGGCTCCTCATGGACCTTCACCGCCGACAACCCCGACCTCAGGGGCACCGGCAACAACGACCAGATCACGTCGCTGAAGGTCCAGTTCAACCCGTCGACGTACTTCCGGCTCACCAATGTCACCGACGGCCTCGCCCTGGACAGCGGCGGTAACGTCGCCTCCGGGTCCAACCTCAAGCAGTGGACCTGGGACAGCAGCCCCAACCTCCAGTGGCAGGCGGTCGAGGTGGGCGGCGGCTTCTACAAGCTGGTCAACCGCACCAACGGCATGGTCGCCGACGGCTGGGGCGCCACCGCCGACGGTTCAGCGGCCAGGCAGGCGCCGTGGAACGGCGGCCCGAACCAGCAGTGGAAGATCACCCCCCGGGGCGGCAACAGCTACTCGATCGCCAACCGCACCACCGGCCTGGTTCTCGACGGCGGCGGCAACGTCGCATCGGGCTCGATCACCAAGCAGTGGACCTACGGAAGCAGCACCAACCTGCTGTGGACCTTCACGGCGCTGTGACCCTCGCACCCGCATGACAAGCGGCTGCGGCGGGCGCGCTCCGGGGACCGGGGACTTCCGGTCGCCGGACGTCTCGTACCGGCCGAGCTCGGTCAGCTGCAGCACTTTGGTGGCCCCGGCGACCACGCGGGTATGCCCGGCGGCGGTCACCGGAGTGCTGCTGCCGGAGGCGACGACGCGGGCGACGCCTTCGTAGCCGTATGTGCCCTACCCCAACGCGTACGCATCCATTACCGGCTGTGGTCGACGAGGTCGCCCACGAGCCGGCTACACCACCACCCCCTGACGGAACTCGCCGGCAGAACGAGCCGGTTTCGACCGCGCCTGTTCGCCGGCTCCCTCGCCCGCGTTTCCCAGGACCCGATGCCTTCGGTGTGTCAGGTGCCTCCTTCGAGCCGGCCAGGTCCGGATGGGCGGCGTGGGCGGAACCGCAGAACTTCTCCGGGTTTTTGAGATCCCGGTGTCCGGCCACCGGTCTTCACGTCCGTAAGGATCACCAGCACTTCAGGAAGCACCCTGACTCGATGAAGCGATCTTGGCACCTTGTCCTGGCGTCGGCTCTCGTCGCGGGAGCCGTCACACCGGTGGTTGCGGTGGGCGGCGCAAGCGCCGCGGACGGCGACATCACCTCGGCCGTCCTGGCGAACCGTGATGTCGTCCTGACCGGCGACGCGGTCGTGCGCGTCCCGCAGGGAACCCACACGTACACAGGCGTGATCAGCGGTGAAGGAACCCTTCGCGTGTCCGGCACCGGCACGCTGGTCCTCGCCAAGGACAACACCTTCACCCTGCCGCACTCCCGGCAGCACCAGAGGGTCCGGATCCCGGGCGACAACCATCCGTACGTCGTGGTCGACCGTCCCGACGAGCCCGCGGTCACCGTGGACGCGGGGGCAACCCTCCAGTACGGCACCGGCGGTACGGCCGGCCTGATCGGGTCCTTCCCGTACAACACGCCGGGTTACCAGCAGAACCAGGACAACATCCGGGTGGACGGCACACTGCGCCTGTCGCTGACCCGCCTGTTCAACCTGGGCGTCATCAGCGGCTCCGGCCTGGTCACCCAGCCCCGGAACATGTGGGGAACGCTCCAGATCTGCGGCACCAACCCGTTCTCCGGCGTCTTCGACAACGGCACGGGCGTCAACTTCGCGAGCACCACCTGTGCCGCCGAGCTGCCCAACGCCCGCTCCGTCGTCAACCGCGGTTCATGGATCATCGACACCCCGCTCGACCACACTGTCGTACAGCGGCAGAACTTCTACAGCCACGAGTACGGCAACGACGTCAACGTGCACTCCCGCCCGGGCAGCAAGGTGATCCTCACCGGCGTCTACAGCTGGAGTGACAGCGGCGACGGTGCGGCGCCCTCGCTGAGCGACCCCGGATTGAACTGGCGACCCGTGGCCCACAAACTCAACAAGCGCGGCACCAACATCGAGGGCGCCGACGTCCAGTGGGGCGACGGGACCACACACCGGATCTTCATGCCCGGCACGGCACAGACGGTCTACATCAACCTGCACGCCAGACGGCAGCGCTCCCGGCTCACCTTCGACTACAACGGACCGGTGACCCTGGGCGCGCCCATCGGCGGCGGCATGTACCACGACACCCTCGGCGCTCCCGGGGCCGGGGACGTCGTCATCGCCGGCACCAGCGGCAACGACGTGACCTTCGCAGCAGCGCAGTACTACGACGGATCCACCACCATCGAAAGGAATGCGACCCTCCATCTCGGCTCCGGGACCGCGGGCGGCGACGGAAGCCTCCACACCGGCGGAGCCTTCGACAAAGTGATCGACAACGGTTCACTCGTGCTCCGCAACAGCAGGACACCCACCCTCCTCCCGGCGGTGACCGGTGCCGGATCGGTGACGCAGAGCGGAGCCGCGGCCACCACCGTCACCAGCGCCGCCTACACCGGCGCCACCACCGTGGCCAAAGGCGGCCTGATCGTCTCCGGGACCTCTCTGCGGACATCCGACGCGGTCGCTCTGACCGGTCCTTCGGCCGTCCTGGACCTCAGCAGGGCACGCGACACGACCCTGCGCAGGCTACGGGTCGTCAAAGGCGCGAAGATCCTTCTTTCCCGGAACTCCCCCGAGCTGACCGTCGGTTCGACGACCGCAACAGTCTCCGGTACCCGTCTCGCCATCGGCGGGGCACGCTTCTCCGTGAGCCGGGGCGACACCCACACCGTGCTCACCGCTCTCACGTCCACCACGGCCGCACACCCGTCCTCCGCCGCGGCAGGACCGGCCCCCTCCCCCGCCCGGACCGGCCGAGCGGCCACGCCCCTGGGCTCCTCCACCGGCACCATGGCGGACACCGGCGGCAACTTCGGTGCTCGGTGGACCGTCACAGGGCTGGCGGGCGTCGTTCTCGCCGGCGTCGCCGCGGTCTTCGTCTTCGTACGCAGCCGCTCGCGTCAGCGTACGGCCCCGCGTCACTCCCGCTGATCCCCGGACGGCACGGATTCCACCGGCCCGCGCATGGCTGCCGGCGCTCACCTCTTACGATGGCTTCGCTGCCACGGTGCCGGTGATACCGACGGCGGTCACCCGAGGACCCCGCAGCCCGGCTCGGTCGGCGTGAGCGGGGCCTCGTACCCGCGGCAGGTCGAAGGGAGAGCCGATGCCAAGGCATGCCGAGCCCGCGGCCGACGTGATCGCCGCCGCTCGGGCCGGCGAACGCGGCGCCCTGGAAGAGCTCAGCTCCCGGACGCTTCCGCTGGTCTACAGCGTCGCGGCGCGTGCGCACCCGTACCGCGACGACGTCGACGACATCGTCCAGGAGACGATGATGCGCATCCTGCGCGGCATCGGGGGGCTGGAGCGCCCGGAGGCGTTCCGGTCCTGGGTGATCACCATCACCGTGAACGAGGTCCGCGACCACATCCGCAGGCGCGGCAGGAGGGAGACGACGGGAGCGGCGTTCGACGCGGCTGAGCACCGGCCCGACCCGGCCGCCGACTTCGCCGAGGGGGTCATCCTCGACCTGCGGCTGTCCGGGCAGCGCGAGGAGACCTTGCGCGCGACCCGTTGGCTCGACGAGGACGACCGGGAGCTGCTGTCACTGTGGTGGCTGGAGACGGCCGGCCGACTCGCCCGGGCCGAGCTCGCTTCCGCTCTGGACATGACCGGCCATCAAGCGGCTGTACGGGTGCAACGCATGAAGGAGCGCCTGCACATCTCCCGCGTCATCGTCCGAGCCCTCGCGGCCCGGCCCGCATGCGGGGAACTGACCCGGCTGACCCTGGACTGGAACGGGGTCCCCAGCGGCCTGTGGCGCAAACGCCTCGGCCGCCATGTGCGGCAGTGCCCGCGGTGCGCGCGCCACGAGGAAGGCATGCTGGCCCCGGAAGGACTGCTGGCGCCCCTGGCCCTCCTGCCCGTGCCGGCGGCACTGCTGGCCTGGCGCCCGTGGCTGTCCGCGGGAACGCACGCCGCGGCGGCCGACCATGCCGGTACCGCGGCCACTTCAGGCGGCGGGGGTTCCGCGAAGGCGGGGACCGCAGGGACGGGCCTCACCGCGAAGGCCGTGGTGGCGGCGAGTGCGCTGCTCGCCGTGGGCGGCGCGCTCGTGTACGCGGCCCCATGGTCCAGCCCGTCGGCGCGTCCGGCCACCGCCCCGACGGCTTCCAGCCCGGCACCCGCGCCCTCGCCCACCGCATCCGCATCACCGTCGCGGCCGGCACCGGCACCGGGCTCGGCCGTCTCACGTCCCTCGCCCCGGTCCCTGCCAGGGCCGCGGTACGGGTCGGTGGTCGACACCGTGGACAGCGCGCCACCGCCGGACCGCCCGCCCGCCGCATTGCCCCACCGCCCGCAGACCACGGTGACGATGACGGGGCTCAAGAGGCACCTGGACGGCTACCAGCTCGTCCACCGCGGGGACACGGTGGTACTGCGTGGGAAGGGCTACTTCACCGTCCACTGGGACGTGATGTACGGCCTGCGCCCCGGGCTGCTGACCATGCCCTCGTGGACCGGGCTGCGGGGAAGGCTGTTCCACGTGGCCTCGGGCGGCGGTCACCGCATGGACGACCGCCGACCGGGCTCGACCGCCGGCGGCACCTGGATGGGCAACAGGCGGCAAGGACTGATCACCCTGCCGCCGGGAGCCCAGCAGATGTGGCAGAACGAGTACTACTACCTCGACGGCAGCGTCACACTCCACCTCAACGAAACCCAGGCCGACTACAACCTCGACGTCCTGCCCTCCTCCTGGCAGGAGACAGCCGACGACATCGCCACTCCCCCGACCCCGCACTCCGCCGACCGCGAACGGTACGGACTCGTGCGCGACACCGGCCACGACGACGCCCCCGTACCGCAGTACACCACCCGCTCCACGCCGACCGACGCGGGCTCCGTGCCCCAGCACTCCGCCGTGTCCTGACCATCGCCGGTTGCTTCTGGCCGCGCTGCTGCACCAGCTCCCGAAGGACGTGCTGCGCAGGCTGCGGCCGCTGATGCGTCCGTCACGGTGCTGCGGTGACACCGCGACCTGCTCGCGCGCCGCCACGCCGCCGCCTCCCGGCTCTGGCGTCCGGGCCGACGGCAGACCGTGCACTCCGTCCGGGCCCTCGTGTTGCGCCTGGACGGAACGCAGCCGCATCGAGTTGACGAGCCGCCGCGGTCTCCTTCGACGACGTCGTCGGGGTGGACTCCTTCGGGCCCTTGGGCGGCGAGTGCATCGGTGTGCGACCCGGGTCAGTTACCCGGTGTCCCACGGCAGACGGGCTGACACTACGGCCAACAGCGGCCGGTAGGGGTGGTGGGAAGGGCAGCGATCAGCTGCGGGGTAGGGCGGTTGGGGGACGCCGACGCTGAAGCCGGCGCACCACAGGTATCCGGCAGGAGACGCTGCAAGCGTAGCCGGGAAGACGGTCAGCGCCGCTTCCGGTCCGGCATGCCCATCATGATCGGGGCTCCCAGCCGTGCCGGGAGCCCCCATGCTCCACGTTACGTCCCGCCCCGGCCCGTGGCCCGACAACATGCCGGGGCCGGGTCTCGACACCACGGGCGGCGAGGGTCCCGGTGCCGGAAGCGGGGTTCACACTCACACCCGGCTCGTCACGACTGCCCGCGCACTGGCCCCATGCGACTTGGGAGTCCACGGACGCTCCTTGTGGTCGAACCGGCGCACGCAGGTCTGGTTCAGCCAAGCGTGCCGAGACGTGCCGGCCTGCTCGTGCCGTGGACCTGTCGTGCGTGGGCGGCGTAGCGGCGGCGCCCGATGACCGGTACCAGCAGGCGGACGGGCAGCGGTGCATGGGCCAGTACCGCCTTGATGACCGCGGGGTCACCCTCGTACATGGCCATGCCGAAAGTCAGAGGCACGTCCCATTTGGGGGTCTTCGCCAAGCCATGCTCGCCCAGTTCTCTCCACTCCGCGGCGGTGACATGCTTCTCGGCCAGCGGCAGTACGTGCTTCTCCTCGGTTGCCATGTGCTCCAGGAGCGCAGACAGCAGCACCTCGAAAGCGCGGGCGAGCTCCTCGCCGCCCCGCCCGGTGCGGCGCCAGCCGGAGAGGAGTCTGCTGGCCTCCGCATGGGCCTGGTCGATGGCCTGGTGCTGCTCCTCCATGATGGGCACGATGAAGGCGGCGTCCTCGCCGCACCGCCGGAGGAGCTTGGGCCACAGCAGGAGGTCCTCACCCTCATGATGCGTTTCCAGAACTCGGCAGATGAATTCCGCATGCGCGGCTACGACGGCGGCGCGCTGGACGTCGCCCGGGACGGCATCCCGGATCAGCTGCGGAAGCAGCCGGAACTCGCGGCGAAAGGCTGCATGCGCCATGCGCATGTCTCGTACATCGGCCATGGGCTCGTTGACGGTCGGAGTCACTACCATTCCTCGGATTGACAAAACCTCGTCGGTCTCCAGAGCCCAGAACCGACTCCCGATAGCCAATTCCACCAAACGGTCACATGTGGCGGTGAGAACGATCCTGCTGTCCGTATGCACGATGCTGCCAACTTTGCGAGTCGGACCACTGTGTCAATCGACAGCCACGACCTTCACCACGCCCACCCCTGGCTTCATCGAGCGCACAAGAATGCCGAAGAAATATTTCTCGTCATGGCACCGGCGCAGTGTCACGGGGCGTCCGGGCATGAGTTCAGCAGCCGGTGACAACCGCCGATCACCCTCGCGACTCCCGCTCACCAAGGTCACCTTCACCGGGGTACGGCTTACATTGCGCAGAGTCACGGCGATGGTCCGCGGGCACCTGCCCAGGTGACCTGTCGTGCAGTTGAAACGCACGTCGCCGAAGGCGGTCGTACCGCACCAAGGCGCTGAACACGCTGGACAAGAACAAGAAGGGCTTCTTCCTCATGGTCGAGGAAGGGCGTCGACGAGTTCGCACACAGCAACAACGGCACGCGTGTCCTGCAGTCGATGCAGCAGCCGGAGAAGGCCGTCGCCGTCGCCCGCGCCTACCAGGCGACCCACCCGGACACCCTCCTCGCCGTCACCGGCGACCATGACCGTCCCGCCTGTCACGACGGAGACGAACGAGTCACTGGCGGTAGCACTCGGTCGGCCACGAGATCGCGGTGGCTGCCGTGGCCGCGGCCACGGCAGCCAGACGCTGGAAGTCGAGTGTGTCCGGTAGGTCGGTGGGCTGGTGATAGTGCGGGTTACGGAAGTTCGCCGTGTCGGTGACCATCAGCGCGGGTACCCGCCGGTTCCAGAAGGGTGCGTGATCGCTGCGTCCCAAGTGCTGTGCCGGGGGAACCGCCAAGCCGATCAGCATGCCCAGCAGCCCGTCGGGCCTCGGGTCGCGCAGCAGGAGACTCGGTAGGGACACCGACGTCGCCGCGGCAGCGCGCTGCCAGGAACGGGCGGCCGCGGCCGAGGACCGCCGATGGACGACGAGGGCGAAGTTGCCCCGCAGGCCATCCGTCTTGACCGCCGCGGAAATGCGGGGGAAGGCAGCCGTGAAACCGGCCGGCAACTTCTGGCTGCCGCGGGCGTCCGTGTAATAGCCGACCGACTCCAGGCAGATCATGCCGGCCACCCGTCTGCTGCGGCTCAGTTCACGCGCGGCATGGCGAGCCCCGATCAAACCCAGTTCCTCCATGTCGAAAATGGCGAGGGTGACCGGCGGCACGACCTCCAGCCGACTCAGAAGGCGTGCCGTCTCCAGGACCACCGCGACTCCGGAGGCGTTGTCGTCGGCCCCCGGACTGCCGCTGACAGTGTCCAGATGAGCCCCGATCAGCACCGTGGAACAGGTGTGGGCACCAGCCGGCGAGGCAATGAGGTTCGTCCCCCGAAGCCGGCGATGCAGCCGTGGTTTCAATGCCAGAGCCCGGTGGCCGTGCCGGTCGGTCGAGCCCCACTTCCATCCCAGGTCGAACGGTTGCCGCTCGACCTGCCACCCGGCGGAGGTCAGTTCCTCACCGACGTACGACTCCGCACGTTCCATCGCGTCCGGAGTCCGGCGCCGGCTGCGCGGCTTCGCAGCGAGGAACTCGACGTCGCGACGCAACCGAAGAGGCTCCACGAGAGCCTCGAAGTCCCGGACGGTCGGCATGCCAGGCGTCATCACCACCTCTTCCCCTGGCACAAAGGCGCCGCAGGAGCCGGCAGATCACACGCGAGTGCCCGGCGCGGCGTTCCCAGCCTGACGCTGATGCCTGAGTTCGCAGTCGTTGACCGATTCCACCACACGGTCGTAGGGGCGGGGAGAACGATCCCGCCACCCACTTGCCCGTTACCGTCGACTTTGCGCTTGGGCTGCCGGCCACAGCCATGGCCACGAAGTTGCCAGTATCGTGCCATCGCGCAGCAGTATCGTTCTGTCCTCCTGCAGAAGCCGCGTGATGGAATCGGTCAATGAAAGGCCGGGAAGCGGTTCTGAGCGCCCGAGCCGAATCATGACGGCAATCTGAGGTAGGGCAGTGAATCCGACCCTGAACGCACCCATGGCCGATGTGCGCGACATGTATATGGCTCATGCAGCCTTTCGTCGTGAGTTTCGTCTGCTGCCGCAACTGATCCGGGCCGTCGCCTGGGGCGACACCGCGCGCGCCGAGGTCGTCGGCGCACACGCGGAGCTTGTGTGCCGCGTTCTGCACACACACCATGAAGGCGAGGACCTGCTGCTGTGGCCCACGCTCCTCCAGCGCGGCGGCGAGGAAGCGGCGGCCGTCGTGTCCACCATGGAAAGGCAGCACCAGGCCATCGACCAGGCCCACGCCGAAGCAGCCGGCCTCCTGCCCGCTTGGCGCTCCACCGGGCACCGCGGCCAGGAGCTGGCCGACGCCTTCGAGTTGCTGCTGGACCTCCTCCTGGAGCACATGGCAACGGAAGAGGAACAAGTGCTGCCCCTGGCGCACATGCATGTCACCGCGGCGGAGTGGCAACAGATCGGCGAGCACGGCATGGCGGAAACCCCCAAGAGGGAACTTCCGTTGGTATTCGGCATGGCCATGTACGAGGGCGACCCCGCAGTCATCAAGGCGGTGCTCGCCCACGCACCGCTGCCCGTCCGCCTGTTCGTGCCCATCATCGGCCGTCGCCGCTATGCCGCCCACGCCAAACGCGTCCACGGCACGCCCACCCCCGCCCGCCTGGGCACCATTTCATGAATCCGACCCCAGCCACCGCCTGAGCACACGATCAGCCCCGTCGGCGGCTGTAACAGCCACCTTGCGCCCGCCCTTGCCGCAAAAAGCGCGGCGGCCGCCACGTAGCGGTCACGGCCGTACTTTCACCGAAGAGGAGCCTCGTGCCAGACAGTCGGCATCGACGAGGTGAACACGCGCCGGGGTCGCAGATGACGGGGCCTGCGGCAGCCACCAGTGCTCTGCCACCCATGTCCGTCCTCGAGCCGGCCCTGGCCGAAAGGGGCCGCAGCGCCCACGAAGCCCTGGCGGCTGTGGTCTCGAGCGCACAGCAGGCCAGGAGACTCGGTTTCCGTCGGGTGTGGGTGGCCGAGCACCACAGGTACCGGTCAGTCGCCGGCGTCGCGCCGGCCGTGATGTCCGCCCACCTCGCGGCGAAGACGTCCGGCATCCGGATCGGTTCCGGCGGAGTCCTCCTGACCAACCACGCTCCGCTCGTCATCGCCGAGCAGTTCAGCACACTGGCGGCAGTGCATCCCGGCCGCATCGACCTGGGAGTCGGGCGCGGACCCGGCACGTCCGACATCAACACCGTACGGGCACTGCGCCGCGGGCGCTGATCAGGCGATCCATGCCGAGTACCGCACCAGCCTGGTGGAACTGCTGGAGTACCTGGCTCACGCGAGTGAAGCACGTGTGCTCACCGGGGCCGACACCGCTCCTCAGCCGTGGCTGCTGTCCTCCAGCGTGGCAGGCGCCGAACTGGCCGCCGAACTCGGTTTGCCGCTGGCCTTCGCTCACCATATCCAGCCGGGCAACACGCTCGAGGCACTGGGCCGCTACCGGGACCGATTCCTGCCCTCGCGCTGGTGCCAGACCGCACGTGTTCTTGTCAGCGTCGAGACGCTCTGCGCCGACTGAGGCCGAGGCGGCCTACCTTGCACGGCCGGCACTGCTCGCCATGGCTGCGGCTTTGGCAGGCCACGGCGGGGACGCGACGCTCCTTTCACCGGCGAAAGCCGCTGCCCACTCGGCTGTTGCCGACGGACGTGTCGGGGTCAGGGGGCGTCGCGTCCCGGGGACGTCCCGAACATCCTTCGGTAGTCCCGATTGAACTGTGACGGGCTTTCATAGCCCACGCGGTGGGCGATGTCTGTGACGCTGCCCGCCCGGGCCCACAGAAGTGTCCGGGCGGTCTGCAGGCGTATGGTCTTCTGATACTGGATCGGTGTCGCGGCCGTCGCTGCTCGAAAGTGCCGGTGGAAGGACGAAGAGCTCATGCCGGACAGCCGGGCGAGATCGGTGACGTTGAGCGGCTCGTGATAGTGCTCGCGGATCCAGCCGATGGCCCGGGCGATGTGCGCGAGACTGTTGTTGGCCAGGACGATCCTCCGTACGAGCGCGCCTTGGTCCCCGGTGATCAGCCGCCACAGGATCTCCCGCTGGTACGACGGACCGAGAACCCGCAGGTCGTCCGGACAGCGGGCAGCCCGGAGCAGGCGTACGACAGGGTCGAGCAGCTTGGGGGTGGCGTCCCTGACGAAGAATCCGTCGTCGGCGGGTGGCCTGGCCGCGGTGCTCGCCTCGGGCAGGAGCGATGCGATGGCCTGCGGCCGGAGGTCCATGATGAAGACCGCAAGGGGTTCGTCAGGGGCCGCCTGGACGACCTGGCTGGTTGACGGCTGGTCGAGCGAGGCAATCAGGTACTTGCCGGCTCCGTACTCGTACGGCTCGCCGTTGACCAGCGTGCGCATGGTGCCCTGAGCCACGATCGCCAAGGTGGGACCCGGCATCGCGGCGACGACCGGGGCCGTCGGCTCGTCGACGACCGCAACGGACACGCCGAGCCCGACCGTGGCCTTTCGGCCGACGTCCCCAACGTGTTCGAGAATGAGCTGACGCAACTCCTGCAGAGGTTCCATCGTCAGGCTCCACCGGCCGGCGCCCTCGTCGGACGAAACATGATGGCCACCTCATGCCAATGTCGCCGACGTGTGGTGGCCGTCGGTCGGGGCTTCTTCTGATGTGTGAAGTCGCTCTTCCGCCCAGATGGTCTTGCCTCGGGAATCATGGCGTGTGCCCCAACGCTGGGCGAGCTGGGAGACGATGAACAGTCCCCGTCCGCTCTCGTCGAAGGTGTTGGCGCGCCGCAGGTACGGAGAGGTGCTGCTGCCGTCGGAGACTTCGCAGGTCAGTCCCGCACCTTGGAGGATCAGGCGCAGCCGGACCGGAGGGCGGCCATGGCGGATGGCGTTGGTGACCAGCTCGCTGACGATGAGCTCCGTGGTGGGTGCGGTGTCCTCGAGGCCCCACGCGGTCAGCTTCCCCCAGACGTACTTACGGGCCTGGGAGACGGCGGCAAGGTCGTCCGAGAGTTCCCAGAAGGCGACATTGTTGCTGTCGAACGTGCGGGTGCGCGCGGCGAGCACGCTGGCGTGGGCGTAACGCCTGTCGGACTGCAGAGCGTTGAGAGCGGACTGACAGAGAGCCGTCAGGCGGGATGGCGATCCGAGGCCCGCCTCGGGCAGCACGGCCGGGCCGGCCCCGGCTGCCGGGTCGGGCGTCCAAGGGGTGTGTGCGTGCAGCAGGAGCACACTGTGGTCGGGGAGATCGACCTCAGTGGCCTCTACAGGCGAGGGCGCCTGTCCGAGGGGAGGGCCGGCAGGAACGTCGACAGTCGTGACCACGCCGTCGGGCTGGAGTACGGTCAGTGCTGGGTAGCCTGCGCCGGCGAGGGTGCAGCGGGCGGAGACGGGGTCGTAGACCGCGTACAGGCACCCCACGGTGACACCGGATGCGTCCTCGCTGTGCCGACTCGGCTCGCCGTCGTGCCGCAGTCGGGTCAGAACATGCGCCAGGTGGACGAGGAGCTCCTCCGGTTGCAGGTCCATGTCGGCCAGCGTGCGCACTGCGGCGCGAAGTTCAGGGGCGAGAGCGGGCGCGGGACTCCCGTCTTCCGCGACGGAGCCGGCAACGAGCGCAACCCGGGCGCCTGGCAGCGGTATCGCGTCGAGCCAGTGGGCCTCGGCCTGCACGGTGCCGTCGGCAACCGCGCAGCAACCGGCAAGCTCCACCGCCGCAGGCTGCGGCAGCAGACCGGAGTGCATGCTGGTCGTCGAGGACGCAGAGGTGTCGCCGGAGACATCGTCGACGGCCTGCTGCACATCCGAGCTGATCCGTGTGCTGTCGACGCTCCGCATGGGCCGCTCTGCGGCGGTGCCGGCACGATGTTGCAGGCGCAGGCGCGTCCGGCACATGACGAGGCTCAGAGCGAGGGAGAGCGTGGCCGCGCCGATCACAACCGCACGGCCCCCTTCCGACACTCCACGGATCGCAAAGCCGTAGACGGTCACACTGGCCACCAGCGTCACCACCCCGATCGCGAGGGTGCGCCGAAGGGGAAGCAGGCCGGCGGCCACGACGGGCGCCAGTACCGAGTAATCGGACCAGCGGACCAAACCACCGGCGGATGCCGCCAGTTGTACGGCGGAGGTTGCACCGAGGTAGGCGACCAGCAGCGAGCACGGCCACCAGGACAGGCGTCGTACAGTGGTCATCCCGGTCACTGTCCTTTCATGACTGGCGCGTTGTGCCGCACGGTGTGCGTGTCGTTCACGTCGGCACGTCCGTCCGTCCCGGGGCGCCGTCGGGTCATTCGTCGGAGGGCTGCGGTATCGGCATCAGCGGGTGGGGCAGTGGACGGCCACCATGGCGAGGTCGTCGTCCAAGTGCGGACCCACATGGCCGTTGAGGTCTTGGCTGATGTGCTGCAGGAGGCGTTGTGGACACCTCCAGGACCAAGTGGCGGCGCGTTCAAGGACGGGATAGAAGTTCCCGCTGCTGTCACGGGCTTCGACGAGTCCGTCGGTGTAGAGCAACAACGTGTCGCCGGGAACGAACGAGAAGGCGTGCAGGGGGAAGGCATCCGTCGCGCTTCCGGCCAGTCCCAGTGGCGGAGCCGGCCGGCTTACGCGCAAGAGGCTCACTCGCCCGCGTTGCTTCAGCAGCGGCGGGGGATGCCCACAGCTGACGATCCGGACGATCTCCTCTTCGTCGGGGAGTTCGGCCAACAGAGCGGTGATGAAACGCTCGGCGCTGTCGGGATCCCGCTCCGACATCTCGGCCAGGTGCCTGCGGACGCTGCGTTCCAGGGCAGCCGCCAGCTCCGGCAGCGTCTCGTGTTCATGGGCCGCCTCGCGGAAGGCGCCGAGGAGGGCGGAGGCGTCCTCGACGGCTGGTAGGCCCTTGCCGCGGACGTCGCCTATGAGGATGCGGGTCATGCGGCCGGTGCGGGCGGCGGCGTACAAGTCGCCGCCGACCAGCGCGTGCGCGGTGGCAGCCCGGTACAGCGATGCGGTGCGCAGAGAGCCCAGTGTGCGTGGGATGGGCCGCAGCACAACCCGCTGGGTCGCCTCGGACACCGCCCGCACCTGCGTGAGTTCCCTCAGGTCGCGATCGTGCAGAGCGCGAGCGAGGATGGCGAAGCCGGAGACCGCCAGCAGTGCGCCGATGTGGATGGGCAACAGCGGCGAATGCAGCAGGCCGTCGTGCCAGTCGACGAGGACTACGGCGGCGCTGGCGGCCAGAGCCATGGCGGCCGTCAATGGGGTTCGCGCGAACGCCGCGGTGCAGGTGGGGGCTGCCACGAGGAGCGGTGAGAGGTGAACGGCCACCGGGGCGAAGGACGCCGCAAGGGTGATCGCCGCGATCAGCAGGAGCGGTAGTGCCACCTGTGCTCGGGTACTTTCGTTCGGTGATCGACCGCGACCTGTGAGGCGGTGTCGGAAGCGATCTTCCCGGTGGCGTCCACGGCTGTGCGCGAGAGGGACTTCGCGACCGTCGAGACCGGGCACTGGGACACCGCGAGCAAGGAATTTCATGGGTGGTCCTGTGAGGGGATCTCGTGAGAGTCCGATTCGGCTACGGCGCAGCTGAGGCGCTCAGATGCTCACGGCTGCTCTGTGGGGAGATTGCGCGCGCTCAGGCGCACCCATCGCTCTTACCGCACCCTTGCCATTTTCTTATCGCATTGCGAGAAAGCTTTTCCGCTGTGCGGACTCAAATGTGCGGCGCCGGGGGCGTCCAGGTCAAGGCCATAAGTCCGATTTATTCATTACAGAATTCGAACGTCAGGTCAGGTCAGGGTGCCCAAGCGCGCCGGCCTGGCCGTCCCATGGACACGCCTGGCATACGAGGCGTAGCGGCGGCGCCCGATGACCGGCACAAGCAGCCGGATGGGCAATGGCGTGCGGGCGAGCACCGCCTTGACGACGGCCGGATCACCCTCGTACATGGCCATACCGATAGTCAGCGCCAGTTCCTTCCTGGGGATCCCGGCCATGCCATGCTCGCCCAGCGCTCTCCACTCCACGGCGGTGACATGTTTCTCCGCCAGAGGCAGTACCAGCTTCTCCTCCGTCGCCATGTGCGCAATGACCACGGCCAGCAGCAACTCGAAGGCATCGGCGAGTTCCTCGCCACCCTGCCCGGCGGACCGCCAGCTGGGGAGGAGCCTGGCTGGGCGCAAGTAGGCCCGGTCGATGGCCTGGTGCCGCTCCTCCATCGTGGACACGACGGCCACGGCCTCATCTCCGCCGCGTGCGAGGAGTTTGGGCCACAGCAGCGCATCCTCGCTTCCAAGATGCGCGTGGAGGATTCGGCACACGAGCTCCGCGTGCGCGCCTATGATCTCCGCGCGCTCGGCGTCGCCCGGGGCGACGTCCCGGATCAGTTGCGGAAGCAGCCGGAACTCGCGGCGCAAAGCGTCATGTACATGCCTCGTACATCAGCCATGGGTTCATCGATGATCAAGTTCACTGCCGTTCCTCAGCTGCCACAAGATGATCGCCGCGAAGACTTACAGGTAAGCGAGCGCTTTTATCCTGTCGCAGCGAGGGAGATCTGCTCACCCACGCGGCACAATTCCAGCACGCGGTCTCATTCGGCGAGGAGAACGATCCTGTCACTCACTTGCACGATGCTGCCGACTTTCCCCTCTCTGCTTCCGAGGCCTCGTTGTGCTGGTAGCGGCTCTTGTATGTCGCGAGCAAGCTGCTGTGCATGGCGAGAAATACAGCTAGCGGTAATGCCGGCCGGATGTCCGCCCGGGATGCTGGACACATGCTGCGCTGCCTGATCATCGACGACTGCCCCTACTTCCTCCAAGCCGCTCGCCGTCTGCTCGAGGGGCAGGGTGTCGCAGTCGTGGGCGTAGCATCCGACAGCGCGCAGGCGTTGCTGCAGGCCGAGCAACTCAGGCCGGAGGTGGTGCTGGTGGACATCGATCTGGGTGCCGAAAGCGGCCTGGAGTTGACTCGCCGGCTGCTGAGCGAGACGGGTCCCTCTCCGCCCCGGGTCATTTTGGTTTCCAACCACAGTGAGGACGACTATGCTGAATTGATCGAGGAGAGCCCCGCAGTCGGCTTTCTGGGAAAAGTGGATCTGTCAGGCGACGCCGTTCGAGCTCTGCTCGCCAAGGATGACGACGATCACCAGGGCGGCTCGGTCATCGAGCCTCGAGAAAGGTGATGACGGCCCGGACACGACGATGATAGTCATCTGTCTCCGGCAGGTTCAGCTTCGCCAGGATACTGCGCACATGTTTCTCCACCGTTCCCTCGGTGACCCACAATCGCCGGGCAATACCGGCATTGGAGCGGCCCTCGGCCATCAGCTCCAGTACCTCGCGCTCCCGCGCACTGAGTACTGCCAGCGGGTCCTCCCTGCGACGGGCGGACACCAGTTCCTGCACCAGTGCGGGATCCACCACTGACCCACCCCTGGCGATCCGCTGCATCGCCTCCATGAAGTCCTGCACATCGCTTACGCGGCTCTTGAGCAGGTAACCGACGCCGTGGCCACTCTCCAGGAGTTCCAATGCGCGCTCCACCTCGGCATACGCCGACAAGACGAGGATTCCCGTGTCGGGGAACTCCTGCCGGATGGTGCGGGCCGCGTCCAGCCCTTCGGTGGCCTGTCCGGGCGGCATCCGGATATCGGTTACGACCAGATCCGGCCGCGCCCACCTGACCACGTCGAGCAACTGGACGGCGTCGGCGGTTTGCCCCACCACCGTGCAGCCCGCACCCTGGAGCAGGCTGGCCAGCCCTTCGCGAAACAGGACATCGTCCTCGGCGAGGACGACCCGCAGGTCCGTCGTGGCCGGTCCGTTGTCGCTCGGCTCGTCCCCGGCTCGGGACGCCGAGCCTCCTGGCGTCATGCCTACATTGTCCTCGGGCCTCGTCCGGTCAGCACCTGCCGGAGGCCCGCGCAAACCCTGTTTCACCGACAGGGAGGAATCCGTGCGTCCGCTCGCCTCCCATGCCCGGGGAACCGGCGCGAACGGCGGCCTCGTACGCCGCGTGGTCGTCGCCTGTGGCCTCCTCGTGCTCCTCATCAGCTCGGCCTTCGCCGTCCTGTTCCGCTCGGACGTCGACCTGCGCGCCACCCAACGGCTTGCGCAACGATCCGAAGAACTGCTCATAGCGGCCAACCAGGTGGAGCACCAAGTCCTCAACCTCGAAAGAGACTTGCGCGACTATGAACTGACCGGGCAACAGCAGTTCGTCAGGCGCTGGCAGGTTGCTCAGGCGGCCTTCCCCAAAGAAGCCCGCGCGCTGAGGTGCCTGGCCAAAAGCAGCCCTGAGCAGCGGATCAGCGCGGAGCGGATCCAACGAGCGGGTATCTCGGTCCTCATCAAGGAATACTCCATGCCCTTGGTGAACGTCGTGAAGCACGACCCCGCGGCAAAACGGAACGCGACCATAGGCGAGGAGAGCAACCGGCGCATGGAGGCGATCCGAGACGATTTCCACCGCATCGTGGTCACCGAACGGAAGCTTGCGGCGGCTCGCGAGGAACGCGCCGCCGAGATCGCCAACCAGGCCGTTGTCGCAACCGTCGGAGGTCTGACCGGATCAGTCGTGCTCGTCATCGGGTTCGCCGGCTACGTCACCCGCGCGGTCGTGCATCCCGTGCGACGAGCAGCCGCCATGGCGGGCCGGCTCGCCAGTGGCGACCTGACCGCACGCACGCCGGAGACAGGGGTCGGCGAGATCGGCGCACTGGAGGGCAGCTTCAACCGGATGGCCGACTCGCTGCAGGACAGCCATGCCGAGCTGTCCACCTCACGGTCCAGGATTCTTGCCGCCGCGGACCAGGCCCGGCGACGTATCGAACGTGACCTGCACGACGGCACCCAGCAGCGGCTGGTGGCTCTGGTGCTGGAACTGCGGGCCGCCCAGAGCGCGGTACCCGCGGATCAACCGGAGTTGAAGACCATATTTGTCCGGGTGACCGATTCGCTGCTGGCGGCACTCGACGATCTGCGTGAACTCTCCCGCGGCATTCATCCCGCCGTCCTCTCCCAGGGCGGCCTGCCCCCCGCGCTCAGGGCTCTGGCACGTCGATCCCTGGTTCCGGTCGAACTCGACGTCGATGTCCCCCAGCGGCTGCCCGAGCCGGTCGAGGTGGCGGCGTACTACGTCGTCTCGGAGGCACTGGCCAACACCGCCAAGCACGCCCTCGCGTCCTACGCCCACATCTCCGCGCGGGCCTGTGGCGACGTGCTGTGTCTGGCCGTTCACGACGACGGTGTCGGAGGGGCGGTATTGGGGCAGGGCTCGGGTCTGGTCGGCCTCGCCGACCGCATCGGAGCCCTGGGCGGGACGCTCACCGTCCACAGCCCCAACGGCCAGGGAACCACCCTGCACGCGCGCCTTCCCCTGACGCAGCCATAGCCCTCGGACTCGTCTTCGTCCCCGAATGGCGGCCCTTGGCGTCGGCATGCGCCAGGCGCTGGCTTTGGTGGGAGGGCCGTTGGTGACGGCCCTCCTGTGGGTCTGACCGGTCGTCACCACGGCCCTTGAACCGGGTAAGCGGCAGATCACGTACATGCATACCGCTTCGAGTCGTGTCAGGTTCGGCTGCGTCACCTTTCCTCCGCCAGCGCACGACAGCGGTGGTCGCAGCGGTGCACCGCAAGCGGGTACGCGGGGAGATGCTGGGCCGGGATGGCGCCGTCGGCCGACGTCTCTCTGCCGGGAATCAGATTGTTGAACCGCAGCACTTTGAGAACCATGGGGTGATCGGCCAGCAGGGTCAGCGAGCCCCCGGCCTCGTGGATTCGGCGCGCGGCGGCTGCCAGGGGACGCACTCCCGCACAGTCCAGGAACGTGACCTGCCTCAGGTCTATGACGACCTCAGGATGGGTGCCGCTGCTCGCGGCGGTGAAGATGGCGCCTGTATGTGCGGCCGTGGCGATGTCCAATTCACCGGCCACATTCACCACCATGGGCCGAGTTCCGACGAATACGGTGCAGACAGCTTTCACTTGTGTTTCCCGTTCTGGAAGAGGCTGATGTCTACAGGGTCGTGAGCTTCGATGCGCTCGGACCGGCGATCACGGCTTCGCCCGGTTCAGTCGGACCGGATCCGCGAACACGTCCACGCTAGGAACACACCCAGGGCGTAGTCATTGCAGCCAGCCCCCACCGGACCCCTCCTGCCAGCCACCAGGCGGGCCTGGGCGGGAGTGTCCGGCGTGAGAGGCCTCCAGGCATGAGCTACGACGTGGCCGCCTGGGAAGGCGAAAGGCCGGCGGACGACAAGGCCACCGGACTTCCCCATGCGGTGGAGCATGGCCGAGGCTCGACGCCCTTGCGGGCCGTCGGTGCGTGCCGCTCCTATCAGTTCGAGCAACTCGCCTGCGCTGGGCGGGATTTCGGGCGTGCAATGCCGCATGGCGCTCACACCATTTGAGTGACTTGTACGACTATTTTCGGTAAATGAGAAATAGATGTGCAATTCCTAATAAGCAATGTCTTTCCGTGATGTCGCGGCACCAACGGGCGCAATATCGACGCATCCCCGGCCGGCCGGTCGGGGAGTGGCGGGGCGTCAGTCCCGACTCTCGACAGAAAGGCATGATCATGATCAACGCATGGAAGCGGGCTGCGGCCCTGGGGGCGGCGACGGTGGCCCTGACCGCGGGCGCGGTCGTCGGGACGGTCGGCACCGCGTCGGCCGCGCCGCAGAACCACCACCCGTCTCCTACGGGGTGGCGCCATTGCGTGGTGGTGCCGGGCCACTGGGTGCGGGACTGGCGCCCGGTGTACCGGGACTGGGACCGGGACCGGCACCACCGCGCGTCCGCCGACCGCTGGAACCGCGTCTGGCGACCGGCCCACCTGGAGTGCCACCACCGTGACACCGTCGGCCGCCGGTAGGAGCGGCGGCGACTTCACCGGCCCTGGTATGCCCCGTTCGGCGGCGTACCAGGGCCGCTTCATGCCCCGCACCGCCCTCCCCACTTGTGGGCAACTCACGCTCATTGGGGGCACGACAGCGCCGTTCGAGGCCAAGCCGCACTCGGCTCCCCGTATTCGCGCCGTCGATCGGTATCGTCCGCCTCACCGGGTCTGCCGCACGACGGCCCACGAGGAGGATCACGATGGCCGATCGCACACCGGGAACCGCGCCCGGCGACGGAGGTGCGACACAGGTGCCGGATCCTCATCATCCGTCCGCGCACGACACGGTGCGCCTCGCGCTGGTGATCGGTGCACTCGGTGTGGTCTTCGGTGACATCGGCACCAGCCCGATCTACACCCTCCAGACCGTGTTCAACCCGAGCGACCCACACCCAGTCCCCGTCACCACGCAGAACGTGTACGGAGTGGTGTCGCTGGTGTTCTGGTCGGTGGTGGTCATCGTCCTGGTCACCTATGTGCTGCTGGCGATGCGCGCCGACAACGACGGTGAGGGCGGCATCATGGCGCTGATCACCCTGGTACGGCGGTGGGGCTCACAGCGCAGCCGGCGAGCGGCGGCCGTCCTGGCCGCGCTGGGCATCTTCGGCGCGTCGCTGTTCTTCGGCGACAGCATGATCACCCCGGCGATCTCGGTGCTGTCCGCGGTCGAGGGACTCAAGGTCGTTCAGCCGTCGCTGGACAGCGCGGTCGTCCCCATCACCGCGGTGATCATCGTGGTGTTGTTCCTGGTGCAGCGCCGGGGAACCGCGGCGGTGGGCCGGGTGTTCGGGCCGGTCATGATCGTCTGGTTCGTGGCCATCGGCGCCTGTGGGGTCACGGGGATCGCCGACCACCCGCAGATCCTCAGGGCGCTGTCGCCGACGTACGCCCTGGGCTTTCTGTTCGGCCATTTCGGCACCGCCTTCTTCGCCCTGGCCGCGGTCGTGCTCGCGGTCACCGGCGCCGAGGCACTGTACGCCGACATGGGGCACTTCGGCCGCCGGTCGATCACCCGCGCCTGGCTGTTCTGCGTCTTCCCCGCCTGCATCCTCAGCTACTTCGGCCAGGGCGCGCTCATCCTCGCCGATCCGCGCAACATCAGCAGCCCCTTCTTCCTGCTCGCGCCCGACTGGGGGCAGTGGCCGATGGTCGTGCTGGCCACGGCGGCCACCGTCATCGCCTCCCAGGCGGTGATCACCGGCGCGTACTCGGTCACCTCCCAGGCCGCCCAGCTCGGCTACCTGCCGCGGCTGCGGATCGCGCACACCTCGGAGTCCACCATCGGCCAGATCTACGTCCCCTGGATCAACTGGCTGCTGATGGTCTCGGTCCTCACCCTGGTCTTCGCCTTCCGCAGCTCCGCGGCGCTGGCCTTCGCGTTCGGCATGGCGGTCACCGGCACCATCACCATCACCACCCTGCTGTTCTTCTACGTCGCCCGCGCGAAGTGGGGTACGCCCAAGTGGCTGATCGGCATCGGCGCCGGCGTGCTGCTCTTCGTGGACCTGCTGTTCGTGGCGGCCAACCTGACCAAGCTCGTGCACGGCGCATGGCTGCCGCTGCTGATCGGCGTGACCGCGTTCACCGTCATGACGACCTGGCAGCGCGGCCGCGAGCTCGTCACCGCCGAACGGGCGCGGCTGGAGGGTCCGCTGCCCGAGTTCGTCGACGACCTCCGCTCGGAAAGGGTCCCGACGCTGCGGATCCCCGGCACGGCCGTCTTCCTCAACCGGGGCAAGCAGACCGCGCCCTTGGCCATGCGGGCCAATGTCGAGCACAACCACGTCCGGCACGACCAGGTCGTGATCCTCTCGCTCGAGACCGAGCCCGTGCCGCGCGTGCCGGCCGAGCAGCGGATCGTCGTCGACGACCTCGGTTACGCCGACGACGGGATCATCCACGTGACCGCCCGGTTCGGCTACATGGAGACACCGGACGTGCCCGGCACGCTCGCGATGCTCGATCCGTCCCAGACCGAAGGGCCGCTGCAGCTCGACCAGGCGTCGTACTTCCTGTCGAAGATCGACCTTCGGCGCGGCAAGTCCCCGACGATGGCACCCTGGCGCAAGCGGCTGTTCATCGCCACCTCCTACATCACGGCCGACGCCGCCGAGTACTTCGGTCTCCCCCGCGATCGCACGGTCATCATGGGCTCGCACGTCGAGGTGTAGCGCGCGTACGACAGCGGTCGCGGACCTCGGCCTCGTCCAGGCCGGCGAGGCCGCCCGGGTGGAGCCCGGCGGTGGAC
This sequence comes from Streptomyces sp. CA-142005, assembly GCF_050942335.1. NCBI lineage: Bacteria > Bacillati > Actinomycetota > Actinomycetes > Kitasatosporales > Streptomycetaceae > Streptomyces > Streptomyces sp. CA-142005. The sequence continues at coordinate 8,911,873 of NZ_CP192078.1, read as the reverse complement.
GCCGGCCAGACCGACAAGGTCGGTGGCGATGGCGGTGAACGCGGTGTCGCGAACGGTGGGCATCGGCGGGTCCCCTCTCAGCCGATGGGCAGGCGAGCGCGGGAACGACCGGGGTCACCGGCTCGGGAGCCAGGGGCATGAACCGGGGGTCCGGATCCACCAGGCTCGGCTGGCCCGATCCATGTCTTCTCCGGTGGACCCCGGTGGATCCGGGTCCAAGTGGCTCGGCAGACCCGGACCGCGACGAGGCGGAACGGGGCTCACCGGTGACGCTGTGCCCGCCCGTCCCGGTCCCTCGCCGACTCATGACGCCATGCCCGTCATTCCGGGACTCCGTCCAGGAGCGTTCGATTCGTCGGGCATCCTGTACAAGGGTCTGGTCGGAAGGTGGGAGGAACTGTGGTGAACGAGGGCGCTCAGGGCTCGCGGGGGGCCGAGGCTGCCGGGGCGTCTCCGCAGTTGCGGCTGGATGCTCTGCTGGACGACCTGCAGCAGCAGGTGACGCAGGTGCGGGCCGCCCGGGATCGGGTGCACACCTTGCTGGACGCGGTGCTGGCGGTCGGCTCCGACCTGGATCTCGAAATCGTCCTGCGCCGCATCGTGGAATCGGCGGTCACCCTGGTGGACGCCCAGTACGGGGCGCTCGGCGTGCTGGGGGACGAAGGCACGATCAAGCAGTTCGTCACGGTCGGGATCGACGAGGAGACCATCGCCCGCATCGGACCCTACCCCCGCGGCGAGGGCATCCTCGGCCTGCTCATCCGGCACCCGGAGCCACTCCGCCTGGCCGACCTGGCCGGGCATCCGGCGTCTGTCGGCTTCCCGGCCGGACACCCGCCGATGACCAGCTTCCTCGGCGCCCCGGTCCGGGTGCGCGACCAGGTGTTCGGCAACCTCTACCTCACCAACAAGCAGAGCGCCCCGGAGTTCGACTCCGACGACGAAGCGGTGCTGCGCACGCTGGCCGCGGCGGCCGGCGTGGCGATCGACAACGCCCGGCTGTACGACGACGCGCACCGCCGGCAGCGGTGGCTGGCGGCCAGCAACGAGCTGACCCGCAGCCTGCTGTCGGGCGCGGAACCCGCCGCGGTGCTGGAGTCCTTCACCGAGACGGTGCGCGAGATGGCCGGGGCGGACCTGGTCACCTTGGCCGTGCCGGTCGGCGGCAGCGGCGAACTCGTCATCGAGGCCGCTTCGGGAGAACCCGCCGAGCAGGTCCACGGGCTCGTGCTGACCTCCTCGACCCTGGCCGCGAAGGTCTTCACATCCGGCGAGACGATCACCAGCGACGCCGTCAGCGCCGACCCGCGCGCCGAGGGCGGCAGCGCCTCGGTGGTGGAGCTGGGGCCGGCGTTCCTCGTCCCACTCGGCACCCGGGAACACGTGCGCGGCGTGCTGCAGGTGGCCAACGCGCCGGGCGGTTCCGCCTTCACCGACGCCGTCATCGACATGGTCACGGGGTTCGGCAACCAGGCCGCGCTGGCCCTGGACGTCGCCGAGCACCGCCGGGACACCGAACGCATGCTCGTGCTCGACGACCGCGACAGGATCGCCCGGGACCTGCACGACCTGGTCATCCAACGCCTGTTCGCCGGGGCGCTGTCGTTGCAGTCCACGCTCGGCCGGGTCACCGACCGGCCGCAGGTGGGCGAACGGATCCAGCGGGTCGTGAACGACCTGGACGACACCATCAAGATCATCCGCTCCACCATCTACGGCCTGCGTGAGCACGACCAGCCCCGTCACGGCAGTGGACTGCGTGCTCAGCTGGTGGCTGCCACCGACCGGGCCGCCGAGTCCCTCGGCTTCGCCCCGGCGCTGCGCATGACCGGACTGCTCGACACGACCGTGTCCCCCGAGCAGGCCGAGCACCTGCTGGCCGTCCTCGGCGAGGCCCTGTCCAACACCGCCCGGCACGCACAGGCCCGCACGGTCGACATCAGCGTCGAGGCGACCGACGCCGCTCTCCGGCTGCGCGTGGCCGACAACGGGCGCGGGATGGACCCGGCCGTCGCCCGCCGCAGCGGTCTGGCCAACCTGCGCAAGCGCGCGGAGGACCTGGGCGGCACATTCAACCTGTCGCCGAACCGGCCGAACGGCGTCGTCGTCGAATGGGTCGTACCGCTCTCGCCCGCGGAGTGACCGTTCGAACAGCGGCCGGTGGACAGGGAGTTGTTCCCTGCGGGGAGTCGCCGTGCCCGGGCGTGCGGCACTCCGCCCGGCGGCCGAGGCTGCGCCGGGCGGACGGGGGCCGAGCAGGGGGCGTCGGGTCAGGCGGACGGCTCCGGCATGCGGGTGCCGACCCGGGCGCGTACCGCCTCGACGGTCTCCCACTGCTCGGTGCTCAGCAGCGCCAGTGCGGCGGGGAAGACGCCGTCCTGCTCCTTGAGGATGTGCTCGCGCAGCAGGTCGAGGGTCTCGATCAGCCGTTCCGGCCAGGTCGGGTCGGCCAGGTAGGGTCCGCTGGCCTCGGCCAGGACGGCCTCGATGCGCCGGTGCTCGTCCTCCAGCGCGGCGAACTTCTCGGGGAAGTCGCCGGCCATCGCCGGGAACAGCCCGTGCTCCTCCACCTGGGTGTGCGGGACCAGCACGGCGGCGATCTCCCGGGCCAGCTCCGCCATGTAGGCGATCTTGCCGTCGCGGTGGGCGTCGCGCACCCGGCTGATGAGCCGCACCACGGTCTCGTGCTCCAGCGTCAACTGGTCGATGGATTCCAGTGCCTGGCAGCCGCAGTACTCACACATCGCGTGCTCCTCTCCTGATCAGTGGGTCTGGGCGGTGGGGACGCGCCGGGTGAGGGCGTGGCGCACTCCCGTGCCGGTGAAGACCAGGGCCGTGGCGGCCACCGCCGCGAGGAGGGCCAGTCCGAGGGCGTACGAGCCGTAGGCGCCGTACAGCGAGCCCATCACCAGCGGCGGGACGAAGCCGCCGAGGCCGCCCGCGGCGCCGACGACACCGGTGACCGAGCCGACCATGTTCGCCGGGGCCAGCAGCGCCACCAGGGCGAACACCGCGCCGCTGCCCGCGCCGAGCGCGGCGGCCAGCGTCAGGAAAGCGATCGTGCCCACCGGCGCCAGGTCCGGTGTGAAGGCCTGTACGAAGGCTCCGGCGAGGACCGTGGTCAGCACCGCGGTCAGCACCCGCACCGGGCCCACGCGGTCCGACAGCCAGCCGCCGACCGGCCGCATCGCGACCGCCAGCAGCACGAAGCCGGCCATGCGGTTCGCCGCGTCCGCCTGGCCCAGGCCGTAGCCGGTCTTCAGGTAGGTCGGCAGGTACACCGAGAAGGCGACGTAGCCGCCGAAGGCCACCGCGTACAGGGCCGACGCCTGCCAGGTGACCCCGAGCCTCAGGGTGGCGGCCAGACGGCGGGCCGCCGGTTCGGTGGGCACCGCGCGGCCGGGCGCGTCCCGCAGCAGCAGGGCGGCCAGCACCGCGTAGACCGCGAGCACGACGGCGGTGATCAGGAAGGGGTCGGCCATGCCGTGCGCCTTCACCAGCTTCACCGTGGTGAGCGCGCTGATCGCGGTGCCGCCCATGCCGGCCCCGAAGATCCCGATGGCCAGTCCGCGCCGCTCCGGCGGGAACCAGGCGCCCACGAAGGGCACACCGACCGCGAACGCGGTACCGCCGACACCGAGGAAGAACCCGCCGACCAGCAGCTCGGCGAGCGAGGAGTGCCCGGCGAGGCCCAGGTAGAGCACCGGCACGATGGTGGCCGCCGACACCAGCGGGAACATCACGCGCCCGCCGAACCGGTCGGTCAGCGCGCCCACCGGGATCCGGCCCAGCGAGCCGACCACCACGGGCACCGCCACCAGCAGCGACTGCTGGAACGAGGTCAGCCCCAGGCTGTCCTTGAACCGGAGCCCGAGCGGGCTGAGCAGCGCCCAGGCCCAGAAGTTGACGGCGAAGCCCACCGTGGCCAACGCCAGCATCAGCCACGCCCGACCGGGAACGGCCGCCGGCGTCGCCGGTCCCTCTTCCTGCTTCCTCGACGGCTGAAGCATGCCGCCCGTCCCTTCGTCTTCGCGGAAGTGCGGCCCGGTGATCGGCCCGGGACCGCGGGCCGGCCGCGCGACGCGGGCTGGTGGCCCGCTGCCAATATCCACGTGCGGGCTCCCCCGGACGGTGGGCCATCCGGCCCCGGCACCCGGCCCGGCCGTCCCCGGTTGCCTGCCCGGCCGGGCCGGGCGACGGCCACGCGTACGACGTCGGCCACGACCTGGGCTGGAACGGGACAGGAGGCGAACGAGGGCCGTCCGGCCCTGACGGCGCACCGGTCGGTCGAGGCAGCATGGACCGATGTCCCACAACGACGGCTTCCGCGCACTGGACCGGCAGGAGTGCCTGCGCCTGCTGGCCAAGGTGCCGGTCGGCCGTGTCGTGTACACCCGACAGGCCTTGCCCGCCGTACTCCCGGTCAACTTCTCCCTGGACACGGACTCCTCCGTGCTGTTGCGGACCTCGGTGGGCTCGGACCTCGTCCGCGCGATCGACGGAGTCGTGGTCGCCTTCGAGGCCGACGAGTTCGACGCCGCCTCCCGGTCCGGCTGGAGCGTCGTCGTCACCGGCCGCGCCACGGTGGTGCGGGATCCCGCCGAACACGAGCGGCTGTCCCGGACCGGGCCGCGCTCGTGGGTCGTCACGGTCGACGGGGTCTTCGTACGCATCGAGTCCGAGATGGTCACCGGCCGGGAACTCACCGGTGCACGGCAGGGGCCGACCGGGGCGGCGCGGCCCCGGTAACAGTTCACCGTGGCCGGACAGGGCCTTGGCGCCCCCAGCACACTCAGGCCGCCGGCCCGCTGTCACCCAACGAGCGTGTGGGATCGGGCAGTTCCGCGAATGGAGCCAGGGTCTGCGCGGAGGCGCGCGGGGTCCGGCCGCCGTCGGGGCCGTAGCCGTAGCGGATCAGCACCTGCGGATGACACCGCCGGCGACCGAGGCCGCAGGCCGCTCGCAGGTCCGGCCACTCCATGGCCTGGTGCAGCAAAGAGGTGCGCACTCCGTGCATGGTCGCCGTGGGCAGCACGTGCTGAAGTGCCTGGCCCGCGCGCAGCCAGTCCTCCGGCCGGTCGTGGGAGGTGCACAACAGGGCCGCCTGGACGTGCCGTTCGAAGCGCGGCGCAGGCGGGTGCGGTGCGCGCGGCGGCCCCGTGAAGTCCCGCATCGGCAGCCGCCCGGCCGCATCCGCCGGGCCGAGAGCGGTGAGGGGAATGCCGTAGGGGGTGTCCGTTCCCGGCGGGGTGATCCAGCTGCGGGTCTCGGCGGTGCGTGCCGGGCCGGCGTGGTTGCGCGCCTCCGCGAGGGCGGTCAGGCGCAGCAGTCGCCGGATTCCGACGACGTCGGGCGTGTGCAGCCGTGCGCCCTCGGCGTGCGCGGCCACCGTCAGTTCGGCCACGATCGGATCGGGGACGGGGCGGCCGGTGAACGGCATCCGGCTGGTGTGGCGTCGGGCGATGGCGGCGTACAGGTCCGGCTCCGACAGCCGGCCGTCCTCCGGGCGCGGAGGACGGGTGAGCTCTACGGCGGCCAGCAGTTCCGGTTCCCCCGGGTCGGGCAGCAGTCGCACGGCCGGGTGCCGGCCCAGGTGTACGGCGGCGAGTCTGATGTTGAACACGGCCGCGCCCACGGACAGATGCCGGGCGCGGCCGTCGGGGTCGGCCAGCGGCAGTGACCGGGCGTCCGCCGCCGCGCCGGTCGCGTCGGACGGGGTGCGCAGGGAGTCGACCAGCGCGGTCAGGCAGCTGTGTTCGGCGATCAGGCTCTCGACGAGCAGGCGGCTGTCCGGCAGACGGCGCGCGGCCGGGTAGAGCACGGCTTCCTCGGCGGCCGCGTGCGGCAGGATTTCACGGTCGCAGAAGGCGACGAGGCCCGCGCGGATGCGCTCGGCGGCGTCCCGGTCGCGGCCCGCCGCGGTGAGCAGCATCGCCACACGGCCCGCCAACTCCCCGGCCATGCGGGCATGGTGCGCCTCCGCCGCTTCGAGGGCTGTGGCGTCCTCGGGGGCCGAGGCGAGGGTGAGAGCACTCACGAAGGTGCCTCCAGTGGTTCACGGCCGGGCGGCCCGGCCAGATGCGGGTTGAGGTGCCGGCTCGTCCGCCACGTCCCTGCGTGACCCACGCACGACGCGGCCTGGCGGGGCCGGTGACGGCACCGAGCCGTGGCGGGTGACCACGGGCCGTGGCGGCGAGCCGGACGGTGACCGGACCGGGAGCCCGCCGCGCCTGCCGCGGCCGTGGACACGAGAACACGTGGCCGGGCAGCCGGGCGCGAGGGCCTTCCGGCCGTTCCCGGCCGATCGGAAGTCAGCGTCCCCATACCGCTGTTGCCGAGGCTAGGGCCGAACGGCCCTCCCGCACCGGCCGATAGTCCTCCACCACCACTTCCCGCGCCCGGAAGAAGGGTCGGGAGCGGGCCGTACGGTCGCCAAGCAGGGCCGTTCGGCCTCGGGCCCGGCCGGAACCCGGCGCCTAGCGTTCCTGTCCATGGAGAACGACAAGATCGCGCGTCCCGCGCAGCGGCGCGCAGGTGAGGGCTGGCCGCTGGTGGCCCGCAGGCTGCTGACCCGCCGTGAGGTCTCGGCCGACGGACGCGCTGTCCTCGGCAAACTGCACGCCCTGAGCGCCTGCCTGCTCTTCGTGGCCTGGCCGTTTACCCGCCTCGTCCACGTGTGGAGCGCCCCGATCGGCTACCTGGCCCGGCCGCACCTGGTCTACCGGCGGCGGGCCACACCGGCCGCGGCCCCGACGGCCGTGCGCCGGCCCCGGCCCGCCTCCGGCTCCCGGCGCGCCGCATGAGCCACCAGCCCGCGCTCGCGCCCGACGCCACCGCCACCCGGCCCGCACGGGCCGTCGCCGCGAGCCGCCGAACGGGCCTGGTCATGCTGCTGACCGGGCTCGTCGGCTGGCTCGCCTCCTTCCAGCTCACCGTGGACGACTGGCGGCTGCTCCGCGATCCCGCCTACCAGCCGCCGTGCAACATCAGCCCCGTCGTCAGCTGCGGCAGCGTCATGTCGAGCGCGCAGGGCCGTGTGTTCGGCTTCCCCAACATGCTGCTCGGCCTGGGTGCCTTCGCCGCCGTGACCGCCCTGGGCGTCGCCGTGCTGTCCGGGGCGCGCCTGCACCGCCGGCTGTGGCTCGCGCTGGACGCCGGGGCGCTGGTGGGGGTGGTGTTCGTCCACTGGCTGATCGGACAGTCGCTCTACGAGCTGAACAAGATCTGCCCGTACTGCGCCGTGGTCTGGGCCGCCACCATCGCGCTGTTCTGGTACGTCACCGTGCACTGCCTGGAGCGGGGACTCGTCCCCGTGCCGCGAACCGTGCGGGAAGTCGTCCGGGACACGCACGGGATGCTGCTGGCCGCCTGGTACGGAGTGATCGCCCTGCTCGTCCTGACCCGGTTCTGGCCGTACTGGAGCAGCCTGGGCTGACACCTGGATTCCCTCGGGGGCCGGACAGCCCACTCGCTGAAGCCGTTTTCCGTGCCGGGCCGGTGGCCGGTGGGTCCTCAGGTCGGGACGTTCGGCCCCATCCGTGGCCGGCCGGCGAATTTAGGGTTGCCTGAGCAGGCGCGGGATGTGCGGGCGGAGAGCGAGGCACGAGCATGGTGACCATGGACCATGACCAGCCACTCCACGAGGACACGCCCATGCCCGGCGACGGAGTCGACGCCTCGCGGATGCCGGGGCACTGGCTCCTGGCCCGCATGGGCAAGCGCGTCCTGCGCCCGGGAGGTCTCGAGCTGACCCGGTGGATGCTGGACGCGCTGGACGTCGGCCCCGACGACCGGGTGGTGGAGCTGGCCGCCGGGCTGGGGGCGACCGCACGGCTGACCCTCGCCCGCCGCCCGGCCGCCTATACCGCCGTCGACCGCGATCCGGCCGCGGTGACGCGGCTGGGCAGGCTCGCGTCCGACCGGCGGACCACGATGCGAGCGGTCCGGGCGGACGCCGCCGACACCGGCCTGCCACGCGGCTGCGCCACCGTCGTGTACGGCGAGGCGATACTGACGATGCAGCCGGAACCGGCCAGGCGTCGCATCGTCGGGGAAGCGCGCCGACTGCTCACCGACGCCTCAAGCCGGTACGGCATCCACGAACTGTGCCTGCTGCCCGACGACATCGACCAGGCGCTCGCCGACCGGATCGCCGCCGACCTGCGCGACTCCCTCCGCGTCGGGGTCCGCCCGCTCACTGCGGCCGGCTGGTGCGACCTGCTGGCGTCCGAGGGCTTCGCCGTCACCGCGCGAAGGACGACCCCCATGGCTCTGCTCGAACCCCGTCGGATGGTCGCCGACGAGGGCATGGCCCGCGCCCTGCGGATCGCCGGGCACGCCCTGTGGGAGCCGTCGGCCCGTCGCCGCCTCCTGCACATGCGCAGCGTCTTCCGCCGCCACCAGGAGCACCTGGGCGCCATCAGCCTGATCGCCGTACCCACCCCGCCCGCTCACGGAGGAGGCATCCCGTGACAGCGACCGTGATCGGCGACCTGGCTGCCGATCTGCCACCGGCCGAGGACGGCACCCTCAGCCGCGTGCTGTACCGCGACGGCCGGATGCGCGTGGTCGGCTTCGCCTTCGCCGCCGGCCAGTCAAGGGCCGCCTCGAGCTCGTGCTCGGCGGGGAGAAGGCCGAGGCGACGCCCGGGAGCTGGATCCACCCCCTGCCCGCCCGGCTGCCGCACACCGTACGGGTGATGGAACCCACGATCATGCTGCTGACCATGCTGCCCGCCCGTGAACCGTCCGGTGCGGACAGGGGCGCCGGCGACTGACCGGACGACGGTCCGCGTCCGGAGACGGCCGCGCGAAGCCGCAGCGCCTTGTGACGCGGCCGGCCCCGCGCGGCGACGCCCCTGGCGATCGGGCGTGTCAGCCTTCGTCGTGGGCCAGCCACAGGTCGGGGCCGAAGACCTCGTAGCGGATGCGGCGCGCGGGGACGCCGGCCTGGAGGAGCTGGGTGCGGACGGCGCGCATGAAGGGCAGCGAGCCGCACAGGTACACGTCGGCGTCGGCGGGCAGGTCCAGGCCGTCGAGGTCCATCAGGCCGGCGTGGGCGCCGGGTTCGTCGCCCGCGTCCTGCTCGTACCAGAACTCCGCCCGTGCGCCGGGCAGTTGCTCGACCAGTCGGCGGGTGTCGGCGCGCAGGGCGTGCTCGGCCGGGGTGCGGTCGGCGTGCAGGACCCACACCGGCCGGGTCGAGCCGGTGGCGGCGAGGTGTTCGAGCATGCCGACCATCGGGGTGCAGCCGATGCCGGCGGAGACCAGCAGCAGCGGGGTGTCGGCGTCGTCGAGGACGACGTCTCCGAACGGCGCCGACAGGGTGAGCTCGTCGCCAACCTGGACGGTGCGGTGCAGCTGGGTGGAGACCTCGCCCTCGGGGGCGTCGGCGACGCTCGCCACCCGCTTGACCGTGATGCGCCGCAGCCGGTCGCCGGGAGCATTGGACAGGCTGTACTGGCGGGTCTGGTGGATGCCGTCGGCCAGGAGCACGCGGACGCTGACGTACTGGCCGGCACGGGCCCGGGGCAGCGGGCCGTCGTCGGCCGGGCGCAGCAGGAAGGACGCCACGTCGGGGGTCTCCTCCCGCCGCTCCACCACGGTCCACTGCCGCCAGGGCTTGCGCGGGTCGACCTGTGCTTCCTGGTAGAGGCGGGCCTCCTGGGCGATGAGGGCCCCGGCCATCAGCCAGTACACCTCGTCCCAGGCGGCGGCCACGTCCGCGGTGACGGCCTCGCCCAGGACGTCGCCGATGGCACGGAAGAGGTACTTGTGGACGATGGTGTACTGGTCCTCGGTGACGCCGAGCGCGGCGTGCTTGTGCGCGATCCGGGCCAGCAGGGCGTCCGGGCGGGTGCCGGGGTCGGCCAGCAGCGCCTTGGCGAAGCCCGCGATGGACCCGGCCAGCGCCCGGCGCTGCTCCCCGCTGGCCTGGTTGCCGCGGTTGAACAGGCCGTCCAGCAGCTCGGGTTGCTCGGCGAACATGGTGCCGTAGAAGCGTGTGGTGATCTCGTCCAGGGCGCCGCCGACGGCGGGCAGGGTGGCACGGACCACGGCGGCCGACTCGGGCGAAAGCATGGGACTCCTCCGGAGACGCGGGCAGGTTGGGGGACGGCGTTCACCGTCACAGCCGGGATCCCGGGTGCGGGTCGACCGGCACGTCGATCATTCCGGCCCGGCCGTCGCCCGCCATAGGGCCGAACCGTCCTGAGGACAGGGCCCGTCGGTCCGGCCGCCGCTTCTGAACCGCTCAGGCGCCTCGCGCCCGGGCACACCGGTACGCGTCCGGAAACGCATCCCGGAAAGACGAGGCAGAAGGCCTAGACGAAGTCGAGAACATCCCGGACGGGACGGCGGGGCGTGGCGGGACCGTGGGGCCCGTAGCCCACGCGCAGCACCATCTGGACGTGGCCGCTGCCGGCCACCGGGTCACGGGCGAGCAGGCGCAGGTCCGGGCTCTCCAGGGCGTGTGAGGTCAGGGAGGTCGCCAGCCCCGCGAGGGTCGCCTCCAGCAGGACGCGTTCCAGGGCCTGACCCGCGCGGAGCCAGTCCGAAGGCGCGTCGCCCGGTGTGCTCAGCAGCGCCAGGTGAGGGTTCCTCTCGAAGGAGGTGGTGCCGCGATCGGCCACGGGACGGCGGCCGGCGAAATCACGCAACGGGGCCTTGCCGTCCCTCATCCGGGGCCCGAAGGCGTACTCGGGGACGCCGTCGGTGGCGATGTCCGCCTCCGGACCGAGCCGGGTCCAGCGGTGCAGGTCCTCCATGCCCTCGGGATTCGAGGCGTCCCGGCTCTCCGCGTCGTGCACCAGTCCGAGCACGGTTTCCACGTGCCAGGGTCCGGGGAACAGCAGCTCGGCTCCCTCCCGGTGGGCAGCGTTCCGCAAGGCGGCTCGTGCGTCCTCCGGGATGTCCTTCTCGTCGAAGGGGTGCCGGCTGGTGTGCCGCTCGCGGATCGCGGGGTGCAGGCGCGCAAGGCCGTCCTCGTCCGCCGAGGGCGGCGCCTCCCCCAGCCGGACCGTGGCGAGCAGCAGCGGCTCGGCGGGATCCGGCAGCAGCTCGGCCACGGGGGCGAACCCGGCGTGCACGGCGGCGACGCGCAGATTGAACAGAGCCGCACCGCAGCCGATGTGCAGCGCCCTGTTCTCGGGGTCGGAGCGAGGCATGGCCCGATCGGGATCGGCGAGCAGCTGGAGGGCCCGCTCACCGGCCACGAACCGGAAGCGCCATGGCTGGGCGTTGTGCATGGACGGGGCGGCGACGGCCTCGCCGACCAGCGCGGTCACGATCTTCGCGTCCAGCTGCCGCGTGTCCATCGCGCCTCCCTCACAGCACACGGTCCCGCCATCGGCCGGCCACTTCCCAGTATCCGCCGAACGGCGTCGGCGGCCCCGTGAAGCCCACGCGCCACAGACCCACCACCAGGAGTCTGGTTCAGACCCGTTTGCGGCCGAGAAATCAGGCTGTGCCGGGGGTGACCAGCACGTTGTCGCCGGAGCGGCCGGCGAGGTAGTCCTCGACGTTGGCCACGGTGGTCCGGGCGATCTGGCCGACGGCGTCCCTGGTGAAGTAGGCCTGGTGCGAGGTGACGCGGACGTTGTTGAAGGTCGTCAGCCTCGCGAGGCGTTCGTCGGTCATCACCTCCAGCGACTTGTCCAGGAAGAACACACCGGCCTCCTCCTCGTACACGTCGAGGCCGACACCGGTCAGCCGTGCCGCGCGCAGCGTCTCCAGCAGGGCGTCGGTGTCCACAGCCCGCCGCGGCTGGAGTTGATCAGGATCGCGTCGTCCTTCATCAGCGCCAGTGCCTCGGTGTCGACGAGGTGATGGGTCGCCGGCAGCAGCGGCACGTGCAGGCTGACCAGGTCCGCCTCGGCGAACAGCCGCTCGCGCGGGACGTACGCCATCCCGAGGGCGAGGCAGTCGGGATCCTGCGCGATGTCCGGGATCCTGCGCGATGTCCCAGCCCAGCAGCCGCATCCCGAACCCGTGGGCGATCCGGGCGAACGCCGTACCGATCTTGCCGGTGCCCACCACGCCCGCCGTACGGCCCCGCAGATCGCGGCCCATCAGCCCGTCGAGCCGGAAGTCGAACTCCCGGGTACGGTGCGCGGCCCGGACGATCCGGCGGTTGACCGCCAGCGCCAGCGCCCAGGCGAACTCGGCGACCGAGTACGGCGAGTAGTACGAGAGACCCGGGCCACCGTGAGCCCGAGTTCCCCGGCGGTGTCCAGGTCGACGTTGTTGTAACCGGTGGAACCCTGGGCGATCATTCTGGTGCCGCCCTTGGCCAGCGAGCGCAGGACCTCCGCGTCCAGGGTGTCGTTGACGCTGCTGAGGACGACCTCGTCGCCGGCGGCGGTCGGGGCGGTGTTCCGGTCCAGGAACATGCCGAGGCACCGCAGCTCGTGCCGGCCGGCGAACGCGGTGTCGAACGCTTCCCTCAGCAACGGCTCCTCGTCCGCGAGAACGCCGTACGCAACGACCTCCACCTGCTGCTCCTCGCACCGGGATCAAACGATCACTTCTCCACCGTAGGCCGTGGTCGCCGACGTGGAGAGGGCCGATGAGCTCGGGAAGCGGGCCCCTTGGTCCTGGGACGCCGGGCAGGCACGGCAGGTCAGCCGGCGGCAGTGCCGCTCTCCCGGCAGGCCCGGAAGGTCACACACGCACCGCCCACAAGGTGCCGCCGCCGTCGAGGACCGCGACCGTGTCGCCGCTCGCGGCAGGCTCGCTCATGGCCGTGCTGTCGAACTGGCCCGTCCAGAGCGTGCGGCCGTGCTCCACTCCGACGATCCGCACGGTGGTCCAGTGCTGGAACACCCGTGCCTCACCGGTCTCGGAGAGCAGGGCGTACTTGCCGGCGGTCTGCACTCTCCGAGTGTCGGCGTGCCACCGCTTCGTGCCGTCGCCGGCGGCCAGGCACACCGCTCCCGATCCCGTGGACAGGACGAACCCGCCCGCCACGCTGGTCGTCGCCCGTTCCTTCAGGTCAACCTCTTGGTACGTACGGCCGTAGGTCCAGGTCCGCTCGCCGGTGAGTCCGTTCAGTGCGGTCGGCTTCCGGCGGGACCCCGCGGCCAGCGGAAGGAACACCGTGGTGCCCGACACCAGCTGGTCGAGCGGCTGGAACGCCCCGGTGACGAGGGTGTCCGGTTTGGTCTGCTGGAACGGGCTCCGCCACATCACCTCGCCTGTGTCCGCCTTGCGGCAGACGAGGTCGACGGGGACCGTCTTGCCGGCCTCGTAGCAGAGCAGGCCCTCACCCAGGGGCTGCGCCAGGTCGCCCTGCGGCTGGAAGCCGGAGCGTGTCCACAGCGTCTTGCCCGTCTTGCCGAGTACTGCGATTCCGCCGCTGCAGAGGATCAGGTCGCCGGCCAGGATCCATGTGGCGTCGTAGGGGGAGGATACGTCGGTCACCCATCGCTGCTGCCCGGTGCGCGGATCGATTCCGATCACCCGACCGTCCTCTCCGCTGATCAGCAGGCCGCTGGGCCGGTGCACATCCAGCCCCATGGCGCTGTTGGAGAGGGACTGCTGCCACCGGCGCTCGCCGGTGGCAGCGTCGAAGGCGTGCACCTGTCCGCCTTTGTGATCGGAGTCCTGGGTCAGGGCGAGGATCGTGCCGCCGACGACCGTGAAGCGTGCTTCGCGGGCCCAGGCCGCGTCGAGGGACGCCTTCCACAGACGCTTACCGGTGGCGAGGTCGAAGGTGTGGAGCGCGGCGGTCTCCTTGAAGTAGTGACCGGCGGCCACATGACACCGGCCGTCGGCCAGGACGACGTCCGGACCGTCGGAATTGATCACGTCGACGTCCGCGATCTTCTGCGACCAGGCGACCGGGTCCCGCTTGGGGTCTCCGGTCAGGTACATCGCCGCCGCCCCTCCGGCGACCACGACCGCGGCGACGCCCGCGCCCCCCAGGAGCAGGCTGCGCCGGCTCATGCCCGTTCCACCGAACGGCCCGGCAGGCGCCTGAACCGTGGACGCCGCCGCGAGATCGTCGGACACGGGGGCAGCGGAAGGCGGTGGGCTCGCGTGCTCCTGCCGGTCGGCGACGGTGGGGGTGTAGCGAACCGCGGGCACGGCCTGCCGCACACCACCCAGGCGCCGCAGCTCGTCGGCGAGCACGGCGGCCGATTCGTACCGCTCGCGCGGGTCCTTGGCCAGCAGCCGACCGACCAGGCGGTCCCACGGAGCGGGTACACCGGGCACGAGGCTGCTCGGCGCGGGGGGCGGATCGTGAAGGTGCGCCGTGACGTACCCGAGGGTGTCCGGGGCGTCGAACGGCAGCCGCCCGGTGAGCAGTTCGAACAGCACACACCCGAGGGAGTACAGGTCGCTGCGCTGCTCGGGGCGCCCGCGTGCCTGCTCGGGTGCCATGTACGCGGCCGTGCCCACCATGAACCCGGTGTGGGTCAGCCGGTCACCGGTGGCCGAGGCGTCGGCGGCGCGGGCGATCCCGAAGTCGAGCACCTTCAGGCCGCCCGAGGCCGTGACGAACAGGTTCGCGGGCTTGATGTCACGGTGGAGGATGCCGGCGGCGTGCGCCTCACCCAGCGCGTCGCACACCTGCGCCCCCCACCGCGCCACCTCCTCCTCGCCGACAGGCCCGCGCCGGACGACGGCGTCCAGGCCCTCGCCCCGGAGCAGTTCCATCACGAGGAACGGCGTCGTGCCCTGGTCGGTGGTTGCCTCACCGAGGTCGTGGACGGTCACGATGTGGGGATGCTGCAGCGCTGCGGTGATCCGCGCCTCCCGCAGAAACCGGGCGCGCGCCTCGTCGGCCCGGCTGCCGCCACCCGCGAGGACCGAGATCACCTTGACCGCGACCGGCCGCCGCAGACTGGTGTCCTGCGCCTCCCACACCTCCCCCATCCCGCCGCGCCCCAGCGGGCGCACCAGGCGGTAGCGGTCAGCGAGTATCAGATCCCGGTCGTCCACAGCCCGAAGTCCCCCGGCGGTAAGCGGTTTTCATCCGGCAGCGTTGATCGTAGACCGTGCCACCGATGACACAGGACCTGGGCGACAGCAGATTTCGCCCGTCCGCTCGCGCGCAGGAGCGCACCAAGTCACCGTCTCCTTGGCGCCGAGAGGAGAGGGCTGCCCAGCCGCCGGCGACTGGGGAACTGCCTGATGCCCGGCGCAGGGCGCGGCGCTACAAGTCTCCCTGCGCGGTGTTCACGGGCTCGCCGTCCGTCCGGCGGGCAGGCCGGTTCGGGGCGCGCACCGGTCGGAGCGGCCGGTGACGACGCACCGCCTCGCGGGCGGCCCACCCGGCGGGCGCTGAGGATGCGGTTCGACGTGCCGGCGGCAGCCGCGTCGAAGGCCTCGTCGAGCTCACCGGCCTCGCGGTTCAGCGTCACCGTGAGGCCGGTGGGCGCCGAGACCGCCGAGACCGTGGTCCCGGCCGGTGCCGCGTCCGCCGCCGACGAGGCCGAGAAGGCTCAGGAGGCGGCGGCGGTCGTCGAGGCGCCCGCTGCCGAGGAGGCCGCCGAGACCGTCGTACCGGCCACCGCCGCGTCGGGCAAGCCGTCCTCCACCGGCACCCGGACGGCGATCCCGGCCAGCGCGTCACGCCCGCTGCGGTACGACGGCGACCGGGCAGGCGGCGTGGTGCAGCACCGCGTGGGCGACACGGCCGAGTTGGAGGCCGTGGTGGCCCTCGCGCCGCCGGGCTCCGACGACCAGCAGGTCCGCCTCGGCCGAGACGGCCGTCAGCACCGGGCGGGCGGGGCCCTCGACGGTACGCCGGCGCACCTCGACATCGGCCGGGACGTCCCGCAGGGCCGCTTCCAGCACCTCCGCGGCCCGTTCCGCATGCCGTCGGGCCGCCTCGCCCGTCAACTGGCCGTGCTCGATGCTCTCGTGCGCGGGGCAGCGCCAGGCTCGTACGGCGTCAAGAGGCACTCCGCGCAGCCGCGCCTCGTCCACGGCGAAGCGCACCGCCGCCGCGCTCTCCGCGTTGTCGCCGACGCCGACGGCGATGCGGCCGCGCATCCCGGACCGCGCCTGGTTGTCGTGGCTGCCGCGCAGCACGACGACCGGGCAGTGCGCGTGACCGGCCACCGTCACGCTGACGGAGCCGAGGAGCGCCTCGGCCACTCCGCTTCGGCCGCGGGAGCCCAGGACGACCGCCGAGGCGGTGCGGCTCTCCCGTACGAGGGCGTACTCCGGTTCCTCGGGCAGGACGTCGGTGGAGATCTTCATGTCGGCCTGCCGGCGCCGGGCCCGCCGCTCGGCCGTCGCCACCACGTCCTCGGCCATCACCTGCTCGGAGGGCTTGCCGAGCTCTTCGGCGAGACAGACGCCCTCGTACCGTTCCCACAGCGAGGCGTACACCAAGCGGAGCGGCACCCCGCGCACGGCGGCCTCGTCGGCCGCCCAGTCGACGGCCCGCAGGCTCGGCTCGGAGCCGTCCACGCCCACGACGATCGGGAGGTCCATCGCCATCAGCCCTCCGCTGCGAGGTCGAAGACGACGCGGGCCTTGACCTGGCCGCCCAGGACCTCGCCGATGGATTCGTTGACGGAGGTGAGGGGCCGGGTCTCATGGATGACCTCGGTGCGGCCGGCCGCGTGGAGCCGGAAGACCTCGGCGAGATCCTGCCGGGTGCCCACGATGGAGCCGATCACCGAGGTGCCGTTCAGCACGGTGTCGAAGATCGGGACGCGGACGGTGCCGTGCGCGGGCAGGGCCACCATGACCAGCTTCCCGCCGCGTCGCAGCCCGGAGTTGACCGCCTCGAACGCGGCGTCGTTCACCGCGAGCGCGATCGCGGCGTGGGCCCCACCGTGCTCCCTGAGCACCTGGCCGACGTCCTGTGTGCGGGCGTCGATGACGAGATCGGCGCCGAGTTCCTCGGCGAGTTCGAGCTTGTCGTCGGTGACGTCGATCGCGGCGACGGTGGCACCGGCGATCTTCGCGTACTGCACGGCGAGGTGACCGAGGCCTCCGACGCCGGAGATCGCCACCAGCTGGGTGGGCCGGACCTCGGCGACCTTCAACGCCTTGTACGTCGTCACGCCGGCGCACGTCAGCGGGGCGGCCTCGAACGGCGTGATGCCCTCGGGAACCGGCTGGGCGAAGTCGGCCCAGGCGAGCATCTTCTCCGCGTAGCCGCCGTCGCAGCCGTAGCCGGTGTTGATCTGCTGCTCGCACAGGGTCTCCCAGCCGGACAGGCAGTGCTCGCAGCGCCCGCAGGCCTTGCCCAGCCACGGCACGGCGACCCGCCGGCCGACGGTCAGGTGGGTGACGCCGTCACCGAGCGCCTCGACCACGCCGACGCCCTCGTGACCGGGCACGAACGGCGGGTTCGGCTTGACCGGCCAGTCGCCGTGCGCGGCGTGGATGTCGGTGTGGCACAGCCCGCAGGCCTCGACGCGGATGCGGACCTGGCCGGGGCCGGGCTCGGGATCGGGGCGTTCCTCGATGACGAGGGGTTCGCCGAAGGCTCGTACGACTGCTGCCTTCATGTGTCGGCTCCTCAGGGTCGGTCAGTCGTGCGGGACGACGGCGACGGGCGCAGTGGCGTGGTGCAGGACGGCATGGGTGACGGGACCGATGTGGGCGCCGGCGGCGGACTGGCGGACGCGCCGGCCGACCACCACCAGGGAGGCGTCGCGGGAGGCGTCGATCAGGAGGTTGGACGGGCTGCCGAAGCTGGACTCCGCGACGACCTGGACGTCCGGGAACTTCCGCCGCCAGGGGGCCAGCACCTCGGCCACGGCGCCGGCGTCGGTGTCCGCGAGCAACTGCTGGATTCCGGGGTCGGGGGCCATGCCGTAGGCGTAGTACGGCGTCGGGTTCCAGCCGTGCACGACGCGCAGCGGCGCCTCGCGGCGGGCGGCGGCGTCGAGGGCGAACCGGATCACCGTTTCGTCGGGGCTGCCGAGGTCGAGTCCGAGGACGACCGGCCTGAAGGAGGTGGCGGCGGACGGGGCACCGGCCGCGTCCGTCTCGTGCTCTTCCGCAGCCTGCTCACCCGCCCGGACCAGGACGACGGGCCGCTCGGCGTGCGCCACGACCCCGAGTCCGACGGAGCCGACCAGGAAGCCGGCGATCCCGCCCAGCCCGCGCGAGCCGACGACCAGCAGCTCGGCGTCCTTCGCCGCGCCCGCCAGCGCCTCGGCGGGCGAACCGCTGAGCTGCTCCGTGCTCACCTCGACACCGGGGTGGCGCAGCCGCAGGCCTTCGGCGGCCTCCCGGGGGATCCGCTCGGTCCAGTGCTGGTAGGTCTCGGCGCCGAGGAACGGGGCGTGGGCCGTCGGAGCCGGTGCGGGCTCCCAGACCTGTACGAGCCTGACGGCCACTCCGCGCAGCTTCGCCTCGCGGGCGGCCCATTCCGCGGCGGCGCGGCTCTCGGGCGAGCCGTCGAGACCCACGGTGATGGTGCGGGGCATGATCTCCACCTCCTGAATCGGGGAACCCGATTCCGACGTCGTGCTCAGGGGTTACGCGGGCAGGGGCCGCCGGGCCCCTCATCCCCCACTCTCGTCCGGTGCACGGCGTGGCGCCGGATGCCGAAGGTCTCCACCGGATGGGCTGAACGTCCCTGTCCGGCGGGCCGGTTGGGGCGAGAGCCAGCCGGACAACGCGTCGCGTGGCCCACCGGATCGCGCCCGGCAGCGGGCGGCGCCTCGGCTCCGCCAAGGCAGGGATGACGGCTCCCCGGCGGGCGGACGAGCCGTCGATCACCTGGGCCGAAAGCGCCTGCGGGGGGCCGGGCGGACCGCTGACGAGGGTGGTCGACGGGGAACGGCTCCTCGAGGGACACGCTGCGCACCGGGGGCGCACCGGCCGCGGACTCCCGGCCGGGCGCATGCCGCCGACGTGGGCCGGACGGCGGGCGTGGCCGGAAAACGGCGCCTAGATTGAAGGAGAAGTCATGGAGGCGGGAAGGGAGTGCTGCCGGTGGCATCGCGGGTCGACCACACGGCGCTGTTCGCCGCCACGCCGAGCCCTTACCTCGTGCTCGGTCCGGACCTCGTCATCGTGGACGTGAACCGGGCCTACCTGGCGGCCACCGGGCGCACCCGGGAGGACCTGCTCGGCCGGCACATCTTCGCCGCGTTCCCCGACAACCCCGCCGACCCGGAGGCCGACGGGGTCCGCAATCTCGGTGCTTCCCTGCACCGGGTGCTGGCCACTCGCCGGCCCGACACGATGGCCCTGCAGAAGTACGACATCCCCGTCATGGGCCGGCCAGGGGTGTTCGAGGAGCGCTGGTGGTCCCCGGTGAACACCCCGGTCGTGGGACCGGACGGGCAGGTGGCCTACATCATCCACCGGGTGGAGGACGTCACCTCGTTCGTCAAGGCGCACCGGGCCGCCCACCCCGCCGCCGGCATCCGGGTGGGCGAGCGCCTGGACGAAACCCAGGCTCTGGAGGCCGAGCTGTACGCACGTGCGCGGGAGCTGCAACGGCTGAACGAGGAACTACGGCAGGCCCACACCCGCGAACGCGAGGTCGCCGTCGCCCTGCAGCAGGCCATGCTGCATGCCCCCGACCTGGCCCGCCACCGCGATGTGGCCGTGCGCTACCTGCCCGCCACCGGCTCCCTCAACGTGTGCGGCGACTGGTACGACGTCGTCGACATCCCGCCCGACCGGCTCGCCCTCGCCGTCGGCGACGTCATCGGCCACGGCCTCGAAGCCGCAGCCGTGATGGGCATGCTCCGCAGCGCCCTGTCCGCCGCCATCCGCGCCCTGGAACGGCCGGCCCAGGCGCTGGAAGTGCTCGGTCTGTACGCCCGGTCCATCGACGGGGCGCTGGGCACCACCGCCGTCAAAGCGATCGTCGACACCCGCAGCCGCCTGATCACCTACAGCAGTGCGGGACATCCACCGCCAGTGCTCCTCCACCGCGACGGCCGCTGCGAACTGCTGGACCAGGCCACCGACCCGCCGCTCGGCACCCGCCCCCAGCACGTCCCCCGCCCACAGGCGAGCGCGACCTACAAGTCCGGGGACACCCTGGTGCTGTACACCGACGGGCTCATCGAACGCCGCGGTGAGGACATCGACGCCGGTCTGGGCCGGCTGACCGACGTGCTCAACGAGTGCGTGCCCCTCGACACCGAACAGCTCGCCGACACCGTCCTGGCGCGCCTCGGCGTCGCCAGCGGCGGCCGCGACGACGTCGCCCTGGTCGTCGCACGGCTCTGAACGGGGGCCACGACGACGCGGCCGCCCGGCTCACGGGGTGACGCCGGCCGTCCGGATGGCGACGTCGTCCAGGAAGGCGCCTTCGTTCTGGGCCAGGAGGGCGTCGCACAGTTCCGGAAGAGGCCCTGCGGCGCGGCTCGCCGCGAGGGCGATGGCCTGCCATGCCCTCGTCGAGCGGTTGGTCGCGGTGCTCGGCGAGTCCGTCGGTGGGCAGGAGCAGGGTGGCCCCGGCCGGGAGCATCCGCTCGTGGTCGGGGCGAGGGAGCGTGGGGTCGACGCCCAGAGGGTGGCCGGCCGACTCCATGTGCAGGTAGCGGGCCTGGTGATCGGGAGTGATCAGGAGGGGCGGCAGATGCCCGGCGCTCGCCCAGCGCAGCAGGCGGCTGCCGTCGGCCGCGGCGTGCTCCAGGCGGGCGACGACCACGGTGGCCATGGGGCCGCCGTGCAGGTCGTGCAGGATCTCGTCGAGGCGGTGCAGGATCCGGCTGGGCGGCTCCTGCTCGTCATAAGCGACCACCCGCAGGACGTTGCTGATCTGGCTCATGAGCGTGGCGGCTTCGAGGCCGTGACCCATGACGTCGCCGACCATCAGAAAGGGGACGTCGCCGGGAAGGTGGATCAGGTCGTACCAGTCGCCGCCGATGCGCGGGGCATCGCTGGAGGGCTGGCAGCGGGCCTGCGGTTCCAGATGGGGCAGTGCGGGGAGGGTGGGCAGCAGGCGGCGCTGGAACTCCTCGGTGGCCTGGCGCAGGCGCCCGTAGAGGCGGGCGTTCTCGATGGCCACGCCGACCGCGCCGGCGAGCGCGGTAAGGATCTCCTGGTCGTCGTCGGTGAAGGCGCCGTTGCGCTTGTCGGCGAGGTACGGGTTGCCGTAGACGGTGCTGCGCACCCGGATCGGCACACCGAGCGGGGTGGTCATGACGGGGTGGCCCTCGGGAAAGCCCGCGGCGCGGGGGTCGGCGGCCAGGTCCTCCACGCGCAGGGGCTGGGGATGGCGGACCAGTCGCCGAGCAGCCCGGTGCCGTGGGGCAGCTCGGCACCCGCGTCCTGGCGGAGCTGGTCGGCTCCGAACCCGGCGGTGATCAGCTCGGTGAAGTCGCCGTCCTCGTCCAGGACGCCGATGGCGGCGTACCGCGCGTCGACCAGGTTCCGGGCGGAGTCCACGATGGCGTGCAGCACCACCTCCAGCTCCAGGGCGCTGCTGATGGTCAGTACGGCGTCCAGCAGGGAGCGCAGCCGGCCGTGGCGTGAGCGAGCTGCTGCAGGCCCTCCTGGAAGTGGTCCAGAGCCTCGGCGCCCGCCAGTGGAGGCAGGTGAGCCGTGCTCATCCGCGCCCTCGTCTTTCCCGTTCGGTGACCCATGCTCGGGTACCCGGGATGAGAGCACTGGGATCTCGCCTCGGCTGGAAAGGCCGCGTCCGCAAGCCCGGCTCGGTGAGGAAGGCGGGCCGACCGGGCGCCTCGTCCGGCGCGCTCCGGTCCAGGGACTTCAGTCGCCTTCCTGCCGGCGGCGGTC
The DNA here is from genome assembly GCF_050942335.1 of Streptomyces sp. CA-142005. Classification (NCBI taxonomy): domain Bacteria; kingdom Bacillati; phylum Actinomycetota; class Actinomycetes; order Kitasatosporales; family Streptomycetaceae; genus Streptomyces; species Streptomyces sp. CA-142005. Next base: position 8,890,193 of record NZ_CP192078.1, on the reverse strand, counting down.
CTGGACCTGGGTGGCGATGACCGCGGCCTGGATACGCCGCTCGACGCCGAGCTTGGCGAGCAGGCGGGAGATGTGGTTCTTCACCGTCTTCTCGGCCAGGTACAGCCGCTGACCGATCTGACGGTTGGTCAGCCCCTCGCCGATCAGGGCCAGGATCTCCCGCTCACGTTCCGTCAGGCCCTTGAGCTCGTCCGGCTCCTGCTCCTGCTGCTGACCGCCGCGCAGCCGGGCCATCAGCTTGGTCGTGGCGCTCGGGTCGAGCAGGGACTGGCCGCCGGCCACGGTGCGTACGGCGGACACGAGGTCCGAACCCTGGATCTGCTTCAGGACGTATCCGGCCGCGCCCGCCATGATCGAGTCGAGCAGGGCCTCCTCGTCGTCGAAGGAGGTCAGCATCAGGCAGGTCAGCTCGGGCATCCGGGAGCGCAGTTCCCGGCACACGGTCACGCCGTCGCCGTCGGGCAGGCGGACGTCGAGCACGGCCACCTGCGGGCGCAGCGCGGGGACCCGGGCCAAGGCCTGCTCCACCGTGCCGGCCTCGCCGACCACGCTGATGTCCGGCTCGTCGTCCAGCAGGTCGCGCACGCCGCGCCGCACCACCTCGTGGTCGTCCAGCAGGAAGACCCGGATCGTGCTGTCCTGCTCGCCGTCCGCCATCGAAGACTCCTTGTCCTGCGTTGTGTACCGATGTCCGCCGGTGGACAGGAGCGACCCTGTCCACCGAGATCTTTCTCGTTTCGGGACCTGAGGACCAGGGCCGGTCGGCCCTCATTCGGCGTTCGCCACGACAGGTCCACGGGTCGTGCTGCCGTGCCCGGCGCCGCCGTCGCGGTCCCCACACGCGGGAGACGTGCACGCGGAGGGGCCGCTCGGCCCTGTCCCCGGGGCCTGGAAGCCCTGGGTCGCGACCGGCACCTGCAGCAGTGTGGAGCCGACGCCCATACGTCCGGGCCAAGGTCGACGCGGCTCTCGGCCGGCCGGTACTTCCGGAGGTCACCGGCGAGGTGAGCGTCGCGAGGGCCGCCGCGCACCACGTCGAGCGGCCGTGGTCCGCCGGGGCCGAGCTCCGTGTGGGCAGCGCCCGCGTGGTCGTGCACGCGGAGGAGGCGAGCGCCCGAGAACTCGCGGACCGGCTGCAGGACCGGCTGCGCGGCCAGGTCGAGACCGCCGTACACCGCGGGGACGGCGCACGCCGGACGGCCACTCCGCCTCCGTGGCGTGGCGGCCCAACCGACGGCAAGCGGCATTAGAGCCATCCGTCCCCGCGGTGCGAGGCGGGTCGGCCCCCCTTCCTGTCACTTCCGGCCCTGCCCCCTGGCGCGGCCGGCTGCGAGGCTGAAGAGGCGCCGGAGCAAGGAGTGCGGCGCGGCTCGGGCAGAGAAGGTGTGGTGCCGTATGGAGCGCGGCTCCACGGCCTCTCACTCGTGCTCGGTCGAGGAGGGAGGCCCCATGAGGACACACACCGTCGGCGAGATCATGACCAGCGACGTCGTCTGCGCGAGCCGGGAGACGTCGCCCGAGGACGTGCTGCGGTTGCTGAACCGGCACCGCATTCGCGCGCTTCCGGTCGTGGACCACGACGACAAGGTGGTCGGCGTGGTCTCCGGCACCGACCTCGCGCATGGCTGGACGGCCCGAGCCCGCCCGCGTGGCTCGGCGGCCACGGCTGTGGGCGAGCTGATGACGACCCCCGCGGTCACGGTTCACCCCGAGCAACGTGTCTCGGACGCCGCACGGGTGATGGAGCGTCACGGGGTCGACCGACTCCCGGTGGTGGACGAGGAGGACCGCATCATCGGCATCGCCACCCGTCGGGACCTGCTGCGGGCCTTCCTGCGTACGGACGAGGAGATTCGCCGGCAGGTGATCGACGAGGTGCTGCCCGGCACGCTCGGCCTGCCATCCGGTGCGGTCGCCGTCTCCGTCCGAGAGGGCATGGTCGTGCTGGAAGGGTGTCTCCCCGATCGCGGTGACGTCGCGTCGCTGGTCCGGTCGACCTGGCGGGTGGACGGGGTGGTCGGTGTGCTGAACCACCTGAGGTTCGCAGCCGACGACGGCCGATCGCCTGGCCGACGGGATGCGGAGGAGGGTTTGCCGGCGCAGTGAGGGTCCGCCGGGGCAGCGAGGGTCCGCCCGGCCGCGAAGCAGGGCCGAACGGCCCTGGTGTGAGGAGACCCGGTGCCGTTCCAATGACCTGATCGATCTGTCCGTGGCCTCCGGCTCGCCGGCGCCGTGGACAGGCAGCCGCCCGCGCCCTGGAGGACAGCACACATGCCATACCGGCGCACCAGCCGTCGCGACGGCGGCCGGGCGCGTGCGAACCCCGCCACGCCGGCCGGAGACACACCGCAGTGAGCAGCGAGTCCGTACGGAAGCCCGCCATGACCACCGACAACGTCCAGACCGTTTCCACCGGACCGCGCCGCAGCGTCGAGCTCGACAGCGACGAAGCGCTGCGGCTGCTGGGCAGCGTTTCCTTCGGCAGGGTCGTCTTCACCCGCCAGGCGCTGCCCACCGTCCGCCCGGTCAACCACCTCCTGGACGGCGGCGACATCGTCATCCGCACCCATGAAGGCGCGGCCCTGACCTCGCACACCCGGCAGGCGGGCGCCCCCGGCGTCGTCGTCGCCTACGAGGCCGACACCATCGACCCGCACACCCACCTGGGTTGGAGTGTGGTCGTGACCGGCTACGCCCACCTCGTGACCGATCCCCATGAACTGGCCCGCTACCAGGCCCTGCTCCATCCCTGGGTGAACCAGACCATGGACTACGCGGTGCGCATCCGCCCCGACCTGATCACCGGCGTCCGTCTCACCGCGGCCGAGGAGCCCGGAGCCGCCTGAGCACGACGGCAGCGGGGCGGGCTCACGTGGAGAGGTGCAAGCCGTAGAGGGTGCGGCCCGCGAGGAGTTCACGCCCGGTGACCAGTTCGGGCTCGATGCGCACGAACACCTCCTCGGGTGCGGGCACCCAGGAACACAGGCCGATCCCTTCCAGGCGTTGCCGCTCGGCCTCGTCGGTCACGACCTCGGCGCGGCCTGTGACGACCACGCTCCAGCCGGCCTGCGCGAGGGCGTTGACCGCGTCCGCCTCGAAGGCCACGACCGCGCCGTCGACCGCGCGAGCCGATTCCGAAGCCGCCGCGGTGCGCAGCACCACCGCGCCGTCGTGGTCCAGGCGGAAATTGACCGGCAGGACAGCGGGCAGCGCCTTGCGCGTGTAGACGATCCGACCGACGGGAACCGTCGCCAGCAGGCGCAGGCACTCCTCGCGACCGAGTTCGCGGAAACCATCGTTCGGGTACATGAGCCGGCCCGTCTCTCTCCGAGTTGGGGATCTACGCTCCATGCTGACCCGGGTGGCGGCCGCGGATGAGGGGCCACCGGTCCCTCCCGCGCCGGAGAGCGGCCGTAGGAAGGGCGCCAAGCAAGGGACCAACCGCCCTTTCTCGTCGTCCATGGCCGGACCATCTCACCGGTTGGCCCCTTCGGCCCTCGGCCTGCGGCTGGTCGGCCCATGTGACGGTACGGCGCGTGCTGTCACCGTCTTCGTCTGAGGACGAGGAGGGGTGGAGAGATGCGCGACGACAAGCCGGCCGGCAGCGAGCCCAAGCGCACGAGGCTGCCGCTGTGGCGGTGGCGGAGCAATCCGATCCGACGGCGTGACGACGTCCTGGAGGCATGGCTCCTGCTCGCCATGTGGCTGCTCGTCGTGGTGGGCGGAACGGTGGCCGGTGCGATGACCGCCCACGCCGCCGACCGGTCGTTCGCCCGGCAGCGCGCCGAGCGAACCCTCGTCCACGCCGTACTCCTGACCGATGTCCCGTACACGGCGGTGTCGGGGACGGGCCGGGACCTGGTCTCGGCGAAGGTCCGCTGGACGGCGTTTGACGGCTCCACCCGCACCGGCACGGCGCAAGTGGACAGCGGGCGGAAAGCAGGCTCCACGCTCACCATCTGGATCGATCACAACGGGCAGCCGAGCGCCCGGCCACCGGCTCCCGGCAAGGCGGCTGTCGAGGCGGGACTCCTGGGAGCCTCGGCCGCCCTTGCGCTGAGCGGGTTGGTGTTCGCCGTCGGGAGCGCCGGACGGTGGTGGCTCGACCGGCGGCGCATGGAGCGATGGGACGCGGAGTGGGACCTGGTCGGCCCGCGGTGGGGGCACATGACGAGCTGACCTCGTGTTTCCCGGAACATACCCGGTTCCAGGCCGTGTTCCCCAACGCCGACCGCGCGCGGGTGGACTCGATCCGACATCGGATCCCCATGCGTCGACTGTCCCTTCGGTGTGCGGAGCAGGCGCAGGCCGACGAGGCTCAGGACGGGTAGGACGCGCGAGGATGCGCCGGCTCCGCGTCCCGAGGGCATGGCATCCAACGCCTCGGCCGTTCCGGCGCTCACCTCATCCCCGCACGTCGAAGCCGCCCCGCCCGTCGAACCGTACCTCCCGGACGTCGTCGAACCCGTCCGCCGTCGATGGTTCGCGCAGCCGCTTCAGCGTGGCGAGGACGCCGACGTCCGGGACTCGGTCACGGCCCTCACGTGCGGCGTTGCGTCGCAGCGAGCCGGTCACGTCAGGCGGGAACCAGTAGGCCGTGACCGTCGCCCCGTGCGTGTGGGCCAGCTCCACCAGCGGGCCCCACTCCTGTGGCGAGGGGTTGGTGTTGTCCACGGCGACCGGCCGCCCCGCCACCAGGTGCTCCTCCACCAGTCGCATCTGCCGCCGCTGCTTGTTCCTGGCGCCCCGCGGAAACAGGTCCTTGCTGACCAGGGCGTACCGGCCGGACAGACACCGCGCGTAGAAGGTGGTCTTTCCGGACGCCTGCAGCCCGACCAGCACGGCCACGTCCACGTCGATCGCCATGACCGCCACGATGCCATGTGACCGGTGGACCGCCTGCACCCGTCAGGGAGCCTGCCGACGGCGGCCGGTCTCTCCCTCGCCTTCCGGCTCGCCCTCGGTCCCTTCGGCGGCCTCCACGCCTTCCAGTGGGTTGCCCGCCGTCGTACCGCGCTCCGGCTGGTAGCCCTCTTTCGCACTCGCCGTACCCGGCAGTGACCGCTCCCGTGCCTGGCTCTCGGAGCCCGAGTGCGCTCCGGGCTCCTCTTCGCTGCGCGCCCGGTCGTAGCGGTCCCCGCGGTGGTTGTTCTGGCCGGTCATGCCCGCCCTCCCATCAGGGTCGGAGCAGCTTGCAGGTGTGCAGGGTTCCCTGTGACACGCGCCGGAAACGGCCACACTCAAGGACCGGTCGTGGGAGTCAGGCGCAGAATCGCCTCCGCTGTGGCTGCGGGGCTTCGCGGGGTGGGAAGTGGCCGACGTCAGGCAGCAGGATGCGCTGGTAGTGCTCGGCGAACAGGTCGTCCTTGCCTTCCGTGGTCTCGGCGAGGTTGTCGCCGTCACGTTCGCCGTGCAGGACGAGGGACGGGACCCGGACCGGTGGCGGCTCGGCGAGGCGGTGCTCCAGGTCCTGGTAGGCCGGGTCACCGGGAGCCTCGCCCCAGCGGTGCAGATAGGCGTGGGCGCTGATCTCGGCCCAGTCGGGGTTGTCCCAGGCCGTGGCCGCTCGATCGAAGTCGGTGTCGGCGATCTCCCACCCCGGTGACCACGTCGTCCACAGGTACGGGCAGAAGCCGCGACGGTCGCGCTCCAGCATCTCGCGGCCCCGGGCGGTGTCCAGGTCCGCCTCATCGAATGCGAGATCACCATCGCCACCACCGCCGGACGACACAGCGGCGTCTACCGCCTGGCCACTACCCTGCTCGATCCCCACCGCTATCCGGCCTTCGAGCTGGTCAGGCTGGATCACGAGAGATGGGAAGGGGAGTCCGCCTACTTCGCGATCAAGAAATCGGTGCTCGGCCGACGCGTGCTGCGGGCCCGCACTCTGCCGGGCATCGCGCAGGAAATCTACGCCCTGCTAACCGTCTACCAGGCGATAAGGATCGCCATCGCCGACGCCACCAGCACCGTCCCCGGGGCCGACCCGGACCGGGCCGGCTTCAGCATCGCTCTCCACACCGTCCGCGACCAGGTCGTCCAGGCAGCCGGCGTGATCGCCGGCACTACCATCGACCTCGTGGGTGCCATCGGCCGGGCAGTCCTCAACAACCTCATGCCCGTCCGCCGACTGCGCCTCGGTCCCCGCGCCGTGAACCGACCAATGTCCGCTACGCCCACAAGAGGAGGAGAGCACTTCAAGGGGCCCACCGGGACGACCGGCCCATCTCCGGCTGACCCGTCGAACCGCCGAGCGGCGATCGCCTCCCTGGGAATGGATGCGTTGCCCGGGGGTACGCAGCCCGGGTGGCCGGTGCCGCGGTGAGTCTGTTGCGGCGTACGGTGCCCGGGGCCGGGAAAGCCGGCTCGCCGCGCACCGTGCTGGTCGTAATGTGCGTCGGCTACTTTCTGGTGCTGCTCGACGTGACGATCGTGAACGTCGCGCTGCCGCGGATCGGTTCCGGGCTCGGCGCCGACGTGAGCGGCCTGCAGTGGGTGGTCGACGGCTACGCGCTGGCGCTGGCGTCGCTGATGCTGACCGCCGGCACGCTGGGCGATCTGCACGGCCACAAACGCATCGTGCTGATCGGGCTGGTCGTCTTCGGGGCGGGCTCGCTCGCCTGCGGCCTGGCCCCCGGCGTCGCGGTGCTGGTCGCCGCCCGCGTCGTCCAGGGAATCGGAGCCGCGCTGTTGCTGCCCGGCACGTTGGCGATCATCAGTGACGCCTTCCCCGAGGGGGCCGGGCAGGCGAGGGCGATCGGCGTGTGGGCGGGCATCGGCAGCCTGGCGCTGCCCGCGGGGCCGCTGCTGGGCGGGGCGCTGGTCGACGGCTTCGGCTGGCGGGCGATCTTCCTCCTCAACGTGCCGATCGTGCTGCTGGCCCTGGCCTGGGCCGGGTCGATCGTCCGGGAGAGCCGGGAGCCGCAGGCCAGGAGGCTGGATCTGCCCGGCTTGCTGGTGGGGAGCCTGCTGTTGCTGGCGACGACGTTCGCGTTCATCCAGGGCGGGCGCTACGGCGCCGGATCGGCGGCGGTCGTCGCGACCGCGGTGGTGGCACTGGCGGCGCTCGTCGCGCTGGTCCTCGTCGAGCGGCGCCGCGGGGACGAGGCCATGCTGCCGCTGGCGCTGTTCCGGCGCGCGGGATTCAGCGTGGCGAACACGGCGGCCGGGACGATGAACCTGTGCACCCTCGGCACGCTGTTCGTCCTGATGCTGTTCCTGCAGTCGCTCCAGCATCGCCCACCGCTGGAAGCGGGGCTGGCGATCGTTCCGCTGTTCGCGCCGCTGGCCGTGCTGGCGCCGTTCGGCGGCCGGCTGACCAGCAGGATCGGGTCCCGTCTGCCGGCCGGTGCCGGACTGCTCCTCGCCGCGGCGGGCCTGGCGCTGCTGACCCGGGTCACACCGTCGTCGGGCTACGGCGCCATGCTGCCCGCGTTCCTGCTGTGGGGCATCGGGCTGGGCCTGCTGACCCCCGCCGTCGTCGCCGCGGCCATCGCCGCCGTACCCGGCGAACGCTCCGGTCTCGCCTCGGCCATCAACAACACCGCGCGCCAGGCCGGCGGCGCGATCGGCATCGCGGTGGCCGGTGCCGTCGCCGGCCGGCCCGGCGGCGCGCACTTCGTGCACGGCTTCCACACCGTCGCCCTGGGCTCGGCGCTGCTCTACGTCGCCGCCGCCGTCCTCGCGCTCCGTCTGCTGCCCGGTGACCTGCTTCCCGGGGAGACACAGACGCGGCGGACACGCCGACGACGAGCGGGCAGCGGAACGGACGAGTGAAGGAGCGCCATGCCTGACCCGGCCGGCTACACCTACGGCACCGACGAGGTGGCCCGCTCCCCCGTGTCCCTCGCCGAACTCGACGAACTGCGCGGGACCGTGGGCCTGACCGAGGAGGACGAGCACTACCTGTGCCTGGCGGCCGAAGTCCTCTCCCCCCAGGCCGAGGCGATGGTGGACGCCTGGCGTGCCCTCATCGCCGGACACCCGCACCTGGCCGCGTACTCCGCCCACCCCGACGGGCGGCCCGACCCGCGGTATTCGGCCGCGTCCAAGCCGCGTTTCGTCCAGTGGATCAGCGACGTCTGCACCCGCCCGTACGACCGGAACTGGCTGGACCACCAGCACGAGATCGGCCTGCGCCACACCCGCACCGCGAAGAACCGCACCGACGGCACGGACGCCCCCGACCACATCCCCCTGCGCCATCTGCTGGCCTTCACCGCCCCGGTCATCCTCACCACCAAGCCGTTCCTGCAAGGACACGGGCACAGCCAGGACGAGGTCGAGCACATGTACGCCGCGTGGACGAAGGCGGTGCTGCTCCACGTCACCCTGTGGGCTCGTGCCTACACCGGGCCCGACGACTGGTGACACACGACGGTGATCAACGGCGCCCCGATGGAGACGCGAGGAAAACGGCGGGAGAGGAACAGGCCATGAAGCCGGGCACGGCGAGAGTGAACGGCATCCGCATGCACTATGCGCGGGGCGGGGACGGGCCACCGATGGTGCTGCTGCACGGCTGGCCGCAGACGTCGCACTGCTGGCGGTTCCTCGCCGGTCCGCTCGCCGAGACGTACACCGTCATCGCCCCGGACCTGCGCGGCTACGGACACAGCGACAAGCCGCCGGACGGCTACGACAAGCGGACGATGGCCCGTGACGTCGCCGAACTCGTCGTCTCGCTCGGTTTCGGCGGTGCGGTCGGCGTGGTCGGCCACGACCGGGGAGCTCGCGTCGGGCACCGGTGGGCGCTCGACCGTCCGGAGCAGGTGGGGCGGCTCGCGGTGCTGGACATCGTGCCCACCCACGCCCTCTGGCAGCGCTGGGACACGCGGCTGGCCGCGTCCTACTGGCACTGGATGTTCCATCTCCAGCCCGATCTGCCCGAACTCCTCGCCGGCAAGGACGTCGCGGGCTACCTCCGCTACTTCTTCGAGCGCTGGACGTACCGGCGCGAGGTCTTCGACCCGGCGACCATCGACACCTACGTACGGGCCTTCTCCGCACCGGGAGCCCTCCGCGCGGGATTCGACGACTATCGCGCGGCGTTCCCCGCCGACGACGCACACGACAGCGCCGACGCGGAGGCGGGGCGCAGGCTGACCATGCCGGTGCTGGCCCTGTGGGGCGCGCAGGGGCTGCTGGGCGAGCTGCCGGCGCTGGAGATCTGGCGAGGGTACGCCGACGACGTCCGTGGCCGGGCGGTGACCGAATGCGGGCACTTTCTGCCGGAGGAGCAACCGGAGGTGGTACTCCGGGAGCTGCTGGAGTTCTTCGCCGGCTGAGTGCGTCCCCGGGCTTGAGCGGGGACGGTCATGCCGGGGGCGGTGTGGTGCGGGCACGGAAGGTGCGTCGGTAGCCGGTGGGAGTGGTGGCGGCGTCCCTGGCGAGGTGGAGCCGGAGGTTGGTGGCGGTGCCAAGACCGCAGCGGCGGGCTACTTCCTCGACGGTGAGGTCGGTGGCTTCCAGCAGGCGGCGGGCTTCCTGCAGGCGCTGCCCGTTGAGCCACCGCAGGGGTGTCGTGCCGGTCTCGGCGACGAAGCGGCGGGCGAAGGTGCGGGGGGAGACGCCGGCCTGCCGGGCCAGATCGGCGACGGTCAGCGGCCGGTCGAGGTGCTGGAGGGCCCAGGCGTACACGGAAGCCATGCCGGTGCCCTCGGTGGGCATGGCGCGGGTCAGGTACTGGGCCTGTCCGCCGTCCCGGTGCGCGGGTACGACGAGCCGGCGGGCGAGGTCCGCCGCGGCCTGGGCGCCGTGGTCCTCGCGCACCAGATGCAGGCACAGGTCGATCCCGGCGGCGAATCCGGCGCTGGTCAGGACGGGTTCCCGGGCGGTGTAGAGCAGGTCGGCGTCCACGTCGACCAGCGGGTGACGACGGGCGAGTTCGTCCGCGTCCATCCAGTGCGTCGTGGCACGTCGGCCGTCGAGCAACCCGGCCGCGGCGAGCGCGAAGGCGCCGGTACAGACGGAAACCATGCGCGCACCGCGGGCCGCCGCGGCGCGCAGCGCGTCGAGGACGGGCGGCTCGGGCGGGGTCAGCGGCTGGTAGCCGGGGACGACCACGGTGTCGGCCTCGCCGAGCGCGTCGAGGCCGCGGGGCGCCACGAGGTCGAAGCCCGTGGTGGTCGGCACGGGTCCGGCCGCGGCGGCGCACAGCGTGAACCGATAGGCCCCCGGCCCGCCCGGACCGCCGAAGATCTGCGCGGGTATGGCGAGGTCGAAGGCGACCACGCGCGGGAGGGCGAGCGCCACCACATGATGCATGGCAGCAATCTTACGAACATGGGCATTGCTGCCACTGGTCTCGGGTCCGCTGCCCGGAGAGGGTGAAGCGGTCGCGGGACAGGCCCGCGGCGGTCCCGAATCTCTCGTTCGTTCAGGAGCACAGCCGATGCGTTTCCTCGACGCCGCATCCCACACCGCCGACCGCCCCTGGGGTGCGCTGGACCTTGCGGAATTCGACACGGCGACGGTCCGGCTGCACTGGACCGACCAGCCGTACGTCTGGCACGTCAACGACGGGCCCGAGGTCTTCGTGGTCCTCGACGGCGCGGTCGACATGCACTACCGCGTGGACGGTGCCGAACGCGTCGAGCGGCTCGTGCCCGGCCGCGTGTGCTGCGTCGAGCCCGGCGACGCCCACGTGGCCCACCCCAGTCCGGAGGCCCGCGTCCTTGTCGTCGAACGCAAGGACAGCGTGTGACGCAAGGACAGTGTGTGACGGGGGGCCGCGGGGTGCCGCGTCGGTCGTTGCTCGACGCGGTCCGCAAGGCCAATCGCCCCCGGACGCGCGCCGCCCGTTCCCTCTGACTGCGGTGCCGGCTTCCCTCTGACTGCGGTGCCGGCCGGGCTCCTCGCCGAAAACCCCCGTGACGCCGCGCTCGGATACGCCGTGCAGCGCCGGGGTACCCGTGCGTCGCGACGAAGGAGGTACCGGCCGTGGGCGCGACATTCTCCCTGGGCCGTGTGGCGGGCGTCCGCGTCGGCGTGCACTGGAGCGTGCTGGTCGTCTTCGCGCTGATCACCATAGGGCTGGCGCAGGGGCGCCTGCCCCGCGCCCACCCGGGCAGTCCGGCCTGGGCGTACTGGCTGACGGCCCTGGCGACGGCCGTGGTGTTCCTGCTGGCCCTGCTGGCCCACGAGATCAGCCACGTCATGGTGGCCCGCCGCAACGGCGTCGGCGCCGACGAGATCACGCTGTGGCTGCTGGGCGGGGCCGCGCGTCTGCACGACGAGGCGCCCACCCCGACGGCGGAACTGCGCATCGCGGGCATCGGGCCGCTGGTGAGCCTGCTGCTGGGCGGGTTCTTCGCCCTGCTGACCTGGTGGACGCACGCGCTGCACAGCCCGGGGCTGCTGGTGGAGGCGCTGGCCTGGCTCGCGGGCATCAACATCCTGCTGGCCCTGTTCAACGTGCTGCCCGCCGCGCCGCTGGACGGAGGGCGACTGCTGCGCGCGCTGGTGTGGTGGCGCACCGGCAACCGGCTGCGTGCCACCGAGGTCGCCACCGGCGCGGGACGCGCGCTGGGCTGGATCCTGGTCGCGACCGGCGTGTACGAGGCCCTGGCCGGTGGGTTCGCGGGCGGCCTGTGGCTGCTGCTCATCGGCTGGTTCATGGTCGCCATGGCGACCATGGAGGGCAGCCAGGCAAAACTTCGTGAACTGCTGCGTTCGGTGCCGGTCCGACAGGCGATGAGCGCGGATCCGGTCACCGCCGCGGCCGGAACGACCGTCCGGGAGTTCCTCGGCGGTCCGCCGTGGCGCTATCGGCACTCGGCCTTCCCGGTCACGGACCCGGCGGGGCGTCCCGTGGGGCTGGTCAGCGTGCGGCAGGCCGGACAAGTGCCGGTGGAAGACCGCGACTCGACCTCGCTCGACGCCGTGATGGTGCCCCTCGGCGACATCCCCACCGCCGGCCCCGACGAGCCCCTGGCCCAGCTCGTGCCGGCCCTGGAAGCCAGTCCCGCCCGCCGCGCCCTGGTGCTGGTGGACGGCCGCGTCGTCGGCATCGTCACCAGCTCCGACGTCAGCCGGGTCATCGCCTGGCTCACCTCGACCACACCGCCGGGCGCGGGCCTCAGGACGGCGCGGCAGTAGCCGGTCACCGGTGCCGGCAGGGGCGTCATCGGGCGGCGTGGTGGCTGAGGGCCGCGTGGGGATCGCCGGTGCCGGCGGTGGGGTGCGGGTCGGTGTGTACGGTGGCGGCCGTCAGCCGGGGCACCGCATGGATCATGGCGTGTTCGGCCGCGACCGCAATGGCGTGGGCGCGGGCGACGCTCAGCTGCGGGTCGACGACGATGTCGGTCTCGGCGCGCAAGGAGTGGCCGATCCAGCGCATCCGCACCGAGCCGACGTGCTCGATGCCCTCGACGGTGTGCAGGGCCCGCTCGGCACGGTCGACCAGGGCGGGGTCGACGGAGTCCATCAGGCGCCGGTAGACCTCGCGGGCGGCGTCCTTGAGCACCATGAGGATCGCGGCGGTGATCAGCAGCCCGACGACCGGGTCGGCCCAGCGAAAGCCGAGGGCGGCGCCGCCGGCGCCGAGCAGGACGGCCAGGGAGGTGAAGCCGTCGGTGCGGGCGTGCAGGCCGTCGGCGACCAGCGCGGCGGACCCGATCTTGCGGCCGGTGCGGATGCGGAAGCGGGCCACCCACTCGTTGCCGATGAAGCCGGCCAGCGCGGCAAGGGCGACGGCCCACAGATGGCCGACGTCGCGAGGGCGCAGCAGGCGGTCGACGGCCTCGTAGGCGGCCAGCGCGGAGGAGGCCGCGATGGTCAGCACGATGGCGATGCCGGCCAGGTCCTCGGCGCGGCCGTATCCGTAGGTGTAGCGGCGGTTGGCGGCCCGCCGCCCGAGGGCGAACGCGATGCCGAGCGGTACGGCGGTGAGCGCGTCGGCCGCGTTGTGGATGGTGTCGCCCAGCAGCGCGACCGACCCGGACACCGCCACGATCACCGCCTGGACCACGGTGGTCGCCCCGAGGACGGCGAGCGACAGCCACAGCGTGCGCATCCCCTCGCGGGAGGTCTCCATCGCGGAGTCGACCTTGTCCATCGCCTCGTGGCTGTGCGGGGTGACCAGGTGAGCGAGCTGGTGCCGCACCTTCGGCCAACGCCCGCCTCCGTGCGGGTGGTCATGGCCGTGGACGTGGCCGTGACCGTAACCGTGACCATCGTGGTGGTGCCCGTGCGGCTCGTGGGTGTGGGACTGCTCTTTCACGGTGCGCCTTTCGCGGACGACGGCGGGCGGGCCGAAGGTGGACGCCGGTAGTGCTGTCCCTCCATTATGTGCGTATGAACGCACGCATGCATCTATCAGGTGCACACCCCTCGCAACAGACAGACGAGGGCGAACGCCTGGCGGTCGCCGTGGAGGTGCTCGGCCTGCTCGCCGACCGCACCCGGCTGGCTCTGCTGCGGCGGCTCGGCGAGGGGGAGGCCGACGTCACGACGCTGACGGGGGCGACCGACGCCTCACGGACGTCGGTCAGCCAGCATCTGGCCCGGCTGCGCCTGGCCGGGCTCGTGACCACCCGGAAGGAGGGGCGCCGGGTCGTGTACGCCCTGCGGCACGGACATCTGCGCCGCCTGGTCGACGAGGCGCTGAACATCGCCGACCACCAGATCGGCCACCTTCCGCCGCACGACTGACGCCCCGCCATGAAGGCGCGCCGATCCTGGAAGCCGAGGGGGCCCGGCGGCCGCCGGACGGGCGGGGAGCGCTCAGGCTCCGGCCGCGGTCACCACCGCGTCCGTGGCGAAGCCGAGGAGCAGACCGAGGAGGATGCACCAGGTGGTGAGCGTCTTCAGGTCGGCCTTGCGGGCCACCGCGAGGAGTTCGATGACCACGTAGAGGATGGAGCCGGCGGCCAGACCCAGGAACGCGATGGAGAGCGTGTCGTTGACGAGGTGCTGACCGACGAGGGTGCCGAGGAAGGTGGGTCCGCCGCCGATCAGGCCGAGCCGGAGGAGGGCGGCCCAGGAGGGGCGTTCCCCCTCGGCGGCGAGCGGGGCGACGATGCCGAAGCCCTCGGTGGCGTTGTGCAGGCCGAAGCCGATGATGAGCAGCACGGCGAGGGAGAGTTCGCCCTTGGCGGCGGAGTTGCCGATGGCCAGGCCCTCGGCGAAGTTGTGCAGGCCGATGCCGGTCGCGATCATCAGGGCGAGGGAGGCCGCCTGGCTGCGGGTCTTCGGCGCCGGCTCCGTGGCCACGGCGGCGCCGGGACCGGCGGGACGCGCGGCGGCGGCTCGGCGGCGGGCGGTCCAGGCGTCGTAGTACACGAGTCCGGCGAGGCCGACCGCGAGTCCGGCGGCGAGGACGAGTCCGCCGGAGGCGACCGTCGCCCAGCGGTGGTCGCTCAGCGCTTCGTCGACCGGTTCCCAGGCGTGGGTGAGGACGTCCCAGACGAGGAAGACGAGGATGCCGATGGCGACGGCGTTCAGGCCGGCCCTCAGGCGGGGCGTCGGTGTGCGCAGCCGGCCGAGCGGGAGGCCGAGGTAGATGGTGAGGCCCGCGATGGCGCCGAGCAGGGCGATGTTGGCGCTGGACATGGGGAGGACTCCGGGTCGTGCTCTGGTGGCGGCCTGGTGGGGGCGGGCTGCCTGGGGACCACGTGAGCATAGGTTAGGTGAGCCTCACCTAAGGGTTTCCTGTGCGGCGCTTGGGTGAATCTTGACGGACCCGTTGCCGGTCTGTGTCGGCGCGACGGGGCGACTTCGGCGAGCCGTCGCGGCGCTCCGGGGCGGCCGACGGACGCGATCGCCTATGTGGCGGGCGTTCCGTGAGCCGTCATTCGAGGCATCCCGTGAGCCGCTCGTAGGCGTGATGGGCGTCGCTGACCAGATGCTCGGCCTCGGCGCGGGTGCCGCAGTAGGCGACCTGGCCGACGGCCCGGCGCTGCAAGCGTTCCAGAACCGCGGCCCAGGCGTCGGCCTCGGCGTGCCAGCGGGGCAGGTCGTCGGTGTCGACGAGGTCGATGAAAGAAGGATCCTCGGCCACGCACAGCAGCACCGGGGCGGCGGGCGCGGCCTGTGCACCGATGCGGTGCAGGACGCCCAGCGGCCAGGCGGGCACGGTGGTGCCGGCCAGGGCGGGTTCGGGCATCAGCACCAGGGCGTCCAGGGGCAGGCCGTCGTCGTCGAGGGTGTCGGGAACTCGTCCGTGTCCGACCGGCCAGCCCGTCGAGGTCAGGCGGCCGGAGGCGCCGTCGTCGGACGTGCGGATGGTGGAGGAAGCGGTGGCGTCGATGTCGACGGTGATCCGGGGCATGGCCCTGACCTCCTCGGACGTGAGCGTGGTCAGCGGGTAGAGGCCATCGGCACCGCGTCGGTGCGGTCGGCGGCGAGCCCCATCGCCGGATACCAGCAGTCTCCTGCCGGACGGCCGGGGCGGCAACAGAGCGCCGTCCGAACCGGCCGAGCGCCAAGAGCGGCCTGTCGCTGCTCGATGGCGGTCGAGACCCTGCCCCAGCGACCAACTCATCGACTGCGCCGAGGAGATGACCGACCGCTTCCGAACCGGTCCGTCGGGAACGGGCCCGGCGCGCCCGTGCCTCAACGGCGATTCGTCCCGGTGACCAGCAGCAACACCACGGCCGGCACCTGGACGGCGACAACCACCGCGATCAGCACGGGGATCGAGTAGCCGTACAGGCCGCCCGTGAGCGCGCCGCCGGCCAGGCTCGCCGCGCCGGCCACGCCGGCGAACAGGCCGTCGCGGACGCCCGCCGCCCGCTGGGCACCAGGTCCGCGACCGTCGCGCGCAGGGTCGACTCCTGGATGCCCAGGGCCGCGCCCCACACCAGCGACCCGGCCACCGCGACGGCGACCGTGTCGGTGAACGCCAGGCACACCACGGCCGCCGTGAGAACGGGCAGGGCGATCAACACGCGTGGGCCGTGCCGGTCGTACAGCCGGCCCGTCGCCAGCGCCGCGACGGCGTCCACGGCCATCGCCGCCGCGTACAGCACCGGCACCCACGCGGCGGACAGCAGATGGCCCTGGACCAGGTGGTAGGAGAGCACACCGAAGGTGGCGAACCCGGTGGTGGTGGCCGCCGTGAACCCGGCGTAGGTCCAGAACGCCCTCGGAAGTCGCCCGTCCGGCCCGAGCGGTGTCGTGGGTGCTGCGGCCGTCACCTCGCGTTCGTAGGCTTCCGGGTCCAGCATCCGGGCCCGCAGCCGGAACAGAAGCAGCAGTACGGCGACACCGGGGATGGCGAGCACACCGAGCGCGGGGCCGTAGTCGTTCCCGGTCAGCGCGAGCACCCCGGTCACCAGCAGCGGGCCGACCAGAGCGCCGATCTGTTCCATCGCCTCGTGGACGGCGAAGCCGCGGCCCCGCCCGGTGGCGGCGGTGGCGTGCGAGAGCAGCGTGTCCTTGGCGGGCGAGCGCACGGCCTTGCCGACCCTCCCCCAGTGCCTGAACGGCCTGGGGGCACCCCCAGGCGATCACCAGCGTGCACGCGGCCCACAGCACCCCCGCGACGCCCAGTAGCGGCACCGAGACGACCGTCAGGGCGTACCCGGCGATCGCCAGCCCCCAGAAGCGGCGAGTACGGTCGGCCAGCGGGCCCGACACCAGCCGCAATCCCAGCGCCGCCGCCTCACCGGCGCCGGTGACCACGCCGACGACTAGGGCGGACGCGCCCAGCGAGGCGAGCAGTGGGCCGGTGATCGAGCGGGCGCCCTCGTACACGAAGTCCGCGAGCGGACTGACGGTGCCGAACCAGACCACGAACCGCCACGGCCCCATCCCCGCCGACGGCCGGCCCGTCTCCCGTTTTTCGGACACCGGCTGATTCATGTCCACAGCGCCTCCGCGACAGACATCCCGACGCACGCCGCGACCGGGCCGGTCACCACGGTGGCGACGACATCGGCGGCGGCGAACAAACCGGCCTCATCCTCCGCCGAACCAGGCGTCTCGTACGACCCGGTGCCGAGGAGCAATCGCCGACGAGCAGTTCGCATCGCAGGCCACGGACGACCGTCTGGGGGCGGGAGTTGACCTTGCCCCTGGGGGCAGGGTTTACGCTGCGCGCAGCCGACCCGCCGATCATGGAGTCCGTGTGCCTGACATCAACGCCGTAGCCCTGCGTGGCGCCACCATCCACTACGACGACCTCGGGCCCTCGGCCGGGCTGCCGGTGCTCCTGATCCACGGGCACCCCTTCAACCGCACGCTGTGGGCGCCCCAGGCCAAGGCACTGGCCGAGGCGGGTTACCGGGTCGTCACCCCCGACCTGCGGGGGTACGGCCGCAGCAGCGTGACCCCCGGCAAGGTCTTCCTCTCCGACTTCGCCGACGACCTCGCCGCGCTCCTCGACCACCTGGACATCGGACGAGCGGTGGTCGGCGGTGTGTCCATGGGCGGTCAGATCACCATGGAGTTCCAGCGCCGTCACCCGCGGCGGGTGCGCGCCCTGGTGCTGTCCGACACCTCCGCCCCCGCCGAGACCGACGAGGGCAAGGAGTTCCGCAACCGGCTGGCCGACAGGCTCCTCACCGAGGGGATGGCCGGCTACGCGGGCGAGGTGATCGACAAGATGCTGGCCCCGTACAACGTCACCGCGATGCCGGATGTCGCCGGGCGAGTCCTGGACATGATGCGCGCCACCGACCCCCGCGGTGCAGCGGCGGCACTGCGCGGGCGGGCCGAACGCCCGGACCACCGGGAGACGTTGGCCGGGGTACGGGAACCGGTCCTGATCGTCGTCGGCGCGGACGACGTCTACACGCCCGTCGCGGATGCCGAGGCGATGCACCGCCTCGTCCCCCACGCGGCCATGGCCGTCATCGAGAAGGCGGGGCATCTGCCCGGCGCCGAGCAGCCCGAGGCCTTCAACACCGCCCTGCTGGACTTCCTCACCACACAGGTGGGCCCCGATGACTGAGCCGCAGCCGCTCCTGCCACCACCGGCGCACGAGCGCGCCGGCTTCACGCCGGAAGGCCCGGTTCTCGAGGGAGGGCTCGTGCGCCTGGAGCCCTTGGACCACCGCCACGCCGCGGACCTGGCCGCGTCGGCCGAGGAGGACCGGAGCGCCTACGGGTTCACCTGGGTGCCGCGGGCGGCCGAGGTCGAGGAGTACATCGACCTGCAGCACGCCCGTGCCGCCGCCGGGAAGCTGGCGCCGTACGCACAGGTGGACAAGTCGTCGGGACGGGCCGTGGGGGCCACCGCCTACTGGGATCCGCGTCCCTGGCCGAGCGGTGACGGTCTCTGCGCGATCGAGGTCGGCTTCACCTGGCTGGCGGCCTCCGCGCAGGGCACGGGACTGAACACCGAGGCCAAGTTCCTGTTGTTCCGGCACGCTTTCGAGAACTGGGGCGTCGCGCGCGTGGACTTGAAGACGGACGCGCGCAACGGCCGTTCACGGGCGGCGATCGAGGGCGTGGGGGCACGGTTCGAGGGAGTGCTGCGGAACTGGTCCCGGTCGTGGGTGCCGGGTGAGGACGGCCTGCTCCGCGATTCCGCGATCTTCTCGATCACCGCGGCGGAGTGGCCCGACTGCCGCACGAGGCTCGAACAGCGACTGACCCGGATCCGGAGCGCCGCCACCTCGGCACCGGCATCCTGACCCGCTCACCACAGGCAGCCCTTCGGAAAATAGTAGCCATGTACATAGTAGCCATGTACGGTATCTGTCATGAGCAAGGCTTCCGAACGAGCCACGCCCGGATTCCTGGTGTGGCGGTTGTCCATGAAGTGGCGGGTCGCGGTGGACCGCGCCGTGGCCCCGCTGGGACTGACCCACGCGCAGTACGCACTGGTGGCGTCGCTGTACGGCATGCATCACTCCGGTCTGCGACCCAGCCAGCGCCGGCTCGCCGATCACACCGGCCTGGAGGCGCTGTACGTCTCGAAGCTGGCCCGCGGTCTCGAGTCGGCCGGCCTGCTCCAGCGGACCCGGGACCCCGGCGACCCGCGCGCCGTGCAGCTGGAACTCACCGAGCAGGGACGCGAGGTCACCCGGAAGGCGATCGACGTCGTCCAGGGGCTGCTGCGGCAACTGCTGGCGCCGCTCGGCGGCCTCGGCAGCCCGCGGGCACGGGAGTTCACCCGGGAGCTGACGATCCTGCTCGACGCACCGCTTGACCCGTTCGGCACCACCGATCACGAGACGGAGCAGTCATGACCACCAGCGCACCCCTGGTCGACCCGCGCACCATCGCCCTCGCCCACTACGCCGCTCGCGCCGTCCTGGAGCGCGTGCTGGCCTCCTACGGCACCACCTTCCAGCAGAACGTCACCCTGCGGCTCGCCGCCGTCGCGGACGGGCCGGTCGAGCGCCTCACGCTGGTCGACGGCGTGACCGGTGCACTGAAGGTCGACGCGGCGGACGCCCACAAGACGATCGACGAACTGGTCGCGGCCGGGCTGCTCGTCGCCGCGGAGGCGTCCCGCCTGGACATCACCGACGCCGGGCGGGAGTTGTACGCCAAGACCTCGGCCGAGACGGCACCGGTGACGGCCCGGATCTACGCCGGCCTCTCCGAGGAGGACCGCGCCGTGACCGGCCGGGTGCTGACCCTGATCACCGAGCGCGCCAACGCGGAACTGGCCGCCCTGGAGGCCCGCAGGGGTTGAGCCGCCACCCCCGGCACCGTTAGTGGAATATTGAACAACTGCGTTCCGTTGTGGCCGTCGAAGGAGGTCACGAGTGGAGACGCAAGTGGAGACCACGTACTACGACCACGGCACACCGGCCGAGCGCTGGGAGCGCGCGCAGCAGTTCTTCGACGCCAAGGACTACGCGGGCGCGGCGCGGGTGCTGACCGGGCTGGTCGAGGAGGTGCCGGAGCAGACCGGACCCCGGCTGCTGCTGGCCCGCGCCTACTACCACTCGGCCCAACTGCGCCGCGCGGAAGCCGAGTTGCGGATCGTCGTCGAGCGAGACCCGGTGGAGCACTACGCCCGGCTGATGCTGGGCCGGACGCTCCAGCGGCAGGCCCGGCACGAGGAGGCGGAGCGGCATCTGCGGATCGCCTCGGCGCTCGCGGGCGACTTCCCGCAGGAATGAGGCGCGGCGCGGAGCCGCGGAACGAGGGCCCGGTTCCCGGCAGGGACCGGGCCCTCGGCATGCCTCAGGGGCACGGCCGTACCGTGCGTGTCACCACCCAGTGGTTCTTGCCCAGCCGCCGGGTGCGGGTGAAGCCCCTGCTCTCGAACCGCGCGAGGGTGCCGTTGTGCAGGAAGGACGCGGACACCCGGGTGCCCTCGGTGTCCTGCGGGTAGCTCTCCACCGTGCCGCCGCCGAGCCGGGCGATCTCGCGCAGGGCGCCGTCGAGCGCGGCCGAGGCCACACCCGAGCGACGCCGGGCGCGGTGCACGAAAAAGCAGGTGATCCGCCAGTCGGGCGGGGTCGGGGCGGCCGACTCGTAGGCGCGGCGGTGTTTGACAGCGGCAGCACCAGCGGCAGGAAGACGAAGACCCCCATGGGCCGTCAGTCTTCCCTACGGCCCTCCCCCGTGTCCGTGGAGCGCGGCAGACCGCTGTCCGCGGCGTCGAGCAGGGCGCGCGGGATCTGCTCGTCGCCGGGCGGCAGGGCGGTGACGAAGCTGGCGAGGACCGCCTCGCGGTCGCGTTCGCCGTCCAGCAGGCGGCGCATGCGCAGGGCGGCGAGACGGGCCACGTCTGCGGTCGGCGTCCATACGAAGGCCCGGCCCTGGCGTTCGCGGGAGACGACGTCCTTGGCCAGCAGCCGGGTCAGGATCGTGACGACGGTGGTGTAGGCAAGGCCGCCGCCGAGGCGCTGCCGCACCCAGGCGGCGGTGACCGGCCCGTCCGCCTCGCGCAGCGCGCCGAGCACCTGGCCCTCCAGCTCGCCCTGGCCGCGCCGCCGGGCCCGGCCGCCTTCCCGCGCCATGTGCCGTTCCCTCTCGTGAGTGGCCCTGTTCATCGCCTGGACGCCGGAGTCGGCGCCGGCGTGTCGGACCACGCTGCTTCACGGCCTCACGACCAGGTGCCCCCGTCGGTGGCCGGCCGGCATGGCATGCTGACGCGATGGCCTCTCTCCGTGATCACGCACCGTTCGCCGAGCGGGTCGAGGAACTCCTCGCCGCCGGCGGCCCCTTGCCCATCGTCGCCGCCGGACAGCCGGTGCTGCGGCGCGGCACCGAGCCGTACGAGGGTCAGCTCGCCCCCGCCCTGCTGGCCCGTTTCGTGGAGGCCCTGCGCGTCACCATGCACGCCGCGCCCGGCGTGGGCCTCGCCGCACCGCAGGTCGGCGTGCCGCTCAGGATCGCGGTCATGGAGGATCCGGCGCCGGTGCCCGAGGAGGTCGCGGTGGCCAGGGGCCGGGTGCCGCAGCCCTTCCGTGTCCTGGTCAACCCCGTCTACGAGCCCGTCGGCACCGCTCGTGCGGCGTTCTTCGAGGGCTGCCTGAGCGTGCCGGGCTGGCAGGCGGTGGTGGCCCGGCACGCCGAGGTGCGGTTGCGCGCCGAGGACGAGCACGGGCGCGCCCTGGACGAGGTGTTCACCGGGTGGCCCGCCCGGATCGTGCAGCACGAGACGGACCACCTGGACGGCACGCTGTACCTGGACCGCGCCGAGCCGCGCTCCCTGTCGACCAACGAGGCGGTCGCCGCGCTGTGGAGCGCACCGACCCCGAGGGCGGCGGCCGACGCCCTCGGGTTCGAACTGCCGTAATCGGACGGTCAGTTGTCGCGGTAGGCCTCCAGCAGCCGCAGCCACACCTCGCTCAGCGTCGGATACGACGGGACGGCGTGCCACAGCCGGCCGACCGGGACCCGGCCGGCGACGGCGATGGTCGCCGAGTGGATGAGCTCGCCGACGCCGGGCCCGACGAAGGTGACGCCGCGCAGGATCTCGTCCTCCAGATCGACCACCATGCGGGCACGGCCCTTGTAGCCGTCGGCGTACAGGCCCGCGCCCGCGACGGCGGAGAACTCGACGTCGACGGCGCGGACGCGGTGGCCGGCCTGTTCGGCCTCGGCGAGGGAGAGGCCGACCGCGGCGGCCTCGGGGTCGGTGAACACCACCTGGGGGACGGCGTGGTGGTCGGCGGTGGCCACGTGCGCGCCCCAGGACTCGTCCGCCACGGAGTCGCCGGCCGCGCGGGCGGCGATCGCGGCGCCCGCGATGCGGGCCTGGTACTTGCCCTGGTGGGTGAGGAGGGCGCGGTGGTTGACGTCGCCGACCGCGTACAGCCAGTCGGTTCCGGTCACCCGGAGGGTGTCGTCGACGTCCAGCCAGGAGCCGGGTTCCAGGCCGACCGTGTCGAGGCCGATGTCGTCGGTGTGCGGGATCCGGCCGGTGGCGAAGAGGATCTCGTCGGCCTCGATCCGGTCGCCGGCGGCGGTGACGGCCACGACCGTGCCGTTCTCGCGGGAGACGGACTCCACCGAGGTGCCGGTGCGGACGTCGGCGCCCGCCTCGGTGAGCGCCTCGGCGACCAGTTCCCCGGCGAACGGCTCCATGCGGTTGAGCAGCCCTTTGCCGCGCACCAGGAGGGTGACCCTGGAGCCGAGGGCCTGCCAGGCGGTGGCCATCTCGGTGGCGACGACGCCGCCGCCGACGACGATCAGCCGGTCCGGGGCGGCCTTGGCGCTGGTCGCCTCGCGGCTGGTCCACGGTTTCACCTCGGCGAGGCCGGGCAGGTCGGGCAGCTGGGCGCGGGTGCCGGTGGCGACGGCGACGGCGTGCCGGGCGGTGAGGGTGGTGACCGTGCCGTCGGGGGCCGTCACGGTGACCGTGCGGGGGCCCGCGAGCCGCCCCTGGCCGCGGTACAGATCGGCGCCGATGCCGTCGAGCCAGCCGACCTGGCCGTCGTCCTTCCAGTGGGAGGTGTACTCGTCCCGGCGGGCGAGGACGGCCGGGGTGTCGAGGGGGCCCTGGACCGCCTGGGCGAGGCCGGGCAGCCGGCGGGCGTCCGCCTGGGCGAGCACCGGCCGGAGCAGGGCCTTGCTGGGCATGCACGCCCAGTAGGAGCACTCGCCGCCGACCAGCTCGCTCTCCACGACCGCGGTGGTGAGGCCGGCCGCACGGGTGCGGTCGGCGACGTTCTCCCCCACGGGCCCGGCCCCGAGCACCACGACGTCGTACGCGATGGATTCCGTTTCCGTCATGGGGTTCAGTCTGGTGGGTGGTGTGCGCGACGGCCACACGGGTACGCGCGCGGAACACAGACGTGCACGTGTGGAATAGGCGGTCCGGCGGCCGTGTTTCCCCCGTCGGCACACCCCACACCAGGAAGAGGGACTCACGCCATGAGCAGCACTGTGGAGCTGACCAAGGACAACTTCGACCAGACGGTCACCGACAACGACTTCGTTCTGATCGACTTCTGGGCTGCCTGGTGCGGGCCGTGCCGCCAGTTCGCACCCGTGTACGAGAAGGCCGCCGAGGACAACCCGGACCTTGTCTTCGGCAAGGTGGACACCGAGGCCCAGCCGGAGCTGGCCGCGGCCTTCGGCATCCAGTCGATCCCGACGCTGATGATCGTGCGGGACAAGGTGGCCGTATTCGCCCAGCCGGGCGCGCTGCCCGAGCCCGCGCTGACGGACCTCATCGGTCAGGCCCGGAAGCTGGACATGGACCAGGTCCGCAAGGACATCGCGGCGCAGGAGGCCCAGGGGGGCACCGCGCAGTAGTCCCCGGCCCGGGTACGGCCGCCCCTAGAAGGGGTACGGCGCCACGTCGCCGCGTACGGTCGTCCAGCGCAGCTCGGTGAAGGCCTCCAGGTTGGCCTCGCCGCCGAAGCGGGCGCCCGTGCCGGACGCGGCGACGCCGCCGAAGGGGGCCACCGCCTCGTCGTTCACCGTCTGGTCGTTGACGTGGACGATGCCGGTGGGGATCCGCTCGGCGAGGTCGAGGGCGCGGGCGGTGTCCCGGGTGACGATGCCGAGGGAGAGGCCGTAGGGGGTGTCCGCGGCGAGCGCCGCCGCCTCGTCGGCGGTGGTGAAGGAGCGGACCGGTGCGACCGGGCCGAAGACCTCCTCGGCGTAGGCCGGGGTGTGGTCACCGGCGTCGGCCAGTACGGTCGGCCGGTAGAAGAGCTGTTCATGGGTGCCGCCCGCGGCGAGTTTCGCGCCGCGGGCGGTGCTCGTGCGCACCAGGCCGTCGATCTTGGCGAGCTGTCCCGCGTCGATGACCGGGCCCAGGTGGACCTGCTCGCGGTGGGGGTCGCCGACGGCGAGCGAGTCGGCCTTGGCGGCGAGCCGTTCGACGTACTCGTCGTACAGCGAGGCGTGCACGAGGTGGCGTCCGGTCGTCATGCAGATCTGGCCCTGGTGGAAGAACGAGCCCCAGGCCGCCGTGGAGATCACGGCGTCGAGGTCGGCGTCCTCCAGCACGATCAGGGCCGAGTTTCCGCCGAGTTCGAGGTGGGCCCGCTTCAGGTGGCGGCCGGCCGCCTCGCCGACGGCGCGGCCCGCCGCGGTGGATCCGGTGAAGGAGATGACGGGGACGAGCGGATCCTCCACCAGCGCCCGGCCCGTCTCCGCGCCGCCGGGCAGCACCCGCAGCAGGTCCTCGGGCAGGCCGGCCGCCGCGAAGACGGCGGCGAGGGCGAGGCCGCCGCAGACGGCGGTGCGCGGATCCGGCTTGAGGACCACGGCGTTGCCGAGCGCGAGGGCCGGCGCGACGGAGCGGATGGACAGGATCAGCGGCGCGTTGAACGGGGAGATCACGCCCACCACGCCGACCGGGACCCGGCGGGTGTACGACAGCCGGGGGGCCTCGCTGGGCAGCACCTGGCCGGTCGGACGGGAGGCGAGGGCGGCGGCCTCGTAGCACTCCTGGGCGGCCACATGGAGTTCGAAGTCCGCCTTGCCCGGGATGGATCCGGACTCGCGCACCAGCCACTCGCGCAGTTCGTCGGCGTGCTCGGTGAACAGGTCCCCCGCCCTGCGCAGCACCCGGGCCCGCTCGAAGTGCGGCGTGCGGGCCCAGCCGGCCTGGGCGGCACGGGCCGTCTGCGCGGCGCGTTCGACGTCCCCGGGAGCGGCGAGGGTGACGGTGCCGAGCGCGTCGCCGGTGGCGGGCTCGGTGACGGTGTGGGCAGGTCCGGCAAGGCTGCGGTCCTGCCAGGTCTTCGGGTCGAGCAGCGGCATACGGCTCTCCGATCGATCGCCGGGCGGTACGGAACTCCTGCCCCGACGCTACTTGGTTGAGCGCGAAACTACATCGCGGACACGGTGATCCGGAAGCCGGGCGACGGCCGAGGAGCGGGTCAGCTGGACTCGCGCCGGATCACCGAGGCGCCCAGGACCTTGTGCACCTCCGGCTCGGCACCGGGGTCACGGACCGCCCGGTCGACCAGTTCGGCGAGGCCGCGGCCCGAGGGCAGTTCGATGTGCACCGTGCTGAGGCGGGGCCGCAGCAGCCGGCCGAGCATCAGGTCGTCGGCGCCGATCACCGCCACGTCCTCGGGGACGCGCACACCCGCGTCCTGCAGGGCACGCATCAGGAGCATCGCGTACTCGTCGTTGTAGGCGAACACCGCGTCCAGCCCCAACTCCCGCCAGTCGGCGGCGAGTCGGGCGGCGGATTCCTCCGTGTACGCGAGCGGGAGCTCCGTGACGGCGGCGTCCTTGCCGCGCAGCGCCTGACGCACACCGGCGAGCCGGGGCCGGGAGAAGGCCTCCAGGCCGGACTCCTCGGGCACCACGACACCGATCCGCCGCCGGCCCCGGGCGTACAGATGGGCGCCCGCACACGCGCCGACGGCGTCGTGGTCCATGAGCAGGGCGTGCGCGCCGTCGACGCGTCCGGGGCCGAGGGTGACCACGGCCCGGGCACCGGAGCGCTTGAGGACCCCGACGCCCTGCGGCCCGAGTCCCGCGCCGGGCACCAGGACGGCGACCGGCCGCAACTCCGCCCAGGCGCGGGCGGCTTCGTCGCCCTGGAGGCCGACGGTGCCGTACTGCACGACGGTGTAGTCGAGCCTTCCCAGCTCCCGCTGCAGATCGCCGAGGAACCGGCTGTAGAGCGGGCCCACCGGGATCGCCGGGGCGGGCATGAGGACCATACGGCTGTGTCCGGCGCGCAGACTGCGGGCGGCGGCGTGGGGGACGTACCCCAGTTCCCGCGCGGCCTCGCGCACGCGGCGGCGCGTCGGTTCGCTGATCCGTACGGCGCTGGTGTTGTTGAGGACGTAGGACACGGTCGCGCGCGAGACGCCCGCCAGGCGGGCCACATCGGCACTCGTGGGCGTGTTCGGTATCTGCACCATGACAGACCGCATCTTGGCAGAGGGGCCGGGGCCGGCAGGCGGCGGGGCGACGTGGTTCACGGTTCGACGAAATCGGGAGCGGCGGTGCTGGCGCGAACGCGTTCGTCACGAACTTGTTCGCAACGAACATGTTCGTTACCGTAGAGGCATGACCGCTGCTCCCCGTTCCCGCCGTGAGCGTCCCGCCAAGCCCGCCCTGACACGGGAGGGCATCGTCGCCGCCGCCGTCGCGATCCTGCGCGCGGAAGGACTGCGCAAGGTGACCATGCGGCGGCTGGCACAGGAACTCGACACCGGCCCGGCCTCGCTGTACGTCTACGTCCGCAACACCGACGAGCTGCACGCGGCCGTCCTGGACGAGCTCCTCGGCACGCTCGGCCCGGTCCCGGCCGAGGGCGACTGGCGGGAGCGGCTGGAGAAGGTGCTCACCGACTACACCGCGATGCTCCTGGAGCATCCGAGCCTGGCCCGTTCGGCACTGACCGCGTGGCCGAGCGGCCCGAACTATCTGCGGCTCATCGAGACCCTGCTGGAGCTGCTCCAGTCGGGCGGGGTGCCGCGGGCCCAGGCCGCGTGGGGCGTCGACCTGCTGCTGCAGCACGCCACCGCGACCGCCGCCGAGCACGCCGGGGAGGACTCCCAGGGCGAGTTGCAGGCGCTGGCCGGCGCCCTGCGCGAGGCGCCGGCCGACACCTATCCGCACATCGCCGCGAGCGCCGGGGCACTGCTCTCCGGCGCCCCCGGGGCCCGCCTCTCGTGGGCCTTCCAGACCCTGATCAACGGCATCGAGCGCACCGCCGTACCCGACTGACCCGGCCAGGAGGCCCCCATGACCACCAGCCGTCCCCACCAACCGATCACCGTCGTCGGCGCGGGCCTCGGCGGGCTCGCGCTCGCCCGTGTCCTGCACGTCCACGGCATAGACGCCGCCCTGTTCGACCTGGACCCCGCGCCGAGCGCCCGGACCCAGGGCGGCATGCTCGACATCCACGACGACTCCGGCCAGGAGGCGCTGCGGGCGGCCGGGCTGCACGAGGAGTTCCTGAAGCTGGTCCACCCCGGCGGCCAGGCCCTGCGTGTCCTGGACCGGCACGCCACCGTGCGGCTCGCCGAGGAGGACGACGGCGCCGGCGGCCGGCCCGAGATCGACCGCGGCGACCTGCGCGAGCTGCTGCTCGGCTCGCTGCCCGAGGGCACGGTCCGCTGGGGCGCCAAGGTCACCGGCGCCCGCCCCCTGGGCGAGGGCCGGCACGAGGTCGCGCTGGCCGACGGCACCGTGTTCACCACGGACCTGCTGGTCGGCGCGGACGGCGCGTGGTCCCGCGTCCGCCCGCTCCTCTCCCCTGCCCGGCCCGCGTACACGGGGGTGTCCTTCGTCGAGGCCGACCTGCTGGAGGCGGATCGGCGCCACCCGGAGAGCGCGGCGGTCGTCGGCGGCGGGATGCTCTTCGCGCTCGGCGCGGGCCGGGGCTTCCTCGGGCACCGCGAGACCGACGGCAGTCTGCATGTGTACGCGGCCGTCGAGGCGCCGGAGGACTGGCTGGACGGCATCGACTTCGACGACACGGAGGCGGCGAAGGCGGCGGTGCTGAAGGAGTTCGACGGCTGGGCCGAGAGCCTGCGGGGCCTGGTCGCCGACGCGGACGGACCGCTGGTGCCGCGGCGGATACACGCGCTGCCGGTCGGCCACCGCTGGGACCGTGTGCCCGGGGTCACCCTGCTCGGGGACGCGGCCCATCTGATGTCCCCCTTCGCGGGCGAGGGCGCCAACCTGGCCCTGCTCGACGGCGCCGAACTGGGCCGCGCCCTGGCCGCCCACCCCGACGACACCGAGACCGCGCTGACCGCCTACGAGGACCGCATGTTCCGCCGCGCCGAGACATCCGCAGCGGAGTCGGCGCGAAACACCACGCTGCTGTTCCGCCCGGACGCACCACAGGGGCTGCTCGACATGTTCACGGGGT
Organism: Streptomyces sp. CA-142005; assembly: GCF_050942335.1. Lineage (NCBI taxonomy): Bacteria > Bacillati > Actinomycetota > Actinomycetes > Kitasatosporales > Streptomycetaceae > Streptomyces > Streptomyces sp. CA-142005. Next base: position 8,862,031 of record NZ_CP192078.1, on the reverse strand, counting down.
TGAGCGGCTGAGAGACGCTCGAACGGGGGCCCATGCGGGGGCGGATCGGCGCTCAGCGAAGCGACCGAATGCGGTCCGCCGGGTGCAGGCTCGGCCGGGCTGCCACACGTCGCCCAGCGGCCGCGCTCGGCAGGCGTTGTCGTCGGGTGGGGTCGGACCGGGGTCAGTCGGGTGGGCGGGTGCCCGTGACTCGGGCGACCAGGTCGATCCAGCCGGCCTCCAGTCGGGCCATGGGCATGCCGCACTGCTTGGTCTGGTGGTGGATCAGGGCCGGGTCGAGGGAGTTGAGCAGGGTCTGGGACAGCAGTTCGCAGTCGGCGTCCGGCACGATCTGCCGCAGCAGCATCGTGACGTGCGTGCGCAGCGCGGTGACCGCCGGGTGGGAGAACCGGCGGGTGGGTTCCGGCTGCGCGGCGAGCTGCAGGTCGAGCCGCTCGACCGAGCGGTACAGCACCGCCACGCCGAACGCCCGCAGCCGGTCCAGCGGCGGTGCTCCGGGCCCCAGCGGCGGCGGCCCGCCCAGAAAGTCGGCCTGCAGCTGCCGGTCCGAGTGGTCGAGCAGGGCCATCAGCAGACCCGTCCGGTCGCCGAAGCGGCGGAAGACCGTCCCCTTGCCCACCTGGGCCGCCACCGCGACCGCCTCCATGGTGACCCCGGCCACTCCGTGTTCCGCGATCAGCCGGGCGGCGGCCTCCAGCAGCCGGGCCCGGTTGCGCGCCGCGTCGGCGCGCAGGCACGGCTCCTCGGGCCCCATGCCGACCTCGATCAACTGGGGGGCGTCAAGGGGCTCTTGAGGTGGCGGAAACGGCGGCAGCGCGCTGGGCATGAAGACAGCGTAAAGCATGGGGAACAGAACTGGACCACGGTCCGCTTACGGTGGTACAAAAGCTAAACGGACCTCGGTCCGGATCGTAACGGCGATGTTTCAGCCCCTTGGAGTTCCCATGTCTGTTCGCATCCTCGCGCTCGTCGGCAGCCTTCGCGCCGGTTCGACCAACCGCCAGCTCGCCGAGGCCGCTGTCAAGCTCGCTCCGGAGGGCGCCGAGGTCGAGGTGTTCGACGGCCTGGCCGACATCCCCTTCTACAACGAGGACATCGACGTCGAGGGCAGCGTGCCGGCCACCGCCGCCAAGCTGCGCGAGGCCGCGCAGGCCGCCGACGCCTTCCTGCTCTTCTCCCCCGAGTACAACGGCACCATCCCGGCCGTCCTGAAGAACGCCATCGACTGGCTGTCCCGCCCGTACGGCGCCGGCGCCTTCGGCGGCAAGCCGGTCGCCGTGATCGGCACCGCGTTCGGCCAGTACGGCGGCGTGTGGGCGCAGGACGAGGCCCGCAAGGCCGTGGGCATCGCCGGCGGCAAGGTGATCGAGGACATCAAGCTGTCCATCCCGGGCTCCCTGACCCGCTTCGCCGAGACCCACCCGGTGGACGACGCCGAGGTCGCCGCCCAGCTGACCGAGGTCGTCGCCCGTCTGCACGGCAACGTGGGCGAGGTCGCGGCCGCCTGAGCCGTACGCGCGCACCGCCAAGGGGCCGGATCCGTCCGGCCCCTTCTCGCGTCCGCGTCACCCGGTCGGCGTTCGGCATCGCGTGGCTCAGTCGAGGCCCGCCAGTCGCTCCACCGCCGGGGCCGTGAAGCGCTCCATCCACGCGGAGGTCGCGCCGAGCCGCGGGCAGAGGATCACCGTGTCGATGCCGAGCTTGCTGTAGCCCTCCACGTCCCGCAGGAAGCCGTCGAGGTCGCCCGTGGTGGCGGGCTCGCCGGTGTAGGCGACGGTCTTGCGGATGCTGTCGTAGTCCCGTCCGGCGCTCTCGCAGTGGCCGCGCAGCACTTCCAGCTTGTGGCGCAGTTCCTCGGCCGAGGACGGGATGACGTTGCAGGCGTCGGCGTACCGGGCCACCAGGCGCAGGGTCTTCTTCTCTCCCCCGCCGCCGATCATGATCTCCGGGTGCGGGGTGCTCACCGGCGCGGGCACGCACAGGGTCTCCGCCAGCCGGTAGTGCCGGCCCTCGAACGGGCCGTTGTCCTCCGGGTCCCACATCTGCAGACAGATCCGCAGCGTCTCCTCCAGCCGCTCGAAACGTTCCGCGAGCGGCGGGTACGGCACACCGAGGCCATGGTGCTCACGGTCGTACCAGGCGGCCCCGATGCCCAGCGTGGCCCGGCCGCCGGACAGGACGTCGAGCGTGGTGGCGATCTTCGCGAGCAGTCCGGGACGGCGGTACGTCACCCCCGTCACCAGGGCGCCGAGCCGCACGGTGGAGGTGTGGGCGGCGAGGTAGCCGAGCGTGGTGTAGGCCTCCAGCATGGGAGCCTCGGCGCCGCCGTTGAACTCCATCTGGAAGTAGTGGTCCATCACCGACAGCCAGCTCACCCCGGCCACCTCGGCGGCGGCCCCGGCGGCGGCGAGTTCGGCGCCGAGCGCGGGCCCGCCCCCGGGATGGTCGAACCGGTTGATGTGTACACCCACGCGCATGGCCGTCTCCGTCCGTCCGGACCCGTTGGTCGAGGCCACCGACGCTAGGTGCTGGAGCGCTCTCGAAGTCAACGGCGCACGGGAGACCCGCCGGACACCAGCCGCTCGGCCAGCGCGCTGCGCCGGTACAGCACCCGTCGGCCGTCCCGGGCGCGGGTCACCAGGCCCGTGGCGTCCAGTACCCGCAGGTGCTGGGAGACGGCGCTCGGGGTCACGCCGAGCCGGCGGGCGAGTTCCACCGTGGGCAGGGGTTCGGCGAGCAGCCGCAGCAAGGTGGTGCGGGGTGCGCCGAGCAGGGCGGTGAGCGCGGAGGCGTCGGGCGCGGGTTCCGGTTCCCACAGGGTGGCGGTGCCCCGGCCCGGGTAGGCGAGCATCGGCGGCGCGTCGGCGCTGATCGGGGGCGCCGGCTTGTGCGCGAACACCGAGGGGACGAGCCGCAGCCCCCGCCCGGCGCCGTCGACCGCGTGCCGGCCGATCATCTTGTCGATGGTCAGGACGCCGTCCCGCCAGCCGAGGTTGGGATGCAGACCGGAGAACAGCGACCGGGCACCGCCGGTGGCGAGCAGGCCCGCGCGGTGCGTGATGTCGGCCTCCAGCACGAGCCGGATCCGGGGCCAGTGGGGCAGCAGGGCGGTCTGCCAGTACCGGCGCAGCACCGAGCAGAGGGCGTCGAGGAGTTCGAGGGCAGCGCCGTCACCGGGCTCGGCGGCCGGCCGCAGCGGGCCGGGGAGCGGACGCGGGGCGTACGCGGCGCGCAGGTCGCGTCGTACGACGTCCGGGGGCGTGGCCCGTACGACGGTCAACTCCTCGTCCAGCGTGGGGGCGTAGCGGGTGGGGCGGGGCGTCAGGAAGTCGGGCAGGGCCAGGGCGGGACCGACCAGGGCCGCCAGCAGGGGCAGATCGGCGGGGTCGAGGGCCGCGAGCACGGTGCGGCGCCAGTCGCGGTGCAGGGGGTGCAGGGCGGGGGCCCGCAGGACGCGCAGGCTCTCCATCAGCTCGCCGAGCGGCGAGATCGCGAACCGGGTGTCGGCGAGGTCGTCGACCCCGAGCCGGAAGCTGATCATTTAGCCCCCGGCTACATCCTTCGCCAACCGCCCGCGGAGGGCGTGGACTTCGGCACATGACGGATCACCACACCGGGCAGCGTACCCCGCGGCTCGTCGCGCTGCTGGCGCTGGCCTGCGGGGTCGCGGTCGGCAATGTGTACTTCCCGCAGGCCGTCGCCCCGCTCGTGGCGGCGGGCCTCGGCATCTCTCCCGGCACGGCGGCGGGGGTGGTGACCGCGACCCAGTTCGGGTACGCCGCCGGCATCTTCCTGCTCGTCCCGCTCGGCGACCGGCTGCCGCCCCGCCCGTTGCTGGTCACCCTGCTCACCGTGACCGGGCTCGGCCTGTGCGCCGCGGCCGCCGCGCCCGCGCTGCCGCCGCTGCTCGCGGCGAGCGTGCTGGTCGGGGCGAGCACCGTGATCGCCCCGCTGGCCGGTCCGCTGGCGGCCGGACTGGTCCCGCCGCAGCGGCGGGGCGTGGTCGGCGGCACGCTGCTGAGCGGGGCCCTCGCGGGCATGCTGCTGTCCCGCACGGCCGGCGGCGCCCTCGGCGACCGGCTGGGCTGGCGGGCGCCGTACGTCCTGGCGGCGCTGCTCACACTTGCGGTGGCGCTGCTCCTGGCCCGCGCGCTCCCGGCCACGGCGGCGCCGTCCCGGCAGCGCTACCCGCGGCTGCTGACCGAGCCCGTCCGCCTGCTGTGCGCCGAACCGGCCCTGCGCCGCTCCTCCTTCTACCAGGCGACGGTGTTCGCCGGCTTCTCCGCCGTGTGGACCGGGGTGGCGCTGCTGCTGACGGGACCGGGGTACGGGCTCGGGGCGGACGCGGTCGGGCTGCTCGCGCTGGTCAACGCGGTGACCATGCTCGTCACGCCGGTCGCGGGCCGGCTGGTGGACCGGCGCGGCGCCGACGTCGTGAACCTGGTGTGCTTCCTGCTGGTCCTCGCGTCCGCGGCGATCCTCGCCCTCGGCGGGCTCGGCGGCACCCCTGGCCTGCTGTCCCTGGTGGCGGGCACGCTGCTGCTGGACGTCGGCATGCAGTCCGGCATGGTCGCCAACCAGGTGCGCGTCTACGCCCTCGCCGCAAGCGTCCGCAGCCGCCTCAACACCGCCTACATGACCTGCGCCTACCTGGGCGGCGGTCTCGGTTCCTGGCTCGGCTCCCGGGCGTACACGCGGTACGGCTGGTCCGGGGTGTGCACCCTGGTCGCGCTGCTGACCGCATTGGCCCTGGTACGGCACCTGGGCGCACGGGCCGGCGGGCGGACGGCGGTTGCCGGCGCCGGCGAAAGCCGTACAGCTGCTCGGTTGTGACGTTACCGTTCGGTAGACATCGGTCCCGGAGTCTCCCGGAGGTACCCGCCCATGACGCACGACCGTTCCGCCGGACTCGCCGAGACCCGGCGTGCGCTCGCCGACGGGGAGGTGACCTCCCGTGCGCTGGTGGAGCGGGCGCTGGCCCGGATCGAGGCCACGCAGGGGACGCTGAACGCCTTCCGTGTCGTGCGGGCCGAGGCCGCGCTCGCCGAAGCGGACGCCGCCGACCGGGAGTTGGCCGAGGGGGCGCGGCGTCCGCTGCTGGGGGTGCCGGTCGCGGTGAAGGACGACATGGACGTGGCCGGGGAGCCGACCGCGTTCGGCTGCCGGGGCGAGTTCCCGCCGGCCGCCGAGGACGGGGAGGCGGTACGGCGGCTGCGCGCGGCCGGTGCCGTGATCGTCGGCAAGACGAACACCTGTGAGCTGGGGCAGTGGCCGTTCACCGAGGGACCTGCCTTCGGGGACACCCGTAATCCGTGGCACCCCGGGCACACGCCCGGCGGTTCGTCCGGGGGCTCGGCGGCCGCCGTCGCCGCCGGGCTGGTCCCCGCCGCGCTGGGCTCGGACGGTGCCGGCTCGGTGCGCATCCCGGCCTCGTGGACCGGACTGATCGGCATCAAGCCGCAGCGCGGCCGTATCTCCACCTGGCCGCGCGGCGAGTCCTTCCAGGGCATCACGGTCAACGGCACCCTCGCCCGGACGGTCGCCGACGCGGCCCTGCTGCTGGACGCGGCGAGCGGCAACCACGACCGGGACCCGCACCGGCCGCCCGCGCTGACGGTGACGGACGCGGTCGGCCGCGACCCGGGCCGGCTGCGCATCGCCCTGTCCCTGAAGCCTCCGTTCACCGCCGTACCGGCCCGCCTGCACCCGGAAGTCCGCGCCCGGGTCGTCGAACTCGCCGAGGAGTTGGCGCAGTTGGGACACGACGTGGAGGAGGCCGATCCGCCGTACGGGCAGATCGGGCTGACCTTCGTGCCGCGCGCCACCGTCGGTATCGCCGAGTGGGTCCGCGACGCCCCCGACCCGATGCTGCTCGATCGGCGCACCCGGGACGCGGCCCGGCTCGGCCGGCTGCTCGGCGGTGCCCCGCTCAGGACGGCCCGGCGTGCGGAGGCCGTGCTGCACCGGCGGATCGGCCGGTTCTTCGGGCGGTACGACGTGATCCTCGCGCCGACGACGGCCGCTCCCCCGCCCCGGATAGGCGCCCTGTACCGGCTGCGCGGGCTGGCCACGGACCGGGCGATGATCGCCGCCTGCCCGTACGCCTGGCCGTGGAACGTGCTGGGCTGGCCGGGCGTGAACGTGCCCGCCGGATTCGTCGGCGACGGCCTCCCGGTGGGCGCGCAACTCCTCGGGCCCGCCCACAGCGAGCCGCTGCTGGTGTCCGTCGCGGCCCAGTTGGAAGCGGAGTTGCGCTGGCACGACCGGTGGCCACCGGAGCCCGCCCCGGCGACGCGGGCCGCCTGACGGCCGATTGGCGGGGAACGGTCCCCCAGGACGGTCCCGGCACGGGGCACCTAGACCTCGACGGCGACTTCGGCTTCGGCGTTGTCGGCGGGGGCCACCGGCCTGGGGCGGCCGGGCAGGAGCAGGCACAGCGGGATCGCGGCGGCGGTGAAGGCCACCGACCACCAGAACGCGGCGTCGAAGCCGTCGGCCAGGCCGCCCGGGGTGTGGGCGTCGCCGACGGTGTGCTGCAGGATGACGACGAGGACGGCGATGCCCACCGAGCCCCCGATCTGCTGGGCGACGCGGGTGATGATGCTGGCGTCGGCGATCTCCTTGTGCTCCAGGCCGACGTAGGCGGCGCCGGTGGGCGCGATCATGGCGGCGCCCAGGCCGATGCCGCGGACGAGCAGCGCGGCCATGAGCAGGACCTCGCTGGTGTCGGCGGTGACGAAGGCGAACGGCACGGTGGCCGCGGCGACGACGGCGAACGCGGCGGCGGCGACCCGGCGCGGGCCGACGCGGTCGGTGTACGTGCCTGCCAGGCCGCGGGCGAGGAGCGCGCCGACGCCCTGCGGGATGAGCAGCAGCCCGGCGCCGAGGGCGTCCTCGCCGCGGACCTGCTGGAAGTACAGCGGCAGCAGCATCATCGCCCCGTACAGGGAGAACCCGCCCAGGAAGAGGAGGGTGGAAGCGGACGCCGTCGCGCGGTGCCGGAACAGCCGCAGGTTGACCAGGGCGCCGCTGGTGCGGGTCACTGCCCATGCGGTGAAGCCGCCGACCAGGGCGAAGCCGCCGAGCAGCGGGACGAGGACCTTGGCGCCGGTGAAGCCCGCACCGCCCTCGGCCTGGGAGAGGCCGTAGATGAGGGCGGCGACGCCCGGGGAGAGCAGGAGCACGCCGATGACGTCCAGGCGGGCGCGGGGGCCGTCGGGTGCGGGGCGGTCGTCGGGCAGGTTGCGCCGGGCGAGCCCGCCGCCGACGACGCAGAAGGGGATGTTGACGAGGAACATCCAGCGCCAGTCGGCCAGATGCAGGATGAGGCCGCCGAGGACCGGGCCGAGGATCGGGCCGAGGGCGGTGGGCACGGTGATGAGGGACATGACCTTGCCGATGTTGCGGCCCTGGGCGGCCTGCATGATCAGCGTGGCCGTGAGCGGCATCATCATGCCGCCTCCGATGCCCTGGACGACGCGGAAGACGATGAGGCCGGTCGCGTCCCACGCCAGCGCGCTCAGGATCGAGCCGAGCAGGAACACGCCCAGGGACGCGATCCACAGACGTTTGCCGCCCAGCCGTTGCTGGGCCCACCCGGCGAGCGGGATGGTGACGAACACCGCCAGCAGGTAGCCGGTGCTCACCCACTGGATCGTGGACAGCGGGGCGTCGAGGTCCTTCGCCAGGTCGTTGAGGGCGACGCTGACGATGGTGGTGTCGAAGACGACGGCGAGGGCGCCCACGACGATGGTGATCGCCGTGCGCCACACGGCGGAGTCCACATGCTCGGGGTCCGCCGCCGCGGGCGCGGTTCCGGTCCGGCTGGAAGTGCTCACGAACAGCCACCTTAAGATAGAGTCCTCTTTCTTACGGTGGTCAGAGTAGGGCGCTAAAGTAAGATAGGCAAATCTATCTAATGGAGGGGCGGATGCCCGAGCGACGCCGCGGAGCGGCACTGGAGAAGGCTCTCCTCGACGCGGCCTGGGAAGAGCTCGCGGACAACGGCTACGCGGGGTTCACCATGGACGCCGTCGTCAAGCGCGCGGGCACCAGCCCCCCCGTTCTCTACCGCCGCTGGTCGGACCGCGACGAACTCGTCCGGGCGGCCATCACGCAGGCCCTGAGGGAGCACCGCCTCGACATCCCCGACACGGGAAGCCTGCGGGAGGACGTCCTCACCCTGATGCGGGAGATCAACGCCACCCGCGTCCAGCTCATCATCGTCATGAGCGTGCACCTGGCCGCCTGCCACAAGGCGACCGGCACGAGCACCGGCGACCTGCGCGACCCCCTCGTGACGGGGCGCAAGGAGGCCCTCGACGTGCTCTTCGACCGCGCCGTCGAACGCGGTGAGATCAAACGGGAGCACCTGCCCGAACGCGTCAAGTCCCTGCCCTTCGACCTGTTGCGCCACGAAATCCTCACCACCTTCGCCCCCGTGCCCGACGACGTCCTCGAAGACATCGTCGACACGGTCTTCCTCCCCCTGGTCCGCTGACCGCGGCGGCATCCCGGTCAGCCCGCCACCGGGAAGTCCCGGCCCTGTGACGCCAGCAGTCGGTTCATCGTGGCCGGGGGCAGCGCCGGGTTCGCGGCGGCCGGGTGGGCGAGTTCCTCGTCGGCGAGGAGGTGTGCCAGCCGGACCGGCGGGAGGTTCGGGTGCCGGGCGAACGCGGCCCGGACCTGCGGGTCGGGATCCCCGGTGAACCGTTCCACGGTGGCGGGCGGTGTCTCGGGGTCCCGTGCGGCCAGGGCCCGGACCTGCGGGTCGGCATGGTCGGCGTATGCGGCAAGACCGGCGCGCGGAAAGTTCGGCCGGGTGGTCAGGCGGGCACGCTCGGGGCCGGTGTACTCCAGGAAGCTGCGCAGCAACAAGGCCGGGGGCGCGTCCGGGTGGTTCTGGGCCAGCAGCACCCGCACGCCGAGGTCGTCGTCGTCCGCCAGGCGGGTCACCAGGTCCGGCGCCAGCGTGCGTTCCTTGGCGGCCTCCCTGCGCAGCAGCGGGTGCCCGGAGAGCGCGTCCTGGCGTACGGCTTCGGGGTCGCGGGGTGTCCTGCCCTCGCCGAAAGCGCCCAATCGGCAGTCCGTCTGGACCGTGTAGTCGATGCGCGCGCGTTCCTCCTCGCTGAAGGACGGGTGGACGGACACGGCCAGCCGTACCCGCGGATCGGGATCCGCGGCGAGCGTACGGCGTTCGTCCGCGTCGAGGTCCGGGTGACGGGCGACGGCCCTGCGGACGTTCGGGTGCGGGTCCGCGACGAGCGCGTGACGTTCGGCGGGCGGGAGATCGGCGCGGCGGCCCGCGATCTCCTGCCGTACCTTCGGATCCGGGTCGGCGGCCAGGAGGACGACCGCATCGGGCGGGAGCGTGGGGTTGCGGGCGATCATCGCCTTGTCGTCCTCGCCGGCCGGCGAGGTCAGGACGCCGTCCACGACGGCGCGGCTGAGCGCCGAGTGCAGCAGCAGGTGGCTGCGGGAGTGACAGGGGCGGTCCGGCAGCTCGCTCTCCACCCACGCCGGATCGTCGTAACGCGCGCACGCCCGCGCCGCCTCGCGGACCCGCTCGTCCGGGTCCGCCAGCAGCGCGGCCCGCTCGGCGCCGGACATCCAGGTCCAGCGGAAGACGCCGTGGCGACGCGCCTCGGCGACCGGGTGGGCGGGCAGCGCACGGACCAGCTCGGCGGACATCTGCCGGTACAGCGACCAGAGGTGTTCGGCCTCGTACGTGACGAGCATGCGGACCACGGTGGCATCGGGCAGCGGCCGGGGCCGGGGCCAGTCCGGCTCGGTCGTGCGCGGCCCCTCGGCGAGGTGGGCGCGGACGAACCACTCCGGATCGTCCACCAGTCGCGCCCGCTGGGCCGGGTCGACGTGGGGGTTGACGGCGAAGAAGCCCCGGGTGCGCCGGTCGGGGTGCTCGATCACGGCGTCCACCACGGAGACGGGCAGATCCCGGTCCCGGCACAGCACCATCCGTACGGCGAGCGGGGCCTCGGCGAGCAGCCGGAGCAGGACGTCCGGTGGCGCCGACGGGTTGAGGGCGAGCCCGGCGAGCCGGCGCGTGGGCAGATCGGCGTCCTCCCAGATCCGGCCGGGCGTGCGCATGCCTTCCGTCTCCCCCCGTACGCGAACCACCCTCGCGGGCCCGGGCGACGACTTTACGCCGTCACACCGTGAGCAGGCCGATTCCCAGGGCGATCAGCGCGATGACCTTCAGGAACTCCAGCCCCACATACCAGAAGTGGCTGCGGGAGCGGGGCAGTTCCTCCCCGGCGAGGATCCGGTCGGACCGGCGGTTGAGGTAGGGCCGGACGGCGGCCAGCTGGGCGAGGAGCAGCACCGCGACGACCGCGGTCAGCGCCGTGATCCCCACCGGGGCACCGCCCACGGCGACCGCCGCGATGACGACGACGGCCAGCACCGCCTCCACGGCGTTCAGCGCGCGGAAGACCAGCCGGCCTATACCCAGGCCGACGGGGATGGTCACGCCCGGTGCGCGGAACTTCAGCGGGGCCTCCAGGAAGGAGATCGCCAGCACCATGCCGAGCCAGACGAAGGTGAGAGCGCTCGCGGTGGCGGCGGACGTGACGTTCATGTGCGGAGGCCTTTCTCCGCCGGGACCGGCGGTGCGGTGCGTGAAGCGGGGGTGCGCCGGCTAGGCGGCCTTGGTCTCGGCCAAGTGGGCCACGCAGGAGTCGGGTTCGGCGAAGGGCTCCAGGCCGGTGGCCGTCAGCGGGGCGTCCAGCCGGTCCAACGCTCCCTGCATCAGGCCCAGATGGAGCGGACACACCAACCTCCCGTGTTCCTCGGCGAGTTCCAGGAACGGGCAGTGCCGCAGCCGGATCCGCCGGGGCGGCCCGCCGGACTCCTCCGCTCCCTCCGCCCGCGGCGCGAAGCCCAACTCACCGAGCAGAGCGAGGAGCGCGGCCACCGTGCGCTCTGCCGTCGGTTCGCCGAACGGGGGCGGCGGCTGCACCAGGTGAGCACCCCACGCCCGGCCCGTCTGGACCGCCTCCTCGCGCGCCGTCGCCGGGTCGGCGGACGCCCACCGGCTGAGCAGGATGCGTGCGAGGAGCCGGTAGTCCCGCATGCCGCCGCGGTCCATGCCGGGCCGGGCGGTGTAGACGGTGCGGGGACGGCCGGGCCCCGGGGACGGCTCGGCCCGGCGCTCGACCAGGCCCTCGGCCACCAGGATGTCCAGATGGAAGCGCACCGTGTTGGGGTGGACGCCGATGCGCTCGGCCGTCTCCGCGACGCCGAGCGGCGAGGGTGCGGCGCGCAGTACGTCGAGGACCTCTCGGCGGCGCGGACTCTCCCGCGTGGCCATCTGCGAACCCCTCTCCCACCTCTGCCGATTTTTCACGAAGCCTACATGTATTAATTGTAGGGTGGACAGGCGGGTCAGCAGTGGGTACCTGTTCGCAGGGAAATGGAAGAGTCGAGGGGAACACCAGATGACGTCGCTCTCCGCGACCGACAGCGGGCCGGCCGGCCGCACCGCCGCCGATGCCCGTGTGCTGTGCGACACCCGGGCACTGGCCGAGTCGCCACCGCAGCCCGGCGGAGTGCTGTGGAAGCTGGCCGAGAGCGGACGGCAGCTCGACGCCAACGTGGTCCGGCTCGCCCCGGGCGACCGGATCACCGCGCACACGGAGATACAGCTGGATGTGATGCTCCTGGTCGTGTCCGGGGACGGCGTGCTCGGCGCGGGCCCCGCCGACGAGGCACAGCCGCTCGCCGAGGGCGCCCTGGCCTGGCTGCCGCACGGGGCGCGGCGCAGCATCACCGCCGGCGAGGCGGGCCTGACCTATGTGACCGTGCATCGACGCCGCCCGGGCATGCAGATCGGCACCCGCCGCCGGCCCTGACCGGCCACACCCCCGACACCATCGACCACCGGCACAAAGTCCGCCCCAAAGCCTCACAGTTCAGGCCACTACGCTTCGCCCGGCCACTCCCCTCACCCCTCACCGGCACAACGCCCCCGAGCCAGGCGCCCCTTGCCCAGCGGGAGCTGCCCACCGCCGACGGCGGGCGCCCGTTGACCCGCAGGGACTGCCCACTAGGGTGCCCCCGTGACCACGTTTACCGATGAGAACGTCCCCGGCCGCTACGGCCCCCACGCGACCACCGAGGCCGACCCGCGCGAGGTCGGCCGGGTGCGTACCGAGTACTCCCCCGCCCACGACGGCGACCCGGACCCCGGCGAGATCGTGTGGACCTGGGTGCCGTTCGAGGAGAACGACGGCCGGGGCAAGGACCGCCCGGTGCTGGTCGTCGCCCGCGAGGCGGCCGGCACCTTCCTCGCCGTACAGCTGTCGAGCAAGCGGCACGACGGCGACCGGGAGTGGGTCGCGATCGGCAGCGGGCCGTGGGACCGGTCGGGCCGGGACTCGTGGGTGGACGTGGACCGCGTGCTGCGGCTGCACGAGGACGGCATGCGCCGGGAGGCCTGCGCGCTGGACCGGATGCGGTTCAACCTCGTCCGGCAGCGGCTGCACGAGCGCTACGGCTGGACCTGACCGGAGTACGCCGCCGCGGCCCGGGCTTCCGGGAACGCCCGAGCGAACGCCTCCCGCACCACCGTGCCCGGTGTCCGGTCCAGCACGCCGAACACCACGTGCTCGAACGTGCGCGCGAACCGGCCGCCGGGGCCGAGCAGGGCCCGGAACGCGCCGGCGACCTGTGCCGGGTCGTTCTGGAAGACTCCGCAGCCCCAGGCGCCGAGCACCAGCCGGCCGTAGCCGTGGGCGGCGGCCGTCTCCAGAACGCGCTCGGCCCGCACCGCGAGCGCGCCCGGCAACTCGGCGGCGCGCTGCGGTTCCGTACGCCGTACGACGCCCGCGTTGGGGGCCGCCGCCGTCAGGAAGCCCGCGAGGTACGGCTCGGCCAGCAGCCGGCCCCGGTCGTCACGGAAGACCGGGACGGCCGGGGAGTGGATCACCCGGTCCGTGTAGAACGGGTCGCGGTGGGCGCGGTGGTGGTCGTAGAAGGAGCCGGCCGTCAGCAGGCAGGTGTACAGCGCGGAGCCGCGGCACAGGGCTTCCTCCTGGGCCTGCGCGCCGTTGAGGTAGCCGCCGCCGGGGTTCCGGGCGGAGGCGAAGTTCAGGACGGCGACCGGGGCACCGGCGAGCCGGCGGGCGGCCTGGAGACTGCTCTCCCCGGTGACCTCGACAACGGTGTCCGCCGTGAGCCCCGAGCCCGCGCCACCGGAGGCGCCGGCGTCACCCGACTGCCGTACACGAACCGGTTCCGGACCGAACATCCGCGTGCCGGCCCGAGCGGCCTCGATCTCGGCCGCGAGGGACACGTCGCGGCCGTCCGGCGCGCGATACCGGCCCGCCGCCACGATCCGCTCCGTCTCCGCGGCGATCCCGCGCAGGCGCGCGCTCACGGCGCCACCCCCGTGGGCGCCGTGGCCGCGGCCTGCGCGGTCTCCCCCGTCGTGCTCATGCAGGCATCCTGGGTGATGCTGGTGATGCGGTGCAACGGAGTTTCCCGCCCCGGAACGGTCCGGAGAACGCCTACGGAAACGGAGATGACCGAACCGGAACGTCCCCAGGGGCACCCTTGTGCGAACCGGCCCGAGGGTCTTGGGTGGAACGAGTGCCCGCCCGGCCCCACGTCCGAACCGGGCCGATGGCATGGTGGAATCTCAGGAGGATCCCGACATGTCCGATTCACAGAGTGACGGTGGCGACTGTACGCCGCATCGCACCGCCGTCACCGAAGCCGAGGTGGAAGCCCTGGTCCAGGGCATCTGCTTCAAGACCGGGCCGCCCCGCTCGCTCGGTGTCGAGCTGGAGTGGCTCATCCATGAGTTGCGGACTCCGCAGCTCCCCGTGACACCCGAACGACTCACAGCGGTGTACACCGCCCTGCGGGCCCTGCCCCTGCGGTCACCGCTCACCGTCGAACCCGGCGGCCAGCTGGAGCTGAGCTCGCCGCCCGCCGCCTCCCTGATGGAGTGCATCGGCACCGTCTCCGCCGACCTGGACACCGTCCGCGCCGCCCTCGCCGAGGAAGGGCTCGGTCTGGTCGGCATCGGCCACGAACCCTGGCACAAGCCCCGCCGGTTCCTGCGCGAGCCGCGCTACGACGCGATGGAGACCTGCCTGGACCGCACCGGTCCGGCGGGCCGGCACATGATGTGTGCCTCCGCCTCCGTGCAGGTCTGCGTGGACGCCGGTCACGAGGAGCCGGGCCCGCTCGGGTACCGGCGCCGCTGGTGGCTGGCCCATCAGTTGGGGGCGGTCCTGGTGGCCGCGTTCGCCAACTCCCCGCTGCTCGGCCACGAGCCCACGGGCTGGCGGTCCACCCGGCAGCTGATGTGGATGGAGATCGGCGCCGGGCGCGCGGGCGCTCCCCCGCTGGACGGCGAGCCGCGCACCGCCTGGGCCCGGCATGTGCTCGACTCGCCGGTGATGTGTGTGCGCCGGGACAGCGGGCCGTGGTACGTGCCCGACGGGCTCACCTTCCGGGAGTGGACCCGTTCCCGGTCGCCCCGGCCGCCCACGCGGGCGGATCTGGACTACCACTTGACCACCCTGTTCCCGCCGGTCCGGCCGCGCGGCCACCTGGAGCTGCGGATGATGGACGCGCAGCCCGGCGACGACGGCTGGATCGTGCCGCTCGCGGTGACGGCGGCGCTGTTCGACGACCCGGCGGCCGCCGAGACGGCGTACCGCAGCGTCAAGCGCCTGGCGGAACGGTCCCTGAACCTGCCCGCCCCGCACAACCCGCTGTGGACCGACGCGGCCCGCCTCGGTCTCGCCGACCCGGAACTGCGCGAGGTCGCCGTCGTGTGTTTCGCGGCGGCGCTCCAGGCCCTGCCCCGGATCGGCGCCACCGCCGAGGTGACCGACGCGGTGGCCGCGTACCTGGACCGCTACGTCGCCCGGGGCCGCTGCCCGGCCGACGATCTGCTGGACCGGACGGCCCGCCGCGACCTGCGCCCGTCCCGGCCCGGCCGCACCGCCCACCGGAGGAAGGACATCCGCACATGACGGCCCCCGAGACCGACACCGCGACGACCGAGGTGGACACCGAGACGCTGCGCGAGCGGGTGCTGGCCTCCCTCACCGCCGCCCGGGACCGCACCACGCTGCTGACCAGCTGCGTCGAGGAGCCCGACCTCACCACCCAGCACTCGCCGCTGATGTCCCCGCTGGTGTGGGACCTCGCGCACATCGGCAACCAGGAGGAGCTGTGGCTGCTCCGGGCGGTCGGCGGCCGGGACGCCATGCGGCCCGAGATCGACAGCCTGTACGACGCCTTCGAACACCCGCGGGCCGAGCGGCCCTCGCTGCCGCTGCTGCCGCCCGCGGAGGCCCGCCGGTACGCGGCCGAGGTGCGCGGACGGGTCACGGACCTGCTGGCGGGCGCCGACTTCCACGGCACCCGGCTGACCGAGGCCGGATTCGCCTTCGGGATGATCGCCCAGCACGAACAGCAGCACGACGAGACCATGCTGATCACCCATCAGCTCCGCAAGGGCCCGCAGGCCCTGACCGCTCCGGAACCGGAACCCGCCCCGCTGTTCACCGGTCCGGCCGAAGTCCTGGTCCCCGGTGGCCCGTTCACCATGGGCACCTCGGCCGAACCGTGGGCGCTGGACAACGAACGCCCGGCGCACGTCCGGGAGGTGGCCCCGTTCTGGATCGACACCACGCCGGTGACGAACGGGGCGTACCAGGCGTTCATCGAGGACGGCGGCTACGACACCGAGCGCTGGTGGACCCCGGAGGGCTGGGCCCACATCAAGCAGCACGCGATCACCGCGCCGCTGTTCTGGCGCCGGGACGGCGGCCACTGGCTGCGGCGGCGCTTCGGCGTCACCGAGGCGGTGCCACCCGACGAGCCGGTGCTGCACGTCAGTTGGTACGAGGCCGACGCCTACGCCCGCTGGGCCGGGCGGCGGCTGCCCACCGAGGCGGAGTGGGAGAAGGCCGCCCGGCACGACCCGGCCACCGGCCGCTCCACGCGCTACCCGTGGGGCGACGCGGACCCGGCACCACAGCACGCCAACCTGGGCCAGCGGCATCTGCGGCCCGCGCCCGCCGGCAGCTACCCGGCCGGCGCGTCGCCTCTCGGCGTACGGCAGTTGATCGGTGACGTCTGGGAGTGGACGGCGAGCGACTTCCTGCCGTACCCGGGCTTCAAGGCCTTCCCGTACAAGGAGTACTCGGAGGTGTTCTTCGGGTCCGAGTACAAGGTGCTGCGCGGCGGTTCGTTCGCCGTGGACCCGGTGGCCTGCCGGGGCACGTTCCGCAACTGGGACTACCCGATCCGGCGGCAGATCTTCTCCGGGTTCCGCACCGCCCGCTCGGAGGCCGTCTGATGTGCCGCCATCTGGCCTATGTGGGGCCCGAGGAGCCGCTCGGCCGGCTCCTCCTGGAGCCGGAGCACAGCCTGGTGCGCCAGTCGTGGGCGCCCCGGCGGCAGCGCTACGGGACGGTGAACGCCGATGGTTTCGGGGTCGGCTGGTACGCCCAGGACGACCCTCTCCCGGCACGCTACCGGCGGGCCGGGCCGATCTGGGCGGACCTGTCCTTCGCCGACCTGGCGCGGGTGGTGCGCTCCGGCAGCGTGCTGGCCGCCGTACGGGACGCGACGCTCGCGGGCGCCGACGCCGAGGCCGCCGCGGCGCCCTTCGCCTCCGGCCGCTGGCTGTTCAGCCACAACGGCGCCCTCGCGGGCTGGCCCGACTCGGTCGCCCCGCTGGTGTCCGCGCTGCCCCCGGTCGAGTTGCTGTCGCTGCAGGCCCGTACCGACTCGGCGTTCGTGTGGGCGCTGGTCCTGCACCGGCTGCGCTCGGGGGACGAGCCCGATCAGGCCCTCGGCGAAACGGTTCGTCAGCTGGCCGGGGCGGCCCCGGCCTCGCGGCTCAACCTGCTGCTGACGGACGGCACGACGATCGCCGGCACCACCTGGGGCGACACCCTCTGGTACCGCACGGAGCCCGGCCGGAGCACGGTCGTCGCCTCCGAGCCCTACGACGACGACCCGCTCTGGCAGGAGGTCCCCGACCGCACCGTCCTCACCGCGAGCCGCGCCGGCGTGCTGCTCGCACCGCTGGAGGATCCGGCGCCCTCCCCCACTCTCGACTCCGCTCGAGCGGGGGCGTCCCCATCATCGAAGGAGCCCTGTACGTGAGCCCCCTGCACGTCACCCGCACACTCCCCGAGGACGCGACGGAGGCCGCGCTGCGCGCCGACGTTCTGGGCGGCCTCACCGACAACCCCAAGTGGCTGCCGCCCAAGTGGTTCTACGACGCCCACGGCAGCGAGCTGTTCGAGCAGATCACCGAGCTGCCCGAGTACTACCCCACCCGCGCCGAGCGGGAGATCCTGGCCGGCCGGTCCGGCGAGATCGCCGCGGCGAGCGGTGCCCGCACGCTGATCGAACTCGGCTCGGGCTCCTCGGAGAAGACCCGCTTTCTCCTCGACGCGCTCGCGCCCGCGGCGTACGTCCCGGTCGACGTCAGCGAGAGCGCCCTCACCCAGGCCGGCAAGGCGCTCGTCGTGGAGCGCCCGGACCTGGAGGTCCACGCGCTGATCGCCGACTTCACCGCCCCGCTGACCCTGCCCGCGACTCCCGGGCCCCGGCTGCTGGCCTTCCTCGGCGGCACGATCGGCAACCTGCTGCCCGCCGAACGCGCCGGCTTCCTGGCCTCCGTGCGCTCCCTGCTCGCACCCGGCGACGGGCTGCTGCTCGGCACGGACCTGGTCAAGGACGAGCGGGTGCTGGTCCGGGCGTACGACGACGCGGCCGGCGTGACGGCGGCGTTCAACAAGAACGTGCTGGCCGTGGTCGACCGTGAGCTGGGCGCCGACTTCGATCCGGACGCCTTCGACCACGTGGCCCTGTGGGACCCCGAGCGGGAGTGGATCGAGATGCGGCTGCGCTCCCGTATCGCGCAGACGGTGAAGGTGCCCGCGCTGGACCTGGCCGTGGACTTCGCGGCCGGCGAGGAGCTGCGCACCGAGGTGTCCGCGAAGTTCCGCAAGGAGGGCGTGACCGCCGAACTGGCTGCGGCGGGGCTTGAGTTGACTCACTGGTGGACGGACGCGCAGGACCGCTTCGCGCTGTCGCTGAGCGTGGTGCGGTGAGTCACACGTCCGGCGCGAGTTCCCCGGTGATCTTCGCGGAGGCCCGGCGGGCCTCCGTCGCCGGGTCCGCGCCCTGGAGCACCCGGGTCATGTACTCCTTGATCGGGTTGTCGGCCTCGACGTCGGCCCACTGAGGGGTGCTGGGGGTCGCGCGGCCCTGAGCCGCGCCCGCGGCCATGGCGGCGACCCCCTCCTCCCCCGCGACCGCGCCCGCCAGCGTGGTCTTGTTGGGCACGTAGTTCATGGTGCGGGCGAGTTCGGTGTCCCACTTGGCGCCGACGAGCGCCCCGACGACGGCGGTCGCCGCGAACTGGTCCTCGGTGCCCGCCGGGACGACGAGGTCGGAGCCGCCGGTGAAGACGGCGCCGGGCCGCGCGGCGGTCTTCCCGGGCACCGGGAAGAAGCCCAGCTCGTCCTTCAGGTCCGGGTTCTGCCGCACGATCGACTGGGCGAGCCCCGGTACGGCGATGATCTGCGCCACCTTGCCGCCGGCGAACACCCCGGCCTGGGGCGGGTGTTCCTCGTCCGAGTCCGCCGGGCCCCGGCCCAGCGCCTGCAGCCGCCGGTAGAAGTCCATGCCGCGCAGCGCGGCCGGGGTGTCGAGGGCGCCCTCCCACCGGTAGTCCTTCTGCCGGGCGAGGTCGCCGCCCTCGTCCCAGACGAAGCCGGACAGGGTGTACCAGTCCTGGCCGGCCAGGTAAATGCCCTGGTTGCCGCCGGAGTTCAGCTTCTCGGTGTCGGCGAGCCACTCCTCACGGGTCTTCGGCGGGCGGGTGATGCCGGCCGCCTCGAACAGGTCCTTGCGGTAGATGACGACGCGGTTGGCCGCGTACCAGGGGATGCCGTACTGCGCGTTGCCGTCCTTGCCCGGCTGGGCGAGGCCGGGCAGCCACTTGTCCTTGCCCCAGTCGCGCATCGACTCCAGCGTGAGGTCGGCGAGCTTGCCGCCGTCGGCGTACAGCGGCACCTGGGTGTTGCCGACCTCGATGACATCGGGTCCGTCTCCGGAGTCGTCCTTGAGCGCCGCGCGGACCTTGTCGACGATGCCGGTCCATTCCTGGATGCGGATGTCCAGGCGCAGATCCTTGTGGGTGCGCTCGAAGTCCTCGGTGAAACGCCGGAGGAACTCCTTGGAAGCGCTGTCCTTCATCAGCCACACGGTGACCGTCTTGCGCTCGTGGCCGCCCGGGAGCATCCCGCAGGCGCTCACGAGGGAACCGGTGACACACAGGAGGGCGAGCAGACGACGTCTCACGAGGGGTCCTGTTCTGTCTGGCAGGGGTGCGGACAGGCGTGGGGGCCCGACGTGGGGGGACGAGCGGCACGGCTCGTACGGGTGTGCTGGATTTTGGTATGGACCAATGCGGAGGGTCAAGAGGGCCAGGGGCTACCCGCGCAGGCGGCGGACACCGTGCGGGCGGGCCGGGGATGGGGCACGGTGGAGTACGGCGTGACAGGAGAGGAGCACCCTCATGACGCATCACACCTACCGGGTCACCGAGATCGTCGGCACGTCGCACGAGGGCATCGACCAGGCCATCCGCAACGGCATCGCCCGCGCCGACCAGACGCTGCGCAATCTGGACTGGTTCGAGGTCACCGAGGTCCGGGGCCAGATCGAGAACGGGCGGATCGAGCACTACCAGGTGGGGCTGAAGGTGGGCTTCCGCCTCGAGGACGCGGACTGACCGCCTCCCGGCGTCAGGTGCGGCCCTCTCGCTCCTGAGCCTCCTCAAGCGCCGCGGACTTCGCGGTCCAGCGGGCACGTACGACGGTGAACCCGGCGCGCTCGGCGTCGTCGCAGACCATCTCGTCGTCGTCCACGAGGACACGGATCTCGCGGTCCTGGGCGAGCCGGCGCAGGATCTCCAGCTTGGTGAACCGGGCGGGCCTGCGGTCGGCGTTGCTCCGCATGTACACGCGCCCCTCGGGCAGCCCATGGGCCGCGAGCCAGTCCAGTGTGTCGCGCCGGCACCGCTCGGGGCGGCCGGTGAGATACAGCACCTCGCATTCGCGGGCGCTCTCCACGGCGAGCGCGATGCCCTCGGCGAGGGGCGGGTCCGCGGGCGCGGCGGCGAAGAAGGCGGCCCAGTTCTTCGGCCGTACCTCCAGGAAGTGCCGCCGGTGCGCGGTGTCGGCCAGGGTGTTGTCCAGGTCGAACACGGCGAGCGGACGCCTGGTGCTGTCGGTCACGGGGCCACCTTAGCCAGGCGCCGACGGGCCAGGAATTCCCGGCTCACATGCGCGTTGAACCTTGGGTGAGCAGCACTGTGATCGCCCGGACCCGGTTCTCCGTCCTCGACCGTTCGCGCACCCGCGAGGGACACCCGCCCGCCGAGGCGCTGCGGGACACCGTCGCACTGGCGCGGGAGGCCGAGGCACTCGGCTATCACCGCTACTGGGTGTCCGAGCACCACGGTGTACCCGGCGTCGCCGGTTCCGCGCCGACCGTGCTGGCCGCCGCGGTCGCCTCGGCCACACGGACGATCCGGGTCGGCACCGGCGGTGTGATGCTGCCCAACCACCAACCGCTCGTCGTCGCCGAGCAGTTCGGCGTCCTGGAGTCCCTGTTCCCCGGCCGGATCGACATGGGGATCGGGCGTTCCGTCGGCTTCACCGACGGGGTGCGCAAGGCCCTCGGCCGGGACAAGGAGGTCGCCGAGGACTTCGCGGGGCAGCTCGGCGAGCTGCTGGGCTGGTTCGAGGGCGGCTCGCCGACCGGGGTGCGGGCGCGTCCCGCGGAAGGGCTGCGGGTGCCGCCGTTCGTGCTGGCCATGGGCGAGGGCGCGCGGATCGCGGCCCGCGCCGGACTGCCGATGGTGATCGGCGATCTGCGCGGCCGGGAGAAGATGCTGCGCGGCATCGACCAGTACCGCTCGCTGTTCCGGCCCTCCCCCTGGGCGCCGGAGCCGTACGTCGTGATCTCCGGGACGGTCGCGGTCGCCGGCACCGAGGAGGAGGCGCGGCGGCTGCTGGTCCCGGAGGCCTGGTCGATGGCGTACGCCCGCACCCGCGGCACCTTCCCGCCGCTCGCCCCGGCCGACGAGATCGAGGCCCGCACGATGACCGCGAAGGAGCGCGGCCTCTACGAGGCGGGGCTTGCCGGGCACATCGCCGGCACCGCGGACCAGGTCGCGCACGAGCTGGAGACGGTGCTGAAGGAGACGGGCGCCGACGAGGTCCTGGTCACCACCAGCTCCTACGACCGTACGGCGCTGCTGGGCTCCTACCGGCGGCTCGCCGCGCTCTTCGCGCCGGGGCTCTGACGGCCCCGAGATGCGGACCCGGCCGGGGCCGGTGACCCTGGGAGGGGAAGCCTCAAGCGACGAGGAGGGCTGCCATGTCCATGATGGACAAGATCAAGCAGATGCTCAAGGGCCATGAGGACCAGGCCAAGACGGGCGTCGACAAGGCCGGCGACATGATCGACCAGAGGACCCAGGACAGGTACGGCTCCCAGGTCGACGCCGCGCAGAAGCGGGCGGACCAGTACATCGACCAGAACCGCCGCGACAACCCTCCGCAGTAGCAGCGCACGGGCGTGGATAGAGTTGTGCCTCTATGCACAGCCCATCCGACCAGTACGTCCGCGTCCGCGGCGCCCGCGAACACAATCTGAAAGGCGTCGACGTCGACATCCCCCGCGACGCCCTGGCCGTGTTCACCGGCGTGTCGGGCTCGGGGAAGTCGTCCCTGGCGTTCGGCACGATCTACGCCGAGGCTCAGCGGCGGTACTTCGAGTCGGTCGCGCCGTATGCGCGCAGACTGATCCACCAGGTCGGGGCGCCCAAGGTCGGCGAGATCACCGGGCTGCCGCCCGCGGTCTCCCTGCAGCAGCGCCGCGCGGCCCCCACCTCCCGCTCCTCGGTGGGCACGGTCACCAATCTCTCCAACTCCCTGCGCATGCTGTTCTCCCGCGCCGGGGACTACCCGCCGGGCGCGGAGCGGCTCGATTCGGACGCGTTCTCGCCGAACACGGCGGCCGGCGCCTGCCCGGAGTGCCATGGCCTGGGCCAAGTGCACGACACCACCGAGGAGTTGCTGGTCCCGGATCCCTCCCTGTCGATCCGCGAGGGCGCCATCGCCGCCTGGCCCGGCGCCTGGCAGGGCAAGAACCTGCGCGACATCCTCGACGCGCTCGGCCACGACGTGGACCGGCCCTGGCGCGAGCTGCCTGCGCAGGCACGGGAGTGGATCCTGTTCACGGACGAGCAGCCCGTCGTCACCGTCCACCCCGTCCGGGACGCCGACCGCATCCAACGGCCGTACCAGGGCACGTACATGAGCGCGCGCCGGTATGTGCTGAAGACGTTCTCGGACACCAAGTCCGCGTCGCTGCGGGCGAAGGCGGAGCGGTTCCTGACCAGCGCCCCCTGCCCGGTGTGCGGGGGCAGCCGGCTCCGGCCGGAGGCGATGGCGGTGACCTTCGGCGGCCGGACCATCGCCGAACTGGCCGCGCTGCCGCTGACCGACCTGGCCGCCCTGCTCGACGGCCGCACCGAGACCGCGCGGGTCCTCACCGAGGACCTGAAGTCCCGGATCGCGCCGGTGGTCGAACTGGGCCTCGGCTACCTCAGCCTCGACCGCTCCACCCCCACCCTGTCGACGGGCGAGCTGCAACGGCTGCGGCTCGCCACCCAGTTGCGCTCCGGGCTGTTCGGCGTCGTCTACGTGCTGGACGAGCCGTCCGCCGGACTGCACCCGGCGGACACCGAGGCGCTGCTGACCGTGCTGGACCGGCTGAAGGCCGCCGGCAACTCGGTGTTCGTGGTGGAGCACCACCTGGAGGTGGTGCGCGGCGCCGACTGGCTGGTGGACGTGGGTCCGGGCGCGGGCGAGCACGGCGGACGCGTGCTGTACAGCGGGCCGCCGGCCGAGCTGGCGTGTGTGGCGGAGTCGGCGACGGCCGTGTTCCTGTTCGACGAGTCACCCGGCCCGGGACGTGAAGTCCGCTCTCCGCGCGGCTGGTTGAGGGTGGGTCCGGTGACCCGGCACAACCTGCGCGCGGTGACGGCCGAGTTCCCGCTCGGCGCGTTCACCGCCGTCACCGGCGTCTCCGGTTCCGGAAAGTCCACGCTCATCGGCGAGTTGACGGATCAGCTTCCGGGCGTGGACCGGCTGGTCCGGGTCGACCAGCGGCCGATCGGGCGCACCCCGCGCTCCAACCTGGCCACCTACACCGGCCTGTTCGACGTCGTGCGCAAGGTGTTCGCCGCCACCGAGGAGGCACGGGCGCGCGGGTACGGCGTCGGCCGGTTCTCCTTCAACGTGTCCGGTGGGCGCTGCGAGACCTGCCAGGGCGAGGGGTTCGTCAGCGTCGAGCTGCTGTTCCTGCCGAGCACCTACGCGCCCTGCCCGGACTGCGGCGGCGCCCGCTACAACCCCGAGACCCTCGAAGTGACCTACCGGGAACGGAACATCGCCGAGGTGCTCGATCTGACCGTGGAGGCCGCGGCGGAGTTCTTCGCCGGCATCCCGGCCGCCGCCCGCAGCCTCGGCACGCTGCTCGACGTCGGCCTCGGCTATCTGCGGCTCGGGCAGCCGGCGACCGAGCTGTCCGGCGGGGAGGCGCAGCGGATCAAGCTGGCGAGCGAGCTGCAGCGCGGCCGGCGCGGCCACACCCTGTACCTGCTGGACGAGCCCACCACCGGGCTGCACCCGGCCGACGTGGAGGTGCTGATGGACCGGCTGCACGGACTGGTCGACGCCGGGCACACGGTCGTGGTGGTGGAACACGACATGACGGTGGTCGCGGGCGCCGACTGGGTCATCGACCTGGGCCCCGGCGGCGGCGACCAGGGCGGCCGGATCGTGGCGGCGGGCCCTCCGGAGCGGGTGGCGCGGGCGGAGGGCAGCGCCACGGCACCGTACCTGGCGCGGGTCATGCCCTGAGTTCCGTCCTCACCGACCCGTGCCCAATGCATCGATGTGGTAACCGAGTTGGAGCATTGGGTCGGCCCCTGCCCGCTCCTTGACGATAATGTGACGGTGGCCACTTCACCGGAACTCGAACTCGACGACGGCACGCCGGTCCGCTTCTTCCTCGCCCCCGCGGCGGGCGCACCCCCTGTCAGCCGGGACGACGACCTCCCCGCGGGCCTGGGCACAGTGGTGCCGGTCGGGGCGGGCGGCCGGGCCGTCGCGAACCTCGCGGCCGGCGCGCTGCGCGGCGCGCTGCGTCCGCTCGGTCCGCTGCTGCAGGAGGTCCACGACGCCGCCACGGCGGTGCCCGAGCCGCCGACCGAGCTGAGCGTGACCTTCGGCGTGCAGGTGGGCCAGGACCTCAAGTTCGGGATCGTCGGCGCCGCCGGACAGGCCCATCTCACCGTCACCGCCAGCTGGAAGCCCGCCCCGGACACCGGCACGAACCCCGCGGAGTGACGCGTGGGCTGGTTCCACACCGCGGGGGCCGGTGGCCGCGACCCGTCCCGGTACGTCGTGACGGTGCGGCGGACCGAGGACGGCAGGACGGCGGGCGCGGGGCTGGTCCTCGGCCATGACACCGTGCTGACCTGCGCGCATGTCGTGAATGCCGCGCTGGGCCGGGACATGTTCCACACCCGGGCACCGATGGCCGTGGACGTACCCGTGGAAGTGAGCAGGTCCGCCGTCGGCTCGCAGCGCCACCTCGCCCGGGTCGCCCACTGGATCCCGCCCCGTGCCCCGGACGGCGGGCCGGTGCGGCCGGGGGCCCGCGAGTGGCTCGGCGACCTCGCCGTACTCCGCGTCGACGTCCCGGCCCCGGGTCTGCCCGACGGCCCCGGCCAGGCCGCCCTGTCGGTCGGCCAGAAGCTCCGCGCCTGGCACGGCAGCGGTGCCGATGCCACCGTGGCCCGGCTCACCGTCGCCGCCGTGCACGGTCCGCACGGCTATGTCGACGGCGCGCCCACCGGCATGGCGGTCGACGTCGGCTACAGCGGCGGCCCCCTGTGGTGTCAGGAGGAGAACGCCGTGGTCGGCCTCGTCGCGGGGCACTTCCTGCCGGTCGACGCCGCCGGACATCCACTCCCGCTCGACTTCCAGAACGTCATCCGGCGCAGCTGGGTCATCCCCTGGCAGGCCGTCGAGGCCGAACTGCGGCCCCTCGGTGTGCTGGACGCATGCCGCCCCGTGCCGCCCGACACCGACGAGCACGCCTTCGGGCTGCTGCTGCAGGCGATCGAGGACGCCCTTCCGTCCCCCACCGGGCGCGGCGACCGGGCCCGCCGGCTCGCCCAGCTGTGCGGAGTGGAGCACGGCAGCGATGTGCGGCCGCCGTCCGCGCAGGACTTCGCCGCGTTCCTGCTGACGCATCCGCGGGCGCTCGCGGCACTGACCGGGCTGTTGCGCCGGGAGGACCCGAGGTCCACCGACCGGCTGCTGGCCGCGGGCGCCCTGTCCCGCACTCCCCGGCTGCTGTCCCCGTCCGAGTACGCGGACCTGCGCGGGCATCTGCGTGCCCTCGACCCCGCCGTGAGCGCGCGGTTCCCCGAGGCGGTCCGCGCCGCGTTACCGCATCTGGCGACCCAGCCGGGCGGCGACAGCGTGGACGCGCTCGTCGACCGCCTGGAGATCCTCCCCGGCGACGGCCACGCGAGCGACGGCGAGCGCCGGGTGCCCGCGCTGCTGCGGGTGGTGGAGTACGTCGCCGCCCTCGCCCCCGACACCCCGCGGGCCCGGCTCCGGATGTGGTCGGACCGGGTGGCCGGCCGTCTCGGCATCGGGCGCTCGGCACTGGGCGAGCGGCGCTACGACGCCCAGGAATGGGCGCGTTCCGTGCGCGGACGGGCCGCCAGGGTGCGCGTCCTGGTCCAGGTGACGAAGGTCGGGCGGGGCCGGCACCGGCTGCGGATCTGGTGCGACGAGGGCGCCGGGCCCCGGCAGGTGTCCACCGAGAGCGTGCGGACGTACACCGCCTCCGAAGCGGCACGAGAGGTGCTGCGGGTCCTGGACTCGCTCACGCCCCCGCCCGAGGACGAGCGTCCGCCGCTGGTGGAGGTGCTCGTGGACCGCGGCGGCCTGAACCTGCCCGTCGACGAGTGGGCGGCCCAGGGCCGTGCGGAGCTGGTGCCCGGGGTGCTCGGGGTGGAGTACCCGCTGGTCGTGCACTGCCCAGAACTGCTGCGCCGCAACGGGCGGTTCGTCTCCCGCTGGCGCAGCAGATGGAGCCGCCTGGACTCCGGCAAGGCACTCGTCGTCTCGGACCCCGCCGACCGGGACACGCTCTACTCGCAGCTCGTCAACCAACTCGACACGGTACGCGTCTCCGTGGACGTACCGCCCGGTCCTCCCCGGGACCGCATCGTGCAGACCTGCCTGGCGCTGGGCATACCTGTGGTGATGTGGGACCGCGGCGAGGACGGGCCCTCGCACAGTGTCCGGCACATGGCGCGGGTCGCCACCCGGGAGCTGCCCGACGGCGTCCACAGCTACCGGGCGGGCGCCTGGGCCAATCCGCCCGAGTTCCCCGGCCGTCCGGTCCTCGCCTGGGCCGACGCCGACCGCACCGTCCCCCGCCTGCACCTGTCCGAACCCCAGGAGGGTCCATGACATCCGCCGCCGACGCCGCATGGCGACTGTTCCGAGGCGACGGCGTGCCCCGCGAGGTCACCCTGCCCGACGCCCCGCCGTGGCGGCGCTTCGCCCCGGTGCGCGCGCCGCGCCCGAAGCTGCCGTACGTGATCGACCCGCGACACGCCGACATCGTCAACGCGGCGCTGCACCTGCGTCGTCCGCTGCTGGTGACCGGTCCCGCGGGCACCGGCAAGTCGTCGCTCGCCCGTGCCGTCGCGCTCGAACTGCGCCTCGGCGATCTGCTGCGCTGGTCCGTCACCAGCCGCTCCACCGTGCCGGACGCCCTCTACGTCTACGACGCCATCGGCCGGCTGCGGGAGACCACGCTCAGCCGGGACCGCGGCGACCGCGAGCCGTCCATCGGGCAGTTCATCCGCCTCGGGCCGCTCGGCACCGCGCTGGTGGCCTCGGCCGGCCCGCGCTGTCTGCTCATCGACGAGATGGACAAGGGCGACGTCGACCTCCCCAACGATCTGCTCACCGTGTTCGAGGAGGGCTACTTCGAGATCAAGGAGCTGGTCCGGCTGCCGGAGGACAGCGCCGACGTGGAGGTGCAGACCTCGGACCACCGGGGCACGGTCCGGGTGCACCAGGGCCTCGTCCAGTGCGCCGAGTTCCCCGTCGTGATCATCACCAGCAACGGTGAACGGGACTTCCCGCCCGCGTTCCTGCGCCGCTGCCTCAGGCTGGAACTGCCGGTGCCCGACGAGGAGCGGCTGCGCACCATCGTCGCCGCGCATCTGGGCGAGGAGGCGCTGCGGGAGGCGGACGACCTCATCGACGCCTTCCTGCGCCGCCGCGCCCTCGGCGAACTCGCCACCGACCAGCTGCTGAACGCCGTGTTCCTGCGCACCGGGGGCGTCGACCTGGACGCGGAGGGCCTGCTGGACGCCGTACTGCACCAGCTCACCGGGGCGATGTGACCGTGGCGGGCGGGGGCGGGCGACTGACCGAGGCACTGCGGGTGCTGGCGTCCTGCGGGCACGACCTGGACGCGGACCAGGTCCTCGACGTGCTCTGGCTCGCCCGCCGCCTGCCCGCCGACACCGAGGCACCGCTCCGGCGCGAACCCCCGCCGGTGCCGGGCCGCCCCGCGCCCGGCCCCGCGCCGGATCCCGGCCCGGCCGCCGCGCAGGCCCCCACGCCGGACCCCGACGACCCGGACCTGCCCGACCTCACCGCCCCCGCCCTGTACGGGGCGGCCCGGCGCGGTCCGGCGCCCGAGGTGCGGCTCGCCCCGTCCGCGCCCGAGCCGCGCCGGGCGATGCCGGTGCGGGTGCCCGAGGACAAGGCCCTCGCCGACGAGCTGGCCCTGGGCCGGGCGCTTCGGCCGTTGCGCCGCCGCCGCGACAGCCGTTACCGCACGGAGATCGACGAGGAGCGCACCGCCGCCCAGCTGGCCGAGACGGGGCTGCCCGACGTGGTGGAACGGCCGGTGCGCGAGCGCTGGCTGAATCTGGCGCTGCTCGTGGACGACGGTCTGTCGATGCTGCTGTGGCATCGGCTCGGCACCGAACTGCGCACCCTGCTGGAGCGGTTGGGCGCCTTCGCCACCACCCGTGTCCTCGGTCTCGACACCCGTGCCGCCCGCGAACCCCGCCTGCACACGCGGCCGTTCCGGCCCGAGAGCGGTGAGTTGCCGCTCAGCACGGTCAACGACCCCTCGGGCCGCACCCTGGTCCTCGTCGTCAGCGACGGCATGGGCGCCGCCTGGCGCTCCGGTGCCCTGCACGGGCTGCTGGCCCGCTGGGCGTCCCGCGGACCGACCGCGGTCCTGCAGACACTGCCGCCCGACATGTGGGAGGCCTCCGGCATCGCCGCCGAGCGCTGGCAGGCCACCACTCGGCGGATCGGTGGCGCCAACGCCGCCTGGGAGGTGAGCGATCCGGTGCTGCCGCCGGAGCTGTCCGCCTTCGACGGGGTGCCCGTGCCCGTGCTGGAGCCGACCCCCGAGTCGCTGCGGGACTGGGCCCGGCTGCTCGCCTCCCCCGGCACCACCGTGGAGCTGCCCCTGCTGGCCCACCCCGACCCGTACGGCAGTGTGGCCGACGCCCGGGACCTGACCAGCGCCCAGCACTTCCGGGACTCGGCCACCCCCGAGGCCTACCGGCTGGCGGCCCATCTCGCCGCGGTCTCCCCGCTGTCGGTGCCGGTGATGAGGCTGGTGCAGTCGGCGGTGCCCTGGCCGGCCACGACCTCGCATCTGGCGGAGGTGTTCCTGGGCGGCCTGGTCCGGCCGCACCCGGCCCCGGTGCCCGGACCGCTGCCCGCCAAGCACCGGGTGTTCGACTTCGCCGAGGAGTCCAAGTCGGTGCTCCTGGACTCCGTCCCGCAGGCCGAACTCCTGCGCACCAGCCGCCGGATCGGCCGCCATCTGGAGGAACTCGCGGGCAACTCGCCCGACTTCCCAGCCTGGCTGGCCCATCCGGACGGCTCCGCCCATCTGCCGGGCTCCCACCAGCCGTTCACCAGCGTCGAACGCCGGCTGCTCGCCCGCTTCGGGGTGTCGTTCGAGCGGGTACCCGGCCTGCCCTCCCGCGAGCCGGAGCGCACGCCCGCGGGAGCCGACGGCTGGGCTCCGCTGACCGACGCGGACCCGGTCCGGCTCGGCCCCTACACCCTGCGGTACCGGCGCCGCGGCCGCCGTACGATTCTGTACCGGGGCACCGACGCGCACGGCACCGAGGCGGTACTGCGCACCCCGCGCCCCGATCTCCCGGCGGCCAACGCCCAGTTGATCGCGATGGAGGCGGAGGCGCTGTCCCGGCTGCAGGGCCAGTACGCGCCCGCGCTGCTCGCCACCGGTCTGGAGGACTCCCCGCCCTGGCTCGCGATGGCGCCGATCGGCGACCAGGACGCCGAAAACGCCGCGCCGCCGCGCCTGTCCGAGGTGTTCGCGGGAGCCCTGGCGGACGGCACCGCCCCGTTCGACCTCGTGCGCGGCCTGCTGGTCTCCTGGCATCTGGCCAACGCCCTCGCCCTGTGTCACGCCGGCGGGCTGGTGCCCGCCGACTTCGGAACGGACAGCGTGTACGTGCTGCGCCGCACCGTGGCGCTCGCCGATCTGTCCGACTACGCCGTCGACGACCGGTATCTGGGGTCCGGTCCGGCGCCGACCGTCGCGGACAGCATGCGTGCGCT
Source organism: Streptomyces sp. CA-142005 (assembly GCF_050942335.1). NCBI lineage: Bacteria > Bacillati > Actinomycetota > Actinomycetes > Kitasatosporales > Streptomycetaceae > Streptomyces > Streptomyces sp. CA-142005. The sequence continues at coordinate 8,832,224 of NZ_CP192078.1, read as the reverse complement.
GGGCGCGCTGCTGCAGCTGATCAGCAGCAAGGCGGGCGTCGAGGTGCCGAATCTGCCGGAGGGCATGCACCTGTGGCAGGGGGACGGCTGGGAGCAGCTGCGCCGCCTGGTGCTGCGCTGCCTCGACGACGATCCGGCCGTCCGCCCCACCGCGGGCGAGGTCGCCGACGCCCTGGCCCGGTACATAGCCCTGGCCCGGCTGCGGACCGGCGACGACTCGCTGTCCCCCGTCATGCCGGCAGGCAGCAGGCTGTCGGCGCCCGTACCGCTGACCCCGCCCCCAACGCCACCGCAGGCCGGACGGCAGCTGCCGCTATCCCGCTTCAAGGCGGCCCGCGGGCGCGTCCGGGAACGCCTCGCGCTGCTGCGCGAGCCGCTGCTGTTCAGCAGGCGGCTGACGCTGGTCGGCGCCCACCACTACAGCGGCCGGGCCACCGCGACGATGGCACTGGGCTCGGTACTGGCCGCCATACGGTCGGAACCCGTCCTCGCCGTCGACGGGGCCCCCACCGAGGGAGCGCTCGACGCCTTCCTGCCCCACGAGCGCAACCAAGCGGTGCCCCGGGATCTGGCCGACCTCTCGCGCTGCCCGTCGTACGAGCAGATCCGCGCCCACACCACGCGCCTTCCCTCGGGCCTGGAGGTGCTCGCGCACCGCCCGGGGCACTACGGGCCCAACTCCACGCACACCCACCAGTACATGCGTGTTCTGGCGCACACGGCGCCGTACTACTCGTTCGTGCTGACCGACTGGGCGCCGGTGCGCGTGGACGCGACGCTGGAGGTGATCCTCGACCACACGGACCGGCTGATCGTGTGCTGCGGCACCACCGATTCCTTCCGCGACGACGCGGCGCGCCTCCTCGGCAGGATCCGGGACGCCGGACGCCCCGAACTGGCGGACGAGGCGGTCGTCGTGGCCTCCCGGACGGACGGTTCCTACCGCCGGACCCTGCCCGACACCTTCGTCCGGCAGCTGACCGTCCCGCCCGCCCAGGTGCTGCTCGTGCCCTTCGACAGCGCGCTGCAGTCGCCGCGCTGGGAGCTGAAGGATCTGCGCGCGGGCACGGTGGAGGCATATCTGCGGCTGGCGGAGCTGGCCGTACGCCCCCTGCTGTGAACGGCTACCCCGTCCGGACGGGCGCGGCGTGCGCGGGCCGGCCCGCGACCAGGACCGCATGGGTCCAGGCCGGCTCGTGAGCTACCGGCTGGGCCGCCCGGGCGAGGGCGCGGCGGTCGGGATGGGCACCGGGCCGGATCACCGGCCGTACCTCCACCTCCGCGACCATGCCCCGGGTGCGGGCCACCCGCCACAGGGAGGCGAGCAGGGTGTCCTCGCCGACGAACGCCGCCGCCGTGCTCGGGCCGCCGCCGGTGTCCTGCCGGTAGCGCAGGCTGACCGGCTGCACGGGTACGCCGGCGTCGAGCGCGGCCTGGAACACGGCCCGGCGGAAGCGGCCGTGGGCCCGCCCGCACCAGGTGCTGCCCTCCGGGAACGCGGCGACGGCCGCGCCCTCCCGCAGCGCCTCGGCGATCCGGGCGACCGTCTCGGGCAGGGCGCGGATCCGGTCCCGCTCGATGAACAGGGCCCCGCCGCGTGCGGCCAGCGGGCCCGCGACCGGCCACTGCCGGATCTCGGTCTTGGCGAGCATCCGGGCCGGGCGCACGGCGGTCAGCAGCGGGATGTCCAGCCACGAGACATGGTTGGCGACCAGCAGCAGCCCGCCGTCCGGCGCGGTGGTGCCCGTGAAGCGGACCCGGACCCCCATGGCCCGCACGATCGCCCGGCACCACCGCCTGACCCACTCGGCGGGGATCCTCCCACCGAGCGGGGACAGCGCGATCCCGGCCAGCACCAAGACGGCGACGGCGGTCAGCCGCAGCACCGCCCTGGGCGTGGCCACGGCCGCCCGGGCCGGCTCCACACAGGCGCCCGGGGTGCAGGGCGCGCTGGGCAGCCAGACGCTCATCAGGCCGGCACGAGGGAGAGGAAGTGCCGCAGATAGCGGGCGTTGACCCGGCGCATCGACAGCAGCACGAACATGTCGGCGACCCCGAAGTCCGGGTCGTGCGCGGGCTCGCCGCACACCCAGGCGCCCAGGCGCAGATAGCCGCGCAGCAGGGCGGGCAGCTCGCTGTGCCCGGCGGGGGCCTCGGCGTTCGGGATCCAGGGCAGCAGCGGCCGTACCCGGAACTCCTCGGGTGCCAGGTGCTTGGCGCGCACCCGCTCCCAGGTGGCCGTCGCAAGCGTCCCGCCGTCGGCGAGCGGCACCGAGCAGCAGCCCGCCAGCCACTCGTGGCCGCGGTCGACCATGTACCGGGCTATCCCGGCCCAGATCAGGCCGATGACCGCGCCGTCGCGGTGGTCGGGGTGCACACAGGAGCGGCCGACCTCGACCAGTCCGGGCCGGATCGGGTCGAGCGCGCCCAGCTCGAACTCGCCCTCCGAGTAGAGCCGGCCGGCGACCGAGGCCCGCTCCGGGGGCAGCAGTCGGTAGGTGCCGACGACCTGCCCGGTGCCGGTGTCGCGTACGAGCAGGTGGTCGCAGTAGGCGTCGAAGGCGTCGACGTCCAGTCCCGGCCGCGGCGTGGCCAGCAGGGCCCCCATCTCACCGGCGAAGACGTCGTGCCGCAGCCGCTGCGCGGCCCGCACGTCGTCCTCGTCACGGGCGAGGGTGACGGTGTAGCGGGTCGGTGCCTCGGGCTGTGGGGGGCGGTCGAGGGTGGAAACGCCGGTCATGGCTCTCTCCTGGTCACGGGCCGGTTCGGCGACGGCGGCGAGCGGGTGCGTACGGCCCGCCGCTCCAGTTCTTCCGACGCCGGTTGGCGTGCGCGTGACCTGTGCCCGGAGAGGGGATGTGGGAATGCTGAACGCCGGGATACCGGCGATCACCGAAAACGAGACGGGGCCGGTGAGCACCATCGCCGGCCCCGCCCGTTCGTCTGTGCGACGAACGTCTTCCGCTCAGTGGGACGCTACCGCTTTCCCGCCTTCCGGGTGGCCCGCAGCCACTCCTTGTTCATGTTCGTGATGGACACGAGCGGGATCCCCTTCGGACAGGCCGTGGCGCACTCCCCCGTCAGCGTGCACCCGCCGAAGCCCTCCGCGTCCATCTGCGCCACCATGTCCAGCACCCGGGTCTCCCGCTCGGGCGCGCCCTGCGGCAGCACGTTCAGATGGTTGACCTTGGCGGAGGTGAACAGCATCGCCGCGCCATTGGGACACGCGGCCACGCACGCCCCGCAGCCGATGCACTCCGCGTGCTCGAACGCGAAGTCGGCGTCGGCCTTGGGCACCGGCGTGGCATGCGCCTCCGGAGCGGCGCCGGTCGGCGCGGTGATGTATCCGCCGGCCTGGATGATCCGGTCGAACGCGGACCGGTCCACCACCAGGTCCTTGATCACGGGAAAGGCCGCCGCCCGCCACGGCTCGATGTCGATCGTGTCGCCGTCCTTGAAGGACCGCATGTGCAGCTGGCAGGTGGTGGTGCGCTCCGGCCCGTGCGCATCGCCGTTGATCACGAGCGAGCACGCGCCGCAGATGCCCTCGCGGCAGTCGTGGTCGAAGGCGACCGGCTCTTCACCGGACAGGATGAGCTGTTCGTTGAGGACGTCCAGCATCTCCAGGAAGGACATGTCGGACGAGATGCCGTCCACCTCGTACGTGGACATGGCGCCTTCTGCGTCGGCGTTCTTCTGGCGCCAGACGCGCAGGGTGAGCTTCATGCGTAGCTCCGCTGGGTGGGATGGACGTACTCGAAGACCAGGTCTTCCTTGTGCAGGACGGGTGCCTCACCGGTGCCCGTGAACTCCCAGGCCGCCGCGTAGCCGAACTCGTCGTCCTTGCGGGCGGCTTCGCCGTCCGGGGTCTGGGACTCCTCACGGAAGTGGCCGCCGCAGGACTCTTCGCGGTGCAGCGCGTCGAGGCACATCAGCTCGGCCAGCTCCAGGTAGTCGACGATCCGGTTGGCCTTCTCCAGCGACTGGTTGAACTCCTCGCCGGTGCCGGGGACCTTGATGCGCCGCCAGAACTCCTCGCGTATCTGCGGGATGCGCTCCAGTGCCTTGCGCAGTCCGGCGTCGGTGCGGGCCATGCCGCAGAACTCCCACATGAGTTCGCCGACTTCGCGGTGGAAGGAGTCGGGGGTGCGGTCGCCGTCGACGGACAGCAGCCGGTTCAGCCGGTCCTCCGTCTCGGCCAAAACCTCCCGCACGGCCGGGTGTTCGGTGGTGACCGGGTCCTGGTGGGGGTTGCGGGCCAGGTAGTCGTTGATGGTGGCCGGCAGCACGAAGTAGCCGTCGGCCAGGCCCTGCATCAGCGCGGAGGCACCGAGCCGGTTGGCGCCGTGGTCGGAGAAGTTGGCCTCACCGATCGCGAACAGGCCCGGGATGGTGGTCTGCAGGTCGTAGTCGACCCACAGGCCGCCCATCGTGTAGTGCACGGCCGGGTAGATGCGCATCGGCACCTCGTACGGATCCTCGTCGGTGATCCGCTGGTACATGTCGAAGAGGTTGCCGTACTTGGCCGCGACCGCCTTGCGCCCCATGCGCTGGATGGCGTCGGCGAAGTCCAGGTAGACGCCCTGCCCGCCGGGGCCCACTCCCCTGCCCTCGTCGCAGACGTTCTTCGCGGCGCGGGAGGCGATGTCCCGCGGGACCAGGTTGCCGAAGGACGGGTAGATGCGCTCCAGGTAGTAGTCGCGCTCGTCCTCGGGGATCTGGTTCGGCGGGCGGGTGTCGCCCTTGGCCTTGGGCACCCAGATGCGGCCGTCGTTGCGCAGCGACTCGCTCATCAGCGTCAGCTTGGACTGGTGGTCGCCGGTGCGCGGGATGCAGGTGGGGTGGATCTGGGTGAAGCAGGGGTTGGCGAAGTAGGCGCCGCGCCGATGCGCCCGCCAGACGGCGGTCGCGTTGGAGTTCATGGCGTTGGTCGACAGGTAGAAGACGTTTCCGTAACCGCCGGAGGCGAGGACGACCGCGTCCGCGAAGTACGTGTCGATCCTGCCGGTGATCAGGTCCCGGGCCACGATGCCGCGGGCCCGCCCGTCCACGACGATCAGGTCCAGCATCTCGGTGCGCGGGTGCATCTCCACGTTGCCCGCCGCGATCTGCCTGCTGAGCGCCTGGTAGGCGCCGAGCAGCAGCTGCTGGCCCGTCTGGCCGCGGGCGTAGAAGGTGCGGGAGACCTGGACGCCGCCGAAGGAGCGGGTGTCGAGCAGACCGCCGTACTCGCGGGCGAAGGGCACGCCCTGGGCCACGCACTGGTCGATGATTTCCACCGAGATCTGCGCCAGCCGGTGGACGTTGGACTCGCGGGCGCGGAAGTCGCCGCCCTTGACGGTGTCGTAGAACAGCCGGTGGATCGAGTCGCCGTCGTTGCGGTAGTTCTTCGCCGCGTTGATGCCGCCCTGCGCGGCGATGGAGTGGGCGCGGCGCGGGGAGTCCTGGTAGCAGAACTGGACGACGTGGTAGCCCTGTTCGGCCAGGGTCGCGCCCGCGGAGCCGCCGGCGAGGCCGGTGCCGACGACGATGATCGTGTGCTTGCGCCGGTTCGCGGGGTTGACCAGCTTGGCCTCGAAGCGGCGCTTGTCCCAGCGCTCGTGGATCGGGCCGGACGGGGCCTTGGAGTCGGTGACCGGCTCGCCCGTCGCGTAGTTCACGTATTCGGTCATGTCAGCTCACCACTCCGGTCATGACGCCCACGGGTACGGCGATGAAGCCGGCCGTGAGCAGCAGCGCGAGGACGTTGGCGACGGTCTTCAGGGCACGGTCGCGGGCGCGGCTTCCGACGCCGAGGGTCTGCGCGGCGCTCCAGAAGCCGTGCCGGATGTGCAGGCCGAGCGCGAGCATCGCGACGATGTAGATGACGTCGCCGTACCAGGTGGAGAAGGTGTCGACCACGTTCTGGTACGGGTGGCCCTCCTGGAAGCCGCCGGAGTGCACGGTGCCGGTGGTCAGGTCCAGGATGTGCCAGACGATGAACAGGCCGAGGATGACGCCGCCCCAGCGCATGGTGCGGGTGGCGTAGCTCGCCCGGGGTTTGCTGTGCACGTACTTGCTGGGCCTCGCCCTGATGTCGCGGCGGCTGAGCTGGTACGCGGACGTGGCGTGGGCGACCACGGCGACGACGAGGACGATCCGGATGAGCCAGAGCGTCCACTCGTAGTGCATGAAGGGCTCGCCGACGGTGCGCAACCAGTGGGCGTAGTGGTTGAACACGCCCGCCCCGAAGAAGATCTTCAGGTTGCCGATCACATGGGCGACCAGGTACAGCAGCATGATCACGCCGCTGACGGCCATCACCGTCTTCTTGCCGACGGAGGAGTCCCACATCGTGCGTGCCATGGACGGCCGTCGGTCCGTCCGCGTTGCCAGAGCCATGACCAGCACGCTAGGGCCGAAGGTCCCGATCGGTCCAAGACATGGTCCAGCTCGTTTCCATAGCCGGAAGCTATTATTGCAGGATGCAGTTCCAGCAGCTCCAGTACTTCGTCGCCGTCGCCGAGACCCGGCACTTCACCCGCGCCGCCGAGCTGGTGCATGTCGCCCAGCCGTCTTTGTCGCAGCAGATCAAGGCGCTGGAGCGGGAGCTGGGCGCGGATCTGTTCCTGCGCGCCCGGGGCAACATCAGCCTCACGGACGCCGGTGAGGCCCTGCTCCCGCTGGCCCGGCGGATCCTGGCCGACGCGGACACGGCCCGGCACGAGGTGCAGGAGCTGGTGCAGCTGCGGCGGGGCCGGGTGCGGCTGGGGGCGACCCCGAGTCTGTGCACCGGCCTGCTGCCGGACGTGCTGCGCGCCTTCCACGACCGCTACCCGGGCATCCAGCTGCTGATCGAGGAGGGCGGCTCGCACGACCTGGTCCGGCACCTGGCCCGGGGCGCCCTCGACCTCGCGCTGCTCGTGCTGCCCCTGCCGACGCCCGCGCCCGCGCTGACCACGGTGGAGCTGCTGCGGGAGGACCTCGTGGTCGTGTCCTCACCCGAGGCGCCGGCGCCGGGTCACGGCGCACGGCGGGTGGTCGACATCACCGATCTGGAGGGCGAGCGCCTGGTCATGTTCCGGCACGGCTACGACCTGCGCGAACTGACCGTCGCCGCGTGCCGCTCCGCCGGGTTCGAGCCGGAGTTCGCGGTGGAGGGGGGCGAGATGGACGCGGTGCTGGGATTCGTGCGGGCGGGGCTCGGCGTGGCCGTGGTGCCGCAGATGGTCGCGACCCGAGCGGGACGCGGCCTGCGCGTCACCCCGTTGGCTCGACCCGGTTTGCATCGGACCATCGCGTTGGCTCACCGCAGCGATGTGGCTCCGCCCCGGGCCGCGAGGGAGTTGCAGCGGATGCTGCTGGAGCGGTGACGGATGTCGCCGCGCGGATACGCCCCGACACCGCCGATCCGGGCCGTCCGCGCCGGCCGTGAGCCGCCGCCCATGCGGGCGTGGCAGGCTGCGGCACCCCAGGGGCGCAGGGAACCGCGCAACACCGAAGCGATGTCGCTCCGCCCCGGGCCACGAGGCAGTTGCAGCGGATGCTGCTGGAGCGGTGACGGATGTCGCCGCGCGGATACGCCCCGACATCGCCGATCCGGGCCGTCCGCGCCGGCCGTGAGCCGCCGCCCATGCGGGCGTGGCCGACTGCGGCACCCCAGGGGCGCAGGGAACCGCACAACACCGAAGCGATGTCGCTCCGCCCCGGGCCACGAGGCAGTTGCAGCGGTGCTGCTGGAGCGGCGACGGATGCTGGCGCGCGGATACGCCCCGACACCGCCGCGCCGGACCGTCCGCGCCGGCCAAGTGCCACCGCGCATGCGAGCGTGGCCGACCGCGGCACCCCAGGGGCGCAGGGAACCGCACAACACCAGAGCGATGTCGCTCCGCCCCGGGCCACGAGGCAGTTGCAGCGGTGCTGCTGGAGCGGCGACGGATGCTGGCGCGCGGATACGCCCCGACACCGCCGCGCCGGACCGTCCGCGCCGGCCAAGTGCCACCGCGCATGCGAGCGTGGCCGACCGCGGCACCCCAGGGGCACAGGGAACCGCACAACACCAGAGCGATGTCGCTCCGCCCCGGGCCACGAGGCAGTTGCAGCGAACGCTGCTGGAGCGGCGACGGATGCTGGCGCGCGGATACGCCCCGACACCGCCGCGCCGGACCGTCCGCGCCGGCCAAGTGCCACCGCGCATGCGAGCGTGGCCGACCGCGGCACCCCAGGGGCACAGGGAACCGCACAACACCAGAGCGATGTCGCTCCGCCCCGGGCCACGAGGGAATTGCAGCGAACGCTGCTGGAGCGGCGACGGATGTCGCCGCGCGAATGCGCCCTCACATCGCCGCGCCGGGCCGTCCGCGCCGGCCAAGCGCTGCCGCGCATGCGAGTGTGGCCGGCTGCGGCACCGCAGGGGCGCGGGGAACTGCGCGACCGGCCGCGTCGGATCCGCAGCCGAAAGCCGACCGTGCGCCGGCCCAGGCCCGGCGCAGCGGCCGTCAGCCCGTCGCGTCGACGAGCGCCAGGTCGTGCAGCCGCTCCGGTGGGCCGGGGCGGGCGTAGTACCAGCCCTGGGCCGTGTCGCAGCCCAGTATGCGGAGCTGTTCGGCCTGGGCGCCGGTTTCCACGCCCTCGACGGTGACCGCCAGGTCGAGGCTGTGGGCGAGGGAGACGATGCCCTCGACGATCTTCAGGTCGACGGGGTCGGCGGGGAACCGCTGCATGCCCTGGGTGAAGGAGCGGTCCAGTTTGAGGATGCTCACCGGCAGGCGGCGGAGATTCGCCAGGTTCGAATACCCCGTGCCGAAGTCGTCCAGGGCGATGTCCACGCCCATCTCGGCCAGCCGGTGCAGCGGCTTGAGCAGGTCGTCGTCGGCGCCGATGAGCGCGGACTCGGTGACCTCCAGGCACAGGGCGTCCGGGGCGACACCCGCGCGCTCCAGGATGTCCACGGTGTCCTGCACCAGGCCCGGATGGCTGAGCTGGCACGGGGACAGGTTGACGTTGATGCGCAGGGGCCCGGCGGTGGTCTCCTCGCCGTGGCGCTCTCGCCAGGCGCGGGCCTGGCGGATGGATTCCTCCAGGACCCAGCGGCCGAGCGGCACGATCAGTCCGGTGTGCTCGGCGAGCGGGATGAAGCGGTCGGGGCCGAGCACACCGTGCTGCGGGTGCAGCCAGCGGACGAGGGCCTCGGCGCCGCGGACGCTGCCGTCGCCGAGGTGGACCAGCGGCTGGTACTCGATGAAGAACTCGCCGCGTTCCAGCGCCGTGGGGAGGGCGGTCGTCAGGCCGTGGCGGGTGATCGCGCGGGCGTCGGCCTCCGGGTCGGCGAGTTCGGAACGGTTGCCGCCCGCGGACTTGGCCCGGTACATGGTGATGTCGGCGCTCCGCAGGACCTCCGCCGCCGTGCGCTCGCCCGCCGGGCCCTCGACGATGCCGAGGCTGCCGCGCACCAGCAGGTCGCGTCCGTCGATGCTGACGGGGGTGACGAGGGCGCTCATGATGCGTTCGGCGAGTTCGTCGATCTCGCGCTCGGTGCCCGGCCCGGTGGTCAGGGCCACGAACTCGTCGCCGCCGAGCCGGGCGACCATCTCGCCGGGCGCGGTCGCACAGGACTGCAGCCGGTCGGCGACCTCCACCAGCAGCCGGTCGCCGGCCGCGTGCCCGAGGCTGTCGTTGATGGTCTTGAAGCCGTCCAGGTCGAGGTAGCACAGGCCGAAGCGCTGGCCCTCGCCCGCGTTCAGCGCCTTCTCCAGGCGCTCGAAGAACAGGGTGCGGTTGGGCAGTCCGGTGAGCGCGTCGTGCGTGGCCTCGTAGCGCAGCCGCAGGTTGAGCAGCCGGCGCTCGGTGGTGTCCTCCATGAGGGCCAGCTGGTACTGCGGATCGCCGTCGGCGTCGCGCAGCAGGGAGACCGTCAGATTGGTCCACAGGACCGTGCCGTCGGGGCGGTTGAAGGCCTTTTCGAGGTGGTAGTGCTCGCGCTCGCCGCGGACGAGTTCGTCATAGAGCTTCCAGGTCTGCGGCGCGTCCTCGGGGTGCACCCAGTCCTGGACGCGACGGCCGCGCAGGGCCTGGTCGGTCAGCCCGAACATACGCAGCAGGGCCTGGTTGACCTGCAGGACGTTTCCGTCGAGGTCGGCGATGCCGATCCCTATCGCCGCACCCTCGAAGACCGCGCGGAAGCGGGCCTCGCTGGCGTGCAGCGCCTGCGCGACCACGCCCTGGGCCCTGAGCGCGGCCTGGGCGATGGACTCCTGCTCGGCGAGCGTGCGCTCGCGCAGCGCCTCGGCGTATCCGGCGGCCATCGCGTGCTGCAACCGCGAGCAGCGCAGGCGCGGTTCGTCCTGCGGGCCGTCCCCGGCGCAGTACAGCACCAGATAGGCGTCCACGCAGTCCAGGGTGCGGGTGAGCGCCTCGGGGTCGGTGCAGTGCGCGCCGACCAGGGCGGCGCCGACCGCCTTCGCGCCGTCCGCGTCGAAGCCGCGCGCCCGCAGCAGCTCACTCAACCGGCGTGCGAGCGGCAGGAGTCGTTCCTCGAACTCGCTCCGGGTCAGCGACGTGGAGGTCACCGGGTAGACCGCCCGGCTCCAGATCGTCGTGAACCGGCGCAGTCTGTCCTCCGGCCCGTCCGGCTCGGCGCTCACGCGGTACGCCCCACGCCGGCGAATCCGGAGAAGGCGAACGGGTCCTCGTCCTCCGGCGCCGACTCCGGCCGCCAGTGCGGCATGGGCACCAGTCCCGGTTCCACCATGTCGTACCCCTCGAAGAACCGCGCGATCTCGTCGCGCGAGCGCATGATGAGCGGATTGCGAATGTCCTTGTATACGTCCACCGCGCCCTCGGCCCGCTCGGCGGGCAGCGGGATTCCCTCGTACGAGGCATGGGTGAGGATCAGCAGGCTGCCGGGCGCGAGCGCGTCGCGCAGCTCGGCAACCGCACCGTAGGGGTCGTCCGCGTCTTCCACGAAGTGCAGTATGGCAACGAGGAGGAGGGCGACTGGGCGGTTCCGGTCGATCAGCCGCTCCACCTGGGGGCTGGAGAGGATCTCCTGGGGCTTGCGCAGGTCCGCGGCGACGACGTCCGCGGCGTCGTTACCGGCCAGTACCGCCTGGCTGTGCGCGACGGCGACCGGATCGTGGTCGACGTAGACCACGCGGGCGTCCGGTACGGCCGCCTGCGCCACCTCGTGGACGTTGCCGAACGTCGGGATGCCGGAGCCGATGTCGAGGAACTGGGTGATGCCCTCCCCGGCCGCGAACCGCACGGCGCGGCGCATGAACGCCCGGTTGGCCTGCATGATCTTGGGCAGGCCCGGCATGAACTCCATCGCCTTGCGGGCCGCTTCCCGGTCCACCTCGAAGTTGTGCGAGCCGCCCAGGTAGAAGTCGTAGATCCGCGAGATGCTCGGCACCGAGATGTCGATGCTCCGTGGGGCCCAGGCGGGACGCTCCATGTATCTCTCCGAGGCTAGGCGACAGGGACAGGCGATCCGGTGTTCGAGCTGAGGCTACTGATCGCCCGCCAAAGGGGCGACCCGAACCGGAAATTGACCGTCCGTTCCCCGCCACTGCCTGTGGCAAGTGCCCGTATGACCCCGCTGCGTCACGGCTGTGCCCACTTGGCCCGCTCCTGCCCACATGCGCGCGCCTTCCCGCGGCGCCGCCCCATGCACAACGGTCCGCCCCCTCCGTGCGGTGCGGAGGGGGCGGACCTTCGGTGGCGCTCCGGGCCGGGCGGGGCGATCGACCCTGGGGAGGTGATCTAGTTGCCCGGTGCGCCGACCGGCTTGCCGTCGGGCGAGACGGCGTACCAGGTGCCGCCCACGCCCTGACCGTTGGTGTCGCCGGGGGCCTTGTCCCCGGAGAAGGTGTAGATCGGCCAGCAGTTGACCGTCATCTGCTTCACACCGTCGGGACGGGTGAAGCCCATCAGCCCCTTCTTCTTGACGCCCTGGGTGTCCTCGGGCTTGACGATGCCGACGGCCGGCCACTTCTCCAGGCAGGTCCCGGTGCAGTTGGAGACGGACTTCGGCCAGGCCTTGTCCTTGAGGAAGCGGTAGACCGTCATGCCGTTCTTGTCGACGACGATGTCGCCCAGCTTGGGGTCCTTGCGGACGGACAGGCCGGGCAGGGCCGCCAGGGAGGCCTTCTTGCCGTTCGGGGCCAGCGCGAACCACTTGCCGCCCACGCCCTGGCCGTTGACGTCCCCGGCGTTGACGTCCTTGGCGTAGCGGTAGGCGGGCCAGCCGCCGACGGTGAGCTGCTTGGTGCCGTCGGCGCGGGTGACCTCGCCGAGCAGCGCCTTGTCGATGCCGGCCCCGGCCGTGGCGTCGTCGGCGGGCACCGGCGGCCAGGTGGTGGCGCAGTCGCCGTCACAGTTCGACTTGGGCGGCTTGGCGGTGTCCTTGTCGAACCGGTACAGGGTGAGGCCGGAGCCGTCGGTCAGCACACTGCCGAGGTCGGGGTTGGTGGCCACGGTCAGCTTGCCCGCGGGGGCGGCCGGGGACGGGGAGCTGGAGCTCTGGTTGCCGTCGGCGCCGTAACCGTTTCCCGACCCGGTGCCGACACCCGCACCGATGGTCGGGCTGCCCGCGGGCGCGGTGGCCCCGACGTTCTGGGCCGCCGACGACGGGGTGGTGCTGTTGTCCTGACCGCACGCCGTCGTCAGCGCCAGCACCGCAGCGGCTGTGGCCACCAATGAGGCGGTCCGCCAGGAGGTCTTCATGTCCAACTCCCCATATTCGCCTGGTTGTTGCAGCGCTCTGCCGCGCCGCCGCACGGCCATGGGTACGCACCGAGGGGGCGGGAGCGTTCAACGGGGAGGGGAAGTTCTTCGGGAAATTCTTTCCGCATCCTGTGACCCGCACCGTCGCAGATGCCGTCGCACAGGGCTCGTACGGGCGTACGCGGCACACGAATCGCTCTCTTCTTCGCGTCAAACCATCGATCGCATCATGTCCTTCCTTCGGATCATTCCGGACGCACCGCGGCCTACGGCCTGGTTCCGCACCCCATGATCGTCGGGTGCATGGACCCGACGTGACCCGATGGGCGCCCGCCGCACGGGTGTTGGCCCTGATGGCGCTGACCTGGACCCTGATGGGCTGCCCGGCCGGCAGTGCCTCGGCCGACGCCTGTGCGTACGCCTCCACGGGCCCGGACGGCACGGTGGCGGTGGCCTACGCAGGCGGCGACCACTGGCCGCCGCCCTGTTCGACGCCCACCCCGCCCCCGTGCCCGCCCACACCGACGCCGACCCCGCCGCCTTCACCACCACCGCCGAAACCGAAGCCCACGCCGACTCCGCACCCCACGCCCAAGCCCACCCCGGAACCGAGGCCGCCGGCCCGGCCCGCCCCGGCTCCGCCGGCACCACGGCCCACACCGACGCCGACCCCGCCGCCTCCACCGCCGGCCCAGCCCCCACCGCCGAAGCCGAAGCCCACTCCGCGGCCCTCGGCGTCCCCGGTGAGCTACCCGGCGTACCACCCGCACCGCACCGCACACGTCGCACCCGGCCACACCACGCCGGTCACCTACGTCCTGCTCATCACCGTTCCGGCGATCGTCGCCGTCGCGGCCCTGCGCCCGCGCTGACGCGCCGGCCCGCTCACCTTCTGGAGGTATCCGTTGCCGGATTGGCTTGTTCTCGTCCTCGCGATGCTGGCGGCCTGTGCTGTGGTGGTGGTCGTCACCGTCGTACGGCACAAGCGGGCGCCCGAGGACGAGGATCCCAGCGAGACCCCGGACGTCATCGAGTACATGACGATGTGGATCGGTGTCGTGTACGCCATCGTCCTGGGCCTCGCCATCGCGGGCGTGTGGGAGGCCCGCAGCTCCGCGCAGGACTATGTGCAGTCCGAGGCGCAGGCGCTGCACGAGATCTCGGCACGGGTCCGCGTCTATCCGCCGGACGTCCGTGACCGGATCCGCAGCGACATCGACACCTATGTCGGCTATGTCGTCGACCACGAGTGGCGGACGATGTCCCACGACGAACGCGTCAGCGACCGCGGCACCCAGCTGCTGCAGAAGGTCCGCCAGGACATCACCGACTACCAGCCGAAGAACGACTTCGAGGCGCAGGCCTACCAGCCGCTGCTGGACCAGATGACCGCCGCCGACCAGGCGCGCAACGCCCGCGCCGACTCCATCGGGGCCACCATGCCACCGGTGGTGTGGTGGGGCCTGCTCACCGGGGCGCTGGTCACCGTCGGCATGGTGTTCGCGCTGCAGATCCGGCGCACCAGACGTGAACTGATCCTGGCGGGGCTGTTCTCCGCGACCATCGCGTTCATGCTGTTCCTCATCTGGGACTTCGACGCCCCCTTCAGCCGGGGCATCGCGGTGACCGCGGAACCGTTCACGAATCTGTTCCCGGGAGTCACCGGCTAGTCCCCGGCGCCGGGGAGGGCGGCGGCCGACCGCCCCCTGGACCAGCGGCCGTTCGCCCCGGCCCCGCGCGGGGCCGGGGCGAACGCCGTGTCTGCGTGTGCCGCGCGAAGGAAGGCCGCCGGCGGGGTGTCAGCTCCGCTTCTCGTTCCGGCGGCGCACCCAGGACGCGCCGCCCCCGACGACCGCCAAGGTCACGAGCCCGGCGCCGATGGCCATGTCGGCAGGGGTGGAACCGGTGGGTCTGCCGTCGCCGGCACCCCCCTGGACTCCGCCGAGCACGGTGAACGCCGCCGGACGGATCAGGGTCCTGCCGTCGCAGTCGACAGCGATGTCGTACCGGCCGGGACGGGCGTCGCCGTCGACGTGTGCGGTTCCGCGCGAGCTGTCGTCGCGCCGCCGGTCGAGCCCGGTGGTGGCGAAGGCCCGGGAGGACATGGCGCCGTCGTCACAGCCGTCCACGGTGACGGCGAGCCGGCCGCCGGCCGGGAGCACGCCGGGGTGGGCGACGATGTTCCGGGGGCCGCCGTCATCACGGCCGTCGAGGTCGTCATCGCGATCGCCGGAGTCGTCGTCCCGGCCGCTGTTCCCGCTGTCGTCGAAGTGATCACGATCGTTGGAATTGCCGCTGATCCCGTGGTCCGGGTCGCTGCCGTCGCCCCCGCCCTCCGCGAGGGCGGCAGGGGTGGCGAACCCGAGCACGGCCACCGCGGCGCACGCGGCCGCCAGGGCACGTTGGTTTCGCATCCGATCCTCCGCGGGAGGCGCCCGGGAGCCGTCCCCGGTCGATCGGCGAGAAAAACGCCTCCCGGACAGACCCTCGGACGCGCGGAACACGCCCGCATGTCGAGAATCGTCCGTCCTGGTGACACAACACGTCGCACGAAAAGCACACAATCGGATATTGCCGCAGGTCACGGACCATCAGAGATTATCGGCGAATCGCAACTCGGATGGCGCACCGCGCAGGCTCCGGGCCACCCGTTCGCCACTCACCCCTGTCACCCGTCGCGCGCGCGGGACTTAGCGTTTTCCCATGCGCGAGGGACGTGGTGGGCCGCGTCGAGAGGGGAAGGCGAATGTCTGCGTCCGAGCTGTCCGAGCTTGCCGAAGAGGAGGAACGGCGGAGGAAACGGGCCCCGTGGGGCGTGATAGCGCTTGCTCTGCTGACCGGTCTGGCGCTCATTCGGAACGGTTCGGGGGAGTTCGACATCGGTCCGCCGCAGCCTGCCTCGGCGGCGGCCCCGGACAGCCGCGCCGGCACGGGTACCTTCTCCGCGGCTCCGGCGCCGCTCGGGTTCTCCGCCGCCGACCGGGTCCGCATCCCCGCCATCCAGGTGAACGCGCCGGTCATGCCCGTCGGTCTGGACGCGGCCGGCTGGGTAGCCGCACCGCCGCCGGACGACCCCAATCTGGCGGGCTGGTTCACCGGTGCGGTCTCCCCCGGCGAGAAGGGCACCGCCGTCGTCGTCGGGCACGTCGACAACAAGAAGGGCCCGGCCGTGTTCTACGGACTCGGGTCCTTGAAGAAGGGAAACCGGATCGAGGTGGCGCGCAAGGACGGAAAGACCGCGGTGTTCGAGACCTATGGCGTCGAGGTCGTCTCCAAGAGCGGTTTTCCGGGCGACCGCGTGTACGGCTCGAAGGGAACACCGGAACTGCGGGTCATCACCTGCGGCGGCGGTTTTTCCAAGCAGAACGGTTACGACGGAAACGTCGTCGTCTTCGCCCGCCTGGTCGCGGTGAACTGAGGCCACCGCGACCAGGCGGGCGAAGAGCCGGGAAAACGGTCACACGCGCCGGCGCGGCACGGTCATGTGATATCCGGAGTCGAGGAGGCGGGGCAGCCATTCACGGATCGCACGGACGGTCTGCGACCGGTCGCCCCCGGCGTCGTGGGAGAGCAGCACGACGCCGGGGGCGGCGCCGTGCTCCACCCGGTCGACGATGGCGCCCGTGCCGGGCTCCATCCAGTCGGTGGTGTCCACCGTCCAGGCCATCGGCTCCATGCCCATGTCGGCGCCCAGCTGGAACGCGGCCCGGTTCCAGGCACCGTAGGGTGCGCGGAACCACTGGGGGCGCTCGCCGTAGGCGTCCTCGATGGCATCGCTCGTGCGCTTCATCTCGGAGTGGATCTGCCTGCGGTTGAGGGTCGTCAGCAGTGGATGCGTCCAGGTGTGGTTGCCGACGGCATGGCCTTCGTCGGCCATCCGGGTCACCAGCTCCTTGTTGTCCACGACGCGCTCGCCGCACACGAAGAACATGGCCCGCACGTCGTACTTGGCGAGGGTGTCCAGGATGTGCGGGGTGTAGTCCGGGTCGGGGCCGTCGTCGAAGGTCAGCATCATGTGCCGGCCGCGCCCGGAGATGTGGACGACGGGCTCCTTGCGGACCCTCAGTCTGTGCGGCACGGCACGCGGCGGTCCGTAGACCGTGAGCGGCTGTAGTCGAAAGGCGGAGGGCTTGAGTGCCTGACGGGCCTGCGGTCCGGGAGCGGGGTCGGCGGTACCGGCGCTGTCCTGGGCGCCGCCCGCCAGGACGGCTCCCGCGGTACCCGCGGCTCCCAGCGCGGCGCCGCCGGTCAGGAGCATCCGGCGCCGTGTGAGCAACTGATCCTTCTGCATGACTCATCACTCGCCCCACCCGGCTCCGGCGCTCCACAGCGACACCGGTGCGGCTGCGGGAAAGCACCCGAACAGCCGAGTGCGGGGTCGTGGTGGTCCCGCGCGCGGGCTTCTGATAAGCAATCGGACAAGCAGTCAGTCCGCAGCAAATGCCAAGTGGGACACGGGGGTCGAGCCGAATTGGCCGCACACGGGGGAACGTATACGAACGGCGTGCCGCGCAGCGCGCTCGCGGTGGTGCTGCTCGCCGTCGCCCAGTTCCTGGTCGTCTTCGACACGACGTCGTTCGCGGTGGCGCTGCCGTTGGTCGCGCGCGACTGGGGGCTGGCCATCGCCGGACTGACCTGGCTGCTGACCGCGTACAGCGTGTGTTTCGCCGCGCTGCCGGTGCTCGCGGGAGCCCTCGGCAGGGCCTTCGGGCAGCGGCGGGTGCTGATGGGCGGGCTCGCGCTGTCGAGCGTCGCCGCTGCGGCCCCCGCGGTGTTCTCCGCACCCTGGGTGCTGATGGCCTCGCGTGCGGTGCAGGGCGTCGCGGCGGCGGCGATCACGGCCGGTGCGCTGGCCCTGATCGACGCCACGCATCCGGCGGGCCCGGGCCGGGACCGGGCGCTCAACGTGCACTTCGCGGTCGTGGCCTGTGCCACCCCGGCGGCGCTGCTGCCCTGCACCCTGTTGCTGGACGCCTCGGAGACGGAGAAGACGATCTTCTGGGTGCAGGCCGCCGCCGGGGTGCTGCTCCTGCTGCTGGTTCCGCTCGCGCTGGCGGAGTCCGCGCCCGAGCCGGCGGCCCGGCGCCGGGTGGGGGCCGCCGCGCTGGCGGTCGTGCCGCTGGGCTTCCTGGCCTGGTTCGCCGACTGGCTCGGCGACCGGAGCGTGTCCGCGACCACGGTCATCGTGATCGCCGTGGCCGGTGCGCTGGTGCCGTCCGTGCTCGGCTGGTTCGGCCGGGGCGAGGGCGTGCCGGAGCTGCTCGCCCGGCTGCACCGGCAGCGGGCCGCGTTCGGCGCCTACACCGTGGTGGCGCTGCTGGCCGCGGGCCTGTCCGGTGCCGTACTGATCCTCACCATGGCCCTGCAGACGGTCGGCGGCCTCTCTCCGATGCGGGTCGGCTGGGCCCTGCTGCCCGCCGTCGCCGGTGTGGTGCTGGGCTGCCTGGTCCTGCCCGGCCTCGCGGCCCGCGTCGGGCTCGGCGCCACGGTCGCCGGGGCCTGCGCCGTGTCGGCCGTGGGGTTCGTGCTGCTCGCCCTTCCGGGCGCGGGCTACCGGTTCGCGGAGGTGCTGCTGCCGCTGCTGCTGATCGCCTTCGGCTGCGGTGTGCTCGCGCTGCCGGTGGGCTTCGCACGGTCCGTGAGCGCGGCGCTGCCCCGGGGCCTGAACGCCTCCCGGCAGCTCGGCGCCGGACTGGGCGCATCGCTGTTCATCGGGATCGTCACGGTCGCCCAGCAGCGGTTCGGGGGCGTCACGCTGTCCGGCATGAAGGACTACCGGGCCTTCCTCTCGGGCGCGTTCCGCGACTGCTTCGAACTGGGTACGGCGCTCTGTCTGACCGCCGCGGCGATCGCCCTGCTGGCGCTGCCCCGGCGCGGCGACCGGACGGCCGCCGGGGACCCGGGGCTCAGCGGCGGCGCACCAGCGGGAACGGCAGGGTCTCCCGGATCGTCAGGCCGGTGAGGAACATCACCAGCCGGTCGACGCCGATGCCCAGCCCGCCCGTAGGGGGCATCGCGTACTCCAGGGCCTCCAGGAAGTCCTCGTCCAGCTCCATGGCCTCCGCATCGCCGCCGGCGGCCAGCAGCGACTGCTCGGTGAGCCTTCGGCGCTGTTCCACGGGGTCGGTCAACTCGGAGTAGGCGGTGCCGAGTTCGGTGCCGAAGGCGACGAGGTCCCAGCGCTCGGCGAGCCGTGGGTCGGTGCGGTGCTGCCGGGTCAGCGGGGAGACGTCGGTGGGGAAGTCCTTGTAGAAGGTGGGGAGTTGGGTCCGTTCCTCGACGAGGCGCTCGTACATCTCCAGGACGATGTCTCCGGGCCCGTCGTCGGCGGTGTACGGCACCCCGGCCCGGTCGCACAGCCGGTGCAGCCGCAGCAGTTCGGTACCGGGGCCGATCTCCTCCCCCAGCGCCTCGGAGATCGCGCCGTACACGGTTCTGACCGGCCACTTACCGGAGATGTCGTACTCCTGCCCGCCCTTGCGGACCACCGGCGAGCCGAAGGCGGCGGTCGCCGCGCCCTGGATCAGCTCGCGGGTGAGGTCGAGCATGACGTCGTAGTCAGCGTAGGCCTGGTAGGCCTCCAGCATCGTGAACTCGGGGTTGTGCTTGTAGGAGACGCCTTCGTTGCGGAAGGTGCGGCCCAGTTCGAAGACCCTCTCCAGGCCGCCCACGCACAGCCGCTTCAGGTACAGCTCGGGGGCGATGCGCAGATACAGGTCGAGGTCGTAGGCGTTGATGTGGGTGGTGAAGGGACGGGCGTTGGCGCCGCCGTGGATCTGCTGGAGCATCGGGGTCTCGACCTCGACATAGCCGCGGTCCAGCAGGCCCTGGCGCAGGGCCTGTACGGCGGCGGAGCGGGCCCGGATCACGGCGCGGGCGGCGGGGCTGGTCGCGAGGTCGAGATAGCGGCGGCGGACCTTCGCCTCGGGGTCGGTGAGGCCGCGGCGTTTGTCGGGCAGCGGGCGCAGGCACTTGCCGGTGAGCTGCCATGAGGTGACGAAGACGGTGGGTTCGCCCTTGTCACTGAGGCCGGTGCGGCCGGTGGCGGTGATGTGGTCGCCGATGTCGGTGCCGGCGGTGAAGCGGTCGAGGGCGGTGGCCGAGCGGTCGCGGGTGAGGGCGATCTGGTGGTCGCCGGACCAGTCGCGCAGCACCGCGAAGACGATGCCGCCGAAGTCGCGGACGAGCATGAGCCGTCCGGCGACGGTGACGTCCTCGTCGGGGGGCGCGTCGGCGAGGGCGTGGGTGGGGGCGGGGACGCCGACCGGGTAGGGGTCGGTGCCGCCGGCGCGGAGCCGGTCGAGTTTGTGGTGCCGCACGCGGACCTGGTCGGGCAGGCCCGCGTCCGGTGCGGCGGGCCCGGCCCGGTCCCCTCCTCCGAGGCCGAGCGCCGTCAGGGGCGGCAGCCCGTGGGTGGTGGCGGGCGGCTGCCCGGCCTTCGGGTGCCCCTTTCCCCAGAGTTTGCGCAACGACGGTACGGAGACGAAGCCTTCGGCGATGCCGGAGGCGAGGCCGATGCGGGCGAGGGAGGCCGCGTCGCAGTAGCAGATGAAGCGCGGGTACCAGTCCGGGTGGTACTTGGCGTTGGAGCGGTACAGGGCCTCCAGCTGCCACCAGCGGGAGAAGAACAGCAGCAGGCGGCGCCAGAGCCTCAGGACGGGTCCGGCGCCGATGCGGGCGCCCTCCTCGAAGACCGACCGGAAGACGGCGAAGTTCAGCGAGATCCGGTGGACGCCCAGCTTGGGGGCGGCGGCGCACAGTTCGGCGACCATGAACTCCATGACCCCGTTGGGGGCGGCGCGGTCACGGCGCATCAGGTCCAGGGAGATGCCGTCCCGGCCCCAGGGCACGAAGGAGAGCAGGGCGAGGAGCCGGCCGTCCTCACCGAGGGCCTCCACCAGCAGGCAGTCGCCGTCGGCGGGGTCGCCGAGCCGGTCCAGGGCCATGGAGAAGCCGCGCTCGGTCTCGGTGTCGCGCCAGGCGTCGGCCTTGTCGACGACCTCCTCCATCTCGTGTTCGGTGAGGGTGGCGTGCCGGCGGATGCGGCAGGTCGCGCCGGTACGGCGGACGCGGTGCACGGCCTGCCGGGTCACCCGCATGTCGCGGCCGTCGAGGTCGAAGGAGGCCACGTGCACGATCGCCTCGTCGCCGAGCTGGAGGGCGCCGAGTCCGGCGCGGGCGTAGGTGCGGGCGCCCTCCTCGGAGGCCCCCATCACGGCGGGTGCCCAGGCGTAGCGGCGGGCCACGTCCAGCCAGGCGGCGATGGCGTGCGGCCAGGCCTCGGGGTCGCCGACGGGGTCGCCGCTGGCGAGGCAGACGCCGGCCTCGACGCGGTAGGTGACGGCGGCCTTGCCGCTGGGCGAGAAGACGACGGCCTTGTCGCGGCGGGTGGCGAAGTAGCCGAGGGAGTCCCGCTCGCCGTAGACGGCCAGAAGGGCGCGGATGCGGGCCTCCTCGTCGCCGTGCAGGGCGGCCTCCAGCCGCTGGGAACGGAACAGCGCGGTAGCGGCGTTCAGGAGGGCGAGGGCGCCGAGCAGGCCGAGCACGAAGGTGACCTTGCGGGGCGGGCGGCCGGAGAAGGAGCGGCCCGAGACCAGCCCGCCGCACACCCGGTCGGCCGCCCAGGCCAAGTGCTCGTTCGCCGGCAGGGTGCCCGGGAACACCATGACCAGGCCCCAGCCGAGCAGGATGGCCACCACAAGGCCGCCCAGCAGCACGGCGAGCGCCCGCCATACGGCACCGCGCCGGGAGGCGGCGTAGAACTCCCCGCGGGCCACGACGAGCAGGATCAGCAGCAGGCCGCACAGCACCAGCGACGGCAGCGACTCGGTGTACAGGCCGAGGCCCACGCCGAGCGCGTCGGTGAGCACCAGCAGCCCGAGATAGACGACGACCAGCCACCAGGCGACCTTCTTGCGGGCGGCGGTGGCGCCGGCCAGCAGGAACAGGAAGACGGCGTAGGCCAGGTTGGCGCTGATGGGCACCAGCAGCAGGTCGAGGGTGTGGGCGACCGGGCGGAGCAGGCGGCGCAGCGGTTCGATGAGCGCGAGCAGCGCGCACAGCAGACCGAGCGCGGCGAAGAGCGTGGCGAAGGCCTCGGGCACCCAGCCGAGGCGCCCGCCGGCGGGCGGGCGTATCGGGGCCGTGGGGTCCCTCCGTGCGGCGGGCTCCGCGCTGGCGGTCATGGTTCCGACTGTAGGAAGGGGTCACGCGCCTCGCCCGTCGAGGGGGCGCCGGGCCGGTGCCGAGGGGCCCGCCGCTCGCCCGCCCGCCCCGGACGGCGCCGCGCCCCCGCTCGTCCGCCCGACCAGCAGGTCCGCCGGACGCCCGCGCGGCCCGGCCGGAAGACTGTCGCGTCTTAGCAGGAACCATGGATTCCGATAGCCTCACGGCCGTGACGGAACAGCACTCGCAGCCGGACTCGCATTCGCACCAGTTCGAGCGCGGCACGGACGGGCCGAAGGTCATCGTCGTAGGGGTCGACGGCTCCGACTCCTCGCTGCGTGCGGCGGCGTACGCGGGCGGGCTCGCCCGGCGGCAGCGCGCCCTGCTGGCCGTGGTGTACGTGCAGCCGGTGCTGGCCGCCGGGGCGGCGCTCGGAGCGCCGGTGGCGGAGACGACCGACGAGATCGCCGAGGACCTGGTCACCTACATCCGGGAGGCGGCCGAGCGGGTCAAGGGGATATTCGAGGTGCGCTGGGAGTTCCACACCTTCCGCGGCGATCCCTACAGCGGGCTGGTGAAGGCGGCCGACGAGCTCAAGGCGGACGCGGTGGTCGTGGGTGCCTCGGAGCAGGCCGGCCACCGGATCATCGGCTCGGTGGCGATCCGGCTGGTGAAGGCGGGGCGCTGGCCGGTGACGGTCGTGCCGTAGCCTTCCGCGAGTCCCGCAGGAGCAGGGGTGGCGTCGCCAGCAGCAGGACGCCGGCCAGGGCGATGGCGGTGCGCGGGCCGGTGAGGCTCGCCAGCAGACCCCACAGGGCGGTCAGGGCGGCCGTGGTGGCCTTGCCGGTGATCGACCAGGCGGACAGGGTGCGGGCGACCCGGTCGTCCGGGGTGCACTCCAGACGGCGGGTGGCGTACACCGGGTTGTAGACGCCCGAGCTGGTGATCACCCCGAACTCCACGGCCATCACCAGCAGCAGTCCGGGCAGCCCTGGCTGGACGAAGGCCAGCCCGAGGGGCCAGACGGCGCGCAGGGTGCCCGAGGCGTGCAGCACCCGCCGCTGTCCGTAGCGGGCGACGAGGGGCCGGGCCAGCCGGGAGCCGAGGAGGCCGCCGAGGCAGGGCACGGCGAAGGCGAGGCCGTACTGCCAGGGGGCGAAGCCGAGCGGGCCGAGCATGAGGACGGCCAGAGGCGGCATGGCGACCATGATCAGGGCGTTGCCCGCGAGGTTGTTGAAGAACAGCGGCCGCAGGTCCGGGCTGGTGAGGATGTGCCGCCAGCCGTCGAGCAGGTCGGCCGCCCGCAGGCGCTCGGCGCCGGTGCGCTCGGGGCGCGGCTCACCGCCGCCGACGGCCCGGATGCCCAGGGCCGACAGCAGAAAGCTGACCGCGTTCGCCACGACCGTCGTGACGGGACCGAACAGGCCGATCGCGGCGCCGCCGAGGGGCGGTCCGAGGACCAGCGAGGTCCAGTTCGTGGACTCGAACCGGGAGTTCGCGGTGAGCAGCCGGTCGGCCGGCACGAGCGACTTCAGGAAGGCGCCGGAGGCCGCGTTGAAGGTGATGTCGGCCGCCGCGACGATCACCGACACGCACAGCAGCTGACCGAGGCCGAGCCCGCCGAACGCGTAGGCGGCGGGGATGGTGAGCAGCGCGGCGAACCTGACCAGGTCCATCGCCATCATCACCGGCCGCTTGCGCCGGAACTCCACCCACGGCCCGAGCGGCACCGCCAGCGCGGCACCCACCGCGGGCCCGGTCGCGGCGAGCAGCGCCACCTCGGCCGGCCCGACGTGCAGCGCGAGGACCGCGATCACCGAGAAGGCGTCGAAGGCGAGGTAGGTGCCGAGCGCGCTCACCGAGTATGCCGCCCACAGCCATCCGAACCGCCGCCCCAGCTTCATGCACAACCTCCCGTTGACCCCGGCCATGAAATCCGGCGGACCGTCGCTGGATCAAACAACCGGGAAGACATCAGCCACAACCAACGGTTGTACAAGTAGGGTGGGCGGTGTGGACCTCAAGGCCGTGCGCACCTTCGTCACCGTGGTGGACGCCGGGCAGTTCCAGGAGGCCTCGGCCGTCCTCGGCATCACCCAGCAGGCCGTCTCCAAGCGGATCGCCGCACTGGAGAAGGACCTCGGTGTGCGGCTGTTCACCCGGACGGCGCGCGGGGCGCAGCCGACCATCGACGGGCAGGCGTTCCTGCCGCACGCCCGGGAGCTGCTGCTGGCCGAGGAACGGGCGCTGGCCTCGGTACGGCCGGGACGGCGGGCGCTGCGGGTCGACGTGATCGGGGCCAAGCTGGCCCCCGCCGCCCTGCTGCGCTCCTTCCACGAGGCACAGCCCGGCACGGCCCTCGACGTCGTGACGCTCTTCGATGCCGGTTCGGCCGTGGCCGCCGTGGGGGCGGGCACGATCGACGCGACCTTCCGCGCGGTGACCACCCGGCTTCCCGAGGGGCTGCGGGCGGCCCGGGTGCTGGACGAGCCGCTCCAGCTGCTCACCGGCCCGCGGCACCCGCTCGCCGGGGCCCGGTCGGTGACGCCCGAGCAGCTGGCCGGGCACCGGATCTGGATGCCGGGCATCGTGGACGGCACCGAGTGGGCCGCCTACTACACGGCCCTCGCCGCCGAGTTCGGGCTGACCATCGACTCGGTCGGCCCGGACTTCGGCACCGAGCCCCTGCTCGACACGGTCGCGGACTCCGCCTCGCTCGCCACCTTCGTCGGCGAGCAGACCCGGCTCGTCTGGCCCGCCGGGCACGACCTGCGGCGCATCCCGCTCGTCGACCCGACCCCGGTGTACCCGCACTCCCTGGTCTGGGCCGCGGCCAACACGCACCCGGGACTCGCCGCGCTGCGCGCCCATCTCACCGCACGCATGCCGGCCCGGCCCGCGTCCCGCACCTGGACGCCCGCCTGGGCCGTGCGTGGCGTCTTCCCAGTGCGGCGCACCTGAGCCATCATGATCCGCCGTCAGCCGCTGCCGTCGGCGAAGAGGTGAGGCGCATGGCCAGGCTCCGCGCGGGTGAGGGGATTCTCCGGCGCAAACCCATCGAACACATCGAGGAGACCGAGGTCGGCGAGGGCACCCGGCTGGACCGCTCGCTCGGACTGTGGCAGCTCACCGCGATCGGGGTGGGCGGCATCATCGGCGCCGGCATCTTCACGCTCGCGGGCACGGTCGCCAACGGCACGGCGGGTCCGGCGGTGGTGGTGTCGTTCCTGATCGCCGGTGTGGCGAGCGCCTGTGCGGCGCTGTCGTACGCCGAGTTCGCCGGACTGATCCCGAAGGCGGGATCGGCGTACACCTACGGCTATGCGGTGCTCGGCGAGTTCGCGGGCTGGTTCATCGGCTGGGACCTGCTGCTGGAGTACACCGCGATCGTGGCGGTGGTGGCGATCGGCATCTCGGGCTACTTCGGCTTCCTGGTCGAGGAGATGGGCGCGCAACTGCCGCAGTGGATGCTGGGGGCGCCGGGCACCGGGGCCGGGCACCGGGTGGACCTGTTCGCGGCGATCCTGTGCCTGCTGATCGCCTGGCTGCTGAACCTGGGCATGCGCAGCGCGGCCCGCTTCGAGACGTTCGTCGTCGCACTGAAGGTGCTGGTGGTGCTGCTGGTGATCGGAGTGGGCGTGTTCCACATCGACTCGGCGAACTACCACCCGTTCTTCCCGTTCGGCATCGGCGGTGCCTTCACCGGCGCGGCGACCGTGTTCTTCGCGGTGTTCGGCTACGACGCCATGTCGACGGCCGCCGAGGAGTCCAAGGACGCCCAGCGGCACATGCCGAAGGCGATCATCTACTCGCTGATGATCTCGATGGTGCTGTACGTGGCGGCCTGCCTGGTGCTGACGGGCATGCAGAACTACAAGTCCATCGACCCGGAGAGCGGCTTCTCCAGCGCGTTCAAGTCCGTGGGCCTGGACGCGCTCGCGGACGTGATCGCGGTGGGCGCGATCATCGGCATCCTCACCGTGATGTTCACGTTCATGCTGGGCGTGACCCGGGTGTGGTTCTCGATGTCCCGTGACGGTCTGCTGCCCCCGTGGTTCGCCAGGACCCACCCGACGCGGCATGTGCCGACCCGGGTGACCTGGATCGCCGGGGTGGCCTCGGCCGCCATCGCCGGGTTCGTCCCGATCGGCTCGGCCGCCGAGCTGACCAACATCGGCATCCTGCTGGCGTTCGTGGTGGTGTGCGCGGCGGTGATCGTGCTGCGCTACCGGCGCCCGGAGCTGCCGCGCACCTTCCGTACCCCGTGGATGCCGGTCGTACCCGCACTGGGCTGCATCTTCTCGGTCTGGTTGATCACGTTCCTGCAGTGGCAGACCTGGGTGCGGTTCGCGGTGTGGTTCGTGATCGGGTGCGTGATCTACTTCGGCTACTCCTACCGGCGCTCGGCACTGGCCGAGGTGCGGCCCGCCGAATGAACCCCCGGCGGGGGGGCAGGACCGTTCGTCCGACCGTTCGCCGACGCGATCGACCGTCCGTCGCAGAGCCGTGCGCGCGGCCTGTCCCCCGGCCGTGCCCTGCGCTGCCATACGGCCATGACGGCCGGAACCTCACTGATCCACAAGGCGGCGGCACGGGCCCACGGGACCACGACCGCCGAGCACGAACTGGCCGCGCTCCAGCGCGAGCACGGCGGACCGCTCTTCGCCCTGCTGCTCAGGCTCTGCGACGGGGACCGGCAGCGCGCCGAGGACCTGGTCCAGGAGACCCTGGTACGCGCCTGGCAGCATCCCGAGGCGCTGCACGCCGAGGACTTCGACTCGGTACGGCCCTGGCTGCTGACGGTCGCCCGGCGGCTCGCGATCGACGCCCGGCGGGCCCGGCAGGCCCGGCCCCCGGAGACCTGCGCCGACATCCCGGAGAGCGCGCGGGTGACCGCCGATCACGCCGAACGGGCCGCCGCGATGCTCGATGTCCGGGAGGCTGTGAAGACACTCACGCCGGAACACCGTGACGTCCTGGTACTCGTGTATTTCCTCGGGGCCAGTGTGGCGGAAGCGGCGCAGACCCTGGGCGTTCCACCCGGTACCGTGAAGTCCCGCGCGTATTACGCGCTGCGCGCGCTGCGCCGGGTCCTTCCGGATTATGCGGCCGACCTGCACTGAAACCGGAGGCCGGGTCAAACCTCGGTAAAGCGCCTTGCTGTGGCCCCCGTTCGGGCAATGGGCTGTCCTCATCCGCGTTCCGGGCAGACGGCCGGGGCCACGACCCCGACGAGGCTCGGGCGACGCGCACGTACCGGAGGAAGGGCAGGAAGGGATGCAGCACAGAGGGCACGAGAGCACGGACGGCACCGACGGCGGTGAACTGGCCGTCCCCATGGCCTGGTTGTACGCCGAGTACATCGCCGACGAACTGCTGCGCACCGGCGACCTGATGCCGCCGACCTCCTTCGAGTTCCGGGCCGGCCGGGACGCGCTGGCGCTCACCGTCTTCCTGTCCGACACCGACGGGGAGCTGTCCGGCATCCGGGTGATCTCCCAGCTGGAGAACTGGCTCTCCCTGACCGCCTACGACCAGCCGTGGCGGGACTGGGTGCGCGAGCGCATGGCCGAGCTGACCGAGCGGGCCGAGCGCTCCGGCACCCGCTCGCCCGACCTGGCCCTCGCCGCCGACGCCTGGCGCTGGCTGGAGGAGACCGAGCTGCTCGCGCCGGACCTGGACGCGGTGCCGGGCGGCGGGGGGCCGGCCGGCGAGGACGACGGGCCGAAGGTGTGGACCCCGGCCTGGCGGCTCGGGCTGCCCCTCGGGCACCTCGCGATCCATCTGTTCTGACCCGTCGCGCCGGGGCTTTCTGAAGTTTTCCGGAATCGGACCAATCCGCGGGCCGCGCGGCTCCGAATCTCTCGTCCGGGATTCTGTGGGTGGCTTGAGTGATTCGGCTGTCGGCTGCGTACGGGTGGGTGCACGGAGTAACCCCACCCGCACCCATCGGCACGAGGATTCGGCATGAGGTCCCTGGAAAGGCATCGCGACGTCGGCGCATACGCGCTCGGCGTGCTGGACGAGGCGGAGGCCTTCCGCTTCGAGGACCACCTCATGGAGTGCCCTCAGTGCGCGGCACAGGTGACCGAATTCGGTCCCGCCACACGGCAGTTGATGCTGTACCGCCGGGCCACGCCGCGCTTTGTGCACCCCATGGCGCAGCCCGGTCCCCGGCTGCTGGACCGGCTGCTCGGCGAGGTCGCGCACCGGCATCGGGCGCGCCGCCGGCGCTTTCTGTACGGCCTGGCCGCATCCGTGGTGCTGGCCGTGGCCGGTCCGGGCATCGTGGCCTTCGCCGGCCACGCGGAACCGTCCGCGCACGTCACCGCGGCGACCGATCCAAAGACCGGGGTGTGGGCCGAGGTCACCGCAGCCGACGGCGACACGGGCAGCCGGCTGACCCTGAAGGTGAAGGACGGCACCGGCCCGCACGCCTGCCGGCTCGTCGTCGTGGGCCGCGACGGCTCCGAGGAGGTCGCCGGCACCTGGATGGAACCCGGCCACGCCACCGGCACCTTCACCGCGCTCGGATCCTCCACGATGCACCCCGACGAGATCGCCCACTACGACGTGCGCACGACGGACGGGCAGCGCCTGGTGTCCGTCGACGCGCCGTAGTCACACCGGATCGCGGCCGGGGCTCATTTCAGCAGCCGGGACAGTCTGCGGTCCGCCAGGGGCTTGCCGCCCGTCTGGCAGGTGGGGCAGTACTGGAGCGCGGAGTCGCTGAAGGAGACCTCGCGGATGGTGTCGCCGCACACCGGGCAGGGCTCGCCGGTGCGGCCGTGGACGCGCAGGCCGCTCTTCTTCTCGGCCTTCAGCCGTCCGGCGGCCAGGCCCCGGGAGCGGTCGACCGCCTCGGTGAGCGTCGAGCGGAGTGCCGCGTAGAGCCGATGGGTCTCCTGAGGGGTCAGGGAGGCGGCGAGCTTGAACGGGGACATCTTCGCGGCGTGCAGGATCTCGTCGCTGTAGGCGTTGCCGACGCCGGCGATCAGGGACTGGTCGCGCAGGGCGCCCTTCAGCTGACGTCTCTCGTCCTTGAGGAGGGCGGCGAGGCGGTCCTCGTCGAAGTCGCCGGCCAGCGGGTCCGGGCCGAGGCGGGCGATGCCCTCGACCTGGCGCGGATCACGGACGACGTAGACCGCGAGGCGTTTCTGGGTACCGGCCTCGGTGAGGTCGAAGCCCTCGCCGGTGTCCAGTGCCACGCGCAGCGCGAGCGGGCCCTTGCCCGGCTTGGGCGGGCCGGACGGCAGCCGGTCCTTCCACTGCAGCCAGCCGGCCCGCGCCAGGTGGGTCACCAGGTGCAGCCCGCTGTCCGCCGCCAGGTCCAGGAACTTGCCGTGCCGGTGCACAGCCGTGACCTCGGCGCCCTCGAAGGCCGTGACCGGAGGGTCGTACGTCTTCAGGACGCTGACGGCGACCGGCAGCACCCGCGCCACCCGGCGGCCGACCAGGTGCGTGGTGAGGAAGTCCTTCAGCGCTTCTACCTCAGGCAGTTCCGGCATGGGTCCAGAGTGCCATCCGGCACCGGCAAACCGGGTGCGGCGCCTCAGCCGCCCCGGCGGAACTCGCACCACACCGCCTTGCCGCCGCCCCGCGCCTCGACGCCCCACGCGTCGGCGAGCATCTCCACGAGCAGCAGGCCCCGGCCGGAGACGCCGTCCTCCCCCGCCTCGCGGCGGCGCGGCAGGGCGCTGGAGGAGTCCTCGACCTCGATCCGCAGCCTGCGGTGGCCGCCGTCGAGGGCCCGCAGGGTCACGATCGCGGAACCCTCGGTGTGCATCAGCGCGTTGGTGATCAGCTCGTCGGCGACGAGCTCGATCTCGTCGTCCCGGTCGCGGTGGCCCCAGGAGCGGACCGCCGCGCGGATCAGGTGCCGGGCCTGGCTGAGGGCTTCCGGGTCGCCGGGCGCCACGTGCTGCTGGAGCCGGCCGCCGGCGGGCGGGGCCTCCGGGGTGCGCCGGCGCAGCAGGAGCAGCGCCACGTCGTCGTCGCCGCCCCGCTCCTCGGCCACCTGGATCAGCCGGTCGGCGAGCTCCCGCACGTCCTCGGGGCCGTCCGCGACGAGCGACAGAAGGCGGCGTATGCCGTCGTCGAGGTCGGCGCCGGGCTGTTCGACTAGCCCGTCGGTGCACAGCAGCAGGGTGTGGCCGGGGTCGAGTTCGAGGGTGGATACGGGGTACTCCAGCCGGCCGAACTCGGCGGACAGGCCGAGCGGCAGCCCGCCCTCGACCGGCACCCGGCGGCAGCTGCCGTCGCCGTGCCGGATCAGCAGATCGATGTGCCCGGCCCGGACGGCCTGCACCACCCCGGTGGACAGGTCGGCCTCGGCGTACAGGCAGGTGGCGAAGCGGTCGGTGTCGAGTTCGTGCAGGAAGACGGAGGCACGGGCCATCACGGCGGCCGGGGTGTGTCCCTCCGCGGCGTAGGCGCGCAGCACGATCCGCAGCTGGCCCATGACGGCCGCCGCGTGGGTGTCGTGGCCCTGGACGTCGCCGATGACCGCGCCGACCCGGCCGCCGGGCAGCGGGATCAGGTCGTACCAGTCGCCGCCGATGTCCCGGCCGAGGGCGCCCGCGGCGGTGCCGGCGCGGTAGCGGACGGCGATGTCGGCGCCGCGGACACTGGGTATGGTGCGCGGCAGCATGGCCTGCTGCAGCCCCCGGGCGAGGTCCTGCTCCTGCTCGTAGAGCATGGCGCGCTGCAGGCTCTGCGCGATGCTGCTGCCGAGCGCGACCAGCACGGCGCGCTCCTCGGTGGAGAAGCCGCGCCGGTCGCTGTAGAGCAGCCCCATCCCGCCGATCGCGCGGGCCTGGGCGATCAGCGGCAGATAGGCGGCCGAGGTGACGTGCAGGTCGGTGAGGTGCGGCCAGAGGATCGGATAGCGCTCGGCGAACTCCTCCGGGGACTCGATGAACCGCGGGCGGAGCGTGCGGACGACCTCGCTCATCGGGTACTGCTCGTCGATCCGGGTGATCTGGGTGCCGGGGACAGAGGCTTCGACGGGTCCCTCCGCGACCAGCCGGATGCGGCCGGCCTCGACCAGCCCCATCACCAGGCTGGCCGCGCCGAGGTGGCGGATGCCGCGGGTGTCCTTGAGGGCGTCGATGACCTCCTGGACGCTGCGGGCGTGGGCGAGGGCGGCGGAGACGGCCTGCGCGACGTTGGTCTGCTGGCGGAACGCCTCGTCCTGGGCGGCCCGCAGGCTGCGTGCCCCGCTCTCGGCGAGCTCCTCGGTGGCGTCGCGGACGATGCCGACGACCCGGCGCGGGCGGCCGGTGTCGTCCCGGCGGATGTAGCCCTGCGTGTGGGTCCAGCGCGGGGTGCCGTCGCGGCAGCGGATGCGGAAGTAGGCCCCGTAGTTCTCGCTGCCGTCCTTGATGGCGCGGGCCACCATCGCGTCCAGCCGGGCGGACTCCGTCGGCGGCACCCGGACGGCGAGGGACTCGGGGCGTCCGTCGTACTCCTCGGGCAGCAGGTCGAACACCTCGTGGGCCTGGGCGTCCATGTGGAACAGACCCGTGTCCAGGTCCCAGTCGAAGGTGCCCATGCGGTTGAGCGCCAGGATCGGATCCGGGTGGGCGGGCCAGTCCTCCGGGAGTGACACGGCACTCGCTCCCCGAACTGCCATGCGCCCACCTTGCCAGGATTTATCCGATTCTTCGACCTCTTCCTCCGGCCGCATCCCGGGCGTGAGCGCCCGTGCCGAACCGGCTCAGCCGCCGGAGAGGTCCGCGGTGACTTCGCCGTCCGTCGCGTCGGGGACCGCGCTGGACCGGGCGTCCGGTGGGCCGAAGTCGTAGAGCGGGTCGTGGCTGCCGGGGGCGTCCGGGACGAGATCGAGGGACGACGGGCTCGGGTCGGCCGTACCGGGGACCGGGGCGCCGCGTCCGGCGGGCGTGTCCGGTGCCGTGAGGGTGGCGGGCGTGGACCGCCCGCCGCCCGGTCCCGGGGAGGTCCCCGGCCCGCTCCGCTGCGGACTGGGCAGGGTGTACGGCGGTGCGGTGCCGGGGGAGGCGGTGTCCGCCGGGTCGGGGTCGGGGTCGCCGTCGGGCGGGGCGGTGGCCCAGTCGGGCGCGGGGACGACCCGGTCGTGGCGTACGTCGTGACCGATGCGGCGCTCGATCCAGGTGCGCGTCTCGGCGTTGACGATCGTGATGCTGTCGACCGCGCGGGGCGCGGGCGTCACCGCGATCACCCGGTCCGGACGGTAGCCGGACCAGGCACTGCCACGGGCGCTGAAGCCGGCGGTCGGCGCGGGCGAGCCCAGCGGGTTGCCGCAGACGCAGCGCACCCGGGGCAGCCCGCGGTCGTCGACGAGGACCGCGGTGCCGGCCTGGAGAACGGCCTGGTAGTCGACCGCCCGCCCGCCGCGGTAGCCATGGTCGGTGACCCGGGTGTCGGCGCGCAGCATCACGGGGGCCAGGCCGCGCAGATAGCCGGGAACGCCGCTCGCGGAGACACCGGCCGCGCGGGCGAAGGCGTCACCCTTGGCCCGGTTCGCCGTCAGATACCCGATCTGCCGTTCGACGTCGCAGCCGGCGACGCGGACGGTACCGCCGTAGAGGCCGGGCGTCGCTCCGGACAGCACGCGCATGGGGCGCGGGGGTACGGCGACCAGCCCGGCGGCCAGTGCAGGCGGGGAGGATCCGGTGACGGGCGGTCCGGCGGCCGTGGGCTCGACCGCGCCGGCACGCGGCGACGCGGTCGGGTCGGCGCTCCCGGTGCCGGACGCCGTCGGTGCGGTGACCGTGGAACCGGTGAAGGGGTCCGGCCCTTGCATCGCGGCGGGCAGGAGATAGACCTCCTCGCCCATCCGGGCCTCCTTGACGCCGAGGCGTGCGCAGCCGGCGACGAGGAGCGCCACCGAGAGAGCGCAGGCCGTGACGATGAATCCGGTGGATATCCGCACCGTACACTCCGCATCACTGTGGGTGAATTCCCCCCATTGTTTGCATCGCGGCCGATTGGCTGGCAACTCGGGGGCAGGTCATGATGAAGGCGACACCGGCGGTCCAGCCGCGACGAAGGGCGCGCACAGCCGTGAACTGGTTCACCGCTCCCGACTACTGGCTGACCCGGCTGGTCTTCCAGCGGGCTCTGGCCGCCCTGTACCTGGTGGCTTTCCTGACGGCGGCCCTGCAGTTCCGGGCGCTGCTGGGCGAGCGCGGCATGCTGCCGATCCCCCGGTTCGTGGCACGGATCCCCTTCAAACGGGCGCCGAGCCTGTTCCATCTGCACTACTCCGACCGCTTCTTCGCGGGGTGCGCCTGGGCCGGTGCCGCGGTGTCGGCGGCGCTGCTCGCCGGCGCGGACTCCCTGCTTCCGCTGTGGGCCGGGATCCTGCTGTGGCTGGTGCCCTGGGCGCTGTATCTGTCGATCGTCAACGTGGGCCAGACGTGGTACGCGTTCGGCTGGGAGTCGCTGCTGCTGGAGACGGGCTTCCTGGCCGCGTTCCTCGGCAACGACG
Organism: Streptomyces sp. CA-142005; assembly: GCF_050942335.1. Lineage (NCBI taxonomy): Bacteria > Bacillati > Actinomycetota > Actinomycetes > Kitasatosporales > Streptomycetaceae > Streptomyces > Streptomyces sp. CA-142005. The sequence goes on along the minus strand of NZ_CP192078.1, from coordinate 8,798,884 downwards.
AGGTGGCGCCGCCGATCGTCGTGCTGTTCCTGCTGCGCTGGATCCTGTTCCGGGTCGAGTTCGGCGCCGGGCTGATCAAGATGCGCGGTGACGCCTGCTGGCGGAAACTGACCTGCCTCGACTACCACCACGAGACACAGCCGATGCCGGGCCCGCTGAGCTGGTTCTTCCACCATCTGCCGAAGCCGCTGCACCGGGTGGAGGTGGCCGCCAACCATGTCACCCAACTGGTCGTGCCGGTGCTGCTGTTCACCCCGCAGCCGATCGCCTCGGCCGCCGCTGCCCTGATGATCGTCACCCAGCTGTGGCTGGTGCTGTCCGGCAACTTCTCCTGGCTGAACTGGATCACCATCGTGCTGGCCCTGTCCGCGCTGCGGATCCCCGCGTCCGCGCCCTCCGTGCCGGCGGCGCCGCTGTGGTACGAGGTCCTGGTGCTCGCGGTCGCCGCGCTGCTGCTCTTCCTGAGCTACCGCCCGGTGGTCAACATGATCTCCCGCCGTCAGGTCATGAACCGCTCCTTCGACCCGCTGCACCTGGTGAACACCTACGGCGCGTTCGGCAGCGTGAGCCGGGTCCGCTACGAGGTGGTGGTCGAGGGCACGCTGGACGACGTGCCGCGCGAGGACTCGGACTGGCGGGAGTACGAGTTCCGCGGCAAACCGGGCGACACCCGGCACTGGCCCCGCCAGTTCGCCCCCTACCATCTGCGCCTGGACTGGCTGATGTGGTTCGCGGCGCTGTCCCCGGGCTATGCGGGTGAATGGTTCGGGGGTCTGGTGGAACGCCTGCTGGAGAACGACCGCGACACCCTGCGCCTGCTGCGCCGCTCCCCGTTCCCCTCGGACACCCCGCCCCGGTATGTCCGCGCCCGCCTGTTCCGTTACCGCTACACCACCTGGCGGGAGCTGCGGGACAGCGGGGCGTGCTGGGAGCGGACGTACGTCCGGGAGTACCTGCCACCGACGCGGTTGGCGGAGGTGGCCGGGCGGTCGTGAGCGGCCGGGCCCTCCGACGGGAGGCTTCGGCACGGGGGGTCGGCCCGAGGGCTCGGCCTACGGCTCCTTTCGGTTCTCCGGGGGAATCGGGTAGGACCGGGTCCGGTAGCGGCCGCGGAACTCGGCCAGCAGTTCCTCGGTCGCCTCGGCCCCGGCGCTCACGGCGGCGTGCACGTCGCGGAAGTAGTTCTCGTACCCGGCCGGGGTCATCAGGCACAACGCGCGTGCCGGGACCGGGCCGGCATTGCGGAAGCCGTGCGGGGTGCCGCGGGTCGCGGCGAGCAGGTGACCGGGGCCGGCCGTCACCTCGCCCTCGCCGGTGTGGAGCGTCAACTCGCCCTCGAGCACGTAGAAGTACTCGTCGTGTGCATCGTGCACGTGTGGCCTGGCGCCGATGGTGCCGGGGGCGAGGCCGAACTCCTCGAAGGCGAAGCGCCCGCCCGTGTGCTCGCCGGTGAGCCGGAAGAAGTGCGCGACGCCGGCGACGTCGATGCGTTCACCGTCCTCGGGGGCGCGCAGCAAGGGAGCGGCGGGCGAGCGGTGCTGATCATCGGCCATGTCGGCCATTGTGAGGTACGGGTCCCCACAGCGCCCGTCGCCCACGCCGTGGGTCACAGACCGTAGACGGCCGCGGCGGTGCCCTCGAAGAGGGCATGGCGGTCCGCGTCGCCGAGGTCCGCGGTCAGCTCGGACATGGCGGTGCGCACTTCGGTGTAGGTGGCGGCCAGCGTGCACACCGGCCAGTCGGAACCGAACATCAGCCGGTCGGGGCCGAAGGCCTCCAGTGCCGTGTCCGTGTACGGCCGTAGGTCGGCCGTCGTCCAGGAGGCGTGGTCGGCCTCGGTGACCAGGCCGGAGAGTTTGGCGACGGTGTTGGGGAGGGCGGCGAGTGCCCGCAGGGCGGACGCCCAGGGTTCGCGTTCTCCCGTGGCGATCGGCGGCTTGCCCAAATGGTCGAGGACGAACGTCAGTTGCGGCAGCAGGGCGGCGGCCTCGGCGCAGGCCGGGAGCTGGTGGGGCAGCACGACCAGGTCGTACACGAGCCCCGCGGTCGCCACGGCCGCGAGGCCGCGCTGTACGTCCTTCCGCAGCAGCCACCACGGGTCCGGCTCGTCCTGGACCTGGTGCCGGATGCCCTTCAGGAAAGAGCCCCCGGGGAGTTCGCGCAGCCGGGACAGTGCGTCGGCGATGTCGGGGCGGGTGAGGTCGGTCCAGCCCACGACCCCGGCAACGAGGCCGTGTCCGGCCGCGAGCGCGAGGAGCTCGGGCGTCTCCCCGGCGACGGTGACGGTCTGGACGAGGACCGTACGGTCCACTCCGGCCGCGCGGGCCTCCGGATCCAGGTCGGCGAGGCCGAAGTTCCGGCGCAGGGGCTGGAGTTCGGGCCCCTTGATCCAGTCCTGGTCGCGGACGGACAGGTCCCAGACGTGGTGGTGGGCGTCGACGGTCACGGCAGCTCCCACACGACGGGCAGCCCGGCGTCCGCGCCCTCGCTGGAGTAGTCGTGCACGACGTCGAGCAGCTCGGCCATACGGGCCTGCCAGGCCACGTTGACCGGCAGCTGCTCCAGTTCGGCGAGCAGGCGGGCGTGGTCGGCGCACTCCAGCAGATGGAACAGGTCGGTGCCTCCCCCACGCTCGGCTTCGCTCGCGCGGGGGGATCCCCACCGCCAGATGGTCCAGGAGGTGACGCCGGCGGCGCGGATGGCGCGGGTCAGTCCCTCCGGGACCTCGCGATGGGCCGCCTCGTACTCGGCGATCCTGTCGGCGCGGACCTCGGTGTGCAAGGCGACTCTCATGACGGGCCCTCCTCTCGGGGCAGCAGGCCGGACTCCCGCAGTTCCTGCCAGAACTCGGCCGGGACGGTGGAGGCGAACTGTTCGGCGCAGTCGTGGACTTCGGGCGCGGAGCGAGGTCCGGGCAGGACACTGGCGACGGCCGGGTGGGCGGAGGCGAAGGCCAGTGCGGCGGCACGCAGGGTGGTGCCGTGCCGCTCGGCGACCGCCTTCATGCGCAGGACCCGGTCCAGCAACTCCGGGGGGACACGGCTGTAGTCGTACGTCGACTCGGGCGTCGGATCCGCCAGCAGGCCCGAGTTGAAGACGCCGCCGAGGACCACCGACACTCCGTGCTCGGCGGCCGTGGGCAGCAGTTCGGCGCCGGCGCTCTGGTCGAGCAGGGTGTAGCGGCCCGCGCACAGGACCACGTCCACGTCGGTGTCGCGGACGAACCGGGTGAGCATCGCGGTCTGGTTCATGCCGGCGCCGATCGCGCCGACGACGCCCTCGGCGCGCAGCTTCTCCAGGGCCGGGTAGCCCTCGCGGAAGGCCTGCTCGGCGTGGTCGTCGGGGTCGTGCAGGTAGACGATGTCGACGCGGTCCAGGCCGAGACGGTCCAGGCTCGCCTCCAGGGTGCGGCGGACGCCGTCGGCGCTGAAGTCCCACACCCGGCGGTGGGTGTCGGGTACGGCGAAGCCGTGCGCCAGGTCGTCGCCCGTGCCGGCGGCGGGTTCCAGGCGGCGGCCGACCTTGGTGGAGACGGTGAAGCGGGCGCGGTCGTAGGCGCGCAGGGCGGCGCCGAGCCGGCGTTCGGACAGCCCGAGCCCGTAGTGCGGGGCGGTGTCGAAGTACCGGATGCCGCGCTGCCAGGCGGCCCGTACGGCCTCCCGCGCCTGCTCCTCGTCCACCGGACGGTAGAGGTTGCCGAGTGTCGCGGCGCCGAAGCCGAGCGGGGTGACCTCGACCTGGCTGCGGCCGAGTCGCGTCACCGTCCCACCGGCCGCAGCCTGAGCCCCTGCATGCCGCCGTCGACGGCGAGGGCGGTGCCGGTGGTGGCGCCGGACAGCGGACTGGCCAAGTAGGCGATGGCACCCGCGACCTCGGCGGCGGAGACCAGTCGGCCGGTGGGCTGGCGAGCCTCCAGGGCGGCGCGTTCGGCGGCCGGGTCGGGGGCCGCGTCCAGCAGTTGTCCGATCCACGGCGTGTCCGCCGTACCGGGATTGACGCAGTTGACGCGGATGCCCTCGCGGACGTGGTCGGCGGCCATGGCGAGGGTCAGGGAGTACACGGCCCCCTTGGTGGCGCTGTACAGGGCGCGCTGGGGCAGTCCGGCGGTGGCCGCGATGGAGCAGGTGTTGACGATCGCGGCGTGGTCCGAGCGGCGCAGGTGCGGCAGGGCGGCGCGGGCGGTGCGGACCATGCCGAGGACGTTGACGTCGAAGACGCGTTGCCACTCGGCGTCGTCGTTGTCCTCGACCGTGCCCTGGGCGCCGATCCCGGCGTTGTTGACCAGGACGTCCAGCCCGCCGAGGTCCTCGGCCGCCCGCTCGACGGCCAGGCGGACGGAGGCGTCGTCGGTCACGTCGGCGCGGTAGGCGAGGAGCGGCTTGTCGACGTCCGCAGGGTCCCGGTCGAGGACGGCGACCCGGGCGCCTCGGGCGGCGAGCAGATCGGCGGTGGCCCGGCCGATGCCGGAGGCACCACCGGTGACCAGGGCCTTCAGGCCCTCGAAGTCGCTCATGCGGCCTGTCCCTTCTGGGTCTCGGGGTCGGCGGCCCAGTAGGTGCCGCCGGGGAAGGTGTACCGCGCGATCGACTCGGGGCGGAGGGCGGCGGAGAAGCCTGGCGCGGTGGGTGCGGTGTAGTGGCCGTCGTGGATGACGACGGGCGTGACGAAGTGCTCGTGGAGGTGGTCGACGTACTCGATGACCCGGTCCTCGGTGGTGCCCGAGACGGCCAGGTAGTCGAACATCGACAGGTGCTGGACGAGTTCGCACAGGCCGACGCCGCCCGCGTGCGGGCAGACGGGCACGCCGAACTTGGCGGCGAGCAACAGGATGGCGAGGTTCTCGTTGACGCCGGCGACGCGGGCCGCGTCGATCTGGACGATGTCGAGGGCGCCCGCCTGGAGGAGCTGCTTGAACATGATCCGGTTGTGCACGTGTTCGCCGGTGGCGACCTTCACCGGGGCCACCGCGCGGCGGATCGTGGCGTGGCCGAGGACGTCGTCGGGGCTGGTGGGCTCCTCGATCCAGTACGGGTCGAACTCGGCGAGGGCCTTGGTCCAGCGGATCGCCTCGTCCACGTTCCAGCGCTGGTTGGCGTCGACGGCGAGCCGGATGTCCGGTCCGACGACCGCGCGGGCGACCCGGCAGCGCCGGATGTCGTCGTCGAGGTCGGCGCCGACCTTCAGCTTGATCTGTGTGAAGCCGTCGGCGACGGCCTGCGCGGCGAGCCGGCCGAGCTTGTCGTCGTCGTAGCCGAGCCAGCCCGGGGACGTGGTGTAGGCGGGGTAGCCGTGCTCCAGCAGCCGTACCCGGCGCTCCCCGGCTCCCTCCCTCCCCCGCCTCAGCAGGTCGAGGGCCTCGGTGGGGGTGAGCGCGTCCGCGATGTACCGGAAGTCGATCTGCCCGACCAGCCACTCGGGTTCTGCGTCGGCCAGCAGCTGCCACAGCGGCTTTCCGGCGCGGCGGGTGGCGAGGTCCCAGACGGCGTTGACGACGGCGCCGACCGCCATGTGCATCACGCCCTTCTCGGGGCCGAGCCAGCGCAGCTGGCTGTCGCCGATCAGGTCCCGGAAGAGCGAGCCGGGGTCGGCGCACAGCTCGGCCACGTCGCGGCCGAGCACATGGTCCCGCAGCGCGTCGATCGCGGCGACCTGGACGTCGTTGCCCCGCCCGATGGTGAAGACGAACCCGTGTCCCTCGTGCCCGTCGGCGGCGTCGGTACGCAGCACGACGTAGGCCGCCGAGTAGTCGGGGTCCGGGTTCATCGCGTCGGAGCCGTCCAGCTCGCGCGAGGTGGGGAAACGGATGTCGTGGGTGTCGACCGCGATGACGCGGGCGGGGGCCTGGGACACTGAAGTCCTTTCGGTCGTCGGGCACTTGACGGCTGGGTCAGTCCTGGGCGCGGCCCGTCGTGACGCGCGCGATCACGAGGGCGACGAGGATGATCCCGCCGTAGATGGCCTGGATCCAGAACGACGGGACCTGGGCGAGGGTGAGCAGGTTCTGCACGACGCCGAGGAGGAGGACACCGGTCAGGGCGCCGAACATGGTGCCCTTGCCGCCGTCCAGGCTGATGCCGCCGATCACCGCGGCCGCGAACACCGTGAAGATCATGTTCTGGCCCTGGTTGGCGCTGATCGCGCCGACGTACCCGGTCTGCAGCAGCCCGCCGAGCGAGGCGAGCACGCCCGCCACGACGTACACGCCGAGCATGACCCGGTCCACCCGGACGCCGGCCGCGCGGGCGGCGTCGGCGTTGCCGCCGATCGCGTACAGGGCGCGACCGGTGCGGTGGTACTTCAGCACGAACCCGGCGACGGCGAAGGCGAGGGCGGCGAGCCACACCGACAGCGGCACGTTGAGGAAGGTGGTGGTGGCCAGGGAGTAGAAGCTGTCGGGCATGCCGAACAGGGTCTTGCCCTTGGTGGCGCCGACCAGCAGGCCGCGCAGCACGATGAGCATCGCGAGCGTCACGATGAACGCGTTGAGCCGGAACTTCACGACGAGAACGCCGTTGAAGGCGCCGATGACCGCGCCGACCACGGGGATCGCGAGCAGGGCGAGTCCGGCCGGGAAGCCGGTGCCCCAGCCGGACTGGCTCGCGGGCAGCACCAGCAGGGCGCCGACGGCCGGCGCGATGCCGACCACCGACTCCAGGGACAGGTCGAACTTGCCGGTGATCAGGACGAGGGACTCGGCGAGCACGACCATCGCGAGCGCGGCGGAGGCGCCGAGGATCGAGATGAGGTTCCGCTCGGTCAGGAACGAGTCGTTGACCACCGCGCCCAGCACCATGAGCAGCAACAGGGCGGGGACGAGGGCGAGTTCGCGGGCCCGGCGGAGCAGGACGGTCCGGGCCGAGCGGGCGTCCGGGGTCTTCGGGGGCGCGAGCGGCGGGGCGGCCCGGGTGTCAGCCATGGTCAACTCCTTCGATGGAGGCGATCAGCTCGTGGTCGCGCCAGCCGGCCGGGTGCTCGGCGACGACACGGCCGTGGAAGAGGACGAGGACGCGGTCGCAGCGGCGCAGGTCGTCGAGTTCGTCGGAGACGACGAGGACGGCGGTGCCGTCCTCGCGGGCGCTGTCCATGCGGGCGAGCAGCGACTCCTTGGACTTCACGTCGACGCCGGCGGTGGGGTTGATCAGCACCAGCAGGCGCGGGTCGGAGGCGAGGGCGCGGGCCATCACCACCTTCTGGGCGTTGCCGCCGGAGAGGTCGGACACCGGCTGGTCGGGGCCCTCGGCATGGATGTCGAGGCGGTCGATCAGCTCGGCGGCGAACCGGCGCCTTGCGTCCGGCGCGACGAATCCGGCCCGGCCCAGCCGCTCCAGCACGCTCAGCGTGGCGTTGTCGCCGATGCTCATGCCGGACACCAGTCCCTGCTCGTGCCGGTCGCGCGGCACACAGCCGACCCCGGCGCTCAGGGCGGCCCGTACGTCCCCGAACCGCAGCCGTTCGCCGTCCAGTTCGGCGGTGCCGCCGGTCGGGGTGTGCAGTCCGGCGAAGGACTCGGCGAGCTCGGTCTTGCCGCTGCCGCTGGAGCCGGCGAGTCCGACGACCTCACCGCGACGGACGGTGAGATCGACCTCCTCGTACGCCGGTGAGGTGAGCCCGTGCGCCTCCAGCAGGACGGGGGCGTCGTCGTCCGCCGTCCCGCCCTGTACGGCCTGTTCGGCGACCGACTCCCCCGCCATGGCCTCCACCAGCGCCGCCTTCGGCAGGTCGGCGACGGGGGCGGTGGTGATCCAGCGGGCGTCGCGCAGCACGGTGACCGTCTGGCAGACCTCGTACACCTCCTGGAGGTGGTGCGAGATGAACAGGAAGGTGACACCGGAGTCCTGCAGGGAGCGCATGCGGGTGAACAGCCGCTCGATCTCCCGGTTGTCGAGCTGGGCGGTGGGCTCGTCCAGCACGATGAACCGGGCGCCGAAGCTCAACGCCCGTGCGATCTCCACCATCTGCCGGTCCTCGACCCTGAGGTCGGCGGTGCGCGCCTCGGGGTCGACGCGCACGTCCCAGGTGTCGAGGAGTTCGGCGGCCTGCTGGCGCAACCGGCGCCAGCTGATGACGCCGCGGCCGGTCGGCTGCCGGTTGAGGAACAGGTTCTCGGCGACCGTCAGCTCCGGGACGACCGTGGGCTTCTGGTAGACGCAGGCGACCCTGCGGCGCCAGGCGTCCCGGTCGGCGAGCGGGGGCGCCGGCTCGCCGTCGAAGCGGACCGTGCCCGCGTCCGGGGCCTGCAGGCCGGTGAGGACGTTGACGAGGGTGGACTTGCCGGCGCCGTTACGGCCGACCAGGGCGTGGGACTCGCCGGGCAGGACGGTGAGCCGGCCGTCGGCGAGGGCGACGGTGGGGCCGTACCGTTTGACGATGCCCTCGGCTTCCACAAGCGGCGTACTCATTTGACCGTGTTGCCCCACAGCTTGGGGTCGTCGACGTTGGCCTTGGTGACCAGCGGCGCGGGCAACTGGTCCTCCAGGATCCCGCTGGGCAGCTTGACGATCACGGAGCCGTGGTCGGTGGGCCCGGGCTTGAACGTCTTTCCCGCCATCGCCGCCTTGATGTAGTACAGGCCGTACTTGGCGTAGGCGTCGGCCGGCTGGGAGACCGTGGCGTCGATCTGGCCCTTGCGGATGGCGTCGTACTCCTGGGGGATGCCGTCGTTGGAGACGATCGCGATGTGGCCCTTCTGCCCGGCCGGCTTCAGCATGCCCTTGGACTTCAGGGTCTGCAGGGTGGGCGCCAGGTAGACGCCACCCGCCTGCAGGTAGATGCCCTTGATGTCCGGGTTGGCGTTGAGGAGTGTGTCCAGCTTGGCGGCCGCGGTGTCGGACTCCCACTTGGCGGGGATCTCCAGCACCTTGAGCTTCGGGTACTTCTTCTTCACGCAGGACCGGAATGCCTCGGAGCGGTCGCGGCCGTTGACCGAGGCGAGGTCGCCCATGATCTGTACTACCTTGCCGCTGCCGGCGTGCTGTCCGAGGTAGTCGCAGGCCTTCTCGCCGTAGGCCACGTTGTCGGCGCGCACCACCATGGCGACCTTGCCCTTGTCGGGTGCGACGTCCACGGCGACCACGGGCACGCCCTTGCGCTCGGCCTGGTCGAGTCCGGCCTGGATGGCGGCGCTGTCCAGCGGCGCGACCACCAACCCCTTGACGCCCTGGGTGAGTTCGTTGTCGATGTCGGTGATCTGCTGCGACGGGTCGCTGTTGGAGTTGACCGTCTTCAGCACCTCGACGCCCTCGGACTTGGCCATCTTGGGCACGTAGTCGTTGTACGACTGCCAGAACGGCGAGGTCAGCAGCGGCAGGATCACGCCGACCTTGCCGGTGCCGCCGCTGCCCGCGCCGGCGGTGTCCTTGGTGCTGCCGCAGGCGGCGAGCATGAGCGAGGCACCGGCGGCCAGAGCCACCGCGCCGATGATCCGGGACCTGCTGCGCTTCCTGACAGTGCTGGCGGGCATCTCGCGGCTCCTCGTCGAGGGTGTTCGAGCAGACGCCGCATATTTATCAGACCAATCGGCGGAGTCAACACCCTCTTGCAGCGAAAATTCGAGGATTCAGGGCGTAGTGGTCGGACCACTTGGCTGGTTAGACTGCGGCGCACCGGGGGGAAGGAGGAGCGGCGTGGACGAGGAAGAGGTGCCGCAGAAGGGCACGGTGACACAGCGCGCCATCGAGGAGATCAAGGCGATGATCGCCGAGGGCCGGCTGGAGCCCGGCCAGCGGCTGCCCACCGAGCGGGACCTGGCGGCCCGGCTGGGCATCTCCCGCAGCTCGATGCGGGAGGCGATCCGCGCCCTGACCGTGATGGGCGTCCTGGAGGCCCGGCACGGCTCCGGCATCTACGTCACCGCACTGGAGGCCGGCGACCTGCTGGAGACCTTCGGGGTGGTCGCGGACCTGTCCCGGGGCCCGCGCCTGGTGGAACTCCTCGAAGTCCGCCGGATCCTGGAGTCGACGGCGACCGCGCTGGCCGCCGCGCGCATCACCGACAACCAACTCGCCGCCGTCGAGAAGCACTTGGCGGCGATGAACGCCACCGACGACCCCGAGGAGATCCTCGCCCACGACCTCGCCTTCCACCGCGAGATCGCCGCGGCCGCCGGCAACGAGACCATGGCCGCCATCCTGGAGGGCCTGTCCTCCCGCACCTTCCGCGCCCGCGTCTGGCGCGGCTACCAGGAGGAGGGCGCCTTCGCCCGCACCCGCCGCGAACACGCCGCCATCCACCGCGCCCTCACCGCCCGCGACCCGGAGGCGGCCCGGGCGGCGGCAGCGGCCCACGTCGGCGAGGTGGAGGAGTGGCTGCGGGCTCAGCTCGGGGCACAGGACGGCAGCGGGCCCGGCAGACTGCCGGGCTGATCGTCAGACGCGCGCGGAGCCGACAACCCCGCTTTCCCGGCTTGTCCATCCAGGTGGAGCACTGGTTCGCCGATGGTGGAAGACCCCGGCTCCACCGTGCCGTGGACCGGCACATCCACCGGTCGTACAGCGCTCGCCGCCGCCCCGGCGGGACCCGCGGTGCCCCACCCGGCCGGGCCGCCGCGCGCGGCCTGGCGCCGGACGCGACGGCCGACCTGCGGGCTTGGTGGACAGCCCTAGGCTGCTGCCGGGCACCGACACCGCCTGCGACGAGATGGCCCAATGGGCGTGCGGCACCACCGGGTTCGCGCTCCGACCGGTGGGCACCGCGAACGGCTTCGCCGTGCTGTGCGCGCTCGCCGCCCGCCCGGCGTGCCGGCGGCGTCGCCCTTGTGCCTAGGCTCGCCCGCCCGATCCCGGCGTATCCGGCCTCAGTGTGCATTGGCTGCGGGTTCCGGTCGACGGCGCAGCGTGCACGCCGTCCACCGGACCGGGACCGGCGGGCACCCGGGCACCCGCCACGTCCTCCACCGCCGTGCGCACCTCGCCGAGATCAGGCAACCGGCGATGAAGAGGCCGACCGGTGCCGGTGCGCGTCCCCGTCAGGCCCGCTGCAGCCTGAGCGTCACCAGCTCGAAAGGCCGCAGCCGTACCGTGATCCGGTCGCCGTCGCGCTGCGGCGGCTCGGTGTCGCCGGTCGGCCGTTCCAGCAGGTCCGCCGCCGTGACGTCCGCGACCTCGAAGCCGGCCGTGAGGGTGGCCCGGGCCCGGCCGCCGTGGGCCTCGTGGAAGCGGACCACCACGTCCCCGCTGCCGTCGTCGGCGAGTTTCACGGCCGTGATCACGACAGCCTCATTGTCGACGGTGACCAGCGGGGCGACCTCATGGGCACCGGTGACGTGCCGTTCCGGCAGGTTGACCCGCCAGCCCTCGCGGACCGCGTCGGCGATCGAGGCGCCCGGGACGAGAGCGTGCCGGAAGCGGTGGACGCCCTGGTCGGTCTCGGGGTCGGGGAAGCGCGGGGCGCGCAGGAGGGAGACGCGCACCGTGGTCGTCGTACCGCGGTCGCCGTCGGTGCGCACCGTGCGGGTCACGTCGTGGCCGTACGTCGAGTCGTTGACGACCGCGACGCCCCAGCCGGGCTCCTCCAGGTGGACGAAGCGGTGGTTGCACGCCTCGAACTTGGCCGCCTCCCAGGAGGTGTTGGTGTGCGTGGGGCGGAAGACGTGCCCGAACTGGGTCTCGGACGCGTACCGTTCGGCGTGCAGATCGAGAGGGAAGGCCAGCTTCAGGAACTTCTCCGTCTCGTGCCAGTCGACCTCGGTGTCGATGAGCAGCCTCCGCTCGCCCGGCGGCAGCGTCAGCACCTGGGTTACCCGGGAGGCGCCGAAGCTCCGTATGATCCGCACCGACGCGCCGTCCTCGCCGGCCTCCACCGACTCGGCCTCCGTGAGGTCGGTGACGGTGTTGCGGTAGAAGGAGTCGACGTCCCAGGCGTCCCACATGTTCGGGAAGTCAGGGTGGACTTGGAGCAGGTTGGCGGCCCGGCCGGGGGCGATGGTCTCGCGGTCGGCGTCGAGGTCGTACGCGGAGACGACGAGGCCGTGGGCGTCGATCTCGATGCGGAGCAGCCCGTTGCCCAGGACGTGACCGCCCGCGGCGCGGGGGGACACCTGCGTTCCCTGCGGCAGGGCCGGCACGCCGGCACCTCCGGCGGGAACACCGTGACGGCTGTGCGGGGCCGCGTTGAAGACCAGGTGCCGGGCCCCCTCCCCCGCCAGGGCGCGCTGCGCCGCACCGGTGATCCCCTCCAGCTCCCCGGCGATCCGCTCGTACGTCGCCCGCGCCTCCCGGTGCACCCAGGCGATGGACGAGCCGGGCAGGATGTCGTGGAACTGGTGCAGCAGGACCGTCTTCCAGATCCGGTCCAGCTCCTCGTAGGGGTAGCGGAATCCGGTGCGCACGGCCGCGGTGGCCGCCCACAGCTCGGCCTCCCGCAGCAGGTGCTCGCTGCGCCGGTTGCCCTGCTTGGTCTTCGCCTGGCTGGTGAGGGTGGCGCGGTGCAGTTCGAGGTACAACTCACCGACCCAGACCGGTGGTTCGGGGTATTCGGCCTCGGCCTTCTCGAAGAAGGCGCGGGGGGTCTCCCAGACGACGGTGGCCGAGCCTTCGAGGTCGCGCAGCCGGGCCGCCTTGGCGACCATCTCGCGGGTGGTGCCGCCGCCTCCGTCGCCCCAGCCGGTGGGCGCGAGGGAGTGCCGGGCCCGGCCCTTGTCCTTGAAGTTCCGTGCCGCGTGGGCGATCTCGCCGCCCTTCATGGAGCAGTTGTAGGTGTCGACGGGCGGGAAGTGGGTGAAGATCCGGGTGCCGTCGATGCCCTCCCACTGGAAGGTGTGGTGCGGGAACGTGTTCGTCTGCGACCAGGAGATCTTCTGGGTCAGCAGCCACTTGGACCCGGCGGCCTTGATGATCTGCGGGAGTCCGGCGGCGAAGCCGAAGGTGTCGGGCAGCCAGGCCTCCTCGTTCTCGATGCCGAACTCGTCGAGGAAGAACCGCTTGCCGTGCACGAACTGCCGGGCCATCGCCTCCGAGCCGGGCATGTTGGTGTCGGACTCGACCCACATCCCGCCGGCCGGCACGAACCGCCCCTCCGCCACGGCCTTCTTCACCCGCGCCCACACCTCGGGCCGGTGCTCCTTCACCCACGCCCACTGCTGGGCCTGGGACATGGCGAAGACGAACTCCGGCTCGTCCTCGATCAGCGCGGTCATGTTGGAGGTCGTCCGGGCCACCTTGCGGACCGTCTCCCTGAGCGGCCACAGCCAGGCCGAGTCGATGTGCGCGTGCCCGACGGCGCTGATCCGGTGCGCGGACGGTACGGCCGGGGCCGCCAGCACAGCGGTGAGCTCGGCGCGGGCCCGGTCGGCCGTGCCGTTCACGTCCTGGAGGTCGACGGCGTCCAGGGCCCGCTCGACGGCGCGCAGGACGTCGTGCCGGCGCGCGGAGTCCACGGGCAGCTCGGCCATCAGCTCGCCGAGCACCTCCAGGTCCATGACCAGCTGCCACACCGCCTCGTCGAAGACGGCGAGGTCCATGCGGGTGAGCGTGTACTGCGGCTCGCGCCCGGCGGTGTCCTTGTCGCCGAGCCGCGTAGGCCGGAAGGGGTGGTAGTCGAGGATGACCGGGTTGGAGGCGGCCTCGATGTGCAGGACCACCTCCTCACCGCCCGCGACCGGGGCACCGATCCGCACCCACTGGTTGCGGGGGTTGAGGCCCTTCACCGGGCTGCCGTCGGGCCGGTAGACCAGGCCCTCGCACTGGAAGCCGGGCATGTTCTCGTCGAAGCCCAGGTCGAGCAGGGCCTCCACGGTCCTCCCGGCCCACGCCTCGGGCACGGTCCCGGTCACCCGGAACCAGCTGGTGCCCCAGGGAGCACCCCAGCGGGCGCCGACCTCGATCGGCTCGGCCTCGGCGGCGAGTCCCTCCTCGACCGGCACGGGCTCGCCGGGCGCGTGCCACACCGCGACCTGCAGCGGCACGGATTCGGGGTACACGGCGGGGCGGATGCGTTCGTCGAGGACCCGCCTGAGGCGGGCTTCCACCAGAGTGCGGTCGTCATGCATGCGGGGTGCTCCCTGCGGGTTCCGGGGTGATGGCGGTGGTTACCAGGGGTGGGTGACGGTGACGGCGGTCGAGGCGTTGTAGAGCTCCCCCACGGCACGCAGTTCGAATCGTGCGGCGGCCTCTCCCTGTTCGGGTTGCAGGCCGGTGAGGAAGTAGGCGCGCTGACAGGTGCCGCCGAGGAAGCGGCGGGTGCCGTCGGAAAGGAGGCGGTGGAGCTCGTAGTGGCGGACGGCGCCGGGGGCGGCGTTCCACGCGAGCCGGAGGTCGCCGCCGGTCGCGACGGTGACGCGGGCGCCCGTGGGGGCCGCGGGGGCGGTGACGGTGTCCCGGACGGCGAGGCCGCCGAGGCGCCAGCGCACCGGTCCGTCGGCGGCGGTGAGCCGGACGCCGAGGGCGTGGATGGTGCCGGTGCCGGTCAGCGCGGTGAGCGCGGTGAGCGGAAGTGTCACGGTCTGCCAGCCGTTGGTCGACTTCACAGACCTGCCCCTGTTGATCGAGTTCACAGCCAGATACGTGTACGGGGGTGTCGCCCCGGCCTCGCTCGGCTCGGCCGTCGCCACCGCCAGCTCGACGTTCACAGCACCCGCGTCCGTCCGGTACGTCAGCTCGACAACCGTGTTCACACCGACCGGGAGCCGGGTCGCGTACAGATCCAGCACGACCGGTTGATCGAGTTCACCGTCCACCAGCACACTGCTCCCGCCCCGCCAGGCATCGGCGAAGTCGAAGGAGACCGCCGGCCGCTCCCCCGCCGTGCGCACCACCCACCGCCGCGCCGGCAGCCGGTCCTGGAGCCCGAGGTGGTTCCAGGCGGCGTCGGAGGTGACGGCCCCGTCCTCGTACCAGCGCCGCCCGTGCCCCGTGTTGAACACGGTCGCGAACGGCAGCGAGGTCACGGTCGACCGGTCCGCGACCGACACCGCCGGCGCCCGCCACGGATCGCTCGCGTCCGGCCGGGACGGGTCAAGCGACCGCCCGGTCCAGAACCGGTCGTCGGCAGCGTGGAAGTCCTCCGGAGCGCGCTGGTCGGCGGGCAGGTGGTTGCGGGTCCACTCCGGCCGGTAGAAGCCGATCGAGGTGACGTGCGGCTCACCGGACGGCACGATCGCGTCCCAGTCCACCGACGTACCGGACCCGTTCGACTCGACGTCGACGCCTGCCCACAACTCATAGCTGCTTCGTCCCAGTTGTTCCGCGTTCGTCCCCGAGGAGGCGAGCGTGGCCGCGCTCCACCGGAAGTCCACGAACATGTCGTCGGCGGCCTGGAAGAAGGCCTGGTTCTGGCTGTTCAGCGCGCCCTGCCAGCTGACCGTGCCGTTCACGGTCATCGCGTCGTACCAGGTCACCCGCTGTCCCCGCGCCGCCCCGAGCGCCTTCAGCTCCTTGACGAACCCGAGCATGGCCTGGCCCAGCGCGCTGTTCCCGCCGCCCGTCTCGGCGTTCACGAACCAGCCGTCGAAGCCGTAGGCCGCCGCGACCGCGACGAGTTGCGCGGCGAGCGGGTAGTGCCCGGAGGCGTCCTTCTGCACGAGGTCCCGGGTCCACTGCAGCAGGCCTCCGTACGCCACCGGCGGCAGGAAGACGTTCCCGAGCACCGGGACGCCGTGCCGGTGGGCCGCGTCCACGATCGGCGCGTTGGGCGCGAGGATCAGGCCCTCGCCCGCCGAGCCGCCCCAGAAGACCAGCTCGTCCAGGTAGGCCCAGTGGGTGAGGGCGTAGTAGTCGGCGGTGGCCGAGCCCTGGGAGGGGTTGGCGGACGTCGGCCCGAAGGAGACCAGGGCCTGGATGCGGGCCTCGCCGGAGCGGGCCGTGGTGTTCACCGGGGTCGGGGTGAAGCGGGCGGCGAGCGGCACCGACGCGGCGTTGAAGGCGAGGTCCGGGTCGTCGGCCGCGCGCCAGCTCTTCAGGCTGCGCCAGGTGATGCCGGGGCCCGGATCGCCGGCGGGGAGCGAGTCCGGGTACCAGTAGGAGGCGTACGGCGGGGTCGCGGCGGCTTTGGGGCGGGCGGCCGCGAAGGCGGGCAGCGGGAAGAGGCCGGCGGCGCCGGCGATCAGGACGGTACGTCTGCTGGGGTTCACGAGCGGGTGCCTCCGTGTGGGGTGGGGAGTACCTGATCGGGAGCGACGACCTCGGTGATGCCCCGCGCGGCGAGGTGGTCCTTGTCGTCCGCGCGGGTGTCGAGGACGGTGGTGGGGCGCGCGCCGTCGGCGACGAGCCGGAAGAAGGCGTCGAAGACGGCTCCGCCGGGGGCGCAGCGGGAGCGGCGGCCCGGATCGTCGGGCACGACGAGGGCCGTGGTGCGCGGGGCGGGGGCCGGGTGCGGCCGGTGTGCCGCCTCGGCCAGCACGCGGGCGATGTCCTTGGGCTCGCGGTCGTTGGTGAACAGGCCGAGCCCGTACTCGAGTTCGGGGAAGTCGGCGAGGTCGCGCGAGACGTCGTAGGAGCACCACCAGGTGACGCCCCACAGGTCGGGACAGTCCAGGACGTTGCCGATGGTCGCCTCGGCGAAGGCGGCGGCGTGCTCGGCGGGCACGAGCGGGGCGGGCGCGCCGACCTCCTGGAGCCAGACGGGCCGGTGCGGCTCCCCGGCCCAGGCCTTGCTCAGCTCCACCAGGTAGGCCGCGTGGTGTTCGGACGGCACGGAGGTACGGCCGTGGCGCTGGGCGGTGCCGTTGAACACCCAGGAGTGCACGGCGGTCGCGTCGCCGAGCCGGGCGGAGTGGCCGGGGGTGAAGGGCTGGTCGTCCTGGTACCAGGCGGCGTCGTAGGAGGCGTGCAGGTGCAGCCGGTCCGGGGCGCCCTCGGCGCAGGCGTCCAGCATCCGCACCAGCCACCGTTCGGCCTGATCCGCCGTGATGCGGTCGGGGTCGGGATGCGGGCCGGCGGCGAACTGGTTGACCTCGTTGCCGACGGTCATGCCGATGAAGTTGGGCCGGTCGGCGAGGGCGGCGGCGAGGGTGCGCAGATAGGCGGCCTGGCCCTCGACCACGTCCGGGTCGGTGAAGAGGTTGCGCCGGTGCCAGGTGCGCGTCCACGCGGGCAGGAAGTCGAAGCTGCTCAAGTGCCCTTGCAGTCCGTCGACGTTGACGTCCAGGCCGCGTTCGGCGGCGGCGTCGGCGAGGGCCACGAGCTGCTCGACGGCGCGCGGGCGGATCAGGGTCCGGTTGGGCTGGAAGCAGGGCCACAGCGGGAAGACCCGGACGTGGTCGAGGCCGAGCGCGGCGATCGCGTCGAGGTCGGCGCGCACGGGGTCCAGGTCGAAGTCGAGCCAGTGGTGGAACCACCCGACGCTCGGGGTGTAGTTGACGCCGAAGCGCACGGCAGGGGGCATGGAGTGTCCTTGTGACGTACGGGGGTTCAGCCCTTGACGGCGCCCTCGCCGACCCCGCGGAAGAAGTACCGCTGCAGGCAGGCGAACAGCGCGATGAGCGGGGCCACGGCGATCACGGTGCCGGCGGCGACGAGGCGTTCGTCGTTGGCGAAGGTGCCGTGCAGGTAGTTGAGGCCGATGGTGAGGGTGAACTTGGACGGGTCGCTGAGCACGATCAGGGGCCACAGGAAGTCGTCCCAGGCGCCCATGAAGGCGAAGATCGCGACGACAGCGAGCGTTCCCTTCACCGAGGGCAGGGCGACGCGCAGGAACCGCTGCCAGACGTTGGCGCCGTCGACGTAGGCCGCCTCCTCGATCTCGTACGGCAGGTTGCGGAAGGCGTTCCGCATCAGCAGCACGTTCATCGCGCCGATCGCGCCGGGCAGCACGACCCCGATGAGCGTGTTGTTCAGGCCGAGTTCGCGCATGGTGGTGAACTGGGCGATGACGATGCCCTCGACGGGCACGAGCATCGCCAGCACGAACACCAGCGTGGTCACGCGTCGGCCGCGAAAGCGCAGCCGGGCGAGGGCGTATCCGGCGAGCGCGGAGCCGACGCAGTTGGTGACGACGTTGGCGGTGGCGACCTTCAGGGAGTTCAGGGCGTAGTCCCAGACGGGGATGGTGTCGGCGACCCGCGTGTAGTTGTGCAGGGTCGGATGGGCGGGCAGGAAGCTGGGCGGTGAGCTGTAGATGTCCTCGGTGGGGCCCTTCAGGGAGGTGGACAGCTGCCAGAGGAACGGCCCGACGGTCAGCGCGAGGACGGCGAGTAGCAGCAGGTAGCGCCAGAGAAGCTCGCCGACGCGGACACGACGGCCGTGTTCGTCGGTGACCCGCGGCTCCTTGCGTACGGTGAGCGGCGGCTCGGGGCGTACCTTCTCCAGGAGGCTCACGACTCCTCCCTCCGGTCGGCGCGCAGCACGAGCAGCATGAGCGCGACGGTGACGACGAAGACGACGACCGAGAGCGCGGAGGCGTAGCCGACGCGGCCGGTCAGGCCGGTGCCGGTGCGCTGGACGAGCATGACGAGGGTGGTGTCCTCGCCGGCCGGGCCGCCGCTCGGGCCGGCCATCAGGTACACCTCGGAGAACACCTTGAAGGCGGCGACCGAGGAGAGCGCGGCGACCAGCACCATGGTGGAGCGCACGGCGGGCACGGTGACCGAGAGGAAGCGGCGCACCGGGCCCGCGCCGTCGACGGCGGCGGCCTCGTGCAGTTCGCGCGGCACGTTCGCCAGCGCCGCAAGATAGATGATCATGTAGTAGCCGAGGCCCTTCCAGACCGTGACGGCCATCGCGCTCAGCAGGAGCAGCCACTGGTCGCTGAGGAAGCCGACCCGGCCGATCCCGATCGTCTCCAGCAGCGAGTTGACCAGTCCGCGTTCGTCCAGCAGCCACACCCAGATCAGCCCGACCACCACGATCGAGGCGACGACCGGGGTGTAGAAGGCGGAGCGGAAGAAGGTGATGCCGGGGATGTTCTTCTGCACCAGCAGCGCGAGCAGCAGCGGCAGGACGACCAGGGCGGGCACGACCCCGACGATGTACAGGGTGCTGTTGCGCAGGCCGGTCCAGAACATGTCGTCGTGGAGCAGCTCGCGGAAGTTGGCGAGGCCCACGAAGTGGCCCGGCAGCAGGGTGCGGCGGTCGGTGAAGGAGTTCACCAGGGTGGAGACGAACGGGTAGAGCACGAAGGCGCCGGTGACGAGCAGCCCCGGTGCGGCGAACAACCAGGGGCTGGCGGGCAGTTGGCGCCTGATGCGGACCGGGGTCGCCATGGCCCTCAGCCCTGCTGGAGCAGCCGGTCGGCGGCGTTGACAGCGTTGTCAAGAGCCTGCTTGGGGCTCTCCTTGCCCTGGAGCGCCTTGGCCACCTCGTTGCGCAGCGCGGTCTTCATCTGGTCGCTGAACAGCACGGGCGTGTAATTGACGGCGCCCTTCAGGGACTTGGCGGCGGCGATGCGCACCCGGGTCTCGTCGGTGCCGTCCTCCTTGGTGAAGTACGGGTCGTTCAGGGAGCCGGCGGTGCTGGGGAAGATGGCGACCTTCTTGGCGAAGGACATCTGGTTCCGCGCGTCGGTGACGAAGTGGGCGAAGGCGACGGCGGCCGGGGTGTGCTTGGTGCGGGAGTTGACCATCACGCCCATCACGTACATGTTGACGTGCCCGGTGCTGGTGATCTGGTCGGTGATGCCGATGTTCTTGTACAGGCTCGGTGCGTTCTTCTTGAAGTTGTCGAGGTCGAGGGCACTGCCGGGGTTCATGGCGACGGCGCCGGTGAGGAACTTCTTGCCGGAGGACTCCGGGGTGGCGGTCAGGGCCTGCGGGTCGAGGGCCTTGGCGTCGTACAACTCCTTGTACTTCGTGAGCAGTTCGACTCCCTTGGCGTCGTTGAAGGCGAACGCGGTGCCCTGCTTGTTCATCAGGGAGACGCCGTAGCGGCCGAAGTCCTCGATGGTGGGCACGTTGGCGAGGGTGGCGACCTTGCCGCCGCTCTTCTTCGCCATCTGCAGGGCGTCGGCGAAGAGTTCGTCGTACGTCTTCGGCGGCTGGTCGGGGTTCAGCCCGGCCTTGGTGAACAGGGCCTTGTTGTAGAAGAGCGGGCCGGTGTTCAGGTACCAGGGGAAGGCGTACGTGCCGCTCATGCCCGGCACCTGGTGGCTGGCCCAGGCCCCGTCCAGGTACTCCTGCTTGTACTTGCCGGCGGCCTTGTCGAGGTCGAGCGCGAGGCCCGCCTTGGCGAGCGGGGCGACCAGGTCCGGGGAGACGTTGACGACGTCGGGCAGGGTGCCGCCGCCGGCGTCGGCACTGAGCTTGTCGGCGTAGCCCTCGGCGGGCTGGTCGATCCACTTCACATGCGTGCCGGGGTACTTCTTCTCGAAGTCGGCTATGACGCCGTCGAAGTACGACTTGAAGTTCGCGCGCAGGTTCCAGGTCTGGAAGGTGATGTCGCCCTCGACCTTTCCGGAGGCGTCGGTCGAGCCGCCGGCGTCGCCGCCCGAGCCGCAGGCGCTCAGGGGCAGGACGAGGGCGACGGCAGCGGCGGCGAGGGCTCTGCGAGGTATGGGCACGGTGACACGGCTCCCTTGCTGTGTCGGGCGGTCGGGTGGCGCCAGAGACCTTGCCCGCGCCGTTCGAAGAAAGTCAATGCATTCCAACCAACTAAAGAAATTCCCCGTTCATTAGTGCAGGTCAGGCCCATATGGCCGAGACCTTGCGGTCAAATGCTAATGCGCTTTAGGGTCTTGACACTCAAGCGCATTAGCGAGCACTGTCAGGAAGGGGGAGAAGCGTGGCGACCAAGCGGTCCCCCACCCGCCGGCCCACGATGAAGGACATCGCCCGGCGGGCCGGAGTCTCCGAGAGCGCCGTGTCCTTCGCGCTCAACGGCCGCCCCGGTGTCTCCGAGGCGACCCGGGCGCGGGTCCACCGGGTCGCCGAGCAGCTCGGCTGGCGTCCCAGCACGGCCGCCCGCGCCCTGTCCGGCGAGGGCGCGGCCACGGTCGGCTTCGTCCTGGCCCGCCCCGCGCACACCCTGGGCGTCGACTCCTTCTTCCTCCAGCTCGTCTCGGGCATCCAGGAGGTGCTGGCCGAGCGGCACTTGGGCCTGCTCTTCCAGGTCGCGGAGGACGTGACCGAGGAGTGCGCGGTGTACCGGCGCTGGTGGGCGGAACACCGCGTCGACGGCGTCCTGGTGGCCGACCCGCGCGCCGACGACCCGCGCCCAGGACTGCTGGACGAACTCGGGCTGCCAGCCGTGGTGATCGGCGGCGCACCCGACGTACGGCACCCCGGCCTGTCCACGGTCTGGGCGGACGACGCGGGCGCGATGGCCTCCGTGGTGGACGAGCTGACGGCGCTCGGCCATCGCCGGATCGTGCACATCGCCGGACTCCCCGAACTGGCCCACACCCAGCGCCGTATCGCCACGCTGCGCGCGGAGGCGGAGCGGCGCGGGCTCACCGAGGTCCGCTCGGTCACCACCGACTACTCCGACGCCCAGGGCGCCGCCGTCACCCGCCGCGTCCTCGGCGACCCGCCCGTCCCGACGGCGCTCATCTACGACAACGACGTGATGGCCGTGGCCGGCCTGGCCGCCACCGCCGACCTGGGCTTCCGCGTCCCGCAGGACGTGTCGGTGGTCTCCTGGGAGGACTCGGCCCTGTGCCGCATGGTCACCCCCCGGCTGTCCGCGCTCTCCCGGGACAGCGCGGAGTTCGGCCGGACGGCCGCCCGCGAGCTGCTGGCCCTGCTGGACGGCGACCCGGCCCGCGCGGTGGGCGTGCCGGTGCCGCGGCTGACGGGGCGGGGCAGCACGGCTCCCGTCCCGGGCAACGCGCGGGCGGAGCAGATCTCTTGAGGCGAGACGGGACGACGCAAAGGCCGGGCGGGAGAGGATCTTCGGCCCGCTCCCACCCGGCCTCCGCGGCTGTGCGCGCTCAGACCTGCCAGTGCACCTTGAACACCCACGCGTACCGGCCCGCGTCGCGTGCGGCCCGCGGTACGTCGACGACCAGCGAGCCGCCCGAGACGGTCCAGGTCAGGGGCCGGTCGTGGCCCAGCATCGTCACCTTGTCACCGGGCCGCACCGGGACCGGGGCGTCGACGATCAGCTTCGGGCCCGGCCGGGTCAGGGAGTGGATGTAGAAGGCCTCGTCCGGGCGGACCGTGAACCGCAGGTCCTCGCCGAGCTGGGCCATGCGCGACCAGTACGTGGTGTCGTAGATCGCCTCGCCGTTGACCTTCAGCCACCGTCCGGTCTCCCGCAGCCGGGTCTGCATGATCTCCGGGATGGTGCCGTCGGCGCGCGGCCCGATGTCGAGCAGGAAGTTGCCGTTCTTGGAGACGATGTCGACGAGGCTGTGCACGACCTCCTCGGCGGTCATGTAGGCGTCGTCCGGGGTGGCCCGGTTGTAGCCGTAGCTGTGGGGGTCCAGGCCGCGGCTGGCCTCCCACTTGGCGACGACGGTGTTGGCGTACGTCGTGTACTCGGGCGTGGTGAAGTCGTGGAAGGCGATGCCCGACCGGTCGTTGACGGTCACGTCGGTCGGACGGGCGCGGTTCTTCGCGTGGTTGAAGTACTCGGCCAGGACGTGGAGGCTGTCGTTGGCGCCGCCGATGTCGCACCAGATGATCTCCGGGTCGTACCCGTGGATCAGCTCCAGCATCTGCGGGGCCTGGTAGTCGTGCACGTAGTCCTTGTCCGCGGTGTAGCCGGTGTACGGCACGGGGGCGAGCGTGTACGGATTGCGCGGCGCGTGCCCCATCCACGGGTTGTCGGGGTTGAACCACTCGGGCATCGAGAAGTACAGGCCCCGGTGGAGTTCGGGGGCGTAGCGGCGGCTCGCCTCGAAGAGTTCCCGCACCAGGTCCCGCTTCGGGCCCATCCTGACGGCGTTGCGGTCGGAGACCTGGGTGTCCCACAGGGCGAAACCCTCATGGTGTTTCGAGGTCAGGACGTGGTACCGGGCGCCTGCGTCGCGGAACAGCTCGACCCAGGCGCGCGGGTCGAACCGCTCGGCGGTGAAACGAGGGATGAAGTCGTCGTAGGCGAAGTCCTCGCCGTAGGTGTCCCGGTGGTAGGCGTACACCGCGTTGGACGGGTCCTGCATGCTGTCCCAGTACCACTCGGCGTACTGGGCGCCCACCGGTGACCACGCGGGCACCGAGTAGACGCCCCAGTGGATGAAGACGCCGAACTTGGCCCCCTGGAACCAGTACGGCGCCTGGTGGGCGGAGAGCGAGTCCTCGGTGGGCGCGTAGTCCGCGGTGCCGAGCGTGAACGTGCCCGAGACGTCCGCCGCTTCGGTGCCGCGTCCGGTGACCGTCACGGCGCCCTCCCTGCGGGTGCCCGGCGCCGTGCCCGTGCGGTTGCGGATGCCGATGCGGACGCGGGCCTGCTCACCGGGGTCGAGGCGGCGGATCCGGGCGGGCTGCACGGTGCGGGCGCCGGGCACGTCCACGGCCACGGAGACGCCGTCCGCCGCGAGTACGGCGACCGTGCCCGCGTTGACGACGGTGGCCTCCACGCTCTGGGCGCCCGAGGGCTCCAGCAGCGAGGACGTGGAGTGTGCGGACCTCAGCAGCAATGCCCGGCCCTGGGCCGCCGGTTGGAGGGTGAGCGCGAACACGTGCAGTGAAGCCTTGCCGGCCTCGGCGGGGTTGGTGACGGGCAGCGTGATCGCCACCGCCTCGCGGCCCGGGTCGAGCGGGAGCTCCGAGGCCCCGATGCCGACCGGGTGCTCGTCCTTGGTGCCGTCGGGCCGGTAGCGGTACGGCGCCGAGAGCGGGCCGCCGGTCGCGTACCAGTCGGCGCCGCCGAGGCCGGCGGTGGCCGTCGTGCCGTCGGCGTAGTGGACGGTGGCGGTGCCCGAGGCGTCGCCGTAGCTCGCGGCGGTGAGGAAGTGGGCCGACAGATAACGGCCCTTGGGGACGTCGATCCGCTGGCCCAGGGCTACGGCGTTGTTGCGGGCGCCGGCGGTGGAGGCGGGGAAGTCGAACGGCACGCCGTCGGCCTCGACCCGGCCGGCGGGCAGTTCCTCGCCGGGGAAGGTGTAGCCCGAGCCGTCGAAGTCGCCACCGCGCGCGGAGGCGGTGTCGATGCCGTCGTTGTCGTAGAGGGCGTCCAGCGGGACGGGCACGGGGTCGGGGACGGTGGCCCACGGTGCCTGGCGTGTTGCCGCCCGGGCCGGTGCGGAGGTGGCGAGCGGGAGGGCGGTCACCGCGGCCGCGCCCGCCGCCGCGGCCAGGACTCGCCGTCTGGGATACGTACTCATGAGCGGCTCCCAAGCAGTCCGATTCATCGGATGTCTGATGATTCAGTGGGTGCCGAAGCCGTGTCAACGGGGCTGCAAGAGGCTTGACTTGAACAAGTGATGGGATGACTGACCGGGCGTAGGGCACCGCTCTCGACGTTCC
This sequence comes from Streptomyces sp. CA-142005, assembly GCF_050942335.1. Lineage (NCBI taxonomy): Bacteria > Bacillati > Actinomycetota > Actinomycetes > Kitasatosporales > Streptomycetaceae > Streptomyces > Streptomyces sp. CA-142005. Next base: position 8,774,613 of record NZ_CP192078.1, on the reverse strand, counting down.
GCCGCCCGGAGGTGCAGAGTTCTCCCTGCGCCGTGATGCGTACCAGCGAGTAGCCGACGACCGAGCGAGGAGTGCCCGTGGGTGACTGGGCCGGGCGGAGTGCCGCCGAGATAGCCGCCGCCGTACGCGAGAAGCGGGTGACGCCCCGGGAGGTGGCGGCCGAGCACCTCGCACGGATCGAGCGGCTCGACGGCCGGATCGGGGCGTTCCGGAAGGTGCGGGCCGAGGCGGCGCTCGCCGAGGCCGACGAGGTGGCCTCCCGCACCGATCTGGCCGAACTGCCGCTCGCGGGCGTGCCCGTGGCCGTGAAGGACAATCTCGCGGTGCGCGGCGAGTCCCACCGGGACGGCTCCGCCGCCACCCCGGACACCCCGGCCGCCGAGGATCACGTCACGGTGGCCCGGCTGCGGGCGGCCGGCGCGGTGGTCGTGGGCCTGACGAACGTGCCGGAGCTGTGTGTCTTCGGCACCACGGAGGGCGTGTTCGGCGCCGCCCGCAACCCGTGGGACACCAGGCGCACGGCGGGCGGCTCCTCCGGCGGCAGCGCGGCCGCGGTGGCCGCCGGGATGGTGCCCGTCGCGCTCGGCAACGACGGCATGGGCTCGCTGCGCATCCCGGCCGCGAACTGCGGCCTGGTCACGCTGAAGCCGGGGCACGGGGTGGTGCCGGCGGGGATCGGCAACGGCGACTGGTTCGGCATGGCGGAGAACGGCCCGCTCGCGACGACGGTCGAGGACCTGCGGCTGATGCTGGGCGTGCTGGCGGGCACCGATCTGCCGGGCGCGCAGGAGGCCCCGCGCCGGAGGATCGCCGCGGCCGTGCGCAGCCCGCTCGCGGGGGTGAGCGTGAGCGGATCGTATACGACCGCGGTCCGGGAGGCGGCCGGGGTGCTCGCGCGGGCCGGGCACCGCGTGCGGCGGGCCGAGCCGCCGTATCCCCTCTCGCTGGGCGTCACCGCGCTGCGGCACTGGACGGCCGGGACCGCGGTGGACGCCGAGGGCCTGGACCGGGCGCGGCTGGCCCGGCGGACCCGGGTGCACGCGGCCGTCGGACAGCGCTTCGTCCAGTCGGTGCGCACCGGGGACGGCCGCGAGCGCCTGCGCGCCCGGCTGACCCCCTTCTTCACCGAGCACGACGTCCTGATCACCCCGGCCCTGGCCCGGCGCTCCCCCCAGGCCGGCCCGTGGCACGAACGCGGCTGGCTGCGCAACGTGCTGGCCAACACCGCGTACTCCCCGTTCACCCCGCCCTGGAACCTGACCGGCTGGCCCGCGATGTCGGTCCCGTTCGGCACCCTTCCCTCGGGCGCCCCCTGCGCCGTACAGCTCGTGGGCCGCCCGGGCTCGGAGTCCGTCCTGCTGGAGCTGGCGGAGGAACTGGAGACGCTGCGTCCGTGGCGGCGGACGGCACCGGTGGCGGGCTCCTGAGGCTCCCCAGCGCCGCCTGGTCGAGCGACCGGTACATATGTGCAGTCCCACCCTGCCGTGCCGGGGATGGTCGAAGGCGCCCGCGACCGTGCCGAGGACGGTGAAGCCCAGGGAGGTCCACAGGGCGACGGCCGGGTTGGTCTCGACCACGGCGTTGAAGACCATCGCCCGGTAGCCGTGGGCCTTCGCCTCGGCCAGGACGTGCTCGACGAGGGCGCGGCCGATGCCCTCGCCCGTGCGACCACGGCCCCGGTCGCGTCCTCGGCCACGTAGACGCGCTGGCGGGGTCCATCCAGAGCGCGCGGGCGTCCTCCTCGGAGGTCTGCGGATCCCAGGCGTAGGTTTCGGCGGCGGCGACGATCCGGTGCCGGACAGGCCGGATCCGCGGCCGGTCGTCGGCCGCGGCTCCTTCGGTCGGCATGGGCGTGAGTCCGTCGGGTCACGCCCATGCGTGCGGCGATCGCGGAAGGGGTCCGACCCGGGGGTCAGTCCACGCTGGGCAGGATGTGGGGCTCGGCGAGGTCGTCCTCGTAGCCCGCCAGGCGGATCGGGGCGGACCGGGCCCACACGTCGAGGCTGCCGAGCTCTCCCGGCTGCCGGCCCGTGCGCTCCGTGCGTTCCTTGGGGCGCTGGTCGCGATTCGTCTTCTCCGGTGTCACCGCGCACTCCTTATGTGTCGGTCACCCTCGGGCGCCTGCCGGACAGCCTGCGCGCCGGCACTCGGCGCCCGCTCGGGTCTGGATGGAAGGCCAGTTCGGACGCGGTGGCGCCGATGCGGACGTATGGGTCTGGGTGGGACCCGGTCTTGTTGTCCGTCCCCTCCAGGTTACCCAAATGAGCGGGCTCGCGCTCGATCGGGAGTGCAAACAAGGTGTAACTATCAGAAGTCGTTTCGCACCTCAACACCTCCAATATGCGGCTATGTGCCGACGGTCGCATCACCCGATCGTCGAGCGATTCACCCACTCGGCCTACATGTGGCGCAGTTCAGGTGCCGTTGGCCGGGGCGCAAGATGGTCATGATCTGCTGATGAGTGGGCAACGGCTGTCTCGCGGAAGGACTGACGCATGGAGCTGCGCAGCGTCGAGGAGCTGATGGATCTGCTGTACGCCGGCCGGCACCAGCACGCGCTGAGAACCGCCGCGCTGCTGCGCCGCCGCCGCCCCGCCGACAAGGAGCTCCAGGTGGCGGGGCTGGTGCACGGCATCGGGCCGGTGCTGTGCCCGGGCGAGGAGACGGGCGGGGCGCTCGGCGCGGCCGAGGCGGTGCGCTCCCTGCTCGGGGAGCGGGTGTTCCGGCTGGTGCGCGGGGACGCGGGCCCGGCCGACGACGATGTGCTGCGGCTGCGCCAGGCGGACGAGGAGAGCCGTACGGCGGGGTTCGACGCGGGCGTCCTGGAGGACTGGCGCACGGTACTGGAGCTGGTGGCGGCCCACAATTCGCGGCTCGGTGCCGTCGACTGACACCCGCACGGCTGACGGCCCGTCGAACCGCCGGGCCGTCACGAACGCCTGCGCGGAGTGCCCGAGATCGAGACGGCTGCGCGTCGGCCCCGAAGGGCCCGCAGTCCCGCTGGGGTCTGCTGATGGATCACAACCATGAAGAACGCGTCACCTGCGCACCGGGCACTCCGGCACGACCGTCACCCTAGGGCAGGGACGGTCGCGCAGGCCACCGGATTCGGCACCGGTCACCACTTGCCGGGCGCGTAGTCCTTCAGGAAGACGCCGTACAGGTCCTCGCCCGCCTCGCCGCGCACGACCGGGTCGTAGACGCGGGCGGCGCCGTCGACCAGGTCGAGGGGCGCGTGGAAGCCGGCCTCGGCGAGGCGCAGCTTGTCGTAGTGCGGGCGCTCGTCGGTGATCCAGCCGGTGTCGACGGAGGTCATCAGGATGCCGTCCGTCTGGAACATCTCCTCGGCGCTGGTCCGCGTCACCATGTTCATGGCCGCCTTCGCGGCGTTGGTGTTCGGATGCCCGGCGCCCTTGTAGCCGCGGCTGAAGACGCCTTCCATCGCCGAGACGTTGACGACGTACGCGCGTCCGCTCGCCGCCTTCTTCGCCGCGTCGGCCATGGCCGGGCGCAGGGCACTGATCAGGATGAACGGCGACGTGTAGTTGCACAGCTGGGTCTCGAGCAGCTCGACCGGCGAGATCTGGTCGATGGTCTGCACCCAGGTGTTGGTGTCGACGACGTCGGGGACGAGGCCGCCGGCGTCGATGGCGGTGCCGTCGAGGTGCCGGGCGACGCTGGCGTTGCCCGCGACGAGGGCGAGGTCGGCGACCTTCTGGGCGTCCAGGCCGCCGGTGCCGACGGGCAGCGCGGCGATGCCGTCGACGGCGCCGGAGTTGAAGGCGCCGATGACGTGGTGGGCGGGGAGTTCACCGGCGGGCAGCGGGGCGCTCTCGCCCTCGACCAGGGCCGCGTAGGCGGAGGGCAGGCGGCGCACGGTCTGCGTCGCGTTGTTGATCAGGATGTCGAGCGGACCGGCCTCGGCGACCTGCTCGGCCAGGGCGACGGCCTGCGCGGGGTCGCGCAGATCGATGCCGACGACCTCCAGCCGGTGGATCCAGTCCGCCGAGTCCTCCATCGCCTTGAACCTGCGGATGGCGTCCTTGGGGAAGCGGGTGGTGATGGTGGTGTGCGCACCGTCGCGCAGCAGCCGCAGCGCGATGTACATGCCGATCTTGGCGCGGCCGCCTGTGAGCAGGGCGCGCTTGCCGGTGAGGTCGGCGCGGGCGTCCCGCTTGGCGCGGTTCTCGGCGGCGCACTTCTGGCAGAGCTGGTGGTAGAAGTAGTCGACCTCGACGTAGCGGCTCTTGCAGATGTAGCAGGAGCGGGGGCGCTGGAGTATGCCCGCGATCTTGCCCGCGTCGACCTTGGAGGAGGGCAGGATGCCCTCGGTCTCGTCGTCGATGCGCTCGGCGGAGCCGGTGGCGGTGGCCTCGGTGACGGCGCGGTCGTGCGCGGTCTTGGCGGCGCGGCGTTCCTGCCGGCGGCGCTGCTTGACCGTACGGTAGATGTGCGAGGTGGCCCGGCGGACCTTGATCGCGTCTGGGTGGTCGACCTCGATCTGGTCGAGTTCCTCCAGCACGCTGAGGCAGACGGCCAGCCGTTCCGGGTCGATACCGGGGCCGTAGACCACTTCCTCCGTGGCCATGGAAGCCATGGAGCCGTCCTCTGTCACCGTCATCGCGCTGCCGCTTCCCTGATCACCCGCGCAGCGCTCCGACTCGCGCCCGCCTTCGAACGGGGAATTTTACGGAGCAACCGGCTCCCCGCCAAACCCACCCGGACCAGCACCGAAGCCACGCCGCGACGCCACCGGCACCCCGAACCCGGCCGGCCACGGCCACCGACGGCGAATCGACCCCACCCGCACCCGACAACGAAACCCGCACGGGCCACGCAGATCGGAACCCCGCCCCCGGCCGAAGGCCGAACCGCCCCGCACCCGCGACCCCACACCCGCCGACAGCGAACCCACCCCTCCGGGACCACCCGCACCCGGCGGCCAGAGCGGCACGGGCCGTGCGGATCGGATCCCCCGCCCCCGGCCGAAGCCCGGCCCACCCCGCCGACAGCGAAGCCGCCCCACCGGGACCACCCGCACCCGGCGGCCGGAGCCGCACGGGTGGTGTGGGTGTGTCCCCCTGGTCCCGGCCGGAGGCCGGCCGGGGTGGTCAGGCGTCGCAGGCCGCCAGCAGCGTCGACACCTCGGCCGACACCGCGTGGGCGAACCGGTCCAGGTCCGGCACGGCCTGCGCATCGGCGACCAGCCCGTAGTGCACGCGGCCGCGATACGTGGAGATGGCCACCGCCAGCGACTGCCCCGGCGCGAGCGGCGCCAGCGGATACACCTCCTTCAGCTCGTGGCCGCCCAGCCGCAGCCCCAGCCCCGGCAGCGGCACGCTGGTGACCAGGATGTCGAACCACAGCCGGGCCGCCTGCCCGACGAGCGGACCGCCGAGCCGGTGCCCGAGGGCCGGGACGTGGTCGGCGAGCAGCGCCACGGCACCGGCACCCCGGTTCGGCCCCGCGTCCTTGTTGCGGACCATCGCGGTGCGCACCGCGTCCAGCCGGCCGAGCGGGTCCGGCTCGTACACCGGGAGCCGTATCAGATAGCCGGAGAGCCGGTTGCCCTGTGGGTGCGCGGTGCGCGGACGGCGGCGGGAGACGGGGATGAGCGCGCGGGGCGCCACTCCCGTGCTGCCGTCGCCGCGCTCGTCCAGCCAGCTGCGCAGGGCCCCGGCGACGACGGCGATCAGCACGTCGTTGACGGTGCCGCCGGCGGTCTTGCGCACGCGGTGCACGTCGTCGATGTCGAAGACCACCCCGGCGGTGCGGCGGGTGCCACTCGGGGCGGAGGTGAGCGCGGAGGTGGGCCGCATGCCGAGGGTGGACCGGGCGAGGGAGGCGCCGATGTCCAGGGCCCGGCCCACGTCGGACAGCGCGCCCTTGACCAGCTCCGGGACGAGCCCCGGCAGCTTGCGCACGTCCGGCAGCAGCCCGCGCGGCGGCTCGACGGCGCGGGGCGCCCGCTCGGGCAGGTCCACCGGATCCAGGACGCCGGCGGCCAGCTTCAGCGCGCGCAGCCCGTCGGCGAGGGCGTGGTGGAACTTGAACAGCACGGCGAAGGACATCCCGTCCTCGCCGGGCAGCACATGCGCCTCCCACGGCGGCCGGCCGCGCTCCAGCGGCCGCTCCATGAGCCGGCCGGCGGCCGCGTGGAAGTCGGCGGTCGGGGCGTGCAGCCGTACGTGGTTCAGCGGGTCGAAGTCCGGGTCGGGTTCCCGGGTGGCGCCGCCGAAGGCGAGCGGCTGCCAGACGTCGCGGATGCGCAGGCGCAGCCCCGGTACGGCGGCGGCGCGGGCGGCGAGCAGGTCGGCGGCATGGGCACCGGCCGTGGGTGAGTGCGCGCCGAAGACGCCGAGCGCGCCGAGGTGCATCGGATGCCGGTCGGACTCGATGTTCCAGAACGCCAGGTCGAGTGGAGCGAGCAGGTCGGAAGTCAAGGGCTTGCCTCACGCGTCGACGACGGGTGGATCTGACAGTCACGCGCAGTCAATCTCTGTCAACCGATTACGGTCAAGTACGATCAGGCTACGCTCAGTTAACAGGAGATTAAGTCCCGCCCCTGCAACAGGGGCGGGACCTAGGGATATGTGCGTCACCTCAGGACGGGCTGCGCCGCCCCGGGTGACGTACCCCACTCGGACGGGCGCGGGCCGACCGTGAACGCGAGCGAGCGCAGGGAGCGCAGCGCACCCGTCGTCAGATAGGTCCGCGCGTGCGGTGTTCCGTCGGTGCGGACGGTCTGGATGTACCGGTCGGTGGCCGAGGTGCCCGGCGCGGCGATCGCCAGCCGGCCGCTCGGCCAGTACCGGCGGTCCAGGGTGAGGTCGACGCGGTCGAAGACCGGCGTGGACAGGCCCCAGGTGTCGTAGCCGGGCTGGATCGGGAACAGCCCGATGGACGACAGCACGTTCCAGGCGGACATCGTGCCCAGGTCGTCGTTGCCGGTGATGCCGGTGGGCCCGTCGGTGAAGAGGGTCAGGGCGGCGTGCACCACGTCGGTGGTCTTCCACGGCTGGCCGGTGGCCAGGTAGGTGTAGGGGGCGATGAGGTCGGGCTCGTTCATCGGGTTGTACTTGTCGGCGTTGTAGTACGCGTACGCGTCGCCGTGCACCCACACCTCGCGGGCCGTCCTCGCGGGGTCGGCCAGCAGCCGGTCGTAGGCGAAGAAGGAGTCCAGCCGGTCGTTGGCCGCGGCCTCGCCGCCGATGAGCCGCACCACGCCGGGCACGTCCTGCGGCACGAGCCACTGGTACTGCCAGGCGGTGCCCTCGTGGAAGCCGGTGCCGCGCGCCGGGTCGGCCGAGCCGGTGAAGGCGCCGGAGGCGTCGCGGGCACGGAAGAAGCCGGTCGCGGGGTCGAAGATGTGCCGGTAGTTCTGCGCCCGTGCCGCGTAGCGGGCGGCGTCGGCGTCGTGGCCGAGGCCGCGCGCCATCTGGGCCAGCATGGCGTCGGCGAGGGCGTACTCCAGCGTGACGGAGGCTCCGTGGTGGTAGTCGGAGTCGCCCATCTTGGCGTACGGCCGGTTCTTGTCGTACGGGGCGAAGCCGTGCGCGAGGTACTCGGCGTTGGCCTCCCGGCCGATGCCCGGGTAGTCGGCCGGGGGGACGCCGTCGGCGTTCTTCTTCAGCGCGCGGTAGACCCGCTCCTCGAAGCCCTTGAGCAGCCCCGTGTGGTAGGCCGTGGTCAGGAGCGGGGTGACGGGGTCGCCGCTCATGATGTTCGTCTCGACCGGCCCGTACCCCCACTTGGGCAGCCAGCCGCCGTCCTCGTCGACGGCGACGACCGAGCGGGCCATGTCCCGTGCCTCGCGCGGCGCGAGGAGCGCGAGGAGCTGGGCCTGGGTGCGGTAGGTGTCCCACAGCGACCAGTTCTGGTAGTACGTGAAGCCCTCGGCGTGGTGGACCCGGCGGTCCCAGCCGAAGTAGCGGCCGTCGGTGTCGCTGCCGACGTTCGGCGCGAGAAAGGACCGGTACAGCGAGGAGTAGAAGGTCCGGCGCAGCGTGCGGCTGCCGCCCCGGACGCGGACGGCGCCGAGCCGCCTCTCCCACGCCTGGCGGGCCCGCTCGCGCACGGCGTCGAAGGACCGGCCGCCCTCGGCGGCCAGGTTCCCGGCCGCGCCGCGCGCGTCGACGTACGACAGGGCCGTGGTCGCCTCGACCGTACGGTGCTTGGTGGTGTCGAAGCGGACGTAGGCGCCGCCGGGCCCGCTGCGGGAGCCCCGGGTGAGCGTCGCGCCGTCCCAGGTGCCGTACGCGGTGAAGGGCCGGCTGAACCGGGTGATCGTGTAGACCGTGTAGGGGCCGGTGTCCCGGCAGAAGCCGTGCCCGGTGATCTCGGTGCGCACGGTGTGGTCGTCGAGGATCTCGACGCTGCTGGAGACCCCCTTGTGCAGGGACTGGGCCGCGTTCAGCAGGACGTTGGCCTTGGCGGTGGCGGGGAAGGTGTAGCGCTGCACGCCGGTGCGCTCGGTCGCGGTCAGCTCGGCGCGGATGCCGGAGGAGAGGCCGACCCGGTAGTAGCCGGGGCTCGCCGTCTCGGCCCGGTGCGAGAAGCCGGCCGCGTACCGGGTGTAGTCCGTCTGCGTGACGTCGCCGGTGGTCGGCAGCACGGGCAGGTCGCCGCCGATGCGGCAGCCGACGCCGGAGAGATGGACCAGGGAGAAACCGCGGATGCGGTTCTGCGTGTAGTCGTAGCCGGTGTTGTGCCCGGTGTCCGGGGAGAGCTGCACCATGCCGAAGGGCACGGCCGCGCCGGGGAAGGTGTTGCCCTCGTCCTGGGTCCCGATGAACGGGTTGACCAGATCGGTGAGGTGGCCGTCGGTCCGCTCGGCGGCCCGTGCGGCCGGGGTGGCGATCAGCGTGGACACTGCCATCACCCCGGCCAGGCACAGCCGCGTGCGCCGGGTCCCTCTCATGTCGCATGACCTCCGCAGGTTCGACATCGATGTCTGAATCCTGAAGGTCGAACGACTCAGATCCGGGCAAGATACGACGATCGGGCCGAACGCGTCGCGCCCGGCGGGGCCCGCATGGTGACGTGGCGTCAGAGTGTCGTCAGCCTGAAGCCCTCGTGGCTGCGGACGAAGCCCAGCCTGGCGCGCGTGCCCGTGCCACGGCCCGCTCCATCAGCGTCCGGCCGAGCCCGCCGCCGCGCCGGTCCGCGCGGATCCGCACCTCCTCGATCAGCGCCCGATCGGCACCGCCCTTGCCGAGTCCCGGGATGTACGTCGCCTGCGGACAGCCCATCACCGCGCCGGTCCCGGCCTCGACGAGGACCGGCATCTCGTGCCGCGGGTCCTGCTCGCGGCGCGGGTGGCGGGCCGGAACGTGAGCGCGGGAGCATCCGACACGCGCCTGGCCCTAACCCGGGCTGCCGGGCGGGTCCCAGGGGTGGGGGGCGGGGACGGCGTCCTCGACCTCGATCAGGTCCTCGGCCACCGCGTCCAGTTCCCGCCGGTCGTACTCCGTGAGGAAGGGGAACAGGGCTCCGCAGTCGCGGCAGGCACGCCCGAGGGAGGCCTCGAACTCCGGCCGGGGCTTGAGGAGTCCCGGCCGGCGGAACCTCAGCCGCAGCCGCTCGAACCGCCTCTCCCCCGAGGAGAGCTCACCGACCGGACTCAGCCGGCCGGAACCGCATATGGCGCATCGCATGCCGCGGACCCTATCCCTAGGGCACCCGCTGCCCCTTGCCCAGGGCGATCACCCCGCCCTTGGACACGGTGTACAGCTCCGCGTCCCGTTCCGGGTTGACGCCGATGGTCGCGCCGGGCGGGACCTCGACGTTCTTGTCCAGGACGGCGCCGCGTACCACCGCGCCCCGGCCGATGCGCACGTTGTCGTGCAGCACCGAGCCCTGGACCACCGCGCCCGGGTCGACGCGTACGCCCGGGGAGAGGACGGACCGGGTGACCTGACCGCGGATCAGGCAGCCCGCGCTGATGATGGACTCGCCCGCGATGCCGCCCGCGTTGAAGCGGGCCGGGGAGAGCTGGCCCGAGTGGGTGTAGATGGGCCACTGGCGGTTGTAGAGGTTGAACGCGGGCCGCTCGGCGATGAGGTCCATGTGCGCCTCGTAGTAGGCGTCCAGGGTGCCCACGTCCCGCCAGTAGCCCTGGTCGCGGCTGGTCTCGCCGGGCACGTGGTTCTCGGCGAAGTCGTACAGCTGGGCCTCGCCGCGCGCGGTGAGCTGGGGCAGGATCGAGCCGCCCATGTCGTGCACCGACTGCTCGTCCTCGGCGTCCCGGTGCAGCGCCTCGATCAGGGCCTTGGTGGTGAAGATGTAGTTGCCCATCGAGGCGAAGACGGTCTCCGGGTCGTCCCGCAGGCCCGGCGGATCGGCGGGCTTCTCCAGGAAGCGCTCGACGACCTGGCCGTCCCGCCCCGGCGTGATCACCCCGAACGACGAGGACTCCGCGCGCGGCACCCGGATGCCCGCCACCGTCACCCCGGCGCCGCCCTCGATGTGCTGGGCGAGCATCTGCCGCGGATCCATGCGGTACACGTGGTCGGCGCCGAACACGGCCACGTACTCGGGCTGTTCGTCGTGGATCAGGTTCAGTGACTGCAGGATCGCGTCGGCGCTGCCCAGGTACCAGCGCGGGCCGAGGCGCTGCTGGGCCGGGACGGGTGTGACGTAGTTGCCGAGCAGGCTGGACATCCGCCAGGTGGTGGTGATGTGCCGGTCCAGCGAGTGCGACTTGTACTGGGTCAGCACGCAGATCCGCAGGACGTCGGCGTTGACGAGGTTGGACAGGACGAAGTCGACGAGACGGTAGGTGCCGCCGAAGGTGACGGCTGGTTTGGCGCGGTCGGCGGTCAGCGGCATCAGACGCTTTCCCTCGCCGCCCGCCAGTACGATCCCGAGTACGGAAGGCCCTCCACGACGCATGGCCGCTCCCCTCACCCTGGTTGAACCATGGCTGCCCCGAGCAGGCGTGGCTAAGCCTGCTTGAGGATCTCCTCGTACAGCGCGGCCGTGCGCCGGGCCACCGCGTCCCAGCCGAACTCCCCCACCGCGCGCTCCCGTCCGGCCTCCCCCATCCGCCGGGCCCCCTCCGGATCGCCGAGCACGGTGTCCAGCGCCCGGGTGAGACCCGCCTCGAACGCGTCGTCCACGTCGACCAGGAGGCCCGTACGGCCGTCGTCCACGACCTCCGGGATCCCGCCGACCCGGGAGGCCACGACCGGGGTGCCGCAGGCCATCGCCTCCAGGTTGACGATGCCGAGGGGTTCGTACACCGAGGGGCAGGCGAACACGGCCGCGCGGGTGAGGAGTTGGATCACCTCGGGGCGCGGCAGCATCTGCGGGATCCAGAACACGCCCGCGCGGACCCGGCTCAGCTCCTCGAACAGCTCCCGGAACTCCCGGTCGATCTCCGGGGTGTCGGGGGCGCCCGCGCACAGCACGACCTGGACGCCCGGGTCGATGTCCCGTACGGCGCGCAGCAGATGGGGCACGCCCTTCTGGCGGGTGATCCGGCCGACGAACAGCACGTACGGGCGTGCGGGGTCGATGCCGTGCCGGCTGAGGGCGTCGGTGCCGCGGTCGGGCCGGTAGAGGTGGGTGTCGATGCCGTTGTGCACGATGTGCACGGTGGCCGGGTCGAGCGCCGGGTAGCAGGCGAGGATGTCCTCGCGCATGGCGCCGGACACGGCGATCACCGCGTCGGCGGCCTCGATCGCGGTGCGTTCGGCCCAGCCCGACAGCGCGTATCCGCCGCCCAGTTGCTCGGCCTTCCAGGGCCGCAGCGGCTCCAGCGAGTGGGCGGTGACCACGTGCGGGACGCCGTGCAGGAGCTTGGCGAAGTGGCCGGCGAGGTTCGCGTACCAGGTGTGGGAGTGGACGAGTTCGCGGCCTTCGAGGGCGGCGGCGATGGACAGGTCCACGGAGAAGGTGCGCAGCGCGTCGTTGGCGCCGTCGAGCGCGGACCAGGGGCGGTGGCGTACGACGCCGACTCCGCGGCCCTCGCCCCAGCAGTGCACCTCCAGGTCCACGAGGGAGGTCAACTCCCGGGCGAGGAACTCCACATGGACACCGGCGCCGCCGTACACGTCCGGGGGGTACTCCCGGGTCAGCAGTCCCACACGCACCTGACAACCCCCTTGTACCGGCGGCAGGTTCCCTTCATGGTCACCCAGAAGCGGCCCCTGGGGAAGAGCGCGGCGGCCGCGTGAAGCAGCAGTCGCCGCAGACCCCTCCGCCGGGCACCCGGTAGTACAGGCAGCAGCTGCGGCGGCGGAAGGCGGTGCCGGTGCGGGTGCCGGTGGCGCGGAGCAGGGGGTGGGCGAAGAGTTCGTCCGTCAGGGCGCGGGCCCGGCCGGCCGGCTCGGTACGGCCGTGCGCGCGGGCCCAGCGGTCCAGTTCGCGGGCCGCCCCGGCGAGCGCGGAGCCCGCGTTGCCCCACAGCAGTCCGGGTGCGACGCCGTGGCCGGCGCTCAGGGCCTCCGCCAGGGGTTCGAGGTGTCCGTGCAGCACGGCGGCGGCCAGGCCGGCGGCGTCGCCGGGCAGCGGGCGCAGCTCGGTCAGGTACAGGTCGTCGGGGGCGGCGGCCAGCGGGTCCCAGCGCAGCAGTCGCGGATCGAGGTCGGGCAGCCGGCCGTACCGGACGGCACAGCCCAGGGCCACCGACCACAGCCGGGCGGCCAGGCCCTGCTGGGCGATGGAGGCGGCCACGCGTGGCTCGCGGGTGCGGAGCCGGTCCGCGACCACGGCCACCCGCACCGCCCACGCGTCCGAAGGCACCCGTTCGTAGGTCTCGGCGAGGGTCGGCAGCGGCCCGGGACCCGGTCCGCCGGTGGCGCCGGCCGGGCCCGGGACCGTACGCAGGACGAAGAAGCCGCCGAGCGGGCGGAGGGCGGCGAGAGCGGGGTCGAGGTCCACGACGAGTACACCTACCAGGTGAGTTCCCCGGTCCCCGTACGGGGTCTCCGCCTCCCGTCACCCGCCGCGAGGATGATCGCGCGGCTGGTGTACTCCATCGGCAGTAGGACTCATTGCGTGCTCAGGGACGACGACGGGAAGAGCACGGCCGGGCAGAGTGTTGGCCATGCAAGCCGACCGTACGTCGCGTCGGGCCCAGCGCCCCCGCCGCCCCCAGAGGAGACGCAGATGAGCGCCCTCGCGCTGTCCGTGCTCCTGTCGGTCGCGTCCGCCCTCGCCTACGCGGCCGGCGCGATCGTGCAGGAGCAGGTGGCGGTGTCCTCGCCCGGCAGCGCGTACCTGCCGCTGCGCCGCCCCGGCTGGTGGGGGGCGCTCGCCCTCAACGGCCTCGGCGGTGTGCTGCACGTCGTGGCGCTGGCCTACGGACCGCTCAGCCTGGTCCAGCCGCTCGGCGCCCTGACCATCGTCTTCGCCCTGCCCCTGGCGGCGCTGTGCGTCGGGCGCGGGGCCGGGGCCACCGCCTGGCGCGGCGCGGTCATGACCACCGCCGGTCTCGCCGGTCTGCTGGCCCTGGTCGGTTCCTCCGACGGCCACTCCCTCGACACGGCCCAGCGGGTGGCGGTGGCACTGGTCACCGGCGGCGCGGTCGTGGCGCTGATGTGCGCGGGCCGGGCCGCGCACCGGCACCCGGCGGTGCGCAGTGTGCTGCTCGCCACCGCCTCCGGCACGGCGTTCGGCATGTCGTCGGTGTTCACCAAGACCGTCGCCGTCGACTGGACGCACGGCATCGGCCTGGACGACCTGCCCTCCCTCGCGGTGATCGCCCTGTTCGCCGTCGCCGGCGTCCTGCTGTCCCAGGCCTCCTACCGGGGCGGCGGGCTCGCCGCGCCGCTGGCCACGCTCACCGTGGTCAATCCGGTGCTGGCGGCCGCCGTCGGCATCCTGATGTTCGGCGAGACGTTCCGGTACGGCGCCACCGGCACCGCGCTCGCCATGAGCTGCGGGGTGGTGGCGGCGGGCGGTCTGATCCTGCTGACGACCGAGCGGATCGGGCGCGCCGGCTCGCCGGTCCTGCCGGACGGCGGCCCCGAACCGGTCCCGGCCGCCGAGGCGTTCCCCGGCGTGCCCCAGCAGCGCTGGGGCGTCCAGGCCGAGCCGGGGCGGGCCGGACTTCCCGAGGCGGAGGGCAGGCCCGACGCACCGGTGCTGCGGAACGTGCTGGTGCCGGGCCCGGGCGGGGGCCGGGTTCCGGGTCCGGGCGGCGGCGTCCTTCCGGGTCCTGGCGCCCGCGGGGCCGGCGGCGGCGAGCCGCCGGACCTGCGCTCGCTCCCCGCGTCGTACCTCACCCTGCCCGCGGGCGTCGGGGTACCGCTGCCGGTCCTGGACGGCCGGGGTACGCGCGTCAGATCCTGACGCCGCCGGCCCGCAGATAGGCGAGCGGGTCGATGTCCGAACCGAAGCCGGGTCCGGTCCGCACCTCGAAGTGCAGGTGCGGGCCGGTGACGTTCCCGGTGGCCCCGGAACGGCCGATGCGCTGGCCCGTGGTCACGTGCTGCCCGATCCGCACCGCGATGGCCGACAGGTGGCCGTACTGGGTGTAGCGGCCGTCGGCGTGCCGGATCACCACCTGGTAGCCGTACGAGCCGCCCCACCCCGCGGCCACCACCTGCCCGGCCTCCGCGGCCTTGACGGAGGTGCCGGTCGGCACGAGGAAGTCGATGCCGGTGTGGTAGCCCTTGGACCAGTGCGAGCCCGCCACGCGGTAGCCGGTGCCGATGGGCGCGTCGACCGGGGGGACGAGCGTACGGCCGGTGCTCTTGGTCCGGTGCGGTGCGCTCCTGTGCTCCGAACCTTCCTTCTTCTTCGCGGGCTTGGTGCCGGTGGCGGCGGTGCCGCGCAGGCTGAGCCGCTGGCCCGGCAGGATCAGGTCGGGATCGGCTCCGATCGTCCGGCGGTTGCCGGCGTAGAGCGCGTGCCAGCCGCCGCGGACGTGGTGCTCGCCGGCGATCCCGGAGAGGGTGTCGCCGGGCACCACCGTGTACATCTCCGCCCGGCCCGCGCGCGACTGCGGGGTGGTCTGCGGCCGTACGTCCCGCACCGAGCTCTTCTGTGCGGCGTGCACGGGCCGGGTCGCGGCGCTGTCCACGTGCGCTCCGGGGTCGGCGTCCCCCCGTGTCAGCCCGGCCCGCACCGAGCACACCGGCCAGGCGCCCGGACCCTGTCCGTCGAGGACCTTCTCGGCGACGGCGATCTGCTCGTCCCGGGTCGCGAGGTCGGCGCGCGGCGCGTACCGGGTGCCGCCGTAGGCGTCCCAGGTGGACTGGGTGAACTGCAGCCCACCGTAGTAGCCGTTGCCCGTGTTGACGCTCCAGTTTCCGCTGGACTCGCAGGCGGCGACCTTGTTCCAGGTGGAGGCGTCGGCCGCGTCGGCCGTGCCGGCGGCGACCAGCGGGATCGCGAGGCCGGCGCCGCCCGCCGTGACGGTGAGTGAGGCGCGGTTGATCCTGTTCGGCTGGTACCGGCGATGCCGGCCGCGTACGGCCATGTCCGAATTCCCCTCGGCATGCGTCAGGAGGGGGCAAAAGTAAGCGCCGCGAACAGGCCATGACAAGACGGAAAACCGGCCTCGGCACCGCCCAAGTGGCCGGGAACGGCTCCCGCTTGACCCGGACCGCCGCAGACTGAGGCCGAGGGCGCCGTGCGTGCGTACAAAGGCATGGCGGGTCGGATGTGCGCTCGCCCTGGCGGCACGTAAGGATGGGCGAGGACCCGTACTGACGGAGCCGCAGTCACGAGGCAGCTAGGGAGCAGGCGGTATGAGCACTTCAGCGCAGATCGGTGTCACGGGCCTCGCGGTCATGGGCCGCAACCTCGCCCGGAACTTCGCCCGCAACGGCTACACGGTCGCGGTGCACAACCGCACGTCGTCGCGGATGAAGGCACTGGTGGAGGAGTTCGGGCACGAGGGTGACTTCATCGGGGCCGAGACCGCCGAGGAGTTCGTGGCGGCGCTGGAACGCCCGCGCCGCCTGATGATCATGGTGAAGGCGGGCGAGCCGACGGACGCGGTGATCGAGGAGTTCGCGCCGCTCCTCGAACCCGGCGACATGATCATCGACGGCGGCAACGCGCACTTCGCCGACACCCGGCGCCGGGAGCGCGAGCTGCGCGAGCGCGGCATCCACTTCGTCGGCACGGGCATCTCCGGCGGCGAGGAGGGTGCGCTGCACGGGCCGAGCATCATGCCGGGCGGCTCGGTGGAGTCGTACGCGTCGCTGGGCCCGATGCTGGAGAAGATCTCCGCGAAGGCCAAGGACGGCGCGCCCTGCGTGACGCACTGCGGCCCCGACGGCGCCGGGCACTTCGTGAAGATGGTCCACAACGGCATCGAGTACGCCGACATGCAGCTGATCGGCGAGGCGTACCAGCTGCTGCGCGATGTCGCCGGGTACTCCCCCGCCGAGATCGCGGAGATCTTCCGCACGTGGAACACCGGCCGTCTCGACTCGTACCTGATCGAGATCACGGCGGAGGTGCTGTCGCACGTGGACGGGGCGACGGGCAAGCCGTTCGTGGACGTGGTGGTGGACCAGGCCGAGCAGAAGGGCACCGGCCGCTGGACCGTCCAGATCGCGCTGGACCTGGGCGTGCCGGTGTCCGGCATCGCCGAGGCCGTCTTCGCGCGCTCGCTGTCGGGTCACGCGAAGCTCCGCGAGGCCTCGCAGGGGCTGGCCGGCCCGCAGGCGGTGCCGCTGGGCAAGGAGGAGGCGGCCGCCTTCGCGGACCGGGTGGAGCAGGCGCTGTACGCGTCCAAGATCGTGTCGTACACGCAGGGCTTCCATGAGATCGCCGCGGGCAGCGAGGAGTACGGCTGGGACATCGACCTGGGTGCGGTGGCCTCGATCTGGCGGGGCGGCTGCATCATCCGGGCCGCGTTCCTGGACCGGATCCGTGCCGCGTACGACGCCCGCGCCGATCTGCCGAGCCTGCTGTCGGACGAGACGTTCGCGCGCGAGATCGCCGACGCCCAGGACGACTGGCGTGAGGTGCTGATCGCCGCGACGCGGCAGGGTGTTGCGACGCCGGGGTTCGCGGCGGCGCTGGCGTACTACGACGCGCTGCGGGCGCGGCGCCTGCCGGCGGCCTTGACGCAGGGGCAGCGGGACTTCTTCGGGGCGCACACGTATCGGCGGGTGGACCGGGAGGGTTCGTTCCACACGTTGTGGGGCGGGGACCGGTCGGAGGTGTCCGCCTAAAGGGATTCCTCAAGGGATTCGGGGAACTGGCGGCCGCCGGGTGCGGGTGCGTCGTGGCTGGACGCGCCCGCGCGGCGGAGCCGCACATCGATGCGGCCCCGCCCCTGAAGAACCGGCGCTGCACACCAGGTTCTTCAGGTCAGTGGCGGACCGGGCTCGGGGTTCGGTACCGGCTCCGGGCCCGGCGGGATGGGGGACGGTGAGGGTTCCGGGGGGCCGGGGGCCGGCGGCGCCGGAGGCGGGGTCGGGTCCGGTCCTGGTGGGGGTGGTGTGGGCTGCGGGCCCGGTGGGGGAGGTGTGGGCTCGGGGCCCGGTGGGGGTGTCGGCTGGGGGCCCGGCTCGGGCGGGGGGACGGGGCTCGGGTAGGGGTCCGGTGTGGTGGGACCCGGACCCGGTGCCGGCCCCGGGGGGACCGGGCCGAAAAGCGGATTCGTCATGGCGTCCTCCGGGCAGTCGCTGAACGTCGCCTCTGGACTACTCCCCCACCTACCCGACGCCTGAGCGGCCACTCACCCGACAGGACGAGCGGCGGCCCGCCCGGGCCCCGCGGTCAGACCCCGACGGCCTGCGGGCTGCGCCGCTGGTCCGAGCCGGGCACCGGCTCGGAGGGGTCGGCGCCGAGCGAGACGATCCGATTGCCCGCGTCGACGTGCACGACCCGCGGCTTCAGCTCCCGCGCCTCGGCGTCGGTGACCTGGGCGTAGCTGATGATGATCACCAGGTCTCCGGGATGCACGAGATGGGCGGCCGCCCCGTTGATCCCGATCACCCCGGACCCGCGCTCGCCCTCGATGACGTACGTCTCCAGCCGGGCGCCGTTGGTGATGTCGACGATGTGCACCAGCTCGCCCGGCAGCAGGTCCGCGGCGTCGAGCAGGTCGGCGTCGATGGTCACCGATCCCACGTAGTGCAGGTCGGCCTGGGTGACGGTGGCACGGTGGATCTTGGACTTGAACAGAGTACGCAGCACTTTGGACTCCTGTTTGACGGCTCCCTGCCTGCTTTGTGCAGGTCAAGGGCGGTGTCGACTGTACACCGGGACACGCCGGTCGAGAATTGTGAGGAACATCGCTCCGCTCGGGCAAGACGGCTTCACGCCTGGGCTTTCGCGTCGCACCGGCGTCTGTTCAGGCAATCCTCCAGGAAAGCCCGGCGACTCATGCTGACCGGATGCTGACTTACCTGATGAGCCATCAAAGATGCAGGAGACCACTCTGCCCACGGACGACGTGCCTCCACGCACCGACCTGTCGGGCACCGACATCGCTCTGGTTCGTGGAACAAGGTCCCTTTGGCCGTCGGCCGGTTGGCGCTCGACCACCCCGGAAGCCGGCTCGCTGCCTGCCGCCCGCCCCAGGCCCCTCGGCAGCGTGGAACTCGCGAGCGAGGTGCGTCCAAGGCGCCGACACCGGCCCGCCGGGCCAAAGTCCAAGTCACGCGCCCCTGCGCACTTGCGTGCGCCGCTCCTCCCTTCCGTATGGTCCAGCCGATGGCGAACCGCGCTCGCACAACGTGAAGGAGAGCTGTTGAAGCCGACCGAGGAAGTGCTCCAGGACCTGACCCAGCCCTCGAACGTTTCCGTCCACTCCGACGACGCGCTCGCAGGGAAGGTGAAGGCCGCCATCGCGGCGGACGACGATAAGCGCAAGGAGAATGAGGACGAGCCACTCCGCCGGAAGCCCGCCCTCGTCCCGATCCTGCCGACGGAGCTGCCCCGGCACTTCGAAGTGACCCTCTGGGACGTGCTCCACACCCTCGCCCGGGCCACTGCCCTGTCGTGGCGTGGTGCGGGCCGGGGGCTGGCGGAACACTGGGGCGCACTCAAGTACACTCAAGCCCTGGCCGGCGGTCGTGACTCCTTCCTCGGCCTCACCGACGAAGGCCACCGCATCGCGGACCACTACAAGTCGCTGCAGTCCGGCGAGCTCGGCATCGGCTTCGCGCTCACGCTCACCGAGCACATGCTGCGCAGCCGTTTCCCCGACCATTCGGTGACGATCGTCCCCGCCGACACAACCTTACGCGCGGGCTGGGCCCTCACCAGCAGGGACAAGGGCGAGAAGGTGAAGTACCGCTATCGTCCCCAGTACTTCGCCGAGGTCTGGCGGCCGGGCGAGCCGTCCCTTGCCATCCCCCTCGCCTGCAAGGGCAACCACAGCGACTCCGCCACCTCCGACGAGCAACTGGCCTCCGCCTCGGCCCACGCCGAAGCGGTCCACATCGGCGCGTGGAACGAGACCCCCAGCCTGCTGTTCAGCACGCAGCTCCCGACGGACGGCCGCACGATGACCGTCCACGCCCTCCAGGCACCGGGCGGTGGTGGTCGGCTGTCCCCGGAAGAGGGTCGGGAAGCGAACCGGAACGCCCCGCCGTTCCAAGCGAACGTGATGCCGGACATCCACCCGCCGACCGAGGGCCTGATGGCACCCGAGCCCGTACGGGGCTGCCACGTGCAACCGAAGGACTACGCCTGGTTCCAGGAGTCCCTGGCCCACACCACCGCGGCGGGCCTCATGGCCTTCACCGGCTCCGGCCACGCCACCGCCCGCCACCTGACCGACCGGCAGGGCCGCAAACGCTTCACCGGCCTCGAACACGCGGCCAGCATGAGCATCCAGGACGCCGCCCACACCCTCTTCGGCAACGAGTACGTCGGCACCGACCACGTCTTCCGCCTCAACGGCCCCCGCGTCGAGGCGTGCTCCGGCGTGGACAAGGAAGTCTTCCGATTTCTCGCCAGAGGCGACGTCGACGAGTACCGCGCCCTCGCCCACGCGAGCCGCGGCGTCCGCCCCCGCCTCACCTTCGACAAGAACTGGGGCGGCCCCGTCTCCGTCCACGCCGACGGCTCCGTCTTCGCCCTGCGACTGCTGCCGGGGCAGAACGAGGAACCCTGCGCGTGCTCGTCTCGCTGACGCGCCTCTGAGACGGCAGGTCCGTCCGGACGCCCTCTGGGCGGACGACCAAACCACCTGACGGTCAGGAGCGTGAGCCTCGACTCGCGGTGACGGTGTAGGCGCGGGCGATGCAGCGCATGCCCTCGCTTACCAGCCCTGAAGGAAGGCAGAGTCACCCACGGCAGTGACCGAGCGGCGTACGAGCGGGCAGTGGCCGGCTAGTCCACGTTGTACGCCGTATGGCCCGGAGAGCCCAGCCGCAGCACTACCACGGCCGGACGATGTCGCTTCTGCTGGCAGACGTCTGCCGCAGGGATGGACCGGTCCCGAGCCGATGCTGTCAGCACTGGTAGTCAACGGATCCAGCCGGAAGCCTTCCGACCAATTCTTCGAGCTGGCAGTCAGCAAGTTCCACCGTCGGGACCCGGACTGGACCTGGGAGCGAGATGCAGTGTTTGACCGCTACCGCAGCCCGGTTTCGCCGTGAGTCCACTGCTGGGTATCGCTCGGCTGCCCTGCACATCGGCCGTGCAGGGCAGCCACCCACCGTGGACGGCTCCGGGGTGGAACCTGCTGACCGCCTCTCAGGCGTTCTCGTCATGGATCCGCGCACCCAGATCCTCTGCCCACTCCAGCGCCCACGCCTTGAGTTCTTCGATCTGCCGGGAGGTGAGCCCGTACGCGGTGTAGTCCTCATCCTCGTACCAGTCCGCGCCGATGAGCCGGTCCCGGAGGTCTTCGAGGCTGAACTCGTCGTGTGCGCGACGGCGGCCCAGGGATTCGAGGTCGGCGGTGGAGCGGTGGCGGGAGGCGGCCTGGACGTCGATGAGGTCACGGACGGTGCCGCGGTCGGCGAGGGCACGGACCTTGGTGCCGATCACGTCATCGAGGGAAAGAACGGGGCCGTAGGGGGTCTGCGCGGGCGGAGCCCAGAACGCCTCCTTGAGGACGTCGACCTCGCAATCCTCGCCGGTGTCCGGATCGGTGACGAGGAAACGGCCGCTGAGCGGATCAGTCTGGACGTGGGTGGTCCGCCATCCGCGCGCGCTGAGACCCGCTGTGAGTGAGGCGACGATCTCCTGCATTGGAGCGGGGTTCTCGGTGGCGACGTCGAGGTCGCGGCTGAAGCGTTCGACGAGGCCGTGGGCCTGCACGGCGTATCCGCCGGTGAGGACCAGGGGGTAGGGGGAGCCGATGTCGAGGATGTCGGCGAGGAGACGCTCGTGGAGCGGAGTGAGCTTCACGCGGCGGTCGTGTCGGCCGGAGCGGTGCGGAGCAGCTCGGGGAAGGCGTCCTCCCAGACCTCGCGGATGTAGGGACTGATCAAGCGCCGCAGCACGGGCCACTGCTCGGTGAGCAGCCGGTGGTGCAGGAGTGCCACCAGGTCCTCGCGCAGTCCTTCGGCGAGGACGGTCCGGTAGAGCGTCATGCGGGACTTCGGACGGTCCAGGCTGTAGCTCGCTCGCCCGGACCAGACGATGTGGAGCGGCAGGTCCACGTTGCCCTCGACGGGGCCGGCCAGCTCCTGCAAACGCTCGGGCAGCCGGCTGCGGTAGCGGGCCCGCAGCACCTCGGCGCGGGGAGCGGTGATCGTCGGGTCCATGCATCCAGTATCGCTGCTGGGAGGCGGCGGCATGGCGGATACGGGGCTCTTCTGTCGTACGTACGGGTCGGGCGCCGCCCGCCCCTCCCTCGGACGCTCATCATGGCCTACCCGTACAGCCCCCCGACGCGGAGGACCGCCGCGATGGAGTCGGCTGCGGCTTCCGTCTCGGCGTCGGGAATGACGACGGTCCCGACGCCAAGGCCCATGACGCCGGCGCAGCGGACGAGAAGGGCACCCGGCGGGCGACGGTCAGGGCATCCCGCTCGCGGTGTCCCTGACCGGCGGTAACCGTGGGCGACGTCACCCAGTGGCCGCCTCAGCTCGACGAGATCCCGCGGGTAGCGGGACTGGTCGGCCAGGACCTCTAACGCTCCTCATCGCATCAGAATCTGGCCGCGCTCGTCCGTACGCTGGTGGGGACGTTCAGGTGTATGCCGACAGGGGGCAGCGAACAGCCGTCAGGCGTGCACCGCCTCTTGGGTGGCCCTGGGGACGCGGGTCCAAGGCCGGTCCAGACGGAGAAGGGCGTCGATCGACCACGCCCCGGGGCCGAGCATGAGCGGGATCAGAAGCCCGGCAAGCATGAGGAAGTCGACCTCTGCGCCTCCGGAACCCTTCGGGCCGAGAATGCCCAGGTGGAAGTGGATCTTGATGATGAAGCCGGTACCCAGCATTTCGAGGCAGAGGAATGCTGCCGCGACGCGGGTCAGCAGACCAACGATGAGCATGGCCCCGAAGACGAGCTCCGTAGAGGGGACGAGCCAGCTCAGCACCCCGGTGAGCGGGAGGCCGGCAGGCTGGAGCATGTACTTCTCGAAGTTGCCGAGGCCCAGTTCATTGATCTTGAACATGCCGTGCAGGGTCATCAACCAACCGGACACTGCTCTCAAGACGAGCAGAGGCAATTACTCAAGGCTGGCGAGCCGGTCAGCGGCCGAGCGATAGAGACGCATCATTGAGTCCTTCGAACGAGGTTTGAGGGCTTGCTGCCCAGGGGGTGCTACAGGATCGGCGCGCTCGCGGGAACGTGTTGACTGATGGATTTCGGCGCCAGCCGTCACAGTGGCTGTGGCCCGGGGCGAAGATGCGGCAGAGGGCAGTGCGACTGACTCTCGCGCCGAGGCCTTGACAAGCAGGCCGACGAGGAGGACGCCTACCCGGCGGCTCTGCCCTGGCACCGCCGCTGACGCCCTCCGTAGCCGGCCGGCCGCCGGAGCCACCTCGCTAGACGGCGGCTCCGGCGGCCCGCCTGCGCCCGAAGTAGGTGGACAGACCCACGGCCAGCAGGAGCGCGGTGCCGTTGAAGACCGGGTCAACCCAGTCGCTGGCACCGGCCAGCGTGAGGCCACTGACGGTCTCGGAGACGAACACCACGCCGATCATCGTGCCGAGCACGTTGAATCGGCCCGGCTCGATCGCGGTCGCGCCCAGGAACACCGCGGCCAATGCGGGGAAGAGCAGGCTGGTGCCGCTGTCCGCGGTGGCTCCGCCGACACGGGCGGTCTGCAGGACGCCGGCGATCCCCGCGAGCGCTCCGGCGATGACAAAGGTCAGCAGCAGGTTGCGCCAGACGCGGATGCCGACCAGGTGCGCCGCCCTGGGGTTGGATCCCATGGCGTACAGGGCCCGCCCGTATGGAGTGTGGCCCAGCAGGTACCACATCAGGGCACCGAGAACGACGACGACGGACACCACGCGGGGCAGGCCGAGCCACTTCTGGGAGCCGAAGTCGAGCACGGCGGGCGAGACGCCCGCGCTAATGGTCTGGCCGCCCGAGTACCACTGGATGACCCCGCCGAGGAGAGTGGCGCTGCCCAGGGTGGTGATGAACGAGCTCATCTGGAACCGGGCCACCATGACGCCGTTGACCAGTCCGATGAGCACGCCCGTCGCCACCGCGGCGAGTACCGCGGGTACGACACCCACGCCGTGGCGGGCCATGAGCGCCGCGCACACCAGGGAACTGGTCGCGGCGTTCGCCCCGAGGGAGAAGTCGAAGTAGCCGGCGGCCAGCGGCGCGAGGGCGGCCAGTGCCAGCAGGGCGATGACCGACTGGTTGCCGGTCACCACGCTGAGGTTGGCGGAGGTCGGGAAGACCACGGAACTCGGCGGGTAGAGGCTGAAGAACACCGCCACGGCGACGGCCAGGGCGGGAAGGGTGTACCGCTCGGCGAGCCGCCCCGGCGACAGCGCGGACCGCCGGATGCGCCGGGTGGGTTCCGTCTCCTCGGACGTCTCGGACGTCTCGGATGTCGGTGGGGACGGGGGCGGCGGGGGTGCGGAGGAAGTGACACCGCTCATGGTCATGTCCTGACTCCGGAGGTGAGGGACGGTGAACGCTGAACGAGGTGGACGAGGCGGTCGGCAGTGAGCCCTTCGCCGTCCGCCTCGGTGACGACGCGGCCTTGGTGCAGCACGAGGACCCGGTCGCACAGGGCCGCCAGTTCCTCCAGGTCGGAGGAGGCGACGAGGACTGCGCAACCAGTGGCAGCGGTGCCGCGGACCACCGTGTAGATGTCGGCGCGGGACATCACGTCCACGCCCTGGGTGGGCTCGTCGAGGAGCAGCAGCTGGGGGTCGCGGCGCAGCCAACGGCCCAGTACGGCCTTTTGCTGGTTGCCGCCGGACAGGGTGCTGAACGCCGCCTCGACGGAGGGTGCCTTCACGCCGTAGCGGCTCACGAGGTCCTGGCTGTCGCTGCGTTCGGCCCCGTGGTCCAGGCGCCAGCGCCGCCAGTAGTGGCCGAGCACCGACATCGAGAGGTTGGCCCGCAGCGGGAGGTCCGCGAACGCGGCGTCAGCGCCCCGGTCTTCCGGGACGTAGGCGACGCGGGCGCGCATCGCGTCGCCGGGGCAGGTGAAGGACACCCTGGCGCCGTCGAGTTCGATGGTGCCGCCGGTCGGCCGGTGCGCTCCGAAGAGGGTGCGCAGCAGCGAGGTGCGGCCGGAGCCGAGCAGGCCCGCGACGCCGACGATCTCACCTGCGCCCACCTTGAGGTCAACGCCACGGAGCGGGCCGCCGGTCAGGCCGGTGACCGTGAGCACCGGGCGGGGCCGGCTCGTGCTCGCGGTCGGACGCACGGCCTCGTCCACTGCGCGCCCGGCGATGAGCTCCACCAGTTCAGACTCCGTGGGGCGGTGGTCCACGAGGGTGCCGGCGACCCGGCCGTCCCGCAGCACGGTGTAGTCGTCGGTGACGGCGATGACCTCGCTGAGGCGGTGGCTGACGAGGATCACCGTCTGCCCCTGGTCGGCGCGCCGGCGTACGGACTCCAGAAGGAAGCTCGCCTCGTGCTCGGGCAGGCTCGCCGTGGGTTCGTCGAGAACCAGGATGAGGTCGTCCCGGTCGGTCTCCTGCAGTGCTCGTGCGATGGCGACCATGGTGCGGGCGGCCGGGCGCAAAGTGCCGAGCGGGGCGCGGGGGTCGGCGTCGATCTCGAACCACTCCAGCAGGTCGGCGACCCGGTCGTGCAGAGCCCTCCAGCTGATCCGGGCGCCCGCCCGGGTGGGCCAGCCGGAAGCGAGCGCGATGTTCTCCGCCACGGTGAGGTCGTCGAAGACCCCGAGGTCCTGGTGGACGAAGCGGAGCCCGGCCGCCTGTGCGGCGGCCGCCGAGAAGTGCCGGGCTTCCCAACTCTGCCCACCGACCTCGATCGTGCCGCCGTCGGCGCCGTGTGCGCCGGCGAGGATCTTGATGGTGGTGGATTTGCCGGAGCCGTTTCCGCCGAGCAGCGCGTGGACGGTCCCGGCACGGACCTGGAGGTCCGTGCCGTGGAGCACCGTGGTACCGCCGAACTGCTTCGTCAGCCCGGTGATCCGCAGTGCCGTGCCGGACGGGCGGCTCACTACTTCCCCCACCCGGTGGTGTAGTGCTTGACGTAGTCGACGGGCGGCTCGTAGGAGCTGCCCTTCTTGGGCAGGTTGTGGTCGGCGTCGATGCCGACGAGGCCGACGCCCGCCGACTCCGCGGGCTTCTGGCCCGCCAGCAGACGGACGGCGTCGTCGACGGCGGCCCACGACAGTTGCTTCGCGGAGTAACCGACATCGCCGTCCTGCGCGCCGCCGCTGCGGATGACGTCGGCGTTGGCCGCGTCGCCGAAGTTGCCGACCACCGTGAGCTGGGCACTCCGACCGGAGGAGGAAATGGCCTGGCCGATACCCGCCTGCAGCCAGCCGTCGATCGGGAAGGCGACCGCGTTCACGGTCGGCGCCCCGAGGAGGGCGGAGGAGAACTTGGAGCCGAGCGTGTTGTTGACGAGGTCCTGGAGGCCGACGTCGAGTTGCTTGACGACCTCGCAGCCGGAGCACTTCTTGAGCTCGTCACGGAAGCCCTTGGTGATCATCGGGCCCCAGATCGGGTCGGTGAAGTTGACCAGGAGCACCTTCGCCTTGCCGTTGGTCCTGCCGATGACGTAGTCGGCCTGGAGCGCGCCCATCCGAGCGCGGTAGTCCGCGAGGGTCATGCTCTTGAGGGGCGTGGTGACCGCGGAGTACAGCTTCTTACCGCCGGCTACGTCGCAGTCCATGCCGCCGTTCCCGATGGTGATGATTTTGGCCTTCTTGGCCTCGCCGAGGGGGCCCTGGACGGCCGGGCAGTCGATGCCCACGGGCACGATCACGTCGGCCTTGGCGCTGATCGCCTGCCGGATGCACGCCCCCCAGCCGCCGGGGTTGAGCTTGCCGTCACAGAGCTTGGTCTTCCAGCCTGCGGCCTTGCCGGCCGCCATGGCGGCCACGCTGGGCTCCACACATCCGGGCTGCTGCTGGCCGCAGGATATGACCCACAGGTTCACCCCTGCCTTCGGCTTCGCGGTGACCTCCGGCAAGTCGCCGGTGGCGCCCTTGAAGGCCGTCTCCAGGGCGGCGCGCGCCTCCTTGGAGGTCCCGGAGTCGGAGGATCCGCCGGCCGAGGTGCTCGCGGAGCCGCCGCAGGCGGCGGTGACGGCGGTGACCGCCGCGACGATCAGGGGGAGGGCGAATCTGCGGAGTGAACGCCTTTGTTCGGACACGATTCTCCTTGGGGAGCGGTGGCGGAAACGTCGCCATTCCGGAGTCGGTGATGGCTGGAATTGAACACAGCGGGCGACTGCGAGGGAAATTGCCAATCCGCATGAGTGTCATCGCGGAGCACGATGCGTTTGATCCTGCTGATCCGCGGCCACTTCGGCAGCGATATCAGGGGTGATGGGGATCCGTCAGCAGGCTTTCCATGACTCCCTCGGGAAGCCGCTTAGTGAGCCGGTCGGAGAATGCGCCGTCGACAAGTACGAACGCCATCCGGGCGACTGCTCCGGAGCGGTTCTCCCAGCGGTGATCG
The DNA here is from genome assembly GCF_050942335.1 of Streptomyces sp. CA-142005. Taxonomy (NCBI): domain Bacteria; kingdom Bacillati; phylum Actinomycetota; class Actinomycetes; order Kitasatosporales; family Streptomycetaceae; genus Streptomyces; species Streptomyces sp. CA-142005. The sequence goes on along the minus strand of NZ_CP192078.1, from coordinate 8,747,653 downwards.
GTGCCCCGCTGTACGACCACGTCCCCCGACCGCAGCACGGTCTCCGTGTCGTCGAGCACCAGGACGACCTCGCCCTGCAGCACGATGCCGTAGTCGACGGTCTGCGTGCGGTGCATCGGTGACACGGCACCCGGTGGGAACTCGTTGATCCTGATCTTCGTCCCGTTGGGGTCGGGCGGCACGGTCAGGGAGATCTGCGTCGGCTCCGGTTCGTCAGGGTCTATGAGGGCCGGCGTTTCGCGGGTGTTCCACAGCTCGTGGAAGACCGCGCCGTCCGGTGCGGTCCGCACCACGGGCGGCGGTCCGTCGGAGAGGAACACCGACTTTCCGTTGTCGTCGTGACCGGTGACGACCCGGCGAGACGTCCAGCTCATACAGTCCACCTTTCAGCGTGGCAAATGAATCAGCGTGTGCCGGAAAAGGGCACAGTGCGGCCCGCCCTGCGGTGCGGAAAACATCGCGGGGCGTCAAAGGCAAAGAATGCGAAGGGCTCTATACGGCGTCGAGCGCGTCGGTGAACGCCTTGGTGCCGCCGTGTGCCGAGAATCCCCCGTCGACGGTGATCTCGGCGCCGTTGACGTACGCCGACTCATCGGAGAGGAGGTACACCACCAGCGGTGCCACCTCCTCGGGGACCCCGGCCCGGTTCATCGGCGTCATCGACAGATGCGCCTTCACGAACACGGGGTTGGCGTTGGCCATGATCGGTGTGTCGATGTATCCGGGGTGGATGATGTTCGTACGGATCCCCCGGGGGGCCAGCTCCAGTGCCGCGACCTTCGACAGTCCGCGCAGTGCCCACTTGCTGGCGGTGTAGGCGACCGCGTGGTGGGCGACGAGGCCGGCGACCGATCCGACGTTGACGATCGAGCCTCCTTCGCGCATCAGCGGGGCCATGGCCTGCATGCCCAGCAGGGCGCCGGTGGTGTTGACCGCGAAGGCCCTGTTCCAGTCGGCGACGTCGACCTCGCCGAGCCGCGCGCGTACCGGCACGCCGGCGTTGTTGACCAGGCCGTGCAGGGGACGGCCGAGGGCCTCCAGCCAGTCGGCGAGAGCGGCCCAGTCATCGGGTGAGGAGACGTCGAGGTGCCGGTAGTGGACGTCCAGGCCCTGGGCGGTCAGGGAGGCGGCGAGGGCTTCGCCGTCCTCGCCGAGGACGTCGGTGGCGAAGACGGTGGCGCCCTCGCGGGCCGCGGCCTCCGCCTCGGCGGCACCCTGGCCCCGGGCGGCGCCGGTGACGACAACGCTTCGGCCTTCCAGACGCCTTCGACTCACGGCTTCCTCCTGCTGTTCCCGTCCGGGCACTCGGCCGTACCCGTCACGGGACTCACGCTAGGAAGCGGAGACGAGATGCGGAAACGGTTGTTGCCGATGGCTGGCATCCGGAGCCGCCATGGCTTGAACCGCGGCAGCGCCGGTCGTCGAATCCCCGGCGGCGGGAGCCGGCATGCCGGGTTCGGCCAGTTCCGCGCAGACGCGACGGACCACGCCGCGCAGCCACGTGTGTCCGGGGTCCGTATGGCGCTTGTGATGCCAGTACATCGCCTCGACCAGCGGCAGCTCGTCGGGGAACGGCGCCGGTACGACGGCACAGTGCGCGAAGCCCGCGTACCGGCGGGCCAGCCGCTCCGGCACCACCGCCACCAGATCGGTGCCACTCACCACGAACGGCAGGACACTGAAACCCGGGGTGCTGACCTGGATCCTCGGAGTGATCCCGAGCACTTCCAGCTGACGGTCCGACGGTGTGGGGCTCTTGACGAATCCGGCCGCGGCGTGCGGCATCTCCGCCAGGTCCCGAAGGCTCAGCCGCCCGTCCACCAGCCGTGGGTTGTCCGGGTCGACGATGCACACGAACCGGTCGCGCAGCACCGCCTCGTTGACCCCGGGCACCCCGTAGCCGAGCGGCGCGATCAGCAGATCGTGACAGGCCAGATGCCTCTCGCTCGCCAGCTGTCCGGGCGTGGGGTGGAAGTCGATGCGCACGCCCGGCGCTTCCTGCCCGATGACCCGCAGAAGCGGCTCCACCATCACCATCATCATGTAGTCGGACATGACGGCGGAGAACCGTTGGTCGCTGGTGGCCGGATCGAACCGACGAGTCAGGGACAGGGCCTCCTCGGCCTTCTGCAGCGACGCCTGTACGACGGGCAGGAGGCGCTCCGCGAGCGGCGTCAGCTCGTACTCCCGGCCCACCCGCACCAGCAGCTCGTCGTCGAAGTGTCGGCGCAGCCGCGCCAGCGAGCCGCTCATCGCGGACTGGCTGGTGTTCAGCCGTTCACCCGCCCGGGTGACGTTCTTCTGCTGCAACAGCGCTTCGAGCGCCACCAGCAGGTTGAGATCGATAGTTCCGAGCCCCATCCGAGTCCCCTTCCGGCAACGTCGCCGAACGAGCGCCGAAACGCGGGATTAACCAGGGCGGTGAGCTTAACCGGGAGCAATCAGGGCACGGAAGGGGTGGCGTGCGGCCGTCACCGAGACCCATACCAGCCATCGGTGCCACGGATAACAGTCGCGACGCCACCCGTGGTGCTGGTGCGGTCCGCCGCAGCGGCCTGTGGACGTGAGGCTCTACGGTTCCCGCGCTCAGGGCCGCGGGGTACGCCCGCGCTTGCGCGCCCGGGGCAGGTAGACGTCCTGGCGGCCCGCCACGACCCGGTTGGACACGCTGCCGAGCCGTTCCACGGTCAGCGTCACCACGTCACCCGGGGTGAGCGGGGGCGGGGTCCGCTCGCCGTTGCGGCCCCAGTGCTCCGCCAGGGCGCCCCAGCCACAGGTGCCCGAGCCCAGCAGGTCTCCCGAGCGTACCCAGGTGTCGCGGCTGGCGTAGGCGATCATCTCCTCGAAGGTCCACGAGCAGTTGGCGAGGGTGTCACGGCCGACGAGCTCTCCGTTGATGGTGAGAGTCATCTCCAGGTCGAGGAACCCGTCGGGGTCCCTGCGGTCCTCCACCTCGTCCGCGGTCACCAGGAACGGGCCGAGGGTGTTGGCGAAGTCCTTGCCCTTGGAGAAACCCAGCCCGAGGTTCTTCTCCGGTTTCTGCAGGTCACGGGCGGACCAGTCGTTGAACACCAGGTAGCCGGCGATGTGGTCCCCGGCCTCCTCGGGCGCGAGGTCCCGCCCGGGCCGGCCGATCACGGCGGCCACCTCCAGCTCGCAGTCGAGCACCGAGCACCCGGCCGGGACCGGCACCTCGTCGTGGGCGCCGTAGGCGGCGTGCGGGTTGGTGAAGTAGAAGTTCGGCGCCCTGTACCACTCCTCGGGGACGTGCTCCAGACCGTCCAGGGCCTTCGAGACGCCCTCGATGTGCGCCTCGAAGCCCACGAAGTCACGGATCGACGGCGGCTTCAGCGGCGGCAGCAACCGGACGTCCTCGACCCTCGGACCGCCGTCCCCGGCCAGGGCCCGCTCGCCCGCCTCCCGCAACGTCCCGTTCTCCAGGAGGGACAGCACCGTGGTGCCGTCCGGCAGCGGGTGGATCACCCCGTCCCGGACGACACCCGCGCGCTCGGCGCCTTCGTGCTCGTATGTCGCGAAACGCATCGTGTGCTTCTCCCGTGCTCAGTGGTGGGTGGGCGTGGGTGCCCGCCGGACCGTCCCCAGCAGGTCCATGGCGTTGCCGCCGGCGATCGCGGCCCGGGCCGCCGGGTCCAGCCCCGCGGCGTCCAGGCGCGCCACCGGGTCCTCGACGCCCATGTCGAAGGGATGGTCGGTGCCGAGAACGACACGGTCCGCACCGACCTCCTCGACCAGGTGGCGCAGTCCCCGGGGCGTGTAGACCAAGGCGTCGAACCACATGCGCCGCAGGTAGGCGCTCGGCGGGTGAGCACAGCCCCGCGCGTCCTGGCGTACCTGCCAGGCGTGGTCGGACCGGCCGATGTACGTGGGCAGGTAGCCGCCGCCGTGCGCGGCGACCAGCTTCAGCCCCGGGAAGCGGTCGAGTGTGCCGCCGAAGATCAGCCGGGACAGCGCGACGGTGGTCTCCACGGGCTGACCGACGGTGTTGCCGAGGTAGTGGACGGCGAGCCGTTCCCCGAGGGAACAGCCCCACGGGTGGACGAACACCACCGCGCCCAGCTCCTCGGCCTTGGCCCACACCGGGTCATGGGCAGGGTCGGCCAGCTCACGGCCGTCGACGGAGGTGGAGACGCTGATCCCGTACAGCCCGAGTCCGGTGACCGCCTCCTGAAGCAGCTCCACCGCGAGATGCGCGTGCTGCAGCGGCACGGTGCCCAGTCCGCACAGCCGCTCCGGAGCCTGCGCGCAGTGCGCGGCGACCGCCTCATTGGTCGTACGGGCCAGGCGCTGCGCGAGGTCCTCGCCGGCCCAGTAGTGGTGCATCGGCATCGGCCCGACCACCTGGATGTCGACGCCCATCGCGTCGAGGTCCGCCAGCCTTGCCCGTACGTCGGTCAGCCTGGGCCGCAGCCGGGACAACTTGGCGCGGTTGGCCGCCAGCGACTCGGGCGCGTGCGCCCGCTGCTCGGCTGCGAACTCGGCCGCGAGTCCGTCCGTACCGGCGCACAGCTCGTCCGCCGCGGGGACGGCCATGTGACCGTGGAAGTCCACGACAGGCATGGTCATGCCGGGGCCTGCAGCGCGTCGAGGGTCTCGGTCATCAGCCGGGCGGGGTGGGCCCCCGGCGTCTCCGGGTTGATCTCCCACTCGGCCAGCTTCAGGGAGTTCTCCAGCACCATCCGCACACGGGGCATCCGCCGTGCCATGAACGCCTTGAGCGCGACCTCGACCGGGTCGTCACCGACGAGCAGCTCCGCGAGGACCACCGCGTCCTCGGCGCACATCGCCGCGCCCTGCGCGACCAGGGGCGGGCACGCGTGCGCCGCGTCACCGATCACGATCGTCCGCCCCCGGTACCACGGTTCGTCGATCAACACGCTCTCGATCCAGCGGTAGTCGACCGCCGTGTCGTCGGGCAGCGCGGCGATGAGCCTGCCCCAGGTGCCGCCGTATCCCTCGCCGCGTTCACGCAGCAGGGACACCGGGGCGGACGGACCCATCAGAGAGGCGTCCAGGTTCTCGTCCAGCAGGTAGGCGTAGCACTTGTCCGGGGAGATGGGGCTGTAGCCGGCCTTGTAGCGGGGGCCGCCGTAGTAGACCTCGGGGCCGTCCATCTCGGCCGGGCGGTCGGCGACCACCCGGAAGATGGACATGCCGACCGGGCGCGGCTCGACGGTGATGCCGATCAGGGAGCGCATGTGCGACTTGATGCCGTCCGCGCCGACGACCAGGTCGTAGCTGCCCGTGCTGCCGTCGGTGAAGGTCACGTCCACACGGCCGGTCGACTGTTCCAATCGCTCGACGGTGAGGCCCAGCCGGACGTGCACCCCTTGGGCGTACACCGCGTCGCACAGGGCGTTCTGGAGGTCGGAGCGGAGCGCGCCGGCCGTCGCGGGAAGGTCGGGTCCGCCGGTGTGGGCGACCGCGAGATCGGTGATCAGCTCGCCGTCCGCCTGGCGCAGTCGCAGACCGTCGAAGGGCACCGCCCGGGCGAGCACCTTGTCCAGGACGCCCACCGAGCGCAGCGCCTTCAGCGCGTTGCCCTGCAGGGTGATGCCGTGGCCGACACCGAACCACTGAGGTGAGATCTCGACCAGGTCGACGTCGACGCCTCGCTGCGTCAGCGCGAGCGACAACACGCTTCCGGTGATGCCGCCGCCGACGACGAGCACCTTGTCCACTGCCATGGGCATTCCTTGCCGTGTGAGATGAGAGGTAGGGGAAGGCCGGTCCGTCAGCCGGTGAAGCGGTCCCCGAGTTCGCTGTAGTGCTCGACGACCGGGGCCCCGTCGAAGTACGGGCCCACCAGGGAACGCCAGCGCTGGAACCGCTCGGAGCTGCGGAAACCGACGATGTGCGCCTCGACCGTGTCCCAGCCGACGAGCAGCAGGTAGGTCTGCGGCCGCTCCTCGCAGCGCAGCAACTCGGCCCAGCGGAAGCCGTCGGCCTCGGCCAGAACCTTGCGTCCCTCGTCGAAGGCCGCCTCGAACTGCTGCTCCTGGCCGGCCGACACGGCCAGCTCCGCGTGCTCGACGATCACCAGATTCTCCTGACGTGCCGGGTGCGACGGTCCAGCACACCCGACGCCCGCCGTCGGGTCTGCGTTGCATGACCCTCCGTGAGTGGCGACCGCGCGGTCAACCGATTCGGGCATCGCGAATCAGCACGTCATCCATCCCCTACGGCGATGGACCAGCCGGGAACCATGCGCGATCTGGGGTGACGGGGAGTAGTGGCCGAACGTGATGGCTGGCATCGCCGATGACCATTTCCGCCGGGCACTCGCTGCTGCCTAGCGTTCGCGGTGGATGCCCTGTCCGCATCCCGTTTCCTGTCACTTCCCCTGTTGTCCATGGACGAGGAGTCGCTCGTGCCTGACCGTCTACCCCTGCACGCCGGGCCGTTCGCGCTCGGCACCTTCAGCCGCTATGGCGGCGATCCGTTCCCGGGACTGGTCACCGCCACCCGGGTGCGCGATCTGTCGGACGTGGCGGCGTCGGTGCGTGCGCTGGTCGAGGACTGGGACGGGGTGCTGCCGCGGCTGGCCGCTCTCGCCGAGGAACCGCAGACACCGGACGGCACCTGGCACGACCTGGCCGACCTGCGCGTGCACGCCCCGATCGAGCCCGGCCAGATCCTCCAGTCGGGTGCCAACTACCGGCGTCACGTGGAGGATCTGGTCGCGGCCGAGAAGGTGAGCGTGCACGGGGCCACCCCGGAGGAGGCACGGGCCGACGCCGAGAAGATGATGGACGAACGCGCCCGCAACGGCGTGCCGTACATCTTCCTCGGCTCGCCGCGCGCGATCTGCGGCCCCTACGACGAGGTGATGCTGCCGGAGCTCGGCGAGCAGCACGACTGGGAGCTGGAGCTCGCGCTCGTCATCTGCCGTGAAGGGCGGAACATCGCCCCCAAGGACGCGTGGTCGTATGTCGCCGGATACACGATCTGCAACGACATCACGACCCGTGACCGGCTCTACCGCCCGGATCTGAAGGCCATCGGCACCGACTGGTTCACCGCCAAGAACGCCGACACCTTCCTGCCGACCGGGCCGTTCCTGGTGCCGGCCGGCTTCGTCGGCGACCCGTCCGACGTCCGGATCACCCTGCGCCACAACGGAGTCGTACGCCAGGACGAGTCGACGAAGGACATGATCTTCGACATCCCCCGGCTCATCGCCTACGCGTCGACCACCAGCACCCTGCGCCCGGGAGACCTGCTGCTCACCGGCTCGCCGGCCGGCAACGGCGCCCACTGGAACGTGTTCCTGGCGCCCGGCGACGTCATGGAGGCCGAGATCACCGGCCTCGGGCACCAGCGCAACACCGTCAGGAGCATCCGATGACCGCGACCTCTTCCGACGCCTTCCAGCCCATCACCCATCTGCGTCACTTCGACCTGGCTGTGCCCGACTTCGACCGGCAGCGCACCTTCTACACCGAGGTGTGGGGACTGACCGAGATCGCGAACGACAGCGGCATCGCATTCTTCGCGGCCGAGGGCAGCCCCGAGCAGTACGTCGTCCGCATCCGCAAGGACCAGCGCAAGCGCATGGACCTGGTCGCCTTCGGCGCCGCCTCGGTGGCTGATGTCGACGAGCTGGCGGCACGGCTGGGCACCGCGGACGTCCCGCTGGTCAGCGAACCGGGCGCCATGGACACTCCGGGAGGCGGCTACGGCTTTCGGTTCTTCGACCCCGACGGGAGGGTCGTCGAGGTCTCCGCGGACGTGGAGAACCGGGTCCACCGCAAGATCGAGGAGAGGGAGGCGGTCCCGGTCCGGCTCTCGCACTGCGTGGTGAACTCCACCGATCCGGCGGGACTTCGCGACTTCTACGCCCGGCACCTGGGCTTCCGACTCTCCGACACCCTCTTCTCGCAGCACATGGGTGACCTCATGTACTTCATGCGGTGCAACCCGCTGCACCACTCCTTCGCCATCGCGCGCGGCCCCCATATCTCCCTGCACCACGCCTCGTTCGAGATGCGCGGAGTGGAGGAGTACATGCGCGGCACCGGACGGGCGCTGCGCGCCGGGACACGCCTGACCTGGGGGCCCGGCCGCCACCTCGCGGGCGACAACACCTTCGCCTACTTCCACGACCCGCACGGCAACACCGTCGAGTACACCACCGAACTCGCCGTCCTGGAGGAGGACCTGTGGCACCCCGGACGGCACGACGTGGACGATCCGCTGACGCAGGACCAGTGGGGCACCGCCGACCCGATGAGCGAGTCGGTGGCCAAGGAACAGTTCAACGACCCCGACGTGCTGTTCGAGGCCCCGCCCGTGTGACCGGGACGTGATCAGCACCCGCCGCCCCCTCTGGCGAAACACCCCCCAAGCATCCGAGAAAGGCACCACCGTGGCGAAGACATTTCTCAAGACCGCCGTTTCCAAGGAACAGGTCATCGTCGATCTGAACGCCGTGCGCGCCACGGTCACCGACGTCATCGCGGACATCCGCGAACGCGGCGACACGGCAGTGCGCGAGTACTCCGAGAAGTTCGACGGATGGAGCCCGGAGTCCTTCCGGTTGTCACCGCAGCAGATCGAGGAGATCGTCTCCTCTGTGCCCGCCCAGGTCATCGAGGACATCCGCTTCGTGCAGGAGCAGGTGCGCACCTTCGCCCGCCACCAGCTCGACTCCCTCGGCGAGTTCGAGGTGGAGACCCTGCCCGGCGTGAAGCTCGGTCAGAAGCACATCCCCGTCCAGGCCGCGGGCGCCTACATCCCCGGGGGCCGCTACCCGCTGACCGCCTCCGCCCACATGACCATCGTCACGGCGAAGGTCGCGGGCGTGCCCCGGGTCGTCGCCTGCACCCCGCCGATCCGCGGCGAGGTCCCCGCCGCGACCGTCGCCGCCGCGCACCTGGCGGGCGCCGACGAGATCTGGCTGCTCGGCGGTGTCCAGGCCGTCGCCGCGATGGCCACCGGTACCGACACCATGCGACCGGTGGACCTGATCACCGGGCCGGGCAACGCGTACGTCGCCGAGGCCAAGCGGCAGTTGTTCGGCGAGATCGGCATCGACCTGTTCGCCGGCCCCACCGAGATCCTGGTGCTGGCCGACGCTGACGCCGACCCGTTCGTCTGCGCCGTCGACCTGCTCTCCCAGGCCGAGCACGGCCCCGACTCCCCCGCCGTGCTGATCACCACCTCCCGCGAAGTGGGCGAGCGGACCATCGCCGAGGTGGAGCGGCTGCTGCCCGGCATGCCGACGAAGGACTTCGCGGAGCCGGCGTGGCGGGACCACGGCCAGGTGATCGTGGTGGACTCCATGGACGAGCTGTACACGCTGGCCGACGAGTTCGCCTACGAGCACGTGGAGGTGCTCACCACCGACCCGCGCGAGGCACTGGAGCGAATGACCCAGTACGGTGCGCTGTTCCTCGGCGAGGGCACCTGCGTGTCCTTCGGCGACAAGGTCATCGGCACCAACCACGTGCTGCCCACGCGCGGCGCCGCCCGCTACACCGGCGGTCTGTGGGTCGGCAAGTACCTCAAGACGGTGACCTACCAGCAGGTCACGGACACCGAGTCGCAGGCCCTGCTGGGCCGGCTCTGCGGCCGGGCCGCCCGGATCGAGCTGTTCGAGGGACACGCCCGGTCCGGCGACGTACGAGCCGCCAAGGCCGCGGGAGACGAACTTCCCTGGGCGGTGCGAGCATGACCACCCTCCCCCTGAGGGGCCGTACGGCACTGGTCACCGGCGGAGGGGGCCCGTTGGGGCTGGCCTTCTCCGCCGGCCTCGGCCGGGCCGGGGCCCGGGTGATCCTCGTCGGCCGCAACGAGCAGGCCCTTTCCGATGCGGCTCGTCGTGTGGCCATGGAGGGTGGCACGGCCCGCACCGCGGTGTGCGACGTGTCGGACCCGGCGTCGGTCACGGCACTCACGGACACACTCGCCGAGGAGGACGTCTCCGTCCTGGTCAACAACGCGGGCGTCGCGGGCCCGGTGAAGCCTCTCACCGAGGTCGAACCCGACGAGTGGGACGGGGTTTTCTCCGCGAACGTACGCGGCGTCTACCTGATGTGCCGGGCCTTCCTTCCCTCGATGATCGCGGCCGGCCACGGTGACATCGTCAACATCGCCTCGGTCAGCGGCAAACGCCCCCTCCTCAACCGCACCCCCTACACCGCCTCCAAGATGGCCCTGCTGGGCCTGACCCGCACCCTCGCCGCTGAGGTCGGACCCCACGGCGTCGCCGTCAACTCCCTCTCCCCTGGCCCGGTGCGCGGCCCGCGCATGGACCGCAACTTCAGGCTGGAGGCCGAACTGACGGGCAGCACACCGCAAGAGGCCGAGCGGGCGTTCGCCTCCCGGGCGGCCCTGGGCAGACTGGTGGAGGAGGAGGAAGTGGCGAAGGCCCTGGTGGCGATGCTCGCCATGCCCGGACTCTGCGGCGCGGACATCGACCTCTCCGCCGGCATGATCGCCCCCTCGTGACCCACGGCTCCGGCCCCGCCGTACGTACGCGACCCCGTCCTGCCCGACGCGGGACACATCGTCCTCAACCTGCACCACGCCCCCGAGACCACGCCTTCGACCTGCCGCAGGCAGTCACCGACGCGATCACCTACAACTCGGGCCCCTCCACACCCAGGTCTGACCGGCGTCGGCTTACCTCACCACACGCGCATTGCCCCACCATCATTCGAGCCGTAGTGGACGATCCGCGTGTCGTAGCTGGCCTCTTCACGTTGCTTGCGCGCATCAAGCCTTCCGAGCAGGGCGATGAGCGGCACAGGCGGCCCCTGCCCTAGGCGCAGGTCAGCAAGCCGGACACCGTTCGGCCCGATGCTGACCTTTTGCTGACCCGGAGGCCGCGATCAGCGCCATGACCTGCGGAAACACCCAAACGCTAGATCTTGGACTTGAACATGGTACGAAGCATGGAGAAACTCCCGGTTTGTCTGCTCCCTGCCTGCTTTTTGCAGGTCAAGGGCGATGTTCGGAGGCTACAACGTTTCGGATGCGTGGTCAGCTGTCGCCGGGTGTTCGAGGACTCACACTGACCTGTTGCTGATCTTTCTGACGCCGTGCCAGTCAAACGCCGCACCCGCGTCATGGTGTCGAAGAGGAAGAACGGAACGACGATCCACGAGAGGTGCAACGGGGAGACCGTCGCGCACCCGAGGCGGGGCCGCGGAGGACAGGGCGCCCTCGCCGCGGCGCCTGGTGACCAGGCCGGCGACGCACTCCTGCGCGATGCGGTCGGCGTGCTGGGGCACGCCCGATGGCTCCGCCCGGCGGTACGGGGGTGTCCTCGGTGATGCCCGCCGGCCGCAGCGCGAAGGTGTTGAGGACGTAATACGGTCGCCCCGCACCGCCGGTTCCCGCGGCGCGCCTCGGCCGGGCACCAGCGTGCGCACAGCCGCGGCCCGGATCAGCAGATCGGCAGCGTGATCGGTCATGGTCTTCTCCCCCGTCAGCTCACCATGATGCCTGTATGCCCGGAGTCCGGGTGGCCGTGGCGCTTGGCCGTTGAGCTGTCGTTGATCGTTCCTCCAGTGTCTTCCGGACCTGATGACCGGCCCCGTCAAGGACACTAGGAGCAGCGCCGATCAAGGGGCTCCCGCAATCTGACGTAGTTCCCGGCGGGTGAGCCGGCTTGACACTCACGGCCGGTCCAGCTCCTCCAGCGCGTCCCGCAGGGCAGCCCGGGACGTGACACCCAGCTTCGGGAAGAGCTGGTAGAGATGGGTGGAGACGGTTCGCGGAGACAGGAAGAGCCTCTCCCCGATCTGCTTGTTGGACAGGCCTGCGGCCGCCAGACTCGCGATCTCCCGCTGCTGCGGCGTCAGCGCGGCGCCATCAGGCCGGGGCTGGGCGCGTATGGGGCTGCCGCAGGCGCGTAGCTCCTTGTTGGCCCGGTCGGTCCACGGGTTGGCGCCGAGCCGCCCGAAGATCTCCGCAGCGGCGCCCAGGTAGTGCCTGGCCCGGGCCGGGGCTTTGCCGCGGCGGAGCCGTTCGCCGTAGTACAGCTGGATGCGGGCATGGTCGAAGGGCCAGCGCTCGGCCCCCTCGACGGCCAGAGCTTCGCCGAACCTGAGTACTGCCTCCTCGTCGTCTTCGGCTGTAATGGCGGCGGAGGCGAGAAGGACCATGGCCAACCGCGGTGAGACAGCGTCCAGACCGGCGTCCCGGGCTGCCCCGATGTGGTCAAGGGCCTTCTCGCGCCGACCGGTTCGCACCGCCGCCTCGACCTGGTCCAGGATCACCCACAGCGCGTGTCCGACGAAGGGCGGCAGTGATCCGGTCGGCGCGATCGTGGCGACGTGTTGGTGGGCCTCTTCGAAATCGCCCTGCGACAGGGCGATCAGCGTCCTGGCATGGGCGGCGTACTGGCGGACGGCATGGGCGCGGCGAGACCTGGCCCACTGGTCCATCTGATCGGCGAGCCCACGGGCGGCCGCGAACTCGCCGCAGGCCGCGGACACGCAGGCCAGCACGAATTTCCCGGTCCAGGAACGCAGCGGATAGTGGAACTCCTCACACAGGCCCAGCCCGTGGTGGGCGACTTCTCGAAGCTCCGACCACCGGCCGGTGAACCAGGCATGACTGCCCCACAGGAACGAGGCCTGGATGGCCGGGAAGATGTTCTCCCCGGTGCGTCCGCCGGACGCCGTGCGCCGCATCGGCTCTTCCAACGCACCTAGGCGGTCCGCATAGGCGGCGGCGGTACCGATCCTCACAATCCGTATCGGATCCGACGTGCCGGGTAGTGCCGCGATGGCGGCGTCGAGCCGGGCCCAGTCGGACGGGCGGGCTCGGGCCGGGTCGGCGAAGGTGGCCCGCAACAGCTGCACGGTGTCCGGCACCGAGGTGCACTTCGACAACGCCGCGTCGAAGTCCGACCACAGCTCGCGTCTGCCGCCGTAGATGCACACCAACAACAGTGTGGACAGCGCCTCGAGCAGGGTGGCATCGGTCAGGTCGTACGGGTCGGGCTGGAGGACGATCGCGCCGTAGAGCAGGCGATGGGCGGTGTCGACGTCTCCGTAGCTGTTGAGCAGATACACCGCGGCAGCCACCGCCACAGCCAGGGAGGACGCATCCGGGGCGGCCTGTCGCGCGTCGTCCAGCAGGCGCGGCACGTCACGCAGGTCGCCGGTGAGGTTCGCGCCGACGTACGCGGCCTTGGCCAGCCGTCGGGCCTGCTCGGACCCTCCCGGGCTCAGCTCGGCGGCGCGCACCAACGCCGCTACCGCGTTCGGCCCGTCCCCGCGGCGGACGCTGACGTCGGCGGCCTCCTCGAGCAGGGCTGCGATCTGTTCGTCGGGTTCGACCGCGGCCTGCGCCAGATGCCAGGCCCGCTGCTCGGGGACCCCGATCCATGCTTCCGCGAGTGCGCGGTGTACGTTGCGTCGCTGGTCGCTGGTCGACAGGTCCACCACCGCCGAGCGCATGAGCGAGTGCCGGAACGCCAGGCGGCCGGTCGTGTCGTCGATGTGGACGAGCTGAACGCGCTCTGCGGGAGCGAGGTGCTTCAGGCTGCACCGCCCAGCCACCGCCCGGCGCACGATCTGCATGTTGCCGCTGCCCTCCAACGCCGCTACGAGCAGCAGGTGCCGCGTGGCTGCCGGCAAGGTCGTGATACGGGAGGCGAATGTCGTCTGTAGTCGCTGGGTCAGCGGAATGCGCTTCGGCAAGGCTTGCGACGCGGCCCGCTGGGAATCGGTCAGGGCGGCCGGGAGTTCCAGCAGCGCCAGCGGATTGCCTTCGGCATCGGCCATCAGGCGCCGTCGAACCCGAGGGGCCAGCGCTGGAAAGCGACGGCTGAGCAACTCCTCGGAAGCGGCCTCGCTGAGCGGACCCAATTCGTGAAGCGGAAGCCCGCTGCGGTCGAAGAAGCTCTCATCCCCGGGCCTGGCCGCACACACCATCCCGGTGCCGGTGCCCAGAAGCCGACGAGCCACCTGCCCCAGGACGACGGCACTGGCCCGGTCCAGCCACTGCACATCGTCCAGCACCAGCAGTGTGGGCATGTCGCGTGAAAGATCCGCGACCAGTGACACCACCGCCTCGGCGACCGCGTCGTGCCCGCGCGCCGTGCCTCGCTCAGAGCCAAGGGCCGCGGCAAGGACAGGTGCGCTCGCCGCTTCCGACCGGTTGTGCGGCACCGAAGTCAGCAACTGCCGCAAGGCGCCGAAACTGGCCTGCGCCCGGTACTGCACACCCACGGTCTGCAGAACTCGCACCCCTGCGGCCTCGGCTTCCCGGGCGACAGTGGCGAGCAGCGCCGTCTTCCCGACTCCCGGCTCCCCCAGCAGCACCAGCGATCCACCCCTACGCGGGATGCCGGCCAAGAAGACGCCGAGCCGATCCATGTCGGCCTCACGGCCGACCAGCGACCTGTCTTCATCGCCGGGTGACCGGCCGAGGGCTGAAGCACTGAACGTGGTGCGATCAGTGGCTCGGTCGACCATGGCTACACCTTCTTACGTTCGCTATCGAGCGGGATCGGGAGACTCACTCGACAGAAAATGCTGCGGGTGTCGAAAAGCATCGCTGATTTACGCGTCACAGGAGCCCTGGTCGACCGAACAGCGTGCCCCACCCCGAACAGGCAAGGAACTCCTCATCCCACCAGGTGGCGCGCGCACTGCGTCCACGGTCGTCATCGACATGCCCGTAGTCAAACGGCGGGACAGCGAAGCCGCCAGGCTAAACGGGGTGAAAAAGTAGGCCGCGGTCCTGGTGCTCACCCGGGCCGTGCGCACGGTGGTCCTGGTGAATGCGGCGACGCGATGTTCACGCCGGCTGGGACTGGGCGTGAGCCGGCGCGCTGGGTCGCACACAGCGTGGCCGTCGTCGACCACGCTCAGGCACGCGCTGGAGCCGTTCCTCTGGCAGTGAGCCGCTCGCGGGCCACGAACTACGTCACATGACGGGGGCGGCCGCGTCGGCGGTGTTCCTAGTGTCCTTCACAGGGGCCGATCGCCAGGCCCGGAAGACACTGGAGGGTTGATGAACGACAACTCGCAACGAGGGAATGTCGTGCTGGTCCACGGAGGATTCGTGGACGGCTCCGGTTGGCAGGGCGTCTACGAGGCCCTGAAGGCCGACGGCTACAACGTGGCCGTCGTGCAGAACCCCACGTTCTCCCTCGAGGGTGACGTGGCCGCCACCCGCCAGGTGATCGACGGTATGCCGGGACCGGTGACCCTGGTCGGCCACTCCTACGGCGGTGCGGTGATCACCGAGGCCGGCGTTCACGAGAAGGTGACATCGCTGGTGTACGTCGCCGCGTTCGCCCCGGACAAGGGCGAGTCGGTCAGCACCCTGATCGCCGACCCGCCGCCGGGGGCCCCGGTCCCGCCGATCCTGCCGCCGGACAACGGCTTCCTGTTCCTGGACCGGGACAAGTTCGCCGACTCCTTCGCCGGTGACCTGCCCCGTGCCCAGGCCGAGTTCATGGCCGACTCCCAGGTGCCCTGGGGCCTGGACGCCCTGAGCGGCGCGGTGTCCCGGTCGGCCTGGCGCACCAAGCCGGCCTGGTACCTCGTCGCCCAGGACGACCGGATGATCCCGCCGCCCGCGCAGCGCGCGATGGCCGAGCGAATCGGGGCCCAGACCGTCGAAGTACCCGGCAGCCACTCCGTCTACCTCTCGCAGCCGGCCGCCACGGCCGACCTGATCAAGCAGGCAGCCCGCGGCTGATCGCACCGCCACACCATCCTCGGCAGCGCCCGCCGAACGACCCGCCACAGCCGGTCGGCGGGCGCCGAACGCCTCGACTGCCTTCCGGACGGGACCTGCAGTCACCGCCTGAACTCTGTGCACCCTTCGGCGACGCCTCAGCGCGGCCCGGCAGCCGCTGCACGCCCTACCGGGGGGCGACGCCAGCCATCCCGTAACAGGAGCACCATCATGAAGTCCTCACACAGACGCCGGAACTATGTCCTCGGTGCCGCCGCGGCGGCGGCCCTGGTCGGCGCCGCAGCCGTGGCCACGCCGACCCCCGCGGCATCAGCAGCCGACAGCACGTCGGCGGCCAAGCCCACCGTCGTCCTGGTCCACGGCGGCTTCGCCGACGCCTCCAACTGGAACGGCGTCATAGCAGGGCTGCAGAAGGACGGCTTCCCGGTGATCGCCCCGGCCAACCCTCTGAGGGGCCTGCCCACCGACGCGCCCTACATCTCCAGCGTCCTGAAGTCGATCAAGGGTCCGATCATCCTCGTCGGCCACTCCTACGGCGGCGCCGTGATCACCAACGCGGCGGCTGGCAACCCGAACGTCAAGGCCCTGGTCTACGTCGCCGCGTTCGTCCCCGACACCGGCGAGAAGCTGGGCGACCTGATCCAGAAGTACCCCGGCAGCGAGATCCAGGCGGCGCTGAACCAGGTGCCGTTCACCAATCCCGACGGCACCACCGGAACCGACCTGTACCTGCGGCCCGACCGGCTGCGCGACGTGTTCGCCGCCGACCTGCCGGAGAAGACGACTCAACTGATGGCTGCCGAACAGCGGCCTTTCAGCGCCTCCTCCTTCACCGACGTGACCACCGCCGCCGCCTGGCACACCATCCCGTCCTGGGGCGTGGTCGCCGGCGCCGACAAGTCGATCCCCCCGGACCTGGAGCGGTTCGAGTACAGGCGGGCACACGCGCACGTCGTCGAGGTGCCGGGCGCGTCCCACGTCGTCATGATCAGCCACCCGGATGTCATCGAGCACATGATCGAGGAAGCCGCGGCCTCGACGAGCTGATCCCACCCCCGGGTATGGGTGACCCACTGACCCGCGCTCCACCGGCCGGGAACCGGCGCACCCCGTTCCCGGCCGGCCCATGGCCGGGACCCGCGTCACCCAGCTGGATTCGGCGGTACCCCAGGGTCGGAATCGACCGAATGCGCCGGCTGACGCCGGAGACCTGCGTCGATCAGTTACGGAGTTCACGCTACGGAGCGGCGCCGTAGTCGGGCTCGAACGGACGGCCGGCCGGCCGCCACCGTCACGTCCAGCAGCCAGTCGGTCATCGCCCGGGTCAGCGCCTCCCGTTCCGCCGGCTCCTCTGCCGTCAGGCGGTCCCCGGCGAACAGGCGTGTCAGGTCGTGGAAGCCGTAGCGGCCGTTCTCGGTCCGAGACAGCAGCCCAGCCCCAGTTCGTGCAACTCGTCCAGCAGTTCCTCGGCGTCGGGCACCGAGGACCCGACCAGCACCGAGGCCACAGGCGCCGCGAAATCGGGCCCCGGCACCAGGGCCAATCGGCGGCACAACCGCTGGGCCGCCGGGCTCAGGTGGTCGTACGACATGCCGAAGGCCGCCGTGATCTGCAGGGTGTGGCCGCAGACGTGTTCCTGACCGTCACACGAGCCCATCTAGTCCCACGAGTTCGGGGACTCCGGCATCACGGGCAGGCAATCGCACGCCGAGGTCCAGGCCGTCGCGGCCAAGGCAGGCTGAGCGCTGGGCGGATGGCGTATCGGGCGCTTGGCCCGAACAGCCTCGGCCGCCAATCCCCTACCAGGCAGGTGAGTTTCGTTCCTCTGCCCGGACAACGACCAGCCTCTCCGCCGCACCAAGTCCCGACGGCGGCAGTCACTGCCAGCCGCTGTGCTCGCAGCGACGAAGTTCAGCCTCGCCCGTCGGTGTGCTGCCAGGGGAAGGGCGCACGGTCGGGCTCGACCCAGCCGGTCCTGGCCCGGGCGTCGGCCAGCGTCGAGGGCCGGTAGAAGCGCGTGAGCAGCTTCTTGTCGAGCAGCGCGGGGTGCTGGTCGGCGAAGGCGTTGAAGTCGGCAGTGTCCGGCTGACCCGCGTGGTGGCCCACCAGCTCGACCCACGCACGGCTGACGGTGGCGTTGTACTTCTGCGGGACGCCTGCGTAACGGGCGGTGCGTTGGATACCGTCGCTGATCAGGTCAACCGCCGCGTCGGTTCCATAGCGCCGCACGGCCAGCCAGGTCAGGTGAACGTGCTGGCGGTGCCCGAACCGCTCGTCAGTGGCCATCACCTCGCCCATCAGTTCCGTGAACGCCGAAGCCTGCTCATTCGCAGCGTGTTCGCCAGTGCTCACGCCCCCTCCTTGATCAACGCATCCAGCACGGCACAGCAGTTGGCGATCGCTTCGGCAGACAGTCCGGCCAACGCGCGATTCTCAAGGTCGGCCAGCGTCTGCCTGATCAGGGCTGCTGTGGCGCGCCCGGACTCGGTGAGCTGGATCAGCACCGAACGGCGGTCGCCGGCCCGCGTGCCCCGGGTGATGTGACCGCGTCGCTCCAACCGGTCCAGCACGCCGGTCAGCGTAGTGGGGCGCGTGCCGACAGCAGCGCCCAGCTGAGACACGGTACGACCCTTGCCGTCAGCGAGATTTGCCAGTGCGTTGATTTCGGAGGCGGTCAGATCGAGATCGACGAGCTCAGCGGCGATCAGCTGCAAGGTGGCGTGGGTCGCGCGCTGCAAGGTCAACAGCACCGACCGGTCAGATGATGCGGATTCGGACTTCACACTTTCGGATATTACGAGATCGTAGTAATGAACCGCAAGCTTCCGTCGCGACCTCAGTGCCGCTCGGCACGCCGAGTCCGGGTCGGCGTCGGGCGGTGCCGGCCCGACTCACCGATCAGGCGGCAGCGGCATCCTGCTCGCGATCGTGGATCGGTCCCGTCTCACCGGTCTGATTCTTCCGGCCTCCGAATTCTGCGAACCAGGCCAGCATGTGACCATCGGTAACGGCACCCGGAGCGGTGACATCGCACACGCGCGCGCCCTGCAGAATCCGTTTGACCGGCACCTCCAGCTTCTTTCCGGTCAGTGTGCGGGGCAGTGCGGGCACCCGCACGATCACGTCGGGCACATGGCGTGGGGACAACTGGCGCCTGACGGCCGCTGTGATCCGCTCGCGCAGGCCGTCGTCCGTTTCCTCGTCGTCGTCCGTCACGATGAACAACGGCATGAAGTAACCGCCATCGGCCTGCTCGACACCGACGACGAGGCTGTCCGAGATGCCGGGCAGCTGCTCCACCACCGCGTAGATGTCGGCCGACCCCATCCTCACCCCCATGCGGTTGAGCGTGGAGTCGGACCGGCCGGACACGACGACCGACAGGTCCGCATCCATGGTCACCCAATCACCGTGCCGCCACACGCCGGGGTAGGTGTCGAAGTAGCTGGACCGGTAGCGGGCGTCACCGGGGTCGTCGACGAAGCGCAGCGGCATGGACGGCAGTGGGGCGGTGACCACCAGCTCTCCCTGCTCTCCGATCAGAGGCTGTCCCGTCTCGTCCCACGCGGCCAGCGCCACACCGAGCGCCGGGCACTGCATGCGGCCTACGCGCACCGGGAGGAGCGGGGAGCCGCCTGCCAGGACGGAGCAGACGTCGGTTCCACCGCAGATCGACTGAAGCCATACGCCGGGAGTAAGCCGGTCGTGGACCCACTGCCAGGTGCTCGGAGCCATGGCCGAGCCTGTCTGCAGGACCGAGCGCACGGCACCGAGGTCGAGGTCTGCTGCCGGATGCAGACCCGACTTCTCCACGGCCGCGAGATAGGCCGCGCCGACTCCGACCATCGTCGCCCTGGTCCGTTCGGCGACGCGCCAGGCGCCGGCGGCGTCGGGAAAGGTGGGGCTGCCGTCGTACAGGACGATCGTGGTGCCGTGCAGCAGGCCGCCGACCAGGAAGTTCCACACCATCCAGCTGGTGGAGGTGACGAACAGGTACCGGTCCTCGGGGCGCAGGTCGACACCGAGCCCGAGCGCCTTCAGCAGTTCCACCACGATGCCGCCGTGGCTCTGCACGATGCCCTTCGGGACGCCGGTGGTTCCCGACGACCAGAGTATCCAGAGCGGGTGGTCGAAGGGTACGTCGCAGAAGTCCGGTGCCTGGTCGGTGGAGGGCAGCGCGGACCACGCGTGCACGGTGACGTCGGATCGTACGGACCAGGCGTCCGTCTGCGAGGGGAAGAGGTTGTCGATGGTGAGGAGGTGGCGGACGGTAGGCAGCCCGTCCAGGAGTTCGGTGACCGTGGTCCGTTTGTCGTGCTCCTTGCCCCCGTAGCGGTAGCCGTCCGCGGCGACGAGGACCGTCGGCCGGGCCTGTCGCAGCCGGGCGAGCACGCTGGGAGTGCCGAAGTCGGGCGAACAGGCCGTCCACACCGCGCCGACCGCCGCGGTCGCCAGCAGTCCCACCACCGTCTGCGGCAGGTTGGTGAGGTAGCCGGCGACACAGTCACCGGGCTTCACACCCATACGCCGGAGGGCGGCCGACACGTCGGCGACCCGGCGGCGCAGCTGCGCCCACGACGTCTCCACGGGCTCCCCGCCCTCGGTCACGCTCACCAGAGCGGGACGCGCGTCGGTGGCCTGGGCCAGGCACCGTTCGGCGAAGTTCAGGCGCGCGCCGGTGAACCAGCGGGCGCCCGGCATGGTGGTGTCGGCCAGCACCTCGTCGTATGCGGTGACAGCGTCCAGCCCGTAGTACTCCCACACCGCCGACCAGAAGCCCGCCAGATCGGTGGAGCTCCACCGCCACAGCTCGGCGTAGTCGGCGAAGCTCAGGCCGCGGGTCTCTTCCAGCCATTCCATGAACACCGCGACGTTGGAGTCCTCCAGTTCGCGGCGTCCCGGTGTCCACAGCGCTTCGGAGTCCGGCTTCATGAGTGCCCTCCGGTGGGCGTCGCCCCGAGCGGTGCGCGGCCGGAGTCGGACTCCAGCATGCAGATCAGCTCTTCGGCCTGGGACCATTCGCCGTGTCCCGAGGCCGGGTTGAGGTGGCCGACCGCGCCCAGTTGCAGGAGTTGACTGCCCCAGCTCCGGGCCAGTTCGGCGACGCGTTCGGGTGCGCCCAGCGGGTCGTCGGAGCTGGCGGCGACGATGCTCGGGAAGGGCAGCCGCGCGCGGGGCACGGGGATCCAGCCGTGCTCCGCCAGTTCGGCAGGGGTGGGGTAGCCGTCCGGCAGGGGTGTTGTGAAGTCCGGTGGTGTGGCGAGGAGCGCGCCGCGTACGTCGGCTCGGTGGCGGGCGGCCCAGTGCACCGTGGTGATGACTCCCGCGCTGTGGGCGACCAGCACGACCGGTCCGTCCACGGTCGCCAGCGTCGCGGCCACGTTGCCGACTTGGGCGTCCAGGCTGAGTCGTCGCCCGACCACCGGAGGAACGGTGCGCACGGGACGACCTGCTTCGGCGAGGCGTTCGGCGAGCACGGTCTGCCAGTGGTCCGCGATGTGGTCGCGCAGACCTGGGACGATGACCACGGTGGGTTCCGGCGTGGGACTCATGAAGGGATCTCCGACGGGTGCTTGGGCTCCGCCTTCGCGGTGAGGTCGGCGAGGCGGAGGAGGTCGCGCTCGTACCAGTGCCTGCCGACCAGGAAGGCCAGTGTGGCCGCGACCGCGACGAGGGGCACGATGCGCAGGGCGCCCAGCAGGCCGAAGTGGTCCGCGAGCGCGCCCGTGACCGCGGGACCGGGGGCCAGGCCGAGCAGGCTGTTGGCCAGGGTGAGGGTGGCGAACGCGGTCGCCGCGATGGAGGCGGGGGTCAGGTTCGCCACCATGGCCGCCGCGGGTCCGGCGGAACCGGCCGACAGCAGGCAGCCCACGGCCAGAGCGAGCAACTGAGCCGCGCCGGTGGGCAGTTGGAAGGCGAGGGTCAGCAGGAGGAGCGCGCCGAGGCTGCAGCCGGCCGCGACGGCCCATTTACGGATGGGGGCGGTGGAGCTGATGCGGTCGGAGGCCACGCCCCCGAAGATCATCCCCAGGCCGATGATCATGGCGAAGCCGCCGGCGGCCCCGCCCGCCTTGGCCGGTGCCATGTGGTAGTAGCGGTTGAAGAAGCTCGGCAGCCAGGACAACAGCGCGCCGGCGATGAACAGTTGCAGTCCGCTGCCGACATAGGCACTGATGACCGAGACGGAGGAGAAGAGGCGGGGGAGGTGAGTGCGCAGCCGCCCGTGGGCTTCCGCGCCGTTCTCGCCGCCGGAGGGGCGTCCGTGGGGTGTCAGTCTGCTCTCCTTGACCACGACCGCGTACACGGCGGCGAGCACGAGGCCGAAGATCCCCATCGCGGCGAACGCCCAGCGCCAGCCGGCCGCCTGGGCCACCGCGCCGCCGACGGCGACGCCGAGTACCGAGCCGAAGGCGCCGCCGGCGATGAAGGCACCGGAGAGGGTGGCCCGCAGGGTGCGGGGGAAGATGCTGAGGACCACGGCGATGCCCACACTGCCGTACGCCGCCTCGCCGATGCCGACGAAGAGGCGGCCTACGAACATCTCGCCGTAACTCGCCGATACGGCGCACCCCAGGGTGGCAAGGCTCCACATCGTGGCGGCCAGCAGCAGACTCCGGACCCTCCCCCACCGGTCGGCCATCAGGGACATGGGGAAGGTGAGTACGCCGACCGCCAGGGCGACGACGCCGCTGAGCGAGCCCAGGGCGGCGTCGGACAGCAGCCATTCGGCTTTCAGCATCGGGAAGACGGCGTTGAGGACCTGGCGGGACATGTAGTCGGACAGCAGCAGGCCGAAGCCGAGTGCGAAGACCGTCCAGGCATAGCCTTTGGACACGGGCCACTCCGACGCGGACGATGTCGGGGCCGTGGACTGCGCAGTGGCGTGAAACTCCATTGTCATCACCTCGACTGCTTGGAAGGGAAGGTCAGAACGGTCTGTCGCCCACGATTCCGGCGCGCTCCATCTTGCGGACGGCAGGCCAGTAGTCCTGGACGGCGTAGTGCTGGGTGGAGCGGTTGTCCCAGATGGCCACGCTGCCCGGGCTCCAGCGCCAGCGCACCTGGTACTCGGGGATCGCCGCCTGGCTGATCAGATAGGCGAGCAGGTGGCTCGCGCCCGGCGCGTAGTCCTGGCCGAAACGCACGTTCTCGGGCGTGTGGTAGTTGACGAAGTGCGTCGTGAACGCGTTGACGAAGAGGATCTTCTCGCCTGTCTCGGGGTGGGTCCGCACGACCGGGTGCTCGGCGTCAGGGAACCGCTCCTTCAGCGCGTGGCGCTGTTCCTCGGGCATGACGGCGCCGAAGGTGGCCTCGATGCTGTGCCGGGCGCGCAGCCCCGGGATCCGGGTCTTGATGTGGTCGGGGAGGCGACGGTACGCCTCGACCATGTTCACCCAGATCGTGTCTCCGCCGACCGGGGGCGACTCGACGCAGCGCAGTACGGCGCCCATCGACGGGTTCACCCGCCAGGTGCCGTCCGTGTGCAGGGCGTTCTCGTAGTGCTCCGGAGGACTGTCCAGGTCCTTGTAGATCCTGACCAGTCCGGGGTGGTCCGGGTCGCTGCCGGCGACGGGGTGGTCCTCCAGCGGGCCGAAGCGCGAGGCGAACGCGACGTGGTCGGCACGGGAGATGTCCTGGTCCCGCAGGAAGAGGACCTTGTACTCCAGCAGCAGGCTCTTGATCTCGGCGAACAGGTCGTCGTCCCGGGCCGCGTCGGCGAGGTTCACCCCGGTGAGTTCCGCACCGATGGTGCAGGTCAGGGGCTCGACCTGGATCGAGGTGCGCCGTGCGGCGGAGCGCACCGGAGACGAGAGGATGTCGGGCATGGGTGCTCCCTCCATGGGAGGTGGGTCGAGGGTGCCGTGCTCACAGGACGAAGACGGAGGACCCGGTGGTCCGCCCGGCTTCCAGGTCGTGGTGGGCCTGGACCGCGTCCTCGAGCTCGTAGCGCTGGTTGATCTCGATGGCGATGCGCCCCGATGAGACGTGATCGAACAGTTCTCCTGCCAGAGCACCGCGTTCGGCGGGGTCGGCGATGTAGTCGGCGAGGGCGGGCCGGGTGACGAACAGCGAGCCACGGGCGGCGAGTTGCATGGCGTCGATCGGTGGTACGGGACCGGAGGCGGTGCCGAAGCACACCAGCAGTCCGCGACGGGCCAGCGAGGCCAGCGAGCCGGCGAAGGTGTCCTTGCCGACGCTGTCGAGCACCAGCGGTACCCCGGCTCCGTCGGTCAGTTCCCGCACTCGCTCGGCCACGTCCTCCTGCCGGTAGCGGACGACGTGCTCGCATCCGTGTGCGCGGGCGATCTCCGCCTTCTCCTCGCTGGAGACGGTTCCGATCACACGGATGCCGAGCAGTGCGGCCCACTGGGAGACGATCAGGCCCACGCCGCCCGCGGCCGCGTGCAACAGCACCGTGTCCCCCTCCCGCAGCGGGTGGATCCTGCGCAGCAGATAGGCCGCCGTCAGGCCGCGCATGGTCATCGCGGCCGCCGTCTCACAGCTGATCTCCGGGGGCAGTTTGATCAGGTGCGAGGCATCCATGACCCGTTCGGTGCTGTAGGCACCGAGGGGGCTCCCGGTGTACGTCACGCGGTCCCCCGCGGCGACATGGGTGACGCCCTCCCCGACCGCCTCCACCACCCCGGCGGCTTCGACGCCGATGCCGTCGGGCAGCCGGACCGGGTAGAGCCCGGTACGGAAATAGGTGTCGGCGAAGTTGAGGCCGACGGCTTCGTGCCGGATGCGCACCTGGCCCGGTCCGGGGTCGCCGACGGGCACCTCCTCCCATGTGAGGACGTCAGGGCCACCGGTTTCGTAGAAGCGGACGGCGTGTGCCACGGAGAGCTCCCTGAGGGTTCGTAAGGGTGGGGAAGAGGGCGGTCAGGCCGTGACGTCGCGCAGCATGAAGCCGCGCTGTCCCGGGCGGCGGTTGGGCACCATGCCGAGCCGGGCGAGGGTCTCGTCGGCGTCCGCGTAGTACTCGCCGAGCTTGTAGATCCGCTTGGCGTCCGCTCCCGTGGCGATATCGCGGCCAAGTGCCTCGGAGATCTTCACCATCTGCTCGACCTGGGCCACGGAGGACATCCGTTCGCCCTTGGCGCGCCAGAGGTTGTCCTCGTTGCCGACGCGCACGTGCTGGCCGAGGGCGATGGCGACGGCGTTCATGGGCGCCACGGCGCGCATGGAGCTCTCGATGGTCAGGACGGCTCCGTCCGGCACGCGGCGGATGAACTCGACCAGGTCGGCGGGGTGCCTGCCGGCGAAACCGCCACCGATGGCCACGTAGTTGAGGATCAGCGGCCCGGTGTAGACGCCCGCGCGGATCAGCCGCTCCACGGTCTCCAGCTGGGCCAGGTGGGCGAGCTGGAAGTGGGGCTGGATGCCGTTCGCGTGCAGGCGCTTGAGGTGTTCCAGGTAGAAGTCCGGACCGGCCTCGACGACCATGTCGCGGTAGGCCCGGTAGTAGTCCGGCTTCGCGATCGAGGTGCCCTCCAGGTCGTCGTCGTTCATGATCTCGACGATGTTCATCTGGCTGGTGTTGATGGCGATCGTCACCTGGTCGGGTGCCGGGGTGAGTTCGGCCAGCAGGTGGCGGGTGTCGTAGGCGAGCCACTTGGCGTCGCCGCCCTCGCCCTCGGGTGCGAAGGAGATCGATCCGCCGATCTGGAGCACCATGTCCGGCACGGCCTCGCGCAGTCGCCCGAGCAGTTCGTTGAACATCGACATCCGCTTGGAGCCCTTGCCGTCGAGCTCGCGGACGTGAATGTGGAGCACCGTGGCGCCGGCGTTGTAGCAGTCCACGGCCGCCTGGACGTGCTCGTCCATGGTCAGTGGCAGGTCGTCCGCGTCCCCGGGAAGCCACTCGGGGCCGTACGGCGCGGCCTGGATCACCAGCTTCTCCTGGTTCTCCGGGAAGAGGGAGTCGTCGTGGAAATGCACGGGGCTTCTCCTTGGCGTAGGGGTGATCGCGTCACAGAGCAGGCAGCGGACGCGACGACAGGACTGCGACGGCGTAGGTCCGGACGGTCGCAGCAACCGACCCAGTGGTTTGCGGGCCGATCCGGAGGGAGTGCCCTCAGGGGAGCTGCAGAGCAATCCCTCCGGAGGCCGACCGCCGGCGCGGTGGTGCCAAGGTAGGGCGGGCGGCACGCAGCCGCTTTGCCTGTGGAGACAGGTCACTTGCCAATCGGGGACACACGGCCGGGACCACCCGTGCCACTGACGGCGTGCGCCCGCGGGCTCAGCTTCCGCCGGGCGCTGCCAGGCCGCCCCGGCCCTTGCGCCACTCCCGCGGACCGGTGCCGAAGTGTTCGTGGAACCAGCGGGAGAAGGCGCTCAGCGACGAGAACCCCAGCAGCGTGGAGACCTCGGTCAGGGAACGGTTGGGGTTGGCGACGAACTGCTCCGCGAGCGCCGTGCGCGTCGAGTGGAGCAGTGAGGAGAACGTCTCTCCAGAGCGGGCCAGATGACGGTGAACCGTGCGCCGGTCGACGCCGAGGCTGCGTGCGATCTGCTCGATGGAGCAGCGCCCGGTCGGCAGCAGCGCCTCGATGAGGTCGCGCACCCGGTCCACCTCGGATGCTTCCCTGGGGGCCGCGATGGGCTCGAAGTACTGCCGGGTGTAGCTGCGCAACTGCGCGTCGGCCATGGCGTTGGGGGCGTCGAGGTCCTCGGCGTAGAAGACGATGCCGTTGAATTCGCGGTCGAACTCCACCGAAGGCCCGAACAGACGGCGATGGCTTGCGGTGTCCCGCGGCGCCTGGTGGGCGAAGCAGACCGACGAGGGGCGCCAGTGCGGGCCGAGGAAGCCGCTCAGCACGCGGTGGAACGCGCCCACGGCGAGTTCCGTGCCCTGCCGGGCCGGCCGCGGCTCCCCGAGCCGGAGATCCACCTTCAGCGTGGCCACCCCGTTGCCTTCCGAGAGCCGCGCGTGCAGGACCTCGTTGTAGGTGTGCTGGTGGCGGATCAGCAGGGCCAACGCGCTGCGGACGTCGGGCTCTTCACGGACGAGCAGGCTGATGGGTCCGAGGTTGGAGAAGCGCCGCCGCTCGGTCAGCAGCAGACCGAAGTCCTCACGCCCGGACGCGGCGGCCGACAACTCCAGCAGTCCGACCACCGCCGTGCCGGAGATCCACCGGTCCTGCACGGCCAGGTCCGCGGTGTCCAGGCCGACGCCCCTCATCAGCGCGCGGGGGTCGAGGCCGAGGGATCGGCTCAGCTCGACGTAGCCGTTCAGCGCGGCGGTGCGGGCAAGGGGCCTCATGGGCACGCTCCAAGGGCAGCGGGTCCCCAGAAGTTAAGTTTCGCGTCCCGGCACGTCAAGCATGGCGGGCGTGTGATTCGTAGCATCCCCGTTCAACGCGGCCCGTGCGGCGGCGCGACGGCCATCCCGCCCACCAACGGCACCGCCCGAAGAAACTGCCCGGCTCACCAGGACCTCGCGGAGGCGACCATGGCCGAAACCCCACAGGCGCCGACGGTGCCGACCGAACCGTTCATGGGCCCCGCCCTGTGGTACGGACCCGATCTGGCGGGCCGTGAGGACTGGGTTCTGAGTCTGTCCGCCGAGACCCGTGCCGAATTGCGTACGGCGCTGCACACCGCCCGCGCTCGCGCCGCCACCCTGCTGCGGATGACCGTCGCCGACTTCCCGCTGTCCACGCTCGCCGCCGAGCTGAAGCGCGCCGCGGGAACACTGTCCGAGGGGCGGGGCTTCCTTCTGATCAAGGGCATTCCGGCGGATCTGCTCGGGGAGGCCGAAGCGAGCACCGTGCTGCGCGGCATCGGCCAGTACCTGGGCAGGCCCGTCCCGCAGACCGCCGACGGCCGTACCCTGTGCCACATCCGGGACGCCGGCCCGACGCCGGACGAACCGGCGCCGCCCGCGTACCTCACACGGGCAGCACTGCCGTTCCACACCGCAGAGGCGGACCTGCTCGGCCTGCTGTGCCTGCGGCCGGCCCGCTCGGGCGGCCGTACGCTGCTCGCCAGTGCCGCTGCCGTGCACAACGCCGTGCTCGAAACCCGCCCGGATCTCGCCGCGCACCTGTACCGCACCCACCGCTTCGAGCGCCAGGAGGAGCGGGCGTCCGGCGAGCGAGCGTACCTCGCCTCCCCGCTCGTCACCCGGCACGGCGACCGACCCAGCATGCGCTACGACCGTGCCCTCCTGAACAAGGCAGAGCCCACCGGCCGCGACGGTGATCCGGACGGCGCCCCGGCCGCCGACAGGGAGCTGTACGACCTCATCGAGACGACGGCCGCCTCGTCCGCCGTCCGCCTCGAACTGGCTCTCCAGCCCGGTGACCTGCTGCTCATCGACAACCACGTGGTCCTGCACGCCCGATCGGCGTACGAGGACTTCGACGCCCCGGAGCACAAACGCCACCTGCTGCGCCTGTGGCTGGCCCGCCATGGGGACACCTATCCGGCCGGACGGGCTGCCGGATCGCGGTCCCGCCCCGATACACGCACCGGGGTCACGCCGTGCGACGTCATCCACCCCCGGAGCCTGCGCATGGCACGCCGCTGCTGCGACTGTCCGTCGCCGCGCACCCACTAGACGAATCGAGGACACCACGGTCATGACCAATCTCGCCGCACTCCTGGTGAACTCCGCGGCCGTGCATGGAGAGCACGTCGCCGTACGCCAGGACGACAGCACCCTGACGTACGAGCAGCTCGACGAGGCGAGTGCCCGGCTCGCCTCCGTCCTGCGCGACCGGGGTGTCCGGCCGGGCGACGCGGTCGCCATGACCATGCCCAACGTGCCGCTCTTCCCGGTGGTGTACTACGGCATCCTGCGGGCCGGCGGCGTGGTGGTGCCGATGAACCCGCTGCTCAAGGCCCGTGAGGTGGCCTTCGTGCTGCGCGACTCGGGGGCCCGGATGGCACTGGCCCACCCGATGTGCGCCGAGGAGGTCGCGAAGGCCGCCGCCGAGACCGGTGCGGAGTGCCTGGTCACGGGTCCCGACGCCTTCCCCGCACTGCTGCTCGCTGCCCGGCCCGAGGCCGGCGTCGTCGAACGGGCCGACGACGACACCGCCCTCATCCTGTACACATCGGGCACCACCGGCACGCCCAAAGGAGCCGAACTGACCCACCGCAACCTGCTGACCAACACGGCCACCACCGCGCGGACCCTGCTTCTGCTCGGCCCGGAGGACGTCCTGTTCGGCGGCCTGCCGCTGTTCCACGCCTTCGGGCAGACCTGTGCCATGAACGCCTCTGTGGCCGCAGGCGCGATGCTGACGCTGCTGCCCCGGTTCGACGCGGGGAGGGCCCTGGAGGTCATGCACCGGGACCGGGTCACCGTCTTCCTCGGAGTGCCGACGATGTACTCCGCGCTTCTGCAGGCCCGACTCTCCGACGGGCATGAGGCGTCCCGGCTCCGGCTCGCGGTCTCGGGTGGTGCCGCCCTGCCGGTCGAGGTGCTGCATGGCTTCGAGCGGACCTTCGGGGCGACTGTCCTGGAAGGCTACGGCCTGTCGGAGACCTCTCCGGTGGCCGCCTTCAACCATCCGGACCGCCCGCGCAGGGCCGGCTCGATCGGCACACCCGTGCGGGGCGTCGAGATGAAACTCGTAGCAGACGACGGGACCACCGTGGAGCGCGGCGCGATCGGAGAGATCGCCGTGCGCGGTGAGAACGTGATGAAGGGCTACTTCAACAACCCCGATGCAAGCACCCACGCCCTCCGCGACGGCTGGTTCCACACCGGCGACCTTGCACGCGTCGACCAGGACGGCTTCTACTTCATCGTGGACCGGAAGAAGGACCTGATCATCCGGGGCGGATACAACGTCTACCCGCGGGAGATCGAGGAGGTCCTCTACGGGCACCCCGCGATCGCCGAGGCCGCGGTCGTGGGAGTTCCGGACCCGCTGCACGGCGAGGAAGTCGCTGCGGTCGTCGTGCTGAGGACCGGAGCGGAGGCGACGCCGGAGGAGATCCGCGACTACGTCAAGGAACGTGTCGCGGCCTACAAGTATCCGCGCATCGTCACCCTCACCGCCGAGCTCCCCAAGGGCCCGACCGGCAAGATCCTCAAGCGGGAGATCACCGTCCCGCCGTCGTCGGTCCGCTCGTGAGCGTCAGGCCGCGACAGACGTCAAGGACTGGTGCTGGCCGACGGCGTGCCGTGGTCGGTGTCGGGCGGCGGCGGGGCCTGACGTCGGCGGCCGAGGAACGTGGCGATCGGGAGGGCCGCGGCCAGCCCGCTGAGCAGGACCCCTGCCAGCGCCCCCAGCACGGCGGTCTGGTCGTCGAAGGCGAGCCCGATCGCGGCCAGCGCGGGACCCACGTTGCGTACCGAAGCGACGCCGCCCATGGTGGTGCGGCGCACCGTCGGGCCCGTGGCCAGCAAGGTACCGATGCCGAAGGCGGCGACTGCGAGCAGGAACCCGGCGAGCAGGGAGAGGGAGCCGAATAGGTCCACGACTGCTCGCCAGTTGCCGAGCAGCATGCCGGCGAGCACGATCAGGAAGGTGATGTTGGAGACCGCGGCTGCCGTGGGGTGCCATGACTGCGCCGTGGGTGTGGCGTAGCGGCGCATGAGCAGGCCGATGGCGAACGGCACGAGTTGGAGCAGCGCCACGGTGCGGACCAGTGCCCCGACGTCGAGGGACACGTTGGTGCCGATGTCGGCGGCGGTGAGGATGCCGTTGACCGTGGGTGCGAAGGTGAGACTGCCGATGGAGGCGAGGAGTACCTGCGTCGCCGCGCCCGCTACGACATCGCCGTTCTGCACCATGGCCAGTTTCGCGCCGAAGGGGCCGCCCGGGGACGAGGCGAGCAGGACCAGGGCGACGAGGGAGGCCGGCGGGAGACCGAGGAGCGTGCCGATGCCCCAGCCGAGCAGCGGGATGATCACCATGTTGGCGAGCAGCGCCAGCAGGAGCAGCGGGACGTTGGTGAAGACGCCCCGCAGTGCGGGGACGGTGGCACCCAGGCCGGCCGCGAACATCGTGGCCATGATGAAGATGACGGTGACGGCGTTGAGCACCAGGTGCAGTGTGTCCATCGGCCTTCCCCCCTCCGGGGAGTGGAGATCTCCGGGCGTTGCCGCAGTGCGCGTCGCCGCTTGTCAGTCCTGAAGGCCGCCGAGCCAGCGCAGGGCGCTCAGGCTCGGCAGGAAGCAGTACTCACCGCCTCGGGTGACGACGAACCGGGGCAGCGGGGCAAGCCGTCGTCGCAGTGGCCGCCGGGGAACGGTGAAGCCGGTGGAACCGTTATGGGAGCCGGTGACGGGGTCCTTGCCGTCTTCACCGCCGAAGAAGACGCTGTCGTTCAGCCACTGGGACTGGACGAACTCGAACTGCCGCCCCAGGTGTGCGCCGATGAACGCGAACATCAGGCCACGGTCCTGGCCGTCGTCCTCCAGCGCCCCGTCCGGCAGTGGCGGTCCGTAGACGGCGCCGCGTCTGATCATGCGGTGCAGGCGCACCTCCCCCGCCACGGCGGCGTCGCGCGGGTTGGCCCGGCGGATGTGGCAGCCGCCGGGGGTGTGGAATCCGATCGGGTCGTCCCGCTGGTACAGGAAGGTGTTGCGCCGGTGCGGGTCGGCACCGAGCGCCGGATCGTCGTGCTGGGGGGCGAGCGCGAGGGGAGCTCCGCTGCGCCAGCGGCCCATGATCTTCGCCGCGATGAGTTCCTGGTCTTCGGGCCCGGTGGAGTTGTCCTTCAGGTAGCGGCGGAACTCGGCGACGTTCTGGTGGAGTTTGCGGAAGACGGCGTAGCTGCCGTTGCGCCCCAGCACGGCCGGCTGCGGGGTCTGGGTGCCGCCGAGTTCGTCGGGGTACCCGAGAACGAACTCACCGGCCTTCAGGGGCACTTCGAGTTGGTTCGATCCGGCGATGCCGCTTCCTTCGACGGCGGGATGGCTGACACCGTCGCGGTACCCGAAGTGCTCGGTCTCGGTGGGCAGCGCGTAGCAGTCCTGCCGCCAGATCGCGGTCACGCCGGGGAGGCGGTCGTAAGCCGGGCGAGCGCGCTCGATGGCCGTCTGCAGGCGCAGGGAGTCGGGGGCGACGGCGGTCATCACCACGTGGATGTCGGGGGTGCCGAGTGGTGCTTCCCAGTGCTCCGGGGCGCTGTCGCCGACGTCGCCGAGTGTTCGGGCACGGGCGGCCATGCCCTGCCGGAACTCCCAGGCGAACGTGTCCAGCGAAGCACTCGGTACTCCGAGGGCCTTGAGGCCGTGACAGGTCAGGGCTGCGCTGACCCAGGTGTCCCCGAGAGGACTGGCCGAGTCGGCGGCTGAGGTCACCGCGCCGCTGACACGCCGCATCAGCTCCCGCCCCTGTTCCCGGTCGTCGATCCGGAAGGCAAGGTAGGCGGCCGCGTATGGGGTCGGCCGGGGGCTGAGGACGCCGCGCTGGATGTCGTCCAGCTCCAGTTCCGCTTCCAAGGACTCACTCACGGGTGACCTCCTTGCGGGCCCTACTTCGAGACGAGGTTCCGCCAGAAGTTGCGCAGGCTGTCATCGCCCCCGAACAGGGAACTGAAGATCGTCGAGTCCGCCAGCAGCACATCGCCCGCGCGGTCTCCGCTCGGCGGCATCCACAGGAACATGTTGAACTCGGTGTTGCCTGCCTCGGTGAACGGATGCGGCCTGGACGTGTCGATCGGCTGCCTCGCCAGTACATGGATGGCGTCCGGTTCGTCGGTCGTCACCTCGTAGTGCGGCAGATGCATGTGGAAGTTGAAGTTCGTCACCCCCTCCAGCCACCCTTTGGCGTCCAGGTCCCCGACCGTGGACAGTGGAGCGATCTTGTTGCCCTCACTGGTCGCGGGACGCAGTCCATAGCGGTTCATGACCGGCACGCCCAAACCCTTCATCAGGTCCCTGACGTAGGTGGCGAACCGCTGCTGGCGAGGCACCAGGGGATCGCCGTGGTGGCGGTACTCCATCTCCCGCTCGGACAGATCGTCCGAGGCACCGACGTCGTGGTGGGGGCCGAGCACCAGGCGCACGTCCTCGCGTGCGAGGAAGGCCGTCAGTGCCTCGATCTCGCCCGGCTGGGCGTCCTGCTCGGTGATCATGTGGTCCAGCCCGAAGACGAACAGGACATCGGTGTCCGCAAGGACCCGCTCGTCCAGCGGGGTGGGGAAGCCGGCCTGGTCGATGCGCTGGTACACCGGAACCGGATGCCCCGTGGTCTCCTCGACGAAGTCCTGGAACGGCACCCAGGCCCAGAAGAACAGCTCCAGCGCCCCGGCGATGCCCTGCTGGAACCGATAGGGGTCGGACCATTTCGGGTCCTCATAGGCGGGCCACGCCACTCGCCTGACCTCGGTCATGGTCGAGAAGCGGTTGTCCAACTCCGTTGCGTACCGGCCCGCCTCGGCCGGATAGCTCCACGAGACGTAGACACTCACCCGCTTGCGACCAGGGGTGTATCCCCGGGGGATGTGCCTCTGGTTGTATGTGCGCGCGGTCCTGACCTCGCTCATGTCGATCGTCTCCGATCCGCGGTCACACGCTGCGCGGAGGGATCCGTCTCCGGCAGGTCCGACCGCGGCCCTCACTGCAACTGGTCGAGCATCTCCGAGAGAGCGCCCTTGACCCGCAGAGCCTTTTTGATCTCGTCCGCCGTCACGTACGGGTACTCTCCGTACTCGATGAAGCTCGGGCAGTGATGCTCGCGCACGAAGCGGATGAACGCCTCGGGGTTGGTCCGCCAGTCCTCGGGAAACCCCTCGAGATTCTCGAAGACGGTACTCACGCCCGCCTTCGCGAAGAGCGCGATCGCGTCCTCGGTGTACTTGTCGAAGTCGGTGTCGAAGATCCCCTGGTACATGAAACGCGTGTCGTCGTCGAACAGAACCCATCGGAGGTAGTGCAACTTCAAGGGCGCGAGCAGATCCGGATCCTGCTCCAGCGCCTTGGCCAGTGCGTAGCCGTAGTCCCGCACAGCGGCTGCGCGGCCCGGCTTGACCCGCGCGATGATGGTGAACCCGTAACACGCGGGCGTCCTGGGGAAAACAGGGCCGTACTTTCCCTGTTCCAGGTGGTCGGTGTCCTTGGGGATGACGACTGCCTGCGGCTTGATTTCCATGTCCGCTCCTCCCGCCGTCTACCGGTCGGGACATCGCCATCGTCCCACCGGCTCACTGGTTGCGCCCGCGGAGCGGAAGAGTCCCCGGCCGTGACCTCTGCGGTCGCTGTGTCGGCGGTGCTGGAGTAGACCGGAAGGACGGAGCCGCATCGGGCGGCTTGGGAGGTGACTTCCATGGCCGATGCCGGTCGGGGAAGGGGAGCCGCTGACGCCGGGACAGTGACACTCGAAGCGCTGTTCAGCCAGGCGCCGGTTGGCCTGGCTGTGCTGGACTGCGACCTGCGGGTGGTCCGCATCAACACCGCCACGCCCGCCATGCAGGGCACACGAGAAGAAGACGTCATAGGGCGCACTTTTCCCGGATCGCACTACGTGGTCGATGCGGAGGCTGCCGAGGCTCTCGTGCGGGAGGTACTGGAGAGCGGTGTGTCGGTGCGCAGGCGGATCCTGCGGGCACGGCCCCCTGCCCACCACGGCCAGGAACGTCTCTACGAGCTCACCGCTTTCCGTCTCTTGGACCCGGACGGCGTGGTGCTCGGCGTCAGCATCACGGTCGTGGACGTGACCGACCGGGAAACGGCTCTGAGGCGGCTGCGCATTCTCGACACGGTGCGAGAGCGGGTGGCCGTTCCCTGGACATGCTGGTGACCTGCCAAGCGCTCGCCGACGCACTCGTTCCGGAGTTCGCGGACGTGGCAGTCGTGGAGTTGGTGGACGCTGTGATCCGTGGCGACGACCCGCCATCCCCGCTCCCCAGCTGCGTGACACTGAGACGGGCCGCTTTCCGCAGCAGCGCCGGGGAGGATGCCCCACAGGCTCACCCCGTGGGACACGTCGAAGTACTTCCCGCACCTACTCCCTACAGCCGGGCCCTGGCCGAGCGACTCCCCCGGGCCGTCGACCTCACCCCCGATGCGCCTTGGCTGGAGACCGACCCGGCCCGCGGCCGGGCCATCCGCGCATCCCGAGCGCACAGCCTCCTGGTCGTGCCGCTCACACTCCGGGACACAGTACTCGGACTGGTGAGCCTCTACCGCGCCACATCCGAGAGCCCGTACGACGAGAACGACATCGCCCTGGCCCTCGATCTCGCACGGCACACCGCCCTGTGCACCGACAACGCCCGCCGTTACACGCGGGATCACTCCGTCGCCGCGACCCTCCTCCAGCGCATGGTCCCTGTGCATGCCGCATCCCGGACGGCCCTGGAGACCACAGGCGTGACCGGTCCCGCTGCCGGTGCCGGTGCCAACGCCTGGTACGACACCATCGCCCTCTCCGGCGCTCGAACAGCGCTGGTCGCCGGATCGGTGTCCGGAGACAGAATCCTGGCCACAGCCGCCATGGGGCAACTGCGCACCGTCATCCACGCCTTGGCCGCCCTCGACCTGGACCCCGAAGACCTCTTGGCGCGCCTGAACGACACCGCAACCCTCTTGATGACCGAGCAGGCATCACTTCCCACCGGCGATGAACCAGAGCGCGCGCCGGCCACCGCCAGTTGCGTCTACGCCGTTTACGACCCTCTGACAAGGACCTGCACCATCGCGCGGGCCGGCCACCCAGGGCCTGTCATCGCCCAGCCGGACGGCACCATCGCCCAGCCCGAAACGTCGCCCGGACCACGGCTGGGCAGCACCGATCGGGCGCCCTTCGCCGCAACCAGCATCCAGATACCGCACGGCAGCGTCATGGCCTTCCCTGGCCCTCCTTCGCTGGCCGCACACCTGACGACCGCCACCAGCAACCTTGAAGCAGGGCCGGCACTGGCGGATGTCACGCTTCAGAAGCTGTGCGACGACATCCTCTGTGCCCTCCCGGCCGACATCGGGGACAACGGCGCGGTGTTCCTGCTGGCGCGCACACGCCCATTCCCTGCCGACCGAGTCGCCACATGGCCACTGGACAACGAACTCACGGCTGCCGCAGCGGCTCGCGACCTCACCACTGTTCAGCTCGCCGACTGGAACGTGGGGGAAGAGATCGCGTTCAACACCGAACTCATCGTCAGCGAACTGGTCACGAATGCGGTCCGCTACGGCAGCCCCCCACTGGAGTTGCGCCTGATCCTGGATCGCGGGCTGACCTGCGAAGTGAGCGACTCAAGCGCCACGGCACCACACCTGCGGCACGCCCGCACGACCGACGAAGGGGGACGCGGACTGTTCATCGTCGCGCAACTGGCCCAAAGCTGGGGAGCCCGCTATTCGACCGACGGCAAGACCATCTGGACCGAGCAGACACTGGAAGGAGTGTCACGCTGACCTCAGTGCGCGTGATCGCCCCCCCCTGCCTGCGGCGGACACGGCGAGGCAGGCGCCATCGTCCTGGCGGGCCCTATCCGTGGGCCGACCCTCCGCCGGTGACCGCCCGGCGGGCCACCGTGACCAGCTCCGCCGCCGGGCCCACCAGGCGCCGCCCGGTCGGCCAGACCGCGCGCAGGTCCCGCGTGGGGTCGACGCCGGCGACGTCGACGCCGATCAGTCGGCCCTCGGCGATGTCGCCGCGGACGAGCTGCTGGCTTCCACGACGCCGCCGAGTTCCCGAGCGGCGGGGTCGGGGGTGAGGCCGTCGAAGCGGCGGGGGTCGGGGACGGCCTGGCCGTGGACGCGCAGGCGGGCCACACCTCCGTCGGGGTAGATCGACAGCCTGGGGTGGGTGAAGCGGGTCTGCGCCGTCACTGTGAACTCGTTGTGAGAGTCGCGCCGTTGCGGTGGTTGACCCTCTCGTCGCTGACCTGCCCGTATTCGGCGTTGCAGAGGGCGTCGGCCTCGGCGGACATGAGGGCGTCGGCGAACGTCTTGATCATCGCGCGCAGCAGATCGGGACTCGCCGCGGCGAGATTCTCCTCGGCGAGGGCGTGCAGGGGCAGACTGTCGGGTGCGGTCATCGTGCTGATCTCCTTCGAGGCTTCGACACTTCGAAGATCAGCCGGTGGCCGTTCATCTATACGGGACTCATTCCGACGCCGGAGCAAACCCCCGGATCAGGTCGAACCCGTACACCACTTCCCTGGGCGCAACCTCGACTCGGGCCGACCACACGGACCGCGAAGGTCGACATCACGTTCGACCTCGATACCTCAGCGGCCGTGATCGCATGGCCGGGCCGTCGGTTCGCCCTGCTCCTTCTGTGTGATCGCGGGCGGGGTGCTCACCGCCCGCGCGACCCGCGAAGCCACCCCGGCACCCGCGGCGGTCGCTGTGGCTGCGGATGCCCTCCTGTCCTGGGGCCGGGGCAGGAGGCAGAGGAGACGGTTGCCGACCTGAGCGCCAGTACGTCCTCCGGCGGGGCGGGTCGTATCGAGCGCTCGTTGGATCACACAGGCAGTGGATCACCCTGTCCCGCTCTCCGGGTACCGTCAGGGTATGAGTCATCCGCACCCCGAACTGAAGGCCGCACCGCCCCTTCCCGAAGGAGGGCTGCGGGTCATCGCCCTGGGCGGCCTGGGTGAGATCGGCCGCAACATGACCGTCTTCGAGCACGCGGGCAAGCTGCTCATCGTCGACTGCGGCGTACTGTTCCCCGAGGAGACCCAGCCCGGTGTGGACGTGATCCTGCCGGACTTCACCTCGATCCGGGACCGGCTGGACGACATCGTCGCCGTGGTACTCACCCACGGCCACGAGGACCACATCGGCGGCGTGCCGTACCTGCTGCGGGAGCGGTCCGACATTCCCGTCGTCGGCTCCAAGCTGACGCTGGCGTTCCTGGAGGCGAAGCTCAAGGAACACGGCATCCGGCCGCGCACCGTGCGCGTGCGGGAGGGCGACCGGCGTAGTTTCGGGCCCTTCGACTGCGAGTTCGTGGCGGTCAACCACTCCATCCCCGACAGCCTCGCGGTCGCTATCCGCACGCGGGCCGGGATGGTGCTGCACACCGGCGACTTCAAGATGGACCAGTTCCCTCTCGACGACCGCATCACGGATCTGCGCGCCTTCGCCCGCCTCGGCGAGGAGGGCGTGGACCTGTTCCTC
Organism: Streptomyces sp. CA-142005; assembly: GCF_050942335.1. Lineage (NCBI taxonomy): Bacteria > Bacillati > Actinomycetota > Actinomycetes > Kitasatosporales > Streptomycetaceae > Streptomyces > Streptomyces sp. CA-142005. Next base: position 8,709,927 of record NZ_CP192078.1, on the reverse strand, counting down.
ACCGACTCCACCAACGCCGAAGTCCCCGGCTTCACCACCTCCGAGCGTGAGCTGAATCCGGCGATCGAGCAGGTGATGCGCACCGCGCCGCGCCGGGTCATCGTCTCCAGCTTCGCCAGCCACGTGCACCGCATCCAGCAGGTCCTGGACGCCGCCCACCAGCACGGCCGCAAGGTCGCCTTCGTCGGCCGGTCCATGGTCCGCAACATGGGCATCGCCCGTGACCTGGGCTATCTGAAGGTCCCCTCCGGTCTGGTCGTGAGCACGAAGGAACTGGAGAAGCTCCCGGACCACAAGATCACGCTGGTGTGCACCGGCTCCCAGGGCGAACCGATGGCCGCGCTGTCACGGATGGCCAACCGCGACCACATGATCCGCATCGGCGAGAACGACACCGTCCTGCTCGCCAGCTCCCTCATCCCCGGCAACGAGAACGCCATCTACCGGGTGATCAACGGACTCACCCGGTGGGGCGCCCACGTGGTCCACAAGGGCAACGCCAAGGTGCACGTCTCCGGGCACGCCAGCGCCGGCGAACTCGTCTACTGCTACAACATCGTCAAGCCCCGCAACGTCATGCCCGTGCACGGCGAATGGCGCCACCTGCGGGCCAACGCCGACCTCGCCATCCGCACCGGTGTCGACCCCGACCGGGTCGTCATCGCCGAGGACGGCGTCGTCGTCGACCTGGTCGACGGACGCGCGTCCATCACCGGCAAGGTCCCCGCCGGCAACGTCTACGTGGACGGCATGGAAGTCGGCGGCGCCACCGAAGCGTCCCTCAAGGACCGCCTCACCCTCGCCGCCGAAGGCGTGGTCACGGTGGTGGCGATCGTCGACGCGGACACCGGCGCCCTCGCCGAGGCCCCCGACTTCCTGGCCCGGGGCTTCGTCCACGACGACGCCACCTTCGAGCCGGTCATCCCGGTCATCGAGAAGACCCTGGCCACCGCGGCCGAGGAAGGCGTCGGGGACGCGCGCCAACTCGAACAACTCCTCGCCCGCGCCGTGGCGAACTGGGCGTTCCGCACCTATCGCCGCAAGCCCCTCATCATCCCCGTCATCATCGACGCCTGAGCCATAGCCCGGCAGCACGGTCCCCGTTCCGGCCGCGGCCCCGCCCGCGACGGACTCCCCGGGCGGGGCCGCCGCACGCCTCTTCCAGATCGTCGGCCTCGGGTAAGGGAGAGGCCGCCGACGCAGCCGATCCCCTCGCCAGGGCAGAGACGACGGCCGACACGGAGCGCGCCATGCAGGCGAAGCCGGTGCCCTGCGAACCGGCACACCGCGTCATTCCGAAGGAATGCGGAACTCGAATTCGGGACGGTCCCACGGGACGGCGGGCGGGTTCGCGAGGGCGGTCCCGATCCGTACGGCACCGACGCGGTGGTAGAAGTCCTCGGCGGGAAGGTGCGACACGACCATGACACGGTCGAGCCCGGCGGCACGGGCCTCGGATTGCATGTGCGCGACGAGCAGTCGCCCGATACCCCGTCCTTGCGCTTCGTCGGCGACGAACAGCAGGTCGAGCTCCGGTGGGGCGAGGACGAGCGAGTAGAACCCGAGGACCCGGCCTCCATGCTCGTCGGAGCCGACGGCTACGTAGACGCGGTGGGCCTCGATGTAATCAGGGCCGACCCGGTAGCCCGCGACTGCGGCTGCGTACTTACCCTCGTAGGCGCCTGAGCCACGCACCAGCCGTGTGAGCCTTTTGGCATCCCGCGCGACGGCCCTCCGTATGGTGATCGGCTGACTGATCGGGGAAGTGCGTGAACTCATCGGGAGAGTATTTCGCACCGGGGGCTGCCTTCGTTCGGAGGGGTACGGCTGCTCGGGCAGGCGTTCCTGCACCGCTCTCGGGAACCACTCGTCCACGCCCCGCCCTGCTCCTGTCCGGTACCGCGGCAGCCCGCCCGGACAGGGAGCCGGAGCGCTCATCAACGCGTTGCGCGAGCGGCGCCAGTCCGTCCGTGCCCTCGCTGGGTGCCATCCTGCAGGACCGGGCAGACACGGAGACACTGCCCGACTCCCCCCTGGCCGCGGTTCACAGCGCCTTCCTCTCAGCGACCGGTGCGTCGGAGGTCGTCACGGTGCCACTGGGCACTGGACGGCAGGTCACCGGCGCCCTGACGCTGGTCCGCACCGACCCGGCACGGCCCTTCGACACCGGCGATCTGGACGTGGCGAGCAACATCGGCCGCCGGGTCGGCCCGGTCATCGACAACGCCCGCAGGTTCGGCCGCCGGCGCGAGGTCGCCGAGGCCATGCACGCAACCTTCTTCCTGCACTGCCCGAGCACGGCCGGATCCAGCTGGCCGCCCGGTACCAGCCCGCTCCGGCCGGATCGCAGGTCGGTGGCGACTGGTACGGCACGTTCCCGCTGAGGGACGGCACGCTCGCCCTCGTCGTCGGCGACGTCGTGGGCCACGATCTGACCGCCGCGGCCGGCATGGCTCAGCTGCAGGGCATCCTGCGCTCCCTCGCCTGGGACCGCACCGGGCCGACCGGTGCCGTCGTGGACCGCCTCGACGACGCCATGCACGCCATCACGACCGTGCCGATGGCCACCCTCGTCCTCGCGGTTGGAAGGCTCGGGCACCGGCCCCTGGGTGCTTCGCTGGACCAGTGCCGGGCACCTGCCTCCCCTGCTGCTGGCCCCGGCGGGAACGCGCAGTACCTCGAAGCCGGGCAGGGACTGATTCTCGGAACCACCTGGGCGTCGGCAGTCATCGTCCGAGTGCAGCTTGCGCCCTGTCGCCGGGGCCAACGTTCCTGCTGTACACCGACGGCCTGATCGAGGCTCCGGGCAGCGTCCTGGACAGCGGGCTCGGCCGACTCCGGCGCCATGCCCTCGCCTCACGCACGAACCGCTGCACACCCTGTGCGACCAGCTGTCCGCCCGGATGCCACCCGGCAGCACCGACGGCACCGCCCTCCTCGCCCTGCGCCTGCCCGTGCGCTGACCGGGGCGGGCCGTGATCGATGACGGCGCTGCTCACGCCCCCGCAGTCAGCACCAGCACGCGGCACGAGCCGGGCGGTCCGGCCGTGCGGGTGTCGTCTCCGGCGCTCCGCCATCCCCACGACCTCAACGTCTCAACCATCCCGGCGTCCCGGGCTTCCACCAACGTGACTCCGAGTGCGGCGCCGTGGTCGGCGAGCAGTCGCCGCTGCAGGCGCCGGGCGAGGTTCCAGGCACGGCCCTGGTTCTCCCGGCGCACGCGGGACGGGACGACGATCCCGGAGACGACGAAGAGCCGCCCGGGGGCGGCGCGGCGGAGCAGGCTCTCCCGAACGTCGCCGTCGAAGCCCGCCCACCACGGACCGGCGCCGCCCACGGGAAAGCCGTAGGCGCATCCGGTCAGGACCGTGGTCTCCGCGATCAGCAGCGAGAACCCCGGTCGTCGTGCGTCGGCCGCGAGGTGTCGTAGAAAGGCGGCACGCGCCTCGTTCCACGCCCATGGGCCGCCGCCGGAGACCTCCGCGTACAGGTCGCCCAGCTCCTGCAGGCGGTCCTCGACCTGGCTGCGGGTCAGCGGGCGGACGCGTTCTCCCTCGGGGGGCGAGGATTCCTGCTCCCACATCGGTCGGCCCGGCCTGCGCGTGTGCGACCTGCCCGGTGCCGGCTGCGGCGCGGGGAGGTTCGAGGTCGTCGGGAGGAGCATATGCGCGGCCCTGCCCCGGGCGCGGCCCAGGCCCACCCGGCGTCGCCGATCACCGAGAACGGCACCGGTGCCGGAGCCGGTGCGCGGCATGCCCTCGGTGTCTCCACCGTACTCCCGGCCGGTCCCGCCACGGTGGCGCGGCGGGACCGGCCGACGACTGCGACAGCCCGTTCCGGGAGAGCACCGGTCTTCCGCGAGGGGTCGGTCGTGGCACGCACGCTCCCTTGCCCGGCATACCCTTCAAAAGGGGGTGGCCGTGGTGACGCGCCGCAGTCCGCACCGACGACGGGTCGGGCAGCGACCTCAGTCGAGGTTGCACCCTCACCTGCCAGGAGGTCCGTATGAAGCACGAGCCCTTTCCCTCCGAAGGCCAGGCCGAGGTCCGCATCGTGGCCGCGACGCCGGGGGTCGCCCGGCGCGTCGCCGAAGTGCTCCGGCGCTGCTTCGCCTCGACCGAGCAGCGCAGCTATCCCGCGGGTGGCGCAGGAGGGACCCGGCTCCACATCATCCTCGACACCGCTCAAGCGGCGGAACCCGCACAGTCCTGGCTCACGACCAGCACCTCGACAGAGCAGACACAGACACACGCCGACGAGGTGTGACCCGGATCCGAGCGGCCCGAGGATCCGCCGTCGCCTCGTCCCTGCGCGGCCGTCAAACCGGAGAACGACAGCCATGACGAAACTCCGCGAACGCAAGAACAACCGGAGGGCGGTCCTGCGATCCCTGTACGGGGCCGTCGAGCGCAACCGCCCCGAGGTCAATGGAGCGGCGCTGCGCGCCGAGCTGGCGCTGCCCGACGAGGACCTCTCCGCCGCCTGCGCCTATCTGACCGACGAGGGTCTGATCAGCGTGGACTGGACATCACACCACACCCCCGCCACCGTCTCGCTGACGCACGAGGGGATCCGTCTGATGGAGGAGCTGGAGGAGGAAGAGGAGGAACAGGAGGAGGAACAGGAGGAGGAACAGGAGGACCGGGTGAGGCCAGAGGAGGCACAGCCGGACGACTGACCCGCCCTCTTCTCCTCGTCCAGAGGTACCCTGACCGCACCGAGAGCTTTTCGCGCAGCGCGACCGGCGGTGCCGTTCCCGGCGAGTGACGAAACGGGCAGTCGTCCGACGGCTCCCGGGACGGGACCGCACGATGGAACCCGGCGGAACACCGGCCGAAGGCGCGTCCTCGGCCGACGCGCACACGTACCGCATGCCCACGCCTCGCCTGGCCCTCACCCCGGACGCCAGCCACGGCCCGCTGGACGGGGCCTGGTGGCCGCACTGCGATGCGTTGGAGCTCGAACTTCCCTCGCTCGTCGGCTTGTTGGGGCCGGACCCGGACACGACGGTTCGGGTCACCGTGGACCCCGCCGAATGGTCCGACACCCCGCGCACCGTCATGGCGCCCGGCCGGGTGATCGCCGTGGAGTCGGCCGGCCCCGGAGGCGAGACGCACGTCATCTCCCTGGACTGCGGCTCCGTGGGACGTTGGGTGCTCCTGGTCGTCCCGCCGGATGAGCCGGCCGGAACCGCCGCCCGGCTGCTGGCCGCCGCGGCCGACCCCGAGAACCCGCTGACCGCCGCGCGCATGCTGGCCCTCGCCGAGACCGATCGCCTCGGGGGCACGACAGGGGAGGCGGAATGAGGCACGCCGGCCCTGGGGCGCCCATGGCCGGCACTGCCATCCCGCCTTGCTCCCGATCCCTGCGCGAGCCGTTGACCACGCAAGCTGGAGCGCCCGCGCTCTTCGAGGAATGCCGCATCGTCCGCGCACACGGCGAACCGGACAGGCAGGCCGTGTCGCCCCTGGTCCGCGCCCTGGCGAAGCCCGCGCGGCCCGGCCCGGACGGCTCCTCCTCATCGTGGACCTGAGCGAGGCAATCTTCACCGACTGCACGCGACGGACCTGGTCTTTCGCTGCACCGGTCTCCTCGACCGTTTCCCCGCGTACGCCAGCGCGCAGAACGCCTGGGAGGGACGAACGGCCGACCCGGCCTGCCTGCCTTTGCAGGTCAAGCGCGCTTGCCGGTCACATGGGGGCGGGGGGACGGGGGACCGATCACTCACCCCGGAACAGACCCCGCTCAGCGATGACGTGAAGCGCCGCTGGACGGCGTTCACCCCCCACCGAGTCCCGGACGTCCCGGGCTTCCCGGGTGAGATGCAGTGGCCACGCATCGGCGCCCGCACCGTGCACAGGCGTATGCGCACGTTGCGGGCCACTGCACGGGGCGCGTGTGTGGGCAGCGCTCAGAGTGCTGGTGAAGCGGCCGGATCCCCGAACCGATCGACTCAGCCGCCGCTCTTGCGCCTGAACGACCGCTGGCTCGCAGCCGGGCCGTGCGCCGCACGCACTTTCGAGGCGTTGGGGTTGGCGGCGGCATCGGCGGCGTCCGTCTGCACACCGCGCTTGCGCGCCAGGGCTTCGCGGAACTTGCGCTTGAGGTCGTAGTTGCCGTCGCTGTCCGGCGTCAGAGAGGACGTCTCCGGGTCAGCCGGCTCCGAACCTTCCGTGGATACGGGCTCTGCGGTCATGGTGACCTCCTGGGTTCGGGGGTGGGCGAGCACAGCATGTCATGCCGGGCGCGGTGCGGGGCACCGGCGACATCATCCTGCTCCGCTGCGGCGGACATCTCTCTCGTGACCTTCACCGCCAGGGCAACGCCTCTCAGCCGTTGCGACGCACGAGGGCTGCCTTGCGGGCCTCGGCGAGCTTGCGGGCCTCGCCGGCCTTCCGCGACTTGCCGCCGACGCCGCGGGAGGGGTCCTTGCTGGTGCCGAGGCCGCGGAAGGGAGCGTTGGTGTTCTTGGGCCGGGGGACGGCGGGCCCGCCATCGAGCGGGGTGCCGGTGGGAGCCTTGGCACCGGTGATCCGGCTCAACTCCGCCTCGCCCGAGCCCACCTTGGTGACGGTTGCCTCGATGCCGGCCCCGGCCAGCATGCGGCTCGTCTCGCGGCGCCGGCCAGCCGGCACGAGCGTGACCACGGTGCCGGACGCACCGGCCCGGGCGGTGCGGCCCGCCCGGTGCACATAGTCCTTGGGGTCGGTGGGCGGGTCGACGTTGACCACGAGATCCAGGTCGTCGACGTGCAGGCCGCGGGCCGCGACATCGGTCGCGACCAGAACGGTGATCTGGCCGTTCTTGAACTGCGCCAGGGTCCGTGTGCGCTGTGGCTGGGACTTGCCGCTGTGCAGGGCCCCGGCGTGCACCCCGCTGGCCCGCAGGTGCCGGGTGAGCTGGTCGACGGCGTGCTTGGTGTCGAGGAACAGCAGTACGCGGCCGTCGCGGGCGGCGATCTCCGTGGTGACGGCGTAGCGGTCAGGGCCGTGGACGACCAGAACGTGGTGCTCCATCGTCGTGACCGTGCCCGCGGACGGGTCGACCGAGTGGACGACGGGGTCGTGGAGGTAGCGGCGGACCAGCTGATCGACGTCGCGGTCCAGTGTGGCCGAGAACAGCATCCGCTGACCGTCGGGGTGCACCTGGTCGAGAACGTCGACAACCTGTGGCAGGAATCCCAAGTCGCACATCTGGTCGGCCTCGTCCAGCACGGTGATCCTCACCCGTCCCAGGCGGCAGGCGTTGCGCTCGATCAGGTCGTGCAGGCGGCCGGGGGTGGCGACGACCACCTCGGCTCCCTGGCGCAGCGCGGCGACCTGCCGGCCGATCGACATGCCGCCGACGACCGTGGCCATCCGCAGCCGCAGTGCCTCGGCGTACGGCGCCAGCGCCTGGGTGACCTGTTGCGCCAGCTCCCGGGTGGGCACGAGGACCAGAGCGAGGGGCTGCTTCGGTTCGGCGCGCCGCCCGGCCGTACGGGTCAGCAGCGGCAGGCCGAAGGCGAGCGTCTTGCCCGATCCGGTGCGCCCGCACCCCAGGACGTCGCGCCCCTCCAGGGCATCGGGCAGTGTGGCGGCCTGGATCGGGAAGGGCTCGCGCACCCCGAGTCCGCTCAGCGTCCGAACCACCTCCACCGGCAGTTCCAGACCGGCGAAGGTTACGGCCGGGGGCAGCGCCGGGGTCGTGACCTCGGGCTGGGCGGGACCGCCGTGAGCGGTGCCGGAGTCATCGGGATGCTTCATGAACAGCCTTCCGCAGGGGAACGTACCGAGGAAGGCCCGGCAGGATTGAACAGCCCACGCACAAGCGGAACCGAACAGGCAGAATCGCCCACCGCGACGACCACGCAAAAGCACGAGGCTAACACAATGCCTCGGACCCTGACACCGATCCCCCCCGCGTCGACGACCCGACGCACGGCGAGCCGGGGACACTGCCCGGCCAGGTGCTCACCGCCGGGCTGTCCACTCGCCCTCGGTCCGTGCGGCTGCCCACAGTGCGGTCTGGGTGCGGGAGCGCAGGCCCAGCTTGTCGCGTACCTTGTCCAGGTGCGTGGCGACCGTATGGATCGAAAGACCGAGCCGGTCCGCGATCTGGCGGTTGGTCAACCCTTCGGCAACGAGTTCGGCCACCATAAACTCCCGTGCGGTGAGCAGGAACCGATCGTCTGTGGCCCGGACATCACGCCGCGTTCGGTGGTCCGCGCTCCCTGCCCCGAGCGCGTACGCGACCAGCCGCTCTCCGCGCAGTCCGCGAGCACCGGTGACGGCAGCCTCCCGCGCCGCCGCCGGCAGCTGTGTCCGGGCACGCTCCGCCGCCTGTTCCACCCTGTGCCGCCAGGGACCCTCGGGCTCGGTGCCCAGGCGGCGCCGTGCCTGCGCGCTCGCCTCGTACAGCCGCAGCGCACGCTGCATGTCGCTGCTCTCCATGGCCACGAGGGCCAGGCCCTCCACGGGGTACAGGGCATGGAAACTGGCTCCTGGAGCGATCCGCAGGACCTCGGAGAACAGGGTCTCCGCGCTGCGCAGACGCCCTAAGGCCAGCCGTATGGCCCCCGCGGTGTGCAGCGCGGCCGCGGTCCGAGGCCACGGCGCTTGCTGCCTCAGCACGGGCAGACACCGTGACATCAGGTCGTCGGCCTCCAGCTCCCCGCCGGCCTGAAGCAGCGCCCAGGCCAGGTGATGGCTGCACCAAGCAGTGTCCTGCGGCCTGCCGAAGGAGGCGACGACCTCCAGGCACTCCCTCAGATCCGCGACGGCCCCGGCGAACTCCCCGCGGCACAGTCGCGCCGCCGCCCGGGCGTCCAGGGCGTTGGCCAGTCCGGCCGGGTCACGGCGCATCCGCTCGATCTGCACCGCCTGCTCGCCCAGACGCAGTGCCTCTTCCGGATCGGCCCGCTGGCAGGCCACGCGTGCGGCGAGCGCCGGCAGCTGCCCGCCCAGCGCCCGGCCCCGGGTCCCCGCAGTAGTCCGGTGAGTAACGCACGGGCGGCCGACGGCTGTTCCTGCTGGTAGTGCACACGCGCCAGCTCCAGTGTCAGCCGCACGCGTGCGGCATCGCCGTGGCCGGCGCTGCAGGCCAGTACCGAGGCGAGATTGTCCCGTTCCGCCGCGAGCGGGCTGCCGGCCTGGTCGGCGAACACCTCCCCGCGGCCCCGTCCGGCCAGCTCGGTCAGCCACGCGAGCGCCCGGTGCACGGTGGCGTGCAGCCCCCGTGGCAGGGCCGGCCACCGCGGGCATCCGGGTGCGTCAGGGGGTGGCGGCGGGGTCGATGCCGAGTACGACGGTTCCGGTCACCCCCTTGCCGAGGTCGCCGCCTGCCTGGGTGAGGGTGAGCAGGGTCGAGGACCCGCCGTTGCGGTAGATGCCGTCCCGTGCGTTGAGCGTGCGGGTGGCCGTGTTGTTCCGCTGCACGCCGCGCAGGAATGTCGTGTCCGGGGTGGAACCTCCGGCGACATAACCGGAGTAGACCCCAAGCGCGTCGCAGTGCCAGATGTCGACCGCCGTCTGGGGCAGCGGGGCGCACGTCGCCGCGTCGACCACCGTCACGCGGAGGTCAGCGGAACGCCGGCCTTCCCCTCTGTGATCTTCTTGCGGACCGTCTCCAGGTCCAGGTAGTACGGCCCCTCGGTCTGATCGGGCGTGAGGACGCAGCCGGCGGCCGGCCGGGCCGCGGCCCGGTGCTCGGTGGCGGCGGTCGCCTGCGTGGCGGCGAGACCCAGCGCGGCCACGCCGAGGGTGGCGCCGCCCAGGGTGGCTATGACGGACCTGCGGGTGGCACCTGCGGGAACGTCCGACGGCTCGAGGTCGCGCTGCGGTTCCGCGGTGTTGTCGTGGGGGATGTCAGTCATGGTGCGAGCATGACGCCGGTGCCGGCCCACGGGATCGCACGGACGACCCACGAAGCCGGCGCGTGACGAAACCCGCGGGACCGGCCTGGCCGCGCTGGTGCAAAGATCAGCGGTGACAGGTCATCCATCCGTCCTGGGCGCCCAGCCGGGCGGCCCGAACAGATACCCGGCACGGTCGCGCCAGCGGCGCGCCGCGCGGACGTCGCGCCAGGCGGCCGCGAACTCGTGGAAGGCCACCCGCACCGGGTTGTAGGTGTCGATGTTCTTCGTCAGGCCGTACACCACCCGCACGCCTTCCGGTTCGAACGTGCCGAAGAGCCGGTCCCAGACGATGAGGATGCCGCCGTAGTTGCGGTCCAGGTAGTCCTCGTTGGAGCCGTGGTGGACGCGGTGGTGGGAGGGCGTGTTGAAGAACCACTCCACCGGCCGCCACAGTTTGTCCACCCGCTCGGTGTGCAGGAAGAACTGGTAGACGAGGCTGAAGGCCTGCTGGAGCAGGATCATCCACGGCGGAATGCCGAGCAGTGCCAGCGGCAGCCAGAAGGGCAGCCCCGTCATCGGCGTCCAGCTCTGGCGCAGGGCGGTCGAGAGGTTGAATCGGACACTGGAGTGGTGGACCACATGGCTCGCCCACAGCACCCGCACCCGGTGGTGGGCGCGGTGGAAGGCGTAGTACGCCAGGTCGTCGCCGAAGAACAGCAGCACCCACGTCCACGCGGAGGACGGCGACAGGTGCCAGGGGGCGACGGCGAAGAGAGCCGCGTACAGCACGATCGTCACCGCCTTCCACGGCATCGCGACGACCTGGCTGCCGGCGCCCATGGACATGCTGGTGACGGTGTCCCGCAGCTCGTAGCCGCGTTCGTCGTCGTCCGGGAGGAAGCGGTAGGACAGTGCCTCGACGACGACCAGCAGCATGAACGCCGGTATCGCGTAGACCACGGCCGGGATCATGTCAGCGCACCGCCTTCCGCGTCGTCGCGGGCACGCTGCGGGCGAGCAGCTCGCGCGCCAGCCGTTCGGCCGCCTCGGCCTCGCGTGCCGCGATGTGCGCTGCCAGCCGCTGATGTGCTTCGACGTCGAGGAGTTCCGCGGTCCGCAGGTCGTCCGGCACGTCGGCCACCGGGAGTGTGCCGCCCACCAGGCTGTTGAAGGCCAGCAGGTAGGCGACGTTCCCGGAACCCTCCACGACCAGCCGCCACCAGGCGACGTCCGCATCGCAGAGCTCGGTCAGATCGGGCCCGGTGCGCGCGTACCGGCCAGCGGCCTCGACGATCTGCCCGGCGGTGTCCTCGGAGCACCGGATCGCGCACAGCCGGGCCGCGTCGGCGCCGATGCACGCCCGCATCTCCAGGGCGTCGCGGGCGAGGTCCTCCACCGAGGGCCCGGCGTCGGCCGCCGCGATGCCCATGGCGAGGTCGAGGCCGGCGGTGTGCCGCCAGTCCAGCACGAGCGTGCGGCCGCCGTGGCTGACCTCGACCAGCCGTGCCTGCTGAAGCCGCTTGACGGCCTCTCGGACGGCATGCCGGTTCACCCCGAACTCGGCTGCCAGATCCCGTTCGGAGGTGAGCGCGGCACCGGCCGGCAGTTCCCCGCCGAGGATCCTGTCGCGCAGCAGGGCGAAGAGCTGGTCGGAGACCGCCTCGCGCCGGACGAGTCCATGGTTCATGGCGATCAGGGTGAACGCGACCGGCTCACTGGTCAACTGGTTGGACCAGTTTTTCTGGCACGCGGGCCCCGGCCCGATCCGTGGCCGCCTCAGCAGGGCATGGGCTTCGGTGTAGCAGCCGACTGCCCGCAGGATCGCCGCCGGGTCCGCGTACAGGGTTGCCTGCGCCAGGGGGCCTGCGCCGCGCCGACCCGGCCTGCGCCGTCGAGGTCGGCCATGGCTTCGGCGAGGCGCGTCGCCGCCGTCATGGCGTCTCTCCCTTCCCTCTCGCTCGAATTCGATTCGGCTTGCGCCGGAAGTCGGCACGGGAGCGGAAAGGCCGCGCCTTCTTTCACGTCTGTCGTGCGGGGTGCTCTGCGTGTTTCATAGAGGTGTGGTCTGCGGTGCGCCACCATACGGACGCGGCACAGCATATTTTCCAGCCGGTGGGCGCCATGGCGCGCTGATTGTGTGGGTCGACGTGCTCGACACCAGCAAAGCCGACGACGTCAAGAGCGGCAGCCGGCAGAAGGAACACAGAGACAGGAAGAAGGACGGGCATGTCCGGCAGTGAAAGCGAGAATCCTGCAATCCCTTCACCGACGCCCACACCGACTCGGCGGCCCAGGACGAACCGGGACTGGTGGCCGAATCAGCTGGACCTCCAGGTTCTCCACCAGCACTCGCCCCGGTCCAACCCGATGGACGAGGACTTCGACTACGCGAAGGAGTTCGCGACCCTCGACGTCGACGCGCTGAAGCGTGACGTCTTCGAGGTGATGACGACATCCCAGGACTGGTGGCCCGCCGACTACGGTCACTACGGGCCGCTCTTCATCCGGATGAGCTGGCATGCCGCGGGAACGTACCGCATCGAGGACGGCCGCGGCGGTGGCGGCAGCGGCGCACAGCGCTTCGCCCCTCTCAACAGCTGGCCGGACAACGCGAGCCTGGACAAGGCGCGCCGTCTGCTCTGGCCGGTCAAACAGAAGTACGGCCGGAAAATCTCCTGGGCCGATCTTCTGGTCTTCGCCGGAAACTGCGCCATGGAATCCATGGGATTCAAGACGTTCGGCTTCGGTTTCGGGCGACAGGACATCTGGGAACCCGAGGAGATCTTCTGGGGGCCCGAGGACACATGGCTCGGAGATGAACGCTACAGCGGCGACAGGCAACTCGCCGGTCCTTTCGCCGCCGTACAGATGGGACTGATCTACGTCAATCCGGAGGGCCCCAACGGAAACCCGGACCCGATGGCTGCCGCCCGGGACATTCGGGAGACGTTCGGGCGCATGGCGATGAACGACGAGGAGACGGTCGCACTCATCGTCGGCGGCCACACCTTCGGCAAGTGTCATGGCGCGGTCGACGCGAGTTACATCGGCCCGGAACCCGAGGCGGCCCCCATCGAGCAGCAGGGCCTCGGCTGGCGGAACACATACGACAGCGGCACGGGCCCCCACACGCTCACCAGCGGTCTGGAGGGCGCGTGGACCACCGAGCCGACCACGTGGGACAACGGGTACCTGGACAATCTCTACGGGTACGAGTGGGAGCTGACGAGCAGCCCCGCCGGCGCCCACCAGTGGACTCCCACGGACCCCGCGGCCAGGAACACCGTGCCCGACGCCCATGATCCGTCGAAGCGGCACGCCCCCATGATGCTGACGACGGACCTCGCGCTGAAGATGGACCCGGTCTACGGACCGATCACGAAGAGGTTCCACGAGAACCCGGACGAACTCGCGGTGGCGTTCGCCAAGGCGTGGTACAAACTGCTGCACCGCGACATGGGACCCCTCTCGCGTTACCTCGGCCCGTGGATTCCCGAGCCGCAGCTGTGGCAGGACCCCGTTCCCGACGTCGATCACGAACTGGTCGGGGACGAGGACATCGCCGCCCTCAAGGAAAGGATCCTCGCCTCGGGCCTTTCCGTCCCCCAGCTGGTCACCACCGCCTGGGCGTCGGCGGCGAGCTTCCGCGGCACCGACAAGCGCGGCGGGGCGAACGGAGCACGGATCCGGCTCGCGCCGCAGAAGGACTGGGAGCTCAACGCCCTTCCCGAGGTGACGGAGGTACTGCGCACGCTCGAAGGAATCCAGCAGGACTTCAACGCCTCGCAGACCGGCGGCACGCGGGTCTCCCTCGCCGACCTGATCGTCCTCGGCGGGTGCGCGGCCGTCGAGCAGGCCGCGAGGAACGCCGGGTACGACGTCACGGTTCCGTTCGCACCGGGGCGTACGGACGCCACGCAGGAGCAGACCGACGCGGCGTCGTTCGCCGTGCTGGAGCCCAAGGCGGATGCCTTCCGCAACTACCTTCCGGCGGGTGAGAAGCTGTCGCCGGAGACCCTCATGCTGGACCGCGCCAACCTGCTGACGCTGACCGCTCCCGAGATGACGGTGCTGATCGGCGGCATGCGGGCCCTGAACACCGGCTTCAAGGGATCCCCCCACGGTGTCTTCACCCACCGGCCGGAAACCCTGACCAACGACTTCTTCGTCAACCTGCTCGACATGGGCACGGAGTGGAAGGTGTCGGCTACGGACGAGAACGTGTTCGAAGGCCGGGATCGCGCCACCGGTGAGGTCAAGTGGACGGCCACCGCCGTCGACCTGATCTTCGGTGCGCACTCCCAGCTCCGAGCCGTCTCGGAGGTCTACGCGTCCCAGGACGCGGGAGAGAAGTTCGTACGTGACTTCGTGGCAGCGTGGAACAAGGTGATGAATCTCGACCGGTTCGATCTCGCCTGAGCCCCACGTCCCGGTCCGCCCTCACCGGCCGACCGGGGGCGAGCACGACCGCGAGGACCAGGTGAACGGCTGCCCACCACATGGCGGTGGTGCAGCCGTGGGCCGTGCTCGCGGGCGTCACTCACGTCCGTCGGCCGGCTGAAGGGACGTCATGATGGCGGAGCGCCGACCGAGTCCACTTGGCCGCCTCCCCCCTGCCAAGGGCCGGCGCACGGCCTCGTACTGGAGTCGGCTGGACCACGCATGGCAGGCGGCGGGAAGCCGTTTCGGGGCAAGCGCGGCGGGACGTTTGTGGGAACGCCTCAGCGCGGCGGACTTCTTCGGCCATTCGTTCCAGCTGGCGTCGCTCGCCTTCCTCTGCTTCTTCCCGTTCCTGATCCTTGTCACCGCCGCGTTCGGCCAGGACGCGGCGAAGGTCATGGCGGGATGGCTCGGACTGAACGAGCAGGCGGCCCAGGCCGTGGCCGGTCTGTTCAAACCCGATCCCGGCTCGTACACCCTCAACCTGGTGAGCGCCGTGTTGCTGATCGCGGGGGCGGTCGCCGTGGCCGGCACCCTGCAAGGCTGGTACCAGTTCCTCTTCGGCATGCCGTCACGTTGGTGGCGGGACCTGAGGGCTCAGCTCGTGTGGCTGGCGACGCTGGTCGCCTACAGCGCGGCCCGGGCCGGGATCGGCGCGGCACTCGGATCGCGACTGAGCAGCCTGCCCGATTTCGTCCTGGCGCTGTTCTTCTGGTGGGGGACCATGCGGCTGCTGCTCATCGGAGGGGTCACCTGGCGCTTCCTCCTGCCGGCGGCTGTCAGCACCGGCGTCGCCTGGACCGGACTCGGGTGGTTCTCCTCGCGCTTCTTCTCCGAAACGATCGTGGCCAACAACCAGAAGTACGGCCCTGTGGGTGTCGTCATGGTCATCCTGTCCTGGCTGGTGGCGGTGGGCGTGGTCATTCACCTTGGTGCCGTCGTCGGACACGAGTTCGCCAAGCACCGCGCGATTCGCCGGCAGCGCTGACATCAGCCTCGACGCCGGCCGCGGTCGCCGTGGCCGGTCATGCCGCCCGGCGTGACGGTCCCCGTGGCCGACGGCGAGTGTCCGTGGGCCTTCCGTCACTTCAGCGAAGGCGCTGTCGGTGCCGAACGTCTTCCGGCGCGCCTGGTGGCCGTACGACACCGTGCTCGGCCGGGTGCCGGACTTCGAGGGCTTCCACCACGTCCGCTTCTCCCCACGCGCACCGGTGCCCGGTGGACCGCCCCCCGCCCTCCCGGCGGACGACCGGTAGGCACCCGCCCCAGCCGCCATGCCCCGGCCGCCGGTCAAGCGCGCCGCCGCGTCCGACGGGACAGGGCCAGGTGGAGCACTCGTCGCCAGTCGGGCGGGGGCCTGTTCGGCGGTGTTCCCGGGCGGTGACGTGGGACGCGCACCCGCAGGGCCCCGGGTGCCACCCGGCAGACCACCGGAGCGGGCAGTACGACGGACTCGCCGTCGATGCCGGCCGGCACCGTGTCCGTGTCGGCCTCTACGACCACCTCGGAGGCCGTCAGCCGGGTCACGCCCGGGGACCGCCGGCTTCCCAGGAGCCGGGTCGACAGCCGGGCCGCCTGGCGCGGGGTGTCGACCCGCACGCACAGCACCCCCAGGTGTCCGGAGTCCAGGCTCTCCCGGAGTCCGGGATGCGCCGAGTCGACGGCGACGGGTCGGTAGGGGTTGTTGCTGACCAGCAGGGCCTGCAGTCCCTCGATCCGCGTGTGTCCGGCGCGCATGCGCAACCGTGGGGCCCCGGGGCCGGTGAGGAGAACGGGCAGCGCCCCCAGTGCCGTGCGCAGCTTGGCCTCCCGGTAGGAGGGTTCGCGCACCACGGCCGCGTAGGTTCCGAAGGACGCGTTGTTGACGAACACCCGGTCGGCGGCGAATCCCAGGTCGACGCGGAACTCGACGGCATCGGTGAACGCCTCCAGGGCGGCCGCCGGGTCGTCGCGGTCGAGACCGAGATCGAGGGCGAAGTGGTTGCGCGTTCCGGCCGGGACGACCACGAAGGGCACCTCGTGCCGGGCGGCGACCTCAGCGACCAGGGCCTGGGTGCCGTCGCCGCCGGCCACGGCCAGCAGATCGGCCCCCTCGGCCACCGCACGGCGGGCCAGGTCCGCCACGTCCTGGTGGCGCGCCGGGTCCAGCACGACGATGCTCGCGCCCGTCGCCCTCGCCTTCTCCACCAGGTGGAAGCGGTCCACCTTGCCCCCGCCGGAGCGCGGGTTCATCACGACCCACGGGTGCTGCGCCGCCGGCACCGGCCCGGGCGCGGGGGTGCGGCCGGCGGAGGGCCCCGCCGGTGTGATGGCGATCCGGGCGGCTGCGAGGGCCAGGATCCAAAGTCCCCAGGACAGGCAGGCCGACCACAGCATGCCCTGCGTGGCGAACAGGGCCGGCACCGCGATCGGAACCAGGACGGCAACGAGGGCACCCGCGGCCCGGACGACCCCGGAGTAGGCGAGGACCCACCACAGGCCGACGGCCGTGAGGGCCACTCCCGCGACGGCGACGAGTGCCCAGAGCAGGCCTTTCGGCCCAGCGGCGACGAGCAGCACGAGCATGCTGCCCAGGAGGGCGAGGACGGCCAGCCGGGCCCATGCCACGGGCGTTCCGCGGCCGGCTGCCCATGCGACGGCCCGCGCGTCCCGGCCTCGTCCCTGTCGCACGTCGGGCCCCATCTCCTCATGCCGCGAGAACAGTGCCGTGCGACGGGCGCGCCGCCCTATCGGAAGCCGGCCGAGGGTCGCTCGGTCTGCACGACGCACAGGGCCCAGATCACGAATCCGGAGATCGCGATCGCCACGATCGACCACAACGGGTAGTACGGCATGGAGAGGAAGTTTGCGAGGATGATGAATCCGGCGATGACCACGCCGCCGACCCGAGCCCACGTCGCTGCCTGGAACAGGCCCAGGCTGACCACGAAGGCGACCGCGCCGAGAACGAGGTGGATCCAGCCCCAGCCGGTGAGGTCGTACTGGAAGACGTATCCGTTCGTGGTGATGAACACGTTGTCCTGGGCGATGCCCATGATGCCGCGGAAGACGTCGAGCACTCCGCAGATCATCAGCATGACGGCGCCGAACATCATCAGGCCGCCGGCCCATTGCTGCTTCGCCGTTTCCGGGCGCGCTGCAGGTGTCGCAGTCATGGCCCACCTCCTTGTGTGCGTCGTCGCAAGACACCACCACGGCCACCGCTCAGGACCGGCTCGTAGGTGTCGAACTCCTTCTGCCGATTCCATTTGCGCATGTCAAAAGGCCGTGCCGCCTCACCCCGAACGGGTGAGATGGCGCGTTCCAGGACTCACACGGCCCCGTTGCCGAAGGGCAGGGCCCGGGCGATGAGCAGTGCCACGTCGTCCTCGCCGCCGGGCGGGCGCAGGATCTCCAGGAGGCGGTCGCAGGTGCCTTCCAGGTCGTGGCCGCGTGTCGCGGTGAGGGCGTCCAGGAGGGTGTCCAGGCGAGCGTCGATGGGTTCGCTCCGGGTTTCGACCAGGCCATCGGTGTAGAGGACCAGCTCGTCGCCGGGGTGGAAGGTGATGGTGGCGGCCTCGAAGGGCACCCCGCCGACGCCGAGCGGCGCGCCGGTGGGAAGGTCGAGGAGCCGGGCTGCTCGGCCGAGTCGTATCAGGACCGGGGGCAGGTGGCCGGCGAGGCAGATCTCGCACGTGCCCCGGTGCGGGTCGTAGACGCAGTAGATGCAGGTGGTGATGGTCTGCTCGACACCCTCGGTCAGGTGATCCAGGTGATGGAGAGCCTCGGCCGGGGCGACGGCGAGCTCGGCGAACGCGCGGGCGGCACTGCGGAGTTGACCCATGGTCGCGGCGGCTTTGATACCGCTGCCCATCACGTCCCCGACGACCAGGGCGGTTCTGTCACCCTGGAAAGGTACGGCGTCGTACCAGTCGCCGCCGATCTCGCACGTGGCGCCCGCGGGCTGGTAGCGGCAGGCAACCTCCAGGCCGGGCAGGTGCGAGGGGCGCTCGGGGAGCAGACTGCGCTGGAGGGTGAGGGCCGTCTGGCGCTGGGCCTGGTATCCGCGGGCGTTGTCGATGCAGACCGCGGCCCGGGTGGCCAACTCGCAGGCGAGGAACGCGTCGTCCTTGTCGAACGGCGCGGGGTTCAGGGTGCGTGCGAGGTCGAGGGCGCCCAGGACTTCGCCCCGGGCCAGGAGCGGTACGGCGAGATAGGAGTGGACGCCGGCCTCCTCGAGGAGGGAGGCGGCCTCGCCGTGCCGGGCGATGCGCTCCAGATCCTCCCGGGTGGTGTGGGGCACCAGTACCGGTTGGCGGGTGCGCACGCACCGGGTGATCAGGCGGTCGCTGTCGTAGGTGGCGAGTCCCCCTGGCGGGTCCGCCGCGCGGACCGCCTCGGTGGAGTGGGCCGCACTGACGGCGAGGGCGCGGAAGCGTGCCGGGCCCTCGCGTGACGCGCTCCGGCCGTCGAGGGCGCTGTCGAGTACGTCCACGGCGGCCACATCGGCCAGGACCGGGACGACGATGTCGGCGAGCTCGCGTGCCGTCGTCTCCAGGTCGAGGGTGGAACCCACGCAGGCGGAGGCCTGGGCGATCAGTGCCAGCCGTTGCCGGCCCCGTGCCACCTCGGCGGCGGCTCGATGGCGCTCGGTGACGTCGATGACGGAATAGGCAAGGCCCAGCACCCGCCCACCGGAATCCTCCAGCCGGTAGTACGAGACGGACCAGGCGTGCTCGTGGTCCGGGTCGGCGGGCGGACGGCAGACGATGTGCCGGTCCACGACCGACTCGCCCGTCTCCAGGACCCGGCGCAGACGTGCCTCGGGATTCGTGTCCAGGTAGGTCAGGATCTCGCCGACCGGCCGGCCGAGACGCTCGGCGGCGGACTGGCCGGTGATGCGTTCGAGGGCGGGATTCACCGCGAGGTACCGCAGGTCCGGGTCCAGAATGGCCAGCCCGACCGGGGACTGGGACACCAGGCGCATGGCCAGGGAGGCATCCCGCTCGATCCGTTCCACGGCGGCCTGGTCCGCGGCGAGGCCCAGGGCGTAGACACCGCCGAGGTCGTCCATCAGCCGCATGTTGCGGAACTCCACCAGGCGCGTGCTGCCGTCCTTGTGCCGGATCGGGAAGGACCCTGCCCAGTCGGTGCCGGATTCCATGATCCGGGCGAACAGCCTGATCACTTCGTCCCGGTGCTCCTCGTGGACCGTGAGCCGGGCCGCCTGCTGGCCCAGCGCCTCCGCGGCGGTGTAGCCGAACAGGTCCTCGGCCTTCGGGCTCCAGAACACCACCTGGCCGTTCGCGTCCAGCACCACCGCGGCGACGCTGAGCAGATCCAGCAGGCCACTGGGCGGCGCGCCAGGACCCGCCACCGGCCGGCCGTGGCCTGCTCGGGAGGAGTCCTTCGTGCCCATGTCTCGTGTTCCTTCCCGCTCGGCCCCTCGGCTCCTGCCGTACCGGCGGGTTTTCTGCCTTCATCCATGGTCCGCCCAGACCCGGGAGCGCACACCTGGACCGTTGTGTGGTCCGGCGGTGTCCGCCACCGGTGCGGGGATCGTCTGCTCGGCCCAGATGATCTTGCCGGTGGACAGGTACCGGGTGCCCCACCGGGCGGCGAGCTGGGCGACGAGGAAGAGACCTCTGCCGCCCTCGTCGGTGGTGGCCGCGTGGCGCAGGTGAGGCGAGGTGCTGCTGGTGTCCGAGACCTCGCAGATCAGGCTGCGGTCGTACAGCAGGCGCACCCGGATCGGCCCGGTGGCGTAGCGGATGGCGTTGGTGACCAGTTCGCTGAGGATGAGTTCGGTGGTGAACACCAGCTCGTCCAGCGTCCACTGCGAGAGCACGTGGTGGACCCTGGTGCGCGCATCGGCCACCGCGGCGGGATCGGAGGGCACTTCCCAGGCGACGATCCGGTCGGCTGCCAGGGCGCGGGTCCGGGCGACGAGCAGAACGACGTCGTCGCTGGGACGCGCGGGCAGCAGCGCGTCCAGCACCGCGGTGCAGGTCTCATCCGGGGTGCGGCCCGCGTCGCCGAGGACGGCGCTCAGCAGCGCGAGGCTCTCGTCGATGTCGCGGTCGCGGGCCTCGATCAGCCCGTCGGTGTACAGCACGAGCCGACTGCCCTCGGGCAACCGCAGCTGCGTGGTCTCGAACGGCAGCGCCGCCAGACCCAGTGGCGGGCCGGCCGGCACGTCCGGGAACTGCACGGTGCCGTCGGGGATCACCACCGCAGGCGGCGGGTGCGCGGCCCGTGCCATCGTGCAGGCCCCGGTGGTCGGGTCGTAGATCACGTACACGCAGGACGCGCCGGTGATCCCCGTCCTGCCGTCGTCGCTCGCGTCCTCCTCGTCGATCCTCGCGACGAGCTCGTCCAGATGCCACAGCAGCTCGTCGGGGGGAATGTCGAGCGCGGAGAAATTGCGCACGGCCGTTCGCAGCCGCCCCATGGTCGCCGCCGCGTGCAGACCGTGACCGACGACGTCGCCCACCGCCAGCGCGACCCGCCCGCCGGGCAGCGGGATGACGTCGAACCAGTCACCGCCCACGGACTGGGCCGGCAGATACCGGTGGGCGAGGTCGACGGCGTTCTGGTCGGGCATGGCGCGCGGCAGCAGGCTGCGCTGCAGGGCAACAGCCATCGCGTGCTCGTGGGTGTAGCGCCGGGCGTTGTCGACGGAGACCGCGGCGCGGGCCACCAGTTCCTCGGCCAGCGACAGGTCGTCCTCGTCGAAGGGCTCACGCTCCCGCGTGCGCCAGAAGCAGGCCACGCCGAGCAGCACACCCCGGGCGCGCAGCGGGGCCACGATGCGCGAGCGGAGGCCGGCGGCGAGGATGGCCTCCGATCGCGCCGGGTCCTGGGCACGCCACGCCTGCGCGGCGTGGAGATCGGGCTCGAGCACCGCCTGCTGGTGGCCGAACGCCCACGCCTGCGGTGTGGCGGGGTCCAGCTCGAAGACCTCGTCGCGCCGGATGAAGGGATGCTCCTCGCGTATGCCGTGCACGGCCACCCGGTGCATCCGGCTGCGACCGCCGGTCGCCGGTTCCTCGCCGTGCAGGACGCACTCCACGAGATCGACCACGGCGAAGTCGGCGAAGTGCGGTATCCCGACCCGGGCGAGTGCTGCGGCGGTATGTTTCACGTCGAGTGAGGTCCCCATGGAGCCGCTGGCGTCATAGAGCAGTTGCAGGCGCCTGCGAGCCGCCTCGGCCTTCTGTGAGAGCAGCCGGAGTTCGGTGGAGTCCCGCAGCGTGGCCACGCTCCCCGGAGGGCCGCCGTCGCGCCCCGTCGGCCAGCAGTTGACCACCAGCAACCGCTCCCCGACGGTGAGCACCTCGTCGCTGACGACGCGTCCCGGAACCAGCAGCTCGGCCGCCGCCCGCTCGAGCCCGAGCTCGGCCACGGGGCGTCCCTCGACGTCCCCCGTGAGACCGAGCAGCCGCCGTGCCTCGTCGTTGGCCACGGTGATCCGCCCTCGCGGGTCCAGGCCGACGACGCCCTCCCGGATACCGTGCAGCGTGGCCTCCCGGTCCTGGAGCAGACCCGCGATCTCCTCCAGCTCCAGTCCGAACGTGCTCCGCTTGAGCCGTGCGGCCAGCAGGAAGGCGGCGCCCGCTCCGACCGCCAGCGCGATCCCGGCGTAGATGCCCAAGGCGGGCAGCTCACGCACCAGCTCGCCGGACACCTGCGCCTCCGGAATGCCGGCCGAGACCTCTCCCACCAGACGGCGGCCGCCGCCCGGTGCGTACACCGGCACCAGGCCATTGGCCGAGCGGCCCGTCGCACCCACGTTGATCCTCGTGTGTGCCCTTCCGTCCCGGACCACGATCGGTTCGGAGACCTTCCGGCCGATCAGGGCGGGAGTGGGGTGCGAATGACGGACACGGTGCAGGTCGATCACCACGACATAGGAGGCACCGGAGTCGGTGGTGATGCGCTGGGCCGTGCTCTGCACGACGCCGTGGCGCGTCGGCGGCGCTCCGGCGGCCAGCGCGCCGCGAATCTGCGGGTTTCCGGCCGCGATCCGCGCGATCGCCACCGCCCGCTGCTCGTACAGGGCGTCCAGCCGGGCGCGCTGGGTGAAGGCGAACAGTGCGAAACCGATGGTGCTCGTCACCGCGAGGATCAGCAGCAGGGCGAGGAGGATCCGCTGCGAGAGCTTGCGTCCGCGGCCACCCGGCCGCCGTCCCCGTCCGGGCCACCAGACCACCAACGCCCACATCCCTCCGGTGACGGAGAAGACATATAGACAATTGTCGCGCTTTCCCCGGGCGGACGCAGACTCGTCCGGGGGACTGCACGCGCGCACCGGGCGGGCCGTACCGGCATCAGCCGACGACGTTCCCCCGCGCCGCCGCGGCGAGGCTCGGCTGGAGGCGGCGGGCGGCGTCGACGTGGTCACGGGTCCAGATGACGCGGACGGCGGTGGCGGTGGCCCGGCCGCGGCCGTCGACGAGGTCGGTGCGGACGGACTCCACGAGCTGCGACGCGGACTTGGGGCGGAGCGGTACCGGGTCGGGGGTGGGCGCCTTGTGACCGAGACTCGCCGCGAAGCCGCAGTACCAGTCCATGACCGCGCAGGCGGCGCCGACGACGGCGCGATGGGCGTCGGTCTGCCCGGCGTGGCCGGGCGTCGGCCCGGTGTCCCGCCACAGGGAGAGGACGGCGTCGGCGGCCAGACGCAGGGCGGCCACTCCGGTGACGAGCGCGGTCATGTCGGCCAAGGGCAGGGGCTTCGCGCCGCGTTCGGCCAGGTACGTCCGGAAGGCGTCGTCGAGGCGGCGGGCGGAGGCCGCCGCCTGGAGGTTCTGCCGCACCGGTTCGCCGACGGGCGCGGCGGGTTCCGCTGGGCCGGAGGCGCCGAGGGTGTAGCGCACGGCGTCGACGAGGTAGTGAGCGCTGTCGGTGTACGCCTCGGCGAGAGCCTTGTGGACGGCGGCCGCGGCACCACGGGGCCAGAAGAACAACGCGACGGCGATGCTGACGGCGCAGCCCAGGGCGATGTCCTGGACGCGGAGCAGGACGATGTGCCAGTCGGGGTTCTGGCCGATGTTGAACAGCACGGCGAGCGTGACGGTGAAGGCGGCCTGTCCCGCGGTGAAGGAGATCGCGGCGGGGGCGATGCCGGCCACCAGGACGGCGGGCGGCAGCAGGAACCAGAGGGCGGTGCCGTGCTGGCCGATCAGGTGGAGCAGCCCGGCGCCGATGAACGAGCCCACCACGGTGCCGAGCACCGCGCGCAGGGCGTTCTGGCCGGTGTTGAGCGCGTTGGAGCGCAGCACGGACAGGGTGCCGAACAGGACCCAGAAGGAATGCTGTATCCCGGTGAACTCGGCGAGGAGCACCGCGATGGCGAGCCCGGCGGCGCCGCGCAGGCTGTTGTGCAGCCAGACCGAGCGGAGTCCGAGGTGCGCTGTGGCCCGTTCGCGGGCCAGGGCCAGCGGTGCGGTCAGCGCGCCCGGTTCACGGCCGAGGAGCCGTTCGTGCCAGGGACGTTGCCATGCGGTGGCGGCCAGTTCGACGTTGCCGGCGATCTGCAGGACGGCGTAGCCGAGCTCCTGGGCACGGAAGGACAGGTCGAGTGTGGCGATGAACGCGTAGACCTCCGCCGGGCTGTCACCTACCGGATGGTCGGCGGGCAGCCGCACCGTGGAGGTCTTCTCCATCCCTTTCATGGTCCGCCGCAGCACCTCCATGGAGGTCCGCAGCGGGCCCGCGTCGCCGCCCATCTCCGTCAGGAGGCCGGCGGCGTGATCGAGGACGTCGGCGGCGACGAGGCGCACCGTGCGCGCGGCCGGGTCGCAGGCCGGGGGCCCGTCGGTGTAGACGGGGCGGTCCGCCAGGATGCTGCTCAGCCAGGTCAGCTCGTCGACCAGGCGGACCACGGCGCGCGAGGTCGTGGACAGACCGGTGGGGCGGTACGGGGTGGTGTCGAAGGCGCGCCGCAGTTCCGTGCCGGCGTCGGCGGTCCGGTCGGCCGCCGCCCGGCGCTGCGCGGCGTCGGCCACCGGTCCCAGGCCACCGAGGCCGGAGGCGTCCGCGCGCAGGTGCGCGGCGGCGGCACGGCAGACCTGGGCCGCGGGCGCGCAGAGCGGATCGGCGACCGGCCGCGGCCACAGCAGCCGGACCGCGGGCAACGCCGCCGCTGCCGCCAGCCCGGCGCCCGCGAGGCGGTCGGGCAGCTGGGACAGCGGCACCTGTGACGTGACCGGCAGAACGAACGCCATCAGGAGCGCGGTCGTACTGCCCGCCAGCAGTGAGCTGACGACGCCGGAGAAGAGGACGACGAAGCCGACCAGCAGGGTCGTGACGACGGCGAGCCAGGTCACGCGCGCCACGAGCGTCCCCGCGCAGATCAGCACCGCCCAGGCCACCCCGAGCCCCGCCTGCGCGCGCAGCCGCTCCACCATCGGGCCGCTGAAGTCGACCAGCAGCAGCATCGAGAAGGACCCGAACGCGGCGAAACTCGCCATCGCCGGAGAGTGCAGGACCTGACTGCACAGTGCGAACAGGGTCGGCATGACGATCGCGGTCCGCCCGGCCCGCCGCGTCGCCGCCAGATCCGGATCGCGGTCACGCCACCACGAGAGCAGCCTCGGCGCGGTCGGTGTCTGCCCGGACATGCGCACCTCCCGCCGACCCGTCGTGGCCGGCAGCGACACCCCGCGCCGCGCTCTTCATGACATCCGGTCGGCCGACCGCCGAGGGGGCGGCGGGTCACGCGCATCGTCGTGACGCGCCCGGCATCTGTGCCCACGTCACCGGAGCCGATCCCGCCGCCGGTTGAGGCAGCGCCGACCCCGCGGTGTCATCCGGGCGCGAAGGAGAAGCTGTGCCACAGGCCGGTGGCCCTGACAACCTGGTCCGACGCCCCGATGTCCAGGTAGCTGCTCTGTCCACCCGGCGGCACGGTGCAGTCCGGTGTCGTGTACAGGAGCAGGCTGCTCTGTGTCTGATTGTTGACGTGGGTCACGCCCTCGGGGAAGCGGTGGCATCGGTGGATCGGCGGGTCGGAGAGGGTCTGCACGATCCTGAAACCGTTGCGCGCCACGATCTGACCGGACGCCTGGTCCTGGCAGGCGGTGAGCGCGACACCGAGCAACGTGATGCCGGTGAGCGCGGCCAACAACCGTGAAGGGGGCATCGAGCGCCTCCTGAGGTGCGGGGAGCTGCCGGGGATCTCGTCCTTTCCTCACTATCCGCCAGATGCGGCGGAGTCGCACGATGAGGTCCCCTCGCCCGACGGTTGCGGGCGTGCCGTCGCCGGGCATTCGGTTCCGGCGGTGTCCGGGGACCGGTGGCGGTCCCGTGGCCGCACCAGGACCCGCGACTTACGCTGATCCTGGGGGCCCATCCGGGTGAATCGCACACCGAAAGGGGCGCCCCGATGGACGACTACCCGCTGATCGAGAACCACGGTCTGATCGGAGATCTGCAGACCGCGGCGCTGGTGACCACCGAGGGCGTGGTCGACTGGTTCTGCTCTCCGCGCTTCGACTCGCCGAGTGTCTTCGGGGCGCTGCTGGACAAGGAGAAGGGCGGGCACTGCACGGTCCGGCCGGCCCATCTCACCCATGCGACCAGGCAGTTGTACCTGCCCGACACGGCGATCCTGGTGACCCGGTTCATGACCGAGGCGGGCGCCGGTGAGGTGCTCGACTTCATGCCCGTCACGGGGAAGACGGTCACCTCCCGCCACCGGCTGGTCCGCCTGGTCCGCTGTGTGCGCGGCACCATGTCGTTCGACGTGACGATCGCCCCGCGGTTCGACTACGGGCGCATGGCCCACCGGTTGCACCTCACCCCGCACGGCGCGGTCTTCGCCGCGGAGGACGGCACCGAACTCACCGTGCACCCGATCCGGGAACCGGAGGACGATCGGCTGGCGGACTTGCTCACGGACCGGGACGCCGATCTGCATCTCTCGCTGACCCTGCAGGCCGGCCAGCAGCGCGGGCTGATTCTGGAGATGGGCGCCGAGGGGCCGCCCGCGGAGATACGCCGTGACGAACACGAGCGGCTCTTCGAGGAGACGGCGGCGTTCTGGCGGTCCTGGCTGGCACAGTCGCGCTACACCGGGCGCTGGCGGGAGGTGGTGGAGCGTTCCGCGATCACGCTGAAGCTCATGACCTTCGCCCCGAGCGGCGCGGTGGTGGCCGCCCCGACGGCGGCCCTGCCCGAGCAACTGGGCGGCGAACGCAACTGGGACTACCGCTTCACCTGGATCCGTGACGCCTCCTTCTCCGTGTACGCGCTGCTGGGACTGGGCTTCACGGAGGAGGCCCGCGCGTTCATCATCTGGCTGAGCGACCGGGTCAAGGAGCGGGTCGGCAGCGAAGGGACCACGGGTCCGCTCAACATCATGTACAAGGTCGACGGCTCCTCCGACCTGGACGAGCAGATCCTCGACCACTGGGAGGGCTACGCGCGCTCCGCGCCGGTGCGGATCGGCAACGGCGCCGCGACGCAGCTTCAGCTGGACATCTACGGCGAGGCCCTGGACAGCATCTACTTCGCGCACCGGCACGGCTTCCAGGTCGGGCACGGGGGATGGACCTCGATACGGGCGGACCTGGACTGGCTGGCCGACCACTGGGACCAGGCCGAGGAGGGTATCTGGGAGACCCGCGGCGGTCGCCAGGACTTCACCTACGGCCGTGTCATGTCGTGGGTGGCGTTCGACCGCGCCCTGCGGCTCGCCGAGTCGAAGGGGTGGCCGTCGGCATCCGACCGCTGGCACGCCGAGCGGGACGCCGTCTACGAGCAGGTCATGGCCAAGGGCTGGAGCGAGGAACGGCAGGCCTTCGTCCAGCACTACGGCAGTGAGGTCTTGGACTCCTCGCTGCTGCGCATGGCGACGGTCGGGTTCGTCACCCCGGCGGATCCGATGTGGGCGTCCACCCTGGACGCCATGGAGCAGGAACTGGTCAGCGACAGCCTGGTCTACCGCTACAACCCCGATGCCTCGCCCGACGGCCTGCGTGGCTCCGAGGGCACCTTCTCGCTGTGCACGTTCATGTACGTCGACGCCTTGGCGCGCGCGGGGCGCACCGACAGGGCGAGGCTGGCGTTCGAGAAGATGATGGGGTACGCCAACCATCTGGGCCTGTACTCCGAGGAGATCGACCCGACGGGCCGTCAGCTCGGCAACTTCCCACAGGCGTTCACGCATCTCGCCCTCATCGACTCGGCCCTCACCCTGAACGAGGCGCTCGACCGGCGCTAGCGCGGGCCGGGTTCAGCCCTCCGGTCGTCCGGGGCCGAGCAGCACGAGGGTGTCCCCCTGCCGGGCGGCGGCCGGCCGATCGCCGGTGACCGGTTCCAGCCGGCCCTCGCGCCGTACGACGAACAGGGCGGCCGGCGAGGATCTGGCATCCGACGGCGAGGGCGACGGTCAGGCCGATGCCCAGCAGGATGCCGTCGGCGCTCACCGGGCCCGCACCGTGCGCAGCGGGCGGGCGGGCGGCCCGCCATGAGGTCAGACCTCGTCGACGGCATCGTCGCGCAGGTCGGCGTCGCTGAGGCCCTCCAGTTCGCCACGGGTGTCCAGCCAGTACAGCAGGGCGACCGCGGGGACGACGAGCACGACGGCGACGAGGGTGACGAACGCCAGCCAGCGCAGTGTGGTGTGCGCGCCCGCGCCCTCGGCGACGGTCAGCGAGGTCGGGACGAGGTAGGGGCGCTGCGCCATGCCCCAGGCGAGGACGGCCGACGCGACCACGCCGACGGCCGTGACCCGGGTCCGGGCTCCGGAGGGACGTGTCAGCAGCCATGCGGTGGCGAGCGTGGCCAGTGCCGCCACGACGACGAACACGAGGCCCACGCCGTGGGTGAGCCCGTGCCACACGTGCGGCGCGTCCCCGTGGGTGACGAACAGGGTGACGACGGCGAGCACGGCGAGGGCGGCGAGGGCGCCCAGGGCCCGCCGGCGGAAGTACCGGTCGAGGTCGGGCGCGGCGAAGCGCCGGGCGTCCGCGGCGAGGAAGACCGCGCCGAGCGTCGCCGTGGCCGCGATGGCGAGGAGGCCGAACAGCAGGGACGTCGGATTGGCCCAGGCGTGAGTCGACGCCGTGGTCGTGGCGGTCACCCGGCCCGAGGCCACTCCCCCGGCCGCGGCCCCGAGGAAGAACGGCGTGAGCAGGGAGGCGACGGCGAAGACCGCGCCGTACAGGCGCCGGCCGGCCAGCCGCCGGACGGGTTTGCGCAGGGCGAAGCCGGCGCCGCGCAGCACGATGCCGACGGCGGCAAGGGCCAGGGGCAGCCACATCGTGGTGAACACCT
This sequence comes from Streptomyces sp. CA-142005, assembly GCF_050942335.1. Lineage (NCBI taxonomy): Bacteria > Bacillati > Actinomycetota > Actinomycetes > Kitasatosporales > Streptomycetaceae > Streptomyces > Streptomyces sp. CA-142005. The sequence continues at coordinate 8,681,390 of NZ_CP192078.1, read as the reverse complement.
GCCGGAAGAGCTCGGGGAAGCCGGTCCACATGATGACCAGCACGAAGATCAGCCAGACGTTGTTGACCTCCCAGACCGGTTCCATCGCGTGGTCGATCAGCCATCGCGGGCGCTTGCCGCGTTCCGCTCCGCCCGCGGTCAGGTCCCAGAAGCCGGCTCCGTAGTCCGTGCCGCCGCCGCAGGCGTAGGCGGCGATGGCGAGCAGCAGGACGACGGCGACGACCCCGGCGATCACGGCCGGCTCCCGGCGGAGCGCGGCCCGTACGGCGTGTCCGTCTCGGGTGTGTCCGGCTCCGGTATCTCCTTGGGCGGTCGCGGTCCGCCCGTCCGGTCGGCGAGCCGCCAGCGGGAGCGCATCTTGAGCAGCACCGCGAGGAACGACCCGAAGACGAAGACGTACACGACGACGACCAGCCCGAACATGATCCACAGACTGCTGGAGCGGGTGGCCGTCACCGCTTCCGCGACCCGCATGTTCTGGTACACGATCCACGGCTGGCGGCCCACCTCGGTGGTGATCCAGCCGCACTCGACGGCGACGACGGACGCGAGACCGGCCACGGCCGCGCCGCGGAAGAACCAGGGGCTGGCGGGCATCCTGCGGCGCAGCAGCCACACCGCCGCGTACCACAGGGCGAGCAGCACCAGCAGGGAGCCGATCCCGACCATGATGTCGAAGGTCCAGTGGACGACCGTGGCCTGGGCGGGCGTCGGCCGGTCGCCCGCCGGGACGGAGGTCAGCCCGGTGACCTTGGTGTCCGGGCGGAAGCCGGCCAGGATGGAGTCGAGCTGCGGGATCCTGATGCCGCCGGAGATGGTGCCGTTCGGATGCATCCGGCCGAACAGGTACTCCGGCACATGGGTGTCGGTCTTCCAGACGATCTCCATGGCGGCGAACTTCACCGGCTGTTTGTGGAAGACCTGCCGGGCGATGGAGTCGCCGAGCACGAACTGCACGGGTGTGCACACGGCGGCGAGCGTGAAGGGGATCGTGAACCCCAGCCGGTGGTAGCGGTCCCGGCGTCCGCGCAGCCATCCGACGGCGTAGACACCGGCCACGACATAGCCCGCCGTCACGAACATCGCCATGACGAAGTGCCAGTACTGCGGGCCGAACATGGGGGTGAAGACCGCCGTCCAGATCTTCACGTCGACGGGGTTGCCGGCGGCGTCGAGGGTGAAGCCCCGCGGGGTGTTCATCCACGAGTTGGCCGCCAGGATGCCGAAGGCGCCGAGCAGGGCCACGAGAGGCAGCGGAAGACCGAGCAGGAAGTGGGCGCGGGAGGGAAGCCTGCGCCAGCCGTAGAGGTAGATGGCGATGAGGACGGCCTCCAGGAAGAACGCCCAGGCCTCGACGCCGAACCCGATGCCGAAGACATCGCCCCACCGGCCCATCATGCCCGGCCACAGCAGCCCGAACTCGAAGGACAGCACGGTGCCGGTGACGACGCCGATCGCGAACTGGACCGCCATGACGGCCGACCACCGGCGGGCCAGCAGCAGGGCGGTGGCGTCGTCACGGCGCAGACCGTAGCCGTGCATGATGAGCGTGATCAGCGGCAGGGCCACGCCCAGGGGCACCAGGATGATGTGCGAGGCCAGGGTGAAGGCCATCATCGATCGGGCCGGCAGCGTCTGCGGCGGCACGTCCGCCAGCAGCGGGAGCGTGTGCATGTGAGGTGTCTCCGGAGGCCGACGCGGGCGGGGTGGGGGTCAGCCGCCGGTGGCGAAGCCCGGGAAGAGAGTCATCCCGCCGTCGACGTACAGGGTGGTGCCCACGACGTAGTCCATCAGGTCGGACGCGAGGGCGACGACGGCGTGGGCGATGTCCTCGGGATCGCCGATCCGCTTGTAGGGGATCAGCCGCATGAGGTCCTGCCGTGCCTCCGGCGTCTCCCAGGCGCTGCGGTTGATGGGGGTCTTGATGGCTCCGGGGGCGACCGCGTTCACCCGGATCCGCTTCGGGGCGAGTTCCTGGGCCAGGGTCTCCATCATCATCTGCACGCCGCCCTTGGACGCGGCGTAGTTGACGTGACCGCTCCACGGGATGATCTGGTGCACCGAACTCATGCAGATGATCTTCCCGGCCGCGCAGGACACCTCCGGGACGATCCCGCGGCGCAGGAACTCCTTGGTCGCCTCACGCGCGCACAGGAACTGCCCGGTGAGATTGACGTCCAGGACCTTCTGCCACTGGGCGAGGGTCATGTCCGTGACCGACGCGTCCCGCTGCAGTCCCGCGTTGGCGACCAGGATGTCGATCGTGCCGAACTCCTTGACCATCCGGTCCACCATGGCGACGACCTGCTGCTCGTCGGAGACGTCCGCCTCGTGGGTGGCCGCCCGCACCCCGAATGCGGTGATCTCCTCGACCACCTTCTCGGCGTCCTCGCGGCCGGCCACGTAGTTCACCACGACATCGGCGCCCGCCCGGCCCAGGGCGATGGCCGTGGCCTTGCCGATGCCGGAGTTCGCGCCGGTCACGAGTGCCTTCTGACCCCGCAGCAGCTGGGTGGGGATGACGCCCTGGGGTGCGCCCTCGGTGGAACTCACGATGTGCTGCTCCTCCACTGCGTGCCCGCATCCAGCCGGGCCCGTCGCCCGGAGGTCCGGGCATCAGACAAGCACCGCCGGGAGGGGGCGGCATCCCGGAGCGGACCGCGTTGCGCTGCCCGGCTGAGTTCTTCGCCCGGTCGGAGCCGGGGCAGGCGGAGGGTCAGCCGAGCCGCTCCAGCAGGTGGTCGCCCACGCGGAGGGCGTTGGCCATGGCCGTCAGGGACGGATTGACCGCGCCGATGCTCGGGAAGAAGCTGGTGTCGACGACGTAGAGATTGTCCAGGTCGTGGGCCTTGCAGTGGACGTCCAGGGCCGAGGACGCCGGGTCGGTGCCGAAGCGCACCGTGCCGGCCTGGTGTGCGGTGGCGCCGATCGGCATGCCCTTGTGCAGGTAGATGCTGTGGGACAGCAGACGGTGCTCGTGCATGCCCAGATGGCCGAGCATCTGCTGCAGTTTGTGCCGCAGGCGCTGGACCCCCGCGATGTTGTTGCCCTCGTCGAGGGTGAGCCGGATGCGGCCGTCGCCTTCCAGGGTGACCCGGTTGTCCGGCTGCGGCAGGTCCTCTCCGCACAGCCAGAAGTCGACGGCGTGATGGGCCAGGACCTCGAACAGCATGTCCGGCGCCACCGCTCCGGCCCACCGCGGCGCCTCGCCGTGGATCTGCTCGGCGTCCGACTTGCCGAGCATCTGGACCCCGCCGAGGGGGTAGTCCCAGTCGTCCGCGCCCAGGTACCAGTCGTGCAGGGCGAGAGTCTTCTGGAACTGGGTGTCGTTGGGCTCCTTCGACACGGCCATCAGCGCCAGGTTGTTGTGGCGCATGTAGTACCGGCCGACGACGTCCGAGCTGTTCGCCAGCCCGTTCGGATGCCGGTCGCCGGCCGAAGCGAGCAGCAGCGCGGCGGAGTTGACGGCCCCGCAGGCCACGACCACGACGTCGGCCGAGAACCGGGCCTCCTGCTCGTCCGGGAGCTGGACGACGACGCTGGTGACGCTGCGCCCGGAGGGGTCGGTCTCCAGCCGTGTCACCCGGGCGTTGGTGATCATCTCCACGTTGGGGTGTTCCAGCGCCGGCTCCACACAGATCACCTGGGCGTCGGACTTGGCGCGGACCAGACAGGGGAAGCCGTCCACCCGGTTGCAGCGGATGCAGGCGCTGGTGTGGGTTGCCCGGCCGACCGCGTCCTGCGTCAGGTTGACGCCGATCGGCAGGTGGAAGGGGTGCAGTCCGCGCTTCTCCAGGTCGTGGCTCAACTGCTCGATGCGCGGCTCGTGTTCGACCGGCGGATAGGCGTACTGAGCGCTGCACGGCCCTTCCCGGGGGTCCTCGCCGTGCCGTCCGTGCACCAGGTAGAGGTGCTCCGCCTGGGTGTAGTACGGCTCCAGGTCGTCGTAACCGATGGGCCAGGCGGGCGAGATGCCGTCGTGATGGCGGAGTTCACCGAAGTCCTCGGGACGCAGCCGGAACAGTGCCGCGCCGTAGAACTTGGTGTTGCCGCCGACGTAGTAGTTCACCTCGGGTGGGAACTCGTTGCCGTGCCGGTCCAGCCAGAACTCCGGGGCGCGGTACTTGGCCTTGACGAACACGGCCGTCGAGTCCCAGTTGTCGCGTTCGCGCGGCAGGTAGTCACCGCGTTCGAGGACGAGGACGCGCTTGCCGGACGGGGCGAGGCGGTGGGCCAGGGTGCCGCCGCCGGCGCCGGTACCGATCACGATGACGTCGTACGAGGGCAGGGCGTCCACCTCAACCACCGTCCTTGCTCGCGCGGTCTGCGGCCGTTGCGGGTATCCCTCTTCGAACGTACGCGCCCCGCGGCGGTGCGGCACCTGGAAACGGGCCGCGCACCGGCACGCTCACAGGACGGCGATCGGGTTCACCGGGGACCCGGTCGCCGCCGGCAGCCGCAACGGGGCGACCACGCACAGGAAGTGCCAGCGTCCCTGCTGTTCGCACACCTCTGCCAGGTCCTCGAAGTCCAGGTAGTCCAGCAGGTGCAGCCCCATCGCGTTGACGGCCAGCACATGGACGGGGAACGCGACCTCGGCGACCGCGCTCGGCGCGGCGTCGCTGTTGCCGTCCGACCCCAGGACGGCCACGCGCCGCTCGGCCGGGAAGCGCATCGCCGTCGGATGCAGACCCGCACGGGTCCGCGTCACGTCCCAGGCCCCGAGGGTCCGCCGGCGCAGGCGGTGCCCCACGCGTACGAACAGCAGATCACCCGGTCCGACAGTGGTCCGCTGGGCGGTCTCGGCCGCGGCGAGGTCCTCGGCGGTCACCTGATCGCCGGGCTCGAGCCACTGGACACCGCGCAGGCGCGGGATGTCGAGGAGGACTCCGCGTCCGACGATGCCGTCGCGCACCAGGTCGAGGGTGAGCGCCCCGGCACCGTCCGGTGTCACGGTGCTCGCCGGGACGCCGCCGTACAGCTCGCCGTCGAAGATCACGTGGCACAGGGCGTCGAGGTGGCTGTCGACGTCGCCGTGCACGTTCATGGCGAAACGGTCACGCGCGAAGTCGAGGCCGTGCCCGCAGGTCTCCCGGCGCGTCGGTGCCGTCATCCGATGGGACGCGGGCTCCGGGCTGTCCGGGCCGGACCGGGTCTCGACGGTCGCGGCCAGCGACACGGTGCGCCCGCTCCGGACCTCGGCGGCGGCCGCCACCACCCGCTCCGGGGTCAGCCGGTCCAGTGCGCCACGCCGCCGGTCGGCGCCGTCCAGGGCCTGCTCCCTCAGCCGGCGGTACAGGTCGCGGAAGTCCGCTTCGGACAGGGGGCGCGGTGGAGGGGAGTGCGTGGGAGCGGGCCGCTGGTGCGAGGTCATCGGGAACTCCTCCGGGGCTCGGCGCGGACGGGGGCAGCGGTTCCGCCGTCATGAAGGCGACCAGTGCCGCGAGGATGACCACGGGCATCATCGCGTGCTGTCGAGCACCAGGACGACCGGCAGCACACCGCCGGCCGGGAGCCGCAGCGCCCCGCCGTCGCGGCCGCCATGCCCGGCACGACGGTCGAACTCGGGGACGCCCTGCCGTCATTGCACCACTCGGCCACGGGCCCCGCATGTCCGCACCGCGCCGCCTGTCCCATCTGCCCCGTCCTGGGCTCAATTCGGGGATGAAATCCTTTTCAGACGCGGGGTAGGGTGTTATCACACACGGGTGAAAGGATGCGCACTCAGTTGGTGACGATCCATGACGTGGCGCGAGCCGCCGGGGTGTCCCCGGCGACGGTCTCGCGTGTCTTCAACGGCGGCAAGGTCACGCCGGAACGCGCCCAGTCCGTCCAGCAGGCCGCCGCGGCTCTCGGCTTCGCGCCGAACCGGTTGGCCCGGTCGCTGCGCAAGCAGCAGTCCAGCGTGATCGCCCTGATCATCCCGGACATCGAGAACCCCTTCTTCACCTCGCTCGCCCGCGGGGTCGAGGACGCCGCACAGCGCACCAGCTTCTCGGTCGTCCTGTGCAACTCCGACGAGGACACCGACAAGGAACGCCGCTACCTGGAGGTCGCCCTCGGCGAGCAGATGGCCGGTGTGATCGTGGCCGCGGCCTCGCAGGACGAGACGGACCTGGCGCCGCTGAACGCCCGGGGCGTGCCCGTGGTCGCCGTGGACCGGCGGCCGCACGCGGCCGAGGTGGACGCCGTACAGGTGGACAACCAGCACGGCGGCGAGGTGGCCACCCGCCATCTGCTGCAGGCCGGTTACCGCCGGATCGCCTGCATCACCGGCCCCCGGGGCGCCTCCACGTCCGAGGAGCGCCTCGCCGGGTACCGCATGGCGCTGTACTCCGCGGGCGACGCCGCCCAGACCGGGGACGCCTACGTGCGGCACGCCGACTTCCGGGTCGAGGGCGGCCGGGCCGCGATGCGCGAGCTGCTGGCGCTGCCCGAGCCGCCGGACGCCGTCTTCGTCGCCAACAACCTCATGACGATCGGTGTCCTGGACGCGCTGCGCGAGGTCGGGCGCACTCCCCCGGCCCTCGGGGTGCTCTCCTTCGGCGACGTGCCGTGGGCGTCGCTGCTGCGGCCCTCCCTGACCGCCGTCGAGCTGCCGTCGTACGAGCTGGGCCGTACCGCCGCCGATCTGCTGCTGCAGCGCATCGAGGGCAAGCCGTCGCCGCTGCAGACGGTGGTGCTGCGCACCAAGCTCCAGGTGCGGGAGAGCACCGCCGGGCCGTGAGCCGGCCGGGCACGCGAAGGGCGCGGTACCGGTCGGGTGACCGGTACCGCGCCCTTGTTCGTGGGCCCTGCGCCGCCGCACGCCCGGGCCCACGGCAGGGTCCGGAGCTACTTCAGTCCGGACGTCTTGATCGACTCCACGATCTGCCGCTGGAAGACGAAGAACAGCGCCAGCATGGGCAGTGCCGCGACCGTGGCCGCCGCCAGGATGTAGTTCCAGTTGGAGCCGTACTGCGTCTGGAACGAGGCGATGCCGAGCTGGACCACCGTCAGGGACTGGTCGTTGGTGGCGACCAGCGGCCAGACGAAGGCGTTCCAGTTGGCGAGGAAGAAGAAGATCGCCAGGGCCGAGAGGATGGGCCGGGACATCGGCAGGACGATGTTCCAGTACACCCGCCAGTGGCCGCAGCCGTCGACGATCGCCGCCTCCTCCAGCTCCTTGGGCAGCCCCAGGTAGAACTGGCGCAGCAGGAAGATGCCGAAGGCGTTGAAGATGGCCGGGATGATCAGGCCGGCGTAGCTGTTGAGCAGGCCCAGCTCACGGGCCACCAGGAACAGCGGGATCAGCACGACGGGGGCCGTGACCAGCAGGGTGGCGAAGATCGCGCCGAAGAGCTTCTCGCGGCCCGGGAAGCGCAGCCGGGCGAGCGCGTAGGCCGCCATGGAGTGGAAGAACAGCGCCACGATGGTGATCACCGCGGAGATGAAGAAGCTGTTCCAGAGGTAGCGGCCGAAGGGGACCTCGGTGAAGACGTAGACGAAGTTGTCGAAGGTGAAGTCCTTCGGGATCAGGTTGCCGTCGGTGACGGTGGCCCGGGACTTGAAGGACGACGTGACCATCCACAGCACCGGGAAGATGCTGATCAGCGACAGGACCACGGCCAGGGCCGTCAGTCCGGCGCGTGAGGAGCGCGGCCGGCGTCCGCCCTCCCGGCCCGCCCGGGTCGTCAGGGCGTCACTCGCCATCGTCGAACCTCCCGCCTCTCGTGAGCTTGAAGATCACGGCGGAGATCACGACCATGATCAGTACCAGGAACGAGCCCATGGCCGACGCGTAGCCGAACTCGCCGAATCCGAAGGCCTGCTGGTAGATGTAGAAGATCGCCAGGGACGTGCCGTTGGCGGGGCCGCCGTTGGTCAGGACGAAGATCAGGTCGAGGCCACCGGTGATGGCGGCGACCGTCGACATCAGCAGGACGAAGAAGCTGGTGGGGCGCAGCAGCGGCCAGGTGATGGTGCGGAAGGTGGTCCACGGTCCCGCGCCGTCCAGCTTCGCGGCCTCGTAGAACTCCTTGGGGATCTCCTGGAGCCCCGCCAGGAAGATGATCATGTAGTAGCCCATCATCACCCAGACCATGACCGCGATGACGCAGCCGAGGGCCAGGGAGGGGCTGCCGAGCCAGGACTCGCCGTCGAAGCCGGCCGCCCGCATGGCCCGGTTGACCGCGCCGGTCTGCTCGTCGAGCAGGAACTTCCACAGCACGCCGACCACCACGAGGCTGATCACGTACGGCAGGAAGAGCGCGGTGCGGTAGACGCCGACGCCGGGCAGCTTCTGCTTCACCAGCAGGCCGAGGCCGAGGCTCACGCAGAACAGGACGGGGACGAGGATCACGACGTACTCGCCGGTGATCTTCATCGACTCCCAGAACAGCGGGTCGTGCATCATCCGCTCGTAGTTGCCGAGCCCGATCCACTTGTACGAGCCGAAGCCGCTGACCTGGAAGAAGCTCAGGGCGATGGAGAGCACCATCGGGATCGCGACGAAGACCAGGAGGCCCAGCACGTCGGGCGCGAGGAAGAGGCCCGCGGCCAGCCATTCGCGGTGCTTGCGGCTGAGTCTCGGCGTGTCCGCGGAGGCGGGTGCCTGCGCCGGGGCCGCGGCCCGCCGGCGCTGTTGTGCGGCGACGCTGCTCATATCAGGCTCGCCCCCTTGTAGCTCTTGGTGTACGCAGCGATGGACTGGGCGGCTCTGGCCGCCTCGCCGGCCACACCGCGGCCGGCGAGCATGGTGCCCTGGATGGCGTCGGAGATCGCCTTGTAGACGACCGGGGGGTAGCGCGGCTCGGCGCGCCCGCCGGGGAAGATCTCGTCCTTGAACTTCTTCATGATCTCGGAGTCGTAGCCGCCCTTGGCGGTGCCCCGCTCCAGGGCGCTGGCGCGCGGCGCCACGTCGGACTTGGCGCCCACGCACCAGTCGACCATCCGGTTGATCGAGTCATCCTTCATGGACCCGAGCGCCCAGACGCAGAACTCGGCCGCCGCCTCGGGGTTGCGGCCCTGGGCGTTGGCGCAGAAGGACCAGCCGCCGAGCGTGGTGACGTACTTGCCGCCCGTCGGGACGGGCAGCTTGAAGACGCCGTAGCGGTACTTGGGCGCGAACGCCTTGAAGCTGGAGACGTTCCAGATGCCCTGCTGCCACATGGCGACGTTGCCGCCCTTGAAGCCGCCGATCACATCGCCGGCGGCGGGCAGGGTGCGCGGGGCGATGCCGTGGCGTACGGCGTCCTGCCACAGCCCGAGGGCCTGGCGGGTGGCCTTGGAGTCGAAGACGACCTCGCCCTGCTGGTCCAGGACGTCGCCGCCGCCCTGCCACATCCACGGGTACCAGGTGAAGTTCTGGTAGTAGCCGGGGTTGGTCTCGAAGACGAGGCCCGCCCGGGTCTTCGTCCGCAGCTTGTCGCCGATGTCCAGCATCTGGTCCCAGGTGGTGGGGATGTCGGCCTCGGACAGGCCGGCCTTCTCCCACACGTCCTGGGCGTAGAACATGGCGAGTGGCTCGATCTCCATCGGCAGGGCGTAGACCTTGCCGTCGACCTTGCGGCTGTCCAGTGCGGAGCCGTAGTCCTCGATGGCGGCCTTGTCCATGTGCGGGGTGAGGTCCGCGAGGACACCGCCGTTGTAGTAGCGCAGGAAGTCGCCGGGCGAGAGAAGGAACATGTCCGGGCCCTCGCCGGTGGCGAAGGCGGACGGGAGCTTGAAGCCGTTGAGGTACGTCTGTATCGGCACGTGGACGAGGTCGATCTGTACCTTGTGGGTGCGGTTCCACGCGGCGACCATGTCCACGAACCACTTGGACTGGGCGTTGATCGCGGGGTCGGGCGAGCGCTGGGGGCCGTAGAAGTTCCAGAACTGGAGGTTGCCCCCCTTCGCCTGTGCCGTGCCGCAGCCGGTGAGCAGGGCCGGAGAGGCGAGGGCCGCGCCGGCGCCCGCCGCCGCGGTGAGGAAACGCCGGCGTGACGTGGTGGCCGGGCGCCCGGCTTCGTTGCCGTGCTGGAGCATGCGTGCGCTCCTGTCGGATTGGGATGGGCGTGGGAGAACTCGAGGGTGGGACGGGCGTGGGGGGCTGTCGGTGGGACGGGGGTGCGGGGTTTTCGGTGGGGGAGGCGGCTCAGTCCACTTCGAGGGTCAGCAGGTCCGGCGTGGCCGGACGGGAGGCCGAGCTCGGGGCGTCCAGGTAGAAGAGTGAGGTGCTGGCGATGTCGTCGCTGGTGTGCCGGTAGCGGTGCGGCAGACCGTTGCCCTGGCCGGGGCCGATGCCGAGGCTCTGCACGGTGACGCGCAGGTCCTGCGAGAAGCGGACGGGGTCGAGGATGTGCCAGCGGTACATCCCGAAGCGCTGCTGGCTGCGGTAGAGCCCGTCCGGGCGCAGGATCTGGTTCAGGCCCAGGTAGGGGGTGGTGTAGGCGGTGTAGCCCTGCCCGGGGACGTCGAAGTTCCAGGCGCCGCCGAAGTAGTCCTCGGTGCCGGTGCCGCAGATCGTCGGGAACTCGTCGTCGCCGTCGAGGTAGAACTTGAACTCGCCCTCGCCCCACCAGCCGGGGCTGTTGACGCCCCAGGCCAGATAGGTGCCGACGTAGCTGCCGGTGCCGGTGACCCCGTCGAGCAGGGTGTGCACCTCGCCGTAGGGCACCGGGTGGCTGCGCCGCCACTGGGCGTGGAAGTAGGAGGCGTCCTCGCCGACCTCGTCGAGTTCGTAGTCGACCTGGTAGTAGAGGGTGACCTTCTCGGCGGTCAGGTTCTCCAGGGTGATGCGCGCGCGGCGGCGGAACGGCATGGGCCAGTACGCGTTGAAACCGCCGTTGGGGTTGGCGGCGACGGGCACGGACGAGACCTGGCTGAAGGTGTTCCAGCCGTTGCAGAAGAAGTCGCCGAGCGGGACCTCGACGGCGGGGGCCTCCTCGCCCTCCCAGTGCATCCGCAGGAGGGTGCCCCGCCAGGCCGTGTGCGGGTCGGTGGTGCACCACAGGTGCCGGATGGTGCCCGGCCCCTCGATGTCGGCGAGCACGGCGGTCTCGCCGGCGGCGATGTCGATGCTCGGGGAGATCTTCCAGCCCGGCCCCAGCCTGCTCGCCGCGACCGCGCCGGTGCCTTCGGTGGCGCGGCCGCCGCCGGACTTGGCACCATGGAAGTTCTCGGCGCTGATGGAACGGCTCACGGCACGGGTCCTGCGGGAGATGCCGTCGAGTCCAAAGGTCGTCATCGTGTTCTGTGCCTTCATGGGTGGGGTGCGGGGCGGGCCCGGAGCCGGGCCGCGCAGCCCTTTGAAATCCATTTCAGCGAAACGTAGGGCCGCCGTCAGGGGGTGTCAAGGGGTGAGATCCCCGCGCACCACATCAGGCCCGCCATGCCCGTCTTGTGCGGTTTACCCGGCTGCGTCCAGCCACAAGGTCCGACTCTGCGCGGCCTCTTGACGCTGAAATCGATTTCTGCCAGCGTGCACCTCATGCCTCGCAAGTCTCGCAACGCAGTCATCGGTGTGGACATCGGCACATCGAGCAGCAAGGGTGTCCTAGTCGGCCTCGACGGCACCCTGATCCGCTCGGCCGTGCGGGAGCACACCCCCACCAGACCGGGTCCCGGCCGCTTCGAGATGGACGCCTCCGTGTGGTGGCGCGAGTTCACCGAAATCGCCGGCGAGCTGACCGGCCCGGGTGACACCACCGTGCTCGCGGTCGGGGTCAGCGGTATGGGTCCCTGCGTCCTGCTCACCGACGAGCACGACAGCCCGGTGCGCCCCGCGATCCTCTACGGCGTCGACACCCGCTCGGTCCGCCAGATCGGCCGCGTCGAGGAACGGCTGGGCGCCGAGGAGATCATGCGCCGGTGCGGTTCCGCGCTCACCACCCAGGCCGCCGGGCCGAAGATCGCCTGGGTCGCCGAGGAGGAGCCCCAGGCCTACGCCCGCGCCCGCCGCCTGTACATGCCCAGCTCCTGGCTGGTCCGCAAGCTCACCGGGACCTATGTGCTGGACCACCACTCGGCGAGCCAGTGCACTCCGCTGTACGACACGCTCGCGGGCGAGTGGTACGGCCCCTGGGCGGCCGACGTGGTCCCCGGCATCGAGCTGCCCCCGCTGCACTGGTCCGGCGAGGCGGCCGGCACCGTCACCGCCGAGGCCGCCGCGGCGACCGGCCTGCCGGCCGGGATCCCCGTCACCACCGGCACCATCGACGCCTGGGCCGAGGCACTCAGCGTCGGTGCACAGCACACCGGTGACCTGATGCTCATGTATGGCACGACCATGTTTCTGATCCACACCGTGCCCAAGCCGCTCACCAGCCCGTCGCTGTGGGGCACGGTCGGCGCCCTGCCCGGCACCCGCAACCTGGCCGGCGGCATGGCCACCTCCGGGGCGGTCACCAACTGGCTGCGCGATCTGTTCGCCGACGGCGACCACGCCGAACTGACCCGACTGGCCACCAAGTCGGGGCCCGGCGCGGGCGGGCTGCTGATGCTCCCGTACTTCTCCGGCGAGCGCACTCCGATCATGGACCCGGACGCCCGCGGTGTGATCGCCGGACTCACCCTGTCCCACACCCGCGGCGACCTGTACCGGGCCGCGCTGGAGGCCACCGGGTTCGGGGTGCGCCACAACATCGAGGTCATCGAGGAGGCGGGCGGCGACATCCGCCGGGTGGTCGCCGTCGGCGGCGGCACCCAGGGCGACCTGTGGACCCAGATCGTCTCCGACATCACCGGCCGGCCGCAGGAGCTGCGCACCACCACGATCGGTGCCAGTTACGGCGGCGCCCTGCTCGCGGCCCAGCTCGTCGGGGACGCCGACATCGACGACTGGAACCCCGTGCACCGGACGGTGACGCCCCGCGCGGAGCACCGGCACCGCTACGACGAGCTGTACGGCCTCTACCGGCGGCTGTACCGGGACACGTCGGCGACCGTGCACGCCCTGGCGCCGCTCCAGGAGCGCTGAGCCCAGCCGCGTCCAGCAAGGCGCTCCGCCCTTTGAACCCCGCCAGGGGCTCGCCCCCCTGGACCCCGGCCTTCGCCCGCCTTCCGGCCGACCCGGTCGGCCGGAAGGCGGCTGTCAAACGCACACCCTCAACGGAGATCGCATGACCTCGTACACGCTGCCCGTCCCGAACCGGCCGGCCACCGCCGAGCCGAACACCGTCTACACCGTGGCCAGTGGTGACCTGCGCCCCGCCGCCAACGTCACCTGCTGGCCGACCCAGGAGAAGCTGGAGAAGGACCTCGCCGCGGCGCTGACCGACCTCGGCTGGCAGGTGAACCGTGGCCACGCCTTCGACGCGACCAAGGGGCACGGCTTCATCGACAGCCAGCGCGCCGGCATCGAGGTGTTCAAGACCCTGCCGAAGGACGCGCCGCTCATCGTCGTGGAGGGTGTGTGGCAGTACAGCCACCACGTCCTGGCCGGGCTGCGCGACCACCGTGGTCCCATCCTGGTCGTCGCCAACTGGAGCGGTGAGTTCCCCGGCCTGGTGGGCCTGTTGAACCTCGCCGGCAGCCTCACCAAGGCCGGGCGCGCGTACTCCGTGCTGTGGAGCGCCGACTTCACCGACGACTGGGCCCGCGACGGCCTGCGCACCTGGCTGGAGACCGGCACCCTCACCCACGACGTCGGCCACGTCCGGCCGTTGCCGGCCCTGTCCGAGGACCCCGAGACCGAGCTCGGTGTGGCCCTCGCCCGGCAGCTGCGCGAGGAGAAGGCGATCATCGGCGTCTTCGACGAGGGCTGCATGGGCATGTACAACGCCATCATCGACGACGAGTTCCTCAACCCGCTCGGCATCTACAAGGAGCGGCTCTCGCAGAGCGCCCTGGTCGCGGAGATGAACAAGGTCTCCGACGAGGAGGCGCAGGCGGTCCGCGCCTGGCTCGACCACGCCGGGATGACCTTCCACACCGGTACCGACGAGGCCACCGAGCTCACCGACGCCCAGCTGCTCAGCCAGTTCAAGATGTACATAGCCGCGCTGCGCATCGCCGACGACTTCGGGCTCGACGCGGTCGGCATCCAGTACCAGCAGGGCCTGAAGGACACCGTCCCGGCGAGCGACCTCGCCGAGGGTCTGCTCAACAACGTCCAGCGCCCGCCGGTGTTCAGCCGTGACGGTGCCCGCGAGCTGTACGCCGGCGCGCCGCTGCCGCACTTCAACGAGGTGGACGAGGGCGTCGCCGTCGACTCGCTGGTCACCAACCGCATCTGGACGGCGATGGGCCTCGACCCGGCCACCACGCTGCACGACATCCGCTGGGGCGAGGAGTACGACGGCCGGTTCGTGTGGGTCTTCGAGATCTCCGGCTCGGTGCCCGCCTCCCACAACGGCGGCTACCACAAGTCGTACAGCATGCGGCAGCCCCCGATGTACTTCCCGCTCGGCGGCGGCACGCTCAGCGGCGTCTCCAAGCCCGGCGAGATCGTCTGGTCGCGGGTCTTCCTGATGGACGGCCGGCTGCACGTCGACCTCGGCCGGGCCACGGCGATCGAACTGCCGGAGGAGGAGACCCGGCGCCGGCTGGACGCCACCACCCCGCAGTGGCCGATCATGCACGCGGTGCTGCACGGGGTCAGCCGCGACCAGTTCATGGCCCGCCACCGCGCCAACCACCTGAACGTGGCCTACGCCCCCGACGCGGAGACGGCCGACAAGGCGCTGCGCGCCAAGGCCGCCCTCTTCGCCGAGCTGGGCGTCGAGGTCCACCTGTGCGGGGACGTGGCGCTGTAACCGGGTCGGCGGGTGACCGTGTGCGCCACGGTGCGCCCGCCCCGAGACTTCGCGGTGTTCCGCCCGGCGTCCCCCGGTACGGGCGGGGCACCGCGAACCGGCACGTGAACGACCGAGCAAGCGAACCGGGAAGCCCCACGATTCCGAGGAGTTCAGCATGGCCGGCTCACCTCGCCCCACCTCCACTCCAGCGCCGGACGGCCCGAGCCGCCGTACCCTGCTCGCCGCCGGCCTGGGCCTGGCGACGGCGGCGGCCGTGTCCGCCGCGAGCGCGCCACCGGCGGCCGCCGCCACCACCATCACCGGCACGAAGATCAGGAACCTCACGGGTCCGGACGAGACGGGCCGGTTCGCCGCTCCGTGGACGGATCTCGGCATCCCCGTCACGTGCCCCGACGGCACGATGCTGTTCGTCTGCGGCGACACCTTCGACGGTGCTGGCGTGGGCGGCCCGGACTGGCGCGCCCCGGTCGGCCTGCGCGCCCGCCGCCCCGACCCGGACTACCTGGTCATCGACGACAGCGTGGGCGGCGCGCACGCCGTGGGCCTGGTCCCGGAGGGCCACCAGAACGACACGACCGCCATCCCGTCGGACGTCTTCACCGTCGGCGACACGATGTACATGCACCTGATGCGGGGCGTCCTCTACCAGACCGACCACTCGGACTTCTGGCGCTCGACGGACAGCGGCGAGACCTGGGAGTACCTGTGCCTGTGGCCGGGCGACCAGTACGGCGGGCAGTTCCAGCAGAAGACGTACGCGGTCGCGGACGACGGCTACTGCTATGTCCTGTCGACCGTGTTCAACCGTGACGTCGACTCCGACCTGCTGCTGCACCGAGTGCGCCAGGACCGGCTGGACGACCCGGCGGCCTACGAGCCGTGGGGCTACGCGAACGGCGCCTGGGCCTGGGGGAACTACCCGACGTCGATCACCGCGCGCCGCCGCTGGGGCGAGATCTGCTTCCGGGCCATGGGCGGCAAATACGCCCTGACCTGGCTGAACATGGACCCCCTCGGCATCCGCGCCCAGGTCTTCGCGCTCCCGACCAGCAACCTGTTCACCACACCGGAACAGACCATCATCGTCCCGACCACCCCGGGCAACGAGTCCGGCAACGCGGTGGCCAGCCCGTACGGCGGCTTCATCGTGCCCGGATCGACGTTCGGCGACTTCAACATCAACGTCAGCCAGTGGTACGACGACCAGAACTACCGGGTGATGCAGTACCGGATCAGCGGTCTGGCCGTCTGAGCACCAGGACGTTCACGTCGATCGCGGAACTGGAGGCCCATCACCGCTGACCTGCCCCGCCCATGGATTGTGTGAGCGACGCGGAAGCTGGTACTTCTGGATCACATGACCAGCCGAGTGCTTCTCGTCTCCCCCGCCATGAGCGCGTCACTGCGGCAGGCCCGTTTCGACGACGGCGGCTCGATCGACGAGAGCGGCGCGGCACGGGCCCGCTCGGCGGCCGGCGCGCTGCCCTCCGCGGCCCGTGCCCTGACCTCCCCCGGCGCCCGCTGCCGGGAGACCGCCGCGGCACTGGGCCTCGACGCCATGCCGGTAGCGGAGTTGGCGGGCCTCGACGTGGGTCGCTGGCGGGGGCGGACCCTGGAAGAGGTGGGGGCCGCCGAACCGGAGGCGGTGGGCCGCTGGCTCACCGACCCCGCATCCGCACCGCACGGGGGTGAGTCCGTGCGGGACCTGTGCGCGCGGGTCGCGGGCTGGCTGGCCGACGCGCAGAAGCTGGAGGGTCGTACGGTCGCGGTGGCCGAACCGGAGGTGGTGCGGGCGGCGGTCGTCGACGCACTGGGCCTGCCCGATGCGGTCTTCTGGCGCCTCGACGTGCCGCCGCTGACCGTGACCGCGCTCGGCGGCCGGGCCGGGCGCTGGAATCTGCGACTGGGGTGTCCGCTTGCCCCGCCGGAGGCCGATTAGGCGCCGGGGAACGCCCCAGGGCCCGACGGAGGGTTCCGACGGGCCCTGGGGCGTATGGAGGGAGTCAGTGTGCGGCCGGGACCGTTCGCCGGCCCGCGGCCGTCGCCGGCCTGGGGTTCAGCAGCCGTTCGGCCAACTCACCGAAGACGAGGCCGAATCCGGCCCACAGTGTGGTCTGGATCGCCAGGGCGGAGAGCCGGAACCGCCACAGCAGGGTGGCCGGGAAGCCCTTGGGCACCTCGTTGACGACGGGCAGGAACTGGTAGGCCAGGCCGATCACGACGGTGAACGCGACCACCGCGGCCACCGTGGCCCACCAGGTGCCCAGGCGCGGGGCGAGCCGCTTGCCCAGGATGGCGGCGGCGACCGCCAGCAGGACGCCGAGCAGCATCATCAGGAAGTACAGGGCGGTCCGCTTGCCGATGGTGTCGGGGCTGCCGACCGACGGCGGGTTGGCCGGGTACTTCAGGAACGGCACGACGTACACGGCGAGCAGCGCGCAGCCCGACAGCAGCAGTGCCGTGGCGCGCGGGCCGAAGCGGCCCACGCGGCCGAGGGCGAAGCTGAAGGCGAGCGCGCCGATGCCGCCGAAGGCGACCCCGTAGACGAGGACGCCGGTGGCGAGACCGGCGGTCGACTGCAGGGAGCGCGAGACGACCTCCATCTCGTGCTCGTGGGAGTGGGCCTCCTCGAAGCTGATCGCCTTGTCGACGTTCGGCTCACCGAGAACGTAGGCCACGACCAGGGCGAGCACACCGGCCGCCAGGCCGGCGAGCATGCCCCGGACGAGAAGGTTCCGTACGGTTGCGGAGTTCATGGGCGTGCGACGACCCTCGCGTCAGTGGCAGGGGAAGCCCAGCAGGTGGCGGGCGTCGTGCACCCACTCGTGGACGCCCGTGCCGTTGAGCACGGAGGTGGCGCCCTGCTCGGCGCCGACGAAGTAGAGCAGGACCAGCATGAGGATGCCGAAGAAGACCGCCCAGGGAGCAATCGCCTTCAGCGGCAGCTTGGCGGGAACGGCGGGGGTGGTGGCTGTCGGCTGAACGACGGTCTGCGCCATGGCAGGACCTCCTCTGGGAGTTCGCGTCCCATCTCGGTGGTGCACAGGACGACGGCCACGGGTCTGACTCACGAGCCCCTTGCGGGCCCGCATACAGTGGCGCGACCGTGCCGGATTCCCACCGGCTTCCGTTTCGCCGTCATCGATATCGGACCGACCGTACCGCGTGACGCGCGCATGGCCAAGACCGCCTCCCACCCGAGTGATCTTCCTCTCCCACCAGGTGGGACGGCAGGAGACAGGCGGGGAAAAAGAGTTGGGCGGCTGATTGCCCGTCCGGTAGCTTGCAGTCGACCGTGCACCAGGCCGAGGAGGTGAGACCCATGAACGCTGTATTCGTGTGGGTGCTCCCCCTCGTCGTCACGGTCGGGCGATCGACGTAGGTGTCGCCGGGAGCGCCTCGAGGACAAGGCACTCCCGAAAGGCAACACGCCATGGAATCTTTGAAGTTCACCACCGAGTCGTCCTTCAACGGCATGAGGGAACGCGAGTTCACCGTGGGCCGGGTCACCGGTGTCCTCTGGTCGCCCGCATCCGGCGCGGACCGTGCGCCCCTGGTCCTGCTGGGCCACGGCGGCGGCAACCACAAGAAGCATCCGGCGATGGCGGGCCGGGCCGAACTCCTGGTGACCGGCTGCGGCTTCCACGTGGCCTGCATCGACGCGCCCGGTCACGGCGACCGGCCGCGTACGGCGCACGACGAGCGGGAGATCGCCGAGCTGTTCCGGGCCAGGGCGGCGGGCGAGCCGGAAGGCCCGATCGTCGTCCGCTACAACGCCCACCTCGCGGAGCTCGCCGTGCCCGAGTGGCAGGCGACCCTGGACGCCCTCCAGGAGCTCGCGGAAATCGGCGCCGGCGGGCCGGTCGGCTACTTCGGCATCAACATGGGCACCGCGATCGGCGTGCCGCTGGTGGCGGCCGAACCCCGGATCACGGCCGCGGTCTTCGGCCAGCACTGGCCCGACGCCCTGGCGGAGAAGGCGAAGCGGATCACCATCCCGATCGAGTACGCCATGCAGTGGGACGACGAGCACATCCCGCGCGAGGCCGGGCTCGCGCTGTTCGACGCCTTCGCCTCGAAGGAGAAGACCCTGCACGCCAACGCGGGCAAGCACAAGGAGCTCCCCCGGTTCGAGGCCGCCAGCGCGGTCCGGTTCTTCGCCCGGCATCTCGGCCGAGCGGCCACCGTGCCGGCCTGACATGAGCGTTCGCGGCGCCCGGCCCGCCGGTCGGGCGCCGCCGGCGCGGCCCGATTCCACGTCCCGACTGCCGTGAGCCAGAGGCCCGTTGCCGGCCGTAAACGGGTGCGGGCCGTCGGCCCGTGGTCGCCGATGCCGGTGCCGTGGCCGCCTACAGGTCGGCCGGCTTCCAGCCGCTCCCTGCGGTCCGGGACCGCCGCCGGGACGCTAGGCCGTGAATCCCGTGGGCCGGGCCCGGATGCCGGGGCGGAACTTCGGGACGCGGAGGGTGATCTTCGTGCCCGCCCCGACGCCGGTCTCGATGACGAGGCCGTGGTCGTCGCCGTAGACCTGGCGGAGCCGGCGGTCGACGTTGTTCAGGCCGATGCCGGTGGCGGGGCCGGCCGTGCCGCGCAGGATCGCGCGCAGGCGTTCCGGTTCCATGCCGATGCCGTCGTCCTCGATGACGACCCGGGCCTCGGCGCCCTCGTCCTCCGCGATGATCGTGACGCTGATGCGCTCCACGGCCCCCTCCAGGCCGTGCTTGAGGGCGTTCTCGACGAGGGGCTGCAGACACAGGAACGGCAGCGTCACGGGCAGCACCTCGGGGGCGATGCGCAGGGTGACCTTCAGACGCCGGCCGAAGCGGGCGCGGGCGAGTTCCAGGTACTGCTCTATGGAGCGCAGCTCCTCGGCGAGGGTGGTGAAGTCGCCACCGCGGCGGAAGGAGTAGCGGGTGAAGTCGGCGAATTCCTGGAGGAGTTCACGGGCGCGCTCGGGGTCGGTACGGACGAAGGAGGCGATGCTCGCGAGGGAGTTGTAGATGAAGTGCGGGGAGATCTGGGCGCGCAGGGCCCGCACCTCCGCCTCGTGGGCGCTGGTGCGGGCCCGGTCGAGTCCGGCGAGCTCGAGTTCCAGGGAGAGCCGGCGGGCCGCTTCCTCGCCGGCCCGGACCAGAGCGGTGGACTCGTCGGCGGCGAGCACGACGAGGGCCACGGGGGCGCTGCCGTCGACGGGAAGCGGCACCAGGGCGCCCCAGCGGACGGGGCAGCCGGTGTCGTCGCAGGACAGCGGGAACGTCCGGGCGCGGGGCGGGTGGGCGAGCTGTGCCGTCACCTGCGCGCGGTGGTGTTCGCCGGCGCCGTCCCAGGCGAGCACGGTGGTGCCGTCGGTGAGGGCGAGGGCGGGGGCGCCGAGCAGGGGGCGCAGCCTGCGGACCGTCTTGCGGGCGGTGTCCGGGGTGAGCCCGGCGCGCAGAGGTGCCGCGGCGAGCGCTGCGGTGTGGAGGCCATGGGCCAGGGCGCGCGCCCCCTCGTGGTGGGCCGAGTGCTCCTGCTGCCGGCGCGCCGCCCCGTGCCCGAGGGCGGCACCGAGCACGAACAGCGCGAGCCCCGCGAGAACGAGCGCCGCGGTTCCGAGGACGGTCATCGGCGCCGCGGGGTGGGACCGGCGGGGTGGGTGGTGGAGTGCCGGGGCAGGTCGCGGACCGTGGCGTGCCTGGTCCGCCCCGAGCCTCCGCTGCGCCGTCGGCCGGCATACGCGCAGGCGGCGCCGTCGGGGCGGCCGGCGGGCGCCGGAGGTCGTCTGGCTGTGTCGCTGGTCTGCACAACGGCTCCTCGGTCAGGTCGTCGCCGGTCCGGGGCGGGCGGGGGCCGGGGGTTCGGGCAGGTGGAGGCGGGCCATGGTGGCGGCGGTGCCGGGTGGGACACGGCCGCGGGTGGCCAGGGAGATCAGAACCATCGTGGCGAAGCCCACGGGGACGGACCACACCGCGGGCCAGGCCAGCAGGGTGTGCGCCCAGCCGGAGCGAGCGCCGCCGACGATGGTGGCCGTCACGGCGGTGAGCGCCGAGCCGCCGCCGAGGACGAGTCCGGCGATCGCGCCCGGCGGGGTCAGGCCGCGCCACCAGATGCCCAGGACGAGCAGCGGGCAGAAGGAGGACGCGGAGACGGCGAAGGCGAGTCCGACCGCGTCGGCCACGGGCAGATCGCTGACCACGGCGGCGGCGGCGGTCGGCACCGCGATCGCGGGCAGCGTGGCGAGCCGGAAGTGACGGACGCCGAGCGTGGGCACGACGTCCTGGGCGAGGACACCCGCGACGGACATCGTGAGCCCGGACGCCGTGGAGAGGAACGCCGCGCAGGCGCCGCCGGCGACCAGCGCGCCGAGCAGGTCCCCGGCGACCCCGCCGAGCAGCCGCTGCGGCAGGACGAGTACCGCCGCGTCGGTGTCGCCGGTCAGCAGCAGGTCGGGGGCGTACAGGCGGCCGAGCATGCCGTACAGGGGGATGAGGAGATAGAACGCGCCGAGCAGGGCGAGCACGCTCACGGTGGTGCGGCGGGCGGCGCGGCCGTCGGGGTTGGTGTAGAAGCGGACGACGACGTGCGGCAGGCCCATGGTGCCGAGGAAGGTGGCGAGGATCAGCCCGTAGGTGGCGTACAGGCCGTGCTGTTCGCGCTCGGAGGACAGTGGCTCGGCCCAGCTGGAGGGCGCGGCGCGGTCGGCTGCCCGGTCCGGCAGCGGGACGCGGGCGCCGGCCGGGAAGCGCAGGGCGGTCTGCGCGCCGATCCGGTGCCGGCCCTCGCCGAGCCGCAGCGAATCCCCGTGCACCGCCCGGCCGTCGACGGTGCCGGACGCGGTGACCCGGACCGGCTCGCGCACGGTGAACGTGAGGGGCCGGTCGACGCGCACCTCGGTGGAGCGGTGGAAGACCGGCCGGTCGTCCCAGGCGGGTGCCGGGGCGTTGTCACCGCGCCAGGCGAGCAGCAGGAACACCACGGGCACCAGCAGAGCGGTGAGTTTCAGCCAGTACTGGAAGGCCTGGACGAAGGTGATACTGCGCATCCCGCCGGCGGCAACGGCCGCGGTCACCACGGCGGCGACGACCAGACCGCCGAGCCAGCCGGGCGCGCCGGTGAGCAGCCGCAGGGTCAGGCCGGCGCCGCGCAGCTGGGGCAGCAGGTAGAGCCAGCCGATGCCGACGACCAGTACACCGGCGATCCGCCGCACCGCGCGGGACTCCAGCCGGGCCTCGGCGAAGTCGGGCAGGGTGTAGGCGCCGGAGCGGCGCAGCGGGGCGGCGACGAAGGCCAGCAGGACCAGGAAGCCGGCGGTGTAGCCGATGGGGAACCACAGCATGTCGACGCCCTGGGCGAGGACGAGTCCGGCGACGCCGAGGAAGGAGGCGGCGGACAGGTACTCGCCGCTGACCGCGCAGGCGTTGAGCCGGGGGGCGACGGTGCGGGAGGCGACGTAGAAGTCGGAGGTGGTGCGGGAGATGCGCAGCCCGAGCGCGCCGACGAGGACCGTGGCGAGGATCACGGCCGTCACGCCCACGATGCCGTACGTCTGGTTCACCGGCCGGCCCCGGCGGGAAGTCGGCGCATGGTCAGGGGCGTTCCGCGGGGGCGTCGGCGGCCGGGCCGGTCTCGTTGCGCTCGGCGCGGCGGACGTACCAGGCGCCGATGGCCAGCAGGGCGGGGTACGGCGCAACGCCCAGGAGGAGCCAGACGGCGAGGGGGACGCGGGGTGCGGTGTCGGCGAACGGCAGGATGCGCAGGAGCACGGGGAGCAGGCCCAGCAGGACGGCGAGGAGGGCCGTGGTGATGAGGGCGGCCTTCAGCTGACGTCGTATCAACCGCTCCGGGTACACCTCGGACCCGGGCTGTGGCGAGGGCGTCGTGCGGGGTGTGGCCGTACCGCCAAAGGGGCGCGGGCGTCCGGTGACCACCTCTCTGCGAGGGACGGATTCCGCACCCATGACGCACTCCCGACGCAGCGGTGATCACCTCGTGCTGCGGCGAGTGTACGCAGCGCGCCCCCGCCGAGACAGCGGGTGGACGAGAATCGCCACAGGTCCGTCACCCGGCGACCGCTCGGGTCGCTCAACCTGCCCTGCCCGCAGCGTGTTTGGCCAGCAGGTCCCGTAGTTCCCGGGCGTTGCGCCGGCTCACGGCGAGGACGCGGTCGCCGATCCGTACGGTCACGTTGCCGCCGTCCAGGCGGAGTTCCTCGATGCGCCCGAGTGCGACGAGCCGGCTGCGGTGGATGCGCACGAACCCGCGTGCGCGCCACTGTTCCTCCAGGGCGGACAGCGCGACGCGCACCAGGTGGCTGCCGTGCGGGGTGTGCAGGCGCGCGTAGTCGCCCTGGGCCTCGACGTAGGTGATGTCGGCGATGGGCACGAACCGGGTCACTCCGCCCAGTTCGACGGGGACCTGATCGCCGAAGGCGGGCGGTTGCCCGGGCGCGGTCGCGGCGGGGGCGGCGGCCGGCCGGGGGCCCTGCCCGGCCCGGACGAGTTCGGCGACCCGGCGCACGGCCTCGGCGAAGCGCTCCTTGCGCAGGGGCTTGAGCAGGTAGTCGACGGCCTTGAGGTCGAAGGCGCGGACCGCGAAGTCGTCGTGGGCGGTGACGAAGACGATCAGCGGCGGCGCGGCGAACGCGCCCAGCAGGCGGGCGAGTTCGAGGCCGTCGAGTCCCGGCATGTTGATGTCGAGGAAGACGACGTCGACGGCTTCCTCGCCGTCCGGGCCGTCCGCCATGGCCCGGCCGAGCCGGCGCAGTGCCTCGGTGGGTCCCGCCGCGGGTACCACGGTGCCGACCCGGGGATCGCGCTTCAGGAGGTACAGCAGTTCCTCGAGCGCGGGCTCCTCGTCGTCCACCGCCAGCACACGCAAGGGAGCGTCGGTGGCGCTCATCTCCGCTGTCTCCTTCCCGTTTTCCACCACTTACCCGGTGCATGGTGGCCTTCCCGGCCGTCCACGTCGATACGCGGACGCGGGTGGTGTACGACGGCCGGGGCCGGGCGAGGATCCCGGAGTCCGGGGAGACGATCAGGCCGAGGAGGCGCGGTGGAATGCGTGCGGCGCGAGCAGTGGGACGCTCACTACGCGGGCGGCGGCCGGTTCCGTGAGCTGGGGCCGGCCGAGCGGCGGCTGCTGGCGGAGCACGTCCCGGCGCCGGCCGGCGGCCTCGCCCTGGACATCGGCTGCGGACTCGGCGAACTCGCCCGCCATCTGGCCGGATCCGGCTACCGGGTGGACGCCGTCGACTGGTCCGAGGCCGCGCTCACGCAGGCCCGGCGCACCGACGCGGCCGGCGTGACGTACCGCCGCCTGGACATCGAGCGGGACGACCTCGACCGGCTTCCGCACCCCGCCTACGACTTGATCACCGTCCGTCTCGGCTGGGCCTTCGTCCGCGACCGCACCCGGGTGCTCAACCGGCTGCGCGAGCGGCTGCGCCCGGGCGGGGCGCTGTGTGTGATCACGCCGGTCGCGGACGCGGTGCCGGACGAGCGGCGCGGCATCGCCCTGGACGAGCGGGAGATCGCCCTGCTCCGCACCGGCTGGACGTCCGCCGGCCGCCACGACGCCGACGGCCTGGCGCTGCTCGTCCTGCGCGGCCCCTCCCCCACCGCACCGGGGTACGCCGGCAAGGGCCGCCCCGCGCCGCACGCCCTGACCGGCGCCGGAGTCGTCGTCACCGACCGGGCGGGGCGGGTGCTGCTGGGCTGGTCGGTGCGGGGCGTCTGGGAGTTGCCCGGCGGCAAGAACGACGCGGACGAGGACTTCGCCGCGGCGGACGTCCGCGAGCTGGAGGAGGAGACGTCCCTGAAGGCCGACCCGGCGGAGGCGCGGGTGCGGGCGATCCTGGTGGACTCCGTGCACGGCATCCCCCGGGTGACCGCGGCCGTCCGGGTGAGCGCCTTCACCGGCGAACCCCTCGTCACCGAACCGCGGCTGATCCACCGCTGGGAGTGGCACGACGTCGACGACCTGCCGTTGCTCGGCGGGCCGTTGTTCACGCCGAGCGCTCATGTCCTGGACGTCATGTGGCCCGGTCTGCTGCCGGGGCTCCCGCCCGTCCACCGGTACCCGGTGGCGGACGGCTGAGCGGCGTCACTCCGGGACCACCAGCCGGGCCGCCTCCCCGGGGCCCACCGGGACCACCCGGTCGCGCAGGCAGACGTCGATGGGGGCGCGGTCGGAGTCCGGTACGGCGATCTCCAGCAGGCCGCTGCGCAGGTGCAGATGGACGCCCCAGTGGCCGTGGTAGCGGATGGCGAAGCCGTAGGAGGAGAGTTCGGGGAGCGGGACGGGGTCGAGGCACAGGGCGCCGTCGCGGGTCTCCAGGCCGGTCAGTCCGCGCTGGACGAGGTCGAGGGTGCCGGCCATGGCGCCGAGGTGGATGCCCTCGCCGGTGGTGCCGCCCTGCAGGTCGGCGATGTCGCCGCGCAGCGCCTCCTGGACGAAGGCCCAGGCGTCGGCGCGGCGGGCACGGGTGAGGATCCAGCCGTGCACCAGGCCGCTGAGGGTGGAGCCGTGGCTGGTGCGGTGCAGATAGTGGTCGACGGTCGCGGTCCAGGTCCGTTCGTCCAGGCGGTGGCCCAACCGGTCGAAGAGGGACCGGAGTTCGGCAACCGAGAAGAGATAGCCCAGCATGAGGACGTCGGCCTGCTTGGACGCCTTGTAGCGGTTCACGCTGTCGCCCTCGGCCTCCAGGATCCGGTCGAGGCGGCGGATGTCCTCGTACCGCTTGCGGTAGTCGTCCCAGTCGAGCTCGGCGAGGTCGCCGTAGCCCTCGAACTGGCTGATCACCCCGTCGTGGAAGGGGATGTGGAGGGTGCGGGAGATCTCCTCCCAGTGGGCGGGCTCGTCCTCGTCCAGGCCGATGCTCTCGGTGAGTTCGCGGCGGCGCGGCTCGGGCAGGGTGCTCAGCAGGTCCAGGGTGCGGGCGAGCACCCAGGCGGCGGTGACGTTGGTGTACGCGTTGTCGTCCAGTCCCGGCCGGGGCGCGCCGGGGTAGGCGTCGTGGTACTCGTCGGGGCCCATCACGCCCCGGATGCGGTACCGGCCGAGGCGGTCGTCGTAACCGGCCGAGTCCGCCCAGAAGCGCGCGATCTGCAGCAGCATCTCGGCGCCCTCGCCGTGCAGGAAGTCGGTGTCCCCGGTGGCCTCGCAGTACTGCCAGATGTTGTAGGCCACAGCCGAACCGACGTGGTGCTGGAGCCGGGAGTGGTCCGGCACCCAGCGGCCGGAGCGGGGGTTGAGGTGGAGTTCCGGGGCCTCCTCGCGGCCGTCGCTGCCGCTCTGCCACGGGTAGAGCGCGCCGCGCCGGCCGAGTTCGCCGGCCGCGTGGCAGGCGGCGTCGAGACGCCGGTGCCGGTAGTGGAGCAGGGCCCGGGCGACCTCGGGGAGGTGCAGGTTGAGGTAGGGCAGGACGAAGAGTTCGTCCCAGAAGACATGACCGCGGTAGGCCTCGCCGTGCAGTCCGCGGGCGGGGACACCGGCGTCGAGGTCGGCCGTGTGCGGCGAGAGGGTCTGCAGCACGTGGAACAGGTGCAGCCGCAGGATGCTGCCCGCCTCCCCGGGCACCTCCAGCGCGGTGCGCCGCCACAGCTGCTCCCAGGCCGCGGTGTGCGTCTCCAGCAGGGCGTCGAAGCCGGGGGCGGCGCCGACGCGCTCGACGGCCGCGTCCAGCGGGTCACCGATGGCGGGGTCGTGCGAGGTGTGCAGCGCGACCGTCTTATCGACGGTGATGGTACGGCCGGGTGTCAGGCGCAGCTTCACGTGCTGGACGGCGCGCAGGGCTTCGTGGGCCGTCGCCACCGGTGCGTCGGTGGCCAGCCGGGCGGCCAGGGCGCATTCGATACGGGAGGTGCGGGTGTGGCAGCGCAGCCACATCGCGCCGTGTGCGGCGAGACCGGTCCGGATCTGGGTGAGGTGCCGGCCGTCCAGGTCCCGGTAGCGGGCCACGCCGGAGTTGGTGACGCGTCCGTCCAGCGCGGCCTCGACCTCCAGCTCGGTGCCCTGGCCTTCGACGGTGAACTCGGTGCGCAGAGCACCGATATGACGGTCCGCCAGGTGGACCAGGCGGAGCTGGCGCACATGGAGCGTGGCGCCGCCCTCAAGGCCGTAGCTGGTGCGGCGTTCCAACAGGCCGGGGTCGAGATGGAGGGTCAGATAGTGCTCGGTGACGGGGTCGGAGTCCGGGGTGAGCCAGGCGGCGCCCGCCGGGCGGAAGCGCAGCGGCAGCCAGTTGGGGAGGTTGACCATGTCCTCGTGCTCGACCCGGCGTCCGGCGACCTCGGAGGTGAGCCGGTTGTAGCAGCCGGCCACGTAGGTGCCCGGGTAGTGGACGTCGTCGGCGGTGCACTCGGGCAGGGCCCCGCGCGTGGCGAAGTACCCGTTGCCCAGGGTGCACAGCGACTCCCGCAGGCGCTCCTCCTCGGGCCGGTAGCCTTCGTACTCCCAGGTCGGTCCCGTCACGGTCATCCCTCGGACAGCAGGCCGGTGAGGATCCGGTCGGGGGTGAGGGGCAGTTCGCGGTAGCGGATGCCGGTGGCGTGGTGGACGGCGTTGCCGATGGCGGCCGCGGTGCCGACGATGCCGATCTCGCCGATGCCCTTGCTGCCCATGGGGTTGAGGTGCGGGTCGTCCTCGTCGATCCAGTCGGCCTCGATGTCGGGGACGTCCGCGTGCGCGGGCACGTGGTAGGAGGCGAGGTCCGCCTCGGTGAAGTCTCCGAAGGCGCGGTCCATCGTGCTGTGCTCGGTGAGGGCCATGCCGAGGCCCATGGTCATGCCGCCGGTGAACTGGGAGCGTGCGGTGCGGGCGTTGAGGATCCGCCCGGCGGCGAAGACGCCGAGCAGCCGCCGTACCCGCGTCTCGCCGGTGACGGTGTCGACGGCGACCTCGGCGAAGTGGGCCCCGAAGGCGTGCCGGGCGTAGGGGCTGTCGGCGTCGGCCCGCCCAGCGGTGTCGGCATGGGTCTCGATGCCGTCGGCGGGCAGCGGCCCGGTGTGCGCGGCGAGCCGGGACATGAGGTCGGCGCACGCGTCGTGCACGGCCCAGCCCCAGGAGGCGGTGCCCATGGAGCCGCCGGCCAGCCAGGCCGACGGCAGGTCGCTGTGCCCGATCTCGGTGCGGACCCGGTCCAGGGGCGCGCCGAGGGCGTCGGCGGCGATCTGGGCGAGGACGGTACGGGCTCCGGTGCCGATGTCGGTCGCGTTGATCCGGACGGCGAAGGTGCCGTCGGGCAGGGCCCGGGCGGTCGCGGTGGCCGGGACGGCGGCGGCCGGGTAGGTGGCCGCGGCCACGCCGGTGCCGATGAGCAGCGGGCCCTCGCGGCGAATGCCGGGACGTCGATCGCGGCCGTCCCAGCCGAAGCGGCGGGCGCCCTCGCGCAGGCATTCCACGAGGTGCCGGCTGCTGAACGGTTTGCCGCTGCCGGGCTCGCGCTCGGGTTCGTTGCGCACGCGCAGTTCCACCGGGTCCATGCCGAGGGCGTCGGCGAGTTCGTCCACGGCCGACTCCAGGGCGTACATGCCGGGCGCCTCGCCGGGGGCGCGCATCCAGGACGGGCTGGGCACGTCGAGCGGGACCACCCGGTGGGTGCTGAGCAGGGCCGGGGCGGCGTACATGACGCGGGCGGGCACCGCGGCCTGCTCGACGAACTCCTTCACCCGGGAGGTGTGGGTGGTCACCTCGTGCAGCACGGCAGCGAGCCGGCCGTCCGCGTGCGCGCCGAGGCGCAGCCGCTGCACGGTGGGGGCGCGGTGGCCGACGGTGGTGGGCAGATGACGGCGGGGGTAGGCGAGGGTGACGGGCCGGCCGGTGCGCCGGGCCGCCATCGTGGCGAGGACGACGTCGGGGCGCGGGGTGCCCTTGGAGCCGAAGCCGCCGCCGACGTGCTCGGTGACGACGGTGATGCGGTCCTCGGGCAGCTCGAACAGCTGGGCGAGGACCTCCCGCACGGTCGTACCGCCCTGGCTGGAGGTGTACACGGTGAGCCGGTCCCCGTCCCAGTGGGCCGTGCTGGCGTGCGGCTCCATGGGGTGATTGTGCAGCGGCGGCACCCGGTAGGTGGTGTCGACCCGGACCTCGGCGGCGGCGT
Source organism: Streptomyces sp. CA-142005 (assembly GCF_050942335.1). Taxonomy (NCBI): domain Bacteria; kingdom Bacillati; phylum Actinomycetota; class Actinomycetes; order Kitasatosporales; family Streptomycetaceae; genus Streptomyces; species Streptomyces sp. CA-142005. The sequence continues at coordinate 8,652,593 of NZ_CP192078.1, read as the reverse complement.
AGGCGGACTCCGGGTCACCGTGCTCGATGCGGCCGGGATAGCCGGCGTTGGCCTCCTCCGGCTCGTAGGCGTGCGGGTGCCCGGGGTGCAGATCGACGTCGTGGGGTTCGGCCGTGTAGGTGACGCGTACCGCCCGGGCGGCCGCTCGGGCCGTCTCCAGGGTGTCGGCGACGGCCAGGGCCACGCACCAGCCCCGGTGCGGCACGTGCGGGCCCTGGAGCACGGCGAGCGTGGCGTCCTCGGGTGCGGCGAGGCGTGGGGCGTCGTCGGGGGTGAGCACGGCGAGGACGCCGGGCAGGGCGAGGGCGGCCGAGGTGTCGACGGCGGTCACCCGGCCGCGCGCGATCGCGGCCGGCACGGGCCAGGCGTGGGCACGGCCGGGCAGGCTGTACTCGGCGGCGTAACGGGCGACGCCGGTGACCTTCTGCAGCCCTTCCCGGCGCTCGGCGGGCGCGCCCAGGGCGCTGCCGTGGGCCGTGTCGAGGCTGTCGCGGTGGTCTGCGGCAGTGCCCGGGGAGTTGCCGGTCATGGGTTCCTCCTGCTCTGCCTGCTCCGCTCGCTCCTCCTGCGCGGCTCAGGCCACCGCCGGGGCCGGGGCGAGACGGTTCAGGACGTCCAGGGCGAGATTGCGGGCGAGGGGCACCTTGTAGGCGTTGTCCCGCAGCGGCTCGGCGTGCGCGAGTTCCAGCTCCACGGCTCCCTCGAAGGCCGCGGGGGTCGCGGGAGCGCCCAGCAGGGCCAGCTCGGTGTGCCGGGCTCGCCAGGGCCGGTGGGCGAGCCCGCCGAAGGCGACCCCCGCGTGGTCGACGACGCCGTCCGCGATCCGCAGCACGACGGCCACGGACGCGAGGGCGAAGGCGTACGACGCCCGGTCGCGGGCCTTGCGGTAGGCGGATGGGACGCCGGCGGTGGCCGACGGGAGCAGCACACCGGTGATCAGTTCGCCGGGGCAGATCCACGTGTCCCGGTCTGGATGCTCGCCGGGCAGCCGGTGGAACTCGGCCGCCGGAAGCCGCCGGGTGCCCTCGGTGCCGTACAGCTCGACCTGGGCGTCCAGCGCGGCGAGGGCGACGGCCATGTCGGACGGGTTGGTGGCGATGCAGTGCTCCGAGTGCCCGAGGACGGCGTGGTCGCGATGGACGCCGCCCCGGGCGCCGCAGCCGCTGCCGGGCTCGCGTTTGTTGCAGGGTTTGTCCAGGTCCTGGAAGTAGGGGCAGCGGGTGCGCTGGAGCAGGTTGCCGCCGGTGGTGGCGGCGTTGCGCAACTGCCCGGAGGCGCCCGAGAGGAGCGCCTGGGACAGCGCCGGGTAGCGGTCGCGGACGCGGGGGTCGGCGGCCAGGTCGCTGTTGCGGACGGTGGCGCCGACGCGCAGGGAGCCGTCGGGCAGCTCCTCGATGCCGGCCAGCGGCAGCCGGCCCACGTCGATGAGCAGGGCGGGCCGCTCGACGCCGAGTTTCATCAGGTCGACCAGGTTGGTGCCGCCGGCCAGATAGCGGGCGCCGGGATGGGCGGCGTACGCCTCGACGGCCTCCTGGACGCTGCCGGGCCTGAGGTATCCGAAGCCGTTCACCGGATCACGTCCTCCACCGCCTCGACGATGCGCGGGTAGGCGCCGCAGCGGCACAGGTTGCCGCTCAGACGCTCGCGGATCTCGGGCCGGTCCAGCGGGACGGGCCGGCCGGAGGGGGCCGCGGGGTCGGTGACGTGGGAGGGGTGGCCGGCGGCGGCCTCGGCGAGCATGCCGACGGCGGAGCAGATCTGCCCCGGGGTGCAGTAGCCGCACTGGAAGGCGTCGCGGTCGAGGAAGGCCCGCTGCAGCGGGTGCGGCCCCTCGCCGTCGCCGCCGAGGCCCTCGATCGTGGTGATATCGCTGCCGTCGAGGGCGACCGCGAGCAGCAGGCAGCTGTTGAGGCGACGGCCGTCGGCCAGCACGGTGCAGGCACCGCACTGGCCGTGGTCGCAGCCCTTCTTCGCCCCGGTGAGGCCGAGGTCCTCGCGGAGCAGGTCCAGCAGGACACGCCGGTGGTCGACGTGCAGGGTGTGGGGCTTCCCGTTGACCCGGAGGGTGATCTCCGACGCGGGAGAGAGCTGGTTTTCTCTGGTCATGGCAGGAGTGGCCTTCCGGACGGGCCCTGGTGTCCGTCCAGTCCGCGTATCCACGCGGCGGTGCCTCACACGTCCGGCAGGCCACGCCCTTCGCTCACGGGTAGCGGACGAGGTCCGCGACGTTGGCCGAGGAGTTCGACGGTCCTCCGGTGTTGTTGATGACGTGACTGATGGTGCCGGTGCCGCCGAGGGAGACGGTGACCATGCTGGTGAAGCGGACGTTCGGGTTGTCCGGCACCTCGAAGGCACGGTCGGCGGTCACGCTCGGGTTGACGTTGAAGTAGCAGTAGCTGCCGAGGCCGTACGCCTGGTGGCTGGTGACCGAGTCGGCGACCTTGTAGGCGGCGTAGCCCTTCGTGGAGCCGTTCATCCAGGCGGACTGGTTCGGCGGGTCGTACGGCATCTCGTTCTGGAAGAAGTAGGTGCGGCCGCCGTTGCCGTTCCAGATCACCTGGTACTTCTGGAAGTGCTCCACGAACAGGCCGTACATCGTCACGTCGTCGCCGTTGACGACGAGTCCGGTGTCGGCGGTGTTGCTGGTCCAGCCGACGCCGCTGCCGTGGTCGGCGCGCCAGATCCACATGTGGTCGCCGATGACGTTCCTGCTGTTCACGACGAGGCTGGTGGCCGCCTTGCCGACGCCGGCGCCGCCGATGCGGACGTAGACGTCGTGCAGGGAGGTCGGGTCGGCCGCGTGGGAGGCGGTGGAGCCGGCCGGCCCGACCTCGACCAGGGTCTTCGAGCTGGTGGTGCCGGCGTCGAAGAGCAGGCCCGCGATCTTGACGCCGTCGACGTCGGCGACGCTCATCGCGGTGATGCCGTTGTCCGGGACGAAGGTGGCGAGCCCGACGCCGAGGACGATCGTGTCGGGGCGGGTCACCTTCAGGGTCTGGTCGAGGTGGTAGACGCCTGGCGTGACGAGCAGGTTCTGGCCTGCCGCGAGGGCCGCGTTGATCTGTGCGGCGGTGGCGCCGGGCTTGACGACGTAGAACTGGCTGAGCGGCAGCGAGGTGCCCTGCGGGCTGCCGCTCGTCCAGCTGGTGCCCGTGGTGTTGGAGCGCACGGACGGCACGAACACCTGGTAGGTGCCGGAACCGTCCACGTAGAGGAACGGCTTCTCACGGGTGACCGGGCTCTGGGCGACGGTGGTGTACGGCGGGTTGGGGAAGCTGGTGGACGGGACGCCCTGGCTGCCGGTGAACACCATGTTCCAGTTGGACCCCGTCCAGCTGCCGAGCTGGGAGTTGCGGGTCAGCCACTGCTGCTGCGAGCCGGAGTTGACCTGTCCGTCCACCTTGCTGTCGGCGAGGTAGCCTCCGGAGGACCAGCCGCCGTCGTCCAGGGTGAGGTTGCCCCGCAGATGCATCCGCCGGTACGGCGCCGCCTGCGAGACCGCCCAGCGGTCGCTGCCGCCGGCCGGGTTGACCGAGAGATTCTCGGCGCCGCGCCAGAAGTTCTGCGTGGCGTTGCCCTGGAACCAGTCGGCCTCGGCGTGCACGGCACCGTTGATCGACACCGCGTCCGGGGTCAGGCCGAGCCCCAGCACCTGGGTGTAGAAGCCGACGTTGACGTCCGCGCTGTAGGCGCCGGGCTTGAACAGGACGGCGTAGCGCTGGGTGCCGAACTGGTTGGTCTCCTGCTGTTTGAAGATCGTGTCCAGCCTGCTCTGGATGGTGGACGACGACATCGACGGGTCGAAGACGACGACGTTGGGCCCGAGGTCCGGGTTGCCGCTCGGCTGGGTCACCGGAACCACCTGGAAGCGCTGGGCTGCGGTGCCGTTGCAGGTGTACTGCACGAACTGCACGCTGTCGGCCGTCGAGGCACCGGGGTCGTCCAGGCACTTGCCGCTGTTCTTGTTGACGAAGTGGAAGGCGCCGCCGCCGTCGTCCACGGCCTGCCACTGCTGGTTGGCGCCGCCGCCGTAACTCCACAGATGCACCGGCGCGTTGTCGGCCGTGGACACGTCGCTGACGTCGACGACCTGGTTGGTGTCGTTGCGGTTGTCGATGTGGACGTAGCCGCTGCCGGCGTCGGTGAAGCTCCACTGCTGGGCGTTCGTGCCGTTGCAGGTGTACTGCTGGACGGCGGTGCCGTTCGCGGTGGCGGCGGCCTTGGCGTCGAGGCACTTGCCGCTCGCGGCGTTGACGACCGTCGCGAAGCCGGTGGGCAGGGCGGCGGCCTGGGCAGTGGCGGCGTGCGCGGGCCCGGCACCGAGCAGGGGTGTCGGCGCGGTGGTGAGCAGGGCGGCGGCCGCTGCCGCGACGAGGGCGACGGCGGTTGGTCTGCGGCGTGAGAGAGGAAGCACGGGTTCTCCTGCGGGGGCTCAGCCGGTGTAGGCGGCGAAGACGCGGGTGTAGTCCCAGTCGGACTGGTTCACGCCGGAGCAGCTGTCGGCGGGGCCGCCGGTGCAGGGCCGGTCGCGGTTGGCGGACCAGAAGGTGAGCCGGGCGAGGTGGTGCGCCTGTGCGTAGGCCAGGATGGTCCGGAAGTCGTTCACCGTGACGGTCTCGTTGTTGTCGGTGATGCCGTTCATGGACGAGATGCCCATGTCCCGGTAGGCCTGGTCGTCGCTGTAGTGATAGGCGTTCTTCAGCGCGTTCTTCAGGCCCTCGGCGGCCTGCGTGGTGAGGTTGCCCATGTTCTGTCCGGCGCCGCCGAAGTCGAACGGCATGATGGCCCAGGCGTCCACGGTCAGCCCGGAGGACGCGGCCCGGTCGATGAGGCTGGTGTCGGGCCCGCTCTGCCCGGTGCCGATGGTGATGTACACCTTCAGGCCCGGGTTGCCGGCCTTGACGGTCTTCAGCGCGTCCACGGTCCGCTGCTGCACGGTGCCGTTGCTGTAGGCGTCGGCCTCGATGTCGATGTCGATCGCCTTCAGGCCGTAGGCGTTGATGACCTTCTGGTAGGCCGCCGCCAGCTCGCTCGCGCTGGAGCAGGAGCTCTCCAGCTTGTTGCCGCTGTAACCGCCGAAGGACGGGATGACGTCACCGCCGCCTGCCCGCACGGTGTTGACGGTCTGCTGGTCGACCCCGCCGGTCAGCGGGCGGCTGCCGTCCCACTGCGGGTTGCAGTAGCCGTTGCTGAGCACGAAGGCGAGGGTGAACCACTTCACGCCCGTGGCCTGGGTGATGGTGGACGGGTTGGGCGGGCTGCCCCAGCCGTTGTAGAGGTACGGCGCGACGGCCATCGGCGCCGACGGGGTGCCGTCGCCCCCGCTCGCGGGCGCGTTCCACTTCTGGTTGGCGCCGCCGGTGCAGCTCCAGATCTGTGTCCGGGTGCCGTTGGCGGAGTTGTTGTCGGTGACGTCCAGGCACTTGTTCGCCTGCGGGTTGACGATGTCGTGGGCGGCGGTGACGGTCCACTTCTGGTTGGCGCCGCCGGTGCAGCTCCACAGCTGCACCTTGGCGCCGTCGGCGGTCGAATTGCCGGTCACGTCGAGGCACTTGCCGAGGGCGCGGATGGTGCCGTCGGTGCCGACCGTCCACTGCTGGGCGTTGGTGCCGTTGCAGTCGTAGAGCTGGACGGGCGTGCCGTCGGCCGAGTTGGCCCCGGCGACGTCGAGACACTTGCCGGCGAGCCCGGTGATGGCTCCGGTCGCGGCCTGGGCCGGGGAAGCGGTGAGCAGTCCGGCGGAGAGTGCCATTACGGCGAGGGAGACTGCTGCGGGGAGGGGTCTGGCCATGTGCGGGGGCGGCCTTTCACGTGGGGGGATGCGGCCCAACACCCGTGAGTAAGATGGGCGTTGGGGTGTCCGCAGGCTTTGTTTAAGGCGTGAAACTAAAGGTCCGGACCAGTGGAGTCAAGTGGTACGGCAGTAACTCGCCACGCACGCCCGGGCGTCGGGGCGCCGAACACCGCGGTGCCCTCCGCCGACCCGCCCCCTCACCCCCTACGCCAGCTCAACCGCCTCGCCCAGCGCGTCCGTCGCCTCCGGCGGTGCGGTCAGGGCAGCCTCCCGCCCCGCGAACTGGGTCCGGTACAGCTCCGCGTACCGGCCCTCCCTCGCCAGCAGTTCCTCGTGCGTGCCGCGCTCCACGATCCGGCCGGACTCCACGACGAGGATCTGGTCGGCGGTGCGGATCGTGGACAGGCGGTGGGCGATGACCACGGCGGTACGGCCCTCCAGGGCCTCGGTGAGGGCTTCCTGGACGGCCGCCTCGGAGGTGTTGTCCAGGTGGGCGGTGGCCTCGTCCAGGATGACCACGCGCTGGCGGGCCAGCAGCAGCCGGGCGATGGTCATCCGCTGGCGTTCACCGCCGGAGAGCCGGTAGCCGCGCTCGCCGACCACCGTGTCCAGGCCGTCGGGCAGGGACCGTACGACCTCGGCCAGGCGGGCACGGCCCAGCGCGTCCCAGAGGTCGTCGTCCGTCGCCTCCGGGCGGGCCAGCAGGAGGTTGGCGCGGACGGTGTCGTGGAAGAGGTGGCCGTCCTGGGTGACCATGCCGAGCGTGCCGCGCAGGGAGGCGGCGGTCAGGTCGCGGACGTCGACGCCCCCGATGCGGACCGCGCCCGCGTCGACGTCGTACAGGCGCGGCAGCAGCTGGGCGATGGTGGACTTGCCGGCGCCGGAGGAGCCGACGAGGGCGACGGTCTGGCCGGGTTCGGCGCGGAAGGAGATGCCGTGCAGGACCTCGGAGCCGCCGCGGGTGTCGAGGGCGGCGACCTCCTCCAGGGAGGCGAGGGAGACCTGGTCGGCCGAGGGGTACGAGAAGCGGACGTCCTCGAACTCGACGGCGACCGGGCCCCCGGGGACTTCGCGGGCGTCCGGCTTCTCCTCGATCAGCGGCTCGAGGTCCAGCACCTCGAAGACCCGCTCGAAGCTCACGAGCGCGCTCATCACCTCGACCCGGGCTCCGGCCAGCGCGGTCAGCGGGGCGTACAGGCGGGTCAGCAGCAGGGCGAGGGAGACGACCGCGCCCGCCTGCAGGGTGCCGTGCAGCGCGAACCAGCCGCCGAGGCCGTAGACGAGGGCCAGCGCGAGGGCGGAGACCAGGGTGAGGGAGGTGATGAAGACGGACTGGGCCGTGGCCGTGCGGACGCCGATGTCACGGACCCGGGCGGCGCGGGCCGCGAACTCCGCCGACTCCTCCTCCGGGCGGCCGAACAGCTTGACCAGGGTGGCGCCGGGCGCGGAGAAGCGCTCGGTCATCCGGGTGCCCATGGCCGCGTTCAGCGCCGCCGCCTCGCGCTGCATGCGTGCCATCCGGCTGCCCATGCGGCGGGCCGGCAGCACGAACACCGGCAGCAGCACCAGCGCGAGCAGGGTGATCTGCCAGGACAGGGTGAGCATCACCGCGAGGGTGAGCAGCAGGGTGACCAGGTTGCTGACCACGCCGGACAGGGTGTTGGCGAAGGCCCGCTGGGCGCCGATCACGTCGTTGTTGAGACGGCTGACCAGCGCGCCCGTACGAGTCCGTGTGAAGAACGCGACGGGCATGCGCTGCACATGATCGAACACAGCCGTTCTGAGGTCGAGGATGAGTCCCTCCCCGAGCGTCGCCGACAGGCGCCGGCCGAGGATGCCCAGCCCCGCCTCCGCGAGGGCGACGAGCGCGATGAGCAGGGAGAGCCGGACCACCGTGCCGGAGTCGTGCCCCGCCACGATCGCGTCGACGACGCGGCCGGCGAGCACGGGGGTGGCCACGGCGAGCAGCGCGGTCACCACCCCGAGCACCACGAACCGGACGATGCCCGCGCGGTGCGGGCGGGCGAAGGCGGCGATACGGCGCAGCGTGACGCGGGCGAACGGACGGCGCTCGGCCTGTGCCGTCATGACACTGTGCAGCTGCATCCACGCGGTGGTCTCCATGCTCATGGAAGAGAACGTAGAACCTCAAGCTTCGTTGAGGTCAATGTTTCCGTCTTTTCACCCGCCGTTGGTACGGCACGGAAAAGCTCTGCCGATGTGACTGCCGTCCCGCTTCCCCCACCTCGCCGGGGACGACTCCCCCGTCGCGTCCCCGTACGCCAGGTGCTGTGCCTGGTGCCGCTCGCGCTCGTCGCCGTCGTCGCCGTACGGAACCGCTCCCTGCTCGCCGAGGGCTTCGGCCAGCTGCGCGGCGCGTCCTGGCCGTGGCTGCTCGCGGCGGCCGGCGCCACCTGCCTGACCTGGGTGGCCGCCGCGTTCACCCGCCAGGGCGCGGTGGTGCAGCCGCTGCCGAAGGCACGGCTGCTGGCCACCCAGTTCGCGGCGGCCTCGGCCAACCATCTGCTGCCCACCGGACTGGGTGCGGGCGCGGTGAACCTGCGCTTCATGACCGTGTGCGGGGTGCCGCTCGCCCGCTCCTCGGCCGCGCTCGCCCTGTACCTGCTGGCCGAGTCCGTGGGCCGGCTCGGTCTGCTGTCCGTGCTGCTGCTGGCCTTCCCCGACGCGCTGCGGCTCGGCCCCCTGCTGCCGGACGGCTCGGCCGTGCCGCTGCTGCTGGGCGCGGCCGGCCTGCTGGCGGTGGTGGCGGCCGTCGTGGCCCTGGTACGACCGCTGCGCACCCGCGTGCACGCGTTCGTCCGGGACGCCCTCGGCGAGGCGCGGTCGGTGCACACCCGGCCGGTCCGCGCCCTGGCCCTGTGGGGCGGCTCGCTGGCCTTCCCCGCGCTGCAGGCGGCCGGTCTCGCCGCGGTCGGCCAGGCGCTGCGGCTGCCGGTGCCGGTGGCGCACATGGCGCTCGCCTATCTCGCGGCGACCGTCGCGGTGGCGCTGGTCCCCACACCGGGCGGCCTGGGCTCGGTCGAGGCGGCCCTGATCGTGGCCCTGGTCGCGGTGGGCGGCCCGGCCGCGGTGGCCACCGCGGTGGTCCTCGCCTACCGGATCATCACCGTGTGGGTGCCGCTGCTGCCGGGGGCGCTGACCCTGGGGGCGCTGGTCCGGTTCAAGGTCATCTGAGGCAGAGTGGCCTTCCCGACCAGAACGAGGAGGGCTTCCCATGCCGGTCCGCGTGGAGCGCACGGAGTACGTCACCACGATCGTCCTCTCCCGGCCTCGGGCCCGCAACGCGGTGGACGGTCCCACGGCCGCCGAACTCGCCGATGCCTTCCGTGACTTCGAGGCCGACGACGGTGCCCGGGTCGCGGTGCTGTGGGGCGAGGGCGGCACGTTCTGCGCGGGGGCGGACCTGAAGGCGATCGGTACCGAGCGCGGCAACCGCGTGGCCGAGGACGGTGACGGCCCGATGGGGCCGACCCGGATGCGGCTGTCGAAGCCGGTGATCGCGGCGGTGGCCGGGCACGCGGTCGCGGGCGGCCTCGAACTCGCCCTCTGGTGCGATCTGCGGGTGGTGGAGGAGGACGCCGTGTTCGGGGTGTTCTGCCGCCGCTGGGGCGTGCCGCTGATCGACGGCGGCACGGTACGGCTGCCCCGGCTGATCGGCACCGGCCGGGCCATGGACATGATCCTCACCGGCCGCCCGGTACCGGCCCGCGAGGCGTACGAGATGGGGCTCGCCAACCGCGTGGTGCCGACGGGGCGCGCCCGCCCCGAGGCCGAGGCGCTGGCGGCGGACATCGCCCGCTTCCCGCAGGCCTGCCTGCGCAGCGACCGCGCGTCGGTCCTCGACCAGGAGGGGCTGGACGAGGAGACCGCCCTGCGCGGTGAGCTCCGGTACGGACTGGGCGTGCTGGCGCAGAGCGCGGAGGGTGCCGCACGGTTCGCCTCCGGCTCCGGCCGGCACGGGTCGTTCACCGATCTTTGAGCGGTCGCGCACGGCAGGGGCGGCCGCCCCGCTCAGCCCACGCTCACCCGTACCTCGCCGCCCTTCGGGTCGACCCGGCCCGTCCAGCGTGCGGTGAGGGTCAGGGTGCGGTTCGGCAGGGCGGTGCCGAGGCCCGGCCGCTCCCGGTGCAGGAGGCGGCCGTCCTGATGGACCAGGAGGACCGGGCGGGTCAGCGGGGCGGCTGTGCGCAGGAAGTGGCGGGCGGGCGGGTCGGCCGGGGTGATGCGGTTCGGGGCGATCCAGCGCAGCGGAGCGTCGACGGCGAGCGGGACTCCGGGATCCGGCCAGGGGGCGCCCGCCAGGAAGTCCAGGACGGCACCGGCCACTCGCGCGCCCTCGTCGGCGGCCGTGCCGGCCCGCTCGACGGCGTGCAGGACGTTGCCGGCGGCGAAGACGCCGGGGCGTGAGGTGTGCAGGGCGCCGTCGACGGCGGGGCCGCGGGTGCCGGGGTCCAGGGCGAGGGCGCCGCGGCGGGCGAGTTCGTGGTCGGGGACGAAGTCGCCGGTGAACACGACGGTGTCGCAGGCCAGTACGGCCGTGCGGCCGTCGCGACGGCGCACGCGGACCCCGGACAGGCGGCCGTGGCCGAGGAGTTCGGCGACCGTGGTGTGCGTCAGCAGCGGAATGCGGTCGCGCAACCGGACCGACCGAGCACGGGCCCGGCCGGTCTGGGCCCGCGGGTGTTCCGTGACCAGCGCGACGACCTCGGCGCCGGCCGCGCGCACGGTGGCGGCCGCCGCGTAGGAGACGTCCTCGGCGCCGACGACGACCGCGCGGGTGCCGATCCGCTGCCCGAACAGATGGACCGCCTGCTGGAGTTCGCCCGTGGTGAGGACACCGGCCGGGCGGGTACCGGGCACCAGCCGGGCGGTGCGCGGGCGTTCCCGGGCACCGGTCGCGAGGACGACCGCCCGCGCCTCGACGATCTCCGGTCCGCCGGGTCCGACGGCGGTGAGCACCGTACCGGTACGGGGTCCGAGGCCACCGGACACCGGACCGCCACCGGGGCCGTCGGGGGCCGAGGGGTTCGCAGCGCCCGGCCCCGCGCCGCGGGCGCCTGCCGTCCCCGCGTCCGTGGCTTCCGTGTTGGCCGACGGCCCGGCCGCCACCCAGTCCAGGACCGTCACCCCGGTCCGGATCACCGCGCCCGCCCGCACGGCGGCCTCTGTGAGCAGCCGGGCGTATCCGGGGCCGGTCAGCGGACGCGTCCACGTGCCGAAGCCGCCGTGTGCGCAGTGCCGTGGGACCCCGCCCGGCTCGGCCTCCCGCTCCAGGACCTCCACGCGCCCGGCCCCGGAGGCGGCCAGCCGTGCGGCGGCCGCGAGTCCGGCGGGGCCGGCACCGACGACGAGGACGTCGACACGGCGTACGTCCGTCATGGCCGCCCCCTCCCGAACGGCTTCCCGCGCCGCACCGGTTCCCCGCCGGCCGGCTGCCCTGCCACCGACTCGCCCTCGGGACAGCCCCGTTCGAACAGCTCCCGCACCGCCGCCCCGCAGTAGAACCCCTGACACCGGCCCGCCCGGGCCCGGGTGCGGCGGCGCAGACCCTCCAGGGTGCGGGGCGGGATCGTACCCGCGAGGGCGTCCCGGATCTCGCCGCGGGAGACGCGCTCGCAGTGGCACACGAGGGTGCCGTACTCGGGGTCGGCGGCGATGAGTTCGGGCCGCTGGTAGGAGCGCGGGAAGGCCTCGCCGAGGTTGGGCATGGCCACCGGCTCCGGCTCGCGCTCCGGGCCGAGGTCGAGCCCGTTCCCGGCCAGCAGGCCGGTGACGTGCGCGGCGATGGCCATGGACGCGGTCAGTCCGGTGGAGCGGATGCCGCCGACGGTGACGTACGCCTGCTCGGGGTGGGCGGCGATGCGATAGTCCTCCTGCCCGGTGGCCGCGCGCAGCCCGGCGTAGACGGCGGTGACCTCCTCGTCCAGGAGGGCGGGCAGGATACGGCGGCCCTTGGCCCTCAGGCCGGCCAGTCCGTCGGCGGTGGAGCCGGTGGCCCGCTTGTCGTCCAGGTCCTCGGCGGTGGGTCCCAGCAGCACGTTGCCGTAGACGGTCGGCGCGACCAGGACGCCCTTGCCGAGCGCGGTCGGGACGGGCAGCAGGATGTGCCGGACGAGCGGGCGGGCGAACTTGTCGTACACCAGGAGCTGGCCGCGGCGCGGGGTGACGGTGAAGTCCTCGTGGCCGAGCAGCCGGTCGACGGTGTCGGCGTGGAGGCCGGCCGCGTTGACCAGGTGGCGGGCGCGGAGGGTCCCACGGGAGGTGGTCAGACGGTGACCGTCCCGCCAACTCGCCTGCTTCACGGTGGTGTTCAGGTGCAGGTCCACTCCGGCGCGGACCGCCTGGGTGGCGTACGCCAGGGTCGTCGTCCAGGGGCAGATGATGCTCTCGCCGGGCACGTGCAGGGCGCCGAGCGCTCCGGGGCCGAGGTGGGGCTCGCGGGTGTAGAGCTCGCCGGCATCCAGCCGGCGCGTCTCGTGGTAGCCGTTGCGCTCGGCCTTCGCGGCCAGCCGGGGCAGGGCGGCGAGCTGCTCCTCGTCCCAGGCGACCAGCAGGGCGCCGACGCGTTCGACGGGGATGCCGGACTCGGCCGCGTAGGCGCCGAGCCGGTCGTAGCCCTCGCGGACCAGCCGGGCCTCCAGGGTTCCGGGGGCCGCGTCGAAACCGGTGTGCAGGATCGCCGTGTTGGCCTTGGAGGTGCCCTGCCCCACGTCGTCCCGGGCCTCGACCAGGGCGACGCGCAGGCGGGGGTGGCGGGCGAGTTCCCGGGCGATGGCGCAGCCGACGACCCCGGCGCCGACGATCACGACGTCGTACGTCCGTGTGGGCAGCGGGCCGTCCGCGGTGACGGTCATGAGCCGAGCAGGGCCGCTACGGCGGCGCGGAAGCCGGCGCGGCGTTCGGCGGCCTGGTCGGCGGTGATGCGGGGTTCGTACACGGCGGCGGGTTTCCAGTCGGGCAGGGCCTGTTCCACGCTCAGGGTACGGTCCGCGCCGAGGCGGGCGAGAGCGGCCGCACCGAGTGCGGTCGCGTCGGGCAGCGCGGACACCTCGACGGCGCGTTGCAGCAGGTCGGCCTGGGCCTGCATGAGCAGGGCCGAGCGGGTCAGGCCGCCGTCGACGCGGAGCGTGTCCAGCGGGGCGCCGAGGTCGGCGGCGGCCGCGTCGGCGAGTTCGCCGACCTGGGCGGCGATGCCTTCGCACAGGGCGCGCACCAGGTGGCCGGGGCCGGTGTCGAGGCCGAGTCCGGTGAGCGAGCCGCGCAGGTCGCCGCGCCACCAGGGGGCGGCGAGACCGGCGAGGGCGGGGACGAAGGTGACGCCACCGCTGTCGGGGACGGCGCCGCCGACGGCGTCGAGGTCGGCGGCGGAGGAGAGGACGCCCAGGTCGCAGAGCCAGCGGACGGCGGAGGCCGCGGTGTAGACCTGGCCGTCCAGGCAGTAGGCGGTGGTTCCGGCGAGCCGCCAGGCCACGCAGCTGACCAAGCCGGAGGCAGCGCGCCGGGGCCGGTGGCCGGTGTGCGCGAGCAGGAACGCGCCGGTGCCGTAGGTGCACTTGGCGGCGCCGGGCGCGGTGACCCGCTGGGCGAGCAGGGCGGCCTGCTGGTCGACGATCAGCCCGGTGAGCGGGATCTCGCGGCCGAACGCCGTGGTGGTGCCGATGGGCTGGGCGTTGTCGGCCGGCCGCGGGAGCCGCTCGTCCGTGAGGCCGAACATCTCCAGCGCCCTCGGCGACCACTGCGCGCGGTCCAGATCGAGGAGCTGGGTACGGCCGGCGGTGGCGGCGTCGGTGGCGAAGGCGCCGGTGAGGCGGTGGACCAGCCAGGCGTCGGAGGTGGTGACGACACCCTCGCGGGTGAGGTGGCGGCGGATCCAGGCCATCTTGGGCGCGGCGAAGTACGGGTCGAGGGGCAGCCCCGTCAGCGAGCGCAATTCCTCTGCGTGCTCGGCGAGTTCGGTGCACACGGTCTCGGCGCGCCGGTCCTGCCACACCAGGGCGTCGGTGAGCGGGCGGCCGTCGGCCGGGTCCCAGGCGAGGACGGTCTCGCCCTGGTTGGCCAGGCCCAGCGCCACGACGTCCTCGCCGGCCTCGGCGAGCGCCTGCCGGCCGGCGTCGACCACGGAGTCGTACAGCCCGGCCGGGTCCACCTCGACCCGTCCGCCGGGCAGATGGCGAGGGCGGACCTCGGCGAACCCGGATCCCAGGACGCCGCGTTCCGGGCAGACCACGAGGGCCTTGGTGCCGGACGTGCCCTGGTCGACGGCGAGCACCGGACCCGTCATCGCGCCCTGCCCCACTGCGCACCGAAGATCACCGCGCCAGCCTGCCGCCGCGGCGGGACGGCGTCAAGCACCCTCGTGTTTCCAACTGGGCTGAATAAGTGGTTGAGTTGGCAAGAATGGCAAGGCGGAACCCGCGCCTCTATAGTGACCGCCGACCGGCACCCCACCCCTCGATCGCCGCCCACAGGAGGGCTGTTGTCACGCCGCCCCGCCAGTTCGCCCGCGCGCCAGTGGCCCGGGGCAGACGGCTGATGGCCAGAGAAGGACCCCGTCCCTCCTACGACCCCGCCGGCCCCGACCACGCCCTGCGCGCCACCCTCCAGGACCTGCGCACCGGCCGCTGGATGGCCATGCGCACGCTGCTCGCGGACACCCCGCCCGGCCGGCAGTGGACGCAGCGCACCCAGGTCCTCGCGACGGCCGCCGCCGGCACCGACGTGGTGCGCGCCTGGCTCACGGAGGAGCCGGACAGCGTCCACGCCGCGGTGATGCAGGCGCGGGTCGGCGTGGAGCGGGCACTGCGCGCCCAGCGCGAACGGCACCGTCGTACCCACGAGTTGTGGATCGAGGCCTGGGACGCCGCCCAGTCCGCCACCGGGATCGCCCCGAAGGACCCGGTGCCCTGGGTGTGTCTGCTGGCGCTGGCCCAGCTGGATCCGGAGCAGCGCTGGGAGGAGCACCGGGTGCCCGCGCCGGAGCCGACGCTGCCGCCGGGCCCCTGGGGTCTGCTGGCCGAGGCCGGGCGGCGCGACCCGTACAACCGCGAGGCCCACCACCGGATGCTCCAGTTCCTGTACGCGCGCGGCGGCTCCGGGCGGATCGCGGAGGCCGCCGCATACGCCCAGTGGGCCGCCGCGCAGGCCCCGCCGGGCTCGGCGCTGCACGTGCTGCCGCTGTACGTCCGCGTCGAGCGCTACCGGCGCGACAGCGGGTACGACGCGGCGCTCGATCTGCACTGGGTGGCGGAGGACGCGACCCGGGAGGCGCGGCGCGCCCTGCACTCCTGGTTCGAGCGGACCGAGCGCGACGAACGCTCCCTGCCGGACCTCAACCACCTGGCCCACGCCCTGTGGGGAGCGCTTCAATTCCCAGACGCAGCACGGGTGTTCGACGCCATCGGACCGTATTTCACGCCCCCGCCCTGGATGTACCGCACGCCCGACCGCGACCGTGCCGTGGAGGTCTTCGTCCAGGCCCGGGACCGCAGCCGGGCGGCCGCGGACGGCTCCCGCACCTGAACGGCCCCCCTCTCCCCGACGCTCATGACCCGGAGGTCCCCCGCATGTCCCCCACCCCCGAGCCCGCACCCTCGCCGGGCCTGCCCCAGCAGGACGAGGAGAAGCGGCTGCGCGAACTCGGCTACCGGCCCGTGCTGGCCCGCCGGATGGGCGGTTTCGGCAACTTCGCGATCAGCTTCTCGGTGATCTCGATCCTGTCCGGCTGCATGACCCTGTACGGCTTCGGCCTGAACACCGGCGGCCCCGCCGTGATGCTGTGGGGCTGGGCGGGCGTCGGCCTGTTCGTGCTAGTGCGTCGGCCTGGCGCTCGCCGAGGTCACCAGCGCCTACCCGACCTCGGGTGCCCTGTACTACATGGCGGACCGGCTCGGCGGCCGGCGCTGGGGCTGGTACACGGGCTGGCTGAATCTGCTCGGTCTGCTCGGTGCGATCGCCGGCATCGACTACGGCGCCGCCCTGTTCACCGGCGCGTTCGCCAACCTGCAGTGGGGCTTCACGCCTACGCCCGGCAAGACCATGCTGATCTTCTGCGCCATCCTGCTGCTGCACGCGGTGCTGAACCTGTTCGGCGTCCGCCTGGTCAGCCTGCTCAACTCGGTGAGCGTGTGGTGGCACCTGGCCGGTGTCGCGCTCATCGTGGGCGCGCTCGCGATCGTCCCCGACCACCACCAGTCGGCGTCCTTCGTGTTCACCAAGTTCGTCAACGAGACCGGCTGGCACAACCCGCTCTACGTGGCGGCGATCGGCCTGCTGCTCGCGCAGTACACCTTCTCCGGCTACGACGCCTCCGCGCACCTGTCGGAGGAGACCGCGCAGGCCTCGGTGTCGGCGGCGCGCGGCATCGTACGGTCCATCTGGGCGTCCTGGATCGCGGGCTTCGTCCTGCTCGCCGGCCTGACCTTCGCCATCCAGGACTACGACGCCACGCGCACCACCGACACCGGTGTGCCGCCCGCGCAGATCCTGCTCGACGGCCTGGGCACCGGCGGCGCCAGCGCGCTGCTGCTGGTGGTGATCGTCGCCCAGCTGTTCTGCGGCAACGCGGAGGTCGCGGCGGCCAGCCGGATGGTGTTCGCGTTCAGCCGCGACGGCGCGCTGCCCGGTTCGCAGCTGTGGCGCAAGGTGAGCGCCCGCACCCAAACCCCGGTCGCCGCCGTCTGGTTGTCCGTCGTCGTGGCCGGCGTCCTCGCCCTGCCGTCGCTGTACTCGACGACCGCCTACAACGCGGTGACCGCCATCAATGTCATCGGCATCACCCCCGCCTACGCCATCCCCGTGCTGCTGCGGCTGCGCGCGGGCGACCGTTTCCGGCCCGGTCCGTGGCATCTGGGCCGCTGGAGCCGGCCGGTCGGCTGGATCGCCGTGCTCTGGGTGGCCTGTGTGACCGTGCTGTTCTGCCTGCCGCAGGCCTCACCGGTCACCGTCGACACGATGAACTACGCGTCGGTGGCGCTCGCCGTCGTCCTGGTCCTCGCGACCGTCTGGTGGTACGTCGCCCGCCGTTCGTACGGCACGCCCACCGCCGCCGCGTACGGCAGCGACCGCGACCAGGCCGAGCTCGCGGAGGGCATCGTCTGAGCCACGTGCGCGAAGACGCCGGTCCGGGTGCGAACTGGCGTGCCGGATACGGCAGGATGAACGATCGCGCCGGCCGACGGGGTTCCGCCGGCCGGCGCGATCGCACATCCGCACATCGAGCAGGTGACAACGTGACGAGACTTCACAACCCCGCAGCCGACGCGTGCCCCGGAGGTGACCGGTGAACCGCGCGCTGACCCTGGACGACCTCGTCCTCGCCGGAATCGCGGTGGCGGCGGGTCTGGTGCTCGCCTTCTTGTCCCGCACCCTGCTGCGCTGGCTCGCCAAGCACGCCAAGCGGACCCGCTGGAGCGGCGACGACGTCATCGTGGACGCGCTGCGCTCGGTCGTGCCGTGGGCGGCGATCGCGGGCGGCGCGGCGGCGGCCGCGATCGTGCTGCCGCTGACGCGAACCGTGCAGCACCACACCGACCAGTTGCTGGAGGTGTGGCTGATCTTCGTGGTGACGCTGTCCGCGGCCCGGGTGATCGCGGGTCTGGTGCGCACGGTCACCCAGTCCCGCTCGGGCGTGGCGGGCTCGGCGACCATCTTCGTCAACATCACCCGGGTCCTGGTCCTCGCCATCGGCTTCCTGGTGGTCCTGCAGACCCTCGGCATCTCCATCGCGCCCCTGCTGACCGCCCTGGGCGTCGGCGGTCTGGCGGTCGCCCTGGCCCTGCAGGACACCCTCGCCAACCTCTTCGCCGGCATCCACATCCTGGCGTCCAAGACGGTCCAGCCGGGCGACTACATCCGGCTCGGCAGCGGCGAGGAGGGCTATGTCGTCGACATCAACTGGCGCCAGACGACGGTCCGCCAGCTCTCCAACAACCTCGTGGTCATCCCCAACGGCCAGCTCGCCAAGGCCAACATGACCAACTACACGCATCCCGAGCAGCGCTTGACGGTGCTGGTGCAGGTCGGCGTCGGCTACGACTGCGACCTGGAGCACGTGGAGCGGGTCACGGCGGAGGTCGTCGCCGAGACCATGCGCGAGGTCGAGGGCGCAGTACCGGACCACGAGCCCGCCATCCGCTTCCACACCTTCGGCGACTCCCGCATCGGCTTCACGGTGATCCTCGGCGTCGGCGAATTCAGCGACCAGTACCGCATCAAGCACGAGTTCATCAAGCGCCTCCATCGCCGCTACCGCGCGGAGGGCATCAGCATCCCGGCGCCCACCCGGACGGTGGCACTGCAGCAGGGCGCGGTCGTGATCCCGCAGCAGCGCAGCGGGGAGGAACTGGCCCCGCCCGCCCGGGGCGAGTAGGCCGCGTCCGCAACAGGCCGGCCCGCACGGCCCGGTGGCGCTGACCATGCGCTGCCGGTCGTGCGGGTCGGGAGCCTGCTACAGGGTCTCGGCGGACTCCCTGCCCTGGACCACGCACAGCGCCCAGATGATGAACCCGGACAGCGCGATCATCACGACGGACCACACCGGGTAGTACGGCAGGGACAGGAAGTTGGCGATGATCACCAGCCCGGCGATGGCCACGCCGGCGACGCGTGCCCACATCGACGGGGTGAACAAGCCGAAGCTGACGATCACGGCGATCGCGCCCAGGACCAGATGGATCCAGCCCCAGCTGGTGAGGTCGAACTTGAAGACGTAGTTCGGCGTCGTCACGAAGACGTTGTCCTGGGCGATCGCCATGATGCCCCGGAACACACCGAGCAGCCCGGCGAGCAGCAGCATGACGCCCGCGAAGGACGTGAGGCCGCCCGCCCACGCCTGCCTGGTGCTGCGGGTGTGGGCGCGGGTGGAGGGGGTCGTGGTCATAGGAGGCCTCGATTCGTTCTCGTGGGCGCGCCTCAGCGCCCTGTGGAGGTGGGTACGGAATCGCCGCCGCGCCGGGCCTGGGCCGGGCCGGTGTCGCTGAGGACGAGCTCCTTGGCCCTGCGGAACTCGTCGTCGGTGATGTCACCGCGCGAGCGCATGGCGGAGAGCTTGGCGAGTTCGTCGGCGCTGCTGGTGCCGGTCGCGCCCTGCGCGGTCTGCCGGACGTAGGAGTCGAAGGCCTCCTGCTGGGCGCGCGCCTGCGCCACCTCCCGCTGTCCCATGCCCTTGCCGCGGGCGATCAGGTAGACGAAGACACCCAGGAACGGCAGCACGACACAGAAGATCGTCCAGCCGGCCTTGCCCCAGCCGCCCATGTCGTCGTCGCGGAAGATGTCGACGATGACCCGGAACAGCAGGACGAACCACATGATCCACAGGAAGAACACCAGCATGGACCAGAAGACACCCAGGACCGGATAGTCGTACGCGAGGTAGTTCTGCGCGCTCATGTCTTTCCTCCATCCAGGGCCCCGGCTCGCGGATTCGCCGAGCCGGTCTCTGCCGTTCTCACCATGCACACGGTCAAAGCGGCACGTCCTCACCCGAGGCGGGTGATCGTGCGCCCGGTTCAGTCCGTGGGGCCGGGTGCGCCCGGCACCACCCCGCTCCTGCGCAGCGCGGCCCGCCAGGTGAAGGCGACCGCCAGCTCGACCAGGCCCAGCAGCACGAGCCACAGCCCGAGCAGCCGGGTCAGCGCCCGCGCCGACTCGGCGGGCAGCGCCAGCACCGCGATCCCGGCCACGATGCCGAGCAGCGCGGCACCCAGGACGACACCCCGGTGCGGCAGGTCCTTGGCGGCGATCGCCGTGTAGAGGGTGAGCACCCCGGACACCAGCCACACGAGCCCGACGACCAGCGCCAGCGCGGTGATGGTCTGCAGCGGATGGCGCAGGCAGAGCACGCCGGCCAGGACGTACAGCACGGCGACCAGCAGGCCCGGCAGCCGGTCGGAGTGGTCCTCCCGCGCGAACGCCGTCACGAACCGGATCGCGCCGCCGAGCAGCAGGTACAGGCCGAGGACGACGGCGAGGACGTGCAGCGTCTCGTCCGGCCAGACCAGGATCAGCACGCCCGGTACGAGCGTCACGATCGCCGACGCCAGGATCCAGGTCCAGGAGCGGGCGATCGCCGTCATGGCCTGTGCGGGGCCGGTGCCCGCCGCGCCGGGCGGATACGACAGCCCGGCCCGCGGTCGCTGTCCACGCGGTTCGCTCATGGCTCCTCCTCGCCCCCTCGGCACCGGCCGCGCGCGCTCCGCCGGCGGGGCGGCCCGCGGCCCTGGAGCGGACAGAATTCCCGGGGCGGCCGTCCCGGCGGATCACCCGCCGCGGGTGATCCCCCCGCCCGGACCGGGCGGTGGGCTGGAGCGGCGGGCCCACGGCCCGTGTTCCCCGGTCCCCGCGCGAGGCGGGATCGGCGGCGAGAGGCAGGCCGCAGGACCAGGAGGGTGGATCATGACCGCACCGCATGCCGTCACCGTCGCTTTGTCGCCGGCCGACCGGGCGGCCCACGGCAGGAGGGCGCGGCGGCACGCCCCGCGCTCGGGCCACGGCGTGTTCGAGGCCGCGCCGGACCGGCCGGACGTGGTCGACGTACTGGAACGGCAGGCGGCCACCCGGGTGCCGGAGCTGGTGCCGATCCGCTACGGCCGCATGCTCGAATCCCCCTTCCGCTTCTACCGCGGCGCGGCGGCGGTCATGGCGGCGGACCTGGGCGCGCTGCCCGGGACCGGGCTCCGGGTCCAGCTGTGCGGGGACGCGCATCTGCTGAACTTCGGGCTGCTGGCCTCCCCGGAACGGCATCTGGTGTTCGACATCAACGACTTCGACGAGACGTTCCCGGGCCCCTTCGAATGGGACGTCAAGCGGCTGGCGGCCAGTCTCGCCGTCGCGGGGCGCGACAACGGCTTCACGGAGAAGGAGCAGGACGACGCCGTGCGCACCTGCGTGCGGGCCTACCGGGAACGCATGCGGGAGTTCGCCGGCATGCGCACCCTGGACATCTGGTACGCCCGGGACGACGCCGACCGGATGCGCGGGCTGCTGGCGGTCTCGATGGACGAGGAGGGCAGGCGTCGTACGGCCGAGGCGGCCGACCGCGCCCGGTCCCGGACGCATCTGCGGGCCTTCGCCAAGCTCACCCGGCTCACGCCCGAAGGGCGCCGGATCGCCGCGGACCCGCCGCTGCTCACCCCCCTGCGGGGGTTGCGGGGCGAGACCTCCCCCGACGAGGAGGACAAGGACCTCCAGGCGCTGCTGGAGTCGTACGCGCGCACCCTGCCCGCGGACCGGCGGCACCTGCTGCGGCACTACCGGCTGGTGGACATGGCGCGGAAGGTGGTCGGGGTCGGCAGCGTCGGCACCCGGTGCTGGATCCTGCTGCTGCTCGGCCGCGACGACGACGATCCGCTGCTGTTGCAGGCCAAGGAGGCACAGGAGTCGGTGCTGGCGGCGCACACGGGCGGCGAGCGGTACGACAACCAGGGCCGCAGGGTGGTGGCCGGGCAGCGGCTCCTGCAGGCGTCCAGTGACATCTTCCTGGGCTGGACGCACGTCGTGGGCCTCGACGGGCGCGACCGGGACTTCTACGTACGGCAGCTGTGGGACTGGAAGGGCAGCCTCCGGCCGGAGAGCTGGGACCCGGATCTGCTGAACCTGTCCGGCCAGGTGTGCGGGGCCGCCCTGGCCCGGGCCCATGCGCGCTCCGGTGATCCCGTCGCCATCGCCGCCTATCTCGGGGCCGGGGACCGCTTCGACCGCGCGCTGACCGGGTTCGCGCAGGCCTACGCGGACCGCACCGAGCGGGACTTCGAGGCACTGCGCGAGGCGGTCCGCTCGGGCCGGATCACGGCGGCCGATCTGTGAGGCACGGCCCTCCCGCGGACGGCGGGTGCCGGTCACTCCGGCAGCTGGCGCATCTCCACGACCCGCAGTCCCAGCGACTGGCAGCGGTTCAGCAGCCCGTAGAGGTGCGCCTCGTCGATGACGGGACCGAACAGCACCGTCTGACCGGACATCATCACGTGATCCAGTTCCGGAAAGGCCTCGGTAAGGGTCTCCGACATCTGTCCGTCGACGCGGATCTCGTAGAGCATGGGCCGTTCTCCCGCCGCGAGCTGCGGTCTTGCCTGCGATCCTGCTCCGCCCGGCCGCACCGGGCCTCACCCGGCACAGGTGATCCGGGCGCGGGCCTCAGTGCGTCAGTGTGATCTTGAACATGATGATCGCCAGGCCGAGCAGCAGATTGACGGCGGCGGTGCCCGCCACCAGGCGCCAGGACGCGCCCGCCTGCCGTGCGCCGGCCGCGGACCAGCCGACCTGGCCGGTCACGGCGACGGCGACCGCCAGCCAGACCGCGCCGTCGACGCCCAGGCCGAGCAGCGGGCTGACGGCGACGGCGAGGGCGGGCGGGACGGCCGCCTTGACGATCGGCCACTCCTCGCGGCACACCCGCAGGACCGTCGGCCGGTCCAGTGCCTGTTGTGCCAGACGGGCGCCGAACAGCTGGGCGTGGACGTGCCCCACCCAGAAGACGAGACCGGTGAGCAGCAGCAGGACGACCAGCTCCACGCGGGGGAACTTCCCCAGCGCGCCGGCGCCGATCACCACCGACGCCGCGAGCATCGATCCGTACACGGCACCCGTGTAGTCGGCGTGGGCGCGGCGCTCGGCACGGCGTTCCCGTGCCTCGGTGCGAACGGTGGGGGACATCGCCGTACCTTCGCGCTCACTCCGTGGCGCCGGTCACCCGGGTCGGTGCCCCGCCCTTCGCCTGCTGCGGCCGCCGGGCCGGCCCGGTCGGCAGGTGCGGGGTGACGAGGAGGCTCGCGAGGGTGATACCCCCGGTGGCGAGGATCGCCGCCCGCAGCCCGTCGAGTTGGGCCGAGGCGTACGCGGAGGTGAGGGCGTCGACCTCGGACGGGGGCAGTCCGGCGCGCTGGGCGGCCGAGCGCACCTGGTCGGTGGGCACGAAGCTGATCCCGGCCTCCAGGCGGACGCCGGTCTGCTGCCGGGTCTCGGCCGACAGCTGGGGATGGCTCTCCACGCCGGCGGTGAACGCGTGCGCCAGCGCGCCGATGAGTATGGACCCGATGAGCGCGGTACCCAGCGCCGAACCCAGGTTCTGCGCCGTGAACTGCAGGCCGCCCACCTCGCTGCGCTCCGTCTCACCGGCACTCGACTGGACGACGTTGCCCAGCTGGGAGGCGAGCAGTCCCATGCCGATGCCGAGCACCGCCATGGCGCCGGCGAACTGCGCGTTGTCGATGTCCGGTTCGATGGTGGCGAGCAGCCAGACGATGGCCACGGCCAGGGTCAGCAGGGCCAGCCGGACGACCCGGCGCGGCCCCATGGTGCGGCCGAGCCGGGCGGCACCGAGGGAGGTGACGAGCATCGTGATGGACACCGGCAGCAGCCGCAGCCCCGTCCGGAAGGCGTCGAATCCCTGCACCACCTGCAGGTACAGCGGGATGGTGAAGAACAGTCCGAGCAGGATAAGGTTCTGGCTCAGCAGGGTGAGTAGACCGGAGCGCAGGGGCGGCCGGCCGAACAGGGACAGGTGCACCAGGGGGTCGGCGCCCGCGGCCTCCCGCCTGCGGTCCCAGCGCACGAACAGGGCCAGCACGGCCACCCCGGCGGCGATGACGAAGAGGGTGGGCGCGAAGCCCAGCACGGTGAAGGGCGGGTTGCGCGGATGCACCCAGCCCCAGGTGCTGCTCTGCAGCACGCCGAGCACGCCCAGACCCAGTCCGCCCGCCGAGAGCACCGCGCCGACCACGTCCAGCCGGGGCGGCGGTCCGGTCCGCGCGGACTCCTTGACCACCCGGTGGCACAGCAGGACGACGAGGACGACCACGACCTCGCCCGCGAAGACGAGCCGCCAGGTCAGATACGTCGTCACCCAGCCGCCCAGCAGCGGGCCGACCGCGATGCCGGCACCGGCGAGGCCGCCGATCACGCCGTAGGCGACGGCCCGGTCCTTGCCGCGGTAGGCCTCCGCGACCAGGGCCGCCATCGCGGGCAGCACCATCGCGGCGCCGAGTCCCTCGATCACCGACCAGCCGAGTGCGAGCACCCACAGCGTGGGCGCCACGGCGGTGAGCGCCGAACCGGTGCCGTAGACGATCAGGCCGAGCAGGAACAGCCGGCGGCGGCCGTGGATGTCGCCGAGCCTGCCTCCGATGATCATGAAAGCGGCCATGACCAGCGCGTACAGCGTGATGACGGCCTGGATGGCGGTGACCTCGGTGTGGAAGTCCTCGACCAGCTGGCTGATGGAGACGTTCATGACGGACGTGTCCAGGACCATCAGGAACTGGGCCGTTCCGAGCACCATCAAAGTGCGCCAGTGTCCCATGCCGTCCACCACCTCACCGCGTACTCCCGCCCTCTCAGGGGAGCGGGCGGTGCCGCCGCGCGCCTCACCCGTCACGGGCGAGACGCCCGGCCCGGGTCAGATCAGCCCGTGCTCGCGGGCCCGGCGCACCGCCTCGGCGCGCCCGTTCACGCCGAGTTTCCGGTAGGCGCTCTTGAGGTGGGTCTTCACCGTGTTGACCGAGACGTACAGGTCGGCGGCGATCTCCTCGGTGGACATCAGGTCGGCCAGCCTGCCCACGACCTCGCGTTCGCGTCCGCTCAGCTCCTCCACGACCGGGGACGAGGGGTCCACGGCCGCCGCCCCCGGATCGTCGGGCGAGGCCGGGCCGCACGGGGTGAGCCAGCCGGCGGCAAGGCCCCGCAGCGGCGGTGCGTCCAGCAGGTGCCGGATCCGCGGTCCGGCTTCGAGGAAGGGCCGCCGCAGCCGCTCGCGCCGGGCCTCCCGCAGGGCACGGGCGAGCAGTGTGCGCGCGGTGGCGGCATCGGTCTCCTGGGCGGCCTCCGCCCGCACCAGCGCGGCCCGTACGGTCGCTCGCGGTCCGGCGCGGCCCTGCGTCCGCAGGTGGTCGAGCAGGTCGATGGCCGCTTCGTGGTCGCCCGCGGCGCACCGGGCCCAGGCCAGCTCCGCCGCGCACGCGGGTTCACCGTCGCAGGAGACGTCGTCGAGCACCTTCAGGGCGCTGTCCGGGCGGCCCTCGGCCAGATGGGCCGCGGAGGCGACCAGCGCGGTCTGCGCCTGCGCCCAGGGGGAGGCCACCAGGCCCGGTACGTCGAGGTCGGCCGCCGCCGCGGCGGCCCGTGGCTCACCCCGCGACAGCAGCAGCCGTGCCGTCACCAGGGACCGGCCGGCGGCCGTCACCGGATCGCCCGGGGCTCCGCAGTCCGCCACCTCGTCCAAGAGGGCCTGGGCCTGGGCCGGTTCGCCTCGGTCGAAGGCCACGGCCGCGAGCACCAGCTGACCGAGGCCCGAGCCGCAGGACCGGGGACGGCCCAGGCCGTACCGTTCCGCTTCGCGCAGGGCCGCCCGCGCCTTGCGCTCCGCCCGGCACAGCCAGCCGCCCAGGTAGTCGATCAGGGCCAGCTGAGCGAGGGCGTCCTCGCGGGGCAGCGCCGTGGAGACGCCGCTGGGGCATCCGGCCACCTCGGACAGGGCGGCGCGCGCGTCGTCGAAGCGCCCGGCCCACAGCCGGACCGAGCCCAGGTGGGTCAGCAGCAGGGCGGTGAACTCGGGGTGTTTCTCCAGCAGCTGGGCGGAGACTTCGGCGCGCAGTTCACCGGCCGTCGCCACGGCCTGTTCGGCCATGCCGGGGGAGCCGGTCAGCCGGGCCGCCAGGGACCGCAGCAGCGCACAGCTCAGCCGGCCCGCGGCGTCGGTGTCCGCGGCGAGGCGCTCCTCGGCCCGGCGCAGATGGACCAGGCCGCGTTCCACGTCGGACGCGGACAGTTCGCGCGCGGCGCGCACGAGGTCCGCCGCCGCGTTCGTCGCCTCGGGCCCCATGCGGGAGAACAGCTCGGTGAGGTCGCTCGCGCGCAGGCCGGTGAAGAGCTGACCGATCGCCAGGTCGTCGACGAGGGCCTGGGCGGTGAGGTTCCAGTCGCCGGCGGCGGCCCCGTGCGCCAGCGCCTCGGGCAGGGCGCCGGAGCCGCGCAGCCACTGTGCGGCCCGCCGGTGGAGTTCGGTCTCGAGTCCTGGCGAGCGGACCCTGAGATGGACCCGGAGGATCTCGCCGAACAGCGGGTGCAGGCGGTACCAGGAGTGCCCCAGGTCCTCCACGAAGGCGTTCTGGCCGTGCAGTGCGGCGAGGGCCTGCTCGGCGCCGCCGCGCCCGGTCAGCTCCGCCACCAGTGCCGGGGTGAACCTTTCCACGACGCTGACGCGCAGCAGGAGGTCCTGGACGCGGGCCGGCTGCCGTTTCAGCACCTCTGCCAGCAGGAAGTCGGCGATCGGGCTCCGGCCCGCCTCGAAGTCCTTCAGATACCTCTCGGGGTCCGGGCTCTGCCGTGCGGCCAGGGCGCACAGGCGCAGTCCGGCGGCCCAGCCTCCGGTGCGCTCCACCAGGGCACGGGTGGCCTCGGCGGGCAGCCGCAGCCCGTGCAGGTCCAGGAGTGCGGCGGCCTCGTCGTCGGTGAAGGCCAGCTCGGCGTCCCGGATCTCGGTCATGTCCCCGGCCGCCCGGTAGCGGTGCAGCGGCAGCAGCGGCTCGGTGCGGGTGACGAGGACCAGGCGCAGCCCCTGACCGGAGTGGTGCAGGACGAACTCCAGCTGTTCCGCGATCCGTGCCGAGGTCACCCGGTCGAACTCGTCCAGCACGAGGACGGCGGGCCGCTCCAGCCCGCTCAGTTCGTCGGCGAGACGGGCCAGCAGCCTGTGGTCCACGCGATGCGCCTCGCCGGGGCAGCCGAGGTCGGCCGGGAGCGGTACCCCGGCGGCCCGCAGCGCCTGGAGCACATAGGCCCAGAAGACTCCGCAGCCCTGGTTCCCCGCCTCGTTGGTGAACCAGGCGACCGGTTGTCCGAGCCGGGCGGCCCAGTCCGCGACCAGCAGGGTCTTGCCCGCGCCGGCCGAGCCGTTGACCATCGTCAGGGGGGTCTCGAAGGCCTGGCCGAGGCGTTCGGCGAGCCGCGGTCGGCGCAGGAACGTGGCCGGCGTGGCGGGCAGGGCGAACCGGGTCTGCAGAAACGGCTCTCCCATGGGATCGACGTGCGTGACGGCCGATCGCCTCGTCTGCTTCTGCCGCGTGGTCACAGGGTCACCGCCGGCCTGCGGAGCGGGCTCCACTCGATCAGGATCCCAGGCTTTCGGCCGTCCCGCAGTTCGCACCTGGCCGCCCGGCCCGTCCAGGTTCTCTCGCACCGCACACGAAGGTCCCCGAGCCGGCCGCGGTCGCCGGCCGACTCCGGCGAACGCCGCTGTCAGCGGGCTTTCCCGGGCGGACTGGGCGCGCCGCGTGCCGCCTCCAGCTGCACCCTGCCCGCGGCCGCCAGCAGGGCGAGCAGCGCCAGGACGCCGAGGAGGACGAGGACCAGCAACAGGACGGTGAGCACCGTCGGATGGTTCCAGAGCGCGAAGACGAGCGCGATGATCAGCAGGGTGAGGAGCGTGACGGCCCGGCGGTAGGCCAGCGCGTACGCGCCGACGCGCCCGGCGCTGATGTGATGGCCGGCCGCCCAGCGCGCCGCGGAGTCCGCCGTCTGGTCGGAGTAGCCGCGGACGGCCACGGGCAGCCGTCCCGGACCGATGAGATAGGCGCCCAGGGCGATGACCACGCCCAGGACAATGGCCGTACGCAGGCTGACCCGCAGAAAGCGCAGCAGGGTGTCGAAGACGGCCTCCGCCGCGGCCCTCGACTGCACCTGGGGCGGCAGGTGATCGAGGTAGTAGCCGCGCGCCACGACCAGGCCGATGGCCACCAGCAGGCAGGTGAAGGCGGCGCCCAGCGCGGTGCGCGCCAGGGCCCGGCGCCGGTGGCGGGCCAGTAAGACCCCGGCGGCGCCGAAGAGGACGACGAGCACCGGGAACCAGTTCCCGACGATGTCGAGGAGGCGGGCGCCCTTGCGGAACTTGGCGAGCTCGTCGGAGTGGAACAGCACCAGTTGCTTGTTCACCTGGGGGATCCTGGCGGCGGGTTTCAGGCCGGCGTCGACGAGCTCGTTCTTCACCCGGTCGACGGCCGTACCCACGTCCAGGGTGACGGTGCCGTCGCTGACGCCGAACGCACCGCGTCCCTTGCCGGTCAGGGCGTGCACGACGGCGTTGTGGGCGGTGCGGTTGGCGTTGCGCCACACCGTCACGAAGACGTCGCTGTGGACGACACGGGTGGCGATCCTGGTCACGGCCGTGTCGACGGCGGAGTCGATCGTCGGTCCGAGCCGGCTGACCGCGTCGGCGGCGAGCGGCGGCAGGCCCTGGGACCGCAGCCAGGAGGCGATGTCCCCGGCGACCCGTTTGCCGTCGACGTGGGCTCCCACCGCCTCGGTGATCCGGTGCACCGCCGCGTCCTGGACGGCGGGTTCGGTGGCCAGGGGCGCCACCGTGGACACATAGCGGTCGGTGTCGAGCGCGATGTCGTGCACCCAGGTGGCCATCAGCGCGACCGGTACGAGGATGCAGGTCAGCACGATGAGCACGGCCGAGGAGGTGGTGCGCGCGATCCGGCCCGCGGCGGACCCGGCGGGGCGGCCCGCCGGCGGCTGTTCACGCTCCGACGCGGGTGGCACCGGGTAGGGCCGCTGCGGGTCCTGGCCCGGCCGGGCCGCCTTGCCGCCCGCCTGGTCCGAGCCCGGATCCGGCCGTCCCGAGCCGCTCGCCGGCCCGGTCTCGGCCCCGTCCCGACCCTGCGCGTCCGCCGGCTGGTGCGGGTCCGGCTCCGGTGGCTGCGAGTCGGGCGGCTTGTTCACAGGACCTCCGGCCGCGGGGTGGTGTGCCTGAACATCCCCATTGCGTCAGCCCCGTGGACGTTCCGCGCGCCGGGTGGACCGTACGGGCGACACCGCGCCCCACGGCGAAGCCTCAGGAGTCCCGCGCCGCCCGGTCGCGCCGCGGCGGCGGGCTGCCGAGGCGGCCCGCGAGGAAGGGCTCCTGCGCCAGTACGGCGCCCGCGCTGACGGCGACGGCCGCGGCGACGCACACCACGATCAGCCAGGACATGAGCACGAACACCGACCCCACGGACCCGTAGTCCGCGAGGGCACGGTCGAGGGCCCGGGGCATGTACAGACGCGCGGTCATCGCCAGCACGGTGAGGACCGTCGCCGTGATCAGGGCGCCCGGCAGCAGGGGCTTCCAGCCGACCAGGCCGCCGAGCAGCAGGTGCTGGGTCCACCACCACAGCCCCACCTGGCTGACCCAGGTGAGCGGGATGCCGAGCCAGGCGCCGACTCCGAAGCCCTCGCGCAACGGGCCCTGGAGCACCAGGACCCCGAGCCACAGGGCCAGCCAGGCCAGCCACCGCCAGGGGGCGATCCGGGTTCCGGTGCGCGGGATCTCCCAGGCGCGCTTGCACAGGCGCTGCATCGCCCGGCTGACGGCGGTGGCCGACAGCAGCACCATCAGTCCGCCCACCACGCCGGTGGTCTGCTTCAGGTCGCCGGACGTGGGCTGGAGCGCCTGATCCAGCTCGGCACGCGACGTGCCGGTCAGCCCGAAGACCGCTGTCACGGAGGCGATCAGCTGATGGCGCACCGCCCCCGGAGCGCACGCCGCGAACACGAACAGCAGGGGGACCGCCGTCAGGAAGCACTGCGCCGCGAGGCGCGTGGCGGAGTCGAAGATGTTCACCGACACCATGCGGTCCGCGAGATGCGTGACCACGGGGAACCGGCTCTCCGCCCGCCGGTGCACCGATGTCGCCCAGGCGGTCAGCTTCTTGCCCCGCCCTGCCGTCGCCATCAGCGTCCCGGCGGGAGACTCTGCGGGCACACCCGGACCCCGCCCGCTGACGGCACCCCGACGGTCGGCATGACATCGCTCCCTTCGCTGGGAACCAGGGTGGCGGGCCGAGCGGCCCGCGGCATTCCGGGGCCGGGGCACGGCGGGCCGCCGCCCCGCCGTGCCCCGTCCGCTGCATATGCGGCCCCTCGCGCCGCATGGTGGACTGGAGGTGCCTCCCTGCGCCCCGTGAGGAGAAGTCATGGAAAGCGTCGAAGAGATGGGGCCCGTCGACTACCTGGTCATCGAGTTCCCCGGCAACCGGATGACGGGAGAGGCGTTCCCGCTGCTGGTCGACCTCGTCGACCGCGGGATCGTCCGGATCATCGACCTCGCCTTCGTGCGGAAGGAGGCCGACGGCTCGGTCGTCGGACTGGAGTTGCAGGACCTGGGCGGCGAGACCGATCTGACGGTCTTCGAGGGAGCCTCGGCCCGTGTGCTCGACCAGAGCGACCTCGAGGAGGCGGCCAACGCGCTGGAGCCGGGCAACTCGGCCGCGGTGCTGGTCTACGAGAACCTGTGGGCGGCTCCCCTGGCCGGCGCGCTCAGGCGCAGCGGCGCACAGCTCGTCGCGAGCGGCCGGATTCCGGTGCAGGCGCTGCTGGCGGCGCTGGACGCCACGGAGGAGACGGTACCGCCCGGCGGCTCCGCGGCCGCCTGAACCGGAGCGTCCCGTATCCCGCCGCATCGATCCATGGGAGATGACCGAACATGCCCGGACTGCTTCGCGGCGTCGCCCGCACGGCCGTCGTCGCCGGTACCGCCACCGCCGTGTCCAACCGCGTCTCACGGCGGCAGGCCGGCAGGTGGGCTCAGCAGGACTACGAACGGCAGCAACAGTACGAACAGCAGTACCCACCACCGCAGTACGCACAGCCGCAGCAGGCGGCGCCACCCGCTCCGGCCGCGCAGCCGGCCGCGGCCGCCCACGACATGACCGCGAAGATCGAGCAGCTCAAGCAGCTGGCGGATCTGAAGGCCCAGGGAGTGCTGACGGAGGAGGAGTTCGAGAGCCAGAAGCGCCTGCTCCTCGGCTGAGCCACGTCGCCACGCCGTAGGCTCGGCACGGCATGACCACCTCGCCCGACCCCCGTCCCCTGGACCGGAAGCTGGACGCGATCGCCCGCCAGCCGTTCCGGGCCCGGTTCCGTCTGCGCGGCCGGGACCGGGCCACCGCCGAGCTGAAGGGCCCGGCGACGATCCGGTGGCATGCCTACGACCTGATCGCCAGGCGGCTCGCGCCGGCCGAGCCGTACAAGGACGGCAAGCAGACTCCGTACCGCGGTCACCCCGTCTTCGTCGCCCAGCACGCGACGGCGACCTGCTGCCGGGGCTGTCTGGAGCGCTGGCACGGGATTCCCAAGGGGCGGGAGCTGACGCGTGCCGAGCATGTGTACGTGGTGGACGTGATCTGCCGCTGGATCGAGCGGGAGCTGACGGGCGGGACCGGTCCGGGTCCCGCCCGTCACCGCTGATCAGAGCGTCGCGGAGTTCTCGTGCCAGTGACCGCCGCGCCTGCTGTGCGGGGCCATGAGCGAGGAGGCGACCGGGGTCACCGTCCAGTCGGGGTGGCCCGGCATGCGCGGGGTCTTCGTGCCGTACAGCCAGTCGCGCAGGAAGCCGGACTGGTCCTGGCCGGAAACCTCCGAGGCGACGGCGATGTAGTCGGCCGTCGACGCCGAGGAGTTGCGGAAGCGGTCCAGGAAGGTGCGCTCGACGGCGTGGAAGACGTCCTCGCCGACCAGCTCGCGGAAGGCGTACAGGACGAGGACGCCGCCGAGATAGCGCTGGCTGTCGAAGAGGTTCGTGGCGTTCGGGGCGGCCACCGGGCCGGAGTCGTGGCGCCACTGGTCGCCGCGGGCGTAGGTGTCCTTCATCCGGGCCTCCATCGTGGTCAGCCCGAGGGAGTCGGTCCAGCCGCGCTCGTAGCGGTAGAGCAGCCCGTAGAAGTCGGCGTGTCCCTCGTTCAGCCACAGGTCGGCCCAGGTGGCGGGGCTGACCAGGTTGCCGAACCAGGAGTGGACCAGCTCGTGCATCATGTGCGAGCCGATCTTCTTCTCCTCCTGGAGCAGGAAGTTCGGCTTGTACAGGGTGAGGGTCTGGGTCTCCAGGCCGGTGAAGTCGAAGGCGTTGGGGGCGTCGGAGTTGCACGGCAGCAGGCCGTACGTCTCGAACGGGAAGGCGCCGAGGCGGTCCTCCAGCCAGGTCACGAGGCCGGGGGTGAGCGCGAGGGCCGGTTCCAGGGCGGCGGCGCGGGCCGACGGGACCACGTCGCGCAGGGGCAGGCCGTGCGGCCCCTGCCGGTCCTTGATCACGTAGTCGCCGACGGTGATCTGGACGAGCTCGGTGGCGATCGGCGACAGGGAGCGGTACGAGTACGCCGTGCGGCCGCCGCTCAGGCTCTCGGTGCCGGTGAGCACGCCGTTCGCGACTCCGCGCAGCCCGTTCGGAACCGTGATGCGGAAGGTGAAGTCCGCCTTGTCCGAGGGGTGGTCGTTGCACGGGAAGACGGTGTGCGCGGAGTTCGGCTGCGGGCAGATCGCGAAGCCGTCCGGGGTGGGCACCCAGGCCGTGTGCGAGAGGGTGCCGCGCGGGTCGGCGACGTAGCCGACCCGGACGGTCGCCACCGCGTTCGCCGCGAGCGGCCGGGCGGGGGTGATCCGCAGTTTCTCCTGGCCCTCCTCCCAGACGGCCGCCGTGCCGCAGACCGTCACGGAGCGTATGTCCAGGCCGAGCGCGTCGAGCGAGAACCGGGTCAGTGCCCGCATCGTGCGGATCTTCAGGGTGGCGGTGCACTCCACCCGCTGGGTCGTGGGGTCGTAGGCGAGGTCGAGGTGGTACGACGACACGCGGTAGCCGTCGTTGCCGAGGGCCGGGATGACAGGGTCGCCGAGGGTCTCGGGACCCGGTTCCCCGGTGCGCCCGGCCGTGCCGGCCGCCAGGGCGGGGGAGCCGACGGTCAGCGCCGTGGCCGTACCGATGAGGGCGGCCACCGGGGCCGTCACTCTGCTGCGATATCTCATGGTCCGCCTTCGCTCGGGCGGCCGGGTGGTCGGTCCGGCCGCCGGTCGTGACGATCACCCGTGGTCCGCGGGTGATGATCACCGTGGTCTGCGGGTGATCATTTGTCATGACCATCAAAGGCGGGTTCCGGTTGCGCCGGCGCGGCACGTTTTCCGGCCGGGACGGCCGGGACCCCTGTCGAGCCGGTCCCCATCACGAGATATCTTGATGTCGAGCAATGTTGCAGACGTGGAGCGGAGCACCCGGTGACTGACTCGACCATCATCTACACCTACACAGACGAGGCCCCGGCCCTGGCGACGCATTCGTTCCTGCCGGTGATCCAGGCGTACGCCTCGCAGGCCGGTGTGCCCGTGACCACCCGGGACATCTCGCTGGCCGGACGCATCATCGCCCACTTCCCGGAGTACCTGAACGAGGACCAGCGCATCCCTGACGCGCTGGCGGAGCTGGGTGACCTGGCCAAGACGCCCGCCGCCAACATCGTCAAGCTGCCGAACATCTCGGCGTCGATCCCGCAGCTGCGCGCCGCCGTCGCCGAGCTGCAGGGCAAGGGCTACGCGCTGCCGGACTACCCGGACGACCCGAAGACCGACGAGGAGCGCGAGATCCGCGCCCGCTACGACAAGGTCAAGGGTTCCGCCGTCAACCCGGTGCTGCGTGAGGGCAACTCCGACCGCCGCGCCCCGGCCTCGGTGAAGAACTACGCCAAGACCCACCCGCACCGCATGGGCGCCTGGACCTCCGAGTCCAAGACCAATGTGGCGACCATGGGCGAGAACGACTTCCGCTCCACCGAGAAGTCCGTCGTCATCGCCGAGGACGGCGCGCTGCGGATCGAGCTGGCCGGCGAGGACGGCACCACCACCGTGCTGCGCGAGTCCGTGCCGGTGCTGAAGGACGAGGTCGTCGACGCCTCCGTCATGCACGTCGCCGAGCTGGAGCAGTTCCTCGCCGCGCAGGTCGCCCGCGCCAAGCAGGAGGGCGTCCTGTTCTCCGTGCACCTGAAGGCCACGATGATGAAGGTCTCCGACCCGATCATCTTCGGCCACGTGGTGCGCGCCTTCTTCCCGAAGACGTTCGCCAAGTACGGCGAGACCCTGAAGGCGGCCGGCCTCACCCCGAACGACGGCCTCGGCGGCATCCTGAAGGGCCTGGACAACCTGCCCGAGGGCGCCGAGATCAAGGCCTCCTTCGACGCCGAGATCGCCGAGGGCCCGGCCCTCGCCATGGTCGACTCCGACAAGGGCATCACCAACCTGCACGTGCCCTCCGACGTCATCGTCGACGCCTCCATGCCGGCGATGATCCGCACCTCCGGCCACATGTGGGGCCCGGACGGCCAGGAGGCCGACACCCTCGCGGTCATCCCGGACTCCTCCTACGCCGGTGTCTACCAGGCCGTCATCGAGGACTGCCGGGCCAACGGCGCCTACGACCCGTCCACCATGGGCTCGGTCCCGAACGTGGGCCTGATGGCGCAGAAGGCCGAGGAGTACGGCTCGCACGACAAGACCTTCGAGGTCCCGGTCGCGGGTACGGTCCGGGTGGTCGACCAGGCCGGCACCGTGCTCATCGAGCAGCCGGTCTCGGCCGGCGACATCTTCCGCGCCTGCCAGACCAAGGACGCCCCGATCCGCGACTGGGTCAAGCTGGCCGTCACGCGCGCCCGCGCCACCGGCGACCCGGCGGTGTTCTGGCTGGACGAGACCCGCGCCCACGACGCGCAGCTGATCGCCAAGGTGAAGCAGTACCTGCCGGAGCACGACACCGAGGGCCTGGACATCAGGATCCTGTCCCCGGTCGAGGCCACCAAGCTGTCGGTGGAGCGCATCCGCCGCGGCGAGAACACCATCTCGGTGACCGGCAACGTGCTGCGTGACTACCTGACCGACCTCTTCCCCATCCTGGAGCTGGGCACCAGCGCCAAGATGCTCTCGGTCGTCCCGCTGATGGCGAGCGGCGGCCTGTTCGAGACGGGCGCCGGCGGCTCCGCGCCGAAGCACGTCCAGCAGCTGGTCAAGGAGAACTACCTGCGCTGGGACTCCCTCGGTGAGTTCTTCGCGCTCGTGCCCTCCTTCGAGCAGTACGCGGCGGCCACCGGCAACGCCCGCGCCAAGGTCCTCGCCGACACCCTCGACCGTGCCACGGCGACCTTCCTCAACGAGGACAAGTCCCCGACCCGTCGCGTCGGCGGCATCGACAACCGCGGCAGCCACTTCTACCTGTCCCTGTACTGGGCGCAGGAGCTGGCCCGGCAGACCGACGACGCCGACCTGGCCAAGGCGTTCGCGCCGCTCGCCGAGACCCTCGCCGCGAACGAGCAGAAGATCGTGGACGAGCTGCTCGCCGTGCAGGGCAAGCCGGCCGACATCGGCGGCTACTACAAGGTTGACAAGGCCAAGGCGGACGCGGTCATGCGCCCGTCGGCCACCTGGAACGAGGCGCTGGCGTCCCTGAGCTAGTGCCCGCGGCGCCCGTACCTGCGGCGCCCGAGCCGCCCTCGTGAGTGGCCCTCCGCCCCGGCCGGCAGCGACACCGGCCGGGGCGGAGGCGTCTCCGCGCACCCCCCCCTGCGGCAGAGCGGACCGGCCGTCACCACTCCCGGGTGGCGATCAGCTCCTCCACGTCCGCGTCCTCGAAGCCGTAGGCCCGCGCGACGAACCGGAAGTCGCCGCCTATCTCCTCGCGGGCCACCGTCTCGATCTCGCTGCCGGCCGCCTCGAACTCCGCCTCCAGTGCGTCGAACTCCTCGGTGGCGGCCTGCGTCAGCCGGTAGAGCGCGGCCAGGTCGGCGGGCCGCTCGGCCTCGATCCGCGCGCACAGGGCGAGCAGGACCGCCCGGCCCTTGTCCACGACGTGGTCCGGGAAGTACCCGTCCCGGTACAGCCCGTCCAGGAAGGCGTGCCCCGCCGCCCGGGGATTGCTGATCGGCATGCTCCGGCCCCGCCCCTCGCCCGGTGTCGATGTGACACCTTGATCCTGCACCAGACCACTGACAACGCCCCCCGGAGCCACCCGTGTCCTCCTTCGAACTCCTCCCCGGTGACCCCGCCTCCCCCGTGCTGCTGCACGTGCCGCACTCGGCGCGGACGATTCCCGAGGACGTGCGCCGCGGGATCGTGCTGGACGACGCCGCGCTGGAGCGGGAGTTGGACCACATCACGGACGCGCACACGGCCGAGCTCGCCGAGCGGGCCGCGCATCTGGCCGCCGTGACACCGTGGCGGTTCGTGAACCGGCTGTCCCGGCTGGTCGTGGATCCCGAGCGGTTCCCGGACGAGCGGGAGGAGATGACGGCCGCCGGCATGGGCGCCGTGTACACGCGGACCACGCACCGGGCCGAGCTGCGGCCCGCGGACACCGATCCGGAACCGCTGCTGGAACGGTACTTCCGGCCGTACGCGCGGGCCATGACCGAGGCCGTGACGGACCGGCTGGCGGCCACCGGGCGGGCCGTGGTGATCGACGTGCACTCGTATCCGGCCCAGCCGCTGCCCTACGAGCTGCACGGCACCGGGCCGCGTCCGCCGGTGTGCCTGGGCACGGATTCCTTCCACACGCCGTCGGAGCTGACCGAGGCGGCCCGCAAGGCGTTCGCGGACTGCGGGGGGACCGGGCTGGACAGCCCGTTCGCCGGGACGTACGTACCCCTGGAGTTCTACGGCGCCGACGCCCGGGTCAGCGCCCTGATGGTGGAGATACGGCGGGACACCTACATGGCGGAGCCGTCGGGAGCCACCGGGCCCGGCTTCGGCCTCCTGGCCGCGGCGTTGGCCGCACTCGTCGACGCGGTCTGACCACCGCGTCCCCCAGGGGTGCGGTGCCGGTGGCCGGCGTGTGCAAGGCGCCCCGCCTCCTCCGCCTGGACTACTCCCGCGAGACAGCCGCCGCTGCCCGTACCAGGGTGGGACGCATGACCGAGGAGACCACGCTCACCGGCCAGGCCCCGCCACCCGTACGGGACTGGCCCACACCCGACCTGGACGGAACGGACTTCGACCCGGGCCTCGCCGCCCTGATGCGGGAGGGTCCGCTGACCCGGATCCGGTTGCCGTTCGGCGAGGGCTGGGCGTGGCTGGCGACCCGTTACGACGACGTGAAGCTGATCACCAACGACCCGCGGTTCAGCCGCGCCGAGGTGACACGCCGTCAGGTGACCCGGATGGCGCCGAACTTCGCGCCCCGCCCGGGCTCGCTCGCCTGGGCCGACCAGCCCGACCACAACCGGCTGCGCAAGCCGGTCGCCGGCGCCTTCACGGTGAGTGCCATGAAGCGGCTGCGGCCCCGCGCGCAGGCCATCCTGGACGAGCTGATGGACGGTGTCGTACGGGACGGGCCGCCGGCCGATCTGGTCGAGCGGGTGCTGGAGCCGTTCCCGCTCACGGTGGTCAGCGAGGTGATGGGCGTGCCCGCCGCCGACCGGGCGCGGGTGCACGCCTGGACGCGGGAGATCATCTCCACCAACGGGGCCGAGGCGGCCGGCCGGGCCAAGGAGGGCCTGTACGGATGGATCACCGCGACCGTCCGGGCCCGCGCCGAGAGCCCCGGCGAGGACGTCTACTCGATGCTGGGCGGGGCCGTGGCGCGCGGGGAGATCAGCGAGGAGGAGGCCGTCGGGCTGGCCGGACCGCTGCAGATCGGCGGCGAGGCCGTCACGCACAACTGCGGGCAGATGCTGTACCTGATGCTGACCCGGCCCGAGTTGATGGAGCGGTTGCGGGCGCGGCCCGAGGCGCGCGGTCCGGTGCTGGACGAGCTGCTGAGGTGGATCCCGCACCGCAGCTCGGTCGG
This sequence comes from Streptomyces sp. CA-142005, assembly GCF_050942335.1. Taxonomy (NCBI): domain Bacteria; kingdom Bacillati; phylum Actinomycetota; class Actinomycetes; order Kitasatosporales; family Streptomycetaceae; genus Streptomyces; species Streptomyces sp. CA-142005. The sequence continues at coordinate 8,615,220 of NZ_CP192078.1, read as the reverse complement.
GCTCGCCCGGATCGCGCTGGAGGACGTGGAGATCGCCGGTCACCGCATCGCCGCGGGAGAGCCGGTCTACGTCTCCTACCTCGCCGCCAACCGGGACCCGGCCGTCTTCCCGGACCCGGACCGCATCGACCCGGACCGCGATCCGAACCCCCACGTGGCGTTCGGCAACGGCCCGCACTTCTGCACCGGCACGCTGCTGGCCCGGCTGCAGACCGAGCTGCTGGTGGACACCCTGCTGGACCGGCTGCCCAGGCTGCGGCTCGCGGTGCCGGCCGAGGAGGTGCGGTGGCGGCACAGGACGATGATCCGCGGGCCGCGGACGCTCCCCGTGACCTGGGCCGCCTGACCCTGTTCAGGCCCGCAGCCACTCCGTGACGATCACTTCCGCGCCGGTCCGCAGCCTCAGGGCGAACGGGCCGGCCGGCGGTGTGTCGCTGGTGAAGCGGCCGAGGGTGTCGACCGCGACCGGGTGGGCGGTCCGCGGGCCGCCGAGCACCTCGATGCGCACGGACCGCGGCGGCAGCACCTGGCCGATCAGCCCGTCCTCGGTGACCTCGACGTCGACGGTGACCTCGCCCGCGCTGAACGTCAGCATCCGCGGGGCGTCCGGCACCCCCCTGACCGGCAGCGCGTCCACGAGCGAGTCGAAGGTCAGCTCGGCGATTTTCGCGTCCAGGTCGTGCAACGCGTAGGCGTCCAGGGCCAGTTGGCGCAGGGCGTCCGGGACCGGGTCGAGGACCGCGGCCGCCTGGCGCAGTTCCTCCTCCAGCAGGGCGTCCGCGAACTCGTCGTCCGCCGAGCCCGCTTCCGGGAACTTGTTGTCCTCGTTCACGCCGCACCCCGTGCGTCCATCCGGGCCCGCAGCCGGCGCAGACAGCGCTGGCGCAGCGGTCCGATGCTGCCGACCGCGATACCGAGCGCGGCCGAGATCTCACCGTAGCTGGGCGGCGGGGAGGCCACCAGCACGCGCAGCAGCTGCCGGCAGCGCTCCCCCAGTCCGTCCAGCTCCTGCCAGAGGCGGCGGACCCGCTCGGCCCGGTCCGCCTCGTCCTCCGAGTCGATCAGCGACTCCTCCGGGGTCCGGTCGTCGCTGGCCCGGTCCAGCACCCGTGGATCGTCCGTCAGGGTCAGCCGGGTCAGGCTCTTGAGCACCTTCAGGCACTCGTGGCGGGCCGTGCTGGCCAACCAGGACCCCGCCTTGTCGGGTTCGCGGATCCGGCCCAGGTGCTGGGCGAAGCGGAACCACACGGTCTGGTAGACCTCGTGCCCGTCGGCGTCGGAGAGCCGGTGTGCGCGCACGACCGACCACACCAGCGGGCTCATCCCTTCCACCAGCGCCTTCCAGGCCGCGGCGTCCCCGTCGACGGCGGACCGGACGAGCGCGCCGACCTCTGTTCGGTCCACGGCTCCACCCCTCATGTACGGCACGTCATCGTACGCCGTGGAGCGGAGCGTTCCGGACCTCATGCGGACACGGCCGGTGCCACGACCGGCACCGGGCGCCAGGTGGCCGGCCGGAGCGCCGGGACCTGCGTCCCGCGCACCTCGGCGGTGTCCGTGGTCGCCGCGAGCAGCCGGGCGAGCGCGGCCCGCGGATCGCGCTCCCCCCGCGCCGTCATCAGCGCGGCGACGAGACCGGCGGCGACCGGGGTGGCGAAGGAGGTGCCGCTCCACTGCGCGAGGCCGTCGAACATCACCTGGTCCGGCTTGGCCCCGGTGCTCTCCCGGCCCTCGCTCAACACACCGGTGTGGCGCGGGACCTGGCAGGTGCACGGGTAGTCGAACCCGAACCGGCAGGCGTCGTAGGTGGAGTGCTGGTAGATGTACGGCACCGGTGTGTCGAAGCCGGTGAGGGCGCTGGTGAGGCGCTCGCCGGGGGCGTAGACCCGCACCCAGGGGCCGTGGTTGCTGAAGCAGGCCTCGCCGTCGCCGTCCGCGCGGAGCGCGCCGACCGACAGCACGCTGTCCGCGTACTCGGGCAGGGTGGCGTAGGCGGCGGGCCAGAACGGCGTGTCACTGGCGTTGTTGCCGGCGGCGGCCACCAGCAGGGTGCGCTGCTCGCGCAGTTCGCGCATGAAGGCGTCCAGGCCGAGCAGGCCCTCGCCGCTCTCCGTCGGGGTGCCGGCGGACAGGCTGATGATGTCCGGCCAGCCGCCCTGGTCGACCGCGTCGAAGAGCCGGGCGCCGAACTCGGACTCCAGGATCGCCCCGGCGTCGTTCAGGGTGCCGCGGACGGTCACCTCGGTGTTGGGCGCGACGGCCGCGAGGATCCCGGCGATGAAGGTGCCGTGGCCGACGTACTGGCGGAGCACGCCGTCGGCGTCGGTCTCGGCCGTCTGGGCGTCGCCCGTGGTGTGGGCGAGCAGCGGGTAGGAGCCGTGGTCGTGGACCAGGCCGGTGTCGATCACGAGGACGCCGACGGCGCTGTCCGCGTCGTAACCGCCGTCGGCGGCGGCCGGGTTGGCCGGCTGGGTGCGCGCGACCGGCACCGGCTCGTCGCCGGGGCAGGCGTTGACCGCGATGTGCACCACGTGGTTGCGGCTCACCAGCCGGCGGCCCCGGCGGTCCTCGGCCTCCCCCAGGGCGCGCAGCGCGTGCGGGACGGTGTCGTCGCCGGAACCCGGGTCGCCGACCCGGATGCGGGTGACGCCGGTGCGGTTGGTCTCCGGGCCGTCGCGCCGGACGTGGTCGGGGACCAGACCCTCGGTCGCGGTGAAGTGGGCGCGCACGGTGTCCTCGACGACCCGGGCCTCCTCGCCGTCCCGGGCCAGCACGACGCCCTTCTCGTAGAGGAAGTGGGCGTCCTCGTCCGGCCCCATGGCCAGGGACACGTCCGGCATGGAGCGCTGGATGTGCTCGAACTGCTCGTGGAACCGCTGTGGTGCCATGTCCTGTCCTCCCCCTGTCGACGGTGTTCGACAGTGAGAGCCGCGGGGCCACCGTCTGATACAGGTGGCCACTACCATGCGAGACGTGACGGCGGGAAGCGAGTCGGTGCTCGAGCTGCTGCCCCTGGTGTTCGCCGACCCGGGCGAGGCCCGGGCACGCGCGGAACAGGTGCTGGGGGCCGGTCCGCCGCCGCTGCACGCCAGTGTCGCCCACCAGGTGCTCGGCATCTGGCAGCGGGACTTCGGGGATCTGCGGATCGCGCTCCGGCATCTGCGCCGGGCCCGTGACCTGGCCGCGCGCGCCGAGTCGGCCGACCGTGAGGCGGATGTGCTCGCCACGCTCGGGGTCGCACTGGTGCACGCGGGGCGCACGCGGCAGGGGCTCACCTCCTTCGAGCGCGGGATCGCCCGGGGCAGCGGGCACACCCGGGCCCGGGTGCTGTACCGGCGGGCGTACGTGTGGTGGGTGCTGGGGCATCACCGGGAGGCGCTGGAGGACGTACGGCGGGCGCTGCCGGTGCTGCGGCAGCTCGGCGACGACATCTGGACCGCGCGGGCGCTGACCCTGCGGGCCACCGTGCACCTGGCGCTCGGCGCGGTGGACCGGGCGGTCGCCGACTTCACGGCGGCGGAGCGGCTGTGGGACACCACCGGCCAGGAGCACGACAAGGCCGACGCGGTGGAGAGCCGCGGGCTCGCCGCGTTCCGGTCCGGGGACATCCCGGCGGCCCTGCGGCTGCTGGACGAGGCCGAGGAGCGGTACGCGAAACTCGGCACGCCCACCTACATGCTGTCCCTGCGGCGCTGCGAGGTGCTGATGGCGGCCGGGCTGGCCCCGGAGGCGCTGGCCGAGGCGGACGCGACGATCGCGCTGCTGGACCGGATCGGCGGACAGTCCACCCGCAAGGCCGAGTTGCTGCTGGCCGCCGCGCGGGCCGCCCGCTCGGCCGGGGACGCGCACACCGCGGTGGCCCGCGCCGCCGTCGCCGTACGGCTGTTCGCGGCGCAGCGCCGGATGTGGTGGGAGACCCATGCGCGGCTGGTGCTGATCGAGGCGCGAGTGGCGGCCGGACGCCGTTCCGGGCGGCTGGTGGCGGACGCGGCGGCGGTCGCCGAGAAGCTGGCCTCCTTCGGCTCCCCGGCGGCGCCGGAGGCCTCGCTGCTCGCGGGCCGGATCGCGCTCGCGCTGGGCTGGACCGCCGACGCCGAACGGCACTTGGCCGTGGCCGCGCGCAGCCGCTACGGCGGTCCGCCGCCGGCCCGGGTGACGGGCTGGGCGGCCCAGGCGCTCCGGGCGCGCGCGGCCGGGTCCCGGCGGGGCGTGCTGGAGGCCTGCCGGCGCGGCCTGGACGTGCTGGACGACCACCGGATGACGCTCGGCGCCTCGGAGCTGCGGGCCCACGCCACCGCGCAGGGCGCCGAACTGGCCGCGCTGGCCCAGGAGGTGAGCCTCGCCCACGGCTCACCGCGGCGGCTGCTGCGGTGGAGCGAGCGCTGGCGGGCCACCGTGCTGTCCGCGCCGCCCACCCGGCCGCCCGCCGACCCGGCGCTGCTGAGCGGTCTGACCGCGTACCGGGAGATCGCGGCCCGTGCCGAGGAGGCCCGGATGGAGGGCCGCCCGGTGCCCGCGCTGGAGCGCGAACAGCGGCGCCTGGAACGGGAGATCCGCTCCCGCACCCACCACATACGCGGCTCCGCCCCGCACGAGGGCGACCGCTTCGAGGTGCCCCGGCTGCTGGACCGCCTCGGCGAGGCCCGCCTGGTCGAACTCGCCGTGGTCGACGGGCGGGTGCACGTCCTGCTGTGCGGGCAGGGCCGGGTGCGGCGGTTCACCGGCGGCCCGCTGGCCGAGGCGGTCACCGAGGCCGAGTACGTGCAGGCCGGGCTGCGGCGCCTCGCCCATCCCGGCGCCGAGGCCCGGCTGCCGCTGGTGGAGGCCGCGGGCCTGCGCCTGCAGGAACTGCTGCTGGGCGCCGCGGCGGCCCAGCTCGGCTCGGGACCCGCGGTGATCGTGCCACCGGGGGCGCTGCACCGGGTGCCGTGGGCACTGCTGCCCGCGCTGCGCGAGCGGGTGCTCAGCGTGTCCCCGTCGGCGGGCAGCTGGCTGCGCGCCCGCGAGACCGAGCCCCCACCGGGCGGCCGGCACGTGCTGGTGCGCGGACCGGGCCTCGCCACCGGCGGCGCGGAAGTACCGGAACTGGCCGCCCGCTACGGCACGGCGACCGTCCTGGAGGGCGACGACGCCCAGGTCCCGCGGGTCCTGGACCACCTCGACGGGGCGGCCCTCGCACATCTCGCGGCCCACGGCACGTTCCGCGCCGACAGCCCGCTCTTCTCCGCCCTCCGCATGGCCGACGGCCCGCTCATCGTGCACGACTTCGAACGGCTCGCCCGCAGCCCGTACCGGATCATCCTCTCCAGCTGCGACACCGCCCGCCTCGCCTCCGTCGGCGCCGACGAACTCCTCGGCCTGGTCACCGCGTTGCTGCCGCTCGGCACGGCCGGGGTGGTGGCGAGCAGCGCACCGGTCAACGACGCGGCCGTGGTCCCCCTGATGCTGGCCCTGCACAAGGGCCTGGACGCGGGACTGTCGTTGGCGGAGGCACTCCGGGATGCCCGCACCACCCTGCCCGGGGACCCGGTCCACCAGGCGACGGGCTGGGCGTTCGCCGCGTTCGGGGCGGCGTGAGAGCACCGCCTACGCGGATGCGCACAGCACCGGCAGCGCTCCCCGATCACCGGTGCCGAGACGGCTGTACGCGCTGTACAGATGATTCCCCACGGTCCGCACGGACAGGGTCAACCGCTCGGCGATCTCCCGATTGCTCAGGCCCGCCGCCGCGAGCGTCACGATCTGCCGCTGCCGGGCGGTGAGTTCACCGAGGACCAGCCCGGCCAAGGCGGGCGTCCGCGCACCCTGGCACCGGCGCGCGAGCGCGACGGCACGGGTGCGGGAGACGCGCGCGGCCCGCGGATCCCGGTGCACCCGCACGGCCTGCGCACGCGCCTCGGCCGCGAACAGCAGGAAGCCGCGCTCTTCGAGGGCCTCGGCGACCCGGTCCAGGCCTTCCGCGTCCTTGCGCGCCAGCGCATCGGCGTGCCGCGCGAACACGCTGCCGGCAGGCAACCGCCGGGCGGCCCCCTCGGCGTCACCGAGGCGTACGGCGTCGTACCGGGCGTAGACGTCGTCGTCTCCGCTCTGGCCCGACTCCCCCTCGGCGGACCGCAGTTCCGCACGGTACCCCTGGTCCCCGGGCGCTCCCCGCAGTCCCTCCCGCGCCCAGGCGGCGGCGTCGCGGACCTGACCCCGCAGCCGCGCGAACCGGGCGCGGACGGCGGCGTACCCGGCCGGCAGCACCGCGCCCTCCGCCACCAGCCACTCCCCCACCGGGGTGGGCACCGACCGCACGTCGAACCGCTCGATCGCCCGCAGCAGGACCCGCCGTTCGGCTTCGAGGGCCGGTCCGTGGTCGCGTGGTGCGCCGGTCAGCCGGCGGGCACGCAGCCGGCCGGCCGTGGCGCGCAGGGCCGCCCCGTGCAGGGGGTGGGCGAGAGTGACGGCGCCGCCTCGGTCGTCGGCCTGGATCAGACCGTCCCGCTCCAGACGCTCCAGGACGCCCGGATCCACGTCGTCCAGGGGCAGGGGCAACGGCAGCGGCTCGGCGAACGCGAGGCGTTCGAGGATGTCCCGTTCACCAGGGTGGGAGCGCCCGAGCACGGGCGCCAGTCGCTCCTTCACAGCCGCGGTGACCGGCAGCGCCCCCCGCCAGGCCCGCTCCTGCGTACCGGGAACGGGAATCAGCCGCCCGGTCGTGCCGAGCGCGGCGACCACGTCGCGCAGCAAGCGCAGATCGCCCCGGCAGACCCGGTGCAGGCGGCGGACGGTGAGCGGTTCCAGCCCGGCGGCGGCGAGCAGGCGGGCCACGTCCTCGCAGGGCAGCGGTTCGAGGGGCAGCCGGGGCAGCAGTTCCCCGGTCCACAGCCGGGACACCGCGCCGGGCGCGGGCACGCCGTCCACGGCGGCCACGACGAGCCGGGTGCGGCCGTGCACGGCGAGCTGGTGCACGAGGGCGGCGGAGGCCTCGTCCAGCAGATGCGCGTCGTCCACGACCAGGAGCCGTACGCCGGACAGGACGCGCACCGCGCGGTGCAACGAGACGGGCTCGGGCAGCAGGTGGGCGAAGGCCGCGAAGGGCAGGCCCTGGGCCTCGGGGGTGCCGGTGACCAGGGTGTGCTCCGTGCCCCGGACCGCCTCCGTGATCAGCCGGGTCTTGCCGTGGCCGGCTGGTCCGGTCACCACGATGCCGTGCCGGCCGGCGGCCGACGAGGTGCGCACCAGCTCCAGTTCCTCGTCCCGGCCGGTGAACGGCCAGGGCTGCTCCAGCGTCTTGGCGTCCTGCTCGTAAGTCCTCACATCATGCAGAGCGCGCGTACTCACGGTTGATACAGGGCGACTTGAGTAGCCCCCGACTCAGGCGCCCGGCCGCTCGGGCGGGCACGCTGGCCGCATGACCCGACGCCTCTGCTCGCTCCCGCGGCAGCCGGCCCCGTGCTTCGCACCGGGGCTGACCGCCGAGCGGCTCGGTGCGCTGCTCGCCGGGCGGCGGATGTGGGTCAACGGCACGGTCCTGCACTACTACCTCTACGACGGCACCGACGGCACCGACAGCTCGGTGATCCCGGTCCCCGGGACCGGTGAGCTGCGCCGGGTGCCGTGGGCCGGCGGGGAGGAGCAGCGGGAGGCGGTCCGTGATGCCTTCCGCGAGTGGCAGGGACTCGGCATCGGCGTCACGTTCGCCGAGGTCGGCGACCGGCGCGAGGCGGAGCTGCGGATCGGGTTCCAGGCCGGCGGCGGTTCCTGGTCGGCGGTGGGCCGGGAGGCGCTGTCGGTCGGCCGGAGCGAGCGCACCATGAACCTGGGCTGGGACGTGACCGGGGCCGGGGAGCGCGGGACGGTGCTGCACGAGATCGGGCACGCGCTCGGCATGGTGCACGAGCACCAGAGCCCGTACGCCGGGCTCCACTGGGACGACGAGGCCGTGTACGCCGAGCTGGCGGGCCCGCCGAACTTCTGGAACCGGGAGACGACGTACACGAACGTCCTGCGCGAGCTGGCCGCCGGTGAGGCGAGCGGCTCGGTGTGGGATCCGCAGTCGGTGATGACGTTCCCGTTCGGGCCGGGGCTGGTGCTGGAGCCGGAGCAGTACCGCGGGGGGCTGTCTCCGTCCGATGGCCCGTCCCCGGCCGACAAGGAGTTCGTGCTGCGCTGGTATCCGCCGGCCGGCCCGGCCGGACCGCCGGTGCTGGTGCCGTTCCGGTCGGCGCCGCTCGGTCTCGGACCGGGCGAGCAGGCCGACTTCATCGTCGAGCCGCCGGAGACCCGCGACTACACCGTGGGCACCTTCGGCGACGCCGACACCGTGCTCGTGGTCTTCGAGGAGCGCGACGGGGTGCCGCGCTTCCTCGGGGGCCACGACGACGGCGGCACACCGGACAACGCCGCCGTCAGCGTCCGGCTCGTCAAGGGCCGCCGCTATGTCGTCCGCGTCCGTCTGTACTCCACATGGGGGTCGGGAGAGACGGCGGTCATGTGCTGGTGAGCACACGCTGACGACACATCCCAAGGTCCGGCACCGGGGGAGTGGCCGTGGACGTCACCTACGGGGGAGGAGACGTCCACGGCCACGCCGGTTGTGCGCGGACGCCGGTTCAGGACGCGGCCCGCTCGGGCGCGGCGGTGGTGCCGGCGTCGGGGTGGGCGAGGCCGAGGTGGTCGCGCAGGGTCGTGCCCGTGTAGTCGGCGCGGAACACGCCCTGTTCCTGGAGCAGGGGTACGACCTTGTCGGCGAAGGGGTCGAGGCCGCCGGGGGTGATGTGCGGGACGAGGATGAAGCCGTCGGAGGCGTCCGCCTGCACGAAGTCGTTGATGGTCCGGGCGACCGTGGCCGGGGAGCCGACGAAGGTCTGCCGGTTGCCGGTGTTGATGACCAGGTCGCGGATGGACCACTTGTTGGCCTCGGCGAGCTGCCGCCACTCGCGGGCGATGGCGATCGGGTCCCGGTACATCCGCACCTGGGCGCGGCCCCGGGAGATGTGCTCCTCGCTCACCACCGGGTCGACGTCGGGCAGCGGGCCCTCCGGGTCGTACCCCGACAGGTCCCGGTTCCAGACGAACTCCAGGTGCTTGAGGGCGGTGGCGCCGCTGACCTGCTGCCGGCGCACCTCACGGGCGAGTTCGGCTGCGTCCTGGTCGGTGTCGCCGAGGACGAAGGTGGCGGCGGGCAGGATGAGGAGCTGGTCGGGACGGCGGCCGTACTTGGCGAGGCGGGACTTGACGTCCGTGTAGAAGGCCTGGCCCTCCTTCAGCGTGGAGTAACGGCTGAAGATCGCGTCCGCGTCGGACGCGGCGAACTCACGGCCCTCGTCGGAGTCCCCGGCCTGGAAGATCACCGGGCGGCCCTGCGGGGACCGCGGGACGTTGAAGCGGCCGTGGATGTCGAAGTGCTGCCCCCGGTGCACGAAGGCGCCGGCCTCGGCGTCCCGGAGGAAGGTGCCGGTGGCCTGGTCGGCGAGGATCTCGTCGCCGCGCCAGGAGTCGAAGAGTTCGTGCGCGGTGGCGAGGAACTCCTTGGCGCGGGAGTAGCGCTCCTCCTGCGGCAGGAAGCCGCCGCGGCGGAAGTTCTCGCCGGTGAAGGCGTCCCAGGAGGTGACCACGTTCCAGGCGGAGCGGCCGCCGGAGAGGTGGTCGAGGCTGGCGAACTGGCGGGCCACCTCGTACGGCTCGTTGAAGGTGGAGTTGATGGTGCCGGTCAGGCCGAGCCGGTCGGTGACGGCGGCCAGTGCGGCCAGCACGGTGAAGGTGTCGGGGCGGCCGACGACGTCCAGGTCGTAGATCTTCCCGCCTTGTTCGCGCAGCCTGAGTCCCTCGGCGAGGAACAGGAAGTCGAACTTGGCGCGTTCGGCGGTCCGCGCGAAGTGCGCGAAGGAGCTGAACTCGATGTGGCTGCCGGCGGCCGGGTCGCTCCACACGGTGGTGTTGTTGACGCCAGGGAAGTGGGCGGCCAGATGGATCTGCTTCAGCGGCTTGCTCATGGGTGCGGTCGTCCTCTCCGGCTGCTCAGGCGGTGGCTGCGGCGTAGCGGTTGGCGGGGCGGGCGAGGCCGAGCAGGCCGCGCAGGGTGTCGGCCTCGTAGGCCTGCCGGAAGCGGCCCCGGCGCTGGAGTTCGGGTACCAGGGCGCGGCTGATGCGGGGCAGATCGTGCCCGGCGACGGCGGGTCGCAGCCGGAACCCGGTCAGCCCGCCCGCCGCCAACTCCTCCAGCAGATCGGCGAGTTGGCTGGCCGTGCCGGTGAAGATCCGGGCGTCGCCGGTGTACGGCTCACCCGCGAGCGTGTCCAGCCGTTGCCGCCTGGCCTCGGCCTCGGCCCGGCTGTCGTCGAGGAAGACGACGAGGTCGCCGAAGACGTGCAGGGTCTCCGCGGCGCGGCCCGCCGCTCGCTGCTCGGCGCGGATCTCGGCGACGATCGCCCGGGCCTGGTCCACGTCGTGCGGGGTGACATAGCCGACGTCGGCCTGGCGGGCGACGAGCCGGTACGGGACGCTCTGGTGGGCGAGGGCCGTGACCGGCGGCTGCCCCTGGGGCGGGCGGGGTGTGATCGAGGGTCCCTTGACGCTGAAGTGGCGGCCCTCGAAGTCGATGTAGTGCAGCTTGTCCCGGTCGATGAAGCGGCCCGTCGCCGCGTCCCGGATCTCGGCGTCGTCCTCCCAGCTGTCCCAGAGCCGGCGCACCACTTCCACGTGGTCGGCGGCCTCGTCGAACAGTTCGGTGACGAGGTCCCGTGCGGCCGGGCTGTCGTAGGCCTCGATCCGGCCGATGGTACGGCGGCCGAAGTGGGCGGCCTCGTTCGGCCGGGCGCTGATCTGCACCCGCAGGCCCGCGCGGCCGGTGCTGACGTAGTCGAGGGTGGCGATCGCCTTGGAGATGTGGAACGGCTCGGTGTGCGTGGCCACCACGGTCGGCACCAGGCCTATGTGCCGGGTGAGCGGGGCGACGCGGGAGGCGACGAGGACCGCGTCGAGCCGGCCGCGCACCTGGTCGGTGCGCTCGTCGGGGTCGAGGAAGTGCGCGGACTGCGGGCCGAGGCCGTCCTCGATGGTGACGAAGTCGAGGAGGCCGCGTTCGGCCTCGGCGACCAGATCGGCCCAGTAGCCGGCGGTGAACAGGTCCCGGGGGCGGGCGACCGGCTCGCGCCAGGACGCGGGGTGCCAGCCGGTGCCGTCCAGGGCGACGGCAAGGTGCAGAAGGGTAGCGGGAGTTGAGGACACTTCGGTGCCTTCCTTGATGTCCGTACGAGAACACCGGCTCGCGAGGGCAGGCGTCGGCGAGGGCGAGCGCGGCAGGGGCGGATCCGGGCCGTGCGGCTGGGCAGGCCGGGGAGAAGAGGTCAGTGGCGACAGAGCGCGGCGGACACGCGCTGGAGATCTATGTGCGGCCGGGATATCAGGCGGACCGAGCGGTACGGGCGCGGGGCGCACAGCGGGAGTACGCGTGTCACGGCCGTCACCTCCGTCCGTCGGGCGCGCGGGCGGGCCGGGTGGGCGACCGCCTCGCGGATCTCGTCATGACTCACAACGCGCGGCCGCCTTCGGTTGTTCCCGTACGGCCGACCGCGATTGTTCCCGCGCTGCCGGCCCGCCGGCGCATGTCCGAGCTGCGGACCCGCTCGCCTGGTTCCGCACTGCGCACCCGCACGATGCGCGAGCGGCGGCGCAGGGTGAAGCCGATCGACTCGTAGAGCCGGATCGCCGGTGTGTTGCCGGCGGCGGCGTGCAGGAACGGGTGTCCCCCCGCTCCCGGATCCCGAAGGCGACCGCACGCACCAGGCGGGTTGCCAGGCCCCGGCCGCGGTGACCGGGATCGGTGCAGACGGCGCTGACCTCGGTCCAGCCCGGCAGCCGTAGCCTCTCCCCCGCCATCGCGATGAGCCGCCCTTCGTGCCGGATGCCGAGGTAGCCGCCCATCTCGACGGTCCGCCGGAGGAACGGGCCGGGCCGGGTCCGGGCGACGAGGTCGAGGATCTCGGGGACGTCGTCGGTCCCGAGCCGTACCGCTTCCGGGGCGGGTTCGGCACGCAGTGCGGTGTCCACCAACTGCACGCCCTCCCCGTCGGCTTCGACCCGCCAGCCGTCGGGCACCCGGTCGACGGGCTTGACCCGTACGGCGGTTGCCGGGCTCAGGAGGGTGCGCAGGTCGGCCCAGGCGGCCGGATCGGCGGGGTCGTCGAGGGCGGCGAAGGCGTAGATGCCGTCCTCGTACCGGGCGGCGCGGCCGACCCGTTCGGCGAGGTGGGCGTGCGGGCCGGTCAGGGCCGCCCAGACGGCGTTGTCGAGGGCCGGGTCGTCGGTCGGGGGCTGGACTCCGCCTCCGCGGAGGCCGGTTTGAGGGGACGGCACGACAGGCGGTGCCTCTCTCGGCTCGGTTCGGTTGCACGGTGGGTCATGAGTTGTCCAGCGGCAGGCCGGGCGGATTGACCTCGGACTTGGCGACGGCCTCGTTGGAGAGGTGGTAGGCGGCCAGCCACTTGGCGTACTGCCCGTTTTCGATCAGGTGGTTGACGGCCGCGGCGATGGGCTTCGCCAGGCCGCTGTCCTTCTTGGCGGTGGCGGCGATCAGCCCCTGGAGCGAGGCGCCCGCGCCGGAGAAGGTGCCCGCGCTGCGGGTCGCCTTGGGGGTGCCCGCGGTCTTCGCGATGTTGTAGGCGATGCCCGGATTGGGCCCGAAGAAGGCGTCGATCTTGCCGCTGTCCAGGGCCAGATAGGTGCCGTTGCGGTCGGGGTAGTACTTGACGGTGAGGTCCTTGCCCTCGCTCTGGAGCTTCTTCTTCCACTCCAGGAGGATCTTCTCCTGGTTGGTCCCGGAGCCGACGGAGACGGTCAGCCCGGCGAGCTTCTCGTAGTCGCCGTCGAAGTTCCACGTGCTGGACTTGCGCACCTCGAAGCCGAGGTTGTCCTGCCGGTAGGAGGCGAACTCGTACTTCTTCTTGCGCTCCTCGGTGTCGGTGACGTTCGAGAAGGCGACGTCGACCTTGCCGCTGTCGATGCCGACGAAGAGGTTCTCCCAGGTGAAGTTGCGGATCTCGGGCTTCAGTCCGAGCACGGCGGCGACCAGCCGGCCGAAGTCGGGTTCGGCGCCGGTGAGGGTCTTCTGGTCGCTGCCGACGTACGCCAGTGGCGCGAAGCCGGCCGGCAGGGCGCCGACGCCGATGGTGAGCCTGCCGCTCTTGCGTACGGAGGCGGGCAGTTGCGCGCTGATGGACTTGACCTCGGAAACCTTCAGCGTGGTCTGCTTGGCGGCACCGTTGGAGAGCCGGCCGACGGTCACGCTGCCGGCGGCGTCGGTGGTGGTCGCGGCGTCGCTGTCACCCCCGCAGGCGGCGAGCCCGGTGGCGAGGGTGGCGACGGCGGTCGCCGCGGTGATGCCGCGTATCAGGCCGCGTCGGGAAAGGTGGCTGCGCATGGCTGTCCTTGTCGTTCGGAAGTGTCGTTCGGGAACTGCGGTGGGTGCGGGGTCAGAGGACCTTGGCGAGGAAGTCCCGGGTGCGTTCGTGCCGGGGCCTGTCCAGGACCTCCTGGGGCGGTCCCTGTTCGACGATCCGGCCGCCGTCGAGGAAGACGATCCGGTCGGCGACCTCGCGGGCGAAGCCGATCTCGTGGGTGACGATGACCAGGGTGGTGCCGCTGGTGGCGAGGTCCTTGATGACGGAGAGCACCTCGCCGACCGTCTCGGGATCGAGCGCGGAGGTCGGCTCGTCGAAGAGGATGATGCCGGGCCGCAGCGCGAGGGCGCGGGCGATGGCGACGCGCTGCTGCTGTCCGCCGGAGAGCTGGCGCGGGTAGGCGCCGGTACGGTCGCCGAGGCCGACCCGGGTGAGCAGGTCGCGGGCCAGATCCAGCGCTTCGGGCCTGGTGAGCTTGCCGGTGGCGACGGGCGCGGCGGCGACATTGTCGAGTGCGCTCAGGTGCGGGAAGAGATGGAAGTTCTGGAAGACGAAGCCGATGCGGCTGCGCTGGGCCAGGATGGCGCGCTCGCTGAGCTCCTTGAGCCGGCCGTCGCTGCCGCGTTGGACGCCGATCGGCTCGCCTCCGACGCTGACGTGGCCGACCTCGGGTTTCTCCAGGTGGTTGACGACGCGCAGCAGGGTGGACTTGCCGGAGCCGGAGGGGCCGATGACGACGGTGACCTCGCCGGGGCGCACGGTCAGGTCGATACCGTCGAGCACGCGGTGGGTGCCGTACCACTTGTGGACGCCGTGGACCTCCAGTGCGGCCGGGGTGGTCTCGAGGCTGTCGGTGGCGGTCATACGGCGGCCTCCCTGCGCAGCCGGGCCCGGAACTCGCCGAGGCCCGCGCGCGCCTTCTGCAGCGGGGTCGGCGGCAGGGTGCGGGTGGCGCCCCGCGCGAAGTACCGCTCGACGTAGAACTGGACGACGGACACGGCGCTGGTGAGGATCAGGTACCAGACGGTGGCGACCAGCAGCAGGGGCACGATGTCGCCGGGGTAGGTGCTGCCCATGGTCTGCACGGAGCCGAAGAGGTCGAGCAGCGAGACGTAGAACACCAGCGAGGTGCTCTTGACGAGGCCGATGAGCTGGTTGACGTAGTTCGGTGTGATGGACCTGAGAGCCTGCGGGAAGACGATCCGGGTGAACTGGTAGCCCGTGGGCAGGCCGAGTGCGGCGGCCGCCTCGTGCTGGCCCTGGTCGACGGAGATGATGCCGCCGCGTACGACCTCGGCCGCGTACGCTGCCTCGTTGAGGCTGAGCCCGACCACGGCGACAGTCATGTCGGTGGCGAGCCTGGACTCGTCGAAGCTGACGAAGGCGGGGCCGAAGGGGATGCCGAGGCTCAGCGTCTTGTACAGGGCGCTGAAGTTGTAGAGGAAGATCAGGACGACGATCAGCGGCACCGAGCGGAACAGCCAGGTGTAGGTCCAGCTCACGGCGCGCAGTACCGGGCTGCCGGACTGCCGGCCGAGGGCCAGCAGGATGCCGCCCAGGAGTCCGAAGACGGCGCTGAGCGCGGCGACTTCGAGGGTGACGAGGAGTCCGTCGAGGACGGTGGGGCGCAGGAACCAGTAGCGGAAGCGGTCCCACTGGTAGAACGGGTTCGTGGCCAGCCCGTGCAGGAACTGCGCGACGAGCACGAGGACGACGGCGGTGGCGATCCACCGTCCGGGCCGGCGCAGCGGCTGAACTCGCTGCGCTTTCAGGGGGGTTGTCGGGGTGGCGGCTGGCGGCGCCTCGGCGAGGGAGACGGCGGCGCCTGGGGGTTCACTCATGGCGGGCTCCGGCGGAGTCGGACACCCGGCTCGCGGCGCGCGGGTGCGGGCACCGCTACGGCACTACGGCACGAGGCGGCGGCGCACGGCGGCGCGCGGGAACCGGGGGCTGGGCGGGCGGGACGGCACACCACGGCTGCGATGTGCGTCAGGAACGCGAGGCGGGAGAAGGGGGGCTGGAAAGGTCGTCAGCCCTGGCAGCGGGCAGAGCCCGGTGCGGTACACAGTGCGCTGTTGACGCGGAGCAGATCGACGGCGCGGTCGGCGACGAGGAGCCCGCCGTATGACCGTACGCAGCCCTGGGGGCGGCTCGCGGCCGTCCTGGGAGCTGCGTACATGGCGTCACCTGTCACTGTTCCGGCCCCGCGGGGCCCTCGCGCTTACCGAAAACGTCATTCCGGTCCGGTCGTCACCTGGGGCACCCCACCGCGGTGCGAGGGTTGCCGGTCAGCGAGCCAGGGCTTGGCGCTGACGCTCATGACCGTTCTGAGCCGTAAGTAAGGCAGTTGCCCGTTCGAATGTCAACGGCCGTCCGCGTGGTGGACGCCGTCCGACCGTTGCTCACCTGCGGGAAGCGTCCTGGGCGGCCGCGGCGTGGCGCGCCCAGTCCAGGATCTGGACGGCCGCTCCGGCGGCCTCCAGGCCCTGGCAACGGCCGTGGTGGCGGCGGGAGATGCCGTCGAGGTCGAGAGGGCGGCCGAAGGCGGGGTGGGCGGCCAGGCGGCCTGCGTAGGCCCACAGGGCGCGGTGGCCGGCGATGCGGTGGACGGCGGAGGCGTCGAGGTGACAGCGGTGGACGGTGTCCAACTGCACCAGGGCGACCCACAGTTCCACGTCGGCCGCGGTGAGCCGGCCGTCGACCAGGTACTCCTCCGCGGCCAGCCGGTTGTCCAGCCGGCCCAGGGTGTCCAGGAGGACGTCCAGGGCGGCGGCCCGCTCGGCGGGGTCGGTGCCGGCCTGACCGGCGCGCTGCGCGGCCTCCTCGATGCCCTCGGCACACATCCGTTCGACGGCCTCGATCACCGACTCCAGGCCGCACGGGTACAGGGCGGCGCGGCCCTCGTGCGGGAAGCGGTCGAGGTCGCGCAGGATGTCGCGGGCGTGGGTGCTGACGATGCGTCCGGACCAGTCGTCGCTGAGCACGGGCGCGAGGGCCGGGCCGGTGTAGCGGTGGGCGCTCGCCTCGTACAGCGGGCGCAGCGCGGAGTGGCCGCCGCCGGGACAGTCCGGTACGGCGGGCAGGACCGTGACCGGACAACCGCCGTCCAGGCCGAGGAGGTGGTGGCCGACGGCGAGGCGCAGCCCGTCGGGGCAGGCGGTCGACAGATGGAGCCGGTAGCGGTGCGGCACGGCGTAGTGGCCGCTACGCGCGTCCCGGCCGATCCGGCCCCGGAAGACGGGGGCGGTGCGGTGGGCGGGCGGGAGGGTGGCGAGCGGAGTGGTGGACATGCGTCTCCCCGGGTGGTGGGCGTGCGGAAGTGCGGCGTCGGCCGAGGGGCGCGCGGCGCCCGGCTCAGCGGTGGCCGCTGATCGCGCTGCAGACGCGCAGCAGGTCGATGTGCCGGCGGGAGGTGAGCAGGGGCGCGCGCAACGGCGTGCGGCCCGCGAGGCCGGTGACCGTGTCGAGGCACGTCATGATTCCCTACCTGTTCACTAGGATTCCCACTCCGGAGTGTCGATCCGGCATCCGGCGCCGTCAAGGGGGCGTCCACGCCTGGGACGTGCGTGTGGTCGGCCGAGCGTGCCGGAGGTCTCCTCAGAAACGGCACCATGTGACATAGTACTGGCGTGGCAAAGGGACTGACCTGCGATGTCGTGGTGGTCGGGGCCGGCATGGTCGGCGCGGCCTGCGCCCTGTACGCCGCGCGGGCCGGGCTCGACGTGCGGGTGGTGGACCGGGGCCCGGTGGCCGGCGGCACCACCGGCGCCGGCGAGGGCAACCTGCTCGTCTCCGACAAGGAACCCGGACCCGAGCTCGAACTTGCCCTGCTGTCCGCCCGGTTGTGGGCACGGCTGGGCGACGAGCTGGGAGCGGCGGTCGAGTACGAGCCCAAGGGCGGCCTCGTGGTCGCCTCCAGCCCCGAGACCCTCGCCGCGCTGCACGCGTTCGCGGCCGGCCAGCGCTCCGCGGGAGTCGTGGCCGACCCGGTGACCGCGGACCGACTGCCCTCCCTGGAACCCCACTTGGCTCCCGGCCTGGCGGGCGGGGTGCACTATCCGCAGGACGCCCAGGTCATGCCCGCCCTCGCCGCCGCCCACCTGCTCCGCGCCTCCGGCGCCCGCCTGCACACGGGCCGGACGGTGACCGGGGTGCTGCGCACGGCCGACGGCGCGGTGGCCGGCGTCCGTACCGACCAGGGCGACCTGCACGCACCGGCCGTGGTGAACGCGGCCGGCACCTGGGGTGGCGACCTCGCGGCGCTCGCCGGCGTCCGGCTGCCGGTGCTCCCCAGGCGCGGCTTCGTCCTGGTCACCGAGCCACTGCCGCGGATGGTGCGGCACAAGGTGTACGCCGCCGACTATGTGGCCGACGTCGCGAGCGACTCGGCCGCCCTGCGCACCTCGCCGGTGGTGGAGGGCACGGCCGCCGGTCCGGTGCTGATCGGCGCGAGCCGGGAGCGGATCGGCTTCGACCGCTCGCTGTCGCTTCCGGCCGTACGGGCGCTCGCGGCCGGGGCCATCGGACTGTTCCCGTTCCTGCAGCGGGTGCGCGCGCTGCGGACGTACGCGGGCTTCCGGCCGTACCTGCCCGACCACCTCCCGGCGATCGGCCCCGACCCCCGCGCGCCGGGGCTGTTCCACGCCTGCGGACACGAGGGCGCCGGCATCGGACTCGCCACCGGCACCGGGCAGTTGATCGCGCAGACGCTCACGGGGAAGACCCCGGAACTGGATCTCACGCCGTTCCGGCCGGAGCGGTTCGAGGGACACGACACCGACCGAGGCGACACGCCATGAATCCCCTGGAGCTGGCCCGGGCCCAGCCCGGCGAGGCCTTCACCGTCACCTTCGACGGGCGGCCCCTCGCGGCCCTGCCCGGGCAGACGGTCGCGGCGGCGCTGTGGGCGGCGGGGGTGACCTCCTGGCGCAGCACCCGCGGGGCCGGCCGGCCGCGCGGGGTGTTCTGCGGAATCGGGGTGTGCTTCGACTGCCTGGTGACCGTCAACGGCCGGGCGAACCAACGGGCTTGCCTGGTGCCGGTACGGCCGGGCGACGTGATCCGCACACAGGAGGGGACGGGACGGGACGATGACTGAGCGAGCGCACCTCGCCGTCGTCGGGGCGGGCCCGGCGGGGCTCGCCGGGGCACTGGCGGCGGCCGCCCGGGGCGTACGGGTCACCCTCGTCGACGCGGCCGAGCAGGCGGGCGGCCAGTTCTACCGGCAGCCCGCCCGGGCCCTCGGCGCCCGCCGCCCCGAGGCCCTGCACCACCAGTGGCGCACCTGGCAGCGCCTGCGGGACGGCATCGACCGGCACATCGACACCGGACACATCACTCACCTGACGGACCACCATGTCTGGTGTGTGCAGCGGGAGTCCGGCAGTTTCACCGTGCACGCCCTGCGCGGCCCCGCGCAGGAGGAAGGGGTCTCCGTCCGCGCCGACTCCGTCCTGCTCGCCACCGGCGGGTACGAGCGCGTGCTGCCCTTCCCCGGCTGGACGCTTCCCGGTGTCGTCACGGCCGGCGGCGCGCAGGCCATGCTCAAGGGCGGACTGGCGCTGCCCGGCCGCACGGTCGTGGTCGCCGGCACCGGACCGCTGCTGCTTCCGGTGGCCACGGGGCTCGCCGCGGCCGGGGCGCGAGTGGCCGCGCTGGTCGAGTCCGCCGCCCCCGGCGCCGTACTGCGCCGCACTCCGGCCCTCGCGGCGGAGCCCGGCAAGCTCGCCGAAGGCGCCTGGTACGCGGCGCGGTTGCTGCGGCACAAGGTGCACACACTGCCCCGGCACACCGTGCTGGAGGCGCACGGCACCGACCGGCTGGAGGCGGTCACCGTCGCCGCGCTGGAGAGGGACGGCCGGATCAGGCCCGGCGGCGCGCGCCGCATCCCCTGTGACGCCCTCGCCGTCGGTCACGGCATGCTGCCGCACACCGACCTCGCCGAGACCCTCGGCTGCACCCTGACCGGCACGGACGTACGGGTCGACGACGAGCAGCGCACCGACGTGCCCGGCGTCTGGGCCGCCGGGGAGACCACCGGGATCGGTGGCGCGGCCCTCGCGCTCGCCGAGGGACACATCGCGGGCCGCTCGATCGCCGCCCGTCTGCGCGGCACCGCACCCGACCCGCGCTCCTGGGCGGCGGCCGCCCGGGCCAGGGCCCGGCAGCGGGCCTTCTTCGCGGCCCTGGAGACGGTGTACGCGCCGCCTGCGGGCTGGGCCGACCGGATCACGGACGACACGGTCGTGTGCCGGTGCGAGGAGGTCACCGCCGGTCAGGTCCGTACGGCCGCCGGCGCGCTCGGCGCGGGGGATCTGCGCACCGCGAAGCTGCTCACCCGGGCCGGGATGGGCTGGTGCCAGGGCCGGATGTGCGCGCCCGCGGTGGCCGGCCTGACCGGATGCCCGCTCGCTGCGGGCCGCCGCCCCTTCGCCCGGCCGGTACCGCTCGGCGTCCTGGCCGCGTTGCCGGAGACCGCATCACCGGACTGAATCACCCCAAGGGGGACCTGTCCACAGGTCACCACACTCAGTAATATGTCACACCTCATCGGATGGGGGACCTCCGCATGGCCCAGTCACCGAACCGTCCCTGGCGCGGCGTGCTCGTCGCCACCGCCCTCCCACTGCGCGACGACCTCTCGATCGACTACGACCGCTATGCCGAGCACTGCGCCTGGCTGGTCGGACACGGCTGCGACGGCGTCGTACCGAACGGCTCGCTCGGCGAGTACCAGGTGCTCACTCCCGAGGAACGCGCCCGGGTGGTGGAGACGGCCGTGGCGGCGATCGGCGGCGCGCGGGTGATGCCGGGCGTCGCCGCGTACGGCTCGGCCGAGGCCCGGCGCTGGGCCGAGCAGGCGGGCGAGGCCGGCTGCGCGTCGGTGATGCTGCTGCCGCCCAACGCCTACCGCGCCGACGAGCGTTCCGTCCTCGCCCACTACGCCGAGGTCGCGCGCGCGGGACTGCCGGTGGTGGCGTACAACAACCCGATCGACACTAAGGTCGACCTGGTGCCCGAACTCCTCGCACGGCTCCACGGCGAGGGCCACATCCACGGCGTCAAGGAGTTCTCCGGTGACGTCCGCCGCGCCTACCGCATCGCCGAACTCGCCCCGGAACTGGACCTGTTGATCGGCGCCGACGACGTCCTGCTGGAGCTGGCCGTGGCGGGCGCCAAGGGCTGGGTGGCCGGGTATCCGAACGCGCTCCCCAAGGCCTCGGTGCAGTTGTACCGCGCCGCGGTCGCCGGGGACCTCACCACCGCGCTTCCCCTGTACCGGCAGCTCCACCCGCTGCTGCGCTGGGACTCGCGGGTGGAGTTCGTGCAGGCGATCAAACTGTCCATGGACGTCGTCGGCCGGTACGGCGGCCCGGTGCGCGCACCGCGCGTTCCGCTGCTCCCGGAGCAGGAGGCCCAGGTCCGGGCCGCCACCGAGAAGGCCGTCGCCGCGGGCCTCGCATAAGCGCGCACAAGGGAGTCGGATCATGCGCAGCACACTCGTCCTGCACGCCGTCGACTCGCACACCGAGGGCATGCCGACCCGGGTGATCATCGGCGGGATCGGCACCGTGCCGGGTGCGACGATGAACGAGCGGCGGCTGTACTTCCGGGAACACCGCGACCACGTCAAGCGGTTGCTGATGAACGAGCCGCGGGGCCACTCCGCGATGAGCGGCGCGATCCTGCAGCCGCCGACCCGGCCCGACTGCGACTGGGGCGTCATCTACATCGAGGTCTCCGGTTATCTGCCGATGTGCGGGCACGGCACCATCGGTGTGGCGACCGTGCTGGTGGAGACCGGCATGGTGGAGGTGGTGGAGCCGGTGACCACGATCCGGCTCGACACCCCGGCGGGGCTGGTGGTCGCCGAGGTGTCGGTGGAGGACGGGGCCGCGCGGAGCGTGACCCTGAAGAACGTGCCGTCGTTCGCCGTCGGCCTGGACCGCAAGATCACCCTGCCCGACGGGCGCACGGTCACCTACGACCTCGCCTACGGCGGCAACTTCTACGCGATCCTCCCGCTCGACGCCTTCGGGCTGCCCTTCGACCGCGCCCGCAAGGACGACATCCTCGCGGCCGGTCTGACCCTGATGGACGCGATCAACTCCGAGGCGGAGCCGGTGCATCCGGAGGATCCCTCCATCCACGGCTGCCACCACGTCCACCTGTACGCGCCCGGCGCCACGGCACGCCACTCGCGCCACGCGATGGTCATCCACCCCGGCTGGTTCGACCGCTCCCCCTGCGGAACCGGCACGAGCGCGCGCATGGCGCAGCTGCACGCGCGCGGCGAACTGCCGTTGCACACCGAGTTCGTGAACGAGTCCTTCATCGGCACCCGGTTCACCGGACGGCTGCTGGGCACGACGCAGGTCGCGGGCCGCCCGGCCGTCCTGCCCAGCTTCACCGGCCGCGCCTGGATCACCGGCACCGCCCAGTACCTCCTGGACCCCACCGACCCCTTCCCGGAGGGCTTCGTCCTCTAGAGCGTCCTCTAGACTCACTCGGTGATGCGTGACATGGCACAGAACACGCGCGGCACGGAGATGCCCGCGCTCCCCCGGCTCGGCGGCCGGCGCAGCAGCTACCGCGAGCGGGTCGCCGACGCGCTGCGCGCCGCGCTGATCGCGGGCGAGCTGCGGCCGGGCGAGGTCTACTCCGCGCCCTCGCTCGCCGCCCGCTTCGGCGTCTCGGCGACGCCGGTGCGGGAGGCGATGCTGGACCTGGCCAAGGAGGGACTGGTCGACACCGTGCCGAACAAGGGCTTCCGGGTCACCGTCGTCTCCGACAAGCAGCTGGACGAGTACACGCACATCCGGGCCCTGATCGAGATACCGACCGTCGTGGAGCTCGCCCGCACCGCCGACCGCGTCTCGCTGGAGGCGCTGCGGCCGGCGGCCCGCGAGATCGTCACGGCGGCGGTGGCGGGCGACCTGATCGCCTATGTCGAGGCCGACACCCGCTTCCATCTCGGTCTGCTCGCCCTGGCCGGCAACGCCCACCTGGTCGAGGTGGTCGCCGACCTGCGCAAACGCTCCCGCCTCTACGGCCTGACGGCACTGGTGGAGGCCGGCCGGCTGCTCGCCTCCGCCGAGGAGCACCTGGAGCTCCTCGACGCCCTGCTGGAACGGGACGAGAAGGCCGTCCACGCGATCATGACCCGTCATCTGGGGCACGTCCGCAGCCTGTGGGCCGGCGGCGGAGCCTAGTCCCGCAGCGCGCCGGCCAGGTCGACGGTCCGGCGCAGCTGGTCGCGGGTGAGCCGCCGGCCGTCCGCGATCAGCTCGCCCAGCCCCGTGCCGGTCGTCCGCCGCGCAACCTCGCACGGGGCGGCTCCGGTGAGCACGGCGAGGTCGGGGGGCGAGGATGGGGAGGCCGTACGGCGACAGTTCCACGGCGTGCCGCACGAGGCCCGGGACCAGGTGGCCGGCCCAGGAGTCCACGGGTGCGAGTTCCTCCGGGACCTCCTGACCGGCCGGCACGAATACGTCCGCCGCGTGCAGGCCCAGCGCCAGGCCGACCCGCCGCGGCAGCGCGGCTGATGCCGGGCCGCCGTCGAGCGCGCCCCGCAGCCACTCCTCCGGCACGCCGGCCTGCCGGGACAGCGAGCCGCCGGGGTGGCCTCTTCCGTGCTCATGCCGTCAGATCATCGCACCCGTGGCGCTCCCCCCGCGGGTCCGGGGCGCCGGATATCTCGCGGTGCAGACACCGCGACAGTGGACTTTTTCCAGCAGCAGCCCGTCCGGACGGCACAAGAAACGGCGATTTTGCGGCGGGCAGGGGCATCCCGGACCATGGCTGAGTCCCGGCGATCCTGGGACATCTGTTCGATGAGAGGCGCACCACCCATGCACGTCACCGGAACCGCCCCCCAGCCGGCTCCGGCCCCCTCCGAGGAGCTCGAGGCTGCCGTCGGAGACCTTCCCGGCACCACCGGCGTCACGGACGCCCACGGTTCCCCCGGCAAGCACGCCCGCCGCTTCGGTCTGCCGGTCGCGACCGCGCTGGTCATGGGCAACATCATCGGCGGCGGCATCTTCCTGCTCCCCGCCTCCATCGCCCCGTACGGCTGGGTCAGCCTGGTGGCCTTCGGTGTGCTGACGGTGGGTGCCATCGCGCTCGCGCTGGTCTTCGGCCGGCTCGCCGCGCGCGACCCCCGTACCGGCGGCCCCTATGTCTACGCCCGCGAGGCCTTCGGCGACTTCGCCGGATTCCTCGCCGCCTGGGCGTACTGGATCACCACCTGGGTGTCCAACGCGGCGCTCGCCGTGGCCGCCGTCGGCTACCTGGACGTCCTGGTCCCGGTCAACGACCACAAGTGGACCGCGTGTCTGGCCGCCCTGGTCCTGCAGTGGCTGCCGGCCCTCGCCAACTTCGCCGGCACCCGGTACGTGGGTGCGGTCCAGCTGGTCTCGACGGTGCTGAAGTTCGTGCCGCTGCTGCTCGTCGCGGTCGGCGGGCTGTTCTTCTTCGACCCGTCCCGGCTCGGACCGTTCAACTCCAGTGGTCACAGCGCGATCGGCGCCGTGTCCGCCTCCGCCGCCCTGCTGCTCTTCTCCTACCTCGGGGTGGAGTCCGCCGCGGTGAGCGCGGGCGAGGTGAGGAACGCGCGCCGCAACGTGGGGCGCGCCACCGTGATCGGCACCGCGGGTGCCGCGCTGGTCTACCTGCTGGGCACGCTGTCCGTCTTCGGCACGGTGGCGCACAACCGGCTGGTGGCCTCCACGGCCCCCTTCTCCGACGCCGTGAACGCGATGTTCGGGGGGAGCTGGGGCGGTACGGCGGTGGCGCTGGCGGCGCTGGTGTCGATGACCGGCTGCCTCAACGGCTGGACGCTGCTGAGCGCGCAGACCCCGTACGCCGCGGCCAAGGACGGCCTGTTCCCGGCCGCCTTCGCGCGCCGCCGGCGGGGCGTGCCGACGGTCGGCGTCGGCGTCACGGTCGTCCTGTCCTCCCTCCTCACGGCATACAACTACCTGTCCGGTTCGGCGAAGGTCTTCGACGTCCTGGTCCTCGTCACCACGTTCACCGCGACCGTGCCGTACCTGCTGGCGACCGCCGCGCAGCTCTTCCACCTGGTCTCCGGCAGGTCGGTGGACCGGACGCGTCTGGTGCGGGACTCGGTGATCACCGCGATCGCGGCCGCCTTCTCGGTCTGGCTGATGGCGGGCGCCGGCTACGCGGCGGTGTACCAGGGCGTGCTGTTCCTGTTCGTCGGCATCCTGGTCTACGCGGTGATGGCGGCGCGGCGGCAGCGCCACGCGACATAGCCGGCGGGCCGGGGCCGTCAGCGCTGCCAGCTCACCGGCGAGTGGTACGGGGCACTGCGCTCGGGGCGGTTCCAGTGCGGGACGACCGGAACGGCCGCACGGTCCTCTCCGGCCACGCCCACGCGCGAGAGCAGGACTGCGACGAGGGCGGCGAGTTCGTCCTCGTCGAGCCGACCGCGCTCGACGCGCACGAGGGGCTGTTCCGCGACCACGGTGGTCATGGGGTACTCCTTCCGCCCCGGGAACGGGGCCGCCGGGTCACTGGGGCGGGTTGCCGTGCTTGCGGACGGGCAGGGCGGCGTGCTTGGTCCGCAGCATGCGCAGGGACCGGATCAGCACGCGGCGGGTGCCGGCGGGATCGATGACGTCGTCGAGCCGACCGCGCTCGACGCGCACGAGGGGCTGTTCCGCGACCACGGTGGTCATGGGGTACTCCTTCCGCCCCGGGGACGGGGCCGCCGGGTCACTGGGGCGGGTTGCCGTGCTTGCGGACGGGCAGGGCGGCGTGCTTGGTCCGCAGCATGCGCAGGGACCGGATCAGCACGCGGCGGGTGTCGGCGGGATCGATGACGTCGTCGACCAGACCGCGCTCGGCCGCGTAGTAGGGGTGCATCAGCTCGGCCTTGTACTCCTTGACCAGCTTCTGACGCATGGCCTCGGGGTCCTCCGCCTCCGCTATCCGGCGGCGGAAGATCACGCCCGCGGCCCCCTCGGCGCCCATCACCGCGATCTCGTTGGCCGGCCACGCGTACGACAGGTCGGTGCCGACCGAGCGGGAGTCCATGACGATGTAGGCGCCGCCGTACGCCTTGCGCAGGATCACCTGGACGCGCGGCACGGTGGCGTTGCAGTACGCGTACAGCAGTTTGGCGCCGTGCCGGATGATCCCGCCGTGCTCCTGGTCCACGCCCGGCAGGAAGCCGGGGACGTCCAGGAGGGTGACCAGGGGGATGTTGAAGGCGTCGCACATCTGCACGAAGCGGGCCGCCTTCTCCGAGGCGTTGATGTCCAGCACCCCGGCCAGGGACTGCGGCTGGTTGGCGACGAGCCCGACCACCTGGCCGTCCAGCCGGGCCAGCGCCACGATCACATTGGTCGCCCAGCGCTCGTGGACCTCCAGGTACTCGCCCTCGTCCACGACCGCCTCCAGGACGGCCCGCATGTCGTAGGCGCGGTTGCCGTCCTCCGGGACCAGGTCGAGCAGTTCCGCGCAGCGCCGGTCGGCGGGGTCCCCGGTGGACTGGGCGGGCGGGGTCTCACGGTTGTTCTGCGGCAGCAGGGACAGCAGATAGCGGACCTCCTCCAGACAGGTCTGCTCGTCGTCGTAGGCGAAGTGGCACACCCCCGACAGCTCGGCGTGCACGTCCGCCCCGCCCAGGCCGTCCTGGGAGACCTGTTCCCCTGTCACGGCCCGGACGACGTCGGGGCCGGTGATGAACATCTGCGAGGTCTCCCGGACCATGAACACGAAGTCCGTCAGCGCCGGCGAGTAGGCGGCGCCGCCCGCGCAGGGCCCCAGCATCACGGAGATCTGCGGGATCACCCCGGAGGCCCTGGTGTTGCGGGTGAAGATGCCCCCGTAGCCGGCCAGGGCGGTCACGCCCTCCTGGATGCGGGCGCCGGCGCCGTCGTTGAGGGAGACCAGCGGGGCACCGGCCGCGATGGCCAGGTCCATGACCTTGTGGATCTTCTCGGCGTGCGCCTCCCCCAGCGCCCCGCCGAAGATGCGGAAGTCGTGCGCGTAGACGAAGACGGTCCGCCCGTGCACGGTCCCCCAGCCGGTCACCACCCCGTCGGTGTGCGGCTTTCGCTGTTCCAGCCCGAATCCGCTCGCCCGGTGCCGCCGCAGCGGCTCCACCTCGTGGAACGAGTCCTCGTCCAGCAGCAGCGCGATCCGCTCACGCACCGTCAGCTTCCCCTTGGCGTGCTGGGTCCGCGTCGCCTTCTCGCTCGGGCCGGCCTGGACCCGGCCGCGGAGCTGACGGAGTTCTTCGACACGCTCGGTCAGCATCTGGCTCCTCGTCGGTCGGGGCGGGGCGCGGCGAGCCGCCGGCGGCTGCCGTCCGCCGCCCCGCCGTGCGCCTGTGCTCACCCGTCCGTCTCTATCCCGGCCACCTTGAGGGCGGCTCGAATGCCGCTCCGGTCCGGGCCCCCGCACACCGTGTTCCCTCCCGCATAGCCAGATTTGAGGCCCCCTCTAGGCCAGGCCGCAAACATCTGAGCCCGGAACGGAAAGCTGCGCCATCGGAAGTTGCGGCCTCAAAGGGATGCAGATGAGCATTGTGAAAAGTAGTCCGTCCGGTAATGCCGAGGACAAGCGCATCGCGGCAATCACCAGCCTGCGTGAGATCTCGCTCGCCGCGGCCGCCCCGGCGGCGCTGCGGGCGGCCATCCTCGTCGGCGTCGCCGACGAGATCGGCGACCGGCCCGTCGCGGTCGAGCGGTTGGCGAAGAGCCTGAAGGTGGACGCCGGGGTCCTCGGGCGGCTCCTCCTCACCCTGGAGCAGTACGGCGTCTTCGCCCGGGCGGAGGACGGATACGCGCACACGCCCACCTCCCGGCTGCTGCGCGAGGACGACCCGCAGAGCCTGAAGTACTGGGTGCTCTGGGTCACCGAGCCGTGGGCCTGGGAATTGTGGCCGCACCTCGAAGAGGCCGTGCGGAACACCGGCAAGGACCTCTTCGAAGAGAAATACGGCGCCGAATTCTTCGCGTACCTCCACAAGGAGTGGCCGGCGTCGACCGAGATTTTCAACAAATCCCAGACCGAGCTGAGCCGGCTCACCTCCGCGGCGCTCGCGGAAGCACTGGATCTCAGCGGTTTCCGCACCCTCGCGGATGTCGGCGGCGGCCGCGGCTACACGCTGTCGACCCTGCTGGAGAAGAACCCGCACCTGCGGGGAACCCTGGTCGACCTGCCCGCGGCGGTCGCCCACCCGGACCCCCGGCTCCGCCCCGACGGCGCACTGGCGTCCCGTGCCCGCGTCATGGAGGGCAACTGCCTCGAGAAGATCCCGGTGGAGGCGGACGTCTACCTCTTCAAGAGCATCCTCGAGTGGGACGACGACCGGACCGTCACCGCGCTGCGCAACGCCGTCGCGGCGGGCCGGCCCGACAGCCGGATCCTCATCGCGACGAACCTGGTCGACGACAGTCCGGAGATCCGCTACGCGACCGGCATCGACCTGCTGTTCCTGCTGAACACCAACGGCAAGCGGCACACCAGGAGCGGCATCGCCGGTCTGGTCGAGCGGGCCGGTCTCCGGGTCGACGGCGTCAGCGAGGTCAGGCCTCTCCTGCACGTGGTCGAGGCTTCCGTCCCCCAGTGACCGAGGAGGCCGACGTGAGCACCCCGACGATGGCGCCGCCCGGCGGCGCCGAGCACGCCGCCAACACGGCCCTGGCGGAGATCCTCTTCTCGCCCGAGGGCAGGACCGACCCGTACTCGCGCTACCACCGCCTGCGGGAGGCCGTGCCCGTGCACCGCAGCCCCCTCGGGATCTGGGTGCTCAGCCGCTACGACGACGTCTTCGAGGCGTTGCGCGACAAGCGGGTCGGCAAGGACGTGTACACCTTCCTGTCCGGCCGGTTCAACGGCGAGTGGGAGCAGCACGCCGCGCTGCGCAAGCTGGCCACCAGCATGCTGTGGGCCAACCCGCCCGAGCACACCAGGCTGCGCCGGATCATCAACCAGGCCTTCACCGCCAAGCGGGTGATGGCGCATCAGGAGTTCATCGTCCGGAAGGTCGACGAACTCCTCGAGCCCTTCGCCAGGGCCGGTGGCGGCGACATCTGCAACGACTTCTGCTACCTGCTGCCCATCAGCGTCGTCGCCGGGCTCGTCGGCGTCCCGCAGGAGGAGGCGCCGCTGCTGCGGGAGCCGATCCGGAACTTCCAGCGGACCTTCGAACTGGGCATGACCGCCCTGGAACTGCGGGTGGCCGACGAGGGGGCGGCGTTCCTCGACGACTACTTCGCTGCGCTCGTACGGCACAAGCGGCGCCGGCCGGGCGACGACCTGCTCTCCGCGCTGATCGCCGCAGAGGACGAGGATCCGCTGGACGACCTGGAACTCGCCGGGATCTGCCACATGCTCATCGCGGCCGGTTCCGAGACCGCCACGCACTTCCTGAACAACGGCATCCGGCTGTTCATCGAACACCCCGACCAGGCTGACCTGGTGCGCGCCGACCCCGGCCTGCTGAAGGGCGCGATCGAGGAGGTGCTGCGGTTCGATCCGCCCGTCCACATGCTCCCCCGGACGGTCGGCGAGCCGCTGGAGATCGGCGGCGTGGAGATTCCGGCGGGCTCGCGGATGATGATGCTGATCGCCGCGGCCAACCGCGACCCGGCGCGCTACACGGACCCCGACGTGTTCGATGTGACCCGCGACGAGGGCATGTCGATCTCCTTCGGCGCCGGCATCCACGGCTGCCCCGGCTGGCGGCTCGCACGCCTGCAGGCCGAGGCGGTCTTCACCGCGCTGCTCCAGCGGTTCCCGCACCTGGAGATCGCCGAACCGCCGCGCCCGCAGCCGCGGGTGACCCTGCCCGGGCTCGAAGCCCTGCGCATCCGGATGGGAACCGCCCCCGGGGAGGCACGGTGACCACCGACACCGGGATCCGCTTCCTGTCCGAGGCGTACCTGGC
Organism: Streptomyces sp. CA-142005; assembly: GCF_050942335.1. Lineage (NCBI taxonomy): Bacteria > Bacillati > Actinomycetota > Actinomycetes > Kitasatosporales > Streptomycetaceae > Streptomyces > Streptomyces sp. CA-142005. The sequence goes on along the minus strand of NZ_CP192078.1, from coordinate 8,585,913 downwards.
GGAACTGGAGACGCTGACGCCGGGAGAACAGCAGGCGCTGCCGCACGTGAACGTCCGGCTGCAGTTCCACGCGACCGGCACCCCCGAGGGCACGGTGGACTACTACGTCCTGATCGGCCAGGGCGTCGTCACGGGGGCCGGCCGCGGCCGGCTCCCGGACAGCGACCTCGCCATCACGGCCGCGTACCAGGACCTGGCCGACTTCCAGGCCGGCGACCTGCACGCCGCCACGGCCTTCGTCACCGGGCAGTTCGCGGTCACCGGGGACAAGGCGAAGCTGCTGGAGCTGATGGTGGTGCTGCAGTCGGGGCGCTACCACGAGTTCACCGCTGACCTGTGGTCCCGGACCACACGATGACGCACGAGCCACCGAAGCCAAGAGGAGGACGACCAATGCGGAGTCAGTACGACGTCATCGTCGTGGGCGGAGGCCCCAGCGGCGCCGCGGCCTCGGGACTGCTGTCCATGTGGGGGCGCCGGGTGCTCCTGCTGGAGAAGGAGAAGTTCCCGCGCTACCACATCGGGGAGTCGCTCATTCCCGGTGTCATGCCGGTCATCAGGGAACTGGGCGCGGCCAAGGCCCTGGAGGAGCTGGGCGCGCAGCGCAAGAACGGTGTGACGCTGATCTGGGGGCCGAGCCCCGAACCCTGGACCATCCGCTTCGACGAGATAGCGACGAACGCCCCGGTCGAGGAGTCGGCCCCGCGCCCCTACGCCTACGAGGTCAAGCGGGCGGAGTTCGACAACATGCTGCTGACCCACTCCCGGCGGCTCGGCACCACGGTCGTCGAGGAGGCGTACGTCCGCGAGGCGATCTTCGAGGGCGACCGGTGCACCGGCGTGCGGTACAGCCCGGCCCACTCCGACGAGGTCGTCGAGGTGCGCGCCCCGCTGGTCGTCGACGCCTCCGGCCAGGCCAAGTTCATGGGCAGGCGGTTCGACAGCGTCGACTGGCACCAGGATCTGAAGAACCTGGCCGTCTGGACGTACTACCAGGGCGGAAGCCGTCTCGCCGGGGAGGACGCCGGCAACATCGTGGTCGAGGCCTGCCCGCCGGGCTGGCTGTGGATGATTCCGTTCAGCGACAACACCTGCAGCGTCGGATATGTCGCCCCCAGCGAGAAGTTCGCCACCTCGGACCTGTCGCCCGCCGACATGCTCTACCGGCAGATCGGCGAGACCGAGCAGATCCGGCGCATGCTCTCCGGGGCCGTCGAGGTGGCCCAGGTGCGCACGGCCAAGGACTGGTCGTACACCTGCGAGCGGATGAGCGGACCCGGCTTCCTGCAGGTCGGCGATGCCGCCGCGTTCATCGACCCGCTGTTCTCCACCGGCGTGATGCTGGCCCTCAAGGGCGGCTCGCTGGCGGCGCACGCCGCGCACCGGATCCTCGACAAGCCGGAGTCCGAGCCAGAGCTGCTGCACAGCTACGAGAAGGAGTACCACGCGGTCCTCGACGTGGTGGTCGACTTCGTGCGGTTCTTCTACGACCAGAACAAGGAGGTCGAGGAGTACTTCGAGAAGGCGCGCGACCTCATCGACCCCGAGGAGCAGCGCAAGGCCCGGGAGGACTTCATCGTCCTCGTCTCCGGCCTGGCCAAGGCGGTCGAGGGCTGGCAGCTGCACTAGGCGCGGGCCGAGTGCCCCGCCGTACACGAGAGGTTGGCTGAGGTCGACGATGAACCAGACTGTGCCGGTCAGTGACATCGATCCCTTCTCGCTCGACGTCCTGACCGATCCGTATCCGGCGTACGAGCGGCTGCGCGAGGCCGGGCCGGTGGTGTGGCTGGAGCGCCATGGCGTGTGGGCGTCGGCGCGCTTCAGCGCGGTGCGCGCCGCCGTGCTCGACCACGAGACGTTCAGTTCCGCCGCGGGGGTCGGGCTCGCGGACCTGCGTCGGCAGCCCGGTCCCTCGCAGGCGGACGCCGGGATGGCCGGCGCCGGCCGGGGGACGGGCTGGCGCACCCCCAGCCTGCTGCTGGAACAGGACCAACCCGACCACACCCGGGCCCGGCGCGTGGTCGGTTCGGTGCTCTCCCCCAGCGCGATACGGGCGAAGACCGAGTCGTGGACCGCGCAGGCCGAGTCCATGGTGGGGCAGCTGGTCGACACCGGCGAGTTCGACGGGATCAGCCGGCTGGCCCAGGAGCTGCCGCTGCGTCTGTTCGCCGACGCGGTCGGCCTGCCCAGGGAGGGGCGCGGGGAGAACCTGTTGCCTTTCGCGGACTTCGCGTTCAACGCCTTCGGGCCGCCCAACGAGCTGTTCCGGAAGTCCGTGGCGGGCGGCGACGCGACCCTGCCCTGGGTGGTGCGGCACTGCTACCCCGACCGGCTCAGCCCGGACGGATGGGGCGCGCAGATCCACCGGCTCGCCGAAAGCGAGGGGTACAGCCTCGACGAAGGGGCCGTACTCGTACGGTCGTTGCTGGCCGCGGGCATCGACACCACGGTGCGGGGCCTGGGTTCGGTGCTGTGGCTGCTCGCCACGCACCCGGAGCAGTACGCCGCGCTGCGCGCCCGGCCCGACCTGATCCGGGCGGCGTTCGACGAGGCCGTACGCCTGGAGTCGCCGACCCGGATGTTCTTCCGGGCCGTCGTGAAGGACACGGTGCTGGACGGGGTGGAACTGCCCGCCGGGGAGAAGATCCTGCTGCTCTTCGGTGCGGCCAACCGGGATCCGCGCCGCTGGGACCGCCCCGACGAGTTCGACATCACCCGCAGGTCGGGCGGACACCTCGGGTTCGGGGCCGGCATCCACGCCTGCGTCGGGCGGATCGTCGCCTATCTGGAGGCGGACGTCATGCTCCGGGCGCTCACGCGGCACGCCGCGGCGATCGAGACGAGCAGTCCGCCGCGCTGGCATCTGAACAACACGACCCGGGGTCTGGCGGAACTCCCGCTCACGCTCAGCTCCAGCGCGTGAGGCCCCGCCCGCACCGCATCGAACCTCCCAGCCGAAAGAAGGAGAAGATGGCCGTTTCTGACCCCTGGTGGTCGGAGCACGACGGTTACGCCGCCCGGATCATGTCGCGTCTGGCCATGGACCCCGACCGCACCGCCGTGCACTGGCGCGGCCGGGCGATCGGGGCCGGCGAACTGGCCGGCTCGGTCGCCCGGACGGCACACGCCCTGCGGGACGCGAAGGTCGGCCCGGGCAGCGTGCTGGGCGTCCTGGTGGCGCCGAACAGCCCCGACATGCTGTCGGCACGGTACGCGGCCCACCTGGTCGGCGCCGCCGTCTGCTACCTGCGCTCCACCAACGCCGGTTCGACCGTCCCGGTGCTCTCCACGGACGAGCAGCTGCGGATCCTGCTCGACACCGGCGCCGCCGCCCTGCTCACCGACCCCGAGAACGAGGACCGGGCGAGGATTCTCGCCGAGCGGGCCCGCGGCCGCGTCACGGTGATCCGGACCGCGGACCTGCCCGCGCCGGGCGACCCCGGACCCGCTGCCCTCTGGTCGCCGGAGGCGGCCGCCGTCATCGGCCTGACCAGTGGCAGCACCGGCCGGCCCAAGGGGATCCTGCTGTCCGCGCGCGCCTGGACGAGCCGCGTCGAGGCGGCGTCGGCCTCCGCCACACCGGACGAAGAGGTCAGGATCCTGGTCACGACCCCGCTGAGCCACACCGTCGGCCCGATGGCCGACGCGGTCCTCGCCTCCGGGGGCCGCGTGGTCCTGCACGAGCAGATGCGCCCGGAGGAGGCACTGCGGGCCATCGCGGAACACCGCATCACCCGGATGTACCTGGCCACTCCGCAGGTGTACGAGATGGTCGACCAGTACCGCGTCACCAAGGCCGACCTGTCCTCGCTCCGCCAGCTGATCTACGGCGGCTGTCCCGCCTCGCCCACCCGGATCGCCGAGGCCGCCGAGGCGTTCGGGCCGGTGCTGGTCCAGGGGTACGGGGCCAGCGAGAGCGGCCGCATCACCTTCCTCGGCCCGCGCGACCATCTGGACCCCGAGCTGGCGGTAACCGTGGGCCGGCCGTTCCCGGGCGTCCGGATCAAGGTCTGCGTCCCCGGCACCGACGAGGAGGTGGCCGTGGGCGAGACCGGCGAGGTGTGCGTGAACTCGCCGCATCTGATGGACGGTTACTGGCAGGACCCGGCGCGCACGGCCCAGGCGCTGCGCGGTGGCTGGTACCGCACCGGAGACCTCGGCCACCTGGACGAGCAGGGGCGGCTGCATCTGCTCGACCGGATCGCCGACGTCATCAAGACCGAGGGCATCAAGGTGTACCCGGCCGTCGTCGAGCGGGAGATCCTCCGGATGCCCGGGGTGGCCCAGGCGGCGGTCTACGGCATCCGGGACGGCTACCGGATCGAGCACATCCACGCGGCGATCGTGCTCCGCGAGGGCGCGCGTGTCACGCCCGCCGAAGTCCGCGACCAGGTCAGGACGGCACTGTCCGCACTGCACGCACCCGAAGAAGTCCTGCTGCTCGACACGATGCCGCTCAGCGCGTCCGGCAAGCCGGACAAGGCACGGCTGCGCCGGGAGACCGGCGCGCTGGTCGGCACCGCGTCTGGAAGGTGACCCACGAACATGAACGCACACCTTGAGCACTTCACCCGTGAGATGGCCGCATTCGCCGACCGCAAGAGGGAGTTCCTGGAGATAGGCAGGCGGGCCGGGCTGTTCCCGAGCGCCATCGCCCGGCGGGACGGCGGCGCCGGCGAGCAGGAGATCAGTGTCTGGTGCAGCAACGACTACCTCGGCATGGGCCAACACCCCGTCGTGCTGGAGGCGGTCAAGGACGCGGTGGACGCCTTCGGCGCCGGTTCGGGCGGCTCGCGCAACATCGGCGGCACGAACCACTACCACGTGCTGCTGGAGAAGGAACTCGCGTCGCTGCACGGCAAGGAGGCCGCGGTCGTCTTCCCGTCCGGTTACACCGCCAACGACGGTGCGCTGTCGGTGCTGGCCGGCCGGGCGCCGGGGACCCTCGTCTTCTCCGACGAGCTCAACCACGCCTCGATCATCGACGGCCTGCGGCACAGCCGTGCGGAGAAGAAGATCTTCCGGCACAACGACACCGCCCATCTGGACGAGCTGCTCGCCGCCGCGGACCCGGACCGGCCGAAGCTGATCGTCCTGGAGTCGGTGTACTCGATGTCCGGCGACGTGGCCCCGCTCGCCGAGGTGGCCGCTCTCGCCGCCCGGTACCGGGCCACCACCTATGTCGACGAGGTCCACGCGGTCGGCATGTACGGTCCGCAGGGCGCGGGCATCGCGGCGCGGGAGGGCCTGGACGGGGAGTTCACCGTCGTCATGGGCACGGTGGCGAAGGGGTTCGGCACCGCGGGCGGGTACGTCGCCGGCCCGGCCGTCCTGATCGACGCGGTGCGCAGCTTCTCCCGTTCGTTCATCTTCACCACCTCGCTGCCGCCGTCGACCGCGGCCGGTGCGCTGGCCGCCGTCCGGCATCTTCGCTCCTCGGAGTACGAGCGGGCCCGGCTCGCCGAGAACGCGCAGCTGCTGCACCGGCTGCTCAGGGAGCGGGGCATCCCGTTCATCTCGGCGGACTCGCACATCGTGTCCGTCTTCGTCGGCGACGACCGGCGGTGCCGCAGGGGCTCCGCGCTGCTGATGGAGCGGCACGGGATCTACGTCCAGCCGATCAACGCGCCGAGCGTGCGGGAGGGCGAGGAGATTCTGCGGGTCGCGCCGTCGGCCACCCACACGACGCAGGACATCGAGAAGTTCGCCGGCGCCCTGGACGGCATCTGGCAGGAACTCGGGCTGCCCACGGCCGTTCCCGGCAAGCCGTGATCTCCCTGGCGGCCGTGCTCGCCGAGTCGGCGGCACGGCGTCCCGGCCATCCCGCGCTCGTCTGCGGGACGGAGGTGCTGACGTACGGGGAACTCTGGCTCCAGGCACGGCGGTTCGCGGCCGTCCTGGCCGAGGACGGGGTCGGGTGCGGTGACACGGTGGCCCTGCTGCTCCCCAACTCACCGCACTTTCCGATGGCGTACTACGGCGCACTGGCGCTGGGCGCCATCGTGGTGCCGGTGCACACGCTGCTGAAGGCGGACGAGATCGAGTACGTGCTGCGGGATTCCGGGGCCGGACTCCTGGTCTGCGACGACACGCTGCCGGGTGAGGGTGTCGAGGCGGCCGCACGCGCGGATGTCCCGCTGCTGGCGGCGCGGCGCCTCGACGCCCGCGCCCGGCGGGCGGTCCCGGTCGCGGACTGGGTGCCGCGGGCGCCCGACGACATCGCCGTGGTGCTCTACACCTCGGGCACCACGGGCCGGCCGAAGGGGGCGTTGCTGACCCATCTGGGGCTGATCCTGAACATCACGGTCAGCATGGTCTCCCCGTTCGCCTTCGGAGCGGACGACGTGCTGCTCGGGGCCCTGCCGTTGTCCCATACGTTCGGTCAGATCTGCGGGATGGGCGTGTGCTTCCGGGCCGGCGCGACCCTGGTGCTGATGCCCGCGTTCGACGCGGCACGCGCCGTCGGCCTGATGGCGGAGCACCGCTGCACGGTGTTCATGGGCGTACCGACGATGTACCTCGCCCTGCTGGAGACCGGCGGCCCGGCCGGCCCCACCCTGCGGCGGGCCTACTCGGGCGGTTCCGCGCTCCCGGTCAAGGTCCTCGAGGAGTTCGAGCGGGAGTTCGGCTGCCCGATCTACGAGGGGTACGGGATGACCGAGACCTCACCGGTGATCGCGTACAACCAGCCGGGTCTGCCCCGCCGGCCGGGTACGGTGGGTTTCCCGGTGTGGGGCGTGCAGGCGGAGATCGCGCGGGCGGACCTGGAGGAACGCGTCGAACTCCTGCCGGCGGGCGAGGTCGGCGAGGTCGTCGTCCGCGGCCACAATGTGATGGCGGGTTACCTCGGGCGCCCGGAGGCGACCGCCGCGGCCGTGGTGGACGGCTGGTTCCGCTCCGGCGACCTCGGTGTCAAGGACGAGGACGGCTACCTCACCATCGTCGACCGCAAGAAGGACATGGTGCTGCGCGGCGGATACAACGTCTATCCGCGTGAGGTCGAGGAAGTGCTGCTGCGTCACCCGGCGGTCGCCCAGGCGGCGGTGATCGGCGTGCCCGATCCCCGGTACGGGGAGGAGGTGTGCGCGGTGGTCCGTACGGTCCCCGGTACGGCGGTCGGACCGGAGCTCGGCGCGGAGATCTCCGCCTGGACCAAGGAACGGCTGGCCGCGTACAAGTATCCGCGCCGGGTCGAGTTCGTCGGGGCGTTCCCGGTCGGCGCGAGCGGAAAGGTCCTCAAGCGCGAACTGGCCGCGCTCTTCGGCCCGGACGCGGTGCGCGGCGGTGCCGGAATCGATTGATCCTTGAGCCGTCTCTGCCAGAGTTGCGGCCGTTCCCGAGCGGGAACCGTGTGACGTGGGGAGGGACGTGCAGTGAGCGAACAGGTGAGCAGACGAACTGCTCTGAAGGCCGTCGGGATGGGCGTGGCGGCGCTCGCGGTGGGTGCCGGCCCGGGCGCGGGCGTCGCCACCGCGGCTCGCGACCGCCTCAGCGCCGACGACCTGCGCACCGCGCTCGGCGGGAAGGTGCTGTTCCCGGGCGATCCGGACTACGACGCCGAACGCGCCGGGTTCAACACCCTGTTCCAGCAGAGCCCGAACGCCATCGTGCTCGCGCAGACGCCGCAGGACGTCGCGACGGCGGTGCGCATCGGCGGCGGCACCGGCTGGCCGATCGCGGTGCAGGCGACCGGACACGGCATCTGTGTCCCCGCCGACGGTGCCCTGCTGATCAACATGCGGGAGATGAACGGGGTCGCCGTCGACACGGCCGCGCGGACCGCGCGGATATCCGGCGGCGCCCGGTGGAGCGACGTACTCGCCGTCGCCGCCCCGGCGGGCCTGCTCCCGCCGGTCGGTTCCACCTCGGACGTCGGGGCCACCGGCTACGCGACGGGCGGCGGGGTGCCGGTCCTCGGCCGAACCTATGGATTCGCCTCCGACCGGGTGCGCAGCATCGAACTGGTCACCCCGGACGGGCGGCTGCGGTGCCTGACCCCGCAGCGGGAGTCCGACCTGTTCTGGGCGGTGCGCGGCGGAGGCAGCAATTTCGGCGCCGTCACCTCCTTCGAGATCGATCTGCTGCCGGCCGCGACGGTGTACGGCGGCGGCCTGGTGTTCCCCGCGGCGGCGTCCGCGCAGGCGTACCGGGGCTACGTCGAGTGGACGAAGACCGCCTCGGACCGGATCACCTCCGTGGCCTCGTTCATCCGCACACCGACCAGCCAGGTGCTGCGGATCGAGGTCGTCTACGTCGGCTCCGCGACCGACGGCGCCGCGGAGATCGCCCCGTTGCGGGCCCTCAACCCGGTCTCGGACTCGGTCACCGACGTCCCGATCGCCCAGATGGACACCATCTTCAACGTCCCGACCAAGCCGACCGCGAACCTCGTGGAGAGCGGTCTCATCGGCACCCTGGACGCCGCCGGCGTCGAGGTCGTGCTGAACGCGGTGGGCTTCGGCGCCACCCTTCCGTCGGGCGTGGCCGAGATCCGGCACATGGGCGGCGCGTTCTCGCGGCCTCCAGCGGCGCCGAGCGCGATCGGGAACCGGGACGCGCAGTACCTGGTGTTCCTGAGCAACACGGTGCCCCAGCCGGATGCGGCCGGCTCGATCGAGCAGGCGCAGCAGACGATCCTCACGAACCTGGCTCCGGTGCTCACCGGCCGCACGGTCCCGACCTTCCTCGGCACCGTGGACACCTCCGTGGCAGCGGTGCGCAGCGCCTACACCGACAGCGACTGGAACCGGCTGCTGAGCCTCAAGCACACCTACGACCCGGCGAACCGGTTCCGCATCAACCACAACATCCGCTGAGCCACCGCCCGCCGGACTCAGCGGGCGGTCTTCGCCCTGGCGTCGCCCCTGACCCCGTCGAGCGCCAGCTCGAGGTGGCGGCGCCAGCCGGCGCTGCCCGCGGGGCGGAAGTACATGGTGGACATCACGCCGCGGGTGAGCAGCGGGAAGTCGGCGTAGGTGAGGTCGCTGCGGACGGCCCCGGCGGCGACGGCGCGGTCGATGATGCGGGTGACGATCTCGGCGAACTCGGCCTTCTGCTGCTCCAGGCCTTCCCACTCGATGTCGCCCGCGCCCATGAGCGCCAGCTGGAAACTGGCGTCGCCGTCGGCGGCCTCCAGGTAGCTGCGCAGGACCGTCTCGAACGCTTCACCGGGGTCGGTGACCTGCTCGGCGGCACGGGCCAGGTCGGCCATCCCCTCGTAACGCTCCCGGACCATCGCGGTGAGCAGCGCCTGCTTGCTCGGGAAGTGGCGGTAGAGGGTGCCCATGCCCAGGCCGCAGTGGGCGGCGATCTCCTCCATCTGGGCCTCGCGACCGCGTTGGGCGAAGAGCTCCCGCGCGGAGGCCATGATGCGCGCACGGTTGCGACGGGCGTCCGCGCGCAGCGGTCGTTCGGTTTCAGACATCGCTCGGCAATCGCGTCGGGGTCGATTGACAACCGGAACCTTAATTCACTATCGTCGAGCCCACAAGACGGAAGTGGAGTTCCGCTTCCTGTTATTGCCGGCCCCGCCTGGAGGTCCTCATGCTCGTCATCACCGCCCCCACCGGCCAGATCGGCCGTCAGGTCCTGGAGAAAGTGCTGGAAGGCGACCGGCCCATCCGTGTCATCGCCCGCGATCCCGGGAAGCTCCCGGCGCATGTGCGCGAGCGCGTGGAGGTCGTGCAGGGAACGCACTCCGACCCCGCCGTGGTGAACGAGGCGTTCGCCGGGGCCGACACCGTCTTCTGGCTCGTGCCCCCGAACGTGCGGGCCGAGAGCGTCGACGGCCACATCCTGGACTTCACCCGGCCGGCCTGTGAGGCCATCAGGAGCCAGGGCGTCAAGCGCGTCGTCGGCATCTCGACCCTGGGCCGCGGCGTGGCGAAGAACGCCGGCCAGGTGTCGGCGGCGCTCGCCATGGACGAACTGATCGAGAGCACCGGCGTCGCCTACCGCGCCCTGCGGATGCCGGGCTTCATGGAGAACATGCTCCTGCAGGCGGGAGCCATCAAGCACCGGGGCATGTTCTTCATGACCATCTCCCCCGACCACAAGCTCCCGACCTGCGCCACGCGCGACATCGCCACCGTCGCGGCCCGGCTGCTGCTCGACGACTCCTGGACCGGACAGGCCGGCGTCCCGGTGCTCGGCCCCGAGGACCTGTCGCCCAACGACATGGCGCAGATCATGTCCGAGGTGCTGGACCGGCCGATCCGCTTCCAGCAGGTCCCGAGCGAGGGCTACCTGGCCTCGCTGACGCAGAACGGGATCAGTCCGGCCTGGGCCCAGGGCCTGGTCGACATGGCGACCGAGGTCGAGGAGCGCGACATCTACCGTGTCGAGCCGCGCACCCCGGAAGCCAGCACCCCCACCACGTTCCGCCAGTGGTGCGAGGAGGTCCTCAAGCCGGCCGTCCTTTCCTGAACCACGCACCTCCACCGCCGTGGGGGCGTTCGACCGGGTCGCACCGGTCGAACGCCCCCACGGCGTCTTCGTGTCGGATCAGTCGTAGCTGACGTGCCGCGAGCGGGTCAGGAACTCACCGTCGGCCTCCACGAGCACGTCGTGCATGACACAGCTGACGAACATGGGCTCCTGCTGCGGCCGGACCTTGACGACCAGGCAGTAGGCGGTCGAGCGCAGGGCGCCGTCCTCCAGCGGCCGCAGGTCGATCATGTTGACGTGGTGCCGCCGCTGCATCGGGTCGTCCTCGAACCGCCGGTGAAAGTCCGTCAGGTCCGCGATGATGCCGTCCCGGGTCCGGGCCGGCGGACGTCCGGGGGTGTGCGCGAATTCGGCGTCCTCGGTGAAGGTGCCGGCGTAGCCGGAGATGTCACGCCCGTCCAGCAGCTGCATCTGCGCCGCGTAGAACTGCTGAACACGGGGATACATGGTGCCCAGATCGAGCCGGGCGGGAACTGTGGTCATGGCACTCTCCCAGGTTTCTGGCGACAGCGCGCAAGTTTCCGGCACGCCCCTCGAACTTCGGTCGAGCGCCGCGCTGCACCGCGGACTTGCGCGGACGGCCGCTCAGTGTGCCTTGAGGGAGCTTCTAGGTGCCCTGGTTACGTTGATCGCGTCGATGACAAATCTCCTCGTTCGCCGCCCGATCACCACGACGGCATCGGCAAAAGCGGCGACCACGACAACAGCAGGGGGATGTGGATGACCACGGCCGAACGCACACAGCCGGTTGCCCTTGTCACTGGTGCCACCCGCGGAATCGGCTTGGAAATCGCCAGGATGCTGGCCGGGCGCGATATCGCGGTATTTCTCTGTTCCCGCAACCACGACGACGTGGCGGCGACGGTGAAGGAAATGCAGCAGCAGGGACACACCGTCGACGGACACGGCTGCGACGTGAGGTCTGCGGCGCAGATCCATGAGCTGGTGCGGCGGGCCGTCGACCGTTTCGGCCCCCTCGACATCCTGGTGAACAACGCCGGCCGCCCGGGGGGCGGACAGACCGCGGAGATCTCCGACGAGCTGTGGTGCGAGGTCATCGACACCAACCTCACCAGCGTCTTCAGGATGACCAAGGAAGCCCTCACCACCGGCGGCATGCTCGGTCTCGGCCACGGCCGGATCATCAACATCGCCTCGACCGGCGGCAAGCAGGGCGTCGTCCACGCCGCCCCGTACTCCGCCTCCAAACACGGGGTGGTCGGCTTCACCAAGGCGCTGGGGCTCGAACTCGCCAAGACCGGGATCACCGTGAACGCGGTCTGCCCGGGTTTCGTCGAGACGCCGATGGCCGAGCAGGTGCGCGAGCACTACGCCGGGATCTGGGGGGTCGACGAGACCGAGGTCCACGCCCGCATCACGGCACGCGTGCCGATCGGCCGCTATGTGGAACCGAGTGAGGTGGCGGCCATGGTCGAGTACCTGATCGGCCCCGGTGCGGCCGCCGTCACCGCTCAGGCGCTCAACGTCTGCGGCGGGCTCGGCAACTACTGAGATCCTCGCCTTCACGAAGGGTGGCTTCCGCTATGCCGCGCACAGCGCCGTCGCCGGCCCGTACCTCGGGCTCGCTGATGTCGGAGTGCATCTACTATCTTCCGCGCCTGATGTTCCTGAACTCGCGGTACGCGCCGCAGACGCACTGGGGGGACATCGCAACGGTACTGCGCGATTTCCCCGAGGAAAGCAGCGACGTGGGATCGCCGCGCTTCTGGGACGAGTGGCAGAGCCGCTGGATCGCCCATGGCGAGCGGTACGGCGAACTGGCCCGGAACTCGTCCACCACCGCCGGACGCATCCGGGCGGAGCGCAGTGCGGCGGTCTGCTACCACTGGGCCGAGTTCATGGACTTCGGCGACCGGCAGCGCAAACTCCGGCTGCGCTCGCAGGTGCGCGAGCACTTTCTGCGCAGCCTGAAGGGCAGTGAACTCCCGGTCGGACAAGGCGAGTTGACCGTCACAACCGGCACCGCCGAAACCCCGTGCCGGGTGCCGTACTGGCTCGTCCTGCCGCCGTCGCCGCGCGCGGGATCGCAGCCGGTTCCCTGCGTCATCATGTCCAACGGCCTGGACTCGATGACCGAGGTAGAGGTGCTGGCGCTCGCCGAGTCCTACCTCGAACGCGGCATCGCGGCGCTGCTGTTCGACGGACCCGGCCAGGGCATCCACGTCGGGCAGGTCCCGCTGCTCGTCGAGATGGAATCGGTCGTGGCGGAACTGGTGGCGGTGCTGCGGCGGGACCCGCGAATCGCCGACGACCGGCTGGCCTTTTTCGGCATCAGTTTCGGCGGGTACTTCACACTGCGCATGGCCCAGCACCTGGGCTCGCTCTTCACCTGCCTGGTGAACCTCTCGGGCGGCCCGCGCATCGCGCCTTTCGACGGACTTCCCCGCCGCTTGAAGGACGATTTCCGTTTCGTCTTCGCCTGTGGCGAACCGGTGGACATGCAAGCGCGTTTCGACGCGTTGGAGATAGACCTCACCGTGCCCGCCGGCGCCCCGGTGCTGAGCGTCCACGGCGACAGGGACGACATATTCCCGGTGACGGCTCTGAAGGAGCTGGACCGGGCCTGGGGAGGAAAGCACCGGCTCGTGGTGCACGAGAACGAGGCTCATATCTGCCCCAATCTGGTCAACCTGTGGAGCATCGACGCGGCCGACTGGGTGGCCGATCAGCTCCGGCCGGCCTAGTCATCCAAGGGACACGCATTGTTGCCGGAACAAGGCACCGCAGAAGAAGGAACAGCAGTCCACGGCACAGCACCGGACGACATCTCCGAGGAACGCCTCGTCGGTTCCTGGCGCCTGGTCTCCCACTTCTTTCTCGCCGAGGACGGCTCCACCCGCCCCGGCCCGTGCGGCGAGCACGCCGAAGGCCTGCTGATCTACGACGGCCACGGGTACATGTCGGCCGCGCTGATGCGCACCGGCCGCCCGGTCGCCGACGGCCCGGGGACGCCGGTCGCATACATGGGCTACTCGGGGCGCTGGCGGGTGGCGGGCGACCGGGTGATCCACGAGGTCCTGGTCGGCTCGCATCCCCGCATCGTCGGCACCGAGCAGGTCCGGGAGGCCCGGCTGGACAACGGCCGGCTGACCCTGCGCGAACGCCTCGGTGGAGCGCCGCGCTCCCTCGTCCTGCAGTGGCGACGCGCCGACCCCACACCTACCGAGAAGAAAGTCACGCAGATGAACGGCATCGACATGGCAGGTGGTGCTTCGTGAACCGCCGGGTGGTCATTACCGGAATGGGCGTCCGGGCGCCCGGCGGGCTGGGCAGGGACTCCTTCTGGAAGCTGCTGTCCGACGGGCGTACGGCGACCCGCCGGATCTCCTTCTTCGACCCCTCGCCGTACCGGTCGCAGGTCGCGGCGGAGGTGGACTTCGATGCCGCGGCCGAGGGCCTGAGCCCGCGCGAGATCCGGCGGATGGACCGGGCGACCCAGTTCGCGGTGGTCTGCGCCCGCGAGGCGGTGGCCGACAGCGGAATCGACCTGGAGGCGGTGGCACCGCACCGGGTCGGGGTGAGCCTGGGCAGCGCCGTCGCCGCGGCGACCAGCCTGGAGCAGGAGTACCTGGTGCTGTCGGACTCCGGCAGGCAGTGGGTGATGTCGCCGGAGCACCTGTCCCCGCACATGTTCGACTACATGATCCCCAGCATCATGCCGGCCGAGATCGCCTGGGCGGTGGGTGCGGAGGGGCCGGTCGCGATGGTGTCCAACGGCTGCACCTCGGGGCTCGACTCCGTCGGACACGCCGTCTCGCTGATCCGTGAGGGCAGTGCCGACATCATGGTCGCGGGCGCCGCGGACACCCCGATCACGCCGATCGTGGTGGCCAGTTTCGACGCCATCAAGGCCACCACGACGTACAACGACGACCCGGAACACGCCTCCCGGCCCTTCGACGGCACCCGCAACGGCTTCGTACTGGCCGAGGGTGCGGCCATGTTCGTCCTGGAGGAGCTGACGGCCGCCCGGCGCCGGGGCGCGCGCGTCTACGCCGAGGTGGGCGGCTACGCCACCCGCTGCAACGCCTACCACATGACCGGCCTCAAGCCCGACGGCCGGGAGATGACCGAGGCGATCCGCGCGGCGCTCGACCAGGCCAGGCTGGACCCCTCGGACGTGGACTACGTCAACGCACACGGCTCGGGCACCAAGCAGAACGACCGCCACGAGACCGCGGCGTTCAAGCGGAGCCTCGGCGAGCACGCCTACCGCACACCGGTCAGCTCGATCAAGTCGATGGTCGGGCACTCGCTGGGCGCCATCGGCTCGGTGGAGATCGCCGCGTCCCTGCTGGCCATCGAGCGCCAGGTCGTACCGCCGACCGCGAATCACCAGGTCAGGGACCCCGAATGCGATCTGGACTATGTGCCGGTGGTGGCGCGGGAGCACCGCACCGACACGGTGCTGACCGTCGGCAGCGGCTTCGGCGGCTTCCAGAGCGCGATGGTCCTCACCCGGCCGAAGCAGGTGGCCGCATGAGCGTGATCACCGGGCTGGGTGTGGTGGCACCCAACGGTGTCGGCGTCAAGGAGTTCTGGGCGGCGACGCTGACGGGCCGCAGCGGCATCGGCGAGCTGGACCGGTTCGACACCTCCGGGCAATCCGCGCGGCTGGCCGCCCTGGTGCGCGACATCGACCCGGCGGAGCACCTGCCCGGCAGGCTCTTGCCGCAGACCGACGTGTCGACCCGGCTCGCCCTCGTCGCCGCCCAGAGTGCCATCGAGGACGCGGATCTGGACACCGCCGCGATGACCGACTACGACATGGGCGTCGTCACGGCCAATGCCTCCGGCGGATTCGAGTTCACCCACCGGGAGTTCCGGAAGCTGTGGTCGCAGGGCTCGCAGCATGTCAGCGCCTATGAGTCCTTCGCCTGGTTCTACGCGGTGAACACCGGCCAGATCTCCATCCGGCACGGGATGCGTGGCCCGAGCTGCGCGCTGGTGGCCGAACAGGCCGGCGGGCTGGATGCGCTCGGCCAGGCACGGCGCAGCATCCGCGCGGGCGTGCCGCTCATGGTGACCGGCGGTGTGGACTCCGCCTTCGACCCCTGGGGCTGGGTCTCCCATCTGTCCAGCGGGCGGGTCAGCGCCGACCCCGACCCGGACACCGCCTACCGGCCCTTCGACACCGGGGCGAGCGGTTACGTCCCCGGTGAGGGTGGCGCCCTCTGCATCCTGGAGGACGCCCGGTCGGCGGACGACCGGGGCGCCCGTGTGTACGGCGAACTCGCCGGGTACGCCGCCACGTTCGACCCCGCCCCGGACTCCGGGCGGCCGCCCGGGCTGCGGCGCGCCGCCGAACTCGCCCTGGCCGACGCCGGGATCGCCGCCGGCGAGGTCGACGTGGTCTTCGCCGACGCCGCGGGAGTGCCCGAGCTGGACCGGTCCGAGGCCGAGGCCCTGCGCGAGGTCTTCGGGGTGCGCGGTGTCCCGGTGACGGCGCCCAAGGCGCTCACCGGCCGGCTGTTCTCCGGCGGCGGGGTGCTGGACGTCGTGTCCGCCCTGATGAGCATCCAGGACCAGGTGATACCGCCGACCTTCGGCACCGGCACGGTACCCGCCGAGTACGGCATCGACGTCGTCCTCGGCGAACCCCGTGAAGCGCGGGTCAGCACCGCGCTCGTACTCGCCCGAGGCCGCTGGGGGTTCAACGCGGCCGTTGTCATCCGCAGTTCACCGAACGGGAGTTGACCATGAGCAGGACCATGAGCATCGAGGAGCTGCGCGGCATCCTGATCGCCTGCGCGGGCGGCGACGACGGGGACGCGCCGCGCGAGGACTTCGCGGATCTCGCCTTCGACGACCTCGGATACGACTCGCTGGCGCTCATCGAGACGGCGGCCCGGCTCAAGCTGGACCACGGCGTGGTCATCCCGGACGACCTGATCACCGAGGTCGGGACCCCGGCGGAGCTGCTGAAGCTGATCAACGACCGGATAGCGGCCTAGCCATGCAGGTCTCGATGACACACACCCGCCTGGTGGCGGCGCCGGCGGACGACATCTACCGCGTCGTCGCCGATGTGACCCTGTGGCCGGTGGTCTTCGGACCGACCGTGCATGTCCGGCACGCCCACCGGAGCGAGCGCGAGGAGCGATTCCAGCTGTGGGCGGTGGTCGGCGGGGAGGTGCACAGCTGGGTGTCCCGGCGGGAACTCGACCCGGTCGCCCGGCGGATCACCTTCCGCCAGGAACGCACTCATCCACCGATCACCGCCATGGCCGGAGCATGGTCGTTCCAGCCGCTGCCGGACGGCAGGACCGAGGTGCGTCTCGACCACACGTTCTCGGTGGCCGACGAGGAGGCCATGGCCGGCATCCGCGCCGCGGTGGACCGCAACAGCATGGAGGAACTGGCCGCGCTGGGCCGGATCACCGAACTCGGCCACCCCGTGGACCAGGTGATCGACACCTTCTCCGACACGGTCGTGGTGGACGGGTCGCTCGAAGACGTCTACGCGTTCGTCCACCGGAGCGACCTGTGGCCCGAGCGGCTGCCGCATGTCGCCCGGGTGGACCTGTCCGAGGACGCGGCGGGGATCCAGCACATGGAGATGGACACCGTCACAGCGGACGGTACGGCACACACCACTCGCTCGATACGGGTGTGCACGGCGCCCTCGCTGATCTCCTACAAGCAGCTCCTGCCGCCGCGCATGCTGCTCGGCCACAGCGGACGCTGGACGTTCACCCCCGTCGACCGCGGTGTCGAGGTGACGGCCACGCACACGGTGGCCATCGATCCCGAGGCCGCCCGCGAGGTGCTGGGCCACGACTCCACACTGGCGCAGGCGCGCAGCCATCTGCGTGCCGCGCTCGGCGGCAACGGGCGGGCGACCCTGGCCATGGCCGGCAAGTTCGCCGGCGAGAGCCTTCACTGACGAAACCGGGGGAACGTGTGAGTGCTCATCAGCTGGAGTCGACGACGACGGTCGTGCTCGCAGACATCGCGGTGATCCTTCTCGTCGGCTCACTGCTGATGAAGGTCGCCAAGTGGGTACGTCAGCCGCCTGTGGTGGCCGAACTGCTGGCGGGTGTCGCCCTCGGCCCCAGCCTGCTGGGGCTGCTGCCCGGGCACCTGAGCACACGTCTGTTCCCGGTGGACGCACGCCCGTTCCTGTCCGTGGTCTCGCAGCTCGGGATCCTGCTGTTCATGTTCCTGATCGGCTGGGAGTTCAACCGGGACATCCTGCGCGGGCGGCTGCGGACGACGATCGTGTCGGTGTCCCTGTCCTCCATGGCGGTGCCGTTCCTCGGCGGAGCCGCCCTGGCGCTGGCCCTGTACGGGCGGCACGACCACGTCGGGAGCCACCACGTGGGGCGGGCCGCCTTCGTCCTCTACCTCGGTACGGCGATCTCCATCACCGCCTTCCCGGTGCTGGCCCGCTTTCTGGTCGACACCAGGATGAGCGGCACGCGGGTCGGCGAGCTGGCCCTGGCCAGTGCGGCGGCCTGTGACGCCCTGTCCTGGTTGCTGCTCGCCGTGGTGGTGGCGATCGTGCAGGTGACCGGGCCCGGGGCGCTGCTGAAGATGGCCGGCCAACTGCTCCTCTACGCCCTCGCCATGGGGCTGCTGGTGCGCCCCGCGCTGCGCGTGCTCGTCAGGCGGTGGGGCCAGGAGGGCGGCGGGCGCCTGACACTTCTGGCCCCGATCGGCGCGGGAGTGTTCCTGTCGGCCGCCGCCACCTCGTGGATGGGCATCCACGCCGTCTTCGGCGCCTTCGTCTTCGGCTGTGTCATGCCGCGCGAGCCCGTGGAACCGCTCACCCGGCAGGTGCGCGTGCCGATGGAGCAGGTCAGCCTGCTGCTGCTCCCGGTGTTCTTCATCCAGGTCGGGCTCTCGGTGAACGTCCGCTCGCTCGGCGCCGCCGACCTGGCCGAATGCGCCGCGGTCACCGCGGTCGCCTGCGCGGGCAAGCTCCTGGGAGCGAGCGTTCCGGGCCGGCTGAGCGGCCTGGAGTGGCGGGACGCCGGCACGCTCGGGGTGCTGATGAACATGCGGGGGCTCACCGAGCTGATCGTGATCAACGTGGGCGTCAGCATGGGCGTCCTCGACGGCCGCATGTACACGGTCATGGTTCTCATGGCGCTGGTGACCACGGCGGCGGCCGGCGTGTTCATCCGCTACCGCCCGCCGGAGACCGGATGGACCTGGCCGCGCGAGGACGTCTCGCTGCGGCTCACCGAAGCCGGCCGAGCCGACTGAGTACCACCTGAGGCCGCGAACGCGGTCCCTCCACGGTGAGTCGAGCGGCGCCGAGCCGCCCCGACCACAGCTTCTCTGTCCACGTGCCCAACAGCGGGAGGACCCATGCCAGACCAGCGCAACCGCGACGTCGTGATCCTGGGGGGCGGGCTCGCCGGCCTCACGCTCGCGATCCAGCTCAAGAACGCGCGCCCGGAAACGGACGTCGTCGTGCTCGACAAGCGCAAGGGACTCGCGCCGGAGGCGGCGTTCAAGGTCGGTGAGTCGACCGTCCCCACCGGCGCGCACTACTTCGCCGAGGTCATCGGCATGAAGGAGCACCTGGAGAAGTTCCATCTGCAGAAGAACGGGCTGCGCTTCTTCCAGCCGTCGGGTGACAACAGCGACCTGACGCACCGGATCGAGCTGGGGTCGCTGGACTTCCCGGTGCACGTCAACTACCAGATCGACCGCGGCCGTTTCGAGAACGAGCTGACCCGGGTGGCGCTCGCGCTGGGCGTCGACCTGCGGCAGGGCTGCGATGTGCGGGGCGTGGAGCTGCGGCCGGAGTCCGAGCACCGCGTCGGCTTCGCCCAGGACGGCGAGGAGCGCGAGCTGCGGTCCCGATGGCTGGTCGACGCCGCGGGCCGGGCCGGGGTCATCAAGCGCCACCTCGGCATCGGCCGCGAGGTCGCCCACACCATCAACGCGTCCTGGTTCCGCCTCGCCGGCGGCATCGACCTCGAGCAGTGGGGGGCGGACAACCCGGCCTGGCTGTCCCGGATGCGCCGGGCGAACATACGTCAGTTCAGCACGAACCACCTCATGGGGGACGGCTACTGGGTCTGGCTGATCCCGCTGGGCTCGGACCACATCAGCATCGGCATCTGCGCCGATCCGCGCCTGCACCCGTACGAGGCGATCAACGACTTCGGCCGGGCGCTCGACTGGCTGCGCCGCCACGAACCGCAGCTGGCCGAGGCCGTGGCCAAACGCGTGGACGACGTGGCGGACTTCCTGAGCGTACGGGACTTCGCCTTCGGGGTGGAGCGCGTCTACTCCCCCGACCGATGGAGCCTGGTCGGCGAGGCCGGTGCCTTCGCCGACGCCTTCTACTCCCCCGGCTCCGACATGATCGGCTACGGCAACTCCGCCACCACGGACCTGATCACCAGGGACCTCGCCGGCGAGGACATCGCCGAACGGCTGGAGTTCTACAACGACTTCCACCTGAAGACCTTCGCCTATGTGCTGTCCAAGGTGGAGGACCACTATCCGGCCTTCGGCAATCCGGCCGTGATGGTGCCGAAGCTGAGCTGGGACAGGATGCTGAACCACTACGGCGTGGTCCTGCTGTTCGTCCAGAACCGGTTCCTCGACTACGAGTTCCTCAAGAGCGTGAGCGGGGACATCGAGAAGCTCTACGCGCTCAACGAGCGGGTGCAGCAGATCTTCCGGGACTGGAACCTGCTGGAGCGGGTGCGGCCGACGGGTCCGGCGAAGGCCCACAACACGGCGAAGGCGGTCCGCGAGAGCGCCACGGCACTCATCCAGGACTACACCGACGAGGAGCTGAGGTCGGCCCTCGCGCGCAATGTCGCGGTGACCGAGGCCATGACCGTGGGCATCTTCCACCGGGCCGCCCGCAACCTCGCCGAGCGCCCGGACCCCGGGGTGCCGGTCAATCCGTACGCCGTCAGCCTGCGGCCCGGCGACTGGCAGGCCGACGGGCTGTTCGGCGGCGACGTGCTGCTGACGCTCGCCGAGGCCGACGAGATCGCGGAGGGGTTGCAGGGCCTGCTGGCCGACCCGCTGCTCGCGGACGCCTCCTGATCGCCCCGGGCTGACCCGGGCCGTACCGACATACGAAGGAGCCGGTGGCCGGGCGGGATTTCCCGCCCGGCCGCCGGCTCTTGTGTGTTCACAGGGTGTAGGGGTTCTTGCGGCGGGCGTCCGCCAGCGCGCGTGCCCACCACGACAGCTGGTTCAGCATCACCTTGGCCGCGGTGCGCGTGCCCGCCACGTCCTCGGGCCGTCCGTCGGCGTCGAAGCGGTCCCGGGGGCCGTGGAAGCTCATTCCGTCCCGCAGTGAGACCGCGTGGAGTTCCGCGAACACCTGCCGCAGCTGCTCGGCGGCACGGATGCCGCCGGAGCGTCCGCCGTAGGACACGAACGTCACCGGCTTCGCCTGCCACTGCTTGTGGTTCCAGTCGATGACGATCTTCAGCAGGGCGGGGAAGCTGTGGTTGTACTCGGGTGTGACGATGACGAAGGCGTCCGCGTCATCGAGCCGTCCCCGCAGTCGCTGCACGCGCTCCTCGACGTCGGGAGCGGGCGCGAGGGTGGGAACGGGAGGCAGTTCCCACTCCGCGAGGTCGATCCGGTCCAGATCGAAACCGCTCACATCGGATGCCGTCTCGCAGAGCCAGTCCGCGATCATGGCACCCGTACGGCTCGATGACGAGCAGGCCACCAGCATCGCCAGACGGAATTCCTTCGCCATCTTCTCTTCCCGTGACGTCGGTGGAACAGCGGATGTCATGCCTATCCAGTGTCACCAAAGGGCTCGAAAGCCGCTCAAGACGCACTGCTCGGCGACCTCGAGTCCCGGATATGGCCAGGAATTTCCGTGATGGCGCGCCGGTGGGAAATGACGCTATCGACTGGCAATGATCTCGTGGTGGAGTTTCTGCGCCTCGGACGAGGGCTCAAGGCCCAGCTCGTCGTCCAGAATGCGACGCAGCTGGTGATACACGGTGAGTGCCTCACCGCGCCGTCCGGAACGGTGCAATGCCTGCATGAGCCGAACGTGAAACGGCTCGTGCAGATGATGGGTGGCCACCAGTGAACGGAGTTCACCGACGATTTCCCGGTGCCGGTTGTTCGCCATGTCCGCCTCGATGCGCAGGGACACGGCCTCCAGCCGCTGTTCCTCCAGATACGCGGAGAGCCCGCTCAAGGAAGGGCCATGAACGATGTCGGCCGGCAACGGCCCGCGCCACACTGTCAGGGCTTCCCGCAGGAGTCCCGCCGCGCATCCGGCCCGCCCTTGGTCCAGAGCGTTCCGGCCGCTGTCCACCAGCCCCTGGAATTCGAAGACGTCGACGTTCTCGCGGGGCACGGCCAGCAGGTATCCGCCGGGCCGGGTGATCAGGACGGACGTCTCCTGTGCAGCAGGAAAGTTGCCGCAGAAGAGCTTGCGCAACTGGTAGACGTAGGTCTGCACGATGGTCTTCACCGTGCGCGGCGGGCCATAGGGCCACAGCTCGTCGATGAGCTGTTCCGTGCTCACCATCGCGTTCGCGTTCACGGCGAGCATCGCCAGTACTTGTCGGAGTTTGATTGCGGTCACCTGGAAAGGCGATTCGCTCGCCTCTCGCCCTGATTCGGATTGATAGTTGATCTCGAGGGGTCCGAGTAATTTGATCCGTAAACGATCGCCGATCATCTATGATCTCCCCGTTCGGCATGCTGCCCACTCAGCCACCGACGCTACCCGACCACGTGCTCCATTGAAACCCGCCGCCCGGCGCGTCGCATGTGCGAGACTACAAGGTTCGTGCCGGAATTGTCCGTTCCCATTTTCCGGAACGAAGTCATCCCTCCCGAGTAAAGGATATTTTACCACCGCATTGCGTGTACTTTGCAGCCTTCTCACGGATATCCATCAGGTGGCCGGAATGATCAATTCCAGAAGCGGCTTTGAGCGATAGTCGAGCGGCCGCTGCAAGAGTCCCGCACATGCGCCTTTTCACCGGTGAACCGCAACTGAAAGCGATTTCCGCGGGAGTACACGCCTTTCTGCAGCCCGATGGCGGCTGGTGTCTGAACAACGCTGGTCTGATCGTCTCCGAGGGCGGCTGTGTGCTCGTCGACACGGCGGCCACCGTGGCACGGGCCAGGCTGCTGCGCGCGCACGCGCTGGAGGTCGCCGGCGCTCCGCCGAGGCTGATCGTCAGCACCCATGCGCACGGCGACCACACCTTCGGGAACGTCGTCTTCCCCGAGGCGCTCGTGATGGGGCACGAGGAGACCCGAAAGGAGGCCGAGCGGACCGGTCTGCATCTCACCGGTCTGTGGCCGCACGTCGACTGGGGCGACGTGGAGGTGGTGCTGCCGCAGCTGACCTTCGGCGGACCGGTGACGCTGCGGCTCGGTGCCCACGAAGCCGAACTGCATTCCTTCGGCCCCGCCCACAGCGGTTGCGACACTGCCGTCTGGCTGCCCCGCGAGCGCGTGCTGTTCGCCGGCGACCTGGTGATGTCGGGTGTGACTCCGTTCGTTCTCACCGGATCCGTACGCGGGCTCCGGTCCGCCGTGACGGCCCTGCGGAAGCTGGACCCGGTGACCGTCGTACCGGGGCACGGCCCGGTCGGCGGGCCGGAGTTGCTGGACGCGACGGAGCGCTATCTGGACTGGCTGGCCGAACTCGCCCGGGCCGGCCTCGCCCGGGGACTGCCCCCGCTGGAGGCCGCGCGGCAGGCGGACCTGGGGCCGTTCGGCGATCTGCTCGACAGCGAGCGGCTCGCACCGAACCTGCACCGGGCCTACGACGAACTGCGCGACGACGCCGGGCACACTCCGGCCGGGGTGGACCAGCTGTTCGCGGAGATGGTGGACCTGCACGGCGGCCTTCCGCAGTGCCACGCCTGACCCCCGCCGAGCGCGGGAGCGGCCCTCTTGGCGCACCGAAGGCCCGTATCCGCTCTGCGGATACGGGCCTTCGCCGGTGACCATGGACATCCGTCCTGGTCGGGACGACAGGATTTGAACCTGCGACCCCTTGACCCCCAGTCAAGTGCGCTACCAAGCTGCGCCACGTCCCGGTGCGGTCTCACCCGGGGCGTCCCGTGTGATCACGCAGGTCAACCCTACCGCACCTGAGCGGGTGCTCGTGTCGCCGCCGACGTGGCGGTGGCCGTCGTACCGCTCTGGCGGCGGGCCGGGACGAGGAGGGCGGCGCCGGTCGCCGCCAGGCAGAGGAGGGCGAGCAGGGCCCAGCCGTGGGTGTAGCCGGAGGCGTAGGGCAGGCCCGAGGGCTGGAGGCTTCCGGTGACGAGGACGCTGGTGAGCGCGGCGCCGATGGAGCCGCCGATGGTGCGGATGTTGGCGTTCATGCCGGTCGCGGCGCCGGTCTGCTCGGGCGGGACGCTGCCCACGATGAGGTTGGCCATGGAGGCGAAGGCCAGTCCGATGCCGAGGCCGAACAGCCCGGCCACGACGGCGACCTGCCACTGGGCGTCGTGCCAGAGGGTGAGGAAGCCGCAGGCCAGCGCGCCGAGGGCGGCACCCGCGGTCAGGAGCGCCTTGGCGCCGACGCGGGGCTCGAGGCGACCCGAGAGGACGCCGGAGAGGAACATCGCCAGCAGCATCGGGAGCATGAGGAGGCCGGAGGCGGTGACGCTCGCCCCGAAGCCGTAGCCGGCCGTGGACGGGGTCTGGACGAAGCCCGGCAGGAAGGACCAGATGGCGTACATGCCCGCGCCGAAGAGCAGGGCGGCGGCGTTGGTGGTCCACACCGCCGGCAGCCGCATCACGCGCAGGTCGATCAGCGGGGTGCGGGAGCGGGCCTCGGTCGTGAGCCACAGGGCGAACAGCACGACGGCGGCGGCGAACAGGCCGAGCACCTTGGGCGAGCCCCAGCCCCACCGCCCGGCCTGGCTCAGCGGCAGCAGCAGGGCCACCAGCCATGCGGAGAGCAGTGTGGCGCCGTACCAACTGACTTTCCCCTGGGCCCGCTTGGGCGACTCGGGGACGTACGCCACGGCGATCAGGACCGTCGCGGCGACGATCGCCACGGGGATCCAGAAGAGCCAGCGGTAGTCGAGTGCGGAGACGATCGGTCCGGCGGCCACGATGCCGACTCCGCCGCCTGCGGCGATGACCGCGGAGAGGTTGCTGATGCTGCCGCTCACCTCACCCGGCGCGAACTCGTCGCGGATGATGCCGAAGGACAGCGGGAACAAGGCGCCGCCGACGCCCTGGACGACCCGGGCGACGATGAGGACACCGATGTTAGGGGCGAGCGCGGCGACGAGACAGCCGGCCAGGACAGCGAGCAGGACGCCGACGAGCGTGCGCTTCTTGCCGACGAGGTCGCCGACCCGGCCGAGGATCGGGGTGAAGACCGAGGCGGACAGCAGATAGGCGGTCATCACCCAGGTCGCGGTCGACTGGGAGGTGTGCAGGGCGTGCTGGACGGTCGGCAGGGCCGGTGCGATCAGCGACTGGAGCATGGAGAACACGCCTGCACCGGTCGCGAGGACCGCGAAGGTGAGACGAGTGGACTTGCGGGGCATGAGCGAGCCTCTCCGAGGGGGAGCGCTGTGGATGGGAGAAGGGGGGCATGTGCTGCCGGGCACGTCTGCCAAGGCGGAGTCGGCCCCCGCACTGCTAAAGTGGAGGTGCCCCTCCACTCTAGCGGAGGCACACCTCCGGTTCAACCTGAAGCGGATGCATTCCTCCGGTTCATCGATTCCCCTGGGAGGCAGCAGTGACGGCCACGCCGTTCCCCATCGGCGAGATCGTGGCGGCCCGCCGGCCGCACCGAAAGGACGCCGCCCGCAACTACGACGCCCTGCTCGCCGCCGCCCGCGAGGCGTTCGCCGAGCACGGCTCGGACGCCTCGCTGGAGGACATCGCCCGCCGGGCGGGCGTCGGCATCGGCACGCTGTACCGGAACTTCCCCACCCGCCGAGACCTCTTCGAGAGCGTCTACGCCGACGAGGTCAACGCCCTGTGCCGGGCGGCCGAGGACGTCGCCGACCTGCAGCCGTGGGAGGCCCTGACGGCGTGGCTGGACCGGTTCGCCGGCTACATGGTCACCAAGCGCGCGGTGCGCGAGGCGCTGAACGACGAGTCGGAGATCTTCCAGACCTGCCGCGACTCGATGTACGCCGCCGGAGGCCCACTGCTGGAGCGCGCCCAGCGCGCGGGCGTGGCCCGGCCGGACATGGACTTCGTCGACCTGCTGCGGATGGTCGCCGGCATCACGGCCACGGCCTTCGACGACGACGCCCAGCGCGACCGGGTGCTCGCCATCGCGCTTGACGGAGTGCGGACCGGCCGCTGAGACCGGCGGTCCGGCGGCGGCGAGCCGCTCAGCGGGCCGGCGCCCCTGGATCGCCGCCTACTTGATCAGCGCGTTGGCCACCACCACGATCATGCCGAGCAGCGCGTCCCCGGCCCCTATGAGGACCGCCGTCGGCCAACCCCGGGCCGACCAGCGGGCGGTGATGAGGCCGAGGCCGAACAGGATCAGGATGTTGAGCACGAACGCCGCGTACTCGACGCCCTTCGCCGGCCACCAGCGCCAGTACGCGCCCGCCAGCAGGAAGACCGTGGGCAGCACGGCCACCACCAGCGGCCACTCCTCCCACATCGAGCGCAGCACGTCCCAGCGGCGGTGCGGGGCGCGCTCGGCGATGCAGTGGGCGTAGCCGTGGGCGAGGGCGGAGGCCAGCGCGGTCACCAGCACCCAGGCGGCGTCATAGCCACGGACCTTCGCCGACGTGTGCCCGTACCGGGTGAGCGCCGCCACCATCGCGCTGGCGAGGACGGCGCCGTACACGCCGCCGAACAGGACGGCCTCGCGGGTGCCGTGCTGCCGGGGCGGTGCCGGGCCGGCCGACGGGGACTCAGCCATGCCTCCCACGATCACCCGTGCCACGCCGCTCCGCCAGTCCGCACGGACCGACGAACCGTCCTCCCAGCAGCCCCGATACCCCACACACTGTCGACTACGGCACCGCACGGGCGCTGGCTAGGCTCGCCGCATGACGCACAGCTTCGCGCTCCACATCCCGGACGCCGACCTCGAACCCGAGCCCCTCGACCCGGAACAGATCGTCTCCGGCGACCCCGAGGTCACCGGGAAGGTGGTCTGGGAGTCGCCGGACGGCCGGCAGATCCGCGGGATCTGGCAGATCACGCCGGGGGTGGTCACCGACACGGAGGCGGACGAACTGTTCGTCGTGATCAGCGGTTCGGCGACGATCGAGGTCCAGGACGGGCCGACGCTGTCGGTGGGCCCGGGCGACATGGCGGTGCTGCGCGCGGGCGACCGTACGACGTGGACCGTGCACGAGACGCTGCGCAAGGCTTACGCGATCAACCTGTGAGACCGCGCGCGGTCGGGCTGGCGCAGTTTCCCGCGCCCCTGTGGGGCGCGGCAGCTCAGGGCGCTGATCTGCTCAGCTCCTTCACGCCCGCCGTCAGCGCGTCGGTCACCGGCCCCGGCGGGACGTCGGTGCTCCCGCTCGTGCGGGCCGTCAGCGGCAGTTCCACCTGGACCCCGCCCAGGCGGCTGAGATTGACCGGGTTCCTGGGATGCACGCCGCGCAGGGCGGGCGGGATCGCCGCCAGGTCGGTGACGACCGGGAACCGCGGGACCCCGGCGGCGAGCGCCTCGGCGAGGACGTGGGCCGCGGCCCGGTTGCCGCCGCCCAGGAAGATCGTGTGCGGTGCGTCGGGGCGCATGTGGCCGTGCAGGGAGACCGTGACGAGGACCCGCTCCAGGAACTCCCGCAGGAGTGCGCAGTGGTCGGCCGCCATGCGCGCGGACGGGACGTGCACGGGCCGCCGTACTCCCGGCTGGGTGAAGACGAGGCTGGTGGCGCCGCAGCGGCGGGCCACCAGGTCCGCGAGTTCGGCCGTACCCCCTTCGTTGCTGCCGTGCAGGGCCAGCAGCCCGATCGCGCTGCCCGGCACGAGGGTCGCGACCATGGGTGTGCCCTCGATCTCCACGTGCTCGGTGCGGGTCAACCGGATCGCCCCCTTCACTCGGCCGTCGGCGCGGGCATGTTGTACGGCGTGACGACCT
Organism: Streptomyces sp. CA-142005; assembly: GCF_050942335.1. Classification (NCBI taxonomy): domain Bacteria; kingdom Bacillati; phylum Actinomycetota; class Actinomycetes; order Kitasatosporales; family Streptomycetaceae; genus Streptomyces; species Streptomyces sp. CA-142005. The sequence goes on along the minus strand of NZ_CP192078.1, from coordinate 8,558,435 downwards.
GGATCGCGGACGGCAGCGCCGGGCCGGCCGGGGGCAGCGCGCCGTGCGCCCGCATCACGAGGTGGCAGGCCTCCCGCATGTCCTGGCGCAGGTCGTGGTGGAGCACGGCGGACAGCTTGTGCTCGCGCAGCAGCCGGGTGTTGTCGTGGTCGAGGTCGTGGGCGATGAACACCGCGCAGGCGCGGCCGAGGTCGGCGAAGGCGCGCAGGGTGGCGTCGTTGCCGCCGCCGATGGAGTACACGGCCCGGATCTCCGGGTCGCGCTCCAGGGCGGCGCGGACCAGGTCGTACTGGGTGGCGTCCAGGCCCTGTCCCTCGGCGATCTCCACCAGGGTGCGTTCGGGATGCCGGGCCCGCATCACGCTCCGGAACCCCATCTCGCGCTCCTCCTCGTTGCGGAAGAAGCCGCTGCTCAGACTGGTGAGGACATGGCCGGGCCGGTCGCCGAGCCACTGGCCCGTCAGATAGGCGGCGGTGGCGCCGGCGGCCCGGTTGTCGCTGCCGACATAGCCGATCCGGCCGCTGGCGGGCAGGTCGGTGACCAGGGTGACGACCGGTATGCCGGCCGCGGTGAGCCGACCCACGGCGGCGGTGACCTCGGGGACGTCCGGCGCCTTGAGGATCACGCCCTGGGAGCCGCGCCGGGCGATCCGGTCCAGCGTCCTGACCTGCTCGGCGGCCGGGCCGGTCTCCCGGAAGTGGAAGCGTGAGCGCACCACGGCCGGGTGCAGGGAGGGCAGTTCGGCCTCCAGCGCGGCCCGTACGGCGGTGCTGAACCGTTCCGGCGCCTGCACCACGATGTCGACCATGAAGGTGCGGCCGACCAGCCGCACCTGGGTGCGCTGCCGGTCGAGGTCGGCGATGGCCCGGTGCACCTCCTGCGCGGTGCTCTCGCGCACCCCTCCCCTGCCGTTGAGCACACGGTCCACCGTGGCCTCGCTCAGACCCGCCTGACGTGCGATCTCCCGGATCGGGAAGGGGTGACCCATGGGCCGACTCCTTGAGGGGTTTTTGATGGCTGGCTGCTGGTTGTTCGAGGGGTTTGTCATGACAAGAATGACAGGGCCGCGTCGTCGCCGTGACCGAAAGCCGTGATCGAAGGGCCGTGATCGAGGGGCCGTGATCGAAGGGCCGTGATCGTCGGCCCGGGGCCGCCGGGCCAGGACCGAGCCGCAAGGCCATGACCGAGAGGACACCGATGTCCGTCGCCTCCGCGCCAGGGCGCGCCTGGCTGTCCGAGCAGGACTGCGACCTGGACGCCTTCCGCGCCCTGATCGACCGGACGACCCGCCTCGCGGACTACCCGCACGCCGCCTCGGTGGCGGAGAACGTCCTGGTGTACGAGGGTGAGCGGCTGCGCGCCACCGAGGACCGGGACGAGCTGCGCGCCGAGCTGGTGCGGGCGCTCGCCGACGGCCCCGGCATCGTCGTCGTCCAGGGTGCCTACCCCGACCCGGCGGTCGTCGACCGGGTCACGGCCGTGTTCGAGGCGCTGATCGCCGAGCAGCGGGCCTCCGGGGCCACCGCCGGCGACCACTTCGCGCAGCCGGGTGCCAACGACCGCGTGTGGAACGCGCTGGAGAAGACGGCCCTGGACGACCCTCAGGCGTTCGCCGACTACTACGCGAACGACGTCCTGGCCCTGGTCTGCTCGGCCTGGCTGGGGCCCGGCTACCAGGTGACCTCGCAGGTCAACGTGGTCAACCCGGGCGGTGCGGGGCAGACCGCGCACCGGGACTACCACCTCGGCTTCCTGAGCAACGCGGCCGCGGCCGCCTATCCGGCCCATGTGCACCGGCTCTCCCCGGTGCTCACCCTCCAGGGCGCGGTCGCCCACTGCGACATGCCGGTGGAATCGGGCCCGACGCTCTATCTGCCGTACTCGCAGCGGTACGAGCCGGGCTATCTGGCCTGGCGGCTCCCCGCGTTCCGGGCGCACTTCGAGGCGCACCACGTACAGCTCCCGCTCGCCAAGGGCGACGCGGCCTTCTTCAACCCGGCGCTCTTCCACGCCGCCGGCACCAATCGCACGGCGGACGTGCGGCGCACGGCCAATCTGCTCCAGGTGTCCTCGGCCTTCGGGCGCGCGATGGAGACGGTGGACCGGGAGGCGGTGGCGAACGCGGTGTTCCCGGTGCTGCTGCGGCGGGCGGCCGAGGGTGCCGGCGAGGCGTGGCTGGAGAACGTGATCGCGGCGAGCGCCGAGGGCTATCCCTTCCCGACCAACCTGGACAGCGACCCGCCGGTCGACGGTCTGGCCCCGCCGGCGCAGGCGGACCTGCTGCGGCGGGCGGTGCGCGAGGGGTGGGCCCCGGAGCGGCTGCGTGCGGAGCTGCGGAGTGCTGCCGAACGGCGAGAGAGCTGAGGAAGGGCGGGGCAGATCATGGGACTTCCCGACGGACTCCTCCGGGAGAGGATCGTCCTGGTCAACGGCGGCAGCCAGGGGGTCGGTGCCGCGATCGCGCGGGCGGCCGCCCGGGAGGGCGCCGTCGTGGCGGTCACCGGCCGCCGTGCGCAGCCGGGCGAGGCGCTGGTCGCCGAGCTGGCCTCGGCCGGGGCCAAGGCGATGTTCGTGCGCGCCGATCTGGCGGACGCCGAGCAGGCCAAGGCGGCCGTCGCCGAGGTGGTGGACGCCTACGGCCGCATCGACTGCCTGGTGAACTCCGCCGGGCTGACCTCCCGGGGCACGCTGCTGGACACGACCCCGGAGCTGTTCGACGCGCACATCGCGATCAACCTCAAGGGGCCGTTCTTCGCGATGCAGGCGGCGGTCGCCGACATGGTGGCCCGCAAGGCGCCCGGCACGATCGTCAACATCATCACCTCGTCGGCGCACGGCGGTCAGCCGTTCCTCGCGCCGTACGTCGCCGCCAAGGCGGGCCTTGCCGGTCTGACCCGCAACGCGGCGCACGCCCACCGCTGGGACCGGATCCGGATCAACGGCCTGAACATCGGCTGGACGGCGACGGAGGGCGAGGACGCCACCCAGCGCGCCTTCCACGACGCCGGCGACGACTGGCGCGAGCAGGCCGCGGCGAAGCTGCCGATGGGCAAGCTGGGCCAACCGGAGGAGATCGCCGACTTCGTGGTCTTCCTGCTGTCCGACCGGTCGGGGGTGGTGACGGGGTCGGTGATCGACTGGGACCAGAACGTCCTCGGCGGTCTCGACTGAACCTCCCCCTCCGCCCGTCTCGACCTTCCTCTCCGCTCGTCCCCGTAAGAACCGCAAGGAGCGTCATCCCCATGCGCATCGGAATCCTCGGCCTCGGCCGCATCGGCGCCTTCCACGCCGAGACCCTGTCCGGACTCGACGCCGTCGAGTCGCTCGTCGTCACCGACCCGTTCGCGGACGCCGCCAAGGCCGCCGCCGAGCGGTTCGACGCCGAGGTCGTGGACTCGCCGGAGGCGCTGCTGGCCGCGGGCGTGGACGGCATCGTGGTGGCCGCCGCGACCGACGCCCACCCCGCCCTGATCCTGGCCGGCGTCGAGGCCGGGGTCCCGGTCTTCTGCGAAAAGCCCGTCGCGAAGACGATGAGGGAGGGCGTCGAGGTGCTGAAGGCCGTGCGCGACAGCGACGTGCCGATCCAGATCGGCTACAACCGCCGCTTCGACGCGGGCTTCACCGCCGCGCGCGCCGCCGTACAGGCGGGCGAGCTGGGCAAGCTGCACACGGTCCGCTCCACGACCCTGGACCCGGCGCCGCCGCCGGCCGCGTACATCGCCGCGTCGGGTGGCATCTTCCGGGACTGTTCCGTACACGACTTCGACATCATCCGCTGGGTGACGGGCCGCGAGGTCACCGAGGTGTACGCGGTCGGCGGCAACGGGGGCGCCGACTACATCGCGGCGGCGGGCGACGCCGACACCACCGGCGCGATCCTCACCCTGGACGACGGCACCATCGCGGTGGTCTCCAACTCCCGCCACAACGCCCGGGGTTACGACGTGCGCATGGAGCTCCACGGCTTCGCCGACTCCATCGCCGTCGGCCTGGACGACAAGCTCCCGCTGCGCTCGGTCGAACCGGGCGTGACCTTCCCGTCCGGCACCCCGCACGACTTCTTCATGGACCGGTTCACCGACGCCTACCGCGCCGAACTCACCGCGTTCACCGAGGTCGTGGCCGGCACCCGCCCCTCCCCCTGCACCGTCGAGGACGCCCTGGAGGCGGGCTGGATCGCGGAGGCCTGCACCCTCTCGCTGCACGAGCACCGGCCGGTGACCATCGCCGAGGTGCGGCAGGCGTGAGGCAACCGGACGGCGCCGGGCATGCGCCCGGCGCCGTATCCGTGTCTCAGCCGCAGTAGCGGATCAGCCACTCGTCCGGGTTGTAGGTGTCCCGCGCCGGGTCCGGCACCGTGGCCGGCTTGGTCTCGACCGTGTCCTCCGGGCGTATCCGCTCGGGCAGCGAGCCGAAGCGGGTGCGGCGGAGCACCGCCGCGTCGGTGGTGTCCTGCGCGGTCTCCCGGGCTTCACTGGCCTTCGTCATCTCGTCCTCCCGTCTGCGCGGGCATCCCCCGTCGTCCCGACAACGGCCGCGTGCCCCCGGTTGTTCCCGGCCGGATTCGGGCCGAATCCCTTGCCGTTACGCAGGAACCGGGCCCCCGACGGGAAGCCCGGTTCACAAGGTTGCGGCTCAGGCCCCGCAGGACCGCAGGAACCGCCGCGTCCGTACCGCGATCGGCAGGGGCTTGTCCGGCTCGCAGGGATACATGTCCTGCTCGACGATCGCGAACAGTTCCACCCCCAGCCCCTGCGCGGCCTCCAGCACAGGCCCCAACTCCGGCACGCCGGAAGGCGGTTCGCACATCACCCCACGCTGCACCGCCGGCCCGAACGGCACCCCGCCGGCGATCACCTCGGCGAGGACGTCCGGGTCGACCTGCTTGAGGTGGAGGTAGCCGATGCGCTCGCCGTAGGTCTCGATGAGCTTGACGCTGTCCCCGCCGCAGTAGGCGTAGTGCCCGGTGTCCAGGCAGAGGTTGACCAGCTCGGTGTCGGTGGAGTCCAGGAAGCGTTCGACGTGGTCCTCGGTGTCGATGTGGGTGTCGGCGTGCGGGTGGACCACGATGTCCAGGCCGTACGTCTCCTTGACCTCGTGGCCGAGCCGCTCCATGCCCTTGGTCAGGTGCGCCCACTGCTCGGCGGTCAGCTCCGGCGGCTCCAGGATCTCGGCGGTCTTGTCGTCCCGCCAGAAGGACGGGATGACCACCAGGTGCCGCGCGCCCATCGCCTGGGTGAGCGCGGCGACCTGGCTGACATGCTCCCAGGTCTCCGCCCAGACGGACGGGCCGCGGTGCATGCCGGTGAAGACCGTCCCCGCGGAGACCTTCAGGTTCCGCCGGGCCACCTCGTCCCTGAGCCGCGCGGGATCGGTGGGGAGGTAGCCGTAGGGGCCGAGTTCGATCCACTCGTAGCCGGCCTCGGACACCTCGTCCAGGAAGCGTTCCCAGGGCACCTGCCGTGGGTCGTCGGGGAACCAGACTCCCCAGGAATCGGGGGCCGAGCCGACCCGGATGCGGTCCAGCGGGGTGGGGGTGGCCATGGTCAGGGGGTTCCTTCCGCAGAGGGCGCGACGGGTGCGGTGAGGTCGTCCTCTTCGGGCAGTTCGTCGGTGTCGACGCCGCGTACCTGGGCCAGTTCGTGTTTGAGGGCGGCGAGTTCGGCACCGCCGGCCATGTGGTTGGTCAGCTCCTCCAGGCCGACCTCGGCCCGGGAGGCGGACAGCTCCAGGGTGCCCAGGCGCAGCACGCTGAAGTGGTCGCCGACCATGTAGGCGTGGTGGGGGTTGTGGGTGATGAAGATGACGCCCAGGCCGCGGTCGCGGGCGGCGGCGATGTACTTCAGCACCACGCCGGACTGCTTCACGCCCAGGGCGGCCGTGGGCTCGTCCAGGATCAGCACGCGGGCGCCGAAGTGGACGGCGCGGGCGATGGCCACGCACTGGCGCTGGCCGCCGGAGAGGGTGCCGATGGGCTGTTCCAGATCGTCCAGGACGATGCCCATGCGGCGCAGTTCCTCGTCCGCGGTCTTCTTCATCGCCGCGATGTCCAGCCGGCGCAGCGGCCACGGCCCGCGGGTCATCTCCGAGCCGAGGAAGAAGTTGCGCCACACCGGCATCAGCGGCACCGTGGCCAGGTCCTGGTAGACCGCCGCAATGCCGCGGTCGAGGGCCTCGCGCGGGCTGGCGAAGCGCACCGGGCGCCCGTCGACGAGGAACTCGCCCTCGGTGTGCTGGTGCAACCCGGAGACGATCTTGATGAGGGTGGACTTGCCGGCGCCGTTGTCGCCCAGCACGCACGTCACCCGGCCGGCGTGCACCTTCAGGTCCACGCCGTGCAGGGCGCGGATATTGCCGTAGGACTTGCCGGCCCTGCGCAGTTCGACCAGAGGGCCGTCCTCGGCGGGCGGTGCGTCCGCCACCACACTGCCGTGGGTCTTGTCGTCGGTCATCGCTTTCACCTCCGGGTCGCGGTGCGCTGGACCCACAGATTGATCAGGACGGCGCCGAGCAGCATCACGCCCAGGAAGGCCTTGAACCAGTCGGGGTTCCAGCCGGCGTAGACGATGCCCTGGTTGACCATGCCGAACATGAACGCCCCGAAGACCGGGCCGATCGCCGAACCCGCGCCGCCGGTGAGCAGACAGCCGCCGATCACCGCCGCCGCGATGTAGATCAGCTCCTGGCCCACGCCCTCGCCGGACTGCACGGTGTTGAAGGAGAACAGCTGGTGCATGCCGATGAACCAGGCGCCGAAGCCGACCAGCATGAACAGCGAGATCTTGGTGAAGGTCACCGGGACACCGACGGCCCGGGCGGAGTCCTTGTTGCCGCCGACCGCGAAGACCCAGTTGCCGTACTTCGTGCGCAGCAGCACCCAGGTGGCGATCGCGGCGAACACCAGCCACCACACCACCGTGATCTTCACCTGCACCCCGCCGACGTCGAACGACGACGCGAAGACCTTCCTGGCCTGGTCGAAGCCGTCCATGTCGCTGATGTCGTCGGTGGCCACGTTGCCGGTGACCAGCTTGGTCACCGCCAGGTTCACGCCCTGCAGGATCAGGAAGGTGCCCAGCGTGATCAGGAAGCTGGGCAGACCGGTCCTGACCACCATCCAGCCGTTGAAGAACCCGATCGCGAGCGAGACGACCAGGGCGACGATGACGCCGGTCCACACGTTCAGGGTCAGCTGGTAGCTGAGCATGCTCGCGGTCAGCGCGGAGGTGATCACGGCGACGCCGGCGGAGAGGTCGAACTCGCCGCCGATCATCAGCAGGGCGACCGGCAGGGCCATGATCCCGATGGTCGAGGACTGGTACAGGATCGTCGCCATCGAGCTGCCCTGGCGGACCGTGGGCGCGACGATCAGGAAGAAGACCAGTACGGCGGCGGCGCCTAGGAAGACGCCCACCTCGGGGCGGGCCAGCAGCCGCAGCGCCAGCGGGCGGCGCGCGGTGCGGCCGTCGCTCTGCCCGGGACCGGACGCCGGCGGCCTGCCGAGGGCCGGTTCAGCCTGCTGGGCCATGCTCATCACCGGGTCCCCTTCGCGGCGAACTCGGCGACCTTGTCGACGTTGGACTTGTCGACGAAGGCCGGTCCGGTCAGGACCGGCTGGACCCCGCCGCCGCTGTAGTTGCCGTTGTTCTTGTAGAGCCACAGCGCGTCGACCGCCAGGTAGCCCTGCAGATAGGGCTGCTGGTCGACGGCGAACTCGATCGAGCCGTTCTGGACGGCCTTCACCAGGTCTTTGTTCAGGTCGAAGGTGGCCACCTTGGCCTTGCTGCCCGCGTCGCCCACCGACTGCACCGCCGTGAGGGCGAAGGGGGCGCCGAGGGTGACGACCGTGTCGATGGAGCTGTCCTGCTTGAGCTTGGCGGTGATGGTCGACTTCACCGACGGCATGTCGGTGCCGTTCACGTACAGCGTCTCAGTGGTGCCCTTGAACGTCTTCTTCACCCCGTCGCAGCGCTGGGTGAGGCCCACGTTGCCCTGCTCCTGGATCACACAGACGACCTTCTTGGCGCCGGTGGTGTTCAGCTTGTCGCCGAACGCCTCGCCCGCCACGCTCTCGTCCTGCCCGAAGAACTCCAGCAGCCCGAGCTTCCTCCAGTCGCTCAGACCCGAGTTCAGACCCACCACGGGTATGCCGGACTGCTCCGCCTTGCCGATGACGCTCTTCATCGCGTCCGGCTTGGCCAGGGTGACCGCGATGCCGTCGACCTTCTGGTCGATCGCGTTCTGCACCAGGTTCGCCTGGTTGCCGGCGTTGGGGTCGGCGGAGTAGACGAGCTTGACGTTGTCCTTGGCGGCCGCGGCCTCGGCGCCCTTGCGTACGGTGTCCCAGAAGGTGTCGCCGGGCGCCTGGTGCGTGACCAGTGCGACGGTCATGCGCGGGGTGTTGGCCTTGCCCGCCGAGGCGTTCTGCGCCGCCTCCTCGGCCTTCTTGCCGCCGTGGCTGCTGGCGCAGCCGGCGAGGGTCAGGGCCGCCGCGGCGGCGACCGCCACGACCGGGGCCAGTCTCCGGGAGCGGGAGGGGGAAGATCGGTCCATCTTTCCTGCACCTCACTGTGCGTGCGACGGGGGAAGGGACGCTGTTGCGTTGGGACGCGATCCAAGTCCCTGGGACGCCTGCTGTCAATACTTTGTTAAGACATCATTTCACAAGCAGGTTCGAATGTAAGTACAAACCATTGACACTCGCGGCTTCCGGGACCTACACCTGAGAGGCATGAGCCCAGTACACCGCACCCCGCAGCGAACGGCACCGGGCGATCGCGCGGTCGACGCCCTCAGCTTCGCCCTGGACCGCACGAGCCCGGTGCCGCTGTACTACCAGCTCGCCCAGCAGTTGGAGGCGGCCATCGAACACGGCACGCTGGTCCCGGGCAACCTCCTGGGCAACGAGGTCGACCTGTCCGTGCGCCTCGGGCTGTCCCGGCCCACCGTGCGCCAAGCGATCCAGTCCCTGGTCGACAAGGGACTGCTGGTGCGCCGCCGCGGAGTTGGCACTCAGGTCGTGCACAGCAAGGTCAGACGGCCACTGGAGCTCAGCAGCCTCTACGACGACCTGGAGTCGGCCGGCCAGGGCCCGACCACCCGGGTACTGCGCAACGAACGGGTCCCGGCGAGCGCGGAGGTGGCCGCCGCCCTCGGGATCGCGGAGGGCGCCGAGGTCACCGTACTGGAGCGGCTGCGCAGCACCCACGGCCAACCGGTGGCGTTCCTGTGCAACTTCCTGCCCGCCTCACTCCTCGAACTCCCCACGCAGCGACTGGAGTCGACGGGTCTGTACCGGATGATGCGATCCGCCGGAATAGTCCTGCACAGCGCCCGCCAGTCCATCGGCGCCCGCAGCGCGACGGCCGAGGAGGGCGCCCTGCTGGACGAGAAGGAGGGTGCGGCCCTGCTCACCATGCGGCGCACCGCGTACGACGTCACGGGCCGCCCGGTGGAGTACGGCAGCCATGTGTACCGGGCGTCGCGGTACGCCTTCGACTTCCAACTGCTGGTCCGCGGCTGAAGCGCTGGTCAGCACCCGAAGCGGAACCACTCGTGTTCACACAGCCCCCACGGCCGCCCGTGCCGTGGGGGCTGTCGGCTCTACGCCCCGGTGAACACGCAGGTAACGATGACGATTACGTTTCGGGCAAGAGACAGCCCAGGAGGGGCCGACCTATTGACTCATGAGCGGACATGGGGCTGTTATTACGCCCACGATGTTCGGTCGAGTTGGTTTCTGATCGGTTTCGAAGACCTTTCGGCGATCAACTCATCCCCTTGACCGAGCCCTGTATTCCTCAGGAGCCGCCATGCGCCTCTCCCCCGGTCTCTCCGTCCCGGGTCCCAGCCGTCGTTCGGTTCTGCGCGGTGCCGGCAGTGCCGCCGTGCTCGCCGGTGCCGGCATACCCCTGCTGTCCGCCTGCGGAGGCAGTAGCTCCGCCTCGGACCCGAAGACCGTCACCCTCGGCTCCAACGCCTCGGACGCCGTGCCGAAGAAGGCCTTCGAAGCCGTCTACGCCGACTTCAAGAAGCAGTCCGGCATCACGGTCGATGTGAACACCAAGGACCACAACACCTTCCAGGAGCAGATCAACTCGTATCTGCAGGGCACGCCGGACGACGTGTTCAACTGGTTCGCCGGGTACCGCATGCAGTTCTTCGCGGCGAAGGGTCTGGCCTCGCCGATCGACGACGTGTGGGCCAAGATCGGGGACAACTTCCCGGACGCGATGAAGAAGCTCAGCAAGGGCGAGGACGGCAAGTACTACTTCGTGCCGCTGACGACGTACCCCTGGGCGATCTTCTACCGCAAGAGCGTCTTCCAGCAGCACGGCTACAAGGTCCCCGCCACCTGGGACGACCTCGTCGCCCTGTGCAAGCAGATGAAGAAGGACGGGCTGGTCCCGATCGCCTTCGGCGACAAGGACGCCTGGCCGGCGATGGGCACCTTCGACCAGATCAACTTCCGCCTCAACGGCTACGACTTCCACGTCCAGCTGATGGCGGGCAAGGCCTCCTGGACCGACGCCAAGGTGAAGGCCGTCTTCGACCACTGGAGCGAGATTCTCCCCTACCACCAGGACGGCTTCATGGGCCGTACCTGGCAGGACGCCGCGCAGTCGCTGGTGTCCAAGAGGGCCGGCATGTACCTCCTCGGCTCCTTCGTGGCCCAGCAGTTCACCAACAAGGCCGACCTGGACGACCTCGACTTCTTCCCCTTCCCGGTCATCAACTCCGCGTACGGCCAGGACACCGTCGAGGCGCCGACCGACGGCTTCATGGTGAGCAAGTCCCCGAAGAACCACGACGGCGTCGTGAAGCTGCTGGAGTACCTGGGCACCCCGGCGGCCGAGGAGACGTACCTCAAGACCGACCCGAGCGTGGTGGCCGCCTCCAGCAAGGCGAGCACCTCCGCCTACTCGGCGCTGCAGAAGAAGGCGTTCGACATGATCAGCAACGCCAAGACGCTCACCCAGTTCATGGACCGCGACTCCCGGCCCGACTTCACCTCCACGGTGATGCAGCCCGGCCTGCAGAAGTTCCTGCAGAACCCCAAGGGCGTGGACAGCCTGCTGTCGTCCATCGAGCGCCAGAAGAAGACGATCTTCGCGTCCCAGTGAGCGGCCCGATGACGACCGATACGACCACGAAGAGCCCGGAGGCGGCCGCCGTGCCGCCTTCGGGCGCCTCGCCCGCGCGTACGCGGGCCACGCACGGCCACCGCCGTCTGCTGACCCGCCGTGACCGGTTCACGCTCGCCCTGATGGCGGGCGTGCCGACGATCCTGCACGTGCTCCTGGTGTGGGTCACGGCCATCGCCTCGATCTTCCTCGCCTTCACCACCTGGGACGGCATCGGGTTCGACTCGATCAAGTGGGTGGGCCTGGACAACTTCAAGCAACTCTTCAACGACAACCCGCAGTTCTGGCCCGCCGTCCAGCACAACATCATCTGGTTCGTCGTCCTGATCCTGATCCCGACGCCGTTCGGCCTGTTCCTGGCCGTGCAGCTGGACAAGCGGATCCGTTTCAGCCGGGTCTACCAGACCGCGTTCTTCCTGCCGGTCGTCATCTCGATGGCCTGCATCGGCTTCGTCTGGCAGCTGGTCTACAACCCGGACACCGGCCTGATCAACAGCATCATCGGGGCCAACAAGCCCGGCCACTACATCGACTGGATCGGCGACCCGCACCTGAACCTGTGGGCGGTCCTCATCGCCGCCTCCTGGCGGCACACCGGCTACATGATGATCCTGTACCTGGCCGGCCTGAAGAGCGTCGACCCGTCGCTCAGGGAGGCCTCCGCGCTGGACGGCGCCAACGAGTGGCAGACGTTCAAGAGCGTCATCTTCCCGACCCTGCGCCCGACCAACACCGTCGTGCTGGTCGTCACGATCATCGAGGCACTGCGCGCCTTCGACCTGGTCTTCGTCTTCAACAAGGGCGCCCAGGGCACCGAGTTGCTGTCGATCCTGGTCACCAACAACATCATCGGCGAGTCCAGCCGCATCGGATACGGCTCCGCCATCGCCGTCGTCCTGCTGGTGATCTCCCTTGCGGTGATCATCCCGTATCTGATCGCCACCTTCCGGAAGGAGCGGCGCGCATGAGCAGCACCACTCTGCCGCTGAAGCGGCGCGCCCCGATCCGCCCGGCCCGGGTCCTGCTGCACGTCTTCCTCGCCGGCACGGCGCTGGCATGGCTGGCGCCGCTGCTGTGGGCGATCTTCTCGGCCATGCGGCCGTACAGCGAGACCAGCGCCAAGGGCTATGTCTCCTGGCCGGACAAGCTGACGTTCGAGAACTTCACGAACGCCTTCCAGCAGTCGGACATGCTGCACTACTTCGGCAACACGCTGGTCATCGCGATCCCGGCCGTGCTGCTGACACTGTTCCTGTCCTCTTGCGTGGCGTTCTACGTCGCCCGGTTCGACTTCCGGCTCAATCTGGCCCTGCTGCTGGTGTTCACGGCCGGCAACCTGCTCCCGCAGCAGGTCATCATCACCCCGCTGTACCGGCTGTACCTGCTGACGAACCTGCCGGGCATCACGGCCAGCGGCAAGCTGTACGACTCCGCCCTCGGCCTGGTCCTCATCCATGTGGCGTTCCAGTCCGGGTTCTGCGCGTTCGTGCTGAGCAACTACATGCGCTCGCTGCCGCACGAGCTGACGGAGGCCGCGCTGGTCGACGGCGCCTCGGTGTGGCGGCTGTACTGGCAGATCACCCTGCCGCTGTGCAAGCCGGCGATGGCGGCCCTGGCGACCCTGTTGTCGATCTGGATCTACAACGACTTCTTCTGGGCGCTGGTGCTGATCTCGACGGGCCAGAACATGCCGATCACCTCGGCCCTGAACAACCTCTCGGGCCAGTACTTCACCGACCCCAACCTGGTGGCCGCGGGCTCCCTGCTGACAGCGATCCCGACCCTGGTCGTGTACTTCGCGCTCCAGCGTCAGTTCGTCAGCGGCCTGACCCTGGGCTCCAACAAGGGCTGAGACGCCCGCACGTGAAAGAGAACGACGTGAAGCGCACCCTGTCCGTCCCCGGCCTCGCCTACGGCGGCGACTACAACCCCGAGCAGTGGCCCGAGGAGGTGTGGGCCGAGGACATGCGCCTGATGCGCGAGGCCGGGGTGAACCTGGTCAGCGTCGGCATCTTCTCCTGGGCGCTGCTGGAGCCGGCCGAGGGCGTGTACGACTTCTCGCGTCTGGACAAGGTCCTCGACCTGCTGCACGAGAACGGCATCGGCGCCGACCTGGCCACGCCCACGGCGGCGCCTCCGGCGTGGTTCTTCCGCGCCCACCCGGAGGCGCTGCCGGTCGACCGCGACGGCCGCGCCCTCTCCTACGGCAGCCGGCAGACCTTCTGCCCGTCCTCGCCCGCCTACCGCGAGGCCGCGCTGCGCATCGCGGGCGCGCTCGCCGAGCGGTACGCGGACCACCCCTCGTTGCGCATGTGGCACGTGCACAACGAGTACGGCTGCCACAACGCGGCCTGCTACTGCGACACCAGCGCGGCATCCTTCCGGCGCTGGCTGCGGGCCCGCTACGGCGACGACCTGGCGGCGCTCAACGACGCCTGGGGGACGCGGTTCTGGAGCCAGTGGTACTACGACTGGGAGGAGATCCTGCCGCCGCGCGCCACCGGCGCCGTACCCAACCCGACCCACCAGCTGGACTGGCGCCGGTTCTGCTCCGAGGAACTGCTGTCGCTGTGCACGGCGGAGCGGGACGTGCTGCGGGCGGCGGCACCGTCGATCCCGGCCACCACCAACTTCATGGTGATGTTCAACTTCGACGCGCTCGACTACTGGCGCTGGGCGCCGGAGCTCGACATCGTCTCCAACGACCACTACCTGATGTCCACGGACCCCGAGTCGCAGATCGACATCGCGCTCAGCGGCGACCTGACCCGCTCCCTGGCGGGCGGCCCGTGGCTGCTGATGGAGCACTCCACCGGCGCGGTGAACTGGCAGCCGGTCAACCGGGCGAAGAAACCGGGTGAGTTGCGCCGCAACGCCTTCGCGCACGTGGCACGCGGCGCGGACGGCATCGCGTACTTCCAGTGGCGGCAGTCGAAGGCGGGTGCGGAGCAGTGGCACTCGGCGATGGTGCCGCACGCCGGCACCGACAGCCGGATCTGGCGGGACGTGGTCCGGCTGGGCGCGGACCTGCGGGCGTTGGCGGAAGTGCGCGGCAGCACCTCGCCCGCCGAGGTGGCGATCGTCTGGGACTGGGACGCCCGCTGGGCGCTGGAACTGCCCTCGCAGCCCAGCGGCGAGCTGCGCTACGCGGACCTGGTCCGGGCCTGGTACGAGCCGCTGTGGCGGTCGGGCGTGGCGGCGGACTTCGTACGGCCGGGGGCCGACCTGTCCGCCTACCGCCTGGTGCTGGTCCCGAACCTCTACCTGGTCGACGACGAGGGAGCGGCGAACCTGTCGTCGTTCGCCGAGCGTGGCGGCACCCTCGCCGTGGGCTTCCACAGCGGGGCCGTGGACGAGAACAGCCATGTGCGGCTGGGCGGTTACCCGGGCGCGTTCCGCGAGGTGCTCGGCGTCCGCTCGGACGAACCGTTTCCGCTGCTGCCCGGTGAGCAGGTCGCGCTCTCCGGTGCGGTGCCGGACGGCGCCGCGGGCTCGCTGTGGTCGGAGCGGCTGCGGCTGGAGGGCGCCGAGGCGGTCGCGTCGTACGCGGACGGCCCCCTGGCCGGCGTCCCCGCGGTGACCCGCCGCCCGCACGGCACGGGCGCCGCCTGGTACCTGGCCACGCTCCCGGACCCGGCCACCCTGACCGCGCTGCTGGACCGCGTCCGGGTCGAGGCGGGCGTGGAGCCGGTGCGCACGGCCCCGCCCGGCGTGGAGGTGGTCCGCCGGCGCGGCCCGGAGGCGGACTACCTGTTCGTCATCGACCACGCCGGGCAGGGCGCCGAACTGCCCGTGGCTCCTGGCTCGTCGGAGCTGCTGACCGGCAAGGAGACCGCAGGCACGGTCACGGTCGCGCCGGGCGATGTGGCGGTCGTACGCGAACCGCGGTGACCTTCAGCGGGACTCCGCTTCCATGAGCAGGACCGCCAGGTGGTCGGCGAGGCGATGAGCCGATCGAGCCGCACCCCCTGGCGGGCCCTGCGAAATCCATCGGGGCAGCGGGCATCCGGAAACAATCGAGAGCCCTGTCTCGCTGATGCGAAACAGGGCTCTGACCTGCGACTACGAAGCAGGCTTCGTGTCGGGACGACAGGATTTGAACCTGCGACCCCTTGACCCCCAGTCAAGTGCGCTACCAAGCTGCGCCACGTCCCGATGCGCTCACTCGCGGTGACCCGCGTGATCGTGCGGACAGCACTTTACCCCACCTTCGGGGGTGGGCCGAAGAGGCCCCGGGGTGAGCCGGGGACAATCGGTTGTATGACGAACGCGGGCGCATCGGATGCCAGGGACCGGGACCCGGAGGGGCGGGCACGCAACGCGCGGCCCCGGGACGGGCTCGGCCGGCCGCTGCCCTACGGCACGGAGGGGGTCCCCCGGCAGCCGGAGGGTGTCGTCCGGCGGCCGCAGGAGACGGTCGCCGAGGCGCAGGCGCTGCTGGATGCCGGGAAGCCGTTCCATGCGCACGAGGTGTTCGAGGACGCCTGGAAGTCGGGGCCCGAGGAGGAGCGCGCGCTGTGGCGGGGGCTGGCCCAGCTGGCGGTGGGCCTCACGCACGCGGCGCGCGGGAACGCCGTCGGCGGGGCACGGCTGCTGCGGCGGGGCGCGGGGGCGCTCGGGGACTGGGAGACGGAGCGGGGCGAGGACCGGCCGTACGGCATCGATCTCGCCGGCCTCGCGCGGTGGGCGCGGGAGCTGGCGGGGCGGGTGGAGAGCGGGGACGGGGACGGGCCCGTGGACGCGGCGGACGAGGCGCCCCGGCTCCGGTCCTGACGCGGTGCACCCGCTGTCAGTGGCATGCGGCAGACTCGGGGCGTGCGAAAGATTCATGTCATCGGTATCGGCGCGGGCGACCCCGACCAGCTGACCCTGCAGGCGGTCAAGGCGCTGCGGAGCACGGACGTGTTCTTCCTGCTCGACAAGGGCGAGGTGAAGGGCGATCTCACCCAGCTCCGCCGGGACATGCTGGACGCGCATCTGCCCGAGGGGTCGTACCGGGTGGTGGAGGCCCGTGATCCGGAGCGGGACCGGAAGGCGGGCGGGTCTGCGTACTCCCCGGCGGTGGAGGACTGGCGCAGCGCCCGCGCCAGTATCTACGAGCGGCTGATCGCCGAGGAGCTGGGCGAGGACGGCACCGGCGCCTTCCTGGTGTGGGGCGATCCGGCGCTGTACGACAGCACGCTCGGGATTCTGCAGGAGGTGCTGGAGCGTGGCGCGGTCGCGTTCGACTACGACGTCATACCCGGCATCAGCAGTGTCTCCGCCCTGGTCGCCCGGCACCGCAGGGGCCTGAACCGGGTGGCCCGCCCGGTGCAGATCACCACCGGGCGGCGGCTGGCCGAGGGGTTCCCGGAGGGCGTGGACGACGTGGTCGTGATGCTGGACGCGCACCAGGTCTTCCGGCAGTACGCCGAGGAGGACATCGACATCTACTGGGGCGCGTACATCGGCACCCCGGACGAGCTCCTCGTCGCCGGTCCGATCGCCGAGGCCGGTCCACGCATCGAGCGGGTGCGGGCGGAGGCGCGCGAGCGCAAGGGCTGGATCATGGACACGTATCTGCTGCGCAGAAACCCCGGCGATCAGTAGCTGCGCCGGCCCCCGGACGGGGACGCGGTCGTATGAGGCCGAAAACCGGGTGAGCCGGGCACTGGGTGCCGGTCATACTCGGGCCCATGTCCGGCTCTCCCGTCCGTTTCCGCGATCCGCGCAGTACGGAGTACGACTTCCTGGACTCGCTCCTGGTCCACTGCCCGCGCTGCGACCGCATCGCCCGCGTCCAGCGGCAGCCGGATCCCGGAGAGCGGCCGCTGTTCGCGCCCCGGCGACTGATCTGCCGGTCGTGCGGTCTGTCCCGGACCTGGACCGGCCGGGGCGTCGGACTGTGGGCCGGTTCGGGGGGACCCGCGATGGACCCGTACTTCGGTGTCCGTCTGTGGCTCCAGCGGGAAACCCGGCACGGCCGGCTGTGGGCCTACGACCTGCGGCACCTCGACCTGATCCGCCGCTACGCCGCCGCCGGTCTGCGCGAGCGCGCCCCCTGGTACGACACCGGGCAGAAGACGACCCTGGTCGCCCGGCTGCCGGTGTGGATCAAGTCCGCCAAGAACCGGGACGAAGTGCTGCGTACCGTCGACCGGCTCCGGAAGTCGGTCCTCACGCGGGGCTGAGGCCCAGCCGCTCCAGTACGCCCGCCACGTCGGGCACCGCCGTCACGCCCCGCGGGAGCGGAGGGCGCCTCACGACGACGACGGGCAGGGCGAGTCCCCGTGCCGCCGTCAGCTTCGCGGCGGTGGCCTCGCCGCCGCTGTCCTTGGTGACCAGCACCTCGATGCGGTGGGTGCGCAGCAGCCGCGTCTCGTCGGCGACGGTGAACGGGCCGCGCGCGAGGACCAGTTCGGTGTCCGGGGGCATGGGCGGCTCGGGCGGGTCGACGGACCGTACGACGAAGTGCAGATCCGTCAGGTGGGCGAACGCGGCCAGGCCCAGGCGTCCGGTGCTGAGGAAGACCCGGCGGCCGAGGCCGGGCAGCTCCGCGGCGGCGCCGGCCAGGGACGGGACGTCGTACCAGCGGTCGCCGGGGCCCGGCCGCCAGCCGGGGCGGCGCAGGACGACCAGGGGAACCTCCGTGGCCGCCGCCGCGTGGGCCGCGTTGGCCGTGATCGTCTCCGCGAAGGGGTGGGTGGCGTCGACCAGGGCGTCCACGTGGTGTGCGCGCAGCCAGTCGACCAGGCCCTCCGCACCGCCGAAGCCGCCGATCCGTACCTCGCCCGCCACCGCTCCCGGCCGCGCCACCCGGCCGGCCAGGGACGTGGTCACCCGGACGCCGGTTCGGGCGGCGAGGCCGGCGGCGAGGAGGCGGGCCTCGGTGGTGCCGCCGAGGATCAGGACGTGCGCGGGCATAGGGGTGAGCGTACGAGGTCGTACGGGACGGTCCGCGGTGCGGGTCGCTACCGTCGAGCCATGCAATCCGTGCAGTCCGTACGTGCCGTGCTGATCGACATCGACGGTGTCCTCACCGTCTCCTGGAAGCCGCTGCCGGGCGCGGTGGAGGCGCTGCGCGCGATCCGCGCGGCGGGGCTCGGCGTGGCTCTGGTGACCAACACGACGTCCCGGACCCGGGCGTCGATCGCCGGGACGCTGAGCGACGCCGGTTTCGAGGTGCGTGCCGAGGACGTCCTCACCGCGCCCTCCGTCACCGCCGCCCATCTGGCCGAGCACTTCCCGGGCGCCCGCTGCGCGCTGCTCAACAGCGGGGACATCGCGGAGGACCTCGGCGATGTCACCCTGGTGGACGACGATCCCGAGGTGGTCGTGTTCGGCGGTGCCGGGCCGGAGTTCGACTACGCGTCGCTCAACCGGGCGTTCGGGTTCCTCCAGCGGGGTGCGCGGCTGGTCGCCATGCACCGGAACCTGTACTGGCGGACCGACGCCGGGCTGCAGCTGGACTCCGGTGCCTTTCTGCTCGGGCTGGAGCAGGCGGCGCGCACAGAGGCGGAGGTGACCGGCAAGCCGTCCCGGGCGTTCTTCGAGGCGGCGCTGGCCCGGCTGGCGGTGGACGGCGGGCAGGCGCTGATGGTGGGCGACGACGTGGAGTCGGACGTGCTCGCGGCCCAACGGGCCGGGCTCACCGGGGTGCTGGTGCGCACCGGGAAGTTCCAGCAGGAGACCCTGGACGGCGCGAGCGGCACCCCGGACCACGTCCTGGACTCCTTCGCCGACCTCCCGGAGCTGCTGGGCCTCAGCCGGGACACCGGGAGCTAGCGCAGGAGCAGTTGCACTCCGCCCACGATCGTCGCCGCGATCACGAGTTGTTCGAAGAGTCGCTGGTTGATCCTGTTCACAGCCCACTTGCCGAACAACGCGCCGGGCACGACGAACACCGCGAGCGCCGCGTCGAGGAGCAGCGAACGGCCGTCGATCAGCCCCAGACCCGCGCTGAACGGCACCTTCGAGACGTTCACGATGAGGAAGAAGAACGCCGAGGTGCCGAGGAAGCCGAGCTTGCGGAAGCCCGCCGACAGCAGGTACATCGACATCACCGGCCCGCCCGCGTTGGCGACCATCGTGGTGAACCCGCCGAGCACGCCGTACGAGCGGGCTTTGGCGCGGCCGGCGCGCGAGGTGACCTCCTCCGGTGCCCGACCGGCGTCCGCCGTGCGCCGCCGCCACAGCGTCACGCCCGCCATCAGCAGCAGGATCGCGCCGATCGAGGTCCGTACGATCCCGTCGTCGGCCCACACCAGGAACAGCGTGCCGGCCACCACCCCGGCCGCGACGGCCGGGAACAGCCGCCACAGGGTGGGCCAGTGGGCGTGCCGCCGGTAGGTGAGGACGGCGAGCACGTCACCGGCGATCAGGACGGGCAGCAGGATCCCGGTGGAGGCGCGGGCGGGCAGGACCGCGGCGAAGATCGCGAGGCTGACCGTGTTGGCCCCGCTCACCGCGGTCTTGGAGAAGCCGACGAGCAGGGACGCGAAGGCGAGCGCCGCGAACCCCCAGCCGGATATGTGCCAGAGCGTCATCGTGTTCATGCGGGGACCGATGCTATGTCCGGACAAGCCTCCGGCGTAAGGACCGTCTCGCCAGGTGACCCCTGCCGCGGCCTGTTCCGCCCGCTATGACCGTTGCGCGTACTGCGCCCTCAGCTCCCGCTTGAGCACCTTCAGACTGGGCCCGAGCGGCATCGCGTCCGTGAACTCCACGCGCCGCGGGTACTTGTGCCGGCCCAGGTGCTCCTTCGACCACTCGGTGATCCCGGCGGCGTCGGGCGCGGTGCCCGGTGCGGGTACGACGACGGCGCAGACCTCCTCGCCGTGCAGCTCGTCGGGCAGGCCGATGACCGCCACCTGGGCGATGCCGGGATGGCGCATCAGCACCTCCTCGACCTCCCGCGGGTACACGTTGTAGCCGCCGCGGATGATGACGTCCTTCTTGCGGTCCACGATCCGCAGGAAGCCCTCGTCGTCCTTGGTGCCGAGGTCGCCGGTGCGGAACCAGCCGTCGACCAGGGCCTCGGCGGTGGCCTCGGGCCGGCCGAGGTAGCCGGAGAAGACATTGTGGCCGCGGATGACGACCTCGCCCAGCTCGCCCGGCGGCAGCAGCTCGATGCGGCCCTCCACCTCGGCGCGGGCGATCTCCGCGTCGACGCCCCACAGCGGGTGGCCGATGGTGCCGGCCTTCGTGCCGAACAGCGGCTGGTTGACGGTGGCCGTCGGCGAGGTCTCCGAGAGCCCGTAGCCCTCGTAGATCTTCGCCCCGAACGCCTCCTCGAACCGCTCCAGCACGGCGACCGGGAGGGAGGCCCCGCCGGAGACGCACACGCGCAGGGCGGGCAGTGCGTCGGCGTCCGGGGCCGCCGCCACGAGGGCGACGAACATGGTCGGCACGCCGTGGAAGGTGTTCACGCCCTCCTTCACCATCAGCTCGATGGCGCGGGCCGCGTCGAAGCGGGGCAGCAGCACGAGCGTGGCACCCGCCCGCCAGGTGGAGTTGAGCGACACCGTCTGGCCGAAGGCGTGGAACAGCGGCAGCGCGCCGAGGGCGATGTCGTCGGCGCGGATGTCGTTGGCGTCGAAGGCGTTGACGGTCGCGTTCATCACGAGGTTGAAGTGGCTGAGCACGGCGCCCTTCGGGACGCCGGTCGTGCCGCTCGTGTAGAAGATCACCGCCGGGTCGTCGGCGGCACGGGTGACGTACGACGGCAGGGGCTCGGCCTCGGCGGCGAGCTTGTCGAACTCCTCGCCGAGCACGGCCACCCGGACGCCGGTGGCCTCGGCGGCGGCCCGGCCGGTCTCCGCCTGGGCCGGGTGGACGAGCAGCAGCGTCGCCCCGCTGTCCGCCAGTACGTGCTCGACCTCGCCGGCCGACAGCAGCAGGTGCACGGGGACGACGACTCCGCCCGCCGCGGCGATCGCGTAGTAGGCGACCGGGAACTCGGCGGTGTTGGGGGCCATCAGGGCGACCCGGTCGCCGGGCCGGACACCGAGCCCGGTGAGCGCTCCCGCCCGGGCCAGCGCCTTCCGCCACACCTGGGCGAACGTGAGCCGCAGGTCCCCTTCGACGAGCGCGGTCTTGTCGGGGCGACGCCTGGCGTTCTCGGCGAGAACGGCGGCGACGGACAGGGTTGCCATGGAGTGCTGCTCCGTTTCCTTGCTGCGGCTCGACTGACCAGATCCCCCCGTCGGAAAAGCGCTAGTGCCTCTCGACCAGCACCGCGCTCCCCTGCCCGACGCCCACGCACATGGTCGCGAGGCCCCGCTCGGCGCCCGTGCGGCGCATCCGGTGCAGCAGCGTCGTCAGGATGCGGGCGCCCGAGCAGCCGAGGGGATGGCCGAGGGCGATGGCCCCGCCGGTGGGGTTGACCAGGTCGGGATCGATGCCCAGTTGGTCGACGCAGGCGAGGGCCTGGGCGGCGAACGCCTCGTTGAACTCGGCCTCCTGGACGTCGGCGACGTCCCAGCCGACCCGGGCCAGTGCCTTGCGGGTGGCGGGGACCGGGCCGATGCCCATCACATCGGGGTGGACGCCGGCGGAGGCGCCCGCGACATAGCGGCCCAGGGACTCGAGGCCCAGCTCGTTCAGGGCCTCCTCGCTGACCAGGAGCAGCCCGGCCGCGCCGTCGTTCATCGGCGAGGCGTTGCCCGCGGTGACCGTACCGCCCTGCCGGAAGACCGGCTTGAGGCGGGACAGCTTCTCCAGCGAGGTGTCCTCGCGGACGCACTCGTCCTGCTCGACCACGATGCCGTCCGGCCGCTGAACGGGCAGGAGTTCGTCGTCGAAGTGCCCGTTCTTGCGTGCGGCGGCGGCGAGTTGGTGGCTGCGCAGGGCGAACTCGTCCTGGCGCGCGCGGGAGACGCCGTACCGCTCGGCGACCTCCTCGGCGGTCTCGCCCATGGACAGCAGGCCGTGCAGGTCCTTCATCGCGGGGTTGACCAGGCGCCAGCCGAGGCGGGTGTCGTGGGTCTCGATGCGCTGCGGCAGGGCCTCGTCGGGGCGGGGCAGCACGAACGGGGCGCGGCTCATGGACTCGGAGCCGCCCGCGATCACGATGTCGGCCTCGCCGGCGGCGATGGTGCGGGCGGCGGCGGTGACGGCTTCGAGGCCGGAGGCGCACAGCCGGTTGACGGTGGCGCCGGGCACGGTCTCGGGCAGCCCGGCGAGCAGGGCGGCCATGCGGGCCACGTTGCGGTTGTCCTCGCCGGCCTGGTTGGCCGCGCCCCAGTAGACGTCGTCGATCCGGGCCGGGTCGAGGGCGGGCACGTCGGCCACCAGGTGGCGGATCACGGTCGCCGCCAGGTCGTCGGGCCGGACGGAGGAGAGGGCTCCACGCAGCTTGCCGATGGGGGTGCGGCGGGCGGCCGCGAAGTGGACGGGACGCACGGCTTCGACTCCTGACCTACGACCGATCGACGGCACTGTCGATCAGCGGACCACACGGGAACACTTAATTAGCACTGCTAGTTTTTGACTATAGACCGCCGACCGGCCCCCTGGGAAGATCCTCCCGGAGCTTCACCGACGCATCCGGAGGAGACATGCGCCACGTCCGCGAACACACCCTCGACGGCACCCACG
The DNA here is from genome assembly GCF_050942335.1 of Streptomyces sp. CA-142005. NCBI lineage: Bacteria > Bacillati > Actinomycetota > Actinomycetes > Kitasatosporales > Streptomycetaceae > Streptomyces > Streptomyces sp. CA-142005. Next base: position 8,535,714 of record NZ_CP192078.1, on the reverse strand, counting down.
GCGAGGTCGCCGTACGCGAGTGGCCGCACCCGGCACCGCGGTACCTGGCCCTGGTGGTGCACGGTTACGGCGAGCACGCGGGCCGGTACGACGAGCTGGCCGCCGTACTGACCGGGCACGGGGCGGCCGTGTACGGGCCCGATCACATGGGCCACGGCAGGTCGGCCGGGGAGCGGGTGCTGATCGAGGACTTCGAGGACGTGGTCACCGACGTACACGCGGTGGCGGACCTCGCCCGGGCCGCGCACCCCGGTCCGCCGCTCGTCCTGGTCGGCCACTCCATGGGCGGACTGATCGCGGCCCGCTACGCCCAGCGGTACGGCGCCGAACTGAGCGCACTGATCCTGTCCGGGCCGGTGATCGGCGCCTGGGAACTGCCCGGGCGGCTGCTGGCCCTGTCGGAGATCCCGGACACCCCGGTGAGCCCGGCCGCGCTCTCCCGGGACCCGGCCGTCGGCGCCGCCTACGCCGCCGATCCGCTGGTGTGGCACGGGCCGATGAAGCGGCCGACGGTGGAGGCGTTCGCGCGGACCCTGCGCACCGTCGACCTGGCCGGTGACATCGGCCCGCTGCCGCTGCTGTGGCTGCACGGGGACGACGACCGGCTCGTGCCGCTGCCCGGCAGCCGCGTCGGCGTGGAGCGGCTGGCCGGCTCCGGGCTGACCGAGCGGATCTTCGCCGGGGCGCGGCACGAGGTGTTCCACGAGACGGACAAGAAGGAGGTCTTCGCCGAGGTGACCCGCTTCCTGGACCGGTCGCTGCCCCGCTGATCAGGCCTGTTTTGCTCCGCCGAGCGCTGGGCACCCGCCCCTTCGGACAGGACCGTACACAGCCGACGAAAGGGGACGGACGCACCATGACGGTGATGAAGAGCACGCTGCCCGAGGAGGCACTCGGCGTCACCGGGACCGCCCTGCAGGAGACCCTCGTGGACCTGCTCGGACTGTCGCTGATCGGGAAGCAGGCGCACTGGAACATCGTGGGCCCGCGGTTCCGGTCGATCCACCTCCAGCTCGACGAGGTGGTGGCGACGGCCCGCGCCCACTCCGACACGGTCGCCGAACGCGCCGCCGCACTGGGGGTGCCCCCGGACGGCCGGCCCGAGACGGTCGCCGCGACCTTCGCGCTGCCCGGCACCAAGGACGGCTGGCTGCGCGACACCGAGGTCGTGGAGCTGATGGTGTCGGCGCTCGAAGCGGTCGTCGGCCGGCTCCGCGAACGGATCGCCGCCACGGAGAGGCCCGACCCGGTCACCCAGGACCTCCTGATCTCCGTCACCGCCGACCTGGAGAAGCAGCGCTGGATGTTCGAGGCCGAGAACCACCCGCGCGAGACCGCCTCCAGCTAGCACGACACCTCCCGCACGGAAGGGGAGACCCATGGCCGACTCCCTCGAAACCGAAGCACTGTGGCAGGACTTCCACCGCGTGGTGAACATGACCTCGGCGGAACTCGCGGCCTGGCTGCGGGTCCGGGACTCCGACGAGGACACCGAGCCGCTGCCCGACGAGGCGGGCACGGAGACCGGACAGCGTGTCCTCGCCATCCTCCAGAAGCGCCGCACCGACCTCACCGACGACGACATCCGCGTGATGCACAAGGTCGTCGACACCGTCGGAGACCTGGTCGACATGGCGGACGAACCGGAACCGGAGACGGCACCGGAGGACACCCGCCGCCGGCACCGGCTGATGACACTGGGACACGACCCGCTCAAGCCGTAGCCATGAACCGCGACGAGAAGGTCCTGCGCGAGCTGTTGTCCGCCCACGGGCAGACCTACGCCGAGGAGGCGGGCATCAAGTTGAAGGACGCCCCGCAGCCGCTCTACCGGCTGCTGGTGCTGGCCCTGCTGCTCAGCGCCCGGATCCGCGCCTCGGTCGCGGTGGCCGCCGCGCAGGCCCTGCACGAGGACCACCTGGACAGCCCGCGCCGCATGGCCGACGCGGACTGGCAGCAGCGGGTGGACGCGCTCGGCCGCGGCGGCTACCGGCGCTACGACGAGCGCACCGCCACCCAACTCGGCGACGGCGCCGAGCTGTTGCTGGAGCGCTGGTCCGGCGACCTGCGCCGACTGCACGAGGAGGCGCACGGCGACACCGGGGAACTCAGGCGGCTGCTCCAGGAGGAGCCGGGGGTCGGCCCGGCCGGCGCCGACATCTTCCTGCGCGAGGCCCAGCGCGTCTGGCCCGAAGTGGCGCCCTACCTGGACGACAAGGCGCTCTCCGGGGCACAGCGGCTCGGCCTGCCGAAGGACCCGGACAAGCTCACCGAGCTCGCCGGGAAGACCGAACCGGCCGTGCTGGCCGCCGCGTTGGTGCGGGCCGCACTCGACAAGGAGGTGGCCGAAGACTGTCTGCGCCGCGCATCATGATCGTGTCAGACTGCTGCTCGCACCTCGGCGGGAGTGAAGGAGCAGCACGTGACGGGGACCGAGCCGGCCGCACAGTACCTCGACACCACCCGGCCGCATCCGGCCAGGGTGTACGACTGGTTCCTCGGCAGCAAGGACAACTACCCCGTCGACGAGCGGCTCGGCCGGTAGATCGCGGCCCTGGACGGGGGCGGCGCGCCGCGGGCCGCGCGCGCCAACCGGGCGTTCATGCACCGGGCCACACGCGCACTCGCCGAGGACGGCGTCCGTCAGTTCCTGGACATCGGCACCGGCATTCCGACCGAGCCGAACCTGCACCAGATCGCCCAGTCGGTGGCGCCCGACGCACGGGTGGTCTACGTCGACAACGACCCGATCGTGCCGGCCCACGCCGGCGCGCTGCTGCGCGGCACCCCCGAGGGCGTGACGGAGTACGTGCAGGCCGACGCCCGCGATCCGCGCGCCATCCTCGAAGAGGCCGCCCGCGTCCTGGACTTCGGCCGCCCGGTGGCCCTGTCCCTGATCGCGCTGCTGCACTTCGTCGCCGACGAGGACGGCGCCCACGAGGTGGTGTCGACCCTGGTCGACGCGCTGGCGCCGGGCAGCTTCCTGGTGCTGACGACGATGACGGCCGACTTCGAGCCGGAGAACGTCGAGAAGGGCATCGCCGCGTACGCGGCCGGCGGAATGACCCTGGTCGCGCGCACCCGCGACGAGGTGGCCGCCTTCTTCAAGGGCCTCGACCTGCTGGAGCCGGGCGTCGCACCGGTCGACGCCTGGCGCAACGAACAGGCGCCGGAGGACGGGGGCCCGGTCTCGCTGTACGGCGCGGTGGGCCGCAAGCCCTGACGTGTCCAGACGTGCGCCCGCCCCCGGCGGACGGGCGTCACAGGCCGAGCACGCGGGAGATGGTCCGCAGCACGCCGTTGTCGTTGTTGGACGGGGCGAGGTGGCGGGCCCGGCGGACGACCTGGGGGTGGGCGTTGGCCATGGCGAAGGACCACTCGGCGGCGTCGAGCATCTCCAGGTCGTTGAGGTAGTCGCCGAAGACCATGGTCTGCGCCGGGGTGATGCCGAGCGCCCGCTGGAGACCGCGCAGCGCGGTGCCCTTGTTGGCGGTGCGGTTCATGACGTCCACCCAGTGCTCGCCGGAGACGACGACCTGGTGGGTGGCGGCGAACTCCGCGAGGGCCGGGGCGGTGGAGTGCTCGGCGGAGCCGAAGTCGAACAGCGCGATCTTGATCACGTCGTCCTCGACGGCGGTGACGTCCTCGACGATCCGGTGCTCGACGTAGTACTTGCGCACCTCCGCCAGGAACGCCTCGTCCGTCCGCTCGACGTACGCCGACCGCTTGCCGCACACCACGGCGCCGACGTCCACCCCGTCCGCGACCAGCCGTCGTACCGTGTGCGCCACCCCGGCGGCGACGGCCCGGTCCATCGTGTCGGAGCTCAGCTCCACGCCGTCGCGGACCACGTACGTGCCGTTCTCCGCGATGAACGCCATGCCCTCGGCGACCTCGGCGAACTGCCGGGCCAGCGTGGCGTACTGGCGGCCGCTCGCCGGGCTGAACAGCACGTCCCGCCGGCGCAGTTCGGCGAGCATCGGCCACAGCCCGTCGGGGATCCGCTTGGCGTCGTCCAGCAGCGTGCCGTCCATGTCGGTGACGATCAGCCGGATGTCGGCGGGGCCCGCGGGCAGACCGGGGACGGCGAGGAGGGGCGTGGGCGTGGCGGGCATGTGCTGCTTCCGGTCGGGGGGCGGCGGACCGGTCCAGTGTTCCTCATGCGCCGAAACGTCCCGGAACCGGCCCCTCGTACGCCGGAACGTCCCGAAACGTCCCGGAGCCACCGCGAACCGCCCACGGTGCGCGTTTCCCGGGACAGCGCGATCACCGGGCGGCACAATGACGGCGGAGAACCGAGAACCGGAGAAGGGCGGAGACGTGACCGAGGGCCACTCCCCGACGGCCGGACCGGAGAAGCTGAACACCTCCGTGGCGCACAACGCCCGGGTGTGGAACTACTGGATCGGCGGCAAGGACAACTACGAGGTCGACCAGCGGGTCGGTGACCATGTCGCCGGGATGTTCCCGGTGATCAGGGCGGTGGCCCGCGCGGACCGGGAGTTCCTGGCCCGGGCGGTGCGGTTCCTGGCCGCCGAGCGCGGGATGCGGCAGTACCTGGACATCGGCACCGGTCTGCCGACCGTCGAGAACACCCACGAGATCGCGCAGCGGATCGCCCCCGAGTCACGGATCGTGTACGTCGACAACGACCCGATCGTGCTCGTGCACGCCCGCTCGCTGCTCACCAGCTCCCCGGAGGGCGTCACCGACTACGTCGACGCCGACGCGCACGACCCGGACGGCATCCTGCAGCGCGCCGCCGAGACCCTGGACCTGGGCCGGCCGGTCGCGCTGATGATGCTGGGCATCCTGAACTTCGTCCTGGACACCGACGAGGCCCGGGGCATCGTACGGCGGCTCATGGCGGCGCTGCCCTCGGGCAGCCACCTGGTCCTCACCCATCCGACCTACGACGCCGACGTGGGCGGTGAGGGCAACCGGGCCGCAATGGAGTTCTGGAACGCCAACGCCACCCCGCCGATCACCGCCCGCAGCCGCGCCGAGATCGCCGGCTTCCTCGACGGCCTGGAGCTGATCGAGCCGGGTCTGGTTCCCTGCTCGCAGTGGCGCGCGGAGGGGGAGTCCGCCGTCGCGGTGCCGCAGTTCGGCGCCGTGGCCGTGAAACCCTGACGCCGGCACGGGCAGGCGGCCCGACGCGGGCACGGACGGACCGACGCCGAGGAGGACGTATGGCCGAGGAGGACGTATGGCCGAGGAGGACGTATGACCACCCTTGCCGACCCGGTGCCCGGCGGGCGTCCGGAGGACCTGCGCCGGGTCGCGGGGCTCACCGCCGACCTCGCCGCGCGGGGCGTGCGCGGGATCGTGCTGGCCTATGTGGACACCGCGGGTGTCTGCCGGGTGAAGACGATCCCGACGGCGCGGCTGGAGGCCGCGGTCTCCTGGGGTGTGGGCATGTCCCCGGTGTTCGACACCTTCCTCGCCGGCGACTCGATCGTCACCACCGACGTCCTCGGCTCCCCGGACGGTGACCTGCGGCTCTATCCCGACCTGGACCAGCTGGTCGAGCTGGCCGGGCAGCCGGGCTGGGCATGGGCGCCGGTGGACCGGATCACCCAGGAGGGAGAGCGGCACCCCGGCTGCGCCCGGACCTTTCTGCGCCGGATCGTCGCCGGCGCCGCCGACCGGCACGGCCTCGCCTTCAAGGCGGCGATCGAGGTCGAGTGGGCGGTCGGGCTCGGCTCGGCACCGCCCGGGGAGTTCGTGCCGGCGGTGTCAGGACCGGCGTACGGCGCGATCCGGCAGGTCGAGCTGAGCGACTACACCGCCGATCTGCTGGCCGCGTTCGCCGCCCAGGACGTGCCCGTCGACCAGTTGCATCCCGAGTACGCGGCCGGGCAGTTCGAGGTGTCGGCGGGCGCGCTGGATCCGGTGGCGGCGGCCGACCGCAGCGTGCTGGTCCGGCAGACGATCCGGGCGGTCGCGCAGCGGCACGGCCTCAGGGTGTCGTTCTCGCCCGCGGTGTCCGCCGAGGGCGTCGGCAACGGCGGCCATGTCCACGTGTCCTGCTGGCGGGACGGCGTGAACCTGCACGCGGGCGGGGAGCGCCGGTACGGCATGACGCCCGAGGCGGAGTCCTTCGCGGCCGGGATCCTGGCCCGCCTGCCCGCGCTGACGGCGGTCACCGCACCGAGTCCCGCCAGCTATCTGCGGCTCAAACCCTCCCAGTGGGCGGGGGTGTTCACCGCCTGGGGCCGGGAGACCCGCGAGACCGCGCTGCGGATGATCACCGGCTCGGCGGGTCGCCGGGACCAGGAGGCCAACCTGGAGGTGAAACCGGTCGACCTGGCCGCCAACCCCTATCTCGCCCTCGGCTGTGTCCTCGCCGCCGGCCTGGACGGGATGGACTCGTCCCTCGCCCTCCCCGAGGAGATCACCGGCGACCCGGCCCGCTACGGCCCGGACGAGGCGGCGGCTCTCGGCGTACGGCGGCTGCCGCGGTCGCTGCCCGAGGCCGTCCGGGAGTTCCGGGCGGACGAGGTGCTGCGGGCGGCGCTTGGCCCGGTCCTCGCGGACGCGGTGACCGCCGTACGGCTCGGGGAGGCGGCGGCCGTCCAGGGCCTGGACGACGCGCGGGTGGCGGCGGCCTACCGCTGGGTGTACTGACCGTGGCCCCGCCGGGACCGGTCCACGAGGCCCTCGCCGCGCTGGAGCTGGTGGACCACCACTGCCACGGCGCCGTGACGGCCGACCTCGCGCCCGGGGAGTTCGCCTCGCTGCTGACCGAGGGCGAGTCCTGGCCCGGCGTCTCGCCCTTCGACACCCCGGCCGGCGTGGCCGTACGCCGGCACTGCGCACCCCTGCTGGACCTCCCCCGGCACGCGCCGCCCGCCGAGTATGCCGCCCGCCGCGCGGAGCTGGGCTGGCGGGAGGCCAATCGCCGCTTCCTGCGGGCCGCGGGAGCCGGGGTGTTCCTCGTGGACACCGGCTACGCCCCGCACCCGCTCACCTCCCCGGCCGAGCTGGCGCAGGCCTCCGGCGCCGCCGCCTTCGAGGTCGTGCGCCTGGAGCAGGTGGCGGAGGCGGTGGCCGCGCGGGGCGTCGAGCCCGGCGAGTACGCGGCCCGCTTCCGCGCCGCCGCCGAGGAGGCCGTACGCCGGCCGGGCGTGGTGGCGGTGAAGTCGGTGGCCGCCTACCGCACCGGCTTCGCCCTGGACCCGGCGCGTCCGGCGGACGCCGAGGTGACCGGGGCCGCCCGGCGCTGGTCTGCGAACGGCGGCCGGCTCACCGACCCGGTTCTGGTGCGGCATCTGCTGTGGACCGCCGTCGACCTCGGCCTGCCGCTCCAGCTGCACACCGGCTTCGGCGACGCCGACCTGCGGCTGCACCACGCCGACCCGGCGCTGCTGACCGACTGGCTGCGGCTGACGTCCGGCACGGTCCCGGTGCTGCTGCTGCACTGCTGGCCGTACCACCGCCAGGCCGCCTATCTCACCGCGGTGTTCGAGCAGGTGTACCTGGACGTGGGCCTCGCCCTGCACCACACCGGCCCGGCCCGCTGCCGGGCGGTCCTGGAGGAGGCGCTGGAGATCACCCCGTTCCGCAAACTGCTCTACAGCTCCGACGCCTACGGGGTGGCCGAATTCCACCACCTCGGCGCCCTGTGTTTCCGGCAGGGGCTCGCCGATCTGCTCCAAGCCCGCGTCGACGCCGACGAGTTGAGCCTGCCCGACGCCCTGCGGATCGCGTCCTGGACCGGCCGCGACAACGCCCTGCGCCTCTACGGACCACCCGTATCCGACCCGGCCCGCGATCCCAGCGGGCGCCCCACCCGGAAAGTATGATCAAGCAATGTCTGACATGACCGAGACGACTCCCGGCTGGCTGTCCACGGACGAGCTGGAAATGGCCAGGGCCCGGATGCCGATCCTGTACGTCGAGGCCGTACCCGTGCGCGTGGACGACAGCGGCGAAGTCACCAGCATCGGACTGCTGCTGCGGATCGGCCCGGACGGGACGGTCAGCCGGACCCTGGTCTCCGGCCGCGTCCTGCACCACGAGCGGGTCCGCGACGCCCTGCTGCGACATCTGGAGAAGGACCTGGGACCGGTGGCCCTCCCCCGTGTCCCCGCCTCCCTGCAGCCCTTCACGGTCGCGGAGTACTTCCCGACGGCGGGCATCACGCCGTACCACGACCCACGCCAGCACGCGGTGTCCCTCGCCTACATCGTCCCGGTCACCGGCGACTGCCGCCCCCGGCAGGACGCGCTGGACCTGGTCTGGTTCAGCCCGCAGGAGGCCGCCTCCCCGGCGGTGCAGAGCGAGATGCCGGGCGGGCACGGGGTGCTGCTGAAGCAGGCGCTCGCGCACGTGGGCCTGGCCTTCTGACGCCGGCGGCCGCCTGACCCGCCTGTCTATCAGGCCGGTCAGGCCGCCGACCAGGGGTTTCCCCGATGCGTTCAGGTTGCTTTCAGGTTCGCGCCGGCCCGTGGCGACAGCTGCACCAGAAGCCCCAAAACAATGGCAAAGGGGGCTGGGGAAACGCGAGTTGGGCGTGCGAGGGTGCGGGCCATGAGCACAGAGCACGTCCTGGACGACCGGCCCCGCGGTGACGCACGCGCGCGCATACGTGAGAGCGCGAACAAGGTGCCGGAGGTCACCGTCTACTTCTGGATCATCAAGGTCCTCACCACCGGCATGGGCGAGACCGCCTCCGACTTCCTCGCCCATCTGCTGGGCCCGATCCCGGCGGTGGGCCTCGGCGGCCTCGCGTTCGCGGCGTCGCTCGTGCTCCAGTTCGCCGTCCGCCGGTACGTGGCCTGGATCTACTGGACGGCCGTCGTCATGGTCAGTGTGTTCGGCACGATGGCCGCGGATGTGCTCCACGTCGGCCTCGGCGTCCCGTACACCCTGTCCACCCCGCTGTTCCTGATCGCCCTGACCGCCGTCTTCGTCCTGTGGTACGCGTCCGAGCGCACCCTGTCCATCCACTCCGTCCGCACCCGGCGCCGCGAGTCCTTCTACTGGGCGGCCGTCCTCGCCACCTTCGCCCTGGGCACCGCCGCGGGCGACCTCACCGCGACGATCGGCCTCGGCTACCTGGGCTCGGTCGTCCTGTTCGCCGTGGCGATCTGCGTCCCGCCCGTCGCCCACCGCACCCGCCTACTGGGCGCGGTGACCGCGTTCTGGACGGCGTACGTCATCACGCGCCCGCTCGGCGCCTTCCTCGCCGACTGGATGGCCCTGCCGGGCACCCGCGGCGGCCTGTGCTGGGGCCTGGGCCCGGTGACCCTGTCCTGGACGGTGGCCGTTCTCGCGCTGGTCGGCTACCTCGCCGCGTCGCGCCAGGACGTGCGCACCGCCTGAAGCCACTCGCGGCACGGGAAGCCGCCCGCGGCACGGAAAAGGGCCTCGCCGGGCAGCGCCGGCGAGGCCCTTCACCTGACGTTGCCGGCCGCCGCCAGGCCGACTGACCAGGGCGCCGATGTCACAATCGAAGGTGATGCTGCCGTCCCGTACGGACCGGGCCCGCGCCAGGAGGCCGCAACGGCGGGAGACGAGGCAGGAGGCGGCAACGGCGGGAGAGAAGGCGGGGAGACAGCCCAGCCGGCCGCACCTCCCCGACCTGCACATGCGTCTGCGGTCCGAGCTGGGCCGGATCGACGACCAGCTGCGCGCCCTACTGTCCTCCATGGACCGGCTGCAGGGTCTGCTGGACGCGGTGGTGGCCATCAGCCGTGAGGGGGAACTGCCCGCGGTGCTGCACCGTATCGTGACGACCGCCATGGACCTGGTCGGCGCCCGCTACGGAGCCCTGGGCGTGCTCGACGAGTCCGGGGAACGCCTGGAGCAGTTCATCGCGGCCGGTCTGTCGGAACGGGAACGGTCCTCTCTGGCCGGGGCAGCGCCGTGCGCGCCGGCGGTGTCGATCTTCGCCGTGATCGCGGGAGGCGAGAGATCAGGCCCGTTCGCCGGTCAGGACCTGCTCACCAAGATGATCAACCTGCAGGCCTTCAACGGTGCCGCCGCGCTGACCGCGCTGCTGCTCTCGGCCGTCGTCAGCGAGCGGAACCAGGCCCAGCGGGAGATCGCCCGGGCCTGCGGGCAGCTCGCCACGATGGCGGCCAGGATCGCCGTCGGCGACCGCCTCCCGAGGCTCTCCGACGCGGAACGCGGGAACGGGGCGGACGCCCCGGACGCTCGGCAGGCACGGCAGCGCCCACGACAGCAGACACGACAAAGGTCGTCTCCTCATCGCTGAGAAGACGACCTCCGACCGGCTGAAAAGCTGGTCGGGACGACAGGATTTGAACCTGCGACCCCTTGACCCCCAGTCAAGTGCGCTACCAAGCTGCGCCACGTCCCGGTGCCGTTTGACCTGGGGTTTCCCCGGTCGAAACGCGCAGGGAAACAATACCGCACTCCGCTCGGTGATCGCGCACCCGTTTTCCGGTTGACCTCGAGTTTGGTTGAGGTTGCACGATCGTCGGCATGACGATCGCAACGGACGAGAACCGCACGTACGGGTACGCCGACCTGCCCGGTCTGATGAGCCTGATGACCGGCGACGAGAAGCACGGACCGGCGGCCACCTCCACCCTCGACGTGCTGTGGGTGCTCTACGACCGGGTGCTCCGGGTGACACCGCAGCGGCGGGACGATCCGGCCCGCGACCGGTTCCTGCTGAGCAAGGGGCACGGGCCGATGGCGTACTACGCGGTGCTGGCCGCGAAGGGGTTCGTGCCGGTGGACTGGCTGCCCGGGTTCGGGTCGTACGACTCCCCGCTCGGGCATCACCCGGACCGGGTGCTGGTGCCGGGCGCCGAGATCGGCAGCGGCTCGCTCGGGCACGGGCTGCCGATCGCGGTGGGCAGCGCGCTGGGGCTGCGGGCGCAGGGGCTGCACGATCCGGCGGTCTGGGTGCTGATCGGGGACGCCGAGCTGGACGAGGGCAGCAACCACGAGGCGATCGCCTTCGCGGGGCCCGCCGGCCTGGAGCGGCTGCACACGGTCGTGGTCGACAACTCCTCCGCCAGCCACGCCCTGCCCGGCGGCATCGCCGCCCGGTTCGAGGCGGCGGGCTGGTCGGCGGTGACCGTCGACGGGCGCGATCACGAGGCGTTGTACGCCGCGTTCACCGCCCCGCATCCCGGGCGGCCGCATGTGGTCGTGGCCCGCGTCGAGCCCAAGAACGCCTGACTCCCGACTCCTGGAAAGGCAGACCCTGATGGACACCATGCGTGACCGTTTCGCCCCTGTCGTCTCCCGGCTGCTGGACGAGGATCCGCGCGTCGCGGTGGTCCTCGCCGAGATCGGCAAGGACGCCTTCCGCGAGGCCATGGCCCGGCATCCCGACCGGGTCGTCAATGTCGGCATCCGCGAGCAGCTGCTCGTCGGTGCGGCGGCGGGGCTGGCGCTCACCGGGCTGCGGCCCGTGGTGCACACCTTCGCCAGCTTCCTCGTGGAGCGGCCGTTCGAGCAGGTCAAGCTGGATCTTGGGCACCAGAACACCGGGGCGGTGCTGGTGAGCGCGGCCGCCTCCTTCGACTGGCCGGCCGGCGGCTACACGCACATGGCGCCGGGCGATGTCGCGCTGCTCGACACACTGGACGGCTGGACCGTGCACGTGCCCGGGCACCCGGACGAGGCCGAGACACTGCTGCGCCACGCGGTCGCCGCGGGCGACGACAAGGTGTACGTACGGCTGTCCCTGCAGGCCAACCGGCAGGGGCGGCTGATCGACGGCGAGCGCTTCGGCACGGTCCGCGAGGGCCGCGGCGGTGTCGTTCTCGCCGTGGGCCCGATGCTGGACCCGGTCCTCGCCGCCACACAGGGCCTGGACGTGACGGTCCTGTACGCGACGACGGTACGGCCCTTCGACGCGGCGGGCCTGCGCCGGGCCACGGAGTCGGCGGGCACCGACGTCGTACTGGTCGAGCCGTATCTCGCGGGCACCTCGACGACCGCCGTGAGCGAGGCGCTCGCGGACGTGCCGCACCGGGTCCTGGGCCTCGGCGTCGGCCGCGGCGAGCTGCGCCGCTACGGGACTATTGAGGAGCATGTGGTCGCGCACGGGCTGGACGCGGTGAGCCTGCGGGAGCGGATCGGGCGATTCGTGGAGCGTGCGTAGCTCCGGTCAGTCGTGCCTCCCCCAGTGCCTTAAGGGCCTGGGGGGACCCCCAGGCGGCACGGATGTGCGCTCACCGCGCGGGCGCGTCCGCTCGGACCAGGTCGCGTATCGCGGGAACCGCGAGCAGGGCCGCGGCCACCGCCAGGCTGGTCGCGGCGGCGATCAGCAGGACGTGCCCGGCGCCGACCGCGTCGGCCGCGGGGCCCGCGAGGGCCTGGCCCACCGGCATCATGGCGAGGGAGCCGGCCACGTCGTAGGCGTGGATCCGGTTGAGGACGTCCGGCGGGACCTGGGTCTGCACGCTGGTCGCCCACATCACGCCCCAGAACGACATCCCGGCGCCCGCCACGGCCGCCCCCATCGCCATCGCCGGCACGCCGAGGCCCGCGCCGACGGCCGCGGGAAGGCCGAAGAATGCGAACAGGGAGATCGCGCCGGCGCGGAGCATGCGGCGGGGCCGCAGCCGCAGGGCGAGCAGGCCGCCGACCACCGTGCCCGCGCCGAGGGCGGAGTTGACCAGGCCGTAGGCGCGCGGGCCGTGCTGCTGGACGACCTCCGTGGCCACGAGCGGGACGGTCGGCCCCCAGACCGCGATCATGTACAGGCACCAGACGGCGATCACGGCCCACAGCCAGGTCCGGGACCGGAACTCCCGCCAGCCCTGGACCAGATCGGCCCGGAAGGCACGCATCCCCCGGCCGGTGGCGGCACCGCTGCCCTCGGGGAGCGGGGGCAACCGGAGCAGCAGCAGGCACAGGGCGCTCGTCGCGTAGGTGGCGGCGTGCGCGGCGAACACCGAGCCGGGCGAGGCGAAGCCGACCAGGAGACCGGCGACGGCCGGGCCGGCGAGCTGGGCGGCGGACTCGGCGATGCGGATCGCGCCGTTGGCGCCCTGGATGTCGGCGGCCAGCCGGGGCACCGTACTGGCCACGCCCGGCTGGAAGACCGCCCCCGCCACGCCGTTGACGAAGCCCATCGCGCAGATCTGCCACAGCACCACATGCCCGGCGAAGAACAGCCCCGCGGCGAGGGACTGGGTGACGAGCCGGACGAGGTCGGCGCCGATCATCAGCCTGCGGGTGCTGAACCGGTCGGCGATGACCCCGCCGAAGACGACGAGACCGGCGAACGCCGCCGCCGTCGAGGCCATGGCGAGACCGACCGCGCCCGCGCCGTATCCGTGCTCCAGCAGGCCGGCGGCGAGCGCCACGGGCAGCATGGTGTCGCCGAGCCGGGCGACGGCCCTGGCCACGAAGAACAGGGCGAAGTCCCGTGACCAGACGGCCCGCCCGCCGGCCTCGGCCCTGCCCGCCCCGCGCGTGCCGACGTCGTGCCGTGAGTCCGTTCCCGTCATCGCGGATGCTCCCTCCCCGCCGCCCTCGCGGTTGCCGCGCCCGTCTGCGCCGCGCGGGATCATGCCACGCCCGGCTCGCGCGCACGGGGTATTTTCACTCCCCGGGCGGCAGCCCCAACTCGGGGTGGACGTCGAGGAGTCGGGGCGGTGCGGCCTGCCGCCAGGAGTCGGCGAGGATGGCGCGCAGCTCGTCCTCGTCCTCCAGGGCGGCGAGTCTCGCTCTGACCCAGGCGAACTGGGCCTCGTGGTCGGCGATCCAGAACTTCTCCGGCTCGGCCAGCACCAGTTCGTCGCGCTCCTCCTTGGGGCAGCGCACGGCGATGGACGTCTCGTCCTCGGGCAGGGTCGCGAACATCTTCCCGGCCACCCGGAACGTGGGCATGCTCCAGGCGATCTTCTCCGTGGTGTCCGGCAGGGACAGGGCGATACGGCGTACGTCTTCGGCATCCGGCATGCAACGCACGGTAGCGCCTGCCACTGACAGTCACCCGGCCGGCGGCTCCAGCCGTTTGTAGTACAGGCTCGTCGGGCGCAGCTCGCCGCCGGGGCTCTCCGCGTAGTCGGGGATGACGCCGGCCCGGGTCCAGCCGGCCGAGCGGTAGAGGTGCTCGGCGGGGCTGCCGGTCTCGGTGTCGAGGTGGAGCAGGGTGATGCCGGCGGTCGCGGCGGCGTCCTCGGCGGTGGTGAGGAGGAGGCGGCCGAGTCCCTGTCCGCGCGCGGAGCGGTGCACCATCAGCTTCACCAGTTCGGCGCGGTGGCGGCTGTTCGGCTTGTCGGGGTGGACCAGGCTCACGGTTCCGGCCGGGCGGCCGGTGCCGTCGAGTGCCGCCCAGACGGCGAGCCGGCCGGCCGCGGTCGCCTCGGCCCGCTCCCGCCACCAGGCGGTGGCCTCCTCGTGCGTGAGCGCCGCGAGGAAGCCGACCGAGGCGCCACCGGCCACGGTGTCGGTCAGCAGGTCCGCCAACTCGCCCGCCCGCTCCCGCAGTTGCGCGGCGTTCCAGCGCTGCACCCTCACGGCCGCACCACCGCCAGCACATACCGTGCCTCGACGGGGCCGGCGCACCGGAACCGGGTCGGGCCGAAGACGCGCATCCGCAGGCAGTCTCCGGGGTCCAGGTGGTGGACCTGCTCCCCGTCGGTCACCTCCAGGGCGCCGTCGAGCACCCACAGATGCTGTTCGAGACCGGTCACGGGCGGGCGGTCGTAGGCGATGTCGGCACCCGGTGCGAGCCGGCCCTCGACCAGTTCGCCGCGGAGCCCGGCGTGCGGCGGGGACACCGACCGCCGGACGAATCCCGAGTCACGGTCCTCCCAGATCTGCTGGTCGGCGGCCCGGACCAGCGGCGCGGGTGCCGCCTCCACCTCGCTGAGCAGCTGGGACATGGTGCGGCCGTAGACATGGCAGAGCCGGTTCAGCAGGGAGGCCGTGGGGCTGATCTCCGCCCGTTCGGCGCGCGAGAGGGTGGAGCGGCTCACCCCGCTGCGCTCGGCCAGCTCCCCCAGGGACCAGCCATGCCCGGCGCGCAGCTCGGCGAGGCGGGCGCCGAGCCGGGCGTCGACGGGCTCCGGAGCCGTTGCGACATCATCCTGTTTCATATCAGAGATGTTATGCCATATCTGAGACGCTCTCTAGGGCTCCAGGCTTCTCTTCACTGCCGCCCGCCGAACGCCGCGAGCGTCCGCTCCAGCATCGGCAGCGCCCGCACCACCCGGCGCGAGCGGATCAGCAGGTCCCAGGCGGGCTCGAACTTCTTCCAGCCGCCCGCGTAGGCCAGGTGCCGCAGCCGCTCGTGCCGGCCCGGCTGCGCCGCCGAGCCGCGCCAGATGCTGGACCAGCGGTAGAAGTCGCGGTAGGCCCGCCAGTAGCCGTCCTCCAGCTGGCGCGGGGTCATGCCCTTGGGCCGGTAGACCACGTGCCGGGTGTCGTACAGGTCCCAGTCGCGGTGCGTGATGCGTCCCTCGGACTCCAGCTGCTTCCACAGCCCGGTCGACGGGTACGGCGTCATGATGTGGAAGGTCGCCGTCTCGATGCCCTGCTCGACGGCCCACTCCACGGTGCGGTCGAAGACGTCGGGGCCGTCCTGGTCGAGCCCGAAGACGAAGCTGGCGTTGACCATCACCCCGGCGTCGTGCAGGCGTCGTACCGCGGCCGCGTAGTCGGTGCCGATGTTCTGGTTCTTGCGCCGTTCGGCGAGGTTGGCGTCGTTGACCGTCTCGAAGCCGACGAACAGGCTGCGCAGGCCCGCCTCGACCGCCCGCTCCAACAGGCCGGGCTTGAGTACGGAGTTGACCGTACCCGCCGCCTGCCACAGCCGGCCCATCCCCCGCATGCCGTCGAACAGGGCCTCGGCGAAGCGCCGGTTGCCCAGCAGGTGGTCGTCGAGGAAGTAGAGGTGGCGGCCGGGGAGGCGGTCGATCTCGGCGAGGGCGTCGTCGACGGCCTGGGTGTAGAAGGACTTGCCGCCCTCGAAGAAGGCGTCCTTGTAGCAGAAGTCGCAGTGGTGGGGGCAGCCGCGGGAGACCACGATCGAGTTGGGCACGAGGTAGAGGTGCCGCTTGATCAGGTCGCGGCGCACCGGCGGCAGTCCGGCGAGGGTGCGCTGTACGGAGTCGTAGCGGCGGGCCGGTACGCCGTCGCGGAAGTCCTTCAGGAACAGCGGCCAGGTGTCCTCGCCGGGCCCGGTGAAGATGGTGTCGGCGTGGGCAGCTGCTTCCTCGGGCAGCGAGGTGACGTGCAGACCGCCCATGGCGACATGGACGCCCCGGGCCCGGAAGTGGTCGGCTATCTCGTAGCTGCGCCGGGCCGAGGTGATGTACGGCTGCACCACCAGGAGGTCGGGGGTGTCCAGGGCCGCCGGGTCGATGCGCTCCACGTGTTCGTCGAGGAGCGTGACCTCGTCGTCCGGGTCGAGGTAGCCGGCCAGGGTGGCCAGGCCCAGCGGCGGGAACAGCGAGTACTTGATGGGCCTGAACAGCGGGCTGGTCGCTTCGGTCAGGGCCGGGAGGATCATCGTCACACGCATGACCTCCCAGACTGCGTGCGGCCGATGGCCGGTTCCCTACGCCAGGGCCGCCTTCCGCAGCGCGTCCAGCACCGGCCGGATCAGCGGATGCCCCTCGGCGCCGCGTCGTACGGCGGCGAAGACGCGGCGGGTCGGGGCCACGCCGTCGACGGGGCGTACGACGACGCCGGTGAGGTCCATGCCGTTCAGCGCGGAGCGCGGTACGAGCGCCACGCCGGCGTCGGCCGAGGCGAGCGCGACGACCGCGCGGAAGTCGTCGGAGGAGTGCTCCAGGCGGGGCTGGAAACCGGCGCTCTCACAGGCCAGGACGACCACGTCGTGGCAGGGGTTGCCGGGGTACGGGCCGATCCAGGGGTCCTTGGCCAGCTCGGCGAGGGGGACCTCGGCGGCGTCCGCGAGACGGTGGCCGACGGGTACGACCGCGTCGAACGGCTCGGCGTAGAGCGGGAGGTGGGTGAGCCGGGGGTCGTCGGCGGGCGGGGCGCCCCGGTACTCCACGGCCACCGCCACGTCGACCTGCCGGTCCAGCACCATGGGCAGACTCTCGTCGCCCTCGGCGTCCTGCACGCGGATGCGGATGCCGGGCGCGGTGTGGGCGAGCCGGGCCACGGCCGGGGCCACGACCTGCGCGATGCCGGTCGCGAAGGCCGCCACGGTGACCGTGCCCGCCTCGCCCGAGCCGTAGGCGGCCAGCTCGGCCTCGGCCCGCTCCAGCTGGGCGAGGACCGCGTTGGTGTGGCTGAGCAGGATCTCGCCGGCCGGGGTGAGCCGTACGCCCTTGGCGCTGCGCTCGACCAGACGGTGGCCGGTCTCCTGCTCCAGCGCCGTCAGCTGCTGGGACACCGCCGATGGCGTGAGGTACAGCGCGGCGGCCGCCGCGGTGACCGTGCGGTGGTCGGCCACCGCACGGAGGATGTGGAGCCGCCGTGCCTCGATCATGCGGTCAATTATCGCAAGGCGTCCGCCCCGCTCAGGCCGCCAGCTCGGCCCGGGCCGCGACGAAGGCGTCGACCGCGCGGTTGACGTCCTCGGTGGAGTGCGCGGCGGACAGCTGGACGCGGATGCGGGCCTGGCCCTGCGGGACGACCGGGTAGGAGAAGCCGATCACGTACACACCGCGCTCCAGCAGCAGCTCGGCCATGCGGCCCGCCTCGGCCGCGTCGCCGATCATCACGGGGGCGATGGCGTGGTCGCCGGGGAGGACGTCGAAGCCCTCCTCGGTCATCCGGCGGCGGAACAGCGCGGTGTTCTCGCGCAGCCGGACCCGCAGGTCGTCGGCGGACTCCAGCAGGTCGAGGACCTTCAGGGAGGCGGCGGCGATCACCGGGGCCAGGGTGTTGGAGAACAGGTACGGCCGGGAGCGCTGGCGCAGCAGGGCGACGATCTCGGCGCGGGCGGCGACATAGCCGCCGGAGGCGCCGCCGAGGGCCTTGCCGAGGGTGCCGGTGATGATGTCGACGCGGTCCATGACGCCGTGCAGCTCGGGGGTGCCGCGGCCGGTCGGGCCGACGAAGCCGACGGCGTGCGAGTCGTCGACCATGACCATCGCGTCGTAGCGGTCGGCGAGGTCGCAGATCTCGCGCAGCGGGGCGACGTAGCCGTCCATGGAGAACACGCCGTCGGTGACGATCAGCCGGCGCCGGGCGTCGGACGCCTCCTTCAGCTTCGCCTCCAGGTCGGCGAGGTCGCGGTTGGCGTAGCGGAAGCGGCGGGCCTTGGACAGGCGGATGCCGTCGATGATGGAGGCGTGGTTGAGGGCGTCGGAGATCACCGCGTCCTCCTCGCCGAGCAGCGTCTCGAAGACACCGCCGTTGGCGTCGAAGCAGGAGGAGTACAGGATCGTGTCCTCCTGGCCGAGGAACGCCGAGAGCCGGGCCTCCAGCTCCTTGTGCACCTCCTGGGTGCCGCAGATGAAGCGGACCGAGGCCATGCCGTAGCCCCAGCGGTCGAGGGCCTCGTGGGCGGCGGCGATCACGTCGGGGTGGTCGGCGAGGCCGAGGTAGTTGTTGGCGCAGAAGTTGAGGACCTCGCCGGGACGGCCGCCGGCGGTGACGTTCACGGTCGCGGACTGCGGGGTGCCGATGACCCGCTCGGGCTTGTGCAGACCGGCGGCGCGGATCTCGTCGAGGGTGGCGCGCAGGTCGTCGCGGACGGTGTCGAACATGGGGAAGCTCCTGAAAGTGCTGGCGCGGCTGGGGATTGACGTCGCTTACGCGGTCCAGTCGAGGATGACCTTGCCGCCCTTGCCGCTCGCGGCGTCGGCGAAGGCCGCCTCGAAGTCGCGGTAGCCGTACCGGCCGGTGATCACGGGGGCGAGGTCGAGGCCGCCCTCCAGCAGCACCGACATCGCGTACCAGGTCTCGAACATCTCGCGGCCGTAGATGCCCTTGATGGTGATCATCGAGGTGACGATCCGGGACCAGTCGACCGGGAACTCCTGGGCCGGCAGGCCGAGCATGGCGATCCGGCCGCCGTGCGTCATGTTGGCGATCATGTCCCGCATGGCCTCGGGACGGCCGGACATCTCCAGGCCGATGTCGAAGCCCTCGCGCAGGCCCAGCTCCCGCTGTCCGTCGGCGATGGTGGTCTCGGCGACGTTCAGGGCGAGGCTCACGCCGATCTTGCGGGCCAGGTCCAGGCGCTCCTCGCTGACGTCGGTGATGACGACGTTGCGGGCGCCCGCGTGGCGGGCCACGGCGGCGGCCATCAGGCCGATCGGGCCGGCGCCGGTGATCAGCACGTCCTCGCCGACCAGCGGGAAGGACAGCGCGGTGTGCACGGCGTTGCCGAACGGGTCGAAGATCGCGGCGACGTCGAGGTCGACGGGGACCCGGTGCACCCAGACGTTGCTCGCGGGCAGCGCGACGTATTCGGCGAAGGCGCCGTCCCGGCCGACGCCGAGACCGACGGTGGCGCGGCACAGATGACGGCGGCCGGCCAGGCAGTTGCGGCACTTGCCGCACACCAGATGGCCCTCGCCGCTTACCCGGTCGCCGATGCGGATGTCGCTCACGTCCCGGCCGACCTCGACGACCTGCCCGACGAACTCGTGCCCGAGCACGAGCGGGGTCCGGATCGCCTGCTGCGCCCAGCCGTCCCAGGCCCGGATGTGCAGGTCGGTTCCGCAGATACCGGTCCGCATGACCTTGATCAGTACGTCACCCGGGCCGATCTCGGGCTCCGGGACGTCCGTCAGCCAGAGCCCGGGCTCCGCCTTCTCCTTGACCAGCGCCTTCACGCGTGCGGCTCCTGTGGGTGAGGTCCCGGCCCGCGGGCATGCGTAAGGAGCCCGCACCGGGTCAGAGGGGTGGAATCACCCTGCAATCTGCCGTATGCGCGGGCCGCGGGTCCATCGAGCTTTTCTTAACCGCCGCCTCAGCTTTCCTTCACGCCCCAGGTGCGGGCGGCGATGGCAGGGCCCGGCCCGTCACAGGGGCAGCCCGTCCTCGGCGCTCCGTTCGAGGCGTACGACGAGATCGGCGGCCAGCGCCTTGACGGTCTCCAGTACCGATCGGCCCCAGACCCGGGGCTCGGTGTCGGCCGCGCACACGGTGCCGAGCACCATGCCGGAGCTGTCGATGAGCGGGGCGCCCAGATAGGACCGGATGCCGTACTCGTCCACGACGGGGTTCCCGGCGAACCGCGGATAGTCGCGGACGTCCTCGAGCACCAGTGCCTTGCGGCGGACCACGACATGGGGGCAGAACCCGTGCTCGCGCGGCAGGACCCGGCCGAACTCCGGCCTGCTGCCGTCCTCCCTGAGCGGTGGGGCCACGGCGGGGACGCACAGGCCCGCGAAGAACTGGTGGTCCTCGCCGACGAAGTTGACCATGGCATAGGGCGCGCCGGTGAGCCGGGCGAGATGGTCCGCGAAGGCGTCGAGCGCCGGGTCGGGACGGTCCGCCAGGCCGAGCAGGCGCAGTCGGTGGACGCGGGCGGGGGCCTCCTTGTCCTCGGGGGTGAGCAGCAGACCCCGGACCGGCCGGGGCGGCTCGTAGGTCATGGCCGGGCTCCAGCGCTGTGGGCGTACCTCATGGGGGAACTCCGTGGCGGTAGTGCGGGATCACATGTGGGCGCCGTGGCTCGGCGCGGTCGCCGGGGCGTGGGCGAGGAGGTGGCGTACGAGGGTGAGCAGGGTCTGCACGCCGGAGGAGGAGATCCGGGCGTCGCAGCGGACGACGGGGATCTCGGGGTCCAGGTCGATGGCGGCACGCACCTCCTCGGGGTCGTAGCGGTAGCCGCCGTCGAACTCGTTGATGGCGAGGATGAAGCCGAGTCCGCGTTCCTCGAAGAAGTCCACGGCCGCGAAGCAGTCCTGGAGCCGGCGGGTGTCGGCGAGGATCACCGCGCCGAGCGCGCCCTCGGACAGCTCGTCCCACATGAACCAGAACCGCTCCTGCCCCGGGGTGCCGAACAGGTACAGCACATGGTCCGGATCGAGGGTGATCCGGCCGAAGTCCATGGCGACCGTCGTCTCCATCTTGTTCTCGACGCCGTCGAGACTGTCCGTGCCGACGCTGACCGTGGTGAGCAGCTCCTCCGTGCTGAGCGGCGCGATCTCGCTGACCGCGCCCACGAAGGTCGTCTTGCCGACCCCGAACCCGCCCGCCACCAGGATCTTCAGCGCGGTCGGGAACGGGTCAGAGCTGTCGTCGTAGTCCATCGAGCACTGCCTCCAGCAGAGACCGGTCAGTGGGTGTGTGGTGGAAAACGGGGGGCTTGGTGGTCAGCGCCTGGCAGTCGACGAGGTCCGAGAGCAGCACCTTGGTGACCACCGCGGGCAGCTTCAGATGCGCGGCGACCTCGGCGACCGAGACGGGGGCCCGGCACAGATCGAGCGCCTGGGCGTGCTCGGGGCCGAGGTAGCCGAGCGGGGTGACGCCGGTGGCCATCACCTGTGACATCAGGTCCAGGGCCACGCTGGGCTCGGTGCGTCCGTTGCTGACCGTGAACGGGCGCACCAGCCGTCCGGCCGCGTCGTCCAGCCAGGGCCCGTCGCCGGCTGCGGCCGCGCTCAAGGCCTCGTCGCCGTGGGTTCGACGGCCTGCTGCCGGGGGGCGGTCACCAGGTAGGGACGGACGCTCTTGACGAGCATCGCCATCTCGTAGCCGAGCACGGCGGCGTCGGCCTCCCGGCCCGCGAGGACGGCGAGGCAGGTGCCGGAGCCGGCGGTGGTGACGAACAGCAGGGTCGAGTCGAGCTCGACGACGACCTGGCGGACGTCCCCGCCGTCGCCGAACCGGACGCCCGCGCTGCGGCCGAGGGAGTACAGGCCGGAGGCCAGGGCCGCCATGTGGTCGGCGCTGTCGATGTCGATGCCGTGCACGGACTTCACCAGCCCGTCGCAGGACAGGAGCACCGCGCTGGTGGTGTGCGGTACGCGCTGCACGAGGCCGCTCAGCAGCCAGTCGAGGTCGGATGCGTGGGCGGTCGGCGCATCGCTCGCCATGGTGGATCGACTCCTTGGGGTACGAAGGTCTGCGGGAGCGCTGGCGGTTGGGATGTGCGTGGTCGGAGGTGGGGGGGTGGGTACGGTGCGGGCGTCAGCCGGCCGGGGCGCTCCCGTCGGGCCGGCCGGCGCCACGGGCACCGTCGGATGCGGGCGCGTGGGTGCGCCCCTGGGATAGGGGGGTGGGGTCTCTGTGGTCGAAGACCATGTGGTCTGAGCCCATGTGGTCCAAGCCCATGTGATGCGCGCCCATGTGGTCCGCGCTCGTATGGTCTGAGCCCATGTGGTTGGGCGGTACAAGCGGTGGCTCGGTGAACTCCGCCGCGCCGGGCGGAAGGTGGTGGCCCGTCATAGGCGTGGCACAGGCGGCGTCCTGGCCCTCCATGTGCTGCTGCGCCTCGGCGAGTCCGATCCCGCGCTGGAAGGCGGCCATCAGCCCCGGGTCGTGACCCGCGACCGTGTCGCCGTCCTGGCGGGGTGCGGGACCGCCGCGCAGTTGGGGGACGATGTGCTCCTGGGCCCGGCGGCGGGGCAGTTGGGGCTTGTTCATGGTGCCGCGCACGGTGTCGGTGCGCGGTGTGGGCAGGATGCCCGCGTGCGCCTCGACCGTCGCCCGGTCCCCGGCGCCGATGCCGGGCAGGGCCTCGGAGGGGTTGGGCCGGTCCTGCCGGGCACCCCGCACGGGCAGCGGCGCGAGGCCGCCTCCGCTCCGCCCGCCGTCACCGCTCTCGGTGCCGCGCCGTACGACCTCGCTCCCGGCGCCGCTCCCCCCGCCACCGCGCTGGGCGTGCCGCCGCAGCCCGGTCACCCTGGCCTGTCCGCCTCCGGAGCCGGCCTCGCCCGCGGAGGCCACCAGCGCGCCTCGCCCGGCCACCGCCCCCGAGTCGGCCGGGGCGTCGGCCTCCGGCCCGGCACCGCCGTACGCGGGGCCGGCACCCGCGGACCGCGGTCCCGGCACAGGCGCCGGCCCGGATGCGGGCGCCGGCACAGAACCCGGCACCGGCACCTGCCCCGGCCCGGACCCGTGCCCCTGGCCGTGCACCGGCCCACCGGTCTGGCCCTGAAGCCGCGCCTGCGGCGAGGCACCGGTGTCCGCCGGATCCTGCGGCGCCCGGTGCACGCCCGCCCCGGCCACCCCGGGTGCCGTACCCAACAACGCCTGCGGGACGACGAGTACGGCCTGCACACCGCCGTAGATGTTGGTCTGCAGCCGCACATGGATGCCGTGCCGCCGGGCGAGCTGGGAGACGACGTAGAGGCCGATGCGCCCGTCGGCCAGCAGGCTGGCGACGTTGACCTGGTCGGGGTCGGCGAGCAGGGCGTTCATCCGGCTCTGTTCGCCGACCGGCATGCCGAGCCCGCGGTCCTCGACCTCCACGGCGAGCCCGGAGGTGACGAGGTTGGCGCGGAGCAGCACCTGGGTGTGCGGGGCGGAGAACACCGAGGCGTTCTCGATGAGTTCGGCGAGCAGATGGATGACGTCGGCGACGGCGTGGCCGCGCAGTTCGCCGTCGATCGGCGGCACCAGCTTGATCCGGGAGTACTGCTCGACCTCGGCGATGGCGGAGCGCAGCACCTCGGTCATGCTGACCGGGTTGCTCCACTGGCGCCGGGAGACGGCGCCGCCGAGCACGGCGAGGTTCTCGGCGTGCCGCCGGATGCGGGTGGCCAGGTGGTCGACGTGGAACAGGCCCTTGAGCAGGACGGGGTCCTCGATCTCGTTCTCCAGGTCGTCGAGGATCGAGATCTCCCGGTGCACCAGGGACTGCAGCCGCCGCGCGAGGTTGACGAAGACCTCCAGCTTCTGCTCGCTGCCCGCCTGGCTGGAGAGCTGGGCGGCGCGCACGACGGCGGTGACGGCGCCGTCGTGCGCGCGGGCCAGGTCGGCGGCGAGCAGGTCGAAGTCGTCGGCGTCCTCGGGCGGCCGGCGGCGCGGTGCGCGCTGCGGCGGGGCCTCGCCCTGGCGCAGCGCGTCGACCAGGGCGTGCAGGTCCGCCTCGCCGCGCGCGGCGGTACGGCGCAGCGCGTCGACGCGGTCGGAGACCGAGCGGGCGGCCCGGTCGGCGGCCACGGCGGCGATCAGGATGCCGGCGACGGCCACGGTGACCGCTCCGCCGACCACACCCCACAGGACGGGGCCGGTGCGCGCGCCGGTGGCGCGGATGCTGTACAGGACGGCGGCGGTGGCGCTCAGGGCGACCGCGAGCGGCGGCAGCACGGCGAGCCGCATGAGCTGGGGCCGTATGTGCGTCTCGGGCAGTGCGGGAGCGGGTCGGGCGCCCGGTCGCCCGTGCCTGCCGCCCTCTCGGCGGTCGGCACGGGTGGCCGGTGCTCGGAGGTGAGACATCTGCGTCCTCGTACTTGTCCGTCGGGCTGCCATCCGGCCACTGACGGTAGTCGCCTCCCCCTCATGTGCGGGGGGCAGTTGACAAAGTCCCGCAGGATTGGTCCCGCTCTGGTATGAGGTCTCGTACGACAGACCGATTACCCGGTCACACAAGGGAATTGGACTCGAAAGACATCGATACGAGTCGCGCAGAACCGATCAGGGCGGCGTGAGCACCATCTGGACATTCCGCACACCCGCCGACCTGGCCCGCCTGCGGCTCAGGCGGGCGGGTTGTTACAGAGAGTATCCGCTTTGGCCTTGGCTGAGTCGTGTCAAGCAGGCCTTCCGTGCCGTCGGCGCGGCGCGTCACCGCTTGGCGGGCGGCTCCGCCACGAACGCGCCGACCGAGCGCCAGGTGCGCCGCAGCTCCCCCGAGACGCCGCGCCACCACGCCTCCGCCGGGAGCTTGCCCGCCGGCTCGAAGGGCTCACCCGGGCGGGGCAGGGCCACCGCCTGGCCGGCCTCCTCGGCCGCCTCCTTCGTCCACTCACCCGGCTCGGCCCAGGGGTGCGGGGCCAGGTTGAAGGTGCCCCAGTGGATCGGCAGCAGCGCGCCGTGGGGCGCCCCGCCCTGCAGGTGGAGGTGGGCGCGCAGGCCCTCCTCGGGGGTCATGTGGATGTCGGGCCAGAACTCGCTGTACGCGCCGATCTGGATCATCGTGGCGTCGAACGGGCCGTGGTCGGCGCCGATGTCGTTGAAGCCCTCGAAATAGCCCGTGTCACCGCTGTGGTAGATCCTGTGCTCCTCGCCGGCGACGACCCAGGACGCCCAGAGGGTGTGCTGGGTGTTGCGCAGGGCGCGGCCGCAGAAGTGGCGGGCCGGGGTGGCGGTGAGGGTGAGACCGCCGACCCGGGTCGACTCGTGCCAGTCCAGCTCGCGCAGCCGGTCCGGGGACACGCCCCAGTGCTCCAGGTGGGCGCCGACGCCGAGCGGCACGGCGAAGAGGGTGTCCGTGCCGGCCAGCGCCTTGATGGTGGGCAGGTCCAGGTGGTCGTAGTGGTCGTGCGAGATGACGACCACGTCGACCTCGCCGAGCGCGGCCAGCGGCAGTGGCACGGGGTGCAGCCGCTTGGGTCCGGCGAAGGGGAACGGGGAGCATCGCTCGCCCCAGACGGGGTCGAACAGGACCCGGTGGCCGTCGATCTCCGCGAGGACGCTGGAGTGGCCCATCCAGGTCAGCCGCAGTCCGGTGGCGGGCGGCTTGGCCAGGTCGGCGAAGGTGGTGGGATGCACCGGGATGGTGCCCTTCGGGGCGCGCAGGGGCCGGGTGTCCTTGTCGAGGAACACCTTCGCGAGGTCCAGCGTGGAGCCGGAGGGCCGGGTGCGCGCGGTGCCGCCCGGATTCTGGAAGACGCCGTCCTTGAAGTGGGGGGAGCGGCGGATGCGTGCCAGGCGCTCACCGCCCGGTTCCGCGCCGAAGGCCGCGGGCCGCAGGGCGCGGAGCCCGGAGCTCGAGGAACGCAGTCCGGTCACGGGTACCTCCCGGTGAAGTGGGTGAGGTCCCCATTATGGTCGGCGCCTCCGACAGCCCGGTCCGGCCGGGGTGCCCCACGCGGGTCCGGGAGCACGCTACTGAACCTCCGTTCAGCACGTTGACACGGTGCGGACCGGCTCCGGATACTGACTCACGATTCAGTAGAGCCCTGTCCGGCGCCCTTCGCCCACCACCGTCCGCGGCCGCCTTGGAGGCACCATGTCCGACCTCCCCACCGAGCTGGTCCCGCTCCGCCCCGAACAGCGAGACGTCGTCGATCTCGCCCGGGCCTTCGCCCGCGAGGAGATACGGCCACGCGCGCGTGCCGTGGACGAGGCGGACGTGGAGACGCCCTGGGATCTGTGGCGCAAGGCCGCCGGGGTCGGCATCACCGGCTTCATGCTGCCGGAGGAGTACGGCGGCGGCGGCTTCACGGACGTCTTCACCCAGTGCCTGGTCCAGGAGGAGCTGTGCGTGGGCGACCTCGGCATCGGCAACCTGCTGTGCTCCAACGGCTTCTTCGCCGACCCGGTCCTCGAACTCGGCGCCAAGGAGCAGAAGCAGGAGTGGCTGACGCCCCTCACCGGCCCGGACACCCCGATGACGGCCCTGGCGACGACCGAGCCCGGCGCCGGATCCGACGCCGCGTCGATCATCACCACCGCGCACCGCACCGCGGGCGGCTACCGGCTGCGCGGCCAGAAGGCGTGGATCTCGAACGCGGGCGAGGCCGACAGCTATGTGGTCTTCGCCAAGACCGACCCCACCCGCCGCTCGCGCGGAGTCAGCGCGTTCCTGCTGCGCAAGGGCACCGAGGGCATGACCTTCGGTGAGCCGATGCGCAAGATGGGGCAGCGGGCGATCGTCTGCCGGGAGATCTTCTTCGAGGACGCGTTCGTGCCCGAGGAGCACCGGCTCGGCGCCGAGGGCGAGGGCTTCGTCGGGCTGATGCGGACCTTCGACATCTCCCGTACGGTGCTGGGCGCGGCGGCGACGGGAGTGGCCCGGGCGGCGTACGAGTACGCGCGCGACTACGCTCGTGAGCGGCGGCAGTTCGGCAAGCCGATCATCGAGCACCAGGCGGTCGCCTTCCGCCTCGCCGACATGCGCACGCGCGTGGAGCAGGCGCGGCTGATGACCTGGCGGGCGGCCCGCCGGCTGGACGCGGGTCTGGAGGCGACCGCCGAGGCCGCGATGGCCAAGCTGACGGCGTCGGAGACGGCCGCGTACTGCACCTGGGCGGCCGTGCAGACGCTCGGCGGCTGGGGCTACTCGCGGGAGTTCCCGGTGGAGCAGTGGATGCGGGACGCCAAGCTGGAGGAGATCGAGGAGGGCACCTCCGACATCATGCGGCTCATCATCGCGCGGAGCCTGTGATGGGCGCTGCCGCCCGGCCGGGCCCCCAGGACGCCTCCGGCGGCCTCCTGACCGGGGGACAGGCCCTCGTACGGGCCCTGCGGGCGAACGGCGTGACCCGGGTCTTCGGCATCCCGGGCACACACAACCTGGAGGTGTACCGGCACCTCCCGGCCTACGGCGTCGAGCATGCGACGCCCCGCCATGAGCAGGGTGCCGGGTACGCGGCCGACGGGTACGCGCGCGTGACGGGCCGTCCGGGTGTCGTGCTCACGACGACCGGGCCCGCCCTGCTGAACGCGGCGGCCGCCGTCGGCGAGGCCTATGCGGACAGCGTGCCGCTGCTGGTCGTCTCGCCGGGCATGCCGCTCGGCCATCCCCGGCTGGCCACGGGCGCGCTGCACGAGATGCGCAGTCAGACCGAGGCCCTGCGCGGCGTCGCCGCGTTCAGTCACCGGGTCTCGTCGGTCGCGGAGATCGACGCGGCCGTGGCCCGGGCGTTCACCCTGTTCCGCACCCGGCGCCCGCGCCCCGCGCACATCGAGGTGCCGCTGGACCTGCTGACGGCCGCTCAGGTGCTGGGGCCCGTCCGGCGCGCCCCGCGCACCCCACCGCCCGCGCCGGACCCGGAGGCCGTACGGCAGGCCGTCACGGCCCTGAGCGGTGCCCGCCGCCCCGCGCTGGTGCTCGGCGGCGGAGCCGTCGGCGCACGGGCGCAGTGCCGCGCCCTCGCCGAGCGCCTTGCCGCGCCCGTCGTGACCACGGCGGCCGGCAAGGGCACCGTCGCGGAGACCCATCCGCTGTCCCTCGGCGTGTCGCTGCACAGCCCCGCCGTGCAGAAGTGGCTCGCCGCACGGGACGTCGTCCTCGCCGTCGGCACGGAGCTGTCCGAGTCCGACTTCTGGACCGTCCCACCACCGCTGGACGGCACGCTCGTACGCGTCGATCTCGATCCGGACCAGATGTACGCGGGCGCGGCGGTGGACGTACCCCTCGTGGCGGACGCACGGCTCGCCCTGGAAGCGCTGCTGGCACAACTGCCGGACGACCGTCACGCACGCGTACCCGCGAACACCCCGCACACGCGCGTGGCCGACGAGGTGGCCGCGCTGCGCGCCGCGCGGGACGCCGAGACCGACGCGCGGGACGCCCGCTGGATCCCGTATCTGCGGGCGGTGCGCGAGGTGCTGGCGGCCGACGCCGTCATCACCTCCGACAGCGCCCAGTGCTGCTACTACGGCGCCCTCCCCCACCTCCCCGTCGGCCCCGAGGGCCGGTATCTGCACCCCACCGGCTTCGGCACCCTCGGCTACGCGCTGCCCGCCGCGCTGGGCGCCAAGGTCGCCGAGCCGCACCGGCAGGTGCTCGCGCTGAGCGGGGACGGCGGGCTGCAGTTCACGGTGCAGGAACTGGCGACCGCCGCGCAGCTCCGACTGCCGTTGCCCATAGTGGTGTTCGACAACGGCGGCTACGGCGAGATCCGTGACGAGATGCGGGCGCGCGGCGACGTACCGGCCGCCGTGGACCTGGCACCGGTCGACCTGCCCGCCCTGGCCCGCGCCTACGGAGGACACGGCACGCGCGCCTGCGACCCGGCCGCACTGGCGCGCGCCCTCACCGAGGCCCTCGACCGGCCCGGCCCCACACTGATCACCGTCCCCGAGGAGACCCCATGACCGCTCCCGCTCCCCTGATGTCGCTCGTCTGGACCGACCACGTCACCGGCCGCCAGGGTTTCCTGGTGGTGGACCGGCTGGTGCGCGGCGTGGCCAGCGGCGGGCTGCGGATGCGCCCCGGCTGCACGCTCGAGGAGGTGGCGGGGCTCGCCCGCGGCATGACGATGAAGGAGGCCCTGCACTACGACCCCGAGGCGCGCTACGTCCCCCTCGGCGGGGCCAAGGGCGGCATCGACTGCGATCCCCAGGATCCGCAGGCGTACGGGCTGCTGGTGCGCTATCTGCGCGCCATGCGGCCGTACATCGAGAGTTTCTGGACCACCGGCGAGGACCTCGGCCTCACCCAGGACCTGGTCGACCGCGCGGCGGCCGAGGCGGGTCTGGTCTCCTCCATCCAGGCCGTGTACCCGCTGCTGGACGACGAGGCGGCGGCCCGCGAACGGCTCGCGGACGCCTTCGCGGTCGAGGTGGACGGCATCGGCCTGGACGAGCTGGCGGGTGGCTGCGGGGTCGCCGAGTCGGTGCTCGCGGCGCTGGACCGGGCGGACGTGCCGTACGCGGGCGCCCGGGTGGCGGTGCAGGGTCTCGGCACGATGGGCGGGGCCACCGCGCGGTTCCTCGCCCGCGCGGGGCTGACGGTGGTCGCGGTCGCCGACATCAAGGGCACCATCGCCAATCCCGCGGGGCTGGACGTCGAGGCACTGCTGGCCGCGCGGGACGGCTACGGCACCGTCGACCGGCGTGTGCTGCGCCCCGGCGACCGCGAACTGCCCGGCGACGCCTGGCTGTCCGCCGACGCGGAGGTGCTCGTGCCGGCAGCGGTGTCGTACGCGATCGACACCGCCAACCAGGACCGGATCCGCGCCCGCTGGATCGTGGAGGCCGCCAACATGCCCGTGCTGCCGCAGGCGGAGGAACTGCTGGCCGCGCGCGGGGTCACCGTGCTGCCGGACGTGGTGGTCAACTCTGGGACCAACGCCTGGTGGTGGTGGACGCTGTTCGGCGACATCGGCGCGGACGCCGAGGAGGCCTTCGCACACATCCGGCGCTCGATGCGCGCCCTGATCGAGCTGATGCTCGCCCGCGCGGAGGCCGACGGCACGACTCCGCGTGCGGCCGCCCACGCGCTGGTGACCGACCGGCTGCCGGTGATCGCGGACCGCTTCGAGTGGTACCGGTGACGGGACCCGGCGAGCCTTCCCCGGCCGCGGGCGCCGGCGGGCCGCGCTCGGACGCGCTCTTCGACCCCGCCTCGGTCGCCGTCGTCGGCGCCTCCGCGCAGCCCGGGAAGTGGGGCTACTGGCTGGCCAAGGGGGCGCTGGCGGGGCGGGGGCGGCGTGAGGTGCACCTGGTGAACCGGCGGGGCGGGAGCCTGGACGGCGTACCGTTCCGCGCCGGGCTCACCGGGCTCGCCTGCGAGCACGTCGTGGTGGCCGTGCCGCCCGCTCAGGTCCGGACCGTGGTGACCGAGGGCCTGGCGGCCGGTGCCCGCCACTTCACCGTCATCACCTCCGGCGGGGACCCGGCCGAGGAGCGCGCGCTGGCCCGCGAGATAACCGACCGGGGCGCCCGGCTGCTCGGACCCAACTGCATGGGCCTGGTCGACACGGGCAGCGAACTGCGGCTCAGCTGGGGTGAGTTCCCGGTGGGCGCGGTGGGACTGGTGTCGCAGAGCGGGAACCTCGCCCTGGAGATCGGGCGGCTGCTCGCCCGCGCGGGACAGGGCTTCTCCCGGTTCGTCTCGCTCGGCAACCAGCGGGACCTGGACGCGGCGGAGGCCCTGGAGACGCTCGTCGGGCACGGGCCCACCCGGGTTCTCGCCGCCTATGTGGAGGACTTCCGCGACGGCCGCCGTCTCGCGCGGGTGCTGAGGGCCGCGCACGCGGCGGGCAAACCGGTGCTGCTGCTCACGGTCGGCCGCAGCCCCGCCGCCGCGGGCGCCGCCGCCTCCCACACGGGCGCGCTGGTCAGTTCGTACGACACGGTGGCGGCCGTCTGCCGGGACAGCGGCGCGCTGCTGCTGGACTCGGCGGGCGAACTGGTGGACACGGCAGTGTGTTTGCTGGCCGCGCCCGGGTGGTTGACCGGCCGGGGCGAGCGGGGACGGGGCCATGCGGGTGGGCAGACAGCCGGTGGCGAACGCTTGTTGGCCAACAGTTGTGGACAGGAGGAGCAGCAGACCGGGGCCCACGCTGGTGGGCCGACGGGCGAAGGCAAACACTTGTTGACCAACGCCCGTTGGCGAGGCGGCGCGGACCAGAAGCGCCCGCCAGGAGTCAACAACCGTCGGCAAACCCCCGATGACCAACACCCGTTGGCAAACACCCGTTGGCAAGCATCGGCCCGCGTCGCCGTAGTAGGCGACAGCGGTGGTCAAGGAGCGCTCGCCGCCGATGCGTTCACCGTGCGCGGCGCCCGGGTGCCGGAGTTGTCGGCAGCCACCGTACGCCGCCTCGCCGAGGTGCTCCCGCCCGGTGCCGGCTGCCGCAACCCCGTCGACCTGGCCGGCGCGGGCGAGGCCGATCTCGGCAGCTACGCGCGCGTCGCCGGGACACTGCTCCACAGCGGGGAGACCGACGCGGTCGTCCTGACCGGCTACTTCGGCGACTACGCGAGCGCCGACCCCCAGCGCACGGCCCACGAGTGCGAGGTGGCCGGCGCGCTCGCCGACGCCGCCGCCCGTACCGGACGCCCGCTGCTGGTGCACACCATGGCCCGCGACACCCCCGCCCTCGCCGTCCTGCGGGAGCGCGGGACACCGGTGTACGAGCGCATCGAGCAGGCGGCCGTGGCCTTGACGGGTGCCGTACGGCTCGCCGCCGCGGCGCCGACCGACCCGCCCCCTCTCCCCCGCCCCGCGCCACCCGCCCACGACGGCGGTTACGAGACCGTCCGCGCCCTGCTCGCCGCCCATGGACTCCCCTTCCCCGAGGCGGAGTTCGTGACGGATTCCGAGGAGGAGGCGGTCGCGGCGGCGCGGCGCGTGGGCTTCCCGGTCGTGCTCAAGGCGATGGGCCTCGCGCACAAGACGGAGTCCGGCGGGGTCGCGCTGGCCCTCGCCGACGCGGACGCCGTACGCGCGGCCCTGGCCCGGATGCGCGCGTCCACCGGCGCCACGCGTTACGCCGTCGAGGCCATGGCGGCCCCGGCGCACGCCCGCGAACTGATCGCCGGTGTCCGGCACGACCCGGCGTTCGGCCCGGTCGCCCTGGCCGGCATCGGCGGCGTCACCGCGGAGCTGCACGCCGACACCGCACTCGCCCTGGCCCCGCTCACCCCGGCACGCGCGCGTGCGCTGCTGCTCGGGCTGCGCCACGCGCCCCTGCTGACCGGCTGGCGGGGTGCCCCGCCCGTCGACCTGGAGGCCGCCGCGGCCGCCCTGTGCGCCATCGCCCAGGTCGCCGCCGCCCACCCGGAGTTCACCGAGCTGGAGGTCAACCCGCTGCTGGTGCACCCGGGCGGGGTGCTCGCCCTGGACGCGCACGCGGTCGTCCGGGGCACATGAGAACCCACGACCTATGATGGACTGACCAGTCCACTTTATGGAGGCCGGCATGGGCGGGAAGCTGACCGCGAAGGGGAGGGCGACGCGGAGCCGGATCGTCGAGGGTGCCGCCGCGGTGCTCCGGGAGCGGGGGGTCGCCTCGGTGACGCTGGACGACGTCATGGCGCGGACGAGCACCAGCAAGAGCCAGCTGTTCCACTACTTCCCGGCCGGCAAGGACGAACTGCTCCTCGCGGTGGCCCGGTTCGAGGCCGACCAGGTCATCGAGGACCAGCAGCCCTACCTCGGCTGCCTCGACTCGTGGGAGGCCTGGGAGCGGTGGCGGGACGTGGTCGTCGAGCGGTACGAGGCGCAGGGGGACCAGTGCCCGCTCGGGTCGCTGTTCCTTCAGATCGGGCGCTCCACCCCCGGAGCGCGGGCGATCGTGATCGAACTCATGCGGCGCTGGCAGGAGAGCCTGGCGGCGGGCATCCGGGCGCTGCAGTCCACGGGCAGGCTCCCCGCCGATCTCGATGTCGACGTCAGGGCCGCGGCGCTGCTGGCCGCGATCCAGGGGGGTGTGTCGATCCTGCTGTCCACGGGCGGGTCGGCCCATTTGCGCGCCGCTCTCGACCAGGGGATCGCGGACCTGCGCAGCGCGGGCCGCACCGCGGGGTGAAAGGCGTACCGGTCCCGGATGTCAGCCGGCGATGACGGCGGTCGTGGTGCGCCCGCCGTCGACGTCCAGGACGATGCCGTGCACGAAGGAGGACTCGTCGCCGGCCAGGTACACGGCCGCGTCGGCGATGGCGTCGGGGGTGCCCATGCGCCCCGCCGGAGTGCCCTTCATCATGACCTCGGCGGGGTGCGTCGTTCCCGGTTCGGGTGTCAGCACCACCCCCGGGGAGATCGCGTTCACCCGCACGCCCCGCGGCCCGAACTCCGCCGCCCACGCCCGCGTCAGCGTCTCCATGGCCCCCTTGGTGGAGCTGTAGAGGGCGCCGACCGGCACGCCCAGGCGCGCGATCCAGGACCCCAGGTTGACGATCGCTCCGCCGCCGGCCTCCGCCATGGCCGGTGCGACGGCAGCGGTCAGGAAGAACGGGGCCTTCACATTGACCGCGTAGACCTGGTCGAAGGTCTTCTCGTCGGTCTCCGCCGTGGTGTCGCCGGGATAGATGCCGGCGTTGTTGACCAGGACGTCGATACGGCCGCCAAGGACCCGTGTCGCCTCCTCGGCCAGCGCCTGCGAGGCGGCGGCGCTTCCGTCCAGGTCGGCCCGGACGAAGTCGGCGCGGCCACCCCGGGCGCGGATTCCGTCGACCACCTCCTTGCCGCGCCCGGCGCTGCGGCCGGAGACGACGACATGCGCCCCCTCGGCCGCGAAGGCCTCCGCGATCGCCCGTCCGATGTTGCTGGTCGCTCCGGTCACCAGTGCTGTCCTGTCCGTGAGCCGCTTCGGCATGGTCCACTCCGTCGCCAGTCGATCCTGTTGAACCCGAACGACCGGACGGCATGCGGCCGCCGGCGGACGGGACCCCGGGCTGCCGGGGTAGGTGCCACTGTGCGGCGGCGAAATTGGACTTGCAAGTCCAGAAATGGCGAGGGGAGGCCAGTCCGCAAGGCGTGGTGCGGGCCGCTACCCCTTCTCCCTGCGCGTTCGCGCCCCCGCCGCGTAGAACCCCAGCCCGATGACCACGAACAGCACCAGCGGTACGACCTGGCTGAGGGTGTAGGCCGCGCGTTGCCCGGCGAAGGACTGCGGCAG
Organism: Streptomyces sp. CA-142005; assembly: GCF_050942335.1. Lineage (NCBI taxonomy): Bacteria > Bacillati > Actinomycetota > Actinomycetes > Kitasatosporales > Streptomycetaceae > Streptomyces > Streptomyces sp. CA-142005. The sequence goes on along the minus strand of NZ_CP192078.1, from coordinate 8,501,647 downwards.
CGAGTCCGCGGGGTTGCCGCCGGTGCCGAACCAGCCGACGCCGAAGCCCGGCCAGATCAGCACGACGACCGTGAAGGCCACGAAGGCGGTGGCGAGGCCGCTGACGAGACGGGCGCCGAGCAGCCCGCCGGGGACGGCGTAGGGGCGGGGCGCGTCCGGGTGCTTGCGGCGCAGGACGGCGAGGCTCGGGAAGGTGATGACATACGAGATGAACGTGGTGCAGATGGTCAGACCGAGGCCCGCCGCGAAGTACTTCTCGCCGTCGCCGCCGGTGAGGTTGAGGGCGGTCACGAACAGCACGGAGGCGAGGACGGCGGAGAGCAGGTTCACCCGCACCGGGGTGCCGTGCTTGGCGGAGATGCGGCCGAGCCAGGCGGGACCGGCGCCGTCCGCGCAGGCCACGGCCTGGGCGCGGTGGGCGCCCATGGCCCAGGTGACGCCCGAGGTGAGCAGCCCGACGATGAGTCCGGCGGCCGCGATGCCACCGCACACCGAGCCGAAGCCGGTGAGGGTGACCGTGCCGTCCGCGGCGATCGAGCCGCCGTAGACCGTGAAGACGGCCTTGCAGGCGTCGATGAACCCGCCGAGGCTGCCGATGCGTTCACCGGGCAGGACGAACAGGATGCCGAGGATCGGGCCGCCGTAGAGCACGAGCGCGGCGAGGCCCGAGCGGAGGATGGACAGCGGGATGTCCCGGCGCGGGTTGCGCATCTCCTCGGCGGCGGAGCTGGGGAGTTCGAAGCCGACGTAGTTGAAGATCAGCACGGGTACGAGGGCGACGAAGCCGGCGTACGTCGGGGTGAAGCCGCCGGCGGGCAGGGCGTGGACGCCGTTGCGGACCGCGTAGACGACGACCGAGACGAGGAAGAACCCCAGCAGCACGACCCGGGCGACGGCACCCGCGATCGGCACCCACTTCCCGATCCGCACCGACTGTACGACGGCCAGCGCGCCGCCCCAGATGAACACGAACCCGGCGACGTACTTCCAGACGCCGGGCAGCGGGGTGAAGAACTCCTCCCAGGTCGTCAGGGCGATGATGCACAGGCTGCCGCCCACCCAGACCGGGTTGGATATCCAGTACAGGAGCTGGTTGACGCCGGCGGTCAGGCGCCCGAAGGCCAGCCGGGTCCACACGTACGGGCCGCCCTGGACCGGGAAGGCGGCGCCGAGTTCGGCGACGAGCAGGCCGTACGGCAGGAAGAACGCGAGCGCGAGGATCGCCATCCAGGTCAGGCCCTGCGGCCCCTGGGCGGCCACCGAGCCGATGGTGTCCAGGCCGACGAGCGTGCAGATGAGGAAGAACAGCACGTCGAGCCGGCGCAGGTCCTTGCGGAGCCGGGTGCGCTGCTCGCCCCAGCCGGCCGAGAGATCGGGTGTGTCGGGGCCTTGCGGATGCGCGGAGGTGGTCGGGGCGTGGGTCACGGGCGGACTCCTACGGGCGCGGGCTGACTCCTACGACGGCGGGGGGTGGCGGTGGCACGGGGCCGGCTGTGACGGCGGACCGCTTACTGACTGAACGAGCAGTCAGTAGTGCGGTACTGTGGCCCCGCCCGCACAGGGGTGTCAAGAGGTCGTCGGCGCCTGTCCGGGCGGCTGTGTAGGGTGACCGCGTGGCGAGAGTGCGGTTGAGCGTGGCCGAGCGGCGGGAGGAGCTGCTGCGGGCCGCCATCGGGCAGATCGAGGCGCGGGGCGTGGCGGCGGTCAGGATCGCCGACGTGGCCGCGGCGCTCGGGGTGAGCAACGCGCTGGTGCTGTACCACTTCTCGACGAAGGAGAAGCTGGTCGCGGCCGCGTTCACGTACGCGGCGGAGGACGATCTCGCGCACTTGCGCAAGCTGCTGGGCCGGCGGACGTCCGCGCTGCGCCGGCTGCGGGCCGCGGTGCGCTGGTACGCGCCGACCGGGCAGGCCAAGGGCTGGCGCCTGTGGATCGAGGGCTGGGCGGTGGCCCTGCGCGAGCCGGCCCTGCGGGAGGTCACCCGGGACCTCGACAAGCAGTGGAAGGCGGCGATCGCCGAGGTCATCGCCGAGGGCGTGGCGGCGGGCGAGTTCGCCTGCGCCGATCCGATGGGCACCGCGCTCCGGCTGACCGCGCTGCTGGACGGGCTCGCCGTCCAGCTGACGTCGTACCCGGGAGCGGTGCCGCGAACACGCGCGCAGGAATGGGTCGACGAGGCGCTCGCACGGGAACTCGGACTGGACCGGGTGGAGTTGACGGAGCGCTAGTGCCCTGGGCCGGCGCGGGCGGCGGTGCCTTCCGGCCGACGCGAGCGGGAGGCCACGGGGTGCGCGCCCGCACGAGCGCGTTCGGGTCCGGCGCACAGCACCAAGCTGGATCGAGGGAGCCGGCGTGACAGGGCCTGCACATCGGCGGCGAGCGTGCGAGGGCCGGCGCGCGACGACGCCGGATATGCGCGTGCCTGCCCGGGCTCGCCCCCCTCGCCCCGCGAGGCGGGCCGCGCGGTGCCCGCGGTCACGGCGACGGGCCGCCCCGACACGACACACGTCCCGATCGGCCTCGGTCCCGCCCGACACCGTGCGATCGATCCCGGGTCGGGCGGCGCGGTGCCCCGCCCCGTCGCACCGCGGAACACCAGGCACCCCACACCCCGCCCCCCCGGCAGCCGTGCCCGTGCCCCGCACCGCATTCCGCGGCACGGGGCACGTGGGCGCCGGTCAGGCCACCGAGGCGATGCGCATCTTGATGTCGTCGGGCGACAGGGTGCCCTTCGCCGTCACATGGTCGCCCGAGGACTCGCCGCGCAGTCGGCGGCCGATCCACGGGACGAGGTACTCGCGGGCCCAGTGGACGTCGTCGCGGCGGATCTCCAGGGTGCCCCGCGGCGGTTGCGGCGGCCACGGCTGCTCCGGGTCTGCCGGTACCTCAAGGCCGAGGGCCTGACCCGCGCGCAGTGCCACGCGTGTGTGCCCCTCGGGTGAGAGGTGCAGCCGGTCGTTGTCCCACGCCCTGCGGTCCTGCACGGACTTCAGGGACCACAGGTCGAGCACCGGGCAGCCGTACCGGTCCGCGATGGCGCGGACGTGCCCGTTGTACGTGGCGATCTTGCCGCGCAGATGCTTGAGCACGGGGACGCCACGGGTGTCGAAGCCGGTCGTCACCAAGACCGTGCCGGCCACCTCGGCCAGCCGGGCCACGGCCCGTTCGAAGCGCTCGGCCACCTCGTCCGGGTCGGTGCCGGGCCGGATGATGTCGTTGCCGCCCGCGCAGAAGGAGACCAGGTCCGGGGCCAGTTCGACGGCCTTCGGGAGCTGGTCCTGCACGATCTGGTCGAGCAGTTTCCCGCGGACCGCGAGATTGGTGTACTGGAAGTCGCCCTCGGGCTGCCGGTCGGCGAGCAGTACCGCGAACCGGTCGGCCCAGCCCACGAACGCCCCGTCGGGCCCCGGGTCGCCGACGCCCTCGGTGAAGCTGTCCCCCACCGCCACGTACGACCCGATCACTGATCTGTTGTCATTCTTCGAATCGTCTGCCACGTCGGACCATGATTCCCCTTCGTATGTGACTTACGCGACCGTAAGGAGGGGTTGACGAACGGTGAGATGTGACACCCTTAAATAGTTTGCCAATCCAGGAATAGGCGCCGGACGGTACGCCGAAGGCCGGACCCGGGGGGTGGGGGTCCGGCCTTCGGCGGCGTGTCAGGAAGGTGGTCCGGGTGCTCGGGCGTCAGACGACCGGGACGCCGTGCGCGCGGAGGTAGGCGACCGGGTCGATGTCCGAGCCGTAGTCCGGCGTGGTGCGGATCTCGAAGTGCAGGTGCGGGCCGGTGACGTTGCCGGTGGCGCCGGACAGGCCGATCTGCCGGCCCGCGGTCACGGTCTGCCCGGCCGTGACGGAGAGCTGCGAGAGATGGCCGTACTGCGCGTAGTGGCCGTCGTTCAGCCTGATGACGACCTGGTTGCCGTAGGCGCCGCCCCAGCCGGCGGAGACGACCGTGCCCGCGCCGACGGACTTGACCGGGGTGCCGGTCGGTACGACGAAGTCGACTCCGGTGTGGTGGCCGCTGGACCACATGCCGCCGGCCACGTGGTGGCCGGTGCCGGCGGTCGCGCCGGTCACCGGGAGGGTGAAGCCGGCGGCCGTGGTCGGGGCGGCGGCTCCGGTGGACTCGGGCGCCGGGGCCGCCTGGGGGGCAGCGGACTGAGTCTTGGCCGACGACCGGTTCGGGGCGGCGGGCTCGGGGCGGGGCTGTGCGGCCTGCGTGCCGAGCGCGAGCTTCAGGCCCGGGTGGATCAGCGAGGAGTCGTCGCCGACGGCCTGGCGGTTGTCTTCGTAGAGGCGGTGCCAGCCGCCGGCGACATGCTGTTCGTCGGCGATCGCCGCAAGGCAGTCGCCGGATCGCACCGTGTAGGTGCGCACGGACGGATTCGTCTGCGCGGCGGTCTTCCTCGCCGCCGAATTAAGGGACTGCACGGCCTTTGCGGAAATGCCCTGCGTGGTGGTCGCGGCGTGCGCTCCCGTGGTTCCGATGAGCGGGAGGGCCAGGGCGGCGCCACCGGATCCGGCCACGGCGATCGACCGGGAGAAACGCGGGGTCTTGGGACGTCGGTGCTTACCCTTCGCCGCCGTGGCGGCTTCACCCCGAGCCTGTCGCGGAGACCGGACAGGCGGTAGTACCTGGTGGGTCCCCCGCTCCTGCCGAACGCGGGTCAAGTGTGGGACTCCGGGCGGCGGCAGGACTCGGCGTTCCGTCCGGACTGGTGGGGAACGTAAGCGAGCGGGACGCACGGAAACAAGCGTCGGTTTCCGACCGTCCCGGAGATCGAATGCGGGAATTCACGGTCACCCTCCGTGAATCCCCGCATCCCGGGGTCTTTCAATTCCCCTTTTTGATCCCTCATTCCTGGGCGAGTTGTAACGAAGGCGCCAATCCAGGCAGAAAGCTCAGATGCGGCGCAGCCGGAGGACCGTCGCATCCAGGTCGCCCTGGAGCCCGGTACGCAGCCCGTGGTGCAGCAGGACGGCGCCCCGGTGCACTTCCCCCGTTTCGCGGCACTCGTACGACGCCGTGGGGTCGAGCCCGCGCAGGCGCAGCGCCGGCACCGGCTCGCCGTAGCTCTGCGCCTGGAGCCAGGCGAGGACCACCGTCTCCTCCCCCAGGACGTACTGGACGGCGCTCAGACCGCCGGCCGGGGGCCGCAGCCGGTACAGCTCGCCCTGCTGGACGACTGGACGGATCTCCTTGTAGAGGTCGACCCACCGCCGGGCCTCGGCCAGCTCCTGGTCGGTCCACTCGGTGAGGTCGCCGCCGACCCCGAGGACGCCCGCCATGGCGCTGACGAACCGGAAGCGCAGGGAGCTGACCCGGCCGTTGAGCTGGGTGTTCGGGCTGTCGGTGACCCACGCGGCCATGACCCGGGCGGGGTGGATCTGGCTGAAGCCGTGCTGGATGGCGAGCCGGTCGAGCGGGTCGGTGTTGTCGGAGGTCCACACCTGGTCGGTGCGGCTCATGACACCGAGGTCGATCCGGCCGCCGCCGCCCGAGCAGGACTCGAAGGCGACCCTCGGGTGGGCCGCGCGCAGCCGGTCCAGCAGGGCGTAGAAGGCGCGGACGTGGTCCACCCACAGGCGCTGCGGGTACGGCTCGCCGGGCCAGCCGGCGTCGGTGAAGCAGCGGTTGAAGTCCCACTTCACATAGTCGATCGGCGCGCTGGAGAGCAGGGTGTCCAGCTGCTCCCAGAGGTACTCCTGGACGTCCTCGCGGGCGAGGTTGAGGACGAGCTGGTTGCGCAGTTCCGTCCGCTTCCGTCCCGGCTGGTACTGCACCCAGTCGGGGTGGGCGCGGTACAGGTCGCTGTCCGGGTTGACCATCTCGGGCTCGACCCAGATGCCGAACTGCATGCCGAGGCCGTGCACCTGGTCGGCGAGGGGCTTCAGGCCGTGCGGGAAGCGGTCGGGGTTGGGGGTCCAGTCACCGAGGCCCGCGCGGTCGCTGGTGCGGGCGCCGAACCAGCCGTCGTCCACGACGAACAGCTCCACGCCGATCCCGGCGGCCCGGCGGGCGAGCGCGAGCTGCTGCTCCTCGGAGATGTCGAAGGTCGTCGCCTCCCAGGAGTTGAACAGCACCGGCCGGTCCCGCCCGGCGTCCGGGATGACGTACGCGCGCTGGTAGGCGTGCCAGGTGCGGCTCGCGGCGCCGAAACCGCCGTCGCTCCACAGGCCGGCGAAGACGGGAGTGGTGTACGACTCCCCCGGTTCGAGGAGCAGCAGGCCCGAGTCGTCGTAGCCGGCGCCGCCCGTGATCTGTACGCGCGCGTCCGGGAGTTGCGCGACCGCGATGCGCCAGGAGCCGGACCAGCCGAGCGCGCAGCCGTAGACCTCGCCGTGTTCCTCGGTGGCGTCGGTGTCGAGCGCGACCCAGGGCAGGTGCTGGTGGCCGGTGTGGCCGCGGCGGCTGCCGATGACCTTCTCGCCGTAGGTGAGCGGGGCGGTGGTGAGGCGGGACTCGGCGGCCCAGCGGCCGTGCAGCTGGGAGAGCCGCCAGCCGTCGCGCTCGGGCAGGGTCCAGGTGGCCGCGTCGGCGCGCAGCAGCTCCACGCGCGTCTGTGTGCCGTTCGCCACGGTGACCCAGCGCTCGACCACGTCCGCGCGCATCCGGTAGTGCAGGGTGACGGCGAGGCCGTCGTCGTCGAAGCGCAGCCGCAGCTCGTCGCCCTGTGTGTCGTACGACACGAAACGCCACTCGGTGCCGCGGCGCTCACCGGTGCGCACGGACAGGGCGGGGCGGACGAAGCGGGGGCCGCCCTCGACGGGGTACTCCTCGCGGCCGTCGAGCGGGGACTCGAAGGGCCAGTAGCCGGGCAGCGGGTCCACGGCCAGGGCCTCCGCGTCCGGGAGGGCGATGCGCGGCCCCCAGTGCAGGTGGAGCAGCTCGTCCGCGTCGGTGAGATGCAGGGCATAGCTACTGGTGGGCCCCGAAAGGAGCCAGGTACGACCGTCTTCGGCGATGTCCACCACGAAAAGACCTCACAGGTGCCAACAGATCCGCTCAAGTGCCAACATCATCAGGGGGCGCGGCCCTTGGTGACAATGCCTGTGGACAACTCCTTGCCCGAGGAAACCGATGTCGTATGGTCGACGGAGCGCCCGCCGGCGAGATGCGACGGCGGGGCCCGACCCGGGAGGAGCCCCCGTGACGCAGCAGGTCCCGTCGACCGAGCCGGAGCTGGCCGGTGTGCGCAATTTCCGTGACGTGGGCGGACTGCCCACCACGGACGGACGGCGGGTGCGTCACGGCGTGCTGTTCCGCAGCGGGCACCTGGCGCACGCGACGGAGGACGACGCGGCCTTCCTCGCCTCCCTGGGCCTGCACACGATCTTCGACTTCCGCAACGCGGCCGACCAGAAGCTGGAGGGCCCGGACGTCGAGCTGCCCGGCGTGCGGAACGTGAACCTGCCGCTGAGCGACCCGGCGGACGGCGCCGAGTTCTGGAAGATGGTCCGCGACGGCGACCTCGACCAGCTGCGCGGCATCCTGGACGACGGCAAGGGGGCGGCACGGATGATCGCCTCGTACCGGTCGATCGTCACGGAACGCACCGCCGAGCACTCCCAGGTGCTGCGCGCCCTCGTCGAGGACAGCGTGCCCGCCCTGATGCACTGCGCGGCGGGCAAGGACCGCGCGGGCATCTCGATGGCGGTGACGCTCCTCGCGCTCGGTGTGGAGCGCGAGGCGATCGTCGCCGACTACCTGGAGTCCAACGCCAAGCACCGGCGCTACAAGGTCCGCCGCAGCGGCAGCGCGGACACCGCGTACACCCCGGAGATCATGGAGCTCCTCAGCCCCCTCTTCGACGCCCGTGCCGAGTACCTGCACGCGGCGTTCGAGACCATCGAGGGGACCTGGGGCGGGGTGGACACCTACCTGGAACAGGGTCTCGGTCTCACCCCGGCGTCCCGCGACGTGCTGCGCGAGCGTCTGCTGGACTGACCGAGCCAGGCCCGTGTCCGGCAGCGACGCCGGCATGACGGCCCGGCCGGGTCAGTTCTTCGCTCCCAACGCGAACAGCAGGAAGAGGAACGCGGCCAGGACATGGCCGGCCGCGATGTAGATGATCAGCCGGATCCACAGGGAACGGGGGAACTTCGTCTCGAAGTCGCTCATGGCAGCTCTCCGGTCAGCGGGCCCAGGCACAGCGTGGCCGTGGGGCTCTGCAGCAGGGTGTGGACGAACAGCAGCTCGACGCCGTCGTGGTCCACGGCGGCGAGGCGGTGCGGGGTGAGGGAGTCGAAGTGGGCGCTGTCGCCGGGCGCGAGCAGGTGCGCCGCGTCACCGAGGCGCAGCCGCAGCCGGCCCCGGAGGACGTAGAGCCACTCCTCGCCCGGATGGACGCGCACGACGTCGCCCTGCGAGCCGAACGGCACGCGCACGCGCAGGGCCTGCATGCCGCGGCCCGGCGCCCCCGCCTGGAAGTACGTCCAGCCGCCCGCCCGGGTCGGCTCCATGTCGCCGGACCGCACGATCGCGTCACGGTCGGCGACCGTCTCGCCGAGCAGTTCGGAGACGGTCGTACCGTAGATACGGGCGAGGGCCAGCAGCATCGGCAGCGACGGCTGCCGCTGTCCGGTCTCCAGCCGGGACAGATGGGCCGGTGAGAGCCCGGCGGCGCGGGCCGCGGCCTCCAGGGTGAGGCCGGTGCGCCGGCGCAGTGCCCGCAGCTGCGGTGCGACGGCGGGCAGCTCGTCGCCCGGGTCCGCCGGTGGTCCGGCGTCTGAGGCGTTCATGCCTCCATTGAGCCGCTTTTTTGCCTGTGCGGCAATTTTTTTGCCTCTGAGGCAAGACTCGCGGGCCGGCTTCGCCTGACCCTTCCGTCCTGTGACTGGCCGAAACACCTCCGTCCCGCACCGGGGCATGCCGGTCGGTGCGGGACGGAGGCGGGTGCGGTGGGATCAGCGGTTGGCGACCGCCTGCTTGATGAGTGTCTTGCCGAAGTCCCACATCAGGCCGCCGCCGCTGTGCGCGTCGTCCATCACCGCCGTGAAGGCATCCATGAACCGCTCGACGTCCGCCTCGTCGATGATCAGCGGCGGGATCAGCTTGATCACCTCCAGGTGGTCGCCGGAGACCTGGGTGAGGATCCGGTGCCGCTGCAGCAGCGGTACGACGACCATCTGCGCGAACAGGCCCTTGCGGGCGGCCTGGAGCATGGTCCAGCGGCTGCGCAGTTTCAGCGAGGAGGGCCTGCCGAACTCGATGCCGATCATCAGGCCCCGGCCGCGGACGTCGGCGAGCAGCTCGTAGGTGTCGACCAGCGCGGTCAGCCGGGACTTCAGCAGCTCGCCCGTCTTGCGCACGCCCGCGACGATCTGCTCGTTCTCCATGACCGACAGCACCGCGAGTCCGCACGCCATCGCCTGCGCGTTGGAACCGAAGCTCGCCGAGTGGACCAGGACCCGGTCCATGGACGAGTAGACCTTCTTGAAGATCCAGTCCTTGCCCAGGGTGGCGCCGACCGGGACGTACCCGCCGGACAGCGCCTTGGCCACGCACACCAGGTCGGGTTCGACGCCGTCCTCGTGCTGGTAGGCGTAGAAGTCGCCGGTACGGCCGAGACCGGTCTGCACCTCGTCGGCGATGAGCAGCGCCTTGTGCTTGTGCAGCAGCTCCTGCGCGGCGCGCAGATAGCCGGGCGGGGCCTCGTGCACCCCCTTGCCCTGGATCGGCTCCACGATCAGCGCGGCCACGTCGCCCTTCTTCAGCTCCCGCGCCAGGGCGTCGAGATCACCGAGGGGGACGGCGGTGTCGGGCAGCAGCGGGGCGAAGCCGTCGCGGAAGCCGCTCTCGCCGTTGACCGACAGGGAGCCGGTGGTCAGGCCGTGGAAGGCGTGGTCGCAGTAGAGGATCCTGGGCCTGCCGGTGGCGTACCGGGCGAACTTCAGGGCCGTCTCGACGGCCTCCGTGCCGCTGTTGCCGAAGAACACCCGGTCCAGGTGCGGGCTGTGGGTGAGGAGCCGTTCGGCGAGCAGTCCGGGCAGCGGCTGGCAGTCGAATCGGGTGAGGTCGGCGAGGTCCAGGTCGAGCACGTCGTGCAGCGCCTTGCGGACGACCGGGTGATGGCGGCCGAGGCCCATCACCCCGAACCCGGCGAGCATGTCCAGGTGGTCGTTGCCGTCCGCGTCGAAGAAGTGGGCGCCCTCGGCCCGCTCGTAGACCTTGTCGAAGCCGATGGTGTGCAGCATGCGCGGGAGCTGCGGGTTGAGGTGCTTGGTGTGCAGCTCGTAGCGCTCGGCTCCGCGCTCGGCGAGCAGGGCGCCGAGGTCGAACTCCGTGCTCATTCACTCTCCTTGTCAGTGCCCCGAAGGACGCGGGGCCCAGTCGGTGCGCGGCTACCGCCGCGAGGGCGCGACGAGCCCCGACGGCGCCGCGGACGCGATGCGGCCTTTCCCGGCACTGCCGGCCCCGCGCCCGGCGTCCCGCACCGCGAGGCCGGCGCTGATCCGCCCGGCGATCTCGACGGGCGTGAGACCGATGTCGGCCAGCACCTCACCGCGCTTGGCGTGCGCGAGGAACTGCTCCGGGATGCCGAACCGCCGTACCGGCACGTCCACGTCGGCGTCGCCCAGGGCCAGCGCCACGGCCGAACCGACGCCCGCGGAGCGGCTGTTGTCCTCGACCACGGCCACCAGCCGGTGTTCGGCGGCGAGGCCCGGCAGCGACGGGTCGACGGGCTTGACCCAACGGGGGTCCACCACCGTGCAGTCGATGCCGCGCGCCTCCAGCAGGTCGGCCGCCTGGAGGCACACCGGGGCCATCACGCCGACGGCCACCAGCAGCACCTCGGGGCGTTCGGCACGGTGCAGCACGTCCATGCCGCCGACCCGGTCGACGGCCGGGATGTCCGGGCCGACCGACTCCTTCGGGAAGCGGACCAGGGTCGGTGCGTCGTCCACGGCGACGGCCTCGCGCAGCTGGGCGCGCAACTGGCCCGCGTCACGCGGGGCGGCGATCCGGAGACCGGGGACGACCTGGAGGATCGACATGTCCCACATGCCGTTGTGGGAGGCCCCGTCGACGCCGGTGACGCCGGCCCGGTCGAGGACGAAGGTGACGCCGCAGCGGTGCAGGGCGACGTCCATCAGCAACTGGTCGAAGGCCCGGTTGAGGAAGGTGGCGTAGACGGCGACGACCGGGTGCAGCCCGCCGGTGGCGAGGCCGGCCGCCGAGACGGCCGCGTGCTGCTCGGCGATGCCGACGTCCCACACGCGGTCGGGGAAGCGCTCGGCGAACTTCCCGAGGCCCACCGGGTGCAGCATGGCCGCGGTGATGGCGACGACGTCGTCGCGTTCCTCGCCGATCTTGACGATCTCGTCGCCGAACACCGAGGTCCAGGAAGGGCCGTTGGACGGTGCGAGGGGCTCGCAGGTCAGCGGGTCCATCACACCGACGGTGTGAAAGTGGTCCTCCTCGTGGGCGAGGGCGGGCTCGTAGCCGCGGCCCTTCTCGGTGAGGCAGTGGACCAGCACCGGGCCGTGGAAGCGTTTCGCGCGGCGCAGCGCCGACTCGACGGCCTTGACGTCGTGGCCGTCGATCGGGCCGACGTACTTCAGGCCCAGGTCCTCGAACATGCCCTGCGGGGCGAAGGCGTCCTTGAAGCCCTTCTTCGCGCCGTGCAGGGACTCGTAGATGGTGTTCCCGACGATCGGTGTGCGCAGCAGTACGTCCTTGCCCCAGGCGAGGACCTTCTCGTAGCTGTCGGTGGTGCGCAGGGTGGCCAGGTGGTTGGCGAGGCCGCCGATGGTCGGGGCGTAGGAGCGTTCGTTGTCGTTGACGACGATGATCAGCGGGCGGTCCTTGGCGGCCGCGATGTTGTTCAGCGCCTCCCAGGCCATGCCGCCGGTCAGCGCGCCGTCGCCGATGACCGCGACCACATGGCCCTTCTCCCCCTGCACCTGGTTGGCCTTGGCGAGGCCGTCGGCCCAGCCGAGCGCGGTGGAGGCGTGGCTGTTCTCGATGACGTCGTGCTCGGACTCCTCGCGTGAGGGGTAGCCGGACAGTCCGCCCTTGCCGCGCAGCTTGGAAAAATCCTGACGTCCCGTCAGCAACTTGTGTACATAGGACTGGTGGCCGGTGTCCCACAGGATGCGGTCGACCGGCGACTCGAAGACCCGGTGGAGTGCGATGGACAGTTCCACCACCCCCAGGTTGGGCCCGAGGTGACCTCCGGTCCTCGATACCGCCTGCACCAGGAACTCGCGTATCTCGTGGGCCAGTTCACCGAGTTCCGCCTCGGACAGCGCCTTCAGGTCGCGTGGTGTCCGGATGGTCTCCAGAATGGTCACGCTGTGCCCCCTCTCGGTCCGTGCCGTGCTCTGCTCAACTCATTCGTCTGCGGGGATCGTCCGCTCGGCGAGCTTCATGGCCTCCTCGATGAGGGTCTCCACGATCTTCGACTCGGGGACGGTCTTGATGACCTCGCCCTTCACGAAGATCTGCCCCTTTCCGTTGCCCGAGGCAACTCCGAGGTCGGCTTCACGGGCCTCGCCGGGACCGTTCACCACACACCCCATCACCGCGACCCTGAGCGGCACTTCCATGCCCTCGAGGCCCGCCGTGACCTCCTCCGCGAGCTTGTAGACGTCCACCTGGGCCCGGCCGCAGGAGGGACAGGAGACGATCTCCAGGCGCCGCTGCCTGAGCCCCAGCGACTGGAGGATCTGGATGCCGACCTTGACCTCCTCGGCGGGCGGAGCGCTCAGCGACACCCGGATCGTGTCTCCGATGCCCCGGCTGAGCAGCGCCCCGAAGGCCACCGCCGACTTGATCGTGCCCTGGAACGCCGGGCCGGCCTCGGTGACCCCCAGGTGCAGCGGGTAGTCGCACTGCTCGGCGAGCTGCCGGTAGGCCTCGATCATCACGACCGGGTCGTTGTGCTTGACGGAGATCTTGATGTCCCGGAAGTCGTGCTCCTCGAAGAGCGACGCCTCCCACAGCGCGCTCTCCACCAGCGCCTCCGGGGTGGCCCTGCCGTACTTCTGCAGCAGCCGCCGGTCCAGGGAGCCCGCGTTGACGCCGATCCGGATCGGCGTGCCGTGGTCCTTCGCGGCGCGCGCGATCTCCTTCACCTGGTCGTCGAACTTCTTGATGTTGCCCGGGTTCACCCGGACCGCCGCGCAGCCGGCCTCGATGGCCGCGAAGACGTACTTCGGCTGGAAGTGGATGTCCGCGATCACCGGGATCTGCGACTTGCGCGCGATGGTCGCGAGGGCGTCCGCGTCGTCCTGGGTGGGGCAGGCGACGCGGACGATCTGGCAGCCGGACGCGGTGAGTTCCGCGATCTGCTGCAGGGTGGCGCCGATGTCCGACGTACGGGTCGTCGTCATCGACTGCACCGACACCGGGGCCCCGCCCCCGACCGCCACCGGCCCGACCTGGATCTGCCGCGACTGCCGCCGCGGCGCGACCGGCCGGGCCGGTACCTCGGGAACGCCCAAGGGCACGGCGGTCATCGCCTCAGCCCTGCTTTCCGCTCGTCATGGTCTCGCGCGCGGCCCGCAGGGACTCCTTCAGGGAGCCCATCGTGGCCAGTACGGCGGTCGGCTCGTAGCCGCAGTGTGCCATGCAGTTGGCGCAGCGCGGATCCTTGCCGCGGCCGTACTTGTCCCAGTCGGTCTCCTCGACGAGTTCGCGGTACGTGGACACGTATCCGTCGCTCATCAGATAGCAGGGACGCTGCCAGCCGAAGAGCGAGTAGCTCGGGATCGCCCACGCCGTGCAGGGGAAGTCGACCTTGCCCTCCAGGAAGTCCAGGAAGAGCGGGCTCTGGTTGAGCCGCCACTTCCTGCGGTTGCCGCCCGCGAAGGCCTTCTTGAACAGCTCGCGGGTCTGCTGCACACCGAGGAAGTGCTCCTGGTCGGGGGCCTTCTCGTAGGCGTAGGCGGGCGAGAGCATCATCTCGTCCACCTTCAGGTCGTCATTGAGGTAGTTCAGCACCTCGATGACTGTCTGCGGGGTGTCGGTGTTGAAGAAGGTGGAGTTGGTGGTCACCCGGAAGCCGCGCCGCTTGGCCTCCTTGATGGCCTCCACGGCCTCGTCGAAGGTGCCCTCCTTCGCCACCGAGGCGTCGTGCCGCTCGCGCAGCCCGTCGATGTGCACGGCCCACGCGAAGTACGGCGAGGGCTTGAACTTGTCCATCTTCTTGCGCATGAGAAGGGCGTTCGTGCACAGGAACACGAACTTCTTCTTGGCGACCAACTGCCGCACGATCTCGTCGATCTGAGGGTGCATCAACGGTTCGCCACCGGCGATGGACACCATCGGCGCACCGGATTCCAGCACCGCGCCCACGGCTTGGGCGACGGGCATGCGCTGCTTGAGGACGCCCGCCGGATGCTGGATCTTGCCGCAGCCCTCGCACTTGAGGTTGCACGCGAACAGCGGCTCCAACTCGACCAGCAGGGCGAACTTGTCCCGCTTCTTGAGCTTCTGTTCGAACAGATATGTAGCGACCTTGATTGTCTGGCGCAACGGCATGGCCATCTGGCTCACCTCCGGGGGAGCAGCAAAGAACGGTGCCATTCGAAAAATGCGGGAAGAATGGAGCGAAGAACACGGAAAGCAGATATTCCACCGCGTACGGTGCCGATCCGGACGAGTTCATGTTCGGGAGCGTCCACGACGACCCGTACGGCTGCGACCGGGCGCTCTCCGCCGCGGACGGCCGTGAGGAGCGTGGCCGCCGACTCCATGTCGACCGCGATCGCTCCGGTCGCGAGCAGGTCGGACCGCTCATGGCCCCGGACCACATGGTCGGAGCCGGTGAGCGGGCCGGTGTGGACCGTGCGTCCGGGCAGGATGCGCACGAGTTCCTTGACGAGCAGTTCGGTGCCCACGCAGGCGACGGCGCCGCGCGGGTCCCGGGTCTCCTCGGCGACCACCAGGTCGCCGGGGTGCATACCGGGAGCGAGCCCGGCGCAGAAGCCGGTGGCCATCACGGCCGCGCCGGCCAGCGCCGGGCCCGCGAGCTGCCGGGTGACGGAGCGTTCCGCCGCACGGGGACCCATGCCCGTACGGAGGAAGCTGACCGGCCCGTCCGCCCCGCCTCTGTCCCCGGTGCGCAGGGCGAGGTGCTCGATGCCGAGCGCGCAGGCGATCAGCAGCGGGACGGATGCGGGCCGGGTGGTCAAAGTCAGCTCCCCTTCGCCTCGGACAGCGGCTTCCGGGCGAGGAGGCCGCGCTCGAAGGGGTCGCCGTGCAGATACCGGCCGAGCGCGGTGAGCGGGAAGACCTGCCGGTACAGGTGGTAGTTGATGGAGAAGTCCCAGGGGAAGCCGGTGCCGGTGAAGTACGGCTCGTCCCAGGTGCCGTCCTCGCGCTGGGTGTCGGCCAGCCACTGGATGCCGCGCTCGACGGCCTTGGAGTCCTTCTCCCCCGCCGCGAGCAGCGCCATCAGCGCCCACGCGGTCTGCGAGGCGGTGGAGGCGCCACGGCCGCTCCACTCCGTGGCGTACTTGTAGGAGCGCAGGTCCTCGCCCCAGCCGCCGTCGTCGTTCTGCACGCTCTCCAGCCAGCCCACCGCCCGCCGGATCGCCGGGTGCGAGCCGGGCAGCCCGGCCGCGGTCAGCGCGGGCACCACCGAGCCCGTGCCGTAGACGTAGTTGACGCCCCAGCGGCCGAACCACGAGCCGTCCGGCTCCTGTTCGGCGAGCAGCCAGTCGACGCCGCGCCGGGTGCGCGGGTCGTGGGCGAGCCCCTCGGCGGCGAGCATCTCCACGACGTGCGCGGTGACGTCGGCCGACGGCGGGTCGATGACCTCGCCGAAGTCGCAGAACGGCAGCCGGTTCGGGAACGGGCTGGTGTTGTCGACGTCGAAGGCGCCCCACGCGCCGTTCTTCGACTGCATGCCGAGGTTCCAGCGCACGGCCCGCCCGATCGCCCCGTCCACGCGGTCGGGGTCGTGGTGCCGGACCCGGCGCAGCGCGAGGGCGACCTCGGCGGTGTCGTCGATGTCGGGGTAGTTGTCGTTGTGGAACTCGAACGCCCAGCCGCCCGGCGGGAGTCCGGGCCGGCGTACGGCCCAGTCGCCGGGCCGGACGATCTCCTCGCCGAGCATCCAGTCGGCCGCCTTGACCAGTTGCGGGTGGTCGACGGGGAGACCCGCGTCGACGAGAGCGATGGTGGCGAGGCAGGTGTCCCACACCGGGGACTGGCAGGCCTCGATCATCCGGGCGCCGTCCTCGCGCCATACGGCGAAACGGTCCAGCGAGGCGAGGCCCTCGCGCATCACGGGATGTTCGAGGTCGTAGCCGAGCAGGTGCAGGGCGATGACCGAGTACACGGCCGGGGGCTGGATGCCGCCCCAGCAGCCGTCGTTCTCCTGCCGCTCGATGATCCACCGGGCCGCCGAGTTCATCGCGGCCTTGCGGAGTCTGCGCACGGCGACCCTGCGGTAGCCGCGGACCACCTTGTCGAGCCGCTGGAACAGCCCGTCCCAGCTCACCACCGGGGCGAGCGGCTGCGGCGGGTTGGGGTTCGCCGGGTCGGTGTGCAGCTCGTCCAGCGGGAACGGCGCCGGGCGCACCGGGCGCTTGGCGGAGACGATGGTGAGCGGCACGATCGTCTGCCGCGCCCAGCAGCCGAAGTCGTAGATGTTGAGCGGGAACCAGGTGGGGAAGTAGATCAGCTCCGGCGGGAGCTCGGGCAGGTCCTCCCACTTCCACCAGCCGAACAGGGCCAGCCAGATCCGGGTGAAGACACGGGAGGCGGCGATACCGCCGCGCTCACGGATCCAGGCGGAGGCCTTGGCCATGTGCGGGGCGTCGGGCGCGTCGCCGGCCAGGCGCAGGGCGACGTACGCCTCGACGGTGGTGGACAGCTCGCCGGGCCCGCCGTAGAAGGTGGCCCAGGTGCCGTCCTCGCGCTGCTCGCCGCGGATGAACTTGGCGGCGGCCTGCGTGGGCTTCTCGTCGCGGATCCCCAGGAACTGGCGGAGCAGCAGGTCCTCGGCGTCCATGGTGACGTTCGTCTCCAGGTCGCCCTTCCACCAGCCCTCGGCGTCCTGCCGCGCGAGCAGGAAGTCGGTGGCGCGCCGGGCGGCGCGTGCGGCGGCTTCTTGTACCCCGGCCGTCTCGGGGGTGGTGATGGCGGTGGTGTCGCTGGCCGCGGCAGCGCGGGACGGCACAGTCGCCCCGGTGCTTCCGTCGGTCGTCGCTGTCATGGCTTCCCCTTCGTGCAGTCGTGCGAGTCGTGCTGCTGTGGGTCCGCCGTCGGCCGGTGTCCTGATGTCGATCCTCGGACACCGGCCGGCGACTACGCGAGGCGTGTTGGGCCGATAGTGATCATCTCTTTCGTACGACGACGAAGTCGGCGAGCGCCGTGAAGGAGTCACGCACCCGGTCGGGCATGTCGACGGCGTCGAGGGCTTCGATGGCGATGGTGTGCTGACGGCGCGCTTCCCCGGCCGTCCAGTCCCGGCCGCCGGCCTGCTCGATGAGAGCCGCGCGGGCCGCGAACTCCTCCTCGGAGAAGTTCTCGAAGTCGCTGCTCTTGGCGTCCGCGGCGAGGATCTCGCCGAGCCGCTCGGAGGCGGAGCCGCCGGCCGCGAGCGCGGCGACGACCGGCAGGGACTTCTTGCGCTGGCGCAGGTCGCTCCAGGTCTGCTTGCCGGTGGCCTCCGGGTCGCCCCAGATGCCGAGCAGGTCGTCGACGGCCTGGAAGGCGAGGCCGAGGTGGTAGCCGTACCGCTCCAGGGCGTCGGCGGTGGCGGCGTCGGCGCCGCCGAGGACCGCGCCGATGGAGCTGGAGGCGGCGAGCAGCGCGCCGGTCTTGTTGCCCTCCATCTCCAGGCACTCCTCGACGGTGACCCGGTCGCGGTGCTCGTAGGAGATGTCCTGCGCCTGACCGTCGATCAGGGCGCGGGTGGCGGTGGTGAGCCTGCGGGTGGCGCGGCCGGCCTCGACGGTGCCGAGCTCCAGCAGGATCTCGTTGGCCAGGGCGAACAGGGCGTCGCCGACCAGGATCGCCTGGGCGGGGCCGTGCACCTTCCAGACGGTGTCGCGGTGCCGGCGCTGCTCGTCGCCGTCCATCAGGTCGTCGTGCAGCAGCGAGAAGTTGTGGACGAGTTCGACGGCGACGGCGCCGGGGATGCCCACCTCCGGCGCGGCGCCGGTGACCTCGGCGGAGAGCACGGCGAGCGCGGGACGCACGGCCTTGCCGCCGTCGCCGTCGGCCGGATTGCCCTGGGCATCGATCCAGCCGAAGTGGTAGGCGGCGACGGTGTCCATCGGAGACGCCAGCCGGTCGACGGCCGCACGCAGGACCGGAGTGGCCAGGGTGCGGCCGCGCTCCAGCAGCGCGGTCACGTCCACCGCGGCCCGTGGGGCGGGCGTCGAGGCCGGGGGCACAGTGGGCACAGTCTCTCCTCTTGTTGCGGTACCGGGGGTGCGGGGGCCTGCCGCGGGCTCCTGATCGAGCATCAGGCCGCCTCCTCGAACTCGAAGAGATGGCGGGGGCGGGGCCGGCCCAGGGCACTGAGGGCGGCATCGGCCGCGCTCACTCCACTGCGGACCGCACTCTCCATGGTCGCGGGCCACCCTGTGGCGGTCCACGCTCCGGCCAGGTACAGGCCGGGGGCCTTGGTGCGGGCGCCGGGCCGCAGCCGCCCGACGCCGGGGGTGGGGGCGAACGTGGCCGTGCGCTCCCGGGTCACGAAGAAGTCCTTCACCACGGCGCCCCGCGTACCCGGGATCAGCCGCTCCAACTCGGGCAGATAGCGCTCGCGCAGTTCGGCGACCGGCAGATCGATCTCCTCCTGCGCGGCCGACTGGGACAGTGCGAGGTACTGACCCTCGCTCAGTCCGGAGGCATCGGTGCGGTCGAACACCCACTGCACGGGGGTGCCGAGGGCCGCGAAGAAGGGGCGCGCGAGCACCTTGCGGTCGTAGACGACATGGACGTTGAGGATCGGCGCGGTGCCGATGTCCAGCAGCTGCCCGGGGGCGTCGAGGGCGCCGGGCGGCAGCAGGTCGTGGGCCTCGCGCTGGGGAACGGCGAGGACGACGGCGTCGGTTTCCAGGCGCTCGCCGGGAACCTGAACGCTCCAGGTGCCGTTCTCGTTGATAGAGACGGAGGTGACGCGTGTACGGACCTCGGTACGGACGCCCGCGGAGTCGAGCGCCTTGCGGGCCAGCCGGTCGTGCAGTTCGCCCAGCGGGACGCGGGCCCAGCCGATGTCGGCCGCGCCCGGGTCGGACAGCAGACCGGTCTTGAACACCATCGCGGCGAGCCCCAGTGAGGCGTCGCCCGCGACCGCGTTGAGGGTGGCGACCCCGACCAGGTCCCACAGGGCCTCGACGGCGCGCGCCGACTGGCCGTGCGCGGCCAGCCAGCTGCCGAAGTCCTGGGTGTCCAGGGCCGGATCGGCGAGGTCGAGCCCCTTCAGCGCGAGCGCGGCCCGCCCGACCGCGGCGCGCTCGGCGAGCGAGAGGTGCGGATAGGCGGCCAGGCTGCGCCCCAGATGGAGGGGGACGGGCAGCGGGTCGCGCCGCAGCCGGCCGAGCCGTCTGCCCTCGGGCTTGGCGACGTCGACGACGGGCACGTCCAGGCGGTCCTGCAGCGGTGCCAGCGCCGCGCCCTCGATCCGGTCGAGGAACCAGCGGTAGGCGGTGCAGCAGCGCAGGTACACGTGCTGGCCGTTGTCGACGGTCAGGTCGCCGCGCTGGAAGGAGAAGGCGAGGCCGCCCAGCCTGGGCCTGCCTTCGAGCAAGGTGACGCGCATGCCCGCGTCGGCGAGCGCGAGCGACGCGGTGATCCCGGCGAGCCCGCCGCCGACCACGACGGCGCTGCGGCCTGCCGCACCCTCTTCTCCCGCGGTGGCGTGCTGCTGTGCGGGGCGTGAGCCGTCGCTCATCGTGCGTCCTTCCGTGCGTGGCGAGCGTGCAGGTTGAACGGTGCACGGTCGGCCGTCGCAGTCAGGGACGCCACGCCGCAGTGGAGGGTTGCCTGCCGCGTGTCTTCTGGTTCGGTGAGGTCCATCAGCCGCGCCTCCTGACCGAGCGCGGGGAGACCTGGCGGCTCACATGCCGGGTGTCCAGACCCGACAGACCGCGTACGGCGACATAGGCCTTCTCGCGTCCGGGCAGCGAGACCCGGCCGCGCAGCACGGCCTCCGGGTCGCGCTCGATGCGGTCCAGCAGCCGGCGGTAGATGCCGGCCATGGCGGCGACGCAGGCGCCGCTGCGCCGGTCGAGCATGGGCAGCAGCTGGTAGCCCTCGGCGAAGAGGGCGCGAGCCCGGCGCACTTCGAAGTGCACGAGGCCCGCGAAGTCGGAGCCCTCCGGCGGGGTCGGCCCGTGGAACCCGGCGGAGCAGCCGAACTTGGCGAGGTCGTCGGCGGGCAGGTAGGTACGGCCGCCGTCCGCGTCCTCCCGGACGTCCCTGAGGATGTTGGTCAGCTGCAGGGCGAGGCCGAGCGTGTCCGCGTACTCGGGTGCGCGCTCGGCGCCGCGCGCGCCCGGTTCGGTGCCGAACACGCCGAGCGAGAGGCGGCCGATGGCACCGGCGACACACCGGCAGTAGACCTTCAGGTCGTCCCAGGTCTCGTAGGTCTCGCCGCGCACGTCCATCTGGACGCCGTCGATGAGCTCGTCGAGCCCGCCGAGCGGGATCGGGAAGGCGCGCGCGGCATGGGCGAGGGCGACGGCGACCGGATCGGTGTCGTCCTCCTCGACCTCGTCCTCCCGGACCCGGGCGAGCAGCGCCCGGGTGTCCTCCAGCCGCTTCAGCTTCACCTCGTCGGCCAGGTCGCCGTCGCCGATGTCGTCCACGCGCCGGGAGAACGCGTACAGCGCCGACATGGCGCGGCGCTTGGGCGTGGGCAGCAAGCGGATGCCATAGGCGAAGTTCCGCGCCTGCTGCCCGGTGACGGTCTCGCAGTAGCTGTAGGCGGCGAGTACCGGTGCGGACACCTGCGACGGAGAATCCACGGTCCGGATCACCCCTCTCCTCGCAGGATCACGCCCGTCTCACGCAGCAACTGGACCTTGCCGGGTCGGGGCGGGCCGGGAAGTACGTCGTATTCGGCGGCGGCGATCGCCCTGATCGCCGCCCTTCCCCCCGCCACGAACCCTGCGAGCAGCAGCTTCAACCTGCCGTGGACGCTACCCACCAGGGGGGCGCCTTCATTCAGCAGATCGCGGGCGCGTTGTGCCTCGTATGCAACCAGGGCGCGCACCGATGCGCTCGCGGTTTTCGCGGAGAGATCCGTTTCCTGGACGTGAAAGCGCTTCATGTCCGCGGCCGGGAGGTAGATCCGGTCGCGGCCGAGGTCCTCCGCGACGTCCTGGAGGTGCTCCACGATCTGCAACGCGGTGCAGATCGCGTCGGAGAGGCGGATCCGCTCGGGGGTCGAGGTGCCGGTGACGGCGAGGACGAGGCGGCCGACGGGGTTGGCGGACAGTTCGCAGTAGGCGAGGAGGTCGTCGTAGGTCTCGTAGCGGGCGACGAGCTGGTCCTGGCGGTTGGCGGCGATCAGGCCGAGGAAGGGCTCGGGGGTGAGGGAGCATCGGCGGACGGTGGGCTGGAGGCGGCGCAGCAGGGGGTGGCGCGGGGTGCCGTCGAAGACACGGCGCAGGTCGGCCTCGAAGGCGTCGAGGAGGACCAGGCGGTCCTCGGACTCGGCCGGCGACACGCCGAGCAGCCGGGCGTCGGCGCCGCCGGGGGCGAGGTCGCCGTCACCGATGTCGTCGACGAGGCGGGCGAAGCCGTAGACGGCCATGAGGTCGGTGCGCCAGGCCTTGGGCAGGAAGAAGGGGGCCACGGGAAAGTTCTCGCTCGTGGCCTTGTCCAGGGTGGCGCGCTCCGGATCCGGCGCCGTTTCGGTGGCCGTCACCGGGCGCTGCCATGCGCGGGGACGGCACATGCTGCGTTGAGCTGGGGAGTTTCCGTAGCCATTGCCGTCACATCTCCCGTTCTACACTGCCGACCCAATAGACACTATTTCGGACACGCCGCCCGGCAATCCGCGGGGTCGCCCCGGCGCGGGGTGTCGCGCATTATCGCCCCACTTGCCGCTTTCCGGCACCGGTACAGCTTACGTTGTACAACGCAGTGAGGTCCGTCGGGGTGTCCTGCACATCACAACAACACACCGATTGGCTCCAAGATTCCTCGGATCAAACGGAGTTGACGGTTCCTTTGCATACGCCGGCCCCGCCGGACGGCTTCCGGCGGGGCCCTGGCCGAAACGGGCTACTTGCCCGTGAACTTCTCGTATTCCTTCAAGACCTCTTCGGTCGGTCCGTCCATGCGCAGCTCACCGCGCTCCAGCCACAGAACACGGTTGCAGGTGTCGCGGATGGACTTGTTGTTGTGACTGACCAGAAACACCGTGCCGGCCTCCTTGCGCAGTTCCCGGATGCGTTCCTCGGAGCGCTTCTGGAACTTGCGGTCACCGGTGGCGAGCGCCTCGTCGATCATGAGGACGTCGTGGTCCTTGGCGGCGGCGATGGAGAACCGGAGCCGGGCGGCCATACCGGAGGAGTATGTGCGCATCGGCAGGGTGATGAAGTCGCCCTTCTCGTTGATGCCCGAGAAGTCGACGATGTCCTGGTAGCGCTCCTTGATCTGCTCGCGGGACATCCCCATGGCGAGACCGCCCAGGATGACGTTGCGCTCACCGGTCAGGTCGTTCATCAGGGCCGCGTTGACGCCGAGCAGCGAGGGCTGGCCGTCGGTGTAGACCCTGCCCTTCTCGGCGGGCAGCAGGCCGGCGATGGCACGCAGCAGCGTGGACTTGCCGGAGCCGTTGGAGCCGATCAGGCCGATGGCCTCGCCGCGGTAGGCGACGAAGGACACACCGCGCACGGCGTGCACCTTGCGCACCCCGCGCTCCTCGCCGCGCTTGATGATGCGGCTCAGGGCGGCCGTCGCGCTGCCCTTGCCGGTCTTGGCGCCGTTGACGCGGTAGACGATGTGCAGGTCGTCCGCGATGACGGTGGGGCGAAGCTCCCCGGTGTTCTGCTCGGCGTTCTGCCCCGAGTTCTGCTCTGCGTTGTGCTCTGCGTTCAGCTCAGCCACGGCCGTACCTCTCCTCCGCCTTCCAGAAGTACACGAACCCGCCGGCGAAGACGACCACGGCCCAGAACAGCGCGATGGCCCACACGTGCGGCGGCAGGTTCGAGGCGCCGTAGCCGTCGATCAGCGCGTAGCGCATCAGGTCCATGTAGACGGCGGCCGGGTTGACCTGGAGCAGCCGAACCGCGATCTCGGAGCGGCCCTCCATCATCTTGTTGATGGAGAACATCACGCCGGAGGTGTACATCCAGGTACGCAGGATGAACGGCATCAGCTGGGCGAGGTCCGGCGTCTTGGCGCCCATGCGGGCCACGATCATCGCGAGCCCGGTGTTGAACAGGAACTGCAGCAGCAGGACCGGCACGATCAGCAGCCAGGCGGGGCTCGGGTAGCTGCCGAAGCCGATCGCCACGACGAACATCACGATCATCGAGAACAGCAGCTGCTGGAGCTGCTGCAGCGAGAAGGAGATGGGCAGCGAGGCGCGCGGGAAGTGCAGGGCCCGCACCAGGCCGAGATTGCCGGAGATCGCACGGACACCCGACATGACCGAGCTCTGCGTGAAGGTGAACACGAACACGCCCGTGACCAGGAACGGGATGTACACGTCCTGGGACAGACCGCGGCTCGCGTGCAGGATCACGCCGAAGATGAAGTAGTACACGCCCGCGTTCAGCAGCGGCGTCGCCACCTGCCACAGCTGGCCCAGCTTGGCCTGGCTGTACTGCGCCGTGAGCTTCGCCTGGGAGAAGGCCAGGATGAAGTGGCGCCGCCCCCACAGCTGGCGGACGTACTCGGACAGCGAGGGCCGGGCGCCGCTCACGGCGAGCCCGTACTTGGCGGCGAGCTGCGCCGCCGTCAGTCCCTCGTCGGGCGACGGTATCGCGCTCACCGCGACACCGCCGTCATGGGTTGTGTGACTCACGAGTGGAAATCCGGACTCTCTTTGGTAAGAAGCTTGCTCTCTTCGGGTAAGAGAAGCTTCTCAGATCACCGGGGGACGGCCCAGCCGGGTCAGCCGCCACACCGTGCGCCAGCGCATCGGGCGGCGGGGGCCGCACGGCGTGGTCCAGCCCTCCTTGAAGCCGCCGAACCAGGCCCGCAGCGCCGGGCGGGAGGGGCGGCGCAGCAGGGTGAGCAGCAGCCAGACCCCGAGGTAGACGGGGACCAGCAGGGCGGGGAGGTTGCGGCGGGCCAGCCAGACGCGGTTGCGGGCGACCATGCGGTGGTAGACCGCGTGCCGCGAGGGCGCGGTCGTCGGGTGGTACAGCACCATGTCGGACCGGTAGTCGATCATCCAGCCGGCGTCGAGGGCCCGCCAGGCCAGGTCGGTCTCCTCGTGGGCGTAGAAGAACTCGTCCGGCAGCCCGCCGACCTCGGCGAACACCCGGGTACGGACGGCGTTGGCGCCGCCCAGGAAGGTGGTCACCCGGGAGGAGCGCATCGGGTCGGAGGCGCGCAGCCGGGGCACGTGGCGGCGCTGGGTCTCGCCGGTCTGCGGATCGGCGATCCGGAAGCTGACGATGCCCAGCTCCGGATCCGCGGTGAAGGCCTGGCGGCACAGCTCGGCGGTGTCGTGCCGGGCGAGCAGCCCGTCGTCGTCGAGGAAGAGCAATATGTCGACATCCCGGCCGCCGGGGCCGAAGGCCTCTATGCCGACGTTGCGGCCGCCGGGGATGCCCAGGTTCTCGGGCAGCTCGATCGTCCGCACGCCTTCGGGGACGTCCGGGACGGGCGAGCCGTTGCCGACGACCACCACCTCCACCGGGTCGCCGTCCTGCTTGGCGACCGAGTCGAGCAGGGCCCGCAGCTCCTCGGGGCGGTTGCCCATGGTGATGACGACGGCGCCGACCCGCATGGCCGTGCTCACTTCAGCCTGCTGGAGGCGAGGATGGACACCAGGTGCAGCAGGGTCTGCAGCAGGGCGATGCCGGCCAGCACCGCCACACCCAGCCGGGAGAAGAACAGGTCGCCGCGCGCCTGGTCGACGATCGCCAGGACCAGGATCAGCAAGGACGCCTCGATGCCGAGGATCAGCCGGTGGAACTTCAGGGCGGCGGCGGCCCGGCGGGCCAGCGCCATCCCGGAGGAGCGCATCTCGGCGGCGGCCTCCTTGACCGGGGGCTTGCCGGCCTGGTGGCGGGCGACGCCGACCAGGTCCGTCTCGGCCTTGATCAGGATGGCGCCGAGCGCGGCCAGGGTGCCGAGGAAGGCCCACAGCCAGTCGATGCGGCCGCTGCCCCACAGGTCGGCGGCGCGCAGCCCGAAGCCGGTGAGCACCGCGGCGTCGGTCAGATAGGCGCCGACCCGGTCCAGGTAGACGCCGTTCAGCGAGTACTGCTTCTTCCAGCGCGCGATCTCGCCGTCGACGCAGTCCAGCAGCAGGTACATCTGGACACAGACCACGCCGAGCACGGCGCCCGGGATCCCCGGCACCAGGAGCGCCGGGGCCGCCAGCACACCGAAGACGGTCATCAGGTACGTGAGCTGGTTGGGCGTGACCCTGGTGTTGACCAGGTAGCGGTCGACCCGCAGGGACACCTCACGCATGTAGAGGCGTCCCATCCAGTGCTCACCGCTGCGCCGGTCCTTCACCCCCGCGGGGTGGACGACCGGACGGAGTTCAGCTACCGATGGCCTTGACATAGTCGGCGTAGATGTCCTTGATCTGGTTCGTCTTGAGGTCGAGGTGTTCGAGGATCGTGTAACGGCCGGGGCGGGTCTCCGGGGCGAACCCCACCACGCGCACGAACTCGTCCACGGTGAAGCCGATCTCCTCCGGCAGCACCGGGAGCCCGTGCCGGCGCAGCACGCCGGCGGTGTGGACGGCCTCCTCGTGCGCCCCGCGCAGGTACATCGCGAAGGCCGCGCCGAGTCCGCACTGCTCGCCGTGGGCGGCCGCCCGCTTGGGGAACAGCAGGTCGAAGGCGTGGTTGATCTCGTGGCAGGAGCCGGAGGACGGGCGGGAGTCGCCGGAGATCGACATCGAGATGCCGCTGAGGACGAGCGCCTCGGCGAGCACCTGGAGGAACTCGTTGTCGCCGATGCCGCCGGGGTGGCGCAGCACCGCCTCGCCGGCCTGGCGGGCCATGGCCGCGGCGAGACCGTCGATCTTCTCGCCGTTGACCCGGTTCGACAGCTCCCAGTCCGCGACCGCGTTGATGTTGGAGATCGCGTCGCCGATGCCGGCCCGGACGAAACGGGCCGGGGCCTCGCGGATCACGTCCAGGTCGATGACGACCGCTATGGGGTTCGGCACACCGTAGGAGCCGCGTCCCGCGTCGTTGTCGAGCGTCGCGACCGGCGAGCACAGGCCGTCGTGCGCGAGGTTCGTCGGCACGGCGACCAGGGGCAGGCCGACGCGTGCCGACGCGAACTTGGCACAGTCGATGATCTTGCCGCCGCCGAGGCCGACCACCGCGTCGTAGTGGCCGGACTTCATCTCGCCGGCCAGCCGGATCGCGTCGTCCAGGGTGCCGCCGCCGACCTCGTACCAGGTGGCGTCGGGCAGCGAGGGGGCGATGCGCTCGCGCAGCTTCGAGCCGGAGCCGCCGCTGACGGCGACGGCGAGCCGGCCGGACTGGGCGATGCGCTCGTCGGCGAGGACGCCGGCCAGGTCGTCCAGGGCACCCGGGCGGATGTCCACGACGACCGGCGAGGGAATCAGCCGGGTCAGTAGTGGCACGCGATCTCCCGTCCCTTGGCGAGGTCGTCGTGGTTGTCGATCTCGACCCACTTGACGTCGCCGATCGGCGCCACGTCGATCCGGAAGCCGCGGTTGACCAGCTCCTGGTACCCGTGCTCGTAGAACTGCTGCGGGTCCGTCTCCCAGACCGTCTTCAGCGCGTCGGCCAGCTCGGGGGCGGCGTCGCCCTCGATCAGGGTGACGCCGATGTACTCACCGGTGGCCTCGGCGGGGTCCATCAGCTTGGTGATCTTCGTCATGCCCTTCTCGGGGTCGACGACGACCTTCATCTCCTCGTCGGCGAGGTTCTTCACGGTGTCCAGCGCGAGGATGATCCTCTTCCCCTCGCCGCGGGCCGCGAGCAGCGTCTTCTCGACGGAGACCGGGTGCACGGTGTCGCCGTTGGCGAGGATCACGCCGTCCTTGAGGGCGTCACGGCCGCACCACAGGGAGTAGGCGTTGTTCCACTCCTCGGCCTTGTCGTTGTCGATGAGCGTGAGCTTGAGGCCGTACTTCTGCTCCAGGGCCGCCTTGCGCTCGTACACGGCCTCCTTGCGGTAGCCGACGATGATCGCGACCTCGGTCAGGCCGATCTCGGCGAAGTTGCCGAGGGTCAGGTCGAGCACCGTGATCGAGTCCTCTATGCCCGCGGGCCCCACCGGCACCAGCGCCTTGGGCAGGGTGTCGGTGTAGGGGCGCAGACGCCGTCCGGCGCCGGCCGCCAGCACGAGGCCGATCATGCGGGTTCTCCTTCGTCGTGTACGGCTGGGGCCCCGGCGGAGACCCAGAAGCGGATGCTCTCGGCGAGCACCACGAGGGCGACGGCCACGGCGAGGACCGTGAGCGCGACCGTGAACTGCGAGGCGGTGAGCACCGCGGCCAGAACGGTGACGAGCAGCGTCCGCCCCTCGTGCCCGCCGATGACGCGCACCAGCCAGGCCGGGGGCGCTCCGGCGTTGCCGCGGATGCGGTACACCGTGTCGTAGTGATGGTAGGCGACGGCCGCCACCAGGCCGAAAGCCGCAGGAAGGGCACCGTTCACCCCTGCTTTACCGGCGAGGGCGAGCACGGTGCCGTACTCGGCGGCCCGGAAGAAGGGCGGGACCAGCCAGTCGAGGGCGCCCTTGAGGGGACGGGCGACGGCGAGGGCCGAGGTGAGGACGTAGAGCAGGGCGCCGATCACCGGCAGCACCGAGCCGTGGCCGCTGAGGGCGGAGCAGCCGACAACCGCGGCACCGCCCAGGAGCGCGACGGCGGGCACGGCGAGACCCGGCAGGCCCCGCTTGGCGACCTGCTTGACGGCGTCCGCGAGCGGTCCGGAGTCGGCGAGGTCCGCCAGCGCCCGGGCCGCCCGGTCGGTGCGCCGGGCCTTGCGGGTCAGGGAGCGCAGCACGCGGCCCGCCGTGGTGTAGGCCGCCGCGAAGGCGCAGCCGATGAGCAGCGCGTAGAAGGTGATGCGGGGGGTGGTGGCCGCGGTGAGGACCGCGATCATCGCCCACCGCTCGCCGATCGGCAGCACGATCATCCGCCGCAGCCACACCGTCCAGCCGACGCTGTCCAGCTTGTCGGAGAGCGCCGCGGTGGGGCTGGTGTTGGCGGCGGCGTCGTGATTGGCCTCGTTGAAGGAGAAGTCGACCACGTGCCGGCAGGTCTGCAGGACCATGGCGCCGAGCGCGAGCGCCCATACGTCGTCATGGCCGCCGCTCCGGGCCGCTCCCAGCGCGAGGCCGGCGTAGTAGGCGTACTCCTTGGCCCGGTCGAAGGTGGCGTCGAGCCAGGCGCCGAGCGTGGAGTACTTCAGGGCGTAGCGGGCGAGCTGGCCGTCGGTGCAGTCCAGCACGAAGGAGGCGATCAGCAGCACGCCGGCCGCTATGAAGCCGCCGCGGGTGCCGGTGGCCGCGCAGCCCGCCGCGATCAGGGCGGTGAGCAGCGAGGCCGTGGTGACCTGGTTCGGGGTCAGTCCGCGGCGGGCGCACCAGCGGGCGAGGTAGCGCGAGTAGGGGCTGATGAAGAAGGTGGTGAAGAAGCCGTCTCGGGACTTCACCGCCGACTTCAGGCGTACGGCCTCGTCGTCGACGGCGGCCACGGCCTGCCGCGCCTCGTTGCGGGCCTGGGGGTCGGCGGGGACCGCGGCGACCAGGCTGCCCAGCTCCGGCCGGTGCACCTCGCCACCGTCGGCGTCGAGGGCGGTGACGACGCGGTCGGCGAGGCTGTCCACCGCGAGCGCGGTGCCGCCGCCCGCGGTGGTCTCCTGGGCCACGGCGCGGGTCATGGCCTGCCGGGCCGCCGGCTGGGCGGTCACGGCGCCGGGGATCGCGCTGAGCGGGAAGCGCGGGTCGGTCAGGCCGAGACGCAGGGCGTGCTGGTGACCGACGAAGCGGGCGTCGACCAGGGCCACGCGGTCGCCGGCCGGTGCGGCGGCGAGCAGGGTCTCGGCCTCGGCGGCGTCCGCTGCGACCCGGACGTCGAAGCCGAGGGACCGCAGATCGTTCTCGAGGGACGATCCGGGGACCGGCTGACCGGTGACGATGGCGGTCGACAACCGAACTCACTCCCTGGGTGCCGGCGCGGTGGCGCCGGTCTCTTGCGTGGTGGGGCGCCCTGCCAGCGGCACCCGGGCGGCATGTCGGCAGAGGCTATCGGATGGGCAGGAGCCCTTGTTCACCGGCCGTTCACGGCCCGGCCCACGGGGGCTGCCCCGGCCTTTGCCGCGATCATCATCGGGGATCCGGGGCCCGGCCCACAAACCCAAGGGCGCAGACCCGGGCATCCGGGACACCCGGCGCGTCGGCATAGGGTGAACGACCATGACGTGGCTGATCACCGGCGGAGCCGGATACATCGGGGCGCACGTGGCACGGGCCATGGCAGGCGCCGGGGAGAGCGTCGTGGCGCTGGACGACCTCTCGGCGGCGGTGCCCGCGCGGCTGCCCGCGGACGTCCCGCTGGTCGAGGGCTCGACGCTGGACGGCGAGGGGCTGAAGCGGGTCCTCGCCGCGTACGACGTCACGGGCGTCGTCCACCTCGCGGCGCGCAAGCAGGTCGCCGAGTCGGTGGCACAGCCCACCCGCTATTACCAGGAGAACGTGGGCGGTCTGGCCACCCTGCTGGACGCGGTCGCCGAGGCGGGGATCGAGCGCCTGGTGTTCTCCTCGTCGGCGGCGGTGTACGGCAACCCGGACGTGGACCTGATCACGGAGGACACCCCGTGCGCGCCGGTGAACCCGTACGGCGAGACCAAGCTGGCCGGTGAGTGGCTGGTGCGGGCGGCCGGAAAGGCGCACGGAATCTCCACGGTGTGCCTGCGCTACTTCAACGTGGCGGGCGCCGCGGCACCGGAACTCGCGGACACCGGCGTGTTCAACATCGTGCCGATGGTCTTCGACCGGCTCACCCGCGACGAGGCCCCGCGGATCTTCGGTGCCGACTATCCGACACCGGACGGCACCTGCGTCCGGGACTACATCCATGTGGCCGATCTCGCCGAGGCCCACCTCGCCGCCGCCCGCCGGCTCGCCGACGGGAGCGTGTCCGGTGATCTGACGCTGAACATCGGGCGGGGCGAGGGCGTCTCGGTGCGCGAGCTGATCACGGTCGTCAGCGAGGTCACCGGTGACCGCCGGGAGCCGGTGGTGGAGGCGCGCCGGCCGGGGGACGCGCCGCGCGCGGTCGCCTCGGCCGAGCGGGCCGCCGAACGGCTGGGATGGCGGGCCCGGCACGGGGTCCACGAGATGGTCGCCTCGGCCTGGCAGGGCTGGCGGCTGCACCACGGCGGCTGAGCCGAGGACGAACCGAGGCCCAGCCGCACCCGTTCTGACCTGCGGAACGTTTCCGCAGGTCAGGGCACATGACAACGGTGTTCAGTGCCGCGTTGCCCCATACCCCCCACCCGTAGTTCACTGGGCCGAGCCGGACGGATACGGAAGGGCGGATGTCATGGGGGCAGGGCACGACCACGGGCACGCACACAGCCATGCGCCGCCCACGGGTACGGCCGCGGCAGCGTACCGGGGCCGGCTGCGGATCGCGCTGGGCATCACGCTCACGATCATGGTGGTGGAGATCGTCGGCGGTCTGCTCGCGGACTCCCTCGCGCTGATCGCGGACTCGGCGCACATGGCGACCGACGCGGTGGGCCTCGGCATGGCCCTGCTCGCGATCCACTTCGCCAACCGCCCGCCGAGCACCAACCGCACCTTCGGCTTCGCCCGCGCCGAGATCCTCGCCGCCCTGGCCAACTGTGTGCTGCTGCTCGGGGTCGGCGGATACGTCCTGTACGAGGCGATCCAGCGGTTCGTGACGCCCGCGGAGACCCGTGGCGGCCTGATGATCGTGTTCGGTCTGATCGGCCTGGTCGCGAACTCGGTCTCGCTGACCCTGCTGATGCGCGGGCAGAAGGAGAGCCTGAACGTGCGCGGCGCCTTCCTGGAGGTCGCCGCGGACGCGCTGGGCTCGTTCGCGGTGCTGGTGTCGGCGGCGGTGATCCTGACCACCGGCTGGCAGGGCGCCGACCCGGTCGCCTCGCTGATCATCGGCGTGATGATCGTGCCGAGGACGCTGAAGCTGCTGCGCGAGACGCTGGACGTGCTGCTGGAGGCGGCCCCGAAGGGCGTCGACATGGCCGAGGTGCGGGCGCACATCCTGGCGCTGGACGGCGTGGAGGACGTCCACGACCTGCACGCGTGGACGATCACCTCCGGGATGCCGGTGCTGTCGGCGCATGTGGTGGTCCGGTCCGACGTGATCAGCGCCATCGGCCACGAGAAGCTGCTGCACGAGCTGCAGGGCTGCCTCGGCGACCACTTCGACGTGGAGCACTGCACCTTCCAGCTGGAGCCGAGCGGGCACGCGGAGCACGAGGTCCGGCTGTGCCACTGACGGGGCGCGAGGACACCACCGACGAGGCGCACGGGCGTTCGGCACCCACCCCTGACGGTTCCGTGATCTCCTGATAGGGCAGATGATCTACCGGGTCCGCCTTCCGGTACCGCGCCGCGCGCGGACGTGCGGGGAAGTGCCGGGAGTGCCGGATTCGTACGGCAGACTTGGGGTGCGAAGACCGAGGCGAAGGATGGGTATGCCGATCACACCTGCCACCGCGACGCACAGCTCGTCGAATGGCACCGCAGAGGCGATTTTGCTGGAACTGGTCGACGAGAAGGGTGTGACGATCGGCACGGCGGAGAAGCTCGCCGCGCACCAGCCGCCGGGACAGCTGCACCGCGCGTTCTCGGTGTTCCTCTTCGACGAGCAGGGCCGGCTGCTGCTGCAGCAGCGGGCCCTCGGCAAATACCACTCCCCCGGTGTGTGGTCCAACACCTGCTGCGGTCATCCGTACCCGGGCGAGGCGCCGTTCGCCGCCGCCGCCCGGCGTACCTTCGAGGAGCTCGGCGTGTCCCCGTCGCTGCTGGCGGAGGCGGGCACGGTCCGCTACAACCACCCGGACCCGGCCTCGGGCCTGGTCGAGCAGGAGTACAACCACCTGTTCGTCGGCCTGGTGCAGGCGCCGCTCGCGCCGGACGCGGAGGAGGTCGCCCAGACCGCCTTCGTGACGCCCGCCGAGCTGGCCGAGCGGCACGCCCGCGATCCCTTCTCGGCGTGGTTCATGACCGTCCTGGACGCGGCCCGCCCGGCGATCAGAGAACTGACGGGCGCGTCCGCGGGCTGGTGAGCCGCGCAGGGCACCTACACGGCGGGCCCGCGACGCTACGACAGCACCGACGGGCCCGCGATTCAGCACCCGCGCCGACCCCAGGCCACGGCAGCCTCGCCGGCCTGCGGGGGCACGCACAGAAGCCTGCCGGGTCGGCGCCTCGCCGGCCGGCAGCGTTACGGCGCTCTCGCCGACCCGCGGTTCGGCAGCCTCGGGGGCCTGCAGCGTTACAGCATTGGCGCCGACCCGCCGGGCCACGCCGTCTCACCGGCCTCCGGTACGGCAACCTCGTCGACCTCGGGACCACGGCTCTCGCCGGCCCGCGGGACCACGCAATCTCACCGGCCCCCGGTACGGCACCCTGGTCGGCCCCGGGGCCTCGGTAGCCTCGCCTGCCTGCAGCGTTACAGCACTCGCGCCGACCCGAAGGGCCACACAGTCTCGCCGGCTTCGGTACGGCAACCGGCCTCGGTAGGCTCGCCGGCCCGCAGCGTTACAGCACTCGCGCCGACCCGAAGGGCCACACACTCTCACCGGCCTCCGGTACGGCAACCTCGCCGGCCTCCGGACCACGGCTCTCGCCGGCCCGCCGGAGCACGCGCAAAGGCCTGCCGGGTCGGCAGCCTCGCCGGCCAGCAGCGCTACGGCACTCGCACCGGCCCGCAGGGCACCACAGTCTCACCGGCCTCCGGTACGGCAACCTCCTCGGTCCCGGGGCCACGGCGCTCCCGCCGACCCGGGGCCACGGCTGACTCACCGGCCGCGGTTCGGCGGTCTTGGGGGTCTGCGGTGACAAGGCGGCTCGGCGCGGGTCTACGGGAGCGTCGCCGGTTTGAGGGGCAGGGCGGCCCAGATCACCTTGCCGCCGCTCGCGGTGTGCTCCACATCGACCGTCCCGCCCGCCTCGTGCGCCACCTCACGGACCAGGAGCAGGCCCCTGCCCCCGGTCTGGCCGTGGTCGGCCTCCAGGGCGGTCGGACGGTAGGGGTGGTTGTCCTCCACGGACACCCGCACCCACTCGGCCCCGACGGCGACCTCCACGGCCAGCATCGGCGACAGCAGCGCCGCGTGCCGGACCGCGTTGGTGACCAGCTCGGAGACGATCAGCAGCAGGCCGTACACCAGCTCGTCGGAGACCGGTACGCCCTGGCGCACCAGCAGATCCCGTACGGCGTGCCTGGCCTGCGGGACCGAGGCGTCCACCGCGGCGGCGGTGAACCGCCAGACGCCTTCGTACGGCAGTGGATCGGGCAGCCGCTCGGCGCCCCCCGCTGGGCGCGGCCCGTCACCGCGCCCGTGGTTGTCCATCGTCCGGTCGCCACCCTCGCGCTCGATTGTCACCACACGTCGAGTGTTGGTAACGATCCGCTCCGGTCCGCAGGAGTGAACACAAGTCAGCGGGTATCGAACGGTTTTGACCGAGTGCGTATGACACGGTCACGTGTGGGACTGTTCCTGTCGCCCGGACGCCGGTTCGCGAACTAGTCGGGTCGTACGTGTTTGGACTGCCCCTGCTCCAAACGCGGTGGAGTTTCGTCGCGCCGTATCTCCGTGTGCCACCCGACCCACACTCACCGTACCGGCCGGGGCCCCCGATACGATCCGCGGCATGGAGCCCCAGCTGTCGCACCGCATCGAAGGCGCTGTCGCCACCGTCGTCATCCGCAACCCCGCCAAGCGCAACGCCATGACCGCCGCGATGTGGCGGACCCTGCCGCCGCTGCTGGACGAGTTGGCGCGCGACCCCGGCGTACGGGCACTGGTGCTCACCGGTGAGGGCGGGACCTTCTGCGCGGGTGCGGACATCAGCACGCTCCAGGGCTCCCCGGAGGAGGCACAGCGGCTCGCGGTGGCGGCCGAGGAGGCGCTCGCAGTGTTCCCCAAGCCGACCGTGGCCGCCGTGCGCGGACACTGCGTGGGCGGCGGGGCCCAGCTCGCCGCGGCCTGCGATCTCCGCCTGGCGGAGGAGGGCGCGCTGTTCGGGGTGACCCCGGCGCGGCTCGGCATCGTCTATCCGGCCTCCTCGACCCGCCGGCTGGTGTCGCTGGTGGGTCCGGCCACCGCCAAGTACCTGTTGTTCACGGCCGAGTTGATCGACGCCGGGCGGGCGCTCGGCACCGGGCTGGTGGACGAGGTGCTACCCGAAGGCGAACTGGGCAAGCGGGTCGCGGAGTTGGCCCGGATCCTGGTCTCCCGCTCGCAGCTGACCCAGGCCGCCGCCAAGGAGTTCACGAGCGGCCGTACCGACCGGGACGCCCACTGGGCGCAGGCGGCCCGCGGCAACCCCGACACCGCCGAGGGGGTCGCCGCGTTCCTCGAGCGCCGGCAGCCGCGGTTCACGTGGAGCGGGTCTACGTCAGACTGAACCGGCCGCCCGTGCGGAGCTCCGCCACGAGGTGCGCGGGCGCTTTGTGCGGCGCGCCCGCGTCGTAGGGGGGCCGGGGGTCGTACTCGGTCCACAGCTGGACGGCCTGGGCGTGTTCGTCGCCGGCGATCCTGCCGACCAGAGTGAGGGCCATGTCGAGACCGGCGGAGACCCCGGCCGCGGTGACGTACTTGCCGTCGGTGACGACCCGGTCGCCCGTCGGTTCGGCACCGAACTCCTTCAGTAGATCCAGGACGGCCCAGTGACTGGTCGCGCGGCGGTCGCGCAGCAGCCCCGCGGCGGCGAGCAGCAGCGAGCCCGAACAGACCGAGGTCGTCCAGGTGCTCGTCGCGTCGGCCGCACGTAGCCAGTTCAGCAGGGCCGGATTCTCTATTTGGCCCACGGTGCCGGGTCCTCCCGAGACCACCAGGACGTCGGGGCTGGGCACCTCGTCGAGTGCCTTGTCGGCGGTGACGGCGAGAAAGCCCGTGTCGGTACGGACGGGACCGGAGCGCTCGGCGACGAACACCGTCTCGGCACCGGGGAGGCGGGAGAGAATCTCGTAGGGGCCGACGGCGTCGAGGGCGGTGAACCGCTCGTAGACGACGATGGCGATCTGCATGGGGTGTCCCTTCGTGGTGTGTCCCCTCCGAGGGGCCGGTGATGCCGGGGCTCGATGGACGGCGGACCGGAAGATCAGTGGACGCCACGCCAGGGCTCAGGGGGCCATGGCCGGGCGGAAGCGGCGGCGGTACTCGGCCGGGGCCGTGCCGAGGGCCTTGACGAAGGCGCGGCGCATGGCCTCGGGGGTGCCGTAGCCGCTGGCGCGGGCGACCTCCTCGATGTTGTCGGGGGTGTCCTCCAGCAGGCGGCGGGCGTGTTCCAGGCGGACCCGGTCGACGTAGCGGCCGGGGGTCATGCCGGTCTCCTCGCGGAAGGCGCGCGCGAAGTGGCGCGGGGAAAGGCGGGCGCGGGCGGCGAGCGCGTCGACCGTCAGGTCG
The DNA here is from genome assembly GCF_050942335.1 of Streptomyces sp. CA-142005. Classification (NCBI taxonomy): domain Bacteria; kingdom Bacillati; phylum Actinomycetota; class Actinomycetes; order Kitasatosporales; family Streptomycetaceae; genus Streptomyces; species Streptomyces sp. CA-142005. The sequence continues at coordinate 8,465,911 of NZ_CP192078.1, read as the reverse complement.
CCCGCCGGATGCTCTGTGATCCAGCGCTGGACCTCCCGCAGCGGTGCGCGCTGCGCGGTCTGCGCGGCGAGCTGGGCACTGAACTGCGCCTGGTTGCCGGGCCGGCGCAGAAAGACCACCAGGTGCCGGGCGACGGCGAGCGCCACGTCCCGGTCCAGGTCCTCCTCGACCAGGGCCAGGGCCAGGTCGATACCGGAGGTCACCCCGGCCGAGGTGGCGACGTGCCCGTCCCGGACGTAGATCGGCTCCGGATCCACGGCGACGGCCGGGTGGTCGCGGGCGAGCTTGCCGCAGTAGGCCCAGTGGGTCGTCGCCCGGCGGCCGTCGAGGAGACCGGCGGCGGCGATCGGGATGGCGCCCGTGCACACCGAGACCAGACGCGACACGCGCGGTCCCCGGGCGCGCAGCCACTCGATCAGCCGGGGGTCGGGGTGGCGCGTGCCCTCGCCGCCGGGCACCAGCAGGGTGTGCGGGTCGGCGGCGGTGGTGAGCGCCTCGTCGGGTACGAGGGTCAGACCGCTGGAGGTGCGCACCGGGCCGCCGTCCAGGGAGGCGGTTCGGACCCGGTAGGTGCCCGGCGTGTGCTTCTCGGCGCCCGCGAACACCTCGAGCGGCCCGGTGACGTCGAGGCTCTGAACGCCGTCGAAGAGGACGAAGAGGACGGTTCGCTGCGCCATGCCCTCGATTCTTCGCCCCCGCCGGTGTGGCCGCAATGACGTGTTTCCCACCTTTCCTGCCACGGGCGGCCGCGTCGCGGCGCATGGGCGGACGGCGTCCGAGGTACCCGGTGACGGACAGCGGAACCGGTGAGAAGGGAGAATTCCGTGTTCAGTGCCCTCGCAGACATACTGCGCCAGATCGGCGGGGCCGTCGCCACGGTGGTCACACTGCCGTTCCGGGCGCTCGCCCGGCTGTTCGGCGGGGCCTCGTCCACCGCTCGCGGGAGCCGGGCCTGAGAAACGGCCCGGCGGCCCGGCGGCCCGCCGAGGTGCCGCCCTGATCCCCGGTTGTCGGTTTCACCTGCCACAATTGCCGCGCAACCTCAGTGGAGAAGGCGGTACGGGATCGTGACGACACCCGGATCCATCGCAGCAGGATCCATCGAAGGCAGGATCGCCGAGGAACTCGGCGTACGGGAGCGGCAGGTGAAGGCCGCGGTGGAACTGCTCGACGGCGGTTCGACCGTGCCCTTCATCGCCCGCTACCGCAAGGAAGCGACCGAGATGCTCGACGACGCGCAGTTGCGCACGATCGAGGAGCGGCTGCGCTACCTGCGGGAGCTGGAGGAGCGGCGGACCGCGATCCTGGACTCGGTGCGCGAGCAGGGCAAGCTGACCGAGGAGCTGGAGGCCCGCATCCGCGGCGCCGAGACCAAGGCGCGGCTGGAGGACATCTACCTCCCCTACAAGCCCAAGCGGCGCACCAAGGCGCAGATCGCGCGCGAGGCGGGTCTGGAGCCGCTGGCCGAGGGCCTGCTGGCCGACCCGACGGTGGAGCCGCTGGCGGCCGCCGCCGCGTTCGTCGACGCCGACAAGGGCGTCGCCGACCCGCAGGCCGCGCTGGAGGGCGCTCGGGCGATCCTCACCGAGCGGTTCTCGGAGGACGCCGACCTGATCGGCGAGCTGCGCGAGCGCATGTGGGTACGTGGGCGGCTGGCCGCCAAGGTGCGGGAGGGCAAGGAGGAGGCGGGCGCGAAGTTCGCCGACTACTTCGACTTCGCCGAGCCCTTCACCGAGCTGCCCTCGCACCGCATCCTGGCGATGCTGCGCGGCGAGAAGGAGGAGGTCCTGGACCTCGTCCTGGAGCCGGAGGAACCGGCTGATTCCTCGTCGGTTCCCTCGTCGTACGAGGGCATCGTCGCCAACCGGTTCGGGATCGCCGACCGCGGCCGCCCCGCCGACAAGTGGCTGACGGACACCGTCCGCTGGGCCTGGCGCACCCGCATCCTCGTCCACCTCGGCATCGACCTGCGCCTCAGGCTGCGGACGGCCGCCGAGGACGAGGCGGTGAACGTGTTCGCGGCGAACCTGCGCGACCTGCTGCTGGCCGCCCCGGCCGGCACGCGCGCGACGCTGGGCCTGGACCCCGGCTTCCGTACGGGCGTGAAGGTCGCCGTGGTCGACGCGACCGGCAAGGTCGTCGCCACGGACGTGATCTACCCGCACGTGCCGGCCAACAAGTGGGACGAGGCCCTCGCCAAGCTGGCCCGGCTCGCGAAGGAGCATGCGGTCGAGCTGATCGCGATCGGCAACGGCACCGCCTCCCGCGAGACCGACAAGCTCGCCGGTGAACTGATCACCAAGCACCCGGAGCTGAAGCTCACCAAGGTGATGGTGTCCGAGGCGGGCGCGTCGGTGTACTCGGCCTCGCAGTACGCCTCGCAGGAGCTGCCGGACATGGACGTCTCGCTGCGCGGCGCGGTCTCCATCGCCCGTCGGCTGCAGGACCCGCTGGCCGAGCTGGTGAAGATCGACCCGAAGTCCATCGGCGTCGGCCAGTACCAGCACGACCTGTCCGAGGTGAAGCTGTCCCGCTCGCTGGACGCGGTCGTGGAGGACTGTGTGAACGGCGTCGGTGTGGACGTCAACACCGCGTCCGTGCCGCTCCTGTCGCGCGTGTCGGGCATCTCCTCCGGCCTGGCCGAGAACATCGTGGCGCACCGGGACACCAACGGCCCGTTCAAGTCCCGGTCCGAGCTGAAGAAGGTGGCGCGGCTCGGCCCGAAGGCGTACGAGCAGTGCGCGGGCTTCCTGCGGATCCGCGGCGGCGACGACCCGCTGGACGCCTCCAGCGTGCACCCCGAGGCCTACCCGGTGGTCCGCCGCATGGTGAAGACGACCGGCCAGGACGTCGCCTCCCTCATCGGCAACACCGGTGTGCTGCGCTCGATGCGGCCCGCCGACTTCGTGGACGACACGTTCGGTCTGCCGACCGTGACGGACATCCTGAAGGAGCTGGAGAAGCCGGGGCGCGACCCGCGTCCCGCCTTCAAGACGGCCACCTTCAAGGAGGGCGTGGAGAAGATCTCCGACCTGTCCGCCGGGATGATCCTGGAGGGCGTGGTGACGAACGTGGCCGCCTTCGGCGCGTTCGTGGACGTCGGTGTCCACCAGGACGGCCTGGTGCACGTCTCGGCGATGTCCAAGACGTTCGTCAAGGACCCGCGCGATGTCGCCAAGCCCGGCGACATCGTCAAGGTGAAGGTCCTCGACGTGGACATCCCGCGCAAGCGGATCGCGCTGACCCTGCGCCTGGACGACGAGGCCGCGCCGCAGGGGCAAGGCGGCGGCCGGCAGCAGCGCGGTGGCGGTGCCCGGCCGCCCCAGCAGCGGCAGGGCCAGCGTCAGGGCCGCGGTGACGCACGGGGCGGGCGGCAGGCGCCGCCGCCGGCCAACAGCGCCATGGCCGACGCGTTGCGGCGGGCCGGGCTGCTGGATCCGAAGAAGCGCTGACGGACGGGGGCCGGGCCGGGCGAGTCGATCGTCCGGCCCGGCCCCGCGAAACCGGGTGCCCCGGAGATCACCTGGTTGCCAGACTCACCCCATGACCGTCACGGACCCCAAGCACGACCTCCAGACGTATCTCCAGGACGCCCGCGACGTCCTCCTGTGGAAGCTGGAGGGCCTGTCCGAGTACGACGTCCGGCGCCCGCTGACCCCGACAGGGACCAATCTGCTGGGGCTGGTCAAGCACCTCACCGGCGCCGAAGCCCTGTACTTCGGCGCGACCTACGGCCGGCCCTTCGACGGAACGCGCCTGTGGATCACCGGGGACGCGGAACCCAACGCCGACCTGTGGGCCCGGCCGGACGAGAGCCGCCAGGACATCGTCGGCCGGTACCGCGCGGCCTGGGCGCACTCCGACGAGACCATCGCCTCGCTGCCCCTGGACGCGGTCGGCCGGATCCCCGGAGACACGGGCAGAGAGGTGACGCTGCACCACAGCCTCACCCACATGATCGCCGAGACCCAGCGGCACGCCGGACACGCCGACATCGTCCGTGAGTTGATCGACGGGGCGACGGGGCAGCGGCCGGGCGGCACCAACATGGCGCCCGGAGACCGAGCCGCCTGGGCGGCGCACCGGGAGCGGGTGCAGAGGGCAGCCGAAGAAGCTTGACGGAAACGTCTGTTGAGAGAACGGTCGGATCACTACTATTCGATCGGTTTCGACTTCTGCCCTGCTTCCGGGCGAAAACTCATCCTTTTGGGGACACATGTTCAGACGTTCCGCCGTCGCGGCCCTCTCCGGCGCGCTCGCACTGTCGGCCCTCACCGTGACGGCCGCCCGGGCCGACTCCGGCGACGGAGACACCCAGGTCCTCCTGGCCGTCGTCAACGGCGGCGAGCCGGTCGTGCTGGGCGCGATGACGAAGAAGACGGTCACCCTCAGCATCAGCGCGACCGACAACTCGGGCATCAAGGACGCCTACGGCTGGCTCTACCACGGCTCGTTCGACAACCCCGACGGCTTCGCCGGCCCCGGTTCCGACACTCCGCTGACGTGCACCCCGGTCTCCGGAAGCACCACCACATCGACCTGCACCGCCAGCATCGTCATCGACCCGAACGCGATGCTCATCAACGCCAACGCCGGTACCTGGCACATCTGGACGTCCGTGGACGCCAACGACTTCGACTACGTCAACACGGAGAACGCGGGCGCCTTCCTGATGAAGCGTGCCGCCAAGCTGACCGTCGACGCCTCCCCCGAGCCGGTGGCCGCGGGTGCCACGATCACCGTCAAGGGCGCGCTGACCCGCGCCGACTGGGGCAAGGGCGGCACCTACAGCGGCTACGCGGGCCAGTCGGTGAAGCTGCAGTTCCGGAAGGCCGGCACCACGACGTACACCACCGTGAAGACGGTGACCAGCGGCACCGCCGGCGCTCTCAAGACCACGGCGACGGCCACCGCGGACGGCTACTGGCGGTGGAGCTTCGCCGGGACCGGTACGACCGGGCCGGCCAAGGCCTCCGGCGACTACGTCGACGTCACCACGGGCTGACGCGGCGGCCGACCCTAACGCTCCGTCACCTTCCCCGCCGCCACCTCCAGGCGGCGGGTCACCCGGACCGCGTCCAGCATGCGACGGTCGTGGGTGACCAGGAGCAGGGTGCCCTCGTAGGAGTCGAGGGCGGACTCCAGCTGTTCGATGGCGGGCAGGTCGAGATGGTTCGTCGGCTCGTCCAGGACGAGGAGGTTCACTCCCCGGCCCTGCAGCAACGCCAGCGCGGCGCGGGTGCGTTCGCCCGGGGAGAGGGTCGCGGCCGGGCGCAGGACGTGGTCGGACTTCAGGCCGAACTTGGCGAGCAGGGTGCGGACCTCGACCGGCTCGGTGTCGGGGACGGCCGCGCAGAAGGCGTCCAGCAGGGACTCGGGGCCGTGGAAGCGCTTGCGGGCCTGGTCGACCTCGCCGACCAGGACGCCCGAGCCGAGCGCCGCGTGCCCCGAGTCGAGCGGGACACGGCCGAGCAGCGCGCCGAGCAGGGTGGACTTGCCGGCGCCGTTGGCGCCGGTGACCGCGACCCGGTCCGCCCAGTCGATCTGCAGGGACACCGGTCCGAAGGTGAAGTCGCCGCGCCGGACCTCCGCGTCCCGCAAGGTCGCCACGACCGCGCCGGAGCGCGGGGCGGACGCGATCTCCATGCGCAGTTCCCAATCCTTGCGCGGCTCCTCGACCACCTCCAGGCGCTCGATCATGCGCTGGGTCTGCCGCGCCTTGGCCGCCTGCTTCTCGCTGGCCTCGCTGCGGAACTTGCGGCCGATCTTGTCGTTGTCGTTTCCGGCCTTGCGCCGGGCGTTCTTCACGCCCTTGTCCATCCAGGTCCGCTGCATCTGCGCGCGGTCCTGGAGGGCGGCCTTCTTGTCGGCGAACTCCTCGTAGTCCTCGCGCGCGTGCCGCCGGGCCACCTCGCGCTCCTCCAGATAGGCCGCGTAACCGCCGCCGTAGAGGTTGATCTGCCGCTGGGCGAGGTCGAGTTCCAGGACCTTGGTGACCGTGCGGGTAAGGAACTCGCGGTCGTGGCTGACGACGACCGTGCCGGCGCGCAGGCCGGTGACGAAGCGTTCCAGACGCTCCAGGCCGTCGAGGTCGAGGTCGTTGGTGGGCTCGTCCAGGAGGAAGACGTCGTAGCGGGACAGCAGCAGCGAGGCGAGCCCGGCGCGGGCGGCCTGGCCGCCGGACAAGGCGGTCATCGGCTGGTCCAGGTCCACGGCGAGGCCGAGCGTGTCGGCGATTTCCTCCGCGCGCTCCTCCAGATCGGCGCCGCCGAGGCCGAGCCAGCGCTCCAGTGCGGTCGCATACGCGTCGTCGGCGCCGGGTGCCCCGTCCACGAGTGCCTGGGTGGCCTCGTCCATGACGCGCTGGGCCTCGGCGACACCCGTACGACGGGCCAGGAACTCCCGGACGGTCTCGCCCGGCCTGCGCTCCGGCTCCTGCGGCAGATGACCGACGGTCGCGGCCGGCGGGGACAGCCGCAGCTCGCCCTGTTCGGGCGGGGTGAGTCCGGCGAGCAGTCTCAGGAGGGTGGACTTGCCCGCGCCGTTGGCACCGACGAGACCGATCACGTCGCCGGGCGCGACGACGAGGTCCAGCCCGGAGAAGAGGGAACGGTCACCGTGTCCGGCGGCGAGGTTCTTGGCGACGAGGGTGGCAGTCATCAGGACGCCGATCCTAATAGGCCCGGCACCCGCGCCTCAGCCACGTTTTCCGGCGACCCCGCCGTCGCACCTCGGCAGCATTTTCCGTCGGCCCACCACGCCCGCGAGCCCCATCAGCGTTTCCCGGCGGCCCGCCATCGGACCTCCCTGGCGTTTCCCGGCGGCCTGCCCTCTGACCTCCCTGGCGTTTCCCGGTCGCCCGCCATCGGACCTCCCTGGCGTTTCCCGGCGGCCTGCCCTCGGGCCTCCGTGGCGTTTCCCGGTCGCCTGCCCTCAGACCTCCGTGGCGTTTCCCGGTCGCCTGCCCTCAGACCTCCCTGGCGCTTCCCGGCGGCCCGCCCTCGGACCTCCCTGGCGCTTCCCGGCGGCCCGCCCTCGCGCCTCAGTGGCGTTCCGGTGACCTGCCCCGCATCTCACAGCCTCCACCCTCCGGAGGACCCGCCCACGCCCCCCAACCCCGCCTCCCGGCTCCCCGCCCCCACACCTCCACGGCCCGCGCTTCCCGGGCGGGCCCACCCTCGGGCCTCAGCCGCGTTTCCCGACGGACCCGCCCTCGCGCCTCAGTGGCGTTTCCCCCGCCCGCCCCACACCTCCACGACCGCGTTTCCCGAGCGGGCCCACCCTCGGTCTCAGCCGCGCTTCCCGGCGGACTCGCCGTCGCGCCTCAGCCGCGTTTCCCGGTGACCTGCCCCGCATCTCACAGCCTCCACCCTCCGGAGGACCCGCCCACGCGCCCAACCCCGCCTCCCGGCACCCCGCCCCTCCACGGCCCCCGTTTCCCCAGTGGGCCCACACTCGGGCCTCAGCCGCGTTTCCCGACGGCCCCCCACGTCCACAGCCTTCGTTTCCCCGGTTGGCCCACCCTCGCCCCCCCGGCCGCGTACTCCGGTAAACCATCCCCGCACCTCACCACCCCGCTTCCAGGGGGCAGCCCACGCGCCCCGACCCCGCCTCCCGGTGCCCCGCCCGCATCGCACAGCCCTCGTCTCCTGGGCCCCGGCCACATCTCGCAGCCCCGCTCCTCAGCGGCTCGGCGCCGCGCCTCAGCCCCGTCTCTCGCCGGTGACCGGCGCTGCGAGCACGCCCCCCGTGGTGCGGGCGACGACGTACGCCTCTCCCTTGACCGCCTTGGGGTCCAGCGGGACGCGGTGCCGGCCGGGCTCCAGGACGCCGTCGAAGACCTCGCGGGTGTGCGTGCGGTGGAATCGGTCGAGGCGATAGGCGGTGATCCGTACGCGGCACGGCGAGGTCACCTCGACGTCAGCGGTGGCGCCGGCTGCGGCCAGTCCCACGAGCCGGCGCGGGAGCGGGCCGCGGTCGAGGGCGTGCTCGATCTGGGCGACGAGCAGCGGCACGATCGGGGCCAGGCCGTCCACCCGGGCGATGTCGACCCCGGCGCGCTCGAAGGCCTCCAGTACGGCGGCCCGGTCGGCCTCCCCGACCGCGCGGCCGAAGGCGACCGCGCCGTAACCGCGCAGTTCCTCGGCGGGGACGGCCCGGGCGTCCGGGGTGATGTCGGCGCCGATGCCGATGGTGCGCAGCGCGGCGGCCAGCTTGGCCAGGACCGCCACCCGGGCGCCGATCAGCAGCACCCGCCGGCGGGGCGCGGAGGAGCCCTCCATCAGGTCGCCGAGTGCGGCGCGGTACTCGGCACCCCGGAAGCGGAACGGCCCTATGCCGTGGTAGCCGTTCAGCTCCAGGTCGGCGGCTTCGTCCGTCTGCCAGGCGAAGTCCCGCCAGATGTAGTCCTCGCCGTCGCGCTCGATCACGGCGGTGACCGCCCCGCAGGCCAGGTCAGCGCACTCGGGACAGCCGTAGATGACGAACCGGCCGCCCGGAAGCGGCGGTTCGGCCTCCAGCAGCAGCGCGCGCACCTGCTCGGTGAAGATGGCGGGCGGGACGTCCGAGGCGAGCGGGGAGACGGCGTCGAGGTCGGACAGCCGGAACAGCAGTGGACGGCCGTCCACGACGAAGTCCACGAAGTCGCGGTGGACCTGGTAGCCGCCGTCGGCGAGCACACCGCCGGCGCGGATCGCCGGTGCCAGGCCGAAGGTCGCGTATGCGCCAGACATGCTGTGAGTATCCCCACACCGGCACGGATGTGAGCGCAGCATGACAGAGTCGTCCGGACAGGGCCTATCGTCCTGGCGTGGAGAGCGAGCCGAGTGACGAAGTGATCGTGGTCGGGAGCGGGGTCGCCGGGCTGACGACGGCCGTGGTCCTGGCGGAGTCCGGGCGCCGGGTTCGGGTGTGGGCGCGGGAGCCCGCCGAGCGTACGACCTCGGCGGTCGCGGGCGGCCTGTGGTGGCCGTACCGCATCGAACCCGAGCCTCTGGTGGGCGCGTGGGCGCTTGCGTCCCTCGCGGCGTACGAAGAGATGGCGGGCCGTCCGGACGAGACGGGCGTACGCCTGGTCGACGGCGTACACCAGGGGACCCGGCTGGACGAGCTGGGTACCTGGGCGGGCCGGGTGCCGGGCCTGCGGGCGGTGGCCGACGGTCTGGCGGCGCGGCTGCCGGTGATCGACATGCCGGTGCATCTGGCGTGGCTGCGTGAGCGGCTCGCGAAGGCCGGAGGCGTCATCGAGGCGCGCGAGGTGACCGACCTCGCCGCGGTGCCCGCGTCGGTCGTGGTCAACTGCACGGGGTTGGGCGCGCGTTCTCTGGTGCCGGACCCGGCGGTGCGTCCGGTGCGCGGGCAGCTGGTGGTCGTGGAGAACCCGGGCGTCACGACCTGGTTCACCGCCGTGGACCACTCCTCCGCCGCCTCCACGTACTTCATCCCGCAGCCGGGCGGTCTGCTGCTCGGCGGTACGGCGGAGGAGGACGACTGGTCCCTGGAGCCGGACCCGGCCACCGCCGCGGCGATCGTGGCCCGGTGCGCGGCGGTCCGCCCGGAGCTCGCGCAGGCGCGGGTGCTGGACCACCGGGTGGGCCTGCGGCCGGCCAGGGAGGCGGTACGCCTGGAACGGCAGCCGCTGCCGGACGGCCGGACGCTGGTCCACAACTACGGGCACGGCGGGGCCGGGATCACCGTCGCCTGGGGGTGTGCGCGGGAGGCGGCCGGGCTGGCGTTCCCGGCCGCCTGAAGGCGCCCGCGGCCATGCGCCCCGCAAGGAGCGCGGGGCTGTGCCGATATGCGGCTCCGCCGCGTGGGCGCGATCAGCCACGACGACGACCCCGCAGGCGCCGGACGGCCCAAGCCCCGCAGTGACCCGGCGCCGGTCAGTTCGCCGGAACGTGCCGGGTGGCGTGCGGTGCGCGGACGCCGGTCAGCCGTGCCGGGGCGGGCGCCTTGGCCGTCGTTCCGCCGGTGGCGCGGGCGAACGCCGGCGCCCCACCGACCAGCGGGAGCCCGGCCGTCGTACCCGACAGGGACACCGTGAGGGTCGGCTTCGTGGCGGGCGGGTCGATGAGGTCCTTGTCCGTGCCCGCGATGATCAGGGCCAGCCGGTGCCCCTTGGGGACGACGTGGTCGGTGGCCGCGAGACGAAGCGTCATCGTGTACGCCTTGCCCGGGGTGAGCGGGACGCCGTTGCCGAGCGAGGCGTAGTGGCCGAGGTCGGCCCAGCCGCGGCTGAACACGGTGTAGTCGACCTCGGCCGTCTTGGCCGCCGTCTCCTTGAAGCAGGCGCTGTCCCCGGCCGTGCTCGCGCCCCAGCAGGTGCGGTGGGTGAGGGTGGTGATGCCCTCGGCGGCGTCGGCGTAGTCGCGGATGGTGTCCGGGCCGAGGTCGACCAGCACGGCGGACAGGTGGGCCGAGGTGGTGGTCGGTGTCGCGGTCACCGTCACCGTGGACGAGCCGGACAGTCGCAGGTCATGGCTGAGCGGCACGGTGAGGAAGCCCGCCTTCTCCGGGGTCGGCGTGGTGAGGTGCGCCGCCCAGTCGGTCTCGCTCAGTTTCGGGTCGTCGGTGAAGGTCTCGGTGCCGGTGGCCGGGCGCAGACCGAGCGCGCCGACGCCCGCCCGGGTGCCGGGGGCCGGGTGCACAGCGGTGGTACGGGTGCTCCGCGGGGGCCAGACGCGGGAGGTGACCCACTGGTCGGGGTGGCGTTCGATGTCGGCCATCGGCTCGCGGTCGATGCCGTTGTCGTAACCGAGGAGTGCATGGTCGAACCAGCGGTGCAGGGTGTCCACCCAGGCGCCGCGCCGGTAGTCGAAGGGGTCGACGTGCCCGGTCTGGGAGAGCCAGATCTTGCGCTCGACGCCGTGCTTGGCCAGCGCGTCCCACCACTGGCCGAAGTGCTTGGTGCGGACGTTGAGGTCCTGCATGCCGTGCACCAGGAACACGCTGGCGCGCACCTTGGCCGCGTCCTTGACGTAGTCCCGCTCGGTCCACAGCGGGGTCCAGTCGCCGCTGCGGGGGCTGCCGTCGGCGAGTTTCTTCTGCACGGCCGCGCAATGGGCCTGCGCCGCGTCGCTCTCGACGTAACCGGCCAGTTCGTCGGGGCCGCCGTCGTACAGCGGGGCGCCCTGCGCGAAGTAGTAGTCGTACCAGGAGGAGATGCCGCTGATCGGGACGATGGTCTTCAGGCCCTTGACGCCGGTGGCGGCGACGCCGTTGGCGATCGTGCCGTCCCAGCTCTTGCCGATCATGCCGGTCCGGCCGTTGGTCCAGGTGGCCTTGACCGTCGTCGCCCCGGTCCGGCTCGTGTACGCCTTGGCGCGGCCGTTGAGCCAGTCGACGACGGCTTTCGCGGATTGGATGTCGGAGCGGCCGCCGACGTCGACGCAGCCGTCGGAGCGGTTGGTGCCGGCGAGGTCGACGCCGACGAAGGCGTAGCCGCGGGGCACGAAGTAGTTGTCGTAGAACAGCGGCATCCGTACGACGTGGCCCTGCGCGTCGTACGTCTTGACCTGGCTCTCGTTGCCGCGTCCGCAGCAGGAGTAGTAGGGGCTGGCGTCCATGATGACGGGCACTTTGCGGCCCTGCCGGGCGGGTTCGGCGGGCCGGACGATGTCGGCGGCGACGCGGTCGGTGTGGCCGTCGCCGTCCTCGTCGAGCCCCGTGTCCACCCAGACGGACTCGCGGACGGCGTGGGCGTAGGAGTAGACGGGCCGGCTCTCGCGCGGGGCCCGGCCCTCGCCGGTGCCGGCCTGCGCGGCGGAGGGAGTGAGGAGGGCGGCCGTCAGGATGGCGACGACCGCGGTCGCGAGCGCTCTCCAGATCGTGAAGCGCGTCCGGATGAGGGTGCGTATCGGCATGCGCGGACGGTACTCCGGTGAACTCCCGCTGCAGAAGGGGGCTTTGCGGCAGTCCGCGGGTACGTGACGGCCGAATGGCGATCGTGTGACAGCGGGGGCCATGGACAGGCCAGGGGCCACAGGGACTGAATAGGCTCCGAACAGCGTTCCCCGAAGGACCTTCCGAACGGACTTGCAGTCCCGACGACTTGGAGCTGACGTGCACCGCAGAATCATCGCGCCGGGCGCACTGGCGGCGGCCTCCCTCCTGCTGGCGATCCCGGCATCGGCCGCGAGCTTCTCCCCCGGCGCGCCGGGCATCGGCGACCCCTACTACCCGTACTACGGCAACGGCGGCTACGACGTCTCCCACTACGACCTGAGGCTCCAGTACCAGCCGACGACGGACGAGTTGCAGGGCACGGCGACGATCCTGGCGAGGACCACGCAGGACCTGTCCAGCTTCGACCTGGACTTCCTGCTGGACGTGAGCGAGGTGCGGGTCAACGGCGCCAAGGCCGCCTTCACCACGTCCGGGCAGCACGAACTGGTGATCACGCCGAAGACGCCGCTCGCCAAGGGCACGCCGATCACCGTGGTGGTCCGCTACAGCGGGGTGCCGTCGACGAAGAGCGCCTACGGCTTCACCACCTGGCACCGCACGCCCGACGGCGCGGTCGCGGCCGACGAGCCCGAGGCCGCCTGGTGGTGGTACCCGAGCAACGACCACCCGAGCGACAAGGCCACCTACGACGTGTCGGTGGCCGTGCCCGACGGCACCCAGGCCCTCTCCAACGGCACGCTGCAGTCGAGCAGTTCGAAACTGGGCTGGACCCGCTACAACTGGCGGCAGAACAAGCCGCAGGCGACCTATCTGAGCACGCTCGCCCTCGGCAAGTTCGACATCACGACCAGCACCTCCGACGGCGGGGTGCCGGTCATCAACGCCTACAGCAAGGACCTCGGCGACAACGACGGGGCCGCGCGGGCGAGCGTGGAACGCACCGGGGAGCTCGTCGACTGGCTGAGCGGCTACTTCGGGCCCTATCCGTTCAGCACCGCCGGCGGATACGTGCCGAACACCACCACCGGGTACGCGCTGGAGACCCAGACCCGCGTCTACTACAGCCCGAAGCAGTTCGCGAACGGCTCCAACACCTCGGTGGTCGTGCACGAGCTGGCCCACCAGTGGTACGGCGACGACGTGTCGCTGAAGGGCTGGAAGGACATCTGGATCAACGAGGGCTTCGCCCGGTACGCGCAGTGGCTGTGGTCGGAGCACGAGGGCGAGGGCACCACGCAGGAGCTCGCCGACTACGTGTACGCCTCCCACCCGGCCGATGACGCGTTCTGGACGGTCAAGCCCGGCGACCCGGGCCCGGACGACCAGTTCGACATCGCCGTCTACGACCGCGGAGCGCTCGCCATCCAGGCACTGCGCAACGAGATCGGTGACGACGCGTTCTTCCGCATCCTGAAGGGCTGGCCCCAGGAGCACGCGTACGGCAACGCCTCGGTGGCCGACTTCCAGAAGTACGCCGAGCAGGTGTCCGGCAAGCCCCTCGCGGCGCTGTTCGACACCTGGCTGTTCCAGCCGTCGAAGCCGGCCGCGCCCGCGGCCCGCGCCGCGTCCCTGGCGAAGGCGGACACGGCGGTGGCCCAGCCGAAGTCGTGGAAGAAGATCGAGGCGACGAACGACATCCACGCCACACGCGGTCACTGACCCGGGCCGGCCGTACCGAGGCCACCCCGGCTCTGCCGTCCGGCCGGTGCAGGGCCTCGGCCCGGGCATCCGGCCGGTGCGGGCGCCTGGCCCCGGCATACCGCCGGTTCAGGAGCCGGGCCCCGCTGCCCGGCCGGTGCAGGGTCTCGGCCCGGGATCCGGCTGGTGCGGGCGCCTGGCCCCGCCGTCCGGCCGGTTCAGCGCAGGCACCGGATCCGCCGCCCGGCATGTGCAGAGACCCGGCCCCGGCATACCGCCGGTTCAGGAGGCGGGCCCCGCTGCCCGGCCGGTGCAGGGCCTCGGGTCGGGCATCCGGCCGGTGCGGGTGCCTGGCCCCGCCGTCCGGCCGGTTCAGGGGCTTGGATCCGCCCCCCGGCCAGTGCAAAGACCGGCCCTGCTGTCCAGCGGGTGCAGGACGCCCTGGCACCCGGCCGGGGCGAGCGCCCGGCCCTGACACCCGGCCGGTGGGGCCGCCCGCCCCGCCGTCCGGCCGGTTCAGCGCAGGCACCGAATCCGCCGCCCGGCATGTGCAGAGACGCGACCCCGGCATCCGGCCGGTTCAGGAGCCCGGCCCCGCTGTCCGGCCGGCTCAGGGCAGGCACCGGTTCCGCCGCCCGGCCAGTGCAAAGACCCGGCCCCTGGCATCCAGCCGGTTCAAGAACTCGGCCCAGCCACCCGGCCAGTACAGGCGCCCCGGCCCGCCGCCCAGCCGGTTCAGGGGCTCGGTTCCGCCGCCCGGCCGGTGCAGACGCCTGGCCCCGCAGTCCGGCCCGTTCAGGAACTCGGTCCTGGCACCCGGCCGGTGCGGGCGCCCGGCCCCGCCGCCCGGCCTGCGCAGAGGCCCGGCCTCTGGCAGCCAGCCGGTTCAGGGGCTCGGTTCCGCTGACCGTTTGTGAAGCTCGTCCCGGTCTATCGACTCCGCTCGGGAGGCGGGGACGGTGCAGGCGTGCGCGCCCGCTACCGCGCCGTAGCGGGCGCAGGTCTCGGGCGGCTCGCCGGCGAGGCGGCCGTAGAGGAACGCGGCGGCGAAGGCGTCGCCCGCGCCGTTGGAGTCCACCACCGGCGCGGGCGGCAACACCGCGGGCACGCGGGCCAGCTCGCCGTCGGCCAGGAGATACGCGCCCTCGGCTCCGGCGGTGGCGACGACCACCTCGGCCCTGCCCCGCTCGGTGATGCGCCGCATGGTGCGCTCGGGGTCGGTCAGGGCGGCGGCCGACAGGAAGACGACGTCCGCCGCGTGGGCGAAGGGCTCGTGGTAGGGGTTCTCCCCGTCCCAGTCGTGCAGATCCGTGGACAGCGGCACGCCCGTCGCGGCCAGGGTCGGCAGAGCCTCGGCGCAGGGCTGGGTGATGGTCACGTGCACATGCCGGCTCGCCCCGGCCAGCATCCGCAGCGTCTCCGGCGGGAAGCGGTCGCCGGGGCGGGCTCGGCTGGTGTCGTACAGGGACAGGCGGCGGCCGTCCGGGCCGACGAGGTTGACCGCCCGTTTGGTGCCGGCGGGCTGCGGGAGTGCGGTCAGTCCGATGCCGTGCTCGTGGTGCAGGCCGCGTACGAGGTCGCCCTCGGGGTCGTCACCGAGCAGGTCGAGGTGGTGGGTGCGCAGGCCGAGTGCGGCGAGGCCCAGCGCGACGAAGTCGCCGGTCTGCCCGGCCCGGGTGCGGATCCCGGAGTCGATCATGTAGCTGTCGGCGTACGGGAGGGGCAGTTCGGGGACATGGATGATCGTGTCCACGCCGGCTCCGCCCAGTACCAGGACGTCCGTCGCAGGGGTGTGTGAGCTCATCCGCCGCCCTCTCCGTGGTCGTAGACCGTCACGGCGATGCCGTGTTTCACCAGCCGCTCGGTGATGAGCGGCTCGATGCGGGACCAGGTGCCGCCCGCCAGCCCGCAGCCTATGCGGGGCATGTGCACGGACGCGCCGAGTTCGGTCGCCTCGGTCGCGAGGCGGGCGAGGGCGGTGTCGATCGCCTCGTAGCGGACGGGGACGCCCTTGCTGCCCCTCCGGATGCCGCGCTGGCCGATCATGTTGGCCACCCACACATACGGCTCGACCCGGATCATCTGGACGGCGCCCAGGCCGAAGTCGTTCCGGGCGCGGTCGCGGTGCCAGGCGCGGTACGCCGCCTCCGTTTCCGGCCAGCGCCGCGAGACGGCGAGGACGAAGCCCTTCCCCCAGCCGCCGATGTCGTTGCAGACGTGGGCGATCACCTTGACGCCCTTGACCGACGGCACGGTGGCGTCACCCCGGACATACATGATCCCCGACATGACGCCACCGTAGGCGGTGCCACTGACAGTGGCGCTGAACGGCTAGTTCACGGACGCGACAGCTCCGTCAGCTCCCGGTCGGCGGTCTTCGACACCCGGCGGCGCACGCCGAACCAGCCGGCGACCAGCATGACGGCGATCACCGGGATCAGCAGGATGGTCTTCCGGCCGACCTCGGGGTCGTTCCACATCATGCCGAGGCAGATCAGCAGGAACGCGATCGTGGCGATCTCGGTGACCGGGCTGAACTTCAGCTGGAAGTGCGGCCGGGTCGCGAGGCCCGCGCGGGCGCGACGGACGAAGATCATGTGGCAGATCATGATGATCACCCACGTGCTGATGATGCCGAGGGAGGCGATGTTCAGCACGATCTCGAAGGCCTGGCTGGGCATCAGGTAGTTCAGGCCGACGCCGAGCACACAGACCGCGCAGGTCAGCAGGATGCCGCCGTAGGGGACCTGGCTGCGGTTCATGCGGGCGGTGAACTTCGGGGCGGAGCCCGCCATGGCCATGGAGCGCAGGATGCGGCCGGTCGAGTACAGGCCGGAGTTCAGCGAGGACATGGCGGCGGTGAGCACGACCAGGTTCATCACGTCGCCGGCCGCGGGGACGCCGATCTTCGACAGGACCGTGACGAACGGGCTCTCATCGGCGGAGTACACCGAGCCGGGCAGCAGCAGGGCGAGCAGCACGACGGAGCCGACGTAGAACAGGCCCACACGCCACATGATCGAGTTCACCGCGCGCGGGACGACCTTCTCCGGCTCGGCGGTCTCGCCGGCGGCGATACCGACCAGCTCCAGGGCGGCGTAGGCGAAGATCACGCCCTGCATGACCAGGACGACCGGCATCGCGCCGTGCGGGAAGAGCCCGCCGTGGTCGGTGACGACGCTCAGGCCGGGGGTGTGGCCACCGACCTTGTGCTGGGTGGCGAGCAGGAAAATGCTGATCAGCATGAAGCCGACGATGGTGGCGACCTTGATGATCGAGAACCAGAACTCCAGCTCGCCGAAGATCTTCACCGAGATCAGGTTCACGGCCAGGACCACCGCGAGCGCGATCAGGGCCAGCACCCACTGGGGAATGCTGGTGAACATGCTCCAGTAGTGCGTGTAGAGCGCGATCGCGGTGATGTCGGCGATGCCGGTGGTCGACCAGTTCAGGAAGTACATCCAGCCGGCGACGTAGGCGCCCTTCTCGCCGAGGAACTCGCGCGCGTAGGACACGAAGGACCCGGAGGACGGGCGGTACAGGACCAGTTCGCCGAGGGCCCGGACGACGAAGAAGGCGAAGACGCCGCAGACCAGGTAGGCCAGGGCGAGCGCCGGGCCCGCGTTGTGCAGGCGGCCGCCGGCGCCCAGGAGGAGTCCGGTGCCGATGGCGCCACCGATGGCGATCATGTTGACGTGGCGGGCCTTGAGGTCCTTGCTGTAACCGGCGTCGCCCGCGTCCGCGGGCGTCTGGGCGGCCTGCGCCGCCTGGATGCGGGCGGGGGCCTGTGCCGATTCCACGGCGTCCTTGCTCACGGGTGGTTCACTTCCTGGTGCGCCCGGACCTCGTGGGTCCGGGGGACGTGCAGGGCTTGGTCCGCACCACCCTGGTGAGTCGCGGTACAGACCAAGGCAGCAGCTTCCCAGAGAGATCCGCCTCTACGCGGTGGCCCACATCACACAGCGTTACTTCTCACACGATCAACCCAGGGTTCACAGGGCGTTCACCCGAGGTTTCACACCATTGGTGAGACAGCGATACTGCTGCACATGACGACCGATGCCGGGGACACGCCCCTCACCATCGACGAGCTGGCCGCCCGGGCCGGTGTCACGGTGCGCACCGTCCGGTTCTACGGCAGCAAGGGTCTGCTGCCGCCCCCGGTGATCGGCCCGCGCCGGGTGGGGCACTACGGACCGGATCACCTGGCGCGGCTGGCCCTGATCGAGGAGTTGCAGCAGCAGGGCATGACGCTGTCGGCGATCGAGCGCTACCTCAGGCAGCTGCCTGCCGGTCTCTCCCCGCACGACCTGGCCATCCACCGTGCGGTCGTCGCGTCCTGGGCGCCGGACGCGGTCGACACGGTGTCGCGGGAGGAGCTGGAGCGGCGGGCCGGACGGCCGCTCGCCGACGAGGACGTGGAGCGGCTGGCGGCGATGAACGTCGTCGCGGCGGCGGAGGGCGGCACCTTCCGCGTCGACTCGGGGCTGCTCCGGCTCGGGGTGCAGCTGCTCGACGTGCCGCTGTCGCACGAGGTGATCCTCGCGGCGCGCAAGGTGCTCATCGAGCACTCGCGCGCCGCGGCTCACGAACTCTCCCAGCTCTTCCGCGGCGAGGTGGCGGAGCGTGACGCCCGGGACGTGAAGTCCCTGTCGGCGCACATGCACCCTCTGGTGGTGCAGGCGCTGCTGACGACGTTCCAGCGCTCGCTGCGGGAAGAGCTGAGCGGGTGGGTCACCGGGTCAAGAACGGACTGAGTCGCTGAACGGCTCCCCCTTCTCGGCCTTCTCCACGAGCAGCGCGGGCGGGGTGAAGCGCTCGCCGTAGGCCTCGGCGAGTTCCCGCGCGCGGGCCACGAAGCCGGGCAGGCCGCCTTCGTAGCCGTTGATGTACTGCAGGACGCCGCCGGTCCAGCCGGGGAATCCGATGCCGAAGATCGAGCCGATGTTGGCGTCGGCGACCGAGGTCAGGACGCCCTCTTCGAGGAGGCGTACGGTGTCGAGCGCCTCGGAGAAGAGCATCCGCTCCTGCATGTCCCGGAACGGGATCTGGTGCCCGGGCTTGGTGAAGTGCTCGCGCAGGCCCGGCCAGAGTCCGGCGCGCTTGCCGTCCTCGGTGTAGTCGTAGAAGCCGGCGCCCCCGCTGCGGCCGGGGCGGCCGAACTCGTCGACCATGCGGTCGATGACGGCTTCCGCCGGGTGCGCGGTCCAGGTGCCGCCCGCGTCCTCCACGGCCCGCTTCGTCTCGTTGCGGATCTTGCGCGGGAGGGTGAGGGTCAGCTCGTCCATGAGGGAGAGGACCTTGGCCGGGTAGCCGGCCTGGGCGGCGGCCTGCTCCACGGAGGCGGGCTCGATGCCCTCGCCGACCATGGCGACGCCCTCGTTGATGAAGTGGCCGATCACGCGGGAGGTGAAGAAGCCGCGCGAGTCGTTGACGACGATCGGCGTCTTGTTGATCTGCCGGACCAGGTCGAACGCGCGCGCCAGCGCCTCGTCACCGGTGCGCTCGCCCTTGATGATCTCCACCAGCGGCATCTTGTCGACGGGCGAGAAGAAGTGCAGCCCGATGAAGTCGGCCTGGCGCTCCACGCCCTCGGCGAGGGTGGTGATGGGCAGGGTGGAGGTGTTGGAGCACAGCAGCGCGTCGGGCGCGACGACGGACTCGATCTCCTGGAACACCTTGTGCTTGAGCGCGGTGTCCTCGAAGACGGCCTCGATGACGGCGTCGCAGCCCGCGAGATCGGCGGCCTCGGCGGTGGGCGTGATCCGGGCGAGCAGCGCGTCCGCCTTTTCCTGGGTGGTGCGGCCCTTGGCGACGGCCTTGGCGCACAGCTTCTCGGAGTAGCCCTTGCCCTTGGTCGCCGCCTCCAGGGAGACGTCCTTCAGGACGACGTCGATGCCGGCGCGGGCGCAGGAGTAGGCGATGCCGGCGCCCATCATGCCGGCGCCGAGGACGGCGACCTTGCGGACCTGGCGGGGCTCGATGCCCTTGGGGCGGTTGGCGCCGGAGTTGACGGCCTGGAGGTCGAAGAAGAACGCCTGGATCATGTTCTTCGAGGTCTGCCCGGCGGCCAGTTCCACGAAGTAGCGGGCCTCGATGACCTGGGCGGTCTCGAAGTCGACCTGGGAGCCCTCGACGGCCGCGGCGAGGATGTTGCGCGGAGCCGGGTAGGGGGCGCCGTTCGTCTGCTTGCGCAGGGTGGCCGGGAAGGCGGGCAGGTTCGCGGCGAACTTCGGGTTGGCGGGCGTACCGCCGGGGATCTTGTAGCCGGGCTTGTCCCAGGGCTGCTGCGACTCGGGGTTGGCGTCGATGAAGGCGCGGGCCTTGGCGAGCAGTTCCTCGGGCGTGGCGGCGACCTCGTGGACGAGGCCGTTCTCCTGGGCGCGGCGTGCGTTGTACTGCTGGCCCTGGAGGAGCACCTTCAGCAGGGCGTCGGCGATGCCCAGCAGCCGTACGGTGCGCACGACGCCGCCTCCGCCGGGGAGCAGGCCGAGGGTGACCTCGGGGCAGCCGATCTTGGTGCCGGAGGTGTCGAGGGCGACCCGGTGATGGCAGGCGAGGGCCAGTTCGAAGCCGCCGCCGAGGGCGGCGCCGTTGATGGCGGCGACGACGGGCTTGCCGAGGGTCTCGATGCGGCGCAGGTTGCGCTTGATGGCGAGGCCGCCGTCGAAGAGGTCCTGGGCGGTCTGAGGGGTGACCCGGATCAGGTCGCGCAGGTCGCCGCCCGCGAAGAAGGTCTTCTTGGCGGAGGTGAAGATGATGCCGCGGATGGAGTCCCGCTCGGCCTCCAGGCGGTCGGTGATCGCGGCGAGGGAGTCGCGGAACGCCTGGTTCATGGTGTTCGCGGACTGGTTGGGGTCGTCCAGGACGAGGGTGACGACACCGGTGTCGTCCTGCTCCCAGCGGATGGTGGTGCTCTCGGTCATGACAGTCGTCTCCGTTGAAGTCTGGTGATTCCGCGGGGAGTTCAGATGCGCTCGACGATGGTGGCGATGCCCATGCCGCCGCCGACGCACAGGGTGGCGAGGCCGTAGCGCTTGTCCTGGCGCTCCAGCTCGTCGATGAGCGAGCCGAGGATCATCGCGCCGGTCGCGCCGAGCGGGTGGCCGAGGGCGATGGCGCCGCCGTTGACGTTGACCTTGTCCAGGGACAGGCCCATGTCCTTGACGAAGCGCAGCACGACCGCGGCGAACGCCTCGTTGATCTCGACCAGGTCGATGTCGTCGATGGTGAGGCCGGCCTTGGCGAGGGCCTTGCGGGTGGCGGGGGCCGGCCCGGTGAGCATGATGGTGGGCTCGGAGCCGGAGACGGCGGCGGAGACGATCCGCGCGCGCGGGGTGAGGCCGTAGCGCTCGCCGACCTCCTTGGAGCCGATCGCGACGAGCGAGGCGCCGTCCACGATGCCGGAGGAGTTGCCCGCGTGGTGGACGTGGTCGATCTTCTCCACCCAGTGGTACTTCTGCAGCGCGACGGCGTCGAAGCCGCCGAGTTCGCCGATGTCCGCGAAGGACGGCTTGAGCTTCGCGAGCGAGTCGGCGGTGGTGCCGGGGCGCAGATGCTCGTCGTGGTCGAGGACGACCAGGCCGCTGCGATCCTTGACGGGGACGACCGAGCGGTCGAAGCGGCCCTCCTTCCAGGCCGTGGCGGCGCGCTCCTGGGACAGGGCCGCGTACTCGTCGACGTCCCGGCGGGAGAAGCCCTCGATGGTGGCGATCAGGTCGGCGCCGATGCCTTGCGGCACGAAGTTGACCGCGAGGTTGGTCATCGGGTCGTTGAACCAGGCGCCGCCGTCGGAGGCCATGGGCACCCGGGACATCGACTCCACGCCGCCCGCGAGGACCAGGTCCTCCCAGCCGGAACGGACCTTGGCCGCGGCCAGGTTGACGGCCTCCAGGCCCGAGGCACAGAAGCGGTTCTCCTGCACGCCGGCGACCGTGTCGGGCAGTCCGGCGGCGATCGCGGCGATCCGGGCGATGTCGGAGCCCTGGTCGCCGACCGGTCCGACGACACCGAGGACGATGTCGTCGACGGCGGCCGGGTCGAGGCCGGGGAAGCGGTCGCGGATCTCGTGGATGAGGCCGACGACCAGGTCGATGGGCTTCGTGCCGTGCAGGGCGCCGTTCGCCTTGCCGCGGCCGCGCGGGGTGCGGATCGCGTCGTACACGTACGCTTCGGTGCTCACTGGTGTGCCTTTCGGGAGGGTGGGCCGGGCGGGGTGGGCCGGGTCAGTCGGCGTCGGTGACCGGGTCGCCGTCGACGGGTGCGGGTATCCCCCAGTCCCGCGCCACCGCCTGCGTGTCGGCGCCCGGCAGGGCGGGGCCGGTGCGGACGGACGTCGGGGTGGCGGAGAAGCGGGGGGCGGGGGCCGGCTGGGTGATGCCGGCGTGGTCGGTGAAGGTGCCGCGGGCGGCCAGGTGCGGGTGGTGCGGGGCCTCGCGCAGGGACAGCACGGGCGCCACACAGGCTTCGGTTCCCTCGAAGAGTGCCGTCCACTCGTCCCGGGTGCGGGACTTGAAGCGGGCGGCGACGCGCTCGCGCAGCTCGTCCCAGCGGCTCCAGTCCTTGTGGGCCGGTGCCAGGTCGTCCAGGCCGAGCAGACGCAGGAACTCCGCGTAGAACCGCCCCTCCAGGGCGCCGACCGCCATGTACTTGCCGTCGGCGGTCTCGTAGGTGCCGTAGTAGGGGCAGCCGCCGTCGAGGAGGTTGGCGGCGCGCCGGTCCTGCCAGCCGCCGGCCGCGAGCATGCCGTGGATCATCGCCGAGAGGTGGGCCGTGCCGTCCACGATGGCGGCGTCGACGACCTGTCCGGTGCCGGTCACGCGCGCGTGGTGCAGGGCGGCCAGGACGCCGACGACCAGGTAGAGGGAGCCGCCCGCGTAGTCGCCGAGCAGGTTGGCGGGAAAGACCGGAGGCTCGTCCGCGCGGCCGGTCATGCCGAGGGTGCCGGTCAACGCGATGTAGGACACGTCGTGGCCCGCGCGGTCGGCGAGGGGGCCGTCCTGCCCCCAGCCGGTCATGCGGCCGTAGACCAGGCGGGGGTTGCGGGCGTGGCAGTCCCCGGGGCCGACGCCGAGGCGCTCGGCGACGCCCGGGCGGTAGCCCTCGATGAGGATGTCGGCCCGCTCGGCGAGGTCCAGCACGCGCGCGGGGCCGTCCGCTGCCTTCAGGTCGACCACGATCGAGCGCTTGTTGCGGTTCGTGACGTCGTACGCCGGGTCGATGCCGAGGCCGGGGCCGCCCGGCCGGTCCACCCGGACCACGTCCGCGCCCAGGTCCGCCAGGAGCATGGCGGCGAACGGGCCCGGCCCGATGCCGGCCAGCTCGACCACGCGCACGCCGGACAGCGGCCCGCCGCCCGGCGCCGCCGGCGTCTCTGCCGTCGTCATGCGTCCAGCTCCCCAGGGTGTGTGTGACACAACTGATGTAACACCGGTGATGCTAAGAACGTGTTCCACCGGGCACAAGACCTAACGAGCAAGCGCTTAGCCAAGTGCCCGGATCAGGGCGGATCACCCGGGAGGGTGAGAGGCGGCTGCGCCGTGACACAGCCCGTGTGCGCTAGGAGACCCGTGTGCCGAATGCGGCTATAGGGCGTTCCGGGGCGGTCGGCCGATGGCCCTCCTCGCCCCGCTCCCTCAGCGGCCCGCCCCCGGGACCGAGGGTGAACCCGGGCACTTTCCCCCACTTCGTCAGGGCGTTCCTGGCTTCGGCCACCGCTGCCTCCGGGCTGGTCGTCGACACTCGCACTCCTCACGCTAGCCTCAGCCACCGACAGCGGCGCGGGCTGCGGGACCAAGGGGTGTCATGAGCAGGCTAAACAGGACAGACCGTCCCTACGACCTCGTGCTCTTCGGAGCCACCGGCTTCGTCGGCACCCTCACGGCGGAGTATCTCGCCGCGCACGCGCCCGAGGACCTGCGCTGGGCGGTGGCCGGCCGCGACGAACGCAGGCTGGAGCGGCTGCGCGAGCGCCTGCCCGGCGGCGCGGACATCGGCGTCCTGCGGGCGGACGTGACCGAACCCGCGACCCTGCGCGCCCTCGCCGAGCACGCGCGCGTGGTCGCCACGACCGTCGGGCCGTACGTGCTCTACGGCGAGGAACTGGTCGCCGCCTGCGCGGACGCCGGGACCGACTACCTGGACCTGGCCGGCGAGCCGGAGTTCGTGGACCTGACGTACGTCCGGCACGACGCACGCGCGCGGGAGACCGGCGCGCGCCTGGTGCACGCGTGCGGCTTCGACTCCGTACCCCACGACCTCGGCGTGTACTTCACGGTCCGGCAGCTGCCCGAGGGCGTACCGCTGACCGTGGACGGATACGT
Organism: Streptomyces sp. CA-142005; assembly: GCF_050942335.1. Lineage (NCBI taxonomy): Bacteria > Bacillati > Actinomycetota > Actinomycetes > Kitasatosporales > Streptomycetaceae > Streptomyces > Streptomyces sp. CA-142005. Next base: position 8,442,044 of record NZ_CP192078.1, on the reverse strand, counting down.
GACCGCCGACGCGGCGTTCTCCGGCGGCACCCTCGCCTCCGCGCTGAACCAGTTCGCCCGTGGCCGGCAGCTGCTGGCCGCGGCGCGTGAGCGGGGCCGGCACGAGCCGCGGCTGATGGGACGGCGGGTCGCGGCGCCGACGGGCGCACCCCGGTTCGCCAAGGAGGTCGGCGCGTGGGCGCTGCCGCTGCCGACCGTCGACCCGCAGATCGTGCGCCGCTCGGCGAAGGCGCTCGACCGGTACGGCCCCGACTTCCGCTACCGGCACTACGCCGCGGTACGCCGCCTGCCGGTCGCCCTCGGCGGCGTCGCCGCCGTCGGCGCGGTGCTGGCGGCCGCCCAACTGCCGCCCGCTCGGCGCTGGTTGTCGGGCCGGCTGCAGCCGGGGGACGGGCCGAGCGCGGAGCGGCGGGCGCGAAGCCGGTTCGCGGTGCGCTTCGTCGGCGAGGGCGGCGGACGGCGCGTGTTCACGGAGGTCTCGGGCGGCGACCCCGGTTACGACGAGACGGCGAAGATGTTCGCCGAGGCGGCCCTCAGCCTGGCCTTCGACGACCTCCCGCCGACGGCCGGGCAGGTCACCACGGCGCAGGCGATGGGTGACGCCCTGACCGGGCGGCTCCGCGCCGCGGGGATCACCTTCCGGGTCGCGGCCACCGGTCCGGCTGTCTCCTCCCCCGTTTGAGACTTTCGCAGCCGATGCCTCCGGCCTGCCTGCGGCCTCCGTCGCGAAAGTCTCACAAAGTTCTTCAATGAAACGATGGAGGCCCGGGCCGCTGAACCGAAGGAGGCGGGTGAGGCATGAAGTTCGTGCTCGAAGTGACCGTGGACGAGGGCGCGTCGGCGCAGGACCGCGCCGGTGAGCTGGGACGCATCCTGCGCTACTGGGGCGGGAACCTCCACCATTACGCCCTCGAACCCGGAGACGGCTCGGCCGTCTACGACTCGGCCTATCAGGAGGTCGGCACCTGGCGGGTGGTCGCCTCCTGACCGCCTTCTCCCGCGTTCCGCGCCGCCTCCCGAAGGGCCCGGCGGCACAGGGCGTCCGCCCGGCGTGTGGTCTCCGGCAGTCGGTAGCGCGGGGTCAGGGCCAGCGTGTGGGCCATGGCGTTGTCCAGGGTCACCCGGTGGCCGACGGAGACGAAGACCGGTTTGACGCCGTCCCGGGTGCGCAGCGCCCGCCCGACCTCCTCGTGCCCCGCGAGCAGCGGGGCACAGGCACCTCGCGCCGGGGCCGGATCGTCGTACGTGAAGGTGAACGGGTTCTTGGCGACGCCGATGACCGGCAGGCCGGTGAGCACGCCGAGGTGGCTCGCGAGGCCGAAGCGGCGCGGATGGGCCAGGCCGTAGCCGTCGCACACGACAAGGCCGGGCGGGCACGGCAGCCGGTCCAGGACGGCCCGGACGGTGGGGATCTCGCGGAAGGCGAGCAGGCCGGGCACATACGGGAAGGAGACCCGGCCGACGGCCGTCGCCTCGGCCACCACGTCCAGGGTGGCGGCGTCCAGCACGACGGCCGCGGCCGCGACGAGGTCGAGCTCGTCGTCGTAGGCGACGTCGACCCCGGTCACCCGGCCCGTGCCCGGCTCGGGTCCGCGCTCGTCCAGCACCACCCGCCCGCGCAGCTCGTCCTGCACCGCGCGGGCCTCTTCCTCGGTCGCGGGCCAGCCCGCGGGTACGCCAACGGTCGTCATGGTGACGCCGACTGTACGATCCCGCGGCGCCCCGCTCGCTGCCAGGGGTAGGGTCGTGATCATGTTCGTACTGGACCTGACCTACACCGCACCTCTCGACGCCGTCGACGCGCTGCTGCCGGACCATGTGGCGTGGCTCGAGGAGCAGTACGAGAAGGGATTCATCCTGGCCTCCGGGCGCAAGAACCCCCGGGACGGCGGGGTGATCCTCGCCGTCGCCGAGGACCGCGCCCGGGTCGAGGAGATCGTGGCGGGCGACCCGTTCGCCGTCGGCGGCGTGTGCACGTACCGCATCACGGAGTTCACCGCCACGAAGACGGCTCCGGAGCTGGCCCGCCACCGGCAGACACTCGACTGACCGCCGCTCATCCCTTCTTGGCGTTCAGCGCGCGCTGCAGCTCGTCCTTGTTCATGTGCGAACGGCCCTCGATGCCGCGCTGCTTCGCCTCGTTGTACAGCTGGTCGCGGGTCGGGCCATGGGAGCCGACCCGGTTGCCCGACCGCTGACCGCCGCGCTTGCTGGACGACATGTCCTGCTTCGAGCTGCGGCTCGCGGTCTTGGACTCGCCGGAACGGGCACGTTCCTTGTTCACGGTCCGCGCGGCGATCTCCTTGGCGCGCCCGGTGCTTTCGCCCCGGTCCTGCGCGCTCTTCTTGATGTGCTCGTACTGACGCTCGCGCTTGGAGCTGGAACCCGCGGGCATGATGGCTCCCTTCGTTCACGGTTCCCGTGCGACCCGAGTACCCGGTTCCGGCCGCTCACCTCAGCGTTCCAGCCGCGCGACCCTCCCCTGCTCGCCGGCCGCCCAGCAGCTGAGGTCGGGCGTGCAGTCCACGGTGTCGTACGAGCCGGTGTCGATCGTGCGCCAGGTGCGCCCGGCGTCCGTGGTGAGGTCGGTGCCGGTGGGGCCGACGGCGAGCGCGCCCCTGCGGCTGTGCGGCAGCCAGGCGGCCCCGGAGCGGTAGGCGGGCGGAGGCGTGGCGGCCGGTGCCCAGGTGCGGCCGCCGTCGCCGGTGACCGCGGCGGCCTGCGGCGAGGCCTGGTCGGGGCGGTAGTCGCCACCGACGGCGAGGCCGTGGTCGCGGTCGCGGAAGGCGAGTGCGAAGACCCCCTTGGCCGGATCGCCGGCCGGGATCGGCGTGTCGGCGGCCGTCCAGGTCAGTCCGCGGTCGGCGGAGTGCAGCACGCGCGCGTGGGCGCCGCCGCCGGTGGCCAGCCAGACGTCCTTCGGGCCCGAGGTGACCAGGCACTGGCCGCTCGCGGCGAAGCCCGCCTCACCGTCCAGTGCGGGCGGCATGCCCGCCGAGGACAGCACCCGCCAGGAGCGGCCGCCGTCGCTCGTGGACAGGATGCGGAACCTGCCGTCCACGGGGTCGCTCATCGCGAGGCCGTGCCGGCGGTCGAAGAAGGCCAGGCAGTCGTAGAACGCCTTCGGGTCGGTGTTGCGGAAGGACTCCGTCCAGGTCGCACCGCCGTCATCGGTGCGGTACACGCGGGAGGCCTCGCCCTCGCCGATGGCCAGCACCACCGCGCGCCGCGCGTCGAACGCCTCGACGTCCCGGAACTGCAGATCGGCCGCGCCCGGCGGAGAGACGTTCCGCCAGCTCGCTCCGCCGTCGGTGGTGCGCAGCACCGTGCCGCCGGTGCCGGCCAGCCAGGCGGTGTGCCGGTCGACGGCCGCGAGGCCCCGGAAGCGGACCTGCGGGGTGCCCGGGTCTTTCGGCGCCCAGTGCGGACTGCCCTGCCCGAGGGGCCCCGCCTCGGCGGCGGGCACGGTCAGCGCGGCCAGTGCCGCCCCGCACGCCACTCCCGCCGCCACCAGCCTGCTGCTGCGTCCTCTGCGTCGCGTGCTCCCCAAGCGCCTCATGGCGGGCGAAGCTAGCCCACCCGACCGACGCCGTCCAGAGGCCAACTGCCGTCCGCCGCGGGCGGAATCGAGCGATCGCGCGCCGTGCATGAACGCGGTGACCGAGGTCACTCGTGTTTCCTGTGCACGGATCGGCCGGATCCGTCGTCTCTTCCGGTGCCGGGTGCCGCGCACCCGGACGTAGTCCAGCCGTCACGAGGGAGCAAGGCGTTGTCCACCGTCATCGAGCAGCCCGTAGAGGCCCGTCTCGTCGCCGCCGCACCGCGCATGCCGAGCATTCCCGCGACGCTGCGCTACGACCGGCGCGATCCGTTCGCCGTCGTCATGACCTTCCCGGCCCCGGCCACCCTCGAAGGGGTCGACGTGTGCTGGACCTTCTCCCGCGAGCTGCTCACGGCCGGGCTGCTGGGCCCGGAGGGGCACGGGGACGTCCGGGTGCGGCCGTACGGCTACGACCGCACGGTGCTGGAGTTCCACGCCCCCGAGGGGACCGCGATCGTGCACGTGCGCTCGGGGGAGATCCGGCGCTTCCTGGAGTCGACCGGCGAGCTCGTCCCCGTGGGCCTCGAACACCTCCAGCTCGACCTGGACCACGACCTGGCCGAACTGATGCGGGACGCCTGCTGAGCGCTCCGCGCGTGAAGCCCGGGTGCGCGGCCGGCGCGTTCAGCCCGCCGGGCGCGTGAGCAGGGTGTTGAGCTCCCCGTAGTCGTAACCGTCGGCCAGCGTCCCGTACGTCCCCGCCTCCAGCAGCTCCCGCGCGGCGCGGCGGACCAGGGCGTGGGCGGCCTGGGCGAGTCCGGAGCCCGCGCTGATCCGGGCGACGCCGAGGGCGGCCAGCTCGGCGACGGAGGGCGCGCCGGGGAAGACCATCACGTTGACCGGGCCGTCGATGCCCTCGACCAGTTCCTTCACCGTCCCCGGGTCGACGGCCCCGGGGACGAAGATCCCGTCGGCGCCCGCGGCGCGGAAGGCCGCGGCCCGCTCCAGGGTCGCCTCCACTCCCCCGGCGCCGCGCAGGAACGTGTCGATGCGCGCGTTGACGAACAGCGGCACGCCCGCCTCGTCGGCGGCCGCACGGGCCGCGGCGATCCTCTCCGCCTGCTGGGCCATGGGCCGCAGCGGTTCGCCGCCCTCCCCGTGCGAGGCGTCCTCGATGTTGATGCCGACCGCGCCCGCGGCGAGCACCGCCCGTACGGTGTCGGCGACCCCGGCCGGGTCCGTGGCGTAACCGGACTCGATGTCCGCGCTGACCGGGACTCGTACGACGGCGGCGATGCGCGCCACGGCCTCGATGGCGTGGTCGCGGTCGAGCCGGTCGCCGTCGGCGGCGCCGAGCGACCAGGCCAGCCCGGCGCTGGTGGTCGCGACCGCCGCGGCGCCGGCCTGCGCCACGACGGCGGCGCTGACCGCGTCCCAGGCGTTGGGCAGCACGAGCGGCCGGCCGGGCACGTGCAGGGCGTGGAAGGCGAGGGCGGTCTCGCGAAGCGGGTGCTGATGCGTCATGGGTCCAGCCAACCACTCGGCGCGGGCCGTGGGCTGGCAGGAATCCGACATGAGCGTGGGCACGCCCCGGGCGGCAGCCGCTGCACGGACGGGGCCGCCATGAACGGACGGGGCCGCCATTAATTGCGTTGACAGCCGTCAGGCCCCCTCCTACCGTGGACGTCGGTCCTGTTGCCGTCGATTGGAGAAGGACGTTGCTCGTCTGAGGTCCTGAGGCATCGCGTCGCACCGGTTGAGGTGTGCGCGGCGTACGACCTCGGCGTCCGAGCCGTCCTCCGGCACAGGCCTTTTTCATGGCCTCCTCGTGCCCCACGACCTTTCGGTTTCCGCCTCGCGGTGTCTCGACATGCGCCCACCGACCGCACGAAACCCCTCGCGAGGCCCTCATGTCATCTTCCCTCACCTGTGCGTCCCTGTCCTTCACCTGGGCCGACGGCACCGCCGTCTTCGACGGCCTCGACATCGCCTTCGGGCCCGGCCGGACCGGTCTCGTCGGCGCCAACGGATCGGGGAAGACAACCCTGTTGAAGCTGCTGGCCGGTGAACTCACCCCGGCCGACGGCACCGTCAAGGTGTCCGGCGAGGTCGGCTACCTCCCGCAGAACGTCAGCCTCGACACCCCGCTCCGCGTCGACCAGGCCCTCGGCATCGCCGAACGGCGGGCCGCGCTGCACGCCATCGAGGCGGGCGACGCCGCCGAGGAGCACTTCGAGACGCTCGGCGACGACTGGGACGTCGAGGAACGCGCCCTCGTCACGCTCGGCGAACTCGGTCTCGGCCACATCGGCCTGGACCGCACGGTCGGCGAGGTCTCCGGCGGCGAGTCGGTGCTGCTGCGGCTGGCGGCGCTGCTGCTGCGCCGCCCGGACGCGCTGCTGCTGGACGAGCCCACCAACAACCTCGACCTGTACGCGCGCCGACGGCTGTACCAGGCCGTCTCCGCGTGGCCGGGCGTCCTGGTCGTGGTGAGCCACGACCGGGAGCTGCTCGACCTGGTCGACCGGATCGCGGAACTGCGCTCCGGGGAGGTCACCTGGTACGGCGGCAACTTCTCGGCGTACGAGGAGGCTCTGGCCGTCGAGCAGGAGGCGGCCGAGCGGATGGTGCGCGTCGCCGAGGCCGATGTGCGCAAGCAGAGGCGCGAACTGGCCGACGCCCAGGTCAAGCTGGCCCGCCGCAAGCGGTACGGGCAGAAGATGTGGGATTCCAAGCGCGAGCCGAAGATCGTCATGGGCGCCCGCAGACGCGCCGCCCAGGAGTCGGCGGGCAAGCACCGCATCATGCACGAGGAGCGGCTCGCCGAGGCCAGGGAGCGCCTGGACGAGGCGGTGGAGGCGGTACGGGACGACGACGAGATCCGCGTCGACCTGCCGTACACGGCCGTTCCGCCCGGCCGGCAGGTGCTCACCCTGCAGAACCTGGAAACGGCCTACCACGCGCGCGTGGAGGGCATTCTGGATCTGCGCGGCCCGGAGCGCATCGCGCTGGTCGGCCGCAACGGCGCCGGCAAGACGACGCTGCTGCGGACCGTCGCCGGGGAGCTGGCGCCGGTGACCGGCGAGGCGCTGGCGCATGTCCCGCTGCGTTTCCTGCCCCAGCGGCTGGACGTGCTGGACGACGCGCTGACGGTCGCCGAGAACGTGGCCCGTTTCGCGCCTGACGCCACGAACAACCGGATCCGGGCGCGGCTCGCCCGCTTCCTGTTCCGGGGTGGGCGGGCCGACCAGAAGGCGGGCACCCTGTCGGGCGGCGAGCGGTTCCGGGCGGCCCTGGCCGCGCTGATGCTCGCCGAGCCGGCACCCCAGCTGCTGCTGCTCGACGAGCCGACCAACAACCTGGACATGGCGAGCGTGCGGCAGCTGACCTCGGCTCTGGACTCGTACCAGGGCGCGCTGCTCGTGGCGAGCCACGACCTGCCGTTCCTCGAGTCGATCGGCATCACCCGCTGGCTGCTGATGGAGGAGGGGGTGCTGAAGGAGATCTCGCCGGACGACATCGGGGTCTCGGCCTAGGACCCGACGTCTCAGGAGGGCCACAGCCTGACAACGAGGGTTTTGTCGTGGCCGGGGCGGATTGCATGATGGCGGACCGGTGCCGTCTCACCGGCACCGGAAAACCGCACCATCGATTCGAAAGGCCCCTCGTGCCCAGCAAGAAGGCCCTCGTCCGCCGCCCAAGCCCCCGCCTCGCCGAAGGCCTGGTGACGCACATCGAGCGGGAGAAGGTCGATGTCGGGCTCGCCGTCGAGCAGTGGGAGGCCTACGTCGAGGCCCTGCGCACGCACGGCTGGGAGACGATCGAGGTCGACCCGGAGGACGACTGCCCCGACTCGGTGTTCGTCGAGGACACCGTCGTCATGTACAAGAACGTGGCGTTGATCACCCGGCCCGGCGCGGAGTCCCGGCGTGCCGAGACCGCCGGCGTGGAGGAGGCGGTGGCGCGCCTCGGCTGCTCGGTCAACTGGATCTGGGAGCCGGGCACGCTGGACGGCGGTGACGTCCTGAAGGTCGGCGACACGGTGTACGTCGGCCGTGGCGGGCGTACCAACACGGCCGGTGTGCAGCAGGTGCGGGCCGCGTTCGAGCCGCTGGGCGCACGCGTGGTGGCCGTTCCCGTGAGCAAGGTGCTGCACCTGAAGTCCGCGGTGACCGCGCTGCCCGACGGCACGGTGATCGGGCACATCCCGAAGGTCGACCGGCCGTCGCTCTTCCCCGGCTTCCTGTCGGTGCCGGAGGAGTCCGGCTCGCACGTGGTGCTGCTCGGTGGCCACAAGGTGCTGATGGCGGCGAGCGCGCCGAAGACCGCGGAACTGCTGACCGACCTCGGCCACGAGGTGGTCACGGTGGACATCAGCGAGTTCGAGAAGCTCGAGGGTTGTGTGACGTGCCTCTCGGTGCGGCTGCGGGAGCTGTACGCCTGACGGACGGTCCCCCATACCGCGACGGCTCCGGGATCCGCAGCTCCCGGGGCCGTCGGCATATGCGGGAGAGGCGCGGGACGGCACGGGGACACGCAGCGGAAGCCATCCGTCCGGCCGTACTGATCAGCGATCTTTACAACGGCCTTAACCTACGGCTTCGTAACCTACGGATTCGTAGCCTACGATCACGTAGGTTTCCGGCACCGCTCGCCGGCCGTCCCCTTTTCCTCCCCCGTTGTTCGCCGTCCCCCTGGAGTTCCCGTGACGATCACTTCCCCTCACCTCGGCAGCCCGTCCGCATGGACCGACGCGCGGCTGCTCTTCGCGCTGGAGGAAGTGGTCGAGACGGAACTGAACCGGCATCTGAAGGTCGCCAAGGACTGGATGCCGCACGAGTACGTGCCCTGGAGCGACGGCCGCAACTTCCCCGGCCTGTTCGAGGACGGGGAGGCCTGGGACAAGGACCAGTCCAAGGTGACCGAGATCGGCCGCATCGCCCTCGTGGTCAACCTGCTCACCGAGGACAACCTGCCGAGCTACCACCACGAGATCGCCACGCTCTTCGGCCGCGACGGCGCCTGGGGCACCTGGGTGCACCGCTGGACGGCCGAGGAGGGCCGGCACGGCATCGTGATGCGCGACTACCTCCTCGCCTCGCGCGCGGTTGACCCGGACAAGCTGGAACGTTTCCGCATGGCCCATATGAGCGAGGGTTTCGAGTCCGACAACCGGCACTCGATGCTGCACTCGGTCGCCTACGTCGCCTTCCAGGAGCTGGCCACCCGGATCTCGCACCGCAACACCGGCCACCAGTCCGGCGATCCGGTCTGCGACCGCATGCTGGCCCGCATCGCGACCGACGAGAACCTGCACATGGTCTTCTACCGCAACCTGCTGAAGGCCGCCTTCGAACTGGCCCCCGATCCGACCATGCAGGCGGTCCGGGACGTCGTGGTGAACTTCCGCATGCCCGGCCACGGCATCCCCGGCTTCGAGCGGGCCGCCGCGCAGATGGCCATCGGCGAGGTCTACAACCTGCGCATCCACCACGACGACGTGCTGCAGCCCGTCCTGCGCTTCCTGAGGGTCATGGAGATCGACGGCCTCGGCCCCGAGGGACGCCAGGCGCAGGAGGAACTCGGCCTGTTCATGGGGGGCCTGGACGCGGAGGCTCTCAAGTTCGACGAGAAGCTGGCCGCCCGCAAGGCCCGGATGGCGGCACGGGCCGGGGCCTGACGCACGCCGGCGCCCGACGCTCGCCGGGCCCGCCCTTCCGTAAAGGACGGGTGGCGGGCGGGCGTCGGCACACGACGTCAGTGGGACGTACGGCGCAGGGCGAGGCGCTCCTTCTCGGACAGCCCGCCCCAGACGCCGAAGCGCTCGTCGTTGGCCAGCGCGTAGTCCAGGCAGGCCGGGCGCAGCTCGCACATGGCGCAGATGCGCTTCGCCTCGCGCACCGAGCTGCCGGGCTCGGGGAAGAAGAAGTCCGGCCCGGTCTGCGCGCACAGGGCCTGCGCCTGCCAGGCGTCGTCGGCAGGGGTGATCGTCTCGAAGTGCATGCCCAGGATCGTGCCGCGTGGCGAAAAACGTTCGATCAACGCCGGGTCAACGCCGCCGGCAGGGCCTCCGGCCGCCTCCGATGATGCTCCCCGGGATCGCACCGGTGCACGGCGGCGCGCGGGGCGCGGCGAAAACCCGAGGAACGTGCCCGGCCGCCGGCGTGGGAACGGGATCCGTCCGGCGCGTCGCGGCGCTACGGCGGCGATTGTCAGTGGGGGGTGCCAGACTCGGCAGTGCAGAGGACGGGACCCCTTTCGAGGAGGGCGAAGATGCTCACCACCCGTTTCGTCAACGGCGCCCCGAACTGGCTCGACATCAGCACCCCCGACATCGACGGCGCCACCTCCTTCTACGGCGGTCTCTTCGGCTGGCAGTTCCAGTCGGCGGGACCGGACGCCGGAGGCTACGGCTTCTTCCAACTGGGCGGCAGGACCGTCGCGGGCGGCATGCAGTCCGGCCCCGAGCAGGGCCCGCCGTCCTGGACGGTGTACTTCCAGAGCGCGGACGCGCAGGCCACCGCCAAGGCCGCCGAACAGGCGCACGGCCGCGTGCTGTTCCAGCCGATGGACGTCATGGGCGAGGGACACATGGCGGTCCTCGCCGACCAGGCGGGCGTGCCGTTCGGGATCTGGCAGCCGGGCCGGACCAAGGGCGTCGACATCGCGAGCGAGCCGGGCTCGCTGTGCTGGGTCGAGCTGTACACCCCGGACATCGCGGCGGCCGCCGCCTTCTACCACCAGGTGCTGGACCTCGAGACCTCCGCCGCACCCTTCCCGGGCGGGACGTACACGTGCGTCAACCCCGCCGAAGGCGGCGAAGATGCGATGTTCGGCGGGATCGTGCCGCTGGCCGACGACCCGGCCGAGGCCCAGGGCGGCCCGTACTGGCTGCCGTACTTCGAGGTCGAGGACACCGACGCGGTCGTGGAGAAGGCGCAGCAACTCGGCGGAACGGTGCGTGTGCCGGCGACGACCATGGAGGGCGTCGGCCGCATGGCCCGGCTCACCGACCCGTACGGCGCCCGCTTCGCGGTGATCAAGAGCGAGGCGCCACAGGGCTGAATCCGGTCGGCCGACCGGACCGGGGCCGCCTTGCGCGTGCGGGGCGGCTAGGCGGACGCCCGCCGTATCAGCGTGGTCGGGAGGATCACGCCGCCGGAGGGCGGCGCTGCGTCCGCCGTGGTCCCGGTCCGGTCGCGGCCGTCGGACAGTCCGCGCAGCAGCAGGCGGGCCATCAGGCGGCCCATTTCCTCGATGTCCTGACGGACCGTCGTCAGCGGCGGGTCGGCCTCCTCGGTGACGGGCAGCATGTCGTCGAAGCCGATCACGGCCACGTCCTCGGGCACCCGGCGGCCGCTCGCGCGCAGCACGCGCAGGGCGCCGAGCGCGGTCAGGTCGTTGGCGGCGAAGACGGCGTCCACCTCCGGGCAGCGGTCGAGGAGTTCGCGCATGGCGCGTTCGCCGCCGGCCGGGGTGAAGTCGCTCTCCACCACCAGCCGGGGGTCGTTGCCGCCCGGCAGCTCGCCCATGACGTCCCGGTAGCCGTCGAGCCGGTCCACCGCCGACGTCTGGTCCAGCGGGCCGGTGAGATGCGCGATGCGGCTGCGGCCGAGGCCCACGAGATGCCGTGCGGCCGCGCGCGCCCCGCCCCGGTTGTCGCAGTCGACGTACACCACGTCCGGGTCCTTCGCCCTGGGGCGAGCGGGTCCGGCCGCGCGGCCGTCGTCGCCCCAGCCGGGCCGTCCGCCGAACACGGTGGGCACGCCGGCGTCGTGGATGAGGCCGGGCAGCGGGTCGTCGAGGTGCAGGGAGAAGACGAGCGCGCCGTCGACATGGCCTCCGGAGAGATACCGGGCCACGCGCGCGTGATCGTCACGGCCCTCGGTGAGCAGCAGCACCAACTGGTTGTCGTGCGCGGTCAGTTCCTTGCTGATGCCGCGCAGCTGCAGCGCGAAGAAGGGGTCGGCGAAGACCCGGGTCTCGGGCTCGGCGATGACCACCGCGACGGCGTCGTGCCGCTTGGTGACGAGGCTGCGCGCCGCCTGGTTGGGGACGTAACCCAGCTCCGCCACGGCCTGCCGGACGCGCTCGGCCAGGGGTTCGCGCACCCCGTCGCCGCCGTTGACCACCCGCGACACGGTGGCCCGGGACACCCCGGCCCGCGCGGCCACGGCCTCCAGCGTGGGACGCGACACTGCCTCGGTCACTTCGGGACTCCTCATCGGCGGCTGCCGGTCAGGATAACCGCGCGGTGCAGACCCCGTCGGTGCCGTGATTCAGGCGCGGCCGTGCTCGCTCGCGCCGGGTGCCGGGCGTCGGCGCCGAGGCTCGTGACGTGCCGTCCGGCACAGCCGTCCGCCTGGGCGAGCAGCGGGGCCCGGGACGGGTCGCGCCCGGCCCGGCGTCCCCACACGGCCGCCTGTCCGGCCGAGATGGCCCCTCGGTGGCCCCGGCCCTCCCGCTGATACGCGCGCCGGTCGTCCTCGCGCCGCCGCCACTCCAGCACCGCCTCCGCCGGGGGAACATCCGCTACGGCGTTGCTTCGCACGCCTCAGGACGTCTGCTCCCGCCGGGCCCGGCTCGGCTGGACGCGTTTGGGTTCGCCGGGCATCTTCGGGTACTCCGGCGGGTACGGCAGATCGCCCAGGCCGTGGTCGTGCTCGTCGCGGCGGGCCAGCTCCAGCAGGGCGTCCAGGGAGTAGGCGTGGTCGTCCATGTCGGCGTGCACGTCGCCGACTTCGGCGAACCGGGCCGGCATGGTGGCGAGGTCGAAGTCGGCGGGGTGGGCCACGCCGACCTCCGCCCAGCGCAGGGGGGCCGAGACGGTGGCGTTCGGCTGGGGGCGTACGGAGTAGGCGGAGGCGATGGTGCGGTCCCTGGCCGTCTGGTTGTAGTCCAGGAAAATACGGCGGCCCCGTTCCTCCTTCCACCACTTGATCGTCACGTGGTCGGGCATCCGGCGTTCCATCTCCCGGCCGACGGCGATCGCGGCGCGGCGCACCTGGGTGAAGGTCCAGCGTGGCTCGATCGGGACGAAGACATGCAGGCCCCGGCCGCCGGAGGTCTTCGGCCAGCCGCGCAGGCCGCCGAACTCGTCGAGGACGGCGCGCAGTTCCTGGGCGGCGCGGGCCGCGTCGTCGTAGTCGGTGCCGGGCTGCGGGTCGAGGTCGATGCGGAGCTCGTCGGGGTGGTCGACGTCCGTGGCGCGCACCGGCCAGGGGTGGAAGGTGAGCGTGCCGTACTGGGCGGCCCACACGACGGCGGCCTGCTCCGTGGGGCACATCTCGTCGGCGCTGCGGCCGCTGGGGAAGGTGATGTGGGCGGTCGGGATCCAGTCGGGCATGCCCTTCGGGGCCCGTTTCTGGAAGAACCACTCGCCGCCCACGCCGTCCGGGTAGCGCTCCAGGGTGGTGGGGCGGTCGCGCAGCGCCCGCAGGATGCCGGGGCCGACGGCGACGTAGTACCGCGCGAGGTCCAGCTTGGTGAAGCCCCGCTCGGGGAAAAAGACCTTGCCCGGGCTGGACAGCCGTACGGTCCGGCCGTCCACCTCCAGTTCCACCGCATCACCCATGCGGCCACGGTAGGCGCACCCCGCACGGCTCGCATACCGGGCGGCACGCGGCGTGTGCGAGCAGAATCGGATCCATGGATCTCCCCGTCATGCCGCCTGTGAAGCCCATGCTCGCCAAGTCGGTGGCGAAGATTCCGCCGGGGATGCACTACGAGGCGAAGTGGGACGGGTTCCGTTCGATCGTGTTCCGGGACGGGGCCGAGGTCGAGTTGGGCAGCCGCACCGGGAAGCCGTTGACCAGGTATTTTCCCGAGCTGGTGGCGGCGCTGAAGGAGCGGGTGCCGGGGCGGTGCGTGCTGGACGGGGAGATCGTGATCGCGCGGGAGGGCCATCTGGACTTCGACGCGCTGACCGAGCGGATCCATCCGGCCGACTCCCGGGTGCGGATGCTGGCGGAGAGGACACCGGCGTCCTTCGTCGCCTTCGACCTGCTCGCCCTGGACGACCACTCCCTGCTCGACGTCCCGCTGACCGACCGCAGGGCCCTGCTGGAGCAGGCGCTCGCCGACGCGACGCCGCCGGTGCACGTGGCGCCCGCGACGACCGACATCGAGGTGGCGCAGCGGTGGTTCGAGCACTACGAGGGCGCCGGCCTCGACGGAGTGGTCGCCAAACCGCTCGATCTGCGCTACCGGCAGGACGAGCGGGTCATGTTCAAGGTCAAGCACGAGAGGACGGCGGATGTCGTCGTGGCCGGGTACCGGTTCCACAAGACCGGCCCGGTGGTGGGCTCGCTGCTGCTCGGCCTGTACGACGACCGGGGGCAGCTCCAGCACGTGGGCGTGTCGGCCGCCTTCCCCATGAAGAAGCGGGCCGAACTGGTCGAGGAGCTGGAGCCGCTGCGGATGGAGGACGTGGCCGGGCACCCGTGGGCGGCCTGGTCGGACGAGGCCGCCCATGAGACGGCTCGGCTGCCGGGCGCGCCGAGCCGCTGGTCCGGCAAGAAGGACCTGTCCTGGGTGCCGCTGCGGCCGGAGCGGGTCGCCGAGGTGGCCTACGACCACATGGAGAACGGGCAGCGCTTCCGGCACACCGCCCGCTTCCGCCGCTGGCGTCCGGACCGCACGCCGGAGAGCTGCACCTACACCCAGCTGGAGGAGCCGGTGCGCTACGACCTCGCGGAGATCCTGGGCGAGAAGGACCGGGGCTGAGCCGGGCAGGGGCCCCGGAGCGGAGCCCTACGGCTGCATGAGGATCTTGATGGCGCCGTCCTGCTTGTGCTGGAACATGTCGTAGGCGTGCGGTGCCTCGGAAAGCGGCAGCCGGTGGGTGGCGAAGTCGTCGACGCCGAGCGGGTCCTCGTCGGTCAGATACGGCATGATCTGGTCGCTCCAGCGGCGGACGTTGGCCTGGCCCATGCGCAGCTGGATCTGCTTGTCGAAGAGGGTGAGCATCGGCATCGGATCGGCCATGCCGCCGTACACGCCGCTCAGCGAGATGGTGCCGCCGCGCCGTACCAGGTCGATCGCCATGTGGAGGGCGGCGAGCCGGTCGACGCTGAAGCGTTCCGCGAGGGGCGCGCTGATCTTGCGGGGCAGCAGCCCGGTGGCCGTCTGTGCGAGCTTGGCGGCGGCGCTGCCGTGGGCCTCGGTGCCGACGGCGTCGATCACGGCGTCCGGGCCCCGGCCGCCGGTCGCGTCGTGGATCGCGTGGACCAGCGCCTTCTCGTCGTCGAAGGCCCGCAGGTCGTAGGTCTCCACGCCGTCCCGGCCGGCGCGCGCGAGCCGTTCCGGCACCAGGTCGATGCCGAACACCCGCTCCGCGCCGCGTGCCTTGGCGATCCGGCAGGCCATGTCGCCGATCGGGCCGAGGCCGAGGACGGCGAGGGTGCCGCCGGGCGGGACGGCCGCGTACTCGACGGCCTGCCAGGCGGTGGGCAGGACGTCGGAGAGATAGACGAAGCGATCGTCCGGCGGGCCCTCGGGCACCTTCATCGGCCCGAACTGCGCCTGCGGCACCCGCAGGTACTCGGCCTGCGCGCCGGGCACAGCACCGTACAGGCGGGTGTAGCCGAACAGGGCGGCGCCCATTCCCTCGCCGGTGACCTGGGTGGTCTCGCACTGGGTCGGCAGCCCGGTCAGGCACATCCAGCAGGTGCCGCAGGCGATCTGGAACGGCACCACGACCCGGTCCCCCGCCTTCAGATCCGGCACTCCGGCGCCGACCTCCTCGACGATGCCCATCGGCTCGTGGCCGAGGATGTCGCCCGGTGTCATGAACGGGGTGAGCACCTCGTACAGGTGCAGGTCCGAGCCGCACAGCCCGGTGGACGTGATGCGGATGACGGCGTCGGTGGGCTCTTCGATCCGTGGGTCGGGCACGTCCTCGACCCGGACGTCCCGCCGCCCCTGCCAGGTGACTGCCTTCATGGGATCCCGCTCCCTCGATCGCGTGGGCGTTTGGCGGTGGCGCCCGGGTACCCGCGCCCATCAGCACCGAACCCCTCGCGACGGAGCCCAGGACGCCCACGGACCTCGCAGAACCGTACGCGTTCGGATATGGCCAGCGATGACCCGATGAGCGCACAATCGGAAAAACAAACGGGGGTGGTCAGGGTGGGCACAGGACACAGAGCGCGCAGACGACGCGCGACGCTGACGGTGGCCGCGCTGGCGGCCTCGCTGACCGTCTCCCTCACGGCCGGCTGCACGCACCACGGCCGGCAGGACGACCGCGCGCCGCAGCACACGCCGACACCCACGTCGCAGGCTCCGACTCCGACGCCCTCGGTCACCGCGGCCGGTTCCCCACTCGCCGTGAAGATCGACAACGTGTCCGCGGCCCGCCCGCAGACCGGGCTCGACGCGGCGGACGTGGTGTACGCCGAGCAGGTGGAGGGCGGTCTGAGCCGGCTGATGGCGGTGTACGCGACCCGGCTCCCGCAGACCGTCGGACCGGTGCGCAGCGCCCGCGAGTCCGATCTGGAGCTGCTGCGCCAGTTCCACCGGCCGACGCTCGCCTTCTCCGGCGCCCAGCACAAGCTGCTGCCGCTGATCGACAAGGCGCCGCTGCGGGCGGAGTCCCCCGACGAGGCTCCCGCCGCCTACTACCGGGGCACCGGCAAGGCCGCCCCGCACAACCTCTATCTGCACCCCGCCAAGCTGCTGCCGTCCGCTCCGGGCAAGGCGGCGCTGACGACCGGTTTCCGCTACGGCCCGGCCCCGTCCGGCGGCACCCCGACCACCTCGCGCACGGTCCGCTACCCGGCCGCCCGCTTCACCTTCACCTGGTCCGCCGAGCGGCACCGCTGGCTGGTCGCGATGGACGGCACGCCCACGGTGACGACGGACGGCGCGCGGGTGGCGCCGGCGACGGTCGTCGTGCAGTACGTGAGGATCCGCAGCTCCCGCTACCACGACGTGCTCGGCAACCACACGCCGTACACCGAGACGGTCGGCTCGGGGAAGGCGCAGGTGCTGCGCGACGGCCGGTCCTTCGACGCCTCCTGGTCACGGCCGGCGGCGACGGACGGCACCACGTTCACGGCGGCGGACGGCAGCCGGATGGACTTCGCCGACGGCCAGGTGTGGGTGGTGTTCGCGCCGGCGCCCTGAACCGCCGTGGCGGACCGGCCGGCGAACCGCCGTACCCGACCGGTCAGCCCCGCGTGGCCAGCGGCTCGGCCGGGTTGCGCAGGCCCTCGGCCGCGTCCGCGACCCGGCGGATCAGGTCGAAGAACACCGTCTGTTCCTGGGCGGACAGCGGCGCCAGGAAGACCTGGTTCATCCGGGCGGTACGCACGGTCAGCTTGCGGTGGACGCGCAGGCCGTCGTCGGTCAGCCGGAGCAGGAAACGCCGGCCGTCCTCGGGGTCGCGCACCTTGGTCAGCAGCTCTCGACGGCCGAGCCGGCTGATGACCTCGGCGATGGTCGAGCGGTCCAGGCCCACCCGCTCGCCCACGGTCCGCTGGTCGAGGCCCGGCTCGGCGACGAGCGCGTTCATGACCGCGAACTGCGGCGAGGTGATCTCCTCGGAGACCATCGTGTTCCACAGCAGGTAGTGCGCCTGCTGCAGCCGCCGGGCCAGGTGCCCGGGATGGGTGGTGAGGTCCACCGCGGCCATGTGCGCTCCCCGATCACTTCGTTGGTGCACTGAACAATACTCGGCGATCGGGCCTCCTGTCTCCTACGCGAAGTGCAAATACTCCATGCCTTGACGGACATCGTCTCCGGTGGCAGCGTGTGAGAACACCTCGCGGAAATACTCAGTGCGCTGACTAATGGCGAAGAGATGAGGCTTCACGGATGGACAAGGTGGTCGCCACGGCCCTGGAGGCGGTGGCCGATGTGCCGGACGGCGCGTCCCTCGCGGTCGGCGGATTCGGGCTGAGCGGTGTGCCGAACGTGCTGATCCAGGCGCTGTACGAGCGCGGGGTCGGCGCTCTCTCGGTCGTCTCCAACAACTGCGGGGCCATGGACTCCGGACTCGCGGTGCTGCTGGCCGCCGGGCGCATCAGCCGGGTGACCGGCTCCTACATCGGCGGCAACAAGGAGTTCGCACGGCAGTACCTGGCCGGTGAGCTGGAGGTGGAGCTGATCCCGCAGGGCACGCTGGCGGAGCGGCTGCGCGCGGGCGGCGCGGGCATTCCCGCCTTCTACACGCCGGCCGGGGTCGGCACCCAGGTCGCCGAGGGCGGGCTGCCCTGGCGCTACGACGGCTCCGGCGGTGTCGCGCTGGCCTCGCCGCCGAAGGAGGTGCGGGTCTTCGACGGCGTGGAGTACGTCCTGGAGCGCGCGATCCGCACCGACTTCGCGCTGGTTCGGGCCGCGAAGGGCGACCGGCACGGAAACCTGGTCTTCAACAAGTCCTCCCGGAACTTCAACCCCCTCGCGGCCATGGCGGGGAAGGTCACGATCGCCGAGGTGGAGGAGCTGGTCGAACCCGGCGAGATCGACCCGGACGCCGTACACCTGCCCGGCGTCTTCGTGCAGCGGGTGCTGGCCCTGACCCCGCAGCAGGCGGCGGACAAGAAGATCGAGCAGCGGACGGTGAGCAGCTGATGGCCTGGACACGCGAGGAGATCGCCGCGCGGGCGGCGCGGGAGCTGCGCGACGGCCAGTACGTCAACCTGGGCATCGGCCTGCCCACGCTGATCCCGAACCACCTCCCTGAGGGCGTCGAGGTCGTCCTGGAGTCGGAGAACGGCATCCTGGGCACCGGCCCCTACCCGACCGAGGAGCAGGTCGACCCGGACCTGATCAACGCGGGCAAGGAGACCGTCACCGTCCTGCCGGGCGCGTCGTTCTTCGACTCGGCGCTGTCCTTCGCGATGATCCGCGGCGGGCACATCGACGTGGCCGTGCTGGGCGCCATGCAGGTCTCCGCGGGCGGCGACCTGGCCAACTGGGCGGTGCCGGGCAAGCTGGTCACCGGGATCGGCGGCGCGATGGACCTGGTCCACGGCGCCCGTCAGGTGATCGTGGTGATGACCCACACCGCCAAGGACGGATCCCCGAAGATCCTCAAGGAGTGCACGCTGCCGCTCACCGGCAAGTCCTGTGTGAACCGAGTCATCACCGACCTTGCGGTGCTGGACGTCACCGAGGCAGGCCTGGCCCTCGTGGAGACCGCCCCCGGCGTCACCGTCGACGACGTCGTCGCCCGGACCGACGCCGAACTCACCATCCCGGAGAATCTGCTGTGAACGTCGTCAACAGGCTCAACACCGTTTACCTCGTCGACGCCGTCCGCACCCCCATCGGGCGTTACAACGGCGCCCTGGCCTCCGTACGCCCCGACGACCTCGCCGCCCACGCGATCCGCGCCCTCCTCGCCCGCACACCAGCGCTGGACCCGGCCCGGATCGAGGACGTCTACGTCGGCAACGCCAACGGCGCCGGCGAGGAGAACCGCAACGTCGCCCGCATGGCCGCGCTCCTCGCCGGACTGCCCACCAGCGTGCCGGGCGTGACCGTCAACCGGCTGTGCGCCTCCGGCCTGGAGGCCGTCGTCCAGGCGGCCCGCGCCATCGCCGTCGGCGACGCGCACCTCGCCCTCGCGGGCGGCGTGGAGTCCATGACCCGCGCCCCCTACGTCCTGCCCAAGAACGACCGCCCCTTCCCGGCCGCCCACGCCGAGCTCTACTCCACCACCCTGGGCTGGCGCATGGTCAACCCGGCGATGAACCCGCAATGGACCATCCCGCTCGGGGAGTCGGCCGAACTGATCGCCGACAAGCACAAGATCAGCCGCGAGCAGCAGGACGAGTTCGCCCTGCACAGCCACCACAAGGCCGCAGCAGCCCAGGAACAGCACCTGTTCGACGCCGAGGTGACGCCCGTGCCCGTCCCGCAGCGCACGGGCGAGCCGGTCCCCTTCGCCGCCGACGAGTGCGTACGCCCCGACGCCTCCCTCACCGCGATGGCGAAGCTGAAGCCGTCCTTCCGCACCGCGAGCGAAGCGAGATGGGGGTCCCCCCGGCCGAAGGCTGGGGGAGGCACGGTCACCGCCGGCAACGCCTCCCCGCTCAACGACGGCGCCGCCGCCCTGCTGCTGGCCGACGAGGCCGGCCTGAAGGCGACCGGCCGCGAACCGCTCGCCCGGATCTCCGCGACCGGAGTCTCCGCCACCGACCCGCACTACTTCGGCCTCGCCCCCGTCGAGGCCGTCAACCGGGCGCTCGCCAAGGCCGGCAAGGGATTCGACGACCTGTCGGTGCTGGAGCTGAACGAGGCCTTCGCCGCCCAGGTCCTCGGCTGCCTCGCCGAATGGCCCGACTTCGACCCGGCGATCCTCAACCCCCAGGGCGGCGCCATCGCGCTCGGCCACCCGCTCGGCGCCTCCGGCGCCCGGCTCGCCGGCACCGTCGCCCACCAGCTCGCCCGCCGCGGCACCGGCACCGGCGTGGCCACCCTCTGCATCGGCGTGGGCCAGGGCCTCGCCCTCGTCCTCGAACGCTGACCCCCTAGGACGTCCCATGACTCTCACCCAGGCCGACATCGACCTCGAAATCGCCACCGAGCACGCCGCGTACGAGAAGCGCGTCGCCGACGGCGCCCCCGTCGAGCACCACCCGCGCCGCGACTACGCGCCCTACCGCTCCTCGGTGCTCCGCCACCCCAAGCAGCCCCTGGTCGCCATCGACACCGCCCAGGACCCGGAACTGGTGGAGCTGCACTCCCCCGCCTTCGGGGAGCGCGACATCACCGGGATCGACAACGACCTCACCCGGCACCACAGGGGCGAGCCGATAGGCGAGCGGATCACCGTCTCCGGGCGGCTGCTGGACCGCGCCGGGCGCCCGGTGCGCGGCCAGCTCGTCGAGATCTGGCAGGCCAACTCGGCCGGCCGCTACGCCCACCAGCGCGAACAGCACGACGCACCGCTCGACCCGAACTTCACCGGTTTCGGCCGCACCCTCACCGACGCCGAGGGCCGCTACCACTTCACCACCATCCAGCCCGGCCCCTATCCGTGGCGCAACCATGTGAACGCCTGGCGTCCGGCCCACATCCACTTCTCGGTGTTCGGCACGGCGTTCGCCCAGCGGCTGGTGACGCAGATGTACTTCCCGAACGACCCGCTGTTCCCGTACGACCCGATCCTGCAGTCGGTGACGGACGACGCGGCCCGGCAGCGGCTGGTCGCCACCTACGACCACGGTCTGTCGGTGCCGGAGTTCTCGCTCGGCTACCACTGGGACATCGTGCTGGACGGCCCGGCCGCCACCTGGATCGAGGAAGGACGCTGACCGCCATGACGAAGATCGACACGAGCAGCCCGGAGCAGGTGCTGCCCACCCCGTCCCACACGGTCGGCCCGTTCTACGGCTACGCCCTGCCCTTCCGCGGCGGCGAGGAGATCGCCCCGCTCGGCCACCCGGACACGATCACCGTGCACGGCTATGTCCTCGACGGCGAGGGCGAGCCGCTGCCGGACGCCCTGGTCGAACTGTGGGGGCCGCGCCCCGACGGCACGGTGCCGCGGGTCGACGGTTCCATCCGGCGCGACCCGGCCACCGGCGGCTACCTCGGCCGCAACGGCGTGGAGTTCACCGGCTGGGGCCGCATCCAGACCGACGCCGACGGCCACTGGTACGCCCGTACGCTCCGCCCCGGCACCCGTGGGCAGAGCGCACCGTACCTCAGCGTCTGCGTCTTCGCGCGCGGCCTGCTGGTCCACCTGTTCACCCGCGTCTACCTGCCTGACGACGCCGCGGCGCTCGCCGCCGACCCGCTGCTCACCCGGGTGGGCGACCGGCGCGACACACTGATCGCCGCCGAGGAGGGCCCGGGCACCTACCGTTTCGACATCCGCCTTCAGGGCGAGGGCGAGACGGTCTTCCTGGAGTTCCAGTGACACCTGCGTCCCCTCCGTACGCCGACACCGGCCTGCTCGCGCCCGAGTGGGGGCAGTCGGGCGCCGCGTCCGCGACCAGTGACCACGCGTATCTGCGGGCGCTGCTCGACGCCGAGGCGGCGCTGACCCGCGCGCAGGCCGCGCTGGGGCTCGCCCCGGCCGAGGCCGCGGCGGCGGTGACCGAGGCTGCCGTGCCGGACCGGTTCGGCATCCGCTCCCTGGCGGCTCGGACCCCGGCCGGCGGCAACCCGGTCATCCCGCTGGTCGCCGACCTGACCAGGGAGGTCGGCGACCAGTACGGCCCCTACGTGCACAGGGGCGCCACCAGCCAGGACATCATGGACACGGCGACGATGCTGGTCGCCGTGCGCGCCCTCGGCCCGGTCCTGGCCGACCTGGGCCGCACCGAGCGGGCGCTGGCCCGGCTCGCCGCCGAGCACCGGGACACGGCGATGCCGGGACGGACGCTCACCCAGCACGCCGTACCGACCACGTTCGGGCTGAAGGCGGCCGGCTGGCGCTCGCTGGTCCTGGACGCAACGGACCGCGTCACCCGGGTACGGGACTCGCTCCCTGCCCAACTCGGCGGCGCGGCCGGTACGCTGGCGGCCTTCCAGGCGTACGGCGCCCAGGACGCAGCCGC
Source organism: Streptomyces sp. CA-142005 (assembly GCF_050942335.1). NCBI lineage: Bacteria > Bacillati > Actinomycetota > Actinomycetes > Kitasatosporales > Streptomycetaceae > Streptomyces > Streptomyces sp. CA-142005. The sequence goes on along the minus strand of NZ_CP192078.1, from coordinate 8,419,988 downwards.
GCTGACGGCGGCGTACGCCCGCGAGGCAGGTCTTGCCGCACCGGCGTTGCCCTGGCACACGCTGCGCACGCCGATCGCCGACCTGGCGGGGTGCCTGGCCTTCACCACGGGCGCCCTGGGCAAGCTCGCCGTGGATGTACTGACGCTGTCGCGCACCGAGATCGGCGAGGTGAGCGAGGGCAGCGGCGGCGGTTCGTCGGCCATGCCGCACAAGGCGAACCCCGTGCACTCCACGCTCCTCCTGGCCGCCGCCCGGCGTGCCCCTCAGCTCGCGGCCACGCTGTACGGCTCCGTCGCCGCCGAGGACGAGCGGCCGGCCGGCGCCTGGCATGCCGAGTGGGAGCCGCTGCGCGACCTGCTCCGGCTGGCGGGCGGCTCGGCCTCCCACGCGGCCGAGCTGGCCGAGGGCCTGCGCGTGAACGCCGAGGTCATGCGCCGCAACCTGCACGTCACCGGCGGGCTGATCGTCTCCGAGCGGCTGTCCGCCGCCCTCGCGCCCCGGCTCGGCCGCGCCCGGGCCAAGGCGCTGCTCACCGACCTCGCCCGCCGCACCCACGCCGAGGGCCGCTCGCTCGGTGAACTACTCGCCGAGGAGCCGGAGTTGAAGGACGTGGACCTGGCCGCCCTCACCGATCCCACCCGCTACACCGGTTTCGCCGGTGCCCTCACCGACCGTGCCCTGGAGCGACGTTGACCGAGAAACTCCTCAACCACCGGGCAGAAGGCCCCGCCTCGGCGCCCCCGCTGCTGCTGGGGCCGTCGCTCGGCACCTCGTACGCCCTGTGGGACGCGGTCGCGCCGGAGCTGTCGGCCGCCCGTCGCGTGGTGCGCTGGGACCTGCCCGGCCACGGCGGATCGGCGCCCGAGCTGATCGGGCCGGGTGCGACCGTCGGCGACCTGGCCGCGCTGGTGCTGGCCCTCGCCGACGCGCTCGGCATCGACCGGTTCGCCTATGCCGGCGTCTCCCTCGGCGGCGCCGTCGGCCTCCACCTGGCCGTGCACCACCCCGACCGGCTGACCTCGCTGGCCGTGCTGTGCTCCTCCGCCCACTTCGGCGGCGCCACGGCCTGGCGCGAGCGGGCTCAGCGGGTGCGCGGCGAGGGCATGGAGTGGCTGGTGGAGAGCGCCGACGCGCGCTGGTTCACCCCCGGCTTCAGCGTGCCGGGGCTGGTCCGGGACCACCGGGAGGCCGATCCGGAGGCGTACGCCGCCTGCTGCGACGCGCTCGCCGCGTTCGACCTGCGCGACCGGCTCGGCGACATCGCCGTACCGACACTCCTCGTGGCGGGCAAGCAGGATCCCGCGACACCGCCCGCGCATCTGCGGGAGATCGCCGACGCGGTGCCCGGCTCGACGCTGGTGGAGCTGCCCGGCGCCTCCCATCTGGCGCCCGCCGAGTGCCCTCGGGCCGTGCTGACGGCGCTGCGCACCCAGCTCGACGGGCCCTGGGCGAGCGGCATGGCGGTGCGCCGGGAGGTGCTGGGCGACGCGCACGTGGACCGGGCGCAGGCCCGGCAGACCCCGTTCACCGCCCGGTTCCAGGACTTCATCTCCCGCTACGCCTGGGGCGAGATCTGGACCGATCCGACGCTGTCCCGGCGCGAGCGCAGCATGATCACGCTGACCGCGCTGGTCGCGCACGGCCACTACGACGAACTGGCCATGCACGTCCGGGCGGCGCGCCGCAACGGGCTGACGCCCGAGGAGATAGGCGCGGTGCTGCTGCAGACCGCCGTGTACTGCGGGGTGCCGGCCGCCAACTCCGCGTTCGCGACGGCCCAGCGGGTCCTCGCCGAGGCGGACGAGGAGGAGGGGCGGGCCTAGGTTCTGTCGTGAAATGTCACGCCCACATCAGCAGGGCTGCGAGGGTGACTGCTGCTTGGTAGGACTCGGTGGTCTTGTCGTACCGGGTGGCGATGCCGCGCCACTGCTTCAGCTTGTTGGAGCACCGTTCCACCACGTCGCGCCGCTTGTAGGCGTCGCGATCGAAGGCCGGGGGCCGTCCACCACGGCTGCCGCGGTTCAACCGGTTGCGGACCTGGTCGGCTCGCTCGGGAATGGTGCGGCTGATCCCGCGCCGACGCAGCCGGCTTCGGATCGCCCTGGAGCTGTAGGCCTAGTCGCCCAGGACGTGTGAGGGTCGCACCCGGGGCCGTCCCGGACCCATCTCGGGCACCCGGATCGCTCCATCACGGCGATGAACTGTGTGCAGTCGTTGGTGTTGCCGCCCGTGACGGTGAAGGCGAGCGGGCGGCCGGCGCCGTCGCAGGCCAGGTGAATCTTGCTGGTCAGGCCGCCTCGGGAGCGTCCGAGCGCCGGGTTGCGGAGCCCCCTTTTCGGGCGCCGGCGGCACGCTGGTGGGCGCGGACGATCGTGGAGTCGACCGACACCAGCCAGTCGATGTCCCCGGCGGCGTCCGCCCGGATCTGGGCGGCGCGGAGCATCCGCTCGAACGTGCCGTCCGCCGCCCACCGGCGAAAACGGGTGTGCAGCGTGGCCCACGGCCCGTACCGCTCGGGCACGTCCCGCCAGGCCGTGCCTGTACGGAACTTCCACACGATCCCGTTGAGGACCCTGCGGTCGTCCAGCCGGTTGCGCCCACGCGACGACATGGGCAGCAACGGCCGGACGAACTCCCATTCAGCATCGGACAGTTCATGGCCACTCAAGATCATTTGAAGACAGACCCTAGTCGGGTGAAGGGGCTACAGAGCTGGAGCCCTGTGTGCCGCAGCATTCGGTCAATGCTTGACGGGCCGCGTCGATGCGATGTTCAGGTGACTCGTCCGAGATGGCCCATGCGATATAGGCGTCTGGTCTGACCAGAACACTCTTTTTGGTAGCGCCCTTCGGGGATACGATCTCCACCTCGCCGGCCCACTCTGTGATCAGTGAGGGGAAGCGCTCCGTGTCGGACGGTGTGACAAGGACGAACCGTCGCTTACGGAGGGCTTCGTAGAGTCTGCGTCCGTCGCTGAGGGGGACGTCAGGTGCCCGCTTCCCGACAAGGGGATGCGCGCCGACCGCGGCGGCGTAGGAAATGTCGATTCCCGAGATTGCCATGGCCAGTCGTCGGGCCACTGGTGGGGTTTGCAGCACCGTACGCGCTGACAAGTCACGGAGGCCGCACAATGCCCGTGGTGTGGTGAGGACGCCGCGGAGCAGTGCCCCGCTCATCCGCAGAACCCGGTGTCCCACCGGGTGCCGTTCGTTCTGATAGGTGTCGAGCAGGGTGTCTGGTGCGCGGCCACGCTGAACGGCTGCGAGTTTCCAGCTCAGGTTTGCGGAGTCCTGGATGCTGGTGTTGAGGCCCATGCCGCCGGCCGGGGAATGGACGTGGGCGGCGTCGCCGACGAGGAATACTCGGCCTACTCGGTAGCGGGGTGACTGGCGTTCGTCGCTGTGGAATCTGGAGAGCCAGCGAGGGTCGTGCATGCCGAAGTCGCTGCCGAGCGCCTGGCGGGCGACGTCTTTGATTTCTTCCAGATCGACCGATGCGTTGTCGGGCATGGGGTGGTGGCGATTCCAGGCCATGACCCTGAACCAGCCGTCGCCGAACGGGACGACAATGGCGAAGGCGTCTCCGGTCGCTGCCACGGTGGGCGGCTTCTTCGGCGGATCAGCCATCCGGACGTCTGCGAGCATCATGGAGCGAACGGCGGAGCGGCCGGGGAATGGGAGGCCGAGGGACTGGCGCACGCAGCTGTTCCGTCCGTCTGCGCCGACGACGAAGTCTGCGCGCAGGCTGTGTTCAGTGCCGGCTGGTGTCTTCACGGTGACGTCGACACCGCTCGGGTCTTGCTGGACGCCAGTCACTTCGTGGGCCCGCATGATGTTCACGCCGTGTGTCAGGGCGCGGGACAGGAGCAGTCGCTCGGTGTTGTACTGGGGCGTCACGAGCACGTGGGGGTAACGGGTCGGCAGGTGCGACAGATCGATCCGCAGAAATTGCAAGATCGGGTTGCGGAGGCCGGTCAGCAGCAGGTCGTCGGCCAGGCCGCGGGCGTCCAGTTGCTCCATCGTTCGGGCGTGAACGGCGAATGCGCGTGTCAGCTGGGATTCCCCTTCTCGCCGTTCCACGACGGTGCAGCGCACTCCGGCCTCGGCCAGGTCACCTGCGAGCAGCAACCCCGCTGGACCAGCACCGACGACCAGCACCTCAACGTCGGATCCCATGTCCTGCCCTCCGCGTGTCACAGAACGAGTAGTAACGACCCGTGATCACCTGGCTGCCGCCCGCCACCGGTGGTGATGCTCAGGGCGGGTGGGTGACCGTGCCCGGGAGTTCACTCGGGTGGCGTGACCGGTGAATTCTCCTGACCGCAAGGACCACCGTACGAGACAGACCACTTCCTCGCCTGTCAGGCAACGGCCGTCCCACTCGTACCGAGGCGGTGGTTCCAGACGCGCTGAATCGCTGCCCGACAACTATGTTGACCTCATGCGGCGCCGCTTTCGCGTCACATCCCCGGAGGGCGTGACGTAAGGGGCCCGCGAGCGGACATCGAGAGGAGCGCAACCATGCCCTTCGCCACCGCCGAGGACGGCACGCAGATCTTCTACAAGGACTGGGGCTCGGGCCAGCCCGTGCTCTTCTCCCACGGCTGGCCGCTCACCGCCGACGCCTGGGACCCCCAGATGAAGCTCATGGTGGACAACGGATTCCGCGCCATCGCCCACGACCGGCGCGGTGGCGGCCGCTCCGGTCAGCCCTGGGACGGCAACAACCTCGACACGTACGCCGACGACCTGGCCGCGGTCATCGAAACCGAGGATCTGCACGACGTCATTCTGGTCGGGCACTCCACCGGCGGCGGCGAAGTCACCCGCTACATCGGCCGGCACGGCACGGCACGGGTCGCCAAGCTGGTCCTGCTCGGCGCGATCCCGCCGCTGATGCTGAAGACGGAAGCCAACCCTGAGGGCCTGCCGATCGAGGTGTTCGACGAGATCCGCCAGGGTGTGCTCACGGACCGCTCGCAGTACTACAAGGACCTCAGTGCCCCGTTCTACGGTGCCAACCGTGAGGGCTCGACCGTCTCCCAGGGAACGCGTGACGAGTTCTGGCTCTGGAGCATGACAGTCGGCATCAAGGGCGCCTACGACTGCATCAAGGCGTTCTCCGAGACGGACACGACCGAGGACCTGAAGAAGGTCGATGTGCCGACATTGATCGTGCATGGCGACGACGACCAGATCGTGCCCATCGTCTCCGCGGGCGCCAAATCATCCAAGATCGTCAAGGGCGCGCAGTACAAGGTCTACGAGGGCGCACCTCATGGCCTTGCGATGGTGCCCAAGTACGCCGAGATCTTCAACAAAGACCTGCTTGAGTTCGCGCGGAGTTAGCGGCGGCTCGCGCTCCGGTGAACGGCAGCACTACCGCTGGAACTGCTGGGAATCGGCGCTGTGAATCGGCCGCCCGGGAGCGCCGGCTCATCGCCTGACAGACCGCGCGTCGGCCGCATGCGCAAAGGGCATTCGCCGGTCGGCCGCCGCACACCTGCGTTAGGCAGCGGCGGCGGTCGGGCGCCCCCGAACCATGTCCCGGACAACTACATCCGGAGCGGCTGAATCTGGCTCGGCGGCCAGGTTGATCGGTTCGCCGTGTCAGCCGACCGGGCTTGCGCCTTGCTGGAAGACGTTGATGAGATTTCCGTCGTTGTCACGGATCGCGGTCGAGATACTGCCGTCGCCGAGGTCCATCTGCTCCCAGACGGTCGTCACCCCCAGATCACGGAAGGTGCGGGTCACGCTGTCGAGGTCCTCGACACGGAAGACCAGGGCCTTGTTGCCGATTGGGCGGATGTGGGCGGGGGGCTCTGCCGTCAGTTCAGGGATCCGCACACCGTTTGCGGGCTGAAGGAGCTCCAGCCGGAAACCGGGCCCCTCCAAGAAGGCAACGTCCGCTCCGATGGCGTCGAAGCGGGACTTTGCCAGCAGGGTGAGGCCGAACACCCGGTTCCACCACTGGATCGACGCGTCGAGGTCACTGACGGAAATCGTCACGTTGTGGAGGCTGTAGGTGAAGAGCGGCTGGGGAGGGGTGGTCATGGTGATCACTTTTCGTTGAGGGTGTGCAGTCGTTTGCGGAGGGGCACGCGAGATCCTCGCGCAGTCCCGCCCGGCGTTTCCCTGCCGTGCAGCGGAACAGTCTGTACCTGTCTACCGCCGACCCGACGCCCCCTTGCAGTAGCGAATCCGCGGGTCGCAGTTCAAAGGTAGAGTTTATGGACCGCACAGTCAAGAACGTATGTCTCCTTCACGTGCCTTGCGAAGTCAGTCGATCAATGCACTATTTGAGCGCTCGCCGCGCCGTCGGCATGCGAAAGAGAGCCGCGAACAAGGTCCTGTGCGGGAATCCGTAGAGCTCGCCCTCAGCGCTCGTGTGAAACGGTCCGGCGCCGTCGGCTGCCAGAGCGTCGTCCGGCCCGCGGTGAGGCGCAGCCGCACGGCCGAAGAGGGCCCACTCAAGGGCGTGACGAAAGGGGCGGGCCGCCAACTGTGCCGGGGTGGGCGGCCGGGCCACTCGTGGGAACGTTCGGAGGGCAGATGAGCTGGACGCTCGCGTGCCGACCCAGGCGGGCCCATCCGGATCGCTGTTTGTCGGCATATCACCTGTGGACGATGCCGACCCGCAGGATGGTCAGTGCCGGGACAGCTGCTTGAGGGCGGCCTGGCCTATCTGCAGCAGAGCTGAGCCGTCCATGTCGGTCTTGGCGAGAAACTCGATGCCCTGCATGACGGCGAGGAGCAGTCGCCCGAGCTCCTGGGCGTCCGCGCTCGGTTCGACCGTCCCGTCGTCCTGGGCTTCCTTTACGCAGGCGATCAGAAGATCTTCGACCGCCTGATAGGTGGTCCGGGCCCGGGAGACCACATCCGGATCGTTGCTGTGCAGCTCGGACGTGCTGTTGACCAGAAGACAGCCGCGGCGCTGCGGGTCCTCCGTGAATCCCTTGGCCACCCCCTCAACGAGCAGGGTCAGGCGTTCGAAGGGCGTCCCGGGCCCGGTGAGGACCGCCCGGACGCCGTTCAGCTGTTCCTCGCGGTAGCCGTCCAGTACGTGCAAGAACAGCTGCCGCTTGTCGCCGAAGGCGCCGTAGAGACTTCCCTTGCCCAGTCCGGTGGCGTCCGTCAGGTTCTGCAGTGATGTAGCCGCGTATCCCTGATTCCAGAACTGCTCGCGCGCAGACTCCAGTACCTGGTTGTCATCGAAATTCCGCGGTCGTCCCATGACAAGAGCATACGCCCTTCTTGACCTAGCGGTCCAGATCGTCGGGCGCGCAGCACTGGCCCGGGCTGCTCGTGGTGACGCGGGAGGACCTGGGCGGCCCCTTCGTCGCCGCCGTGCGGGGCGCCGTGCAGGGTGAGGCCGGGCGATAGGGGGGTGCAATGCATGGCTCTCCGTCAGGGGTTTTCCCGGCGCCCTCGCGGACAGGCCTGCGCCGGCCACCCTGTCGCGCCTCGACAGCGTGTCCGCGGTCACGTTTTTGTCCGTGCGGTCCATAACAAGGTTCTTTACCGTATAGTCCATAACTGGGCTCGGGGCCGTCCGGTTCGGGCCTTAAAACTGCAGTGACACTTGGTGCACGACTTCTGGCGTTCGCACCGGACAGGGGTAAACGATCATGGGACAGCTTGACGGGAAGACGGCAGTCATCACCGGAGGCAACAGCGGAATCGGACTGGCCACCGCCAAGCGATTCGCACGTGAAGGCGCCCACGTGTTCATCACCGGCCGCCGGCAGGAGGCCCTCGACGCCGCGCTGGCCGAGATCGGCGGCGAAGCCACCGCCGTCAGGGGCGACGTCGCGGATCTCGCGGACATCGACCGCCTCTACGCGGCTGTCGCCGAGCGAGGCCGCCCCATCGACGTACTGTTCGCCAACGCGGGCGGCGGTGAGTTCGCTGCTCTTGAGCAGGTCACCGAGGAGCACTTCGACGCCACCTTCAACATCAACGTACGGGGAATGCTCTTCACTGTTCAGAAGGCCATTCCGCTGCTCAACGACGGCGCCTCGGTGATCCTGACCGGATCGACTGCCGCGACCTCAGGGGGCGTCGCCTTTGGCGTGTACGCCGCGTCCAAGGCTGCGGTCCGTTCCTTCTCGCGCACCTGGGCCAACGAACTAAGCGGCCGCGCGATCCGGGTGAACACCCTCGTCCCCGGCCCGATCGTCACCCCGGGCATCACCGGCCTGGCTGCCGACGCCGACCAGGCCGCACAGATGAGGGACGCCTTCGCCAGCCAGATTCCGCTGGGTCGCATGGGGCAGCCGGACGAGGCCGCTGCTGCCGCACTGTTCCTCGCCAGCAATGAGAGCAGCTTCGTCACCGGATCCGAGCTTTTCGTGGATGGCGGACTCAACCAGATCTGATCGCCGCAAGAGGATGCGCTGTGCCTGTCCCGGCGAAGACGACAGTCGCCCTGTCCGCGTCGCGATCACACCGGTAGTCACACCGAACCTAACGGGCGGGCGCAGCCCCGTCAGTGTGTACGCAAACGATGGCATCCGGAATCCGAGGTTGATCCCTGGGAGTGGACACCGGGTTTCATGCGACGAGTGACGGTGTATGGGATGTGGTCAGTTGCTGTTCGAACTCGGCTGGTGTGAGGTAGCCGAGCGCGGAATGCCGACGGCGCCGGTTGTAGTACGACAGCCAGCGGAACAGCTCCAGCCGAGTCTGTGCCTTTGAGGTCCAGTGCCTTCCGTGGAGCAACTCGCGCTTGAGGCCTTGGAAGAACGAGTCGGCGAGGGCATTGTCATAGCTTGAGCCGACCCGGCCCATGCCGCGGCGGATGCCATGCCGGCGGCAGACATCGGCGAAGGCGGCCGCGCTGTATTGGGCGCCTCTGTCCGTGTGGAAAACGACGCCGCGAACCCGGCCGCCGCGGGCGGCCACGGCCATCTCGATCGCGTCGGTGACCAGCGAGGTGCGCATGTGGTCGGCGATCGACCAGCCCACCACCTTCCTGGAGCAGATGTCGATCACTGTGGCGAGATAGAGCCACGTCGAGGCGACGGCTGTGTAAGTGATGTCGCCGCACCGCATGGTATTCAGCGTGTCCGCGGTGAAGTCGCGCATGCCCAGGTCCGGCGCGGGCGGCGCGGTCCTGTCTGCGATCGTCGTCCGCTTCTTCTTGCGTAGGTGCCGGCCGACGATGTGGTTGATCCGCATCAGCCGGGTGACGCGCTTGCGCTGATCTTCCGTTCCCTCGCACGCAGTTCAGCATGGACGCGCGGCGCCCCGTACGCCCCCTGGTGTTCGGCGTGGATGGCGCGGATCTCGCTCACGGCCCGCTTCTCCTCGACCCGCCGCTCGGCGCGGGCCTGCTCGGTGGCCAGATGACGGCAGTAGCCGGCGCGGGACGCTCCGAGCACCCGGCAGATCCGCCGCACGCCGAAGCCGGCGCGGTTCTCGGAGATGAAGTCCCAGCGGTGGGGGCTCACTTCACCTCTCGGGCGAAATAGGCCGCTGCCCTGCGCAGGATCTCGCGTTCCAGCTGCCACTCTTGCTCGGCCTTGAGCAGCCGGGCGTTCTCCGCCCGCAGCGGGGCCAGCTCCTCCGCCGCGTTCCCTCTGCCATCGCGGCCCTCGGGCGCGGCATGGGCCTCATCCTTGCGCACCCAGGCCCGAAGCGACTCGGCGGTGATGCCGAGATCCGCGGCCACCGCCCCGTACGTCCGCTTACGGCCGCGGCGCGGTACAGCGCGACGGCGTCCTTCCTGAACTCCTCCGGATACGGAGACCTGCGTCCCACCTGGACATCCCTCCCTGGACCATCAAGATCCACTGTCGCGGTGTCCACTCCAAAGGATCAGCCTGACTTGGCGACCTGGCCGACCGAGCGGTCACCGCATTGGCACAGCTCGACGATCTCGGCCTTGAACTCCGGCGTGAACCAGCGGCGAGGACGCGGCTCCCGGAGGGCTGTGGGCGCCCTACTACAACGAAAGATCGGTGAGGACCAGCACACGCTCATAGGTGTAGTCCGCCATGGCGAACTTCACTCCTTCGCGGCCGACACCAGACTGCTTGACCCCGCCGTAGGGCATCTGGTCGGCGCGATAGGAGGGCACGTCGCCGATCACGACTCCGCCGACTTCCAGAGCCCGATGTGCCCGGAAGGCAGCCTGCAGGTTGCGTGTGAACACCCCCGTCTGCAGCCCGTACTTGGAGTCGTTCACGGCCGCGAAGGCCTCGGCCTCGCTGGACACCTTGAGTACCGTCAGAACTGGCCCGAAGACCTCCTCGCAGGCCAGGGTCGTGTCTGCTGGAACATCCGCGAGGACTGTAGGCGTGTACGAGGCGCCCTCCCGCTTGCCGCCCGTATACAGCGTGGCACCGGAACCGACGGCTTCGTCGACCCATGACTCGACGCGGCACGCTGCGTCCTCACTGACAAGCGGACCCACATCAGTTCTGTCATTCGAAGGGTCCCCGGTGACCTGAGATTTGACGGCTGCGACGATACGCGGCAACAGCCGGTCGTACACCGCGGCGTCAGCTATCACACGCTGCACAGAGATACAGGACTGTCCGCCCTGGTAGTTGGAGAACGTAGCGATGCGCGCGGCGGCCCGGTCAAGATCCTCGTCGCTCGTAAAGTCGGCCAACACCACGGCAGCACCGTTCCCGCCCAGCTCCAACGTGCAGTGCTTTCTGGGAACGGAGTCCATGATGGCGTACCCGACCCTCTCGGAGCCGGTGAACGAGATAACGGGCAGGCGCTCGTCCTGCACCAGTCCCGGCATCCGGTCATTGGCGACCGGCAGGATGCTCCATGAACCGGCCGGCAGTTCGGTCTCGGCAAGGAGGTCACCGATGATCAGACCCGAGAGCGGAGTATCGGGCGCCGGCTTCAGGATGATCGGGGCGCCGGCCGCGATAGCCGGGGCGACTTTGTGGGCACACTGGTTCAGCGGGAAGTTGAACGGCGTGATCCCCAGCACAACGCCCTTCGGGAAACGGCGGGTGAGCGCGAGTCGGCCCTGGCCGCCGGCGTCAGTGTCGAGCCGCTGAGCCTCACCGCTATTGAAGCGGCGGGCTTCCTCCGCGGCGAACCGGAACACGGACACCGCACGGCCGACCTCTACGCGAGCCCACTTGATCGGCTTTCCGTTCTCCGCGGAGATGAGCTGCGCGATCTCCTCGCTGCGCTCCATAAGGCGCTTGCTCACGTGGTCGAGCGCGGCGGCACGAACATATGCGGGAGTAGCCGCGAACTCATCGCGAACGGCGTACGCCGCCGCCACCGCCTCGTCCACCTGCTCATCGGTGGGCACACTGACCTCTCCGATGAGCTGACCGGTCCAGGGGGAGGTAACAGCCAAGGTCGTCTCACCGCTGGCCGGACGGCCGGCGAGCCAGAAAGCGCGGGTGGAAATCATGTCCGGTCATGGCCCTTTACGTCTGAAGGTGCGCTGACGTTCATCCGCCAACCGTTACACCGTAGGACCGCCGAGGTGACGGACGACTTGTACGTGGTGTAGTGATCGCATGCACGCGCATGCCCGAAGGTAGCCTTGAGCGCGATCGCCCGTCCCTTGACCGAAAACTCGGGTCTGCCGCACGATCGGGTGACAACCTGTCACCCGAACCTGCATCAGACCCCTGAACCACTGGGGGATCCAGCAGGCTCGGCCGTCGCGAGGTGAAACGAGTCGCCCCCTACCGAAACCGGTACTTTCCTTCGCACCCCGTACGCAAACTGCGTACAGGAGGGTCAGCGGGTCAAGCAGCAGTCACCCTCGCAGCCCTGCTGATGTGGGCGTGACATTTAACGACAGAGCCTAGGGCCGAGGGTGACCCTGCCGGTCGTAGCTACAGCAGCACCTGCCTCGCGGCGCCGGGCCGTGCCTAGGGTGGCAGCATGTCCACCATTCTGATCACCGGCGCCACCTCCGGACTCGGCCGGTACGTGGCCTTCGAACTGGTCCGTTCCGGCCATGTCGTCCTCGCCCACGGCCGGGACCGGGACCGCACCGAGCGGCTGGTCGCGGAGCTGCGCACCGAGGGCGAGGCCGAGGGGTTCGTCGCCGACCTGGCCCGCCTAGCCGAGGTGCGTGAGCTCGGCGCCCGGGTCGCCGAGGCGCACCCCGGCCTCGACGTGCTGATCAACAACGCGGCGGCGGGCGGCGGCGCGCCCGGCTCCGGACGGGAGCTGAGCGCCGACGGCCACGAGCTGCGGCTCGCCGTGAACTACCTCGCGCCCGTCGTCCTCACCCGGTCGCTGCTGCCGGTCCTGCGGGCCAACGCGCCGGCTCGGATCGTGAACGTCGGCTCGGCCGGCCAGGAACCCCTCGACTTCTCCGACCCGGAGCTCACCCGCGGCTACACCGGCATGTCGGCGTACTGCCGCAGCAAGTTCGCGCTCGCCGCGCACACCTTCACACTCGCCGAGGAACTCGCGGACAGCGGGGTGTCGGTGAACGTCCTGCACCCGGCCACCTTCATGGACACGGCGATGGTCCGCGAGAGCGAGATCGCCCCGTGGAACTCGGTCGCCGACGGCGCACCGGGCGTCCTGGCCCTGGCCACCGAGGAGTTGGGCAGCGGTGGCTACTTCGACGGCACGCGGCGGGCCCGGGCACACGAGGAGGCGTACGACCCGGAGGTACGCAAGCGGCTGGCGGCGGTCACGGAGCAGCTGCTCACGGTGTGAGGTCCGCGGCGGGGCGCTAGCGCAGTCCGCGTCCCGTCTCCAGCACCTCCCTCGCCTGGGCCACGAGTCCCTCCGCGCCGCAGGCCCGGGCGAGGTCCAGGCCCCGGTTCAGTTCCGCGACGGAGCGGGCGGCGATGCCGTACTCGACGCGGGCCGCCGCGTGTTCGTACTGGCAGGGTGAGGCCTCCAAGTAGGTGACGGCCTGGGCGGCGAGCTGGACCGCGCGCCCGCCGGTCTCCAGGGCGGCGGCGCAGCGCAGGGCCTCGCCGATGGCGGTGTCCGTGCCGAAGCGTTCGGCCTGCCGGCGGGCGTCGGCGGCGAGCTGCGCGGCACGGTCCGGGTGCTGTTCGGCGAGGGCCTTGGCGAGGTCGATGGACCAGGGCGAGAGGACCGGGTTGTGGCCGCCGCGCGAGGCGGCGGTCTTCTCGGCGGCCTCCAGCTCGTGGACGCCCTCCTCGGTGCGGCCGACGGCGAGCAGCAGCCGGCCCCGTACGCAGCGGATGTCGGGCAGCACGATCGTGGAGGGGTAGGGCGGCGCGAAGCCGTACTGCTCGGCGATCGACCAGGCCTCGTCGACCCGGCCGCGGGCCAGCAGGGTGTCGACCAGGCCGCAGGTCGCCGACCAGTACAGCGGCAGCCGGCGGCCGACGCGTTCGGCGAGGACCAGGGCCTCGCGCAGGGTGGACTCGGCGTCGCGCAGCCGGCCCTGCCTGCGGTAGGCGAGCCCGAGGAAGGCGTTGGCGAGGGAGAGGTGGCCGCCGCGCCAGCCGGCACCGGTGTAGACGCGCAGGGCCTCGGCGAAGAGGCTCTCGGCGCGGTCGAGCCGGTCGGTGTAGGCGTAGGCGCTGCCCAGCATCATCAGCAGCTCGATGCCCCACTCGGGGTCGGTCCAGCCGAGGCCGGGGGCGAGACGGCCGTTGACGAGGGCACGGTCGCACAGTTCGAGCACCTCGTCGGCGCTCTCGCCGTGGGTCATGGCGTCGAAGCCGCGCAGGATGAGCAGGGCGCGTTCGGCGTTGTCGCGGCCGGTGCAGGTGCTCGCGAGTTCGGCGAGGCGCCGGGAGCGGGCCGGGGAGACGGTCTCGCCGTGGATGCCCTCCCACATGAACTGCACGGCCTGCAGCCGCAGCTTCACGGGGCCGGGTTCGTGCCGGGCGGCCTCGGCCTCGACCGTGCGGACGGCCTCCTCCAGCTGGTCGTTGTGGAGCAGGGCCTGGGAGAGCCGGACCACGGCGTCCACCCGCCGTTCGCCGTCGAGGCCGGGCATGCCGAGGGCCTGCTGGAGGTGCTCGATGGTGACGGCGGGCGCGGTGAGCAGGGTGGCGCAGCCCAGTTCATACAGGACATGGGCGTGGACCTCGGGGAGCGGCGGCTCCTGCAGGGCGCGTTCCAGGCAGGTGTGGGCCGCGTCCGGCGCGCCGACGGCGAGGTGTTCGCGCGCGGCCTCGCGCAGCTGCTCGACGAGTTCCTCGTCGCCGTCCGGATGCACCTTCAGCAGGTGCCGGGCGGCCTGGGCGGCGCCGCGGCCCAGCTCGGTGATGATCTGGGCGGCGACGCCGTGCATGGCGGTGCACACCCCGGACGGGATGGAGTTGTAGACGGCGCTGGCGATGAGCGGGTGGACGAACTCCAGCTCGCCCTCCTCGCGTTCGGTGCCGGCGCCCTGTGTCCCGACGGGCTCGGGTTCGGTGAGGATGCGGGCGGAGCAGAGCAGTTCGGCGCAGTGCCGGGCGACGGACTCGTCCATGGTGGCGAGGCGGGCGACCATGCCGACGGTGATGCCGGTGCCGAGGATGGCGGCCGCCCAGGCGAACTGGGTGGCCTCCAGGCCGAGCCCCTTGAGCCGGTCGACCAGTCCGCCGCCGCGGGCGGCGCGGTTGAGGGCGCGCAGTTCACCGGCCCGGGCCTCGACCGGCTGCAGTTCGCTGTCCTGCACCTTGGCGAGGAGTTCGGTGGTCTCGTAGGGGTTGCCCGCGGTGACGGCCCAGACCTCGCGGCAGAACGCGTCGTCCGCGTGGCGGCCGAGGGTGGCACGGGTGAGCCCCGCCGCCGCGTCGGGCGTGAGGGCGCTGAGGTTGTTGACGGGGCGGGCCGCGGCGGCGGCCACCGCGTCGAGGTGGCGGGCGCTGTCGCCGCTCACCTCGCCGGGGCGGCGGGCGACCACGACGAGCACGGAGAGGTCGTCCAGGCGCTCGGCGAACGCGGCGAGCCAGCGCAGCGTCTCCTGGTCGGCCCAGTGCGCGTCGTCGATCAGCAGCACGAGCGGCCATTCGCGGCGGGCGAGCCGGCGCACCGCGGCGACCAGTCCGTCGCACACGTACTGCGGGTCGGCGGTACCCTCCTGGGGATCGGCTATGCCGAGGGCGGGTCCGGCGATGTCGTACCAGTCGCCGAGGTACTCGCGGGCCTCCTCGGGCAGCAACGACAGCAGGGCGGGCTGGAGCAGCTGCCGTACCACGTTGAACGGGACGGACTTCAGGGTCTCCGCGCCGCGGGCGGACCACACGGCGCAGCCTCGGCGTTCGGCGATGCGGCGTGTCTCGGCCAGGAGCGCGGTCTTGCCGAATCCCGCCTCGCCGCGGAAGACCAGCAGACTCCCCGCGGACGACTGGTCGGCGCACAGGAGGTCGAGTGCCTGTACGACGGTGCCGATCTCGGCGTCCCGCTCCCACAGGGAAGCCGAGGCGGCCGCCGGCGGCCGTCCCTCCGTCATCCCGTTACCTCCCCAGGTCGCCCGAATGACGTACAGACCCTGAGCGTAGCCGTCCGGTGGGGTGCGTGGTGGACGCTCGGGGCAGCTGTTGCCCCGGCGGGTGATAGCGGGTGCGGACACTCGACGCGCACCCGGCCCGAGCAGCCGGTCAGGCGGCGGACGGTGCGTCAACCGTTCGGCGGGGCGCGGTGATCCGGGCGTTCGGCGGCGGACGGCGCGGACGGCATGCCGGCAGGGCACGGGCGATCGGGGCGGCGGTTGCTGCGCGGGCCGGTGCCGTTGGTCGTGGAGGGGGCGGAACCGGGGCCGTAGCACGGCTGTGACCGGGAGCCGGAACAGGGCACGGGAAAATTCTCGGCGGTGAAATGTCCGCTCCGGTCGATTGGCGGCGGATCCTCTCATCACACTTTCACTGTCGCCTCATACGGTGGGGTCATGACGCAGGTGACTCCCCCCGGGTGGTACCCCGACCCCGGGCAGACGAACGACGGTCCGCCCACCGAGCGCTGGTGGGACGGCAAGGCCTGGACGGACCAGACCCGCCCCGCCGGGACGGCCGCCACGTGGGGTCCCCCGACGCAGCCGCCGCCGGCCGGCGGCCCGCACCCGGCCGCTCCCCCCGCCTATGGCGCGCAGCCCGGGTATCCGGCGTATCCGGGTTTCCCGGCCCCGCCGCCGGCCGGACAGCCCCGGCGCGGTGTGCGCACGGGTATAGCCGTCGTGGCGGCGGCCGCGGTTCTGGCGAGCATCGCGGTCGGTGTATGGGCCCTCGCCAAGGACCCCGACGGCGGTGGCGCCGACCGGGCCGGGGCCGGTCACAGTGCGGCGGGCGGACAGGACGGCGGTCAGGGCGGGCCGGGCGGCGGCTTCGGCGGCCAGGGCGGATCCGGGGGCTCGAACGGCTCCGGGGGCTCGGGCGGCTTCGGCGGTCCGGGCGGGTCCAGCGGCGCCTCACCCTCTCCGAACCAGTCGGAGGCACCCAAGGTCAAGGGCGGCGGCACGGTGCCGGACCCGGTCAACGGCATCAGCCTGCCGGTGCCTGACGGCTGGACCGGGCAGACGATCAGCGTCGGCGCGGAGGTGACCTCGGACGACTCCTACAAGTGCCCCGGCAACTCCACCCAGACCTGCACCCCGGGCGGCGCCTACTCGGCTCCCGCCCAGGCGCTGGGCATCAAGGGCGACACGGCCGAGAAGGTCGCCAAGGCCGACATCGCGGCCAACGCCAAGCAGTCCTACGGCGGCACCACCTACGGCAGCATCACCTCGCACCAGGTGCTGGGCTCAGGCGCGGTGACGGTGGCCGGGCAGAAGGGGTACATGGTGCGCTGGAAGGCGGTCACCAGCAAGGGCGCCGACGGCCTCGTCGAGTCGGTCGCCTTCCCCTCGCCCGACGACACCAAGCAGATCGTGGTGGTGCGCTTCGGCATCGACGTCGGACAGAAGACCTCGGTCATCGACGAGATCCTCAAGGGGATCAAGGTCTCGTCCGGCGGCGGGAACGGCCAGGACGTCTGATCCGCAGCCGGACGACCGTGATCCGGTCCCCGGCCGACGGAACACGATCGCGGCCGGGCGGGGCTCCCCTCCGCTCAAGAGGAGCCCCACCCGGCCGTGGGTGCGCGCCGCCCCCGTCCCCACGGTGCGGCGCGGTCAGGCCGCCGTTCAGTCATCCCGTGAACGGCGGCCTGGGTCTCAGGTCAGGCCGAGCGCGGGCAGCACGGTGGCTTCCACGAACCCGGTGAGATAGTTGCCGTCGGCGTACTGGCCGCAGAGCACCGGCCGGATGCGCAGCACGCCGAACATCATGGCGGGGATGTACTCCAGCGCCGGATGGTCCGCCCGGACCTCGCCCCGGGCCACGCCCCGCGCGAGCATCTCCTGCAGCGCGGCGATCTCCGGGTACACCAGCGCCTCGCGCAGCGCCTGGGCCAGCTCGTGGTCCGCCGTCACCGCGGGCCCGAGCGCCTGCAGCAGCCTGGTGTCCTTGCCGGACCAGTCCCCCGCGGCCCGCGCCGCCTGGCGCAGGTCCTCGGCGAGCGACCCGGTGTCGATGCCGGCGAATCGCACCCGGCGGGTGGCGCGCAGCGCGGCCGCGACGAACTGAGGCTTGGTCTTCCACTGCCGGTAGAGCGTGGACTTGCTGCACCGGGTGCTGGCGGCGACGCCCTCCATGGTGACGGACTCGTAACCGCATTCGCGGATCTGCTCCAGCACGGCGTCGAAGAACTCCCGCTCACGCTCGGGCGTGATCTTGGAGCGGCGCGAGGCGGCGACCGTCTCCGGTCCGTCCGCGGCCTGCGACGTCATGCGGTGTTTCCCCTCACTCGTGACCTGAGGTCATTCCTGCACGGCCCGCCGAAGCACGGCGTGAACCCGCGCTCCGGGCGGTGGTTCCAGTGTGTCGCACATCAACCGATACGCAAGTGTACCGGTACTCGGCCGTATCGGTACACTGACGTATCGGTACGATGACGTATCGATGAGCTCCGGCCCCGCAGGCGGGGGCTCGCCAGCACCACCACACGCACCACCGTCAGCGAAGGGGCCGGGGGATGAATGCCCGAACCGAGCCTGCAGAGGCAGAAGCGGAGCCACCGGACGCGATAGCCCGGCCGCCCCTGCTGCGCGAGTTCCTGCTCGTCGCGGGGCTCTTCCTCGTCTACAAGCTCGGCCGGCAACTGGCCACCGGACACACCGCGAACGCCCTGCACAACGCCCACCGCGTGTGGGACCTGGAGCGGGCGCTGCGTCTCCCCCACGAGAACGCCGTGCAGTCCGCACTGCTGCACGGCGACACCCTCGTCCACCTCGCGAACACGTACTACGCCACCGTCCACTTCCCGGCGACGCTGGCCTTCCTGGTGTGGCTCTATCTCCGGCGGCCCGCGCACTACGTGTGGGCCCGCAGGGTCCTCGCGGTCGTCACCACGGCCGCGCTGGTGCTGCCGTTCACGTTCCCGCTGGCCCCGCCGCGCATGCTGACCGGCGACGGCCTGCTGGACACCGCCCGCCTCTACGGCCCGTCCGTGTACGGCCCGCCGTCCAGCGACCATCTGTCCAACCAGTTCGCGGCGATGCCGTCGCTGCACTTCGGCTGGGCGCTGATGGTGGCGATCGGCCTGATCGCGGCCACCCGGTCCCGGTGGCGCTGGCTGTGGCTGCTGCACCCGCTGATCACCCTGCTGGTGATCGTGGGCACGGCGAACCACTACTGGCTCGACGCGGTCGTCGCGACGGCCATGCTCGGCATCGCCCTCGCCGTGATCCACCCGCCGCACCGGACGGCCGGCCCGGTGGGACGCGGGGCCGGCCGGCTCGCGGCGCGCGAGCCCGTCCTGGCGGGAGCGGGCCGATGAGCGCCGCCGCCCTGATCGCCGTCGCCCTCTCCCTCGTCTCGGCCGTCGCGTACGCGCTGGCCGCCGTCGCCCAGGAACGCCTCGCCTCCCGCAGCGCCGGTACCGGCCTGCTGCGGCTGCTCGGCACCGGCGCCTGGTGGTCGGCGGTCGGCCTGAACGCGGGCGCCGCCCTGCTGCACGTCGTCGCCCTCAAGTACGGCCCGCTCACCCTGGTCCAGCCGCTGGGCGCGCTCACCCTGGTCGCGGCCGTACCGCTCGGCGCGCGGGCGGCCGGGCGCCGGGTCAGCGCGGCGGAGTGGCGCGGTACGGCGCTGACGCTGCTCGGGCTCGCCGCGCTGCTCGTCACCGCCTGCGGTCCGGCGCCCGCGCGGGTGCTGTCGCTGACCGAGGCGCTGGCGGTCGCGGGTACGACCGCCGCCGCGATCGGCATGCTGTCCTGGCCCGGCGCCCGGCCCGGCCTCCGCCATGCGACGGCCTCCGGTTTCGCCTCAGGTGTGGCCTCGGCGCTGACCCAGACGGTGACCGTGGCGGCCACGGACCGCACCGGCCCGGTGCTGAGCACCGAGGTCATCGTGGTCGCCGTGCTCGTCGCCGCGTTCGCCGTCGGCGGGCTGCTGCTCTCGCAGACCGCCTACCGCGGCGGCCTCGGCGCGCCGCTGGCCGTGGTCACCCTCGCCAACCCGGTGGCCGCCGCGGTCATCGGCCTCACCCTGCTCGGCCAGGGCCTCCAGGGTGGCCCCGCCGGCGTGCTGCTGGCCCTCGCCGGAGCGGGCCTGGCCTCCTGGGGCGTGGTCCTGCTCACCCGGGTGACCGCGGAGCCGGTGCCCGAGGACGACGATCATCCCGTGGCGGCGGTGCTGGCCCTGGAGCCGGACACGGCGACCGCCGAACCGGCCCTGGTGCCACGGCAGCCGGAACAGCCCGGACACCTCACGGCACTCTGAGCGGGCACGGGCCTCGCCGGCCGGCCGGGGCATGAGTGGGCCCGCCCGGACACGCCGCTCGGCCGCTTGACTTCGAGAGCACTCGAATTCGTAGCGTTCCGGGCATGAGTACTGCACAGCACAAGATCGGTTCGGGTTTCGGCGCCACCAGCACCGCCGACGACGTCCTGCGGGGCATCGACCTGACCGGAAAGCTCGCCCTCGTCACCGGCGGTTACTCGGGCATCGGCCTGGAGACCACCCGCTCGCTGGTGAAGGCCGGCGCCCACGTGGTCGTGCCCGCCCGCCGCCCGGCCACCGCCGAGCAGGCCGTGGCCGGCATCCCCGGTGTCGAACTGGACGAGCTGGACCTCGGCGACCTGGAGAGCGTGCGCGGCTTCGCCGAGCGCTTCCTCGCCTCCGGACGGACCATCGACATGGTGATCGACAGCGCCGGGATCATGGCGTGCCCGGAGACGCGCGTGGGGCCCGGCTGGGAGGCCCAGTTCGCCACCAACCACCTCGGTCACTTCGCCCTGGTCAACCGGCTGTGGCCGGCGATCGCGCCGGGCGGTGCCCGAGTCGTCTCCGTCTCCTCCCGCGGCCACCACTTCTCCGGCATCCGCTGGGACGACGTCCACTGGCGGCGGGGCTACGACAAGTGGGAGGCGTACGGCCAGGCCAAGACCGCCAACGTCCTGTTCGCGGTCCAGCTCGACAAGCTCGGCCGTGACGCCGGCGTCCGCGCCTTCGCCCTGCACCCGGGCGGCATCATCACCCCGCTCCAACGGCATCTGCCCAAGGAGGAGATGATCGAGCGCGGCTGGATCGACGAGGACGGCAACGTGCTCAATCCCGAGGGCTTCAAGAGCCCGCAGCAGGGCGCGGCCACCCAGGTGTGGGCGGCGACCTCGCCCCAGCTGGACGGGCTCGGTGGCGTCTACCTGGAGGACTGCGACATCGCCGAGCCCGCGCCGGAGGGCGAGGAGCGTTCCGGTGTCAAGGACTGGGCGACCGACCCGGAGCAGGCGGCTCGGCTGTGGGCGCTGTCGGCGGAACTGACGGGAGTCGACGCGTTCGCCGCCTAGACCTCTCGCGCGGCCGCGCCCCCGGGCATCCGGGCCGGCGGGAAAGCGGCGGCGTGTCCCTGCTCGACCGGGCGGCTGTGAGGGGCGCAGTACGCATCGCCTCGTTCCAGACCGCGACGACACGCGACGGTGGCCGGTGCGCGCGTTCTCCGCGCGCACCGGCCGCCGTTGCCGTGCTCTTCGTGTCTTGTTCTCCCCCGTCGGGGCCTGTTCAGTTCCAGCCCCGCGAGTCCTGCTTGAGGGCGGTGTCGACGGTCAGGGCCGTCGCCACCACGAGGCTCAGCAGCGGCTCGGGCAGCTGGTAGTGGATCTGCAGGACGTAGTTGTCCGCGGTCGTGAAGAGCGTCTTGGCGAGGCCCTCCCAGGTCTTGGTGATCCGGGCGACCTCGTTGTCCGCGTGGTCGACGATCGCGAAGTTCCACGCCCGCCAGTTCTCCGCCTTGATCGCGCCGACCTGCTGGCCGTTCGCGTTCATCGCGAAGTTGATCTTCCCGATCATGTTCTGCTGGACGATCTCGCCGACCTGCGAGCCGTCCGGACGCGACACGATGACGCGGGACTTGAAGAACTTCGCGGGCCGGGTCAGCAGCAACTGCGGCTGGCCGTAGGCGTCGCGGATCTCCAGCTTGTGGGTCATGAACTGGTCGAGGCTCGAGACGAAGCGCAGGATCTTCTTCAGCGCGCCCTGCCCGACCTCGGTGACCGAGCCGATGTCCCGGCCGTGCTGATCCATGACCTTGTACTCGTTGGTCAGCTCGATCAGCTTGGCCTTCTGGTTCACGACCAGGACGGGCTCGGTGAAGAGGGTGCCGCCGCCGGGGCCGCCGGCCGCGACCCCGGCCTGCTGCTGCACCTGGCGCTGCACCTTGGGGTCGACGGCCGGCGCCTGCGGGGCGCCGTACTGCTGCGGGACAGCCTGCTGCTGGGGAGCGGCCTGCTGGTGCGGCACCTGACCGGCGGGCTGCCCCGCCGGGTTGGTGTGCTGGGTCCACTGCGCGCCGTCCCAGTAGCGGAGCGTCTGCGGCGCTCCGTGCGGATCCGGGTACCAGCCTGCCGGAGTGTTCGATTGCGTGGTCACCGGGGCACACTACCTTGATGTGACTGGTACCTGACCAGTCCGCACGGAGCGGTGTTCATCGCCCGTTCACTCCGAGGCGATCGCCGGGTCGCTGACGCCGGGGCGACCGTTCTCGACATGGCCGGCGAAGCCCCGCAGGAAGGCCGGGTCGGCTTCGCTGGTCACCGTCACGTCGTACCAGCGCTTGCTCGCCGTGAGGTCCACGGTGTGCTTGACGGTCGCACCGGGCCGCACGGTCACGGTGGCCGGAGCGCCGCCGTAGCCGTTGGTCACCTTCAGCTTCACGATGCCGGAACCCTTGTTGGTGAAGGTGAGTTCCAGGTCGTCGCCCGCGTGCCGTGCGGTCGCCTCCGGTCCCGCGGTCTTGCCCTTGCCCTTGAAGACGCGCAGGAAGCCGTTGGGGCCGTGCACGGCGAGGTCGTGCACACCGCCGGAGTAGGCCGAGTTCCAGGTGTCGGTCAGGGACTTGCCGGCCGCGGTGGTGTAGGTCCAGGGGCCGTCGGTGCGGTTGCCGGAGGTCACCAGGAAGGCGGCGCCCGTGTGGGCCCCCGAGGCGAACGTGAGCGTGAAGGTGCCGGCCGCGGTGTCCGCGGAACCGTCCACCACCGGGGCGTACTTCAGCGGGCGGGTGGGCCGGCTGCCGTGCTCCTGCCTGGGCAGGGCGGGGTGGGCGGGCGGCTTGGGCACGTAGTCGGGGTGCCGGACCTTGTCCGGAGGCTCATAGGCGGCCGTGGACGGCAGCGCCACCGGCTTGGTGTCCCTGCGGGAGAAGTCGAAGGCGCTGGTCAGGTCGCCCACGACGGCGCGGCGCCAGGGGGAGATGTTCGGCTCCTGCACACCGAAGCGGCGCTCGATGAACCGGACGATCGAAGTGTGGTCGAAGGTCTCGGAGCAGACGTAACCGCCCTTGCTCCACGGGGAGACGACCAGCATCGGCACGCGCTGGCCGAGCCCGTACGGGCCGGCGACACGGCTCGCGTCACCCTTGTACAGGTCGAGGGAGACGTCCACGGTCGACTTGCCCTGGGCGCCGGAAGCGGGCGGGTACGGCGGGATCACGTGGTCGAAGAAGCCGTCGTTCTCGTCGTAGGTGATGAACAGCGCGGTCTTGCCCCACACGTCGGGGTTGGAGGTGAGCGCGTCCAGGACCTGGGAGACGTACCAGGCGCCGTAGTTCGCGGGCCAGTTGGGGTGCTCGGTGAAGGCCTCGGGGGCGACGATCCAGGAGACCTGCGGCAGCTTGCCGGCCTTGACGTCGGCCTTCAGCTGGTCGAAGAAGCCCTCGCCCTTGCGTGCGTCGGTGCCGGTGCGGGCCTTGTCGTACAGCGGGTCGCCGGGCTTGGCGTCGCGGTACTGGTTGAAGTAGAGCAGGGAGTTGTCGCCGTAGTTGCCACGGTAGGCGTCGTCGATCCAGCCCCAGCCGCCGGCGGCGTCCAGGCCGTCGCCGACGTCCTGGTAGATCCTCCAGGAGACCCCGGCCTTCTCCAGCCGCTCGGGGTACGTCGTCCAGCCGTAGCCCTTCTCGTCGTTGCCGAGGACCGGGCCGCCGCCCTGGCCGTCGTTGCCGACGTAACCGCTCCACATGTAGTAGCGGTTCGGGTCGGTCGAGCCCATGAACGAGCAGTGGTAGGCGTCGCAGATGGTGAAGGCGTCCGCGAGCGCGTAGTGGAACGGTATGTCCTCGCGGGTCAGGTGCGCCATGGTCGTGGTGCCCTTGGCCGGCACCCACTTGTCGTACTTGCCGCCGTTGAACGCGGCGTGCGTGTCCTGCCAGCCGTGCGGCAGGTCCTGGAGGAACGCGAGGCCCAGGTCGTCGGCGTCCGGGCGGAAGGGCAGGATGTCCTTGGTGCCGTCGGACTGCTTCCAGACCGCGCGGCCGTTCTGCGTCACGGAGCGGGGGTCGCCGAAGCCGCGGACGCCTCGGAGCGTGCCGAAGTAGTGGTCGAAGGATCGGTTCTCCTGCATGAGGACGACGATGTGCTCGACGTCCCGGACCGTACCGGTGCGATGGTGCGCGGGCAGTGCGGCCGCGCGCTGGATGCTGCTGGACAGCGCGGTGAACGCCGTGGTGGCGCCCGCGAGTTGGAGGAATCGGCGCCGATTGACTTCGGGCATGGTGTTGCGGGTCCTCTCGTCCTGACGTTCGCGATACCGTCCAGGTGACGGAATGTGCGCGGAGCGAGTGTTCCAAGAGCAACAAACGTCAGGGAAGGGCCTGATGGCGCCCGTGTGAAAGTCGGGGGTACGACGGGGGTGGGGTGGTGCGGCTCATGCCCGGTCCCGCGCCGGCACGGGTCCGATGTGCCGGTCGCCGGGTGTGCTCCGAGGGTGGGACGGGCTCCGGCAGGTCGTCGAGCGCCGCGCCGGGCGGCCTGCCGATGCGTACGTCACCTCTCGACGGCAGGACTTCGGCGGCCGACGGCCAAGACCCCTGGCGAACCGTTCTTCCGCGAGGCGGAAGCGGGCATTGCGGCGGGGCCGGGGCCTCCCGACGATGTGGCCACCACCCACGGACGGGAGCCGCAAGCATGCCGCATATGACCGCTTTCGCAAGGAATCAGTGGTACGTCGCCGCCTACAGTGAGGAGGTCGGGCGCGAGTTGCTCGGCCGGACGATCCTCGGGGAGCCGCTGGTCCTCTACCGCGCCGAGGAGGACGGCAGCCCGGTCGCCCTGCACGACCGGTGCGTCCACCGCCGCTACCCGCTCTCCTCGAGCGGCCTGGACGGCGACCGGATCGTCTGCGGTTACCACGGTTTCACCTACGACCGCACCGGCGCCTGTGTGTACGTGCCGGGCCAGAAACGCATCCCGCGCACCGCGCGCGTCGCCTCCTACCCGGTGGTGGAGCAGGACTCGCTGGTCTGGGTGTGGATCGGCGACCCGGTGCTGGCCGATCCGCAGACGATCCCGCGGGCCCGCCACCTGGACTCCCCCGGCTGGACCACCGTACGCGGCATGGAGCCCATCGACGCCGACTACGGCCTGCTCGTCGACAACCTCCTGGACCTGTCCCACGAGACGTATCTGCACGGCGGGTACATCGGCACTCCGGAGGTCGCCGAGACCCCCATCACCACCGAGGCGGACGAGGGCGCGGGTGTGGTCCGGGTCAGCCGGCACATGGAGGACGCCGAGTGCCCACCGTTCTACGCCCGTTCGACCGGGATCGAGGGCCGGATCACCCGCTGGCAGGACATCGAGTACCACGCGCCCTGCCTGTATCTGCTGCACAGCCGGATCGCGCCGGTGGGGGTCGTACCCGAGCCGGACGGCAGCGACCCGCACGGCTTCCACACCGAGATCACCTACGCCATCACGCCCTCGGCCGACGGCAAGGTGTACGACTTCTGGGCCGTGTCCCGGGACTGGGTGACCGAGGACGCCGAGGTCACCGAGTTCCTGCGGGCCAACAACCACACCGTCGTCATGCAGGACGTGGACGCGCTCAACCTGCTGCAGCGCACCCTCGGCACCGAACGCACCGGTTACCAGGAGCTGAGCATCAACATCGACACCGGCGGTCTGGCCGCGCGCCGGATCCTGGCCCGGCTGGTGGAGGAGGGCGACAAGCCGGCCGAGGAGGTCCGGTGAGTCCCGGCACCGGCGAGGTCTACCGGATCGACTGGCTGCCGGGCACCGATCTGCTGCACGGCACCTGTCACTGCGGCGCGCAGCACACCGCCGACGACCCGGTGCGAATGTGGGAGTGGATGCTGGCGCATCCCGAAGGACACGACAGCGAAGAGGCCGTACGGTGACCGAACTCGAACTCGTCGTCGGTGCCCGGGAGTTCGCAGCCGACGGGGTGCTGACCCTGACGCTGCGCGATCCGCTGGGCCGTGAGCTGCCCTCCTGGGAGCCCGGAGCCCACGTGGACCTGCTGCTCGGGCCGGGGCTGGAGCGGCAGTACTCCCTGTGCGGTGATCCGGCGGACCGGTCGGCGTGGCGGATCGCGGTGCTGCGTGAACCGGACGGGCGCGGTGGATCAGCCTATGTGCACGAGCAGCTGGGCGAGGCAGGGAAGGTACGGGTGCGCGGTCCGCGCAACCACTTCCGGCACGAGCCCGCGCCCCGCTACCGGTTCATCGCCGGTGGCATCGGCATCACCCCGATCCTGCCGATGCTCGCGGCGGCGGAACGGGCGGGCGCCGACTGGACGTTGCTCTACGGCGGGCGCACCCGCTCCTCGATGGCGTTCACGGGGGAGCTGGCCCGCTACGGCGACCGGGTGACCCTCGCCCCGCAGGACGAGACCGGCCTGCTCGACCTGGGCCCGGTACTGGACGACCTGCCCGACGGCACCCTGGTGTACTGCTGCGGTCCGGGACCCCTGCTGGACGCCGTCGAGGAGCGCTGCCCAGCCGGAGCGCTGCGGATGGAGCGCTTCCAGCCGAAGGACCAACCCGCTGGCAGCGACGAGGAGTTCGAGGTCGTCCTCGCCCGCAGCGGTCGTACCCTCACCGTCCCGCCGGAGGTGTCCGTGCTGGACGCGGTGCGCGCCGCCGGGGTCGAGGTGCTGTACTCCTGCACGGAGGGGACATGCGGCACCTGTGAGACCGATGTGCTGGAGGGCGCCCCGGATCACCGGGACTCCGTCCTCACCGAGGAGGAGCGGTCGGCGGGTGACACGATGATGATCTGCGTGTCCCGCTGCCGGGGCGCCCGTCTGGTGCTGGATCTGTGACGCGGGCCTGCATCAGGACGTCAGGTAGGCCTCCACCTCACTGAACTGCCCCGCCGGCCAGCCCGTGTTGGCGCTGACGGTGAGGCGGAGGTAGCGCAGGTTCGTGGTGCTCGGCAGGGCGACCGTGGCCGTGTTGCCGGTCGCCGGGTCGAAGCGGTAGCCCTGGGAGCCCACGACGGTCGAGTAGGCCGAGCCGTCGGTGCTGCCGAGCACCGTGATGGTCTGGGTGCGGGCGCCCCAGGCCGAGGACGGCGGCAGCTTCAGCACCAGGCGGCGTACGGCGTAGGACGAGCCGAGGTCGACCGTCCAGGACTGGGGGAAGGCGTTGTTGGTGGACTCCCAGTAGGAGTTCGCGTCGCCGTCGACCGCCTTGCCGGGCGTGTAGACGTCCTGGGAGCCGGTCGCGGTGGCCGGCCGGCCCTTGGCGAGGTTGCGGTTCGGGTCCGGTTCGGGGTTGCCCTGGCCCGGCTGCGGCCAGGTCGAGCAGTCCGACCAGGTGCTGCCCCACCCGGAGTTGCCGCCGCCGTCGGTGAGGGTGAAGGAGCCGGAGTTCGCCGGGTAGGGGCAGTTGTAGACGCCGGCGGCGCCGACCTGGGTGGCGGTGACGTTCTTGAAGGTGGCGGCGCCCTGCGCCTCGGCCTGGACGACGACCGTTCCGGTGTTCTTCACCGTCGCGCCGGTCACGTTGACGTTTCTCACCGGGTAGCCCTGTCCGCCGCCGGAGACGAACTCGAAGGCGCTGTACGGGCTGTCGGTGATCGTGGTGTTGGTGATGTTCACGGTCGCGTTGATCGCGCTGTCGTAGGAGTCGACCCGCAGCGCGCCCATCGGATGGTTCCAGTTGGGGTTCATCGCCCCGGCTCGGACCAGGGTGTTGCCGTCGACCGTGATGGTGCCGGACAGCGGCTGGAAGGGGTCCATGAACTTCTGGTTGGAGATCGCGATGCCGCTGCCGAGGGCGTTGGTGTCGGAGATCAGGTTGTTCTTCACGGAGAGGTCCGTGCCGCCGTAGATCGCGATGCCGTTGGCGAGGTTGGGCTGCGAGACCGTGTTGTTCTCGAAGCTGGAGTTCGTGTCCGGCGCGTACAGCGACCACATGGCGAGCGCGTCGTCGCCCTGGTTGCGCAGGAAGTTGTCGCGGACGACGACGCCCTTGGCGGTGCCGTTGAGGTTGATGCCGTCGGCGGTGGTGTCGAGGAAGCGGTTGTTCTCCACCACCAGGTTGTCGTTGGTGCCGGTCAGCCACATGCCGCACTTCATGTGCTGGATCCACATGCCGGAGACGGAGGAGTTCGGGCCGAGGGAGCCGTTGACGAAGTTGTCGGGGCTGGAGTCGACGCGCTCGGTGACCTCGCCGATCACCGCGAAGTCCTTGATGTGCACGTTCCCTGAGGAACCCGACTGGTCGATGAACCGGGAGCTGTGCACCACCGAGTACCAGCTGCCGGCGCCCTGAAGGGTCACGTTCTGCACGCCGTTGAGCGACGAGGTGATCCGGTAGTCACCCGGCGGGATCCACACCGTCCCGCCCTGGGCGGCGGCGATGGCGTCCCGGAAGGCCTGGGTGGAGTCGCCGTTGCCGCTGGGGTCGGCACCCTTGGAGACGACGGACACCGAGCCGGCGGGCTGGGAGGCGGGCGCCGCGACCTGCTCGAAGTCGGCGACGTCGACCGTGACCTGGGTACCGGTCGCCTCGACGGCGACCTTGTCGCCGGGCAGGACGTTTTGGCCCAGCAGCAGCCGGGCGTTGTCGAAGAAGTGGTGCGTCCTGGCGCCGGGGATCCATCCGGTGTCGATGTACGAGTACTTGGCGGTGACCGGGATGGTCTTGGCGAGCTTGGTGCCGTTGACGTACACGTTCAGCGAGCCCGACTGACCGTCCGGGACGCTGTATGCGATGTTCAGCGCGTTGGAGGCCCGTGGCGCGGTGAACTCCACCCGCTGCCCGGCCGACAGCCGGACCGCCTGGCGTCCGGAGGCCTCCGAGGCGAGGGTGCCCTGTGTGTAGTCGGGGCCGATCCTCGTGCCGGTGGTGGTCGCCGACTCGGCCTCCACGGAGGTGAAGGGGAGGGCGGCGCCCGAGGCCGCGTGGGCGGCGGGGGCCATGGCGGTCAGCATGCCGGCCGCGAGGGCGACGACCGCCCCGACGGCTGGCATGCGCCTGACATTTCCGGTGCTGCTGTGCATGTGCTGATCCCTTCGTGGTGGGGGTGTGCGGGACAGCTGGTGCGGCGCACCGGACCGGCCGAGCCCGGGTCCGGCGCGCGGGCGCGGCTCAGGCGTGCAGCCAGGCCGCCGTGTCCTGGGGCAGCCGGCCCGCGTCGTCCAGCGGGCCGCTGCTCAGCAGGAGTCGGGAGTGCGCGGGGAGTTCGACGGGCGCGGGCGCGAAGTTGACCACGCACATCGCTCCCTCGGCACGGGTGAAGGCCAGGACCTGTTCGGGGGCGGGCAGCCAGGTCAGGGGGCCCTCGCCGAAGACCGGGCGGGTGGCGATGGCCTCGCGGTAGAGGGAGAGCATGGAGCCGGGGTCCCGCTGTTGACGGTCGACCGCGTACGAGGGCCAGTCGGCCGGCTGCGGCAGCCAGGGCTCCTGCTGTGCGCCGAATCCCGCATACGGCAAACCGGCGGCCCACGGCAGCGGCACCCGGCAGCCGTCCCGGCCGGGGTCGGCTCCCCGCGAGCGGTGGTACATCGGATCCTGTATCCGCTCGACGGGGATCTCGGCCTCCGGCAGCCCCAGCTCCTCCCCCTGGTAGACGTACACCGCGCCCGGCAGGGCCAGCGACAGCAGGGCGGCGGCCCGGGCCCGCCGGGTGCCGAGCGCCGGATCGGTCGGCGTGCCGAAGGCCTTGGCAGCGAAGTCGAACCCGGTGTCCTCGCGGCCGTAGCGGGTGACCGTGCGCGTGACGTCGTGGTTGCACAGCACCCAGGTGGCCGGGGCGCCGACGGGGGCGTGCTCGGCGAGGGTGGTGTCGATCGCGGCACGCAGCCGGCCGGGGTCCCAGGGGCAGGACAGGAAGGAGAAGTTGAAGGCGGTGTGGAGTTCGTCGGGGCGCAGATAACGGGCGAAGCGCTCGGCGTCGGGCAGCCACACCTCGCCGACGAAGACGCCGTCGTAGTCGTCCGCCACGCGCCGCCAGGAGCGGTAGATGTCGTGGAGTTCGTCGCGGTCGACGAACGGGTGCGGCTCGGGATGGGAGGCGAGGTCGGGCAGGGCCGGGTCCTTGGCGAGCAGGGCGGCCGAGTCGATGCGGACGCCGGCGACGCCCCGCTCGAACCAGAACCGCAGGATGTCCTCGTGCTCCTGGCGGACGGCCGGGTGCGCCCAGTTGAGGTCCGGCTGCTCGGGCGTGAACAGGTGCAGGTACCAGTCCCCGTCGGGCAGGCGCGTCCACACCGGTTCGGTGGAGCCGGCGAACTGCGACGGCCAGTCGTTCGGCGGGAGTTCGCCGTGCGCTCCGCGGCCCGGCCGGAAGTGGAACAGTGCGCGCTCCGGGCTGCCGGGCCCGGCGGCGAGCGCCGCGCGGAACCAGGGATGCCGGTCGGAGACGTGGTTGGGCACGATGTCGACGATGGTCCGGATGCCCAGCTCGCTCGCCTCGGCGATGAGCTTCTCCGCCTCGGCGAGGGTGCCGAAGGCCGGATCGATGGTCCGGTAGTCGGCGACGTCGTACCCGCCGTCCTTCATCGGTGACAGGTACCAGGGGGTGAACCACAGGGCGTCCACGCCGAGTTCGGCGAGATACGGCAGCCGGGCGCGGACGCCCGCGAGGTCGCCGACGCCGTCGCCGTCGCCGTCCGCGAAGCTGCGGACGTAGACCTGGTAGATGACGGCCGAGCGCCACCAGTCGCGGTCCTTTCGGGCATGGGTGGGCTGTCCCACGGAGCTTGACCTTTCTGTGAGGCGGTGCGGCGCCTTCGGTGAGGCGGCGCGGCGGCGTCAGCCCTTGGTGCTGCCCGCGCTGATCCCGGCGATGATGTGCCGCTGGAAGACGAGGAACAGCGCCACCATCGGCACGCTGGCGATCACCATCGCGGCGATGAGCACGGTGAGCTGGATGTTCTGCGACAGCTGGACCAGGGCCACGCTGATCGGCTGCTTGTCGGTGTCGGAGAAGACCATCAGCGGCCACAGGAAGTCCTGCCAGACGGCGACCAGCGCGAAGATCGACACCACGCCGAGCACCGGCCGGGACATGGGCAGCACCACCGACCACAGGATCCGCAGCCTGCCGGCGCCGTCGATCTCGGCGGCCTCCAGGACATCGCGCGGCAACTGGTCGAAGAACCGTTTGAGCAGATAGAGGTTGAAGGCGTTGGCGACCGCCGGCAGCCAGATGGCGAGGGGGTCGTTGAGCAGGCTGGTGTGGAGCAGTGGCAGGTCGGCGACCGTCAGGTACTTCGGCACGACCAGGGCCTGCGCCGGGACCATGAGGGTGGCCAGGATGCCACCGAGGATCACCTTGCCGAAGGCGGGCTTCAGCTTGGACAGGGCGTAGGCGGCGGCGGTGCAGAACACCAGCTGGAAGGCCCAGGCGCCGGCCGCCTGCACCACCGTGTTCCACAGGTGCCGCGGCAGTTGCATCAGGTCCCAGGCGTCGGTGTAGCCGCCGAGGCGCCAGTGTTCCGGGACGATCGTCGGCGGGGTCCGGGCCACCTCGTCCGGCGACTTCATCGCGCCGGTCACCATCCAGTACACCGGGAAGAGGAACGCCAGCGCGAAGAGGACGACGACGGCCGTGAACACGGTCCAGTAGACGGCCCTGCCGCGCGGGCGGGCGAGGGTGGCCGGGGAGATCAGGGTGCGGGTGCTCATGCGCTGTCCCCCTCGGTGCGGGTGAGCCGCAGATAGACGGCGGAGAAGGCGCCGAGCAGGACCAGGAGCATGACACTGAGGGCGCAGGCGCCGCCGAAGTCGTTGTAGAGGAAGGCGTACTTGTAGATCAGGTAGAGCACGGTCACCGTCGCGTTCTCCGGTCCGCCGCCGGTGATGACGAACGGTTCGGTGAACACCTGCATGGTGGCGATGATCTGCAGGAGCATCAGCATCAGGATCACGAACCGGGTCTGCGGGACGGTGACGTGCCGGACGCGTTGGAGCAGGTTCGCGCCGTCCAGCTCGGCGGCCTCGTACAGCTCGCCCGGGATGGACTGCAGGGCGGCGAGGTAGATCAGGACGGTGCCGCCCATGTTGGCCCACGTGGCCACGACGACCAGGGAGACGAGCGCGGTGTCGGTGCCGTTGGACCAGTTCGACGTCGGCAGGTGGAGGAAGCGCAGCGCCTCGTTGGCGAGGCCGGCTCCGGGGTCGTAGAACCACTTCCACAGCAGGGCGCTGACCACCGGCGGGATCATCACCGGCAGATAGACCACGACCCGGAAGAACGCCTTGGCGTGGCGCAGTTCGTTGAGGACGAGGGCGAGGAGGAAGGGGATCGCGAAGCCGATCAGCAAGGCGAGCAGGGTGAAATACAGGGTGTTGCGCCAGGCCGCGCCGAATTCGGGGTCGTGCAGCACCCGGGTGAAGTTGGCGGTGCCGACCCACTCGGGATCCGAGCCCGGCGTGTACTTCTGGAAGGCGATGACGACCGCGCGGATCGCCGGGTACCAGGAGAACAGGGCGAAGCAGACGAGGCCGCCGAGGAGGAAGGCGTAGGCGCGGGCCTGGTCGGCGAGGCGGCGCCGCCTCCGGCCCCCTACCGGGGGCGGCGCCGGGACCGGGTGGACGGCGGCAGGCGTCACGGGCCGCCGTTCGGCCGTCTTCGTCATGGCGGTCAGCTCCGGGCCAGGATGCCGTCGATCTTGCCGGACGCGTCCTTGAGGAGCTGGTCGATGTCGGCGTCCTTCTTGGTGAGGACGGCGGAGACGGTGGAGTCGAGGACGGAGTAGATCTGCTGGGCGTCCGGCGGCTCGATCTTCATCCGCAGTTGCTGGTTGCCGTCGAGGAAGGCCTGGTAGTTCCCGACCGGCACATTGGCGTTGGCCTTCTTGACCTGCTGGTCCTTGGCGTCGGCGGCGCCGGTGAACAGGCGCGGCTCGGGCAGGCCGACGGGGGCGTCGTTCTTCTTGGCGCGGGCGTAGTCGCCGAGGAAACCGGTTCCCGGGGTGAGGAACATGTGGTCCAGCCATTTCAGGCCGGCCCGGATCTGGGCGGGCGTGTCGTGCTTGTTGAACATGTAGCCGTCGCCGCCGATGAGCGTGGCCTTGCCGCCGGGCATCGGGCCGATGGCGATGTCGTCGTAGTTCGCGCCCTTCTCCTTGACCAGGATGGGGATGTTGTCGGGGGCGGCGAGATACATGCCGAGCTTGCCCGAACCCATCATCTGCTGCACGTCGTTGATGACGAGGAGCTGCTTGCTGCCCATCGAGTCGTCGGTCCACCGCATGTCGTGCAGGGTCTGCAGGACGGCGTGGCCCTCGGGGGTGTCGATGGTGGCCTTCTTGCCCTCGGCGCCGACGACGTCGCCGCCCTGTGAGTACAGCTCGGCGGTGAAGTGCCAGCCGCCCTGGTTCTGGGCGCTGTAGTCGGCGTAGCCGACGGTGCCGTCTCCGAGGGCGGCGATCTTCTTGGCGTCGGCGCGGACCTCGTCCCATGTCGTCGGGGGCTTGGCGGGGTCGAGGCCGGCCTTCCGGAAGAGCTTGCGGTTGTAGATCAGCCCCATGCTGTATCCGGTCCGCGGTATGCCGTAGACCTTTCCGTCCACGGTGTAGATGTCGCGCAGCTGCTGCTGGATGGTGTCGTAGGACTTCAGGTCCTTCAGGTACGGCGTGAGGTCGGCCGCCTGGTGGATGTCCACGACGTGCCTGGCGTCGGTGAAGTACGTGTAGAAGACGTCTTCCATCTGGCCGCCGGCGAGCTTGGCGTCGAAGGTCTTCGGGTCCTGGCAGGGGAAGGCGTCGTGTGCGACGACGTCGATGTCCGGGTTCTGCTTGGCGAAGGAGGCGAGGTCGGCCTCGAAGAACCTCCGGTCGACCTTGGCGCTCTTGGGCGGCTCGCAGTTGACGGTGATGCGTGTCTTGCCGCCGGCCGAGTCGTCGCCGCTGCCCGAGCCGCAGGCGGTGGCGGCGAGGGCGAGCGAGGAACAGACGCCGATCGCGACGAAGGTACGGCGGAACCCGGTGCTTGTCATCGGTGGACCCCCTGATGGCACTCATGGCAGGAGCGGTGGGCGCCGCACACTCAAGCACCGCCGACATCCGTCCGCAAGATGTCGCGCGAGTTCTGTAATTATTTGACAGCTGGCTGGATCTTTCCGATCACCCCCGGGAACTCAGCCGCGCGGGGCCTGCGCGGTGGATCCGCGTACCACCAGCTCGGGCTCGAACAGCAGCTCCTCGGCGGGTACGGCGGTGCCGCCGATCTGCGCGTTCAGCAGCTCCACGGCCGCGCGGCCCATGGACTCGATGGGCTGGCGGACGGTGGTGAGCGGGGGCTCGGTGCAGTTCATGAAGGCCGAGTCGTCGTAGCCGACGACCGAGATCCGCCCCGGCACGCCGTACCCCTTGCGGCGGGCGGCCCTGACCGCGCCGAGCGCCAGGGGGTCGGACGCGCAGATGATGCCGGTGACACCCCGGTCGATCAGCCGGGAGG
This sequence comes from Streptomyces sp. CA-142005, assembly GCF_050942335.1. NCBI lineage: Bacteria > Bacillati > Actinomycetota > Actinomycetes > Kitasatosporales > Streptomycetaceae > Streptomyces > Streptomyces sp. CA-142005. Next base: position 8,385,884 of record NZ_CP192078.1, on the reverse strand, counting down.
CGGCCGCGTGACCGCCCTCGATGGAGAAGATCGCCCGGGCGACGAACTCCTCCGGCAGGTCGGCGGCGATCGCCCGCGCGGCGGCCAGCTTGCGTGCCGAGGGCACATGGTCGCCGGGGCCGAGGACCAGCCCGATGCGTTCGTGGCCGAGAGAGGCCAGATGCCGCCAGGCCTGCTCGACGGCGACGGCGTCGTCGCAGGACACGCCCGGGAAACCGAGGTGTTCGATGGCCGCGTTGACCAGCACGACGGGGATGTTGCGCTCGGCGAGCAGCCGGTAGTGGTCGTGCGGGGCGTCCGCCTGCGCGTACAGGCCGCCGGCGAAGACGACGCCGGAGACCTGCTGCTGCAGCAGCAGTTCGACGTAGTCCGCCTCCGAGACGCCGCCCTTGGTCTGCGTGCACAGCACCGGGGTGAGTCCGAGCTGGGCCAGCGCGCCGCCGATGACCTCGGCGAACGCCGGGAAGATGGGGTTCTGCAGCTCCGGCAGGACCAGGCCGACGAGGCGGGCGCGTTCGCCGCGCAGCTGGGTGGGGCGCTCGTAACCGAGGACGTCAAGGGCCGTCAGCACGGCCTGCCGGGTGGCGTCGGAGACGCCGGGTTTGCCGTTGAGCACCCGGCTGACGGTCGCTTCGCTGACGCCGACCTTCTTCGCCACTTCCGCAAGTCGTCGTGTCATGCGCGCAAGCGTAGCGCAAGTCATGCAAGTGGCTTGCGTAAGGGTGGCGGGGCGCTCGCCCTTCGACCCGGCGCCGCCGGCGACCTGAACGCCGGCGGTGCCGGGTCAGTTCTCGGGGGCCGGGACGACCGTGAGATGGGCCGCCGTACCGCGCGAGCGGCGCGGACGGCGTACGGGGGCGGCGGGCCGGCGGTTCTCGCGCAGGACCATCGAAAGGCGTCGGTAGCCGAGGTCGCGCAGTATCTCCGGCGTCTCCTCGACGACGCGGCACTCGGTGGGGCCGCGCCGCGGGTCGGGGTGGAGCAGCAGCCGGACGGCCCCGTCCAGCCGGGTCGCGCGCTCGCCGACGGCATGGATCCAGTGCGGCAGGCCCTGGCGGTAGGCGGCCTCCATGAGCGGGTCCTGGGCGATGTCCCGCCGGATGGCCTGGAGTTCATGGTCGTGACCGTACGTCTCCAGGGCGGCCTTGAGGTGGGCCAGCATCGGCAGGCACCAGCCCTGCTCGTGCTCGCCGAGGATGTCACCCGCGTCCGGATGGAAGAGGACGAACCGCAGGAAGTTGTCCCCGGGCATGGCCGTCGCCTGCCGGCGCATCCCGCGGAAAAGTGTCTCGAACGCGCCGTTGGTCATGACGACGTCCCAGCGGTGGTCGACGACCAGGGACGGGCAGACCTGGGATTCCAGCAGTACGGCGTAGTCCTGGAGGTACGCCTGGGTCGCGCAGGTGTCGGGGACGGGCCGCGGTGCCGGCCGCTGCCCTCCTGCCTGATGTGCCATCGGGAGGTCACCCCTCTTGCCTCTGCGGCCTTCACGCGGCCCTGCGATCCTGCGGCCCGCGACAAGACCGTGTCAACTATCGTGGCATTCGGCTGCCGTTGACGGCTGAAATTCGCCACAGTTGTGGCGACACCTGGATGTGAGTTCGACGCACCCGCTACTCTCCGGGAAGTTCACGGCGATCGCTCGTGAGAAGCACGGACGCATCTGAAGCCCTCGAGAGACGTAGGAGTTCTGTCGGTGACGGATGGCTACGAGGATCCGGGCGCCACGGCGACCGCCCAGCTGCCGGCCGTCGTCGCCCGCGTCACCGCGCTCGCCGAACGGCTCGGCGTGCCGCACGCCGAGGTCTTCGACGTCGGGCGGCTCTCCGTGGCCTGCGGGGTGCCGGAGCCGGTGGTCAAGGCCCTGCTCGCCGGCCGGCCCGCCGGTGAACCGGACGTGCAGGCGCGCTTTCTGCAGCGCCTCGGCCTGCTGCGGCGCACTCGGCTGAAACCCAACGGCCGTAAGTACACCCAGCAGGAGATCGCCGACGGCGCGGGCATGTCCCGCCAGCAGGCCGGCGCCCTCATCAACGGCGACCGGCGGCCGACCATGGAGCACTGCGACGCGCTGCAGCGTTTCTTCCGGGTGCACGCCGGCTTCCTGACCGCGGAGGACCCCGAGGCACTGGCGGGCGCGCTGCAGCGCACCGAGCAGGAGCTGCTGACGAAGCTCGCCGACCGGGAGCGGGCCGCCGCGGGGGCCGACGAGGATCCGCTGGAGCGGCTGCTGCAGGACCACGGGGTGCGCGGAATAGCCTGGCGTGCCGCGCAGTTGCCCACGGACCAGCACCGGGACAAGGTCGCGGAGTGGCTCGACATGCTCCTGGAGAGCGTCAAACGGCCCGAGTCGTGAGCCGGGGGAGGACTGTGGGCATCGGCAGGGACATGCGCCGGCTGTGCAACGAGCTGGTGGGTGGCCTTGCGCTGCCCGCGCCGGTGCCGCCGCGCGAGCTGTACGGCGCGCTGTGCGAGGCGATGAGCCGCCGCCGGGGCCGCCCGGTGCACTTCCGTGCGGCCCCCTTCCCGCCGGGCACGGCGAGCGGCCTGTGGCTGGACCTGACCGACCGCGACCTGGTCGTCGTGGAGGAACGCACCGCGCCCGACCACCAGTTGGTGATCCTCGGCCACGAGCTGTGGCACATGCAGGCCGACCACCGCGGACACCACGTCGAGGGCGTCGGGGTCGCCACGCGGCTGCTGCACGACGACACCGACCAGGACGCGCTCCAGGCCACGGTGCAGCGGGTCGCGGCCCGGACCCGTTTCGATCTCGCCGAGGAGCGGGACGCCGAGACCTTCGGTCTGCTGCTGGCCAGCAAGTGCCGTACCTGGCTGGCCGGTTCGGCCCTGCGCGGCCCGGTGCACCGCGACGACGTGGCCGGGCGCATCGAGGCGTCCCTGGGGTATCCGGGGCCACAGGGCTGATCCGCGGCCGCAGGGCTGGTCCCGGACCCGCTGGGCTGGTCCGGGGCGGTACGGCGCAGGGGCGAAAGGATTCGGCCTCGGCTGAGCGGGCGAACCGGGACGCGGCCGAACGGCGTTGTCAGTGGTGGGCGGCAAGCTGGAGAGGTGCGCCGCAGGGCGCGCGACCGTGACGCCTACTCGGGGAGAGCCGACCGATGCCCACCGCCGTACTGACCGACCGCGAGCGCACCGCCGTGCAGGCCTATCTGCGGCTGTTGCACACCGTGCGCGCCGCCTTCGACGGGCCACCGGACGGCGGCCGGCCCGCCGTGGTGCCGCCCGTCGTGCTGGCCGAGGCGGAACAGGCCCTGGCGCGCGCGGGCCTCACGGGGAACGAGGAGCAGTTCTTCCGGCTGCTGCGCGACTGGTGCCCGCCGGCCTGACCGGGCCGGGCGGTCCGAGCCGCCGCCGGGGGTTCAGGGATGCGGGACGACCACGGCGGTGGCGAGCACTCCGTCGCGTACGACCCACCTGCCGTCTAAGACCTGGAGCCGGCGGTCGCCGACCCGGGGCCCGGGGACGAGGAGTTCGGCACGCAGGGTGCCGTGCGGCTGGTCGCCGGGGCTCGGGTCGAGGGTGATGTCGGCCTCGGAGAAGTCCAGCCAGGCGCGGGTCAGGGGGAACCACGCCTTGTAGACGGACTCCTTGGCGCTGAACAGGATCCGGTCCCAGTGCACGGCGGGCCGCAGCCCGTGCAGCCGGGCGAGCCGCGCGGCCTCGGCGGGCAGGAAGACGGATTCGCCGACGCCGTCCGGGAGCGGTCCGTGCGGTTCGGCGTCGATGCCGAGGGAGGCCAGATCGTCGGCCGGGGCCAGCGCGGCGGCGCAGTAGCCGTCGCAGTGGGTCATGCTGCCGATCAGGCCGGCCGGCCAGCGCGGCGCGCCCCGCTCGCCGCTGAGGACGGACTGCGCGGGCACGCCGAGCTTCTCCATGGCGCGCCGGGCGCAGCCGCGTACGGCGGCGAACTCGCGCCGCCGCTTGGTCACCGCGCGCTCGACGAGCGCTGCCTCCTCGGGGAAGAGCGGGGCGTCCCACAGCGGGTCGTCACGGTGTGCCTCCACGGCCACGACCGACTCCGGGAGCAGCTCCTCGATCACCGGCTTCCTCCTCCATGGGCAGGATGCGGCGCAGCCTTCCCGGCGGCTCCGGGCGCTTGCGCCATTCTCGGGGATAGCCTACGGAGACCTCCTCGAAGCGGACTCCGTCGTGCCAGGTGGTGCGCGGTATGTGCAGATGGCCGTAGACCATGGTCGCCACGCGGAACCGGCGGTGCCAGTCGGCGGTCAGCTCGGTGCCGCACCACATGGCGAACTCGGGATACCACAGCACCTCGGTGGGATGCCGGTGCAGCGGATAGTGGTTGACCGGTACGACCGGCAGGTCCGCGGGCAGCTCGGCGAGCCTGCGCTCGGTCTCGGCGACCCGCGCCCGGCACCAGGCGTCACGGGTCGGGTACGGATCGGGGTGCAGCAGGTACTCGTCGTTGCAGACCACGCCGGTGCTGTGCGCGTAGGCCAGGCCCTCGGCCTTGGTGGCGCAGCCGGCCGGCAGGAAGGAGTAGTCGTACAGCAGGAACAGCGGGGCGACGACGACCGGGCCGCCGGGGCCGTGCCACACCGGGTAGGGGTCCTCGGGGGTGACGACGCCCAGCTCGCGGCAGAGTTCGACCAGGTGCTCGTAGCGGGCGACGCCGCGCAGGGTGACCGGATCCTTCGGGTGCGTCCACAGCTCGTGGTTGCCGGGGGCCCACAGGACCTTGCGGAAACGGCCCGCGAGCTTCTGAAGGGTCCAGCGGATGTCGGCCACCGTCTCGGCGATGTCACCGGCCACGATCAGCCAGTCCTCGTCGCTCGTGGGCCGCATGTCCTCGACCAGCGCGCGGTTCTCCGGATAGGTGATGTGCAGGTCGCTGATGGCCAGCAGCAGCCCGGCCCCGGCCGCAGACTCCACCCCGCACCCCTTTCGATCATCGTCCGCCGGGACCACGAGAACACATTCCCTCACGCCCCGACAAGGGGCACCCGGCCCCGTGTCGCGCGGGCCCGGCCGCGCTCGGCGACGACCGCACGGGCCCCGGCGAGCCTACTGGACAAGCCCCGGAAATCCGTAACATCCGCGTTGCACGCGCGGGCTCCTGAAAGCCGTATGATCGCCCCGACACCATCACCCCAACCTCCCTTTTCTCAGGGGTTTTTTGGTGTCCCTTCCTCCCTCCTGCCCGGGCACGGGCCGCCGAGCCCTGCCCGCACACCGTGAAAGGCGGCCTGCATGCTCTCTCGCGTACGCGTCTGGCTCAACCGCACGTACGCGGAGAACGTCTTCTTCATGGATCAGCTGCGCAGAAATCCCAGCGATCGCGCGGTGGAGATCCATGCCACTCACGGCGACCCGGACTCCCCCGTCCTCGCCGCCGCCGACACCGCCGACCTGGAGCCGGAGGGCCTGTCCCCGGCCGCCTATGTCGAGTACGCGCTCGACCAGTGCGCCCGGCGCGGCATCGACGTGTTCGTGCCCCGGCTGCACCAGGCGGCGATCGTGCGGCACCGCGCGGAGTTCGCCGCCGCGGGTACGGCGCTGCTGGCGCCGACGCCCGAGGCGGTGGCCGTGTTCGAGGACAAGGCGACCGCGTACGAGGCGGTCCGCTCGGTGGGCGTGCCGGTGCCGCCGTGGTGGCGGGTGCGTACGGCCGACGAACTCCTCGCCGCCGTCGAGGAGTTGGAGGCCGCCGGGCACAGAGCGTGCTTCAAACCGGCCGCCGGAGCCGGCGGGGTCGGTTTCCGGGTGATCACCCGCGCCCCGTTCTCGCTGGCCGGCCTGGAGGGGTTCCCGAGCCCGTACGTCCAGCTCGACCTCGTCGTCGAGGCGCTGCGGCGGTCCGGGCAGCCGGTGGACTGGCTGGTGATGCCGCGCCTGGAGCAGCCCGAGGTGTCGGTGGACTGCCTGACCGGGCCCGACAACCGGCTGCGGCTCTCGGTGGGCCGCACCAAGAACGGCCGCCGGAGGGGCTTCACCCTGGACGAGCGCTGGCTGGAGCCGGCCCGGCTGATCGCGGAGGGCTTCGGGCTGCACCACCTGTCCAACATCCAGTTCCGCATGCTCGGCGACCGCCCGGTGCTGATGGACGTCAACACGCGGCCCGCGGGTGGCCTGCACCAGCTGTCACTGTGTGGGGTGAACGCGCCCTGGGCCGCCGTGCAGTTGGCGCTGGGTGAGGACCCCGGGGTGATCGAGCCGCCCTTCCTGGGGCAGGACTACACGGTGGTCTCGGGGCCGCGGTCGCTTCTGCCTGCGGTGCTTCCCCGTCAGCGGGAGGCGGAGATCGCGCTTCCGGCGTTGCCCGTACAGAGGGCTTCGGCGGTGGAGATCCTGCCGCTCTAGTCCGCCGGTATGGACCAATTCTGCGTGCGTCCTTGACAGCAGGATTGGTCCATACCAAATTCTTCAGCGCACCTCTGCACAGCCGTGCACTCCCGAACACCCCATCCCCACAGGGAGGTCGTGTGCGCAATCCACTCGGACGTCACAGACGTCGGCTTCTCGCTCTCCTCGGTTCCGTCGCTCTCGCGGTCGGCGGCGCCATCGCCCTTCCGGGTACCGCTCAGGCGGCCAACATCCTCACCAACCCCGGCTTCGAGTCCGGCGGCCTCTCCCCCTGGACCTGCACCGGCAATCTCGGCTCGGTCGTCTCCTCCCCCGTGCACAGCGGCTCGAAGGCGCTGCAGGGGGCGGTGACGGACAGCGACAACGCGCAGTGCAGCCAGACGGTCGCCGTGCAGCCGAACACGACGTACACCCTCAGCGGCTGGGTACGCGGCAGTTATGTGTACCTGGGCGTGAACGGCGGCGCATCGACCTGGACCACGTCGCCGACGGCGTACAGCCAGTTGAGCGTCTCCTTCACCACCGGTGCCTCGCAGACCAGCGCCACCCTCTACGTCCACGGCTGGTACGCCCAGGGCACGTACTGGGCCGACGACGTCAGTCTGGACGGCCCCGGCGGCGGGCGCGGCGGCGACACCCAGGCGCCGACCGCTCCTACGGGCCTGACCTCGACCGGCAAGACGTCGTCGAGCGTTTCTCTGTCGTGGAACGCGGCCACGGACAACGTGGGCGTCACCGGTTACGACATCTACAGCGGCTCGAACCAGGTGCTGACCGTCTCCGGCACCTCGGCCACGGTCAGCGGGCTGTCGCCCAGCACGTCGTACACCTTCACGGTGAAGGCGCACGACGCGGCCGGGAACGTCTCGGCCGCCTCCAACGCCGTCTCCGTGACCACGAACGCGGGCAGCGGCGGCGGCACCGGGTTCAAGCAGGCCGCACCGTATCTGTACGAGGGCTGGGGCGACCCGCCGAGCCCGACGACGGTGATGAGTGCGACCGGGATCAAGTGGTTCACGATGGCGTTCGTGCTGGACTCCGGCGGCTGCACCCCGGCCTGGGACGGCAGCCGGCCGCTCACCGGCGGCGCCGACCAGAGCGCGATCAACGCCGTCCGGTCGGCCGGCGGTGACATCGTGCCGTCCTTCGGCGGCTGGCAGGGCAGCAAGCTCGGCGCCAACTGCTCCTCGGCCGCCGCGCTCGCCGGCGCCATCCAGAAGGTGATCGACGCCTACGGCCTGAAGGCCGTCGACATGGACATCGAGAACACGGACGAGTTCGAGAACGAGGCCGTGCAGGCGAAGATCCTCACCGCGCTGAAGACGGTCAAGGCCAACAACCCGGGGCTGAAGACCATCGTCACCTTCGGCACCTCGACCACCGGGCCGACGTACTACGGCAACCGGCTGATCGAGCAGGCGCAGTCGCTCGGCGCGAACATCGACGTGTTCACCATCATGCCGTTCGACTTCGGCGGTGGCTCGGACATGTACGGCAACACCGTGAACGCCGCGGAGGGGCTGAAGGCCAAGCTCAAGTCGACGTTCGGCTGGGACGACGCCACCGCGTACTCCCACATCGGCATCTCCGGCATGAACGGCCTGTCCGACCAGCAGGAGACGACCACCGCGGCGATCTGGACCCAGATCCGCGACTGGGCGAACTCGCACCACATCGCGCGGCTCGCCTTCTGGTCGGTCAACCGTGACCGGCCGTGCCCGGGCGGCGGCGTGGTGAGCAACTGCTCCGGCATCAGCCAGAACAACTGGCAGTTCACCTCGATCACGGCCGGCTTCACCGGCTGATCCGTACGGTCGAGCGCGTGGGGGTGCCCAGGCCGGGCACCCCCACGCGCGCACCGGGAATCAGAACCGGCCCGAACCGCGGTACAGCTCCAGTTCCCCGTCGAGTTCCACGGCCAGCACGGTGGCGTACGGGTCGAGGTCCGCCGCGGCCGGCGGGTCGATCCACAGCACGCCGACCGCCTCGTGCAGCCCGCCGATCACCCGGTGGCCGAGCTCGGTTCCGGTGCCGAGCACGGTGATCCTGCGGACCGCCGTCGCCAGGCCCCGGACGCCGATCTCGGCGCGCGGGACGTCGAACAGGGTGAGATAGAGCGTACGGCGGTCGGCGGAGAGGGTGCTGGGACCGTAGTGGTGCCCGGCCGGCAGGCCGCGGACCGTGCCGTACACCGCCTCCGCGTGCCTGCGGATCCACTCCCCCAGCGCTTCGAGGCGCTCGACCTGCGGCTGCGGGATGGTGCCGTCCTCCATGGGGCCGACGTCGAGGAGCAGGTTGCCGCCCCCGCCGATGGTCTCGGTGAAGGTGCGGACGAGCTGCGACACCGACTTGTGGTTGTGGTCGTGGTGCTGGTAGCCCCACGAGTCGTTGATCGTGAGGCACAGCTCCCAGGGGCCGTCCGGCGGCACGATGGGAGCGCCCTGCTCGGGGGTGGCGTAGTCGCCCTCGCCGAGCATGCGCGCGTTGAAGACGACGTCGGGGACGTACGACCGTATGAGCGCGGCGAGTTCCCTGATGCGCCACTGCTCCTCGCTGCGGTCCCACTCGCCGTCGAACCACATCAGGTCGGGCCGGTAGCGGGAGGCCAGCTCGCGGATCTGGCCGTCCCGGTAGGCAAGGAAACGCTCCCAGGCCTCCAGGTCCTCGTCCTCGGCCGCTACCTCGGAGTAGCGGTTGTCCTCCAGCTCCGGCGGACGGCCCGGTTTGCGCGTCGAGGCGTAGTCGGGGTGGTTCCAGTCGGAGTGCGAGTAGTAGAGGCCGACCTTCAGGCCCCTGTCGCGCAGGGCCCGGGCGTAGGGGCCGATGTAGTCCTTGCCGAGGTTGAGGTCGCCGTACCGGGTGTCCCACAGGGCCACCCCGTCGTGGTGGCGGCTCGTCAGGACGGCGTACCGGGCCCCGGCGCGGGCGAACAGGTCCGCCCACGCCTTCGGGTCGTAGTGCGCGCCGGTGAAGCGCTCCAGCTGGGACATGTACCGGTCGTGCGGGACGATGTCGTCGTAGAACGACCAGGACTCCTGGACGCCGTCGACGGCGTAGATGCCCCAGTGGACGAAGATGCCCAACTTGGCGTCGGTGAACCAGGGTTGCATGGGCACGAGGTCAGCCCCTTCGCAGCCGGAGCGTCAGGATCTGGAAGGGCCGCAGCTCGACGGGAACACCGCCGTCGGCCACCTCGGCGTCCTCCAGCGGCCGCTCCAGCAGGTCGGTGACCGATGCGGCCGCGAGCGGGAAGCCGGTCCGCAGAACGCCCCGGGCCCGGCCGCCGCGCGACTCGTACAGCCGTACCACCACGTCGCCCGAGGCGTCGTCGGCGAGCTTCACCGCCTCCACGGTCACGCCCTCCCCGTCCACGGAGACGACCGGCTCGGGCTCGCCCGCCGAATCCGCCACCCGCAGGGGCAGGTTGAGGGCGTAGCCCTCGGCGACGGCGTCCTCGATGCTCGCGCCGGGGAGCAGGGAGTAGGTGAAGCGGTGGCGGCCCTGGTCGGCCCCGGGATCCGGGATGCGCGGGGCGCGGACCAGGCTGAGGCGGACCGTGGTCGTCGTCCCGCCGTCCTCGCGGACCGTGCGGGAGACGTCGTGGCCGTAGGTGGAGTCGTTGAGGACCGCGACGCCGTAGCCGGGCTCGGCGATGTGCACCCAGCGGTGGCCGGAGACCTCGAAACGGGCCGCCTCCCAGCTGGTGTTGGTGTGCGTCGGGCGCTGGATGTGACCGTACGCGATCTCCGCGGAGGAGTGCGGGGCCCTGATGTCCACCGGGAAGCCGGCCTTCAGGATCTTCTCGGCCTCGTGCCAGTCGATGTCGGTCTCGAAGTCGATGCGGGGGCTGCCGGCGCGGAGAGTGATCGTCTGGGTGATCGTCGAGCCCTTGCCGAAGGACCGCGCGACGCGGATCGAGCCGAGCAGCGGGGTCTCGTCGACGACCTCGATCTCCGAGACCTCCAACAGGTCCGTGTAGCGGTTCTTGTAGTGCTTGTCGATGTCCCAGGCGTCCCAGTAGTTCGGGAGGTCCGTGTGCAGGCGCAGCAGGTTGCCCTGGCCGGCGAGGACTTCGCGGCCGGCGCGCAGGTCGACCACGGAGGACAGGGTGCCGTCCGCGGCGAGCTCCACGCGGACCAGGCCGTTGTCGAGGACCCGTCCGTCGACCGTCACCGGCCGCGCGGGCGCGGCGTTCGCCAGCGGCGCGCTGCCGCTCGCGGGCACCCGCACGTACGCCGGTGCGCCCACCGCCGTGCGGATCACCTCGGCGCGGTCGAACGGGCTGGTGTTGAACACGCGGGTCCCGCCGCCGCCGAGCGCGGCCACCGCTTCGGCTGTCAGCTCCTCCACCTCCTTCGCGACCCGGGCGTATTCGGCCTCCGCCTCGCGGTGCACCCAGGCGATCGAGGAGCCCGGCAGGATGTCGTGGAACTGGTGCAGCAGCACCGTCTTCCACAGCCGGTCGAGCCTGTCGTACGGGTAGGCGTAGCCCGGCGCGTGCAGCGCGGCCGTCGTCGCCCACAACTCGGCCTCGCGCAGGCGGTGTTCGGAGCGGCGGTTGCCCTGCTTGGTGCGGGCCTGGGAGGTGTACGTGGCCCGGTGCAGCTCCAGATACAGCTCGCCGACCCATACGGGGGCGTCCGGGTACTCCTCGCGGGCCTTGGCGAAGAAGGCGTCCGGGTGCTCGACGACGACCTTGGGCGAACCCTCCAGGTCCCGCAGACGCCTTGCCCGCTCCATGATCTCGCGGGTGGGGCCGCCGCCGCCGTCGCCCCAGCCGAACGGGGCCAGGGACCGGGTGGCGCCGCCCTTCTCGGCGTAGTTGCGCACCGCGCGGGACATCTCCTCGCCGCTGAAACAGGCGTTGTAGGTGTCGACCGGCGGGAAGTGCGTGAAGATGCGCGTGCCGTCGATGCCCTCCCACCAGAAGGTGTGGTGGGGGAACTTGTTGGTCTGGTTCCAGGAGATCTTCTGCGTGAGGAACCACTCGTTGCCCGCGAGCTTGGCCAACTGCGGGTAGGCGGCGCTGTAGCCGAAGGAGTCGGGCAGCCAGACGCCCTTGGTCTCGACGCCGAAGTGCTCGATGAAGAACCGCTTGCCGTGGATCAGCTGGCGGGCGACCGCCTCGCCGCCGGGCAGGTTGCCGTCGGCCTCCACCCACATGCCGCCGACGGGCGCCCACTGGCCCTTCTCGACGGACTTCTTGATCCGCGCCCACACCTGCGGGTAGTTGTCGCGCACCCACTCGTACTGCTGGGCCTGCGAGCAGGCGAAGACGAACTCCTCGTACTCGTCGGCCAGGGACGTGACGTTCGAGAACGTCCGGGACGTCTTGCGCTTGGTCTCGCGGATGGGCCACAGCCACGCCGAGTCGATGTGCGCGTGGCCGACGCCGGAGATGATGTGGGCGCTGGCGTGGGCGGGCTTGGCCAGCACCGGCTTCAGGGCTTCGCGTACGGCGGGAGCCGAACCGGAGATGTCGTCCAGGTCCAGCAGGTCGAGGGCGCGGTCCAGCGCGTGCAGGATCTCGTGCCGGCGCGGCTCGTGCTCGCCGAGCTCCGCCATCAGCTCGCGCAGCACCTGAAGGTCGAGGTCGAGGTGCCAGACCTCCTCGTCGAGGACGGCGAGGTCGGCGCGCCTGAAGGTGTACAGCGGCTCGGCGCCGGCGGTCAGGACGTCGCCGAGCGGGGTCGGGGCCGCGAAGTCGCCTGCCAGGATGTCCGGGTTGGAGGCGGCCTCGACCAGGTAGTGCACAGCCTCGCCCCCTTCCGCCGGGTTGGCGATCGCCACGTACTGGTTGAGCGGGTTGACCGCCTTCAGCGGGGTCCCGTCGGCGAGGTGGACCAGGGCCTCGGCCTGGTTGCCGGGCCAGTCCCCGACGAAGCCGAGGTCGATGACCGCCTCGACGCGCCTGCCGGCCCACTCGGCGGGCACCTGTCCGCTCATCCGGAACCAGGTCGTGCCCCAGGGCGGCCCCCAGGGAGTGCCCGTCGCGAAGGGCTCGTACGGCGCGGCGGCGGCCTCCTCGAAGGGCACCGGCTCGCCCGGCGCCTGCCAGGCCTCGACCGCGAGGGGGGTGGTGGCCGCATAGGTCGCGGGCTTGATGCGCTGGTGGTGGAGGCGCTCGGCGCGCTCCTCGATCCGGCGGCGTTCGTCGTGCATCAGAGGTCTCCAGTGCGGGGGAGCAAGCGGTGGGCAAGCCCTTTCCGGCGGGCGTTCACTTGAGGTACGCGAGGCCAGGATGGACCTCGGTGTACCCCTCGACCAGCCGACGGGCCACGTTCACGGAGTCGACCAGCGGGTGCAGCGCGAAGGCCTTCACGGCCGTCGTGCGGGAGCCGGACTCGGCCGCGGCGAGGACCTCGCGCTCGACGGCCTTCACGGCGCAGACCAGGCCGGAGGCATGGCCGGGCAGCGGGTCGACGGCGACCGGGTGGGCGCCGTTGGCATCGACCAGGCAGGGCACCTCGATCACGGCGTCCGCGTCCAGGACCGACAGGGTGTGCTGGTTGCGGACGTTCAGGATGAGGGTGGTGCGCTCGTCGCGGGCGATGGCCCGCATCAGGGCCAGGGCGACCTTCTCGTAGCCGCCGGAGAGGTCGTCGGCCTCGCGCTCGCCGGCGCCGGCCGTCTCCCGGTTCTCCGCCATGTACGTCGCCTCGCGCTCGGCGCGGGTGCGGTCCCAGGCCTCGAGGGCCGACACGCCGGAGCGGACGGCCTCCTCGTAGAAGTGCGCCTGCTGGTCGCGCAGGAAGGCGCCGCGGGTCTTCTCGGCCTGCTGGTAGGCGCGGACGGCCTCGCGGTTGAAGTAGTAGTAGTGCAAGTACTCGTTCGGGATCGCGCCGAGCGACTGGAGCCAGTCGACGCCGAAGAGCTTGCCCTCCTCGAAGGAGCCGAGCAGGCCGGGGTCGGCGAGCAGGCGCGGGAGTTCGTCGCGGCCGGCGACGCGCAGGCCGCGGACCCAGCCGAGGTGGTTGAGGCCGACGTAGTCGATCCACGCCTCCTTCGGGTTCGCGCCGAGCACGCGGGCGATACGGCGGCCGAGGCCGACCGGCGAGTCGCAGATGCCGATGACGCGGTCGCCGAGGTGGCGGGACATGGCCTCGGTGACGAGACCGGCCGGGTTGGTGAAGTTGATGACCCAGGCGTCCGGGGCGAGCCGGGCGACGCGCTGCGCGATGCCGACGGCGACTGGGACGGTCCTCAGGCCGTAGGCGATGCCGCCCGCGCCGACCGTCTCCTGGCCGAGCACGCCCTCGGCCAGGGCCACGCGCTCGTCGTTCGCCCTGCCCTCCAGGCCGCCGACGCGGATCGCCGAGAAGACGAAGTCGGCGCCGCGCAGCGCCTCGTCGAGGTCGGTCGTGGCGGTCACCCGGGGAGCGTCCTCGGCCCTGGCGGCCTGCTCGGTGAGCACACGGGTCACCGCGGAGAGCCGGCCGGCGTCCAGGTCGTGCAGCACGACCTCGGTGACCCGCCCCTCGCCGCGGTCGCCCAGCAGCGCGCCATACACGAGCGGCACCCGGAACCCGCCGCCGCCCAGAATCGTCAGCTTCACGTCTGCACCTCTCCTGCCAGGACCACCTCGACGCCCGCCTCCTCCAGCGAGGAGCGGGTCACCGGGTCGACCGGCGCGTTCGTCACCACCACGTCCAGGTCCTCGGGACCGCAGACCCTCGCCATGCCCGTACCCGGGAACTTGGCGGAGTCGGCCAGCAGGACGACCTTGTCGCCGGCCTTGATCATGGCCCGTTTCACCGGCACCTCGACGACCGTCGTGTCCATCACCTGCCCGCCCGGGCGCACGCCGCTGGTGCCGAGGAAGAGCCAGTCGGCGTGCAGCTGACGCAGGTTGTCCTCGGTGAGGAAGCCGACCAGGGAGCGGTACTCGCGGCGGACCATGCCGCCGAGCAGGACCAGCTCGATGCCCTCGTCGTCGGCGAGTTCCTCGTAGACCACCAGGTTGCTGGTGATCACGGTGAGGCGGCGGCCGTGCAGCTGACGGGCCAGCCGGTAGGCGGTGGTCCCGATGTCGAGCAGCACGGACTGGCCGTCGCCGATCATCGCCGCCGCCCGCGCGGCTATCGCGTCCTTCTCGGCCACGCGCACCTCGGCGACCTCGGCGAAGGGCTGGTCGCCCTCCTCGACGACCGCCCCGCCGTGCACACGCGTGAGCAGACCGTCCTCCTCCAGCTTGACCAGGTCACGCCTGATCGTGGCGGGGCTCACACCCAGTTGTTCGGAGAGGTCGGTCACGGACGCGGGACCGCCGGAGCGCAGGGCGCGCAGGATGAGTTGGTGTCGTCGTTCTGCCAGCACACCGCGCACACTACTCGTCATCTTCAATCATTTCCATGCTCACTTCTGCTCGGGTATTGACCAATCCCGCGAGGCGGCGCACGATTCCGGTCATAAAAAATGACGAGTTTTGACGAGAGGCGGTGCGCGTGGACGACGACAGGCCCGACGTGCTCCTGACCGGGCTGCTGTTCTACGACCTCGTCCTCACGGGACTCGGGAAGCCGCCGACGCCCGGCCAGGAGATCTGGACGGCCGGCATGGGCTGCGGCCCGGGCGGCATCGCGAACCTCGCGGTGGCCGCGGCCCGCTTCGGTCTGCGCACCTCGCTGGCCACGGTCTTCGGGGACGACTTCTACGGCGCGTACTGCCGTGACGTCCTGTGCGACCAGGAGGGCATCGACCTCTCGCTCTCCCGCACCGCCGACGGCTGGCCGACCCCCGTCACCGTCGCGCTCGCCCTCCCCCACGCCCGGCCCGGCTCGCGCGGCGGGACCCCCGTCACCGACCGGGCCCTGGTCACCCACGGCCAGGAGCCGCCGTACTCGCAGGACGCGCTCATGGGCGACCCGCCCGAGGCGCGCACCGCCCTCGTGCACCTCGAGGCAGAGCCCCGCGAGTGGCTCGCCAAGGCCGCCGCGAACGGCACCCGCATCTACGCCGACGTCGGCTGGGACCCCACCCAGCGGTGGTCCACGGACCTCCTCGACCAGCTCTCCCTGTGCCACGCCTTCCTCCCCAACGAGACCGAGGCGATGGCCTACACCCGCACCGACAGCGCGCGGGCGGCACTCGGCGCGCTCAGCGAGCTGGTCCCGGTGGCCGTGGTCACCCGGGGCGGCGACGGGGCGATGGCCGCCGACCAGACGACCGGCGAGTACGCGGAGGTCCCCGCCCTCGACGTCGACGTGCTGGACGCCACGGGCGCCGGGGACGTGTTCGGCGCGAGCTTCCTCGCGGCCTCGCTCGGCGGCTGGCCGCTGGCCGAGCGGCTGCGCTTCGCGGTCCTCGCCGCCGGGCTGTCCGTCCGCCACCACGGCGGCGCACTCGCCGCCCCCGGCTGGTACGGCGTCGACCGCTGGTGGCGCTCCCTGACCGACCCCGACCTGAAGCGCGCGTACGGCTTCCTCGCGGACCGGCTCCCGGCGGACGTCGGCCCGCCGGTCCGCCACGCCCCCGTGACTCCGCCGAACCCTCACCCGCCCGTCGGCCCACGGGCTTCCGCACGGCAGCACTGACTCCCATCACGCCCCTCAGCACCGCGAACAGGAACAACAGGAGTAACCCGTGGACCTTTCTCGTAGAGGCTTCCTCCAGGCCGCCGCGCTCACCGCGGCCGCCTCCGGCCTGACCGTCGCATGCGGCGGCGGCTCAGGATCGAGCGGCACCAAGAACGGCAAGGACCTCACCTTGTGGTACTGGGGCGGCGCGCTCAGCGACAAGGTGGTCGCGGAGGCCAAGACGCACTTCGGCGGCCAGGTGAAGCTGACCGTCTCGTCCATCGGCGGCGACTTCAAGCAGAAGCTCACCACCACCCTCGCGGCGGGCACCTCCGTGCCCGACATCACCGGCATCAAGGGCGAGGACATGGCGTCCTTCCTGCCCAACGCCGGCCGCTTCCTCGACCTCAACGACCTCGGCTTCAAGACGATCTCGCACCAGTACCTGGACTGGAAGACCAAGCTCGCCCAGACCGCCGACGGCAAGCAGATCGGCTTCCCGATCGACATCGGTCCCACCGCGCTCTTCTACCGCGAGGACCTGTTCGCCAAGGCCGGGCTGCCCACCGATCCCGCCAAGGTCGCCGACCGGGTCAAGACCTGGGACGGCTACTTCGCGCTCGGCACCGAACTGAAGGGCAAGGTGCCCGGCACCTTCCTGGTCAACAACATCAGCTCGGTGTTCAACATCGCGGTCGGCCAGGGAACCCAGCGGTTCATCGACAAGAACAACCACTTCATCGG
Organism: Streptomyces sp. CA-142005; assembly: GCF_050942335.1. Lineage (NCBI taxonomy): Bacteria > Bacillati > Actinomycetota > Actinomycetes > Kitasatosporales > Streptomycetaceae > Streptomyces > Streptomyces sp. CA-142005. Next base: position 8,369,280 of record NZ_CP192078.1, on the reverse strand, counting down.
GGACCAGGACCACATCCGCACGGCGTGGACCACGGCGGTCCGTCCCTACACGCTCGGCATCGACGCCAAGATCAACGACAACACCTGGAACGCCGCCGTCGGCAAGAACCTGGGCACCGAACTCGGCGCGGCCTGGCACGCGCTGGACATCGAACAGGCCGCCCCGCAGACCAAGGGCAAGTGGCGGGTCTGCGCCAATCCCGGCGGACCGGCCAACCAGGGCGGCTCCTACCTGGCCCTGCCCAGGCAGTGCCGCAACCCCGAAGAGGCGTTCAAGATCATCAGCTGGATCCTTAGCCCCGCCAACGACGCCCGCGGCTTCACCGACGCCGCCATCTTCCCCGCCGCCCCGGCCGCGTACTCCATGCCGGCCATGACGGGCCCCGACGCCTTCTTCGGCGGGCAGAAGATCATCGAGGTCTTCGGCCCGGCCGCCAAGGCCATCCCGGACAGCTACGAGGCACCCGCCGACGCCGCCGTCATGGCCCCTTACATGACGGAGCTGACCAACATCGAGGCCAAGGGCAAGAAGCCCGACGACGCCTGGAAGGACGCGGTCAGCCAGGCCAGGCAGATCGCCCGGCGACAGGGGGTGAACTGAGGTGTCCTCACCTCCGGTCACCGACCCCGCCACGGTGCCCGGGCACCGTGGCGGGCCGGGCCCCGCCCGGTTCCGCCCGCGGCGCGCCACGCCCGCGGGCGCCGCCCGGCCCGGGCGGCGCGGGCCGCTGTCGTACTGGCGGCAGTACCTCGCGATCTCGCCCTTCTACCTGGTCTTCATCGGCTTCTCGTTCTTCCCCGTCTTCTACTCGCTGTATCTGGCCTTCCAGCGCTGGGACGGCATGGGCACCATGCAGTTCGTGGGTCTGCAGCAGTTCCGGTTCCTGTGGTCGGACCCGGTGTTCTGGCTGTCGATCCGCAACACCCTGGTGATCTGGGTCCTGTCCACCGTTCCCACGCTCTTCGGCGCCCTGGTGCTGGCGACCCTGCTGCACTCGGTGCGCCGCTTCAAGGGCTTCTACCGCATCGCCCTCTACGTGCCCAACGTCACGTCGATCGTCGCGGTGGCGATCTTCTTCGGCGCGGTGTTCAGCAACAACTTCGGTCTGGTCAACGCGATCCTGGGCACGGTCGGCATCTCGCCCGTCCCGTGGCTCAGCAACCCGTGGCTGATCAAGCTGGTCATCGCGCTGCTGATGACCTGGATGTGGACCGGCTACAACATGATCATCTACCTGGCCGGTCTGCAGGCGATCCCGACCTCGATCTACGAGGCGGCGAAGATGGACGGCGCCGGCCCCGTCCGCACGTTCTTCCAGATCACCATCCCGATCATGCGGCCGATCATCCTGTTCACGGTCGTCATCTCGACCATCAACGGCTTGCAGAGCTTCAGCGAACCCCAGGTCCTGTTCGCGAGCAACGCCGCCAACGCGAACCTCGGCGGCCCGGGCCAGGCCGGTCTGACCACGTTGCTGTACTTCTACCAGTCGGCCTTCCTGAACAACGACTACGGCTACGGCGCGGCCATCGTGTGGGCCTTCTTCGTGCTGATCCTCGTGCTGGTCGCCATCAACTGGCGCCTCACGCGAGGAAGGAGGAAGTCATGACGACAGCGGACACGACGCGTCCGGCCACGGGCGCGCGGCGGCTGCGCCGCCCCAAGGGCCTGACCGCGCACATCATCCTCATACTGGCCGTCCTGATCTCGGTCTTCCCCTTCGTGTGGACGATCGTCATGGCGACCAACACCACCCAGGACATCTACAAGAGCCCGCCGAAGCTGACGTTCGGCTCCCACCTGCTGGAGAACATCCGGCACGTGCTCCACACCATCGACTTCTTCGGGTCGATGCTCAACACGGTCGTCGTCGCGTGTGTCACCACCGCCCTGGTGCTGTTCATCGACTCCCTGGCTGCCTTCACCTTCGCCAAGTTCGACTTCCCCGGCCGCAAGCTGCTCTTCGGCACCCTGCTGCTGTTCATGATGCTGCCGCTGCAGCTGGCGATCCTGCCGCAGTTCATCCTCATGTCGAAGATCGGCTGGGTCGGCATGCTCAAGGCGCTGGCCCTGCCCTCGCTCGCCAACGCCTTCGGCATCTTCTGGCTGCACCAGTACATCCAGAACGGCGTTCCCGACGAACTGCTCGACGCCGCGCGCATCGACGGCGCCGGGTTCTTCCGGCAGTACTGGAACATCGCGCTGCCGATGATCAGGCCCGCTCTGTCCTTCCTCGCCATCTACGCCTTCGTCAACTGCTGGAACGACTACATCTGGCCGCTGGTCGTGCTCACCAACCCCGACCACGTGACCCTGCAGGTGGAGCTGGCCCAGCTGAACGTCGGCCACACCACCGACTACAGCATGGTCATGGCGGGGGTGCTGATGGCGGCCCTTCCGCTGGTCGTGGTCTTCAGCATCTTCGCCCGCGGGTTCATCGCGGGCGCCACCGAAGGAGCGGTGCAGGGCAGCTGAACCGGTGTCGCGAGAGAGGTGACCGGTGACGTACGACGTCGGCGGGGGGCGGCCGGGGCGCGGCAAGGTGCTCGTGGTGGGCATGGACGGGTTGCGCTTCGACCGGCTGCCCCTCCCCCGGCCTCCGGCCGGAGGGACCCCCATCTCGCCACTCCCCCAGCCTCCGGCCGGGGGGACCCCCATCTCGCTACGCTCGCCGTCCACGGCACCCGTGCTGCACGGCCTGATGGCAGCGGGCGCCTTCGGCACCAGCCTGCTGCCCTACGGCGAGGTGGACGGCCAGGCCGAGGACGGGCCGTCGACCAGCATGGCCTACACCGACTCCGGACCCGGCTGGTCGAGCGTGCTGACCGGGGTGTGGCCCGACCGCCACGGGGTCAGGGGCAACGACTTCGCCGGCGCCGACTACGCCCGCTATCCCGACTTCCTCAGCCGCGCCGCCACCGCACGGCCCGGTCTGCGCGCCGCGGCCGCGGTGTCCTGGCCGGAACTGGTGCGCCGCGGCACCCTCGGCCCCGCCATCGGCCGGCGTGCGCACTACGACGGCGAGTCCGACGGCTACGACACCGCCGACCGCCTTGTCGCCCGCACCGCCGCACGCTGGCTCACCGAGGACGACCCGGACCTCGTGTTCGTGTACTTCGGCGCCACCGACGAGGCCGGCCACGCCACGGGACCCCTCAGTCCCGCCTACGACCACGCCCTGCTCACCCAGGACACCCACCTCGGGCGGTTGCTGGAGGCCATCGACACCCGGCGCTCCGACCCCGCCCATGCGGACGAGCACTGGACCGTGCTGGTCACCACGGACCACGGACACCTCGACACCGGTGGCCACGGAGGCGACACGCCTGCCGAGCGAGGGGTCTTCGTGGTCCTCGCCGAGCCCGGCGCGCCCGGCGGCACCCGGCTCCCCACGCCCCGCCTCATCGACATCGCCCCCACCGTCCTGGACCGGCTCGGCATCCCCGTCGACCCCGCCTGGGGCCTGCAAGGCCGCGTCCTGGCCGGCTCCACGCCACTTTCGTCACCACCGACTTCGGAATGGTCATGACCGACGCACTCCTCGCCCTGCGCCCCTGGCGGGCCCCCGAACTGACCTCCTGGGGGCGCCTGCCCACGAACGCCGTCGACCGGCGCTCCGGGGCCCTCTCGCTGGACGGCGACTGGCGCTTCCAGCTGCTGCCCGCTCCGGACGCACCGGTCGGCGGGACCTGGTCCTCGGCGTACGTCCCCGGCGCCTGGACCCTGCAGGACACCGACGACCTGCCGCAGTACACCAATGTCCGCATGCCGTTCCCCGACATCCCGCCCGGCTCCCCCGCCGCCAACCCGACGGGTGTGTACGAGCGCGAGATGGACGTCCCCGCCGACTGGGCCGGACGCCGGATCGTGCTCCAGGTCGGCGCCGCCGAGAGCGTGCTCCTGGTGCACGTCGACGGGCGGCCCGTCGGCATCTCCAAGGACTCCCACCTGGCCGCCGAGTTCGACCTCACCGACGTCGTACGCGCCGGTGGGCGGTCGGTACTGCGGCTGACCGTGGTGAAGTGGTCCGACGCCTCCCACATCGAGGACCAGGACCACTGGTGGCACGGCGGGATCACCCGCTCGGTGCTGCTGTACGCGACGGATCCGCTGCATCTGGCCGACGTGACCGTGCGGGCGGGGTACGACGGCGAGCTGTGCGTCGACTGCCAGGTGCGCGACACGCGCGGCACGCTGCCCGGCGGGTGGTACGTCAGCGCCGACCTGGAAGGAGAGCTCCTCGCACAGGACGCCGGGTTCGACCGCCTCAACGCCGAGGACGAGCGGGTCTCCGACTTCCTCGGCGAGGCCCGCGTCCGGACCACCGTGCCCGAGGTGCGCACCTGGAACGCCGAGACGCCGGAGCTGTACGACCTCACCGTCCGCCTGCACCGCCCCGACGGAACCGTCGCCGACGCCTCGCACCACCGCATCGGCTTCCGCGACGTCGAGATCGCCGGCCGCGACCTCCTGGTCAACGGCGAGCGCGTCTACATCCGGGGCGTCAACCGGCACGACTTCCACCCGCTGACCGGCCGCACGGTCTCCCGCGACGACATGCGCGCGGACCTGGTCCTGCTCAAGCGCTTCGGCTTCAACGCGATCCGCACCTCCCACTACCCGGGCGACCCGGCCCTGTACGACCTCGCCGACGAGCTCGGCTTCTACGTCGTCGACGAGGCGGACATCGAGTCCCACGACCACGCCCACGAGATCGCCGACGACCCGCGCTATCTGAACGCCTTCGTGGACCGGGTCTCGCGGATGGTGCTGCGCGACAAGAACCACCCCTCGGTCATCATCTGGTCGCTGGGCAACGAGTCCGACTACGGCGCGAACCACGACGCCGCCGCGGGCTGGCTGCGCCGGCACGACCCCACCCGGCCCATCCAGTACGAGGGGGCCGCCAAACTCGACTGGTCGGCGACCGACGACGCCTCCGACATCGCCTGCCCCATGTACGCGCCGATCGAGGACTGCGTCGCCCACGCCCTGTCGGGCCGGCAGACCAGGCCCCTCATCCAGTGCGAGTACAGCCACGCGATGGGCAACAGCAACGGCACGCTGGCGGCCCATTGGGCGGCCATCGAGTCCACGCCGGGTCTTCAGGGCGGGTTCATCTGGGAGTTCTGGGACCACGGAATTCTGCAACGCGTGAGCGACGGCAGACCCGCCGGGCGCGCGGGCGCCGGGCTGTACGACAACGGTGTCACCGCACCCGGCCACCGCTGGGCCTACGGCGGCGACTTCGGCGAGACGATCCATGACGGCGCCTTCGTCGCCGACGGGGTCGTCTTCCCCGACCGCACCCCGAAGCCGGCGATGTTCGAGCACCGGGAGATCGCGGCGCCGGTCCGCATCGAGTGCTTCCGGCACGAGGGCATCGTCCTCGGCAACCACCAGCACTTCCGCGGCCTGGGCTGGCTGGCCGGCGAGTGGGAGCTGGTTCTGGCCGACGGCAGGAGGCTGACCGCGCCGGCGGACCTGCCCGACCTGTGTCCCGGCCAGACGGCCGCGGTGCCGCTGCCCTTCGAGGTGCCGCGGGACGGCGGTGAGGCCTGGCTGACGCTGCGGGTGACCGTGGCCGAGGACCAGCCCTGGGCGCCGCGCGGCACCGAGGTGTGCGTGCCGCAGGTGCGGCTGCGCGGGCCAGCCGTACGCGAGCAGGTCCTCGTGGACCGGCCCGTCGAGGTGGACGCCGAGGGCCTGCTGGTCCATCCGCTGCTGACGGCCGCCCCGACGCTCTCGCTGTGGCGGGCGCCCACCGACAACGACGAACTCGGCGGCATCGCCCCGCGCTGGCGCGACTGGGGGCTCGACACGCTCGTCCGCAAGGTCGTGTCGGTACGCCGGGACGGCAACCGCACGACCGTGGACGCCGAGTACGCCGGCACGGTCGGCGTCGTACGGCACCGGCAGGTGTTCACTCCGGTCGAGGGCGGCATCCGCATCGACGAGGAGGCCGGGCTGCCGGACGAGTTCCACGACGTGGCACGGGTCGGCTCGGTCTTCGAGACGGTGGGGGGCCTGGACCTGCTGGAGTGGTTCGGGCAGGGGCCGTGGGAGTCGTATCCCGACCGCGGCGCGGGCGCGCCCGTCGGCCATCACCGCCTCCCCGTCGACGAGTTGTTCACCCCCTACCTGCGCCCCCAGGAGAGCGGCGGGCGGCACGGCGTACGGCGGTTCACGCTGTCCGCGCCGGACGCGACCGGTCTGGCGGTCGAGCTGGACCAGCCGCGGCAGGTCTCGGTCACCCGGCATCGCGCCGAGGATCTGACCGCCGCGACGCACCATGACGAACTGGTGCCGCGTACCGGGTGCGTGGTGCACATCGACGCGGCGCACCGCGGGCTGGGCACGGCGTCGTGCGGCCCGGACACCTTCCCCGAGTACCGCATCAAGGCGGGCGTCCACCGCTGGAGCTGGACCCTGCGCGTTCTGTAACCCCCCGCGCCCTTCCCCCGTCACGTCACCCCTCACGGAGCACACGTGTGTACGTCGCATGACCACAGCCAGGGCGAGGCCGCGCAGGCCGGTGCCGGACGACGCGGTTTCCTCAGGGCGACCGCGCTGCTGGGCGCCGCCGCCACCGCCTCGGTCGCCCTGCCGGCCGCCGCCGAGGCCGCCTCGCAGAGCGGTTGGCGGCCCGATGCGCAGAGCCGCCGCTTCACCCTCGCGGTGATGCCCGACACCCAGTACCTCTTCGACGGGCCCAGCATCAACCCCGCGCCCATCGAGGCGTCTTTGCGCTATCTGCTGGAGCACGGCGGGGAAGAGAACATCGTCTTCCTGTCCCACCTCGGCGACCTCACGCAGAACGGCGCCGAGGAGGAGTTCGCCGCGATCAGCGAGGCGTTCGGGCTGCTCGACCGGCGGGGCGTCGGCTACAGCGTCCTGGCGGGCAACCACGACATCCGGTCGTCGACGGACGACCAGCGCGGCTCGACCCCGTACCTGGACGCCTTCGGACCGCAGCGGTTCAAGGGCAAGCCGACATTCGGGGGCGCCTCCGCGGACGGCTACAACACCTGCCACCTGTTCAAGGCGGCCGGCCGCGAGTGGCTGGTGCTGGCGCTGGACTGGCGGCTGTCGGCCAAGGGCTACGCGTGGGCGAGGGACGTGCTGGCGCAGCACCCGAGGACGCCGGTCATTCTCACGACGCATGAACTCGCCGTGGCCGACGACCGGTTGTCCGACTACGGGCAGCAGCTGTGGGACCAGCTGATCGCCGACCACGACCAGATCTTCCTGACCCTGAACGGCCACTACTGGCCCGCGGGCCGCGCGATCCGCAAGAACGCGGCCGGCAACGAGGTGCACCTGCACCTCACGAACTACCAGAACCGCTACTTCGGCGGCGCGGCGATGATCCGCCTCTACCACTTCGACCTGGACCGGAACGTCATCGACGTGGAGACGGTCTCGCCGTGGATCCTCGGCCGGGCCAAGAAGGGCCTCAACGAGCTGGAACGGCAGGAGATGGAGCTCAGCGGCGACGCGGACCGCTTCTCCGTCGAGATCGACTTCGCCGACCGCTTCTCCGGCTTCGACCCGGTACCGCCCCGCCCGGCGCGGCCGGCCTCGCAGATGCTGGTCCGGGGGACGGTCGCGTACTGGCGCTTCGAGTCGCCCGTGTCCGGCACCGTCCGCGACCTGTCCGGCCACGGCAACGACCTGAACGTGGTCTCGGTGGGCGGCGGCACGCTCGGCTGGTCGGCGGACCACCACCCCGACCAGCCCGGCCACGGCAGCCTGGAGTTCCAGGGCTACAAGTCGCCGCTGAAGGGGGCGTATCTGAGGACGGTCGACGGTGCCCCGCTCGACTCTGCCACCTTCGAAGACGGTTACACCATCGAGGCGTTCTACTGGCTGCCCGCCGACTGGGACGCCTCGCACAACGCCTGGTCCGGCCTGGTGAGCCGCACCGGCCGCAACGGCTCGGTGGGCACGGTCACGGACGACCCGGACGAGCCGCTGGCCACGCTGTCCCTCTCCGACGGCCCCGGCCCGCAGTGGGCCGTCCACCCGCTCAACCAGCAGCAGCTCGCCACCAACTGGGGCGACGAGACCGCCCGCGAGACCTGGTGGCACCTTGCCGTGGTCAACGACGGACGGCACACGACCATGTACGTCCAGGGCTGCCCCGTGGCTCGCAACCCGCACGCCCCCGCGATCGGCATCGCCTCGTCCGGGCGCCCCTGGCTGCTCGGCGGCTACGAGTACGCGGACAGGATCGACCAGATCCTGCACGGACGCCTCGGCGACGTCCGGATCGTCTCCCGCCCGCTGCCCGTCGCCTCCTTCATGACGCACTGACCGCCGCCCCGTGCGCGCCCTGGCCGACGCCGGTCACACCCTCTACGCGGGCATCCGGCAGACGACCGGCCGCAACGCACCCGCCGTGGCCGGCCTGGACCGGTAGGCGGCCGAGCACGGCGTGTCCCTGTACGCCGTCGAGCTGGACGTCACCTCCCAGGACTCCGCCGACGCGGCGGTGGACCCCGTGCTCGCCGCCGAGGGCCGACTGGACGTGGTGGTGCACAACGCGGGCCACATGGTCACCGGCTCGTCGTCCTGCGCCCACCGGCCGCGGCCGGGCGGCGTGGAGCGGGGTCGTCGGTTACGATCCCGGCCGGGACGAACGGCGACAGGGTGAGGTGGTCCGTGAGCGAGCGCTCCGCGGCCGACCGTCTGCTGGCCGTGCTCGCCGCGTTCGACCACGAGCACCCCGCCCTGTCCCTGACGGACATCAGCCGTCGGGCCGGGCTCAGCCTGACCACCGCGCACCGGCTGGCGGGCGCCCTGACCGCGTGGGGCGCGCTGGAGCGCGACGCGTCCGGGGTGTACCACGTGGGGCTGCGGCTGTGGGAGGTGGCCGCGCTCGCGCCGCGCGGTCTGGGCCTCAGACAGCTGGCGCTGCCGTACCTGGAGGACCTGTACGAGGCGACGCACGAGAACGTGCAGTTGGCCGTGCGCGATGGCGCGGAGGTCGTCTACATCGAGTGGCTGTCGGCCCGGTCGGCGGTGGGCGTGCACATCCGGGTCGGCGCGCGCTGGCCGCTGCACGCCACCGGCGTCGGGCTGGTCCTCCTCGCCCATGCCGATCCGGATGTGCAGGAGGAGTACTGCGCCGGCCCGCTGGCGGCGTTCACGCCGTACACGATCACGGATCCGGTGCGTCTGCGACGTACGCTCGCCGAAGTGCGCCGGGCCGGCGTGGCCGTGAGCGAGCGTCAGGTGACGGAGGACGCGCTGTCGGTGGCGGCGGCGGTACGCGGGCCGGGCGGGGACGTGGTGGCGGCGGTGTCGGTGGTGGTGCCCCGGGCGGGCGCCCAGGTGCCGGCGCTGGCTCCGGCGGTACGGCTGGCGGCCCGGGGAATCTCGCGGGCGCTTGGCTGGCGGCCGGAGCGGCGGGCATGAGAAGTGCGGGTGCCGGGCGGGGAGCCTTCAAACCCGTCCGCCGAAGAAGACCTGCACCTCCCGGACGAGTCCGTCGCGGACGGTGATCGCCTCCATGTTGCGGTAACGCTCGCCGCTGGTCAGCTCGTACTCGTACTGGACGAACACCACTTCGGCGTCGGCGGCGACGAGGTGCAGGATCCGCTGCTCGGTGAACCGGTCCGCGGTGGGGAAGCAGCGCTCGAAGAACGCCGCTTTGCCGATGCGGTCGTCGCGGGGGCTGGTGAAGGTGAAGTCGTCGGCGTAGAGGGGCAGGGCCGCCTCGCGGTCCTGTGACCGGTAGTGCCGGAAGGCCGCCTCGACGACGCTCGCCGGAGATCCGTTCATGCGCTGTCCTCAGTCGGTCGGAGGGGACGAGGAGGGGTGACTCCTCACGGGCATCTCAGGAAGCACCCTCCGGATTCAAAGGAGCATCCCAGACAAGCCTCGCAGGATGCCCAGGCACCGTCGGGAGAACTCAGGAAGGCGTGTCGTGTCAGTGGCGCACATTTCGAACCGGTCCGGACGGCAGCCTCGGAGGTGGTCCCGGCGCGGTCTGCTCGCCGCGCTCGGCGCGGCACCCGCCGCGGCGGCCCTGGCGGGGTGCGGTTCCTGTCCTGGGCCGACTGGAAGGCGGGCAGCGCGGTCTGAGCCGGTACGGGCGGCTTCACCCCGTGAACTCCCTTGCGGGTCAAGGACTTTCTTTGTTTCACGTCTTGACGGCCGCAGGGGCGGGGAGCACATTGGCGGCACCTTGAGAGCGCTCTCAGCTTCGGCATGGGAGCGCTCTCACACCCCCCGCACACTCCCCGTACCTACCGAGAGGCCTCCCATGAGCGAATCCTCCGGCATCCCCAGACCCCGCCCCCTGCGGCGCGCGCTGGTCGCCGCCGTCGCCACGCTCGGCCTGGCGGTGGCCGTCGCCACGGCCGCCACCGCACCCGCCGGCGCCACCGCGCCCACCCCTCCCTCGGGCTGGTCCCAGGTCTTCCTGGACGACTTCAACGGCGCGGCGGGCTCCGGCGTGAACACGTCCAACTGGCAGTACGACACCGGGACTTCGTATCCGGGCGGGGCCGCGAACTGGGGCACCGGCGAGGTCGAGACGATGACCTCCAGCACGAACAACGTGGCCCTCGACGGCAGCGGCGACCTGCTCATCACCCCGCGCCGCGACGCCTCCGGCAACTGGACCTCCGGCCGGATCGAGACCACCCGGACCGACTTCCAGCCCCCGGCCGGCGGCAAGCTGCGCGTCGAGGCCCGCATCCAGATGCCCAACGTCACCGGGAACGCGGCCGCCGGCTACTGGCCCGCCTTCTGGATGCTGGGCGCGCCCTACCGCGGCAACTACCAGAACTGGCCGAGCGTCGGCGAGCTGGACGTCATGGAGAACGTCCAGGGCCTGAACAAGACGTGGGCCACCATGCACTGCGGCACCAACCCGGGCGGCCCCTGCAACGAGACCACGGGCCTCGGCAACTCGACGGCGTGTCCCAACACCACGTGCCAGTCGGGCTTCCACACGTACACCATGGAGTGGGACCGCTCGGTGAGCCCGGAGGCGATCCGCTTCTACGTCGACGGCGTCAACTACCAGACCGTCACGGCGAACCAGATGGACGCCACCACCTGGGCCAACGCCACGAACCACGGCTTCTTCGTCATCCTGAACGTGGCGATGGGCGGCGGCTTCCCCGGCGCCTTCGGCGGCGGCCCGACCAGCGCCACGGAGCCCGGTCACCCGATGGTCGTCGACTACGTACAGGTCCTGCAGTCCTCGGGCAGCGGCGGCGGCACCACTCCCCCGCCGCCCGGCAACCGCGACGCCTACAGCGCCGTCCAGGCCGAGTCCTACGACAGCCAGTCCGGCATCAGCACCGAGACCACCACGGACACCGGCGGCGGCCAGGACATCGGCTGGATCGCGAACGGCGACTGGGCGCTGTACAAGGGCGTGAACTTCGGCTCCACGGCGGCCACCCAGTTCTACGCCCGGGTGGCGAGCGGCGCGGCCGACGGCGTCAGCGGACTGGTCGAGGTACGCCTGGACAGCCGGAGCAACGCCCCCATCGGCAGCTTCGCCGTCGGCAACACCGGGGGCTGGCAGTCCTGGCGGACGATCCCGGCCAACATCGGCTCGGTCACCGGCACCCACGACGTGTACCTGACCTTCACCAGCGGCCAGCCGGCCGACTACGTGAACGTCAACTGGTTCGACTTCGGCCACTGATCGGCCGGCGACAGGGGGTTGGCCCGCACCCATGGGCCAACCCCCGACTCGTCATGTGCGGGACGGTCAGCGCGCGGAAGACGGGTGCGCTACCGCAGCTCCGCGCGGAACGCCACCGGTGTCTGACCGGTGTGCAGATGGAAGAACTTGGTGAAGTTCGCCGCGTCGGGAAAGCCCACGGCCACGCCGACACGGCCGATCGGCAGGTCGGTGTGGGCGAGGAGGCGCTTGGCCTCCAGCACGACGCGTTTGTCGATGAATCCCTTGGGGGTCTCGCCGGTGGCGGCGCGGACGGCGCGGACGAGGGTGCGGCGGGAGTAGCCGAGGGCGTCGGCGTAGGCGCTGACGCTGTGGTTGGTGGCGAAGCCCTGCTCGACGGCGTCCCGGAAGCGGGTGAAGGTGCTGTCCGTCTGCTGCCGGCCGGCCTCGGCGGAGCTGGCCGCGAGGTGCGCGAGGCGCAGCAGGAACGCGGTGAGGGTGTGCCTCAGGACGGCGGTGTGCAGGCTGAGCGGGAGCGTGGCGGTGTCCTCGTACTCGCGCCGCAGCTGGTCGAGGGAGGCCTGGAGCGCGGCGAGCCGGTCCGGGCCGGGGTGCAGCAGGGGCGGGAAATCGTAGCGGTACAGGCCGGTGGTCTCAACGGTGGCGCGCGGCAGGAAGCCGGGCTGCATGGTCAGGACGGTTCCGCGGTACACGGCCTCGCGGGAGAAGCGGTGGACCTGTCCGGGGCGGATCCACAGCAGGTCGCCGGCGCCGGCCTCGTACTCGGCGAAGTCGATCATGTGCCGTACGGGGCCGTCGGTGAACAGCATGATGACGTGGAAGTCGATGCGGTGGACGCGGTGCAGGGGGGCGTCGGCGTGCCAGGCGTGGTCGGCGCCCATGGGGCCGACCTGCATGCCGACGCCGCCGACGGCCAGTTCGGTCGGGAAGGGGAAGGTCCTGATGCCCTCACCGCCCGCGCTCGGCCCCTCACCTTGGGGCGTTCTGTCAGCCATGTCCTTTTCGTGCCGTCCCTGTCGCGCGATCACTGTCCCAGATTCACCACAGGCTGACACACCCCGACCTTTCCTCGAAAAAGTCAGACTTTTAAGTTTGAACGCGTCAGGCCAGCAATCCCGCACTGAACGAGGACTTCTTGAAGATGACCACGCAGACTTCCGACAGCTTCGAGTGGACCGACCTCGACCGGCGTGCCGTGGACACCGCCCGTCTGCTGGCGGCCGATGCGGTGCAGAAGGTGGGCAACGGGCACCCGGGCACGGCGATGAGCCTGGCACCTGCCGCGTACACGATCTTTCAGAAGGTGATGCGTCACGATCCCGCCGACCCCGAGTGGACCGGCCGGGATCGTTTCGTTCTGTCCCCCGGCCACACCTCGCTGACGCTGTACACGCAGCTGTTCCTCTCCGGGTACGAGCTGGAGCTGGACGACCTGAAGGCGTTCCGCACGCACGGCTCCAAGACCCCGGGCCACCCCGAGTACGGCCACACCGCCGGCGTGGAGACCACCACCGGCCCGCTCGGCCAGGGTGTCGCCAACGCGGTCGGCATGGCGATGGCCGCCCGCTACGAGCGCGGCCTGTTCGACCCGGAGGCCCCCGCGGGCACCTCCCCCTTCGACCACACCGTCTGGGCGATCGTCTCCGACGGCGACCTGGAGGAGGGCGTCTGCGCCGAGGCCTCCTCGCTCGCCGGTCACCAGAAGCTCGGCAACCTGGTCTTCCTCTACGACGACAACCACATCTCCATCGAGGGCGACACCGCGACCGCCTTCTCCGAGGACGTGCTGAAGCGGTACGAGGCCTACGGCTGGCACACCCAGCGCATCGATCCCACCGCCGAAGGCGACATCGACGTGCCCGCCCTGTACGCGGCGCTGACGGCCGCGCAGGCCGAGACCGAGCGGCCCTCCATCATCGCGATGCGCACGATCATCGCCTGGCCCGCCCCGAACGCGCGGAACACCGAGGCCTCCCACGGCTCCGCGCTCGGCGACGAGGAGATCGCCGCCACCAAGCGCGTCCTCGGCTTCGACCCGGAGCACACCTTCCAGGTCGAGGACGACGTCCTGAAGCACACCCGGCGGGCCCTGGACCGGGGTGCCGAGGCGCACGCCGCCTGGGATAAGCGGATCGCCGAGTGGCGTGCCGCGCAGCCGCAGCGCGCCGAGCTGTTCGACCGCGTCAGCAAGGGCGAGCTGCCCGAGGGCTGGCAGGACGCGCTGCCGGTGTTCGAGGAGGGCAAGTCGGTCGCGACCCGCGCCGCCTCCGGCAAGGTGCTGCAGGCCCTCGGCCCCGTCATCCCGGAGCTGTGGGGCGGCTCCGCCGACCTGGCCGGCTCCAACAACACCACCATCGACAAGACCAGCTCCTTCCTGCCCAAGGGCAACCCGCTGCCCGAGGCCGACCCCTACGGCCGTACCGTCCACTTCGGCATCCGCGAGTTCTCCATGGCCGCGGAGATGAACGGCATCGCCCTGCACGGCAACACCCGGATCTACGGCGGCACCTTCCTGGTGTTCTCCGACTACATGCGCAACGCCGTCCGCATGTCGGCGCTGATGCAGCTGCCGGTGACCTACGTGTGGACGCACGACTCCGTCGGCCTCGGCGAGGACGGCCCCACCCACCAGCCGGTCGAGCACCTGGCCTCGCTGCGCGCGATCCCGGGCCTGAACGTCGTCCGCCCGGCCGACGCCAACGAGACCGCGGTGGCCTGGGCCGAGATCCTGAAGAGGCACGCCGTGAACCCCGCCCCGCACGGGCTCGCGCTCACCCGCCAGGGCGTGCCGGTGTACGCGCCGAACGAGGACGCGGCCAAGGGCGGCTACGTGCTGCGCGAGTCCTCGACGCAGGTCCCGGAGGTGATCATCATCGCGACGGGCTCCGAGGTGCAGCTGGCCGTGGCCGCACGCGAGCAGCTTCAGGCCGAGGGGATCGGCACGCGCGTGGTGTCGATGCCGTCCGTGGAGTGGTTCGAGGAGCAGCCCCGCGAGTACCGCGAGCGGGTGCTGCCGCTGGCCGTGAAGGCCCGGGTCGCCGTCGAGGCCGGGATCGGTCTGACCTGGTACCGGTACGTGGGCGACGCGGGACGCATCGTCTCCCTCGAGCACTTCGGCGCCTCCGCCGACGCCAAGACCCTGTTCGCCGAGTTCGGCTTCACCCCCGAGAACGTCGCCGCCGCGGCCCGCGAGTCGCTCGCCGCCGCGCGCGCCTGACACCGACGCCCGATACGACCCGAAAGAAGAATGATCACTGTGACCGAAGCAATCGCGACCCCGGGAGCCCTCAAGCGCCTCGCCGACGAGGGCGTGTCGATCTGGCTCGACGACCTGTCGCGCAAGCGGATCACCTCGGGCAGCCTCGCCGAGCTGGTGGCGAGCGGGAGCGCCGTCGGTGTCACCACGAACCCCTCGATCTTCCAGGCCGCCATCGGCTCGGGCGAGGGCTACGAGGAGCAGCTGGCCGACCTCGCCGTACGCGGTGTGACCGTGGACGAGGCGGTGCGGATGATGACGACCGCCGACGTGCGCGACGCCGCCGACATCCTGCGTGAGGTGTACGACGCCTCCGGCGGCCGGGACGGCCGGGTCTCCATCGAGGTCGACCCGCGCCTGGCGCACGACACGAAGGCGACCGTCGCCGAGGCCAAGCAGCTCTTCTGGCTGGTCGACCGCCCCAACGTGATGATCAAGATCCCGGCGACCAAGGCGGGCCTGCCGGCCATCACCGAGGTCATCGGCCTCGGCATCAGCGTCAACGTGACCCTGATCTTCTCCCTGGAGCGCTACCGCGAGGTCATGGCCGCCTACCTGGCCGGCCTGGAGAAGGCCGAGGAGCGCGGCATCGACCTCGCCACGATCCACTCGGTGGCGTCCTTCTTCGTCTCCCGCGTGGACTCCGAGATCGACAAGCGGCTGACCGCCCTCGGCACCGACGAGGCCCTCGCCCTCAAGGGCCGCGCGGCCCTTGCCAACGCCCGGCTCGCCTACGAGGCGTACGAGGAGGTCTTCGCCTCCGCCCGCTGGGTCGCGCTGGCCGGTGCCAAGGCCAACAAGCAGCGCCCGCTGTGGGCCTCCACGGGGGTGAAGGACCCGGCCTATAAGGACACCCTGTACGTGGACGAACTGGTCGCGCCGGGCACGGTCAACACCATGCCGGAGGCCACCCTGAACGCCGTCGCCGACCACGGCGAGATCACCGGCGACACGGTGACCGGCGGCTACGCGCAGGCCCGCGCCGACCTGGCCGCCGTCGAGCGGCTCGGCATCTCCTACGACGCGGTCGTCCAGCAGCTGGAGGACGAGGGCGTCGCCAAGTTCGAGGCGGCCTGGCAGGAGCTGCTGGACGCCGTGACGACGTCCCTGAAGAGCAAGGGAGTTGACGCCCGATGACCGAGAACGCCCCCGCCGCCGAGCCGCCCGCACCCAAGGCGCCCGCACCCGAGGCGGTGCAGGTCCCGGTGGCCCCGGCCGCCGACTGGGAGAACCCGCTGCGGGACACCCGCGACCGCAGGCTCCCCCGCATCGCCGGCCCGTCCGGGCTGGTCATCTTCGGTGTGACCGGTGACCTGTCCCGCAAGAAGCTGATGCCGGCGGTGTACGACCTCGCCAACCGCGGTCTGCTGCCGCCGGGCTTCTCCCTCGTCGGGTTCGCCCGCCGCGAGTGGGAGGACCAGGACTTCGCGCAGCTCGTGCACGACGCCGTGAAGGAGCACGCCCGCACCCCGTTCCGCGAGGAGGTGTGGCAGCAGCTCGCCGAGGGCATGCGGTTCATCCCCGGCGACTTCGACGACGACACCGCCTTCAAGCAGCTGAAGGACGCGGTGGAGGAGCTGGACGCCTCCCGCGGCACCGGCGGCAACTTCGCGTTCTACCTCTCGGTGCCGCCCCGGTTCTTCCCGAAGGTCGTGCAGCAGCTGAAGAAGCACGGCCTGGCGAGCCCGCCGAAGGGTTCCTGGCGGCGCGCGGTCATCGAGAAGCCGTTCGGCCACGACCTGGCCAGCGCCCGCGAGCTGAACGCGATCGTGCACGACGTGTTCGAACCGGACCAGGTGTTCCGCATCGACCACTACCTCGGCAAGGAGACCGTCCAGAACATCCTGGCGCTGCGCTTCGCCAACCAGATGTACGAGCCGATCTGGAACCGCAGTTACGTCGACCACGTGCAGATCACCATGGCCGAGGACATCGGCATCGGCGGCCGCGCCGGTTACTACGACGGCATCGGCGCCGCCCGTGACGTCATCCAGAACCACCTGCTGCAGCTCATGGCGCTGACCGCCATGGAGGAGCCGATCGCGTTCGACGCGGAGGCGCTGCTCACCGAGAAGCTGAAGGTGCTGAAGTCGGTGCGGCTGCCGCGGGACCTGGGCAGGCACACCGTGCGGGCCCAGTACGCGGGCGGCTGGCAGGGCGGCGAGAAGGTCGTCGGCTACCTCCAGGAGGAAGGCATCGATCCGAAGTCGAAGACCGACACCTTCGCCGCGATCAAGCTGGGCATCGACAACCGCCGCTGGGCGGGCGTCCCCTTCTACCTGCGCACCGGCAAGCGGCTGGGCCGCCGGGTCACCGAGATCGCGGTGGTGTTCAAGCGGGCCCCGCACTCCCCCTTCGACTCCACCGCCACCGAGGAACTCGGGCAGAACGCGATCGTGATCCGCGTCCAGCCGGACGAGGGCATGACCGTGCGGTTCGGCTCCAAGGTGCCGGGCACCTCGATGGAGATCCGGGACGTGTCGATGGACTTCGCGTACGGCGAGTCGTTCACCGAGTCCAGCCCGGAGGCGTACGAGCGGCTCATCCTGGACGTGCTGCTCGGCGACGCGAATTTGTTCCCCCGTCACCAGGAAGTGGAAGAGTCCTGGAAGATCCTCGACCCGATCGAGGAGTACTGGGCGGCGCACGGGCGGCCGGCGCAGTACGCGTCGGGCAGCTGGGGACCGAGGGAAGCGGACGAGATGCTCGCACGAGACGGACGGAGCTGGCGCAGGCCATGAAGATCGACCTGACCGACACCACGGCAAGCAAGATCAACAAGGCGCTGGTGCAGGGCCGCCGCGCCATCGGCACCCCGGCCGTGGGCATGGTCCTGACGATGGTCATCGTCACGGACGAGGAGAACGCCTACGACTCGATCAAGGCCGCGGAGGACGCCTCGCACGAGCACCCCATGCGGACCCTGGTCGTCATCAAGCGGCACGTCCGCACCCTGCGCGACCGCACCCACTCGCGGCTGGACGCCGAGGTCCGGGTGGGCTCCGAGGCCGGCACCGGCGAGACGGTCGTGCTGCGCACCTACGGCGAGGTGTCCGACCACGCCGACTCGGTCGTGCTGCCGCTGCTGCTGCCGGACGCGCCGGTCGTCGTGTGGTGGCCGGTGGACGCCCCCGACGCCCCGGCCGAGGACCCGCTCGGCGCGCTCGCGCAGCGCCGGATCACCGACCTGTACGCGTTCGAGCGGCCGATGGAGGTCCTGGAGACCCGCGCCCGCAACTACGCCCCCGGCGACACCGACCTCGCCTGGACCCGGCTCACGCTGTGGCGGTCCATGCTGGCCGCCGCCCTCGACCAGGCCCGGGTGCGGATCACGTCGGCGGCCGTCGAGGCGGAGGCGGACAATCCCAGCGCCGAGCTGCTGGCCCGCTGGCTGGAGGCCCGCCTGCGGGTGTCCGTGGACCGCGTGGTCACCGCCGGACCGGTCGTCACCGCCGTACGGCTGGGCACCCAGAACGGCGAGATCCGCATCGACCGTCCCGAGGGCCCCCTCGCCACGCTGTCCCTGCCCGGCCAGCCGCCGCGCACCCTGGCCCTGAAGGTCCGCCCCACCTCCGAACTCATCGCCGAGGAACTGCGCCGCCTCGACGCCGACGAGATGTACGCCATCGCCCTCAAGGGCGAGGCCGCCAAGGAGAACGCCTGAGATGGCTCAGTCCGAGTTTGTGAAGCTCACCAACCGGCCCGAGTGGACGGCCCTCGCCGACCACCGCGCCGAGGGGCAGCCGCACCTGCGCGACCTGTTCGCGGCGGACCCCGGCCGAGCCGAGCGGTACGTCGTACGGGTCGGCGACCTGTACATCGACTACAGCAAGCACCTGATCACCGACGAGACCCTGGCTCTCCTCCAGGAACTCGCCACCGCCACCGGCGTGTTCGCGCTGCGCGACGCCATGTTCCGCGGCGAGAGGATCAACGTCACCGAGAACCGTGCGGTCCTGCACACCGCGCTGCGCGCCCCGCGCGAGGCGGTGATCGAGGTCGACGGGGAGAACGTCGTGCCGAAGGTGCACGCCGTCCTCGACAAGCTGGCCGACTTCGCCGGCAAGGTCCGCTCCGGCGAGTGGACCGGCCACACCGGCAAGCGCATCAGGAACGTCGTCAACATCGGCATCGGCGGCTCCGACCTCGGCCCCGCGATGGCCTACGAGGTGCTGCGCCCGTACACCGCACGGGAGTTGACGTTCCGGTTCGTGTCGAACGTGGACGGCGCCGACCTGCACGAGGCCACCCGTGACCTGGACCCGGCGGAGACGCTGTTCATCGTCGCGTCCAAGACGTTCACCACGATCGAGACGATCACCAACGCGACCTCGGCGCGCTCCTGGCTGCTGAACGCCTTCGACGGCGACGAGAAGGCCGTCGCCAAGCACTTCGTGGCGCTGTCCACGAACGCGGAGAAGGTCACCGAGTTCGGCATCGACCCGGACAACATGTTCGAGTTCTGGGACTGGGTCGGCGGCCGCTACTCGTACGACTCCGCGATCGGCCTGTCCCTGATGATCGCCATCGGCCCGGAGAGGTTCCGGGAGATGCTCGACGGCTTCCGGCTGGTCGACGACCACTTCCGCACCGCACCCGCCGAGGCCAACGCCCCACTGATCCTGGGCCTGTTGGGCATCTGGTACGGCAACTTCCACGACGCCCAGTCGCACGCCGTCCTGCCCTACAGCCACTACCTGTCGAAGTTCACCGCCTATCTCCAGCAGCTCGACATGGAGTCCAACGGCAAGTCGGTGCAGGGCGACGGCCGGCCGGTGGAGTGGCAGACCGGGCCGGTGGTGTGGGGCACGCCGGGCACCAACGGCCAGCACGCCTACTACCAGTTGATCCACCAGGGCACCAAGCTGATCCCGGCGGACTTCATCGGCTTCGCCCGGCCCGTCGGCGAGCTGAGCGAGGAACTCAAGGCGCAGCACGACCTGTTGATGGCCAACTTCTTCGCCCAGACCCAGGCCCTCGCCTTCGGCAAGAGCGCCGAGGAGGTCCGCGCCGAGGGCGTCCCCGAGGAGCAGGTCCCGCACCGCACCTTCCGCGGTGACCACCCCACCACCACCATCCTCGCAGGCGAGCTGACCCCGTCCGTGCTCGGCCAGCTGATCGCCCTCTACGAGCACAAGGTGTTCGTGCAGGGAGCGGTGTGGAACATCGACTCCTTCGACCAGTGGGGCGTGGAGCTGGGCAAGGTCCTCGCCAAGCGCGTCGAGCCCGCTCTCACCGAGGGCGCGGACGTCCCGGGTCTCGACCCGTCCACCACGGCCCTCGTCTCCGCCTACCGCACGCTCAAGAACGCATCGGAAGTGAACTGATATGCAGCTCGGTCTCATCGGTCTCGGCAAGATGGGCGGCAACATGCGCGAGCGGATCCGCCGCGCCGGCCACACCGTCCTCGGTTACGACCGCAACCCCGAGGTCTCCGACGTCAAGTCCCTCGCCGAACTGGTCGAGAAGCTGGACGCCCCCCGCCATGTGTGGGTGATGGTCCCGGCCGGCACCGCCACGCAGACCGTCATCGACGAGCTCGGCGACCTGCTGGAGCCGGGCGACACCGTGATCGACGGCGGCAACTCCCGCTGGACGGACGACGAGAAGCACGCCGCCGCCCTCGGCATCAAGGGCATCGGCTTCGTCGACGCCGGTGTCTCCGGCGGTGTGTGGGGCCTGGAGAACGGCTACGCGCTCATGGTCGGCGGCGAGAAGCAGCACGTCGAGCCGCTGAAGCCGATCTTCGAGGCGCTCAAGCCGGAGGGCCCGTACGGCTACGTCCACGCGGGCCGGGTCGGCGCGGGGCACTTCTCCAAGATGGTCCACAACGGCATCGAGTACGCCATGATGCAGGCCTAC
This sequence comes from Streptomyces sp. CA-142005, assembly GCF_050942335.1. NCBI lineage: Bacteria > Bacillati > Actinomycetota > Actinomycetes > Kitasatosporales > Streptomycetaceae > Streptomyces > Streptomyces sp. CA-142005. Next base: position 8,348,490 of record NZ_CP192078.1, on the reverse strand, counting down.
GCCGAGGGCTGGGAGCTGCTGGAGAAGGTGCACTCGGTGGAGAACGTCCGCGAGGTGTTCCGCTCCTGGCAGGAGGGCACCGTCATCCGTTCCTGGCTGCTGGACCTCGCGGTCAACGCCCTGGACGAGGACGAGCACCTTCAGAAGCTGCGCGGCTACGCGGAGGACTCCGGCGAGGGCCGCTGGACCGTCGAGGCGGCGATCCACAACGCCGTGCCGCTGCCCGCGATCACCGCCTCCCTGTTCGCCCGGTTCGCCTCCCGGCAGGACGACTCCCCGCAGATGAAGATGATCGCGGCGCTGCGCAACCAGTTCGGCGGCCACGCGGTCGAGAAGAAGGGCTGACCCGCCGTGGGGGACCTCCTGCTGGTCCGCCACGGTGAGACGGAGTGGAGCCGGTCGGGACAGCACACCAGCTGGACCGACCTGCCCCTGACCGGGCCCGGTGAGGAACAGGCCAAGTCCCTCGCCCCGCTCCTCACCGGCCGGACCTACGCCCTGGCGCTCGCCAGCCCGCTGGGCCGCGCGCTGCGCACCGCCGAACTGGCGGGCCTGACCGGGGTCGTGCCCGACCCCGACCTGCACGAGTGGGACTACGGCGGCTACGAGGGTGTCACCACGGTCGACATCCACCGCACGCGCCCCGGCTGGGACCTGTGGACCGACGGCGTGCCGCCCGGACCCGACGGGCACCCGGGCGAGTCACCACGGGAGGTCGGCGCCCGCGCCGACCGGGTGCTGGCCCGGCTGTCCCCGGCCCTGGCGGAGGGGGACGTGGTCCTCGTCGCCCACGCCCACTTCCTGCGGGTGCTCACCGCCCGCCGACTGGGTCTGCCGCCCGCCGAGGGCCGGCTGTTCCAGCTGGCCACGGGCACGGTCAGCCGGCTGTCCACCGAGCACGGGCGGCCCGTGATCGCCGAGTGGAACAGACGGCCGTAACGGCTCCCGCTCGGCAAGTCCCTTCGTACGCGGCCCGGTTCACCCCTGGTGAGCCGGGCCGCAGTGGTACAGCAGCCGGATCCGGTCGCCGGGGTCGTAGGCGGCCAGCGGGACGAGCGCGCAGTGGGTGGCGGTCCAGCGCAGCAGTGCCCCGACGGGACGGGCGGCCGCGAGGGCGCCGGGACGCAGGTCGGCACGCGGCACGAGGACATAGTGCAGCCGTCCGGTGTCCACCAGCTTCCGGAAGGCGGCCGGGGGCGGGGTGGCCGGCGGCGTGACGGTCGCGGTCGGCGGCAGGTGGGGCCGCAACAGCGGCCGGCCGGCCGGGGATCGGCATGGGAGTTCCAGGCACCCGGTACGGGACACTCGGGTCCGGGACACCGGGTATGTCCTGGACCGTGCGAGTATCGGCCGCCGCAACGCGGGGCGGCGGGTGCCGGGGCCGGGTCTCACCGAGGTTTCACCGCGGGCTCACCGGCTCCTTCACCTCCTCTTCCGTACTGCTCTTCCCTCCTGCTCTGTCGCCCCGTTCCTCCGCCCGCCCCTGTCAGCGCCGCCCCGCGTGCTGGGCCGCGAGCCGGACCGGGGCGTTCGCGGCGCCGTACCCCTGGTAGCCGGGGTCGCGCTGGACGAGTTCGAAGAAGACCCGGCCGACGGTCTCGGTGTAGCAGTGGCGGAAGGCGCCGCCCGCGTCCCGGTCGTAGAGGATGCCGAGGTCCCGGTAGGTCTCCAGCTCGTCGTCGGGGAGGTCGTACCGGGCGGCGAGGTCGTCGTGGTAGTTGCCCGGCACCGGCAGCAGCCGGCCGCCCGCGGCGCGGAAGGCGCGGGCCGCGGCCACCACGTCGTCCGTGGCCAGCGCGATGTGCGCCGCGTGCACGGTGTCGTCGGTGGGTGCCGCGCCGACGCCGAGGGCGATACGGACGCTGCCGTCGGCGTTGGCGACGGCCCGGCTGCGCATCAGGCCGTAGGGGTCGGCGAGGTCGACGCTCTCCTGGGCGGTGAGGCCGAGGACGCTGCGGTGGAAGAGCGTGGCCTCGTCGAAGTGGTGCCAGGGCTGGGTGAGGGCGAGATGGTCGATGCGGGTGGTGGAGGGCGCCGGGGTGTCCGGCAGGTCGGCGAAGTCGGCCCGCCAGTCGGGGAGTTCGCGGTCGCCGGTGGCGCACAGGAACAGTTCGGTGCCGTCGGGGGCCGCGACGGCGTCGAGCGGGGCGTCCCCGGGGGCGCGGTGGCGGGGCAGGACGGGTGCGAGCAGGGCCTCTGCGCGGCGGGCGGCAGCGGCGGGGTCCGGGGACTCCAGGCCGATCGCGGCGAGCCGGGTGCCGTCGCGGCGGGCGGTGGCGGCGGTGTTGACCAGGACGCGGGCCTCGCCGTGCTGCCACAGGTCGACGGGCTTGCCGCGGTGCCGGGCGGCACGGGTGAAGCCGAGCGCGGTCAGCAGCGCGGTGACGGGTTCGGCGTCCGGGGTGAGGAGTTCGGCGAAGGCCACCCCGGTGGGCACGACGGGCGGCGGCAGTTCGGCGGCGCCGACGGCCTCCCGCAGGAGCAGCAGGGAGCGGTGGGCGTCGACGGCGGTGGGGCCGGCGTCGGCCTGCCGGAAGACGTCGTTGAAGACCTCCAGGGACAGCGGCCCGCGGTATCCGGCGGCGAGGACGTGCCGTACCAGCCCGGCCACGTCGAAGCCGCCCTGGCCGGGGAAGCAGCGGTAGTGACGGCTCCACTGCAGGACGTCCATCGCGAGCAGCGGGGCGTCGGCGAGTTGCAGGAAGAAGATCTTCTCGCCGGGGATGTCCTCGATGCCCTTCGGGTCGGAGCCGCGGGACAGGATGTGGAAACTGTCCAGACAGACGCCGAGCGCCGGATGGTCGGCGGCCTCGACGATCCGCCACGCGTGTTCGTAGGTGTTCACGTGCCGGCCCCAGGCGAGCGCCTCGTACGCCACCCGTATCCCGGACTCCTCGGCGAGTCCGGCCAGTCGAGCGAGCTGACCGGCCGCTCGGGCGTCGTCGTCCACGGCGTCCGGCGACACACTGGAGCACACGAGGACGGTGTCCGCGCCGAGCCGGTTCATCAGCTCGAACTTGTGCCGGGCGCGCCGCAGATTGCGCACGAAGATCTCCTCGGGCACGCCTTCGACGTCGCGCATCGGCTGATACAGATCGATGCTCAGCCCGAGGTCGGCACAGCGGGCACGGATCTCCTCGGGCGCGAGCGGGCAGGCGAGGAGGTCGTTCTCGAAGATCTCCACCCCGCCGAACCCGGCACGCGCGGCGGCGGCGAGCTTCTCGGTGAGGGTGCCGCTGAGGGAGACGGTGGCGATGGAGGTGTGCATGTCCGTGTTCCTCGTCATCCGACAGCACTCCCCGAGCGCTCGACGCCCACCAGTTCCCCGAAGTCGGCCAGCATCCGCCCACTGTCCGGCTCTCTCCCGGTGAACAGCCGGAACGCGTCGGCGGCCTGGAACACGGCCATCCCGCCCCCGCCCAGTGCGGCACAGCCACGCACGCGTGCGGCCCGCAGCAGCTCGGTCTCCAGCGGCCGATAGACGACCTCGGCGACCCACAGCCCGGGATGCAGCAGCTCCGCGGGCAGGGGCAGCCCGGGATGCGCGGCCATGCCGGTGGGGGTGGCATGGACCAGCCCCCCACAGCCGTCGGCCTCCCCGAGCAGCGCCGGAAGCCTGTCGACCGTCGCCGCTCCCGCCCGGCCGGGGCCGAAGTGCCGTACCAGCGAGTCGGCGAGCGCGGCGGCACGCTCGGGCAGCGCGTCGACGACGGTGACCCGCCCGGCGCCCAGGGTGAGTACGGCATGGGCGACGGCCGCGCCCGCGCCGCCCGCGCCGAGCTGGACGACCCGCTCCAGTGGGGCGTCCGGCAGACCGCGCGCGAAGGCGGCGGCGAAACCGGTCACGTCGGTGTTGTGGCCGATGGCCCGGCCGTCGTCGAAGACCACGGTGTTGACCGCGCCGAGCGCCTCGGCGCGCGGGTCGAGCGCGTCGAGGTGGTCGATGACCAGCTGCTTGCAGGGGTGGGTGATGTTCAGCCCGTCGTAGCCGAGATCGCGGGCGGCGCGGACCAGGTCGCCGACCGCCTCGGGCGTCCGCCCGAGGACGTCGAGGTCGAGGAGCCGGTAGAGGTAGCGCAGGCCCTGCCGGTCCGCCTCCCGCTGGTGCAGGGCGGGGCTGAGCGAGGGGCCGATGCCGGCCCCGATCAGCCCGACGAGATACGAGTCCTTGGCCACGTGGCCCTCCCGAGGCGGCACTAATGTACGAACCAGTACGTTAGCTATATCAGTCGTGGCCGCCGTGAGGAAGACCTCGGCGACGGCCCGTGTTCCTGCTTCTACAATCACCGGCACGCACAGCGAGCGTGCCCCCCTGGTGTCCACCGGCCCGAAGGAATGCGATGACCAGCGTCGAAGAACCGGTACGACCCGGGGGACGGGTGCGCGACGCGGCCCGCACCAAGGCCGAGATCCTCGACGTGGCCACGCAGGAGTTCGCGCGGGCCGGCTACGACGGCGCGCGGGTCGACGAGATAGCGGCCCTCACCCGCACCACCAAGCGGATGATCTACTACTACTTCGGCGGCAAGGAACAGCTGTTCACCGCCGTGCTGGAGCGGGCGTACGGGGTGATCCGCGAGGCCGAGCAGCAGCTGGACGTCGAGCACCTGGACCCCGTCGCCGCGATCCGCCGCCTGGCGGAGCTGACCTTCGACCACCATGAGCGGCACCCGGACTTCATCCGCCTGGTCAGCATCGAGAACATCCACGGCGCCGAGCACATCGCGGCCTCCGAGAAGCTCGGGAAGATCGGCTCCCCGGCTCTGGAGGTGATCCGCCGGATCCTCACCGCGGGACAGGAGTCGGGGCTGTTCACGGCCGACGTCGACGCGGTCGACCTGCACGCGATGATCAGCTCGTTCTGCTTCTTCCGGGTGTCCAACCGGCACACCTTCGGCGCCCTGTTCGGCCGGGACCTGGTGAACCCCGACCAGCGGGACCACTACCGCACCATGCTCGGCGACATGGTGATCGCCTACCTGACGGCGGAGCGGGCGGCCGACTGACGCCGCCAGCTCCGCACTCTCGTGCGGACCGTCGCACTCTCGCACGGACCGATGGCCCGGACTCTTGACAGCGCGGAAACACGGGCGCAACATCCCACCCACCACAACTAACTACCCAGTGGGTTAATTAGCCGCCGAGATCCGGCCCTCGCCCGCTCCCTCCCCTCGTCGCTCACCCCGCCCTTCCGTAGGGTGGAGTCCCCCGAAGGAGCCGCCGTGTCCGTCCCCACCCCTGCCCCCGAGCCCGCCGCCGAGGCCCCTCCAGGCCAGCCCTGGAAGGCGGCCACGGCCGCCTGGATCGGCAGTGCCCTGGAGTACTACGACTTCTTCGTCTACGGCAGCGCCGCCGCACTGATCTTCCCGAAGGTGTTCTTCGACTCCTCCGACCCGGCGACCGCGACTCTGCTGTCGCTCGCCACCTTCGGCGTCGCCTACGCCGCCCGGCCGCTCGGCGCACTGGTCCTCGGGCACGTCGGCGACCGGCTCGGCCGCAAGAAGATCATGGTCTTCACGCTCATCCTGATGGGCGTCTCGACGTTCCTGATCGGCTGTCTGCCCACCCGCGCCCAGGCCGGCTCGCTCGCGCCGGTGCTGCTCGTGCTCTGCCGCGTGCTGCAGGGCATATCGGCGGCAGGCGAGCAGGCGAGCGCGAGTTCCATGAGCCTTGAGCACGCGCCACCGGGCCGGCGCGGGTTCTTCACCAGCTTCACGCTCAGCGGCACCCAGGGCGGCCAGCTCATCGCCACGCTGGTCTTCCTCCTCGTCTCCAGGCTCCCCGAGGACCAGCTGCTGTCCTGGGGCTGGCGGGTGCCGTTCTGGCTGAGCTTCGCGGTCGCCGTGGTCGGTTACGTCATCCGGCGCCGGCTGCGCGAGACCCCGGCCTTCGCCCGGCAGGCGGCGACCGAGGGTGTGGTGCGGCTGCCGCTCGCGGTGCTGCTGCGCGAGCACTGGGGGGACGTGCTCCGGGTGATCGCGGGCGCGCTCATCGCCTCGGTCAGCACGATCTTCACGGTGTGGGCGCTGGCGTACGCCACCAGTGACGCGGTCGGGATGTCCCGTACGTTCATGCTGTGGATGGGCGCCCTGGCGAACCTCGCCGCGCTGGGCGCGATCCCGCTGTGGGCCACCCTCTCGGACCGGATCGGGCGCCGGCCGGTGTTCCTGATCGGCGCGGTGGGCAGCGCGGCGGCGATGGCCGGCTATCTGTGGGCGATCTCCACGGGCTCCCACCCGTTGACCCTGATCCTCGGGATCGTGGCCTTCGGTCTGGTCTACAGCGCCGCGAACGGTGTGTGGCCCGCCTTCTACGGCGAGATGTTCGCGACCCGGGTGCGGCTGTCGGGCATGGCCGTCGGCACGCAGATCGGCTTCGCGGTCGCCGGGTTCGCGGTCACCTTCGCCGCCGAGATCGCCGGCCCGGGCGGCGACGACTGGTCGGCGGTGGCCCTGTTCACGGCCGCCCTGTGCCTCCCGCCGGCCCTGGCCGCACTCACCGCCCGCGAGACCCACAAGGTCCCGACCGAACTGCTCGGCGAGCGGTCGGGCGGTCCGGCGCGGCGGGCGGAACGGGTCACGGCGACCTAGGACCGCCGGGGCCCGGGGTCGGCACCGGGTCCACGGGGGCCGCGCAGGGCCGAACGGCGCCTGCGCGGGCCGCCCGTCCGCACTACACGGGCCGCGGACTGTGGGTCCGCGGCCCGCGGTGTTCCGCCTACGGCTTCGGGTGCCGCGGCTCGTACAGGGCGAGTTCGCCGCCGCCCGGAAGGCGCAGGGCGGTCACCCGGCCCCAGCGGGCCTCCTCGACCGGCCGGGAGAACTCCACTCCCCGCTCGGCGAGTTCACGCCGCGTCGCGTCGAGGTCGTCGCACATCAGCATCAGCTCGTGCGCGGGCTCGCCGTCGGCGGGGTGACAGGCCACCTCGGTGGGCGGCGCCTGGAAGATCAGCCATCCGTGGCCCGCGTCGACGTGCGCCCACCCGAGGGTGTCGCGCAGGAAGGCCCGGTCGGCCTCCGCGTCCCGGCTGTAGAGCACCACATGCGCACCATTGATCACGAGCGGAGGCTAGTGTGGCGGGCGGGCCCGGACAAGCACCGGCCGACCGCGATCCGCCGCACCCGCAGCACGCCCCCCGGCATCCGCCGAACCAGCCGCACCACTCCACGGAAACGCACCGCTGCCCCACCACAGCGGCCACCCCAACCCGCACCGGCCACACCCACCCGACCGCACTCCCCGGTCGCGCTCATCTCACCCGCCCGAGCCCACCGCCGAGTCGAGCAGGGGCCCGAGTTCCCGTACCGCCGTGGTCAAGGGCCCTGCGTCCTGTTCCGCGCGGGCCATCAGGATCGCGCCCTCCAGGGTGCTGATCATCAGCGTGGCCAGGGATTCGGCGCGCGCCGCGGGGACGCCCATGCCGGTCAGGGCCTCGGCGAGCGGGGTCCGCCAGGTCGTGAACGCGGCGGCCACGGCCTCGCGGGTCGAGCCGTCGGCCGAGGCGCAGTCGACGGTGGCGGCGGCGACCGGGCAGCCCGTCGCGAAGCCGTGCGCCGCGTACTCGTCGGTCCACTGGGCGACCATCGCCGCGAACAGTCCGCTCGGCGTCGGCTCCTTGAGCCCCGCGAGGAAGCGCGCGATGCGCCTGCCCGCATACCGTCCGGCCCAGCCGACCGCCTCGTTGACCAGCTGTTCCTTCCCGCCCGGGAAATAGTGCTGGAGCGAGCCGCGTGGTGCGCCGGCGTGCGCGGCGACCTCCCGCATGCCGGTCGCGGCGACGCCGTCACGCCGGATGAGCTGGGCCGCGCTGAAGACCATCCGCTCCCGCGGCCCGTGCCGTGTCTCGCTCATCGCCGACCTCCGATCCTCGCCGCCCTCACTCTATGACCGGCGTCATAACGGCGGCTACTATGACAGCGGTCATAGTCGGCTCCCGGAGCGGAGGGCGGTTCCCGTGAACGTCGGTTTCATCGGTCTCGGAGTGATGGGCCGGCCCATGGCACAGCGCCTGGTGTCCGCCGGCACCCCCCTGGTGGTCTGGAACCGGACCCCGGAACGCGCCGCACCCCTGCGCGCGGCCGGGGCCGAGGTCGCCGCGGACGCCGACGAGGTGTTCGCCCGGGCGGACGTGGTGCTCCTGATGCTCGCCGACGAGGCCGCCGTCGACACCGTCCTCGGCCGGGGCACACCCGCGCTGGCGGCACGGGTCGCCGGCCGCGTCGTCGTCCACATGGGCACCACCTCCCCCGAGTACTCCCGTGCCGTGGAGACCGACGTCCGCGCCGCCGGCGGCCGGTACGTCGAGGCACCCGTCTCCGGGTCACGGGTGCCGGCGGAGGAGGGGCAGCTGGTGGCGATGCTCGCCGGGGAGAAGGACGCCGTGGACGCCGTACGGCCGCTGCTCGCGCCGATGTGCCGGGAGACGTTCGTGTGCGGTCCGGCGCCCGGCGCGCTGCTGATGAAGCTGTCCGTGAACCTCTTCCTGATCACCCAGGTGACCGGGCTGACCGAGGCCTTCCACTTCGCCGAGCGCCAGGGCCTGGACCGGCGGCTGTTCCTGGACGTCCTCGCCGCGGGCCCGATGGCCAGCGGGGTCTCCCGGATGAAGGCGCCGAAGCTGTTCGACCGGGACTTCGCGGTGCAGGCGGCCGCGCTGGACGTCCTGAAGAACAACCGGCTCATCGCCGAGGCGGCCCGCAAGGCACACCTGGCCTCACCGCTCCTCGACGTGTGCCACACCCTGTTCGAGGAGACGGTGGCCCAGGGGTACGGCGACGAGGACATGGTCGCCGTACTGCGCGCGATCGAGACGCGGACCGCCGAGGCGTCGTAGCCGCGAACCGGAGGCAGGTCAGCGCTTCGGGATACCGTACGCCCGGTCGACGTGCAGCCGGACCACCAGGCGGCGGTCGCGGACCATCGCGGCCCGGTAGTCGTCCCAGTCCGGATGCTCGCCCTGAACGTCCCTGTAGAGGCGGATCAGTTCCTCGACGGTGTCGTCGTAAGGGTCCTGGGCGACCGGGGAGAGCTCGGCCGTGCCCTCTGCGACGGTGAACGCCCAGCGGTCGGCGCTGGTGACGTGGTAGGAGGCGCGGGGGTCGCGGCGCAGGTTGCGGGTCTTGGCGCGGTCGTCGGTGACGGAGATCCGGATGACGCGCTCGTCGGGGTAGTAGGCGTGGTTGACGTTGGACAGCTGGGGGCGGCCGTCGCGTTTGAGGGTGACCAGGACGCCGGCGTCGCCTTCGGCGAGCAGGTCGAGCAGCGCGTCCTGCGGGGGGACCGGGGTGGAGTCTTCGCTCATGACACGGTCAACTCACCGGATCGTCCCCCGCATTCCCCGCCCCCCGGCTGCCGAGGACCGATGGCAAGAACAGGGCGGCCGGGACCGGTGGCGATCGTGGGCTGCCCGCGGCCGATGGCGTCGCGTCGATCACAAACACCGCTGACGAACGGGTCCACGGTGGTGTTCCTGGGCGACGATGAGACCGGATGTGTCCCGGCGGGCGGCCGGGGGCATCGCTTACCAGGCGGCGGGAGGAGAGCGATGGCACGGCTGCTGCAGGAAGTCGACCCCGGTGAGGCGGGGCTGGACGGCAAGGCGCTGGACCGCCTGGACCGGCATGTCGCGCACCATGTCGACGAGGGGCGGCTGCCCGGCTTTCTGGTGGCCGTGTCGCGTGGCGGCCGGGTCGCCCACCTCACCACGTACGGCCGGCGCGATGTCGCGGCCGGGCTGCCGGTCGAGGCGGACACGCTGTGGCGGCTCTACTCCATGACCAAGCCGGTCACCGCGGTCGCGGTACTGCTGCTGGTGGAGGAGGGCAGGCTGTCCCTGGACGACCCGCTCGAACGTCATCTGCCCGCGTTCGCCGAACCCCGGGTGTACGACGGCGGTTCCGGCGCCGGGATGCGCACTCGCCCGGCCGCCGGTCCGGTCCTGATCCGGCATCTGCTCACCCACACCGCCGGCCTGACCTTCGGCTTCTACTACCGGCACCCCGTCGACGCCCTCTACCGGGAGTCCGGCCTGGAGTACTCGGTGCCGCCCGGCGCCGATCTCGCGCAGACGGTCGAGGTGTACGCGCGGATGCCGTTGCAGTTCGACCCGGGCACCCAGTGGAACTACTCGGTGGCGTCGAACGTGCTGGGCCGTGTCATCGAGGTGGTGTCCGGACAGCCGCTGGACGCGTTCTTCACCGAGCGGATCCTGCGCCCGCTCGGCATGACCGACACCGGCTTCCACATCGGGCCCGAACAGGCGGGCAGACTGGCCGAGTTGTACGGGGAGACGGACGGGGGCGGGATCGAGCCGGTGCCGGGGCTGCCGGTGCACGGCCGGCCGAGGTTCCTGTCCGGCAGCGGCGGCCTGGTCTCCTCGGCGTACGACTTCCACCGGTTCATGGAGATGCTGCGCCGGGGCGGCGAACTGGACGGCGTGCGGCTGCTGTCCGCGGACAGCGTCGGCATGATGACCCGCAACCAGCTGCCCGGCGACGCGACGTTGCGGTCCTTCGGCGCCCCCGTCCACCAGGAGCCCGGCAACGACGGGCTCGGCTTCGGCTTCAACGTGTCGGTGGTGACCGACCCGTCCCGCACCCTGGCCCCCTCCAGCCTCGGCACGTACGGCTGGACCGGCGTGGCCACCACCGCGTTCTGGGTCGATCCGCGCCATGAGCTGACGGTCCAGTTCATGACGCAGGTACGCCCGAAGACGCTGAAGATCTTCCCGGAGCTGCGGCGGCTGGTGCACGAGGCGCTGGTGCGCTGACCGCCGGGCGCCCGCCGCCCGTGGGGGGAGGCGGCGGACGCCGGGACGGCCGGCCTCAGGAGCCGTGGGCGACGGCGTCCAGATGGGGCAGGATGTGGTCCAGCCGCTCCCGTTTGGTGCGCAGGTACGTGATGTTGCTCTCGCACGGCTCGATCAGCAGCGGTACCTGCTCGGCGACCTGGATGCCGTGCCGGACCAGCGCCTCCCGCTTGCGCGGGTTGTTGGACATCAGGCGCACCGAGCGCACCCCGAGGTCGTGCAGGATCTGAGCCGCGATGCCGTAGTCGCGGGCGTCGACGGGCAGGCCGAGCGCGAGGTTCGCCTCCACCGTGTCCAGGCCCTCCGCCTGCAGGGCCATCGCGCGCAACTTGGCGAGCAGTCCGATGCCGCGGCCCTCGTGGCCCCTCAAGTAGACGACGATCCCGCTGCCTTCGGCGACGACGGCACGCAGCGCGGCCTCCAGCTGGTCGCCGCACTCGCAGTGCCGGGAACCGAACGCGTCCCCGGTCAGGCATTCCGAGTGCAGCCGGGTCAGTACGTTCTCGGTGCCGATGTCGCCGTACACCAGGGCCACTTGCTCGTCACCGCGGTCGTGGTCCAGGTAGCCGACCGCCTGGAAATTCCCGTACACGGTGGGCAGCGGTGCATTCACGACGCGTTCCGCGCCCGAACGCCGCGGAGCCTTCTTGCCGAGTACGCCCATGTTGACGCCGGTGTTTTCTGTCATGATCTGATTCCTAAGCAGAGACGAAAGGCCGTGAAACGATGGATGGTTCGGGCGCGCGTGCGGCGGCATGTGGGGGGACAAACAGCGTGGCGTACGGCGTGATGCCGGCGGACACCACCGAAGTGGTACGGACGCGGGGGGCGGGCGTTTCAACACAGGTCGCCGTCCTTCCCGTAGGCAGTTTCGAACAGCACGGTCCGTTCCTTCCGCTGGCGACCGACACGCTCGTCGCCTGTGCCGTGGCGCGGGAGATCGCCGCCGCGTACCCGGTGCACCTCCTTCCTCCGGTGACGGTCTCCTGCTCGCACGAGCACGCGGACTGGCCGGGGACCGTCAGCATCTCCGCCGTGACCCTCCATGCGGTGGTCTCGGACATCGCCGCGTCGCTGCGCCGCTCGGGCGTCGACGCGCTCGTCGTGGTCAACGGGCACGGCGGCAACTACGTTCTGGGCAACGTCGTCCAGGAGGCCTCCGCGCGCAGCGAGCGGATGGCGTTGTTCCCGGCCGCCGAGGACTGGGAGACGGCGCGGGAGCGGGCGGGGGTGCGCACCTCGCTGCTCACCGACATGCACGCGGGAGAAATCGAGACCTCGATTCTGCTGCACGCTCATCCCGAATTCGTCCGCCCTGGTTACGAGTCCGCCGATTTCACCGCTGACGACCGTCGTCATCTGCTCACCGTGGGAATGTCCGCCTATACCGAATCGGGCGTCATCGGCCGTCCTTCCCTCGGTTCGGCGGAAAAGGGAAAGGAACTGCTGGCGAGCCTCGCGGAATCCTTCGAGGCGTATTTCGCGTTGCTCACGTCGGGGGCGGGACGCGGGTAGTCCCTCGCGGGCGGGGTGTTCCGTCCGGGCGCGGGGGCCTGGGCGGACTCGGGCTGCTGCCGGGCGGGCCGCGGACCTTCCGTCGCGGAGGCCGGGGCGGGGTCCGTCGTGGCGGGCTCGGCCTGGTCCGTCGTGGCGGGGGCGGCGCGCAGAGCGGCGTACCAGCGGACCGCGAGGACGAGGGCGCCGGGCAGGCTCGCCACGAAGCTCAGCACACCGTAGACGACGGCGACGGCGACTCCGGTGCTCGCGCCTAGTCCCGCGGCGCCGAACGCCCAGGCGGTGACGCCCTCGCGGGGCCCGAACCCGCCGACGTTCAGCGGCAGCCCCATGGCGACGAGGGCGAGGACCGCGAGCGGGACCAGCTCCACGAAGGAGGCGGCGGAGCCGGCGACCCGCGCCGCCACGACGAACATCGCCACGTGTCCGGCCAGGATCACGACCGAGGACAGCGCGATGCCCGGCCAGCCCCGGCGGGAGAACAGCCCCTGGCGCGCCTCGCCGAGGACGGTGCGCAGGCCCCCGGCCCGGCGGGAGGACGCCCGGTTCATGCGCACCGCGAGGCCGACGGCTAGCACGCCGGCCGCCGCGAGGGCGACCAGCGGGGCGAAGTCGCGGGCCTCGTCGCGCACCGGGGACGGCAGCGTCGGCAGCACCGCCGCGGCGAGCACGGCCAGCGCGATCTGCCCGGCGACGCGTTCCAGTACGACGGCCTGCACGCCGCGCCGCAGGTCACCGGCGTTCTGTCCGTGCCGGACCGCCCGGTGCACATCGCCCAGGATGCCGCCGGGGAGCGCCGCGTTCAGGAACAGCGCCCGGTAGTAGTCGGCGACGGCAGAGCCGAGCGGCAGCCGGATGCGCAGACCTCGGGCCACCAACTGCCAGCGCCAGGCGCTGAGTACGGTGGTGACCACGCCGATGCCCAGCGCGGCCAGCACCGTCGCGGCGTCAATCCGCCGCAGCCCGTCGACGAGCACGCCCGTGCCCAGCCGCCACAGCAGCGCCCCGAGGATGACCACACCGACGACCGTCCCGAAGTGCGTACGCAGCGCGCGGAAGCGGGCGCGCCGGGGGGCGGGGGGCCGCGCGGGCTCGGGCGCGGTCTCGGTGGGCGGCTGGTCGGAGAGGGAGCGCGCCGACTCCGGGAATGAGGGCGTGGGTTCGGGGCGGGAGGGCGGCAGTTCCGGAAGCCAGGTGCCGGTCTCGCGGATGGTCGCCTCCGCCGTGGCCACACTCCCCGCGCCCGCGTGAATCGTGCCGGAGCCGTACACGCACACATCGGCCGGGCCGGTTCCGGTGGTTCGGTGCCCGGGCTCCCCCGCGGCCGGCCGCGCGCTCATGACGCGCCGCCCGTCGGCCGGGGCAGGGCCAGCAGGTCGCTGTGGTGGACCACGACCCGCAGCTCACCGGCCGCGCAGGCGGCGAGCCGGTCCCGCAGATACCGCTCCGCGCGGTCGCGCAGTTCGGGCCGCTGTTCCACGGCCGCGCCCACCCAGCCGCGCAGCCACTGCTCGATCAGCGCCGAATCCTCGGGGCCGAGCCGCCAGGGGCTCGGATGCACACGTACGGCGGCCCCGCGCGCGGCGAACGCCTCGCAGGCCACGGTGACCGAGTCCGGGCCGAGCAGCCCGGCGCGCCGCTGGTGGGCGTTGAACGCCTCGGCGACCTCCGTGTCCAGCGGGTCGGCCGGGGCGAGTTCGACGCGCCCGGCGACCGACAGGGTGAGCAGCGCGGGGCAGCGGGCCCCGGCACAGGCGTCGACGAGGGTGACGACCTCCTCGCGGGTGAGCACGTCGAGCAGCGCGGAGGCGGTGACCAGCGAGGCCCCGGCCAGCGCGTCCGGCGTCAGCCGGGCGACGTCGCCGCGCCGGGTCTCGACGGTGACGTTGCTGCCGTCGGCGGCGGAGCGCGGTGCGCCCACCGCGGCGAAGTGCAGCAGGTAGGGGTCGCGGTCGTGCAGGACCCAGTGCTGGGGTCCGTCCAGGCGGGGCGCGAGCCAGCGGCTCATCGAGCCGGTGCCGCAGCCCAGGTCGTGCACGGCGAGTGCGCCGGTGTGGCCCGGCAGGTTCGCCAGCCGGATCCGCAAGGGGTCCAGCAGGTCCTGCGCGCGGGCGGCAGCGTCGGCCCCTTCCCGCAACCGCAGCCATTCGGGCGCGTACCGGGGCGGTTCCTCGGGCTCGTCGTGACGCAGCCGTACGGTGGCCCGCTCACCGGGACGGCCGACGGGTCCGGCCCCTGCGACGACCGAGGCCTCCGCGCCACGCTGCCCGACTTCGGCACCGCCCTCCCCCGCACCGGACGCCTCATGAACCGTCTCCTTCTCGCCCTCGCCGCGCACCGGCGTCACCTTCCTCGGTCCTGTCTGGGCCGGGATCGACGCCAAGCCGTTCGTCGTGGTCTCCGGCGCGGTCATGCCGCCCTCCTCGGGGCTTCGGGGAGCCGTGCGAGGACTCCGGCCAGGCTGCGGGCGGTGGTGGCCCAACCGTCGAGCGCGGCGCGGCGGCCGCGGGCGGCGGACTTGAGCCGGCGGCGTACGTCGGGCTCACCGAACCAGCCGCGCAGCTCGGCGGCGAGCGCGGCGGGGTCCTCCGGCGGGACGAGGATGCCGGGCACCCCGCCGTCGGGGGCGCGGCCGACCGCCTCCGGCAGCCCGCCCACGTCGGTGGCGAGGACCGGGATGCCGCGGGCCAGGGCCTCGGTGACCGCCATGCCGTAGGTCTCGGCGTAGGAGGTGAGGACCATCAGGTCGGCGGCGGCGTAGGCGGCGTCGAGGTCGGCGCCGGAGCGCGGGCCGGTCAGGTGCAGCCGGTCGGCGAGGCCGTACCCGGCGATCGTCTCGCGCAACTGTGCGACGTACGCGCGGTCGTGGCCGAGTCCGCCGACCAGCTCGCAGGTCCACGGCAGGTCCCGGACCGCCGCGAGGGCCTCCACGAGCCGGTGCTGGCCCTTGCGCGGGGTGACGGCGGCCACGCACAGCAGCCGGGAGACGCCGTCGGTGCCGGGTGCGAGGGGTGCGATGTCGGCGCCGGGCGCGGCGACATGCACCCGTTCGGGGGCGAGTCCGTGATGGGAGACGAGCCGCCGTACGGCCCAGTCGCTGGTGGCGATGACGGCGGGCGCGGCACGCAGCATCTCGCGTTCGCGGGCGTCGAGGTCGGCGGCGACGGCCGGGTCGAGGCCCGTCTCGTCGCCGAGCGGGAGGTGGACGAGCACGGCCAGGCGCAGCCGGTCGGCGTGCGGGGTGACGACGTCCGGGACGCCGCAGGCGACCAGCCCGTCCAGCAGCACCACCGCGTCGTCCGGCAGATCCCTCAGGGTGCGGGCGAGGTGGTCGCGGGCGGCCTGGTCGGGGCGCGGCCATGTGCCGGGCGCGGTGTGCCGGGTGACCTGCCAGCCGAAGCCGGGCAGGTCCAGGCAGACCCGGCGGTCGTAGGCGTTGCCGCCGCTGGGCGCGGCCGGGTCGTCGATGCCGCCCGGCAGGACGAAGTGCACGGTGCGCAGGGACATGGGGATGATTCCGGCCTTCTCGACGGTGACGGCTGTGGCCTGCGCCGGGACGTAGGACAGCCGTGCCCGCTGCGTGGTCGCCCCCGTCACAGGCCACGCTCGTAACTCGCCCAGGCGATGTGCGACTCGTGCAGGGTGACGGAGATGCCCGCGAGGCCCTTGGCGCCCTCGCCCAGGGCGCCCTTGTGGACGCGTTCGGCGAGCCGGTCGGCGATGACCTTGGCGAGGAACTCGGTTGAGGTGTTGACGCCGGCGAACTCGGGCTCGTCGTCGAGGTTGCGGTAGTTCAGCTCGGCGGTGATGAGGCGCAGTTCCTGCGTGGCCAGGCCGATGTCGACCACGATGTTGTCCTCGTCCAGCTGCTCGCGGCGGAAGGTGGCGTCCACCAGGAACGTGGCGCCGTGCAGTCGCTGCGCGGGCCCGAACACCTCGCCGCGGAAGCTGTGGGCGATCATGATGTGATCGCGGACGGTGATGCTGAACAACGGACGACCCTCCAGGTACGACGCGTCTGGTCCCCCTGTCCTTACCCGTCGGGGGATGCCGTGTAGTACGGCTCTTCGGTTCCCCGTGTTCAGCTCACTCTCACTCTTTTCTCAGGTCAGGCCCGTCTCGGCGTACCGGATCCGGTGGCACAGGGCCGGGATCTCGCCCGAGGCGAGCTGGGGCATGACGTCCGGGAGTTGCTCGAAAGCGCTCTCCCCGGTGATGAGCGCGTCCAGGGCCGGGTCGGCGAGCAGGTCGAGGGCGAGCGCCATCCGCTCGGCGTAACCGCGGCCGGCGCGGGCGGCCGGGGAGACGGTGCCGACCTGGCTGCTGCGCACGGTGAGCCGGCGGGAGTGGAAGGCCTCGCCGAGCGGCAGGGCGACGCGCCGGTCGCCGTACCAGCTCAGTTCCACCACCGTACCCTCGGGAGCGAGGAGTTGCAGCGCGCGGGTGAGACCGGCCTCGGTGGCGCTGGCGTGCACGACGAGGTCGCAGTCGCCGAGGGCGGAGTCGGGCGTCGCGAAGTTCACGCCGAGCGCCTCGGCGGTCTTGGCGCGGGCCGGGTCGGCGTCGACCAGCTGCAGCCGGACGCCGGGGAAGCGGGCCAGCAGGGCGGCGACCGAGCAGCCGACCATGCCACCGCCGACCACCGCGATCCGGTCGCCGATCAGCGGCGCCGCGTCCCACAGGGCGTTCACGGCGGTCTCCACGGTGCCGGCGAGCACGGCCCGCTCGGCGGGCACCCGCTCGGGCACGACGGTCACGGCGTTCACCCGAACGACGTAACGGCTCTGATGCGGATACAGGCAGAAGACCGTACGCCCGACCAACTCGGCCGGTCCCTCCTCCACCTGACCGACGCTGAGGTAGCCGTACTTCACCGGGCCGGGGAAGTCGCCCTCCTGGAAGGGCGCCCGCATCACGGCGTGTTGGCTCTCCGGCACCCCGCCACGGAACACGAGCGTCTCCGTGCCACGGCTCACCCCGGAGTACAGGGCGCGCACCACGACCTCGTCCTCGGCGGGCTCCGCGAGGGTGATGTCACGCAGCTCGCCGTGGCCCGGTGAGCGAAGCCAGAACGCGCGGGCCGAGCGGTTCATCGGCATCCTCCTGAACAGTAGGGAAGTTGTTCACGTACCGAGAAGTGCACAGGCCGCGCACAGTACGCGGCGTTGATCGACTCTGTCACTCGGCCGGAGGGTGTGCGGTGGCCCTGAACAACACGTATGACGCCAGGCCCCAGCAGGAGACCGCTGTGGGAGCGGGTATACAGCTCCTGCTGCTGGCCCTGCTCGGAACGGCGATAGGCATGGGGCCGGTGGGCTGGCTGACGGGCCTGGCGTTCGCGTTCGCCACCTGGGCGGTGCTGGCACGTGCCCTGCACCGCTCCTGCCTGCGCTCCTTCGGTCCCGCCAACCGTGTGACACTCGGCCGGGCGACGCTGGTGGGCGGCGTGACGGCGCTGGTCGCGGACTCCTTCGAGAGCGCGCCGCCGGTGACGCTGCTGGTGGGCCTGACCGCGGTCGCCCTGCTCCTGGACGGCGTGGACGGCAAGGTGGCCCGCCGCACCGGCACCTCCACGGCGCTCGGTGCGCGCTTCGACATGGAGGTCGACGCGCTCCTGATCCTGGTGCTGAGCGTGTACGTGTCCACCCAGCTCGGCCCGTGGGTGCTGCTGATCGGCGGGATGCGGTACGCCTTCGTCGCCGCGGCCCGTCTGGCCCCCTGGCTGAACGCCCCCCTGCCGCCGTCGTTCGCCCGCAAGACGGTCGCCGCGGTGCAGGGCATCGCCCTGCTCCTGGCCGGCGCGGAGCTCCTCCCCCACCTGGCGAACCTCGCGATCGTCGCCCTCGCCCTGGGCTCACTGCTGTGGTCCTTCGGCCGGGACGTGCGGTGGCTGTGGCGCACCTCGCGCATCACCGTCGAGGCCGCGACCGAGGCGAAGGTGCTGGAGCTGGTGGGGCGCTGAACGACGGCCCCTGGCATCGGGGGCCCCTGGCGTGGGGAAGGGCCCGGACCGTTTGCCGGTCCGGGCCCTTCCTGGTCTCCTCAGGTATTACGACCTCGCGCCCCGGCTCCGCACGAGGGCGAACGCGGCGGCGGCGAGGCCGATGACACCGACGACCAGCCCGGCGATACCGAGGCCGCGGGCCGTGGAGTCGCCGGTGTCGGCGGCCTTGGCGGTGCTGACGACAGCGGTCTTGGCGGGCGCGGGTGCGGAGGACGCGTCACCGGCGGTCAGCTTCAGCACGGGGGCCGGGTTCTCCGGCTCGTCGCCGCCGGCCGGCTCCTCGATCCAGCGCGCGACCTTGCCGTCGGAGTAGGTCTGCAGGGTTTTGAAGACCAACTGGCCGGTGTCGTCGGGCAGCTGTCCGAAGGCGACGTCGAAGTCCTCGTACTGCCCGGCGCCGATCTTCCCGCCGCTGAAGGTGATCTCGGAGGCGGCCTCGGTGATGGTGCCGTCGTCGGTCTTCACCGGCGTCTTGAGCTTGGTGGTGGTGACCTTGGCGGTCCAGCCGTCCTGCGGGTGCACGAGCACGCCGAGCACGGGGTGGCCGGTGGGCAGGAAGACCTGCACCTTGGTGGTGAAGGCCGAGTCCTCCTCGTTCGGGACACGGAAGGTCAGCACACCGTCGGTGGCTCCCTTGGCGTAGCTCTCGGGATGGACGGTGACATGCGCGGAGGCGGCACCGGCGGCGAGCAGGACGGTGCCGGCGGCGAGGGCGATGACGGTGCCGGCGCGGCGCGTGGTCAGACGTGATGCGGATGCGGACATGGGTGAGTGATCTCCGTACGGGTGACGTGGTGTTCGGGGTCAGAGCGAGTACGGGATCGGAAGCGGGGGTCCACGTCTGCTGACAGCGTGCCGCAGGAAGGTCAGACGGGGAGGCCGGGGTGCCGACGGCACACGCGGGGCGTGATCGACGGGGGCGGGCAGCGGGGTGTCACGCCACCAGGCGACGAGACCAGGGACGAGCGTGCGGGCCCGGCGCAGCAACGACCACAACGCGGCCTCGCCCCGCCGCAGCCACCAGGAGGCGACGAGCGCGGCGAGGAGGTGGGCGGCGGTGGCGTGGGCGGTGAGGTGTTGAGGCGCGGCTTCATGGGCCTGCGTGATGGCCGCCGCGTGCATGTGCATCGCGGCCATGGTGTGGCCGGGCATGGCCGAACGTCCGGTGACGGGGTGGGCGACGTCGAAGCCGAGGTGCAGCCCGGCCTGGGTGAGCAGCATGACCGCACCGATGCCGGGCAGCGACCGCTCACGTTCGCCCAGCGTCCAGCCGAGCGCGAACACCGCGAGGAATCCGGCCGCGTCGGCCCACAGCGGCGGCATGTCCCCCATGGCGAGCCCGTGCCCGGCGGCGGCGAGCAGCACACACACCGCGGCGAACACCGCGGCACGCAGGCTCTTCACCGCCGGGGACGCACTCATGGTGAGGGATCCTGCCACGGTGGGGGGATACGTGGGGCGCGGATGTCCTGTTCAGCTGCGGGGCCGGGAGGGGCCGCGCCCTCGTCGCCGGATGCGGGTCCGAAGCCATACGCCGATGAGCACGATCAGGCCCGGTCAGAGTCGGCGAGCCAAGGCACGGGCGGCGGACGCGACCGGCGGTGCAGGTAGAGCGTGTGTCAGCCGCGCACCAGATCCCCCGATCCTATCTGTGCCAGCAGGGGCGGCTCGGTCTCGCCCTCGTACGCGAGGTGCAGTTCGTGTCGGGCACGGGTGGCCAGCACGTAGTAGGTCATCCGCAGGGCTGCCGAGCTGGGATCGACAGCCGCATCGGTGTGGGTGTCGGGGATGGCGGCAAGACCGTTTGGGCCGAGGTGAGCCACCGGTCCAGTTGACACGGGACGCCTGCCGGCCAACAGATCGGCGAGAGTTCCCCGTTCACTTCCGGCGGTCCTCTTCGACGCGCTACGGTCCCGGCAGGCGAACGCGAGGGGCGGGTCGGTACGCCCATCGGACACGGCATACAGCGACGACGGGGGCGCAGTGACAGAGGACACGACGACCGGGGCGGACAGCCGAGGCCTTTTCGACGACTTCGGCGCCTTCCGGACGCCGACCACCGACGACTTCACCTCCGTACTGACCCACGGCCTGGTCGCCCCCGACGCCAACGTCCTGCTGAACCTCTATCGGTACACCGAGCAGGCGCGCGGCGACCTGCTGCGCGCGCTTGCCGCCGTGGAGGACCGGTTGTGGGTGCCTCACCAGGTCCTCGTGGAGTTCTGGCGGAACCGTGAGAGCACCCTCAACGACGCGCGGTCATCCGGTGCGCAGGCCGCCGAGGACATGGCCGGTCACGCGGACCAGGCGGAGCGCACCCTGCGCACCTGGGCCAATCGCGTGGCCCTGCCAGAGGAGGAGACCGACCGTCTGCGCAGCCTGCTGAACGAGGTCTTCGACGACGTGCAGGAGACGATCGTCAAGGTCGGCGAGGGTGAGTGGCAGAACATCACCCACGACACGAGCACCGATCCGGTCATCGCGGAACTGGAGCCCGCGCTCGACGGCCGTGTCGGCGCTCCACTGAGTCCGCAGGACCACGACAAGGCGATCGCCGAGGGCATGCGCCGCGTCGACAAGCGGCTGCCTCCGGGCTACATGGACAAGGCCAAGGAAGGTGTGGGAGCCGCCGCCGACTATCTCGTGTGGGAGCAGATCCTCCGGGAGGCCGGCCGCCGCCAGTGCGACGTGCTGTTCGTGACGGCGGATGTCAAGGAGGACTGGTGGCGCAAGGAGCACGGTTTCAACCGCGGCCCCCGGCCGGAACTGACCGAGGAGCTCAGGACCCGAGGTGGCGGGCGACTCTTCATGCTCACCCCCAAGCGGTTCCTGGAGGTCGCCGCGCCGATCCTGGAGTTCGGTCTCCGTGAAGGATCCGTCGAGGACATCGAACGCGTCGAGCGGATCGGAACCGACGACGGAGCCCACGGCGGCTGGACGACCGATGCGCTCCAGGAACTCTTCGACCGGTTGACGTACGAGAACTACGAGGACAGGGTCGCCGTCATCAAGTACGCCGCCGAGATGGACGGTGTCGCGGACGCCAAGAGCGTCTACGACATCTGTCACTACCCCGAGGGCCGCTCCCTCAGAGGCTTCACCAAACCGGTCACGCGCATCACCGGCCTGCTGCGCAACCTGGGTAAGATCCCGGAGTCGGCCGTCCAGGTCCTGAAGGCCGAATACGACGCGGGCCCCGGCCCCGCGTCCGGCTTCTCCGTCCACCCGCTCCTCGTACCGCTCGTCAACGAGCTGGGAGACGAGGACGAGTCGTGACCAACCAAACATCGCACGGCGCGTAAGCGCCCGACGGAGTCGCATTGCTACTCTCCGCGCTATGCCCCATGCAGCAGCGCGGGAAATGCGCTCTCCGATCCTGGCGGTCCACCCATACATATCGGCCGTTGAGCAACAGGGCGAGGTCATCTGCTCGATGGCATCGCGCGGCGCGTGCGACAACAAGCTCGTCGCGGAGGTACGCCCCGAGTTCAGCGACGGCACCAATCCCCGCTGGCGGGTGTGCGGCGAGTGGCTGACCAGCCACCCATCAGCCATCGCCCACATCACCACTTACGGCTTCCAGGAGCCCGTCATCCCTTGACGGGTCGGTGCCGCAACCCTGCGGTGGCGACTACGCCGGCCGATACACGGCCTGATCCGGATCCGGCCTCACGATCAGACCGTCCTTGGCGAGCTCGCGCAGGTTGTGGCGGGCTTCCTTGCCCGCGGCTTCGTCGTTCGCCGGCCGATATCCAGCGACTCGTAGGGCCAGTACGGCACGTTCCGTGTCCCAGGTGCCACCCAGCACCTGGATCACCGCGGCGAGCGCCTGCTTGTGCGTCATCGGCTTCTCGATCATCTCACCCTCCCCTGTCGAAAATCGCCACAGCATGACACGCGGCGGCACGGCTCCCGCCGGCCGGACCAGCTCAGAAGCGGAAACCGAAAAGACCGCCTTCCTCGCTTGCGTCCGTCAGCCGGAGGTCGGTGATGCAGTCCTCGACGCTGAAGCCACCCTGGGCCGCCTCAGAAGGGTAATCGGAGTTGAGGCTGACGATGTAGTGCATGCCCTCTTCCTCGGCAGCCTCGGCCGCCACCGTGAGCGCGGAAGCGATCTGCGGGTCGCCGACGCCGTCGAAGAGGTGGCTGTCGTGTATCAGGAAGTCGGCCCGCGTCCGTGACGGCGGGCGATGACCGCGACCGTGAGGTCGAGGCAGAAGATCACGAGCGTGACGGAAAGAGCTCGTACGCGGAAAGAGCACCACTCGATCGGTCGCCGAACTCGTCGCCCAGTTCGGCTGGGAGGTCAGAGCCAAGCTGCAAGGTCCCGCCGGGGCGGTCAGCAGCAAGGAGGAGAGCCTCACAGCACCGGTGGAGCATCTGCTGCGCGGTATGGCCGCTCGTCAGCACATGAAGCTGATTGCCCACGGCCAGAGCCGTGTCAAGCGACTCGGGATACGACCCGACTTCGCCATCAGCACTGGCGGCAGGACGATCGGGCACGTCGAGCTGAAACAGCCGGGCAAAGGAGTCGATCCGCAGAAGTGGTCCCCGAAAGAGCCATGACCGGAAGCAGTGGGAGAAGGTCAAGGCGCTCCCCAACGTCCTGTACACCGACGCGTACGACTGGGCGGTCTACCGTTTCGGCGTGCAGTGCGGCCAGACCGGGCGCCTGGTGGGGGACCTTGACACCGGCCGTCGCCAACTCGTCGTCACTGACGACGCATTCGAGCGCGCGCTCACGCACTTCTTCACGCCGGCGCCTGTCACCCACGGCAGTGTCGACGAGTTGGTCCGGCGCATCGCCGGCATCTGCGCACTGCTGCGGGACGAGGTGACCGAACGCCTGACCCGCGAGGAACACGGGCAGGCCGACGCTGCCTTCTCGCCTCGCGGGAAACTGGAAGGACTTGCTCTTTCCCGACGCGCAACCGGAGGAGTTCGCCGACCGTTACAGTCAGACCCTGACCTTCGCCATCCTGCTGGCCCGTCTCGAACGCATCGATCTGGAGAAGCTTTCCCTTCCCGACGTCGCCGTCCGACTGGGCAAACAGCACTCCCAGATGGGCAAGGCGCTGGCGGTCCTGACCGACGAAGCCCTGGACGATCTCCGGGGGGTCATCGACACGATGATCGATGTCATATCCGCCGTCGATCCCGAGATGTTCAAGGACGAGACGGGGGACGCCTACCTCCACCTGTACGAGGGCTTCCTGAGTGCCTACGACCCCGAGCTGCGGCGGCGAACGGGGACGTACTACACACCGGCGGAGCAGATCGTTGCGGAGCTTGCGGCCAACGCGGCGCTGCACGGCCGGGTTCAGGGCCGCGACTTCCGCCTGGCCCTCTGCTTCGACCCCACGGCCCGCCTACTGCGGATCGCGGTCACCAATGCGCGGGGCGACCACCTCCCCTCAGCGGTCACCGACTTCGAGACACGGCCCGACAGCGGGTCAGGCCGTGGCCTACGTGCGCGTCGTGCGGCCATGCGGCGCCTGCGGCCGGACTGTGCCGGGCCCGGACCCACCCACGGGTTCCGGCCCGGCTCTGAGCCGTCCCGACGTGCGCAGGATGTGAGGGCTGCGTGAGGGAACGGCGAGCCGTGCGTAAACCTCGCGGAATTCTGGGTGCCGTTCGCCACAGCAGTGATGCAAAGCGCGAAGCAAGGGAGTCGCCATATAGGCCCGGGAATACGGCCGTTGGCAGTGGCCGGACGCGTTGGAACACCTTGTCGCATGTCGACATCAGTGAGGAACTGCTCCGCATCACCTGCTCTATGATCGTTGAAAATTTGATCTCATCGCGCCTGCAACCAGTCTCCGGAAGATCTGGCCGAACGTGGACGTCGGCATGTTTGCGAGGCTCGCGGTGGTGATTCGGGTGAAGAAAGGTGAGGAGCATGGCCCTCGGACTGCTCCGGCGTCGGCGTTCCCGCAGCGCCGCGCCGGGCCTCTCGGTTCCCCTGCCGGCCGGCGCGGGCGCATACGGATGCGAGGTCGTCGATCCCATGGGGCAGCCCATGGGCGGCGCCGAAGTCACGGTGACCGCGCTGGACAGCCATCGCGTCGTTACCCGCGGCACCACGGATCCGTACGGCCTGTTCATGGCAATGCTGCCGTCCGGCTCCTACAGCGTGATGGCCACGGCGGACGGGCTCACGCCCACTCGCGAGAACGTCGACATAGCTGCCGGAGTCGTCCTCTCCCCGACGCGCATCGCGCTGCCACCCGCCCGTCAGCTGGAACTCCCGCCGCCCGGCACCTGGTTGTTCGACCCGCCGCACACCGCGATCCGGTTCATCGCCAAGCATGTGGGCATGGCCCACGTCCACGGCCGCTTCACCCGATTCAACGGCGGCATCCGTATCGCGCCGGACATGGCCGACTCCCAGGTCTCGGTGCGCATCGACGCCGCCAGCATCGCCACGGGCAACAGAACCCGCGACAACCACCTGCGTTCCGCGGACTTCCTCGACGTCGAGCGCTACCCGTACATCGACTTCACCAGTACCCGGTTCGTCTACCGCGGCGGCTCCAGGTGGACACTGAACGGCACGCTCACCATGCATGGCACCAGTCGCTCCGTGGGCCTGGACACGACGTATCTCGGTACCGTGAACGGCGGTTACGAACAGGAACTGCGATGCGCGGCACTGGCGAAGGCGGAACTGCACCGCGAGGACTTCACCCTCAACTGGCGCTCGATGCTGGCCCGCGGCATCGCGGTCGTCGGGCCGACCGTTCAACTGGAGCTGGACGTCCAGGCGATGTACCGGACCCCCGAGACGCCCACGCCCCCGGAGTAGGCGACAGACCGGCCCGCCGTGCCCCGCCGGCCCGGAGACGCCGGTCTCCTGGTGAACAACTGGGCTAACCCCGCACACGTTCCTTCCAGCGGTAGCCCTCGGCCGTCTCGTCGTAAGGGCGCAGCAGCGGCTCCACCTCCGTGCGCACCAGGTCGGCGTCGGCCGCGGGCAGCGTCAGCGACGCACGCCGCATGCGGACGCTCCACGTGGCCGGGTCGGGCAACACCGACAGGCGCGGTACCAGGTCGCGCAGGACCGAGTCCCTCGCGGAAGCGGGCCAGGCCGGACACCTCCAGGCGGCAGTCCTCCGGGAAGGTCGCTCGCCGAGGACGACTGGCTCGTCCAGGGCCCGCACCGGGCCGGCGATCGTGGCCCGGCCGACGATCCGCCCGCGGTCCCGCGTCGGGTTCCGGAAGCAGCCCCGCGTGGTGTAGAGGAAATTCTCATCGCCTTCCTCCAGCGCCCGGGCCGCCTTCGCCCCTCCTGCGGGGAACGCCATCCGCTGCTCGGTCACCACCCAGCTCAGGGCGGCCCGGTCTCCGATGATCAGCAGGTGCGACGACGGCATGCCGACCACGATGGCCGGACTGACCTGACAGGCCCGGTCAGAGGCTCGCCCTCGCCAGCAGAACGGGCAGTGCCTCCGGCTTCACCTTCTGGACGAAGCGGACCTGTCCCAAGCCCAGTTCCTCTCGCCGCACAGGGGCGCGGTACATCGAGTCGGTTTCCTCCGGCAGGAGGGTCACCTCGACCCGGTACGAGAAGTCGGGATCCTCGGGATCCTCGTACGGCTCGCCGTCGACCTCGGCCACCGCCGCGACGGCCGACTCCGGCGCGCTGAAGAAGAACCACAGGCGGTCGCCCTCGCTCATACGGTTGCGCCGGCTGAGCCACAGGTCGAGTTGTGGGGCCGGTGGGCGCGGGCTCCCTTCCCGGGCCCACCGGCCGGCCGGGCCCGGCTCAGGCGGCCCGGCGTGTCTGGCCGCGGTGGACGCGGACGATGTCCGCGTACCGGTGTCCGCTGCCCTTGATCGTGCGCACCTGGGTGCGGTAGTCGACGTGGACCAGGCCGAAGCGCTTGTCGTAGCCGTACGCCCACTCGAAGTTGTCCAGCAGGGACCAGGCGAAGTAGCCGGCGAGCGGGGCGCCCTTGCGGGCGGCCGAGGCGCAGGCGGCCAGGTGGCGCTCCAGGTAGTCCTGGCGTTCGGGGTCGTCGATGCTGCCGTCGGGGCGGACCACGTCCGGGAAGGCGGAACCGTTCTCGGTGACGTAGATCTTCCGGGCGCCGTACTCCTCGGTGAGCCGCAGCAGCAGCGTCTCGATGCCGCTCGCGTCGATCTCCCAGTCCATGCCGGTGCGCGGCACCCCCTCGCGGCGCACCGCGCGGACGTACGGCGCCGGGGCGTCGGGGGCGTCGGCGACGTACGCGGGGAAGTAGTAGTTCAGGCCGAGCCAGTCCAGCGGCGTCGCGATCGTCTCCAGGTCGCCCGTCTTCAGAGGGAGTTCGACGCCGTAGGTCTCGACCATGTCGGCCGGGAAGCCGCGGCCGTGCACCGGGTCGAGCCACCAGCGGTTGACATGGCCGTCGTGGCGGTGGGCGGCGGCGATGTCCTCGGGGCGGTCGGTGGCCGCGTGCACGGTGGAGAGGTTGTTGACGATGCCGACCTGGGCGCCGGGGGCCTCGGCGCGGATCGCCTGGGTGGCGAGGCCGTGCCCGAGGAGCAGGTGGGCGGATGCGCGTACGGCGGCGGTCAGGTCGGTCCAGCCCGGGGCCATCTTGCCCTCCAGGTGGCCGATCCAGGCCGAGCAGCTCGGCTCGTTGAGGGTCGCCCAGAGCTTGACCCGGTCGCCCAGGCGGGCGGCGACGGCCGAGGCGTACTCGGCGAGCGCGAAGGCGGTGTCCCGCTCGGGCCAGCCACCGCGGTCCTGGAGCACCTGGGGCAGGTCCCAGTGGTAGAGGGTGACGGACGGGGTGATGCCGGCCTCCAGCAGGGCGTCCACCAGCTCGTCGTAGAAGGCCAGGCCCCTGGGGTTCACCGGGCCGGTGCCGCCGGGGACGACACGTGGCCAGGCCACCGACAACCGGTAGGCGTTGGCGCCGAGTTGCCGCATCAGGGCGATGTCCTCGCGCCAGCGGTGGTAGTGGTCGCAGGCGACGTCGCCGGTGTCGCCGTTCGCGATCTTCCCCGGGGTGTGCGAGAAGGTGTCCCAGATCGAGGGCGTACGGCCGTCCTCGGCGACGGCCCCCTCGATCTGGTACGCCGCGGTGGCCGTGCCCCACAGGAAGTCGTGCGGGAGTGCGGCGAGGTCGATGCGTTCGGACACGGAAGTCCCTTCGGGATCAGGGGTGTGGGCCGCTCGGGTCACTTGACGGCGCCTGCCGTCAGACCGGCGACGAGATAGCGCTGCAGGAGGAGGAAGCCGGCGACCACCGGCACGCTCACGACCAGCGAGGCGGCCATGATCTGGTTCCAGTAGACGTCGTTGAGGGTGGAGTAGCCCTGGAGGCCGACGGCGAGGGTGCGGGTGGCGTCGTTGGTCATGACGGACGCGAAGAGCACCTCGCCCCAGGCGGTCATGAAGGCGTAGACGGCGACCGCGACGATGCCGGGGATCGCGGCCGGTACGACGATCCTGAGCAGCGCGCCGAGCGGGCCGCAGCCGTCCACCAGCGCCGCCTCGTCCAGGTCGCGCGGCACCGAGTCGAAGTAGCCGATCAGCATCCAGATGGAGAAGGGCAGGGAGAAGGTCAGGTACGTCAGGATCAGGCCGCCGCGGGAGCCGAACAGGGCGATGCCGGTGGCGTTGCCGATGTTGACGTAGATCAGGAACAGCGGGAGGAGGAAGAGGATGCCCGGGAACATCTGGGTCGACAGGACCGTCACCGTGAAGACCCGCTTGCCGCGGAACTCGTAGCGGCTGACGGCGTACGCGGCGAACACCGCGATCACCACCGAGCAGATCGTCGCCGCGCCCGCCACGATCAGCGAGTTCGTGAAGTACTTCGCGAGCGGGACCGTCGACCAGATGTCGATGTACGGGCGGATGGTCAGATCGCTCGGCAGCCAGCGGAACTTGCCGGTGACGTCCGCGAGCGGCTTCAGCGAGCTGGAGACCATCACGTACACCGGGATCAGCACGAAACCGGTGAGCAGGGTGAGGAAGATCCGCCGCGACCACAGGAACGAACGCGGTGGCGCCATCGGCGAGTTGCGCCCCGGCGGGGCGAGGGGCGGGCTAGACATCGGCAGTCCTCCGTCCGCGCGAGGTGAACAGCAGGTACACGCCCGTCACGACGAGCAGGAAGAGCAGCAGCAGGACCGACATGGCGGAGCCCGTGCCGAAGTTCCAGGTGACGAAGGACGCCTGGTAGATGTGGACCGAGATGAGGTCCGCGGCCTCGGGGGCGGACTTGCCGAACAGCACGTACGGCGTGTTGAAGTCGTTGAAGGTCCACAGGAACAGCACCAGGACCAGGACCTGGTTGACCGGACGCAGCGAGGGCAGCGTGATGCGGCGGATCTGCTGCCACAACCCGGCGCCGTCCAGCGCGGCGGCCTCGTACAGCTCCCGGGGGATGTTCTGCAGTCCGGCCATCACGATGAGGAAGGCGAACGGCCAGCCCTTCCACACCGACACGGTCAGCAGGGCGTAGAAGCTGTTGTCGCCGATCAGCCAGAAGGAGGGCTTGCCGGTGAGGTGCAGCTGGTCGTGCAGCACGTGGTTCACCAGGCCGTTGTCGTGCTGGAACATGAACACCCAGGTGATGACGGCCGCGTAGACCGGCAGGGCGTACGGCACCAGGAAAAGCGCCCGGAGCAGGCCGCGGCCGCGGAAGGTGTCCTGCATGTAGATCGCGGCGGCGGTGCCGATCAGCCAGCACAGGCCGACCGACAGCAGGGTGAAGCCGACGGTGACGAAGAAGGAGTGCAGCAGCGCGTCCCCGACGGGCGCGTTGAAGTCCACCGACACCTTGTAGTTCCCGAGGCCGGACCAGGGGGCGCTGGACCAGTCGCGGATGTAGAACTGGGTGAGTTCCTTGAAGCTCATCACGATGCCGATGACCATCGGCACCAGGTGGACGAGGAGTTCGAGCAGCAGGGCGGGCAGGAGCAGCAGATACGGCAGGGAGACGCGGCGCAGCCGCCCGGGGCGGCGGCGGGGTTCACGCGCCGTCGCCCCGGACGGGGCCTGCGTCACCGGCTCCTCGAAGGCGGTGGTCGTCATCTTGTCGTTCACGCCGCCGGCATCTGCTGCTGGGCCTTCTGCAGCGCGGCCTTGACCGAGTCGGTGGTCACGGCGCGGCCGGCGGCGGCGTCGGCGAACAGGTCCTTGACGGCCGTACCGACCGCCGTCTCGAACTGCGACTCGGACGCGACCTGCGGCAGCGCGGCCGCGCTGGTGGCGAGGGTGTTCTTCAGCACGGCGGTGGCGGGGGCGCTGAACGCGGCGTCCGACTGGGCCGACTTGACCGGAGGGATGGAGCTGTAGGCCGTGTTGAGGATCTTCTGCTCGTCGTCGGAGGTCATGAACTTCACGAACTTCGTGGCGCCGTCGAGGTTGTGGGTGTTCTTGAAGACGGCGAGGTTGATGCCCGCGACCATCGAGTTGACCTGGGTGCCGGTGCCGGGGGTGCCGGAGATCACCGGGACCGGCGCGATGCCGTAGGCGTCCTCGCTCATGCCCTGGGACTTGAGGTTGGCGGCAGCGGACTGCCACAGCAGCATCGCCTGCTTGCCCTTGGCGAAGTCGCTGACGGACTGGTTCTGCGCGTACTCGGCGTCGCCGGTCGGTATGACCTTGTCCTTGGCCATCAAATCGACGTAACTCTTCACCGCCTCCACCACCTTGGGGTTGGTGAAGTCCGGCTTGCCGTCGGCGGTGAAGAAGTCGGCGCCGTGCTGCTTGGCGAAGACGAAGACGTGGTGGATGTTCTCCGACAGGTTCGAGCCCTCGGCGCCGAGCGCGGACTTGCCCTTGGCCTGGATCTTCTTGCCGTCGGCGACCAGTTCGTCCCAGGTGGCCGGCGGCTTGCCGATCCCCGCGTCGGCGAAGATCTTCTTGTTGTAGTAGAGGGCGTAGGCCATCGAGTACAGCGGGACCGCGGCCGGGTCCTTGCCCGCCGCGCCGGTCGAGCCGAGCGCGGAGTCGACGAACCGGTCCTTGCCGCCGATCTTGGCGAAGTTCTTGGTGTCCCACGGCAGCAGCGCGCCGGTCGCCTGCAGCGAGGCGCTCCAGGTGTTGCCGATGTTCAGCACGTCGGGGCCCTGGCCCGAGGTGGTCGCGGTGAGGATCCGGTTGAGCAGGTCGGACCAGGGCACGACCTCCAGCTTCACCTTGATGCCGGTCTGCTTCTGGAACTTGTCGAGTTCGGGCTGGAGGACCTGCTTGTCGACGGCGATGCTGGCGCCCTGGTTGGAGGCCCAGTACGTCAGCGTCTTCGGCGAGTCGTTGGACCCGCCGCCGCTGGACGAGCCGCCTCCGCAGGCCGTGGCCGCGAGGACGAGAGACAGGGTGACGGCGCCTGTGGCCGCGGCTCGGATGCTGCGCATGGCTCCTGGTGTCCCTTTCCGGGAGTCGAGAACCCCGAGGCTGCTCACGGAAGCCGGCACCTGTGCGGACCCGTTCGGCTCCCGAAGCCCCTCATGGCTTAATTTAGGACGTGAGTTAAACCTCAAGAGAAACGCTCGTCAAGAGATGCGGCAACGGCAAACGGCCGCAGAGGCCGGAAAAGCGCGGAGAAACGCCGGGAAACAGGGAGGCCAGGTGGCAGCGGTGGGCGGCCGTACGGTGCGTGACCTGCGACGGGAGAGCCGGAGCGCCGTTCTGCAACGGTTGTATGTCGATGGGCCGATGAGCCGGCACGCGCTGGGCCCGGCGACCGGCCTGAGTTCGGGCTCCGTGAGCAACGTCGTGACCGGACTGCTCGCCGACGGCCTGCTGGAGGAGGCGGGCGTGGTCGGCACGGACGCGGGCCGGCCGAGCCGCCTGCTGCGGATACGGCCGGACAGCGGACGGCTGATCGGGGTGGACGTCGGCGAGACCCGGGTCCGGGTGGAACTGCTCGACCTCGGGCTCGCCGAACTCGGTCGCGCCGAGCGTCCGTTGGGGCCGCGCGGATACGACGTCGAGGCCGTCGTCGGCCATGTCGCGGACGGGATCGCCGATGTGCTCAAGGTGGCCGGAGTCCCCGGCTCGGACCTGCTCGGCGTCGGCATCGGCGTGCCCGGCATCGTCGAGGACACCGGGCGGCAGGGCGCCGTCGTGCACGGGCAGACGGTCGGCTGGGACGCGGTACCGCTGGAACGGCTGCTGCGGGCCTCGGTCCCGCTCCCCTCGCACATCCCCTACTTCATCGACAACGGCGCCAAGGCGCTGGGGCAGGCGGAGATGTGGTTCGGCGCGGGTCGCGGCGCCCGCAACGCCGTGGTGGTGCTGTTCGGCTCGGGCGTCGGCGCGTGCGTGGTCACCGAGGAGGCGGCGCGGGGCCGGGCGGTGGAGTGGGGGCATCTGACGGTACGGGTCGGGGGGCGCCGCTGCCGGTGCGGGTCGCTCGGCTGCCTGGAGGCGTACGCGGGGGCGTCGGCGCTGGTGGCGCGCTGGCGGGAGGCGGGCGGGCGGCCTTCGGCCGGGGCCGACGAGGAACAGGCACTGACCGAACTGCTGGCGGCGGCCCGGGCCGAGGACGGCGGGGCGACCGACGTCACGGCCGTGGCGGGGCTTGACGGCAACAACCCGCCCGGCCTGACGGCCGCCAACGGCAACCCAGCCAACCCGACGGCCGCTGTCGCGCCTGGCGGCGGCAACACCGTCGGCTCTGCGGCTACGGCAGGCCGTGCCAGCAGCAACCCGGCCAACCCGACGGCCGCGGTCGAGCCTGGCGGCGGCAACACCGTCGGCTCTGCGGCTATGGCAGGCCGTGAGGGCGGCAACGCGAGCGACCCGACGGCCACGACCGGCCCTGACCGCAGCGACACAGTCGGCCTCACGGCTACGACAGTCCCTGACGGCAGCAACACGGGCGACCCCGCGGCCACGGCAGGCCCTGGCTGCGGCGACACCGGCTACCCGGCGGCCGTAGCCGAGCCCCGCGGCAACCGCGAACCCGATCCGGTGGCCGTGGCCGTGCTCGACGAGACCGCCGAGTACCTCGGCGCCGGTCTGTCCGATCTGATCAACCTCTTCCAGCCCGAGCGCGTTCTGATCGGCGGCTGGGCCGGGCTCCAACTCGGTGGCGCCTTCCTGGACCAGGTCCGCACCCACGCCCTGGCCCGAGCCCTTCGCCACCCCGCGGGCCGCGTCCGCATCGAACTGGGCAGGCTGGGCCCTGACGCGGTGACCGTGGGGGCGGCGGTCCTCCCCCTCGCCGCGTTCTTCTCGTCCGGCGGCCGACGCCCACGGCCGGCGCCGGACGGGGAGACGGCACCGGCTTGGCGGGCGGCGGTGGAGGGGAGGTTGGTGTGAGGGGTGATTGTGGGTGGGATGGGTGGTGGAGGATTCCGCCGGCACCCCCACGCAGGGCCCGCACCACCGCTCGCCCGGTCGGCTGGTGGTGCGGGCCCCGGTCCGCTAGCGGACCGGCACCGGTCGAGGTGCCGGGGCGTAACCGGCGGGACGGGTCGTGAAGGTGCCGCGGCCCTGGGTGCGGCTGCGCAACCGGGTTGCGTAGCCGAACAGTTCGGCCAGCGGCACGGTCGCCGTCAGGACCGCCGCGCCGCCCCGGTTCCCGGAGCCGCCGACCCGGCCGCGCCGGGCCGCCAGGTCGCCGAGGACCGAGCCGACGGCGTCCTCCGGCACGGTCACCGTGACCTCGGCGACCGGCTCCAGCAGGGCCGTCGTACAGGCGCGCAGGGCCTCGCGGAGTCCGAGCCGGCCGGCGGTGCGGAAGGCCGTGTCGGAGGAGTCCTTCACGTGGGTGGATCCGTCGGTGAGCGTGACGCGGAGCCCGGTCACCGGGTGCCCGTCGAGCGGACCCTCGGCGAGCGCGTCCCGGCAGCCGGCCTCCACCGCGCGCACGTACTCCTGCGGCACCGCCCCGCCGACCACGGCGGAACGGAACTCGAAGCCGGTGGCGCCGACTTCGGGCCCCAGTGGCTCCACGTCGAGCACGACATGCGCGAACTGGCCGACGCCGCCGTCCTGTTTGACATGCCGGAACACGTACCCCGTCACGCCCTCGACGACCGTCTCGCGGTAGGCGACCCGAGGCCGGCCCACGGCCACCTCCGGTCCCCCGTCGCGGCGGATCTTCTCCACCGCGACCTCCAGGTGCAGTTCGCCCATGCCGGACAGCACGGTCTGCCCGGTCTCGGTGTCGGTGCGCACCACCAGCGAGGGATCCTCCTCGGCCAGCCGCGCCAGCGCCGTCGCCAGCCGGCCGGTGTCCGTGGCGCGCCGGGCCTCGACCGCGACGGACACCACGGGCTCGGCGGCCACCGGCGGTTCCAGGAGCAGCGGCGCGCCGGGGTCGCACAGCGTGGAGCCGGCCCGCGCCGACTTCACCCCGGCGAGCGCGACGATGTCCCCGGCGACCGCCCGGTCGAGCCGGTCGTGCCGGTCCGCCATGACCCGCACGATGCGTGCCACGCGCTCGGTGCGCCCGGTGCCCGGCTCCCACACGGTGTCTCCCTTCTCGATCGTGCCCGAGTACACGCGCACGTAGGCCAGCCGCCCGGTGGCGCTCGCGTTCACCTTGAACACGAGCCCCGCGAAAGGCGTCTCGGGATCGGCGACGCGCTCCTGCCCGGTCCCCTCGTGGACGCCGCGTACGGCGGGGACGTCCAGCGGAGAGGGCAGGTAGGCCACGACCGCGTCGAGCAACGGTTCGATGCCGCGGTTGCGGTAGGCCGAGCCGCACAGGACGACCACGCCGTCCCCGGTGCGGGTGAGGTCGCGCAGGGTGGCGGCGAGGGTGTCGGCGCCCAGCGTCTCCCGGTCGCAGAACTCCTCCAGGGCGGCCGGGTGCAGCTCCGCCACGGTCTCCTCCAGCGCCCGGCGCCGCCGTACCGCCTCCTCGCGCAGCGACTCGGGCACGGGTCCCTCCACGGCCGTACCCGCGCCGTCGGCCCAGACCAGCGAGCGCATCCGTACGAGGTCCACCACACCCGTGAACCCGTCCTCCGCGCCGATGGGCAACTGGACCACGAGCGGTACCGGGTGCAACCGCCGCCGGATGGACGCGACGGCCCGGTCCAGGTCGGCGCCGGCCCGGTCCATCTTGTTGACGAACGCGATCCTCGGCACGCCGTGCCG
This sequence comes from Streptomyces sp. CA-142005, assembly GCF_050942335.1. Lineage (NCBI taxonomy): Bacteria > Bacillati > Actinomycetota > Actinomycetes > Kitasatosporales > Streptomycetaceae > Streptomyces > Streptomyces sp. CA-142005. The sequence goes on along the minus strand of NZ_CP192078.1, from coordinate 8,314,107 downwards.
GTCGGCCTGCCGCCACACCGACTCGCTCTGCGGCTCGACCCCGGCGACGGCGTCGAACACGGCCACCGCCCCGTCGAGGACGCGCAGGGAGCGCTCGACCTCGTCGGCGAAGTCGACGTGGCCGGGGGTGTCGATGAGGTTGATGCGGTGCCCGTCCCAGGCGCAGCTGACGGCGGCGGCGAAGATGGTGATGCCGCGGTCGCGTTCCTGCGGGTCGAAGTCGGTGACGGTGGTGCCGTCGTGCACCTCGCCCCGCTTGTGGGTGGTGCCCGTCGCGAACAGGATCCGCTCGGTGACGGTGGTCTTGCCCGCGTCCACGTGGGCGAGGATGCCGAGGTTGCGGACGGCGGCGAGGGTGGTGGTGTGAGTGCGCACGGCCCAGGGCCTTTCTGGGGATCGGGCCTGACATCGAGGCCCGAATCGGGAAAAAGGGCAGCGCGATTACCCGTGCGTCCGGGGTCAGCGGGGCGTCACGGGCGTCCGGTGCCGGCCGCGCAGCGGGCACCGGCACCACCGGGACACGAGGATCACCTCGTACCGGGAACGGGGAGCGAGGACAGCGGTGCGTGCGCGCACGGCCGGGCTCCCCTCTGTGTCGGACGAAAGGCACCGCCGTACGGTCGTGGCGGCGCTCGGTACGGGATGACGGTACGAGAGGGTCGTGGCCGGGGGCACGTGATTTTCCGGTACGGCCTCAGGAAGGAGCCAGCGCCCCGGCGAGACGGCGCAGCCAGTCCTGCGCGCTTCCCCGGACGGCCGGATACCGTTCCCGGAACGCTTCCCAGTCCACGTCCCAGCGGAGCACCGCGGCCGGGTCGAGGGCGGAGTGCGGGTCCGAGGGGCCGGCCGCCCGGTCGAAGACCTTCCGCAACAGGCGCGGTGGGAGCCCGTCGTCCACCGTCTCGGCGAGGAGGACCGCGTCGTACAGGTCCTTCCCCTGTGCGCGGCTTCCGTCCCGGCTGTCGTTGTGCAGCCAGAGCAGCTTCCAGGCCAGGGACAGCTCCCGGCTCGCCGTGCGCACCGGGACAGGGCTCCCGCCGTCGCCGCGCGGTATCAGGGTCCAGACGGGGGGTTCGGGCAGTGTTTCGTCCCGGGCGAAGTCCAGCCGTACCTCCCCGGACGGCAGGCCGTCGGCGTGCCAGGGGATGAGCAGGCGCACGCCCGGTGTGTCGTAGGCGGCGTAGGTCCACGTGCCGTCGACGCGCGCCTTCTCCGCGTCGAGGAGGAGGCCGGGGGCGGCCTCCGGGTGCCGTGCCACGCGTTCGAGCAGGTCCAGGTAAGGGGGTTCGGTCTCCACGGCGTCCTCCTCGGGGAGCCAGTGCAGCCCCTCGGGCGGCAGCAGCGGCCGCTGCCCGCCGGTGTCGAACTCCTCGTACGTCCACATCTCGTAGCGTGCGGCACCGTCGGCGGCCTCGGGCCACTGCTGGACGACGTCCAGCCGGTCGACGTACGGATAGGGGTCCAGCACATCCACTCCGACGGGCTCCTCCAGCACCACCCAGTCCAGGTCGCCGGGTTGGCGCGCCGCGTCCCCCACCCAGGCCAGCATGACCATGCTTCCGCGCAGGACCAGGGTTCCGCTCCAGGGTGCGTCCGCGATGAGGCGCAGGAGGTGGTCCAGCGCGGCGCGCCGGGCATGCGTCGTCTCGTCGGGCCCGCCGTGGCGTCGGTCTGGGGTCACGAGGGAGACGCTAGCGGTCGCCACCGACAACGCCATGGGCGGGCGGGAACCGCAGAGTCTCGGGTCAGGGGGCAGGATCGCCTTGCCGGAGTGACGGTTTCGGGCCGAGGTTGACCCTCGACCTTGTCGAGGCCTCAGAGTTCCGGGTGTGGAGAGCGAGATGCGCAGTATTGGAGAGATGGCCCGGGACAGCGGACTGAGCGTGAGCGCGCTTCGGTTCTACGACCGTGCCGGTGTACTGGTTCCGGCCTGGGTGGATCCGGTCAGCGGCTACCGCTGGTACGAGCCGGAGCAACTCGAAGAAGCCCGGCTGCTGGCCCGGTTGCGCCGGGCCGGCATGCCACTCGCGGACATCCGTCTGGTACTGGCCGGCTGGTCGAGCGTGGACACGCACCTGGTGCGCGGACTCTTCCAGGCGCATCTGCGCCGCCTCGAACTGGGCCTGGCCGACGCCCGCAACGAGTTCTCCGCACTCCGAGCCCTCCTCGACCACAGGGAGAACCCCATGACCTCGCTCCACGGCACCAACGCCCGGTTGTCCGTCTCCGCGCCGCAGCTCGCCGCAGCACTGGACGCGGTCCGTTTCGCGGCCGGTACCGACCCGGATCTGCCGATGCTCGACGGGATCCTGTTCGACTTGGCGGCCGACGAGCTGACCGTGGTGGCCACGGACCGCTACCGGATGGCCGTCGCGCAGGCCGCCGCCTCGGGGTACGACGGGCCGCGCGTTCAGGTCATCGTGCCGCTGCCGCTCGCCGATGCGATGCGGGCCCTGCTGCGGGGCGGGGAACCGGTGCGGCTCACGGTGGACGGTGGCCGCGTGTCGCTGGAGTCCGACGACCGCCAGGCGGCCGGCCAGTGCCTCGACCTCGACTTCCCCGACTACCGTCGTCTGGTTCATCCGCCGGCCGGCCGCCGGGCCCTGGTCGATGTCGCTGCTTTCCGGGAGGCGTTGGAGGCCGGTCCGGTCCGCGCCGGCCGGGTGCGCAAGCAGGACGGTGAGTCCTACGACGTCAGCGTGCTCAGGTTGGCGGACGACGGCACGGTGACCCTCTGCGAGGACGGTGAGGACGACCAGGACGACGTCGGTGTCAACCGCACGTTCCTGCTGGAGGCGCTCACCGCCGGCGCCCGGAGCGAGCTGATCCTGGAAGTGGGCGCGCCCACGGCCCCGCTGGCAGTCCGCCGGCCCGACGACGAGCAGACGTTCTCGATCTTGATGCCGGTCCGTCTCGAAGACTAGCCGCGCCGATCCGACGACTGCTTCGCCTCACGTCCCTGTCGTGACTGTGGTCGGAGGTTCATGGTCCGTGGCAGGAACCCGCGGCCGGGCGGCCATGGGTTCCCGCCAGGTGTCCGAGGGCGGGTCGGCTCAGCCGAGCTTGGCGGACATGTCGTACTGCGTGTAGATGTCGGCGGCGTTGTCCTTGGTGATCTGGGCGGTCTGCAGGGTCTGCTTCTTGTCGACCGTCTTGCCGTGTGCGATGGCCTCGGCGGTGGCCGCCGCCTCCTGGGCACCGGTCGGGTAGATGAAGGTGGTGTACATCTGGCCGAGCTGGACGGCGCGGATGCCGCCGGTCGGGATGGCGAGGCCGTCGATGCCGATGAACTTGATGCCGTCGGCCTTGTGAGCGCCGCGGGCGGCGAGGACGGCGCCGAGGGCCATGTCGTCGTTCTCGCCGTAGACGAGGTCGATCTTCTTGTTCTGGGCGAGCCAACGCTGCGTGATCGCGGTGGCGTTGACCTTCAGCCACTTCGCCTCCTGGTGGTACACGACGGTGATGCCGTGTCCGGCGATGGCGTCTCTGAAGCCCTTGTCGCGGTCGATCTGCGGCTGGTCGGACAGGGTGCCGCGGCCTCACCGGCCATCTTGCCGATCTTGTAGTTGTCGCCGCCGATGAAGGCCGTCGGCGAGCGCGGACGTCGGCTCGTCCAGCACCAGGATCCGCAGGGTGCCGTTCAGTGCCTTGGCCACCTCGACGAGCTGCTGCTCGGCGATGCGGCAGTCGCGGACCAGCCGCCCCGGGGCAGGGTGAGGCCGAGGTCGGCCAGCAGTTCCGCGGTGCGGGCGTGCATCGCCGCGCGGTCCAATGTGCCGCGTGCGGTGCGCAGTTCGCGGCCGAGGAAGACGTTGTCGGACACGGACAGCTCGGGCATCAGGTTGAGCTCCTGGTGGATCATCGCGATGCCGTGCTGCTGGGCGTGCTTCGGCGAGTGGATCCGCACCGGCTCGCCGTCGATCTCGATGGTGCCCGTGTAGTCGGCGTGGACTCCGGCGAGGATGTTCATCAGCGTCGATTTGCCGGCGCCGTTCTCGCCGAGCAGCGCCACCACCTCGCCGGGGTGGACGGTCAGTTCGACGCCTTGCTGATGCCTCGCATTCGCAGCAGGGCGGGCAGTGCGCCGCTCATGCCGGGCCGTCCGCGTTCATCCGCACCATTGCGGACCTCCATGTTGCACAGGTGACCTAGTAGGAATGGGTTTCGGGCGTCCCCGGCGGCAGGGCCGGGGACGCATGCGGGCGAGTCAAACCTTAGAAATCGATTTCAATTGACCGCGCAGCAAGCTCCTCCTATACAGGAGAAATGGTTCATAAAGGCTGCCTTGCAGTGGCCGTTGACCTGCCGTTGCCCTTGAAATCCTTTTCAGAGAGAACGTAGGGTTTGATCTCCGAGAGTGTCAAGAGTCCTGTACGGGTCGGGCAAGAGGTCGGAGGACCTATGACGACGATCAACGACGTGGCCCAGGCCGCCGGGGTCTCCCCCGCGACCGTCTCCCGGGTCCTGAACGGGGGCCGCGTCACGGCCGAGCGCGCGGAACGGGTGCGGCGCGCGGCGGCCGAGCTGGGCTTCGCCCCCAACCGGGTCGCCCGTTCGCTGCGGATGCAGCGCAGCAGCGTCATCGGACTGATCATCCCGGACATCGAGAACCCGTTCTTCACGGCGCTGGCCCGCGGCGTCGAGGACGCCGCCCAGCGGACCAGCTACTCGGTGGTGCTGTGCAACACCGACGGGAACCTCGACAAGGAACGGCGCTATCTGGACATCGCGATCGCCGAGCGGATGGCGGGCGTCATCGTGGCCGCCGCGTCCCGTGGCCGCACCGACGTGTCCGCCCTGCAGAGCCGCGGCATCCCGGTGGTCGCGGTGGACCGCCGCCCCCGCGGGGCCGGGGTGGACGCCGTGCTGGTGGACAACGAGGAGGGCAGCGCGGCCGCCACCGCCCACCTGCTGGCCCGCGGCTACCGGCGCATCGCCTGCATCACCGGCCCGCAGGGCGCCTCCACCGCCGAGGAACGGCTCGCCGGCTACCGCAGCGCGCTCCAGGAGTTCCTCGCCGGCGACCAGGGTGATCCGGCTGCCGCGGCCGAGGGCGTGGACCTGCTGCGCGACTACACCCGGCACGCCGACTTCAAGGTCGAGGGCGGGTACACGGCGATGGCCGACCTGCTCGCGCTGCCGCAGCCACCGGACGCGGTCTTCGCAGCCAACAACCTGATGGCCGTCGGGGCGCTGCAGGCGGTGCGCGAGGCGGGTCTCGAACCGCCGGAGATCGGGGTCCTGTCGTTCGGCGAGGTGCCCTGGGCGCCGCTGACACGGCCCGGTCTGACCACGGTCCAGGTGCCCTCGTACGACCTGGGGTGGACCGCGGCCGGCCTGCTGCTGGACCGGATCGCCGGCAAGGAGCAGCCGCTGCGCACCGTGGTGCTGCGCAGTTCCCTCCAGGTGAGGCAGACCACGGCGGGGCCGGTGCGAGCCGAGGGGGCCGCCTGAGCCGACCCTCCTGGCACGCAAGAGACCCCTGCTGAACAGGGGTCTCAGCCGGTGTTCGAAGGGCCGGTCGTCAGTCGCCCGAGGAGAAGGCCGAGTCGAAGGACTGGGCCGACGGCTCGATCGCCACCAGCCCGCGGATGAACCGCAGGGCGTCCGGGGCGCCGACCAGGCGGTCCATGCCGGCGTCCTCCCACTCCACCGAGATGGGTCCGTCGTACCCGATCGAGTTGAGCATCCGGAAGCATGCCTCCCAGGGCACGTCACCGTGCCCGGTGGAGACGAAGTCCCAGCCGCGGCGCGGGTCGGCCCACGGCAGATGGGAACCGAGGCGGCCGTTGCGGCCGTTGAACCGCTTGACCGACTCCTTGCAGTCCACGTGATAGATGCGGTCCTTGAAGTCCCACAGGAAGCCGACCGGGTCCAGGTCCTGCCAGACGAAGTGCGACGGGTCGAAGTTGAGCCCGAACGCCTCGCGGTGGCCGATCGCCTCCAGGGTGCGCACCGTCGTCCAGTAGTCGTAGGCGATCTCCGAGGGGTGGACCTCGTGGGCGAAGCGCACGCCGACCTCGTCGAAGACGTCGAGGATGGGGTTCCACCGCTCGGCGAAGTCCGCGTAGCCGCGCTCGATCATCTCCGGCGGGACCGGCGGGAACATCGCCACCGTGTGCCAGATCGAGGACCCCGTGAACCCGACGACGGTCTTCACACCGAACGCGGCGGCGGCGCGCGCGGTGTCCTTGACCTCCTGCGCGGCGCGCTGCCGTACGCCCTCCGGCTCGCCGTCGCCCCAGATGCGCGCGGGGAGGATGCCTTTGTGGCGCTCGTCGATGGGGTGGTCGCACACGGCCTGGCCCGTCAGGTGGCAGGAGAGCGTCCAGCAGCGCAGGTTGTACTTCTCCAGCAGGGCGCGGCGGCGCGGGATGTAGTCGTCGTCGGCCAGGGCTTTGTCGACCTCGAAGTGGTCGCCCCAGCAGGCGATCTCCAACCCGTCGTACCCCCACTTGGCGGCCAGCCGGCACACCTCCTCGAACGGCATGTCGGCCCACTGACCGGTGAACAGGGTGATCGGGCGTGGCATCTCGGTTCCTCCGGTGGTTCGTCGCTCTGTGGTGACTCGGTTCGGCGGTCAGGGCGTCGGGGAAGTGCCCGGGGAGAGTCCGGCCAGGCGCAGCAGCAGGTCCTTGACCTCGGTGGCGCCGTAGTGGTCGCGCGCCTCGCCGGGTCGGGAGCACAGCAGCAGCGGGCCGTCGTCGGGGTGGTCGGGCAGCCGGCCGTGGCTGCCGCGTACCGGGGACGGGTCGAGGGGGACGACGCTCATGCGGTAGCGCATGCCGAGTTTCTTGCGGGCGAGCGCGGCGGCGGCGCGCAGTTTGACCGTGGGGTCCTTGGGGTCCATGAACAGCTCGGCCGGGTCGTAGCCGGGTTTGCGGTGGATCTCGACCAGGCGGGCGAAGTCCGGGGCGCGGTCGTCGTCGAGCCAGTAGTAGTACGTGAACCACGCGTCGGGCTCGGCGACCGCGACCAGGTCCCCGGCACGCGGGTGGTCGATGCCATACGCCTTCTTGCCGGCCTCGGTGAGCACCTCGGCCACGCCGTCGGTGCCGGCCAGCAGTTCGCGGACGCGCTCGGTGTCGGCCGGGTCGGCGACGTAGACGTGGGCGACCTGGTGGTCGGCGACGGCGAAGGCGGCCGATGTCCACGGGTCGAGGTATTCCATGCCGTCCTGGGTGTGGACGTGCAGCAGTCCGGCCCGGCGCAGGACGCGGTTGACGTCCACCGCCCTGGAGACGCCCGTGATGCCGTACTCGGAGAGGGCGACGACGGTGACCGAGCGTGCGGCGGCGGCGTCGAGCAGGGGGGCGAGGACGCGGTCGACGTCGGCGGCGGCCGCGGCGGCGCGGGGGTCGTCGGGGCCGTAGCGCTGCAGGTCGTAGTCGAGGTGGGGGACGTAGACGAGCGTGAGGTCGGGGGCGTGGGTGGTGAGGATGTGCCGGGCGGCGTCGGCGATCCACCGGGAGGAGGTGAGGGAGGCGGTGGGCCCCCAGTAGGTGAACAGCGGGAACGTGCCCAGCTTTTCGGTGAGTTCGTCGTGCAGGTGCGGGGGGTAGGTGTAGCAGTCTGGCTCTTTGCGGCCGTCGGAGTAGTAGATGGGGCGTGGGGTGACGGTCAGGTCGACGTCGGCTCCCATCGCGTACCACCAGCAGATGTTGGCGACGCGGTAGCCGGGGTGGGAGCGCCGTGCCGCGTCCCACAGCTTCTCCCCGCCGACGAGGGCGTTGTGCTGCCGCCACAGCAGCACGTCGCCGAGCTCGCGGAAGTACCAGCCGTTGCCGACGATGCCGTGGCCGGTGGCGGGCTGCCCGGTGAGCAGGGTGGACTGCACGGTGCAGGTGACGGCGGGGAACGCGGTGTCCAGGCGTGCGGCGAAGCCCGTCTCGCCCAGGGCGCGCAGCCGGGGCATGTGGGCGAGCAGCCGGGGGGTCATGCCCACCACGTCCAGGACGAGCAGGGGTGTGGGGCTCATGGGGCGACCTCCTTCAGGCCGAGCGCGATCAGGTGGTCGCGGGTGAAGGCGAGTTCGGCGGCGATGCCGTCGGCGAGGGCCTCGGGGCCCTGCGGGCGGGCGGCCTCGGGGAGCACTCCCCAGGTGTAGGTCTCGGCCTCCACGTGTGCGGTTCTGGCGGTGTCTCCGCCGAGCAGGGCGGCGAGGGTCGCCTCCAGTTCGGGGCGGGTCGTGGTCAGCGGGGGCTCCGGGTCGGCGTGCAGCGGCACGTGGAAGTGGACGCGCCAGGGGTCGCGGCCGGGCAGCCCGCCGGCGAGGGCGGCGTCCAGGTCGTCCACGGCCCGGGGCGGGGTGCCCTGCTCGCGGACCTGGTGCAGGAAGCGCGGCTCGGTGAAGGCGGCCAGAGCCGCTCGCGTCGCCGGATCGGAGGGGTCGTCGGCCTGCAGGGCGCAGGACGCCTGGGTCTTGACGACCGTGAGTCCGGCCGCGTCCAGGCGGGCGAGTGCGGCGGTCGGCTCCTCGAAGCCGACCGCCAGATGGCAGGCGTCCAGGCAGATGCCGATGCGGTCGGTGTCCACGCGGGCGAGGTGCCGGGCGGCCTCGGCGGAGGTCTCGACGACACAGCCCGGCTCGGGTTCCAGGCCGACCTTGATCGTGCGGCCCGTGCCGGCGGCGAGGGCGGCCAGGCCGCCGGCCAGCGTGTCGAGCGTACGGGCGGCCTCGTCGGCCTGCCGGGCCGTCCACGGGGTCCGCCAGCCCAGCGGCACGGTGGAGACGCTGCCGTACGCGGCGTCGTCGGGCAGCAGGGCCGCGAGCACGCGGGCGAGGTCCAGGGTGTAGTGCAGCCGGTCGGGCGTGGTCCAGTCCGGCCGGTAGACGGCGTGCTTGACGACGGGGTCGTGGAAGCCGCGGTAGGGGAAGCCGTTGAGGGTGACGACCTCCAGACCGCGAGCGGTCAGCTCCCGGCGGAGCCGGCCGACCGCGCCGCCGTCCGCGGCGAGGGCCGCCGCCGCGTCGCGGGCCAGCCACAGGCCCAGCCCGAGGACGGGCACGCCCAGCCGCTCGCGTACCGGCTCGGCGTGCCGGGCCAGTTGGGCGAGCACCCCGTCGAAGTCCTCGGCGGGGTGGACGTTGGTGCAGTACGCCATGTGGACGACCGTGCCGTCGGGGTGGAGCAGACGCACGGCTACACCTCCGCCCGAACGCCGCGCAGCACCGAGTTGCCCTCGAAGGTGGCGTCGGCGCCGGGCGTCTCCGTCTCGGCCGGCTCCAGTTTGCCGCTCTGGCCGTAGAAGGCGACGGGGTTGCGCCACAGGACGGTGTCCACGTCGTCGGCGCTGAAGCCGGCGGCGAGCATGGCGTCCCCGGTCCTCCGGGTCTTCAGGGGGTCGCTCCTGCCCCAGTCCGCGGCCGAGTTGACGAGGATGCGCTCGGTGCCGAACTCGCGGAGCACGGCGACCATGCGGCGCTCGTCCATCTTGGTGTCGGGGTAGATGGAGAACCCCATCCAGCAGCCCGAGTCGATCACCTGACGTACCGTCACTTCGTTGAGGTGGTCGACGAGGACCCGTTCCGGGGCGATGCCCGATTCCTTCACCACGGCGAGGGTGCGGTCGACGCCCGCGGCCTTGTCGCGGTGCGGTGTGTGGACCAGCGCCGGCAGGTCGTGGGTCACGGCGAGCTGCAGCTGGGCGGCGAACGCCTCGTCCTCCTCGGGCGTCATCGCGTCGTAGCCGATCTCGCCGACGGCGACCACGCCGTCCTTGAGCAGATAGCGCGGGAGGTGCTGGAGCACCTCCGTACAGCGCGGGTCGTTGGCCTCCTTGGGGTTGAGGGCGATGGTGCAGTGGTGGCGGATGCCGAACTGGGCGGCGCGGAACGGCTCCCAGCCGATGAGGGAGTCGAAGTAGTCCAGGAAACTGCCGACGGAGGTGCGCGGCTGGCCGAGCCAGAACGCGGGCTCCACCAGGGCGCGTACGCCGGCCGCGTGCATCGCCTCGTAGTCGTCGGTGGTGCGCGAGGTCATGTGGATGTGCGGGTCGAAGATGCGCATCACGCCTCCCGGGGGCTTCGGCGGTCGGTGGTCGCGGTCGGGACGGGTTCCAGGTCCCCGTGGCCGGGCGCCGGTACGTCCGGGAAGAGCGCGAGGATCGGTCCGATGTCGGCGGGCACCTCACGGCCCGCCGCGGTCCGCTCGTGGGCGTACGCGGCCATCATGCGGGCCATTTCGGCGTCCGCCCGGCCGGGCAGGCCCGGCAGCGCGGTCAGCGGGATGCCGGTGAAGACGCACTTGAGCACGCCCTGGCGGTAGGTTTCCGCGTCCAGGTGGTCGGTCGCGTAGTCGCCGAGGGCGGCCGCGATCAGCCGTGTGTCGTTGGTGCGCAGGGCGTCCCGCACCAGGGGCAGCGCGGCGTCGCCGACGGGCAGTACCGGCAGGGCGCGCAGCACGGCACGCCGTTCGGCCGCGTCACCGGTCCGGTAGAGCGCCCCGATCCGCTCCAGCAACGGGGTGCCGGTCAGCGGCAGCGCGGCCAGCAGGAGACAGCGGGCCGCGTCGTCCACCGTCCAGCCGTACGGGTCGCCGGGGTCCAGCCGGACGCGTCCGCATCGGCGTCCGGCCAGCGGGAACAGGCCGCCGACGACCGCGGGGTCGGCGGCCACCGAGGCGCACGCACCGGTGAGCCACTTCCAGCCCTTCTCGGTCATCCGGTCGGTCAGGGCGGTTCTGAGGTCGTCGGGTGTCATGCCATCTCCTCCTCGCGACGGACCGCGGGGTCGCACGACCGCAGGAAGTCCAGGGAGCGGCGGGCCACCCCCGGGGCGTCATGGCTGTGCCGGGGCAGCTCGACGGCGACCAGCCCGCGGTAGCCGGCCTCGTCGAGGGCGCCGAGCACGGGCGGGAAGTCGATCTCGCCGCTGCCGAACTCCAGGTGCTCGTGGGTGCCCCGGCGCATGTCGTCGATCTGCACGTTGACCAGCCGGCTGCCGGCCCGGCGCACGCACTCGGGCACCGGGTACGGCTCCAGGCAGCGGCAGTGGCCGATGTCGAGGGTCAGGCCGAACGGTGCCGGGTCGCCGAGCGCCGCGGCCAGCCTGGTGTATTCGTCGAGGGTCTCCACGAGCATCCCCGGTTCCGGTTCGAAGCCCAGCGGGACGCCCGCCTTGTCCGCCGCCTCGACGACTTCCGCGCATCCGGCGACCAGCCGGTCCCAGGCCGTCCGCGGATCGAGGTGCGCGGGCCGGACGCCCGCCCAGAAGGAGACGGCCTGCGCGCCGAGGTCGGCGCCGACGGCCACCGCCCGGCGCAGGAAATCCACCCTGCGTGCGCGTCCTTCGGTCGCGAGCAGGGTCGGCTCGTGCTTGTGCCAGGGGTCGAGCAGATAGCGTGCTCCGGTCTCGATCACCACGCTGAGCCCGAGCCGGTCCAGCCGCCGGGCGAGGGCCGTCGTCCGCGCGGCCAGGCCGGGCGCGAAGGGATCGAGGTGGTGGTGGTCGAGGGTGAGGGCCACTCCGTCGTAGCCGAGTCCGGCGATGACGGTGAGGGCGTCCTCCAGTCGGTGGTTGGCGAAGCCGTTGGTGCCGAACCCGTAGCGCAGGACGGGCTCGGCGGGCGTGTCGTCGCCGTGGCGGGATGCGGTCATGTCGGGGACACCCTCCTCGACAGGGCCCGGGCGAGCGGAAAGGCCGCGGCGAGCGGCAGGGCGGAGCGCACCGCGCCCGCGCCCGCGCTGAGCGCGGCCTGCAGCGGGATCAGGCCGAGGATTCCCGCGCCGACGGCCCTGCGGACCTTTGCCGGCGAGGGATCGGCGACGGCGTGCGCCTGGGCGCGGCCGGCCGTCGCGCCGTAGACGGCGAGCCCGCCCGCGACGGCCAGGTGGTGCCGGCGGCCGGTGCCCTGGCGGGCCGGGCGGGCGCGGAGCGCCGTCGCGGCGGCGACGGCGCCGGTGGCGGCGAGGGTCACCCCGGGCAGGCGCGGATCCGCGCCCGTGACCTCGGCGCGGCTGAGCGCTGTGACGGCGAGGGTGTGCCCGGCGACGGTCGCGGCCGCCGGGAGGGCGGGCCGCAGCCGGCCCGCGCGGGCACCGAGCAGGACGTCGAGTCCCCGGGCGGCCGCCATCACCGCGGGGCCCACCGGACGGGACTTGGCCCACAGGTCGTAGGCCCAGACGGTCGCCGCGAGCGGCACGGCGACCGTCAGCGCGCGACGGCCGTCGGCGACCGCGGCCAGGCCGAGGGCGGCCGCGGTCAGGGCCGTGGCGGTGCCCAGGGCGACGGGTGCGGCCACCCGGCCGGAGGGGATCGGCCGCTCGGGGCGTTCCACCGCGTCGAGATCGCGGTCGGCCCAGTCGTTGAGCGCCATCCCGGCCCAGTACAGGCAGACCGAGGAGGCGGCCAGGCCGGCCACGGCCGGGCCGGGGCGGCGGCCCGCGGCGGCCGCTCCGGCCAGGACGTCCCCCGGCACGGTGAACGCGGCCGGGGCGCGCACGAGTTCGGCGAGGTCGCGCAGGCGGCGGCCCGGCGACGTCGCGGCCCCGGCGGGCGCCGGGGCCGCGGATCCGGGGCGCGCGATCCCGGCCGGCCCTGTGTCCCCGTCTCCCCTCCGGACGGGGTCCGGGCCGGACCGGAGCACGGGCGGGCGCGTCACCGCCGGTCCCCGAGCCCGGCGGCGAAGGTCCGCAGCGTCTCGTACTGGGTCATCACGGCGTGCTCGTCGGTGCCGACGGGGTCCTTGAAGAAGAAGGCCAGCTCGCCGAGGGGACCGGAGATGCCCCGCTCCTGGGCCCGGGCCGTCAGCCGGGCGAGGTCGAGCACCAGGGGCGCGGCCAGTGCCGAGTCGCAACCGGCCCAGGTGAACTGGAGATTCATCCGCACGCCCAGGAACCCCTCGAACGTCACGTGGTCCCAGGCGGTCTTCCAGTCGCCGAGGGAGGGCACGTAGTCGATGTGGACCTCGCCCTCGACGGGGTGTCCCAGCGTCTCGTCGAGCACCCGCTGCTTGGAGGCCGCCTTGCTGGCCATCGCGGCCGGATCGGCGAGCGTCTCGCCGTCGCCGCCGCCGAGCAGATTGGTGCCGGACCAGCTCCGTACCCGCAGGCCCCGGGCGGCGAACACCGGCCCGAGGGTCGCTTTGAGCAGGGTCTCCCCGGTCTTGCCGTCGTTCCCGGCGTACGGCAGTCCGGCTTCCTCGGCCAGTTCCCGCAGGGCCGGGATCCGCATGCCGGTGGACGGCGTGAAGTCGACGTGGGCGCACCCGGCCGTGATCGCCGCCAGGGCGTACTGGGAGCTGGGCTGCAGCACGTCCTCGCCGGCGGCCAGCGCGGCGCGCAGGGCCCCGGCCGAGGTGTGTGCCGGGCGCGGCGTCAGGACCGGCTCGGTCGAGGACACGTTGACGACGACCACCCGTGCGAGGCCGTGCCGCTCGCGGAAGGCGTCGATGTCGGCCCGTGTCGCTTCCACGGCGTCCAGCCGGCTCATGTCCGCGTCCGGGAGGGGGGCGGGGCGTATCTCGGCGTCTGCGGCGGCCAGGTCGTCGTGGACGAGAGCCGGCAGCCCGTGGGGCAGCACGCCTGCCGCGACCAGTTGCTCGGCCCGCTTCGGCAGTGGCGTGCAGGCCACGTCGTGCCCGCCGAAGACCAGGTCGGACAGGGCGGGCAGGCCGGCGTCGGGGAAGCCCGGCTGCTCGGTGACGCACCCGGTCGGCCCGGTCAGCCCGGCCCGTATAGCGGCCGTGCCGGCGATGACCGTGGTGGCCACCGAACCGCGCGCCCCCGCCAGCCATATGCCCGTACGACTGCGTTGATCTGACATGTCGTCACCTCCGTCGGCCGGACGCGGTCGCGCCCGGCCGCTTCGTTCCTCGCTGTCGATGTGGCCGTCCCCGGTCACCTGCTTCCGCTCCCCTCCGGCCGGTCGTGCGGGGTGGTCGGGGCCTGGCCGTCGGGGGTCATCCGCAGGAAGACGTGCTGGTGGCCCGGCCCGGCGTCGATGTCGATCGCGTCGGGTTCGGTGGCCTCGATCGACCGGACGTCGACGGCCCTGTGCCGCTGCGAGGCCGTCGCGGCGGTGAGCGGCCGCGCCAGGGGGTCGGGCGCCGCGAGTCCCTGCCGGCGGGAGTTCACGGCGCTGTCGAGCGCGGGCATGGCGGTCGCCTGTGCGGTGAGCGCCTTGACCTGCCGGGTGTCGCGGGCGGCGTCCTGGGGGCGGACACGGTCGGCGGGTTGCCGGGCCGGGCCGGTGGAGGCCGTACGCCCTGCCGTCACCGGAACCGCCGCCGGGCCCGCCGGCTGGACGAGCCCGAGGCCGGTGCCGGTGCCGATGAGCAGCCCGGGGCGGGTGGCGTCCGGGTTCACCGGTGCCGTGCGGCGGCGGGCGGTCGTTGACGACGGCAAAGTGGGTCCTTTCGCTGTGCTGTGCCGACGTGCGGGTGGGCGGGAACCGCCTGCCCGGCGCGCCCGCTCGGACGGCGGCCGCGCCGGGGTGCGTCGGCGCCGGTCAGTCGGTGCTGTCCGGGTCGCAGTTGAACTTCGCCGCGCCGGCCGTCATCTCGATGCCGCCGAGGATGTGCGACAGGAACCGCGGCTCGGTGTAGCTCTCCGAGGTGTGGCCCATGCCGGTGTAGAAGGAGCGGCCGCCGTCGTAGGGGTGGCACCAGGAGATGGGGTGGTCGGCGCCCATCGAGCCGCCGTTGTAGCCGACCGGGTTGTACGTCCGCTCGTCCAGCGTGGCCAGGACGCGCACGTCGGCACGGGGATTGGACTGGTAGTTGTACCACTCGTCGGTGCGGATCCAGCGGTTGGGCAGGTCCCTGGTGGCCGCGGTGCCCTGGCCCGCGACGTTCACGGTCGCCTGCTGGATCGACGGGTGGTCCTTGAAGTACGCGCCGACCAGGCCGCCGTACCAGGCCCAGGTGTAGCCGGAGTCGGCGGCGGCGTGGATGCCGACGTAGCCGCCGCCGTGCTCGATGTAGCGCTGGAAGGCGTCCTTCTCGGACTGCTGGTCCAAGGGGTCGCCCGTGGTGGAGAGGAAGACGACCGTCTGGTACTTGGCCAGGTTGGCGTCGTTGAACTGGGTGGCGTCCTCGGTCGCGTCGACCGCGAAGCCGTTGTCCTGGCCGAGCTTCTCGATCGCCGCGACGCCGTCGGGGATGGAGGCGTGCCGGTAGCCGGTGGTCTTGGAGAACACCAGCACCTTGAACGCCGGTGTCGCGGCGTGTGCGGTGGCGGCGCTCGTGGCGGCGAGGGGCAGGGCCAGAGCGGCTGCCGAGAGCAGCGCGACGATACCTCTGCGGGACATCATCAACCTTTCGTGACCTGGGTGCGGGGACGGTGGGTGCCGGGTCAGCTGAAGGCGCCGGGAAGGTACTGGTCGACGTTCTCCTTGGTCACGGTGGCGGAGAACAGGGTCAGCGAGGACGGCAGGTCCTGCCCGACGAGGTCGCTCATGCCCTTGTGCTGGGCGATGAGCCGGGCGAGCTTGATGGCCGAGGCGGACATGTTCGACGGGTAGACGACCGTGGCCTTGAGCACGGAGTTGTCGGCCTTGATCTCCTGCATGGCGTGCTTTGAGCCGGCGCCGCCGACCATGAAGAACTCGCTTCGGCCGGCCTGCTTGATGGCCGCCTCGACGCCGATGCCCTGGTCGTCGTCGTGGTTCCACACCGCGTCGAGGTGCGAGCGCGCCTGCAGTACGTTGCTCATCACCTGCTGGCCGGAGTCGGCGGTGAAGTTGGCGGCCTGCCGGATGCCCACGCGGAAGCCGTACTTGGCCAGGCCCTGCTTGAATCCGGCGCTGCGCTGCTTGGTGAGTTCGAGGTTGTCGATCCCGGCGATCTCGCCGATCACGGGCGAGGAGACACCCTTGGCCTTGAGGGCCTTGCCGATGTAGAGGCCGGCGTTGAGGCCCATGCCGAAGTTGTCGCCGCCGACCCACGTCCGATAGGCGAGGGGTGAGTCGAAGACACGGTCGAGGTTGATCACGGGGATGCCGGCGTCCATCGCCTGCTGGGCCACGGCGGTCAGCGCCTTGCCGTCGAAGGGCAGGATCACCAGGGCGTCGACCTTCTTGCCGATCAGCGTCTGGACCTGGCTGATCTGCGCGTTGACGTCGTTGGTGCCCTCGACGGCCTCGAAGTGCACGTCGGAGTACTGCTTGGCCTGCGCCATGGCGTTCTTGGTGATGGCCGCCATCCAGCCGTGGTCGGCGGCCGGCGCCGAGAACCCGATCGACACGGCCTTGCCCGGCTTGTCGTTGTCGGTGCCGGCCTTGGTCGCCGCCTTGACGTCGTCGGTGGAGGCGTCGCTCTTGTTGCTGGTGCAGCCGGCGACGAGGGCTCCGCCGCCGAGTACCGCGCCGCTGAGGAGGAGCCTTCTACGGTCCAGTCCGCCGAGTCCGCGCTTGTCCATCTCGCTGAGTCCTTCCAGTCACGGGGTCCTGCCTGGGTTGTGCCTGCCGTGGTCGATGCGGACGTGCCGCGCGGCTGGGCCTGGGGCGGCGCGGGCGGCGACAGCGGGGGCGGAGCCGCCGTCCGCGCCGCTGCTACGGGGTGGCGGTGCTGCGTCCGCGTCGCTGGACCAGCACGGCGGCGACGATGATCAGGCCCTTGGCGATCTGCTGGATGTCGGTCGTGAGGTTGTTCAGCACGAAGATGTTGGTGATCGTGGTGAACACCAGGACGCCCAGGATCGAGCCGACGAGCGAGCCGCGGCCGCCGGTCAGCAGGGTTCCGCCGATGATCACCGCGGCGATCGAGTCCAGTTCGTACAGGTCGCCGAGGTTGCTGGCCCCGGAGGTGGTCCGCGCGGTCAGCATGATGGCGGCGATGCCGCAGCACAGCCCGGACAGGACGTACAGCACCACGGTGTGACGGCGTACGTCGAGGCCGGCGAGGCGCGCGGCCTCCTGGTTGCCGCCGATGGCGAACGTCCGGCGGCCGAAGGTGGTGCGGTTGAGCAGCACCCAGCCGACGAGCACGGCCACCGCCAGGATGTAGACCAGCAGCGGAATGCCGAGCCATTTGGTGGAGGCGATGGAGTTGAACGACTCGACCGTCACCACCTGGGACTGCCGGTCGGAGATCCGCTCGGCCAGGCCGCGGGCGCTCGCCATCATGGCGATGGTGGTGATGAACGCCACGATGTTGCCGTAGGCGATGATCAGGCCGTTGACGAGGCCGACGACCGCGCCCACGGCGAGCGCGCAGAAGACCATGCCGCCGAGTCCGTAGGACTGGGTGGCCACGGTGGTGCACCACACGGATGCGAGCGCCACGATGGCGCCGACGGACAGGTCGATGCCGCCGCCGATGATGATGAAGGTCTGCCCGATGGTGATGACCCCGATGACGGCCGCGCTGGTGAGGATGACCAGGGCGTTCTGGCGGGTCGCGAAGTTGCCCGAGGTCAGCGCGCCGATGACGCAGAGCAGGACGAGGACGGCGAACAGGCCCAGGTTGCGCACCCTGCCCATGTGCCCGAGGAAGGAGGGTCTGCCGCTCTTCCCGGGGGATGTGCCGGTCTGCCGGACGGATCCGGCCGGTGATCCCTGGCCGGTGGCGGGCAGCGGACCGCTCCCGCCGGGGGGACTGGTCTGCTGGCTCACGCGGAGCTCCCTTCCATGACGAGGTCGAGCACTTTCGATTCGTCGAGGTCCTGGGCGGCGGCCTCGCGGACCACCCGCCCCTCGCGCATCACGAGGACGCGGTCGGCGAGGCCGAGGACCTCGGGCACCTCGCTGGAGACGAGGAGCACACCGACTCCCGAGTCCGCGAGCCGCCGGATGAGCATGTAGAGCTCCGCCCGCGCTCCGACGTCCACGCCGCGGGTGGGCTCGTCCAGCAGCAGCAGCCGGCAGTCCTTGAGCAACCAGCGGGCGACGACGGCCTTCTGCTGGTTGCCGCCGGAGAGCGTGCGCACCGGCCGGGTCGGGTCGGGGGGCCGCAGGTCGAGGCTGCGGACCGCTTCGGTCGTGGCGGCCAGTTCGCTGCGGGAGTCGAGGAATCCGGCGCGGGCGAACCGTCGCAGCGAGGACATGGACACGTTGTGGGCGATGGAGGACTGCAGGAACAGCGCCTGGCTCTTGCGTTCCTCCGGGGCGAGCCCGAGGCCCGCCCGGACGGCGGCGGTGACACTGCCGGGCCGCAGGGCGGATCCCGCGACGCTGATGCGCCCGGCGGCCGGTCGCCTCGCTCCGTAGACGGTTTCGAGGATCTCCGAGCGGCCGGAGCCGACCAGGCCCGCCAGCCCGACGATCTCGCCGGCCCGGACGGTGAGGGAGATGTCGTGGAACTCCCCCGGGCGGCTGATGTGTTCGACCTCCAGGAGCACCGGCCGCTCGTCCGGGCCGGGGCGTTCGGGCCGGGGCGGGAAGACGTACTCGACGGTGCGGCCGGTCATCAGCGAGACCAGTTCGGAGGTGGGGGTGGTGCGCGCGGGCAGACCCCGGGCGACCGTGCGGCCGTCCTTGAGGACGGTGACGCGGTCCCCGATCCGGCGGATCTCCTCCATGCGGTGGGAGATGTAGACGACCGCCACGCCGGCGGCGGTGAGGTCGCCGATGATGCGGAAGAGGTTGTCCACCTCGTCGTGGGCGAGGACGGCGGACGGCTCGTCCATGATGATGAGCCGCGCGTCGTGCGAGAGGGCGCGTGCCATGGACACCAGTTGCTTGCCGGCCGCCGACAGCTCGCCCACCTCACGCGTGACGGGGATCTCCGGGTGCCCCAGCCTGCGCAGGAGTTGCCGGGCGGCGTCGTGCATCCGCGAGCGCCGGCTGAACCCCAGCCGGGACTGCTCGTGTCCCAGGTAGATGTTCTCCGCCACCGACAGGCCGTCGGCCAGGTCGAGTTCCTGGTAGATGGTGGCGATCCCGTGGCGCATGGCGGCCGTCGGGGTCGGGAGGGCCACCGGTTCGCCCTCCCAGGTGATGTGTCCCTCGTCGGGCTGGTGGGCGCCGGCGAGGACCTTGATGAGTGTCGACTTGCCGGCGCCGTTCTGGCCCAGCAGGCAGTGCACTTCTCCGGCGACCACGTCGAGGTCGACACCGTCGAGGGCCCGGACGCCGGGGAACTCCTTGACGACGCCTTGCATCTCGAGCAGCGGGGCACTCATGGGTCTCCCTCTGGTGCGGTGTCCGCCGGCCCGCACAGGGCCTGTGGCGGTTCTTCGGCTTCTCGTCACCGAGCCCTCGCGGACGGCCTCGGTGAGGAGGCTCGTGAGGGGCCCGACGTGTCGTGGAGGCAGGTGATCCGGGATGCGGGACGAGACCCGTCGTGGATCCTTGGCAAATTTCCTCGTCGGTGGACTTCGGTGGTCCGGGTCAGGGTGTTTCCCTTTGACTCCGAGCGTGCGTACCGGTTTTTCCGGAACAGGCCGCCCTCTGTCGCCCGGCGGGCTGAGAGGAAGGTAGTTCTCCTCGCGCGGTTTGAAAAGGGTCCGCGAACCGTTCATGCGCATCGTGGCCGGATGCGGCAACTGGTGTAACACTTTTGGGCAACCGGCATCGAGGAGGCCGGGCACCCCTCCCGCCTGCCCGTTACCCTTGAGTACCCGGAATATCAGGCGCGAGTGATGCGCGGACCTTAAACCGAGGCAGGCAGGTATTTCCGGAGCACACGGTCGAATATGCCCCGGCTTTTGCCAACGCCTGTCCTACCGGCGCCTGTCGTACGGCGATCGACCCCGGTGCGTCACATCCGGCCGCATCGACCGGCGTGAAAAAAGGTGTGCCTTTATGTGATTCCCGTCAGGGGTTTCCCAGAAATCCTCCTTTTCATGGAGCGACCGCGACGGGGTCGCCGGTGCCGGACCGCATCGGCGGGCTCCCCTGCTCGTCTTCCGCGTGCGCGACGGGCGTCCAGACGCTCCCGTTAGCGGCGCTGTGCTCCACCGCCGCCAGCACCTGCTGCACCCGCAGTCCGTCGGCGAAGGACGGCTCGGGGTCCCGGCCCTCGGCGATGGCGTGGATCAGGTCGCGCACCTGGTGCACGAAGGTGTGGTCGTAGCCGAGTCCGTGCCCCGGCGGCCACCATCCTTCGAGATAGGGGTGGTCCGGTTCGGTGACCAGGATCCGCCGGAAGCCCGCCGTGGCGGCCGGCTCCGTGTGGTCGTGGAAGTCCAGTTCGTTGAGGCGCTCCAGATCGAAGGCGATGCTGCCGCGGTCGCCGTTGATCTCGATGCGCAGGGCGTTCTTGCGGCCGGCGGCGACCCGCGTGGCCTCGAAGGACGCGACGGCGCCGCCGGGAAAGCGGCCGGTGAACAGGGCGGCGTCGTCCACCGTCACGGGTCCGCGCCGCGCGGCCCCGTCGGTGACGGCCGCGAGCCCCGACGACGCGGTGGGCAAGGGACGTTCGCGGATGAACGTCTCGGTCAGGGCGGAGACTCCCGACAGGGGCTCCCCGACGAGGAACTGGGCGAGGTCGACGATGTGGGCGCCGATGTCGCCCAGCGCGCCGGAGCCGGCGTGCTCCCGCTGCAGCCGCCACACCAGCGGGAACTCCGGGTCCACGATCCAGTCCTGGAGGTACTGCGCCCGTACGTGCCGCAGGGCGCCGAGGCGGCCGTCGGCGATGAGCCGGCGGGCGAGGGCGAGCGCCGGTGTGCGCCGATAGCTGAACCCCACCATGGAGCGCACGCCGCGACGCGAGGCCGCGGCCGCGGCGGCAGCCATCGCCTCCGCCTCCTCGACGGTGTTGGCGAGCGGCTTCTCGCACAACACGTGCTTGCCGGCCTCCAGCGCCGCGATCGCGATCTCGGCGTGGCTGGAACCGGGAGTGCAGATGTCCACCAACTGCACGTCGGGGCGGGCGATCAGGGCCCGCCAGTCGGTCTCGGTCGCCGCCCAGGCCTGGCGTCGGGCGGCTTCTTCCAGGGCCGCTCGCTCACGTCCGGCCAGGGCGGCCATGACCGGGCGCATGGGCAGATCGAAGGCGCAGGCTGCGGTGCGCCAGGCATGCGAGTGCGCGCGGCCCATGAAGGCGTACCCGATCATGCCCACCCCGATCGCGGGCGAGCCGTGCTGACTGTCCATAGGCGCTCCTGAGGAATGCTGGTGGGCGCGGGCAACGGACGCGGGGACCGCGTCCGTTCGCGGGGAACGGATTCCTTCCGGCCGCGCGCGGGCGCGTCAGACCGGTGAGAAGATGTGGTCGCTGATCAGCCGGGTGGCGCCGACGACGCCGGCGGCCTGACCGAGCTCGCCGAGAACGATCGGCAGGTTGCCTGTCGCGAGCGGCAGGGACTGCCGGTAGACCTGGGTGCGGATGCTGGCCAGGAGGGTGTGCCCCAGCCCGGTGAGCCCTCCCCCGATGACCACCAGGCCCGGGTTGAAGAAGCTGACCAGACCCGCGATGACCTGGCCGATGCGGCTCCCGCCCGTGCGGATCAGTTCGAGGGCGGCGGCGTCCCCGGCGCCGGCGGCCGCCGACACGTCCTCGGGGGTCAGCCGCCCGGTCGCCTCCAGCCGTCCGGCCAGCTCCACCGAGCGGCCCGACTCGGCGAGCGCGGTCGCGTCGCGCGCCAGGGCGTTGCCGCCGAAGTACGCCTCCAGGCAACCGATGTTGCCGCAGGCGCACGGCGGCCCGTCCGGGTCCACCTGGATGTGTCCGATGTCGCCGGCGCTGCCGGTGACACCGCGGTGGACCTCGCCGCGCACCACGATGCCGCAGCCGATGCCGGTCCCGATCTTGACCCACAGGAAGTCACGTACGGACCGGGCGACACCGGCCTGCTGCTCGCCCAGCGCCATCAGGTTCACGTCGTTGTCGACGAGGACGGAGCAGCCGAGCTCCTGGCTCAGCGCCTCGCGGACGGGGAAGCCGTCCCAGCCGGGCATGATCGGCGGTGCGACGGGGACGCCCTCGGGGAACCGGACGGGTCCCGGCACGCCGATCCCGGCGCCGTCGAAGTGTTCGGCCAGTCCGGCCTCGCGCAGCTTGGCGGCCAGGGCGAGCACCCGCTCGAACACGGCCACCGGACCGTCGCGCACGTCCAGCGGCTCGGCCAGGTGGCCGAGGACCTCCAACTCCGCGTTGGTGACCGCGACATCCACCGACGTGGCGCCGATGTCCACGCCGAGGAACCGCAGGGAGGGCGCGATCCGGACGTTGTGCGAGCGGCGACCGCCGCGGGAAGCGGCGAGGCCGTCCTGGACGACGAGGCCCGTCTCCAGCAGCCGGTCGATCTCCACCGCGAGCTTGGAGCGTGACAGCTCGACCCGGTCACCCAGGGCGACCCGGGACTGCGGACCGAGGTCGCGCAGCAGGCGGAGCAGCCCGGCCTGATGGACATTGGCCGGTCGAGCCGTCATACGCCTCACGCCGCCCCTCCCGTCGTCGCCGAAGTCGTGCACACGCCCGGCACTTTGGGGCGCGACTTTCAAAAAAACCGTAGCACCGTCGTGCTGAACACGAAAGAACTTGTGCAGCATTCCGATGCACTTTCATCTTGCAGTGGACAAAGGTTGGTTGAAGCCGGGCAGACCCGATGGGATGCCGGCCGGTCGGCCGGTGTCACCCCATCAAGTCCGTCGCGGCCGTCGGCTCACGGTTCCGTGCGCGTGGTGTGCGGCTTGCCGACGTCGGAACGGCCGGCGGCCTTCTTGATGTCGCCCGCCTCCCGCTGGTCGACGACGCCTTCGTGCCGGAGATCCGCGACGAGCTTCTCGACGTACGACACGAACACGCCGTGACCGGCCCAGGCCCGGTGGTCCTCGATCAGCTCGTTGATCGTGCAGCCGTTGGTCGTGACGCGGTTCGGGATGCCCGTGTTGACCGTGCCGACGTACACCGTCGAACGGTCGTCCGTCTCAGGGCAGTCGGTGGGCGGCTTGCTGTCGACGATGGTCAGCGTCAGCGACTTGGCCGTGGACGTGTTGCCGGCCTTGTCGGTGGCCCGGTACAGGAAGGTGTGGCTGCCCGCCCTGTTCACCGCCACCGGCGCGGAGTACGGCAGGTAGGGGCCGCCGTCCAGGGAGTACTCGGTCGCGGCCACGCCCGACTCCGCGTCCGAGGCCGTCACCGTGATCGTCGCGCTGCCGACGTAGTTCCCGGAGGCGTCCTTCGTGCCCGAGACGGAGGCCGACACCTGCGGCGGAGTGGTGTCCTGCGGCGGAGCGGGCACCACCGTGAACGACACGGACTGCTCAGCGGACGTGTTGCCCGCCTTGTCCGTCGCCCGGTACGCCACCGTGTGCTGACCCACACCGCTCACCTGCACCGGCGCGCTGTAGTCCTTGTAGGCGCCATTGTCGAGCGAGTACTCGATCTTCGCCACACCCGACTCCGCGTCCGAAGCCGTCACGGTCACCGTCGCACCGGAGACGTAGTTACCGGAGGCGTCCTTCGTCCCCGACACCGTCGCCGACGTCTCCGGCGCCGTCGTGTCCTCGGGCGGAGCGGCCACCACCGTGAACGACACCGACTTCACCGCCGACGTGTTACCCGCCTTGTCCGTCGCCCGGTACGCCACCGTGTGCTGACCCACACCGCTCACCTGCACCGGCGCGCTGTAATCCGCGTAAGCCCCGCCGTCCAGCGAGTACTCGACCTTCGCGACACCCGACCCCGCGTCCGAAGCCGACACCGTCACCGTCGCACTGCCCACGTAGTTCCCGGAGGCGTCCTTCGTACCCGATACCGTCGCCGACGTCTCCGGCGCCGTCGTGTCCTCGGGCGGAGCGGCCACCACCGTGAACGACACCGACTTCACCGCGGACGTGTTACCCGCCTTGTCCGTCGCCCGGTACGCCACCGTGTGCTGACCCACACCGCTCACCTGCACCGGCGCGCTGTAGTCCGCGTAAGCGCCGTTGTCGAGCGAGTACTCGATCTTGGCCACGCCCGACTCCGCGTCCGAAGCCGAGACCGTCACCGTCGCACTGCCCACGTAGTTACCGGAGGCGTCCTTCGTACCCGAGACGGACGCCGACGTGTCCGGGGCGGTGGTGTCGTTCCCTGGGGCCGCGGTGACGGTCAGTTCGCCCGACATCATGTGACCCGGCATCGCGCAGTAGTAGTGGTAGACACCGGGGGTCAGGGTGACCTCCGCCGTGTGGCGGCCTCCACTGGAGTCGGACGGGCTCGCCTGGATGTTGAGGCTGACGTCGGTGTTGTAGTCGGGGTTGGAGGTGTCGAACGTCAGCGTGTGCGGCATCCCGGTGGTGTTCCCGGTGGCCGCGCTGTTCTCGAACACGATCGTCGCCGGGCCGGCCACCGCGGTGGTGGGGGCGGACGTATAGCCCATGTAGCCGTCGCCGGCCGTCCAGGTGAGCACCTGGGCCGGTGCCGCGGCGGCGTCCCGGCTCATCGCCGCGTACGCGGCCGGCGCGGCCAGCGAGAACGCCGTGAGCACCAGGGCCACGAGCGCCACCAACGCCGGGTGGGGGCTGAACCGGCCCCGTCGCGCGGATCTGGAGGGGGGCGGATCCGTCTGGGCATGGAGCAGTCTTCTGAACACCGCTGCACCTTTCGCGAATCGCTTGTTGCGGTACCGCGCACGGATCGGCGGTCCCGCCGGGTGGTCGGCCGGCCGCCGGGACGACCGTGTCGTGGCCCGTCCGGCCGGGTGCCGCGCGGAGCTCGGTCCCAGGCGGCGACGGCGCACGGTCCGTCACCTGACCGGCACCCTGAACTCGACGGCACGGTGAGTCGGTTGCGGGTGATCACCGGGGCGTGACGACGGCGGCCGGCCGCGGTCACGCGTACGGGCGAGCGGCGTTCGCTCCGCCCCGTGCCGGAGCGGCGCTGCCGCGGGCCCGTTGCGCGGGGTCACCCAGCTCTCTCGGATTGCGCCAATGCTGGGAAGCTAACCGTCTTTTGACGGCCCGCCAAGGTCTATGACCGCAACCCGACCAACTTTGACCTGAGTCTGGAAAAACTGGTGAAGCACCGTTACGGTGAGGCCGTTCCGAGCCGCAGTTCGCCTCGCGGTGCCGAGCCGGTCTCGGCCGTACCGCCGCACCCGCCGTCCGGTCGGCACCGGATCGGCGCCACCCACCGACGACTCATCTGCGGGCCCCGCGGGGCCCAACGCCCGGCGCACCACCGCGAACCGCCGTGCCTGGACGCGGTGTTGCCCGGGACGGCGCACCTCACGACGACAAAACGCCTGCAGGCACCGACGCCTGTCGCGGATTGGAGAGCGATGACCGACTCAGGCGCAGGCACGAGACGCCTCTTGTCCCGCCGAGCGTTCGCCACCTCGGCTGTGGCGGCGGCCGTCGCCCCCGCGGTGCTCGGCGGCACCGCCGCCGCCGCGCCCTCGGACAAGCCCGCCGCGGACGACAAGGGCGGCGAGGTCCGCAACCTGACGCTGTACATGGAGAAGCTGCCGAACGGGGAGATGGGCTACGGCCTCCACCCCGGTCAGGCGACGATTCCGGGCCCGCTCATCGAGCTGACCGAGGGCGACACCATGAACATCGAGGTGGTCAACAACCTCGACGTCGCCGCCAGCCTGCACGTGCACGGCCTGGACTACGACGTCGCGAGCGACGGCACCAAGATGAACGACAGCGTCGTCCAGCCGGGCGACCGGCGCACCTACGTCTGGCGCACCCACGCCCCGGGCAGACGCCACGACGGCACGTGGGAGGCGGGAAGCGCCGGTTACTGGCACTACCACGACCACAACGTGGGTACCGAGCACGGCACTGGCGGGATCAAGAAGGGGCTGTACGGCCCCGTGGTGGTGCGGCGCAAGGGCGATGTGCTGCCCGACAAGCAGTTCACGGTCGTCTTCAACGACATGACGATCAACAACAGGGTCGCTCCCGCCACCCCCACCTTCAAGGCGGTCCGCGGCGAGCGGGTGGAGTTCGTCGTGATCACCCACGGCGACTTCTTCCACACCTTCCACGTGCACGGCCACCGCTGGGTGGACAACCGCACCGGGATCCTGGACGGTCCGCAGGACGTCAGCCGGGTCATCGACACCAAGACGACCGGCCCCGCGGACTCCTTCGGGTTCCAGGTGATCGCCGGTGAACGCGTCGGCGCGGGCGCCTGGATGTACCACTGCCACGTCCAGAGCCACTCGGACATGGGGATGTCCGGCGTGTTCCTGGTGACCGAGGCCGACGGCACGGTCCCCGGCGGCGGCATGCCCATGTAGCCCGGGCGCCCCGTGCCCGTCCCGTCCTCCGCCTCCGAACCCACGCCCGTCCGACCTGACCGGACGGTCCGACGGGCGTGTACCACCCTGCCGCCGGTCGGTCGGCCCCGGATCGTGCGGTCCCGTGGCGTCCGCGACCTCACCGGCTCCGGCGCCCCGGCCGTCTCCGGATGTCCCGACGGCCGATCCGAATCCGTCTCGCCCGGCACCCGCCGTGCGAGGCCCGTGCGGCAGCCCGGCTCCACCACCTGACCACTCTTCCGTTGTCGGATCGAGTCAAGGAGCAACAATGGGCCGAAGAGACCGGTTCACCCTGTCCCGACGAAGCGGGGCACCACCGTCGCCGTCCGTGCGGGATCCCCGCCGGGCACCGGCCTGGCGCCGCGCGGTCGTCCTGCTGTCCGGCTCGGCGCTGGCACTGGGACTGGCCGCGCTGCCGGCCGTGCAGGCACAGGCGCAGACGCCGTCCGCGGCCAACCAGGACCAGGACGCCGGGGCCGAAGCCTCGGTGAACGTCCTGGTCTTCCACGGGCCGGCCGACCAGCAGGACGACCCCGTCACGACCGCCGTCTCGACGATCAAGGAACTGGGGCAGAAGAACGGCTTCTCCGTGGACGAGTCGGACGATCCGTCCGACTTCACCCCCGACCGCCTCGCCCACTACCGGGGCGTGGTCTTCCTGTCGGCCAAGGGCGTGTCCCTCACCTCCGACGAGGAGTCCGCGTTCCAGGCCTACGTCAAGGGCGGCGGCGGCTTCGTCGGCGTCCACGACGCGGCGCGCGCGGACGCCGGCTCCGACTGGTTCACCGGCCTGATCGGCACGCGCCCGGCCGCCAGCCTGCCCGCCTCCGAGAAGGTCTCGGACGTCACGGCGAGCGACGACAACCCGCCGAACGAGACGAAGGCCAAGCTGTTCGACGGCAGCAACACCACCAAGTGGCTGGCGCACCAGAACACCGCGTGGGTCACGGCGAAGATGGACCATCCGGTCGCGGTGGCCCAGTACGCGCTGACGTCGGCCAACGACTACCCGGGCCGGGACCCCAAGGACTGGTCGCTCCAGGGGTCGCAGGACGGGAACGACTGGAAGACGCTGGACACCCAGTCCGGGCAGAGCTTCCCGGACCGTTTCCAGACCAAGCAGTACAAGTTCTCCAACACCACGGCCTACCAGTACTACCGGCTGAACATCACCGCCAACTCCGGTGAGCCGCTGACCCAGCTGGCCGAGCTGCGGCTGTTCGGCGCCGACCCGGCGCCCGCGCCGGAGACCAAGGTGCAGCAGGCGGTCGTGGACGTGATCGACCGTCAGCACCCGGCGAACAAGGGCCTGCCGCTGAAGTGGACCCGGTCCGACC
The DNA here is from genome assembly GCF_050942335.1 of Streptomyces sp. CA-142005. Taxonomy (NCBI): domain Bacteria; kingdom Bacillati; phylum Actinomycetota; class Actinomycetes; order Kitasatosporales; family Streptomycetaceae; genus Streptomyces; species Streptomyces sp. CA-142005. The sequence continues at coordinate 8,286,688 of NZ_CP192078.1, read as the reverse complement.
AGTGGATGAACTGGGACCCGAACCCGAACGGCAAGGTGCAGACGGTCGCCCAGGTCGAGGAGAACTCCTACGACGCCGGACCGGCGGGCAACGGCCCCTTCCACCCGGTCTCCTGGTGCCGGGACTACGACGGCGGCCGGTCCTTCTACACCGGCATGGGCCGCACCGAGGACAGCTACACCTCGGACGCCAAGTTCCAGAGTCATCTGCTCGGCGCCATCGAGTGGACGACCGGCATGGTGCGCGGCGACTGCCAGGCGACCATCGCGTCGAACTACTCGGTCGAACGGCTCACGGGCAAGAACCAGCAGGGCCAACTCGACCAGATCGGTGAGCCGCACGGTCTGACGATCGCCCCCGACGGCAAGGTCTTCTACATCGGCAAGGCGGCCTGCCCGAGCGGTCCGATCCCGGACTGGAACGACCCGAAGGTGGGCCTGGGCTGCGGCACGATCCACCAGTGGGACCCCAAGACCAAGCAGGTCAAGCTGCTCACCACGCTCGACGTGATGGGCAACCGCGGCAGCGGCGACGAGCTGGTCAAGAACGAGGAGGGTCTGGTCGGCATCACGCTCGACCCCGAGTTCGAGCAGAACGGCTGGATCTACATCTACTGGATGCCGCACGAGTCGGTCGACCGGGACAAGCAGACGGGCCAGCGCACCATCTCGCGCCTGACCTACGACTTCAAGAACCAGTCGATCGACAAGAGCACCCGCAAGGACCTGCTGCACTGGACCGCGCAGATCCACAGCTGCTGCCACACCGGTGGGGGCATGACCTTCGACAACGATGGCAACCTCTACGTCGGCGTCGGTGACGACAACTCCTCCCAGGGAGCCGGGGCCGGCTACTCCGGGAACAACTGGACCAAGGACTACAAGGGCCTGTCCTTCCAGGACGCCCGCCGTACGGCCGGCAACACCAACGACCTCAACGGCAAGATCCTGCGGATCCACCCCGAGCCCGACGGCACGTACACGATCCCCAAGGGCAATCTCTTCACCGGCAACGAGGAGGGCGGGGGCAAGACCCGTCCGGAGATCTACGTCATGGGCGTCCGCAACATCGCGCGGATCGCCTGGGACAAGACCCACAACTGGCTGACCGCGGCCTGGGTCGGCCCCGACGCTCCGACGCCCGACCCGGAGCTCGGCCCGGCCAAGTACGAGACCGCGACCGTCATCACCTCGGCGGGCAACCAGGGCTGGCCGTACTGCATGGGCAACAAGCAGCCCTACCGCGACCGCAGCAACACCGACGCGAGCGTGCTGACCGGCTGGTACGACTGCGACCACCCGAAGAACACCTCGCCCCGCAACACCGGACTGGTGGACCTCCCGCCGATCCGCAGCAACATGATCTGGTACTCGCCGCAGGGCGGCGGCGTGGTCTACCCGAAGCGCGGCGACGGCAGCGGGCTGCCCACGTACGTGCAGAGCGACGAGAAGTACACCGAGCCCTACCTCAAGGGCGGCGGCCAGGCCATCATGGACGGCCCGACCTACCACCGCTCGGAGGCGGACACGAGCAGTGGTGTCGCCTGGCCCTCGTACTGGGACGACAAGTGGTTCATCGGTGACGAGTCCAACGCCAACAACCGTGTCGCGGTCACCGTCACCCCGGACAACGTCAAGGACCAGTCCCAGCCGGCCTTCGGCGAGGACCTGCGCCAGATCCTCCCCGGCGGCACCGGCGACAGCAAGGTGCAGAGCTGGATGGACGCCAAGTTCGGCCCGGACGGCGCGCTCTACCTGCTCGACTACGCCGGCGGCTTCTTCAGCCTGGACCCGAACCAGAAGCTGGTCCGCGTCACCTACCACGGTGGCCCGGCCACGCCGAACCCGAGCGACGCCTCGGGTCGCGCCGTCGCGCAGAGCAAGCCGCGGACGATCCAGTTCTCGGCCGCGAAGGCGGGCGGCGTCTCCTGGGAGTGGGACTTCGGCGACGGCAGCCAGCCGTCGCACGAGGCCAACCCCACGCACACCTACGCCTCCTACGGCACCTACCACGCCACCTTGAAGGTGACCTACGCGGACGGTGAGCACGCCACCGGGAAGATCGACGTGACGGCGGGCTGCACGGCGCCCGACGCCCGTTCCACGGTCTGGCTGCTCGACACCGACACCGGTGTGGCCAACCACAAGGCCGGCGGCGGATGCACCATCAACGACCTGATCGACGACGAGGGCACCTGGCCGAGCCACGGCGCGTTCGTCAGCAACCTCAACGACCTGGTCGACCAGTTCCGCAAGGACGGTGTCATCGACAACCACGAGGCGGCGACGCTCAGCAAGGAGGGTGCCCAGTCGGCCATCGGCAAGACTCCCGGGTACAAGCCCCTCTTCGACGGATCGGCGGCCAGCCTCGCCGGCTGGAGCCAGGCGGGCGCGGGCGGGTTCTCGCTCCTGCCGGACGGCACCATGCGCAGCTCCGGCGGCATGGGCATGCTCTGGTACAGCAAGCAGCAGTTCGGGGACTACTCGATCCGGCTGCAGTTCCGGGATGCCGCTCCCGACGGCCACCGGGCCAACAGCGGTGTGTTCGTCAGGTTCCCCGATCCGCGGACGCCGCTGGACCAGCGGCCCGAGGGCTGCAGCACGACGGGGGCAGCCCGCACCGCTCCGGAGTGGGTGGCGATCTACTGCGGCAACGAGATCCAGATCTACGACGGCGACACCGGTGAGCCCCAGAAGACCGGCTCGGTGTACAACTTCGATCCACTCGACCTGGACCATGCGAAGGTCACCCCGAAGGGCCAGTGGAACGACTACGAGATCCGCGTCGTCGGGCAGCACTACACGATCATCCGCAACGGCGTGGTGATCAACGAGTTCGACAACACGCCCGGCAAGTCGTCGTCGCGTGCGGGCGATCCGCCCACGGACCTGCGTCAGTTCGTCCGCGGCTACGTGGGACTGCAGAACCACAGTGACAACGACCTGATCGAGTTCCGCAACATCCGGGTGCGGGACCTGACGTAAGGAGCGGCGGTCCATGCCGGGCTCGGGGCGCGGCCCCGGGCCCGGCTCTGGCGCGAACCGAGGTGAAACCTTTCATGTAGACCACATCAGTGCGGCTGCGCACCCTCTTGATTGTGCGCATGTGATCAGTTACCCAAGCTACTTGAAACGTGAAAGCGATTGACGACCCCGCGGTCGATCACGGGTTCTGGCCGCCGATCCGGGCGGCGGCCTTCCCCGCGTTCCCTGCCGGCCGCACTCGGCGAAGGAGGACGAAAGTGTCCATGCTCAGCTACGAGACGGACCGGCGGCCCCAGCCCGACAACCCTTGTCTGCGCAGCGACGAGGTGCATCTGCTGTCGCTGCTGGCGACCGGCCTGCCGGTCGAGTCCGTCGCCCGGCGACTCCACGTCTGCCCCCGCACCGTGCGACGACGTTACCGAGGCGTGTGCGACAAGATAGGCGTCAGCAGCGTCATCGAGGCCGTCGCCTGGGCCGCGCGACGCGGACTGATCTGAACCCGCCCCCGAGACCCTGAACTCCCGCACCACACGCGTCCGCGCCCTGCCGAGCCTTCTGGGCTGCGGCAGGGCGTGGAACCGACGGTGGGTCAGGAGAGCAGGTCCGCGAGCGCGGTGTAACTGCGCTGGGCGGCGCCGAACGAGCCGGGCGGGTTGGGCTTGGTGTCGGGGGCGGTGTCCTGCTCCCAGATGCCGTGGTGGTTGCCGAACGGACCGATCGCGTGGATGAAGCGCTGGTAGGGCATGTCACCGGCGCCGAATTCGGTCATGTCGTACCCGTCACCGGCGTTGGGGTCGGACTTGCCGTCCTTCATGTGGAACAGCGTGTAGCGGTAGGGGTGGTTGCGCACATACGCGGCGGGGTCGAAGCCGGGGTAGCGGAACTGGCCGACGAAGGCCCAGTACACGTCCATCTCCAGGTACACGTGGGCCGGGTCGGTGTTCTGCAGGAACACGTCGTACAGGCGCACCGCCGGCTGGTCGGTGGCGAAGGCGAACTCGGCCCAGTGGTTGTGCTGGTAGAGCTTGAGGCCGCGTGCCGACGCGGCCGCGCCCCAGCGGTTGAAGTCCTCCGCGGCCGCCTGGTACCCGGCGACCGTGGGGGTGTCCGAGGGGGCGTTCGGGGTCCCGATGTTCGGCATGCCGAGGATCTCGGCGTTGTCGAGCTCCTGCTGCAGGTTGCCGCGGAAGCTGCCGATGCCGATGTGGCTGCCGATGGCCCGCAGGCCGTTGTCGTCGAGCAGTGTGCGGATCTCCTGGAGGGTGATCTGCCGGCCGAGGATGGAGGGGTCCTGGGTGTAGCCGGCGAACTCGACCTCCTTGAAGCCCATCCGCGACAGTTCCTCGAAGACGACGCGGAAGCCGAGTTGGTAGACCTTGTCGCGGACGCTGTAGAGCTGGATGCCGATGGCGTTCTTGGGGATGCTCAGGCTGGCGCCGTGGGGCGGGGCGTCCGGGGCGGGCGTCTGGGCGGCGGCGGGGACCGCGCCGGCGAGGGTTGCCGCGCCGATGGCCACGGTGCCTGCGGCTGCCGCACGCAGGAAGCCTCTGCGGTCGAAGTCATGGGCGAACTGACCCATCATCACTCCTTCGTTGTGAAGCACTTGGCCGCGGTGGGCGGCGGCGAGGCGCCGTCAGGAGGCGCCGCCTCGCCCGGTGTCCGGGCGGCGTGGTGGTACGGGGCGTTCATCGGCCTGAACCAGGCGGACAGGCGGTCGGCGGAACTGGTGGCGGGGCGACCGGAGTCGCCCCCGGTGCGCGAGGGCGGTGCGGCCTGCCGAGGACGCAACTCCCCACGGCTCGCGCGTTGGCAGCAGGAGCGCCTAGACGAATCCCTGGAGGACGATGAACGCCTGAAGCCGTCGATAGTTGAGCACAGACCTGCGTTACTTTTCACCAGATGAGCAAAAGATGTGTCCACTTCAGGGCGCAAAACGCTGCTACTGGGCAGTACCTCCTTGACGGGCCATGGTCGTGGAGCCACGCTCATGACGCTTCCCCAGGGGGCCGCGAACCCCTCCGAGCCCCCTCTCTTCCTCCCACGGCCACCCGCCCGCTCCACCGATCGAACGGCCGGCGCCGGCCCGGGCATCCGAACCCGGCCGGTCCCGCGCGACATGACCGCTCACGCCATGTCTCCCGCAGCGCCCCAAGAGAGGTAGGCAGTACGTGCGTAAACCAGCAAGCCGGCTACTCACCGCCGCGTTGAGCACCATGCTCGGCGTGGGGGTCGCGGTGGCCGGAGCGACGACGTCCGCGCATGCGCGCGCCCAGGCACCGGACAGAACGGCCGCGGCCGCCTCCGCCGCCGCGACGTCCGACTTCCAACAGGTCACCCTGGCCAAGGGACCGGACCAGGTGGGCGAGCCGATGGGGCTCGCGGTGCTCCCCGACGGCAGCGCACTGCACAGCTCCCGTGACGGCACCGTCTACTACACGACCCTCGACGGCCTCACCGAGGTGGCGGCGAAGCTCTCGGTGTACACCCATGACGAGGACGGGTTGCAGACCCTCGCGATCGACCCGCACTTCGCCAAGAACCACTGGGTCTACGCGTATTACGCGCCGAAGCTCGACACCCCCATGACCGACGCCCCGGAGAACGGGACGGCCGCCGACTTCGCGCCGTACAAGGGCTACAACCAGCTGTCCCGGTTCACGTTCACCGACGGCAAGCTGGACCTGTCCAGCGAGAAGAAGATCATGCGGGTCGACACCGACCGCGGGCAGTGCTGCCACGTCGCGGGCGACATGCACTTCGACGGCGACGGCAACCTCCTGCTGAGCACCGGCGACGACTCCAACCCGTTCGAATCCGACGGCTACGCGCCCATCGACCGGCGACCGGACCGCAACCCCGTCTTCGACAACGAGCGCTCCACGGCCAACACCAACGACCTGCGGGGCAAGCTGCTGCGGATCAAGGTGCACGACAACGGCACCTACACGGTCCCGGATGGCAACCTGTTCCCGAAGGGCACGCCCAAGACCCGTCCCGAGATCTACGCGATGGGCTTCCGCAACCCCTTCCGGTTCAACGTCGACAAGAAGACCGGCGTGATCTACCTGGCCGACTACGGCCCGGACGCCAGCAGTGCGAACCCCAAGCGCGGTCCGGAGAACACGGTCGAGTACAACCGGATCACCAAGCCCGGCTTCTTCGGATGGCCGTACTGCATAGGCAACAACACGCCGTACGTCCAGTACGACTTCGCGACCGGGGAGTCCGGGCAGCCCTTCGACTGCGCCCACCCGGTGAACGACGCTCCCCTGAACACCGGTCTGAAGGACCTGCCCCCGGCCCAGCCGGCCTGGATCTGGAACCACTACGCGGGCAACCCGCTGTTCCCGCAACTCGGCGGGGAGGGCGCGCCGATGGGCGGCCCCGTGTACCACTACGACTCCGCGCTGAAGTCGCAGGTCAAGTTCCCCGAGAGCTATGACGGGAAGTTCTTCGCCTACGAGTTCGGTGCCCACTGGATCAAGCCGATCGCATCCGACGGCAGCGGCAAGATCCAGTCGATCGACACGCTGACCAACGGCAACGACTGGGCCCACCTGGTCGAGCCCATCGACACCGAGTTCGGCCCGGACGGCTCGCTGTACGTGCTCGACTACGGCAGCGCGTGGTTCGGCGGCTCCCTGGACGCCGGGCTCTACAAGATCGAGTACGCGCCGGGCAACAAGGCGCCGACCGCGGCGATCACGACGGACACCACGTCGGGCAAGAACCCGCTGACGGTCAAGTTCGACGGGACGGGCTCGACCGACCCCGAGAACGACACACTCACCTACGCGTGGGACTTCGACAACGACGGCAAGACCGACTCCACGAGCGCCACGCCGTCGTTCACCTACACCGCGAACGGGCAGTACCACGCCAAACTCACGGTCAGCGACCCGAGCGGCAGGACGGGCGTCGCCGCCGTCCTGGTCACGGTGGGCAACTCCGCGCCGGTACTGAAGTTCTCCGAGCCGCCGAACGGGCTGACGTTCAAGGACGGGGACCAGGTCGCGTGGAAGATCGACGCGACCGACCCGGACGGCACCCCGGTGGACTGCTCCAAGGTCCAGGTCGGCTACTCGCTCGGCCATGACATGCACTCCCACAACCTCTCGCAGGCCACGGGGTGCAGCGGTACGTTCTCCATGACCACGGCGGGCCACACGGACTCCGACGACTTCTACGCCATCCTGTCCGCGAGCTACACCGACACCTCCCCGACCGCCGGGGTCCCCGACCTCACCGGCACGACGCAGATCGTCCTGCAGCCCAAGGGCAGGCAGGCGGAGTTCTACCGCACGCAGTCCGGCGTGCAGACGAGCTCCGTCGCCGGCGCCCAGGGAGGCAAGGCGGTCACGTCGATCGACAACGGTGACTGGATCGAGTTCGACCCGTACGACCTCCAGGATGTGAGCAAGATCGACTTCCGGGCCGCGTCGAGCGGTGCGGGCGGCACCATCGAGGTCCGCACCGACGCCCCCGACGGCCCGCTGGCCGGCACGGCGACGGTGGGCGACACCTCCGGCGCCTTCACGACGGTCAGCGCGCCGGTGACCGACCCGGGCGGGACGCACAAGCTGTACTTCGCCTTCAAGGGCGGCAGCGGCGACCTGTTCAGCCTGGACTCCTTCACGATGAGCTGACCCGCACGACGAGCTGACACGGCACCAGCCGTCCCTGCCCCGCCGAGCCGTCACCGACGGCCCGGCGGGGCGGTCCGTTTGCACGGGAGCCGGGCAACCCGGACGGCGAGCCACCGGCCCTTCGCAGGAGCCCGCCACTCGTTCGGCGGATACCACGGATGGCGCTCGTATGCGGCTCAACGGGGTACGGGGTAGCGGGAATGGCGGGCGGGAAGATGCGGGGGTGACTGTTTCGGGGCACGGTGGGTGCGGGGTGGGGCCGGGTTCCGGCTATTTCTTCCCGAAGCATCCGAAGGAATCGTGATGTCCGTAGCCACAGATCTGCTCGTTCCGGCGCTGCGCGAGGTCCGTGAGGCCAAGTCGGCGCTCGCCGACCGCTTCAGGGCCCACCTCGCCGCCACGCCACCCGGTGAACACCGGGATGTCCTGGAACGCCGCATGGGCGACGCCCGCGGCCACGTCTACCGCATCGACGAACGCCTGGGAACGCTGCAGCCCCGCGGGCTGGTGCACAGCGTCCTCGTCGGCGCCTGGCAACTCACCGGGCAGGCGGCCCGGCTGCCCATCGACATGGCCGTATCCGTCCCGGGCGTCGTGTTCCGGAACCGGCGGATGGCCACGGAGTACCAGCTGCTGAAGAACGCCGAGGACGAGTACGCGGTCACCGCGCTGGCGCTGGCCCTGTGCCGGGCCGCCGAGCGCATCGCCCAGGAGGCCGAGGACGCCGTCAGCGCGGAACTGCTCGGCTCCATCCGCCGGGACGACGAGGAGGCGCTGGAGGAGTTCGCCGAAGCCCTCGAACAGCATGCCGAGAACGCGGTGGCGGCGTCCGCCGGGACCACCGACGGCCCGAGCGTCGGCGGCGCGGCGCAGGCGGTCCGCGAGTGGAGCAGCTGGTTGCGGGAGACGGCCGAACGCATGCCGGGCGCGGAGCGGCTCCAGGCCGCACCCCGGGGAGCCCTCATCAACGAGGAGGAGCTGCCGATCCCCGACTACCGACGCCTCAGCACCAAGACGATCAACGACCGGCTGCCGCAGCTGCCGCAGACGGACCTGGCCGTCATCGGCGCCTACGAGCGGTGTCACGCGCGCCGCCCGGCCGTCCTGAGGCGGGTGGCCGAACTGCTCGGACCGGTGCCCTGGCCCGGCTACGACAGCATGACGGCGGACGAGATCCTCAAACGGCTGGGGGACGCCGAACCCGGTCACTGCCGCCGGGTGCTGGACTACGAGCGCCGCCATCAGGCGCGTACCACCATCCTCCGCGCCGCGGAGCGGGCCGCCGAACGCGTCCCCGCCTGACCCCTCCGGCTGCGGCGGGCGAACCGGCGCCGGGCCCCGGCCGGCCGTGCGGTCGTGCCGCCGCATCCCCGCGGCCGGCCGCGGGGCTCATGGATGTCGCCACAGGTAGGTCCACAGCTCGTCGACGAGGGTGAAGCCGAAGGAGTCGAAGAGCCGGGAAGCGGCCTTGTTCTCCGTGGTGCGGGGCGGAAAGTCGTCGATGACGAGCGCGGCCTCGACGGCACCCTGCTCGGCCAGCAGGGCGAGAGCCTGTCCCAGCAGCTTGCGGCCCAGGCCCCTGCCCCGGTGGGTACGGCGGGTCTCGATCCAGTACACGGTCGCGATGCGGTCCGGTCCGACGCTCACCACGGCCTCCGCGACCGGCTCGGCCCCGTCACGGACGATCAGCCGATGCCCCGGGGGAAAGTCGCAGGGAAAGACGTCGGCGACCAGCTTCGCCGGTGACGGCTCGCCCGAGAGCGGGCAGTGCAGGTAGGCGCCCTGGCGGCGGCCCGTGAAACCGGCTTCGATCAGCGCCTCGTGGGTGGCGGCGCGGCGGATGCGCGGCAGTCCGCCCGGCCCCAGGGGACCCGGTGGAGCGCCGACGAACGCCTCGATCTGCCGGCACCAGGCGAGCTCGGCACATGCGTGGCCGAGGAGGGCACGCAGGGTGGGCGGATCCTCCCGGGCGTACAGCCAGCAGATCACGCCGCTGTGGACGTCGGCCCACGACAGGAACGCGACAACGCCAAGGGGACGGTCCGCGGCGTCGGCCAGCACGCTGATCCGCGGCCGGGCCGGCACGGACCAGCCGTCCAGGGCCGGCGCGCCACGCCTGGCCGCGGCCAGCTGCTGCGGCGCACAGGGCTGCTGACCCGGCAGGCGGTCGGCATCGATCAGCCCGCGCACTCCCGCTTCGTCCTGGGGGCGATACGGGCGTACGGTCGCGCTGCTGCAGGAACTGGGCGAAAAAGCCATGCTTGGCTCCGCGCAGGTGTTCTTACCGGCTAAGTCCCAGCGTCCTCCGTTTTGCCCCGGCTGTCACGGCCGGGCCGGGCCACGGCGAAGCCGGTCTGCCCGACCGCCGTCAGCAGTGCCCGCACCTCGTCGATGACCGGCTGGTGAAGAGGAAGCGTCAGGTGGCCCACGCCCGGCACGAGCACGTTGCGGGCCTTCAGGTCGGGGTGATCGATACGGCCCCTGGCCGCGGGCACGACGGCCTCGTCCAGGTCGCTGTAGAAGGCCACGAACCGGCTCCGGCAGCCCGCGGCCGGCGCGGCGAGTTCGGTCAGCACCTCGCTGCCGGGCCGCAGCTGGCGCAGGAGCGGATGCGGCGGGGCCAGCAGGGCCGTGGCGGTCCCCCCGTGCGGTGTCGCCAGGGTGATCACGAGGGGTACGTGTGCGTGCCCGCCGAGGCGCTGCACGTAGTAGCGGGCGACCAGCCCGCCCAGGCTGTACCCGATCAGGACCACCGGCTGCCCGGCACACCGGCCGACCGTCAGCTCCACCTGTTCACCGAGCACCCTGGCTGCCGCGCGGATGTCCGGACTCAGCCCGTTGTACGTCACGGGCACGAACGGGCCGGCCCCGCAGCCGCCCAGTCCACGTTGCAGGGACGAGACGACCCATTCCCGGTCGGCCAGGCCGTGCACCAGCAGGACCGGGACCCCCGACTCGGCCTGTGCCGGTTCACCGTCGACCGTGGACCGCGAGGGCTGGGCGTGTCCGAGCAACCCGGTCAGCTGCCCCACGCCCTCCACCGCGAGGTCGAAGGGGAGCCGGGCCAGCCGTACGGCCGCCCTGCCGGCCTCGGCGCCGACGCCACGCACTGGCGAGAGCCCAGGCACCGACAACTGCGTCCTGAAGGGAGTACCCGTGGCGGCTCACCTGCCCTTCCATCCCCCTGTTCACCTGACGTTAACACTCCATGTCCCGGCCCGATTCCCCACCGGAAGTCCCGGAACAGCACAGCGAGGGCCACCACCATGAGGCCGAGACCATTGACCTGCGGAAACGTCCCCCTGAGCCTCTTTTGAGGCCGTGCGGACCGGTCACCCTCGCCTGCTGTCTCCGCCCGTTCCCGGCCGCTGTCCGCCATGTGGCCGACAGCGGCCGGGAACCATGCCCTCTCACAGCGGGACGCGGCCGGTTCCCGCGAGTTTGCCCGCCAGCAGCTCGGTCAGCGTCGGCCACTGGTCGACCAGGTAGAAGTGCCCGCCCGGCAGCACATGCAGGTCGAAGTCACCGGCCGTGACCTCTCCCCACTTCCCGGCGTCGTCGACCGGGGTGCGCGGGTCGCTGTCGCCGACGACGGCCGTCACCGGGACCGCCAGCCTGCGTGACGGACGGTAACGGTAGGTTTCCAGCGCCTGGTAGTCGGCCCGCAGCGGGGGCAGGATCATGGCCCGCACGTCCGGGTCGTCCAGCATCGAGGCGCCGGTGCCGTCCAGGGCACGCACCTCGCGCAGCAGACCCTGCTCGTCACGCAGGTGAACGTTCTCCGTCGTGGGGCTGCTGGGCGAACGCCGGCCGGAGACGAACAGCCGGTCGGCCTGGAGCGCCGCCCGCTCCCGCAGCTGCAGGGCCACCTCGAACGCCAGCAGAGCGCCCATGCTGTGACCGAACAAGGACACCGGGCGGCAGTCGTCGCCGGCGAGCACGGCCTCCACGACGCAGCGCGCCAATTCCTGAAGATCCGTCAGGAACGGCTCCCGGTGGCGGTCCTGGCGCCCCGGGTACTGCACCACGCTCACCTCTGCGGCGCCGGTGCCGGCCACCGCGCGGGAGAACGGGAAGTAGTAGCTCGCCGACCCGCCCGCGTGCGGACAGCAGATCAGCCGTGGCACCGGGGCGTCGACCGGGTGGTACCGCCGAAGCCACACGGCGGGGTCGGGTGATGACATCGGGTCCCCTTCCGGAACGCGGACTTCAGGCCAGGACCAGCTGGAGCTCTTCGTAGCCGTTCAGCCCGATGGCGTCCCGTCGCACCGGCGTGCCCACCACCTCGATGCTGCTGAAGCGCTCGAGGAAGGCCGGGAACAGCACCGCGGCCTCCAGGCGGGCCAGATTGCCGCCCATGCAGAAGTGCGGACCGGCGCTGAAGGCCAGGTTGGCGCCCTCGCTGCGGGTGAGGTCCAGCCTGCCCGGATCGGTGAACTGCCGCGGGTCGCGGTTGGCCGCGGCCAGCAGCGCGACGACCAGGCTGCCCGCCGGGACCGTCTGGTCGCCGAGCGGCGTGTCCTCCTTCATCACCCGGCTGGCGGCGGTGATCGGCGTGTTGAAGCGCAGCAGCTCCTCGACCGCCGTCTGCGTGACGGAGGAGTCCCGGCGCCACAGCTCCAGCTGGTCCGGGTGCTCCAGGAGGGAGATCAGACCCGCGCTGATCAGCGAGGTGGTCGTCTCGAAGCCGGCGACGAACAGGAACGTCGCCAGCGACATCGTCTCCTCCGGCGACAGGCGCGCGTTGTCGCCCTCCCGCACGAGGGTCGACAGCAGGTCCTCGCGCGGGCTCTTGCGGCGGGCGTCGAGGATGCCCTCGAAGTACTCGCGCAGCTCGACCGCCGCCTCGTCGGCGCGCTCCAGGTCATCCTCCGAGTAGTAGCCGCCCGCCCACACCCGGGACCAGTTGTTGGCCACGTGGTAGAAGTGCATGCCGTCCTCGTCCGGCACGCCCAGCATCTCGCTGATCACGGCCACCGGGAACGGACTGGCCAGGGCCTTGATCAGATCCACGGGAGCGCCACCGGCCGACTGCTCGACGATGTCGTCCAGGTGACGGCGCATCAGCCGCTCGATGCTGGGACCCAGCGCGCGCACCGCGGCCGGGGTGAACACCCGGCCGGCCAGGCCGCGCACCCGGGTGTGGTCCGGCGGGTCCAGGGTGATCAGCGCGTTCAGGTACATGCGCAGCGCCTCGTGCTCCGCCCAGTCGGTCCGCATGGTGCTCGCGGCGCGCGGCCCGTTGCGGGTGGTGTTGGCGCGCAGGATCGCCGAGGCCTCGGCGTAACCGGTCACGGCCCACAGACCGAGGGAGGGGCTCCGATAGACGCGGTTGGTGTCCATCAGCACGTCGTAGAGGGGGAACGGGTTCGCCGGCTGCGGTGGACTGAACAGCTCGATCACCGCGTCGTCCGGCGTCACGGTGTTCAGCTCGGTCGTCATCGTGGATCTCCCATGGCGTCTCGGCGCGATGGAGCAGGCGCGCGTCGGGGGCGGGTCTGCGCGGTTCCGCGCGGGCGAGGCCCACGCTAGGGCGGGCGTGCCGAGCCGAAACACCCCTACCCTCCCCTGAGTCGGGGCCACTCCCCGTGCCGGGGGAACGGCCCCGTCCCACGGACGGGGTCACGGGGATGCCGGCCGGTCGGGAACCGCACGGTCGGGGTGGCCCGGGCCTGGAGCGGCCCGGGCCGGCGCATCCGCCCGCACCCCCTGGCCGGTCACCCGCCGCTGAGTTCCGCGTCGAGCACCGCGAACAGCTCGTCGTCACTGGCGTCGTCCAGGGTGGCCGCCGCCGCGTCACCGTGCGCGTCCGGCGCGGTCCGCGACCGCCATCGCTGCACCAGCGACTCCAGGGCCGTCTGGATCGCCTCCTGCTCCTCCGGCGTCGGCGAGGCGCTCGCCAGCAGGGCGTCGAGCCGGCTCATCCGGGCCAGCAGGGCGTCCGCGCCGTCCTCCCGCGCCGGCCGCAGCTCCGCGTCGAGCCGGTCCGCGGCGCTCCGCGCCGTGGGGTGGTCGAAGACCAGCGAGCTCGGCAGCGACAGCCCGGTATGCCGGCTCAGCCGGTTGCGCACCTCGACGGCGGCCATCGAGTCGAAACCCAGCTCGGAGAACGCCTTGTCGGGGTCGACGGACTCGGCGTCGGAGTGCCCCAGCACCTGCGCCACCTGCTCCCGCACCAGCTCCAGGAGCAGCCGGATCCGGGTCTCGTCGTCCTGCTCGCGCAGTTCGCGAACGAACCGCTCGGGATCGCCGTGCCGGGCGCGCCTGCGCCGCTCCCCCGATCGCCCTTCGCCGCCGTCCTCCGCCTCCGCCTCCGCCTCCGGGAGCGGTTCGCCGGCCACCGGAGCCTCCGGCAGGGGTACGGGCTGCAGGATCACCGAGTCGGCATACGCCACCGGTCGCCCGGAAACGGTCGACACGCTCAGGCCTTGCGCCGTGAAGGCCATCCGCAGCGCGGACGGCGACTCGTCCGACTCCCATCGCAGGCCGCGCCACGTGGCACCGACCGGAGCACTTCCCGGCTCGGCCGCCATGTCCACCGCCAGCAGCTGGCACAGGCCGTCCAGCAGCGCCGGGTGGATCCGGTGGCCGTCGCTGTCGGCATCGTCCGGCAGGGCGACCTCGACGAACAGTTCACCCTCGCGCTGCCAGGCCGCCTGGACGGTCTGGAACTGCGGCGCGATGCGGTGGCCCTGCCGCGCGAGGCGGTTGTAGAGCTCGTCCGGGTCCAGGGGTTCGGCTTCTTGGGGGGGCCAGGGGGTGAGGTTGGGGGTGGTGGTCGGGGTGCCGGCTGTGGTGGCCGTGGTGGTGAGGGTGCCGGTGGCGTGGGTGGTCCAGGACGTGTCCGGGCCCGGGGCCTGCACGGCCGCCTCGGCGGGGCGCGAGTGGATACTCACCTCCGCCCGCTCACCGGCGGCCGTCACCTGCACCTGCACATCCACCTCCCCCGCCTCCGGCAAGACCAACGGCCGGCCTACGACCAGCTCCCCGATGCCGTCGTAACCGGTCACGTCCGCCGCGTGCAGCGCCATGTCCACCAACGCAGCCCCCGGCACCAACACCCGCCCGGCCACCCGATGCCCCGCGAGCCACGCCTGACGCCCCACACCCAGCCGCCCGGTCAACACCGTCGCCGAACCGTCGGCCGTGGAGACCGCCGCCACCAACAACCCATGCCCGGCCTCCCGCAAACCGGCCGCACCCACTCCCACCACACCCGACCCCACCGGAGCCGACAGCCAATACCGGCGGCGTTGGAAGGGGTAGGTGGGCAGGTCGAGGTGGCGGGTCGGGGCGGGGGTGGGCAAGTGCCAGTCCACCGGGACGCCGGTGGCGTGAAGGGTGGCCGCCGCCGTGAGCAGTGTGACGGGGGCGGTTTCGTCCTGGGGTTTGCGGGGGCGGCGCATGAGCGGCGCGAAGGCCAGCTCACCAGTCTCCTCGTCGAGGGTCTGGCGGGTCAGGGCGGTCAGCACCGCCTGCGGGCCCACCTCCACGAAACGCGTCACGCCCAGCTCGCGGGCGGCGCGGACTCCGTCGGCGAAACGCACCGGCTGGCGGACATGCCGCACCCAGTACGCCGGATCCGTCAGCTCCTCCGACACCAGCTGACCGGTCACGTTGGAGACGACAGCAGTGTTCGGCTGACGGTAGGTCAGGGAGGCGGCGACCTCTGCGAAGGGCTCCAGCATCGGCTCCATCAGCCGGGAGTGGAAGGCGTGCGAGACCGACAACCGGGTCGCCCTTATCCCCTGCCCCTCGGCGCGGGCCTGCACCGTCTCCAGATCTTCTACCACTCCGGAGACCACGACCGCGGCCGGCGCGTTGACGGCGGCAACGTCCACCGGCACACCGGCGATCAGCTCCTCGGTCTGCTCGACACTGGTGGCCAGGGCGAGCATGCCCCCACCCGCGGGAAGCGCCTGCATCAACGCCCCCCGCGCCGCCACCAGACGCGCCGCATCCTCCAACGACAACACCCCCGCCGCATACGCGGCAGAGACCTCACCGATGGAATGCCCCAGCAACACATCCCCGGGGATGCCCCAGTGACGCAACACCGCCACCAAAGCCGCCTGCACGGCAAACAAGCCAGCCTGCGTGAACACGGTGGCATCCACCAGGGACGCGTCCTCGCCCCAGACCACCTCACGCAGCGGCCGCTCCAGATACACATCCAGGGCCGCGCACGCCCGGTCGAACGCCTCCGCGAACACCGGGTTGGCGTCGTACAGTTCCCGGCCCATGCCCAGCCACTGCGAGCCCTGACCCGTAAACAACCACCCCGTCCGACCAGAAGACACCCGGCCGACAACGGCACCCGTCCCGTCCGACGCAAACGACGCCAGAGACCCGATCGCCGCCTCACGCGAGGACGCCACCACCACAGCCCGATGCTCAAGCCCAGCCCGGCCATGCGCCAACGCCGAGGCCACTTCCGCGACTTCGACGTCCTCCCGCGCCGACCACCAATCCGCAAGCCGTCCCGCCGACTCGGCCAGCGCCTCAGGTGTACGTGCCGACAACGCCACCGCCACCGGCCCCACCACCGGCTCCGGCTCACCAGCGGGCTGCTCGGGTTCAGCGGCCTGTTCCAGGATCACGTGCGCATTGGTCCCGGAGATCCCGAACGAGGACACCGCAGCCCTGCGCGGCCGGTCCCCCACCCCCGGCCACTCCCGCGCCTCGGTCAGCAACTCCACCGCACCCGCCGACCAATCCACCTGAGACGACGGCGCATCCACATGCAGCGTCCGCGGCATCACCCCATGCCGCATCGCCTCCACCAACTTGATCACACCAGCCACACCCGCAGCCGCCTGCGTGTGCCCGAGATTCGACTTCACCGACCCGACGTACAGGGGCTCGTGATCCCGCCGTGCCTGTCCGTACGTGGCGAGCAGGGCCTGTGCTTCGATCGGGTCTCCGAGGCGCGTGCCGGTTCCGTGAGCCTCGACCACGTCCACGTCTGCGGCCGAGAGTCCGGCGTTGGCGAGGGCGGCGCGGATCACCCGCTGCTGCGAGGGACCGTTCGGCGCCGTCAGACCATTGGACGCGCCGTCCTGATTGACCGCCGAACCCCGTACCACCGCCAGCACGGGATGACCGAGCCGACGCGCATCCGACAACCGCTCGACGAGGAGCAGACCGACGCCCTCGCCCCAGCCGGTTCCGTCCGCGGCCTCGGCGAACGCCTTGCACCGGCCGTCCGGTGCCAGACCCCGCTGTCGGCTGAACTCCACGAACGTCTCCGGCGTCGACATCACCGTGGCGCCGCCGGCCAGGGCCAGCGTGCACTCACCGGAGCGCAGGGCCTGTGCGGCCAGGTGCAGGGCGACCAGGGACGACGAGCACGCCGTGTCCACCGTCACCGCAGGGCCCTCGAAACCGAAGACGTACGACACCCGGCCGGAAAGGACGCTGCCGAGGGTGCCGTTGCCGACGTAGCCGGCGACCTCGTCGGGAATGTGCGGGAGGCGGGAGCCGTAGTCCTGGTACGAGGTGCCGGTGAACACACCGGTGTCACTGCCGACCAGAGTGGCGGGGTCGATCCCGGCGCGTTCCAGGACCTCCCAGGTCGTCTCCAGGAACAGGCGCTGCTGCGGATCCATGGCGAGCGCCTCGACCGGGCTGATGTTGAAGAAGGCGGGGTCGAAGCGGTCGGCGCCGGTCAGGAAGGCTCCCCCGCGGGCGTAGGTACGGCCGGGTTTGCCCGGCTCGGGGTCGTAGAGGCCGTCGAGGTCCCAGCCGCGGTCGGTGGGAAAGCCGGTGACCGCGTCGACACCGTCGGCGACCAGCCGCCACAGGTCCTCCGGCGAGCCCACGCCGCCCGGGAACCGGCAGGCCATCGCGACGATGGCGATGGGCTCGTCGACCGCGACGGTCCGGTGGACGACGGCCGCCGCTGCGGGTGCGGTGCCGGAGACCTCCGCGACCAGGTGGCGGGCCAGCGCCCGGCAGGTCGGGTGGTCGAACAGCAGTCCCACGGGCAGGCGGAGACCCGTTGCCGCGCCGAGTCGGTTGCGCATCTCGATCGTGGTGAGCGAGTCGAAGCCGAACTCCGTGAACGGCCGGTCGGGTTCGAGGACCGTACCCTCCGGATGCCCCAGCACCAAGGCGGCCTGTTCCTGGACGGCACGGAGCGCGATGTCGACTCGCTCGGCCTCGGCCGCATCCGCAAGACGTCGGGCCAGCCGGCCGCCCCCTGCGCGCCGTGCCGCGGCGCGTGCCGTCGCGGCACGGAACAGACCGGACAGCAGCGGAGCCCGCTGGCCCGCGTGGTCGACCACCGCGGGCAGCAGCGGAGTGGCGACGACGGCCGCTTCGTCTCCGGCGACCGCGGCGTCAAGCAGCGCGAGCCCCTGTTCGGTGCCGAGGGCGGGCATGCCGACGCTCGCCGTGCGGGCCTGCTCGGCCGGGCCGAGGGCGGTGCCCATGCCGGCGTCCTGCCACAGGCCGTACGCGATCGACAGCGCGGACAGGCCCGCGGCGCGCCGGAGTCGGGCCAGGCCGTCCAGGAAGCCGTTGGCGGCGGCGTAGTTGGTCTGTCCGGCGGAGCCGAGCACACCCGCGACCGAGGAGAACAGGACGAACGCGCGCAGCGGCAGCCGCTCGGTCAGCTCGTGCAGATGCCAGGCCGCCTCCGCCTTCGGCATCCACACGTCGTCGAGGCGCGCCTCGGTCTGCTCGGTCAGTACGGCGTCGTGCAGTACGCCGGCCGCGTGCACGACACCGGTCAGGTCGTCGATGTCGGCCAGCAACCCGGCGAGGGCCTCCCGATCGGCGATGTCGCATGCCACGGCCCGTACTTCGGCGCCCGCGGCGCGCAGTTCGGTCACGAGCTCCGGCGCACCCGGGGCCGTCCCGCCGCGCCGGGAGACGAGGACGAGACTGCGCACTCCGTGCCCGGCCACCAGGCGGCGGGCGACCAGCGCGCCCAGGCCTCCGGTTCCGCCGGTGATCAGCACTGTGCCGTCGCCCCAGTCCGGGGCGGACTCGGCGCGGGACGCGCGGGCCAGCCGGGGCACCTGCCAGTCACCGTCCCGTTGCCGCCATTCCGGCTCGCCTGCGGTGGCCAGGGCGGTCCAGGTCGCCGCGTCGACGGTGCCCGCGCCGGTTTGCGTGCCGACGAGGACGAAGCGTCCGGGATGCTCGGCCTGCGCGGCCCGTACGAGTCCCGCCACGGCCTCGGCGGCGGGTGCCGAGACGCCCGACGCGTCCTCGCCGGTCGTCGCGATGACCAGCGTGCCGCCGTCCCTGGCGGGGTCGGCCACCCAGTCCCGCAGAGCGGCGAGCACCTCGGCCGTCAGGGTCCGGGCCGCGTCCGCGTCCGCCGTCGCCGGCAGCGGGCAGTCGCACACCACGACGTCGGCTTCCTCGGCGGCGGCGACCTCCGCCAGTCCGACGACCGGAAGCGTACCGGTCGCCTGGGAGTCGGGCAACGGCGTTGCCACCCAGTTCAGCAGATACAACGAGTCGGCAGCCGCCGTGGCCGCGGTCAGCTCGGCGCGGCTCATCGGCCGCAGCGCGAGCGAGTCGACCGCGCCGACCGTCACGCCCTCCGCGTCCAGGAGGGCCAGCCGGCCGCCGCGGACCACCGCCCGTACCGGCTCCGCACCGCCCGGCACCACCGAGATGCCCCGCCAGGCTGCCGCGAGCAGCGGAGTGTCCGCGTCCGCCGGCTCCCTGGAGTCACTCGTCGCGACGAGCACCTGACAGACGCCCTCCAGCAGGCGCGGATCCAGGGCGAAGGCCGGCGAGGCGGCCCGGCCGTCGGCCCGCTCGGGCAGCCCCAACTCGACGTACACATCGGATCCGTCCCGCCAGGCGGCCCGTACGGTACGGAAGGCCGGACCGTGGTGCTGTCCACGGGCAGCCAACGCGCCGTCCACGGCGTCGAGGTCCAGCGATACGGCGCCCGGCGGCAGCCACGCCGTCGGCGAGAGAGCCGGACCATCGCCGCTCAGCGTCCCGGAGGCACACCGCACCCACTCGGTCCCACCCGCGGGCAGAAGGTGCACGCTGAGACCTCGCCTGCCGGAGTCGTCGGCCGCACCCACACTCACCTGCACCGGCACACCCTCGGTGCCGGACAGTACGAGCGGGGTGCCCACGGTGAACTCCTCCACAGCCGCACAGTCCACCTCCTCGGCGGCCCTCAGCGCGAAGTCGACGAGCACCGAGGCGGGCACCACGACCGAGCCGTTGATCTCATGGTCGGCGAGCCACGACTGGCTGTCCGCGGACAGCCGCCCGGTGAGCACGACACCACCGCTGTCCGCCACCGTGACCGCCGCACCGAGCAACGGATGCCCGGTGGGCGACTGGCCCACCTGCCGGGGATCGCCGCTGGTAGGCATGGAGTCCTGCCAGTAACGGTCGCGTTGGAAGGGGTAGGTGGGCAGGTCGAGGTGACGGGCGGGGGCGGGGGCGGGCAGGTGCCAGTCCACCGGAACGCCGGTGGCGTGGAGCGTGGCCGCGGCGGTGAGGAGTGTGGTGGCGGCGGGATCCTCGAGCGGCTTACGGGGGCGGCGCATCAGGGGCGCGAAGACCAGCTCTCCCGTGTCGTCGGCCAGGGTCTGGCGGGTCAGGACGGTCAGCACCGCCTGCGGGCCCACCTCCACGAACCGGGTCACACCCAGCTCACGGGCGGTACGGACGCCGTCGGCGAAGCGGACCGGCTGACGGACGTGCCGTACCCAGTAGGCCGGGTCGGTCAGCTCCGCCGACACCAGCTGACCAGTGACGTTCGAGACCACCGGGACAGCCGGCTCACGGTAGGTGAGGGAGGCGGCCACCTCCGCAAACGCCTCCAGCATCGGCTCCATCAGCCGCGAGTGGAAGGCATGCGAGACCGATAGCCGGGTCGCCCGTATCCCCTGCTCCTCGGCGCGGGCCTGCACCGTCGCCAGGTCCTCCACCGCTGCGGAAACCACCACCGCGGCCGGGGCGTTGACGGCGGCAACGTCCACCGGCAGACCGGCGATCAGCTCCTCGGTCTGCTCGATACTGCCGGACAGGGCGAGCATGCCCCCACCCGCGGGAAGCGCCTGCATCAACGCCCCCCGCGCCGCCACCAGACGCGCCGCATCCTCCAACGACAACACCCCAGCCGCATACACGGCGGAGACCTCACCGATCGAGTGCCCCAGCAGCACGTCGGCCGGGATGCCCCAGTGACGCAGTACGGCGACCAGCGCCGTCTGCACGGCGAACAACCCGGCCTGCGTGAACACGGTCGCATCCACGAGCGAGGCGTCCTGGCCCCAGATCACCTCACGCAGCGGCCGCTCCAGATGCACATCCAACGCCGCGCACGCCCGGTCGAACGCCTCGGCGAACACCGGGTTGGCGGCGTGCAGTTCCCGGCCCATGCCCAGCCACTGCGAGCCCTGACCCGTGAACAACCACCCCGTCCGACCAGACGACACCCGCCCGGTCACCGCACCAGAGCCGTCCGCTGCGAAAGCGGACAGGGACCCGATCGCCTCCTCACGCGAGGACGCCACCACCACAGCCCGGTACTCAAGCCCGGCCCGGCCATGCACCAACGCCGAAGCCACCTCCGCGACTTCGACGTCCCCCCGCCCCGACCACCAATCCGCAAGCCGGTCAGCCGACTCAGTCAAGGCCTCAGGGCTACGCGCGGACAACGTGACCGCCACGGGGCCGACCACCGGTTCCGAGGCGACACCCTCCTCGCTCTGCGGCGCCTGCTCGACAATCACGTGCGCATTGGTGCCGGAGATCCCGAAGGACGACACCGCAGCCCTGCGCGGCCGGTCCCCCACCCCCAGCCACCCGCGGGCCTCGGTCAGCAGCTCCACCGCACCCGCCGACCAGTCCACCTGGGACGACGGCGCATCCACATGCAGCGTCCGCGGCATCAGCCCATGTCGCATCGCCTCCACCAACTTGATCACGCCGGCCACACCCGCAGCCGCCTGCGTGTGCCCCAGATTCGACTTCACCGAACCCAGATACAGCGGCGCTCCATCCCCACGCTCACGCCCATATGTGGCCAGCAGCGCCTGAGCCTCGATCGGATCCCCCAGCCGCGTCCCCGTCCCATGCGCCTCGACCAAGTCGACATCACCACCGGACAGACCGGCACTGGCCAGCGCGGCACGGATCACCCGCTGCTGCGAGGGACCGTTCGGCGCCGTCAGACCATTGGACGCACCGTCCTGATTGACCGCCGAACCCCGCACCACCGCCAGCACCGGATGCCCCAACCGACGCGCATCCGACAACCGCTCCAGCAACAGCAGACCCGCACCCTCACCCCAACCGGTCCCGTCCGCCGCCTCCGCGAACGCCTTGCACCGGCCGTCCGGCGACAACCCCCGCTGCCTGCTGAACTCCACGAACGTCTCCGGCGTCGACATCACCGTCACACCACCGGCCAACGCCAACCCACACTCACCCGAACGCAACGCCTGCACCGCCAGATGCAGGGCGACCAGCGATGACGAGCACGCCGTGTCGACGGTCAGGGCCGGGCCCTCGAAACCGAAGACGTAGGACACGCGGCCGGAGACGATGGCGCCGCTGCTGGTTCCCGGTCCGTAGTCGTGGTACATGACGCCCGCGAAGACGCCCGTGCGGCTGCCCTTGAGGGCGACCGGGTCGATGCCGGCGCGTTCGAAGGCCTCCCAGGACGTCTCCAGCAGCAGTCGCTGCTGCGGGTCCATGGTCACGGCCTCGGTCGGGCTGATGTTGAAGAAGGCTGCGTCGAAGCGGTCGGCGTCGTGCAGGAAGGCACCGTACCGGGAGTAGGTCTTGCCCTCCACGCCCGGCTCGGGGTCGTACAGGCCGTCGAGGTCCCAGCCCCGGTCGGTGGGGAAGCCGGAGACGGCGTCGCGGCCCTCCACCACCAGCCGCCAGAGCTGTTCCGGTGTGGTGATGTCACCGGGGTAGCGGCATGCCATGGACACGATGGCGATCGGCTCGTCGTCCTGGACGGCGGTGGTGGGGACGGCCTCGGTCGTCGCCTGGACCCGCCCGCCGATCTCGTCCAGCACGTGCCGTGCCAGGACCTGGGGGGTGGGGTAGTCGAACAGGAGGGTGGCGGGCAGTCGGAGTTCGGTGGCGGCGCCCAGCCGGTTGCGCATCTCGATCGTGGTGAGCGAGTCGAAGCCGAGTTCCGAGAAGGGCCGCTCGGGATCGACGGCGGCTGCGTTGTCGTATCCGAGCAGAGTGGCGGCCTGGGTACGGACCAGGTCGAGCACGACGCCGAGCCGCTCGGCGGGGGCGACCTCGGCGAGCCGGCGGGCGAGCGCACGGGAGTCACCGGCTGCCGCCCGGGCGGTCCGGCGGCCGGTGCCGCCGAAGAGCTCGGCGAGCAGCGGCGCGCGCTGTCCGGCGTGCTGCGCCAGCTGGGGCAGCAGCCGGGCGGCGAGAAGGGCGCCGCCTGCGCCCGCGACCGCCTGGTCGAGGGCCTCCAGGGCCTCTGCTCGGGTCAGCGCCGGCAGTCCCGCCTGCTCGGTGCGGCGGACCTCGGCCTCGTCGAGCGACGCGCCCATGCCGACCTCGCGCCAGAGCCCGAAGGCGACGGAGGTGGCGGGACGTCCGTCCTGCCGCAGCTGTTCGGCCAGCCCGTCGAGGTAGGCGTTGGCCGCCGCGTAGTTGGCCTGTCCTGCCGCGCCGAGCACACCGGCCACGGAGGACACCAGGACGAACGCGGACAGGTCCCGTTCCCGGGTGAGCTCGGCGAGATGTTCGGCCGCCGTCGCCTTCGGACGGCGGACGCGTTCGTGCCGCTGAGGCGTCAGTTCGGTGAGTACGGCGTCGTCGAGGATGCCCGCCGCGTGCACCACCGCGCCGAGGTCGGGAATGCCCTTCAGGATCTCCGCCAGCCGGGCTCGGTCGGCCACGTCGCCCGCGACGGCCCGTGCGCGGGCTCCGGCCGCGGTCAGCTCCGCGACCAGTTCGGCCGCGCCCGGCGCGTCGGCACCCGAACGGGACAGCAGGACGATCTCGGTGACACCGTGGTCGGCAACGAGGTGCCGGGCGATCTCGGCCCCGACCCCGCCCGTGCCGCCGGTGACGAGCACCGCACCCGTGCCCCAGTCCGGCCGCTCGGCGGCTGGCGGTGTCGCGCGCACCAGCCGCGGCACCGACCAGACGCCGTCCCGAAGCCGCCACTCGGGTTCACCGGAAGCCGCGAGGGCGCGCCACGACGCGTCGTCCACGGCGTCCACATCGTCCACGTCGGCCAGCACGAAGCGTCCCGGGTGCTCGGCCTGTGCCGCCCTGACCAAACCCGCCACGGCGGCTCGAAGCGGCGCGTCCGCCGTGCCGCCGGCCGCCACGACGAGTACGGCATCCTCCCGTCCCTCTTCCGCCAGCCACTGCTGCAGGGCGGCGGTGACGGTGACGACCGGGTCGGTCCTCCCGGTACGGAGAACGACCGGTGAGCCGCTCACGTCCGCGAGGGCGTCCGCCGTGACCACGGCCACGGCCCCCGGGTCGGCCTCCGCTCCCTCCGCGGGCCGGAGCAGCGGGGTCGGTCGCCACTCGAGCCGGTGCAGCACGTCGGCACCGACGAGATCGGCGGTCGCGACCGGGCGTACGACGAGTTCCTCCACCGCGCCGACCGGACGGCCGTCCGCGTCCGCGAGGCGCAGGCCCCCGGCGGCGTCCACGGCCACCCGCAGCCGGGACGCGCCCGCCGCCCACAGGGTGACTCCCCGCCAGGAGAACGGAAGGGCGGGCCCGTCCGCCGGCTCGGGGCGGCCGAGGTGCACACCGTGCAGCGCCGCGTCGAGCAGCGCCGGGTGCAGGCCGAACGCACCACCGTCCGCCTCTTCGGGGAGTACGACATCGACGAACAGCTCGTCGCCGCGCCGCCACACCTGCCGCAGTCCCTGGAACACGGGCCCGTAGTCGTAGCCGTCGGCCGCGAGGGCCGTATAGGCATCTCCCGTGTTCACCGGTTCGGAGCCGGCGGGTGGCCAGACCGCGAAGTCGAAGTCCGGTGGCGTGGTGTCCCCGGCCGACACGAACCCCTGCGCATGACACAGCCAGTCCGCCGCGTCCCGGCGCGAGTGGACGGACAGCTCCCGCCGCCCCTCCTCATCGGCCGCGCCCACGACGACCTGGATCTGGACCCCGCCCCGCTCGGGCAGGACAAGGGGCGCGACCATGCTGACCTCGTCCACACGGTCGCAGCCCACCTCCTCCCCGACCCGCAGTGCGAGCTCCACGAAGGCCGTGCCCGGAAAGAGCACGGTGCCGTTCACCGCATGGTCGGCGAGCCAGGGCTGCGCTTCGAGCGACAGGCGCCCGGTGACGATCATCCCCCCGGTGTCGGCCACCGACACGGCCGCACCCAACAGGGGGTGGATCACCGCGATCAGACCACGACTGACCGCGTCGATCCCACGCTCCGCCGCGGGCAGCCAGTAGCGGCGGCGCTGGAAGGGGTAGGTGGGCAGGTCGAGGTGGCGGGTGGGGGTGGGCAGGTGCCAGTCGACCGGGAGGCCGGTGGTGTGGAGGGTGGCCGCGGCGGTCAGCAGTGTGGTGGGAGCGGTGTCCTCCTGGAGCGGCTGGGGGCGGCGCATGAGCGGCGCGAAGGCCAGTTCACCGGTCTCCTCGTCGAGGGTCTGGCGGGTCAGAGCGGTCAGCACCGCCTGCGGGCCCACCTCCACGAACCGCGTCACGCCCAGGTCGCGGGCGGTACGGACTCCGTCGGCGAAACGGACCGGCTGGCGGACATGCCGTACCCAGTACGCCGGGTCCGTCAGCTCCTCGGATACGACCTGGCCGGTCACGTTGGAGACGACAGCGGTGTTCGGCTGACGGTAGGTGAGAGAGGCGGCGACCTTGGTGAAGGGCTCCAGCATCGGCTCCATCAGCCGGGAGTGGAAGGCGTGCGAGACCGACAACCGGGTCGCCCTTATCCCCCGCTCCTCGGCGCGCGATGCCACCGTTTCCAGGTCCTGCACCGCTGCGGAGACCACGACCGCGGTCGGCGCGTTGACGGCGGCGACGTCCACCGGCAGGCCGGCGATCAGCTCCTCGGTCTGCTCGATACTGGTGGCCAGGGCGAGCATGCCCCCACCCGCGGGCAGGGCCTGCATCAACGCCCCCCGCGCCGCCACCAGACGCGCCGCATCCTCCAACGACAACACCCCGGCCGCATACGCGGCGGAGATCTCACCGATCGAGTGCCCCAGCAACACATCCCCGGGGATACCCCAGTGCCGCAACACCGCCACCAACGCCGCCTGCACCGCGAACAAGCCTGCCTGCGTGAACACGGTCGCATCCACCAGCGAGGCATCCTCGCCCCAGATCACCTCACGCAGCGGCCGCTCCAGATGCACATCCAACGCCGCGCACGCCCGGTCGAACGCCTCGGCGAACACCGGGTCGGCGTCATACAGGTCCCGGCCCATCCCCAGCCACTGCGAGCCCTGACCCGTGAACAACCACCCCGTCCGACCAGAGCCCACCCGGCCGACAACGGCAGCCGTACCGTCCGAGGCAAAGGACGCCAGGGACCCGATCGCCTCCTCACGCGAGGACGCCACCACCACAGCCCGATACTCAAGCCGACCCCGGCCATGCGCCAACGCCGAGGCCACTTCCGTGACTTCGACGTCCTCCCGCGCCGACCACCAATCCGCAAGCCGTCCCGCCGACTCGGCCACCGCCTCAGGCGTACGTGCCGACAACGCGACCGCCACCGGCCCCACCACCGGCTCCGATTCACCAGCGGGCTGCTCGGACTCATCTGCCTGTTCCAGGATCACGTGCGCATTGGTGCCGGAAATGCCAAAGGACGACACCGCAGCCCTGCGCGGCCGGTCCCCCACCCCCAGCCACCCGCGGGCCTCGGTCAGCAGCTCCACCGCACCCGCCGACCAGTCCACCTGGGACGACGGCGCATCCACATGCAGCGTCCGCGGCATCAGCCCATGCCGCATCGCCTCCACCAACTTGATCACGCCGGCCACACCCGCAGCCGCCTGCGTGTGCCCCAGATTCGACTTCACCGAACCCAGATACAGCGGCGCTCCATCCCCACGCTCACGCCCATATGTGGCCAGCAGCGCCTGAGCCTCGATCGGATCCCCCAGCCGCGTCCCCGTCCCATGCGCCTCGACCAGATCGACATCACCACCGGACAGACCGGCACTGGCCAGCGCGGCACGGATCACCCGCTGCTGCGAGGGACCGTTCGGCGCCGTCAGACCATTGGACGCACCGTCCTGATTGACCGCCGAACCCCGCACCACCGCCAACACCGGATGCCCCAGCCGCCGCGCATCCGACAACCGCTCCAGCAACAGCAGACCCGCACCCTCACCCCAGCCGGTCCCGTCCGCCGCCTCCGCGAACGCCTTGCACCGGCCGTCCGGCGACAACCCCCGCTGCTTGCTGAACTCCACGAACGTCTCCGGCGTCGACATCACCGTCACACCACCGGCCAATGCCAACCCACACTCACCCGAACGCAACGCCTGCACCGCCAGATGCAGGGTTACGAGGGACGAGGAGCACGCCGTGTCCACCGTCACCGCCGGCCCCTCCAGGCCGAAGGTGTAGGCGACCCGGCCGGAGACGACGCTGCCTCCGCTGGTGCTGCCGTCGTCGTCGCCGAGGGCGTAGTCGTGGTACATGACGCCCGCGAAGACGCCCGTGCGGCTGCCCTTGAGGGTGTGGGGCGGGATGCCGGCGCGTTCGAAGGCCTCCTGGGCGACCTCCAGGAGGAGCCGCTGCTGGGGGTCCATCACGAGGGCTTCGCCGGGGCTGATGTTGAAGAATCCCGGGTCGAACCGGTCGGCGTCGTGGAGGAAACCGCCCTCGCGCGCGTAGCACTTGCCGTCGACGCCCGGCTCGGGGTCGTACAGGCCGTCGAGGTCCCAGCCGCGGTTGACGGGGAACGGCGTGACGGCGTCGCGCCCCTCGGCGACGAGTTGCCACAGCTCCTCGGGGGTGCCCACACCGCCGGGGAACCGACAGGCCATCGAGACGATCGCGATCGGTTCCCGGGCGGCGGCGAGGTGCGCGTCGTGAGCCTCGCGCAGCTTCTCGTTCTCGATCAGGGAGTTGCGCAGGGCCTCGACCAGCTGGTCAACCTGGGTGTCCACGGGTCCTCGTGTTCTGCTCGGGGTCTTGGCTCAGTCCAGCGAACGCAGGTACTCGACGAGCACCTTCATGAACAGCGCGGGTTCCTCGAGGTGGGGGCCGTGGCTCGACTCCTCGAAGATCTCCCAGCGCACGTCGGGGATCAGGTCGTAGTAGGGCTGCACCGCGCCGACGGTCACCTCGTCGTGGCGTCCGGAGAGGAGGAGGGTGGGGACCTGGATGCGCGGCAGGAGGTCGATCACGGACCAGTCCCGCAGGGTGCCGACGACGTGGAACTCGCTCGGTCCGTTCATCGTGAAGTAGACGGTCGGGTCGTTGGCGATCTCCATCATCGACGCCGTCAGCTCGGTGGGTTTCTCCGGCAGCCGGAAGACATGGCGGTCGTAGAAGACGTTCATGGCCTCCAGGTACTCGGGGCTGTCCGTGGTACCGGCGGCCTCGTGGGCGAGCAGCGTCTCGTTGACTCCGGGTGGCAACTGGTTCCGTAGGACGGCGAGTTCCTCGGTCCACAGGGGATAGGAGGCCGGCGAGTTCGCCACGACCAGTCCGCGCAGGCCCTCCGGCTGCCGGGCGGCGTAGGCGGCGGAGAGCATGCCGCCCCAGGACTGTCCGAGGAGCACGAAGTTGTCGGCGACGCCCAAGGAGTGCAGGAGGTTGTCGAGCTCACCGAGGAACAGCTCCACGGTCCAGAAGTCGGCGCCCGCCTGCGGCAGGTGCGTGGAGCCGCCGTTGCCGAGCTGGTCGTAGTGGACGACGGGCCAGCCGTGTTCGGCCAGTGCGGCCAGGCTCAGCAGGTAGTCGTGGGTGCTGCCGGGTCCGCCGTGCACCAGCACCACCGTCGGCCGCGCCGACTGGAGGTCCCCGGTCACCCGGTACCAGGTCCGGTACGGGCCGAAGGCCACGGTCCCGCGGGCACTCGGTGCCGGCGCCATACGACTTCCCCTTCCGATCGGGATGCGGTGCGGTACGGGCGAGGCCGGCATCGGCGGGATCGGCGCGGTGCGCCCGGCCGGCCGACCGGCCCGACCTCGCATGTGACGGTAATGACGGAGGCGGGCCCGCGGACCCGCTGCGGCCCCCTGTAGGGGGCGGCGCTCCCCCTACAAGAGCCCGACGCCACCGGGTAGGCCGGGGTACGGAGGTCCGCCGAACCGGGAGGTCCGCCGAACCGGGGGTCCGCCCAACCGGGGGTCCGCCGAAGCCGAGGTCCGCCGAGCCGGAGGCTCGCGGAACCGGAGCCCCGCAGAGCCGTGGGCCCGGCGGTCGGCTAGTTCCGGGCGGTGCGCTCGCGGATCCAGTCCTCGACGATGGCCGCGGTGGTCTCGGCGTCCTCCTGGATGAGCGTGAAGTGGCTGCCGGGCGCCGGGCGCAGTTCGTGGTCCGGATGCCAGGGCTCGGCCTTGAGCTCGGCCGGGTCGCCGTCGTACTCCGTACGGTCGAGGAAGTCACCGGTCGCCGCGACGAACAGCACGGGCGCGGGCACCGCGTCGAGTTTGAAGTCGGGCAGGATGTCGAAGTAGCGGCTCATCGCCGACAGCCGCGTGCTGTCGTACCGGCCGACGGTCCTCTCGACCTCGAGCAGGCTGCGGGCGAGCCGGTCCATGCCGACCACCATCGCCTCGTCCTGGACCCGGTAGCTGTCCAGGAGCACCACGCCGGCCGGTGCCACGCCGTGCGCCTGCACGAGGTGGTGGGCCGTGGCGTAGGCGATCAGCCCGCCGGAGGAGTAGCCGAGCAGGACGAACGGCTCGTCCTCGGCGGCGGCCAGGACGTTGGCGGCCATGGCCTGTACGACGGCCTCCGCCGAGGCGGGCAGGGGCTCGCCCGTGCCGAATCCGGGCAGGGCCAGCGCCGAGACGGATCGCGTGCCCCGCAGGTGCGAGGCCAGCCGCGCGTGCTGGTGCAGGCCACCGCCGGCCATGGGCGTCGAGACGCAGACGATGCGCGGGTCTGCCGGTCCGTCGGCGAGCCTGGCCGACGGCAGCCGGACGGTCGTGGCGTCGCCGGCGTCGTAGGTGTCGCGCAGCTCGGCCACCGCGCGCAGCACGCCGAACGCCTTGCCGACCTTGCCGGACAGCACCGCCTCGCGGAACAGCGTGCTGAGCGAGTCGGCGCCGTCCGGCTCGGAGGGGCCGACCGTTTCGGTCGAGGTGCGGGGGCCGGTCTCGGCGGAGGTGGACTGTTCGGCGGATGCGGAGGTGGTGGTGTCGCCCTTGCCGGCCGGGGCCGACTGGGTCAGCTCGGTCTGGATGAGGGCGGCCAGCTGCTCCGGGTTCTGCCCGTCGAAGACGGCCATGGCCGGGAGTTGCAGACCGAGGGCCTTGTTCAGCTGGTTGCGCAGTTCGATGGCGGCCAGCGAGTCGAAGCCGGACTCCAGGAAGTCCCGGTGGGGATCGACGTCGTTCGCGTCGTCGAAGCCGAGCACGGCGGCGACCCGGGCGCGCACGAGGCCGCGGAGCTCGGCCAGTTGCTCGGGGCCGGACAGGTCGTGCAACCGCAGGCGCAGTGTCTCCTCCTGCTCCGGTCCGCTGACCGCGCGGGTGACCCGCGGCGCCGGGACCAGGGAGCAGAGCATGGGGTGCGGCACGTCGGGCAGGCGGCGCAGCGCCGGGAGGTCCAGATGCATGGAGAGCACGGCCGGGTGTCCGGAGGCCACCGCGGTGTCGAGGTCGGCGAGACCCTCCTCTTCGGTCAGTGGCGGCATGCCGCTGCGGCGCATGCGCTGCAGGTCGATTTCCGAGAGCCACTGGCTGAGGCCGGTCTCGGTCTGCCACAGCGCGTAGGCGATGGAGGTGGCGGGCAGGCCCAACCCGTGCCGGTGAACGGCCAGCGCATCCAGGAACACATTCGCCGCCGCATACGCCGACTGCCCACCCGCCAGCAACGACCCACCCACCGACGAGAACAACACAAACGCCGACAACGACAACCCGGCCGTCACCTCATGCAGATGCCACGCCGCATCCGCCTTCGCCGCCAACACCCCCGCCAACCGCACCGGCGTCATCCCCGACACCATCCCGTTGTCCGCCACCCCCGCCGCATGCACCACCCCCGTCAGATCACCGATACGCGACACCACCCCCGCCAACGCCACCCGATCCGACACATCACACGCCACCACATCCACCCGAGCCCCCGCCCGGGACAACTCCTCCACCAACCCCTCAGCCCCCGGAGCCCCCAACCCCCGACGACTGACCAACACCAAACGCCCCACACCCCCAACAGCCACCACATGCCGCGCCACCAACGCACCCAGACCACCCGTACCCCCAGTGATCAACACCGTCCCCCCACCCCAATCCACACCACCACCACCAGAAGCAGACGTGGCGAGGCGGGCGAGCCTGGCGTGGTACCAGCGGCCGTCGCGCAGGGCCCACTCGGGCTCACCGGAGGTGGCCAGGCCGCGCCAGACGGCGGGGTCCACCGCGCCGGGGTCGTCGGCGTCCACGAGCACGAAGCGTCCGGGGTGTTCGGACTGCGCGGCTCGCACCAGTCCCCACACCGGCGCGGCCGCCACGTCGGTCGGCGCCTCGCCCTGCGGGCCGGCGGCACCCCGGGTGACCAGCACCAGGGTCGACTGGGCGCGGCTGGGGTCGTCCAGCCAGAGGCGTACGGCGTCGAGCACCGTGGCCGCCATATCGAAGGCAGCCGCCGGGACCGTGTCGCCGGTCGGTACGCAGTCGGCGACGACCACCGGTCCATGGGCGCCATCGAGCGCGGCGGCCGCGACCACCGGCACCGGCTCGGCGCCGGCGAGCGGGGTCACCGCGGCAGGCTCCCACGTCACCTCGAAGAGCGTCTCGGAAGCCTGGACGACCGACTCTCCGGCCTCCCGCAGCACCAGGGAGTCGACCACGCCGACGGGCTGCCCGCTCCGGTCGGCCAGCTCGACGCGCACGGCGTCGCCCGCACCGGCCGACAGCCGCACCCGCAGCTCACGCATCCCGGTACGGATCAGCCGTACGTCCTGCCAGGCGAAGGGCAGCACCGGCCGCGAGCCCGGCTCCAGGTCGCCGTGCACGCCGAAACGGAGGCCGTGCAGGGCGGCGTCCAAGAGCGCCGGGTGAACGGTGTGCGCCGACACGTCGATGTCCTCCGGCAGCACGATCTCCGCGTACACGTCGTCGTCGTGCCGCCAGGCCGCCTGCAGGCCCTGGAACTCCGGGCCGTACGCATAACCCTGGTCTAGGAGTTCGTCGTACAGGTCCTGGGTGTCGATCGGAGTGGCGTCCGCCGGGGGCCAGGGGGTGAGGTTGGGGGTGGTGGTCGGGGTGCCGGCTGTGGTGGCCGTGGTGGTGAGGGTGCCGGTGGCGTGGGTGGTCCAGGACGTGTCCGGGCCCGGGGCCTGCACGGCCGCCTCGGCGGGGCGCGAGTGGATACTCACCTCCGCCCGCTCACCGGCGGCCGTCACCTGCACCTGCACGTCCACCTCCCCCGCCTCCGGCAAGACCAAGGGCCGGCCTACGACCAGCTCCCCGATGCCGTCGTAACCGGTCACGTCCGCCGCGTGCAGCGCCATGTCCACCAACGCAGCCCCCGGCACCAACACCCGCCCGGCCACCCGATGCCCCGCGAGCCACGCCTGACGCCCCACACCCAGCCGCCCGGTCAACACCGTCGCCGAACCGTCGGCCGTGGAGACCGCCGCCACCAACAACCCATGCCCGCCGGGCGACTGGCCCATCTGCCGGGGATCACTGCCGGTGGGCATGGAGTCCAGCCAGTAGCGGCGGCGTTGGAAGGGGTAGGTGGGCAGGTCGAGGTGGCGGGCGGGGGTGGGCAGGTGCCAGTCCACCGGAACGCCGGTGGTGTGGAGGGTAGCGGCCGCGGTGAGGAGAGTGACGGGGGCGGTTTCGTCCTGCGGCTTACGGGGGCGGCGCATCAGGGGGGCGAAGACCAGCTCGCTGGTGTCGTCGGCCAGAGTCTGGCGGGTCAGGGCGGTCAAGACCGCCTGCGGGCCCACCTCCACGAAACGCGTCACCCCCAGGTCGCGGGCGGCGCGGACGCCGTCGGCGAAACGCACCGGCTGACGCACATGCCGCACCCAGTACGCCGGATCCGTCAGCTCCTCCGACACCAGCTGACCGGTCACGTTGGAGACGACAGCTGTGTTCGGCTGACGGTAGGTGAGAGAGGCGGCGACCTCGGCGAAGGGCTCCAGCATCGGCTCCATCAGCCGGGAGTGGAAGGCGTGCGAGACCGACAACCGGGTCGCCCTTATCCCCTGCTCCTCGGCGCGGGCCTGCACCGTCTCCAGATCCTCCACCGCTCCGGAAACCACGGCCGCGGCCGGCGCGTTGACGGCGGCGATGTCCACCGGCAGGCCGGCGATGAGTTGTTCTGCTTGTTCGGGGCTGGCGGCCAGGGCGAGCATGCCCCCACCCGCGGGCAGGGCCTGCATCAACGCCCCCCGCGCCGCCACCAGACGCGCCGCATCCTCCAACGACAACACCCCGGCCGCATACGCGGCGGAGATCTCACCGATGGAATGCCCCAGCAACACATCCCCGGGAATGCCCCAGTGCCGCAACACCGCCACCAAAGCCGCCTGCACCGCGAACAGACCGGCCTGGGTGAACACGGTGGCATCGACCAGGGAGGCGTCCTGGCCCCAGATCACCTCACGCAGCGGCCGCTCCAGATGCACATCCAACGCCGCGCACGCCCGGTCGAACGCCTCCGCGAACACGGAATCGGCGTCATACAGCTCCCGGCCCATCCCCAGCCACTGCGAGCCCTGCCCCGTGAACAACCACCCCGTCCGACCAGAGCCCACCCGGCCGACAACGGCACCCGTCCCGTCCGACGCAAACGACGCCAGGGACCCGATCGCCTCCTCACGGGACGCAGCCACCACCACAGCCCGATGCTCAAGCCCAGCCCGGCCATGCACCAACGCCGAAGCCACCTCAGCGACTTCGACGTCCTCCCGCCCCGACCACCAATTCGCAAGCCGTCCCGCTGACTCGGCCAGCGCCTCGGGCGTACGCGCCGACAACGCCACCGCCACCGGACCCACCACCGAGGCGGCCTCCGAGGCGACACCCTCCTCGGCCTCCGGCGCCTGCTCCACGATCACGTGCGCATTGGTCCCGGAAATACCAAAGGACGACACCGCGGCACGCCGCGGCCGGTCCCCCACCTCCGGCCACTCCCGTGCCTCGGTAAGCAACTCCACCGCACCCGTCGACCAGTCAACTTGCGACGACGGTGCATCCACATGCAGCGTCCGCGGCATCACCCCATGCCGCATCGCCTCCACCAACTTGATCACACCAGCCACACCCGCAGCCGCCTGCGCATGACCCAAATTGGACTTCAACGAACCCAGATAGAGCGGGACATCGCGGTCCTGCCCATACGTGGCCAGCAGAGCCTGAGCTTCGATGGGATCCCCCAGCCGCGTCCCCGTACCGTGCCCTTCCACCAGATCCACATCCGCCGCCGACAGACCGCCGTTCGCCAGCGCAGCCCGGATCACCCGCTGCTGCGCCGGCCCGTTCGGCGCCGTCAGACCATTGGACGCACCGTCCTGGTTCACCGCCGAACCCCGCACCACCGCCAACACCGGATGACCCAACCGACGCGCATCCGACAACCGCTCGACCAACAGCAGACCCACACCCTCGGACCACCCCGTCCCGTCCGCGCCCTCGGCGAACGAGCGGCAGCGGCCGTCCACGGACAGGCCTCGCTGGCGGCTGAACTCGACGAACATGGCCGGTGTGGCCATCACCGTCACGCCACCCGCGACCGCGAGCGAGCACTCTCCGGAGCGCAGCGCCTGCACCGCCAGGTGCAGGGCGACCAGGGACGAGGAGCACGCCGTGTCCACCGTCACCGCCAGCCCTTCGAAGCCGAACGAGTAGGACACGCGGCCCGAGACCACGCTGCCGCCGCTGCTGAGGTCGCCGTAGTCGTGATACATGACGCCCGCGAAGACGCCCGTACGGCTGCCCTTGAGGGTGGCCGGGTCGATGCCGGCGCGCTCGAAGACCTCCCACGCGGCCTCGAGGAACAGCCGCTGCTGGGGGTCCATGATCTGGGCCTCGTTGGGGCTGATGCCGAAGAAGACCGGGTCGAACTGGTCCGCGTCGTGGAGGAACGCGCCGCGGTCGGTGTAGCTCTTGCCGGGTGCGCCGGGCTCGGGGTTGAAGAGGTCGTCCAGGTCCCAGCCGCGGTTGACGGGGAACGTCCCGACGGCGTCCTGGCCCTCGGCGACCAGCCGCCACAGGTCTTCTGGGGAGGAGACTCCGCCCGGGTAGCGGCACGCCATCGACACGATGACGATCGGGTCGTCCTGATCACCGGTGGTGCGCACGACGGCCGCAGGCGTGTCGTCGGGCGAGGTGCCCACGAGCATCTCGGCGAGCAGCGCGGCGACGGCGGAGGCGTTCGGGTGGTCGAAGACGAGCGTGGCCGGCAGGCGCAGATCGGTCGCGGCGGTCAGCAGGTTGCGCAGTTCGACGGCGGCGAGGGAGTCGAAGCCGAGCTCGGAGAAGGGGCGGTCGGGCTCGATGTCGTCCACTCCGGCGTGGCCGAGGATGGCGGCCACGTGGCCGCGGACGAGATCCAGCAGGCGCCGGTGCCTGGCCTCGGGGTCCAGCCCGGCCAGTTCGGTGCCGAGGGCGGACGAGGCCTGGACGGCGGCGCGGGCCGCCTTGCGCCGGGTGGCGGGTACGAGGCCGCGCAGCAGCGCGGGTATCTCGTCGGTGCGGCGTCGTAGCGCGGCGGGGTCGACGGGCGTGGCCAGGACCTGCGCCCGTCCGGAGCCGAGGGCGGCGTCGAGCAGGGCCAGGCCGGTGTCCGTGTCGAGCGGGGGCAGGCCGAGGCGCCTGAGCCGCTGCACGTCCGACTCGCCGAGCGTGCTGCCCATGCCCTCGTTCAGCCAGAGTCCGTAGGCGATGGAGGTGGCGGGCAGGCCCAGCCCGTGCCGGTGAGCGGCCAGCGCGTCCAGGAACACGTTCGCCGCCGCATACGCCGACTGCCCACCCGCCAGCAACGACCCACCCACCGACGAGAACAACACAAACGCCGACAACGACAACCCGGCCGTCACCTCATGCAGATGCCACGCCGCATCCGCCTTCGCCGCCAACACCCCCGCCAACCGCACCGGCGTCATCCCCGACACCATCCCGTTGTCCGCCACCCCCGCCGCATGCACCACCCCCGTCAGATCACCGATACGCGACACCACCCCCGCCAACGCCACCCGATCCGACACATCACACGCCACCACATCCACCCGAGCCCCCGCCCGGGACAACTCCTCCACCAACCCCTCAGCCCCCGGAGCCCCCAACCCCCGACGACTGACCAACACCAAACGCCCCACACCCCCAACAGCCACCACATGCCGCGCCACCAACGCACCCAGACCACCCGTACCCCCAGTGATCAACACCGTCCCCCCACCCCAATCCACACCACCACCCGAAGCAGACGTGGCGAGGCGTTCCATGCGGGGGACGGACCAGATGCCGTCGCGCAGGGCGAGTTCGGTCTCGCCGGAAGCGACGACGGCCCGCCACACGGCGGGGTCGACGGCGGCGGGGTCGTCGACGTCGGCCAGGACGAAGCGTCCGGGGTTCTCGGCCTGCGCGGCCCGCACCAGCCCCCAGACGGCTGCTCCCGCCGGAGCGGGCGAGCCGTCCGGCCCCAGCGCGCGCCGGGTGAGAACCACCAGGGTGCGGTCCGTCCCCTCGCCTCCGGCGAGCCAGGTCCGTACGGCCTCCAGCGCGCCCCCGGCCGCGGCGGCCGCGGCGTCGGGAACCGCTCCCTGGGGCGGGGTGCAGTCGCAGACCACGATCGGGCCCGCGGTGTCGGCCAGTCGGGCGGGCTCCACGGTCGGGACCGGTTCGGCGTCCGTCGCGGTGCCGACCGTGACGGGGTTCCAGACCACGCCGAAAAGAGCGTCGGCGGCGGGAGCGGGGGACGAGAAGTGATCGGGTGCGATCGGGCGGGAGGCCACCGCACCGATCGTGGCCACCGGCCGCCCGCTCTGGTCGGCGACGAACACCGCCGAGGCCGGCTGCCCCTCCTGCCGTCGGATCATGACCCGCAGCGCCCGCGATCCGGAAGCGTGCAGCGTGACATCGGTCCACGCGAAGGGGAGGAACGCCTGCCCCTCGGCCTCTTCGTCCCCGGCGATCAGGTCGATGTGCAGGGCGGAGTCCAGCAGCGCCGGATGCAGTCCGTAGCTGTCGCCGTCGGCCGAGTCGGGCAGGACGACCTCGGCGAACACATCGGTACCGCGTCGCCAGGCGGCTCGCAGGTTGCGGAAGCTCGGTCCGTAGCGGTAGCCGCGCTCGGCCAGCCGCTCGTAGCCGCCGTCGACCGGGATGGGCTCGGCCTCGGCCGGCGGCCAGGCCACCAGGTCGAAGTCGGGCGCAGACTCCGCCGTCGACAGCACGCCCTGCGCATGGCACGTCCACTCACCGGCGTCGTCACCGTCGTCGGGACGCGAGTGGACGGCCAGGGCGCACCGCCCCGAACCGTCCGGAACACCGACGCCGACCTGCACCTGGACTCCGCCGGAGCGCGGAAGGACGAGCGGGGTCCGTAGGGTCAGCTCCTCCAGCACGGTGCAACCGACCTCGTCGCCCGCCCGTACGGCCAGTTCCACGAAACCTGTGCCCGGGAAGATGATCGTTCCGTTGATGTCGTGGTCGGCCAGCCAGGACTGGCTGTCCGCGGACAGCCGCCCGGTGAGCACGACACCACCGCTGTCCGCCACCGTGACCGCCGCACCGAGCAACGGATGCCCGGTGGGCGACTGGCCCACCTGCCGGGGATCGCCGCCGGTGGAGAGCGAGTGGTGCCAGTAGTTGCGGTGCTGGAAGGGGTAGGTGGGCAGGTCGAGGTGACGGGTGGGAGCGGGCAGGTGCCAGTCCACCGGAACGCCGGTGGTGTGGAGGGTGGCGGCCGCGGTGAGGAGAGTGACGGGGGCGGTTTCGTCCTGCGGCTTACGGGGGCGGCGCATGAGCGGGGCGAAGACCAGCTCACCGGTGTCGTCGGCCAGGGTCTGGCGGGTCAGGGCGGTCAGGACCGCCTGCGGGCCCACCTCCACGAACCGCGTCACGCCCAGCTCGCGGGCGGCGCGGACTCCGTCGGCGAAACGCACCGGCTGACGCACATGCCGCACCCAGTACGCCGGATCCGTCAGCTCCTCCGACAGCAGCTGACCGGTGACATTGGAGACCACCTGGACAGCCGGCTCACGGTAGGACAGGGAGGCGGCCACCTCCGCAAACGCCTCCAGCATCGGCTCCATCAACCGGGAGTGGAAGGCATGCGAGACCGACAACCGGGTCGCCCGTATCCCCTGCTCCTCGGCGCGGGCCTGCACCGTCTCCAGATCCTCCAACACACCGGAAACCACGGCCGCGGCCGGCGCGTTGACGGCGGCGATGTCCACCGGCAGACCGGCGATCAGCTCCTCGGCCTGCTCGGGGCTGGCGGCCAGGGCGAGCATGCCCCCACCCGCGGGAAGCGCCTGCATCAACGCCCCCCGCGCCGCCACCAGACGCGCCGCATCCTCCAACGACAACACCCCAGCCGCATACACGGCGGAGACCTCACCGATCGAGTGCCCCAGCAGCACGTCGGCCGGGATGCCCCAGTGACGCAGTACGGCGACCAGCGCCGTCTGCACGGCGAACAACCCGGCCTGCGTGAACACGGTCGCATCCACGAGCGAGGCGTCCTGGCCCCAGATCACCTCACGCAGCGGCCGCTCCAGATGCACATCCAACGCCGCGCACGCCCGGTCGAACGCCTCGGCGAACACGGGATCGGCGTCATACAGGTCCCGGCCCATGCCCAGCCACTGCGAGCCCTGACCCGTGAACAACCACCCCGTCCGACCAGACGACACCCGCCCAACTACGGCGGCTGTACCGTCCGCTGCGAAAGCGGACAGGGACCTGATCGCCTCCTCGCGGGACGCAGCCACAACCGCAGCCCGATGCTCAAGTTGAGCCCTGTCATGGGCCAACGTCGAAGCGACGTCGGCGACTTCGACGTCCTCCCGCCCCGACCACCAATCCGCCAGCCGCCCGGCCGACTCGCTCAAGGCTTCGGGGGTACGCGCGGACAACGCCACCACCACCGGACCCACCACCGGCTCCGAGGCGACAACCTCCTCCGCCTCCGCAGCCTGCTCCACGATCACATGCGCATTGGTCCCGGAAATACCAAAGGACGACACCGCAGCCCTGCGCGGCCGGTCCCCCACCTCCGGCCACCCGCGGGCCTCGGTCAGCAACTCCACCGCACCCGCCGACCAGTCAACTTGCGACGACGGCGCATCCACATGCAGCGTCCGCGGCATCACCCCATGCCGCATCGCCTCCACCAACTTGATCACGCCGGCCACACCCGCAGCCGCCTGCGCATGGCCGATGTTGGACTTCAGCGAGCCGAGATACAGCGGCGCCCGGCCCTCCCGGTCCTGCCCATACGTGGCCAGGAGCGCCTGCGCCTCGATCGGGTCCCCGAGCCGTGTGCCGGTCCCGTGCCCCTCCACCAAGTCGACCTGGTCGGCGCCGACTCGTGCGTTGGCGAGGGCGGCGCGGATCACCCGCTGCTGCGCCGGCCCGTTCGGCGCCGTCAGACCATTGGACGCACCGTCCTGGTTGACCGCCGAGCCCCGCACCACCGCCAGCACCGGGTGCCCCAGCCGCCGCGCGTCCGACAGCTTCTCGACCAGCAGGAGACCCACGCCTTCGGACCACCCGGTCCCGTCGGCCGCGTCCGCGAAGGACTTGCAGCGGCCGTCGGCCGCCAGGCCCCGCTGCCGGCTGAACTCCACGAACGTCTCCGGCGTCGACATCACCGTCACCCCGCCGACCAGCGCCAGCGAGCACTCACCCGAGCGCAGTGCCTGGACCGCCAGGTGCAGGGCGACCAGGGACGACGAGCACGCCGTGTCCACCGTCACCGCCGGCCCCTCCAGGCCGAAGACGTAGGAGACGCGGCCGGAGGCGATGGCGCCGGTCGCGGAGTTGTACGGGTAGTCGTGGTACATGACGCCGGTGAAGACACCCGTGTCGCTGCCCTGCAGCGTGCCGGGGTCGATGCCGGCGCGTTCGAAGGCCTCCCAGGACGTCTCCAGCAGCAGCCGCTGCTGCGGGTCCATGATCAGGGCCTCGTTGGGGCTGATGTTGAAGAAGGCCGGGTCGAAGGCGGCCGCCTCGTGGAGGAAACCGCCTTCCCGGGTGTAGGACTTGCCCTCGGCGCCCGGCTCGGGGTCGTACAGGCCGTCCACGTCCCAGCCTCGGTCGGCCGGGAACGGTGTGACGGCGTCGCGGCCCTCGGCGACCAGCCGCCACAGGTCCTCCGGGGACGACACCCCGCCGGGGTAGCGGCACGCCATCGACACGATCGCGATCGGTTCGCGGCTCTTCGCGGTGACCATGCGCAGCTGCCCCCGCAGCCGCTCGGTCTCCTTGAGGGAGGAGCGCAGCGCAGTGACGAGCTTCTCGTCGGTTCCGGTCATCGGAGCCTCACACATCCTCGGCGACGTCGTCGAAGTCGGCGCCCTCGAGCGCCAGGTTGATCAGCGCGTCCGCGTCCATGGCGTCGACGTCCACGGCATCGGTGCCGTCGGGGTCGGGGGACGGGGCGGTGGTGTCCGTGCCGGAGTGGCCGGCGAGTTGGAGCAGGGTGTCGAGCAGTCCGGCGTCACGCAACCGGGCGAGCGGGATGCTCTGCAGGGCCGACCGCACGTCCCGTTCGGCAACGTCGTCGGACGCGCCCTCGGGGAAGAGCTGTTCGGCCAGATGGGCGGCCAGAGCGGCCGGAGTCGGGTAGTCGAAGCTGAGGGTTGCGGGCAGCCGCAGGCCCGTGGCCGTACCGAGCCCGTTGCGGAACTCGACGGCGGCCAGGGAGTCGAATCCCATGTCGCCGAAGGGGCGTTGGGGGTCGATGGCCTGGGCGCCGGGATAGCCGAGCAGGGTCGCCGCTTGGCCGCGCACCAGCTCGGACAGGCGGTCGAGCCGCTCCGCGGCGGTGAGGGGCGAGAGCCGCTCGCGCAGCGCGGCTCCGTGGTCGGCACCGGCCCCGGCGGCCTGGCGGCGGCCTGGTACCCGTATCAGGGCGCGCAGCAGATCGGGCACCTCGCCTTGTCCGGAGGAGGAGGTGTCGAGCAGCATCGGCACGAGCAGAGGGCGGTCGAGTGCGTCCGCGCGGTCGAAGAGTTCGGTGCCCGTCTTCTCGGAGAGGGGCTCGATCCCGGCGCGGCGGAGCCGCTGGAGGTCGGCCTGGCTCAGCTCCCCGGCCATGCCGCCGTCGAGCGACCACAGGCCCCAGGCCAGCGACTGGCCGGCCAGCCCGGTGGCACGGCGGTGCGCGGCCAGGGCGTCGAGGAGGGCGTTGGCAGCCGCGTAGTTGCCCTGTCCCGGAGCGCCGAGCACGCCCGCGGCGGAGGAGAACAGGACGAAGGCGGACAGGTTCGCGTCCCGGGTCAGCTCGTGCAGGTGCAGGGCCGCGTCGGCCTTGGGCCGGAAGACGGTGTCGATGCGCTCGGGTGACAGCGAGGAGACGACACCGTCGTCGAGTACGCCGGCGGAGTGCACGACCGCGGTGAGCGGGGCGTCGTCCGCAATGGTGTCCAGCACCTCGGCGAGCGCCGCACGGTCGGTGATGTCGCAGGCGGCCACCCGGACGTGCGCGCCCAGGGCGGTGAGCTCCTCGACGAGTTCCGCCATGCCGGGCGCGTCCGCGCCCCGGCGTCCGAGCAACAGCAGTCGCCGTACGCCCCGTTCGGTGGCCAGGTGCCGGGCGAAGAGCTGTCCGAGATTGCCGGTGGCGCCGGTGACGAGCACGGTGCCGTCGCCGAATCCCGCGACCGGATGCGGCGGGGCGGGTTCCGCGGTGGTGCGCAGCAGACGGGCGACGAAGACCTCACCCGCGCGGACCGCCAGTTGTGACTCGTCCAGTCCGGTCAGCGCGTCCCAGGGGAGGTCGTCGACGTCCGTGTCCTCGTCGAGGTCGACCAGCAGGATGCGCCCCGGGTTCTCCGCCTGCGCCGAACGGATCAGTCCGCGAACCGCGGCGCCGGCGAGGTCCGGTACGTCCTCGTCGCCGACCGGCACGGCCCCCTTGGTGAGGACGGCCAGGGTCGTCCCGGCCGTCCGCGGGTCGGCGAGCCAGTCCTGCACCGAGGCCAGAGCGGCCTGCACTGCGGCACGCGGCTCCCCGCCACCGGCCCGCAGGACGACGACGCCCGGCAACCCGCCCTCGGCCGGCAGCTCGTCGAGGCCGAGCACCGGCACCGGCTCCCCGGCCGTCGGCCCGCCGAACAACGCGAGTGGTCCGCGCGAGACCCAGCTCAGCTCGTAGAGGTTGTCGCCGGTGGGTGCCTCCTCCTCCAGCGACCCCGCCGCCAGTTCCCGCAGCACCAACGAGTCCACGGAGAGCACCGGCTGCCCGGCCGGATCCCAGGCCTGCAGTCGCACCCCCGAACCACTGAAGGTGAGCCGGACGCGC
Organism: Streptomyces sp. CA-142005; assembly: GCF_050942335.1. Classification (NCBI taxonomy): domain Bacteria; kingdom Bacillati; phylum Actinomycetota; class Actinomycetes; order Kitasatosporales; family Streptomycetaceae; genus Streptomyces; species Streptomyces sp. CA-142005. Next base: position 8,244,462 of record NZ_CP192078.1, on the reverse strand, counting down.
AGCCTGGTCGGCTGCGCGGCCAGCAACACGACACCCGACCATGCGAACGGCAGCCGTACGGCCGCCCCGCCATCCTGGCCGCCCAGCAGCGCCACGGCATGCAGGGCGGCGTCCAGGAGCGCCGGGTGAACGGTGTGCGCGGAAACGTCGATGTCCTCGGGCAGCGCGATCTCCGCGTACACGTCGTCCCCGTGCCGCCAGGCCGCCTGCAGCCCCTGGAACTCGGGGCCGTAGTCCAGCCCGAGCTCACTCAATTCCTCGTATCCACCGGTGACTTCTACGGGGACTGCCTCGGGTGGGGGCCAGGGGGTGAGGTTGGGGGTGGTGGTCGGGGTGCCGGCTGTGGTGGCCGTGGTGGTGAGGGTGCCGGTGGCGTGGGTGGTCCAGGACGTGTCCGGGCCCGGGGCCTGCGCGGCCGCCTCGGCGGGGCGCGAGTGGATACTCACCTCCGCCCGCTCACCGGCGGCCGTCACCTGCACCTGCACGTCCACCTCCCCCGCCTCCGGCAAGACCAAGGGCCGGCCTACGACCAGCTCCCCGATGCCGTCGTAACCGGTCACGTCCGCCGCGTGCAGCGCCATGTCCACCAACGCAGCCCCCGGCACCAACACCCGCCCGGCCACCCGATGCCCCGCGAGCCACGCCTGGCGCCCCACACCCAGCCGCCCGGTCAACACCGTCGCCGAACCGTCGGCCGTGGAGACCGCCGCCACCAACAACCCATGCCCGCCGGGCGACTGGCCCATCTGCCGGGGATCACTGCCGGTGGGCATGGAGTCCAGCCAGTAGCGGCGGCGTTGGAAGGGGTAGGTGGGCAGGTCGAGGTGGCGGGCGGGGGTGGGCAGGTGCCAGTCCACCGGAACGCCGGTGGTGTGGAGGGTGGCGGCCGCGGTCAGCAGTGTGGTGGCGGAGTCGTCCTCCTGCGGCTTGCGGGGGCGGCGCATCAGGGGGGCGAAGACCAGCTCGCTGGTGTCGTCGGCCAGGGTCTGGCGGGTCAGAGCGGTCAGCACCGCCTGCGGACCCACCTCCACGAAACGCGTCACCCCCAGCTCGCGGGCGGCGCGGACTCCGTCGGCGAAACGCACCGGCTGGCGGACATGCCGCACCCAGTACGCCGGATCCGTCAGCTCCTCCGACACCAGCTGACCGGTCACGTTGGAGACGACAGCTGTGTTCGGCTGACGGTAGGTGAGAGAGGCGGCGACCTCGGTGAAGGGCTCCAGCATCGGCTCCATCAGCCGGGAGTGGAAGGCGTGCGAGACCGACAACCGAGTCGCCCTTATCCCCTGCCCCTCGGCGCGGGCCTGCACCGTCTCCAGATCCTCCACCGCTGCGGAGACCACGACCGCGGCCGGCGCGTTGACGGCGGCGATGTCCACCGGCAGACCGGCGATCACCTGTTCTGCGTGTTCGGGGCTGGCGGCCAGGGCGAGCATGCCCCCACCCGCGGGCAGCGCCTGCATCAACGCCCCCCGCGCCGCCACCAGACGCGCCGCATCCTCCAACGACAACACCCCGGCCGCATACGCGGCGGAGATCTCACCGATGGAATGCCCCAGCAACACATCCCCGGGAATGCCCCAGTGCCGCAACACCGCCACCAAAGCCGCCTGCACCGCGAACAGACCGGCCTGGGTGAACACGGTGGCATCGACCAGGGAGGCGTCCTGGCCCCAGATCACCTCACGCAGCGGCCGCTCCAGATGCACATCCAACGCCGCGCACGCCCGGTCGAACGCCTCCGCGAACACCGGGTCGGCGTCATACAGTTCCCGGCCCATGCCCAGCCACTGCGAGCCCTGCCCCGTGAACAACCACCCCGTCCGACCAGACGACACCCGCCCGGTCACCGCACCAGAGCCGTCCGCTGCGAAAGCGGTCAGGGACCCGATCGCCTCCTCGCGGGACGCAGCCACGACCACAGCCCGGTGCTCAAGCCGACCCCGGCCATGCGCCAACGCCGAAGCCACCTCGGCGACTTCAACGTCCTCCCGCCCCGACCACCAATCTGCCAGCCGCCCAGCCGACTCGGCCAGCGCCTCCGGCGACCGTGCCGACAACGCCACCGCCACCGGACCCACCACCGGCTCCGGCTCACCAGGGGGCTGCTCGGGCTCAGCGGCCTGTTCCAGGATCACGTGCGCATTGGTGCCGGAGATCCCGAACGAGGACACCGCAGCCCTGCGCGGCCGGTCCCCCACCCCCGGCCACCCGCGGGCCTCGGTCAGCAGCTCCACCGCACCCGTCGACCAGTCCACCTGAGACGACGGCGCATCCACATGCAACGTCCGCGGCATCACCCCATGCCGCATCGCCTCCACCAACTTGATCACACCAGCCACACCCGCAGCCGCCTGCGCATGACCGATGTTGGACTTCAGCGAACCCAAGTAGAGCGGGACATCGCGGTCCTGCCCATACGTGGCCAGCAGAGCCTGAGCCTCGATGGGATCCCCCAGCCGCGTCCCCGTACCGTGCCCCTCCACCAGATCCACATCCGCGACCGACAGCCCGGCGTTGGCGAGGGCGGCGCGGATCACCCTCTGCTGTGAGGGCCCGTTCGGCGCCGTCAGACCATTGGACGCACCGTCCTGATTGACCGCCGAACCCCGCACCACCGCCAACACCGGATGACCCAACCGACGCGCATCCGACAACCGCTCGACCAACAGCAGACCCACACCCTCGGACCACCCCGTCCCGTCGGCCGCGTCCGCGAAGGACTTGCAGCGGCCATCGGCCGCCAGGCCCCGCTGCCGGCTGAACTCCACGAACGTCTCCGGCGTCGACATCACCGTCACGCCACCGACCAGCGCCAGCGAACACTCACCCGAGCGCAGCGCCTGCGCGGCCAGGTGCAGGGCGACCAGGGACGACGAGCAGGCCGTGTCGATGGTCATCGACGGGCCCTCGAAACCGAAGACGTAGGACACGCGGCCGGAGGCGACGGCGCCGGTCGCGGTGTTGTGGGGGTAGTCGTGGTACATGACGCCGGTGAAGACTCCGGTGTCGCTGCCCTTGAGCCCGACCGGGTCGATACCGGCCCGCTCGAACACCTCCCAGGACGTCTCCAGCAGCAGTCGCTGCTGTGGGTCCATGATCAGGGCCTCGTTGGGGCTGATGCCGAAGAAGTCGCCGTCGAACCGGTCGGCGTCGTGCAGGAAGCCGCCGGTGCCGACGTAGGAGGTGTCCGGCAGGGTGCGGGTCGGGTCCACCAGTCGGGCGCTGTCCCAGCCGCGGTTGCCGGGGAACGGTGTGACGGCGTCACGGCCGTCGGCGACCAGGTGCCACAGGTCCTCCGGGGAGGACACCCCGCCCGGGTAGCGGCACGCCATGGACACGATGACGATCGGGTCGTCGTCTCGGAGGGCGCCGGTTCGGCGTGCCTGTACACCGACGGGTGCGGCAGCGGCCGTGCCTACTGCCTCTTCCCGCAGGAAGCGGGCCAGTACCGCGGGTTCGGGGTGGTCGAAGACGAGGGTGGCCGGCAGGCGCAGGCCGGTGGCGGTGTTGATGCGGTTGCGCAGTTCGACACCGGCCAGGGAGTCGAAGCCCATGTCCCGGAAGGCCTTGGTCGCCTCGATGGCGGCGGGGTCCGGGTACTCCAGTACGGCGGCCGCTTCCCGCTGGACCAGCGTGAGCAGGGTCTGCTCCCATTCGGCCTCGGGCACGTCCTGCAGGAGCCGGCGCAGGGCGGACACGCCGGTCGTCCGGCCGCCACCGGCCCGGCGGCGCCGTACGGGGGCCAGGGCGCGGAACATCGGGGGCAGCGACTCCGCGTCGCGGCGCAGTGCGGGGAGGTCGAGCCGGAGCGGCACGACGAGGGACCGGTCGCAGCGCAGGGCGGCGTCGAGCATGGCGAGGCCCTGCTCCGCGGTGTGGCCGAGCAGCGCGTCGCCGGCGGCGGGTGCGTCGGTGTCCGCCATGCCGTCGCCGACGGCCCACATGCCCCAGGCCAGAGAGAGACCGGGCAGCCCCTGGGCGCGCCGGGTCTCGGCCAGGGCGTCGAGGAGGGTGTTCGCGGCGGCGTAGTTGCCCTGGCCGGGTGCGCCCAGCAGGCCGGAGGCGGAAGAGAACAGAACGAACGCGGACAGGTTGGCGTCGCGGGTCAGGTCGTGGAGATGGAGGGCCGCGTCGGCCTTCGCGGCCAGGACGGTGTCCAGTCGCTCCGGGGTCAGGGCGGTGATCACGCCGTCGTCGAGGACGCCGGCGGTGTGGATCACGGCGGCCAGGGGTGCGTCGTCCGGGATCGCGGCCAGCAGGCGGCCCACCGCGGCACGGTCGGACAGGTCGCAGGCGGCTGCGCTGACCTCGGCGCCCAGCTCGGCCAGCTCGGCCAGCAGTCGCGTGGCGCCCGGGGTGTCGGCGCCGCGTCGGCCGACCAGCAGCAGGCGGCGTACGCCGTGCACGGTCACCAGATGGCGGGCCACGCGGCCGCCGAGTGCGCCGAATCCTCCGGTCACGAGCGTGGTGCCGTGCTCGGTGAACACGGGCGCCGATGCGGCGGGGACGGGGAGTGGGGTGAGCCGGGCAGCGAACAGCCGCCCGTCGCGCACCGTGACCTGGGGCTCGTCCGCCGCGGCGGCCAGAGCGATCAGATCGGCGCCGACGCCGTCGTCTCCGGCCCCGTTGGCGGTGCCGGTAACGGTGTCGACCGTGGTGTCGGTGTCGCTGTCGGTGTCGACGAGGACGAGACGGTCCGGATTCTCCGACTGTGCGGAGCGGACCAGTCCCCAAACGGCTGCTCCCGCCAGGTCGGTCACCGCCTCACCGGCGACGCTGACCGCCCCCTCGGTGGCCACGACCAGGATGGTCTCGGCCAAGCGCGGGTCCGACAGGAACTGCTGTACGACGGCGAGGACGCGCGCCGTACGCGCGTGGAGGTCCGGCACAACGTCGACGTCGCTGCCCTCGTCACGGACGCGGGTGTCACGCAGCACCACGACACCGGGCGCCACGGCATCCCGGGAGAGCGACTCCCACTCCGTCACGGTGACCGGCTCGCGCGGCGTCGGCACCGGCATCCAGACCGGCTGGTAGAGGGGCGGGACGCCGTCCTGCCGTTGGTCGAGGCTCGCGAGTGGACGCAGGCACAGCGAGTCGGCGACGGCCACCGGGTGCCCCGACTGGTCGGCGATGTGCAGGGCGACCTCGTTGGCAGCCAGCGGCGTGATCCGCACGCGCAGGGCGCCGGCTCCGCTGCTGTGCAGCTCGAAACCCGACCAGCTGAAGGGCAGCGCGGCGGTGCCGCCGTTGGCCGACGACAGGGCGACCGCGTGCAGCGCCGCGTCGAGCACGGCCGGGTGCAGACCGAATCCGGCGCCGTCCTGTACGTCCGTCAGCGCCACCTCGGCGAGAACCTCGTCGTCGTACCGCCAGGCCCGGCGCAGGCCCTGGAACACGGGGCCGTAGCGGAGCCCCGACTCGGCGAGGTCGGTGTAAAGGGCGTCGATCTCGATCGGGTGGGCGCCCGTCGGCGGCCACTCGGCATCGCCGTCCGGTTCACGCGGAGCCGACGCGGCGGCGGAGAGCGTGCCAGTGGCGTGCCGTGTCCACTGTTCGGGGGCGTCCGGGGTGGTGGACCGCGAGTGGATGGCGACCGGGTGCAGGCCGTGCTCGTCGGCCAGACCGACCGTGACCTGGATCTGGACGGCCCCCGGCTCGGGCAGCACCAGCGGCGCGTGCAGAGTCAGTTCCTCGACCCGTCGGCAGCCGACCTGGTCCCCTGCGCGCACCACCAGTTCGAGCAGGCCGGTCCCCGGGAAGTACACCTCGTCGCCGACCCGGTGGTCCGCCAGCCACGGCTGCGTCTCGACCGACAGCCGCCCGGTGAGCAGCGCGCCCCCGGTGTCGGCCACCGTCACCGCCGCACCGAGCAGCGGATGCCCGACCGCCTCCAGTCCGGCCGCGCCCACGTCGGCGGTGGAGACGGTGGGCTCGACCCAGTAGCGGTGGCGTTGGAAGGGGTAGGTGGGCAGGTCGAGGTGACGGGTGGGAGCGGGCAGGTGCCAGTCGACCGGAACGCCGGTGGCGTGGAGGGTGGCCGCCGCGGTCAGCAGTGTGGTGGGAGCGGTGTCCTCCTGGAGCGGCTGGGGGCGGCGCATGAGCGGCGCGAAGACCAGCTCACCGGCCTCCTCGTCGAGGGTCTGGCGGGTCAGAGCGGTCAGCACCGCCTGCGGGCCCACCTCCACGAAACGCGTCACCCCCAGGTCGCGGGCGGCGCGGACTCCGTCGGCGAAACGGACCGGCTGACGCACATGCCGTACCCAGTACGCCGGGTCCGTCAGCTCCTCCGACACCAGCTGACCAGTGACGTTCGAGACCACCGGGACAGTCGGCTCACGGTAGGTCAGGGATGCGGCGACCTCGGCGAAGGGCTCCAGCATCGGCTCCATCAGCCGGGAGTGGAAGGCATGGGAGACCGACAACCGGGTCGCCCTTATCCCCTGCTCCTCGGCGCGGGCCTGCACCGTCTCCAGATCCTCCACCGCTCCGGAAACCACGGCCGCGGCTGGCGCGTTGACGGCGGCGATGTCCACCGGCAGGCCGGCGATGAGTTGTTCTGCTTGTTCGGGGCTGGCGGCCAGGGCGAGCATGCCCCCACCCGCGGGCAGCGCCTGCATCAACGCCCCCCGCGCCACCACCAGACGCGCCGCATCCTCCAACGAGAGGACACCGGCGGCATAGGCCGCGGAGATCTCACCGATGGAATGCCCCAGCAACACATCCCCGGGAATGCCCCAGTGCCGCAACACCGCCACCAAAGCCGCCTGCACCGCGAACAGACCGGCCTGGGTGAACACGGTGGCATCGACCAGGGAGGCGTCCTGGCCCCAGATCACCTCACGCAGCGGCCGCTCCAGATGCACATCCAGGGCCGCGCACGCCCGGTCGAACGCCTCCGCGAACACGGAATCGGCGTCATACAGCTCCCGGCCCATGCCCAGCCACTGCGAGCCCTGCCCCGTGAACAACCACCCCGTCCGACCAGAGCCCACCCGGCCGACAACGGCACCCGTCCCGTCCGACGCAAACGACGCCAGGGACCCGATCGCCTCCTCACGCGAGGACGCCACCACCACAGCCCGATGCTCAAGCCGACCCCGGCCATGCGCCAACGCCGAGGCCACTTCCGCGACTTCGACGTCCTCCCGCGCCGACCACCAATCCGCAAGCCGTCCAGCCGACTCGGCCAGCGCCTCCGGCGACCGTGCCGACAACGCCACCGCCACCGGACCCACCACCGGCTCCGAGGCGACACCCTCCTCCGCCTCCGCAGCCTGTTCCAGGATCACATGCGCATTGGTGCCGGAAATGCCGAACGAGGACACCGCAGCCCTGCGCGGCCGGTCCCCCACCCCCGGCCACCCGCGGGCCTCGGTCAGCAGCTCCACCGCACCCGCCGACCAGTCCACCTGGGACGACGGCGCATCCACATGCAGCGTCCGCGGCATCAGCCCATGCCGCATCGCCTCCACCAACTTGATCACACCAGCCACACCCGCAGCCGCCTGCGCATGACCCAAATTGGACTTCAACGAACCCAGATAGAGCGGGACATCGCGGTCCTGCCCATACGTGGCCAGCAGAGCCTGAGCTTCGATGGGATCCCCCAGCCGCGTCCCCGTACCGTGTCCCTCGACGAGATCCACATCCGCCGCCGACAGACCGCCGTTGGCCAGCGCAGCCCGGATCACCCGCTGCTGCGCCGGCCCGTTCGGCGCCGTCAGACCATTGGACGCACCGTCCTGATTGACCGCCGAACCCCGCACCACCGCCAACACCGGATGACCCAACCGACGCGCATCCGACAACCGCTCGACCAGCAGCAGACCCACGCCCTCGGACCAGGCCGTCCCGTCGGCGGCCTCGGCGAAGGACTTGCAACGGCCGTCGGCCGCCAGCCCGCCCTGCTTGCTGAAGCCCACGAAGGCGCCCGCCGTCGACATGATCATGACGCCGCCGGCGAGGGCCAGCGTGCACTCACCGGAGCGCAGCGCCTGCGCGGCCAGGTGGAGGGCGACCAGGGAGGACGAGCACGCCGTGTCCACCGTCAGGGTCGGACCCTCGAAGCCGAAGGTGTAGGCGACTCGGCCGGCGAGGACGGACGCGGCGGTCGACGTCGTCTGGTACGTCTGGGCCAGCTCGGGGGCGCCTTCGAGCAGGTAGCCGTAGTCCTGGAGGCCGGAGCCGATGAAGGTGCCGACTCGTTTGCCCTTCAGGGTGTGGGCGTTGATCCCGGCGCGTTCGAAGGCCTCCCAGGCCGTCTCCAGGACCAGTCGCTGCTGCGGGTCCATCGCGACGGCCTCGCGCGGCGAGATGTCGAAGAAACCGGGTTCGAAAAGGGCGGCGTCGGTGACGAACCCACCGCGGGTGACGTAGCTCGTCCCCGTGCTCGCCGCCGGTTCGGCCGTTTCCGCCGGCTCATCGGTCTCCGCGTCCGCCACCGCGGTGTCGGCCGGGTCCGCGAGGGGTACCTGCCAGCCGCGGTCGGACGGGAAGTCGGAGGTCGCGTCGACACCGTCGCGGACCAGCCGCCACAGGTCCTCGGGCGAGCGCACCCCGCCCGGGTAGCGGCAGGCCATCGCCACGATGGCGATGGGCTCCTGGTCCCGGGACTCGGCCTCGGCCAGGCGCTGCCGGGTCCGGGCGAGGTCGGCCGTGACCCGCTTGAGGTAGTCGAGGAGCTTGTCGTCAGTGGACATCGGTTCCGCCGCTTCCTTCAGGCTTCAGGTCAGTTGCTCGCGCCCAGACCGAGCTCGCTGTCGATGTAGTCGAAGACGTCGTCCGCACTAGCGGACTCCAGGCGGTCGGCGACTGCGCCGTCTTCGGAGGGGCTGTCGAGTCGTGCGAGCACGGACCGCAGCCGGGTCACCGCCCCGGAGGTCGCCAGGTCGTCCGGTGAGACCGCCTCGATCGCCCGTTCCAGGCCGGCCAGGTGCTCGTCGAGCAGCGCGACGGCCTGTTCGGCCGGATCGGGACAGAGCAGTGCGCGCAGGTGCTCGGCCAGGGCGGCGGGGCTGGCGAAGTCGAAGGCGAGGGTGCTGGGCAGGGCCAGACCGGTAGCCCGGCCCAGGCCGCCACGGAGTTCGACGGCGGCGACCGAGTCGAAGCCGAGGTCGGTGAAAGGACGTTCGAGGTTGAGCGTGGCGGGGTCGGAGTACGCGAGGACGGCGGCCACCTGGCTGCGCACGACGTCCAGAACGGCGCTCAGCTGACCGGCGGGCGGCAAGGCGGCGAGCCTGCCGACCAGTTCGGGGGCGCCGCCCTGCTCGGGGGCCGGTCCGCCCAGCGCGTCGGCGACCTCGGGCAGAGCGTCGAGCAGCGGGCGCGGACGGGAGAGCGTGAAGGTCGGTGCGAACCGGGCCCAGTCGAAGTCGGCCACCACCTGGTGGGCGGGGGCCGCGGCGCCGGCGTGGCGCAGTGCCCGCAGGGCCGTGGCGGTGGCCATCGGCGGTGCGCCGATGCGGCGCATGTACTCCTCGGCCTCGGCGTCGAGCATGCCGGTGTCGAGCGGTCCCCAGGACAGGGCGGTGGCCGGCCGGCCGCGGCGCCGCCGATCCTGGACGAAGCCGTCCAGGAAGGCGTTTCCGGTGCTGTATGCGGTCTGGTTGACGCTTCCCCACACCGCGGCACCGGAGGAGAAGACGACGAACGCGTCCAGCGGCCGGTCCCCCAGCGCCTCGTCCAAGGCCAGCGCGCCGGCCACCTTGGCGCGGATCACGTCGACGAACTCCTCGGCGTCCAGCTCCGTCAGCGGCGCCAGGCGCTGCGACTGGCCGGCCGCGTGGACCACCGCGGTGAGGGGCAGGTCGTCGGGAAGGCCGTCGATCAGCCGCCGCAGGGCGTCGGTGTCGGCGGCGTCGCAGGCGGCCACGGTGACGGGTGTACCGGCGGCGGTGAGTTCGTCGGCGAGCGCGGCGGCCCCGGGCGAGGCTCCGCCGCGGCGGCTGGCCAGCACGATGTGCTCGGCGCCGTTCGCGGCGAGCCATCGGGCGACCTCGCCGCCGACGCCACCGGTGCCGCCTGTGACCAGGACGGTGCCGCGCGGCCGCCAGGCCGACGTGATCGGGTCCGCGACACGGGCGTGCCGCAGCCTGCGCCCGTAGACCTTTCCCTCGCGCACGGCGACCTGGTCCTCGCCGCCGTCGGAGAGTACGCGGCACAGCGCGCCGACCTCGGCGTCCGTGGACGCGGGGGGCAGGTCGACGATTCCGCCCCAGATGTCGGGGTGGTCGAGGGCGGTGCCGACGGCCACGCCCCACAGCGCCGCCTGGTCCACCGCCGTGATCTCCTCCGGGCCCGAGACCGCGACGGCCCCCGTCGTCAGGCACCACAGCCGAGTCGTGAGCCCGGTGTCCACGACGGCCTGCACCGCGGCAACGGTGGCCAGCAGGCCGTGCGAGGCCGCGGCGGAGTCCCAGGCACGCCGCTCACCGCCGAGCAGCGAGAGGATTCCCGCGGGTGTTCCCCGCTCGGCCGCCTCGGCACGCAACAGCCCGGCGATCTCGTCACGGTCCGCCGACGGTACGTCGATGACGGTCAGCCGGGCCGCGCGGCGCCCCATGCCGTTGAACACATGGCAGCCGACCGTGTCGTCACTCCCCGCCGGTACGAGCAGCCACCACTCACCGCCCAGCTCCGAAGTGCCCTTCGGAGCCAGCTCCTCCCAGCCCACCTCGTAACGCCACCCGTCGAGGAGCTGCCGCTCACGCTCGTCTGGCTGCTGAGCGGACACCGGGGCGTCGGCCCAGTAGCGATGGCGTTGGAAGGGGTAGGTGGGCAGGTCGAGGTGACGGGCGGGGGCGGGCAGGTGCCAGTCGACCGGGACGCCGGTGGTGTGAAGGGTGGCGGCAGCGGTCAGCAGTGTGGTGGGAGCGGTGTCCTCCTGGAGCGGCTGGGGGCGGCGCATGAGCGGCGCGAAGACCAGCTCACCGGCCTCCTCGTCGAGGGTCTGGCGGGTCAGGGCGGTCAGCACCGCCTGCGGGCCCACCTCCACGAAACGCGTCACGCCCAGCTCGCGGGCGGTACGGACGCCGTCGGCGAAGCGGACCGGCTGGCGGACGTGCCGCACCCAGTACGCCGGATCCGTCAGCTCCTCCGACACCAGCTGACCGGTCACGTTGGAGACGCCAGCAGTGTTCGGCTGACGGTAGGTGAGAGAGGCGGCCACTTCCGCAAACGCGTCCAGCATCGGCTCCATCAGCCGGGAGTGGAAGGCATGGGAGACCGACAACCGGGTCGCCCTTATCCCCTGCTCCTCGGCGCGGGCCTGCACCGTCTCCAAGTCCTCCACCGCTCCGGAGACCACCACCGCGGCCGGGGCGTTGACCGCCGCGACGTCCACCGGCACGCCGGCGATCAGCTGCTCGGTCTGCTCGGGGCCGGCGGCCAGGGCGAGCATGCCACCGCCCGCGGGAAGCGCCTGCATCAACGCCCCCCGCGCCGCCACCAGATGTGCCGCATCCTCCAACGAGAGGACACCGGCGGCATAGGCCGCGGAGATCTCGCCGATCGAGTGCCCGACCAACACGTCGGCGGGAATGTCCCAGTGCTGTAGTACGGCGACCAAGGCCGCCTGTACGGCGAACAAGCCGGCCTGGGTGAACACGGTGGCATCGACCAAGGACGCGTCCTGGCCCCAGATCACCTCACGCAGCGGCCGCTCCAGATGCACATCCAGGGCCGCGCACGCCTGGTCGAACGCCTCGGCGAACACCGGGTTGGCGTCGTGCAGCTCCCGGCCCATCCCCAGCCACTGCGAGCCCTGACCCGTGAACAACCACCCCGTCCGACCAGACGACACCCGCCCAACTACGGCGGCTGTACCGTCCGCTGCGAAAGCGGACAGGGACCCGATCGCCTCCTCACGCGAGGACGCCACCACCACAGCCCGATGCTCAAGCCCGGCCCGGCCATGCACCAACGCCGAAGCCACCTCGGTGACTTCGACGTCCTCCCGCCCCGACCACCAATCCGCAAGCCGTCCCGCCGACTCGGTCAAGGCCTCAGGGCTACGAGCGGACAACGCCACCACCACCGGCCCCACCACCGAGGCGGCCTCCGAGGCGACACCCTCCTCGGCCTCCGCAGCCTGCTCCACGATCACATGCGCATTGGTGCCACTGACACCGAACGACGAGACCGCAGCCCTGCGCGGCCGGTCCCCCACCCCCGGCCACTCCCGGGCCTCGGTCAGCAACTCCACCGCACCCGCCGACCAATCCACCTGAGACGACGGCGCATCCACATGCAGCGTCCGCGGCATCACCCCATGCCGCATCGCCTCCACCAACTTGATCACGCCGGCCACACCCGCAGCCGCCTGCGCATGACCGATGTTGGACTTCAACGAACCCAAATACAGCGGTGCCCCGCCCTCCCGGCCCTGCCCATACGTCGCCAACAACGCCTGAGCCTCGATCGGGTCTCCCAACCGCGTCCCCGTACCGTGTCCCTCGACGAGATCCACATCCGCCGCCGACAGACCACCGTTCGCCAGCGCAGCCCGGATCACCCGCTGCTGCGCCGGCCCGTTCGGCGCCGTCAGACCATTGGACGCACCGTCCTGATTGACCGCCGAACCCCGCACCACCGCCAACACCGGATGCCCCAACCGACGCGCATCCGACAACCGCTCCAGCAACAGCAGACCCGCACCCTCACCCCAACCGGTCCCGTCCGCCGCCTCCGCGAACGCCTTGCACCGGCCGTCCGGCGACAACCCACGCTGGCGGCTGAACTCCACGAACGCATCAGGGGCGGACATGACGTTCACGCCGCCGGCGAGTGCGAGCGTGCACTCGCCGGAGCGCAGGGCCTGCGCGGCCAGGTGCAGGGCGACCAGGGACGACGAGCACGCCGTGTCCACCGTCACGGCCGGGCCTTCGAAGCCGAAGGTGTAGGCGACCCGGCCGGAGACGATGGAGCCCATGTTCGCGTTGCCCGGGTAGTCGTGGTAGACGAGCCCGGCGAAGACGCCGGTGCGGCTGCCGCGGACCGAGGTGGGCTCGATGCCCGCCGCCTCGAAGGCCTCCCAGGCGAGTTCGAGCAGGAGCCGCTGCTGGACGTCGGACTCGATGGCCTCGCGGGGGCTGAGCGAGAAGAAGTCGGCGTCGAACTGGTCGGCGTCGTGCAGGAAACCACCGGCGCGTGTGTAGGTCTTGCCCTCGACGCCGGGCTCCGGGTCGTACAGGCCGTCGAGGTCCCAGCCGCGGTTGGTCGGGAACGGCGTGACGGCGTCGCGGCCCTCGGCGACCAGCTGCCACAGCTCGGCGGGGGTGGTGACGTCGCCGGGGAACCGGCAGGACATGCCGATGATGGCGACCGGCTCGCGTGCCGCTTCCCTCAGCGTCTTCAACTGGCGCCGGGTGCTCTGCAGTTCGGTGGTCGCCCGCTTCAGGTAGTCACGGAGCCTGTCGTCCTGCTGAGGCTGGTGTTCCTGGGTCATGGAAGCCGTCCTGACGTGAGTGCTGGGGAGCGGGCCGGGTGCCGTTCAGCGCCTGCCGAGCAGGGCGTCCACCGCCGCCACCGTCTGCTTGGTGTTCTCGGTGGGGGGCAGGGTGCGCAGTTCGGCGGAGAGCACCTCCACCGAGAGGTCGACGTCGGGTTGCCGGCGTTCGATCTCGTGCAGCAGCCGGGGCAGGTCGAAGCTGCCCGTGCCGGGCAGCAGTCGGCCGTCCGCGGAGTCCTCCATGAGGGAGACCTGGGGTTCGGCCACTCCGTCGCAGAGTTCCAGGCCGGTGATGTGTGTGCCGTCCAGCCGTTCCAGGGCGGCGAAGCCGGTGGGGTCCCGGAAGAAGTGCCAGGCGTCGATCTCGACGCCGCCGTTGGGGCGGCCGGCGTCGAGGACGACCTGGGCCGCGTCGGCGTAGGTGAACAGGGGGAAGGCGGCGACCGGTTCCAGCGCGATGCGCAGCCCGTGCTCTGCCGCCCGGTCGCACAGTACGGCGAACCGTTCGGCGAGCAGGTCCAGCGGCGGGCGGGCCGAGGGCTCCAGGAAGACCGCGGACGCCTTGAGCCGGCCGATGCCGAACTCGTCGGCCAGCGCGAACATCGGCTCCGCCATGGGGAGGGAGGCGTCGGCGTCCTCGGGGGTGCCCCACCACCAGGTGAGGACCTCCAGTTCGCCGATGTGCAGGCCATGTTCGTCGAGCACGCCGCGGACCCAGTCGGCGGAGCGGGTGGCGAGCAGCTGGGTGAGTTCCTGGGCGTCGAAGCCGATGCCCGTGGAGCCGACCGCGGCCACGGCGGCGGCGCGTTCGGGGAAGGCGTGGACGGCGGGTTGTCCCCAGGGTGATCCGGTCAGGTGGTGGTGGGCGAAGAAGAGCCGGCGGCTCCGCAGTTGATCCACTCGTTGGTCCAATCGTCGGCTCCGGTAGCCGCATCGCCGGGCGGGTCCGATGCGGGGGGAGGCGGGGACGGACGTACCGGTCCCGGCCACGGTCATTCAGCCACCCGGGCGGAAGGGGGCGCCAGCGGACCGGACCCCAGATCAGGGGATTCGGCCCCCCTAACACCACCCGTGGACAGGTCCGGTGGGGGTTCGGGGGCCCTAGCCTCGTCGGCGAACCCGGCGCTCGGGTGGACTGACCGAGACGGATGCGATCCAGCCGGGTCGGACCCGGACGGGTTCCCCTCGATTCGACCTCCGCCCGGACTGGCCGCGCCGGCCAGCTCCCCACCACCCGAAAGGCGTGGCATGACGACACTCAACGACGCAAACGTCAGCGCCCTGCTCGATCGCCTCTACGAGGACGAGAAGGTCAAGGACGCGGAACCGATCCAGAAGCTGATCGCCGACGGGCGGCCGCCGGAGCAGATCGGTCACGAGGCCCTCAACGAGATGTTCGCCGAGGCCTATCTGCCGGTTCACCGGGACATCGGCAACCTCATGTACCTTCTCTGCCGTAACCGGGGGGTGCGGCGGGCCGTGGAGTTCGGCACGTCGTTCGCCGTGTCGACGATCTACCTGGCCGCCGCCGTCAAGGACAACGGCGGGGGGCTGGTGATCGGTACCGAGGTGATGCCGGCCAAGGCCGAGGTGGCCCACCGCAACATCGCCGAGGCCGGACTGAGCGAGTACGTCGAGATCCGTGAGGGCGACGCCCTGCAGACGCTGAAGGATCTCGAGGGACCGATCGACCTTCTGCTGCTCGACGCGTGGAAGGACGACAACCTGACCGTTCTGAAGATGCTCGAGCCGGTGCTGGCCCCGAACGCCCTGGTGCTGGGCGACGACGTCAACCTCGCGCGGTGGCTGTGGGAGCCGTACCTGGAGCACGTCAACGGACCCGACTATTTCACTGTTGAACTTCCCATCGGTGACGGCCTGGTCCTGTCCACCCGCCTGAGCTGAACCACGCGGAACCGGCCATGCCAGGGCATGGCCGGAATTCGCCGTACAACCCCTATGCAGCCCCCGTCATTCTTTGGCGGGGGCTGTCCGCTTACCGAGGTCAGGATCGACAGATAACGGTTGCCATACGCGAGGTTACAACGCGGACCTGATTCAAGGTTACGCAAACATTGGCTAAAGAGATTGACTCTCCACCGAAGATGCGTACAGGCTATACAGAAGTCACACACGGAACTGACTGACCAACGGATCCCGCGGTTACTGGGAAATCGTGAGCGGCAGGCTGCGCGTGTGCCGGGTCACCCCCGAGACATGGGCCGGCAACGCGACGGGGAAGGTGAGGTTTGGTGATGACGCTGCTGGGTCGCGGTTACACACGAATAGACATCGATTTCTTGCTCCGCCGGCTTGACGCAGGGGTCGGCACAATGGCCGCGGTCAGCGGGCCGACGGGTATCGGCAAGAGCACGCTGCTGCGGGCCCTCACCGCGCGGGCCCGGGCCGCGGGCGCCACGGTCTCCGGCGCCCGCGCCCTGAGGGAGGACCGTCACGAACCGTTTTCCCTCATCCAGCAGCTGTTCACCCAGGAAACCCGAGACGAAGCGGTTCTGACGAGCCTCACGGTGGACCTCTCCGGCGCCTCCGGCTGGCTGCACGTGGCCCAGCGGGCGCAACTCGCCCTCGCCGGCATGGCCGAGCGCGGCCCGGTGGTCCTGGTCGTCGACGACATCCACTACGCGGACCCGCAGTCCATCCGCTGCCTGCGCCACCTCACCGCCCGCACGGCATCGCTGCCGCTGTCGGTATTCGTGTCGTGGGATGCGAGCGTGGAATCCGCTTCGCCGATTCTCCTGGAAATGCTCTATGAATCCCATGTGAGCAGTATTTCGCTGGAGCCTTTGAATTCCGATGCGGTCGCGGAAATGATTGCCGAAACGCTTCCGGATCCGGTGGACACGGGACTCGCGACGCATTACCACGAAATTACCGGAGGTAATCCGCTGCTGATATCGGCGCTCATGGAGGACAGACAGACACAGCCTCCCGCTTCCGACGCCGATCCCCCGGGCTGCGGCACGGGGTCATGCGCGGGCGATGCCTTCCAGCGCGCCGTTCAGGTCTGCCTGCACCGTATGGGCCGACTGGCCCGAATCGTGGCCCAGGGTGTGGCACTGCTCGGCGAGAGTTCCGACGAATACCAGCTCAGTGAATTGTGCGAGGCACCCCTCGGCCTGATCCGTTCGGCGCTGCGACGGCTCCAGGCCAGCGGGCTGGTGGTGGGCTGCGTGTTCCGGCACGAGCGGGTTCGGGACATCGTGCTGAGCACCATCCCGAGCGCCACGCTGATCGAGATGCACCACCGTGCCGCCCGGCTGCTGCACGCCCACGGCGCCGCGCCCGAGGCGATCGCCTTCCACCTGCTGGCGGCCGGTCCCGTCAAGGACGAGTGGGGCCTGCCGGTGCTGCGCGACGCGGCCCGTCACGTCCTCGCCGCCGGCCAGGTGGATCTCTGCCTGCGCTACCTCAAGCTGGCCGACGCCTCGTGCACCGACGACACGACCCGGTACGAGATCAAGGCCCAACTCGCCGAGATCAGCTCCATGGTGGCGGCCGGCCGGGCGACCGCGCGCTACCAGTCGCTGAAGACGTCGATCCTGACCGGCCTGATGGCGCCCGCAACGGCGCTGCCGGTGGCCCAGGCCATGCTCTGGAACGCCCAGGTGCACGACGCGGTCCAGATCATCGACAGCGTTGTCCGGCACTCGGATGTCGCCCGGCCCGATGTCGCGGCGGAAATGCAGGTGACCGAACTCCAGATCGCCTCCAGCTTTCCGGGCGTGCTGCGGGCGGCCACCGGTGCGGCGCCCGCGGGCGCGTCCCTCACCGCCTCCCCCGCCGTCCGGGCCAGACTCCAGGCGCACCAGTCGCTGCTGTCGGTGCTGACCGGCAACGGCGACGCCTACATCGCCGCCCAGGCCGAGCAGTCACTGCAGACGGGCAGTCTGCTCGACGGCTCGGTCCGCGCGTGCGTGGTGCCCGCCGTCCTCACGCTCGTCTACTCGTCGTCCCTGGACTCCGCCCAGCAGGCGGCGAACCGCTTCCTGAAGGACGCGATGGACCACGGCCTCGGCGCCTGGACCGCCGTACTGCGCGGCCTGCTGGGCCTGGTCGCGCTGCGCCGCGGCGAACTCGACGTCGCGGTCGAGCACAGTTCGGCCGCGGTCGCCGACAACCCGGCGCAGGCGCTGGACACCCACGGCTGGCTGGCCCTGGCCACCCTCGCCGAGGCGCACACCTCCATCGGAAACCACGACAAGGCCGCGCAGTGCTTCGCGACGGCCGCCGCGCCCGCACTGTTCCAGACCCGGTCCGGCCTGCACTACCTCTACGCCCGCGGCCAGCACCACCTGGCGGGCGGACGCCCTTACGCGGCCCTGGCCGACTTCATGACCTGCGGCGAGCAGATGCAGCAGTGGAACCTGGACACTCCCGTCCTGGTGCCCTGGCGGGTCGGCGCGGCCGAGGCCTGGCTCTCCCTGGACCAGCGGGACAAGGCATCGACCCTGCTGGAGGAGCAGTTGGCGATGCGCGGCTTCGGCAGCACCCGCGCACGGGGCATGGCGCTGCGCGCGCTGGCCTCCACCCGGGACTTCAAGGAGCGCCTGACCATCCTCAACAAGTCCATGCAGTTGCTCCAGTCCAGCGGTGACCGTTACGAACTGGTGCGCTGCCTGGCCGATCTGAGTTCGGCGCACCGGGCCATCGGCGACAAGGACAAGGCACGCACCGCCGGACTGCGGGCCCGCCGGATGGCCAAGGTCTGCCACGCGGACACGGTCCCCGACTCACTGATGGTGGCCGCCTCCCCGCTGGAGCCGACCGAGGAGTGGCCCGCGAAGAAGGACCACGGCTTCGACAGGCTCAGCAAGTCGGAACAGCGCGTGGCCACCCTCGCCGCCCGCGGCCTGACCAACCGTGAGATCGCCCAGGAGCTGTTCGTGACGGTGAGCACCGTCGAGCAGCATCTCACCCGCGTCTACAAGAAGATGAAGGTACGCAGTCGCGAGGACCTGCCCGTCAAGCTCCGGGTCTCCGCCGCCTGACCCCGCCGCACACACCGTCCCCCGGTCATCCTGCTCCACGGCTACGCGCGTAACACGACCGTAACGAAGCATCGCAGGCACGAGCCGTGCCGGTCACCGAGTCGTCATCGCCCGGTGCACCGGCACGGCTCGTGCCTGCGCCGTGTGGTGCGACTCGCACACCCATGAAGCGCTTTCGATCCGCAGTCATTCGATCCGCAGTCATTCGATCCGCAGTCAGTGGATCCGCAGTCAGTGGATAGTCAGTGGCCGAGCGCGCTCGGCCCGGCGCGCCTGCGCCCGTTCGGCCCGGAAACACCGGCGCCCCCTTGGGGCAACCGCGACCGGTGGCGGCCGCCGCGCCGCCGCCGGTCTGCGGGGCGATGCCTGGCCTAGGGGTGCCTACGGGTGGTGACGTCCGCAGGCCATCGGCCACGATCAGGGCTGCACTCGGCACGACACTCTCCTCTCGGGCAGGGCGGTCCGAGGGCGCCGTGATCCGCAGGCGCCAGGTCCGGCCGGCCACAGTCTCCCCGCAGGAAGGCCGCCAGGCGCCATGGAGCCTCAGCACACGCACGCGACGCAGTCCGCACCGGTCGACATCGCCATCATCGGCATGGCCTGCCGCTTCCCGGGCGCCCCCGACCTGGCCTCCTTCTGGAGGCTGCTCAGCACCGGCCGGAGCGCCGTCGGCACCCTGCCGGCCGGACGCGCCGAGCTGGCGGGCGCCCCGGCACCCGTGGACGGTCCGCTGCGCTTCGGCGGCTTCCTGCAGTCCGTCGACACCTTCGACCCGGCCTTCTTCGGCATCTCCCCGCGGGAAGCCGTCACCATGGACCCCCAGCAGCGGCTCGTGCTCGAACTCAGCTGGCAGGCCCTGGAGGACGCCGCCGTCCGCCCGTCGAGCCTGCGGGAGAGCTCGACCGGCGTGTTCATCGGCTCGTTCTCCGACGACTTCGGCGCCATCGTGCACCGTGTCGCCCCCGAGTCGGTCACCCGCCACACCCTGGCCGGAACCCGCCGCGGGCTCATCGCCAACCGCGTCTCCTACGCGCTCGGCCTGCAGGGACCGAGCATGGTCGTGGACGCGGCCCAGGCGTCCTCCCTCGTGGCGGTCCAGCTCGCCTGCGAGAGCCTGCGCGCCCACGGAGCCTCCCTGGCGCTCGCCGGGGGCGTGAACCTGCTGCTCGACCCGGCCGCCGCGACCGCCGTCGAGAGCTTCGGCGGTCTCTCCCCGGACGGCCGCTGCTACACCTTCGACGCACGCGCCAACGGTTTCGTGCGGGGTGAGGGCGGCGGCGTGGTGCTGCTCAAGCGGCTGACCGACGCACTCGCCGACGGCGACCGCATCCACGCCGTCATCCGCGGCGGCGCCGTCAACAACGACGGCGCGACCGAAGGGCTGACCGTCCCCAGCCCCGACGCCCAGGCCGACGTGCTGCGACGCGCCCACGCCGCGGCCACCGTGTCGACCGACCAGGTGCAGTACGTCGAGCTGCACGGCACCGGCACCCGCGTAGGCGACCCCGTGGAGGCCGCCGCCCTGGGCATGGCGTTCGACGCGGCGTCCCGGCCGGCACCGCTGCACGTCGGCTCGGTCAAGACCAACATCGGCCACCTGGAGGGCGCGGCAGGCGTCGCCGGCCTGATCAAGACGGTGCTGAGCATCCGCCACCGCCGACTGCCCGCCAGCCTCAACTTCGAGACGGCGAACCCCGAATTCGACCTCGCCGCGCTCGGGCTGGAGGTGCAGCGGTCCCTCACCTCCTGGCCGTCGCCCGACGGACCGCTCGTCGCCGGGGTGAGCTCCTTCGGCATGGGCGGCACCAACTGCCACCTGGTGCTCGGCGAGGCACCCGCACCCGCGCCGCGTGCGACGACGCCGGTCACCGGCCCGCTGCCGTTCCCCCTGTCGGGCCGCACCGAGACCGCGCTGCGCGCCCAGGCCCGACGACTGCACGCCGCGCTCGACACCGACGAACTCGGCCTGGCCGACGTCGCCTTCTCCCTGGCGACCACCCGTGAGACCTTCGCGCACCGCGCCGTCGTACTCGCCGAGGACCGCGACACACTGCGCGAGGCACTCGCCGCGCTGGCCCGTGGCGTACGGCCGTCCCAGCCACCGGCGCCCGCGGAACTGCGGGCGTCGGCCGCCCGGTTCGAGGAGGGCGAGACGGTCGACTGGACACCGGCGTTCAGCGGACTCACCGCGGCTCGCGTCGCGCTGCCCGGATACGCCTTCGACCGCGGGCGGTACTGGCCGGGGGTGGCACCCGGGACACCGACGGACGGGGCGACGGAAGACGGCGCGGCGGCGGGCGCCGGGGCGTCGGCCGGTCGTACGGCCGTGGAGGGAGCCGGGGTCTCGGCGGACGGCGGAGGCGAGGAGGGGGCTCCCGCGCCGGCCGGCGGCGGGACCACGGAGGCGGCCCACGCGTCGGGCGATGGCAGCACCACAGAGGCGGCCCAGGCGTCGGCCGATGGCAACACCACAGAGGCGGCCCAGGCGTCTGCCGGCGGCGGGGTCGTGGATTCGGGGTCGGTGACGGTGGCGCCCGCCGACGTGCGCGATCTGCTCGACCGGGTGCGGCAGGCCGCGGCGGGGATCCTCGGGCACGCCCGCGCGGAGGACGTCGGCGCCGACCTCACCTTCCGTGACCTGGGACTCGACTCGATCGGCGCGGTGGAACTGAGCGACGCACTGCAGGCCGACACCGGCATAGCGCTGCCCAGCACCGTGCTCTTCGATCACCCGACACCGGCCGCGCTCGCCCGGCACCTGGCCGACCTGAGCTCCGGCGCCTCTCCTTCCGTGACGGTGTCCGCTCCGCGCACGGCCGACGACGACCCGATCGTGCTGGTGTCGATGGCCTGCCGCTATCCCGGCGGTGTCACCTCGCCCGAGGAGCTGTGGCGACTGGTGGCCGACGGCGTCGACGCCATCAGCGGTTTCCCGACCGACCGCGGCTGGGATCTGGAGCGGCTGTACCACCCCGACCCGGACCACACCGGCACCTCCACCACCCGCCACGGCGGCTTCCTGCACACCGCCGCAGACTTCGACCCCGCCCACTTCGGCATCAGCCCCCGCGAAGCCCTCTCCATGGACCCCCAGCAGCGGCTGGTGCTGGAGCTGACCGTCGAGGCCTTCGAACGCGCCGGCATCGACCCCACCACCCTGCACGGCACCAGCACCGGCGTCTTCGTCGGTGCGACCGGGCTCGACTACGGACCACGTCTCGCCGACGCCTCCGCGGACACGGCCGGCCACCTGCTGACGGGCGTCACACCGAGTGTCATCTCCGGCCGCGTCGCCTACACCTTCGGGTTGGAGGGCCCCGCGGTCACCGTCGACACCGCCTGCTCCTCCTCCCTGGTCGCCCTGCACCAGGCGGTACAGGCGCTGAGGTCCGGTGAGTGCGACCTCGTCCTGGCGGGCGGTGTCACCGTCATGGCGTCGCCTGGCATGCTCGTGGAGTTCAGCCGTCAGCGTGGGCTGTCGGCCGACGGCCGCTGCAAGTCCTACGCCGACGCCGCCGACGGCACCGGCTGGGGCGAGGGCGCCGGCATGCTGCTGCTGGAGCGGCTCTCCGACGCCCGCCGCAACAACCATCCGGTGCTTGCCGTGATCCGCGGCTCCGCCATCAACCAGGACGGTGCCTCCAACGGCCTGACCGCCCCCAACGGCCCCGCCCAGCAACGCGTCATCCAGCAGGCCCTCGCCACCGCCGGGCTCACCCCCGCCGACGTCGACGCCGTCGAGGGCCACGGCACCGGCACCCGCCTCGGCGACCCCATCGAAGTCCAGGCCCTCTCAGCCACCTACGGCCAGGCCCGACCCGGAGAACCCCTCTACCTGGGCTCCATCAAGTCCAACATCGGGCACGCCCAGGCCGCCGCCGGTGTCGCAGGCGTGATGAAGATGGTCCTCGCCCTGCGCGCCGGACTGCTCCCCGCCACCCTCCACGTCGACGCCCCCTCCACCCAGGTCGACTGGAACGACAGCGGCATCCAACTCCTCACCGAGCCGCAGCCCTGGCCCACCACCGACACCCCCCGCCGCGCCGCCGTCTCCTCCTTCGGCATCAGCGGCACCAACGCCCACGTCATCCTCGAAGAGCCGCCCGTTCCCGCCGGGAAGCTGGCGGTGTTGTTCACCGGTCAGGGCGCGCAGTACCCCGGCATGGGCCGCGAACTCGCCCACACCCACCCCCGCTTCGGCGAACTCCTGCGCGACATCGCCGCCCGCTTCGACACCCACCTCCCCCACCCCCTGCTGGAAGTGATGTGGGCCGAGAACGGCACGGAACTCGCCGACCTGCTCCACGACACCCTCTACACCCAGCCCGCCCTGTTCACCTTCGAAACCGCCCTCTACCACTACCTCACCGAACACGGACTGACCCCCGACTACCTCATGGGCCACTCCATCGGCGAACTCACCGCCGCCCACGCCGCCGGCACCCTCACCCTCGACGACGCCTGCACCCTCGTCACCACCCGCGCCCACCTCATGCACCACCTCCCCACCCACACCGGCATGCTCACCGCCACCGCCCCCGCCGACCACCTGCACACCCTCCTCGCCCACCACCCCGACATCGACATCGCCGGACACAACTCACCCCGCCACACCACCCTCGCCGGCACCACCCACGCCCTCACCGCCCTCGCCACCGACCTCCAAGACGCCGGCATCCCCCACCGACACCTCACCGTCTCCGGCGCCTTCCACTCCCGCCACCTCGACCCCCACCTCACCCAACTCACCGACGTCGCGAGCCGCCTGCCCCACCACCCGCCGGCCATCCCCCTGATCACCAACACCACCGGCCAACCCGCCACCACCGCCCAGCTCACCGACCCCGCCCACTGGGCAACCCAGGCCCGCACCGCCGTCCACTACCACCAAGGCATCACCACCCTGGCCCACCTCGGCGTCACCACCTACCTCGAAATCGGCCCCGACACCACCCTCACCCACCTCACCCACACCACCCTCGACGGCGACGATCAGTCGAGCACCGCCACCGTCATCCCCACCCAGAACCCACGCACCACCCAGACCGAAAGCTTCGCCAAGGCGCTGCAGACCCTGGGCATTGCGTCCACCGGGCCGATTTCCTGGGTGTTGTCAGCACGCACGGAGGACGAACTGGCCCGTGCCGCCGGGCGGCTCGCCGACCACGCCGCCCGCCACCCCGAGCTGACCGCCACCGCGATCGCCGACACCCTCGCCCGCCGCCGGCACCACCCCCACCGCGCCGTACTCACCGCCGACGACCGCGACACCCTCCTCGCCCAGACCCGCGCCCTGGCCGACCACACCACCCACCCCGGACTCACCACCGGACACCCCACCGGCGGAAAACTCGCCGTCCTCTTCACCGGCCAGGGCGCCCAGCACCCCGGCATGGGCCGCGAACTCGCCCACACCCACCCCCGCTTCGGCGAACTCCTGCGCGACATCGCCGCCCGCTTCGACACCCACCTCCCCCACCCCCTGCTGGAAGTGATGTGGGCCGAGGACGGCACGGAACTCGCCGACCTGCTCCACGACACCCTCTACACCCAGCCCGCCCTGTTCACCTTCGAAACCGCCCTCTACCACTACCTCACCGAACACGGACTGACCCCCGACTACCTCATGGGCCACTCCATCGGCGAACTCACCGCCGCCCACGCCGCCGGCACCCTCACCCTCGACGACGCCTGCACCCTCGTCACCACCCGCGCCCACCTCATGCACCACCTCCCCACCCACACCGGCATGCTCACCGCCACCGCCCCCGCCGACCACCTGCACACCCTCCTCGCCCACCACCCCGACATCGACATCGCCGGACACAACTCACCCCGCCACACC
The DNA here is from genome assembly GCF_050942335.1 of Streptomyces sp. CA-142005. Taxonomy (NCBI): domain Bacteria; kingdom Bacillati; phylum Actinomycetota; class Actinomycetes; order Kitasatosporales; family Streptomycetaceae; genus Streptomyces; species Streptomyces sp. CA-142005. The sequence continues at coordinate 8,220,155 of NZ_CP192078.1, read as the reverse complement.
ACCCTCGCCGGCACCACCCACGCCCTCACCGCCCTCGCCACCGACCTCCAAGACGCCGGCATCCCCCACCGCCACCTCACCGTCTCCGGCGCCTTCCACTCCCGCCACCTCGACCCCCACCTCACCCAACTCACCCAGATCGCAAGCCGCCTCCCCCACCACCCGCCGGCCATCCCCCTCATCACCAACACCACCGGCCAACCCGCCACCACCGCCCAGCTCACCGACCCCGCCCACTGGGCAACCCAAGCCCGCACCGCCGTCCACTACCACCAAGGCATCACCACCCTGGCCCACCTCGGCGTCACCACCTACCTCGAAATCGGCCCCGACACCACCCTCACCCACCTCACCCACACCACCCTCGAAACAGACCACAGCGAAGACCTCGCCACGGTCATCCCGATCCAGAACCCCCGCACCAGCCAGACCGAAGCCCTCACCACCGCCCTCGCCCGCCTCCACACCACCACCCCCACCGGCCTCACCTGGCCCACCACCCACCACGAACCCCCCGCCGACCTCCCCACCTACCCCTTCACCCACACCCGCTACTGGCTCACCCCCCAACCCCGCACCGAAGCCCACCACCTCGGACTCACCACCACCGACCACCCCCTGCTGGCCGCTTCGACCGAACTGCCAGACGGCTCACACCTGTTCACCACGACGCTGACAACGGCCGAGCACCCCTGGCTCGCCGACCACACCATCGCCGGCACCACCCTCCTCCCCGGCACCGCCCTCCTCGAACTAGCCCTCCACGCAGGCGAATTCCTCAACCACCCGCACCTGACCGAGCTCACCCTCCAGTCCCCCATCACCCTGCCCGCACAACTCCAGCTCACCGTCGAACCCCCAACCGACGGCCACCGCACCTTCACCGTCCACACCCGCACCCCGGACACGGACGAAGACCGCACCTGGACCCTGCGCGCCACCGGCACCCTCACCGACACCACACCCGCGGCAGCTTCCCCGCGGCCCTGGCCGGCCGATGAGCTGGGGAACTCGGAGGATCTGACCGGCTTCTACGACGTCTTGGCAGACCACGGCTACCAGTACGGCCCCGCCTTCCGTTGCATGCGCACCACTTGGCGGCGCGGCAACGACATCTACGCCGAGATCACACTCAGCGAGGGCCTCGACGCCTCAGGACACACCGTCCATCCCGCCCTCCTCGACGCCGCGCTGCACCCGCTGGTCGCCCCCAGCGGACCCGACACCCCCCTGCGCCTGCCCTTCACTTTCACCGACGTCACCACCCACCCCATCGCCGAGCCCGTCACCGGCCTCCGCGTCCACGCCGCCGCGCACCCCGACTCGGCGGACACCTTCACCCTGCGTGCGTACACCCCCAACGGCAGCCCCGCTCTGACCATCACCGCCGTCACCCTCGCCACCGCCAACCCCCAGACGCTCAAGGCCCCCACACCTGTATCCGCGGTCGAATGGGTCCCGGTCCACCTCCCCCAGACCGAGGCCATCCAGGGTTTCCCCCAGGACTGGACGCAAATCGGCGGCGAGAGCCCCCTGCCGGGCATCGCCACCCACTACCCCGACCTCGACACCCTCCTCACCGCGCTCGACAACGGCGCACCCACTCCCGCCACCGTCCTCTACCAAGCCCCCAACCCCGACGGCAGCCACGACACCGACAACCCCGACATTCCCGCCACCACTCGCACCATCGCCACCACCGTCCTGACGTTCCTCCAGACCTGGCTGGCCACCCCCACCCTCGCCAACAGCCGGCTCACCGTCCTGACCACCGCAGCCACCACCCCCCACCACCACACCAACCTCGCCCACAGCGCCCTCACGGGCCTGCTGCGCACCGCAAGCACCGAGCACCCCCACGCCATCACCCACGCCGACCTGCCACCCACCCCCCTCACCCACGCTGACATCCAGACCCTCGCCCAAGCCATCACCACCGCGATCCCGCACTTCGCCGTCCACAACGGCACCGCGTTCACCCCGCAACTCACCACGCGGACGGTTGCCGTGTCGGAGGTGCGTGAGCTGGATCCGGAGGGCACCGTCCTGATCACCGGCGGCACCGGCGGCCTCGGCGCCCTCCTCGCCCGCCACCTGGTCGCCCGCCACGGCGCCCGCCACCTCCTGCTCACCTCCCGCCGCGGACCCGACGCACCCGGCGCCCCCCAACTCGCCACCGACCTGGAAGCCCTCGGCGCCACCGTCCACCTGGCCGCCTGCGACCTGACCGACCCCACCGCCCTGGCCGCACTCCTGGACACCCACACCGGCGAACGGCCCCTGACCGCCGTCTTCCACCTCGCCGGCCTCCTCGACGACGGCCTGATCACCGACCTCGACCCCCACCGCCTGGCCCACGTCCTCGCCCCCAAGGCCGACACCGCCTGGCACCTGCACCACCTCACCCGCCACCACCCCCTCACCCACTTCGTCCTCTACTCGTCGATCGCGGGTCTGCTGGGTTCGCCGGGTCAGGGGAACTATGCGGCGGCCAACACCTTCCTGGACGCCCTGGCCGAGTACCGCCACTCCCAGGGCCTGCCCGCCACCTCACTGGCCTGGGGCCTGTGGGCCGACGGCATGGGCTCCACCCTCACCAGCACCGAAACCGCCCGCTGGACCGCCACCGGACTCACCCCCCTGACCACCACCGACGGCACCGCACTCCTCGACACCGCCCTCACCCTCGACACCCCCCTCCTCGCACCCGCCCGCTGGAACCGCACCACCCTCACCACACTCGCCCAGCACGACGAACTCCCCACCCTGCTCAAACGACTCGCGCCCACCCCCCGACGCAGGCCCACGGACGAGTCCGCGGCCACCTGGCGGGAGCGGATGGCCGAACTCTCCGACCTGGAACGCACCACCGCCGTCCACGACCTCGTCACCCGCGTCTGCGCCGCCGTCCTGCACACCGAACCCGGCCACCTCGCCACCGACCAGGCCTTCAAACAGCTCGGCTTCGACTCCCTCACCGCCGTCGAACTCCGCAACCGCCTCAACCGCGAAACCGGCCTCCGCCTCCCCGCCACCCTCATCTTCGACCACCCCACCCCCCAAGCCCTCGCCACCCACATCACCCACCACATCACCCAGGCGCGGACCGGCACTTCGACGGCACCCGCGCCGGTGAGGTCGGCCGACCGTGGCTCCGAGGACGATCCGATAGTGGTGGTGTCGATGGCCTGCCGCTATCCGGGTGGTGTGACCTCACCCGAGGAACTGTGGCGACTGGTGGCCGACGGGGTGGACGCGGTGACGGAGTTCCCCACGGACCGCGGCTGGGACGTCGAGCGGCTCTACCACCCCGACCCCGACCACACCGGCACCTCCACCACCCGCCACGGCGGCTTCCTCCACACCGCCGCAGACTTCGACCCCGCCCACTTCGGCATCAGCCCCCGCGAAGCCCTCACCATCGACCCCCAACAACGCCTGCTGCTGGAGCTGACCGTCGAGGCCTTCGAACGCGCCGGCATCGACCCCACCACCCTCAACGGCACCAACACCGGCGTCTACACCGGCATCATGTACGACGACTACGGCGCCCGCCTCCGACCCGCACCCACCGGCTTCGAGGGCTACATCACCAACGGCTCCATGCCCAGCATCGCCTCCGGCCGCATCGCCTACACCTTCGGCCTCCAAGGCCCCGCCATCACCATCGACACCGCCTGCTCCTCCTCCCTCGTCGCCCTCCACCAAGCAGCACAAGCACTCCGATCCGGCGAATGCGACCTCGTCCTCACCGGCGGCGCCACCGTCATGGCCACCCCCAACACCTTCATCGAATTCAGCCGCCAGCGGGCACTTTCCTCGGACGGCCGCTGCAAGGCGTTCTCCGCTCACGCCGACGGCACCGGCTGGGCCGAAGGCGCGGGTCTTCTCCTCCTGACCCGCCTCTCGAACGCCCGGCGCCACAACTACCCCGTGCTCGCCGTGATCCGCGGCTCCGCCGTCAACCAGGACGGTGCCTCCAACGGCCTGACCGCCCCCAACGGGCCTGCCCAGCAACGCGTCATCCACCAAGCCCTCGCCACCGCCGGACTCACCCCCGCCGACATCGACGTCATCGAGGCGCACGGCACCGGCACGACCCTCGGCGACCCGATCGAGGCCCAGTCCCTCCAGCAGGCGTACTGCGCCGACCGCTCCGCCGAGCGTCCCCTCTGGCTCGGCAGTCTGAAGAGCAACGTCGGTCACACCCAGGCCGCGGCCGGTGTCGGCGGCATCATCAAAATGATCGAAGCTCTCCGCCACGAGCAGCTGCCGGCCACTCTGCACGCCGCCGAGCCGACCCCGCACATCGACTGGAGCAGCACGTCACTCACGCTCCTCACCGAGCCGCAGCCCTGGCCCACCACCGACACCCCCCGCCGCGCCGCCGTCTCCTCCTTCGGCATCAGCGGCACCAACGCCCACGTCATCATCGAAGAACCCCCAACCCCCGCCACCAGCGAACACACCGACCAACCCCACCCCACCCCCACCACCTGGCTCCTGTCAGCACGCACGGAGGACGAACTGGCCCGCGCCGCCGGACGGCTCGCCGACCACGCCGCCTGCCACCCGGAGCTGACCGCCACCGCGATCGCCGACACCCTCGCCCGCCGCCGGCACCACCCCCACCGCGCCGTACTCACCGCCGACGACCGCGACACCCTCCTCGCCCAGACCCGCGCCCTGGCCGACCACACCACCCACCCCGGACTCACCACCGGACACCCCACCGGCGGAAAACTCGCCGTCCTCTTCACCGGCCAGGGCGCCCAGCACCCCGGCATGGGCCGCGAACTCGCCCACACCCACCCCCGCTTCGGCGAACTCCTGCGCGACATCGCCGCCCGCTTCGACACCCACCTCCCCCACCCCCTGCTGGAAGTGATGTGGGCCGAGGACGGCACGCAGCTCGCCGACCTGCTCCACGACACCCTCTACACCCAGCCCGCCCTGTTCACCTTCGAAACCGCCCTCTACCACTACCTCACCGAACACGGACTGGCCCCCGACTACCTCATGGGCCACTCCATCGGCGAACTCACCGCCGCCCACGCCGCCGGCACCCTCACCCTCGACGACGCCTGCACCCTCGTCACCACCCGCGCCCACCTCATGCACCACCTCCCCACCCACACCGGCATGCTCACCGCCACCGCCCCCGCCGACCACCTGCACACCCTCCTCGCCCACCACCCCGACATCGACATCGCCGGACACAACTCACCCCGCCACACCACCCTCGCCGGCACCACCCACGCCCTCACCGCCCTCGCCACCGACCTCCAAGACGCCGGCATCCCCCACCGCCACCTCACCGTCTCCGGCGCCTTCCACTCCCGCCACCTCGACCCCCACCTCACCCAACTCACCCAGATCGCAAGCCGCCTCCCCCACCACCCGCCGGCCATCCCCCTGATCACCAACACCACCGGCCAACCCGCCACCACCGCCCAGCTCACCGACCCCGCCCACTGGGCAACCCAAGCCCGCACCGCCGTCCACTACCACCAAGGCATCACCACCCTGGCCGACCTCGGCGTCACCACCTACCTCGAAATCGGCCCCGACACCACCCTCACCCACCTCACCCACACCACCCTCGAAACAGACCACAGCGAAGACCTCGCCACGGTCATCCCGATCCAGAACCCCCGCACCAGCCAGACCGAAGCCCTCACCACCGCCCTCGCCCGCCTCCACACCACCACCCCCACCGGCCTCACCTGGCCCACCACCCACCACGAACCCCCCGCCGACCTCCCCACCTACCCCTTCACCCACACCCGCTACTGGCTCACCCCCCAACCCCGCACGGACGCGATGCAGATCGGTCTCGGCCCCGCGGAGCATCCCCTGCTCGCCGCGGCAAGTGAACAGCCGGACGGCTCGCACCTGTTCACCACGACGCTCACGACCGCCCAGCACCCCTGGCTGGCCGACCACACCATCGCCGGCACCACCCTCCTCCCCGGCACCGCCCTCCTCGAACTAGCCCTCCACGCAGGCGAATTCCTCAACCACCCGCACCTGACCGAGCTCACCCTCCAGTCCCCCATCACCCTGCCCGCACAACTCCAGCTCACCGTCGAACCCCCAACCGACGGCCACCGCACCTTCACCGTCCACACCCGCACCCCGGACACAGACGAAGACCGCACCTGGACCCTGCGCGCCACCGGCACCCTCACCGACACCACACCCGCTCTGCCCGAACCGGTCTCCTGGCCCGAGGACCGGGGCCGACCGACCGACCTGACGGGCTTCTACGACACCCTCGCCGACCTCGGCTACCAGTACGGCCCAGCCTTCCGCGGCCTGCAGGCGGCCTGGCAGCACGGCGACGACACCTACGCCGAGATCACACTCGGCGAGGACATCGACGCCTCAGGCCACACCGTCCACCCGGCACTGCTGGACGCCGCGTTGCACGCCCTCATCGCCCCCAGCGGACCCGACACCCCCCTGCGCCTGCCCTTCACCTTCACCGACGTCACCACCCACCCCATCGCCGAGCCCCTGACCGGCCTCCGCGTCCACGCCGCCGCACACCCCGACTCGGCCGACACCTTCACCCTGCGCGCCTACACCCCCAACGGCGCCCCCGCCCTGACCATCACCGGCGTCACCCTGGCCACCGCCAACCGCCAAGCCCTCAAGACACCGGTGCCCGTCCCCGCAGTGGAATGGGTCCCGGTCGGACTTCCCCGGACGGAAACCTTCCAGGGCTTCCCTCAGGACTGGACGCAAATCGGCGGCGAGAGCCCCCTGCCGGGCATCACCACCCACTACCCCGACCTCGACACCCTCCTCACCGCACTCGACAACGGCACACCCACCCCCGCCACCGTCCTCTACCAAGCCCCCGACCCCGACGGCAGCCACGACACCGTCGACGTCCCCGCCGTAACCCGCACCATCACCGCCGGCGTCCTCACCACCCTCCAGACCTGGCTCGCCACGCCCGCACTCACCCACACCCGGCTCACCGTCCTGACCACCGCGGCCACCACCCCCCACCAGGACCTCAACCTCCCCCACGCCGCCCTCACCGGCCTGCTCCGCACAGCGCACACCGAAAACCCCGACACCATCGCGTACGGCGACCTTCCGCGTGGGCCCATGGCCACCGCCGACGTCGAAGCGCTCGGGCAGGCCATCGCCGCGCAGACCCCGCACTTCACCGTCCACAACGGCACCGTCCTCAGCCCGCAACTGGCCGTCAGCGCCGAGCAATCCGGCACCGCCATCACCGACTTCGCCAACGGGGCCGTCCTTGTCACCGGCGGAACCGGAGCGCTCGGTGCCGTCACCGCCCGGTACCTGGCCACGCGGGAGGACGTCGGTCGCCTGGTCCTCGTGTCGCGACGGGGCGTGGAGGCCCCCGGCGCCCGGGAACTCGTCGAGGAACTCACCGCTGCGGGGACTCCGGCCACGGTGGTCGCCTGCGACGTCAGCGACTTCCAGGCCGTCCGTGAACTGATCGATGAGATCAGTGCCTCCGGCCCCCTGACCGGTGTGGTGCACTCCGCCGGCCTGGTCTCCGACGCGACGCTCAGCAGCCTCCAGCCCGAGCAGCTCACCTCGGTTCTCACGGCCAAGGTCGACGCAGCGTGGAACCTGCACCGAGCCACGCTCGACCAGCCGTTGGCGGCGTTCGTGCTCTACTCCTCGATCACCGGTCTGCTCGGTTCTTCCGGTCAGGGGAACTATGCGGCGGCCAACACCTTCCTGGACGCCCTGGCCGAGTACCGCCACTCCCAGGGCCTGCCCGCCACCTCACTGGCCTGGGGCCTGTGGGCCGACGGCATGGGCTCCACCCTCACCAGCACCGAAACCGCCCGCTGGACCGCCACCGGACTCACCCCCCTGACCACCAGCGACGGCACCGCACTCCTCGACACCGCCCTCACCCTCGACACCCCCCTCCTCGCACCCGCCCGCTGGAACCGCACCACCCTCACCACACTCGCCCAACACGACGAACTCCCCACCCTGCTCAAACGACTCGCGCCCACCCCCCGACGCAGGCCCACGGCCGAGTCCGCGGCCACCTGGCGGGAGCGGATGGCCGAACTCTCCGACCTGGAACGCACCACCGCCGTCCACGACCTCGTCACCCGCGTCTGCGCCGCCGTCCTGCACACCGAACCCGGCCACCTCGCCACCGACCAGGCCTTCAAACAGCTCGGCTTCGACTCCCTCACCGCCGTCGAACTCCGCAACCGCCTCAACCGCGAAACCGGCCTCCGCCTCCCCGCCACCCTCATCTTCGACCACCCCACCCCCCAAGCCCTCGCCACCCACATCACCCACCACATCACCCAGGCCGACAACGCACCGGTCCGCAGCGGCAAGACAGCACCGGCGGCCACGACCGCGCCCGCCGGTGACGACGACCCGATCGTGATCGTGTCCATGGCCTGCCGCTACCCCGGCGGCGTCACCTCGCCCGAGGAGCTGTGGCGACTGGTGGCCGACGGCGTCGACGCCATCAGCGGCTTCCCGACCGACCGCGGCTGGGACGTCGAGCGGCTCTACCACCCCGACCCCGACCACACCGGCACCTCCACCACCCGCCACGGCGGCTTCCTCCACACCGCCGCAGACTTCGACCCCGCCCACTTCGGCATCAGCCCCCGCGAAGCCCTCACCATCGACCCCCAACAACGCCTGCTGCTGGAGCTGACCGTCGAGGCCTTCGAACGCGCCGGCATCGACCCCACCACCCTCAACGGCACCAACACCGGCGTCTACACCGGCATCATGTACGACGACTACGGCGCCCGCCTCCGACCCGCACCCACCGGCTTCGAGGGCTACATCACCAACGGCTCCATGCCCAGCATCGCCTCCGGCCGCATCGCCTACACCTTCGGCCTCCAAGGCCCCGCCATCACCATCGACACCGCCTGCTCCTCCTCCCTCGTCGCCCTCCACCAAGCAGCACAAGCACTCCGATCCGGCGAATGCGACCTCGTCCTCACCGGCGGCGCCACCGTCATGGCCACCCCCAACACCTTCATCGAATTCAGCCGTCAGCGTGGGCTGTCGGCCGACGGCCGCTGCAAGTCCTACGCCGACGCCGCCGACGGCACCGGCTGGGCCGAGGGCGCCGGCATGCTGCTGCTCGAACGGCTCTCCGACGCCCGCCGCAACGGTCACCCCGTGCTCGCCGTCATCCGCGGCTCCGCCGTCAACCAGGACGGCGCCTCCAACGGCCTGACCGCCCCCAACGGCCCCGCCCAGCAACGCGTCATCCACCAGGCCCTCGCTACCGCTGGACTCACCCCCGCCGACATCGACGCCGTCGAGGGCCACGGCACCGGCACGACCCTCGGCGACCCCATCGAAGTCCAGGCCCTGACGGCCACCTACGGCCAACACCACCCGGAACACCCCCTCTACCTGGGCTCCATCAAGTCCAACATCGGGCACACCCAGGCCGCCGCCGGTGTCGCCGGCATCATCAAGATGGTCCTCGCCCTGCGCGCCGGACTGCTCCCCGCCACCCTCCACGTCGACGCCCCCTCCACCCAGGTCGACTGGAACGACAGCGGCATCCAACTCCTCACCGAGCCGCAGCTCTGGCCCACCACCGACACCCCCCGCCGCGCCGCCGTCTCCTCCTTCGGCATCAGCGGCACCAATGCCCACGTCATCATCGAAGAACCCCCCACCCCCACCACCAGCGAACACACCGACCAACCCCACCCCACCCCCACCACCTGGCTCCTGTCAGCACGCACCCACGACGAACTGGCCCGTGCCGCCGGGCGGCTCGCCGACCACGCCGCCCGCCACCCGGAACTGACCGCCACCGCGATCGCCGACACCCTCGCCCGCCGCCGGCACCACCCCCACCGCGCCGTACTCACCGCCGACGACCGCGACACCCTCCTCGCCCAGACCCGCGCCCTGGCCGACCACACCACCCACCCCGGACTCACCACCGGACACCCCACCGGCGGAAAACTCGCCGTCCTCTTCACCGGCCAGGGCGCCCAGCACCCCGGCATGGGCCGCGAACTCGCCCACACCCACCCCCGCTTCGGCGAACTCCTGCGCGACATCGCCGCCCGCTTCGACACCCACCTCCCCCACCCCCTGCTGGAAGTCATGTGGGCCGAGGACGGCACGCAGCTCGCCGACCTGCTCCACGACACCCTCTACACCCAGCCCGCCCTGTTCACCTTCGAAACCGCCCTCTACCACTACCTCACCGAACACGGACTGGCCCCCGACTACCTCATGGGCCACTCCATCGGCGAACTCACCGCCGCCCACGCCGCCGGCACCCTCACCCTCGACGACGCCTGCACCCTCGTCACCACCCGCGCCCACCTCATGCACCACCTCCCCACCCACACCGGCATGCTCACCGCCACCGCCGCAGCAGACGACCTCACCGACCTCCTCGCCCACCACCCCGACATCGACATCGCCGGACACAACTCACCCCGCCACACCACCCTCGCCGGCACCACCCACGCCCTCACCGCCCTCGCCACCGACCTCCAAGACGCCGGCATCCCCCACCGCCACCTCACCGTCTCCGGCGCCTTCCACTCCCGCCACCTCGACCCCCACCTCACCCAACTCACCGACGTCGCAAGCCGCCTCCCCCACCACCCGCCGGCCATCCCCCTGATCACCAACACCACCGGCCAACCCGCCACCACCGCCCAGCTCACCGACCCCGCCCACTGGGCAACCCAGGCCCGCACCGCCGTCCACTACCACCAAGGCATCACCACCCTGGCCCACCTCGGCGTCACCACCTACCTCGAAATCGGCCCCGACACCACCCTCACCCACCTCACCCACACCACCCTCGAAACAGACCACAGCGAAGACCTCGCCACGGTCATCCCGATCCAGAACCCCCGCACCAGCCAGACCGAAGCCCTCACCACCGCCCTCGCCCGCCTCCACACCACCACCCCCACCGGCCTCACCTGGCCCACCACCCACCACGAACCCCCCGCCGACCTCCCCACCTACCCCTTCACCCACACCCGCTACTGGCTCACCCCCCAACCCCGCACCGAAGCGCACCACCTCGGACTCACCACCACCGACCACCCCCTGCTGGCAACGGCCACGGAACTGCCCGACGGCACGCTTCTGCTGACCACCACCCTCACGACCGCCCAGCACCCGTGGCTGGCCGACCACACCATCGCCGGCACCACCCTCCTCCCCGGCACCGCCCTCCTCGAACTCGCCCTCCACGCGGGGCAGCGGACGGGCTGTGCGGAGGTCGAGGAGCTGCTCTTCCAGGTACCGGTGGCGCTGTCCGGTGATCGGGAGAAGGTGCTGCACGTCATGACCGGTCCGGTCGACGCGTCGGGCCGCCGGCCGATCACGATCTACAGCCGGGACACGCACGACGAGTCCTGGACGCAGAACGCGACGGGCACCCTCGCCAGGATCTGACCAGGCTCCGGCGCGACGGACACGGCATAGGGCGGTGGCCCCGCACCCCTTGCGGGGTTCGGGGTCACCGCCCTGTGCCGTCCTATGTCGTCGGAAGCCGCCGGAGAGTGGGCGCGCCGGTGCGTCAGACCGGTGTGGACGCGAACCGGGTAGGGCTGAACGGATGTGCGTACTCCGGGAGTTCGCCCGTGACGACGGCTCGGGACACGGCCTCGGCGGTGGCCGGGGTCAGCTGGACGCCCGCGCGATGGTGGCCGGTGGCCACGAGGACGTCTTCGCGGGTCGTCGGGCCGAGGATCGGCCGGCCGTCGGGTGAGCCCGGTCGCAGGCCCGCGGCGGCGCCGACGAAGCGCATCCGGGCGGCGGCGGGAAGGACCCGGCGGACGCGGGCGAGGAGGTCGGCGACGCCTTCGACGAGGACCTGTTCGTCGTATCCGGCATCCTCGTAGGTGGCGCCCACGGCCAGTTCGCCGTCGGTTCTGGGGGCGATGTAGACCGCGCGGTCGCCGTAGCTGCCGCGTACGGTGTGCCGTACGGCCGGGCTGCCGTGGTTCTCGGCGTGCAGCCGGATCACCTGGCCTTTGTAGGGGCGGATCTCGGGGACCAGGCCCTCGGGAAGGCCCGGGAGGCGGTGGGTCCACGGACCGGCGGCGAGGACGAGCCGGTCGGCGTGCAGCACGGTGCCGTCGGCGAGCCGGACGGCGGGGGTGGTGCCGTCGAGCAGTACCTGTTCGACGCGGTCGGTCACGAGGTGCCCGTCGGCGTTGCGCAGTGCGGCGGCGAGGGCGCGGGTGAGGGTGCGCGGGTCGATGGAGCCGTCGTCGGGTGAGAGCATGCCGACGTGTACCCCGGGGGCCAGGAGGGGTTCGAGGCGCCGGCAGTCGTCCGCGGTGAGCATCCGGTACCGCACGCCGAAGTCGTCGGCCATCTGCCGCAGCCGGTCGAGGCCTTCGGCGGCCTGCGGGTCGTAGGCGACGTCGAGGATGCCGTTGCGCAGGTGGCCGACGGGGCCTTTGGCGGCGTGGGCGAGTTCGGTGGTGAACGCCGGGTACAGGGAGCGGGAGTGCAGGACGAGCCGGGCGAAGTCCGGTTGGCCGAGCAGCATGTCGCCGGACGGCGGGAGCAGTCCGGCGGCCACGCTGGAGGCCTTGCTCGCGGGGGCCGGGTCGACGACGGTGACGTCGGTGCCGAGCTGGGCGCAGCGCCAGCCGACGGACAGTCCGATGACGCCGGCGCCGATGATGATGACACGCATGGGTCCTCCATCCGCTCCGTCGTGCGGAGCGGATGGAGGACCCGTCCGTTCCGCGCGACGGAGCACTGGGTCTGCTCCGTCGCGCGGAGCGGTCAGTCCTGCTGCGTCAGGCGCAGGAGGTGGGCGGCCAGGGCGGCCGGTGTGCGGTGGTCGAACAGGAGCGTGGCCGGAAGCCGCAGGCCGGTCAGGGCGGCGAGTCGGCGGTTGAGGTCCACGGTGGTGAGCGAGTCGAATCCGATGGCGGAGAACTCGACGGCCGGGTCGACGGCTTCGGGTCCGGTGAGGGCCAGTACGCCGGCGACCTCGGTGCGGATGAGCTGCTCGACGGCGTCGGTGCGCTCGTGCTCGGGGAGTGCGAGGAGCGAGCGGCGCAGTTCGGCGGGGTCGGTGCGGGCGGTCCGGTCGGTGGGGCGGGGGTGGTCCGGCTTGGGCGGGCACAGGTCGCGGAACACGTCCGGCAGCTGCGGGGAGTGGTCGCGCAGAGCCGGTTCGTGCAGTTGGACGGGGACGAGGACGGCGTCGTCGCGGCCGAGGGCGGCGTCGAACAGGGCGAGTCCGTCGGCGACGCGCAGCGCGGAGATTCCGGCGCGTTCCATGCGCTTGAGGTCGGCGGCGGCGAGGCGTTCGCCCATGCCTGCCTCGTCCCACAGGCCCCAGGCGAGGGATACGGCGTGCAGTCCGGCGGCGCGGCGGTGCTGGGCGAGGGCGTCGACGAACGTGTTGGCGGCGGCGTAGTTGGTCTGGCCGGCGCCGCCGACGACGCCGCTGATGGAGGAGAACAGGACGAGCCGGCAGTCGTCGGGCAGGGATGCGGTGGCCTGGTGCAGGGCGAGCGCGGCGTCGACCTTGGGCCGCATCACGCGGTCGAGGCGGCGGGGGGTCATGGTGCCGACGGCGCCGTCGTCGGTGACGCCGGCGGCGTGGATCAGGGTGGTGACGGGGTGTTCGGCGGGTACGTCGGCCAGGACGGCGGTGAGTGCGTCGGCGTCGGCCACGTCGCAGGCGATCACGTTGGCTCGGGCGCCGAGTTCGGTGAGTTCGGCGACGAGGCTGCGGGCTGCGGGTGCCTGTGGTCCGGAGCGGCTGAGCAGCAGGAGCCGGCGGACGTCGTGCCGTGTGACGAGGTGGTGGGCGAGGACGCGGCCGAGTGCGCCGGTGCCGCCGGTGAGGACGACGGTGCCGTGGGGGCCTGCGGGGTTTGGGGTGGGCTCGGTGCCGTCGGGGCGGGTGCGGTGGAGCCGCGGGTGGAGCAGGTTGCCGTGGCGGACGGCGAGCTGGGAGTGGGGGGTGTCGGGGTCGGTGAGGGTGGAGACGGCGGCGACCAGGGCGCGCCGTGATCCGTCGGCCTCGTCGATGTCGACGAGGGCGAAGCGTCCGGGTTGTTCGGTCTGGCTGCTGCGGACGAGTCCCCACACCACGGAGGCGGCGAGGGAGGCGATGCCCTCGCCGGGTTCGCAGGCTTGGGCGCCCTGGGTGATGAACACCAGCCGGGAGTCGGTGAGCCGGTCGTCGGTGAGCCATTCCTGCACGAGGGCGAGGCAGCGCTGGGCCTCGGCGCGCGCGTCGTCGGCCGTGTCGGTGCCGTCGGCGCAGCTGACGAGGATCACCGCGGGCACCGGGGCGCCGCGGCGCAGGGCGGTGTCCATGGCGTGCAGGGAGGCGTAGTTCTCGAAGGACCGTCCGGTGGCCTTGAGTTCGCCGGTGATGCCGAGGTGGTCGGTGCCGAGGAAGGCCCAGGGTGCGTCGGCCGCCGGGCGTGCGGGCAGCGCGGGCAGCGGCCGCCACACGGGGCGCAGCAGGGTGCCGGAGGTCGTGGTGGAGCGCAGTTGCTCGCGGCTGACCGGGCGGACCATCAGGGAGCGGGCGCACAGGACGGGGTTGTCGTCGGTGTCGGTGGCGGTGAGGGCGAGGGAGTCGTCGTCGGTCTGGGTGATGTGGATCCGCAGGGCGGTGGCGCCGGGGCGGTGCAGGCGGACGCCGCGCCAGGCGAACGGCAGGTAGGTGTCGTCGCCGTCGCGGTCGAGGAAGGGGATGCTCGCGGCGTGCAGGGCGGCGTCGAGCAGGGCGGGGTGCATGAGGAGGCCGGTGGCGGGGGGTGCCGGGTCGGTCTGCGGGATCTCGGCGAACACGTCGGTGCCGCGTCGCCATGCGGCGTGCAGCAGGCGGAAGGCGGGGCCGTACTCCATGCCGCGGGCGGTGAGCCGGTCGTAGAGGTCGGGCACGTCGACGGGTTCGCTGCCGACGGGGGGCCAGGTCGGTGGCTGGGCGGGCGCGCCGGGGGCGGCCCCGGCCGGCTCGGCGCCGTGTCCGGGGTGCGCGCATCGGTGTCCGGCGGCAGCGGTGCCACCGGGGGCGGCCTCGCTCGGGCGGGGATCGAGGACGGTCATGCGCTTCCTTCGTGGCAGTGGGGACCTGGGGTGCCGTGAGGCGCGTGGACGTCAGTCCTTGAGCGGGGGCGGGTTGGTGATGGCCGCGGTGACGTAGCCCTTGGAGTCGCCGCCGTGTTCGTCGTAGTAGCGGCAGAACGTCTTGACGACGACGAGGGCGTCACGGATGTCGTTGGCGTCCCAGGCGACGATGTCGAGGATCTCGATGCTTCCCTGGAAGAGCCGGCCGCGCATGGGGACGCGGAAGGAGCTGGAGAAGTCGGTGATGAGGATGTCGCCGAGCTGGCGGTACCAGAAGTCCTCCATGGACCACTGGCTGAAGGGCTCGGCGAGGCCGTCCTGCACGGACTTGGCGATGAGGTAGTAGGCCATCTGGTTGTAGCAGATGTTGAACTCGACCGAGTTGAAGTGGCCGGTGTCGTCGATGTAGCAGGACTCGGGGATCTCGAAGGTGCACTCGGCCTCCAGCCGGCCGCCGTCGCCGGGCCTGCCGTCGCTGATCACCTCGGCGGTCTGGAGGTACTCGCACTTCTTGGTCCGGTACGGGGTGAGCACCCGGTGGAGCAGCGGCTCGTCGGTGGGGATGCGTCGGGCCGTGGGGCTGTCGGCGCGTTCGGGTCGCTGCAGGAGTTCCGTCATGGTGGTTGTCTCCGGCTGGTGCGGTCGGGTGGAGGTTGTGCGGGGCGGGGTCAGCTGTTGCGGGCCCGCTGTGCGGCGAGCAGCAGTTCCTCGACGCTCATGGTCTGCAGCGCGGCGGCGGAGGTGCGGGGCTCCTGGGTGGGTTCGGCAGCCGCCGCGGTGGTCTCGGCCGTCTCGGCCGGCGGGTGCGTGGCGTCGGCGTTGCCCAGTTCGAGCAGGGTGTCGAGGAGTCCGGCGTCGCGCAGGGCGGAGATCGGGATGGCGGAGATCACGGCCCGGATCTCGTCGTCGGCGTGGTCGGCGGCGAGTGCCTCGATCTCGGGGGCGAGTTCGTCGAGCAGGAAGGCGGCGAGGTCCGCGGGGGTCGGGTAGTCGAAGGTGATGGTGGCGGGCAGCCGGGTGCCGATGGCGGCGCTGAGGCCGTTGCGCAGTTCGATGGCGGCGAGCGAGTCCATGCCGAAGGCGGTGAAGGGTGTCTCGGGGTCGATGGCGTTCGGGTCGTCGTGCCGGACCTGGGCGACCTGCCGCCGTACCAGGTCGAGCACGAGGGTCAGCCGCTGTTCGGGGGCTGCGGCGGCCAGCCGCTGTGCGATCGGGACGTCGGTGGTCGCGGCGGCGGTGCCGGAGGTTTCGGGCTGCCGCGCCGGGGGTGTGACGAGGTCCTTGAGTACGGCGGGCAGCTGGTCGTAGCCGGCGCGGAGGGCGGCCGGGTTGAGCTTGAGGGGGACGAGCAGCGCGTCGGGGCGGGCGAGGGCGTCGTCGAGCATGGCCAGGCCCTCGTCGGTGGGGATGGCGGCGCTGCCGGCGAGTTCCAGCCGGGTGAGGTCGGCGGCGGTGAGGGTGCCGCCCATGCCGTCGGCTTCCGCCCACAGGCCCCAGGCGAGCGACTGGCCCGGGAGGCCGGCGCGCTGCCGGTGGTCGGCGAGGGCGTCGAGGAAGGTGTTGGCGGCGGCGTAGTTGGCCTGGCCTGCGCCGGCGACGAGTCCGCTGGCGGAGGAGTAGAGGACGAAGTGGGTGAGGGGGTGGTGGCGGGTGAGGTGGTGCAGGTGCCAGGCGGTGTCGGCCTTGGGGGCGAGGACGTGGGCCAGGCGGTGGGGGTCGAGGTCGGTGATCAGGCCGTCGTCGAGGAGGCCGGCGAGGTGGAAGACGGCGGTCAGGGGCCGTTCGCCGGTGTGGGTGTCCAGGAGTGCGGCCAGGGCGGTGGGGTCGGTCAGGTCGCAGGCGGCCAGGTGGACGGTGGCGCCGAGGGCTTCCAGGTCGGTGGCGAGTTGGCGGGCGCCGGGTGCGTCGGGTCCGCGGCGGGAGGCGAGCAGGAGGTGGCGGGCGCCGTGGCGGGCGACCAGGTGGCGGGCGAGGAGGGCGCCGAGGCCGCCGGTGCCGCCGGTGATCAGGACGGTGCCCTCCGGATCCAGCTCACGCACCTCCGACACGGGTTCGGTGACCGGAAGCAGGCGGGGTACGGAGCAGTGCCCGCGGCGGACGCGTACCTCGAACTCGCCGCAGGCCGCCGCGGCTGGGATCGCGGCGTGCGAGGCCGGGTCGGTGTCCACGTCGACCAGACCGAACCGCCCCGGGTGCTCGGCTTCCGCGGACCGCACCAGGCCGGCGACCGCCGCCGAGGCGAGTCCGCTGGTGACGGCGACCAGGCGGCTGTCGGCGAATGCCGGGTCGGCGAGGAACTGCTGGACGGCGTCGAGGACTCGGACGGTCACGGCGTGCACCGCGTCCGGCAGACCCGCGTCGCCCGTGTCCGGCGTCCCGGCTCCGTCGCCGTCCGTTGGACCGGTTCCGTGCGCCGGGCAGCTCAGCAGCACCAGAGCGGGCGGGGTTCCGGGTGCGCCGGCGAGTGACGCCACGTCGGCGGCGACAGGCGTGGTGAACCCGAATCCGGTCTCGGGCGGGCCGACCAGGGCCCAGCCGTCCGCGTCGGCGGGGACCTCCAGCGGCTTCCAGTCGACGCGGTGGAGCGGGCTGCGCCGGGCCTCGGCGAGCTGCTGTTCGCTGACCGGGCGGCCGCGCACGCTGCGCACCTCGGCGACGGGTTCGCCGTCGGCGTCGTGGAGGGTGAGGGAGCTGTGTTCCGCGCCGGCGGCGCGGTGCAGGTGGACGCGGACCGCGGCGGCGCCCGGGCGGTGCACGCGGACGCCCTCCCACGCGAAGGGGATGAGTGTCTCGCCGGGTTCCGTGCCGCCGAGCGATTCGACGTGCAGGGCCGCGTCGAGCAGGGCCGGGTGCAGCCGGTAGCGTCCGGCGTCACCGGCGGATTCCGGCAGCGCCACGTCCGCGTACAGGTTCTCGCCGTCCGTCCAGGCGGCGCGCAGCCCCTGGAACAGCGGGCCGTAGTCGTATCCCTGTTCGGCGAGCCGGGCGTAGGCGTCGGTGACGTCGAGGGCGGCCGCGCCGGGCGGCGGCCAGGCGGCCGGGCGCGCGGCGGGTGGCTGCGGTGCCGCGCTCAGCGAGCCCGTGGCGTGCCGGGTCCAGGTGGCCGAGCCGTCGGTGCGTGAGTGCACGGTGACGGGGCGGACTCCGTCGCCGTCGGGTTCGCCGACGGTGACGTGGACCGTGACCGAGCCGTCGGCGGGCACGATCAGCGGCGCCTCCAGGGTGAGTTCCTCGACGGTGGGCGTGTCGGTCTCCCGGCCGGCGGCGAGGGCGAGTTCGACGAACCCGGTGCCGGGCAGCAGGGTGACGCCGTGGACGGCGTGGTCCGCGAGCCAGGGGTGGCGTCCGGCGCCGAGGCGGCCGGTCAGGACGGTGGAGCCGGTGTCGGGCACGGGCACCGCGGCGGTGAGCAGGGGGTGTGTGACCGTGTCCAGGCCGGCGCCGCCGACGTCGCCCGTGGCGCTGCCGGCGTCGATCCAGAACCGGCGGCGCTGGAAGGCGTAGGTGGGCAGGACGAGTTCGGGGTCGTCCGGCGCGTCCTTCAGGACCGCGGCCCAGTCGGGTTCGATGCCCGCGGTGAACGCGGTGGCGAGGGCGGTGTGGAGCTCGGTGGCCTCGTCGCGGCGGGCCCGCTGGACGGGGATGAAGACGGTGCCGTCGGTGTGGTCGAGTGTCTCCCGGGCCAGTGCGGTGAGCGTGGCGTCCGGGCCCACCTCGACGAAGCGCGTGATGCCCGCCTCGTGCAGGGCGGTGACGCCGTCGGCGAAGCGCACGGCGCGGCGTACGTGCTCCACCCAGTGGGCCGGGTCGGTGAGTTCGCCGGGGCCGGCCGGGCGCCCGGTGACGTCGGAGACGAAGGTCAGTTCCGGTTCGCGGTAGTCGAGGCCGGCGGCGACCTCGGCGAAGTCGGCGAGCATCGGCTCCGTCATCCGCGAGTGGAAGGCGTGCGAGACGGTCAGCCGCTTGTGCCGCACGCCCTGTGCCTCGGCCCGCTCGGCGGCTTCGGTCAGGGCGGGCACGGGCCCGGACACCACCACGGAGGTGGGCGTGTTGACCGCGGCGACGTCCAGGCCGAGGTCCGCGATCAGCCGCTCGGCGTGTTCCTCACCGGTGTTGAGGGCGAGCATGCCCCCGGGGGGCAGGGCCTGCATGAGGCGGGCTCGTGCGGCCACCAGGCGGGCGGCCGGGTCCAGGTCCAGCACCCCGGCGACGCGCGCGGCGGCCAGGGCTCCGATGGAGTGGCCGAGTACGGCGTCGGGGCGCAGCCCCCAGTGGCCGAGCGCTCTGGCCAGGCCGACCTGGAAGGCGAACAGCGCGGGCTGTGTCCACTCCGTGCGGTCGAGGGCGCCGCTGTCGCTGTCGTCCCACAGGATGTCGCGCAGCGGTGTGTCCAGGTGCCGGTCCAGTGCGGCGCAGGCCTCGTCGAAGGCCTGGCGGAAGGGCGCGCAGTGGGCGTGCAGGCCGCGGCCCATTCCGGCCCACTGAGCACCCTGCCCGGTGAACAGCCACGCGGAGCGGCCTGAGGCGGCCTTGCCGGTGACCGTGGCGCGGCCGTCGGCGATCTCCCGCAGGCCCGCCAGCAGTTCGGCCGGGTCGGTGCCGACGGCGGCGGCCCGGTAGGGGTGGGCGGTGCGGCCGAGGGCGAGCTTGCGGGCGACGGCGGCCGGTACGACGGTGTCGTCGCCGTCGAGCGCGGCGTGCAGCCGGGCCGCCTGCTCGCGCAGGGCCTGCTCGGTGTGTCCGGACAGCGGCCAGCAGACGGGACCGGACACGGTCTGGTCCACGGACCTGGCCGGGGCCGGGTCCACGGCTTCGAGGATGACGTGGGCGTTGGTGCCGCTGACGCCGAAGGAGGAGACGGCGGCGCGGCGGGGGCGCCCGGTGCGCGGCCAGGTGAGCGGCCCGGTCAGCAGCTCCACCCGGCCCGCGCTCCAGTCGACCTGGGTGGAGGGGGCGTCGACGTGGAGGGTGGCGGGCAGCAGTCCGGCGCGCAGGGCGAGGACCATCTTCATCACGCCTGCGACACCGGCGGCGGCCTGGGCGTGCCCGATGTTGGACTTGATGGAGCCCAGGTAGAGAGGCTCGCCCGGGCGGTCCTGGCCGTAGGTGGCGAGCAGCGCCTGTGCCTCGATGGGGTCCCCGAGGCGGGTGCCGGTGCCGTGGCCCTCGACGGCGTCGACGTCGGCGGGGGTGAGCCCGGCCGAGGCCAGGGCCTGCTGGATGACGCGCTGCTGGGACGGACCGTTGGGCGCGGTCAGGCCGTTCGAGGCACCGTCCTGGTTGACGGCGGAACCGCGGACCACGGCAAGCACCGGATGGTTGTTGCGGCGGGCGTCGGAGAGCCGCTCCAGCAGCAGCATGCCGGCGCCCTCGCCCCAGCCGGTGCCGTCGGCGGCGTCGGCGTAGGACTTGCAGCGGCCGTCGGCGGCCAGGCCGCGCTGCAGGCTGAAGTCGGTGAAGGTCTCCGGCGTCGCCATCACGGTGACGCCGCCGGCCAGGGCGAGGGTGCACTCGCCGCGGCGCAGCGCCTGCATCGCCCAGTGCAGGGCGACCAGCGAGGAGGAGCAGGCGGTGTCGACGGAGACGGCGGGGCCCTCCAGGCCGAGGAGGTAGGCGACCCGGCCGGAGGCGACGCTGGCGGAGCTGCCGTTGGTGAGGTACGGCAACAGGTCGTCGGGGACGTCCCGCAGCCGGCTCGCCCAGTCGTGGTACATGACGCCGGCGAAGACGCCGGTGCGGCTGCCGTGCAGCGTGCCGGGGTCGATGCCGGCCCGTTCGATCGCTTCCCAGGACGTCTCCAGCAGCAGCCGCTGCTGCGGGTCGACGGCGACGGCCTCACGGGGGCTGATCCCGAAGAACTCGGCGTCGAAGTCGGCCGCGTCGTGCAGGAAGCCGCCCTCGCGGACGTAGGTCTTGCCGGTGCGGCCCACCTCCGGGTCGTACAGCTCGGCCGTGTCCCAGCCGCGGTTCACCGGGAACGGCGAGATGCCGTCGACGCCGTGGGCGACGAGGTGCCACAGCTCCTCGGGAGTGGTGACTCCGCCGGGGTAGCGGCAGGCCATGCCGACGATGGCGATCGGGTCGTCGTCGGTGAGCGGGCCGGACCCGGACTGCGGTGAGTTGGCCGCGGCCGCCGGGGCGAGCAGGGCCAGTATGTGGTCGGCCAGGGCCGTCGGCGTCGGATAGTCGAAGATCAGGGAGGACGGCAGGCGCAGTCCGGTCGCCGTGCCGAGCGCGTTGCGCAGTTCGATGGCGCCGAGCGAGTCGAAGCCGGTCTCGCTGAACGGGCGGCGCGGGTCGACGGCGCTGCCGTGCTCGTGCCCGAGGACGGCGGCCGCGTGCCCGGTGACCAGGTCGAGGACCTGGCCGCGGCGGTCCCGCTCGGGCAGCGCGACCAGGCGGCGGGCCAGTTCGCCGCCCGCGGCGGCGCTGCCCGGCGCGCTGGTCCGCCGTCGCCTGGGCACCAGGGAGCCGAGCACGGAAGGCAGCGGGCCGGTGCGGGCCCGCAGGGCGGGCAGGTCCAGGTCGATGGGCAGCACGACCGGCGTGTCGCGGGTGAGGGCCTCGTCGAACAGGGCGAGGCTCTGCTCGGGGGTCAGCGCCCGCACCCCGGAGCGCTGCGAGCGGCGCAGGGTGACCTCGTCGAGGCGGCCGCCCATGCCCTCCTGGCCGGCCCACAGCGCCCAGGCCAGGGAGGTGGCGGGCAGGCCGAGGGCGTGGCGGTGTTCGGCCAGGCGGTCCAGGAAGGCGTTGGCGGCGGCGTAGTTGGACTGGCCGGCGGCGTCCATGGTGGCGGCGGCGGAGGAGAACAGCACGAAGGCGCTCAGGCCGGCGTCGCGGGTCAGCTCGTGCAGGTGCCAGGCGCCGTCGGCCTTGGCGGCGAACACGGTGTCCATGTCGTCGGCGGTCAGGGTGGTGACCGCTCCGTCGGCCACCACACCGGCCGTGTGGACGACGCCGGTCAGCGGTGTGCCGGGGTCGATTCCGTCGAGCAGCCGGGCCACGGCCGCGCGGTCGGCGACGTCGCAGGCCTCGATGCGCACCTGTGCGCCGGCCGCCCGCAGTTCGTCGGCGAACTCGGCCGCTCCGGGCGCGCGTTCCCCGGACCGGCTGGTCAGCAGCAGGGAGCGCACCGCGTGCCGGGTGACCAGGTGGCGGGCCACGCGGCGGCCCAGGCCGCCGGTGCCGCCGGTGATGAGCACGGTCCCCGCGGTCCAGGGCGCCCGGGGTTCGGCGTCGGCCTCGGCGTCGGGTTCCGGCAGCCGCGCGAGCCGGGCCGCGGTGAGCTCGCCGTCGCGTACGGCCAGCTGGTCCTCGCCCCGCTCGGGGTCGGTGGCGAGGGCCAGCGCGGCCAGCAACCGCTCGGCGGTGGTGCCGGGTTCGGTGTCGACGAGGGCGAACCGTCCCGGGTGTTCGGCCTGCGCGGCGCGCACCAGGCCCCACACGGGTGCGGCGGCCAGCCCGGCGGGGTCGCCGGCTCCGGAGGCGACGGCCCGTTCGGTCACGAACACCCAGCGCAGGGTGGACGGTTCGGTGGCGAGTGCCTGCTGCAGCAGGCCGAGGACACGGGTGGCCGCGGCCCGGGCGGCCGCCGCCGTGCCGCTCGTGCCGGCGGCGACGTGGACGACGACGGCGTCCGGGGCGGCGGCGCCCGCGGCGAGCGCGGCCCGCAGTGCGGCGAGGTCCGGGTGGTGGTCGCCGGGCAGCGGCAGGGCGGGGCTGCCCAGCAGGGCCAGTCGCGGGCTGCCGGCCGGCGCCTCGGTGACCGGCTCCCAGCGGATCTGGTGGAGCGGGCGGGTGGGGCGGGCGGCGTGCAGGGGCCGTTCGACGACGGTCTCGACGGTGGCGACGGGGCTGCCGGTGCCGTCGGTGAGTTCGGCGTGCAGCCCGGCCGCGTCGCGCTCCAGCCGGACGCGCAGCGCGGTGGCGCCGGGTGCGTGCACGGTGACGCCGTCGAGGGAGAAGGGGATGCGGGTGCCGCCCTCGTCGGGCCGGGGCAGGAAGTCGGCGGCGTGGAAGGCGGAGTCCAGGAGGGCGGGGTGGACGAGGAAGGCGTCGGCGCCGGAGCGTGCCGCGCCGTCGAGCGCCACCTCGGCGAGGACGGTCTCGCCCAGCCGCCAGGCCGCACGCAGATTGCGGAAGGCGGGCCCGAAACCGTATCCGGCCGCGGCGCGGTCTTCGTAGAAGGAGTCGAGGCCGATGGGCTGGGCGCCGGGCGGCGGCCAGGCCTCCGCATGCGCGGGCGGGTCGGCGGGTCCGGCGGACACCGTGGCGCGGGCGTGCGTGACCCAGGTCTCGGTGGCGGCGTCGAGGCAGGCCACGCGCACCTCGCGCCGCCCGTCCGGGCCGGGCGGGGCGAGCCTGACCTGCACCGGGACCATCGCGTCGGCGGGCAGCGGCAGCGGTGCCTGGACCAGCAGTTCGTCCACCCGGGGGCAGTCGACGGCCCGTCCGGCCCGCAGGACGATCTCCAGCCACCCGGTGCTGGGCAGGATCGGGTCCCCGGCGATGACGTGGTCGGTGAGCCAGCGCTGCGTCCGGGTCGACAGCACCCCGGTGAGCAGGGTGCCCTCGCCGTCGGCCAGCGATATCTGGGCGGTGAGCAGCGGGTGGGTCAGCGGGGTGAGCCCGGCGCCGGCGACGTCGGGCGCGGCCTGGGTGGTGAGCCAGTAGCGGCGGCGCTGGAAGGCGTAGGTGGGCAGGGGCACCGCCCGGGCGCCGGGGAACAGGCCGGCGCCGCTCACCGCGGCACCGCGCACCCAGGCCGCGCCGAACGCGCCGAGCAGTTCGCTCTCCTCGTCGCGCCCGGCGCGCAGGGTGGCCAGGGTGGCGACGTCCGCCGCGTCCTCGGGCAGGCAGGCGGGGGTCAGTGCGGTGAGGACGCCGTCGGGGCCGACCTCCAGGTACGTGGTGACGCCCGCGGCGTGCAGGTGGCGTACGGCGTCGGCGAAGCGGACCGTGCGGCGCACGTGCTCCACCCAGTAGTCGGCGTCCGGGACCACCGGCTCGCCGGTCATCGTGGAGACGAGGGGTATCTCGGGCTCGGCGTACGTCATGGCCTCGGCGACGCGCCGGAACTCCTCCAGCATCGGTTCCATCAACGGCGAGTGGAACGCGTGCGACACCCGCAGGTGCCGGGTCCGGCGGCCCTGCTCGGCGAAGTGCCGTTCGATCCGGGCGACTTCGTCCTCGGCTCCGGAGACCACCAGCGACGCCGGCCCGTTGACGGCGGCGAGGGACACCGTGGCGCCGAGCAGCGGCAGTACCTCCTCCTCGCTCGCGGCCACGGCGGCCATGGCGCCGCCCGGCGGGAGTTCCTGCATCAGCCGGCCGCGGGCGACGGTCAGCATGACCGCGTCGGGCAGGGAGAGCGCGCCGCAGACGTGCGCGGCGGCGAGTTCGCCGACGGAGTGCCCGGCGAGGAAGTCGGGGCGTGTCCCCCACGATTCGAGGAGCCGGTAGAGGGCGACCTCCAGGGCGAACAGCGCGGGCTGCGCGTATTCGGTGGTGTCCAGCAGCCGCGCCTCCTCGGAGCCCTCCGCCGCGAACACCACGTCGGTGAGCGGCCGGTCGAGCAGGAGGTCGACGTGGTCGGCGACGACGTCGAAGTGGTGCGCGAACAGCGGGAAACGGCGGTGGAGTTGCCGGCCCATGTCCAGCCGCTGGGAGCCCTGGCCGGTGAACAGCACGGCGAGCGGACCCCCGGCGACGCGGCCGGTGGGTGCCTGGCCCGCGGCGAGCTCGGCCAGGCGGGCGCGGGCCTGGGCGGTGTCGCCGGCGAGGACCGCCGCGCGGTGGTCGAGGGCGGCGCGGGTGGTGACGAGGGAGAAGCCCACGTCGGCGAGGCCGGTCTGGTCGGCGGGCCGCTCGGCCAGCCAGTCGGCCAGCCGGGCCGCCTGGGCCCGCAGGGCCGCCTCGCTCCTGCCGCTCAGCAGCAGCGGCACCGAACCGGCGGCCGGCGGGCGCGGCGGCTCGGCGGGCAGCGCGGGCGGCTCCTCCAGGATGACGTGGGCGTTGGTGCCGCTGGCGCCGAAGGAGGACACTCCGGCCCGGCGCGGCCGGTCCTCGCGCTGCTCCCACGGCCCGGGCCGGGTGGCCAGCCGCACCGCGCCGGACGACCAGTCCACGTGCGGTGTCGGGTTGTCGGCGTGCAGGGTGGCGGGCAGGACGCCGTGCCGCATGGCCATGGCCATCTTGACGACGCCGGCGACGCCCGCCGCGGCGCCGGTGTGCCCGATGTTGGACTTGACCGAGCCCAGCCACAGCGGGTCATCGGCCGAGTGGTCCCGGCCGTAGGTCTCGAGGATCGCCCGGGCCTCGATCGGGTCGCCGAGCCGGGTGCCGGTGCCGTGTGCCTCGACGGCGTCGACCTGGGCGCCGGTGAGCCCCGCGTCGGCCAGGGCCTGCCGGATGACCTTCTTCTGGGCCTGTCCGCTGGGCGCGGTGAGTCCGTTGCTGGCACCGTCCTGGTTGATGGCGGAGCCGCGTACGACGGCGACGACGGGGTGTCCCGCCTTCAGGGCGTCGTCGAGCCGTTCGAGTACGAGCATGCCGGCGCCCTCGGCGAACGCGGTGCCGTCGGCCTCGGCCGCGAACGCCTTGCAGCGGCCGTCGGCGGCGAGGCCCCGCTGCCGGCTGAACGTGGTGAACGTGCCCGGGCTGGAGATGACGGCGACGCCGCCGGCCAGCGCCAGTGCGCACTCCCCGCGGCGCAGCGACTGCACGGCGAGGTGCAGCGCGGTCAGCGATCCGGAGCAGGCGGTGTCGACGGTCAGGGTCGGCCCTTCCAGGCCGAGGGTGTAGGCGACGCGTCCGGAGACGACGCTGGGCAGGTTGCCGAGCAGCAGGTGCGCGTCGACCCCGTCGGGCGCCTCGTGGGTGCGCGGCCCGTACTCGTGCGGTTCGACGCCGACGAACACGCCGGAGCGGCTGCCGTGCAGGGTGCTCGGGTCGATGCCGGCCCGCTCCAGCGCTTCCCAGGCGGTCTCCAGCACCAGGCGCTGCTGCGGGTCCATGGCCATGGCTTCCTTGGGGCCGATGCCGAAGAACTCCGCGTCGAAGTGGCCCGCGTCGGACAGGAATCCGCCGTGCCGGACGTAGCTGGTGCGGGGCGCGTCCGGGTCGGGGTCGAACAGGCCGTCCAGGTCCCAGCCGCGGTCGTCGGGGAACTCCGCCAGGACGTGTTCGCCGGCGGAGACCACCCGCCACAGGTCCTCGGGCGAGCCGATGCCGCCGGGGTAGCGGCAGCCGATGCCGACGACGGCGATCGGCTCGTCGTCGTAGGACGCGGCCGGCTCCGGTTCCGGGGCCTCCTCGGGCGTCCCGAGGAGCCGCGCCTTCAGATGGCGCGCCAGCAGGGCGGGCCGCGGGTACTCGAAGCCGACGGTGACGGGCAGGTCGAGGCCGGTCTGCGCGACGAGCCGCGCATGGAGTTCGACCAGCCCCAGGGAGTCGAGCCCGAGGTCGCGGAAGGGCCGCTCCAGGTCGATCTCGCCGTCGGCGTCCGGGTCCGTCCGGAGCCGGATGTCGTGCAGCTGCTCGCGCAGCAGCCGGGTCAGCGAGCGGGTGAGTTCCGCACTCGTCGGCAAGGTCGGCTGCTCTTCGGCGGCACCGCGCTCGGCGTCGGTACCGGCGTCGTCGGCGGGGATCACTGGGCTATCACCTGGTCACCTCGGAGTTCCTACGGGAAGACAGGTGCGTCTCGGCCATCGACGGTAGCTTTCGGCGGGTATCCGCCCCACCCCTGCGAATGGGGCGACGCCCCCTATGGACCGCGTCGCGGAGGCGGGGTTCGGCGTGCGCCGGTGCAGGCGGTGGCGCCGGTTCGAGGACCGGTGGACTGCGCGGACCGTCGGGGTTCGGCCGGCGTGACGGCCGGGAGACGCTGCGGGATTCGGCCAGTCGGCGGGTTCGGTCCCGCCGGGGCGGAGGGCCGGTCCCGTGGATCCGGGGCGTGGCGGCCCGGGGTCCACGGGACCGGTGGACTCAGTGGCTGACGCGGGCCAGCAGGGCGCGGCGGTCGGCCTTGCCGTTGCTGGTGAGCGGTATGTCGTCGACGAAGTGGATGTGGTGCGGAAGCATGTAGGCGGGCAGCGTCTCGGCGCAGAAGGCGCGTACGGCGGCCGCGGTCACGCTCTCGCCGGCGGCTGCGTCGCCGCGGACCAGGAAGGCGGTCAACACCGGTTCGGGGCCCGCCTGCCGGTCCAGCGCGAGCACCGCCGAGGCGATGCCCTCGTGTTGCTGCATCCGTCGTTCGATCTCGCCGAGTTCCACCCGGTTGCCCCGCACCTGGACCTGGGAGTCGGCGCGGCCGCAGAAGTACAGTTCGCCCTCCGGGCCGCGGTAGGCGAGGTCCCCGGTGCGGAAGACGAGCTGCCCGGAGGAGGGGTCGAAGGGGTCGGGGACGAGTGCGGCGGCCGTCGCCTCGGGGTCGTTCCAGTAGCCGCTGAACAGCGCCGGGCTGCGCAGGTGGATCTCCCCCGTCACCCCGGGTTCGGTGACCGGACGGCCGGCCTCGTCGATCAGGGTCATCTCCGCACCGGGGTGGGCCCAGCCGATGGACGGCCGCTGAAGGGTGTCGGGAATCGGGTTGGGCAGTGCGGTGAGGGAGGCGGCCATCGACTCGGTCGCGCCGTATCCGTTGACGATCTGGGCCTTGGGCAGCAGTTCGGACAGCCGGCGCAGCTCCGGCAGGGGGAAGTCCTCACCGGAGTAGACGACGCGCCGCAGCGTGTCCATGGCGGCCAGTTCGTCGGCCGCGGTGCGCAGCACGGGCCGCCAGATGGACGGCACGCCGTGCACCTGGCTGACCTCGGCCTCGGACAGGAACTCCAGGAAGCGGCGGGGCCAGGCGAGTTCGTCCCGCGGCACCGGTACGAGCGTCGCGCCGCAGCCCAGGGCCATGCCGGTGTCGACGAGGGAGAAGTCGAACTGCAGGGGGGAGGTGGTGGCGACCCGGTCGCCGGGCGCGACGAAGCCGAGCCGCCGTACGCCGCGCAGGAACGACACGACACCCCGGTGGGTCATCACCACGCCCTTGGGGCGGCCGGTCGTTCCGGACGTGAAGATGATGTAGACGGGGTCGGTGGGGGTCACTCCGGCGCGGACGCGGGGCCGGGTGTGCGGCGCCCGCTCGACGCGCAGTCCGTCGTCGCCGAACCGGCCGGTGCCGACGGTGCCGGGCAGGTGGTCGCGGGTGCCGTCGCCGTGCTGGAGGAACAGTGCCGGCCGTGCGCTGTCGAGGATCAGGGCCAGGCGCTCGTCCGGCATGTCCGGGGCCACGGGGATGAACGGCAGCCCGAGCGTCGCACAGGCCAGCAGCACGGCGAGGGCCGACGAGCAGTGGTGGGACTGCACGACGACCCGCTCGCCGACGTCGAGGCCGAGCCCGTCCAGGGTGTCGACGTACCCGTCCACGAGGTCTTCGAGTGCGGCGTAGCTCCAGGTGCGCAGGCCGCCGTCGGGCGCGCGTTCGACCAGCGCCGGGGCGTCGGGGGTGGTGGCGGCAGCGGCCAGCAGGTAGCCGCGCAGATTGTCGTTCTCGTCGGTCGCACAGGCGAAGCGGACCGATCGCGGAGGCTGGAGCGTCACGGGTTCTCCTGTCGGCGGACTGCATTGCGGTGTCCGCAGGGAATTTCCACGGCACCGTTCCGGCGCCCGACGCTAATCAATCCCGGCCACCGACACAGTACCTTCACGCCCGTTTCCCAGCGGGCCTGGGGGGCTTAGGGGACGCTAGGGGTTCTGCGCCCGAACGCCCGACAGGAGACTCGGCAGGACCACACCTGCGAGCAGCTGCAAGGACGTGCACACGCTGCGAATCGGCCACTTCGGAGGGCGCATGGAAATCAGCGAAACGAGCAGCACCGCGATTGTCTTTCCCGGAATCAGCGCCACCCCATATGCCAATCTGGCCAAATTCCTGATGCTCAGTAAATCGGCCAGAGCGCTGGTCGCCGAAGCGAGTGACATTCTCGGTTATCACCTGCTCGACCGGTACAAGGAGGAGGACGGGCGGTTCACCGCGAGTTCCCGGGTGTCCTTCCTCGTGGGCTGTCTGGCGCTGGCCCGGGACGCCGAACTGCGGTCCGAGCTGCGGCCCGACGTCGTGGTGGGGCCGAGCTTCGGCGGCATGCCGGCCGCGGCCTACGCGGGCGCGGTCGGCTTCGCCGACGCGGTGCGGATGACCGCCGGCTGGGGCGACCGCGTCGACCGTTACTTCGCCGAGCACTACAGCGACACGGTCTCGCAGTCGTGCGCCCGGCTGCCGGAGGAGGAGCTGGCCGAGGTGCTGGCGCAGCTGCGCGCGGACGGCGAGTGGCACGACGTGGCCTGTTACGTCGACGCCGACTTCGCGATCGTCTCGGTGCGCGAGCGCCGCCTGCCGTGGCTGGTGGAGCAGATGCGGGCGCGCGGCGGGCTGCCGCTGGCCACCATGCGCCCGCCCATGCACTCACCGTCCTTCGCCGCGCTGCGCGAGGAGGTGGCCGCGGAGGTGTTCGCGCGGCTGGAGTTCTCCGACCCGGTGCTGCCCATGGTCGACGACCACGACGGCGGCGCGGTGCACACGGCCGGGCAGGTGCGGGAGATGGTCCTGGACGGGATCACCGCGCCGGTGCGCTGGCCGAGCGTGGTGGCCACGCTGCGGGAGCGCGGTGTGCGCGAGCTGGTCGTCGCCGGCCAGGACAGCCTGTGGGGGCGGGTGCGGTGCAGCACCGACAACTTCGCGGTGACGACGCTGACACCCCGGCGCGCCCTGGTGCCGCCGGCCCGGAGGCTGCCGGCGGGCACCGGATGAGGGCGCCGGCCGCGACGGCGGGCGCCCCCGCGCGGGGCCTACGCCGACGCCCGCACCTCGGTGAGGGTCTGCCAGAGCAGCGCCGGTGTGGAGAAGCGCTCCATGCTCATGGCGTCGTTGCTGAACCGCACCCCGTAGGCGGATTCGAGGGCGGCCAGCAGCTCGACGGTGGCCATGGAGTCCAGTCCCAGGTCCTTCAGCGAAACGTCTTCGGTGAGCGGCTCGTCCGGCCCCATGAACGGGGTGTGCCGGCGCAGCAGCTGCTCGAACTCGGAATCCCACACGGTCGGGCCCTTCCTGCTCGGCGAACTCGGCGTCAACCTAAAGGCGCCCCGCGCATGACAACAACCCCTAACCCTGGCAGGAGGCCACGATGACGCAGCCGGTGTCGGACGCCGGGGTGCACCACCGATTCCTGGAGGGACTGCGCGCCGCCCACGACCAGCCCGCCCTCTGCCTGGGCGCCGAGGAGCGGTACACGTACGGCGAACTCCACGACACCGCGTTGCGCTGGGCGGGCACGCTCACCCGGCGCCTGGCCGGCCGCCCGCGCCGTGTCGCCGTGCTCGCCGGGAAGAACCTCACCGGTTACGCCGGGCTGCTCGCGGCGCTCTACACGGGCGCCGCCGCGGTGCCGCTGCACGTGGGGTGGCCGGCCGAGCAGATCGGGCAGATGCTGCGGGCGGCGCGGGTGGACGCGGTGATCGCCGATCCGGACGGCCTGCTGACGGTGGCCGAGACGGGACTCGGCCTGCCGGTGCTGTGTCCGGACCGGCCGGGATCCGGCGCGGACGAGGGGCCGTTCGGCGGGCTGCTGCCGCTGGAGCCGGCGGACGCCCTCGCGGAACCCGCCGGGGTCGCTCCCGACGACGTGGCCTATGTGCTGTTCACGTCGGGCTCCACGGGACGGCCGAAGGGGGTGCCGCTGACCCACGCGAATCTGCTGCACTACTTCGCGGTGGTGGACGCGCGCTACGACTTCGGGGTGGGCGACGGCTTCGCGCAGACCGTCGAGCTGAACTTCGACTGCACCGCCTTCGACCTGTTCTGCGCCTGGGGGGCGGGCGCCTGTGTGCACCCGGTGCCGCCGACCGCCTATCTGGATCTGCCGGCGTTCGTGCGCGAGCGGAGGATCACCGTGTGGTTCTCGACGCCGAGCGCCATATCCCTGGTGCGGCGCACCGGCAGGCTGACGCCCGGCTCCCTGTCGGGCCTGCGCTGGAGCTTCTTCGCCGGCGAGGCGCTGAAGTGCGGGGATGTAGAGGACTGGCACCGGGCGGCGGACCACAGCATCATCGAGAACCTCTACGGCCCCACCGAGCTGACCATCACGATCAGTGCGCACCGGTGGTCGGCGCAGATCTCCGGTGAACTCGCGGTCAACGGGGTCGTCCCGATCGGCGCCGTCCACGAGGGGCATCTGGCCCGGCTGCTGGACGACGACGGCCAGGAGAGCCGGCACAGCGGTGAACTGTGCGTGAGCGGCCCGCAGTTGACCCCCGGGTATCTGGATCCGGCGGACGGCGAGGGGCGGTTCTTCGTCGAGGACGGACGCACCTGGTACCGGACCGGCGACCGGGTCGTGCGCACCGCCGACCAGTACAGCTATGTGGGCCGGCTGGACTCGCAGGTGCAGCTCAAGGGGCTGCGGGTCGAGCTGGCGGAGGTCGACAACGCGGCGCGCTCCTGTCCGGGGGTGACCGACGCGGTGGCGGTGGCGCGGCCGGCCGACACCTCTTTGGAGCTGGTGGTCTTCTACACCGGGGAGCGCGTTCCCGCGGCGAGCCTGCTGAAGCATCTGCGGAGCCTGCTGCCGAGCGGCGCGCTGCCGCGCGAGTTCCGGCACGTCGAGTCGTTCCCGCTCAACTCGAACCGGAAGACCGACCGCAGGGAACTGGCCCGGCGGGCCCAACTGCCGCCCGGAGCGGAGGAGTCGGGCCCGTAGCCGGTTTCCGGGACTCAGGAGTGGGGGGCCGCGGGACGCTCGCGGTCCCTCATCGCCTGGCGTTCGGCGATGCGGACGCCGATGCCGTCGAGGACGACGCGCAGGCCGAAGGCCGGGCCGTTGTCGTCCGCGGGGTCGAAGGCGCCGGAGGACATCGCGTCGAGCAGCGCGGGGTAGCGGTCGCCGTGCTTGCGGACCAGCTCGGCGATGGCGCTGCCCCACTGTTCGTTGGACAGGCTGGAGGTGTGACCGGAGGGGGCGTTTCCGGCGTACTGGACCCAGCTGCGCACGTGTCCGTTGACGGCCACGACGGCGTCGGTCTTCTCGCTGCCGCTCAGGGCCGTGTCGCGCAGCGCGGACACCGCGGATTCCAGCCAACCGAGTTCGTTCGGTCCCATGGCCCGGCCGAACGTCGCCGCCAGGACGGCCCACGGGTGGTCGTTGAGGACCATCAGGTAGCAGTGCGCCCAGACCTCGAGCTTGGCGCGCCAGTCGCCGACGGAGTCCTCGAGCACCGGCGGGTCGCCGAGGGCGGCGTCGATCATGAGGCTGACCAGCTCGTTCTTCCCGGGCAGATAGCGGTACAGCGACATCGTGCTGAAGCCGAGCTCACCGGCCACGCGTTGCATCGAGACCGCCGAAAAACCCTCGCGGTCGGCGATGTCGATCGCGCATTCCACGATGCGCTCGACGGAGAGCGCCGGCTTCGGCCCGCGAGCCGAGCGCTCCTGTCCGCCCCAGAGGAGCTCCAACGTCCTCGAGAAGTCATCGGCTCTGTCCTGTTTCGACACAGACACTCCAGTCGTCGAGCACGGAGCGATTGACCACCCCGCCGTTCTGCGTATAGCTTACACAAGTGAGTACGGCATACACAGTTACCGTCCTCGTCCGACCACGCGTTGAACCGGAGACACTCTGATGGTTACCTCCCCCACCGCGCCCCGCCTAGACGCTCCCCCGCAACTGGGGGGCCGCCGTTGGGTGGCACTCGTGGTGATCTGCATGGCCGCGTTGCTGCTGAGCGTCGACCTTACCGTCCTGCAACTCGCCATCCCCTCGCTCATCAAGGACCTCAAACCCACCTCCAGCCAGATCCTGTGGATCGCGGACATCTACGGTCTGGCGCTCTCCGGTCTGCTGGTCACCATGGGCAACATCGGCGACCGGATCGGCCGCAAGAAGCTGCTGCTGGCAGGGTCGTTCTCGTTCGCCGCCGCCTCGGTGCTGTGCGCCTACGCGGACTCGCCCAGCTGGCTCATCTTCGGGCGGGCGCTGCTCGGTGTCGCCGGTGCGACGGTCTACCCGACCACGCTCTCCATCATCCGCAACATCTTCACCGACCCCAAGGAGCGCACCACCGCCGTCGGCATCTGGGCCGCCATGATCAGCGGCGGTATGGCCATCGGGCCCATCGTCGCCGGACCGCTGCTCAACAGCTTCTGGTGGGGCTCGGTCTTCTTGATCAATGTCCCCATCATGGTACTGCTGTTCTCGGTGGCGGTCTTCGTGGTCCCCGAGTCCCGCAGCCCGCTGCCGGGCCGTATCGACCCCGTCAGCGTCGTGCTGTCGGTCATCGGTGTCGTCGGCATCGTCTACGCCATCCAGGAGTCGGTGCACGACGGCTTCACGGACACCCGGGTACTG
Source organism: Streptomyces sp. CA-142005 (assembly GCF_050942335.1). NCBI lineage: Bacteria > Bacillati > Actinomycetota > Actinomycetes > Kitasatosporales > Streptomycetaceae > Streptomyces > Streptomyces sp. CA-142005. The sequence continues at coordinate 8,186,667 of NZ_CP192078.1, read as the reverse complement.
ACCGCCACGGCCATCGGCGTCGTCGCACTGGTGCTGTTCGCGCTCAAGCAGGTCCGCATGGCGCACCCGCTGATCGACGTCAAGCTCTTCACCAACACGGCGTTCTCCGGGGCCGTGGCGTCCAACACCTTCGCCCTGTTCGCATTCATCGGTACGACGCTGCTGCTCAGCCAGTACTTCCAGCTGGTGCACCAGTGGTCGCCGCTGAAGTCGGGCCTGGCCATGCTGCCCCCGGCCGGCGTGGCGATCCTGGTGGCCCCGATGATCGGCATGCTGGTGCCGAAGATCGGCCGGGCCAAGCTGTGCTGCTTCGGACTCGGCGTGGGCGCCGTCGCCATGGCCTTCTACAGCACCCTGAAGGCCGACACCAGCTACGGCATCGTGATCATCCCCATCATCCTGCAGGCGATCGGCGCCGTGTCGACGTTCACCGTCACCTCCGACACCATCGTCAACAGCGCGCCCAAGGAGCGCTCCGGCGCCGCGTCCGCGCTCGCCACCACCGCGGCCGAGCTGGGCGGCGCGCTGGGCATGGCGGTGCTCGGCACCATCCTCAACAACCGCTACACCCACACGCTGGAGCTGCCCCAGGGCACCCCGGCGCAGGTGGCCGACGCGGCCCGCGACTCCCTCGGCGGGGCCCTCCAGGCCGCCGCCGCACTTCCCGCCAAGACGGCCTCCGCCCTCCTCGACGCGGCCGACGCCGCGTTCATGCGGGGCCTGCACTCCGCCGTCATGGTCAACGTGGTGCTGCTCGCCGTGGTCGCGATCACGGCGCTGATCACGCTGCGCCACGCGCCGGCCACCTATCCCGAGGACTACGAGGAGGAGTTCCCCGGTCTGAGCGAGTACCTGGCGCACCACCCGGAGGAAGCGCCGGCCGGGCTCGACGGCACCGCCGCACCCGGTGCGGCCGGCACCGCGACCACGTCCGGCGCCGCCCGGCAGGGCGACGTTCCCCCGAACGCCGACCTGCGGCCGGGGACCTGACCAGCGGCGCTCAGGCGAGACGTCCCTGTCGGTCCCCATAGACACGGCGACCACGACACCGACGACACAGAAAGCGCGGAAACCCCCCATGCCTGTAGGTCGAGTAGTGAGCTTCGACAGCGTTCACGGCTACGGCTTTGTCAGCCACCCCTCAGGCGAGGACGCCTTCATGCACGCCAACGACATCCTCCGCGACCGGCACCTCATCGCTCCAGGGGTGCAGGTCGAGTTCGAGGAGACCGAGAGCGAGCGGGGTCTGCGGGCCGTCAACGTGCGGCCGCTGACCCGGGTGCCGGCCACCCAGGCCGACGGCCCGTGCCAGGACGGCCCGCGGACGGCGTCCCATTCCGCGGCCGGGACGATGACATCGGCCGAACTCCTGCAGGAGTTCACCGACGTCATCATCTCGGGCGCCCCGTCGGTGACGGCGGCCCAGATCTCCCGGCTGCGGGAGCGACTGCTGACCGTGGCCCGCAGCCACGGCTGGGTGCACGACTGACCCGGCCGTGGCCCGGGGCGAGGACACCCCCTAGGTCTGCACCGACCGTGAATCTAGGGGTCGTACGCCTTCCGGGGCCGTGGCTATATAGAAGCCCCAGGCGGCCGGCACCCGGTGCGGCCACGCCGTGACGGACGCGCAGGGCCCGCAGCCCGCGCACACGCAATCCTTCCAAGTGCCTACGGAGGCGAATCATGGGCCGCGTCGAGGGCAAGGTCGTCGCAATCACCGGAGCCGCCCGCGGACAGGGCCGCAGCCACGCGCTGCGACTGGCCGAGGAGGGCGCGGACATCATCGCGCTCGACATCTGCCAGGAGATTCCCGTCGCCGACTACGGCATGTCGACCTCCACGGACCTGGAGGAGACCGCGGAGCTGGTCCGCAAGCTCGGACGGCGGGCGGTGACCCGCGAGCTCGACATCCGCGACCGGCCCGCGCTCGACCGGGCGTTCGCCGAAGCGGTCGAGGAACTCGGCCGGCTCGACGTGGTCGTGGCCAACGCGGGCATCAGCCCGGTCGGCATGGACCGGCCGCTGTCCGCGTTCACCGAGACGATCGACGTCAACCTGCTCGGCTCGATCTCCACCGTCCACGCCGCCCTGCCCCACCTCGTCGACGGCGGCTCCGTCATCGTGATGGGCTCGGTCGCCGGCCTGGCCCCGGAGCTCGCCGGCAACGCGGTCGCCGGACCCGGCGGCTACGGCTACAGCTTCTCCAAGAAGACGCTCGTCGACTACGTCGACTGGCTCGCCGTGCAGCTGGCCCCCAAGGGCACCCGCGTCAACGCGGTCCATCCGGGCAACGTGGCCACCCGGATGGTGCAGAACGAGTCCACCTACCGCACCTACCGTCCCGACCTGGAGCACCCCACCGAGGCGGACGCCGAGGTGCTCTTCAGGAACTTCCACGCCATGGGCGTTCCGCTGCTGGATCCGATCGACATCTCGCACGCCGTGGTCTACCTGGCCTCGGACGAATCGCGGTACCTCACCGGCGTACAGCTGAAGATCGACGCCGGGGCCCTGGCGCAGCGGGCGATCCAGCGCTGAGCCGCCCGGGCGGGCCCGCGAGCCCCACCCGGCCTATCCAGGCCACCGACCAACCTACGGAGAATCAATGAGCGCCTTCGACGGCACGTGGTCCATCACCATCGCCTCTCCCATCGGCCCGCAGCACGGCACCGTGGACGTCAAGCAGAACGGGGCCGCGCTCAGCGGCACCGCCACCGCCATGGGCAGCACGGTCGACATCGAGAACGGCCGGCTGGAGGGCGACCGTGCGCAGTTCACCATCAACATGGTGCGCCCGATGCCCATGAAGATGGACTTCGACCTCATCATCGACGGCGACGCGCTGACCGGCGGGACCGTCGCGGGCAACTTCGGCCGGATGGCCGTCACCGGCCAGCGCGCCTGACGGACACGGCCACCCCGAAGGCGGCCTCACGACGCGCGGAAACCGTGTGGGCAGCCCTCTGATCCCCCGCAGAGGGCGGGCGCCGCACGGTTTCCGCGCCCCGCCTTCGCCGGCCGTGTCCTTCCCGCGCCGCGTTTCCGCGCCGCGGGGTTTCCACGCCGAGCCTTTCCACGCCGCGCCGTTGCGCGCACCCCGTCCGAAGGAGGCCGCGTGCACGATCTCGTCTGCTGGGAGGAACTGCACCGCGGGGACTCCCAGGAACTGGTCCTCGCGGTGTGCCGCCCCCTGTTCGGCCCGACGGGCGCCGACCTGCGGGACGCGGCGCCGCTGCTGGGGACCGAGCACACCGTGTGGCAGGCCCTGCCGGGCCCCGCCGGGCACCGGCCCTCGGGGCTGGACCTCGAGGCGTACCTGGTGCCGTGGACCGACGACGTGCGAGCCCGCGGCCTGCGGGTACGGGCCGTCCTGGGACTGGGTCCCGGCGGTCTGTTCGCCGGCGTGATCGGCGCGGCCGTCGCCCGGCTGCAGGGACGGTCCCCGGCGGTGCTGCTGCCCGACGCCGCCCTCGGCGAACCGGTCGCCGAGCAGTTCCGCCGTCTGGTCGCGAGCGTCTCCCGGCAGCGCCGGCGCACCGACCCCGGCGCCCTCGACTCGGCCGCCGGCCTCACCCAGGCGGTCCTCGACCTGACCGCCGTCAGCCTCTCCGCCCATGCCGCCACCCGCCCCCGGGACCGTACGCCGGCCTGGCGCCTCGGCGCCCTCCCCCAGCCGGTACCCACCGAGCACCGGTGACCGCCGCGGGGACCGACCCGGCAGACCCCTCGGTGAACCCGGCCAACCACGCCTGACAGCAAGGCGGAAAGGGCCGGTGGGAACGCCGTATCCCCGGCCCGCACCGACCAGTACCCTGTTCGCCACTGTGCGTGAGGATGCCGACGCTACGCGGGGGACAGGACGGATGAGTGTCCGGGAAGTGAAGCCTCAGGGCCGGCGGCCGGTGCGGGCCGAGGAGGAGGACGAGCAGCGGCGGCTGTCGGTGTTCCACCTCGTCGGCCTGGCGGCTGGGGGCATGATCGGTTCCGGCTGGCTGCTGGGCGCGGACGACGCGTTCCGCCGGGCCGGTTCGGACGCCTACCTGGCCTGGGCGTTCGGCGGCCTGCTCATGCTGCTGATCGCCGCGGTCATGGTCGAGTTGGGCACCGTCGCCCCCAAGACCGGCGGGCTGATCTTCCTGCCGCTGCAGAGCAGTGGCGCGCTGGTGGCGACGGTGGTCGCGGCCGGCCTGTGGATCTTCTACGCGATCAACCTCGCCAGTGAGGCCGTCGCGATGACGAGGGGCCTGTCCTGGCAGGTCCACGGGCTCCTGGACTCCTCACAGGCGCTCACCCTCGAAGGCTGGGTCTACGCGCTGGTGTTCATGGCGGCGATCTCCGCGGTGAATCTGGTGGCCCCGCGGATCTTTTTCAGGATCAACTCCTGGCTGACGGTGGTGAAGGTCGTCATCCCCGTCCTGACCGTCGCGCTGCTGATCGCGGCCGGTTTCGACCACGGGAGTCCCCACGAGAGCGGCGGCGCCACCGGAAAGGGTGCCGGCGCCGCCTTGGCCGCGGTCGTCGGCAGCGGCGTGATCTTCGCTTACGTGGGCTTCCAGGGACCGCTGGACTTCGCCGGGAACATCAAGCGGTGGGGACGGGGAATCGGCGAGGCGGCCCGGCTCCGCAGGGCGGTCTTCGGAACGATCACCGGGGCGATGGTCCTGTACATATCGCTTCAGGTCGTCTTCACCAAGTACCAGGCGTCCTACTGGAGTCCGCCCGGCATCGAGCCGTCGCCCTATGCCCAGTTCGCCTTCGCTCTCTCCCTGTGGTGGCTCGGGTGGCTGCTCAGGGTCGGGGCCGTGATCTCACCCATGGGTGCGGGACTCGTCTTCGCCCACGCGCTCACCCGCGAGGTGGCGGCGCTCAGCCGGGCCCACCTCACGCACCGCGGGCTGCAAACCGCCCGCAAGGCGTCCCTGAAGCGGCGGTACGACGTGTACTGGCTGGTCCTCGTCGTGGACTTCTTCGTCGCGAGCATCGCGTTACTGGCGGTCGGCGGCAGCTGGAGCTCCCTCGTCGCGATCACCGGAGTCCTGACGCTGGTCGTCTATGCCGTCCCGGGCGTCGTACTCGTGTCGCTCCGCGATCACCTGACCGGCTGGTCCCGTCTGCGGCGCGGCGTGCGCGAGGTCCTGGCGCGGGCCGGTTTCGCCCTGATCGCCCTCATTCTCTACGGGGCGGGCTGGGCCCCGCTGTGGCGGGGCATGGCGACCCTCACGGTGGGCTGCGCCCTGCTGCTGTGCCTGCCGATCGTCGCCCGGTGGCTGCCCGCCTTCGGCCGGATGTACGACGCCAAGGTGCACGTGACCCTGTTACGGCACTGGCGCACCAGCCCCGCCGCCCAGGCCGCGCTCTGGCTGATCGGTCATCTCGCGGTGCTGACGCTGCTGACGCTGCTGGGCGATTCCTCGATCGGTGTCCTCCCCAAGGTCCTCGGGGGCTTGCTGGCCGTGGCTGCGGCGCTCGCGGCGTTCGAGGGCCTGGTCCACGCGTCCAGACGCCACATGGCCGAAGTGGCGCCCATGCTGCCGACTCCGGGCACCGGCGGCCCCGCCGCGGCCGCTAACGCAGCGAACGAATGACCTCCGTGGCCTCCTCCTCGAATCCCCTGCCGCGCAGCTCCTCGACCGCCTCCTCCCGGCGGTTCGCGTCGGACCAGCGGCCCACCGTGGCACGGAGCAGGAAATGCCTGTCCTCTTCCTCCATCGAGCTGGTGCGCAGCCGGTCGACGACCAGCGCCACGTCCCGAGGGGTGACACGCTGCTCGTTCTCCAGGCATCGTTCGAGCAGATCCCAGCCGTCGCGGGGCAGCGCCGCGCCGTACAGGCAGGCGGCGATCTCGGCGATGACGGCGCCCGAACCCCGGATCACCCCGACGGGGTCGGAGGGGTCCGCCAGTTCCTTGCAGGCCAGATCGACGGCCTCGGCGCGGCCGTGACCCCGCAGCCCTTCGACGTACTCGACGAAGAGCCGTGCGTCGGCGCCCTGTTCGAGGACGTGCGCGGCCAGCCGCTGGGCGATCGTCTGCGCCACACGGTTGCGGTCCCTCGGCCGCTCGATCCTGACCAGCAGACCGGCCAGATCGGTTCCGGAGCGGCCGTCCGTGTGCGCCGCGGCGGCGATGCGCAGCAGCCTCCTGCATTCCGGCTGGGCGTTGAAGTTGCCCAGTACCGTGTCCAGGTAGTCGAGTTCGACCGGCGAACGCGGCCCGGCCGCCCGCGCCGTCCCCCTGGCCACGATGTCGGCGAGCAGGTCCTTGGTCGTCCTGGTGAGAGCCTCTGAGCGGTGCCAGGCGATGACGATCTCCGCCAGGTGCTCCACGTTGTCGCGCGACGCGGCGTGCTCGCGGATCAACACGCACTTCTCGGGGGACCCCTGTCTGGCCAACTGGCCGCAGATCTCTGCGATGTCATGCTGGGACAGCCGTTTGCCGACATGCTCCACGAGGGTGTCGGGGCTGTCGGTCCGGGTGGCGATCAGATGGGCGACGATCCGTCTGGTCTCGGGCACGCGATCCGGAATCCGCAACTGTGCGTCGACCCACTCCTCGAGGATCCGCTCGGAGGGACTGAGCTGGTGCAGAGCGCCGGCGAGATCCTGGAACTCCCTGGGAACGGTGTACGAGGCCTGGAACGGCATGTGCACGTGCTCGGTGATCGCGACGAGGGTCAGACGGAGGAGCTCGGCGGCCTCCTGCCCGCACTCCTCGTCACGCAGCGCGATGTAGAGGAGGGCCTTGTCGAGATTGGTCCGCCCCGAACTCGGTGTGGTGAAGACACGCAGCGTCTGGTCCACCAGCTCGCTCTTCCCGGCGCGACGGCACTCCCGGACGAAGACGGCGACGTCGAGCACCGTCCGCTGGCAGGCGATGTCGTGGATGACGCCGTCCGTCAGCCGCGGGTGCCCGCCCTCACTCGCGCGCTCGGCGTCCCATTGCCGGATGGCGAGTTCCGCGGCATGAATGATGTTCCGGCTCAGCGCCGCCGTGGCCACCATGTTGACGGCGTCCCGGTAGTCGAAACTCACCGCGCATTCGATCAGCCGGTCGACGGAGCTGAACATGGCGAACGCGTGCAGGGCCCTGATCGCGTTGGCGGGCCGGGGTCTCTCGCTGCTCTCGGTGACGGGCTGCTCGCCCTCCCGCATGGCCTGCATGCGCTCCTTGAAGGCGGCGACCGAGCACTTGGTCACCCATTCGTAGCCGAAGCCCCACGGCTCCGCCGCACCGTCACCCTCGGAACTCCTGGCCACGGCGGAGCCCGCGGCCTTCTGACCCTCCGTCATACGCGCAGTGCCTTCTCCACCTGGTTCCAGTAGCGGGCGAAGGCATGGGGCGAGCTGAACGCCTGGTTGGCCCTGACGTCGATGTGCCGCGCGAGATGCCGGCTGGCCTCGTCCGGCCTGGAGCTGAGCAGGGCGACCACGTCACCGGTCTTCCGCTCGTCCTTCAGCAGTTCGTCGAGGCGGGCGTCCCGGTCCATCATCAGCGTCTTGACCCAGTCCGCGGGCTCGACCGGGAGTTGCGGGACCGGGTCGCGCTTCTTGAGCTCCATCTGGTTGGTGAAGAGCGGGGTGCCGTCACGGGCGTCGTTCAGCGACATCCTCGGCACCTGGTGCTGGGCACCTGTGCAGAACTCCATCTCCTTCTTCACCGCCTCCCGCAGGAGGCCGATGGTGAGCTGGTGATTGTGGTCCTTCGTGCCCTCCTGCAGTATGTGCAGCAGATGCCCGCTGAACGGTGTGCACTTCGCGAGATTCCCCGGCAGGGCCGAGCAGCCGTCAGCGGACGCGAAACTGGCGTTCTTGACGGCCGTGAACACACAGGTGCCCTCGTCCAGCGCGCCCAGCACTCCGGGAAGGACGGGCTCCTCCCCCAGCTGAGGCAGCAGGTTCGAGTAACAGCAGTCGGCGATCAGGACCTTCAGCCTCGCCCTGGCCTTGCGCATGACGCGGTAGACGTACCAACTGGAAAGCCAGGTCCATGGCTTGTCCCGGCAGGACGAGCCCACGGAGAAGTGGACCTGCGCGCCGGGAACGTCACTCCAGTACTGACCGTGCCCGACGTACACCACCAGGAAGATGTCGTCGGGTCCCGTCTCGTCCGCGGCCTCCTGCAACGCCCTCATCACGCCGTCAGCCGTCCGGACCTCGTCCTCGGTCAGGACCCGGCAGGAGTCGGCACCCCACATCTCGTCGCCCGCGAGAACCTCGCCGTACATACGCGCGCTCTCGCCGATCGGCGGATGGCTGTCCATCCCCGAACCGACGGCGTACCTCGCCGGTCCTATCACCACCGCACGGGACGCCATCTCAGCCGTCCAGCCCTTGAGCCGTCGGCTCCGCCGCGGAGTCGGGTACGGACTCGGTGCCGACCGAGGTCTCGGGCGGATCCAGCCGCTCACGGCGCCGGCGCTCGACGACCCGTTTCACGGCGTCCACGGCGGCCGACACGGTCATCTCGGTCGCCTTGCCCACCACGGCCACGAGGACGACCTCGACGATGCCGCCGGTCAGTACCTTGCCCTGGTCGACGGCCGACGCACGCCACGACAGACCGGTCTCCGCCTCCAGTTCGTCGAGCATCCGCTCCCGGTCGTCAAGACCGGTCAGCCCCCTGACGGTCACCGAGATCCTCGTAGCCATGCCAACGCCCCCGCCTCGAGCTCAGGTCTGCAACCAAAACGCCGAAACCGGTTCCGCGGTTCCCGCGTCAACGCCCGTACCAGCGTACTCACCGGGGCAAGCCGCCCCGGGGCGTTCCGCGTCAGGGGCGGCCGATGGCGGTGCGTGTGTCGCCGTCGGCCTTCTCGAGGCGCCGGGTCGCCTCCTCGGCCGTGCAGTGGGCGAGGAGCATGACGATGGCGGTCTTGGCGTGGCCGTCGGCGGCCCGCAGCGCGTCGGCGGCGGTGTCGGGGTCGGCGCCGGTGGCCTGGACGACGATGCGGCGGGCCCGGTCGACCAGTTTCTCGTTGCTGGCCTTGACGTCGACCATGAGGTTTCCGTAGGCCTTGCCCAGACGCACCATCGAGGCGGTGGAGAGCATGTTGCAGACCATCTTCTCGGCGGTGCCGGCCTTGAGCCGGGTCGACCCCGTGAGGACCTCGGGGCCGGTGGGGATCTCGATCGGGATGTCGGCGTACCGGCTGACGTCCGCGTCACGGTTGCAGGCGACCGACACCGTGACGGCGCCCTTGCCGGCGGCGTGCCGCAGGCCGCCGACGACGTAGGGCGTGCGGCCGCTGGCGGCGAGCCCGACGACCGTGTCCCGGTCGTCCACGCCGATCTCGTCGAGGTCGGCGACCGCCCTCGTCGGTTCGTCCTCCGCCCCCTCGACCGCGAGGACGAAGGCGCCCGGGCCGCCGGAGAGCAGCCCCACGACCTGCTCGGGGGAGGTGCCGAAGGTCGGCGGGCACTCGACGGCGTCGAGGAGGCCGATGCGGCCGCTGGTGCCTGCGCCGATGTAGATCAGCCGTCCGCCCCGCCGCAGCGACTCGGTGATCGCCTCGACGGCGGCCCCGATCTCCGGGAGGGCTTCGCGTACCGCGAGGGCGACGGTCCGGTCCTCGTCGTTCATGACCGAGAGCAGTTCGGTGACCGGCATGCGGTCCAGATCAGCGGTCCGCTCGTTGCGGGTCTCGGTGCCGAGTGTGCTGAGGTCCACGGCGCGGTCGTCCTTTCAGGGTGGTGCTCGGGGATGGTGCCGACGGAAGGGGACAGGGCGGGTGGTCAGTCGCCGGGTGGTGTGCGGCGGGTCGACGGCTGGCGCCTGCGGCGCTGGACCGCGCCGTAGGTCTTCTCCAGCGCCGCGGTCGTGGCGTCGTAGGACTGCTGGGCGACGCCGACGAACAGGCAGTCGATGAGCGCGAGTTGGGCGATACGGCTGACGGTGGCGCCGGAGCGGAAGGGCGTCTCCCGGGCGCAGGTCGTCAGTACGAGGTCCGCACTCTCCGCGAGGGCGGAGCGTGGGACGTTGGTGAGGGCGATCGTGGTGGCCCCGCGTTCGGCGGCGGCCTGCAGGGGTTCGACGGTGTCCTCGGTCTCCCCGGAGTGCGAGATGGCGACGGCGACGTCGCCGGGGCCGAGGAGGGCGGCGGCGGTGAGTGCTGCGTGCCGGTCGGTCCAGATGAACGCCATGCGGCCGATGCGGTGCAGCTTCTGGTGCAGGTCCTGGCCGACGAACCCGCTGGCGCCGACGCCGAAGATGTCGATCCTGCACGCTCCCGCCAGGGCCTCCACGGCCCGGCCCAGCACCTCGACGTCCACTCCCGCCCCGGTGTCCTCCAGGGCGCGCACCTCGTTGTAGATGATCTTGCCGACGATCTCGTTCAGGGTGTCGGTGGCGCTGATGTCGGTGCCCGGTGCCGGGCGATCGCCGCTGAGGGCGTGTTCGCGAGCGGCCGCCGCGGCCAGGGCCAGGCGCAGTTGCGGGTAGTTGGTGATCTCTATGGCCCGGCAGAAGCGCATCACCGTCGCCACCGAGGTGTCGGCCCGCTTGGCGAGGGCGCTGATGGACAGCTCCGCCGCCTGTGCCGGATCGGCCAGAACGGCCTCGGCCACGCGTCGCTCGGACGGCGCCAGGGACGGCAGGGCCGTCCTGATGCGTGCCAGGGTCCCGGCGGCGGAGGTGTCCTCCGCGGGCCGGTCCGGTATGCGAGGTGGTTCGGTGCTGGCCATGGGCCGTTCCTCCTGGGTGGGTGGCGCCACAGTAACCACGCGTTCGGCGGGCGTCAAAAATTTACGTGCCGAATTACGTGACGTTACTTATTGACATGCCGAGTCCGTCGTTCTGATACTCGCTGAACCGTGTGCCGTGCCGGTCACCGGCCGTCCGGCCGTCCCCGTGACCGGGCTGCGCGACACACCCCCGAAGACACGAAGGCGTGCCGTATGTCAGCAGTAGTCGCGGTGGACCTGGGCAAGACCGGCTGCCGTGCCGCGTTGTGGAACGGCGGCGACGGCCCTCCCCAGCGGATCCACGAGGTGCCCGGCGCCCCCGGGCTCGCCGCCGAGAACGGCGTGGCGGCGGCCCATGCCGCCGTGCTCGCCGCCGTGCTCCCCCTCCTCGAAGGGGACCCCGCGCCACGGCCGGCGGCGGTCTGCGTGGGCGCGGCGGGGGCGGCCGCCGCACCGGAGGCGGCCCGCACGCTGGCCGGTCTGCTTCTCGCGGACCTGCCCACGGACGAGGTGGCCGTCACCAGTGACGCCGTCACCGCCCACGCGGGCGCCCTCGGCGGCCACACCGGCGTGGTGCTCGCGATCGGCACCGGCTCCGTCGCCATCGGCATCGGGGACGACGGGTCGTACGCGCGCGTCGACGGCTGGGGTCCCTGGCTCGGCGACGAGGGCAGCGGCGCCTGGATCGGCGCCGCCGGGCTGCGGGCCGCGCTGCGGGCCCACGACGGACGCGGCCCGGACACCGCGCTACTGGCCGCTGCCGTCGAACGCTTCGGCGATCCGGACCGGCTGCCTGTGGCCCTCGGCCACGACGGCAACCCGGCCCGCACCGCCGCTTCCTTCGCGCCGGACGTCGCACGCCTGGCCGCGGCGGACGACACCGCCGCCTCGGCGATCATCCGGGACGCCGCCGGCGCGCTCGGCGAGGCCGTGCTCGCCGCCGCCCGCCGGATCGGCGGCGAAGCCTTCTCCGTCACCATCACCGGCGGGCTCACCGGCCTGGGCGAACCGCTCCTCGGGCCGCTGCGCTCGGCGCTGGCCGGCTTCCCGCGCTCTCTGCGTCTGCGGTCCCCGCTCGGGCAACCGCTGGACGGTGCGCGCCTGCTGGCGCTGGACGCCCGCGCGCCGCACGAGCCCCACGTCGTCCGCGTACGGGCGGCGTCCTCTCCCCCTGTCCCCACCCCGCCGGTGCCCCCGCCGGCCGTTGCTTAGGAGTGAGCGTGCGTCAACTCGACCTCGTGGTGGTCGTCGTCTATCTGGTGGCGATCGCCGTGATCGGACTGCGCCTGGCCGGCCGGCAGAGCACCGCGAAGGACTACTTCGTCGGCGAAGGCCGCATGCCGTGGTGGACGGTCTCGTTCTCCGTGGTGGCCACCGAGACCAGCGTGCTCACCGTCATCAGCGTGCCCGGTGGCGCGTACAGCGGGCAGGGCTTCGGGAACGTCGAACTGGCCCTCGGCTACGTCATCGGCCGCGTCGTCGTGGCCACCGTGCTGATCCCCCTGTACAAGCGCGGCGGCTTCGTCAGCGCCTACCAGTATCTGGGCAGCAGATTCGGGCTCAAGCTGCAGGGGCTCGCTTCGGTGACGTTCGTCTTCACCCGCCTCCTCGCCGAGGGCGTCCGGCTGTTCGCCTCCGCGATCCCGATCAAGCTGCTGCTCGACGAGTTCGGCGTGCACGCGGGCTACCGGCTGATCATCATCGTGCTCACGGTGATCACCGTCGTCTACACGTACCTCGGCGGCATCAAGGCCGTCATCTGGACCGACGCCATCCAGATGGGCCTGTACCTGGGCGGGGCGATCCTCGCCATCGCCGTGCTCTCCGGCCACGTCGGCGGCAGCGGATTCTCCAGCGCGCTGCACTCGGGCCACTTCAGGCTGTTCGACACCGACTTCGACCTGGCACACATCCTGACGAGCCCGTTCGCCCTGCCCACCGCGATCGTCGGCGGCGCCATCTTCGCCATGGCCAGCCACGGGTCCGACCAGCTGATCGTCCAGCGCGTGCTGGCCACCCGCTCGCTGCGCGACGGCCAGAAGGCCATGATCGCCTCCGGCGTCTTCGTCACCCTCCAGTTCGCCGCCTTCTCCCTCGTCGGCGCCCTGCTGTGGTCGTACAACCAGGGCAAGGACTTCAAGCAGCTCGGCCTGAGCAGCTCCGACAACCTCTACCCGCAGTTCATCCTGCACGGGCTGCCCGTGGTGATCTCCGGTCTGCTCGTGGCGGGCATCCTCGGTGCCGCGATGGGCTCCCTGTCCTCGGCGCTGAACTCCATGTCGAACTCGACGGTCGCCGACATCATCCACAGCTTCTTCCGCAGCACGCCGTCCGAGGAGTCGCTGCTGAGGCTCGCCCGGGTGATGACGCTGGTGTGGGCGGTGCTGATGGCGGTCTTCGCCTGTGCCTTCAGCACCAGCACCGGCAACGTCTATCTGACGGGTCTGACGATCGCGGGCTACACCTACGGCGCCCTGCTCGGCGCGTTCCTGCTCGGGCGCCTCGTCCGGCGCGCCAACGAGACCGACTCCGTCGTGGCGTTCCTGGTGACGGTCGGCGTGATGACGTACATCGTGCGCAGCGTCAAGATCGACGTCACGGTGGCCGGTGCCACCGTGCCGACCGCGATCGCCGCCCAGTGGCTCGTGCCGATCGGCGTCGTGATCACCCTGGTCGTCGGCGGCCTGATGAGCCTGTTCCACCGCGCCCCCGAGATCGCCGCGATCCCGGTGGCCGGTGGCGAGACGGACCCCGGACCCGACCACGTCGCCGCGGTCGCCGGCCGCGACTGACGGCACGCCCGCCCCACCCGGTGCGGGGCCGCACCCGCGGCCCCGCACCCGCCCCGTTCCGACACCCAGGGAGAAGCCATGCCGCAGCGTCGACCGACCCCGCCCACGCGGCGGCACAGGAACCGGGAGGCGTCGTGCGCGTGATCGGTCTGATGTCGGGCACCTCCTACGACGCCATCGAGGCCGCCGCCGCGGACCTCGCCCTGGACGGCGACACCCTGCTTCTGCGGCCCCTCGGACACCTCTCCGTGCCCTACCCGGACGATCTGAGGGACCTGATCGGCGCCACGCTGCCGCCGGCCGCGACGACCACGCAGGCCGTCTGCGCCCTGGACACCGGTGTCGGCCAGGCCTTCGCCGACGCCGCCGGACGCGCGCTGCGCGAGCTGTGCGGCGGCACCGCCGACCTCGTCGTCTCGCACGGCCAGACCATCCACCACTGGGTCGAGAACGGCGCCGTCCGCGGCACGCTCCAACTCGGCCAGCCCGCCTGGATCGCCGAGGCCACCGGGCTCCCGGTCGTCTCCGACCTGCGCAGCCGGGACGTGGCGGCGGGCGGACAGGGCGCCCCGCTTGTCGGCATGACCGACACCCTCCTGCTGCGCGCCCTGCCCGGCACGCCCGCCGCGCTGAACCTCGGCGGCATCGCCAATGTCACCGTCCTCGCGCCCGGCGCCGAACCACTGGCCTTCGACACCGGCCCCGCCAACGCCCTGCTGGACGCGGCCGTACGGCACTTCACCGGCGGCGCCGCGACCTACGACGAGGACGGACGCCGAGCCGCCGCCGGCCGGACGAGCCCCGAACTGCTGCGCGCCCTCCTGGAGGACCCCTACTACCGCAGGCCGGCCCCGAAGAGCACCGGCAAGGAGCACTTCCACCTGCCCTACCTGCAGCGGGCGCTGGAGAAGGTGCCCACCCCGGACCCCGACGACGTCGTGGCCACCCTGACCCGGCTCACCGCCGTCACCGTGGCCGACGCCTGCCGCGCCCACGGGGTCACCGAGCTCGTCGTCTCCGGCGGCGGCACCCGCAACCCGGTGCTCATGCGCCTGATCGCCGAGGAGCTGCCCGGTGTGCGGCTGCGCCCCAGCGACGACCTCGGCCTGCCCTCCGACGCCAAGGAGGCCCTGGCGTTCGCCGTCCTCGGCTTCCTCACGGTGCACGGGCTGCCCGGCGCCCTGCCCTCGGGCACCGGCGCCCGCCGGGCCACGCTGCTGGGCAGCATCACCCCCGGGTCGGTGCCGTTGCGTCTGCCCGAACCCGCCGCACGGCCGCCGCGCCTGCTGCGCATCGACCGACCCGCCCGCTGACACCCGCCCGGGAGCGAGGATTCCATGAGCCCCACCGCGGCCGCATCGCCCACGCCGGAGCCGGCCTCCGACCTGGCCCAGCTGCTCTCCGCGTGCGTCGGCGACCCGGCCCGGGTGACCACCGACGTGCCCCGCAGGGTCGCCGCCGCGCACGACGCGTCGCCGTACCTGTTCACCCCGCGAGCCGTCGTGCGCGCCGCGTCCGCGGCCGAGGTGGGCGCCCTGATGGCCGGGGCTCGCGCCGCCGGAGTGCCGCTCACGCTGCGCTCGGGCGGCACCAGCCTGGCAGGGCAGGCGGGCGGTGACGGCATCCTCGTGGACGTGCGCAGCCACTGGCGCACCGCCGAGATCCTCGACGACGGCCTGCGCATGCGCCTCCAGCCAGGGTTGACGGTCCGTCAGGCCAACGCGCGACTCGCCCGGTACGGGCGCAGGCTCGGACCCGACCCGGCGAGCGAGTCCGCCTGCACGATCGGCGGCCTGGTCGCCAACAACTCCAGTGGCATGAACTGCGGCACCCAGGACAACGCCTACCGGACCATGGAGTCCCTGCAGTTCGTGCTGCCCTCGGGCACCGTCGTCGACACCGCGGAACCCGACGCCGACCGGGCGCTGCGCACCCACGAACCCGAACTGCACGCGGGACTGCTGCGGTTGCGCGACCGCGTGCGCGCCTCGGCCGGCTCCCGCGCCACCATCGAGCGCCTGTTCTCGATGAAGAACACCATGGGCTACGGCCTCAACTCGTTCCTGGACCACACCGATCCCGCCGACATCCTCGCCCACCTCATGATCGGCAGCGAGGGCACCCTCGGCTTCGTCGGCGAGGCCGTCTTCCGCACCGTGCCCGTCCTGCCGCACACCGCCACCGGCCTTCTGGTGCTGCCCGGCCTCGCCGAGGCCACCGACGCGCTGCCCGCACTGCTGGCCGTCGGCGCCCGCACCGCCGAACTCCTGGACGCGGCCTCCCTGCGCGTGACACAGCAGTCCCCGGACCCCGTGGCGGAACTGCGCGGTCTGCGCGTCGAGCGACACGCGGCCCTGCTGGTCGAGTTCGCCGAGGACAGCGCCGAGGCGCTTCAGGAGCGGGTGGCCGCGGCCCGGCCGGTTCTGGACGGCCTGCCCGCCGTCACCGGGACCGGGCTCGTCCGCGACCCTCGGGTCAGGGCCCGCCTCTGGCACCTGCGCAAGGGCCTGTACACGGCGGTCGCGGGGGCGCGGCCTCCCGGCACCACCGCGCTGCTGGAGGACATCGCGGTGCCGATGGACCGGCTGACCCGCACCTGCGAGGGCCTGATCGGCCTCTTCGACCGGCACGGCTACCAGGACGCGGTGATCTTCGGCCACGCCCGCGACGGCAACCTGCACTTCATGCTGACCCAGGACTTCGACTCCGCCCCGGAGATCGAGCGCTACGCCCGGTTCACCGATGCCATGGCCGACCTCGTCCTGGACGCCGGCGGCACCCTGAAGGCCGAGCACGGCACCGGCCGGGCGATGGCCCCCTTCGTCCGCCGTCAGTACGGCGACGAACTGTACGACGTCATGCGCGAGGTGAAGCGGCTGTGCGACCCGCACGGCGTGCTCAACCCGGGTGTGCTGCTGGCGGACGACCCGGCCGCGCACCTGCGCAGCCTCAAGAGTGTTCCCGAGGTCGACCCCGCCGTCGACCGTTGCGTCGAGTGCGGCTACTGCGAGCCCGTCTGCCCCACGGCGGATGCCACCACGACGCCCCGTCAGCGGATCGCGCTGCGGCGCGAGATCGCGCTCGCCGCCGCCGCGGGCGACGACGAACGCCGCCGCGCCCTGGAAGCCGACTACGCCTACGCGGCCGTCGACAGCTGCGCGGCCGACAGCCTCTGCGTCACCGCCTGCCCGGTCACCATCGACACCGGCGCGGTCATGAAGCGCCTGCGCGGCGAACGCCACGGCGCCGCCGCGCAGCGCGCCGGGAGCGCGGTGGCCCGGCACTGGGGTACCGCGGTCAGGGGTGTGCGCGCCGCGCTGAACACGGCGCACGCCGCGCCCGCCCCGGCCGTACGCGCCGCCACCGGCGCCGTGCGCCGGCTCGGGGCAGGGGAACTGGTGCCCGCCTGGGCCGACGACATCCCGCGCGGCGGCCCGGCCCGGCCCGCGCCGCGGCGGCCCGCCGAGCCGCGGGCGGTGTTCTTCGCCGCCTGTATCGGCAGCGTCTTCGCTGCCGAGGGCGCCTCCGACGGGGCGGCGGCAGCGTTCCTGCGGCTGTGCGACCGGGCGGGCGTGCCCGTCGTCGTGCCCGAGGGCCTGACCGGCCTGTGCTGCGGCACCCCCTGGCAGTCGAAGGGCTACACCGCCGGGCACCGCACCATGGCCGCCCGCACGCTCCAGGTGCTGTGGGAGGCGAGCGACCACGGCCGGCTGCCCGTGGTCTGCGACGCGTCCTCCTGCACGCACGGCCTGGAGCAACTGCCCGACTCCCTACCGGAGTCCGACCGCGCCCGCTTCGCCGCCCTGCGCTTCGTCGACAGCGTCGTCTTCACGGCCGAGCACCTGCTCCCCGCGCTGCCCTCGCCCCGCCGACTGGGCAGCCTCGCCCTGCACCCCACCTGCTCCACCGTGCACCTGGGCATCGACGGCGCCCTGCGCACGGTGGCCGCGGCGGTGAGCGACACGGTCACCGTGCCCGACACCTGGGGCTGCTGCGCGTTCGCCGGCGACCGCGGCCTGCTGCACCCGGAGATCACCGCGAGCGCCACCGCCGTCCAGGCCGCCGAGATCACCGCGGGGAGGTACGACGCGTACGCCTCCTGCAACCGGACCTGCGAGATGGGCATGACCCGCGCCACCGGCCGCCCCTACCGGCACGTGCTGGAACTCCTCGACGAGGCGACGGCCTGAGCCTGCCCGGCCTGCGACACCGATCCGGACGGTGCCGGTGAGCGCGTCGGCGTGCGCGGTCGGCCGGTCGGACGGCGGCGCCGCCGGTGCCGGGGCGGGCCAGCCGCCCCGGCACCGGGCCGCCGCATCAGCCGTTGTCGCGCAGCCGGGCCGCCAGGGAGGTCAGCGGCTCGGTCTCCTCGGTGTGGCCCAGGGCGGTGAGGCGGGGGACCGCCGCGTCGAGGCGGGTGAGGGCGGGGGCGGGGCGTTCCAGGTAGATGCCCTCCACGGCAGCCGCGAGACGGACGCACTCGGCCCACTCGCCGGCGTGGTCCTCGTCGGATCCCGGTTCGCCGAGCAGGCCGAGGGCCTCGTCCAGGGCGGCCAGGGCGGTCTCGTACTCACGGGCGTAGGCGTTGACCCGTCCGTGTTCGTAGGCCAGGGCGGGGTCCAGGGCGCGGCCGCGGGCCTCGTACCCCGCGGCGCGGGCCTCGTCGGCGATCCTGCCCGCGTCGGCGAGGAAGGCGAGGGCGTCGGCCAGGCCCTCGGGGCCCTGCTGCTGGGCCTGGAGGCGGGCGAGTTCGCGCAGGCAGTTGCTGAGCTGCTCGTAGCGCGGGGCCTGTGCGTGGGCGGCGAGGGCCTGGTCCGCGGCCTCGCGGGCGCGGCCGAACTCGCCGGACTCGGCGAGGAGTACGGCGGTCTCCGCGGCGATCATGGCGTGGCTCCCGGGGTCGTCGTCCCAGCCGGCCGACTCGGCGGCGAGGGCGGCGAACTCCACCGTGGCGGCCTTGAGGTCCTCGCCCGCGTGCAGCGCGCGGGCGCGGGTCAGGCGCAGCTGGGCGACGAGCCGGTCGTCCAGCTCTCCGGCGGCGACGTCCGGTTCGGCCAGGAGGGAGTCGAGCAGGGCGATGCAGTCCTCGACGCGGCCCAGGTCGAGGCTGAGCTGCGCGGCGTTGCTGTAGGTGCAGAACGCGTCGATGCGGCTGCCGTGGCGCAGTTCCAGCTCCGCGGAGCGCGTCAGGTGCCGCAGTGCCTCGTCGGGGCGGCCCAGGTGCATGCAGACCTGTGCCAGATCACCGTGGAGGCGGGCGGTGTCGCCCCTGTCGGACGGCCAGTCGGCGGCCAGGCGCAGGCTCTCGGTCAGGTCCGCGTGCGCGGCCTGCGCGTCCCGGAGGCCGAGCTGGATCCGGCCGCGCAGGCCGAGGGTGCGGGGCAGGTGCCAGGCGGGGCCGTGCGCCTTCAGCCGGTCGAGGAGGGCGTCGATCTCCGTGGCCGCGGCGGGCAGATCGCCGGAGAGGGCGTAGGTGCTCGCCCGCAGCAGCAGGGCGCCGGAGACCTGTCCGGCGATGTCGTGCCGGGTGGCGAAGTCGAGCAGCAGGTCCACCTCGGCGAAGACCGGCGCGACGTGCTCCTCGTTCCCCGACGTCTGCAGCCGCAGGCCGAGCGCGCTCGCCCGCAGCCGCAGCAGACGGGCCTCCTGGTACGGGGCGAGGCCGGTCGCCTCCTCGTGCAGCCGGACGAGAGCCGCGTGGGCGGCGGTCAGCGCGGCGGCCTTCGCCTCGGCTCCGTCGGCGCGCTCCGCGGGGATCTCGCCGGTGGGGAGCAGGGCGCAGGCGCGGGCGAGCGCCGCGTGACCCGGCGCTCCGGCCTCGTCGTACAGTCTCGCGGCCTCCTCGTACAGGGCGGCGGCTTCCTCGAACCGGTCCTTCTCGCCCACCCGGCCCGCCTCGTCGGCCAGCAGGTCGGCGCGGAGCAGGACGAGCGGTCCCACGGCCGGGTCGTCGGGGTGGGCGTAGTCGGGGGCGGCGGCGAGCGTGCGCAGCCGTGCCCAGCAGGCGGCCGCGTCCGGATGCCCCTGCTCGTCCAGAGCTCTTGCCCGGATGATGAGTTCGGGCAGCGACTCGGGGACGGCGGCGGCCGTGCGGGCGGCGGGCGCGGTGGCCGGGGTGGCCGGGGCGACGTCGTCGAGACCGCGGGGGCGCAGGGTCAGTTCCAGTGCGTCCAGCAGGGGGGCACGGTCGAGGCGTGCCCTGCGCCGGTCGGTGTGGGCCGTGGTTCCGTTGCGGGCGTCGAAGCGGGCGGCGAGGTCGTCGGCGCGGCCACGCACCTCGGCGCGCAAGGCTGCCACCGTCCAGGTGCGGCCCGCGTATCCGGCGGCGGGCAGTTCGCCGTGGCCCAGGGATTCGACGCGCTGGAGGAGGACCTCCACGCCGGTGAGGAAACCGAGCAGGTCCAGCGGCGAGTCGACCTCGTCGAACAGGCTCCGGTTCTCGGCGAGCAGTTCCAGGCCGCGTGCCTCGTTGCCGGTCAGCGCGCAGAACTCCAGGTGCCGGCCGACCTCCTGGGACATCGAGGGGTTGCGGCGGCAGGCGCGGTAACCGGCGAGGTGCAGCTCGCGGGCCCGGTCGGTGTGGCCGGTGCGCAGCAGGGGAAGCAGCGCGTAGGAGACGGAGCGGGCGGGCTCCTCCTGGCAGGATTCCTTCCCGGCCAGCACGGGCTCCCAGGTACGCAGCGCGCGCTCGTCGTCGCCGGCCGTGAGGTGGTACAGGGCGCGCTCGCAGATCTCGCAGGCCTCGCAGTCGCTGAGCCTGGTGCGGGTACGGCCCGCCCACAGCTCGTAGGCGGGGGTGGTGTCCTCGCCGATGTGGGCGGCGAGCTGGTACGCCTGTCCGTAGTAGGGCTGGAGGCCGAGGCCCGCCTTCTCGTACCGGTCGCGCATCTCCGTCAGCCACTGGCGCAGGCTGGTCAGAGGTATCTCGGGAAGCTGGCGCAGGGCGTGGGCCACCCACTTGAACCGCCAGAACAGCATGTGGCGCAGGCGCTCGTCGAAGACGTCGGGCTGCTCGTCGAAGAGGGTGAGCAGGCGGGCGAAGACGACGGGCGACTTGCGGGGTTCGGAGCCGTAGGTGTACGCCTCCTGGAGTTCGAGGAGCGCGTGGACGAGCGGGACGGGCTCGGCGAACTGCTCGGCGGCGTCGACCAGTTCCTCGGCCGTGACGGTGCGGGTACGGCCGTAGGGGCGCCGGTCGTTCTCCTGGAGCGCCTGGTACAGCTCGTCGGTGGTCTGGGGTGCGGTCGGCATCGTCAGCTGTCCTTGCGGAGGGCGTGGGCGAGAAGGTCGAGGAAGGAGCGGTTGATGAGGCTCGACTCGGCGGGCCTGAGCGGGCGCCGGGACAGCATCGCGGCCTGCCCGTAGAGGGCTTCGGCGCTGGTGCGGGCCAGTTCGGGCTCGTCGATGGTGACGGCCGTGCGGACCAGCGGGTTGAGCTGGTTGAGAATCAGCTGGGCCCGCGGAGCCTCCTGACGCAGATGGCCGAGGATGTCGCCCCACAGGCCGCCCTGCTGCTCGCGGGCGAGCTGGGAACGGGTCCGCTCGTGCCGGGCCTCGCGGCTGTCGAGGAGCAGGGCGGGGGCGGAGGCGGGCTGGAAGGTGCGCAGCGCGACGTCGCAGTCGAAGACGGCCAGGGCGTCGCGGGCCAGGGCGAGGTAGGCCGCGGCGGCCAGTTCCGTCTCCCGGTCGACGGAGTCGAGGTGGGCGGTGAGCGTGGCCGGGTCGAGGTCGGCGACGCTCACCTCCGGCCTGATCTCCGGTAGCCGGTGGACCAGTTCACGGTCGTAGGTGTAGCCGCCGTTGACGACGCCGAGCCCGGCGGCCGAGGCGATCGCCGCGACCTGCCGGAACTCCTCCACGCTGGACGTCACCAGCACGGTGCGGTGGGTGCGCGCGAACTCGTCCAGCGTGGCGTGGCCGTCGGTGGTCTCGAACGGCAGCCACGGCAGCAGCATCCGCAGGATCTCGTCGTCGTGCACCGCCAGCGACTTCACGGCCAGGTGGTGGGCCTGGAGGAAGCGGCCGAGGAGGTCCGGGTCGCTGGCGGCGGTCCGGGCGATCCACGCGCGCAGCCGTTCGGCGAGGGCGTCGCGGACGGCGGCGAGGGTGTCGTCCTCGTACAGGGACTCGCGGGACGCCGTCGGGCGCAGGCTCTCGGCGTCGACGACGCAGCGGACGAAGAACGCCCACTCGGGCAGGATCTCCTCGGCCTGCTCGGACAGCAGCATGCCCTTGACGTGCACGCGGTGGCCGTGGCGGCGTCCGGCCGGCACCGCCTCGGACAGCACGCACGCGATGCCCTTCAGGCCCACGGCCGGCAGGTCCAGCTCGATGGTGTCCAGCGGTGTGAACCCGAAGACCTCCTCGCCGTACGCGGCCAGCGCGCGGGAACGGGCTCCCGGCGTGGGGTACGTACGCGCCCAGGGTGCGGGCTCGGGGTTGACGGGCGCGCCCGGGCCGCCCGTGCCGTCGTCGAAGGTCACCGGGTGGCGCAGCAGGGAGCCGAAGTGCCGGGCCAGCGCGTGCACCTGGGCCGGCCGGGTCCACTCGCCCGCGTCGGCGCGGGGCGTCAGCGTGACGGTGGTGCCGGGCCGCGGGCGGGCGGAGGCGGGCAGGGTGCGGACGGAGTAGCTGCCGTCGCCGCGTCCCCGCCACTCCACGACGGGCGCGTCGGGGGTGCGCGCGGAACGGCTCAGGACGTGGATCTCGTCCGCGACCAGGAAGCAGGAGAGCAGGCCGATGCCGAACTGGCCGATGAAGTCGGCGCGTTGCTCGGCGATCTTCTCGGCGCGCTTGCTGCTGCGGCCGATCGTGGCGAGGAAGGTGTGCACGTCGGCCTCGGTGAGACCGACGCCGTCGTCCTCGACGCGCACCGCCGAACCGTCGGCGTACAGGCGGATGCCGAAGGCGCCGGCCGCGGCGCCCGGTTCGAGGCCGTGCCGCGCGGTCAGCGCGTCCACCGCGTTCTGCATCAGTTCGCGCAGGTAGACGCGGGGGCTGGAGTAGAGGTGGTGGGAGAGGAGATCGACGAGGCCGCGCAGATCCACCTGGAAGGTGCGGTCGGTGCCGGCCGGGCGGGGCGGGGTGTCGGGCAGAGTCATCGGGCAGTCCGGGGTCGGGGTGTTCGAGGAGTGGCAGGTGGCGTGGCGGGCTCAGGCGTTGCGCCGGGCGCGGGCGTACATCTTTTCCGGCTGCGCCATGTACTTCCACGGCCACGAGGTGTAGGCGCCCTGGAGCTCCTGGAAGACGCGCGGCAGCGCGATGCTCTCGGAGGCCAGCGACAACGCCATGGCGAAGATGTTGAAGTCCTCCTGCCAGCCGGGGCGTCGCTCGTAGGCGGGGTGGAGGATGCTGCGCTCGGCCGCCTCCCGCAACTCGTCCTGGATCTCGGGGGTGACGAGGCAGTCCTTGCTGTCCGACTCCACCCAGTCCTCGATGTGCGCCATGGCGATCACACAGCCGAGACGGTGGCCCTCGGGCGCGCCGGCGAACGCCTCGCGGGCGAACGCGAGTGCCTGGCCCGGCTCGCCGCTCCAGCGGGGCTGAAGGTACGACACCCACTCGATGTGGGTCTCCAGGTCCAGCGGGTCGCGGCGCAGGGCGGCGTCGAGCCGGGTCTCGTTGACGGCCGGGCCCAGGGACATGCCGCGGCCGGAGGTGAGCAGACGGCGCCAGGGCGTGACCGATTCCGGGCGCAACTCGGCGGCTTCCAGCAGCTGTTCCTCGGCGATGTGGAGCCGCTCGTGGAAGGTCCGCCACTGCTCCTGTGTGACGTCCACGGCACGCGCGCTGGTGCGCGCCTCCCAGCCCCAGATGATGTGGCGCGCCCCGGATATCAGCAGGGCCGTCGCCCGGTGCTCCTTGTCCTCCTCGACGGCCCGGCCGATCCAGTCCTGCACGCCGTCCAGGTCGGCCAGTTCGCCCAGGACCTGGTGGTCACGGCCGAGGTCGAAGGGAGCCGACGCCGCCTTGACCGCCTCCCAGTCACCCGCCTCCGCCGCCTCCACCAACGCCAGCACCCGGGCGTCCCCGAGGGCGCGCAGCGTGTACATCCCGTTCTTCTGCTTGCGTGGGACGGGAAGGGCGTGCGGATCCGCCGCCGGTCTGTCCCCACCCCTGCCGAACAGCTTGCCGAACATGCCGCGCCCTCCCCAGGTCCCGCGTGATCGTTTGGTGCAGCATAAGCGGCACCACCGACACCGCTTCCACAGGGTTTCCACGGGCGCTCCACGACCCCCGGTCCCCCCTCGCGTCCCTCCCGGTCCCGGGCCGCCCTCGTCCGCCGGCTCCGCGGCCCGCATCCATCACCGACAGACATGTCCGCCTTCTGTCCCCGAGCGGTCACCCGGGGGAAGGCCGGAGGTTAGCCCGCGGGAATGATTCGCCGGCGCCGCAGGGTGAACCGTGCACGGTGACCCGGCGTCGACGACAGGCGTCGGCGCTCGGCCGTTAGCGTCGGCTCCTGTGCCGCTGAGCTATGCATTCGTGAACCTCAAACCCGGCGTGGGGAAGACGACCAGCGCGGTCTGGCTGGCCCACGCGCTGCACGCATCGGGCCTGTCACCGTTGCTTGTGGACTGCGATCCCGCCTCTTCCGCGCTGCGCTGGAGCGAGCTGGCGGGCGGTTTCCCGTTCCCCGTGCTCGCCCTCCCCGTGGGCGACGTACACCGGCGGGTGAACGACTTTCTCGACAACCGACGGGCAGTGGTCTTCGACGCCCCGCAGCTGGAAGACCACGCCCCCATCGCCCGAGGCGTCATGCGGTACGCGAGCGAGTGGATCGTGCCCGTGACCCCGGCCCCCATCGAACTGGACCGCATGGCGCCCATCGACCGTGAAATGGATGAGATGCAGTCCCTGCGCTCCCAACCGGCCCGCACCGCCGTCCTGCTGAACCGCACGAACCGCCCCGGCGCCACCCGTACCGGTCCGGACGCCGACGCCCGCGAAGCCCTCACGGAGCGGGGCTTCGACGTGTTGTCCACGCATGTCCCACGACTCGACCTGTACTCCCAGTCCTTCGGCAGCCCCGTCGAGGTGAAGGGCACGGCCTACATGGATCTCGCAGAGGAACTCATCGACCGTCAGGACAGGGCATGAACCAGCGCAAGGACACCTACCGGGCCGCACTGCAGCGGCGACCGGACACGACGGCCCCCGCTTCCGCTCCCACCAAAGTCACCCGGCTCGACACCCGCTACCTCAAGGTGACCATCGAACTCGACCTCGCCTTCGCACGTGACCTCACCGGCTGGGCAGGACAACCGCTGTCCGCACTCGCGCGCGCCGGCGAGGCGGTCCTGCGACCGCTACGACAGGACCCGTAGGCCGCCATCGATCACGCACTCCCCTGCACCCGGCGGAGTAGTCACGATGGCTCCCCCCGCAGGATGACCGGGGGTGTGCCATGGGCGATGCTGTGGGTTGTGACAGCTGATCTTCCCCGAGTCGGAGACGGGGACGCAGACGGGGACGGGGCCGGGGGCGGGGGTTCCCGTCCGGCATCCGCTCCGCCGTCGCCCCCCGCCGAGCGCGCGCAGCGACCGCGCCGCTCCCGGCTGCGGCGGTGGCTGCGGCGCACCGCACTGGGCTGTGCCGTCGTGCTGGTGGTCGTCACAGCGGCCTCGTTCGTCTACAACGCCGCCACCGCCGGGCGCGCCGCACCGCCGCGGGGGCTCAGGTACGTGCAGGCCGCCGACGTCCGCACGCGCTACCAGACCTGGGGCACGGCGGGCCCACCGGTCGTCCTGGTACACGGCGCCTTCGAATCCGTGGACACCTGGTCGCGCCTTGCCCCGCTGCTCGCCCGCGACCACCGGGTGTACGCCCTCGATCTGACCGGCGACGGATACAGCGAGCGCCACGGCCCGTACACCGTCGACCATTTCACCCGGCAGCTCCTGGGCTTCCTGAACGCCATGCACCTCGGCGGTCCGGGCGAGCGCCCGCTGCTGGTGGGGCACTCCAGCGGAGCCGCCGTGGTCACCGAGGCAGCTTTGCGGGCCCCTGGCCGGCTGGGGGGTGTGATGCTCCTCGACGGCGACGCCCTCGACACGGGCGCCGGGCCGCCGCCGGCCTTCAAGCACGTGCTGATCAACCCGTACCGCACCAGCCTGCTGCGGATCGGGCTCGGCATCGACGCGCTGATCCGCAGCGTGTACGACGCGCAGTGCGGGCCCGCCTGTCCGCGCCTGGACGCCGCCGGCCTGGACCAGTGGCGGCGCCCGCTCCGGGTGCCGGGCGCGGAGAACGCGCTGTGGAGCATGCTGGCCGCCGGGGTGCCGGGACTGCCCGCGGACCAGGTGGCTCGGCTCGCCCGGGTGCGCCTGCCCAAGTCGGTGGTGTTCGGCGCCAGGGACGACGTGTTCACCCGGCAGACCCCGCAGGAGACCGCCCGGCGCATCGGCGCACCGCCTGCCACGCTCATCCCGGGCGCCCGGCACCTGACGATGATCTCCAGCCCCGAGGCGGTCGCGGCGGCCGTGGACAGGCTCACGGCGGCATCGGCCACGGCGTCCCGGTGACTGGGCGGAGTGTGGCTTCGAACGCAGCCAGGGGGCCGGTGGTCAGTTGACCTTCCGGTCCAGGCCGGACCAGTACGGCTGGCGGAGTTTGAACTTCTGGATCTTGCCGGTGGCCGTTCGGGCGATGGCGTCGCGGAACTCGACGCTCGTCGGCGCCTTGTAGCCGGCCAAGCGCTGCTTGCAGTGGGCGATGATGTCGGCCTCGGCCGCCGTGGCTCCCTCGGCGAGCACCACCAGGGCCTTGATCGTCTCGCCCCACTTCTCGTCCGGGACCCCGATGACGGCGACCTCGGCGACCGCCGGGTGGCTGAAGACGGCGTCCTCCACCTCGATGGAAGACACATTCTCGCCGCCTGTGATGATGACGTCCTTCTTCCGGTCGGAGATCGTCAGGTGACCGTCGGACTCATCGATCCTGCCGCCGTCCCCGGTGTGGAACCACCCGCCCTCCAGGGCCACCGCGGTCTCCTGCGGCTTGTCCCAGTACCCGTCCAGCACGACGTTCGACCGGGCCAGCACCTCGCCGGTCTCGGAGACCTTCAGCCTGACTCCGAGCGCGGGCAGTCCTGCACGGGACAGCTTGCGCGCCCGTTCCCCAGCGGGCAGTCCCGCATCCGCCGGCCTGGACCGGTTGAACGTGAGCAGCGGGGACGTCTCGGTCAGGCCGTAGATCTGCGTGAACTCCCAGCCCAGTTCCTCCTCCACCCGCTGGATCAGCGTGCTCGGCGGCGGAGCCCCCGCGCACACGATCCGCACCCGATCACGGCCGGGGATCTCGCCCTCCCAGGAAGCTGCCGCATCCAGCACCGCCTTCCACACCGTCGGTGCGCCGCACATGAGCGTCACGCCGTGCCGGTCGACCCGGCGCAGGATCTCCGCGCCGTCGATCTTGCGCAAGACCACCTGCTTCACGCCCAGTCCGGCCATCACGTACGGCATGCCCCAGCCGTTGCAGTGGAACATCGGCAGCGTGTGCATGTACACATCGCGCTCCCATGCCCTGGTGTGCAGCCCGAAGGTCATCCCGTTCACCCAGATGTTGCGGTGCGTCAGCTGCACGCCCTTGGGGCGGGCGGTGGTCCCTGACGTGTAGTTGATCGTCGCGGTGGCATCCTCGTCCGGATCCGACCAAGGGCGTGGGGCTACGCCGAACCGCATCAGCTCGGTCTCGGTCTCTTCCCCGAGGACGAACCGGTGGCGCGCCTTGACTCCGGACAGCGCCTCGTTCAGCTCCGGGTCGACGAGCAGCACCGACGAGCCGCTCTGCTGCACCACGTACTCGACCTCGTCGGGCCTGAGGCGGAAGTTGACCGGCACGCAGATCCGGCCGCTCATCGGCACCGCGAACAACAGCTCCAGCAGCCGTGCGGAGTTGTGGCTGACCACCGCCACCCGCTCACCCTCACCCACGCCCAGCGCATCCAGCCCCGCCTGCCAGGCACGCACGCGCTCACCCAGCCGCCCATACGTCGTCTCCGGTACCGGCGGGCCTGGCTGATCCGGCTCGTCCACCACACCGGTGTCGGAGGCGAAACCCAACTCGGCCCGCTCGAGAAAGTCGGCGACCGTCATCGGAACACGCATAGCTCACTCTCCTGCATCCGGAACAACTCCTTCGCGCGGAAGCCCCGTGCCTGCCGGTGGTCTACCCAGCCGGCCGCTCGTGCCTGCCGTGCCGCCGCTCACGCCCGCCGCGTCGAGCAGATGGCCGGCCACTGTGCGCGCGCCGTCGTCGCCGATGAGCACGGTGTAATGGTTGACGTCCGCCACCCGGTGCGTCGTCAGCCGGGCGGGGTCGAGGCCGGCGGCGGCCAGTCGCTGCTCGTCGTACAGGCCCTGCGGCTCGTCCATCAGGCCCCGGTCGGCCCACAGAAGCCGTGCGGGCAGCTTCAGTCGGCCCACCGCGGCCAGTACGTCCGGATCGCACAGCACCTGCGTGCCGTCGACGCGCACGGCGTCGCGGACGCAGGACGAGCGCAGTCGCGGTTCCGCGCCGACGAGGTCGCGTTGGATGTAGGCGTCCGCCCACGGCGACCACGCACCGGAGAAGGCCGGATGATCCTGCCAGTAGTCCCGGTATGCCTGCCGGTCGGGGAAGGTCATGGCCAGCCTGCGCATCGCCGGGCCGATGACGGCGTCGAGGAGCGCGTCGGGGTCCAGCTGGGTCGGTGCGGGGAAGCCGAGGCCGCCGTCGACGAGGACGAGCGAGGCGAACCTCGCAGGATGGTGCACGCCGGTGAACGCGCTGACGAAGGCGCCCATCGAGTGACCGGCGAGCACCGCCCCCTGCAGCCCGAACGCCTCGGCGACCGCCGCCACGTCGGCGGCGTGTGCGGCGATGCCATAGGGACCGGGCAGCGACCGGCTGCCGCCCCGGCCCCGCAGGTCGGGCGCGATCAAAGTGGCCTTGCCCGCGAGGTGGTGGGCGACCCGGGCCCAGGAGAGCGCGTTCGCGGTGATGCCGTGCACCGCGAACACGACGGGAGCGCCCGGGTCTGCCGCGGGCCAGCACAGCACGGTGAGTTCGCCGCCGCTGACGGGCACGGCGAGTTCTTCGTACGGATCGGTCTGCGGCGCGGCCTTGCGGCGAGGGACCTCGGCGTGACGCGTCATTTTCGGCGACTCCTCTTCTCGTCGCGCACCGAAATCGTGCCGTCCGGTCGCGTGGCGCGCACGATATGGCCCTGCGAGCGGATCCGACATGTGCTCGGCGCATGCAGGTGGCCTCGGTTTCGTGTGGTAGGTCCACGTGGTCGAGGTGCAGTGTGCGCCGCCTTGCGCGCGTTACGGTCGAGGCGAAGCAGGCCGGGCAAACGCCAAGTGCGGGCCATTCGTTTGCTGGATCTTCACCCAGTGCCCCGGCTCTTCAGGGGCACGGCACAGCTCAGCACGCCTGTCGTGGAGCGGCTTGGTCTCGGGCAGCGCGACCAGTCGACGCCATGCCGCTCTCCCGCAACCGAACGCTGAATCCCTTCCGCCAGGCGGCGGAAGCTCCTCCGCGACTCCGTCAGCCCTCCACGGCCATTTCCCCGAGCAGGGACCAGTCGTCCTGCTCCAGGACGGCGTTGACGATCCGCGGGGTCTCGGCCAGGTGAGGGGGCAGGGTCTGCTGTGCCGACTTGAAGTGGTCGGACTGGACATGCGCGGTACCGGCGTCACCGTCCCGGAACGCCTCGACGAGCACGTACTCGGTCGGATCGTCGAGGCTGCGCGACCAGTCGAACCACAGACAGCCGGGCTCACTGCGCGTGGCCTCCGTGAACTCGCGCGAGATCTCGGGCCACCTCTCCGCATACTCCGGCTTGATCCGGAACTTGGCCGTGATGAAGATCATTTCCCGCTCCCTGATCGCATGTGATCTTCACCCATCGTAGGACGCCGGGCGGCCACCGCGCGGTAACGCGAGGCGTCAGAGCTGCCAGGCGCGAGACTCCTTCCCGGCCACGACGGACCCGAGCGCCGGCGGCATCCCCTGACGCCCAAGGGGGAACAGTCGCTACGACTCAGCCGGCGCAACGGGTGGGCCGCTCGGGCCTGGAACCCGCTCGTCAGGGCCGGAGGCCAAAGCCTCACACGGCACCTCACCGCCGCGGCCCGCGTGACGCACACCTCACCCGCCACTGCGGCCAGGGGTGGACCCGCTCCCTCACCAAGGCCGATCGTGGGCGTCATGGACGATCACCGCAAGGCTCCCCCCGCCCCTGCCGGCTCCACCGAGCCCGAGCACGCCCACGGGCCCGCACACAGTGCCGGATCACCGAGGCCGGGGGCGGCCACGGGTGCGCCAGGGGAGACGGACGAGGACGTGACGTCGAGTCGCGCACAGGCCGAGGAGGTCCGTGCCTTCTGGGGCCGGCTCGCTCTGCCCGGGCTGGTCGACGTCCACACGCACTTCATGCCCGAGCGTGTCCTGCACAAGGTCTGGGACTACTTCGACACGGGCGGACCGCTGATCGGGGGCGTCGAGTGGCCGATCTCCTACCGGGAGGGGGAGGCGGAACGCACGGCCCTGCTCCGGCAGTTCGGCGTCCGGGCCTTCACCGCGATGCTCTACCCGCACAAGCCCGGCATGGCCCGGTGGCTGAACGGATGGGCGGCCGACTTCGCCCGCCGTACCCCCGACTGTCTGCACACCGCGACCCTCTACCCCGAGCCGGGTGTCGAGACGTACGTCCGCGAGGCCGTCGAAGCGGGCGCGCGCGTGTTCAAGGCGCATGTGCAGGTGGGGGCCTACGACCCGGCCGACGAACTTCTCCGGCCGGCCTGGGGGTTGCTGGCCGAGGCGCGGATTCCCGTGGTGATCCACTGCGGCTCCGGACCCGCGCCCGGCAAGCACACCGGTCCCGAACCGATCGCGCGCGTACTGGCGCGGCACCCGAAGCTGCGGCTGGTCGTCGCGCATCTGGGCATGCCCGAGTACGAGGAGTTCCTCGGCCTCGCCGAACGGTACGACCAGGTACGGCTCGACACGACGATGGCGTTCACCGACTTCGCCGAGGACCTCATGCCGTTCCCCCGCCACGCCCTGCCTCGGCTCGCCGGACTCGGCGACCGCATCCTGCTCGGCTCCGACTTCCCCAACGTCCCCCACCCGTACGTCCATCAGCTCCACGCCCTGGAGCGCCTGGACCTCGGACAGGAGTGGCTGAGGGCCGTGTGCCACGACAACGCGGCCTCGTTGTTCGGACTCCTTCCGCGGTGAGGCGGTGAACCGAGCCGACCACCCGTAGCTCTGTTTCCCGAGCGATGGAAGCAGTGGGCGTCGGGCAGTGAGCGATCAGCTCAGGACGAGTTCCAGTACGGTGACCGAGAGCGGTGGCACGGTGCTGGTGAAGGACGCCGCCGCGCCGGTCACGGTGCTCGTCCTGGGCACCAACGTGTCGGGGGACGTCAGCGTGTTGGTGGCGGTGCGCGAAGGACCGGTCAGGACCGTCGCGGTGGCCTGTCGCTTGACCCCCTTGGCCAGTCCCTTCAGCTCGACCGGCACCTTCACCTTCTCCGTGCCGCAGTTGACGATCGCGACATAGAGGCGGTTCCCGGAGCGGGTGGCCACGGTGGCGAGGCCGGGCAGCGCACGTGCGGTGGCCGGAAGCACCGTGTTGCCGAGCCTGCTGGTCAGCATCTGCTGCGCCCAGTAGCTGGGCGACACGTAGCTGGTCAGATTGTCGTAGGCGATCAGGTTGGTGGCCCAGACGTTGTTCTTGACGTGCGAGAAGAGCGGCGCGTAGCACTCCATGAGGACCTGGTCCGAGTTGCGGATCAGCCCGGCCAGCCAGGCGGCGTCGCCGAGCGCCGCGTTGAGGTCGGGGGTGGGGCGGCCCTCCTGCGCGGCCCACTCCCCGACGAACACCTTCGTCGAATTGCGGTCCCGGTTGTCGTACTTGTGGCTGGAGGCCTGGGCGGCGGACGGCGCGAGGTAGTAGTGCTCGTCGATCAGGTCCGGGGTGCGGCTCGTGACGGACGTCGTGGCGATCAGCTTCAGATGCGGGTACTTCGCCTTGATGGCGTCGTGGAAGGCCGCGAACCGCTCGTTGTACGACCCCGAGGAGTCGAACCAGTCCTCGTTGCCGATCTCCACGTACTCCAGCGGGAACGGCTCGGGATGCCCGTCGGCGGCACGTCGTGCGCCCCAGGTGCTGGTGACGGGACCGGTGACGTACTCGATCTCGTCGAGCGCGTCCTGGACGAACGGCTTGAGGGCGTCACCGGTGACGTGTTCGCCCTTGAGCGCGTAGCCGGCGTAGACGGCGAGGACCGGCTGGGCGTGCATGTCCTCGACCCATTCCAGGTATTCGAGGAGTCCGAGGCCGTCCGTGGACCAGTAGCCCCAGGCGTCGTCCATGTGGCCGGGGCGTTCCCAGACCGGACCGATGGTGTTCTTCCAGTTGAACCGTGTCGCGATGGTGTTGCCTTCGAGGAAGTTCCCGCCGGGGAAGCGCAGGAACTTCGGCTTCAGCGCGACCAGTTTCTCCATCAGGTCGATGCGCAGGCCGTTGGGCCGGTCGTTGTAGGTGGGCGGGAAGAGGGACACGTGCTGGAGCCACAGGGTCTCGCCCGCGGCGGCGGGGTCGGCCGTGGTGACGGTCAGCCTCGCGTCGCCGACCACGGGGGTGCGCGAACCGGTGCGCAGGGTCAGCTCGAACGGCCGGCCGGGGAAGACGGTGCCTATATGGGGCACGTGGGCGGACGCGTAGACCGTCGCGCCGTCCGCCGACTCGATGGCCACCGTGAGCGGGCCGATGCGCCGCGAGGCCTTGGCGAACAGCCGGGCGGTGTAACTGGTTCCGGGCCGCACGGGTATGCCCCAGAAGCCGTCGTTGGCGACGCCGGCCCGGTTTCCGGCCCCGGTGCTGCTCGGCAGTGCGACCTTGAGGGAACGGTCGAGCGCGGCGTTGAGCGGGGTGGAGGCGTCGAGCGCGAGCGTGGAGCCGCCGACGGCGGACCAGTGGACGGGCGTGGTGTCGCTGGCCATCATCGAGCGGTTCTGCACCAGTTCGGCGTAGATGCCGCCCTCGCCGGAGTGGTTGATGTCCTCGAACATCAAGCCGGGGAGGATGGGGGACACGGCGTGCGCGGGGTTGGCGACGTCCACGCTCAGCAGCGGCGTCGTGGTCTCCACGGGCACCCCGGCCAGCGCCGCGACCTGGTCGGAGGTGAGGGCGGAGGGGAACATCCATACGTCGTCGATGAGGCCATGCCACTGGTCGACGTGCCCACCGCCGTAGAGCGCACGGCCGATGGCGGTGTCGCCGCTGCCGGCCCAGCCCGCGGTGTAGGCGGTCTCCCCCTCCAGCACGCCGTTGACGTAGAGGCGGATGACGCCGGCGGTCGGGTCGCTGACTCCGACCAGGTGGGTCCAGGTGTCGGTGGTGGGCGCTGAGGCGGCGGCCGCCACCGCGGCGCTCTGGGTGGCGTCCGAGCCCAGCCGGGCGAAGGCGAACGTGCCGGTGTCGTCGCGCAGTCCCAGGTAGAAGGAGCTGACGACCTTGCCGTCGATGCTGACGGCGGTCTGGTAGCCGCCGAGTTGAGCGAGGTTGACCCAGACGCCCACCGAGAACGCCTTGGAGGCGTCGAGGGCCGGCCCGGACGCCGTGGCGTTGCCGCCCGCCCCGAGGTTCAGGCTGTGGGTTCCGACCTTGCCGGTGTCCCAGCCGGCCGCGCCCTGGAGGGTGGCGGTACGAGCGTTGCCGGAGGAGTCGGCGGCCGACGTGCCGGAGCCTTCGTCGAAGGTCCAGTGGGCGGCTGCGGCGGGGAGGTCCGCGGCGGTGGCGCCTGCGGTGGTGCGGGCGAGTTCGGCGGCTCCGGCGGGAGCGGCGGCGGCGAAGGTCCCGGCGAGGGAGGCGGCGCCCAGGACGGTGAGGACGGTTCTGCGCGGAACTCCGGCTTCCGAAGGCATGCGGCTCATTCCTTTGCGACAGACGTTGCGTTGCGTACCGGCGAGAGGAGGGCAGCTTGCGGAAGCTGCCGGCCGAATCGTTCGATATTCCGTACAGTGATCGGTACTTCGAGCAGCAGGGATCTTAAGGTGTCGGCGAGTCCCGTCAACACCCCTCGTACGGCAATGCTTCTCCCGGCGCGGGTACCGGCCCGGCGACGTCCGCGTCCGGGAAATCCGGCTGGGCACACGTCTCCTGACGACCAGCCGGTGATCTCCTGAGTCCCGCAACCGTCCCGGCTCCGACTCCATGCCTCAATCCGACCGCCTTCCCCACGAAAGGCCGCGGATCAGGTTCAGCCCGTACGCCACTGCCTTGGACGCAGCCTGAGAGGGTCACCGGGGCCGGCAGTCAGTCGCGGGGGCGGAGGCTGGCCTCTTCGAGGTCGAGTTCGTGCTGGATCCGGCGCCGGGTGGCGTTGCTGATCTTGTTCGCTTCGTAGAGGTGCTGGAGCTCGGCCGCCTCGATGGCGATGAGCGTCCGGCGAATCTCGCGGTAGGCGTCGGCGGGACGGGCGTCCGGGTCGCTGTAGTGGGCGTCTTCCACCTGATGGATACGCGCTTCCAGATGCCGACGAGCCTGTTTCAAGGCGGCCTGCGCGGCGGCACCCAGATCGGCGAGCTCTTCCACGTCGCCGAGCTGCTCGAGCTCCGCAAGTGCGGCACGCGCGATCTCTCGGCGGGTCCGCGCCTCCTCGCGAGCGGTGTGCTCCGGTTCCACAGCGATGCCGGAACGGCGGACGACAGGGGCCAGGGTGAAACCCTGGAAGACGAGAGTCAGCGCGACGGTCCCGGTGGTGAGCGTGAGAATGAGCGCCCGGTGCGGCAGCGGCGCCCCGGTGTGGGTGACCAGGGGGATGGAGAGCGCGGCGGCCAGCGGCATGACGCCCCGGGTGCCCGCCCAGGACAGGACGGCCGGAACGCGCCAGGAGAGGGGGTTGTCGCCGATCCTGTGCCGGTGATGGATCAGGGCGGACAGCGGGAAGATCCACAGCAGGCGGATCGCCAGCAGGGTGAAGGCGATCACCGGCACCCACAGCGGCCAGCCGTGCTCGTCGGCCGCGAGGTGGCGGACGACCCAGGGAAGCTCCAGGCCGATCAGGGCGAAGACGACGCTCTCCAGCAGGAAGGTCACGGTGTCGTAGACGGCGTGGATCTGGAGGCGGATGGAGGCGTTGCTGAGCTTGTGGCCACTGCTGCCGAGGACCACCCCGGACACGATGACGGCGGTCACGCCGGAGGTGTGCAACTCCTCCGCGATCACATAGGACGCGTACGGAGTCACCAACGCGATGACGGTCTCCAGCATGGGGTCGTCGGTCCGTCTGCGGATCAGGGTCACCACCGCGGCGACCGCCGCACCCATGAGGGCTCCTCCGCCCGCGAGAACCAGGAACTGCAGGGCCGTCCCGGACACGCTGATGGCGCTGCCGGTCACCGCGGTCACCACGGCGACCTTGTACAGGACCAGCGACGTGGCGTCGTTGAACAGGCTTTCCGCCTGCACCAGGGCCTGCACGCGCGGGGGGAGGGACAGACGTCGGCCGAGCGCGGTGACGGCCACGGGGTCGGTGCTGGCCAGCGCGGACCCGAGGATGAGCGCGGTCGCGGCGGTGAGCGGAGTGATCGCGGCGGCGATGTACCCGACGGCAAGGGCCGAGACGACGACCAGACCGAAGACCAGTCCGCTCACCGGCCTCCACACGGTGCGCAGGTCGCGGACGGAGATTTCCCCGGCCGAGGCGTAGAGCAGCGGGGGCAGCACCAGCACGCTGATCACCTGGGGCGGCAGACGCACTTCGGGGACCCACGGCATCAGCCCCACGACGAGGCCGGCGATCACGAGGAGTGACGGAGCGGGCAGGCTCCAGCGCCGGGCACCGCTCGCCACCGCTGTGGCCAGGACCACGAGCAGCAGGACGACGGTCAGACCGGTCATGGAGCGTCCCCAGTGGATCGACGGTCAGTGTTCCTGGGCCGTGGGGCGGACCATGATCTCGTTGACCGCGACGTGCGGCGGCTGCGTGATCACGAAGGTGATGGCACGGGCGATGTCTTCGGCATGCAGCCAAGCGTCCTGCGGCACGCCACGGGCGGCGCCGGCACCGGGGCCCGTCGCCATCTCCGTCACCGTCATACCCGGCTCGATCAGACCCACCCGGACGCCCCTTCCCGTCACCTCCTGGCGCAGGGCCTCGCTGAACGCGCCCACCGCGTGCTTGGTCGCCGAATACACACCGTTGTTCCTGCGCACCACCCGGCCCCCGACGGAACTGACGTTCACGAGATCAGCGACCCCGCGCGGGCCGTTCGCCGCCGCCCGCAGCAGATGGGGCAGCGCCGCCTGCGACAGGTGCAGGACGGCGTTGAGGTTGAGATCGACCATCCGCTCCCACTCCGCCGGGTCGCCGTCCCCGATGGTGCCCATGGCCACGTAACCGGCGTTGTTCACGAGCACGTCCAACCGCGCGAAGGAATCCACGGCGTCCTCGACGGCCCGACGCGCCTGCGCCGCGTCTCCGAGGTCGGCGGTGAGAACGCTGCACGAGCCGCCCCGGTCACGGATCACTCCGGCCAGGTCCTCCAGCCGCCCCGTACGCCGGGCGACCACCGCCACGTCGGCGCCCTGCCGCGCGAGCGACAGGGCGGTGGCCGCGCCGATGCCGCTGGACGCGCCCGTCACCAGCGCCGCGCATCCGGCCAACGGCGCATCGCCGACGGCGCCGCCTGCACCTGCCGCCGTAACGCCCTGATCCGCAGCTTCCGCCTGGCCGGCGTTCGGGTCCCTCACACTCATGATCACCCTCACAGGTCATCCCGCCCAGGGCAGCCCGAGGTGCCGCGAGCCTCGTACCACAGCCGCGGGCACGGTGCCGCCTGCTCTTCGAAGCTTGCACCACGTAGTCCAAGACCGCCTTCGCGCGTTCCTTCGCCGGGAGTCGTCGGCCGCCTCGAACCGGGTTCTCGGCGACTCGCGCCGGGCTGGTCACGTGCCGCGGCGGCCGCACATGGGCGAGAAGGACGGGCTGTCAGGCTGGGGGGACGGGCAGCAGCCGGTAGGCGTCCCCGGCCGTGACCACGCGGCCGGCGGTGGGCGGCGGGAAGTGGGTGCCGAGGACGAGAGTGTCCGTGCCGGCCAGCGAGCCGAGCAGTTGGCGGCGCGTGGCCTCGGACTGCCGCGGGTCGATGTCGACGCAGGCGCCGATGGCAGGGTGGGCGAGCTGGACCGGATGGTGGACGCAGTCGCCGGTGATCAGTGCCGTCTCACCCCGGCTGGTCAGCTCGACGGCGACGTGGCCGGGGGTGTGGCCGGGCGTGGGCGTCAGGCGTAGGCCCGGGGCGATTTCCACGCCCTCGGCCGGGACGTCGACGAGGTCCAGCAGACCCGCCTGCTCGACCGGAATCACGGAGTCGCGGAACATCTGCTCGCGTGGCTCGTCCATGTCGTACGTGCCCCAGAACTCCCGCTCGGTGCGGGAGGTGAGGTAGCGGGCGCCGGGGAAGGAGGGGGCCCACTCGCCGTCGACGTCCCGCGTGTTCCAGCCGACGTGGTCGGCGTGCAGGTGGGTGAGGATCACCAGGTCGACGGCGTCCGGGGCGAAACCGCGGGCGGTGAGGCGCTCCAGGAAGTCGGTCCGCAGGTTGTGCCAGGCCGGGTTGGCCCGCTCCTTGCCGTTGCCGATACCGGTGTCGACGAGAACACGCAGCCCGTCCACGACGAACGCGAAGCTGTGGCTGTCGAGGCGCAGGATGCCCTCCTTGTCGGCGAAGTGGGGGCGCAGCCAGTCCTGGCCGGCGACCACCTCCGGGGTGGCGTCGGGCAGCAGCCACGGTCCGGTCGCGGGCGGCAGCAGGATCTCGTCGATGCGGTGGACGGTGATGTGGCCCACGGTCCAGGCGGGGGTGGGGGAATTCCGCATGATTCGTCGTTCCTCTGTGGTCGTCGCGGGGTGGGTCGTCCCGCGCGGTGACGCGGCGAGTGCCGGTTCGGCCAAGGTCACTCCTGCGGGTGGCGGGCCCGGCGGAACCTGTCCAAACCCTCGGACAGGTCCACGATCGGGTCGGGGTAGTCGAGCGCGGCTCGGACCGCTCCGGGCAGCTTCCACGGCTCGTGCACCGCAGGCGCGTCGATGTTCCTCAGCACGGGCACCCAGCGGTGGACGTAGGTGCCGTCGGGGTCGTACCGCTTGGCCTGGATGACGGGGTTGAGGACCCGGCCCGGCCGGGTGTCGGTCCCGGTCCCGGCCACCCACTGCCAGTTGAGCTGGTTGTTGGCGATGTCACCGTCGACCAGCCAGTACAGGAAGTGGGCCGCGCCGATGCGCCAGTCGACGTAGAGCGTCTTGGTCAGGAAGCTCGCGGTCAGCAGGCGGGCCCGGTTGTGCATCCAGCCCTCGTGGCGCAGCTGCCGCATCGCGGCGTCGATGACCGGGTAGCCGGTACGGCCTTCCCGCCAAGCCTCGATGTCGGCCTTCGCCGTGCGCTCGGTGCGCCAACGGTCGCCTTTGGTGCGGTAGTCGGCGTGGGCGGCGCCCGGGCGGGCGGCGAGCATCTGCCGGTGGAAGTCGCGCCAGGCGAGCTGCCGTACCAGCGCCTCGGCGCCCGGACCGCCGCG
Source organism: Streptomyces sp. CA-142005 (assembly GCF_050942335.1). Classification (NCBI taxonomy): domain Bacteria; kingdom Bacillati; phylum Actinomycetota; class Actinomycetes; order Kitasatosporales; family Streptomycetaceae; genus Streptomyces; species Streptomyces sp. CA-142005. The sequence goes on along the minus strand of NZ_CP192078.1, from coordinate 8,148,624 downwards.
GCGGCGGGCCCGGTGCACCAGTTCTACCGGGGAAAGGGTGCCGAAATGCAGGTGCGCGGAGAGCCGGGAGGTGGCGTCGGCGGCCAGGTCGTCCCGGGTGTCGTCGTAGGTGTCCATGCCGTGCCGCCAGTAGGCGGTCACCCGCTTGCGGCCCTCGGTCTCTCCGCCGGGCGGCAGGGCGGGCGAGACCCCGGTGACCTCGCCGCGGGCGGGCACCGGCTCGCCGTTCACCTGGTCGGGCACGTGCACGCGGCGCGGGGCGGCCACAGCCGTGCGCAGACGGGCCTGTGCCCACCGCCGGTAGTACGGCGTGAAGACGGCGAAGTGGTCCGACGAGGAGGGGGTGACCTCGCCGGGCGGCACGGCCACGGTGACCGCGTCGTGGACGAACAGGCGGCGGCCGCCGGACTCCAGGGCCCGCCGGAGCCGGTCCTCCCGGCGGGTGGCGAAGGCGCTGTGCGCCGCCGCCATGTGTACCCCGTCGGCGTCCGCCTCCCGCACCGTACGGCACACCTCCTCCACCAGGTCGCCGGAGCGCACCACGAGGCGTCCGCCGCGCACGCGCAGGGAGGCGTCCAGGTCGGCCAGGCAGTCGGCGAGGAAGGCGCTGCGGTTCGGCGTGGCGAACCCGGCGGCTTCGACGGCCAGGTCGCGCACGAAGAGCGGGACGACCGCGTCGGCGGACCTCAGCGCCGCGCGCAGCGGCGGGTGGTCGTGCAGGCGCAGATCGGAGGTGAACAGGACGACCGAGACGCGCATGGGCTTCACCTTCTCTCCGCTGTCCTCCGGCGGCACGGCGCTCCCGGAAGCGGTGCGGCCGGTCGTGAGGGGCTCAGCTGTGCGGGGCAAGGTCCTGCTGGGCGCGGGCGGCGGCGCGGACGATGTTACGCGCCATGCCTCCGAAGACGATCGCGTGGAAGGGAGACACGCCCCACCAGTACAGGTGACCCAGCAGTCCACGCGGGTGGAACAGCGCCCGCTGCCGGTATCGGACAGGTCCGCCGCCGTTGCCGTCCACGCGCATCTCCAGCCAGGCCAGACCCGGCAGCCGCATCTCGGCGCGCAGCCGCAGCAGCCGGCCCCGTTCGATCTCCTCCACCCGCCAGAAGTCAAGCGAGTCGCCCACCCGCAGCCGCCGGGCGTCCCGCCGGCCCCGGTGCAGGCCGACGCCGCCGACGAGGCGGTCGAGCCAGCCGCGCACAACCCAGGCCAGGGGAAAGGAGTACCAGCCGTTCTCACCGCCGATGCCCTCGATGACCTGCCACAGCGCGTCCGGCGCCACATCCGTCTCGCGTTCGCGGATGTCCGCGTACAGGCTGCCGCCTGCCCAGTCCGGGTCGGTCGGCAGCGGGTCGCTGGGGGCGCCCGGCACCGAAGCCGAGGACCAGCGCGTGGCGACCTGGGCCTCCCGGACGCGCTGCAACGCCAGGGCGACTGCCTGGTCGAAGCCGAGCGGATGGCCGGGCGGACTGGGCACGTACCGCTCGATGTCCCGCTCCCGGCAGACCACTTCGTGGCGCAGGGACTCCGTGAGCGGGCGGGCGATCGAGGCCGGCACCGGGGTCACCAGGCCGACCCACTGACTTGACAGTCCGGGTGTCAGCACGGGCACGGGCACGATGAGCCGCCGGGGCAGCCCGGCGACGGCGGCGTACCGCTGCATCATCTCCCGGTAGGTGAGCACCTCCGGGCCGCCGATGTCGAAGGCGCGGCTGACGTCGGCGGGCAGACGGGAGCAGCCCACCAGGACGCGCAGGACGTCCCGCACCGCGATGGGCTGGATACGGGTGTGCACCCAGCGCGGGGTGACCATCACCGGCAGCCGCTCGGTGAGGTAGCGCAGCATCTCGAAACTGGCCGAGCCGGAACCGATGATGACGGCGGCGCGCAGGACGGCGGTCGGCACACCCGAGTCGAGGAGGATGCGGCCCACCTCGGCACGGGAACGCAGGTGGGGGGAGAGACGCGACTCGGCAACCCCTTCGGGGGTCAGCCCGCCGAGGTACACGAGGCGGCGGACGCCGGCCCGGCGGGCCTGCTCGCCGAAGACGCGGGCCGCTTCGCGGTCCCTCTGTTCGAAGTCTCGGCCGGTGCCGAGCGCGTGCACCAGGTAGTAGGCCATGTCCACGCCGTCCATCGCTCGTGCCACCGACGCGGCGTCGAGGACGTCGCCCTGGACGACCTCCGCCCGGGCGGCCCACGGATGGTCCCGCAGCTTGCCCGGTGTGCGTGCAAGGCAGCGTACCCGGTACCCGGCGTCCAGCAGCTCGGGCACGAGCCGACCGCCGATATAGCCGCTCGCGCCGGTAACCAGACAGGTCGGCGCCTCGTGAGCCGCCGCCCCGTCCCCGATCGTCGTCGTCCTGGTCGCCTCGTCCGCCACGGGTACCGTCCCTGTACTTGCTCCTGCGCCGGTGCACCGCAGCGCGCTCTGCTGAACTTCTACAGTGCTGGCCGCCCGGCCGGGCGCGCCTCGTGCGCACGGTGATCGGGTGACGTCCGAGGCCACCAGCGCCCCGGGGCAAAGGACCGCCCGGCACGACCGGACTGGCCCATGTATCACGCCGCACCCGGCGGGCACGCTGATCGCACGGCGTCCGACCTCAGTGCACCACACGCGCGCCGCGCACCCTGCTCACGCCGCCGCCCGCAGCCCAGGGTGGCACCAGTACCTCCCACGGCCCGGTCCGGTCACTGCCGGCTGGTGCCGACCGGCGCGTCCCAGGAGGTCGCCACGCGCCACCGGCAGCGCGCGGAACAGGTGGTGCCCCGACTGAGGCGCGGCGCTGCCGCGGCCGGCGACGCGACGGCGCGGACGGCGGCCCACCGCCCGGTCCGCCCGCCGTGCGTGGCCATGCCGGTCGCGCGACACCGAACCACAGCAGCCCGTGGGGCGACTCTGTGTCCGAGGGGTGAGCCGAAGGCAGACGATGCGGTCGTGGTGGTGCAAGGACACCTCGTGGTGCAGCTCAGCGGCGGTGGACGCTGACGGCGTAGCCGCCGCCGTCGTAGGGGTCGGCGTCCCAGGTGGCGAAGCGGTCGACCAGCGTGAGGCCGGCCGTGGCGCAGCAGTCGTCGTACTCGGGCAGCGTGATGCTGGGCGCCAGGTGTGCGGTAGCTGACGCGTGCATGCCGAAAGCGTGACCACTGGGACACGGCATGTTCATGCTCGATTCAGATGGTTAATGCCTCTGCCCTCAATCCTCGCGATCATGAAATCTCGGAAGACCCTGAGACTGACCCTGCCCATGATGTTCGCCGCCCTCATGCTCACCGTGGCGGGCTCGATGTCCAGTGCGTTCGCGGCGACCGACTGGGTGTACAAGAACGCCTACGAGGGCAACTGCCTCACCGGCTCCACCACGACCAGCAACGTCTGGTCGGGCCCCTGCGACGAGTCGATAGGCACCTACTGGTTCTGGGGCAGTTCGTATACCGCCTACCCCAGCGGGATCACCTACCGCCAGCTGAGGAGCTCCGGCACCGGCAAGTGCCTCACCACGGACGACAAGTCCGCCACGAACGCCGTGTGGCTGAGCACCTGCGACAGCGGCCTCAACCCCGGGCAGTTGTGGAACGGCGACTACAACGAGCTCTCGACCTACAGCGGGGAGAATGACCTGCGCACCTCGGCCAACGGTGATGCCGTCTACTCCACCCCCTGGGGCCAGTCCGGCATCGAGGTCGGACGATGGACCTGGTACGGCACACACTACTGACCACCCCACGACGTGACGAGGGCCCTGCTGGTTGGACCTCTTGACAGCAACTGCGGTGTGTCGAAGCCCCGTCGCGCCAAGAGGTCCTGTCATGCCGTTGTACGACCCTGCCACCCCCGCTGTCGCCCCGGATGGACAAGCTGACTGCCCGTGCCCGGCCACCGGATACAGTGCGCGAGACGGCAGCCTGGTCAGGGAGGGGAAGCGTGACCGACACCAGCAACACACGGCCCGCCGAGGGAGAAGCGCAAGCGCCGCGGCAGAGCCGACTGCACCGCCTGATGCGCTACATCCCCCTGATCGCCCCCGTCCTGCTGTGGGCCGTGCCCTGCTGGGTGCTCCTGTACACCGGCCAGCACTGGCCGCTGCCCGTGACGCTGGTCGGCACCGCCCTGTTCGTCCTCGGCCTCGTCGGTATGCCGCTCGCGATGATGCGCGGCCACGGCCGGCGCCAGCAGGACCGGGCGGCGATCGTCGGTGACACCCTGCTGGGCACGAGCTGGGTTCTGTTCACCTGGTCCGTTCTGCTCGGCGTCTTCTTGCGGCTCGCCCTGACCGTGGCCGGCGTCGGCGAGAGTCAGGACCGGGCCCGAATCGTCACGTGGGCCGTCCTCGGCGTAAGCGCCGTGCTGCTCGCCTGGGGGTACGCCGAGGCCCGCCGCGTGCCACGCGTGCGCCGACTCGACGTGCAACTCCCGCGGCTGGGTGCCGGGTTGGACGGCATCCGCGTCGTCCTCATCACCGACACCCACTACGGTCCCCTCGATCGCGCTCGCTGGTCGGCACGGGTGTGCGAGATGGTGAACACCCTGGAGGCCGACCTCGTCTGCCACACCGGCGACATCGCGGACGGCACGGCCGAACGCCGCCGCGCCCAGGCCGCCCCACTGGGTACCGTGCGGGCCACCCGGGCCCGTGTATACGTCACCGGCAACCACGAGTACTACAGCGAGGCCCAGGGCTGGGTCGACCTGATGGACGAGCTGGGCTGGGAGCCGCTGCGCAACCGCCATCTGCTGCTCGAACGCGGAGGCGACACCCTCGTGGTCGCCGGCGTGGACGACGTCACGGCCGAGTCCTCCGGCCTGGCAGGCCACCGCGCCCACCTCGCCGGAGCGTTGGACGGCGCCGACCCCGACCTGCCCGTCCTGCTCCTGGCACACCAGCCGAAGTTCGTCGACCGGGCGGCAGCCGCCGGCATCGACCTCCAACTCTCCGGCCACACCCACGGCGGCCAGATCTGGCCCTTCCACCACCTGGTCCGCATCGACCAGCCCGCCCTCGCCGGCCTCACCCACCACGGCCCCCGCACCCTCCTCTACACCAGCCGCGGCACCGGCTTCTGGGGCCCGCCGTTCCGCGTCCTCGCCCCCAGCGAGATCACCCTGCTCGTACTCCGCTCCCCGCACCTGCCCACCTCGCCGTAGACAGGGCGGGCCAACACATCCGCCTGGAGGTGTCCTCAAGCTGAGGGGTGCGGCGGCGACAGATGACCAAGCCCGTCTCACCGGCACGGATGCGACATCACCGAGCACCAGCAGTTCGACGACGCCGACAACGGCATCGTGTTCCTGCGCACCGGCTTCGCCACCCCCGACACGAGGGTCACGCTGGGCGGCCTGCGGGACACCTTCGCACCGGTAGCGGCCGAGTTCGGCATGGAGTGGCAGCTCAGGGACGCCGCACACAAGCCACGTGTGCTGGTCATGGTGTCGAAAGTCGACCATTGCCTGGCCGACCTGCTCTACCGGTGGCGCGGCGACGCTCTGGACGCCGAGATCGTCCTGGTGGCCTCCGACCACCCCGACCTCCAGCCGCTGGCCGCGGCCGAAGGCGTACCGTTCGAGCACATACCGGTGGCGGCCGACACCAAGCCGCAGGCCGAAGCCCGGCTGCTGACTCTGGTGGAGGAACACCGCATCGATCTCGTCGTGCTCGCCCGCTACATGCAGGTCCTCTCGGACGACCTGTGCAAGCGGCTGGAAGGCCGGGCCATCAACATCCACCACTTCTTCCTGCCGAGCTTCGCCGGAGCCAAGCCGTACCACCAGGCCCACCGCCGCGGAGTGAAACTCGTCGGCGCGACCGCCCACTACGTCGCCGCCGATCTGGACGAAGGCCCGATCATCGAGCAGGAGATCATCCGCGTCGATCACCGGGCCGGCCCCGACCAACTCGTCACCGTCGGCCGCGACGCCGAGCGCCTGGCGCTGTCGTCAACTGGCACTGCCAGGGCCGTGTTCTGATCCATGGCAACCGGACCGTGGTCTTCAGCTGACCCTCATCCCAGGCCACCGACGTGCCCGCATCGCCCTGGCCCTGCTCCAGGGACTCGCAGGCGGCCGCAGGCATACGCGACGGCAGGGCGACCGGGCGGGGCGGGGCTCACTCCGACCGGTACTGCCGGCATTCCCGCCGGTTCCCGGGCGCGGCGCCGCACCGCCGCGTTCGTCTTCCGGGCCGGTGCCCGTCCGCCGTGCCTGCGGCAAATGGGGGGAGGCCACGCTTTGAGGGTCGGCGGCCTCCTCCCATCAACAGCAGCCCCCGCCCGCAGACGCCGGTGCATCACCGCGCTGCGCACGGCGTGACAGACTCAACGTCCTCCTCGGCCGCAGACGTCGCCTGGGGGCCGGGTCACACGATCCGGTCACCCGGCCGATTCCTCCCGGAACTGTGCCATCGGGACCACAGCCACAATCGCAGGGTCTGCCCGCTACTCGTACCGGTACTTGAGTGACTCCGCCTCCGCCTGCTCGATGTCGGCGATCGTCAGCTCCGGCATCCGCAGCTGGGCCAGCGTCACCTCGGCCGAGGTCGGCTGGGCGTCCGCCGGCAGCCACTGCTCCGGCTTCCAGGCCCCGCTGCGCAGGAGTGACTTGGGGCAGTGCGGGTAGACCTCCTCGATCCCCAGCACCAGCGCACTGGCCGGCGGCTTGCCCACGGCGGTCAGCTGCGACAGCAGCTCCGGACGGGTGGAGACGCAGGCACGGCCGTTCACCCTGAGCGTCGTGGTGCGCCCGGGAATGACGAACAGCAGCCCGGCCCGTCCGGTGGCGATGACGTTCTGCAGGGTGTCCAGACGCTTGTTGCCGGTCGCGTCAGGTATCGCCACCGTCCGTGCGTCCAGGACGGTGACGAACCCGGCGGGGCCACCGCGCGGGGAGACGTCACAGTTGCCCTCGGCGTCCGCGCTGGCCACCAGGACCAGTGATGAGCAGCCGATCAACCGCCGGGTCTGCTCGGTGAGTTCGGTCATCTGCTTGCGCACGGCCGCGTCGCTGGGGAGTTGGTAGACCCGGCGCAACGCCTGCTCGTCGGACACGGCGTCGAGGCGGAGCGAGTCGAAGGCACTGCCGGCAAGGGGTGTCGTCATGCCAACGACCCTAATGGGCCGACCCACGATTGATCTTGGTCGGTGAGCCCCGGGACATGGAGACCACCTCGCGAGCTGCCGGATGTGTGAAGATCAAACAGGCCCGCGCGGCCATGTTCCATCCTGCCTCCTGCGGGCTGTCGCGCGAGCATCTGGGCGAGGTCGGTCGCGGAACTCGCCCCGCGCTGAGTGGCGGGCTGTGAGTCCGTCCGGGCGTCAAGGGCGACGCGAGGGCGACCGTCGGCGGGAAAGGCCCCGAGGGACGGGCCCGTCACCGAGCGGGCGGCTGGCGCGAGGTAAAACCCCGTCAGCCTTTCCCCGGGTCTGTTTCGAGCACGCCAACGCCGAAGTCCGGCAGTGGGGCCTGCTCCTGCGGTGCACCGGCCGCCGTGAGGCCTATGGAGAGACTCACCTCGCCATCGCCGCTTTGGTCTCCGACCGCGCCGCCAAGCGGCCCACCCGGCACAAACCCAGCACCGAACTGGGGCACGTTCGCATCAAGGCCTGCTTGAAGGCCGAGCTGCTCGTCGCCCTGAGCACGTGCTCCAGCGAAGCTGTTCTCCCCCAGCTGGTACGCAAACTGGAGATCCTCGGCGCCGGCAGGCCGGTGGTCGGCCATCGTGATCGGCAAGTGGGAGAACGACTTCGACACCGAACAGGCCCGCTCGGCCCTTCGATCGAGCAGCACTCCGGCGCAGTCGGTCGACACCGACGCCGCCAAGGTCGGCGCCGACGCCTGACCTTTTCCGTCGCATCGACATCCAGCGGTGGACGTTCTCCACCGCCCGCAGCACCGAAGACGAGGACAGACCGCATGACCGCGCCCAGCCTCTCCCACTCGATTCGATGACCATCCGGCTCGAGGTCCCCGCGGGAGGCAGTGCCGTCCCGCGACTGACAGCCACGCGAGTCACGTCAGGGTCGGCGAGGCTTGGCCGCGTCGCAGGCCGCATGCGGAACACCTCGGCCGACCAGGGCGCCGGACGCCCGTGCGGCAGCGTCCGCCCGGCAACCAGGCCACCGAGGTCAGAGCTCGTCAGACCGCACCGTCGCGACCTGTCTCGTCTGCCCGATGTCCGGCACCAGGCGGAGCCGTCCCGCCGGGCAGACCTTCACTGGTGACGAAGTAGAAGACGGGGAGGAGGACGAACACGGCGATCGCCAGCAGCGGTGCGATGAGCACCCCCATCAGCCCGGCCACGATGTAGGCGAGAGCACCGGCCCAGGAACGAAGCCGACCGTGCCGCACGTAGGTGTACTCCACATCAGGATCCAGCAGCTCCGGCCGGTGGGAGAGCTGTTGGTAGAAGGCCACCCAGCTCAGGCACATCGCCGCGGCGATGCCGGCGTACAGAGCGACGGCCACCCGCGCGTCCGCGCCCATGGGATCTGCCTGCAGCGCGTCCGCCACCACCGCGGTCGGAAAGGACAACAACCCCGTGGTGAGCAGCAGAAACAGGTTGGCGGCATGCAGCCCGCGATCCATGGTCCTGATACGGACGAAGGCCTGGTGATGGTTGAGCCAGATCACCGCGACGTAGCCGAAGGACGCCAGGTAGCCGAGATAGGCAGGCCACTGAACCAGCAAGGCCCGGCCAAGGCCGCCCGGTTTGTGCGGAGGGTCGGCAAGATTGAGGACGAGAAGCGTGACGGCGATGGCGAACACACCGTCACTGAATGCCTCGGCCCGTGTGGTCTCGGAACGTGAGAACTTGCGGGGATGGGTGCGGGACAAGCCGTCTCCTGACGTACAGACTCATGTCGTTCACAAGTATCCGTGCGCTGTCTCCGTCACCGCGTCCTACGAGCAGGGCCTTGTGCACTTCTGGACACGAAGAAGGCGCGGGTGAGGGAGAAGGCGGCGGGCTCATGCAGTTCGGTTCCCGCCCCGCCCCCGAGTCCGGACTCCTGGATGCGCGGGCGGGGAGCGACACCGGTGTGCTGGTGAGGAAGCAGACGGTCCGCGCTCCGAGCGGTGAGGTGCTGACCATCGGGCAGCCGCGCGGCTGCGTCTGCCGTCCAGGACAGACGGTTACGGTGGGGCCGGATGCATTGATCCACTGCCATGCCTGGCAGCAAGGAAGGACGTTCTACCGATGGTCGATGGGCCGATCCTGGTACTGGGAGCAACCGGCGGGCAGGGCGGTGCCGTGGCCGACGCGTTGCTGGGTAGCGATGCCCGGCTCCGGGCGCTGGTACGTGACCCCCTGCGAGGAGCCGCACGGGAATTGGCCCGCCAAGGCGTCGAGGTGGTGGCCGGGTCCCTGAGCGATCGCGCGTCGCTCGCCGCGGCGATGAGCGGGGTGGCGGGCGTCTTCGCGTTGACCACTCCCTTCGAGGCCGGTGTGGAGGCGGAAGTGGCTCAGGGGCGGGCAATTCTGGCTGCCGCCCGGGAAACGGGCGTGCCCCATCTCGTGTTCAGCTCGGTAGCCGGCGCCGACCAAAAAAGCGGCGTACCCCATTTCGACAGCAAGGCCCGGATCGAAGCCGAGCTGGTCTCCGGGGACGTGCCCTACACCATCCTCGGACCGACGTATTTCTTCGACAACGCCCTGGGCGGTACGGAACGCATCCGCAACGGCGTTCTCGATCTGCCGCTCCCACCCGACCGGCCGTTGCAGCAACTGGCCCGCCCCGACCTCGGTGCCTTCGCGGCGGAAGTCCTGCTCAACCCCGCCCCCTATGTCGGGCAGCGTATCGAGCTGGCCGGCGACGCGCCCACTCCCGCCCAGATGGCGGCCACGCTCGGCGCGGTGCTGGGACGGGAGGTCCGTCACGAGTACGTACCGCTGACCGAGATCAGCAATCCGGACATGCATGCGATGTGGACGTTCCTGAATGGACCCGGCTATCGCGTGGACATTCCCGCACTGCACGGTGCTCACCCGGAAATTCCATGGACCGGATTCGCGGACTGGGCGCGCCGCACGTTCGCTTAGGGTTGAACGGTGCGCTGGACCAAGCCACTTTCGGAGGCATGGAAGTGGCAGGCCGACGCCGCGTGCCGTGGAATGGACAGCTCCGTGTTCTTCTCGCCCACCGGTGAGCGGGGCCCTGCGCGCCGACGGCGGGAAGAGGCAGCACGGTCACGGACGCGCCCGGGAAGCTGAGGTACCAAGACCCCCATCTTCGACTCGGACAGGTACAGCAGATCCCGCATGGCAGGGCGTGTGCGGCGTAAGCATGGTCACCGACCGATCGCTGGGTCGTCAACGCCAGGCGGTGGCCTGCGCGTTGAAGATCTCGGGAGCGCTCTCCACGGGGAGTACGCACACCAGGTGCCCTCCAGGCACTCGTAGCACGTGGCACTCCTGCCACTGTGAAATGTGCTCCGCGCCCAAAGCGATCAGGCGCGTGATTTCCGCCTCGGTGTCATCGGTCTCGATGTCCAGATGGATACGAGGTGCGTCGTTGACCGCTTGAACGGCGGTGATCAGTCCTGGCAGAGCCTGATGGAGGGTGGTGAATTGCGGTGCTGGCGGAAACGGTTGAGCGTCAACACCGAGAGCCGCTGACCAGAAGCCGGCTGCCTGGGCAGCCTCAGCTTCGGGCGTGTCGATGACAACGGCGTAAACGCGACTTCTGTGCATGGGCTGCAGCCTTTCTTGTCATGGGCTCAAAGGTCGTCGTGTGCGCACGACGCCGGCATCCAGCAGATGCCCCTGGGCGGCAAGAACGGCACCTTGCCACGAGCCCGACCAGGGTTCGTGGCACTCCTCGCAATCGAACGCGGGCGGCGTCACGGTCTCACCGGCTCCGGGTTGCCGTAGTAGGCGTCGCGGCCGTGCTTGCGGGTGTAGTGGCGTTCCAGCAGGTGGCGGGGCGGTGGAGCCGACGGGGAGAGGGACATGGTGTGCAGGGCGATGTCGGCGACGGCCTCGCAGATGATCGCGTGTTCCAGGGACTTGCGGGCGCCGGCGCCCCAGGTGAAGGGGCCGTGGCCGGCGACGAGGGCGGCGGGGACCTCGACGGCCCGCCGGTCGTCGGCGCCGAGGAGGTCCACGATGACCTGGCCGGTGTTGTACTCGTAGTCCTTCGCGCACTCCTCCTCGGTGAGGTCGCGGGTGACGGGCACCGGGCCGTTGAAGGTGTCGGCGTGGGTGGTGCCGAGGACGGGGATGTCGCGGCGGGCCTGGGCGAAGGCGACGGCGTGGGTGGAGTGGGTGTGGGTCACGCCGCCGATGGAGGGGAAGGCGAGGTAGAGGCAGCGATGGGTCTCGGTGTCGGTGGAGGGGCGCAGGTTTCCCGCCACCACGGCGCCGTCGGCCAGCCGGACCGTCACCAGGTCGTCGATCGTCAGGGACTCGTAGGTGACCCCCGATGGCTTGATGACGAACACCCCCGCCTCACGGTCGACCCCGCTGACGTTGCCCCAGGTCAGGGTCGCCAGACCGACCTGAGGGATGGCCAGGTTCGCTTCCAGGACCTCGCGGCGCAGGCCCTCCCGGATGGCTGTGGTCATCGTCGTCTCCTTCTCACAGCGCCTGGGCGAGGCGGTGGTAGGCGGCGTTCCAGCGGATCTCCTTGGCCAGCTGCCCGGAGGTGGTGTGCTCGTCGATCGTGAGCAGTTCGATGCCGGTCATGGCGGCGAAGTCGCCGAGTGTCTCCGGGTCCACGGCCGCGCTGAGCACGGTGTGGTGCGGGGCGCCGGCGAGCAGCCAGCTCTCGGCCGACTCGGCCAGCGAGGGGCGCGGCTGCCACACGGCCCTGGCCACCGGCAGCTGGGGCAGGGGCTGGCTGGGGGCCACCACGTCGACGGCGTTCGCGGTCAGCCGGAAGCGGTCGCCCAGGTCGCACAGGCCGACGACGAGGGCGGGGCCGGGAGCGGCGTCGAAGACGAGGCGGACGGGATCCTCGCGGCCGCCGATGGACAGGGGGTGGATCTGGCAGCTGGGGCGGCCGGCGGCTACCGAGGGGCAGACTTCCAGCATGTGAGCGCCGAGGATGCGCGGGGTGCCGGGGCCGAGGTGGTAGGTGTAGTCCTCCATGAAGGTGGTGCCGCCGGGCAGTCCGGCGCCCATGACCTTCATCGTGCGCAGCAGCGCCGAGGTCTTCCAGTCGCCCTCGCCACCGAAGCCGTACCCGTCGGCCATGAGGCGCTGGACGGCGAGGCCGGGAAGCTGGCGCAGACCACCAAGGTCCTCGAAGTTGGTGGTGAAGGCGGTGAAGCCGCCCTCGGTGAGGAAGCGGCGCAGGCCCAGTTCCTGGCGGGCCGCGTACAGCAGCGCGTCGTGGTGGATGCCGTCCGGGCGCAGGGCAGGGACGACGTCGTACGACTCGGCGTACTCGGCGGCGAGTTCGGCCGCGGCCTTGTCCTCGACGGCGTCGACGACGGCGACGAGGTCGTTGACGCCGTAGGTGTTCACGGAGAAGCCGAACCGCAGCTGTGCCTCGACCTTGTCGCCCTCGGTCACCGCGACCTCGCGCATGTTGTCGCCGAAGCGGGCCAGGCGCAGGGTGCGTGCGGCGTGCCGGCCGGCGGCGGCCCGTGTCCAGGCCGCGATGCGGCCGACCACCCTGGGGTCGGTGGCGTGCCCGGCGACGATCTTCCGGTTGACCCCGAGGCGGGCCTCGATGTGTCCGAACTCGCGGTCGCCGTGGGCGGCCTGGTTGAGGTTCATGAAGTCCATGTCGATTCTCGACCAGGGCAGCGACAGGTTGTACTGCGTGTGCAGGTGCAGCACCGGGCGGTCGAGCGCGCTGAGTCCGGCGATCCACATCTTCGCCGGGGAGAAGGTGTGCATCCACACGATCACTCCGACGCACCGGTCGGAGGCAGTGGCCTCCAGGCACATCCGCCGGATCGACTCGGCGTCGGTGAGGACCGGCTTCCACACGATCCGCAGCGGGATCTCGGGCGCGCCGTCGAGCAGTTCGGCGATCTTCTGGGACTGCTCGGCGACCTGGCGCAGGGTGTCGTCGCCGTACAGGCTCTGGCTGCCCGTGAGAAACCAGATTTCCTGGCCCTCGAAAGGGCTCTCGGATGTCGTCATGGCTGTTCCTTTCACAGGGGGTGGTTCAGACGGAGGTCTCTGTGCGCAGGCGGCGCAGACGGTGCATGACGTCGTTGGCACCGCGGCCGAAGTAGTCGTGCAGCACCCGGTACTCCGCGTACAGGCGCTCGTAGGCTGCGGCGCGGTCGGGGTCCGGCAGGTAGACCCCGCGCTCGACCTTGCCCATCGCCTGGGCGGCGGCGCGGATGTCGGGGTACGCCCCGGCGGCGACGGCGGCGTGCATCGCCGCGCCCAGCGCCGGGCCCTGCGCGGAGCCGATGATGCTGAGCGGGCGGCGGGTGACGTCGGCGTAGATCTGCATGAGCAGGGCGTTCTTCGTCAGGCCGCCCGCGATGATCAGTTCCTTCACCGGAACGGCGGCGGCCTCGAAGGCGTCGACGATGGTGCGGGTGCCGAAGGCGGTGGCCTCCAGCAGGGCGCGGTAGACGTCCTCCGGGCGGGTGGCCAGCGTCTGGCCGACGATCAGGCCGCTGAGGTCGTGGTCGACCAGCACCGAGCGGTTGCCGCTGTGCCAGTCCAGGGCCAGCAGTCCGTGCTCGCCGACCTGCTGCGGGGCGGCGAGGGCGGTCAGGTACTCGTGCGGGGTCTGCCCCGCGGCCGCGGCCCGCTCGGCGTACGCGGCGGGGAAGCCGGTGCGTACCCACCAGGCGAAGATGTCGCCGACGCCGCTCTGCCCGGCCTCGTAACCCCACAGGCCCGGCAGGATGCCGCCGTCGACGACTCCGCACATCCCCGGCACGGTCGCCTGCTGGTCGGAGCTCATCACATGGCAGGTGGAGGTGCCCATGATCGCGACCATCTGGCCAGGTTCGACGGCCGCTGCCGCCGGCGCGGTCACATGGGCGTCGACATTGCCGACGCAGACCGCGATGCCCTCCGGCAGACCGGTCCAGGCGGCAGCCTCGGCGGTCAACCGCCCTGCCGCGTCGCCGAGTTGCCCGATGGGCTGGTCCAGCTTGTCGGTGACGAAGCCGGCGAAGTCCGGGTGCAGAGCGGCGAGGTGGTCGGGCGAGGGATAGGCGCCGTCCTGGTACTGGCCCTTGTAACCCGCGGTGCAGGCGTTGCGCACGTATGTCCCGCACAGCCGCCAGACGATCCAGTCGGCCGCCTCCAGCCACCGCTCGGTGCGGTGATAGATCTCGGGGTCCTCCTCCAGGACCTGGAGCGCCTTGGCGAACTCCCACTCCGAGGAGATCTTCCCGCCGTACCGCTCCAGCCAGGGCTCCCCCAGCTCGGCGGCCAGCGCGTTGATCCGTTCGGCCTGGCCCTGGGCGGCGTGGTGGCGCCAGAGTTTGACGTAGGCGTGCGGGCGGGCAGTGTACTCGGGCAGCTCGCACAGCGGGGTGCCGTCGGCGAGCACCGGCAGGACGGTGCAGGCGGTGAAGTCGGTGCCGATGCCGATGACCTGCTCGGGCGCCACTCCGGCGTGGGCGAGAGCCTCGGGTACGGCGGTGCGCAGGACGTCGAGGTAGTCCGAGGGCACCTGAAGGGCCCAGTCGGGCGGCAGCGGGGTGCCGTCGGGCAGCTGCCGGTCGAGGACGGCGTGGGCGTAGACGTGCTCGGCCGATGCGAGCTCGGCGCCGTCGCGGACGCGGACGACGACCGCGCGGCCGGACAGGGTTCCGAAGTCGACACCTACGGCACAGGGCTCTTCAGACACGGCGACCCCGCCTTTCTTGTTCGGTATGACAGTCATCGTTCGGGATGCTGGACAGTAGGCCGGGGGTCCGGCCGGGACCGGACCCCCGGGTGGGTCAGTTGACCCGGGCGATCTGCCAGAGTTCGTCGGCGGCGCCGGTGTCCGCCGACTGGACGATCAGCGCGCCGTTGGCGGTGGAGGCCGAGGCGACGTCCGCCACCAGGCCGCTGCCGGAGTTGACGAGCTTGAAGTAGCCGTTGCCGGCGTCCGTCAGCGTCCACTTCTGGGAGGTCGCGCCGGAGGACGAGTTCTGGACGACGGCCGCCCCCGACGAGGTCGAACCGTTGTTGTCGAGGAACAGACCGCTGTTGACGTTCTTCACGGTCCACGCCCCGCCGCCGGCCGACTGGAACGTCCACAGCTGGCAGTTGTTGGCGGTGTTGACCCACTGGCCTGCCTGCTTGCCCACCGTGGTGGAGGCGCCGGGGATCTCCAGGAACTTGCCGCTGTTCTTGTTGATCAGGCGGTACTGGCCTGGAGACAGGCTGGGGAGGGCGGTCTGGGTGAGATTCCAGCGCTGGCAGGCGCAGCCGGTGTCGGACCACTGCCCGGCCGCGGTGCCGACGGTGGTGGAGGCACTGGGTATCTCCAGGTATTTGCCGCTGATCCGGTTGGTGGCGGTGAAGCCGCCGGCCGGGTTCGGGGCGAGGGCCCACTCGTGGTCGAGGGTGCCGTTGTCGTCCCACTGCAGGACCTTGGCGCCGTTGGCGGTGGACTGGTTCTGCACGCCCAGCACCTTGCCGCTGGCCACGTTGAAGATCTTGAAGTAGCCGGACATCTGCTGGACGAACTTCCACTGCTGGTCGGTGGCGTTGTCGGCGTTCTGCTGGGTGGCGTAGGTGCCGTTGGTGGTGGAGCCGCCGGCGATGGTCAGCAGCAGATGGCTGTTGGCGTTGGACAGGGTGTAGGTGGCACCGTCGGAGATGCCGCCGCCCAGGTCGATCGTGCCGTAGGTGACGGGGTTCAGGCCGGTGCTGGTCAGGTGGCCGCCGCTGAAGACCATCAGGCTGTGGCCGTCGGCGAGCGGGAGCAGGCCCCGGCTGTAGCCGCCGGGGACGGTGGAGGCGATGCGCGTCCACTGGTTCGCCGCGCCGTTCTGCGTGTTCAGGAACAGGTCGTCACTGCTGTTGGCGCTGACCACCAGGGTGCCGTTGGCGCCGCCGGTCGGCAGCCAGGTGATGTACGGCGAGCTGGTGGGCACGTAGCCGTCGGTCGTCTTCAGCGCGGTCCCGGTCGCGGAGCCGAAGGCCTCCGGGTCGGAGGAGATCTTGTAGTAGACGGCGAAGCCGCCCTCGGGAGCACCCCAGAACTCGTACGTCATCACGTAGTTGCCGTTGGGCAGCTTCGCGACCGTCGGCATGCCCGGGCGGTCGCTGTAGGTCGATGTGGCGACGTCGTTCACCACGGAGCCCCAGGTGAGGCCGTCCGTGCTGACCTGGTGCACGATCTTCTGGCCGTTGTCGGGGTCACGCTGGTCGGAGTAGTACACGATCAGCTTGGAGCCGGAGACCATCAGGAACGGCTCCCACACGGGCGTCTGGCCGTTGGTGGGGTCGGCCTTGCCGCCGGTGGCGATGGTGCTGACGTAGGACCAGCTGGCGCCGTGGTCGGTGCTGGCGTACAGGTCCAGCTCCGTTGAGGACAGGTCGCTCGGGATGGAGTTGCCGGCCGCGAGGATCGTGCCTGCGGGGAAGTTGCCGACGGCCGTGGGCAGTTCGTACAGGAACGGCTGGTAGCGCATACCGAAGCCGTTGTGCGTGTCGGTGATGCTGGAGATCTGCGTCCAGCTGTTGCCGTTGTCGGTGCTGCGGTAGATCGGGAAGACCGGGGTGCCCGAGCTGTACTGCTCGAACGTGGCGAGCAGGGTGCCGTTGGACGATCCGCTGTACTGCAGGCGCAGGGCGCGCGGGTAGAGCGAGCCGGGGGACGGGGCGTTCGACGGCGGGGTGTACATCGTCTGCGAGGCGCGCGAGATGGCGTGCGCCGGGCCGGCGGCGGGCAGGACGAGGGCGACGGCGGCTGCGAGCAGGGCCAGCAGCAGGGTGATCGCCTGGGTTCTGGGCAGGGCGCGGTGTCCGGCGCCTTCCCGGGTGGTGGACATGGGCGGCTCCCAAGGAGTGTCCGGGGAAAGGGGTGGTGCGGGCCCGCCGCTCCCGGGGGAGGAGAAGGGAGACCGGAGGCGGCGGGGGCAAAGGGGGTGGCTCAGCCGGCGCGGCGCAGCCGGACGACGTTCCAGGAGACGGGCGGCAGGGTCGCGGTGAGCCGGCCGTCGGTGACGGCACCGGTGCCGGCGGTGTACGGCCGGACCCGGTCCGGGTCGTCCTGGGTGTTGGTGGCGCGGATGTCGGGGTCGCTGAGCACCGAGTGCTCCACCGGCGTGTAGCCCGGGAACGCCCGCAGGTCGAGGGCGAGTTCCACGTTCTCGCTCTGGTGCCGGTTGACGGCGAAGACGGTGAGCTCGTCGGCGCCGTCGGCGCCGTCGGCGCCGGCGATGTGGGTGGCCACGGCGTCGACGACGGGAACCTCGCCGAAGCGCTTCGTCTCGTACACGGGCGCGACCGGCTCCACCCGCAGGACGGTGCCGCGGGCGTGCCGGGCCGCCTGGGCGAAGGGGTGGAAGGTGGTCTGCCGCCAGCTCGGGCCGCCCGCCTCGCTGCGGATGGGGGCGATGACGTTGACCAACTGGGCGAGGCAGGCGGCGGTGACGCGGTCGCTGTTGCGCAGCAGGCTGATCAGCAGCCCGCCGACCACGACGGCGTCGGCGACGTTGTACTCGTCCTCGATCACGCGCGGGGCGACGGCCCATTCGGCGGGCTTGCCCTGAGCCTCGAAACGGGAGTTGTACCAGACGTTCCACTCGTCGAAGGAGAGGTTGATCCGCTTCTTGCGGCGCTGCTTGGCCCGGATGTGGTCGGCGGTGGCGACCACCGACTCGATGAAGCCGTCCATGTCGACCGGGGAGGCCAGGAAGCTGCCGAGGTCGCCGTCGAGTTCCTCGTAGTAGGCGTGGCAGGAGATGTAGTCGACCTGGTCGTACGCCTCCTCCAGCACGGTCGCCTCCCAGGCGCCGAACGTCGGCATCGAGGAGCTGGAGCTGCCGCACGCGACCAGTTCGAGGTTCGGGTCGATCATGCGCATGGCGCGGGCGGTCTCGGCGGCCAGGCGGCCGTACTCGGCGGCGGTCTTGTGGCCCGTCTGCCAGGGCCCGTCCATCTCGTTGCCGAGACACCACATGCGGATGCCGAAGGGATGCCGGGCGCCGTTCTTGATCCGCTGGTCGGACCAGGCGGTGCCGCCGGGGTGGTTGCAGTACTCCAGCAGGTCGAGGGCCTCCTGGACGCCACGGGTGCCGAGGTTGAGCGCCATCATGGGCTCGACGCCGGCCTTGCGGGCCCAAGTGGCGAACTCGTGCAGACCGAACGCGTTGGTCTCGGTGCTGTGCCAGGCCAGGTCGAGACGGGTGGGGCGGTCGCCGGCCGGGCCGACGCTGTCCTCCCAGCGGAAGCCGGAGACGAAGTTGCCGCCGGGATAGCGCACGGTGGTCACGCCCAGCTCGCGCACCAGGTCCAGGACGTCACGGCGCAGGCCGTCCTCGTCGGCGAGCGGGTGGCCGGGTTCGTAGATACCGGTGTAGACGCAGCGGCCCATGTGCTCGACGAACGAGCCGAAGGTACGGGGGCTCACGTCGGCGACACGGAAGGCGGGGTCGACGGTCAGGGAGGCGTGCAGCATGAAGGTCGCTCCGGGAGGTGCGCGAGAACGGTGGGGCGGAGGGTGGGCTACTTGAGGCTTCCGACGGTCAGACCGCCGCGCCAGTACCGCTGCAGGAGGAGGAAGGCCACGATCAGCGGGAGGATCGCGACGAGGGAACCCGCGATGACGAGGGTGAACAGTGCGTTGGCGCCGGACTGGATCAGCGCTCCCTGGTACCAGGACTGCAGGCCGACGGTGAGCGGGAACAGCTTGTCGTTGTTGAGCATCACCAGCGGCAGGAAGAAGTTGTTCCAGGTGCCGACCATGGAGAACAGCAGCACGGTGACGAGCGCGGGCTTCAGGGTCGGCAGTGCCACCGACCACAGCAGGCGCAGCTCACCGGCCCCGTCCATGCGGGCCGCCTCCAGCAACTCGTCCGGCAGGGACTCCTGCACGTAGACCCGCACCAGGTAGACGCCGAACGGGTTGAGCAGCTGGGGCAGGATGACCGCCCACATGGTGTTGGTCAGCGCCACCTTGCTCAGCAGCAGGTAGGTGGGGATGGCCAGCGCGGTCGCGGGCACCATGATGGCGCCGAGGAGGCTGGAGAAGAGCAGGTTGCGCCCGGGAAAGCGGTACTTCGCGAAGGCGTAGCCGGCGAGGGTCGCCACGGCGGTGGCACCGACACCGCTGACGCCCGCGTAGATCGCGGTGTTGCCCATCCAGCGCAGGTACTCGCCGTCGTTGTACGTGAACAACTGCTGGACGTTGTCGAAGAACGAGCCCGGCGAGTGGAACCACAGCGCGGCGGTGGAGAACAGCGCGTCGTTGTTCTTGCTGGCCGCGACGACCAGCCACCAGAACGGCAGCAGGAAGTACAGGATCATCGCCACCATCACCGCGTTGACGGTGACGCGCCCTCGGACGGCGGACGTACGGCGGGGCGCCGGGACGGCGACGGCGGGAACGGGGGCTGCGGCGGTCGTCACTTCAGTCCGCTCCTTTTGCGCGTGGCGAACAGGAAGAGGTAGGAGCCGATGAAGACCACCGCTCCGAGCGAGAAGGAGATGGCGCCGGAGTAGTTGAACTCCGAGTACTGGAAGGCCAGGTTGTAGGCGTACAGGTTCGGCGTGTAGTCCGGGCTGATCACCTGGGAGGCGGTCGGTTCCAGGACCCGGGGCTCGGTGAAGAACTGCAGGGTGCCGATGATGGTGAACATGAGCGTGAGCACTAGGGCCGAGGAGATCATCGGGATCTTGATCCGCAGGGCCGTCTGGATCTGCCCGGCGCCGTCGAGCTTGGCCGCCTCGTACACCTCGCGGGGCAGCCCCTGGAGCGCGGCGTACAGAACGATCATGTTGTAGCCGGTCCACTGCCAGGTCACGATGTTGCCGAGCGAGGTCAGCATCAGACCGTGCGACAGCAGGTCGACCTTGCCGAGGCCGAGGGCGTTGCTCAGGGAGTTCACCGGGCCGAAGGTCGGGCTGTACAGGAAGCCCCACATCAGCGCGCCGATCACCGCGGGCACCGCGTACGGCATGAACAGCGTCATGCGGAAGACCTTGGCGAGGCGGCTGGCGACCTCGTCGATGATGAGGGCGCCCAGCAGGGCCAGCCCGAGCATCACCGGGATCTGGACCACACCGAAGACCACCACGCGGCGCACACCGGACAGGAAATGCGGGTCGGTGAAGGTCTGCTTGTAGTTGGCGAACCAGCTGAAGTGGTCGCCGCCGACCAGGGTGGAGGTCCTCAGGCTCAGCCAGAAGGCGTACGCCAGCGGCGCCACCAGGAAGGCCAGGAAGAGCAGGGTGAACGGGGCGATCAGCAGGAAACCCATGCCCCGGTGGCGGGCGCGTGCGGACAGACCCGAGCTACGCCGGCCGCTCTTCCCGCCGACGATCTTTCCATCAAGTTCTTTGGTGGGCAGGGGACTTGATGGCGCGAGTGCTGGTCCCTGCTGTCGGAGCAGGCTCATCACATCTCCTTGCGCGTGGTACGGGCCCCGCCGACGGCGGCCGGGTGACGCGCGGGCGTCGGCGGGGGCGGTGCGGACTTGAGGACTCGAGCCGGTTACTTGCTCACCTTGAATCCCTGCTTGCTCGCGTAGGAGGTCACCTGGCTCTGGACGTTGTCGTTCACCGCGGACCAGTCGGTCTGGCCCTGGAGCGCCTTGCCCACCTCACTGGTGTCGGTGTTGTAGGCGAAGTCCTGGAACGGGCTCCAGTCGAAGCTCCCGATGGCGTTCGCGGCGGGCACGAACACCGAGTTGATCTGCTGGCCGCCGAAGAAGTCGTACTTCTTCTGCTTGAAGTAGGCCCCGTTGAGGATCGGGCTGGACAGCGGGAACAGGTAGGCCTGGTCGATGCCGATCTTCCAGGCGGCCTCGGAGGTGCCGAAGAGCTCCCGGGCGACCTCGGTGGCCTCCTTGGGGTGCTGGGTCTGCGCGGTCACCGCGAAGGACGAACCGCCCCAGTCGCCCTGGTCGTTGCCGCCGGCCGTCCACTGCGGCAGCGGGGCCACCCGCCACTTGCCGGCAGTCTTCTTGGCGACGCTGGAGAGGTAGCCCGGACCCCAGCCGGCCGCGATGTAGGTGGCGTACTTGCCGGTGCTGAGGCCGTTGTAGAAGTCCGTGGTGGCGTACGAGGTGGTGTCGACCAGCTTGTTCTTCACCAGGTCGCCCCAGTAGTCGTACACCTTCTTGGCCCCGGCGTCGTTCATGTGGACCCCGATGTTCGGCAGCTTGCTGGCCGAGTAGGTGTAGGGGCGGGAACCGGCCTGCCACATCAGGCCCTGGCGCCAGCCGGCGGCGGTCTCATCGCTGCCGAAGTCGGTCAGGTACGCGCTCGGGTCGGCCTTGTGGAGCTTGACCGCCTCCTCCTTGAACTCCGCCCAGGTGGTCGGCACCTTCAGGTTGTACTTCTTGAAGAGGTCGGCCCGGTACATCATCGCCATCGGCCCACCGTCGACCGGGATGGCGTAGACGTGGTCGCCGTCGGAGGCCTGGTTCCAGGCCCACGAGACGTACTTGCCCTTGTCCGCATTCGCGCCGTACTTGCCCATGTCGAGCAGGCCCTTGGTGAGTTGGATGGTCGGCAGCTCCTGGAACTCGAGCATGACGACGTCCGGGGCGCCTTGGCCCGCCTTGAGCGCCGTCTTCAGCTTGGTGTACTCGTCCTGCCCGACGCCGGCCTGCACCCAGTCGACCTGGACGTCCTTGTGCGTCTTGTTGAACTGGGCCACGACCTGCTTGAAGTCCGGGTACCAGGCCCACACCTTGATGTGCACCGGGCCGCTGGACGAGGCGCCGGAGCCGCTGCCGCCACCGGATCCGCAGGCCGCGAGGAGCACACCGGCGAGGGCGGCGGAGGTCGTCGCGACGGCGGTCCGGCGCAGGGAACGGGGCAGTCTGGTGGACGACATGAGCATTCTCCTGGGTGAGGTGCCCGAGGGGCAGGAAGGGGAGGGCGGAGGGAGGTGGAGAGCGGTATACGGCGGTATGTGCCGTAACAGTGCAGGTGGATTTCTATCTCGAACGCCGTTCGAGATGTCGGACAA
Organism: Streptomyces sp. CA-142005; assembly: GCF_050942335.1. Lineage (NCBI taxonomy): Bacteria > Bacillati > Actinomycetota > Actinomycetes > Kitasatosporales > Streptomycetaceae > Streptomyces > Streptomyces sp. CA-142005. Next base: position 8,126,568 of record NZ_CP192078.1, on the reverse strand, counting down.
AAGAGAGGGCGGGCGTCGTCAGGCCGCGGCGAATAACGTGGGGTGTGCTGTCCGGGCGCCAGGGGTTGCCTGCCCGGAAGCGGTCACCTGCGTCACTGCGGCTCCTACCGGTCGTCCCCGGGATCGCTGCCGGGGATCCGGCCCGCGGCGACGCCACGGACCTGCACGTCAGAGCGAAGAGGAGGCGGTTCCCGATCATCCCTTCGAGGATGCCTCTGCTAGGCTCTGCAGCGCTGCAAAAGTGTTAACCGAAGGATTGCCGCGCTGCAAGAGCTGGGGCGAAACTTTCGAGTAATGGTCCATCCAGGATGAAGGTGACCTATGGCAAAGGGCGTCACACTGCGCGACGTCGCGGCGCTGGCCGGAGTCTCCAGTCGCACCGTGTCGAACGTGGTCAACGGCTACGCCCCGGTCTCCGAGGCCATGCGTGCCCGGGTACAGAAGGCGGTCGACGAACTCGGCTACCAGCCGAACGTCCTGGCCCGCAACCTCGCTTCGGGCCGGTCGGGCCAGATTGCGGTGGTGGTTCCGTATCTGGACACGCCGTACTTCGCCGAACTGCTGCAGGGCATCATCCGCGCGGCCCGGGTGCAGGGGTACAACGTCCTGATCGACCAGACCGACGGCGACGCGGAACACGAGAAGCTGTTCCTCAGCCGCGGCTCGCAGCAACTGCTCTTCGACGGCGTCATCTTCAGCCCGCTGGGCATGGCCCAGTCCGAACTGTCCGAGCGCGACCCGAAGCTCCCGCTGGTCGTGCTCGGCGAGCGGGTCAGCGACGGCGGCTTCGACCACATCGGCATCGACGACGTCACGGCCTCCCGTGAGGCCACCGAGCACCTGCTCGATCTCGGCCGGCGCCGCGTCGCCGCGATCGGCGACCAGCCGTACCGCACCGGCGAGGCGGCACAGCTGCGCACCCGCGGCTACCGGCTCGCCCATGAGCGGGCCGGCGTGCCCGTCCGCGAGGAGTACGTCATCTCCACCCCCCGCTTCAACCGCTCCGACGGCGCCACCGCCATGGCCCACCTGCTCGACCTCGAGGAACCGCCCGACGCGGTCTTCTGCTACAGCGACCTGGTCGCCCTGGGCGCGCTGCACACACTGGCCTCACGTGGCCTGCGCGTCCCGGAGGACGTCGCGATCGTCGGCTACGACGACATCGAGGACGCCCGCTACTCCAACCCGCCCGTCACGACGATCTCGCCGGACAAACGGATGATCGCCGAGACGGCGGTGGAGCGACTGCTCAAGCGCATCGGCAGCTCCACCCCCGTCCCCGGCATGGAGATCCGCGCGCCGCACCGGCTCATCCCGCGAGTGAGCACGGTGGGGCGGCATGCGACGGGCGCGTCCTGAACGCCCCGGGCGACGTGCCGCGTGCAGCCGGGGGGGCGGCGGGTCGGGGTGCATGCGTTCCGGGGCGGCGCCCACCGGCGCCGGGCGGGACGGCCTGTGACGCGTCGATTCCGGCCGGCGGGCGCAGTTGGTGTCCGTGCCGTGGGTGTCATCGATCGTCACGAGGCATCCGTCCGGCTTCCGTGCAGCTGAAATTCGGGTCGGCCTCGTATGGCCAAGTGCCCCAGGCCGGGCTGGAGGGTGGCGATTCAATCCAGGTCGGTGATGCCGACGGCGGCACGGGACCAGTTGGGTGCCTAGCGCTTGAGGTCGCCGACGCGGTAGAGGAGTTCGGCGCCGCGCTTGTCCACCGAGGCCGGGAAGTCCGGGTCGTTGGCGCGAGCCCGGCCCAGCGCGGCGAGCGTGAGCTGCGGCAGGTGCTCCGCTTGGGCTTTGCGCAGCCCCACGATGGCGTCGTCCGGCGCCGCGGGCCGGGGTTGCACGGGCCGCCGCCCACCTCAGGATGCGGTTCCTCCCGGACGTGAACGCCAGGGAAAAGCAGGCGTAGCCCGCCGGAAGTTCCCCGCAGGCCACGCCCGGTGGGTCACCCCGCCATCCGGTACCCGAAGTTGCCGCCCCCGCTCAGCCCACCCAGGGTGCCGAGGGAGAAGCTGGTGGCGCCGGTGCCGATGACGCCACTCGCGTCGGTGGCCAAGTTCCAGACGCGGCCCTTGTAGCCGTCCTCGCCGTTACCGCCGACGTACAGCTCGGTGGCGCCGTCACGGTTGCTGTCCAGCAGGGCGAGCGCCGAGCCGAAGTGGTCACCGGCCTCCGAGGTGCTCGGGATGCCCTTGGCGTTCTGCGTGAAGCCCTTGGCGCCCACGGTGCTCACCCCGGTCGGGCTGCCCCACAGCACGTCGATGGCCCCCGACTCCTTGGTGTTCACGTCGTCCAGCCCCGTCTCGTACGGGATGCCGACCGCGATGTCCGGGTAGCCGTCCTTGTTGGTGTCGCCGACGGCCAGCGAGGAGCCGAACTTGTCACCCGTCTCGTTCATGCCGGGGACACCACTGGAACCCTGCTGGTACGAGCGCGAGGTGCGAGTGGTGCTGACACCGTTGGGGCCGCCGTAGGTCACGAAGATCTGGTTCCTCTCCGCGTGCCCGGTGACCAGGTCCTGGTAACCGTCCTTGTCCAGATCGGCGAAGGCCGACGCGTGGTGACCGCCGTCGTAGACGTACGGCGCCGGGAACGTGGAGCCCTTCACCAGCCCGGTCGGCGAGCCCTTGAGCACCGTTCCGGCGGGCGCACCGCTGCCGAGCACCTTGTAGCCGCTGGTCACCACGTCGGCGATGCCGTCGCCGGTGAGGTCGCCCACGAAGACGGTGCCGATGACCAGGTCGTCCAGCCTGTCGCTGGCGCGGTACCAGGTGCCGGCCGCCTTGCCGGTGGCCCGGTCGAGCGGCCCGAGCAGCACGGCGGCGCCGTACGAGGAGCCGCCGCCCTGGTAGCTGCCGTAGATGGCGCGGCTGACGAAGTCGTCGACGCCGTCCCCGTTGACGTCACCGATGCCGATCCCGCCGCCGAGCAGACGCGGCTGGTTGCCCGCCGGGAGGACGGTCGCGGCGCCGGTGAGGCCTTCCTTGCTGCCCCACAGGACGGTGTTCTTGTCTGCCCAGTGGATCACCAGGTCGTCGAAGCCGTCGCCGTCCAGGTCCCCGGCCGCGGTGGCCTCGCGCCACTTGCCGTCGGTGACCGCGTCGCCCGGCACGCCCGGCGTGGCCTGGCTGACGATCTGGGCGGTGTCGTACCGCAGGCCCGTCGCGGACCCGTACGCCACCGCTACCACCCCGGCGCGCTGGACGTCGCCCACCGCCGCGGTGTGCGCGCCGATGGCCAGGTCCGGATAGCCGTCACCGTTGAAGTCGGCGTGGCTGCCCCCCGCGGCTGCCGCACCGGTGACCGTGCCGGCCGGCGCGGCCGAGGCCGTACCGGCGGCACCGAACACGACCGCCGCAACGGCAGCCGTGACGAGCGCACTTCTGCGCATGGAACCCCCCACAGAATGATCGAATACGACCGGATCATACGGGTCAGGGGGACAAGGGGTGACGAGAAGGGTCGGGCCCGGGCTCCCGCCCTGCTCGTATTCGGCACGTGGCGGCGGGCGCGCTGGGACTGGGGTGCGGATGGGGATCCGCGACAGCGACGGGCGGTTTGTCGGGCCGGTCTACAAGGGCCGACGTTGAGTCTGGCGATCTGCCGGTCGAGGCTGGCGAGCTCCCGGTCCAGCGACGCCAGTTCCCTGTCGAAGTAGTTGGACACGGAGTCGTAGCCCTCGGAGGCGGGCACGGCTGGGCTGACGTTCAAGGTCGCACAGTCGGCGGCCCCCAGATCGGACAGCACCGCCCGCGGCCGCTCCAAGGCCGCAGCCGTGTCCGAGCCTTCCACGATTTCAAGGTCAAGATGGCAACGCCCCATGCCACTGCCCGCTCCGGTGACCTCGTCGTCGAGCTCGAACGCCGCTTCCAAAGCCTCCTCGACCTCATCACGGTCGATCGGCAGCCCCACGAAGACGATCTCGACGAACACCACGGCCCTCCCCCACCAGCCGCCCCCGGACTCACCTGATCATTCCGGAGTGATCGCGAAAGCTACGGAGCCCGGGGGTCCGCCCGGCGATCTACGCCGGGACAAGGACGGTAAGCCATTCCGCTTCACGTGGCCGGTATCCGTAGCGATCCCACAACCCCGACACGATCGCCGGGACATGGCCGGCTCCGTAGACGACGGCCACCCGGATCGGCTCGGCGCCGCGCTCCGTGTGGATCTCGCCGAGCGCGTCGAGCAACCGCTGCTCGCGCCGACCAGCCATCGCGTGCTCAACAGGACCGTCGGCCATCATCTCCGCTCGCAGCGTTGACGGCAGGTCCTCGACGACCAGGTCTTCATCCAGGAAGGCGCGCGGACCGCGCAGCGCGAACACCAGGCCCATCACCGGGGCCCCCACCATGAGCAGTACGTACATCCACCGCGGCAGTGTCTTCAGGTCCTCGATCGCCTCCGCCGCGGTCACATCCGGGTTGACGACCGGCACGTCGTCGGGGAGCAACAGATCATCGCGCTGTTCCTGCAGCCCGTTGCGCCGCCGACGTGGGGCGAACCGGTACGCAAGCGTGATGGCACTCACGGCGACCGACTTCCCCCGGATTCCCTCGATGACGATGAGGTCGCATTCCCTGAGCCTGAGGCGGACCTGGGAGTAGAACGTGGGCGAAGCGACGTGCAGCATAGGGAAGATCACGAATTCAAGTGGCGTCTCTGTCCGCCTCATCGTGATCACAGCAGATCGGACGGCATACCCGGTCACCTCGATGATCTGCATGATTCCCCCCCGGCGAACCTCACCCGTTCACCCGTTCCAGGAGACGAGCCTGTCCGAGGCCATGGTTCCCATACGAGCGCCGGCAGCGACCGGACTGAGCAGACACTCCCGCGGTACCATCCGGCCACTGACCGCCCACCACATCACGTGATCAAACCAGGCACAACGCGAAACGAACGCGACCCTGGGCTTCGACGTCGTTCTGCGCTGATCGAACCTACGGCGGCCAGGCCGTCCTTTCGCTCCGCGCATCGCGAAGCAGACACGATCGAGCGCTGCCAGGACTGCGAGGGCGTGCAGACCTTCAACTCGTGGCTCTCTGCTCGGTGGTTCGTAAAGTCACCAGTAGGCAACCAGGTGAGTAGGACTCCGTCCTGCCACCGCCGTACTCCCGGCCGGACTCCACGTGCCTCCCCCAGACCCTGCTCACAGAACGTGACCGGCGGCCGGATGCGCCGCGTAACCTCGCAGGCATGGAGCCACCCGCACCCGGGCAGCGCGGGACGCCTTACCGCAGGATCAGACGGAGGCCAGAGCGCTCGAAGACGCGCATGATCGCGAGGTGCTCCACCGCCCGGGCGCGCTGAGGGTCCGCGGCGGCGCCAGGAACAGCGGTAGTGGGTTGCTGGCGGATGCGGAGCCGACCGGGCCGGTCCGCGGCGGGACCTTGCAACTGCCCTCGGCTGCCGCGTCACCCGTCACCCTGCTCGATGTACAGATGGGCGGGACCCCGAAGAACGGGGCTGGGCCGGTACGGCGGCGGGTCGGCGACCAGCCTGGGTCGGTCGAGGCGGCGTACCAGCTCGGTCAGCGCGATCTGGGTTTCCCGCCGGGCCAGCGGGCCGCCGAAGCACAGGTGGATGCCGCTGCCGAACCCCAGGTGCTGGTTGTCACGTCGGTCCGGGTCGAAGCGGTCCGGATCGTGGAAGCGCTGTGGATCGCGGCTGCCTGAGGCCAGCATGAGCATGATCCGCGAGCCCTGGGGGATGACGGTGTCGGCGACGGTGATGTCGCTGTACGCCGCCCGCCAGGGAATGATCTGCACGGGGGGCTCGTAGCGCAGCAGTTCCTCGACCAGCGGCACGACGACGTCCGGTTCGTCGCGCAGTCGCTGCAGCACCTGCGGGTGGCGCAGCAGCGTCAGCATGCCGTTGGTGATGAGGTTGACGACGGTCTCATGGCCGGCGATGAGGAGCAGTTTGGCGGTGGCGACGATTTCGGCGTCGGCCATCCGGCCGTCGGGCCCGTCGTCGTTGGCCAGCCGTGACAGCAGGTCGTCTTGCGGCCGGCAGTGGCGCTGTTCCACCAGCTCGCCGAGGCGCTGGCGCAAGTCCTTGCGGGCCTGCATGCCCTTGTCCAGTTTCTCCTTCGGGTCGGTCTCGGGGTTGTAGTCGACCGAGTTCATGATGTCGTTCACCCAGAGGTGGAACCTCGGCTCGTCCTCGCGTGGCACGCCGAGCAAGTGACAGGTCACGGTGACGGGGAACGGGAAGGCGAAGTCGTCGACGACGTCGATCTGCTCCTTGCCCGCCACATCGTCGATCAGGCTGCCGACGGTGGCGGTCAGGAAGCCTTCGAGTCCGGTCACCAGTCCGGGGGTGTGCGGGGGGCCGAAGTGACGCATCGCCATACGCCGCAGGCGATCGTGCTCGGGCGAGTCCATGTGGATGAACGACGACGTGGGTCCCTCGGCCGAGGGCATCGGACGCGACAGATTGCGCACGTCGGAACTGAGATGCGGGTCATGCAGTATGTCCGTGATCTCGCGATAGGTGCTGATGACGTAGCTGCCGTCCTCCTGCCGAGCCACCGGCGTCCTGCGCAGCTCGGCATACAGCGGGTAGGGGTCGGCCCGGGCCGAGTAGTCGTAGATCCGTCGCAGCAGGCCGGGCGTCCCTGTCGTGGTCGTCTGGCCTTCCTCCTGCGGATGCTGGTGCACGGCCGTGACGCGGCGCTCCCCCGGGTCATGGCCTGTGACGACCACTGTGGCGCCCTGCGCGAGCAGGGCGGGGCCGGGGAGGTCGACGGGCACCGGTTTCATGTCGGCCGGCTGGTCCGGCGTGGGGCACGGAGGCGGGAAAGGTGCGGCCGTCTCGATCAACCGTCGGTAGTGGTCCAGCCACTTGCCGTTGTTGAAGCTCACGGCAGCCGTGACGCGGCCCCGATAGCCATATGCGGTGACGAAACGGTGGTCGTCCAGCGATCCCTGGGTGACGGCCACCTCGTCGGCGAAGGTCGGCACGCCGACGGACTTGATGTTGACGCCGAACTGGATCGACCAGAACAGCGGGATGGACAGGTGGGGCCGGCGGTCCGCCTGGGCGCTGACCATGTTGTGTGCCGCGATCTCTGCCTGCTCCACGGCGTTGGCCCAGTGCTCCTGTGCGATGAGCCGGGATTCGTAGAGGGGGTGCGGGCAACGTGCCACGTCTCCCGCGGCGAAGACGTCGTCGGTGACGCGGCCATTGATGTCGAGGGCGCGGCAGCCCGTGTCACAGGTGATTCCCCACACGCCCGCCGCCAGTCCCGACTCCCGCAGCCACTCGGTGTTGCGGATGCTCCCGAGTGCCACCACCGCCACTTCGGCGTCGACCGTACTGCCGTCGTCGAAGTGAGCACGGCGAAACCGCCCCTGCGCATCGCCCTCCAGCCGGACGACCTTGGCACCGCACCGCAGGTCGACACCATGAGCGCGCTGCATGGCGGCCGCGACCTCGCCGATCATGGCGCCGAGCGCCCCGACCAGCGGGGCCGGCCCGAGTTCGGCGACGGTCACCGGGATGTCCCGCTCGCGGCAGACGGAGGCGACCTCGGAGCCGGTGAAGCCCGCACCGATGACCAGCACACGGGAGGGCCCGGCGGCGAGGGCCCGCTGCAGGCCCTCGGCATGCTCACGCGTACGCACGACGAACACTCCGTCCAGAGCCGCCTCGGACGCGACGAACCACGGCCGGGCCCGTACCCCGGTGGAGATCAGCACCCGGTCGAAGGGAACCTCGCGTCCGTCGGCGAGACGCACGTGGTGCGTGGCGAGGTCCAGCCCGCTGGCGGGCACGCCCAGCAGCCACTCCGCATCGATGCCACGACGGCGGGGCAAAGTGGTGCTCCCGGCCGGCACCCACCCGGTCAGTACTTGCTTGGACAGGGGAGGCCGGTCGTACGGCTCGTCCGCCTCGTCACCGATCATGGTCAACGATCCGGTGAAACCCTCGTCTCGCAGAGCCTCCGCGGCCCGCAGCCCCGCCAGCGAAGCCCCGACGACCACGATGCGGCCATCGCGCTTGAACGCACGCAGGTTGTCGGCACCGGTCATGACGGCGCCGCCTCCGCCGGTGCGTGCCGCGTCTCCGTCTGGTCGACCAGGTTCGCCTGGACCGGGCAGGCCGCCGCGGCGCACAGCACCTGGTCGCGCCGGGCGTCGTCGGGGTTCGGGTCGTACATGAGCGCTTCCTCACCGTGCACCCGGAACGCCTCCCCGGGCCTCCACAGGGAGGTGGCGACGAGAGAGGATCTGGCCGCTCGCTACCCACCCCTGCGAAGTCGTATCCGTGGTTGCGGCTGCATTTTGGGTTACATAAGCGGTGGTCTTTTGGATTGCCTTTTCGACCGAAACCGTGTGGCACGGTGCGCCGGAATACCGCCTGAGAATCAGCGTAACAGCGGCACCGATACCGGCGAGTCATGCGTGATCGATTAGACTGCCGCAGTCCGGAGACCCGGCCCGTCATGTCTCGCTGACTGCCGCCCACCGCGGTTCGGTGTGCCTTTCAGCCTCGCGCGCACAGCAGCGTGATCAAATAGGGCATGGCATCGTCCTGGACTGGTAATCGGGTACGCCTACGCGCTGTCGAGCCCGACGACTGGACAGCGTTCATGCGCTTCGCCGACGATGACGGGCGGCGAGGGAGCCGGCTGGATCTGCCGCGGTCCGCCGAGAGCTACCGTGCCTGGGCGAGGGAGCAAGCCGTTGCCAAGTGCGATGACGACCGCTTCCGGTTGGCAGTCGAAGCGACCGCCACGGGCGAGCTGGTCGGCACAGTCGGCTCACATCGCACCGGCCCTCGTTCAGGCTGGTTCGAGTGTCATGTCACGATCGGCGCCGACCACCGGCGTAGGGGCTACGCGACCGAAGCCGTAGTGCTGCTGCTGCGCTTCATGTTCGCCGAGCGGCGCTATCACAAATGCCTGGCGGCGATCTTCGCCCACAACGAGGCATCGCTGGCACTTTTTCGTCGGCTCGGCTTCACCGAGGAGGGACGCTTGCGGGAACACGTCTTCTTCGCCGGCCGGCACCACGACCTCGTCATGATGGGCATGCTCGCCAACGAGCTCGACCAGCGACACATCATGAGCGAACCATGAGCTGGTCATCCAGGCCTGTGCGGAACGGCACTCGAACTTGATCGACGTTCGCCGTTCGCTGGTGGAGGCGGCCCGTCACCGAGAGCAGGACTGCAGGACTGCCCTCAGCCGCGCAAGGTGGCGCGCAGACGCAAGCCCACAGGTGCGAGACCTTCGAGGGTGGTGACCTGGTAGCTGGGTTCCGGTCCGGGCGGTTCGCTCAAGTGGTAACGGCGAGCGGTCTGCGCAGTCAGGAGCGTCAGCATCGCCATGGCCAGAGCGGCTCCCTCGCAGCCATGTGGCCCGGTACCGAAAGAGAGGAAGACCCCGGGTTTCGCCGACGAACCCGAATCATCGAGCCAGCGCTCGGGCCGGAACTGGTCCGGCTCGGGGAATTCCCGTGCGTCGCGGTGGGCGGTGTAAGGGCAGACGAGAACGGTGGACCCGGCGTCGATGGTGTAGTCGGCGAGCTGAGTCTGTCGCGGGGCGCGCCGGGTCAGCAGCCAGCTCGGGGGGTACAGCCGAAGCACCTCACTCACCAGGGCCTGGGTGTATCGCAGGCTGCCGAGGTGGGTGCTGGTCGTCGCGGGCGGGTCCGCGGGCAGCGAGGCGGCTTCGGCCGCGACGCGGCTCGCTGCCTGGGGGTGCCGGGCCAGGTGGAGCAGGATCCATCCGGCTGCCCGGGAAGGGGTCTCGAAGGTGGCGACGGTGATTCCGGGAAGAGTGTCGAGGATGGCTTCTTCCGGTAGTAGGCCGTAGTGGGGGGAGGGCCGGAGCATCTGTCCCAGCATGTCGTCACCGAGCCGGCCCGATGAACGACGCCGGCGGACGATGGGCCGCAAAGCGTCGGTGAAGGCGACTTGCTGCCGTGTGCGGAACCGCCGTGCCGGTGTGGGGATCCAGCGCGGCCATACCCAACGCGAGGGGCGTACGAGCACCTCGCGCGCCAGGAAGAGCTGGAAGGCATAGGGCAGCAGGGTGGGAGCGTCTTCGGAGAAGAGGTAGCTCACGCCGATCTCTGCCAGGGCGTGCCGGACCGGTGGCAGAATCTCGACGTCCTGGCCCGTGGGCCACTGGTCGGCAAATCGAGCGGTCTGGGGCGCAATGTCACCGATCCGGGCCGCAACCGCCTGCGCACGCAGTCCGCGCATGCGGGCGGCGTGAGCGCGCGCACGTTCCTCGGGTGTCGGTGCTCCGCTCGACCGCTTCAACGGCGGGAAGAGAGGCGAGGGTGCCTTGGGGAAGTCCTGTGCACGGCGCAGGACTGCTTCACACGGCCCGGCCGCAGCGGCTACGTAGACACCCGGCTCCAGCTGCCAGACGTCCCCACACTCTTCAGCGCCACGGCGCGCCACTGCCAGCCGGTCGCGGCTCCAGGCCGCAAAGCTGCCTCCGGGCAACCTCGGCGGCTCATTCCTTCGGCCCATGAGATCGTCCCTGGCTCTCGTACCGGTCCAGGCCGATGTCGTCGGCAGCGTGGCTGGGAACTGGCGGGCGCCCAGGGGCGCCCGCCGGCACTGCGGTAAGTCCTAGTCGTCGCCGGCGTACGCATCCCATTCGTGGATCCCGTACGCACCGTAGTGGCGGGTGAAGGACAGCTTGCCGAGCAGCTTGGCGATCATGATGCTCTCCTCTCGCCTGTCTTCAGCGCCAAACGCCACACATGACATATTGCCACACATAGCACATCTGAGATATACGCCATATTCCGGTCACCGGTCGCACGCATTCGAAGAAGAAGCGGCGAGATGGGGCGCAAGGACATCAAGTACCGCGTCCCGCTGTTCCTCGACCACAAAGGGGCTTGATCCCGGGGCCCGCGAACCGCGCGCCGAGCAGGGTTGGGCCCAGCAGGATCAGAGCCAGGTCCAAGAGGAAAGACGGGGTCTGTGACGACGTCACCGGGAGGGATCTTTCTCGGCGGCCGACGGGCGGTCGGCGGCCGGACGGGGACCGGGGGTCGCGTTCTCGCTGGGCAGGACGACGTGCGCGGTGCCGTTGGTCAGGTCGATGCGCGTCCGCGGCGGGGCGCCGTCGCCCACCTCGTCACGCTGAAGTTCCTGCCGCTGCTGCTGCTTGATCTCGACCAGCTTGTTGCCGTTGAAGATCAGGTTGAACTCGTCGAACGCGGAACCGGTAAGAGGGCGCCGTGAGGTGCCGCGCCGGAAGAGGATGCTGCGCTTGAAGAAGCGCCGCAGGATCAACTCCGTGCCGCAGCAGACGAAGAGCACCAACGCCAGCCCGGGGATCACAGCCTGGCTCAACATACCTGTCATCGGATAAGCCTCCTGCCTGGAGGTTCGAGGCTATCCGCCGGCACAGGCCCGTCCTGCGGGATTCGCTGTCCCGTTTCGTCCGGTGCCGTCTCGAGCCTTGCGCGGCAAGTCGACACAGCGGAGTCTCCAGGGGAGATAAGTGCCTGCGCAGCCCGAGGAGATTCGCCGCGTCGATCGACGACATGGCTGCCGACTACCTCCGGCAGATCCGCGCGGTGCAGCCGCACGGGCCGTATCAGCTGCTGGGCTGGTCGTCCGGCGGTGCGGTGGCCCACGCCATCGCCCGACTGCCGCGTGACCGGGGCGATGAGGTGCACCTGCTGGCCATGCTCGACACCACGGTCCCCGGGCCCGACTACACCGATCCGGACGCCGGCGTGCTGGTCCAGGCCCTCCGGGCAAGGCTTTCGGCGGCCGATTGCTGAGGTGGTCGTGCCGACGGGACGAGAAGTTTCCTACCTGGTTTGCTATTCAACATGACGCGCATCGCGAGCAGTTGATTGCCGTACCGGAAATAGGTACTTGCCTCTGCTGATACTACCGGGAAAGATTCGGCAGTGTCGCAGGGTGCTGCGATGCGGTTGCAAAACGGGGGTTTCGAGTTGCGGTTCGTTTCGTCGCGCTGCTATGGGTACCTTGCTGCCGGTTGGGCGGCAGCTTTCGCTGGTTTACATTTCTTCTGGGCCCTCGGTGGCCAAGTGGGACTGGACGTCTCGTCCGGTAAGCGTCTCGCGTCCGAACGACCGGCCTGGTTCGTGGCCGGCGGCCTCTGGGGAGTCGGCCTCATGTGCCTGGTCGGCGCCGCGGTGGCAATCGGGCTCCAGCGGCGCGGTGTGCATGGGCACCGGTGGCGTGTGCTCCGGTGGCTCGGCGTCGCGATCTGTGTACTGCTGCTCGTCCGGGGGCTTCTTGTCGAGGCGCTGCTCATCGCCGGGGTGTCCGCCGTCGGCGAGGTCAGTGCGGCGCAGAAGTTCTGGACGCTCGCCTTATGGAACCCCTGGTTCATTCTCGGTGGCCTGCTCTTCGGGCTGGCAGCGCGCGGCTTCGGCAAGGGCATGGCGAGCCGGGCACCAGAGAGAGCCGCAGTCATCCACTGACCAGGTGACACAGGCTCACAACGGAAAAAGCCGGCGACACGGGGGGAATGACGTCCCGGATGATACCTGACACTCCATCAGATTTTGTGCGGCAGCTGCGAGAACTCCGGCTGAGCGTCGGGCAGCCGTCCATGCGCCGTCTGCAACACTCGGTGTCGGTCAGCCCGACTTCGGCGCGCTCTTCGCCGACATGGCTGTACCGGACGACGGAGAGGTGACCCTGGGGCGGCTGCTGCAGCCCAAGGTGGAGGCGGAGGTCGCGCTCGTCCTCGGCCGCGATCTGCCACACCGTGAGTGCACGGTCGTGGACGTGCTGCGCGCGGTCGACTTCGCACTGCCCGCGCTGGAGATCGTCGACAGCCGTGTGCGCGGGTGGGACATCTCCCTCGTCGACACGGTCGCCGACAACGCCTCCTGCGGACTGTACGTCCTGGGCTCCGCCCCGTTCCCCTCACGGCCGTGGACGTCCGCACGGTCACCATGACCATGACCCGCAACGGCGAGACCGTCTCCAAGGGCGCCGGCGCCGACTGCCTCGGCAGCCCCCTCAACGCGGCAGTCTGGCTGGCCTGCGCACTCGCCGAGCGCGGCGATCCACTGCGCGCCGGAGACCTCGTGCTCACCGGCGCCCTGGGACCGATGACCCCCGCCTCCCCCGGCGACGTGTTCGAGGCGCACATCTCGGGCCTGGGCGCCGTACGGGTCGCGTTCGCCACGGAAGGAGAGAAGCGGTGAGCACCAAGGTCGCCGTCATCGGCTCCGGCAACATCGGCACCGATCTCCTGATCAAGGTCCTGCGGCTGTCGGAGAGCCTGGAGGTCGCCGCGATGGCCGGGATCCACCCGGACTCAGACGGCCTGGCCCGCGCCCGGCGTCTGAAGGTCGCCACCACGCACGAGGGCATCGAAGGACTCGTCGCGCTGGACGAGTTCGCCGACGTCGAGATCGTCTTCGAGGCCACCTCCGCCGGCGCCCACCGCCACCACGATCAGGTGCTCCGCCCACTGGGCCGTACCCTCATCGACCTCACCCCCGCCGCGCTCGGCCCGTACGTCGTCCCGCCGGTCAACGGCGACGCCCATCTCGGCGCGCCTAACGTCAACAGGGTCACCTGCGGCGGCCAGGCCACGATCCCGATCGTCGCCGCCGTGAACGCGGTCACCCCCGTGCACTACGGCGAGATCGTCGCCTCCATCGCCTCCCGCTCCGCCGGCCCCGGCACCCGGGTCAACATCGACGAGTTCACCGAAACCACCTCCTCCGCCATCGAGCAAGTCGGCGGCGCGCGGCGTGGCAAAGCAATCATCATCCTCAACCCGGCCGAGCCCCCGCTGATCATGCGGGACACCGTGCACTGCCTGGTCTCCGACTGCGCTACCGAGGCCGTCACCGCGTCCGTCGAGGAGATGGTCGGCCGCGTCCAGGCGCCGCTGAGCCTCGGCTATGCGGGCGTGTACTCCAGCTTCCTGCGCCACGCCGAGACCGTCGCGCACCGGTACGGCCTCGACACCCGCAGCATCCTGGTCGAGGTCGGGCGGCGGGGCATGGTCGGCGGACAGGAGGACATGATCACCGACATCGCCCTCGACCTGGTCGCCCGCGCGGAGGCAGCGGCCTGATTTCAGATGGCACAACAGCGGTGAGCCCCGGCCGTTCGGGCCGGGGCTCACCGCTGTGAGGGTTGTGTCATTCGTCGGGGACGCCCGTGCCGCTGAGGGCGGGCACGGTTCTCGCGGGGCGGGTGAGGGAGCGGGCGCCGAGGCCGAACTGGGTGAGCTTGTCGACGATGGTCTGGCCGACCGGGGTGTGTCCCCAGATGCTGATGCCCTGGTGGGTGCTGGGTTCCCAGGTGGTCTCGTCGATGACGACGGGGTTCCAGGCGACCTCCCACTCGAAGCCCGAGGGTGTGCGGGCGTAGTAGGAGAGTTCCGCGCTCGTAGCTGCGGGCCAGGTCGTCGAGGGTGGCGGCCTGGATGTTGAGGTGCTGGACGCGGGTGCGGACGGGGTCGATGGGCAGCACGTCGCTCCTCCGCCTGCGCCGCAGCCCGCCTTTGTTCTTCAGCCCGGTCAGCTGCCCGTTGCGTCGTGCGCTGGGTCAGGTACGTCAACGCACCACCGACAGCCACACCGACCATCGAAATCACCGGGGTCCACAAGTCTCCCGCCACGGCAAGACCTCGAGGCCGACCTCACATGGCCATGCACAGTCTGCGAGCGTCGAGGATCGCGGCATGGACGTTGCGGTGGGCAACCGCATCACCGATGCGGAACAGCTGGTAGGTGCCGTCCTGATTGGTCACCTGGACTTGTGGCCGGCCCGTGACCAAGGCGGCCGGATCGGTCTGGCCAAGGTTACGGGAGCTCACCCGCAGCTGGTGGTACAGGTCGTCGGCGGGGGTGGTGCCGTGTTCGACGACGACCTGGTCCACGGTTCGCTCGCACATCGCGTCGGTGTAGGCGTTGGCCAGCGTGGCCACCAGTGCGCTGCCCTCGCGCCTGACAGTGCGCAGGACGTGGTCCGGAGTCAGCACCGCACCGTGGGCATACAGGGTGCGCAGGTAGTCCGGGTAGATCGTGCCAGTGACGTCCGCGCCGACATGCCGGTCGGGGGTCACGATCTCCACCTGCACGCCCGTGGCGGCGAGCCGCTCGGCGGCGGTCAGCGCCTGTTCCCCGCCGTGGTCATCGAAGATCAGTATCTTGGTGCCGGGCCGGGGCATCCGGCTCAGCACGTCCCAGGTCGAGGCGACCAGCTCCTCACCGGTCGTGAGTACGGCAGTGTTCGGGAGCCCCCCGGTCGCCACTATCACGATGTCGGGCTGCAGGGCGAGGACGTCGGCGGGCTCGGCGAGGCAGTTCAGCCGTACCGTCACTCCCAGGTGCTTCGTCTCCTGGGCCAGCCAGTGGACGATGCCCGCTTTCTCTGCGTGCCTTGGGGTCCGGGCGGCGAGGATCATCTGGCCGCCGAGCCGGTCGGCGGCTTCGAGCAGCGTCACGTGGTGCCCACGTGCCGCGCAGACGCGGGCGGCCTCCAGTCCCGCCGGGCCGCCGCCGATCACGACCACCCGCTTGGTGCGGGCTGCTGGGCCGACCAGTTGCGGGATCACCGCTTCCCGGCCGGTCGCGGGGTTGTGCAGGCAGAAGGTCTCGACCCGGGAGGCGCAGTAGGTGGCGCCGACGCAGGGACGGATGCGCTCCTCCTGTCCGGCGAGGAGTTTGGCAACGATGTGCGGGTCGGCGATGTGCGCCCGCGTCATGCCGACCATGTCGGCGTAGCCGCCGTCGATGGCGTGCCGGGCGGTGGGCAGGTCGGCGATGCGGCCGGCGTGGAAGACCGGGATGCCGATCTCCTTGCGGATCGCGGCCGCCACCGGGAGGTGGGCGCCCAGCGGTCGGCCGTAGACCGGGATGACGTCGGCCAGTTCACGGTCGGTGTTGCCGGAGCCGTAGATGACGGACAGGAAGTCGAGCTTGCCGGTGCCGGCCATCGCCGTGGCGATGCCGACGCAGTCGGTGGGTGCGAGGCCCTCTGCCGTGCCCTCGTCGCCGGGGACGCGCATCCCGACGACGAAGTCGTCACCGACCTCTTTGCGGACCTCCTCGAGCACCATGTGGCCGAAGCGCAGCCGGTTCTCCAGAGTGCCGCCGAACTCGTCGGTGCGGTGGTTGGTGCGCGGCGACCAGAACTGGTCGATCAGATGGCCGGCCATGGCGGCGATCTCGATGCCGTCCAGGCCGCCCTCCCGCGCCCTGCGGGCGGCCGCGCCGTAGGCCTTGACGATTCGGTCGATGTCGAAGTGCTCGATCTCCTTGGGAAAGCTGCGGTGTGCCCGCTCGCGCACCGGGGAGGGACCGAGAGCGGGCAGCCACTGGCCGATGTCCCACTTCGAGCGGCGGCCCATGTGGGTCAGCTGGATCATGATGGCTGCACCGTGCCGGTGCACCCGCTCGGAGATGGAGCGGTAGAACGGCAGGATGGCGTCGTCTCCGGCATTGATTTGATCGAAGACGTTCGCGGAGTCCGCCGCGACGTTGCTCGAACCTCCGATGATCGTCAGGGCGATGCCGCCCTTGGCCTTCTCCTCGTGGTACAGCTCGTACCGCAGACCCGGCGCGCCGTCCTGCAGATAGCCGGACGGCGCGTGCCCGGTGCTGTAGATCCGGTTCTTGAGCGTCAGGTTGTTGATCCGCAGCGGCTGCAGGACGGGGTCGTTCACACGCACGGGCAGGACTCCTTCGCCGGGTGGAGAGGGGTAGGTGCGGGGGTCAGGGCAGGCGCACGGTTCGGCCACTGCGGGCGCTGGCGCGGGCGGCGTCCAGAACGGTGGCGGTGGCCACCGCGTCCCACGGATCGACGGGCACCGCACCGGTGCCGCGGACCGCCGCGGCGAAGGCGGGGTAGAACAGGTCCCACGCACCGCGGGCGGAGGGCACGGGCTCGGCGTGCGCTCCGCGGAGCACCTGTCCCCAGCGGTCCTCGGGCTCGACCCCCCAGCGGTCGCCCTCCGAGGCCGGGGAGGTACCTGCGAGCAGCAGCGCCTCCTGCCCGTCCATCCCGTCGACGATGAAGGTGCCCGACGTGCCGGCCGCCCGGAAGCGTGGACCCGGGGCGCCCTGTCGCCAACTTCCCCACAGGTGCGACTGCACGCCGCTGTGGTGCGTCAGCGCGACGAAGACGTCGTCGTCCGGCGTGCCTTCGCCGCCGACACCTGGGCCCGTCTCCAGCCCCAGCTCGCCGCCGACGCCCGAAGTCGAGCAGGGTGCCGCCGCCCGCGGCGGGTGGGCCCGGCTCGGGCTCGAACCGTTCGAACCGCGACTCGAACCGGGCCAGCGTGCCCAGCCTTCCCCGGTCGATCAGCCGGCGCAGAGTGCGGAAGTCGGAGTCCCAGCGCCGGTTCTGGTAGACGGTCAGCGGAACGCCGAGCCGGTCCGCCAGCTGCGCGGTCTCCCGTGCCGACTCCGCGTCAAGCGCGAACGGCTTGTCGCAGACCACCGCCAGGCCCAGCTTCAGCGCCTCCTGCGCCAACGTCACGTGGGTGGCCGCCGGCGTGGAGATCGCGACCGCCTCGGCGCCGGCCCGGGCCAGTTCCTCGAGCGAGGCGTACGTCGGCCGGTCCAGGTCACGGGCCGCCTGGGCACGGCGCTCGGGTGAGGTGGTGACCACACCGAGGAATGCGCAGTCCTGCGCGGAGGCGATCAGCGGCGCATGGAAGTACCGGCCGCCGAAGCCGTAACCGACCAGACCGATGCGTACGGGCGTGATCATTTGTGGTCCCGTTTCCGTGGCGGCCGGAGTCAACGGAAGCGGCCGGGCCGGAACGCTGCCAGCAGCGGGCTGCGCTCGCCGGTGATGATCTCGTCGGCCAGCAGCTCGCCGGCGATGAGGGCGAGGGTCGCTCCGCTGTGCGTGAAGGCGATGAACAAGCCGGGGACCTCGTCGAGTTCGCCGAGGACCGGATCGCCGTCGCCGGGGATCGGCTTGCGGCCCACACCGTAGGTGTCCAGTTCCAGCCGCGGGTTGCCGGCCAGTACCGCCGTCGCCTCGCGCAGCAACTGCTCGACGGTGGAGTCCTTGACCTCGTAGCTGCCGTCCGCGTGGTCGATCACCTCGGCCGCCGAGGCATCGGAGTCCATCACCAGTGCCCCGCCCGGGGCGGGCCGCAATGCCACACGCGGGGTGTTCAGGGTGGCGCGCAGGGTCGTGTCGACCGGCTTGGTGCGTACCAGCAGTGCCGTGGGCGTCGCATCCGGGATCTCCACCCCGAACGGGCGCACCATGTTCGGCACGTCGGCACCTGTCGCCAGCAGGACCGCGTCGACGTCGATCCGCTCCCCCGCGCCCGTGCGCACGGCGACCGCCCGGCCACCCTCGACCACCACGCCGGCAGCGCCGCCACCAGCGAGGATCAGGCCGCCGGCCGCGGTGAACTCACCGGCCAGGTGCTGGACGAGTGCGACCAGGTCCACCCAGCCCTCGCCGGGGTTGAAGATGGCACCCTCGTCGGGGACCGCGGCCGGGTTCACGCCCGGCGCCCACTGTGCGACCTCGTCGCGGGCCAGCCACACGGCGTCGTAGCCGTTGCGCCGCATGTGCTCGAACGCCACGCGGTGCGACTCCTCACCCGGCGCCGCCCAGGTCAGTCCGCCGTCGAACCTCAGGCAGTCGAAGGACGGATTCCGGGTGGCGAACGTGCGGTACCGGTCCATCCCCAGGAACCGCAGGTGGTGGTAGGCCTCGGAGCGCATGCCGCCGAAGGAGTTGAGCCAGGACAGAGAGCGGCCCGATGCCCCGTCGGCCAGTTCGGCCTCGGTGACCAGGACGACCTGTGCTCCGCGGCGGGCGAGTTGCGTCGCGGTCGCCATCCCGATGACGCCGCCGCCCAGGACGGCGACGCGGGGCCGGGAAAGGGAAGTACGCATGGAAAACCTCTCGATGTTCCGGTGGCGGGCACGGCCGGGGAGCCCGTGTGGGCGCAGCGCTTGCCGTAAGTCGGCTGCGGTGCCTCGAAGGTGCTCCGGCCGAAGATTCGGGTGCGGTGAATCGGCCGCGGATTCGGGTCTGGTGGATCAGACGGGGTGCTTCAGCACGCCGGGGCGCGCTCGGCGGTGCTGGAGCGGACCATCAGCTCGGTTGGCAGGACGATCCGCTCGGTTGGGCCGTCGTCGCCCTTGATCCGCTCGAAGAGCCGCGCCGCGGCGGCGCGGCCCATCTCCAGCGGTGGCTGGGCCACCACGGTGAGCGGCGGGGCAACGAGCGTCGTCCAGTCCAGGTCGTCGAAGCCGACCAGGGAGATGTCTGCGGGGATCGTCAGTCCGCGCCGACGTGCCGCCATGAACAGGCCCTGTGTGGTGACGTTGTCGGTGGCGAAGACGGCCGTGGGCGGCTGCGGCTGTACCAGCAGGGCCTCCGCCTTCCGCTGGGCCTCCACCGCGTCGCTGAGCGGTGTGCACTGGATCAGCTCGGCCGAAGAGGTCGCCTGGTGGTCGTCCAGGGCTGCCAGGTAGCCCCGGATGCGGTCGATGGAGGGGCGGGCCGCGCCCCGTACCGTAAGTCGTCCGTCGCCGGTCCGCGCTACCAGTTCCGGGCTTTCCGCGGGGTCGACGCATGCGAGCAGACCGACCCGCCGGTGGCCGAGTCCGAGCAGGTGCGAGACTGCCTCGTAGGCGGCCGCCTCGTTGTCGATCACCACGCTGTCCGCTTCGAGCGTTCCGATGTGCCGGTCGAGCAGGACGATGGGCACGCCCAGCTCCTGGGCCCGCTTGAGGTGGGCGACGTCGGTGACCGAGGTCGGCGCGACGACGATGCCCTCGACCTGCTTGTCCAGCAGTACGTTGACCGCGGCGCGCTCCACCTCGAGCCGGTCGTCGCTGTTGGCCAGGATCGGCTCGTAGCCTTGCTCCCGAGCCACGTCGCAGATGCCGCGCATAGCGGTGGCGAAGTAGGGGTTGGAGATGTCGGCGCCGACGAAGCCGATGCTGCGCGTACCACCGGAGCGCATGCTGCGCGCCACGGCGTTGGGTGAGTACCCGAGCCGTTGTGCGGCCGCTTGCACCTGCTCGCGCAGGTCGTCCCCGACCCGGCCGTAGTTGCCGAGCGCCCGGCCGGCCGTTGCCACCGAGACGCCCGCCTCGCGGGCGACGTCGGCCACCGTCGGACGCCTGCGCCCATGCGTGGCTCCTGTGCCGGCCGGCATCACAGCACCTGCGACAAGAAGGTCTTCAGCCGCGGCGACGCGGGAGCGTCGAAGATCTGCTCGGGCGGCCCGGATTCCACCACGACCCCCGCGTCCATGAACACCACCGTGTCGGCGACCTTTCGGGCGAACCCCATCTCATGGGTCACAACGACCATGGTCATGCCACCCTGGGCCAAGCCTGCCATCAACTGCAGGATACCTTTGACCAGTTCCGGGTCGAGGGCGCTGGTGACCTCGTCGAAGAGCATCACCTGCGGCTCCATGGCCAGGGCCCGCGCGATGGCGACCCGCTGCTGCTGACCGCCGGACAGCTGGGCCGGACGGTGTCCCGCGCGGTCGGCCAGGCCCACGTCCCGCAATCGCTGCCGGGCAATCGCTTCCGCCTGCTCCTGGGACATCTTCTTCACATGCCGCAGCGCGAGCATGATGTTCTGCGCCGCGGTCTTGTGCGGAAACAGGTTGAAGTGCTGAAAGACCATGCCGACCCGCTGGCGCAGCACGTTGATGTCCATCGTCGAGGTGTCCTCGCCGCCCAGCAGGATCCGGCCCGCCGAGCGGGTCTCCAGCCCGTTCAGGCAGCGCAGCAGCGTCGACTTCCCCGAACCGGACGGGCCGATCACGCACACCACCTCGCCGGCCGGGGCGAGCAGATCCGCGCCACGGAGGACCTCGACCGGCCCGAACCTCATCCGCACGTCGCGGGCTTCCAGAGACGCCCCCTCATAGCGCTGCGAGTCGGGGGAGACTGTCACATCCGGCGTCGTCATACCAGCGCCTCTTTCGGATCGACGAGGGACGGCTCCGGGGCCGCCGGGGCCGGGCGGGAGCCTTCGCGTAGCCGCCGGTCGATGTAGTTGACCAAGTGGGTCAGCGGGACGGTCAGCAGCAGGTAGCACAGACCCGTGGCCAGCAGCGGGGAGAGGTTGCCGGTCGTCGTCGCGTCGTCCTGACCGATGCGGAACAGCTCCCGCTGGCTGGTGATCAGGCCCAGGAAGTACACCAGGCTGGAGTCCTTGATGATGGCGATGAACTGGTTGACCATGGCGGGCAGGACCTTGCGCACGCCCTGAGGCACCACCACCAGGCGCAGCGCCTGGCCGTGGGTGAGTCCCAGGGCTCGGCACGCCTCGCCCTGGCCCTTGTCCACGCTCTGGATGCCCGAGCGGAAGATCTCGCCGATGTACGCACCGGACATCAGGCTCATCGCCAGGACGGCCACCGGGTACGGCGAGGTCAGCCAGCTGATCTGCGCCGAGAACACCCCCTCGCCGACGATCAGGATGGTCAAAGCCGCAGGCAGGCCCCTGAAGAGGTCGGTGTAGATCCGGGCGGGCAGCCGCAGCCACCAGCGATGCGACAGACCCATGATCGCCAGCACCATGCCGATGACGCTGCCCAGCAGCGCGGAGGTCACCGCGAGGACCAGGGTGTTGCGCAGCCCGTAGGTGAGCAGATCCGGCAGCACCTGGCCGATCAGTTGCCAGTCGAAGAAGTTGTGCAGGAAGGCGTTCATGGCTATCCCTTGGCGGTGTACGGGGGCAGCTGGCTGCCGGTGGGCACCGGGTCCTGCGGGAAGTACTTCTTGTACAGCTTCAGCCAGGTGCCATCGCCGACCAGCTGCTTCAGCGCGCCGTTGAGCCGGCCGGCCAGCTTCGTGTTGCCCTTGCGCACCGCCCATCCGGCGGGAAAGGCGGTGGCCGGGAGGGTGATCGGCTGCTTCAGATGCAGGTCCGCGTACTTCTTGACGATGGCGAGGTTCGGCTCGAAGTCGTTGAAGAATCCGGCGACCCGGTTGTTCTTCAGCGCCAGGTCGGCGGAGTTGTCATCGGGGAACCGGACGATGTTCGCGCCCGGCAGGAACGTGCTGGCGTTGGCGTCCTCGATGGAACCTTGCAGTACCGCGATCCGCTTGCCCTTCACACTCGCGACAGAGGAGGTGATCCCGCTGTTCGGCCTGGTGAGGACGCCGAAGTAGCCGGCGAGATAGCCGTCGGAGAAGTCAACCATCTTCTTGCGCGGCGCGGTGATGCCGATCGCCGCGGCGGCCACGTCGAACTGCCGGTTGCTGACCGCCGGCAGCAGCCCGGAAAAGTCCAGCGACACGATCTGCGGCTCGAGCTTGAGCTTCCGCGCGGCTGCCGAGATGAGATCGACCTCGAAGCCGGTCAGCTTGCCGTTTTCCTCGTACGCGTAGGGCTTCATGTTGTTCGAGGTACCGATCTTCAGTACGCCGGCTTGGCCGACCCCTTGCGCCTGCCCGGCAGAGCCCGCCCCGCCAGACCTCCCCCCGGAACCGCAGCCGGTCACCGCGAGCAGCAGCACAGCCACCGCGGCAACCCCACTTTTCGCTGAACGGGCCTTCCCCATAACTCCTCCATGCGTGCCGGGACACTCGCGCGTGTGCTGAGGTCCGGATCCGACTGATCGGCCCGGACGAGAGGGCAGGTGGGACAGATGCCGACGAGGGCCGAAGGGGGCCGCACCCGGCAGTGGGTGTCGGCCGGGGAATCTCCCGGTAGCCGCACCACAGGCGAAGCGATGACACATGCATCCGAAGTGATGACACGTGCATCACCACCTCCTCCAGAGAGAGAACGTTCTCTCCGAGGGGGTGGGAGAACGTTCTCACCGCGCTTGCGGAGCGTCAAGACTTTCGCCCGAAGTAGGGAGACCCTGCGCTGTTCCCGCCTCCGCCCGGCGCAGCGCAAAGCCGGCTACGCGCCCCTCGGCCGCCCACTCGCCAAGATGCTCCTGCGGATCGCCGCCCACGCCCTCTCCGCCTACACCCGCCCCAGCGACCTGGCGCTCGACCCGATGTGCGTCATCGGCACCACCCTCGTGGAGGCCATCCATCTCGGCCGCAGTGTCCTCGGCGTGGAGTACGAACCCCCGAATCGACGGGCCCCGCTTGCTCGATACGCCCCTGACAGGCGCCGGTTTGCTGCTCGAATACCAACGGTGACCAGTGGTGCGGCAGGCGACGTTCGCCCCGTCGCGACGCCCGGCACGCTCCCGCAAGTCCTTCGAACGGGGGCCCCACTCGCCGCACCGCCGAAACCCAAACACATCCAGTAACTCACTTGGTGTCTCCATGATCAACAGATCCGCCGTTGATGAGACACTCCCTGTCGGGGGCCTGACGGAGAGCCCGTACCCCTCGCGCGTGGCCGGCGCGACTAGGATCCCAGCCGGGCGAAGTCGTAGCGCAGAGGTAGTCGCGCGCGGTCTCCAAAATCGCGAGGACGCCGGTTCGAATCCGGCCGGCTTCGTCCGCCCCAGCTACGCGAGGCGCAGTCCCAGGGTCATCGAATGGCCCCGTCAGCGGGACTTCCGGCGCGGCTGAGGCGGCTGGCTGCCCGATTGCGTCACCGCCGGTGGCATGAGACAGAAACCAAAGAGAGGGCCGCAAGGGCCATGGCGAAAGAACGAGTGACCGTGTGCGTCCCCCGGTGCGAGCCGGGGGACGTGCCCCGCGCGATCGGCGCGGCCATGGCACCGTACGACTACAACCGCGAGTTCGCCCCCGGTGAGCCGGTCGTCGAGACCTGGTGGGACTACTGGCGCATCAACGGCGGGGGCTGGGAATTCCCGGTCGTCCCGGGGCACGAGGACGACCCGCGCCTGATCCGGGGGACCGAGACCCTCTCCGGGGACCCGCGCGATGTCCCGCCTTCCCTGTGCGACGGCGGGCCGCGCGGCCTGCTGGACCTCGAAACACCGCGCGCCCGAGCGGCATCGAAGGCCGGGCGGGCCTTCGAGGAATGGCAGGAGTTCGCCTCCGGGTACCCGCCCGTGCGTCCCATGAGCCACTTCTGGGCCCGGTACGTCGCCGACCCCGACGCATACCCGCAGGCACGCGCCCGGGAGGACTTCAGCACGCAGCCGGCCATGGCCGCACTCAGGGAACGCCCGGAACTGGAGGACCTGGTGGGCGGCGACCCGGCCGCCTACCTGGGCGGCGACCTCGACGCCTACGTCCGTGAGACCGCAGACGAGGCCCTCCCCACGCACGCCTTGCTGACCCTCGACGGGCGCTGGCTCGCCATCGCCGGCACCGAGCTGCGCCGCTACTTCAACGAGTACCTCGACGCCCTTACGCCGGACACGTTGGTCGTACGAGTGCTCTACCACGGGTGAGGCTGGCCCGGCCGATCTGCCGGGCATCATCCGTGGCACCCTGTCGCGCCTCCCGGTGCGGCCGGGTGCCCGGCCGGTATTTCGGCCGGCGTCCCGGACGGCGGGCGAGGCGACGTCCGGATGCCAGCCGGACCGAGCCGCGTACCTCCAGCGGCTGTCCCACGCCGTCCGGGGGGACGAAGGACAGCTTCCAGTCCACCGTGCTAGAGCTCTACGACCGCTCACGCCTACTTGGGGATGCCAGTGTTTTGCGCCTCCTGACGGCAGAAGATGACGGCAACGTAGGTTACGCGGCGGAACCTTGGCAGTAGCAGGGCGACTTCCTTGAGCCCTTGGAGTAGCAATGCGGCAGCACGCACGTAGCTGTGAATGAACTCCTAAAGCGGTGGTCGGACGCAGTCACCGCGGACGGCAGTGACGGCAACGCTGACGGCAACGACTGCGAACGCCAGCGGCACTCAGCAGCCCGGCACGGCGCCGGCGGCGTGCCGGCTGACCGCCGCACCACCATGTGCCCGCATCTTCCAAGCGCTTGGCCGCAGGTTCGAGTCCTGCCGGGGGCGCCCATGTCCCGCCCTCCTTCGGGAGGGCGTTTTTGCTGTTCAGAACAGGTGAAGCCCCACATAGAAGAGCGCCGGACCGTCCCCGGTGATCGCGGGGAGGGTCCGGCGCCGTCCGGCTGTTCACCGGGTTTCTGCGGGTGGCTGCGGGTGGCTGCGGTGAATACGCGGAGGAGTTTCCCTCGGGTGCCAGCAGGGCCGGCTACCGATCGCCCGGCCCTGCCTCTTCTCGGCCGGTGCAGCGCAGCCACTCGTTGTAGCGCCGCCTGAGGACATCTGGGTGCGGCAGACGGTCCAGGATGAGCTTCGGATGCGCGATGCCCATGTCTTCCAGGGTCGGCCCGCCGGGACGTGTCTCTGCGAGGACTTGATGAGCCCGGACAAGCCAACGCCAGACCGTGTCTTGTGGGCGAGGCACTTCCCATCTATTCTCTGCCCCTCACTTCAGGGATCATGGGGGGGGTACGTGCCGGGGAAAGTGCCGATAAGAACGCCGGGCGTCATCATGTTCGGGGCTCTGATCGCAGGATCGTTGTGCCTGAGCGCCTGCGGCACGGATCGGGAGCCAAGTGGCGCCACTGGGACTCCGCGAGCAAAGGCTTCCGCCCCGGAGACTCGGCGGGCCTTTAGTGCGAAGGAGCTCAAGGCCCTCACTCTCCACGAAGGAGAGGTGCCCCAGGCGTACGAAGGCGCGATCCCCGTAAGCGAACGCAAGCCCACGAGCGACCGCTCGATCTACGCTCGCGTCTCGGACCCTGCATGCCAGCGTGTTTTGGACATCGCCAGGGGCGAGGGCGCATCTGCTGTTGTGGATCAGACCTTCAACTGGAAGGACAACATCTTCCCCGGCGGATCGACGCTCGCGGCATACGAGGACACAGAGGCGCAAGCGGCCTTCAACAGGCTTGGCGAGGGACTCAAGATGTGCAGGTCCTTCACAGGAACCAATTACGCCGGCAAGTACCGGTCGAAACTGGCACTCGAAAGCTCTCCACAGGTCGGGGACGAAGCCCTGCGATACAACATCGAGTCTCCCATGGACGACGGCCGCCTCCACGATGAAGACTACGTCGTGGTCCGAGTGGGCAGCACCATCGCGACGTTCAACGCAATGGACGTGGGCAAACGCGCGTCCTTCCCCTCTGATCTGATCGCAAAGCAGGTCGAGCGCATCAAGGGTGTGCAGCGGCGCTGAGCAGGAAGCGGTGCTCCGTGCTCGCAACACATTGGAGCACCGCTCCTCTCCTCTCGTCAGTCGGTGACGGCCAGGTACACCCGGTTCCCACTCGCCGTGAACCCCTTTGGCTTCTGGAGCATCCCCTCGGTGATCTCCTCCGCCGACGCCCCCTCAGCCACGTCACCACCCAACCGCTCCGTGATGCTTTGGCTTATCTTCATTGATGTCAGGGTTGATGGTGAAGAGGTGGGTGTCGAAGGCCCTGTGAAGCGCCGCGTTCGTGACAGTCGGCAATCTCCGCGCGGTCCGGTGAAGATCAGTCGACCGGGGATCGTGTGGTCTTGCTCTCGTACCCACCTTGACCGAGCGACAACAGCGCACGCTGACAACCATGCTTGGCAGCCCGGCTGTGAGTCTTTCCGACATCCTCGCTGCCGACTGACCTCTGCTCTGAATGGGCTTGTGTAGCAGGCCAGTCGCTGACCGTACCGGGCGGCAGGCGGCACTGGGAACCCCGGTCGCCCTCCGTGGGCACGCACTGCCCCGCACACCCGCCGACCGCTCCGACCGCAGCCGGGCAGGTGCACGGAGGAAGAAAAGTCAGACGGTGGTGTCCGCCTTGCCAGGGTCGCTCGGGTGCGACTCAAGAGGGGTGACGACGGACGTCATCCAGGACCAAAGCGGCAAGGTGCTCAGGATCCTGTCACGCAACTCGGCCTCGTCGTTGGCCCGCCACAGGGCGATACTGCGAGTCTCCCCTACCGGACGCCAGATCCGGACCAGGTGGCCGGAGGCGATCAACTCGACGGCCCGGGCGGCCTCCGCGGCGCGACGGCGGTCGACCTCGGCCGCGTCGGTTCCGTCGGGAATGTTGGTGGTGACCTCGATCAGGAACTCTTTCACAAGCCAGCCTTTCTCTGATGCTGCGAAAAGACACCGCGGCCTAAGCCGTGGTGGGTCGGGTGCGATAGAAATCCGCCGCGGTGAACGTGGCGGGCACGCCCAGTTCGGCGGCGACCGCTTTGACGGCCGTCTCGGCGGTGGCGAGGTCCGCCTGACCGTCGATGCCGAACGACGGGGCGATGAACCTCTCGTAGTGCGCCCGGACTTCGTCTTCCGTGTGTCCGTTGAGGAAGGCCTGGAGATACCTGACCGTGGTGTCGGGCTCGTCCCGGATCACCCGTAGCGCGCGCCGGTGGGCCAGCACGACGGCCTGGACCGCGGGGTCCTCCGGATCGGTGTAGGTCGGGTCGACGGACACACCGACGGTCGGGATCTGGAAGAGGTCACCGGCGAAGGCCAGCACCCGCCAGCCGTTCTCGGCGGCCACGGCTTCGGGCACCAGGGTGTCGCCCACCACCGCGGCGTCGATCGTGCCCTCGCGCAGCCTGCGCAGGTCCATGCCGTAGTCGCCGGGTGCACGGACGATGGTCTCGACATCGCGGTCCGGGTCCAGTCCGGCCTGGCGCAGCATGATGCGGGTGAAGCAGCCGGGCCCGGTGTGGTGCGGGTGCACTGCCAGACGCTTCCCGGCCAGGTCGGCCAGCGAGTCCAGGCCGGGCCGGGCGAGGAACCAGAACTGGGGCTGCTGGGTGTTCACATTGAGCGCGACCCAGGGGATGCCGCCGACCAGCCGGGACAGCAGCGTCCGGCCCAGGCCGATGACGGCCCCGCGGCGCAGCCGCTCCGGGTCCCAGATCGAGCCGTCCCGCAGGGCGACGTGGACACCGGCGTCGGCGTAGAAGTCCTGCTGGTCCGCGATGTAGGTGACTAGCTCCTCGTGGGGACCGCGCCCCACGTAGGCGAGATCGATCGTGTGCATGAACGCCTTCCTCAGAGGTGGCTGTGTCCCGTAGGCGGTCCGCCCGCCGGTCGCATCCGGGCGGGCCCGGCGGAGGTGTGTCCGGGACGGAGGTGTCGCTGCAAGGACGTCTTGTCGCGACCCGGCCGGAATGATGCTGCCGGTGCGGAATGCGCCACATGTCCGCTGTGCGGATGTGGGTGGCCCGGCGGGCCGGCCGCCGACCGCGCGGGGCACTGGAAACCCGGGAACTTCGGGGTACCGAAGGATCTCCCGCACGACAGGGCAAAGGCGGCAGAACGGGCCAATTCCCGGGGCTGCGGGTGATCGGCAGCACTGTACACGCCGCCGCCGATACGGCTGGACGCGCGAGCGAAACTCCCGGCGAGCGGCGGATTCGTTGATCGACTCCCGTCGGCCGAGGTCTCTTCGCGGCTCCTCCGGGCTCGGCCGGGGTCCTCGCCACTCTCCGCTGATGCGCCATCAGTTCGACTCCAAGTTGCCGTCAGGTGAAGCGATCTGGCGATGTGCCAGGCCTGCGCGCCGGCCCTTCGGTCCGGTCGTCGGCGCCCCGGCGCCAGGGCCCCGGGACGAGCGGGCCTTCTCAGGAAGTCCCCAGGCGAGTCTTGACGCCGATGAACACCCTACCTATGGTCGTTCCAAATGCTGGCGTGAGTTCGAGATAATGAACACGGATGGTCAAGGATGACTCAGCAGGTTCGGGCTTTGGCAGGAACGCGGGTGATCGACGCCGCGACGATGGTCGCGGGCCCGCTGGGCGCGTCGATCCTGGCTGACTTCGGTGCCGACGTGGTCAAGGTGGAGCCCATCGCAGGGGACGAGTCCCGTACGTTCGGCCCCGGCCGAAACGGCATGAGCGGTGTCTACGCCGGGGTCAACCGGAACAAGCGGGCGATCGCACTCGATCTGCGCACGGAGGAGGGCCGGGAGCTCTTCCACGAGCTGTGCGCCGGCGCCGACGTGCTGATCGAGAACATGCTCCCCGCTGCCCACGCCAAGTTCGGCCTGACCGCCGAGGAGCTCCGGGAGCGCCACCCCCACCTGATCTGCCTGAACGTGAGCGGTTACGGCGACAGCGGCCCGTCGGCCGGCCGGCCCGCGCTGGATCCTGTCGCCCAGGCCCTCACCGGCATGATCCAGGCCACCGGGGACTCCGACGGCCGCGGCATCAAGGCCGGCCCGCCGGTGGCCGACAGCTCGGCCGGATACCTGGTCGCCGTCGCGGCCCTGGTCTCGCTCTTCGCGAAGCAGAAGACCGGAGCCGGCCAGAGCGGCTCGGTGTCGCTGGTGGCCTCGCTGTTCCACCTTCAGTCGCCGTGGCTGGGCCAGTACATGCTGGCCGACTACGTGGCACCGCGCGTCGGCAACGCGAGCAACTTCTACGCGCCGTACAACGCGTACGCGACGCGCGACGGCGGGGCCGTCCACGTCGTCGCCTTCAACGACCGGCACTTCGAGCGGTTCGTGAAGGCGGCCGGCGCCGAGCACCTGCTCGACGACGAGCGGTTCACGAACGCGGCGAGCCGGCTGGCCCACCGCGAGGAACTCGACGTGGTGCTCGCACCCTGGTTCGCCGAGCGCGACCGGGACGACATCGTCACCCTGCTCACCGACCAGAACATCATCTGCGCTCCGGTCCTCGCGTACAACGAGGCCGTGGAGCACCCCCAGATCCGCGCGCTCGAACTGGTCGTCGACCTGGAGAGCAAGGCCCTCGGCGAGGTCCGGGTGCCGGGCCTGCCGATCAAGCTGTCGGACACTCCCGGCCGTGTGGAGCGTCCGCCGACCGCCCTGGGCGAGCACACCGCCGAGCTTCTCAAGGAGCTCGGCCACAACGACCAAGACATCGCACGGCTGCTGGCCGCGCGCGTCGTCCGGTGAACTCACAACGTCCTGACAGGAGCATCACATGAAGGTTGGTATCAGGATCCCCGGCGCCGGTCCCTGGGCCGGACCGGACGCGATCAGCGAGGTCTCCCGCTACGCGGAGAAGATCGGCTTCGACTCGCTGTGGATGACGGACCACGTGGCCCTGCCCACGAAGGTGGAGACGGCCTACCCGTACACCGCCGACGGCAAGTTCCTCTGGGCGCCCGAAACCCCCTACCTGGACTGCCTCACCGCGCTGACCTGGGCCGCGGCCGCGACGGAGACCGTCGAGCTGGGCACGTCCTGCCTGATCCTGCCGTGGCGCCCGCTGGTACAGACGTCGAAGACGCTGGTGAGCATCGACGTCCTGTCCAAGGGCCGCCTGTCCGTCGCCATCGGCGTCGGCTGGATGAAGGAGCAGTTCGAGGCGCTGGGCGCGCCGTTCAAGGACCGCGGCCGCCGGGTGACCGAGATGGTCAAGGCCATGCGCCAGATGTGGACCGAGGACGAGGTCTCCTGGGACGGCGACTTCTACAACCTGCACGACTTCATGATGTTCCCCAAACCCGTGCGCGGCACGATACCGGTCTGGTTCGCCGGCTACAGCGAGGCGTCGCTGCGCCGTATCGCCGCCATCGGTGACGGCTGGCACCCGCTGGCCGTGGGCCCGGAGGACTACGCGGGCTACCTCGCCACGCTGAAGTCGTACGTGGAGCAGGCCGGCCGCGACATGAGCGAGATCACGCTCACCGCGCGCCCGCTGCGCAAGGCGCCCTACAACGCCGAGACGATCGAGGCGTACGGCGACCTCGGTGTCACCCACTTCATCTGCGACACCTCGTTCGAGCACGCCACGCTCGAGTCCGCGATGGAGGAACTGCAGGCTCTCGCCGAGGCAGTCCTGCCGACCGCGCACCGTCTCCCCTGAGGCCCGAACGAAGGAGACCCGATCATGCGTGCACTCACCTCCAGTGTTCCGCTGGTACTCGGTGACCAGCTCACAGACGCCTCGAACGGAGCCACGTTCGAGACCGTCAACCCCGCCGACGGCAGCATCATCGCGAAGGTCGCCGAGGCGACCGTGGACGACGTCGCCCGCGCCGTCGAGGCCGCGCGAGCGGGCGCCAAGGCGTGGCAGCGGATGCGGCCCTCGCAGCGCACCCGTCTGATGCTGCGCTACGCGGCGCTCATTGAAGCGAACAAGGAGCGGCTCGCCGAGCTGCAGACCCGCGACATGGGCAAGCCGATCCGCGAGTCCGCGACGATCGACCTGCCGGTCATGGTCGAGACCGTGGAGTACTTCGCCGGCCTCGTGACCAAGATCGAGGGGCGGACGACCCCGGCCCCCGGCCGCTTCCTGAACTACACGGTGCGCGAGCCGATCGGTGTGGTCGGTGCGATCACCCCGTGGAACTTCCCCGCCGTGCAGTCGATCTGGAAGATCGCGCCGGCCCTGGCGATGGGCAACTCCATCGTCCTGAAGCCGGCGCAGCTGGCACCCCTCGTGCCGGTGGCGCTGGGTGAGCTGGCCCTGGAGGCCGGCATCCCCGCCGGTGTCGTGAACGTCCTGCCGGGCCGCGGCTCGGTGGCGGGAAACGCGCTGGTCCAGCACCCGCACGTCGGCAAGGTCACCTTCACCGGTTCGACCGAGATCGGCCAGGAGATCGGCCGGATGGCGGCGGACCGGCTGATCACCACCTCCCTGGAGCTGGGCGGCAAGTCGGCGCTGGTCGCCTTCGCGGACGCCTCCCCGAAGGCGGTCGCCGACGTGGTCTTCACGGCCATGTACGGCAACCAGGGCGAGACCTGCACCGCGCCCAGCCGGCTCCTGGTCGAGCGCCCGATCTACGACGAGGTCGTGGAGCTGGTCAAGGCACGGGTCGACGCGGCCCGGGTCGGCGACCCGCTCGACCCCGAGACGGAGATCGGCCCGCTGGTCAACGCGGCGCAGCGCGACTCGGTTCACTCCTACGTGGTGTCGGGCGCCGAGGAGGGTGCCCGTCTGCTGGCGGGCAGCACCGAGGCTCCGGCAGAGGGTCCGGGCTTCTTCTACCGGCCGGCGCTGTTCGCGGACGTGGCCCCGGACATGCGGATCGCTCGCGAGGAGATCTTCGGCCCCGTCCTCGGTGTGCTGCCGTTCGAGGGCGAGGAGCAGGCGATCGAGCTGGCGAACGACACGATCTACGGCCTCGCGGCCGGTGTGTTCACCCGCGATGTCGGCCGGGCTCTGCGCTTCGCGGGGACGCTGGACGCGGGGAACGTGTGGATCAACAGCTGGGGCGTGCTCAACCCGGCCTCGCCGTACCGCGGGTTCCGCCACAGCGGCTACGGCAGTGACCTCGGTCGCAGCGCGATCGAGAGCTTCACGAAGGAGAAGAGCGTATGGGCACGTCTGGACTAGCGCCGCAGGGCGCCGACGTCCCGGTCGTCGCCCGCCTGCGGGAACTGCGGGGCCTCGCGCGGTGGTCACCCGCTCCGGACTACTCGATCGCCCAGGATGCGCTCTTCGCGCAGGATCCGGACGCGGTGGCCGTTCTCACGGCCGGACCGCAGGAAGTCGGCGAGATCACGTTCGGTGAGGTCCAGGAGGCCGCGCTGCGGATCGGCGACGTACTGCGGGCGCAGGGCGTCGCCCCGGGCGACCGGGTCGCGCTCTACCTCGACCCCTCGCCGGCCGCGGCGGAGGCCGTCTTCGGAGTGCTGGCCGCCGGGGCGGTGCTCCTTCCGATCCCGCGGCTCATGGCCGGCGGCTCGGTAGCCCACCGCCTGAGCGACTCGGGGGCGAAGGTGCTCGTCACCGACGGGCTGGGCCTTGAGCGGCTGCGGTCGACGGGCTGCGACGTCGAGGGCCGGGTCGTGCTGACGGTCGACGGTACCGAGGGGAAGGGGATCGCCGGCCGGAAGGTCGACGACCACTCCGACGCACCCTGGCCGGCCGGTCCGACGCACCCCGCCCTGCTGATGTACACCTCGGGCACCAGCGGTCCGCCCAAGGGCATCCTGCACGGCCACCAGGTGCTGCTCGGCCACGGCGGAGTGGACTACGCCTTCGAGTTGTTCCAGCCCAGGGACGTCTACTACGGGACGGCCGACTGGGGGTGGATCGGCGGCCTCATGCTGGGGCTCCTCGTCCCGTGGTCGTTCGGCGTCCCGGTCGTCGCGCAGCGGCAGACGCATTTCGATGCGAACGCCACGCTGGACCTGTTCGCGCGGTGCGGCGTCACGACCGCCTTCCTGCCGCCTTCCGTCCTGCGCCTGTTGCAGGCGAACGGCCGGGCGCCCGAGCGCAGGCTGCGTGCCGTCGTCACCGGCGGCGAGCCGGCGGGGCGCTCGGAGATGGCGTGGTCCCGGCTGCACCTGTCGCAGGCCGTGAACAAGGCGTACGGCCAGACCGAGGCGAACGGTCTCATCGGTGACTCGGCGGCGCTGGGCTCCGTCGACGACGACACGATGGGTGCCCCGTATCCGGGTCACACCATCGCGCTGCTCGGCGAGGACGGCCGGGAGGTCGCCCACGGTGAGGTCGGCGAGATCGCCCTGCGGCTTCCCGACCCGGTCGCGCTCCTGGGGATCTGGGATGCGAGGACCGAGGGCCCGGTGCCCCCGGTCGGCGACTGGCACCGGACGAACGACCTGGCCAGGCGTGCTCATGGACAGCGCCTGGAGTACCTGGGCCGCGCGGACGACGTCATCAAGAGCCGCGGCTACCGGATCGGCCCCTCGGAGATCGAGGACGCCCTGGTGAACCACCCGCTGGTGGCCGAGGCCGCCGCGGTCGGCATCCCGGACGACAGGATCGGTCAGCGGGTGAAGGTCTTCCTGCGGTTCACCGACGGTGAGGCCGGCGGTGAGGTCGGTGAGGCGCTCCGCTCGGAGCTGTGCGACCTGGTGGCCGCCACGGTCGGGCCGCACGCCAAACCCCGTGAGTTCGAAGTGGTCTCGTCCCTGCCGAGGACGGAGACCGGGAAGCTCCTGCGGCGCGAACTCGCTCCGGCCCGGCACTGACCGGCTCCCTTCCGCGGCGCTGCCGCCCGAGACGGCGGCCCGGCGGCGCGCGTGCCCGCATGGCACCTGCAGACACACATCACGTACAGACACACATCACGAGAGGGACCACCTATGCGTAGATTCTGGCATGTCGGTCTCAACGTCACCGACATGGATCGCACCATCGAGTTCTACCGACTCGTGGGCTTCGAGGTCGTGCAGGACAAGGAGGTCGACGACGCCAACCTCGCGCGGGCGTTCATGATCGACCAGGGCAGCAAGCTGCGCTTCGCGCACATGCGCCTGAACAACGCGCCCGATGAGGCGATGCTCGACATCATCGAGTGGCGCGACGTGCCGGCGACCCGCGAGCGGTCCGTCGCCGACACCGTCAATCCCGGCCTGTGCCGCTTCTCGATCCTCACGGACGACATCCAGGGCGAGTACGACCGCCTGAGCGTCGCGGGCGTCAAGTTCCTGCACACCCCTCAGACCGTCATGGCTCCCGACGGGGTGAACGGGTGGAAGATCCTCTTCGCGGCGGACCCCGACGGTACGCTGTTCCACTTTGTCGAGTTGGTAGGGGACTCAGCCAAGCACTGAGACTTCCCTGACCGGAAAGTAGGAGACGTGGCGAAGGGACCTTCCGAATCCAGCGACGTGGTCGTCGACGACGATGCCGACCAGGGAGCCGGGGTTCTCGTGCCGGCGGTGTCGCGCACGGTACGGGTACTCGACCACCTGGTCCGGCACGCCGACGGGGCGACGGTCACCGAACTCGCCAAATCGTGCGGGCTGGCCAAGAGCACGGCGTCGAACCTGATCCGGACGATGGTCAGTGAAGGTCTCATCGAGTACAGCTCCGACACCCGGCGCTACAACCTGGGACCGCTGCTCGTGGAGTACGGCGTGGCGGCGGTCACCAGGACCACCCCGGTCGCCGAGGCACGGCCGTTCATGGAGCGTCTGGCCGAGCGGACCGAGCTGGCGTGTCTCGCGATCTCGCCGATGCCCGACGGGCACTTCACCGCGATCGCGAAGATCGAGAGCCGCAAGGACATCAAGATCACCATCGAGATCGGCTCCCGGTTCGACCGGGACGCGCCGCTGCTCAGCCGGCTGATCGACGCGTGGCGTGACGGCGTGCCGGCCGCGGACGACGATTCGCGCCGCGAGGAAGTGCGCTCCCGCGGTTTCGGAGTCGTCTTCGGGGAGTATGCCCCCGAGCTGAACGTCATGGGTTTCCCCGTCTTCGACCGTGACGGGCAGCCCTGCCTCGTGATCAGCCTGCTCGGCATGGGAACGGATCTCACGCCGCAGGACATCGACGAGTTGGCCCCGTACCTGGTCACCGCCGCGCGTGCCATCACGGTGCGCAGCGGCGGCCGGGTACCGGCCGACTACCCGGAGGCCGGCCCGGAGCCATCCGCCGGCTGATCCCACCAGACTCACAGGCCCGGCGCCCGCACCGCCGGGACTGTGAACCCGCACCGCCGGTGGCGGACACCTTCTTGAGGAGCACGAACCATGGACAGCCGCACCATCGCCGTTGTGGGAGGTACCGGTCCACAGGGCAAGGGCCTGGCCCTGCACTTCGCCCGCGCCGGCCACAAGGTCGTCATCGGATCCCGCTCGGCCGGGCGCGCCGAGGAGGCCGCGGCCGAGATCCGCGCGCGGGTCGGCTCGGCCGTCGACGTCCTCGGCCTGGACAACAGGGGTGCCGTCGAGGCGGCCGAGGCCGTCCTGATCGTCGTGCCGTGGGACGGCCACGAGGAACTGATCGGGGCTCTCGCGCCGGTGCTGGCGGGGAAGCTGGTCATCAGCTGCGTCAACCCGCTCGGCTTCGACAAGCGCGGCGCGTACGGCCTGGACGTCGAGGACGGCAGCGCCGCCGAGCAGACGCAGAGGCTCGTGCCCGACGCCGTGGTCGTCGGCGCGTTCCACCACCTGTCCGCCGTCTCCCTGTGGGAGGCCGAGGGCCCCCTCGACCACGAGGACGTCCTGGTGGTCGGCGACGACAAGGACGCCAAGGAGAAGGTCGCCGCCCTCGCCGCGACGATCACCGGCCGCCCCGGCATCGACGGCGGTGCCCTGCGCCTGGCCCG
Source organism: Streptomyces sp. CA-142005 (assembly GCF_050942335.1). Lineage (NCBI taxonomy): Bacteria > Bacillati > Actinomycetota > Actinomycetes > Kitasatosporales > Streptomycetaceae > Streptomyces > Streptomyces sp. CA-142005. Next base: position 8,090,777 of record NZ_CP192078.1, on the reverse strand, counting down.
TCAGCTGGAGCCGCTCACCGCCGTCCTCATCAACATCAACCGGCGCTACAAGACCCGTTCGGGCGTCTCGGTCTCCGGGATCCCGGCATGATCCTCGAACTGCGCGAGTACATCGCGCTGCCGGACCGGACCGAGGACCTGCACCGGCGCTTCGCCGACGAGACCCTGGACCTCTTCAGGGAATTCGGTCTGGACCTCAGGGGTTTCTGGCACGTCGTCGGCGACCGGCGGCGGATCTACTACCTGTGCGCGTTCGAGGACGTGAACGCAGCAGTCGTGTTCTGGGATGCCTTCAGGGCGGATCCGCGATGGATCGAGCTGAAGGAACGCAGCGAGGCCGATGGCCCGTTGATCGAGGAAATCGTGAGCACGTACCTCACTGAGCCCGACTACGTGGCAGCTCGTCGCTGATTCTCCGGCGAGGCCGGATGCGGTCGTGCATTCGGCCTCGTCATGACCGGCCGACAGATGTTCGAAATCTCGGCCGGAATGGATTCGCGCATCCTTCATTCAGCATCGTGGACACAGTTCACCATCGTGAATCGAGAGTCGATGATCAAGGGCATTCAGCTACACGCCTGGGCAGGTGGACCGAGCCTGGTCGAGGTCGCCGAGGTCGCCGCTCGGACCTTCGAGACGATCTGGGTCACCGACCAGATGCAGTCGCGAGGAGTGGGCGCCGTCCTGGGGGCGATCGCGGCCAGGACCGGTGCCGGTGTCGGCACTGCGGTGACGTTCCCGTTCGGGCGCAACCCCCTGGAACAGGCGTCCACGATGGCCACGTTGGCCGAGTTCATGCCGGCGGGCCGCCAGGTGAGCATGGGAATCGGCACCGGCGGTGGCCTGGTGAGCGCCCTGATGGAGCGGGGGCAGCCCGTCGGCCGCGTCGCCGAACTCATCAGGTTCTGCCGCGCGCTCTGGCGGGGTGAGAGCGTCCGCATGGGCGACTATCCCCTCACCTGCGCGGACCTGGGCCTGCGTGCGGACGGTCGCGCGTCCCTCGACTGGGTCGACGACCCCGCGGTCCGGGTGATCGTGGCCGGCACGGGTCCCAAGGTCCTTGAGATGACGGGCGAGTTGGCCGACGGCGTGATCTGCGCGAGCAACTTCCCGGCGCACAGCCTCGCGGCCTTCCGCAGCGGCCAGTTCGACGCGGTCAGCAACCTGGACCGCCTCGACGCCGGCCGGGAGCGCAGCGACCGCCCGGAGTTCACCCGCATATACGGAGTGAACGTGTCCGTCTCGGCGGACCGCGACCGCGCCAACGCCGCCGCCCGCCGGCAGGCCGCCCTGATCGTCTCCCAACAGCCGCACGAGAGCCTGCAGCAGGTCGGCTTCGAACAGTCCGACTATGCGGCGACCCGCGAGGCCGTCCACGCGGGCAAGGGCATCGCCGCGGCGGCCGAACTCCTGCCCCAGTACGTGGCCGACCAGCTCGTCATCTCGGGAACGCCCGGCGACTGCATCGCGTTGCTCACCGAACTCCTCGACTACGCCCGCGGGGCCGGCTTCACCGAGGCATACGTCGGAGCCCCCGTCGGCCCGGACCCGGCGGAAGCCGTGGACCTGCTCACCACCGAAGTCCTTCCGGAGCTCCTATGAACGCCGTTGCGGGCCAGACACCGCTGTGCCTGTCGGAGATCGAGAGCGGCGTCGCGACGGTGACGCTGAACCGCCCCGACGCGCGCAACGCCATGAACATTCCGCTGCTCCAGCAGCTGGTCGCGGCGCTCAAGGACGCCCGCGGACAGGGCGTGGACGTCCTGCTGCTGAAGGCGGAGGGCCCGGCCTTCTGCGCGGGTGCCGACGTGCGGTCGGACGACGGCACCGCGGTGGGCCGGCCAGGCCTGCGCCGGCAACTGATCGAGGAGGCGTGCGACCTCGTCGAAGCGTTCCCCGCCTCGGTCGCCGCCGTGCAGGGCCCGGCCGTCGGCGGCGGATGGGCCCTGGCCGTCGCTGCCGTGGTCACGCTGGCGACTCCGGGCGCGATGTTCCGCTTCCCGGAGCTCCGGCTGGGCTTCCTGCCCCCGGACCAGACGGTCCGCCGCCTGCGGGCCGCTGTCGGTCCCGCGGCGGCGTTCCGGCTGCTGGTGGCGGATGAACGTTTCACCGGAGACGACCTGGCCCGGCTCGGCCTGGTCGACGTAGTCGAGGCCGTGGACCTCGGCCACCGGGCCCGGGACCTCGCCGAGCAGTTCGCGGCCGCACCGTCCGATCTTGTCCGGACCCTTCGGACGGCTCTCACCACCTGACTTCCCCCGCGGCGACCGCACCGTTCGGACCACCCGATCCACCCGGCCGCCCGATCCCCTTCGGAAAGGCGACAACCATGAGCGCGAACCCCTTCCTCGAATCCGAGGACCAGGAGCAGTTGCGGGCCACGGCCCGTGCGGTGATCGCACGTCACGCTCCCCAGCGTGACGTGCGGATCTGGGACGAGGAGGGCTCCTACCCCGAGCACCTCTACCGCGAGATCGCCAAGCTGGGCTGGTACGACATCGTCGCGGACGACGAACCCCTCGAGGGCATGGCCGGCCTGCTGATCGCGCTGTGCGAGGAGGTCGGGCGGGCGAGTTCGGACCTGGTCGCGCTGCTGAACTTGAACATCAGCGGGATCCGCGACCTGATCCGCTGGGGCACCCTCGAACAGCAGGAGAAGTACGCCCAGCCCGTGCTGCGCGGCGACGGCAGGTTCTCCATCGCGGTCTCGGAGCCGGACGTCGGCTCGGACGCGGCGAGCGTGTCGACGTCGGCGGAACGCGTCGAGGGCGGCTGGCTGCTGAACGGGCAGAAGACCTACTGCGAGGGTGCGGGGATCCCGGGCACGGTGATGGAGCTGTTCGCGAAGACCGGCGACAGCGGCCGCAAGCGCGACGACCTCGCCGTCTTCCTGGTCCCCTCGGACCACCCGGGTGTGGAGATCCGCCGGATGCCGGCCCTGGGCCGCAACATCAGCGGGATCTACGAGGTGTTCCTCCACGACGTGCTGGTCCCCGACGAGGCCCTGCTGGGCGAGCCGGGCCAGGGCTGGCAGATCCTGAAGGAGCGGCTGGTCCTGGAGCGGATCATGATCAGCTCGGGGTTCCTGGGCAGTGTCGGACAGGTCCTGGACATGACGGTCGAGTACGCCAATGAGCGCGAGCAGTTCGGGAAGACGATCTCGTCGTACCAGGGTGTGACGCTGCCGCTCGCGGAGATGTTCGTCCGCAAGGACGCGGCCCGCTGCGCGGTGCAGCGGTCGGCGGCGTTCTTCGACGCGGGCCTGCCGTGCGAGACGGAGAGCACGATGGCCAAGTTCCTGTGCGGCCAGATCTACGCCGAGGCGTCGGCGCTGGCGGTGCAGCTGCAGGGCGCGTACGGCTACGTCCGCGACCACACGCTGCCGATGCACCACTCGGACGGGATCATCGCCCGGGTCGTGGCCGGACCGCCGTCGGTGCAGCTGAACTTCATCGCGCGGTCCATGGGCCTGCGCGCCCACTGACCATGCATGAGCGTCCACGTGAGGAGACCGCGGTGACTTCCACACCCGTACGCCGTGCCCTGGCCAGGGCCAGGGCGGGCAAGAACATCGACCGCCGGGAGGCGGCGGCCCTGCTCGGGGCGCGCGGCGACGACCTGGCCTCGCTGTGCGAGGTCGCCGGGTCCGTGCGCTCGGCGGGTCTCCTCGACGCGGGGCGGCCCGGCATCGTCACCTACAGCAGGAAGGTGTTCGTACCGCTGACCCGGCTGTGCCGGGACCGGTGCCACTACTGCACGTTCGCGACCGCCCCGGGCCGGGTCGAGGAGGCCTACCTCACGCCCGGGCAGGTCCTCGACATCGCCCGGGAGGGAGCCCGACTGGGCTGCAAGGAGGCCCTGTTCACGCTCGGGGACCGTCCGGAGGCCCGGTGGAAGGCCGCCCGGGAGTGGCTGGACGTACACGGCTACGAGGACACCCTGGCGTATGTGCGGGCGATGGCGATCCTGGTGCTGGAGGAGACCGGCCTGATCCCGCATCTGAACCCCGGGGTGATGAGCTGGACGGAACTGCAGCGCCTGAAGCCCGTCGCAGGGTCGATGGGCCTGATGCTGGAGTCGACGGCACGGTCGCTCTGGGCGGAGCCGGGGGGCTGCCACTACGGGTCCCCGGACAAGGACCCCGCGGTGCGGCTGCGGACCATCGAGGACGCCTCCCGTAGCAGTATCCCCTTCACGACGGGGATCCTGATCGGTATCGGCGAGAGCGCCGAGGACCGGGTCGAGTCGATCCTGGAGATCCGCCGCATCGCCCGGCAGTACGGGGCGGTCCAGGAAGTGATCGTGCAGAACTTCCGGGCCAAGCCGGACACGGCCATGAAGTCGGTGCCGGACGCGGATCTGGAGGAGTACCTCGCGGCGATCGCGGTCGCGAGGATCCTGCTGGGGCCGAAGATGCGGATCCAGGCCCCGCCGAACCTGTCCGACCCGCACGAGCTGCGGCTCCTGCTCGCGGCCGGTGTCGACGACTGGGGCGGCGTGTCACCCCTGACACCCGACCACGTCAACCCGGAACGGCCCTGGCCGCAGCTGGAGCGCCTCGCGGAACTCACTGCCGGAGCCGGATTCGAACTGCGCGAACGCCTCGCGGCGCAGCCGGAGTACATCCGTGCGGGCAGCCCGTGGGCGGACGCCCGCGTCCAGCCGCACCTGAGGGCACTCGCCGACCCGGACACCGGCCTCGCCGCCGACGTGCTGCCGGTGGGCAGGCCGTGGCAGGAAGCCGCCGAGGCCGTCTCGTCCGGGCGTACCGACCTGCACACCGCGATCGACCGGGAAGGCCGCCTCACCACCGCGCGCGGTGACTTCGACCACGCGTTCGGCGACTGGCAGGTCCTTGCCGACCAGGTCAGCAGCCTCCCCACCGGGGCCGGCAGGAGTGCGCCGGAGCGCCTCGACAGCGACGTCGCCGAGGCCCTGCGGGCGGCCGAGCGAGACCCTGCGGGCATCACGGACGCGCAGGCGCTGGCGCTGGCCCATGCGGACGGTCCGGAGCTCGACGCGATGTGCCGGCTCGCGGACCAGGTCCGCCGGTCCGCAGTCGGTGACACCGTCACCTACGTGGTCAACCGGAACGTCAACTTCAGTAACGTCTGCTACGTCGGCTGCCGGTTCTGCGCGTTCGCGCAGCGGGAGACCGACGCGGACGCCTACCGGCTGTCCCTGGGCGAGGTCGGCGACCGGGCCGAACAGGCCTGGGCCGTGGGCGCGACGGAGGTGTGCATGCAGGGCGGTATCGACCCGGCCCTGCCCAGCAGCGTCCACCACGACCTCGCCCGCGCGGTCAAGGAACGCTGCCCCGACATGCACCTGCACGCGTTCTCCCCGATGGAGATCATCAGCGGCGCGTCCCGGATGGGGATCTCCGTGTCCGAGTGGCTGGCCGGGGCGCGCGAGGCGGGGCTGGACTCCGTGCCGGGCACCGCGGCGGAGATCCTCGACGACGAGATCCGCTGGATCCTGACCAAGGGCAAGCTCCCCGCCGCGGAGTGGATCCGGGTGGTGAAGACCGCGCACGGACTGGGGATCCCCACGACCGCGACCATGATGTACGGACACGTCGACGAGCCCCGGCACTGGGTCGGGCACCTGCGGACCCTGGTCGACATCCAGCGGGAGACGGGCGGGTTCACCGAGTTCGTACCGCTGCCCTTCGTGCACCACTCCTCCCCGATCTACCTCGCCGGGATCGCCCGGCCGGGCCCGACCCACCGGGACAACCGGGCCGTCCACGCCCTCGCGCGCCTGCTGATGCACGGGTACATCGACAACATCGAGTGCTCGTGGGTCAAGCTGTCGCCCGAGCAGTGCGAACAGATGCTGCGCGGGGGTGCCAACGACCTGGGCGGGACGCTGATGGAGGAGACCATCAGCCGGATGGCGGGCTCGACGAACGGGTCGATGAAGACCATCGCGGACATCGAGGCCCTCGCCGCGGCGGCCGGCCGGCCGGCCCGGCAGCGCTCGACGACCTACGGCCAGGTCAGCGCGGAACGCGCGGAAGCGGCCCGCCGGTTCGACACGGAAGTCCACCGGGTCGTACCCCTGAGCGTCGGATTCGTACGATGACCACCGGCCGGCACGACCACGGCCACGCGGACGGGGGTGCGGACGGCCGGGCCCACCACCCGGCCGGCATGGGCGGACACCGCGACAACCGTGCGCGCTCCGAAGTGCGTTGGGCCGTTGTCATCCCGCAGAAGGACCTCCGCCTGGCGAAGAGCCGCCTCGCACTCGACTCCCGTGACCGGCAGCGGGTCGCGAGTGCCCTGTTCCGCGACACCGTGGCCGCCGCGCGGCACACGCCCGGCGTGTCCACGGTGATCGTCGTGGTCGACCGGATCCAGGACCTCGAACCCGTCGCCGGCCTCGGTGTCGGACACGTCCTCGGGACCGGCCCGGGTCTCAACGGGGCCCTGCGCCAAGGCGAACTGACCGCCCGCGCCGGCGATCCCGGGTGCGGTGTCGCCGCGCTCCCCGCCGACCTGCCGCTGATCGAACCCGCGGTCCTCGCCCGGGCCCTGGCCGAGGCCGGGGCCCATGACCGGGCGTTCCTCCCCGACGCGGACGACGAGGGCACCACGCTCCTCACCGCGCGTCCCGGACACGCGCTCGGTCCGGTCTACGGAAACGGCTCCCGCCGGGCCCACCGCCGCTCCGGCGCCGTCGAACTGACCGAACCCGGCCTCGCCACGCTGCGCTACGACCTCGACTGCCTCGCCCACCTCGCCCTCGTGCCACCCCTGGCACGACACACCCACCTCTCGGACGTACTCGCCCATCTGAGGCCCGTGTCGTCGCTCGTGGATGCTTCGTACCTCCCCGACGTCTTCGGCCGTCCCGCGCCGCCGCGGGACCGTGACGGCGCGGGTGACGGACAGGTGGCCGGGTTCGCGGCCGGGGGCGCAGTTCTGCCGGGCGTCGCACGTCACCCGCCGGAGGCATAGGAACGACCTTGGCGGCCAGAGGAATCGAGGGTGCCTGGCCGCCAAGGTCGTTGTTTTCCGGGGAGGGCTCTCTTTACGGGTAGTAGTGCGTGAGGGACTCCGCGACGCAGGCGGGCTTGTCGGATCCTTCGAGTTCGAAGGTGAAGGCGCGGTGCACCTGTATCCCGCCCCGGCTCACCTCGCGTACTTCGGTGATCTCCGCGTGCAGGCGGATCCTGCTGCCGACCGGCACGGGCGCGGGGAAACGCACCTTGTTCACACCGTAGTTGAGGGCCATGCCCACGCCGGTGACCTGGAGGAGCTCCGCCACCATGGGGATGCCCCAGCTGAGCACCATGTAGCCGTGCGCGATCGTGCGCCCGAACGGGCCTTCGGCCGCGCGCTCGACGTCGGTGTGGATCCACTGGCCGTCGCCGGAGACCGCCGCGAAGGTGTCGATGAGCGCCTGGGTGACTTCCCTCCACTCGGAGTGTCCGAGGTCGCGGCCGGCCAGCTTCGCGATCTCCGGTATGCCGTTGACGGTCAGTGTCACGATGGACTCCGGTTTCCTTGGCTCAGTGCCTCGTTGGATGACGGCCGGCCATTGGCCGACCGGTGCCTCCGGTCCGGTGGGGCGTCAGCCGGTGATGTGTTCGAACACCGCGGCCAGGCCCTGGCCTCCGCCGATGCACATCGTCTCCAGGCCGTAGCGGGTCCCCCTGCGGTGCATCTCGCGCACCAGGGTGGCCAGGATCCGGGCGCCGGTCGCCCCGACGGGGTGGCCGAGCGAGATGCCGGAGCCGTTGACGTTGATCCGTTCGTGGTCGGCGTCGGTCAGACCCAGCACCCGTGTGCAGGCCAGTACCTGGGCGGCGAAGGCCTCGTTGAGCTCGATCAGGCCCATGTCGGTGAGCGAGAGACCGGCCCTCTCCAGGGCCTTGCGGGTGGCCGGCACCGGGCCTAGCCCCATGGTCTCGGCAGGCACCCCGGCGCGGGCGAAGGACACCAGTCGCACCAGCGGGGTCAGGCCCAGCCGCTCGGCCGTGGTGCGGGTGGTCACCAGGCACGCGGCCGCCGCGTCGTTCTGACCGCTGGCGTTGCCCGCGGTGACGGTCGCCTCCGGGTCGGACCTGCCCATGATCGGCCGGAGCGCGGCCAGTTGCTCCGCCGTCGTGCCGGGGCGGGGATGCTCGTCCTCGGTCACGGTGACCTCGCCCTTCCGGGTGCGCACCGCGACGGGGACGATCTCGTCCTTGAACAGCCCGGCCGCCATGGCGGCCGCGGTGCGCTGCTGGGAGCGCACCGCGAGGGCGTCCTGGTCCTCGCGGGAGATGGAGTACGCGCGGCGGAGGTTCTCCGCGGTCTCGATCATGCCGCCGGGGACGGGGTGGTTGACACCGCCGGCGGTGGCCCGGCCGCGCGCCAGCGAGTCGTGGAGTTCGAGGCTCGGCGTCTTGATGCCCCACCGGCCGTCGTGGGTGTAGAAGGGGGCCGCGCTCATGACGTCCACCCCGCCCGCGACGACGACATCGCTGAAGCCGCTGCGGATCTGCATGGCGGCGTCGAGGACGGCCTGGAGGCCCGATCCGCAACGGCGGTCGACCTGGATGCCGGTGACCGAGTCGGGCAGCCCCGCGTCGAGGGCGGCGACCCGCCCGATCGCGGGGGCGTCGGAAGTCGGGTAGGCGTGTCCGAGGATCACCTCGTCGATCCGCTCGGGGTCGATCCCGGTGCGGCCGACGATCTCGGCGATGACGAGCGCCGCGAGACCGGCCGCCCGCTGGCCCGCGAGCGCGCCGCCGAAGCGGCCGATCGGCGTTCGCAGCGGCTCGCAGATGACGACATCGGCTTGTTCGGACATGCGACTGCCTTTCCCTGGTGGGGGAAGTTCTACGGCGGAACCGTTCCCGCCGAGCCTCGCACTCCGACACCAAGAAGAGCCAATACCTGATTCACGTCAGACTCGGACGGAAATCGTCTAGGTGCTCAGGGTGGGGGTCGGCAGGGCCTCCTCGGCCACGGCGAGGACGGAGTGCAGCGCGGCCGACGGATTGTCCGTACGCCAGGCCAGCGCCGCCTGGAGCCGGATGGGAGGCCCGGCCAGCGGGCGGTACACCAGGCCGGTCTGCTGGACGTGCAGGCAGGACGTCAGCGTCAGCGTCACCCCGACCCCGGCGGCCACCAGCGCCAGGATGGTGTGGGAGTCCGGAGCCTCCTGGACCACCCGCGGCCTGAACCCGGCCGTGTCGCACACCTGGAACGTCGCGTCGCGCAGGCTGGACCCGGCGTTGGCGGGGAAACTCACGAAGGGCTCCTCAGCCAGGGCGGCGACCGGGATACGGTCGCGCTGGGCCAGAGGATGGTAGGACGGCAGCGCGCAGATCATCTCCTCCTCTGCGATGACCCGCAGTGTCACGCCCGGCGGAGTGGCCGAAAGCCGTACGAAACCGAGGTCCAGCGAGCCATCCGCGACGCCCGCAAGGGCCGCATTGGCGTAGGTCTGCCCCTTCAGGACCAGCTCGATGCCGGGGTGAACGGCCCTGACGGCCCGCGTCAGCCGGGGCAGGCTCTCGTGGCTGGAGGCGCCGGCGAAGCCCACGGTCACCTGCCCGTACTGGCCCAGCCCGGCGGCCCTGGCGGCCCGTGTGGCCAGGTCGAGGTCCTTGAGCACGGTACGCACCGGCTCCAGGTAGGACTGGCCGGCGCTGGTGAGCTTGACCGAGCGGGTGTTGCGCTCGAAGAGCTGGACCCCCAGCTCCTTCTCCAACTGCCGGATCTGCTGGCTCAGCGGTGGCTGGGCCATCTGGAGCCGCTTGGCGGCACGGCCGAAGTGCAGCTCTTCGGCGACGGCTACGAAGGCGACCAGGCGGCGCAGTTCCATGGTGGTTCCCACTGTTCCGACTCCGGGACGAATCCCGGTCATTCATCGAATGAACGTCTCAAAGCGTGTGCCATTTAGTATTGGACACTAATGGATTACGGCTGGCACCGTAAGACCGTCCGCCCCACCGCTCCGCGCAGGCCCGGCCTGGCGACATGTGACGAGCGTTCTGGCGTGGCACACCGGCGGACACGTCCGTCCGCCTCGGACGGCGGCCGTTCGCGCGGACTTGCGTCTCCCAGACCGGAGCGGTCAGGCCGACGGCGGTCCGGAGGGGTGCGTCGGCGGTGGGTGATCACCGCGCCCGGGCCACGATGCGTCGGATGTCACCGCGGCCCGGGCGCGGGAGGCAGGGAGGGCGGGCGTTTCCACCGGCGGCTGCGGACCGCAACGGCCGGGTCAGCAGGACGGATCCGGCTCCCGCACCACTGGAGCGGGCGCGGAAGTCCGAGAACCGAGAGGGAGGCGAGATCCACATGCGAATCAGGATTGTCGGCGCCGGTGCCATGGGCCGCGGTATCGCCCAGTGGGCGGCGGTCGCCGGCCACACCGTCGAACTCGCCGATGTGCGGCAGGAGGCCGTGGGCGAGGCCATCGGGTTCGTCCGGCGCATGCTCGAGCGCGCCGCGCGGAAGCAGCGGATGACCGATGAGGCCGCCGGAGCCGCTGCGGCGCGGCTGCTCCCGGTGGACTCGCCGGCCGCGCCGGGCGACGGCGTGGAGCTCGTCATCGAGGCGGTCCGCGAGGACCTGGCCACCAAGACGGAGCTGTTCCGGCAGCTGGAGGACGTCCTGCCCGCGGGTGCGATCTTCGCTACCAACACGTCCTCGCTGCCCGTGACGCAGATCGCGTCGGGACTCCTCGATCCGTCCCGCCTCTGCGGCCTGCACTTCTTCAATCCCGTGCCGCTGATGAAGATCGTCGAGGTCATTCCGGGCGCGCTGACCCGCCCCGAGATCCCCCAGACCCTCGTCGAACTGGTCCGGGGTACCGGACACGCCGCGGTAGTCGCGTCGGACACCCCCGGCTTCCTGATCAACCACGTCGGCCGCGGCCTGATCACCGAGGCGTTCGCGCTGCTGGAGGAGTCCGTCTGCGACACGACGGGCATCGACCGCATCGTCCGCGACGTCCTCGGACTGCGCATGGGGCCCTTCGAGCTGATGGACCTGACCGGCCTGGACGTGACCGCCGCGGTGACCGACTCCATCTGGCAGGGCTTCCGGCACTCCGACCGGCTGCGCCCCTCCTACCTCGCTGCCAACCGGGTAGCGGCGGGCCTGCACGGCCGCAAGACCGGGCGCGGCTTCTACGCGTACGGGACCGGCATCCCGGCCCCCGCCGACCTGCCGGAACAACCGGTCACCGGCGATGCCGACAGGCCGGTGTGGGTCGCCGGCGAGAGCCGGGACAGCGACACAGTGCGCACGGTGCTCAGCGAGTCGGGGGCGGCTCTCGAAAAGGCATCCGCGCCCTCGGCGCAGGCTCTCGTGCTGTCCCCGGTCTGGGGAACGACCGTCGCCTCCGCGATCGCCGAGGACGGTCTGCCGACCGAGCGCACGCTGGGCGTCGACCCGCTGTCCCTCACCGCCCGTCGCCGGGTGCTGGCCATGACCCCGGCGTCCGACGAGACCGCGGTGCGCGACGCGCGCGCGGTGCTGGCGCGGGCCGCCGGCGGTGCCGCGGCCGTCCCGGTGTCCGTCGTGCGCGACACGGCGGGCTCGGTCGCCCAGCGGGTGCTGGCGTCGATCGTCTCGGTGGCGGCCTCCGTCGCGGAGCGCTCCATCGCCTCCCCCGGCGACATCGACATCGCGGTCACGGCTGGACTCGGCTATCCCGTCGGCCCGTTGGCCTGGGGCGACCGCATTGGGGCCCAGCGCCTGCTCGCCCTCCAGCAAGAGCTCCACCGCAGCACCGGTGACCCGCGGTACCGGCCGACCCGCTGGGTCACCGAGCGCGCGCATCTCGGCCTGCCGCTCACCGAACCGGGCGCCGTCCCGCCGATCACCGGCGCCTGAGGCAAGCGCCCCCCGCACCGCACTCGGCAACGGATCGCTGTGGCCGGCGCGGCCGAGCCTCCTCCGACGGGCCCGGCCACCGAACCCCGAACGCCGAAAGCCACCCACGGCCAGAGCCCTGCCGGACCGGACGGCGGAGTACGGCCCGCGCCCCAGGCACGACGAACGAATCGCACGACAACGCACAAGCAGAAGGAAGAACAGTCATGCCCCTGAGGATCGCCGTGTGTGTGAAGTACGTGCCCGACGCGACCGGCGACCGGCACTTCGCCGACGACTCGACGGTCGAGCGTGAAGACGTCGACGGTCTTCTCTCGGAGCTCGACGAGTACGCGGTCGAGCAGGCCCTCCAGATCGCCGACGAGTCGGACGACGCGGAGATCACCGTACTGACGGTGGGGCCCGAGGACGCCAAGGAGGCGCTGCGCAAGGCGCTTTCCATGGGCGCCGACCGCGCCGTCCACGTCGAGGACGACGACCTGCACGGCACGGACGCGCTGGGCACCTCGCTCGTGCTCGCCAAGGCCCTCGAACACATCGGCTACGACCTCGTCGTCTGCGGCATGGCCTCCACCGACGGCGCCATGGGGGTCCTGCCCGCACTGCTGGCGGAGCGCCTGGACGTCCCCCAGGCCACCCTGCTGTCCGAGGTCTCGGTGGCCGACGGTCAGGTCACGGGCCGCCGGGACAGCGACGCGGCGTCCGAGCGGCTTCAGGCGTCCCTGCCGGCGGTCGTGTCCGTGACCGACCAGTCCGGTGAGGCCCGCTACCCGTCGTTCAAGGGCATCATGGCGGCCAAGAAGAAGCCGGTGGAGTCCCTCGACCTGTCGGCTCTCGGCATCGACTCGGACGAGGTGGGCCTCAAGGGCGCCTGGACCGCGGTCGAGGCGGTGGCTGAGCGCCAGGCCCGAACCGCGGGCACGATCGTCAATGACGAGGGCGAGGGCGGCAAGCAGCTCGCGGAGTTCCTGGCGGCCCAGAAGTACATCTGAGCTCAGCCGACGCCCACCCGCCCACGTCCTTCTTCTTCCTTCGCAGGAGACACCTCCATGGCTGACATCCTCGTCTACGTCGACCACGTCGACGGAGCCGTGCGCAAACCCACCCTCGAACTGCTCACGCTGGCCCGCCGCTTGGGCGAGCCGGTCGCCGTGTATCTCGGCGGCGGCGCGCAGGCCGCCGCCGAGATCCTGGGCGACAACGGCGCGGTCAAGGTCCTCGCGCACGACGCCCCCGAGTACGCCGACTACCTGGTGGCCCCCAAGGTCGACGCGCTGCAGGCCGCCTGCGCCGCCGTGTCCCCGGCCGCGGTCCTCCTGCCCTCCTCGGCCGAGTCCAAGGAGATCGCCGCCCGCCTGGCGCTGCGCGTCGGCGCCGGCCTGGTCACCGACGCCGTAGACGTCGAGGCCGGCCCCGAGGGCCCGGTCACCACGCAGTCGGCGTTCGCCGCCGCCTTCACCACCCGCTCGCGCGTGACCCGGGACATCGCGGTCATCACCGTCAAGCCCAACTCGGCCCCGGTGGAGGCCGCCCCGGCCGCCGGCACGATCGAGGAGCTGGCGGTGGTTTTCTCGGACCAGGCGACCGGCACCAGGATCACCTCGCGGACCCGGCGCGAATCGACGGGACGCCCGGAGCTGACGGAGGCGGAAACCGTCGTCGCCGGCGGCCGCGGTGTCAACGGAGCGGAGAACTTCCGGATCATCGAGGCCCTGGCCGACTCGCTCGGCGCGGCGGTGGGTGCGTCCCGCGCGGCCGTCGACTCCGGCTGGTACCCGCACGCGCACCAGATCGGCCAGACGGGCAAGAGCGTGTCACCGCAGCTGTACGTCGCGGCGGGTATCTCGGGCGCGATCCAGCACCGGGCCGGCATGCAGACCTCGAAGACGATCGTGGCGATCAACAAGGACGCCGAGGCACCGATCTTCGACCTGGCCGACTACGGCGTGGTCGGCGACCTGTTCGAGGTCGTGCCCCGTCTCACGGAGGAGATCCGGGCCCGCAAGGCCTGATCGCGTCGAAACCCGCGCACCGCGAGTGTGTGGACGACACCGAGGGGGAGCCTTTCCCGTTCGCCGCATTCCCCTGAACCCCCGAAGGCACTGACAGCGACACCGCACATCGATGTCAGTGCCTTCGGGCTGCCCGGAAGCGCACAGGACGCTCGGAGTGGAGAAGTCGTCGAAGCCGGTGAACATCGCCGCGTTGCCGCACTCACCCCGAGACAGGTCGGATGGCGTCATACAAATTCCGTCCCATGTCCAGGACTTGGACACATGGTTCCGGCGAAGTCGCTGGCCGCCGCTGTCTTCTACGCAGCAGGGGCTTTCGCCGTCTCGATGACCCTCGGGCTGGGCATCCTGTCGGCACTCGGCTCGACGTGACCGTGGGAGGCCCCGGTGCAGCGCATTGCCGCAGTGGGGCAGTGGTACCGCCTCTTGTCGCGGCTGGTCAGCGCATCGCCGTAGCCGTCGTCGTAGTCCTCGTACGCCAGCACCGGCAGGTGCTCGGCGCGGCGGATGGGGACCAGGTAGGGCCCGGCGTCGCCGCAGTCGCGGCAGTACCACCAGTCCTCGTCCAGGATCTCCACGCCCTCGTGCGGGCAGCAGTCGGAGTCCATCAGTGCTCCAGTTCGGCGGGCGGCACGCGGTACGGCCGGGAGTGCCACCACCGCCAGACGCCGAACAGTTCGTTGCCGCGGGCGGTGTCGATCGCGTTGGCCACCGTGGGAACCTGGGGGTTGCTCGGCGGGGTCGACGCCGATGACCTCTCCCATGGCCACCATGTGGGCCAGTATCCGGCGCAGGCCCATCTCGCGGCACCGGGCATCACGCCGGACGCGGCGCAGCTGGGCGCGCTCCGAGCGGCCCCGGCGGCGGACCATCCGCGTGATGCCGAGCATCACGACAACGAGGTGCGCAAAGACCCCGTCACCAGCGGAAACGCTGACGCCGGGGTCTTCGCGTTTATGCAGGCGGAGGCCGCCGGGAGCAGCCATTTGCCACTGATCACGTAATGACGACGTAATGATCTTGGTCAGCTTGTTGCAGGTCAAGGACCGCATTACGGCCCCTGATGCAGGGCTGCGGCGGTCGGCGGTCACGCCGTGACGTGGCTGGGTAGTCAGCCCGAGGTTGTGATCAACTTGCCCAACGCCTTCTTCTTCGCCTCCACCCTCGCCGCCCGCACGACGTGGTACCACTCGTACAGCGTCAACGTCCCCGGCACCGCGTATGTCGCGCAGCTGCCCGGTGAGGGACCGGTGAGTCCCGGAACGGGTCAGGTGCCCCTCGCGTTGGCCGTCGACGGTGAGCATCAACTGGCACTGTGCGCCTTCCGGTACCCGGATCTGAAGCCGACAGGCGGCTACCAGCAGTACGGCTTCGGCGACAACAACGCCACCGGACGGATCGCCGTCGTCGACCTGAAGACGGGCAAGTCGGTTGGCACCGTGACCGGCGTCGAGTACCCGCTCTACGGTGCCTGGAACGGTCGGCTCGACAGCCATCGCGAGCGCGTCGTCCAACTCGATCCGGCGAGACCCGGACCGGTTGGACGTACGCAGGCGACGGAAACCAGATCCAGCAGTTCTCCTAATGAGCTGATCCGCTGCCGACCACTGTCCGCAGGTGCCACAGCGCCCGCGGACAGTGGTCGTTGCGCGCGCCGAACATAGTTCACGACTTTTCTTTCAACTTATATTGACGGCTCGTCGGGTGGCGCTTAGCGTCCGATCAACATCTCGCCCAGCAGGCGTTCTAGGAGACACGCGTGACAAACGTTCTCGCTGTGCTCGGCCAAGCCCACCGTCATCACAGACGCGCAACCGCCTTCACCGCGGCGCTCCTGTTGCCGGCCGCCGCCGGCATCGCGCTGGTCTCGGCCCCGAGTGCCAGTGCCGCGACCATTCCCACCACCCCCACCACCGTCGTCAACGCGAACAGCGGCAAGTGCGTTGACGCGCGAGCAGCGGCCACCGGCAATGGCACCGCCGTGCAGCAGTACACCTGCAACGGCACCGGCGCCCAGTCCTGGCAGTTCACCGCGACCGACAGCGGCTACTACCGGATCGGCGTGGCCTCCGCGCCGAATCAGGTCTGGGACGAGACCGACGTCTCCACGGCCGACGGCGCGCTGACCCAGCTGTGGACCTACGGCGGCGGCGCCAACCAGCAGTGGCTGCCGGTCGCCGAGGCTTCCGGGACGTACCACTTCGTCAACCGCAACAGCGGCAAGTGCCTCGATGTGCCGGCGGCGTCCACCGCCGACAGCGTCCAGCTGCAGCAGTACACCTGCAACGGCACCGGCGCCCAGTCCTTCACGATCTCCGACGGCATCGCACCGCCGCCCAACACACCGGACTTCGGCCCCAATGTGACGGTGTTCGATCCGTCGATGCCCGTGTCCACCATCCAGTCGAAGATCAACTCGGTCTACAGCACCCAGCAGACAAACGAGTTCGGCACCCAGCGCAACGCCCTGCTGTTCACCCCTGGCACGTACAACGTAGACATACCCGTCGGCTACTACACCCAGGTCTCGGGGCTGGGTCTGTCACCGGACCAGGTGTCGATCACCGGCGGCGGCGTGCACGTCGAGGGTCACCTCAGCGACGGCAACGCCACCCAGAACTTCTGGCGCGACGTCGAGAACATGTCGGTGAGTCCCAGCTCGGGAAGCACCATGTGGGCCGTCTCGCAGGCCGACCCGTTCCGGCGCATGGACGTGCACGGCAGCATGAAGCTGTGGGACGACACCCACGGCACCAGCACCAACTGGTCCAGTGGCGGCTACATCGGCGACTCCCGGATCTCCGGCCAGATCAACTCCGGGACCCAGCAGCAGTTCCTCACCCAGGACACCGCCATGGACGGCGGCTGGAGCGGACACAACTGGAACATGGTCTTCGTCGGCGACACCGGCGCCCCGGCGACCAGCTTCCCCAATCCGCAGTACACCACCGTCGCCCAGAGCCCCGTGATACGCGAGAAGCCGTTCATCTACGTCGACGGCTCGGGCAACTGGCAGGTGTTCGTCCCGTCGGTGCGCACCAATGTCCAGGGCCCGGACTGGATCAACAGCACCGCTCCGGGCACCTCGCTGCCGATCAGCCAGTTCTACATCGTCAAGCCCGGTGACACCGCCACGACGATCAACAACGCGCTCGCCGCGGGCAAGAACCTGATCGTCACCCCAGGCGTCTACCACCTGTCCGCCCCGCTCAACATCACCCGCCCCGACACCGTGGTCCTCGGACTGGGCCTGGCCACCCTCGTGCCGGACAACGGCGTCACCGCGATCACCACCGCCGACGTCGACGGCATCGACATCGCCGGACTGCTGATCAGCGCGAACACCACCAACTCCAGCACTCTCATGCAAGTCGGCCCGGCCGGCTCGACCGCCGGTCACACCACCGACCCGATCGTGCTCCACGACGTGTTCTTCCGCATCGGCGGCGACATCGCCGGCAAGGCCACCCAGACACTGGTGATCAACAGCAACGACGTCATCGGCGACGACCTGTGGCTGTGGCGGGCGGACCACACCAACGGCGTCGGCTGGACGACCAACCCGGCCGTCAACGGGCTGATCGTCAACGGCAACAACGTCACCATGTACGGCCTGGCAGTCGAGCACTACCAGAAGTACCAGACCACCTGGAACGGCAACGGCGGCCGCACGTACTTCTACCAGAGCGAGACCCCCTACGACGTGCCCGACCAGTCCAGCTGGACGACCAGCGGAGGCGACCTCGGCTACGCCTCGTACAAGGTGGCCAACTCGGTCGCCTCGCACGAGGCATGGGGGGTGGGTGTCTACGCCTATCTCCGCGACAACCCCTCCGTGGTACTCGGCCATGCCATCGAGGTGCCCACCACGTCCACGGTGAAGTTCCACAGCATGGTCACCACGGTCCTGGGCGGCGCCGGCACCATCAACCACGTCATCGACAACACCGGCAGCCAGGTCACCCCCAGCAACAACGTGGCCTACCTGGTCAGCTACCCCTAAGTCGGGCGCAGACCTGACGGCACACGGGAGAGGGCCCGGGCGACGAGACCGCCCGGGCCCTCTCGGCAGAGCGGAACCAGACCTTCTGCAGGGCGACGTCCAGTGTCGTCGTCTCTCCCTTTCTGAGTTCACTTGCAGCACGTTGAGCCCGCCAGGCGATCAAGGAATGCGAGCAACGCCTCGCTCGCTACCAGGCCGCCCTCGGCTCCGGAGCCGACCCGGCCGTCGTCATCCAGTGGATCAACTACGCGCAAGTGACAGATACGGTCGTGGTGGCGCAAGGACACCTCGTGGTGCAGCTCAGCGGCGGTGGACGCTGACGGCGTAGCCGCCGCCGTCGTAGGGGTCGGCGTCCCAGGTGGCGAAGCGGTCGACGAGCGTGAGACCGGCCGTGGCGCAGCAGTCGTCGTACTCGGGCAGCGTGATGCTGGGCGGCACGGGCAGGTGGGCTTCGTCCAGTCCGAAGCCGGCCACCAGCAGACCGCCCGGGCGCAGGGCCGCTGCCAGGCGTTCGACCACCGTGGCCTCGGTGCCGGCGGCCAGCAGCGGGAAGATGTTGCCCGCCGCGACCACGAGATCGAAGTCGGCCGCGACGCCGAGCGCGGCCGGCGCGAATTCGGCCAGGTCGGCCTGGAACCAGGGCAGCTCGGGCGCCTGTTTCCGGGCCACTGCCAGCATCGACGCATCGAGGTCCACCCCGACACACTCGTACCCGAGACGCGCGAGCCGGATCATGACCCGGCCGGTACCGCACCCGGCGTCCAGCACCCGTGCTCCGGCGGGCACGAGCGACGCGCAGAACCGCGCCTCACCGTGCATATCCTTCCCGCTGCGGGCCAGGGCCGCGAACCGTGCGGCGTAGTCCTGTCCGGACGTGCCCCCGGTCAACTCCTTCCAACGGCTCATGCGGCCCAATATAGGTCGCCCGTGTACCGCTCGACGATGCGCCCGAGTCCGCGGCGCTGAAGGCCCGTCGCCGAGAAGGACGGGAAGGGCAGCAGGCGTCGGCGTGGCGACGTCATCGGCACAACCGACACCGGGCCGGCGGCGGCGACGTCTGCGCCCCGGTCCGAGCCCTGAACCGCGTCTCGGGGCAGGGGCGTGAGGCCGATCGGATCCTCGATGCCGTAGTGAGTCGACCGGACGAGCACGCCGGCCACGGGCGGCAGCCGACAGAAATCTCGGCTGACCAGCGTCAATGCCTGCCGTAAATCGTCTGCCCCGCCCGATGCTCTTCGGTAAGTGAGGCTCCAGACGAGCTCACTTCTCGTTCGTGCTCACGCGGCGGAGCCGCATATCAGACACAGCCCCGCACCCCTCCTGCTCGGTGTCGGGTGCCGCGTCATGAAGGGGTCGTCCGGAGGGCCGGGAGTGGTTCCCGGCCCTCCGTCGCGTTCAGGCAACCTGTGTGAATTCCACGGTAACCTCCGGCGGCCCGCCCGCCACCCCCCGGTACACGCCCTTGTGCGGGGGCACGTCGTCGTAGTCGCGGCCACGGCCGACCACCACGTGGGACTCGTCGGCGCGGGTGCGGTTGGTCGGGTCGTAGCCGCACCAGTCGCCCGCCCAGTACTCGATCCAGGCGTGGCTCTGCCCGGCGACCGGGTGGTGGAGCTCGGCCTCCTTCTCCGGGTGCAGGTAGCCGGAGACGTAGCGGGACGGCAGCCCCAGGCCCCGCAGCAGGGCGATGGTGACGTGGGCGATGTCCTGGCAGACGCCAGTGCCCTGCTCCCAGGCCTCGGCGGCGGAGGTGGTCACGCCGGTGGTGCCGGGCAGGTACGACACCCGGTCGGCGACCAGAGAGGAGACGGCGACGGCCGTCTCGTGCGGGTCGAGGCCCGCCGTGACCTCCCGCGCGTGGGCGATCAGCTCCACCGGGACCGTCGTACGCCCCGTCGGGTTCGCGAACTCCAGCAGACGGGAACGCGTGGTGCGTTCGGCCACCTCCGCCCAGCCGGGCGGCACGGGAAGCGGACCGGGCGGGCCCGTCTCGACCAGGCTGGACGCGGTGATGGTGAGGTCGGAATGCGGGTCCATCAGGTCGAAGCCGGTCACCTGGGTGCCCCAGTAGTCCCAGTACGACCAGGTCGCGGCCGCCGGGCCGACGGTCACCCGACAGTCCAGAGTGGTCTGGCCGGGCAGCGTCAGCGGGGTCATGCGGACCTCATTGTGCGAGGAGACGGCGGCCTGCGCGTAGGAGACGCGCGTGACGTGCCGAATGCGGAGGCGGCGGATTCCCTTGCCGGTCACGCTCACGCCCCTTCCTGGGCCCACTCGACGGCCCCCTGGTACGGGAAGAACCGTTCCGCCACCGCGTCGGCGGACGTCATGCAAGCCTGCTGCAAGTCCCTTAGCAGTACCGGTAGCTGTTCCTCAAGGGCGTGCGAGTCCAGGTACTCAAGGCGGGTTCGCAGGCGGCCGATCGGGCGGCGTGCCGGATCCTGGCGCGGGCGGCCCAGCGCAGTCAGACACTCCTCGGCCGTGGTCAGCGCATGCAACGCCGAGCGCGGGAAGTCCCGGTCCAGAAGGAGGAATTCGGCCACCCGCGGGGTGTCGCCGAAACCGCCGTACACGCGCGCGTACGCCTCGTCGGCGCCGCTCGCGCTCAGCAGCGTCGGCCAGTCCGGCGCGTGCACTGCGTCCAGCACGCGCACGCTCAGCAGCCGTACGGTCATGTCGACCCGCTCCAGACTCCGGCCCAGGATGACGAACCGCCAGCTGTCGTCCCGGCTCATCGTGGAGTCCGCGAGCCCGAAGAAGAGAGCCGCTCGGCGTCGGACGAGCTCCAGATAGGCGTACGGACCCGTACGGCGGGCGGCGAGCCGCTGGTCGGCGAGGGCATGCCAGGTGGAGTTGAGGCACTCCCACATCTCCGAGGAGACGGCCTCACGGGCGCTGCGGGCATTGAGCCGGGCGGCGCCCAGCGCACCCTCGATGGAACCGGTCGAGCGGGCGTCGAACGCGAGCTGGTCCAGCACCTGCTGCATGTCCACCGGTTCCGCCCCCGCGTCCACACCGAGGATCGCGTACAGCGACCGGCAGGCCACGTCCTCGTCGCGCCAGGGGTCCTCCAGCATGCGGTGCAGATAGGCGTCGAGGATCCGGCCGGTGGCGTCCGCCCGCTCGACGTACCGCCCGGTCCAGGTCAGCGCCTCCGCTATCCGGGAGAGGATCACGTCGTTCACTGCTGCTGCGCCCCTTCCTGTACGAGCATGGGGGTGCCGTCGGGCCCCAGCTGGCGGGGAGCGACCTCGGGCAGATCGCCGGAGCGGACGGGGGCCGGCCGCTCAGCGGGGCCCTCGGCTAGTACCCAGGTGTCCTTGGAGCCGCCGCCCTGGCTGGAGTTGACGATCAGGTTGCCCTCCTGGAGGGCGACGCGGGTGAGGCCGCCGGGCAGCACCCAGACATCGTTGCCGTCGTGCACGGCGAACGGGCGCAGGTCGATGTGGCGCGGCGCCATGCCCTCGCCGACGAGGGTGGGGGAGGTGGACAGGGCGACGGGCCGCTGCGCGATGAAGCCGCGCGGGTCGGCGATGACCGCTTTGCGGGTGCGTTCGAGGGTGTCGGAATCGGCCTTCGGCCCGATGACGATGCCCTGACCGCCCGCTCCGTCCACGGGCTTGACGACGAGCTGCTCGATCTGGTCAAGGACCGCCTCCAGCTGCCCCGGTTCGTCGGGCCGGTAGGACTCCACATTGGGCAGGACCGGTTCCTCGGACAGGTAGTACCGGATCAGATCCGGGACGTAGGTGTAGAGCAGCTTGTCGTCCGCGATCCCGTTCCCGACGGCGTTGGCGAGCGTGACGTTGCCGGCCATCGCCGCGCTCATGATCCCCGGGCAGCCGATCACCGAGTCGGGCCGGAAGTGCAGCGGATCGAGGAAGTCGTCGTCCAGACGCCGGTACACGACGTGGACGGGCACCTCGCCGCGCGTGGTCCGCATCCACACCCGGTTGTTCCTGCACAGCAGGTCGTGCCCCTCCACCAGCTGCACGCCCATCAGCCGGGCGAGCAGCGCGTGTTCGAAGTAGGCCGCGTTGTTGGGACCGGGGGTCAGTACCACGACCCTGGGGTCGGCGGTTCCGTCCGGCGCGGCGGCACGCAGGGCAGCCAGCAGGCGGTGCCCGTAACCGTCGACGGGCAGCACGTGCTGCTCGGCGAAGAGGGAGGGGAAGATACGGGTCATCGCACGCCGGTTCTCGATCACGTACGACACCCCGCTGGGCACCCGCACGTTGTCCTCCAGCACCCGGAAGTCCCCGGCCTCGTCGCGCACGAGGTCGATGCCGGCGACGTGGATGCGCACGCCCCCGGGAGGCTCGATTCCGTGCGCGACGCGGTGGAAATGGGGGGAGTTGAGGAGCAGCCGCCAGGGCACGACGCCGTCCTCGAAGGCACGGCAGGGACCATAGGCGTCGGCGAGATAGGCCTCCAGTGCCCTGACTCTCTGGCCGGCGCCGCGTTGTATGAGATCCCATTCGAGGGCGTCGAGGATGCGCGGCACGAGGTCCAGCGGCCACGGCCGCTCCTCGCCCGCGAAGGCGTAGGTCACACCGCGGTCGGTGAACGCCCGCGCCATCTGGTCAGCCCTGAAACGCAGTTCACTCGGTGCGATCGACTGCAGCGCCGCCAGTACCGGCTCATAGGCGGTCCTGACCTCACCCGGCCGCACAAACGTCTCGTCCCACGCGTCGGCCAACGCGTACGCGTCAAATATGTCCGCCATGAGGGGACATTAAGTGCGGCTCGTAACGCGCCGATCTCTACGTCATTTCCGGCAGCGCACCCGCGGCCGCCCAGCCTGTGGGGTGCCAAAAGTCTCGGGCGCACCCTGAGTGCGGATGGCCGGATGTCCGGGGTGCCAGCCCTGCACCTCCGCCTCACCAGCCGCTTGGACCCACCCGGGTCGGCGTCCCTCAGCGAGCCATCGGCGCAGCCCACACGGGCCCAAGCGATCGCGCATCTCCGCAGCGAGGAGATCACCCTCACCTACGACCCCGCGACCAGAACCCTGACCGCGGACACACCCCAGGCAGAAAGGATCCACATCACCTGATCGAAGCCCACCGAACCGCCGGCGAAGGGAGAGGGGCCAGGCGGAAGGCACCGCAACAACGAACACCCGCCCCGGCCGGGAGCCGGAAGCGGGTGCTGATCACCCCTGCCCGGAAACCGGGCCTCGTGGGGCAACTCTGTGTCCGAGGCGAGTCGACGGGTGACGATACGGCCGTTGTGGCACAAAGGTGGCTGCCCTTGTGGAAACGCACCTGAATGGTGCGGCTACCGAGGTCGTCGGCGAAGAACGCATCGCCGGGTGCACGCCTGCCTGCTTCCTCTGCCGCGGTGCGGACGGACGCGACGGCCACGCCCGCGTGTTGTCAGCCCTGATTGAAGGCGCAGACCCGGCGGAACGGGCGGGCGCCTCCGCAGGACGGCCCCCGACCCGCTTCAACGAAGACCTCCAGGCCGTCCGTGGTTCGTCCGGCCCAGTTGTCATTGCGGCCGAGGAAGCCGACGAGCCCGTCCGGCTGGAACCGACCCAGCCCCAGCCGCTCCATGGCGTCGACGACCTCGGGAACCTGCTTGAGGGGCACGGGAGCGATGACCCGCGCAGACGAGTCGGCTTCCGCCGAAAGAGTCGCTGCCATGCCCAAGACGCTAGGAAGAACCGCCGACCTCGGACAATGACAGCAAACCGGTGGCCGGGGGCGGCCCCTCATCCCTGGAATCTGCCATCACAGCCCGCCGGCGCGACTCCGTCAGCCCGTCAACTGCCAGACGTCCGGCGCCTTCTCGCGGGGGCGCCGCCCGGGGGTGCAGGCGGGCCAGAGAGGCCGGGGGTCGTCCTCTGCGAGGCGATCCGCGCCTCGGCCCGGCGCGGAGGGCGGTGGTGGCCGCGCCGCGGCGCTTACGGTGCCGGTCCACCACCCGTCCGGGTCGGCGTCGGAGCCGAGGCGGGTGACGACGTCGGCGGCAGCCTGGGCGGTCATCCTGGACCGCTCGGACCTGGGCCGGCGCACGCACCGCGTTCCACCGGTGGTCTCCCCCGCCGGTAGTCCGCTTGCCCGCCGGGGCCGTGGGCGACGTGGTGGCGGCCGGCCGTCCGGTGGTCGTGGTGCGGGCGGACGGTCACCGCCTCGGCTCCGTGCACCGGCCCGATCGGCGGGGAGGCGGACTGCGTCGAGGGCAGCCCCGTGGCACTCGTCCCTCAAGCGTCGGAGGGAGTGGCCGGCCTGCTCACCAACCGCCCCGGGAGACCAAAAAGGCCCGCCGACTCCGTCGACGAACCCTCAGTCAAACATGCACCCAGATTCCACTGCCTGGCACGGCGATTCAATACAGTTCCGTGGCACTGCGGTGTAGTTCCTATTGATCAATTCAAGGTTGGCTGGAAGTGAACAGGCTGACACACGTGAAGATGAGGCGTCCCGGCACGGAACAGGATCACATGTCGAACATGGGTGCCCTTCGAAACGCAGCGCGGCATCCCGACTGTCCGCCGACCTCGCTCTCCCGTCATACACCGTCGCCCCGAATCAGGAAGCCCAGTAGGTAGTGGGCCGTATCATGGAGCCACGCGGGAGAGACCGAGTCGAACTGCTCGGGAGACTGCGGATACCTCGGGCGCAGATTCCTGAATCAGGCCGCGTTCTGTCCGATCTGGAGCCTGCGCCCATGAGGCATCTGAACGAAGTGCGCGTGCTGCAGTCAGAAAATCCGCACGGATTCCATCTGACAGTTGCCGGGTTCTACATCAATACTGTCCTCGCAGCCGTGCAGCGTTCGGGAGCGGTCATCGCCTCCTCGGGCGGATCAGATGGCGACGATCCGATCGTCATACACGCGATCACTTCCGGCGAGATGACGTTCGGCGGAACCCGCGAGGAACACCCGGTGAAGGCCGGGCAGCTTATAGTGAGGGATTCTCGCACGCCATGGCGGATCGTGTGCGGTGTCCATACGTCTTCACACGTGATCACGATCCCGAGGCGTCTGGCGACAGCGGCGTCGTCGTCCTCGAATCCCTTCAGGACAGCCCATCTGTTCGATATGGCGAGGCCGGAGGTCCGACTGATCTTCGATTACTTGACGATGCTCAGGACGGCGGACATGCTCGATTCTCCGGTGGCATCGGAGATGGCGGAAAAATCGTTTCTGTCGCTCCTTGCAGGACTGCTGGAGCACGACTCCCCCTCCGGTCGAATCGGTCGAGAAGACGCGGTTCTTGTCGCGAGATCTGTCATCGAACAGAATTTGGAGAGCAAAGATCTTACGCCTGCTTTTGTGGCCGGCAAGCTGGGCATATCGGTGCGCGCACTGCACAGGGCATTCTCAGCGAGCGAGTGCTCCGTGATGTCGCTCATCAGGCAGCTCCGCATGGAGAAAGCCCGTAGCGACCTCCTTTCGTCCGACCCGGCCACCTGCGTGTCGTTGACGGCAGCGAAATGGCATTTTTCGGACGCGAGTCATTTCATTCGAAGCTTCAAACAGACGTATGGACTGACTCCCAAGTCCTTCGTTCAGGAGCATGCAACGATCAAGAGAGCGCAAGCGGACGAGCCTTGACCGCCTCTCGTGGACGTGTGCCGGCCGGCCGGCACGGCGGTTCCGCCGTTGGTGAGGCGCGAGGCACCGGCCGTGGATCGTCGACGGCGGCTTCCGGCCGCTGTTCCAGCCTCTTCTGCCCGCCCCGACCGGAGAAGGCGCCGGGCCCCAAGCCGGCGGACGTCCGGCTGCGCCTGCTGGTCAACCGTTCCGCCCTCTGCAACGACGTGAGCGGCAACAGCTACTGAGAGATAGGGCTGTCCCGAACCGCCGGAGTCTGCCGAACCGCCGCGGTCCTGTCCTCGAAACCTCAAGATCCCCGACAGAGTCGCCTGCCTCCGACGGTGGCGCCGACGCTCTGGTCACCCGGCTGCATACAAGCCAGTGGATTCGTTCGTTCACGGCTGGTGCTTGGCGCGATAATTCCTTGCATAGGAGACGGGCGAGGCGCCGTACACTTGTTTGAAATGCCGGATGAAGTGGCTCGCGTCGGAGAATCTCCATTTTGCCGCCAGTTCGGATACGCTGATACTGCTTCCGTACTCCAGTAGGTCTTTGCGCGCTTCCTGAATTCTCCTCATCCGCACATACCCCATGACCGACATTCCAGCACTGGAGAACGAGCGATGCAGCGTCCTGAGGGACACCGAGATGGCCTTGGCGACAGACGCGGGATTCAGGTCGAAAGACTCGAGATTGTCATCTATGAACCTTTGCGCGACTACGACTGTCACATTGTCGAATTCGCGCGACGAAACCAGAGGTTGCCCTTGCCGAAAACCTCATCCGCCCTGGTGGGAAGCGGCGTGCGCGGTGTAAGGGATCTTGGTGGTGGTCGCTGGAGACGGCGCTCTGGCGCGCGTGCCGAGAACTGCGGGAACATGATCGATCGTGCTGCTGCGACTGGCCTACCTGGGTGTGACGAACGCGTTTGCCGTGCTGCGCTTGCTACCGATGAGTGACCGCGGCAAGGACGTGGAAATCCTGGCGCTGCGTCATCAGATCACGGTGCTGGAGCGGCAACTGGACGGGGACAGGCCGCGGTTCGGGCCGAGCGACCGGGCGTTCCTGGCGGCATTGCTGCACCCGCTTCCGCGCGATGCGCTGCGTCGGCTGCGGTTGCTTGTGCACCCTGACACGGTGCTGCGATGGCACCGCGACCTGGTCGCGCGCCACCACGCGTCCCGTTCCCGGCCGAAGCGCTCGGGCCGGCCACGCACCGTGCACTCCATCCGCGTCCTGGTGCTGCGCCTGACTCGGGAGAATCCCACGTGGGGCTACAGGAGGGTGCACGGCGAACTGCTCGTGCTCGGGATCAAGGTGGCCGCTTCCACGGTATGGGAGATCCTCAAGGAGGCCGGGATCGACCCCGCGCCCGAACGGAGCTCCAGCACCTGGGCCGACTTCTTGCGCTCCCAGGCCGACGCCCTGCTGGCCTGCGACTTCTTCGAAACGGTCACCCTGACCGGAGCGCGGCTGTACGTATTCGCCGTCATCGAGCACGCCAACCGCCGGATCCGGATCCTCGGCGCCACCGCGCATCCGACCGCGTCCTGGGTGGCGCAGGCGGCGAAGAACCTCGTCATGGACCTCGAGGACGCCGGCTGCCGGGCACGCTACATAATCCGGGACCGGGACGGGAAGTTCCCCGAACTGTTCGACACCGTCCTCGCCGACGCGGGGATCCAGGTCGTGCTCAGCGGGGTCCGCATGCCGCGCATGAACTCCCTTATGGAGCGCTGGGTGCAGACCTGCCGCCGGGAGCTGTTGGACCGCACTCTCATCTGGGACCAGCGCCACCTCCTGCACGCGCTACGCCAGTTCGAGGAGTTCTACAACGACCACAGGCCCCACCAGGGCATCACCAACGCCCGACCCCTCTTCGCCCTGCCCAAGCCAATCGACAACCCTGATCAAATCGCCCACCTCGACATATGCCGAACCGACCGACTCGGCGGCCTCCTCCACGAGTACAAACATGCGGCCTGAGCAGGGCGGATGAGGTTTTCGGCAGGGGCAGGACCATCGAACGCACCATGTCCTGGCTCGCCGGCTGCCGCCGCCTACACCGCCGTTACGAGCGCAAAGCCGAGCACTTCCTGGCCTTCACCAGCATCGCCTGCACCCTCATCTGCTATCGCAGACTGACCAAATGAGATGACGTCTTACTCAACGTGGCCGCACCACAGAACCTGGGCGAGAACCACTTCTCGTGAAGATCTGCGAACGTGCGGCGGAGACCATCATCCGAAGTGGAGGTCGCCCTCGATGGTGCCGGTCTGGATCACGGGACCGCGGATGTCGCCTCCGCTGACGGTGTTGTGGACGGTGGTGCCCTGCTCGGAGAGGTGCCCGGCTGCCGCCAGCAGGGCACGCAGCTCGGCCTCCGCCGCGGGGTCCTCGCGGAGCAGGAGCAGCAGCCGCGCCCGGCAATGGGACTCGATCTCGGCGAGGGCCGCCCGGTCGTCGCTGTTCGCGGCGACGACCACCGCCGCGCGAACCTCTTCCAGCTCCGCATCCGTCGTACGCGTCTGACCGGGCCGGTCATGCCCGAACAGCGCCCGCACCCGGCCCTTGACCGTGGCCCACGCGTCGCCCGCCATCAGCTGTACCAGGGTCGTCGCCCCGGACAAGGCCAGCCCAGTCAGTTCGGCGTCCATCCCGCCACCTCCGCTTCCCGGTGATCAGCCTCAACCCGGCCGGAACATCAGCCTACTTGGAGCGCTTCGGGGGCGCGGACTATCGTGCTCGACCAGGAGACGGTGGAGGTGCGCGAGACGTGGGGCGAGACGCGGGGAGCAGGTCTCACGGCGTACACAACACCTTTCACGGTGACGCCCAGACGGTCATCCAGGCCGGTTCCATCGGCCGCGTGCACCTCTACGGGATGATCCCCTTCCAGCTGAGGCCCTTGTCCGGCTGGTCGGTCGTCCGCCGCTGTGCGGTCATGGCGGTCCTCGTGGCTCTGGGCAGCTTCCTGCTGACTACGGGGCTCACCGCCACGACCGGCCGCAAGGCGCCCTGGCTGGTCGTCGCCGGGCTCGCGCTGCTGATGGCGGCGCACTCCGTGGGATGGGTGACGTGGCAGAGCCGTCAGATGTCCCGCGGCCGCTACGAGAACGCGCTGCGCGCCACGGTGAATGGCGTGCTCGGCGGACTGGCCCGGGAGCAGGCCCAACAGTGGCGGGATGAGACGATCGTGCGCCGCGTACAGGGCCCGCGCCTGCTGCCGGTGCTGTGCCAGGCCGCCGAGCACGATCTGTTCGACCACTGGTCCAACATCCGTACCGGCGAACGAAGTGACCAACCCCTGCCCCTCGACGGCGACGTCGCCGAGATCGACCAGCTCTACAGCCTGGTGCCCTCCGGACGTCTGGTGATCCTGGGCGAACCGGGCGCGGGCAAGAGCGTCGCGGCCCTCCGGCTCGGACTGCGGCTCCTGGAGCGACGAGGGCCGACCGACCGGGTCCCCGTGATACTCCCTCTCGCTTCCTGGGACCCGGGCGCGACGGGCCTGTGGCGATGGGCCGCGCAGCGGCTCACCACCGAGCACCCTGAACTATCGGCACCGACCGGTTTCGGAACCGTGCTGGCCGAGGAGGTGGCGAGGCCCGAGCGCCTTCTGTTGATCCTCGAGGGGCTCGACGAAATGCCTGCCGAACGACGGGCCGTAGCCCTGCGGACGCTCAACGAAAGCCTGGATGAACACACTCATCTCGTCGTCACCAGCCGCACTGATGAGTACCGGAACACGGTGCGCCGGGCCGACGTACTCAGCGGCGCGGCGGCTGTGACGCTCCAGCCTCTGACCGTGCGGAAGCTGAGCGAGTACCTGAAGACCAGCACCCGGCGGAGACGGGCGGACGGCACCACGTGGTGGGAGCCCGTTCTCGGCCGCATCCGTGACGGCGACGATCCCCACGCCCGGCGGCTGCGCGCCGTACTGTCGTCGCCACTCATGCTGGGACTGGCTCTCGGCGTCTACGGTGAGACCGACTCCGACCCTGCCGAGCTGCTGGACGCGGCCGCGTTCCCCAGCAGAGCCAGGATCGAGAAGCACCTCATCGCCCAGTTCGTCCCCGCCGTCTACACGGCCCCGCCCGATGTCGGCAGACCGTCCCGCCGGCGAGCGGAGGACGCCGAACGTCACTTGAGCCGACTGGCGCAGGACGCTGCCCGGCACGGCGCTCCCGGCGGTGAACTCGCCTGGTGGCGTTGGTATCCTGAGCAGGCGAAGGCCGCGACGGCGGTGGCCGTCACCCTGGTCTACGGCGCCGCCGTGGCCCTCACCGCCGCCCTGCCGCCGCACGGCACCATCCGGTGGTGGGGCATGACGCTTCCGCCCTGGGGCGCACTGGCGCTGCTCGGTGTTCTTCCCCTGCTCGTCGCCGTCGTGGATGTCTATGCCACCGAGCCGACCCCCGCGCGTCTGCAACTGCGTCGCCGCATGCCCACGATTGCTTGGCGCGCCGCCGGAAGCGCCACCGGCGTCTGCTTCGCCTGGCTGACCAACATCCCCAGTGAGAAGGACCCCTATCCGACCGGCTTTCCCGTTCCCGCGGCAATCATGTTGGGGATCCTCTTCGTCATACGGGCCGCGCCGAGCATGACGACGGACGTGACGTCGGCCACTCCTCGCTCCCTGCTGAGAGCCGACCGGGTTGCCTCCCTGGCCCTGGCGCTCAACCACTCGGTCACCGGGCCGCGCCGCTGGTGCCTGGAAGCGGTGGTGCTGCTGCCCATCCTGGACTTCCACACCTGGAGCGACCACGCGGGAGCGGAGGTGACGGGCTCTGCGCAATGGGCCATCGTTGTGTCGGGCGCCCTTGTCATCACCGCCCTGCACGGAATCACCAACACGGCATGGGGCCGCCACGCCGCAGCGCGCGTCGTTCTGGCGGCCACCGGCCGGCTGCCCTGGCGGTCGATGGCCTTCCTCGAGGACGCCCATGCCCGCGGTGTACTGCGCCAGACCGGCGGGGTGTTCCAGTTCCGCCACGCACGGTTGCAGGAGCACCTGATCAGCGAAGCGCCGCCGGCCCGGAATGGCAGGGGCCGTCTCCAGCTGTGGCCGCGGGCCCCCCGGCTGCTGGGTCGCTGGCCCGTCCTACTCCTGACAGGCATCGTGTTGTTCTTCGGCAGCGACTACATCTCGCAGTCCATCAGCCGGATCAGCCGGCCAGCCGGTCCCTATGCCGTTCCTACGCCCGCCTGCTCTCTCCTCGACACACACACGGTCACCTCGGCCCTCCACGGGGACCCCGTGCGTGACCGCGCGGCGCAACGGATGGGCGGACTGTACGAGCCGTGGCCCGAAAACGATGACGCGTGGTGCAGTTGGCACACCGACGCCAACCGCTCGCGCCTGTCACTGGCCACCGGGGCGGAGAAGCCGACCCCCGACCTGAGCGGCGTCCAGATCGCGCGGCGCATCTTCGTGGACTACACACGCCCGTACACCCGCACCCCGCCCGTCGCCGATCCCCTGGCCATCCCCTGTGACTGGAAACACGCATCCGTCACCGCGACGTACGACATCCAGAGCCACGCGACCTACGGGCACGCGCTGTTGCTCTGCCGAAACGTCCTCATCGAGGTTGACTACGACTCCGACACCGCAGCGGGTGTCCCCTCCGACGGCACCGCAGTGCTGAGCCGACTGCTCCACCTCGCCGTACGCAAAGCACTTCACCCGGCAGAGGCCCCGTAGCCCAGACGGCTATCGCGAGTCGGGCGAATCGTGGGCTGACCTGCTGCGCGACTGCGCCCGCCGGGGCATGCGCGCCCCGGTGCTCGCGGTCCGGGACGGCGCCCTGGGCTTTTGGAAGGCGCTGGCGGAGGTGTTCCCCGCCACCCGTGAGCAGAGGTGCTGGGTTCACAAAACCGCCAATGTTCTCGACTCCGTGCCGAAGTCTGCGCAGCCGGGCGCGAAGAAGGCCATCCAAGACATCTGCAACGCCGAGGACGTGCGCCACGAGGCGCCGTATGACCGTACGGAGGTGAAAGGCCACCGTCGCCGGGCCGTCGCAGCGGCTCGGTGGAAGCTGGGGGCAGCCCGACCCGGGGGACACCGGGGAGGACGGAAAGCAGCCCCGACAACGACGGGACGACTCGGTACTGCCAGACGGGTCGGGCCCGGCAAGCGAGATCAGAAGGTGTAACGCGAGTGAACCAGCGGCTGAAGTCCCGTAATCGTTGTGCCGGCTCGAATCTGGCGGATCTGGGCCGGTGTGCAGTGCTCGTACCCCTGTGTCCTCGAGGGGTCGTCTTCGGCGCCGGTGGTTGTGGTCGGTCCGGAGGCCACGGTGAAGGTCTGCGGCGTAACCGTGGCGATGCTGCCGGGATAGAGCTGGGCACCGCCCTGATCAAGCGGTCATGTGGTGAACGTGGGAACCGTCCCCGGTCGCCCCTGGAGCGGACATTGCGGGTGCCGATAAATCATCCGTGCAGGTCGCGGCCTTGAGTGCTGATCTCCGACTGTGCTCAGCGCTCGCGCCGACGTCTTCATCTGCGCAGGGCACCCGGGGCATCATGATCTGTCGTGCTGCTGCGCCTGGCCTATCTTGTTGCGACCAACACCATTGCATTCCTGCGCCTGCTGCCGATGAGCAGCACGGAGAAGGACATCGAAATACTGGCGCTGAGGCACCAACTGCTGGTCCTGCAGCGCCAGGTCGGCAAGCCCAGGTTCGAGGACACCGACCGCGCTGTCCTCGCCGGCCTGCTCCACCACCTCCCCGTGGAGAAGCTGCGGCAGCTCCTTCTGTTGGTACGCCCAGACACGATCCCGCGCTGGCACCGTAACCTGCTCAAGCACCGCCATGCCGCAACCTGCGTCCCGAAGCGACACGGACGCCCACCTACCGTTCTATCGATCCGCGCCCTGGTCCTGCGCCTCGCCCGCGAGAACAGCCCGTGGGGGTATCGCCGGATCCACGGTGAACTCGCAGCCCTGGGCATCAAGGTCGCCGCCTCCACCGTGTGGGAAATCCTCAAGGAGCACGGCATCCCACCCGCCCCCGCACGACAGAGCACGACCTGGGCCGACTTCCTACGCAGCCAAGCCGATGCACTGCTCGCCTGCGATCTGTTCGAGGTCCGCACCCTGACCGGGGCACGCCTGTACGTTTTCGCGGCCCTCGAGCACTCCACAAAGCGCATCCGGATCCTCGGTGCCACCGCGCACCCGACCGCGGACTGGATCGTGCAGCTCGGGCGCAACCTCCTGATGGACCTGGAGGACGCCGGCAGCAGGGCCAGATTCTTGATCCGCGACCAACACTCGAAGTTCACCGCCACCTTCGACGCCCTCATGGGCCGACGCCGGGATGAAGGTCATCACCACCGGCATCCAGATACCGCGGATGAACTCCATCATGGAGCGCTGGATACAGACCTGCCGGCGCGAACTCCTGGACCGCACCCTGATCTGGAACCCCAGGCATCTCCTCCACGTGCTCCGCGAGTTCGAGACCTTCTACAACGGACACCGCCCGCACCGAGCCCTGGGCCAAGCCGCTCCCCTCCGCCCACTCCCCCGCCCGATCAGCGAACCGGGGAACACCAGACACCTGGAGATCCGCCGACGAAACCGACTCGGCGGAACCCTCCACGAGTACCACCATGCCGCGTGACCAGGCCGGATGATTTATCGGCACCCGCACGTCCACGGCGAGGCGCCACTTCTCCCGGTGCCCGACGTCCTCCGGCACGCCGGTCCGCCGACGCCGGACGGCGTCATCCGCCCACTCCTGAGGCAGGAACAGCCTCCAGGTAAGCGGGCACGAGGCCGTGTCGGAGACCGCGTGCACGCTGACCGCGACCTGGCAGTTGGCCTGCTCGCCCAGCGCACCGCAGTACTGGGGGGCAACGCCGACGGACATCCGTACGTCCTTGGGGAACGACACGTCATCGATCGCCCAGGCGTCCGGGCCGATCTGCGGCACCAACCGCTTGGCGATCCGCCGGCGCACCGGCAGCGGATCCCAGGTGGACTGGTTCACGAACTGCTGCCGGTTCTGCTCGTTGCCGTCCGGCAGCCGCGCGGCCATGGCCTGATTGGACTTACGGCGACCGTCCGTCATCAGTCCCCTCAGATAGCAGTCGCCTTTGGCCCGCTGGCCCTTCCGCGGTACCGAGGCGAACACGTCTGCCATGAGTAACGCCAACTTCGCCCGAACACGATCGACTTCATGTGCATCCACACAGTCCTCATGCCCCTGAACTCGGCAGGCAGACAGACCTAACGAAGTCCTACTAGATGTCACGAGCGGGGCGGAACTCATGCTGAGGCAGCGGGAACTTGTCCCAGAGGATTTCCGAGTGGATCTCGCCACTGAGAACTGCGGTAAGGAAACGGGTCACGGTCATGTCGTACCGTTCCCAGTCCTCTCCGGACTCGTCATTCATCATGATGGTACGGCTGTCGGGGTCGTCGCCGGGTTGCACGAGCCAGTACAGGTACTCTCCGTTGTCTGTGGTTGCCCAGCAGATCAGACGAGTGCTGTCGTCTTCCAGTTCGGCGGGTTTGTCCTCGTACTGCCACAGCGACTCGTTCGCCTCGTCACGCTCTGCGGAGATCTTGAGCTGGTCGTAGACATCATTGGGGCAGCCGGGCTCCAGGAGCAGCAGGTATCCATCGACGAAGCCGCCCCCGTAGGCGTTGATGAGCTCTTTGTAGTCCGCGGGCAGAGCGGTCTGCAGTGCTGTTTCGGCCGCCTCCCAGCTGGGGGTCTCCTCTGGTGCGGTGGGCCGGGGCAGGAGATCGGTGAGCCGGTTCAGCTCGGGGTTCATCGGAAGGCTGTTCCTTTCTTCAGCGCTTGCGATTCCAGATGGTGAGGATGTTCGTTCCACCGGTGTGGGTGCCGTGGGGGTGCATCTGGAAGCCGTTGCTCCCATGAGCCTCGATTGTCACGCCAAGGGGAATCCTCGCGTGCTCACCAGCATGGATAGGCGTCATGCTGTACTGGATGATCTCGCCATGTGAAGATCAAACAGGCCCACGCGGCCATGTCCCGTCCTGCCTTCTGCGGGCTGTCGCGCCAACATCTGGGCGAGGTCGCGGAACTCGCCCCGCGCTGAGTGGCGGGCTGTGAGTCCGGGCGTCATGGGCGACGCGAGGGCAACCGTCGGCGAGATGGGCCCCGAGCGACGTGCTGACGCGAGATAAAACGCCGCCAGCCTTCCCTCCCGATCTGTGTGCCTCCGGCTCCGAGGTCGCCGCCCCTCATCGCATATCGGTCACCGGCCGCGTGGCGGCCCCTTCCTCGGCAGCAACTCCACGTTCATCTCACAGTCCGAGGCTCCATCTGTCGGCGCGGCCAACGGCTTCCAGCTCTACTACTCTTCTGGAACCCAGGTCTGGGCCTTCGGCCGTCACAGCGACGACAGCACCAGCACATCCTTCACCGCCGCCAACGGAGCCAACGCCGTAATCTCGGTCTATGACACGATGATGGCTGGCGCGGCGCACGCCGTCCTCGATGAGCACCGGTCAGCGTGGCATGGAGCGCCCGGTATCGCTCGTCGGTCAACCCGGCCGTCTCCGCCGTCGTCAACGCGGTCTCGAGCAAACGGCGTACATACCAGGCAAGTATCTTCGAGTACTACGTCGTAGTGCTCAACGCCGACGTCGCTCTGCGGCAGCCGGCGCCCCAAGACCCGAGCAATTCGCCTGCACGTCGCTCGCGCCTGACTTCTGCGCTCTGCATGCGCGAGCAGGGTGAAGAGACCGCTGCGTGGCATCGTGCCGGTGGCGTGTGACGTCGTCCCACTGCGCCCCACCCGCCAGTCGTCCCTTTGTGCCAGCTTGCTCGGCGCTGAGCGTGGAGGCCCCGGCCGACGCGCAACACGAGCTCCAGTCCGCCCGATCTCCCGCCACGCCGATCGCTCGCCCCAGCCCCGCCCCAACCTCTCTCTTTCTGTTTCGGGGTCGGCTGCGAGAGGCGCATAGGGGGATGTCGGGCTCCCGACCACGGCCGATAAAGCATGGTGACCTGCGGCTACGCCATCCAGGGTGCGGCAGGGCACGGTCAGTTGTCGGAGGAGATGTCGGCGGGGATGCCGACACGGTCGTGGGCGGTGTTGTCGCCTCGTGACCGTGGTCGGGCCTTCATGGTCGGTGGTCCGGTCGGGGCCACCTGCTGCTGTAGCCGGTATACGCGGCGCCGGGCTGGACGGCGCCGCCCCCTACGAGAGAGGCGGGCCGACGATGACCGACGTGGACGCGGGCGGTGGCGACCGGCTGGCGCTGGCGGTGCTAACGCAGTACCGGATGGCCACCACCGAACAGATGCACCGGGTTATCGCCCCCGAGGTGCGCATCGAACAGACCCGGCGGCGGCTGGCCAAAATGCGCGATGAGGGACTCATCGACCGCATCACCCTGCCCCAGTCCGGACGGCAGCGCGTATGGTTTCCCACCTCCTACGGCGTGCAGATCGCCTCGGAGTGGCCGGAGTTGCGCGGGCGGCGGCCACCGAAGACGGTGTCCGATCCCACTGCCGCGCGACTGCGGGCCGGACACACTCTGACGGTGACCGAGACCGCGCTCCTCTTCCTCGAAGACGCGCGCCGGCACGGCGAGTTGTGCCGGCCGCTGGACTGGCTGCCCGAGGTCTACCACCCCATCGGGGGTGGCGAGGCCGTCATCCCCGACGCGCTGATGTACTACCGGCGCGGACCCGCGGACGGCGAGGGGTCGATGCTGCGGGCGTTCGTCGAGGTCGACCGGGCCACCATGGGCCCGGAACGCCTGGCCGCAAAGCTCACCGCCTACGCCCGCCTCTACCACTACGTGCCCGCCTCCCCGGGTCGCCACCGGCCGACCATCGGGCAGGAACCGGCGCAGGAGGAATGGCGAAGGCGCTACCCGCTCTTCCCCCGCCTCTTGTTCGTCCTCGACGGCGCCGGCCCCGCCGGCATCACCACCCGCATCCGCGCCCTGCACGCGACCGCCGCCGACCCGCCAGTGGCAGGCTTCCTGCACGCTGTCCCCGTTGTGGCCGCATCCCTTGCCGACCTGCGCAGCAACGGCCCGTCCGAGCCAGTGTGGCACCCCATACGAGACCCCGACCGCAAAGTGGTCTGGAGCCAGACCCAGGACGCGTAGACGGCCTGCGCAACCGCTGCGCAGCGCCCACCTCCGTGCGACGGCTGCGCAGAGATTTTCCGACCACAGGCCCCCACCACAACCCCGACCGCAGCCCTGCGCAAGGAACTGCACACCGAGCGCGCAGCAGATGCGCAGTACCGGTGGACGGCTGCGCAGTCTGCGCACCGGGCGAATCGGAGCCTGCGCAACCGCGCTCCAACCTGCCGCGGTCGGACTCATGGTCGCCCCAACCAAACGGCCCACCACACCTCTACACACCCGACGTCTCAACGGGCACGTGGTGCTTGCAGGGCGGCCACAAGGACCCGGTCGGCCCGTTCCGGTCGGGTCGGCGGACCTGGCGCTGGAGCACCGCCAGCTGGTGCCGCAAGACCAGCAATTCGACGTCCTTGGCCGCGTTGCCCAGTAACCGCAGGCCCGTCAGCTCCAGAGACCTGCGCGTCATCAAATAGATCCACGACCACCGCATGGATCTCGATCTTGCCCGGTCCACCACTGTCTCGCAGCGAGACGTCCTGATCAGGGATCTAACCGGGGTTTTCACACAGGACAGGGTCTCTCCGGCTGTGTTCAGCAGGTCGGCGTCCATGCGAGGCCGGATCCGTGGTCGGGCCGACCGCGGCCCTTGTGCCCCATTGTCACCATGGTCGGGCTCGCATGGTCGGCAGCGGGCCCATCGGAGACGAAGGTGCTCGGAAGAAGGCGGCCAGGGAGCGGCGAGAAGCCCTGTTGACACCCACGAATCCCGCGAGGCGCCCACAGAGCTTCGTGTCTTTGAGGACGGATGGAGTTGCTACGCGCCTCCGCCGCTTCCATTCGTTGACTGCGCGGCAGAGCACGAGCGCTTCAGTGCCTGACTCATCACCTCTGCCGCAGTGCCCGAGAGCGGCTGGTCCGGCAGATCCAGCCGCTGGCCACGGGACTCCGCCACGTCTAGCGCGTCGCGGAGGCATTCCGCCGTACGCCGCAGCATGTACGTGGCCTCATCGGCGGTCAAAGTCGCGTCCAGCATGGGGTGCACCAGCCCAGCACCGCTGCGCCTACCTCTAGTTGTTGTGCCTCGATGGCGTCTGCGAACAGCGAGAGCGGACCGTCTGGGTTGTTGGCGGGGATGTACGCGGGCTTGCCTTCCGGCCCGTTGAAGGGGAGGCGTCGAAGGCGGGTCATTCGGTCACCGCCGGGAGGTAGTCCTGTCCGACGACTGCCAGTACTGCCGCGCGACGCCTCTCCCGTCGGCGCTGCCTTTCGTGGGCCTGTTCGTGCATCACCGGGTACGGCCTCACCACGAGCAGGAAATCCGCCTCGATGACGTCTGACACACGCTGGCGGCGCGCAATGGGAACGGGTCGTTTCGGCGACGTCGGCGCGGTTTCCGCCAGGCTCTTTCCGAGGGCGGCCCGCAGGCAGCTGAGTACCAGCGCCAGTAGGCTTCGCATCGTCGTTTGCTCCTTTTCAGCGATCGGCCACGCCCCGGGGGTGTTCGCCGCACCCGCCGGGGCATTTTTCGTTCGCATGGTATCGCCTTGTATCGCTACGTCTCTAGACGTATCTCAAAGTGCCGCCACGAAGGGGTACGCCTAGCTTCCAGTCATGGCCATTGATCCGGATGCGGAGATTGATCACGGCGCCCCGCTCACGCCGTACCGGCAACTCGCCGAGATTCTGCGTGCGCGCATCCGGCGAGGAGATTGGGCACCGGGACGCGCGATCGCGTCGGAGACTCAGCTAGTGCAGCAATACGGGCTTGCGCGCAGCACGGTACGGCGGGCTATCGCTGTCCTGGTGGAGTCCGGTGAGGTCTTCACGGTGCCCCAGCGTGGCACCTACGTGGCGGAAAATCCCAGTTCAGAGGCCATATAGCCCTGCGAGGGCGCAAGGTCTACCGACTCGTGGCCGTACAGGGACTCCCGCGTCCGAGTCGCCTACAGGACCACTTCGCACGGGCGGGCCCACTCGACCGGGCCGAGCCTCGGCTCCGGACCAAGCGCAACGCCGGTCGGCCCCGCGCCCCGACCGGCGCACCCTTGTTCGACTTCGGGGTCATCGAGCATGCCCCGCGCCGCATCCGGATCCTGGGATGAACGCACACCCAATCGCGCAGTGGATCAACGCCACGGACTGAGGGTCGACCCTTGGCATCACCATCAGTACGGATACGCAGATGAGGGCCGCGAACTTTAAGGTCGCGGCCCTCATCTGCGTATCGTCAGTGATTGTGTCCGAGGGGGGACTTGAACCCCCACGCCCGATAAAGGGCACTAGCACCTCAAGCTAGCGCGTCTGCCATTCCGCCACCCGGACTAGGTGTCTGCCGCCTGGCCGGGGGTGTTCCCCGCGGCGACATGGACAACAATACCAAGGTTTCGGAGTGCGTTTCACCTGCGTATCCGTCCCTGGGGTGGCCCGGCGCCGGGCCGGGCCACCCGAGTCGGCGGCGCGCACAGAACGCATGATTCTGTGTACTCGGCGTGAGGATTACGGCATGAGCTGGTACTCCGGGAAGTTCCCGGGCAGCCGCTCCCCCGCCGGCCCCCGGGTCACGGCGCGCACCAGAAGGTCGCCGCCGACGAAGGCACCCCGCCAGGAGGCGCCGAACCCGCCGAACAGCTCGTCGCGGTCGCCGCGGGAGCGGGGGACGCCGTGCCCGGTCTTGAAGGCGCGGATCTGCGGGGCGAGCCGGTCGTAGGTGGCCCGGTCGTCCGTGGCGAGGGTGGCGACCAGGGCGCCGTTGGACGCGTTCATGGCGGCCAACAGCTCCGCCTCGGTGTCGACCAGGACGATCGTGTCGACGGGTCCGAAGGGCTCCGCGTGGTGCAGTGGGGAGGACGGCGGCGGGTTGAGGAGGGTGACCGGGTGGACGTAGGCGGAGGTGTCCTGACCCGGCAGGAACCGTGTGTCGTCGGGGCGGCCGCGGTACAGCGGTACGGCGCCCCGGTCGACCGCCTCGGCGACCTGGTCGGTGAGCTCCTTGGCCTTGGCCGCGTTGATCAGCGGGCCGAAGTCCAGCTCGGGCAGCGGGTCGGCCGGGTCCGCGACCGCGAGGGGGTGGCCGACGCGGACGGAGCGGACCGCGGGGAGGTAGGCGGCCAGGAACGCGTCGAACAGGGAACGCTGCACGACGAAACGCGGGTAAGCGGTACAGCGCTGTTTTCCGTAGTCGAAGAGCTTGGGGATCACGGCGGTGAGCCGCTCCCAGTCGGAGAACTCCCAGATGCCCCAGGTGTTCAAGCCCTCCTGTTCCAGGATGTGCGGTTTGCCGAGTCCGGCGACGGCGGTGGCCACGTCGGCCCCGGTGTCGCGGCCGCCGACGAAGGACACACAGCCGATCTCCGGCGCCCGCACCAGTGCCTCGTTCAGCTCGCGGCCGCTGCCGCCGACCAGGGTGACCGGCACCCCCTCGCGCGCGGCCAGCGCCATGGCCAGGGTGAGGCAGGCCACCCCGCCGTCTGTCGGAGTCTTGGCGATCACGGCGTTGCCGGCCAGGGCCTGCACGAGGGCGGCGTGCACGAGCACGCTCATCGGGTAGTTCCAGCTGGCGATGTTGGACACGGGTCCGTCCAGCGGACTCCGGCCGGCGAGCATGGGCTCGATGCCGTCGGCGTACCAGCGCACGCCGTCGATCGCCCGCTCGACGTCCGCGAGGGCGAGCCGCCAGGGCTTGCCGATCTCCCACACGAGCAGCAGGGCGAGCAGATCGCGGTGCGCGGTGAGCGCGTCCAGCGTGGCGGCGATCCGCGCCCGCCGCTCCGGCAGCGGGATGTGCCGCCAGGCGCGGTGCTGGTCGAGGGCCGCTCGTACGGCCTGCTGGGCGGTGCCGCCGTCGAGCCGCGGGGCGCCGGCGATCGGGGTGCCGTCGACGGGGGTGGTGGCCGGGAGCGTCCGTCCGTCGGGGCGCCAGGCCGCGCCCCAGAGGTTGAGGACACGGTCGTCTTGGAAGGCCTCCGGCGCGGCGGCGAAACAGCGCCGCCAGGCGTCGGCGTAGGCCGTGCCGGGTTTCAGGAGCCCCGGGGTCGGCTGGTTAGGGGGCGGCGGGTTCGGGGTGAGGGTGGGTGTCATACGTCGGCTCCGCTCTCGCTGCGCGGTCGGGGCGGGGTGGGGTGGCTCCAGGTGGGGTGGGGGGTTGAGGTTGGCCGGGGAGGGAGTGGGGGCCGGGCAGGTCAGCCCGCGCGGAGGGTTTCCAGCACCAGGCGGGCCGTCTCCGTCGGGGTGCGGCCGACTCGGACTCCGGCCGCCTCCAGGGCCTCCTGCTTGGCGCGGGCGGTGCCGGCGGAGCCGGAGACGATCGCGCCGGCGTGGCCCATGGTCCGGCCCTCGGGCGCGGTGAACCCCGCGATGTAGCCGACGACGGGCTTGGTGACGTGCTCGCGGATGTAGGCGGCGGCGCGTTCCTCGGCGTCGCCGCCGATCTCCCCGATGAGGACGACGAGTTCGGTGTCGGGGTCGTCCTGGAAGGCGGCCAGGCAGTCGATGTGGCTGGTGCCGACGACCGGGTCGCCGCCGATGCCGACGCAGGTGGAGAAGCCGATGTCGCGGAGCTCGTACATGAGCTGGTACGTGAGCGTGCCCGACTTGGAGACCAGGCCGATGGGGCCCGGCTTGGTGATGTCGGCGGGGATGATGCCGGCGTTGGACTGGCCGGGGGTGATCAGGCCGGGGCAGTTGGGGCCGACGATCCGGGTACCGGTGCGCCGAGCGTGGGCGGTGAAGGCGACCGTGTCGTGGACCGGGATGCCCTCGGTGATGACGACGGCGAGCGGGATGCGGGCGTCGGCGGCCTCGATGACGGCGGCCTTGGCGAAGGCGGGCGGCACGAAGACGACGGTGACGTCGGCGCCGGTCGACCGCATACCGTCGGCGACCGACCCGAAGACCGGGACGGCCTGCCCGTCGAAGTCGACGGTCTGCCCGGCCTTGCGCGGGTTGACCCCGCCGACGACGTTCGTGCCGGCCGCGAGCATGCGCCGGGTGTGCCGCATGCCCTGGCCCCCGGTCATGCCCTGGACGAGGACCTTGCTCTCCTTGGTGAGGTGGATGGCCATGTCCCGGCTCCTCAGGCGGTGTGGGCGAGTTCGGCGGCCCGGCGGGCGGCGCCGTCCATGGTGGTGGCCTGTTCGACGAGCGGATGGGCGCGCTCGCCGAGGATCGCGCGTCCGCGTGCGGCGTTGTTGCCGTCGAGGCGGACGACGAGCGGCTTGGTCAGCCGGACGGTGTCGACGGCCGCCACGATTCCCTCGGCGACCGCGTCGCAGGCGGTGATCCCGCCGAAGACGTTGACGAAGACGGACTTCACGGCCGGGTCGGAGAGGATCACCGACAGGCCGTCGGCCATCACCTGGGCGGAGGCCCCGCCGCCGATGTCGAGGAAGTTGGCGGGGCGGGCGCCGCAGCCGGCGACCACGTCCAGGGTGGACATGACCAGGCCCGCGCCGTTGCCGATGACCCCGACCTCCCCGTCGAGCCTGACGTAGGTGAGGCCGCGTTCGGCGGCGGCCGCCTCCAGCGGGTCCTGGTGCTCCTCGTGCCGCTCGCCCCAACGGGCCTGACGGAAGCGGGCGTTGTCGTCCAGGGTGACCTTGCCGTCGAGGGCGAGGATCGGTCCCTGGGCGGTGCGTACCAGCGGGTTGACCTCGACCAGCAGGGCGTCCTCGCGGATCAGCACCTGCCACAGCCGCACGAGGACGTCGACGGTCTGCGGGGGCAGCCCGGCCGCGCGCGCGAGCTCCCCTGCCTTGGCGGACGTGACGCCCTCCGCCGGGTCGACGGGGATCCGTGCCACCGCCTCCGGCCGGGTGGCCGCGACCTCCTCGATCTCCATGCCGCCCTGGGCGGAGGCGATGGCGAGGAAGCCGCCGGCGGTGCGGTCGAGGACGTAGGAGGCATAGAACTCCTCGGCGATGTCGACGGGTTCGGCCAGCATCACCGTGCCGACCCGGTGGCCCTTGATGTCCATGCCGAGGATCTGGCGTGCGGTCAGCTCCGCCGCGGCGGGGTCGGCGGCGAACTTGACTCCGCCCGCCTTGCCGCGCCCGCCGGTCTTCACCTGCGCCTTGACCACGGCCCGGCCGCCGAGCCGGCGGGCGATCTCGCGGGCCTGTTTGGACGAGTCGGTGACCTCGGCCCGCGGCACGGGAATGCCGTGTTCCTGGAAGAGCTGCCGTGCCTGG
Source organism: Streptomyces sp. CA-142005 (assembly GCF_050942335.1). Lineage (NCBI taxonomy): Bacteria > Bacillati > Actinomycetota > Actinomycetes > Kitasatosporales > Streptomycetaceae > Streptomyces > Streptomyces sp. CA-142005. Next base: position 8,048,097 of record NZ_CP192078.1, on the reverse strand, counting down.
TGTTCGTAGAGGTCCATGTGCGGCTCCTGTCTGCGAGGCCGTCGCGAGTCCGCCCGGCACTGACCGAAAGAGGCCGGACTCCGATGACCGAAAAGTGTGTTCGCCCCCTGGACACCACCCACGGGATGCGGGATAACAAGCTTCATACAGTATTCGTCGACTGTATGCAATCTACTGCATACAGCTCGCCGGCTGTCCGTATGCAGTGCACGCGAGCCGCTCAACCCCTACGAAAGGGACAGGACTTCGCCATGCCCGACGACACCCAGGACGTGATCTCCGGTGGTCATCTCGTTGCCAAGGCGCTGAAGGCCGAGGGGGTCGACCGCATCTACACCTTGTGCGGCGGCCACATCATCGACATCTACGACGGCTGCGTCGACGAGGGCATAGAAGTCGTCGACGTACGCCATGAGCAGGTCGCCGCGCACGCCGCCGACGGCTACGCCCGGATCACCGGCAGGCCCGGCTGCGCGGTGGTCACCGCGGGCCCCGGCACGACCGACGCCGTCACCGGGGTCGCCAACGCCTTCCGCGCGGAGTCCCCGATGCTGCTGATCGGCGGCCAGGGCGCGCTCACCCAGCACAAGATGGGGTCCCTGCAGGACCTGCCGCACGTCGACATGATGACGCCGATCACCAAGTTCGCGGCGACCGTGCCGGACACCGCCCGCGCCGCCGACATGGTGTCGATGGCGTTCCGCGAGTGCTACCACGGCGCGCCCGGCCCGTCCTTCCTGGAGATCCCCCGCGATGTCCTGGACGCGAAGGTGCCGGCCGACAGGGCGCGGGTGCCGAAGGCCGGCGCCTACCGTGCCTCCACCCGCTCGGCCGGCGATCCCGAGGCGATCGAGAGGCTCGCCGACCTGCTCGTGCACGCCGAGAAACCGGCGATCCTGCTGGGCAGCCAGGTGTGGACGACCCGCGGCACCGAGGCGGCCATCGAGCTGGTGCGCACCCTCGACATCCCGGCGTACATGAACGGCGCCGGCCGCGGCACCCTCCCGCCCGGAGACCCGCACCACTTCCAGCTCTCGCGGCGCTACGCCTTCTCGAACGCCGACGTCATCGTGATCGTCGGCACGCCGTTCGACTTCCGCATGGGCTACGGCAAGCGCCTCTCCCCCGACGCGACGGTCGTCCAGATCGACCTGGACTACCGGACCGTGGGCAAGAACCGCGACATCGACCTCGGCATCGTCGGAGACGCGGGACTGGTCCTGAAGTCCGTCGCCGAGGCGGCCTCCGGACGCCTCAACGGGGGCGCGGCCAAGCGCAAGGAATGGCTGGACGAGCTGCGCGCGGCCGAGCAGACGGCGATCGAGAAGCGGTTGCCGCAGCTGAGGTCGCAGGCGTCGCCCATCCACCCCTACCGTCTCGTCAGCGAGATCAACGACTTCCTCACCGAGGACTCGATCTACATCGGCGACGGCGGCGACATCGTCACCTTCTCCGGGCAGGTCGTCCAGCCCAAGTCGCCCGGCCACTGGATGGACCCGGGCCCGCTCGGCACGCTCGGCGTCGGCGTCCCCTTCGTGCTCGCCGCCAAGCAGGCACGCCCGGACAAGGAGGTCGTCGCCCTCTTCGGGGACGGCGCCTTCTCCCTCACCGGCTGGGACTTCGAGACCCTGGTCCGCTACGACCTGCCGTTCGTCGGCATCGTCGGCAACAACTCCTCGATGAACCAGATCCGTTACGGCCAGGCCGCCAAGTACGGCAAGGAGCGGGAGCGGATCGGCAACACCCTCGGCGACGTCGCCTACGACAAGTTCGCGCAGATGCTGGGCGGTTACGGCGAGGAGGTCCGCGACCCCGCCGACATCGGCCCCGCGCTGCGCCGGGCCCGCGAGTCGGGCAAGCCGTCGCTGATCAACGTCTGGGTCGACCCGGACGCGTACGCCCCCGGAACCATGAACCAGACCATGTACAAGTGAGGGGACCCAAGGTGACCACCAAGGCACTCGACGGCATCCGCGTCCTGGACATGACCCACGTCCAGTCCGGGCCCTCCGCCACCCAGCTGCTGGCCTGGCTCGGCGCCGACGTCATCAAGCTGGAGGCGCCGAGCGGCGACATCACCCGCAAGCAACTGCGGGACCTGCCCGACGTCGACTCCCTCTACTTCACGATGCTCAACTGCAACAAGCGCAGCATCACCCTGAACACCAAGACCGAACGCGGCAAGGAGATCCTCACCGAGCTGATCCGGCGCTCGGACGTCATGGTCGAGAACTTCGGCCCGGGCGCGATCGACCGGATGGGGTTCACCTGGGACCGCATCAAGGAGATCAACCCCCGGATCGTCTACGCCTCCATCAAGGGGTTCGGCGAGGGGCCGTACACCGACTACAAGGCGTACGAGGTCGTCGCGCAGGCCATGGGCGGGTCGATGTCGACCACCGGTTTCGAGGACGGGCCGCCGCTGGCGACGGGAGCGCAGATCGGTGACTCGGGCACCGGAGTGCATACAGTAGCCGGGATACTGGCGGCACTCTTCCAGCGCGAGCGCACCGGACGCGGCCAGCGCGTCAACGTCGCCATGCAGCACGCCGTGCTCAATCTGTGCCGGGTGAAGCTGCGCGACCAGCAGCGCCTGGCGCACGGGCCGCTCGCCGAGTACCCGAACGAGGACTTCGGCGACGAGGTGCCCCGTTCCGGCAACGCCTCCGGCGGCGGCCAGCCCGGCTGGGCGGTCAAGTGCGCGCCGGGCGGCCCGAACGACTACGTGTACGTCATCGTCCAGCCGGTCGGCTGGAAGCCGATCAGCGAACTCATCGGCCGGCCGGAACTCGCCGACGACCCCGAGTGGGCGACCCCCGAGGCCCGGCTGCCGAAGCTGAACAAGATGTTCCAGCTGATCGAGGAGTGGTCGTCCACCCTCCCCAAGTGGGAGGTGCTGGAGAAGCTGAACGCGCACAACATCCCCTGCGGGCCGATCCTCTCCACCAAGGAGATCATCGAGGACCCGTCGCTGGCCGCCAACGAGATGGTGGTGCGCGTCCCGCACCCCGAGCGCGGCGAGTTCGTCACCGTCGGCAGCCCGCTCAAGCTCTCCGACTCCCCCGTCGAGGTGAGCAGTTCACCGCTGCTCGGCGAGCACAACGAAGAGGTCTACGTCGGCGAACTCGGCCTCGGTGACGAGGAGTTGCGCCTGCTGAAGTCGAACGGAGTGATCTGACGTGATGGCAGAGGACCGGGAGCTGCGGGTGCGCGCGCTCCTCGACTCGGTGCGCGCCGAGGGCCGTACGGCACTCACCGCGCCCGAGGGCAAGGTGATCGCCGACGCGTACGGGATCGCCGTACCGGGCGAGGAGCTGGCGACGGACGTGGACGAGGCGGTGGCCGCGGCGGCACGCTTCGGCGGGCCGGTGGTCATGAAGATCGTCTCGCCGGACATCCTGCACAAGACCGACGCCGGCGGCGTCGTGGTCGGCGTGGAGGGCGCGGCGGACGTACGGGCCGCGTTCTGCCGGATCGTCGAGAACGCCCGCGCCTACGACGCCGCGGCCCGGATCGAGGGCGTGCAGGTGCAGGAGCTGCTGCCCCAGGGGCAGGAGGTCATCGTCGGCGCGGTCACCGACCCGACCTTCGGGAAGGTGGTGGCCTTCGGGCTCGGCGGGGTGCTGGTCGAGGTGCTGAAGGACGTGACGTTCCGGCTGGCGCCGGTCACCGCCGACGAGGCGCTGTCGATGCTGGACTCCATCCGGTCGGCGGAGATCCTGCGCGGGGTGCGCGGGCAGGCCGGCGTCGACCGGTGGGCGGTGGCCGAGCAGATCCGGCGGGTCTCCCACCTGGTCGCGGACTTCCCGGAGATCGCCGAGGTGGACCTCAACCCGGTGATCGCGACACCCGACGGCGCGATGGCCGCCGACATCCGGGTGATCCTCGCCGAGAAGCAGCCGGCGGCGAGGAAGACGTACACACGCGACGAGATCCTCACGTCCATGCGCCGGCTGATGCAGCCGTCCTCCGTCGCCGTCATCGGCGCATCCAACGAGGCGGGCAAGATCGGCAACTCGGTCATGCGCAACCTCGTCGACGGCGGCTTCTCCGGGGAGATCCATCCGGTGAACCCCAAGGCCGATGACATTCTGGGCCGCAAGGCGTACAAGAGTGTCACGGACGTTCCCGGTGAGGTGGATGTGGCCGTCTTCGCCATTCCCGCCAAGTTCGTGGCAGCCGCGCTGGAGGAGGTGGGACGGAAGAAGATCCCCAACGCCGTCCTCATCCCCTCCGGCTTCGCCGAGACCGGCGAGCACGAACTCCAGGCGGAGATCGTGGAGATCGCCGAGCGGCACGGGGTCCGTCTGCTCGGCCCGAACATCTACGGCTACTACTCCACCTGGCAGGACCTGTGCGCCACGTTCTGCACGCCGTACGACGTCAAGGGCGGGGTGGCGCTGACCTCGCAGTCCGGCGGCATCGGCATGGCCATCCTCGGCTTCGCCCGCACCACGAAGACGGGCGTGTCGGCGATCGTCGGCCTCGGCAACAAGTCGGACCTGGACGAGGACGACCTGCTGACCTGGTTCGGTGAGGACCCGCACACCGAGTGCATCGCCATGCACCTCGAAGACCTCAAGGACGGCCGGGCGTTCGTGGGGGCGGCGCGGGCCACGGTGCCGAAGAAGCCGGTGGTGGTGCTGAAGGCGGGCCGTACGGCGGCGGGCGCGAAGGCGGCCGGCTCGCACACGGGCGCGCTCGCGGGCGACGACGCGGTGTACGACGACATCCTCAGGCAGGCGGGCGTCATCCGGGCGCCCGGCCTGAACGACATGCTGGAGTACGCCCGCGCCCTGCCCGTGCTGCCCGCCCCGAAGGGCGACAACGTCGTGATCATCACCGGCGCGGGCGGCAGCGGCGTGCTGCTGTCGGACGCGGTGACCGACAACGGGCTGTCCCTGATGGAGATCCCGCCCGACCTGGACGAGGCGTTCCGCCGGTTCATCCCGCCGTTCGGCGCGGCCGGCAACCCGGTCGACATCACCGGGGGCGAGCCGCCGTCGACGTACGAGGCGACGATCCGGCTCGGCCTGGAGGATCCGCGGATCCACGCGCTGGTGCTCGGCTACTGGCACACCATCGTCACCCCGCCGATGGTGTTCGCCGAGCTGACGGCGCGCGTGGTCGCCGAGTTCCGCGAGCGCGGGATCGAGAAGCCGGTCGTGGCGTCCCTCGCGGGGGACGTCGAAGTCGAGGAGGCCTGCCAGTACCTGTTCGAGCGGGGCGTCGTGGCCTACCCCTACACGACCGAGAAGCCGGTGGCGGTGCTCGGCGCGAAGTACCGGTGGGCGCGGGCTGCCGGGGTGCTGGGGGGTGGCTCATGAGGTGAGTGACGCGGGGGCCGGCCGGCGGTGCGCGTCGGCCGGCCCCGGGACCCGCGCGCGCACGAAAGGCAATGGACAGGGGGCGCTGGCCAGAACTTTCGACGCAAGGGGTGCAAGCCGCGAGATGGAAACCATCGACCCTCCCGCCTCCGTGCTGTGCAGGCAGGTGAGGGACCGCAGGGGCCGCGTGTACCGGGTCGGCGAGAGCGACGTCGAACTCCTGGGCCGTGGCCGGATCTGGATGGTCGTCCTGCCCTGGGTGGGCATGGCGGGCATCAGTGGCGCCGCGTACGCGTTCGTCGCGGCGCAGGCCGGTCTCCGTGCCGCCCACCAGTGGGGCGGGGACCTGTACTGGCCGGCCGGCCTGTGGGTGCTCGCCCAGGCGGCCGTCGCCGTTCCGGCCGGGCGGCTGCGGGAGAGCGGCCGGCTCCCCGCCCGCGCGGCCATGACGACCGGAGCGCTCGGCACCCTGGCCGGGTACCTGGCGCTCGCCCTCGCCCCCGGACTCGGCCTGGCCCGACTGACCTTCGCGGTGTGCGCCGGGGCCGGGGCCGGACTGGTGCACGCCACATGTCTGACGCTGCCGGGCCGGTGGTGGCCCGAGCGGCGGGGCGGCCCGACGGGGCTGGTGGCGAGCGGGCTCGCCGTCGGGGCCCTACCGTTCCTCCTCCGTCCCGTCGCGGACGCCGACCCACAGGTGCTGCTCGCGGCCGCGGGCGTCGCCGGGTCCCTGGCCACGGCCGGCGCCGGCCGTCTCTTCCGGGACCCACCGCGGAACTGGTGGCCGCCGCGCCCCGATCCGCTCTCCGTGCCGCCGGATCCGCTCGCCCGGCGCGCACGCGACAAGAACCCGCCCGCCGTACGCCACCACACCCTCCAACAGGCGACCAAAAGCCCGGTGTTGTGGCTGATGTGGCTCTGTCTGCTCGGCGCGGCCGGTGTCACCGTGCTCGGCCTCGACCTGCAGGTCCACTACGCCCAACAGCTCGCTATCAACCCGGAGTCGGTGTGGCCGGCGGCCGTGGCGGGCGGCGCGGCGGCGGCCGTGGCCGGGGCGCTGTCGGACCGCTCGGGGCGGCGCACCGCGCTGATCGCGGCCTGTCTGCTGCTGGGCGCCGCACAGTTCGGCGTGCTGATCGCGACCCGCACGGGCAGCGACGTCACTCTCCTCGGCTGCGCGGCGGCCACCGCGGCCGCCGGCGTGACGGCGCTCGCGCTGGTCACCGCCCTGGCCGCGGACCACTTCGGTGAGAACCACCACGCGAGCGTCCACGGACTGCTCACCGGCGCCTGGCTCCTGCCGGTCGCCGCCGGCTGCGGCACGGATGCGGCCGGGTACGCCGCCCGGCACCCGCACGCCGCATCCCTCCTGGCGGGCTGCACCGGGCTCGCCTGCGCCGCACTGGCGCTGTTCCTCAAAGCGCCGGGCAGGCTCAGCGTCCGGCGCATCGTCCCTAATCCCCACCCCCTCGGCGAGGAGATGGCCTGACATGACGGCTGATCCCACAACTCGGAACACGCCGGCCGATCCCGGCGCGGCGAACCGCTCCTACCGCGAAGTCACCGACTCCCGGGGGCGGGTCTACCGCATCGGCGAGACGGACCGCGACATCCTCGGCCACTCGCGCAGGTTCATGGTGTACCTGCCGTGGATATCGATGATGGCCATCAGCGTCTCGGAGTACGCCTACGGCTCCGCCGAGGACACCCTGTCCGAGGCGCACGGCTGGACCCAGTCCAACACCTTCTGGATCCTCAGCATCTGGGTGTTCTTCCAGGCCGGCATCGCCTTCCCGGCGGGCTGGCTGCGCGAGCGGGGCATCCTCACCGCGCGCCGCGCGATGTACGTCGGCGCCGCGATGTGCCTGCTCGGCTTCCTGGCGCTGTCCCACCTCGACAACGTGTTCCTGGCCATCCTCGGTTTCGGTGTCGTCGGCGGCGTCGGCTCCGGGCTGATCTACGCCACCTGCATCAACATGGTCGGCAAGTGGTTCCCGGAGCGGCGCGGCGCGAAGACCGGCTTCGTCAACGGCGGCTTCGCCTACGGCTCGCTGCCGTTCATCTTCATCTTCAACTACGCCTTCGACACCGGCAACTACAACGAGGTGCTGGACCTGATCGGCGTGTACGTGCTGATCGCCGTCGCGGTGTGCGCGTTCTTCTTCAAGGACCCGCCGAAGAACTGGTGGCCGGCCGACATCGACCCGCTGTCGTTCTCGGGGAACACCAAGAGCGCCGCGAGTCTTGCCAAGAACCCGCCCGCGGTACGGCAGTTCACGCCCATGGAGGCCATCCGGACCGGCATGCTGCCGCTGATGTGGATCACCGTGGTGATGACGGCCGGGGTGTCGATCTTCGGGATCTCATTCCAGGTGGACTTCGCCAAGAAGGTCGGCTTCGGGCCGCTGGTCGCGGCCTCGTCGATGGGCGTGATGGCCGTCATCAACGGCGTGGGACGGGCCGCGGTCGGCTGGCTGTCGGACCGGTGGGGCCGCAAGACGACCCTGGTCTTCGTCATCGTGGTGCTCGGTCTCGCCCAGTTCGGCGTCATCTGGGCCGGTGACATCAAGAGCGAGTGGCTGTTCCTGCTCTTCGCCTTCCTCTCCGGCTTCGGCGGCGGCGCCTTCTACCCGATGTTCGCGGCACTGACCCCGGACTACTTCGGCGAGAACTACAACGCCACCAACTACGGCCTGGTGTACAGCGGCAAGCTGATCAGCGGCCTGTTCGGCGGCGGCCTCGGCTCCATGGTGGTCGGCGCCTGGGGCTACAACGGGGCCTACGCGCTGGCCGGCGGGGTGTCGATGGTGGCCGCGGCCATCGCGCTGCTGCTGCGCCAGCCGGGCGGGGACACGGCCGAGAAGGCCGTGCCGGCACCGAGGACGCAGCCGACCGCCTGAGGCCGGCGGCGAGGAGGCGGCCGACGTCCTGGGTGGGCATGCCTTCCGGATGTTCCGTTGCTGAGAGCCTCAGCGGCTCTCAGCATTCCGGGCATTTCGGCCTGGAAGGTCCATCACATCACCAAAGCGTGAGGCTTCGGCTTGAGGACGGTCTCTCGCTTCCTTCCGCCGCTGGTGCGGCGGGGTTGCGCCACCTGCCCGCCCCGTCTCCGTCTTGCGACGGGGGCGGGTGGCGCGGGTCTTACGGTCGGCTCCACGAGGCTTCGACACCGCCTGTGGGGTGTCCCGGTCTCCGGCCACTCCGGTACCGGTGGTACTGGCCGCCGCGAGAGCGACGAGGTTGAGCGCGGCATTGTCGTCCCGGTCGAGGACCAGGCCGCAGACGTCGCATTCGTAGGTCCGGACGTGCAGCGGCAGCTTGGCTTTCACCGCGCCACACCCGGAACATGTCTTGGAGGAGGGATACCAGCGGTCGGCCACGATGACGCGGGTGGCGTGGCGCTGGCGGGTCTTGTAGTCGAGTTGGCGGCGGATCTTCCCGAATCCGGCGTCGGCGATCTGGCGGGCCAGGCGCGGGTTGCGGAGCATGCCGGCGACGTTGAGGTCCTCGACCACGACGGTGCCGTATTCGGCCGCCACGGCGGTGGTGAGCTTGTGCAGGGCGTCCGTGCGGAGATTCGCGACGCGGTGCTGCACCTTACCCAGGGCAGTGTTGGCTTTCTGCCACCGCTTCGACGGCTGGCGACCGGTGCGGCAGCCGGGACCCTGGCGTCGGGACACCGTCCGGGAGGCGCGGCGCAGCAGCTTCAGCGCACCGTCGTAGTGCCGGGGGTTGAGCACGGTGCGGATCTCGCCCGTCGAGTCGGCCATCACCGCAAGGGTCTTCACCCCGAGGTCGATGCCGACCGCCACGTCCGGGCGCATGACGCGTTCGAAATCCCGCTTCACCTCGGCCTGGAACGAGGCGAACCAGCGTCCGCGCTCGTGCCGGACGGTCGCGGACAGGATGCGTGCCGTCCCGTCCTGCACCCGGGCGAGGAGGCTGTCGGTCGCCTCGTGGGTACGGATCGTGCCCAGCCTCGGCAGTGTGACGTGTCGGCCGTCAGCGTCCACACGGATGGTGCCAGTAGTGAACCGGCAGGCAAGACGTGCCTTTCGCTTCGACTTGAACCGCGGCGCACCCATCCGCTTGCCGCGTCGCTTTCCGTTCTTCGACTTCGCGTAGTTGTCGAACGCGGCCGATGCGTGCGCCAGGCCGGTGGAGTACGCCTCCTTGGAATTCTCCTGCCACCATTCGGCAAAGCGCGAGTCAGTCTTTTTGGCCTTGTTGAACGCCTTTCGCAACGACGACAGCGACCACGGCCGCCACTCGGTCAGCTCCGCCTCGGCAATGCCGTACGTCTCCTCAGCCTTGCGCTGCCACCAGGAGGCGGTCACCCAGCCGACAGCCCAGTTGTACGCCGCGCGGGCCGCACCGCAGTGGGAGCGCAGCGCGACCTCCTGGGAAGCGTTCGGATCCAGCGCGAACCGGTACGCCTGCACCACGAACCCGGGCTGCGGCTGGAACCTCTTCATTCGGCGGTCTCCCCGGTCGTCACGGCCACTGCACGGGCGGCCCGGTTCCTCGCCGCCCGCCGCCCGTACAAGCGCGCACGCATCGACCTAAGCACCTCGGTGATGTCCCGCACCAAGTCTTCGAGCCTCTCATCAGGGCCGAGGACGACCAGGCGCCGACCGGACGCCGACACTACGGCGTCGAGGTGCTCGACGCCGAACCGGGCCAGCCGCTCCCTGTGCTCGACCACGATCACAGCGGTAGACGGGTTGGACAGAACCCGGTGCAGTTCGCGCCGACGTCCGTTCAGTGCCGAACCGACCTCCGTCACGACCTCCGCAACCGGCAGGCCGAGACCAGTGGCCCCCTGGACCACGCGGGCCACCTGTCGATCAAGGTCCGCCTTCTGGTCCGCCGACGAGACCCGGCAGTACGCCACGACCCGGCCGGACATCTGCACAGTGGGCTCGTCGACCAGCCACGTACCGGACAGCGTCTGGCGCACCGGGACCGGCATACGGCCCTCTTTCGCCCACGCCCAAGCGGTCTGGTAGTGCACGCCGTTGCGCGCCGCCCACCCGCAAAGCTTCACAAGACCAAGCTAACGGTTGAGAGCGACTGAGGTTCGCTGAAGACCACGTAGCAGTTGTCACCCCTCTACGATCTGCTAACCGATCGCCGGAGGGGGAACACGCATGTACAGCACGCCGTTGGAGGCGGCGGTCGAGGAGACGGGGCGCCGGGTCACCACCCTGGAACTCTTCTTCGACCTGGTCTTCGTCTTCACGCTCACCCAGCTCACCGTGCTGCTCGCGCACGACCTGTCGTTCGCGACGGCCGGCCGGGTGGCGCTGATCCTGGTCGTCCTGTTCTGGATGTACGGCGCCTACGCCTACCTGACCAACCAGGTGCCGCCCGACCGTCCGTCGCGGCGGCTGCTGCTCATGCTCGGCATGGCCGCGTTCCTGGTGTGCGCGCTGGCGATCCCCCGGGTCTTCGACGACACCGGCGTGGTCTTCGGGCTCGGGTTTCTGCTCGTGGTGGTCGTGCACACCGCCCTGTACACCCGCAGCCACGGCTGGGACTCCATCTGGTACGGCGTCACCAACGCGCTGGCCGCCCTCGCGGTGACCGGCGCCGGGCTCGTCGACGGGCTCGCGGCGGACGGGCTGTGGCTGCTGGCGATCGCCCTGCAGTCGGTGACGCCCCTCGTGGCCGAGCACGGGCCCGGCCGCAGGGACGGGCGCGGCGCGGCGGTGCTGCGGGTCCAGCTGGGCGCCCTGGATCCGGCGCACTTCGTGGAGCGGCACGGGCTGCTGCTGATCATCGCCTTCGGCGAGTCCGTGATCTCCATCGGTGTCGGCATCGGCGATCTGCCGCTCACCCCGGGCCTGTTCTGCGGCGCGTTCCTGGCGCTGGCCCTGTCGGTGGCGCTGTGGTGGACGTACTTCGTGCGGGACGAGGAGGAGGCCGAGGCGGCATTCCGGGCGACGCCCGCACCGGCCCGCTGGCGGCTGGCGATGAACGCCTACTACTACGCCTTCCTGCCGATGCTGCTCGGCATCGCCTTCCTCGCGGCCGGCATCAAGAAGACCCTCGGGCATCTGGACCGGCACCCGCAGCCGGGGCCGGCGCTGGCGCTGGCGGGCGGGGTGGCCCTGTTTCTCGTGGGCGACGCGGCCTTCCGTACGGCCCTGCGGCTGCGGCCGGTGCGCTTCCGGGCGGTAGGTGCCGCGCTCGCCCTGGCCACCGCCGCGGCCGGTGTCCGTATGCCGGTCTTCGGCGAACTCCTGCTGCTGGTGGCGGTGTTGGTGGTCATGCTGGCGGTGGAGTCCCGGTCCTGCGCGGCGGACCGGGCGATGGGCCGGCCGGTGGGCGAGACGGTGGACGAGCCGGTGTGATCAGGAGCCGTTGCGCTCGTGGTAGGAGCGGCGGGTGTGTTCGGTGTGGTTGCGCATCAGGAAGGCGGCCCGCTCCTGGTCGCGCTGGGCGATCGCGGTGATCAGTTCCCGGTGCTCGATCCACGACTGGCGTCCGCGCTGCCGGGCCACCGGGGTGTAGTACCAGCGGACCCGGCGGTCCACCTGGGCGGCGAGTTCGGCGAGGACGGCGTTGCCCGCGAGGTCCATGACCTTGGCGTGGAAGGCCGCGTTGAGGGCGACGGCGCGGTCCACTTCGTCGGCGGTGACGGCCTTCTCGCCCTCGGCGCACAGCTCCTCCAGCGCGCCGACTCCGGGGGCGTCGGCGTGCAGGGCGGCGAGCCGGGCCGCTTCCGCCTCCAGGAGGGTGCGGACCGTGAGCAGTTGGTCGGCCTCCTCCTCGGTCGGCTCGTGCACGAACGCGCCCTGGGCGGGCCGCAGATCGACCCAGCCCTCGGTGTTGAGCCGCTGCAGCGCCTCGCGCACCGGCTGCCGGGAGACGCCGAGGTGTCCGGCGAGCTCGCTCTCGACCAGATGCTGGCCGGGCTGCAGCGCGCGGGTGGTGATGAGTTCCAGCAGTGCCTCGTAGACGCGTTCGCGCAGCGGTCCGGGGCGTTCCAGCTTCGGTACCGCCCCCTGCGGCAGTCCGGTCGACAACATCACGGTCCCCCTCCTGGGCAGGTCTGGCGTGTGGACGCTGGACGCTCAGCATCGATTGTCTTTTGTCTACAGTCTACGGTGCACAAAATCCAGACCTGATGGCGCCCACTTCGTCACTCAACTCACGGGCAGCGTACGACCTGCCCGGCGTACGACAGATTGCCGCCGAAGCCGAACAGCAGCACCGGGTCGCCCGCGCTGAGCGCACCCTGTTCGAGCAGCTTGGAGAAGGCGAGCGGGATGCTGGCGGCCGAGGTGTTGCCGGATTCGGTGACATCACGGGCGACGACGGCGTTGACGGCGCCGAGCTTCTCGGCCAGCGGTTCGATGATGCGCAGGTTGGCCTGGTGCAGGACGACCCCCGCGAGGTCCTCGGGGGCGACGCCGGCCCGCTCGCAGGCGCTGCGGGCGACGGCCGGAAGCTGGGTGGTGGCCCAGCGGTAGACGCTCTGCCCCTCCTGCGCGAACCGCGGCGGGGTGCCCTCGATCCGCACGGCGTGCCCCATCTCCGGCACCGATCCCCACAGCACCGGCCCGATCCCCGGCTGCCGGCCCGGCGGGCAGGCCTCGACGACGGCGGCCCCGGCGCCGTCGCCGACCAGGACACAGGTGGTGCGGTCGCTCCAGTCGGTGACGTCGGACATCTTGTCGGCGCCGATGACCAGCGCACGGGCGGCCGCGCCGGCCCGGACGGTGTGGTCCGCCGTGGCCAGCGCGTGGGTGAACCCGGCGCACACCACGTTGACGTCCATCGCGGCCGGCCGCGGGATGCCGAGCCGGGCCGCGACCCGGGCCGCGGTGTTCGGGGAACGGTCGATGGCCGTGGAGGTGGCGACCAGGACCAGGTCGATGTCGCCCGGCGTCAGACCGGCGGCGGCGAGGGCCTTGGCGGCGGCGTGCGCGGCCAGTTCGTCGACCGGCTCGTCGGGTCCGGCGATGTGCCGGGTCCGGATGCCGACCCGGCTGCGGATCCACTCGTCGCTCGTGTCGACCATGCCGGCCAGGTCCTCGTTGGTGAGCACCCGGGCGGGCTGATAGTGACCGATGGCGGCGATGCGCGAGCCGTTCATGGCGGGAGTCCCCTCGTGGCCGTGGGTAGCGGGATCCACCAGTCTGATCAGTGACCCACGGGTACGACGGCAGGTGAAGCCACAGGAATCGGGCGCCCGAGTTGTCGGCTTCCCTCAGACCCTCGGACGCCCGGGCACTCACCCTGTGAACAGTTGCGTCGCCTTCTGCACGAGTTCGTACACCCCGTAGCCGAGGGGTGCTCCCACCCACAGCCAGGCGAGGGCGATCAGGCCCCGCCGGCTAGGCGGGCTGCTGTCGCTGGGCATCTGCGGCCTCCCTCTGGGCGGGGACGTGGTGGTGGCGGGTGTGGACGGGACGGACGAGTTCGTTGGCGACGAAGCCGACGACGAGCAGGCCGATCATGATGCCGAAGGACAGCCCGTACAGCGCCGGGCCGTGCTTCCCGGCGTCCTTCTGCCGGTCGGCGATCCAGTTGACGATCAGCGGCCCGAGGACGCCCGCGGTGGACCAGGCGGTGAGCAGCCGGCCGTGGATGGCGCCGACCTGGTAGGTGCCGAAGAGGTCCTTCAGATAGGCGGGGACCGTCGCGAAGCCGCCGCCGTAGAAGGAGAGGATCACGAGGGCGCACAGGACGAACAGCGGCTTCGCCGAGTCCCCGAACAGCGCGAGGAGCAGGTACATCAGTGCGCCGACGCCGAGGTAGCAGCGGTAGATGTTCTTGCGGCCGATCCGGTCGGAGGCGGACGACCAGCCGATCCGGCCGGCCATGTTGGCCGCCGACAGCAGCGCCACGAAACCGGCGGCGGCGGAGGCCGACACCGGGGTGGAGCTGTCCGCGAAGAAGTCGGTGATCATCGGGGCGGCCTTCTCCAGGATGCCGATGCCGGCGGTCACGTTGGTGCAGAGCACGATCCACAGCAGCCAGAACTGCGGGGTGCGCAGCGCGCTGTTGGCGGACACCTGCACACCGGCGGCGGAGGTCGGTCCGCTCGCGCTCGCGCCGGGCGTGTTTCCGCGGGGCACGCGGACGAGGAGCACGCCGAGCGTCATGAAGAGGGCGTACGCCAGTCCGTGCACCAGGAACGCGAGGGCGATCCCGGAGTGGCCGGTGCCGAAGGAGGAGAGCATCTGCGCCGACCAGGGGGAGGCGATCAGCGCGCCGCCGCCGAAGCCCATGATGGCGATGCCGGTGGCCATGCCGGGCCGGTCGGGGAACCACTTGATCAGGGTGGAGACGGGCGAGATGTAGCCGATGCCGAGGCCGATCCCGCCGACGAAGCCGTAGCCGAGGACGATCAGCCAGTACTGCTGCGTCTGGGCGCCGAGCGCGGAGATGAGGAAGCCGGAGGAGAAGCAGACGAGGGCCACGGTCATGGCCCAGCGGGGCCCGTTGCGCTCCACGAGCGTGCCGCCGAACGCGGCGGACAGGCCGAGCATCACGATCGCGAGCTGGAAGGGCAACGCGCTCTGGGTGCCGTCGAGATGGAGCGCGGATTCGAGCGGCGGCTTGAACACGCTCCAGGCGTAGGCCTGCCCGATGGACAGGTGGACGGAGAGGGCGGCGGGCGGGACGAGCCAGCGGCTCCAGCCCGGGGGTGCGAGAGGGGGGCTGCTCATGGCCGCGGACGCTAGGGCGGGGAGCGGGAGTTGAGAAGTGTGCGGTCGACCGTATGCGGTGAACGGTATCCAGCCTGCGTTCAACGGTCGCCGCGCGAACCCTTGCCGACGGTCATCCCATACTGTAGACAATATTTCGTCGACAGGATTCAGCCGATGAGCGGCTCGCGTCGGTCGGCCCCTTCTCCCACCTCCGCGGTATCCCTCAAACCGAACGGAGTGCTCCCGTGAAAGTGGCAGTTCTCGGCGCCGGTGCGATAGGCGCCTACGTCGGTGCCGCGCTCCACCGCGCCGGCGCCGATGTGCATCTCATCGCCCGTGGACCGCATCTGGCGGCCATGAGGCAGCACGGAGTACGTGTGCTCAGCCCGCGCGGCGACTTCACCGCGCACCCCCACGCCACCGACGATCCCGGCGAGGTCGGCCCGGCGGACTACGTCTTCCTCGGCCTGAAGGCCAACGCGTACGCGGCGTGCGGGCCGCTGATCGCACCGCTGCTGCACGAGCGCACCGCGGTGGTGGCCGCGCAGAACGGCATCCCCTGGTGGTACTTCCACCGGCACGGCGGCCCCTACGACGGCCACCGCCTCGAAAGCGTCGACCCGGACGGCGCGGTCAGCCGCGTCCTCGCCCCCGAGCGGGCCGTCGGCTGTGTCGTCTACGCCGCCACCGAACTCCAAGGGCCCGGCGTCGTACGGCACTTGGAAGGTACCCGGTTCTCCATCGGCGAGCCCGACCGCAGCATCTCCGCGCGCTGTGTGGACTTCGGCGAGGCCATGCGGACCGGCGGCCTGAAGTGCCCGGTGGAGCCCGACCTGCGCGGGGACATCTGGGTCAAGCTGCTCGGGAACATCTCCTTCAACCCGATCAGCGCCCTGGCCCGCGCCACCATGCGGCAGATGTGTCTGCACGGCGGCACCCGCCGGGTCATCGAGACGATGATGCGCGAGACGCTCTCGGTCGCGGAGGCCCTCGGCTGCACGGTCGGCGTCTCCGTCGAGCGCCGGCTCGCGGGCGCGGAGCGCGTCGGCGACCACCGCACCTCCACCCTCCAGGACCTGGAGCGCGGCAAGCCGCTGGAACTGGACGTGCTGCTCGCGGCCGTCGTCGAACTCGCGGAGATCACCGGCGTCGAGGTGCCCACGCTGCGCACCGTGCACGCCATCTCGGACCTGCTCGCGCTGAGGAGCGCCGCATGAGGAAACGGCAATCGAAGACCTACACCCGGCTGACCCACCCGCTGGTCCGGGACAGCCGCGACGAACCGTTCCGGCAAGCGAGCTGGGAGGAGGCGCTGGACCGGGCGGCCCGGGGCCTGGAGCGCAACCGGGACGCGTTCGGGATGTTCTCCTGCGCCCGCGCGACCAACGAGATGAACTACGTGGCGCAGAAGTTCGCTCGGGTCGTGATGGGCACCAACAACGTCGACTCCTGCAACCGGACCTGTCACGCCCCGAGCGTGGCGGGCCTGTCGGCGGTGTTCGGCTCCGGCGGGGGCACGTCGTCGTACGAGGAGATCGAGCACACCGACGTCATCGTGATGTGGGGGTCCAACGCGCGTTTCGCGCACCCGATCTTCTTCCAGCACGTGCTGAAGGGGATCAGGAACGGCGCCCGGATGTATGCGGTCGACCCGCGGCGTACCTCCACCGCCGAGTGGGCGGAGAGCTGGCTCGGGCTGAACGTGGGCACCGACATCCCGATGGCGCACGCGATCGGCCGCGAGATCATCCGGGCCGGGCTTGCCAACGAGGCGTTCATCGAGCGGGCGACCACCGGCTTCGAGGAGTACCGCGCGCTGGTGGAGCCGTGGACGCTGTCGCTGGCCGAGAAGGTGACCGGTGTACCGGCCGCTGCCATAAGGGAGTTGGCGCACGCGTACGCCCGTGCCGAGCGTGCCCAGCTTTGCTGGACGCTCGGCATCACCGAGCACCACAACGGCACCGACAACGTCCGGGCCCTGATCAACCTGTCCCTGCTCACCGGCCACGTCGGCCGCTACGGCTCGGGACTGCAGCCGCTGCGCGGGCAGAACAACGTGCAGGGCGGCGGCGACATGGGCGCGATCCCCAACCGGCTGCCCGGCTTCCAGGACATCCTCGACGCGGACGTCCGGCTGAAGTTCGAGTCGGCGTGGGACACCGTGATCCGGCCGCACTACGGGCTGAACCTGACGGAGATGTTCGAGGCGATGGAGGAGGGGAGCCTGCGGGCCGTGTACTGCATCGGGGAGAACCCGGCGCAGTCGGAGGCCGACAGCGAGCAGGCGGTACGGCGCATGAAACAGCTCGACTTCCTCGTCGTGCAGGACATCTTCCTCACCAGGACGGCCGAGCTGGCGCATGTCGTGCTGCCGGCGACCGCCGGGTGGGCGGAGACCGAGGGCACGACCACCAACAGCGAGCGCCGGGTGCAGCGGGTACGGCGTGCCGTCACCCCGCCCGGGGAGGCCCGCGAGGACATCGACATCATCTGCGAGCTGGCGGCCCGGCTGGGCCACGACTGGAAGTACGCGGACGCGGAGGCGGTCTGGAACGAGCTGCGCTCGGTCTCCCCGGACCACTACGGGATGACGTACCGGCGGCTGGAGGAGCACCGGGGCATCCAGTGGCCCTGCCCCAGCACGGACCGGCTCGAACCGACGTATCTGCACGGCCGGTTGTGGGAGTCCGACCCGGGCACGCGGGGTGTGCCCGCGCCGTTCGGGCTGGTGCAGCACGGTCCGCCGGTGGATCTCACCGACGAGGAGTACCCCATCCGGCTGACCACCGGGCGGCGCCTGGACTCGTACAACACCGGTGTGCAGAGCGGTGGTTTCGCCTCCCCGCTGCGCCGCGGCGAGTACGTCGAGCTGTGCCCGGAGGACGCCGAGCGGTACGGGGTCGTGGTCGGCGAGGAGGTGCAGGTCACCTCGCGGCGCGGGTCGGTGGTGGCGCCGGTGTGGATCGACACCGCGCTGCGGCCCGGGCTGGCCTTCATGACCATGCACTTTCCCGACGAGGTGGACACCAACCAGCTGACGATCGAGGCGAACTGCCCGATCGCGGGGACGGCGGAGTTCAAGGCGTCGGCGATCCGCATCGAGAAGCTGCCCGTCGCGACCATCGTGAGGTGACCTGGTGGATCTGCACTTCGGCGACAGCAAGCCGACGGACGAGGAACGGGCCGCCGTGGACGCCCTGTTGGGCCCGCCGGAGTCCTCCTGGGAGGGCGCCGACCGCAGCGACGCCGACCTGAGGTGGGCGCGCGGCGGCCGGGCGGCCCGGGACCGGCGCGATCTGCTGCTGCCGGGGCTGCACGCGCTCAGCGACCGGGTCGGCTGGATCAGCGAGGGCGGCCTCGGCTATCTGTGCCGCCGGCTGACCGTGCCGCCGGCCGAGGCGTACGGGGTCGCCACCTTCTACGCCATGTTCTCCATGAAACCCCGCCCGGCGACCGTGCTGCACGTGTGCACCGACCTGGCCTGCGCGGCCGCCGGGGCCGACGCGCTGTGCGCCGGTGTGGAGGAACGTCTCGGCGGCGGGGTCGGCGTCGAGCGCAGCCCCTGCCTTGGCCTGTGCGAGCGCGCCCCGGCGGCCCTCGCCGTCAGGGCGGGCGATCCGGTGCGTACGGCGGTGGCGGCACCGGCGACCGTGGACGAGGCCGTACGCGCGGCCGGCGCGCCCGACTCGGCGCCGGAGGAGCCCCCGGCGGTCACGGCGGTGCCCCAGGCCGGCCGGGAGGACCTCGTGCTGTTGCGGCGGGTCGGGGTCGTCGATCCGGCCTCCCTCGACGACTACCGCGCGCACGGCGGCTACACCGCGCTGCGCCGGGCCTTCGCGCTCGGGCCGGCCGGAGTCGTCCGCGAGGTCACCGACTCCGGCCTGGTCGGCCGCGGCGGCGCCGCCTTCCCCACCGGCCGCAAGTGGCAGGCCACGGCGTCCCAGCCGGACCACCCGCACTACCTCGTGTGCAACGCCGACGAATCCGAGCCGGGCACCTTCAAGGACCGCGTGCTGATGGAGGGCGACCCGTACGCGCTGGTCGAGGCGATGACCATCGCGGCGTACGCGACCGGCGCCCACAAGGGTTACCTCTATCTGCGCGGCGAGTACCCGCGCGCCCTGCGCCGCCTGGAGCACGCGATCGGGCAGGCACGCGCGCGTGGCTTCCTCGGGGACGACGTCCTCGGCCAGGGCTACGCCTTCGACATCGAGATCCGGCGGGGCGCGGGGGCGTACATCTGCGGTGAGGAGACGGCCCTGTTCAACTCCATCGAGGGGTACCGGGGCGAGCCGCGCTCCAAGCCGCCCTTCCCGGTGGAGAAGGGGCTGTTCGGCAAGCCGACGGTCGAGAACAACGTCGAGACACTGGTCAACGTCCTGCCGATCCTCTCCATGGGCGCCCCGGCGTACGCGGCGATCGGCACCGAGAGGTCGACCGGGCCGAAGCTGTACTGCGTCTCCGGGAGCGTGGCGCGGCCCGGCGTCTACGAGCTCCCCTTCGGCGCCACGCTCGGCGAGCTGCTCGAACTGGCCGGCGTCCGGGAGGGGTTGCGGGCGGTGCTGCTCGGCGGCGCCGCGGGCGGGTTCGTCCGGCCCGACGAGCTGGACATCCCGCTGACCTTCGAGGGCACCCGTCAGGCGGGCACCACGCTCGGCTCGGGCGTGGTGATGGCCTTCGACGACAGCGTGCCGCTGCCCCGGCTGCTGCTCAGGATCGCCGAGTTCTTCCGGGAGGAGTCCTGCGGGCAGTGCGTGCCGTGCCGGGTCGGGACCGTCCGGCAGGAGGAGGCGCTGCGCCGGATCGCCGAGCGGACCGGGGCCGCGGCCGCCGACGACATCGCCCTGCTGCGGGAGGTCGGCCGGGCGATGCGGGACGCCTCGATCTGCGGTCTGGGGCAGACCGCCTGGAACGCCGTGGAATCCGCCATCGACCGTCTGGGGGCGTACGCATGACCGTCACACCGCTGGGGATCCCGCGCCGGCTGCTGGAGTGCACCGTCGACGGCGAGCCCGCGCGGGTCCCGGAGGGCTCGACCGTCCTGGACGCCTGCCGGGCCGCGGGGAAGGACATCCCGACGCTGTGCCAGGGCGACACGCTGCGGCCGAAGAACGCCTGCCGGGTGTGCGTGGTGGAGGTCGAGGGCTCGCGCACGCTGGTGCCGGCCTGCTCGCGCACCGCGGAGCCCGGCATGGAGGTCCGTACCGACACCGAGCGCGCCCGGCACAGCCGGAAGATCGTCCTGGAGCTGCTCGCCTCCTCGGTCGACTTGTCGACCACACCGAAGGCGGCCGAGTGGATCAAGGAGTACGAGGCGAAGCCGGACCGTTTCGGCCCCGACGCGGCCCGGGTGAACGAGCAGCCCAGGATCGACAACGAGCTGTACGTACGCGACTACGGCAAGTGCATTCTGTGCTACAAGTGCGTCGACGCCTGTGGCGACCAGTGGCAGAACTCCTTCGCGATCTCCGTCGCCGGGCGCGGTTTCGACGCCCGGATCGCCGTGGAGCACGACGCTCCGCTCACCGACTCGGCGTGCGTGTACTGCGGGAACTGCGTGGAGGTGTGCCCGACGGGGGCGCTCGCGCCGAAGACGGAGTTCGACATGCGGGCGGCGGGCACCTGGGACGAGTCCCGGCAGACGCGGACGTCCACGGTGTGCGCCTACTGCGGAGTGGGCTGCACGCTCACGCTCCATGTGCAGGACAATGAGATCGTGAAGGTCACCTCGCCGCACGACAACCCGGTGACCCACGGCAATCTCTGCATCAAGGGCCGTTTCGGCTACCAGCACGTACAGAACCGGGGCTGATCAGGACATGGGACGAGTCACGGAACGACGCAAGGTCCTCCGCATCCGGGACGGGGCGCTCTCCACCCGGCCGGACACACTCGTCGCCGAGGAACCCCTGGAGATCCGCCTGAACGGCAAGCCGCTCGCGATCACCATGCGCACACCGGGCGACGACTTCGCGCTGGCGGCCGGCTTCCTCGTCAGCGAGGGTGTGCTGGCGACCGCGGACGATCTGCAGAACATCGTCTACTGCGCGGGCGCGACGGCGGACGGCTCGAACACCTACAACGTGGTCGACGTGAAGACCGCGCCCGGCGTCGCCCTGCCGGAGTTCACCCTGGAGCGGAACGTCTACACGTCCTCCTCGTGCGGCCTGTGCGGCAAGGCCAGCCTGGACGCCGTACGCACGACGGCCCGCTTCCCGATCGCCGACACTCCCCCGGTCCGGGTCGCCCCGGAACTGCTGGCGAGCCTCCCCGACCGGCTGCGAGCGGCCCAGCGGGTGTTCGACCGGACCGGGGGCCTGCACGCGGCGGCGCTCTTCACCGAGGACGGCGAGCTGCTGGACGTACGGGAGGACGTGGGCCGGCACAACGCGGTCGACAAACTGGTCGGGCGGGCGCTGCAGAACGGCGACCTGCCGCTGTCGCGGGCGATCCTCCTGGTCTCCGGGCGGGCCTCGTTCGAGCTGGCGCAGAAGGCCGTGATGGCGGGCATCCCGGTGCTGGCGGCCGTGTCGGCGCCGTCGTCGCTGGCGGTGGACCTGGCAGCGGAGACGGGCCTGACGCTGGTGGGTTTCCTGCGGGGCAGCTCCATGAACGTGTACGCGGGCGAGGACCGCATCGCCCTGCGGGAGGCGGCCGCCCAGGGCTGAGGTACCTCCCCCGCGGCACGGCGGCGGGGGCCCGGCCGGCGGGGAGCGCCCCCTGCGCCGCCGGGCCCCGCCTCGGCCGAGCGGCTGCGCCATCCCGGCGAACGCCGTGATCAGCGGTGAGCGGCGTCCCGCCGCCCGGGCCGGCGGGGCCTGGTCCGGTTCCGCGTCGGTCACCGGCACACGGTCAGGCGGGGCCGAGGCGTACGCCGGCGGCGGTCACCACCGTGCCGAGCCGGGGGAAGTCGAGCCGTACGGACGCCTCGTGCTCGGCGGCGGTGAACGCGGCCATGGCGTCCTCGACGAAGACCAGCTCGTAGCCGAGGTCGGCGGCGGCGCGGGCGGTGGACTCCACGCCGAGGTTGGTGGCGATGCCCCCGAACACCAGGGTGGTGACGCCGCGTTCGCGCAGCCGTTCGTCCAGGCCGGTGCCCTGGAAGGCGCCGATGGTCCGCTTGACCACCTCCAGGTCGCCGCTTCGGGCGAGGCCGGGCACGAGTGAGCTGCCGGGCGGCTGTTCGGCGACCGAGGGGCGTTCGACCCGGACGAGGACGACGGGTGCCCCGGCGGAGCGGAAGGCGTGTGCCAACTCCTCGGCGGTGCTCAGTACTTCGGTGCCTTTGCGGGGTTCCAGGGGCAGCGCGACGATGCGTTCCATCAGGTCGACGAGGACCAGTGCGGTGCGCTGCGGATCGAGGACGGGGGCTGCGGTCATGACGGAACGTTAGCCGCCGTCAGCCGTCCGTGCCGGAAATCCGGATCAACAGGCCCGTGAACTGATCGCGTTCGGCGGCCGACAGCGGGGCGAGCAGCTCGTCGTTGGCCTCGCGGGCCGCCTTCTCGCAGCGCACGAGGAGGCGGGCGCCGTCGCCGGTGAGGGACACGGCGTTCTTGCGCCGGTCCCTGGGGTCGGGGGCGCGCACGACATGGCCGGCGGACTGCAGGTCGTTGAGCACGCCGACCAGGTCCTTGGGGTCCAGGCCCACGCTGCGGCCCAGGTCGGCCTGGGCGACGGGCTGGAGGTCGCGCACGGCGGAGAGGACCACGTGGTGCCACATCTTCTGCCCCTCGGCCGCGAGGGCGTCGGCGACCAGGGAACGGCCCCGGGCGGCGGCGCGGCCGAGGAGCCAGCTGGGCAGGGAGCGGATCGCGGGCAGGGGTGCTTCGGCCATGCGGGCAGCCTAGCCGAGAAAACGTTGGGATTCCCCACGAACCTCCGCTATCGTTGGGGCTCCCCACGAATTCGTGGGTGTTCCCAACGACCGAGGCGCAGGGTGTGCCCGGCGTGGAGGTGTGTGCGATGCGTCGCGTCCGCTATGAATCAGCCGGTGGCCCGCTGTTCCTGGAGGAGGTCCCCGTCCCCGAGCCCGGCCCCGGTGAGCTGCTGGTGCGCTGCGCGGCGGTCGGGATCACCCTGCCCGTGGTCCGCAAGGCCACCGAGGCAGCCGAGCCGATACCGCTGGGCGGCGAGGTCGCCGGCGAGGTGGTGGCGGTCGGCGAGGGCGTGACCCGCTTCCGGCCGGGCGAGCGGGTGACCGGGCTGTGCTTCGGGCACGGGTACGCCGACTTCGCCCTGCTGCACGAGGCCATGGCCTCGTCGGTACCGGACGGCGCCGACGCGGTGGACGCGGTCGCGCTGGTGCGCAGCGGCTTGGTGGCGTTCGGCGCGCTGGAGGCGGCGCGCCCGGTGCCGGGCGAGGCCGTGCTGGTCACCGCGGCGGCGAGCGGGGTCGGCCACCTGGCCGTGCAGCTGGCACGGGCGCGGGGTGCGGGACGGGTGGTGGGGGCCGTGTCCGACCCCGGCAAGGCGGAGTTCGTCCGCTCGCTCGGCGCGGACGACTGTGTCCGCTACGGCGACGACAGCTGGGGGGATCCCGTCGACTGTGTCCTGGACGCCGTCGGCGGCGACCTGCTCACCCCCGCCCTCGCCGCCCTGGCCCCGCACGGCCGCCTCGTCGCCTACAGCTCCGGCGGCGGCACCATTCAGGCGTACGACCTGCTGGTGGGCGCCAAGTCCGTGATCGGGTTCCAGATGGCCCTGATCGCCCGCGGCCGGCCGGACCTGTACGAGCGGTGGCGCCAGGAGCTGTGGCGGCTGTTCGCCGAGGGCACCGTGAAGCCCGCCGTGCACGCCGGGTTCGCACTGGAGGACGCCGCCAAGGCACATGAGGTGATCGAGCGGAGGGCCAACCTGGGCAAGGTCGTGCTGTGCCCGTAGGCCCTTCGCGGGCTCCTTGTGCTGCACGCTTCTTGTGAGGCGACCTGGCCCCAACTACCGTCGATGGGGCGCACGTTGGACGTGGGATGTCCGCATGTCCGGATGTCCGCCGACGAAGGGCAGGTCGCACATGCCGTCAGGTCTTCGCGCCCGTCTCAGAGCCGTACACGCCACCGCCCTCACCACGGCGGCACTGCTCCTGGTGCCGCTCGCAATCCCCCACCCCGCACACGCCCAGTCCCCCGCACACGACCCCGAGTTCGAGCAGCAGATCCTCTTCAAGGCGTCCCAGGACCCCGGCTACGCCTGCTTCCGCATACCGGCGATCGTCAAGACGACCGACGGCACCCTGCTGGCGTTCGCCGAGGGCCGGGTCCTCAACTGCGGCGACGCCGCCGACATCGACATCGTCGTCAAACGCTCCACCGACGGCGGCCGCACCTGGGGCCCGCTGCAGGTGGTCAACGAGGGCGCCGGCGATACGCACGGCAACCCGGCGCCGATCGTGGACCGCGCGACGGGCCGGGTCTGGCTCGCGGAGACGTACAACACCGGCCGTACCGACAGCGCCAGTTGCTCGGTCCCCTGCGACCGCACCCCGCACCTGCAGTACAGCGACGACGACGGCCGGACCTGGTCGGTGCCGCGCGATCTGAGCCCGGAGATCCTGCCCGCCGACTGGAACTCCTGGTACGCGACCGGGCCGGTGCACGGCATCCAGCTCACCCGGGGCCGGTACGCGGGCCGGCTGGTCTTCGGAGTCAACACCGAGACCTGGGACGGGAGCCGGGTCACCGCCAACCACGCGGCGCTGATCGTGAGCGACGACCACGGCGGCCACTGGCGGATCGGCGCGACCGACACCTGGCCCATCGCCGACGACGGCACCTTCCGGCAGAAGCCGTCCGAGCTGACCCTCGCCGAGCGCCAGGACGGCTCCGTCCTGGTCAGCGGCCGGGAACAGGACGGCACCGACCTCGGTCACCGCACCGAGGCGGTCAGCCGCGACGGCGGCGACAGCTTCACCGCGCCCTTCCGCGACCTGCCCGACCTGTACACCCCGCAGGTCCAGGGTTCGATGCTGCGCGTGGGCGACCGTCTTCTGCTCGCCTGCCCCGCCGACCCCGACCGGCGGCGCACCATGATGATCCGCTCCTCCTACGACGGCGGCCGCACCTGGGACAGCGTGGACCGCGGCACCGTCGTCACCACGGACTGGTCCGGCTACTCCGACCTGGTGCGCGCCGACGCGGACACGGTGGGCCTGATCTACGAGGGCGGCGCGGTGGACGCGCGCGACGAGATCCGCTTCGCCCGCTTCACCGAGGACTGGCTCGCCCCGCGCCGCGGCCCCGACCCGGTCACCGCCGACCTCGCCCCGCACGCCCGCCCGGCCGCGGTGCTCGGCGGCGCCGAGGAGACGGACGGGGTGTTCGGCGGCGCGCTGCAGTTCGACGGCACCGACGACGCCGTACGCCTGCCCTTCCGTACGGAGCTGCCGCTGGGGACGAAGGACTTCACGGCGTCCCTGTGGTTCCGGTACACGGCCACGACCGGCGAGCAGCCGCTGCTGTGGATGGGCGGGATCGGCACCACCCAGCCGCAGGTGTGGCTGCGCGGGGAGCCGGCGAACCACCGCATACAGGGGCTGATCACGGTGCGGGACGGGGCGATCGCGCCGCAGACGACCTTTGTGCGCACCGACACCGCGTACAACGACGGCCAGTGGCATCACCTCGTGCTGCGCCGGGGCGGCGGCCGGCTGGCGTTGTTCGTCGACGGTATGCAGTGGTCCGTCGCCGACATACCGGGGTCCGTCAGCCGTAACTCGCCCTTCGGCGTGCACATCGGTCAGCGGATGGACAGCCGGGCCTTCTTCACCGGCGCCATCGACGAGGTGCATGTCTGGGACCGGGCGCTCACCGACGCGGAACTGTCGGATCCGAAGGCGCTCAGGTCACCGAAGGACACGGTCCTGTGGCTGCCCCTGGACCAGGTGAGCGGCTGACGCGCCGACGCCGGCGCCCGGGACCTCCCGCGGGTCCCGGGCCCGGCGCTTGGCGATGACCGCGCACACCATCAGCTGCATCTGGTGGAAGAGCATCAGCGGCAGCACGGCGAGCGAGGCGTGGGCGCCGAACAGGACGCTGGCCATCGGGAGCCCGGAGGCGAGGGACTTCTTCGACCCGGCGAACTGGATGGCGATCCGGTCCTCCCGGCCGAAGCCGAGCGCCTTGCCGCCGTACCAGCTCAGCAGGAGCATCACCGCGAGCAGGGCGGCCTCGACGGCGAGCAGCCCGCCGAGCCGGGCGGGGCTGACCTGGTGCCAGATGCCCCGGATCATGCCCTCGCTGAAGGCGGTGTAGACGACCAGCAGGATCGAGCCGCGGTCGACCAGCCCGAGCACCTTCCTGTGCCGGGCGACGAAGCCGCCGATCCAACGGCGCAGCACCTGCCCGGCGAGGAACGGCACCAGCAGCTGGAGCACGATCTTGACCAGTGAGTCGGCGGAGAACCCGCCCCCGCTGTTGCCGAGCAGCCCGGCCGCCAGCAGCGGGGTGACGACGATGCCGATGAGCGAGGAGAAGGAGCCCGCGCAGATCGCCGCCGGGACGTTTCCGCGGGCGATCGAGGTGAACGCGATGGACGACTGGATCGTGGACGGCACCAGCGTCAGGAACAGCAGCCCCTGGTAGAGCGGCTGGGTCAGCAGCACCGGCACCAGACCGCGCGCCGCCAGCCCGAGCACCGGGAAGAGGACGAAGGTGCAGACCAGCACGGTGACATGGAGCCGCCAGTGGCGCAGCCCGTCCAGCGCCTCCCGGGTGGAGAGCCGGGCGCCGTAGAGGAAGAAGAGGAAGGCGATCGCGGCCGTCGACGCGCCCGAGGCCACGTCCGCGCCGGTGCCGTGCGCCGGGAACAGCGCGGCGAGCCCCACCGTGCCCAGCAGCAGGACGATGTACGGGTCGATCGGCATCCAGCTCGGCCAGCTCAGGCGTTTCACGGTGCTCCGGTTGATCTCTTGCTTTCGTTCCGTCGCGGGCGCGCAGGGGCCCCCATTCATCTTCCTCCTCGACGCGCCGATCGGGAATCCGGCATACCACTCTGACTGTCATCACGATCTGCAATAAACTCGCACCGTGTACGACCCCACGCACCTGCGCACTTTTCTGGCGGTCGCCCAGACGCTGAGCTTCACGCAGGCCGCGCGCCGGCTGGGGCTGCGCCAGTCCACGGTCAGCCAGCATGTGCGCCGGCTGGAGGACGCGACCGGGCGGCAGCTGTTCACCCGGGACACCCATTCGGTGGAGCTGACCGAGGACGGCGAGGCGATGCTGGGCTTCGCCCGCCGCATCCTGCAGGTCCACGAGCAGGCGACGGCGTTCTTCACCGGCACCCGGGTGCGCGGCCGGCTGCGGTTCGGCGCGTCCGAGGACTTCGTGCTCACCCGGCTGCCGGAGATTCTGGAGGGCTTCCGCTACGACCATCCGGAGGTCGACCTGGAGCTGACCGTGGAGCTGTCCGGCACCCTGCACGAGCAGCTGGCCGCAGGCAAGCTGGACCTGGTGCTGGCCAAGCGGCGCACGGAGGATCCCCGGGGCGAACTGGTCTGGCGCGACGACCTGGTGTGGATCGGCGCCGAGCGGCTGCGCCTGGACGCGGACCGGCCCGTCCCGCTGATCGTGTATCCGCCGCCCGGCATCACCCGGGCCCGCGCGCTGGAGGCGCTGGAGCGGGAGGGCCGCGACTGGCGGATCGTGTGCACCAGCGGCAGCCTCAACGGCCTGATCGCGGCGGCCCGCGCCGGGCTCGGCGTGATGGCCCACTCCCGGCGCCTGATCCCGCCCGGCCTGTTCCGCCTGCCGGAGCGCGCCGGGCTGCCCGACCTGGGCAAGGTCGACTTCGTCCTGGTCCACGGCCGCCGCCGGGGCACGGCGGAGGAGGCGGCGCACGCGCTGGCCACGGCCGTCCTGGCGGGCGGGGAGCGGCTGCGACGACGCAGCGGCTGACACCTCACGTCACTGCACGGCGGCGGACCCGACGTCAGCGGGCATCGGGCCCGCACGGCAGCCGGCCCGACATCAGCGGGACAGCACGCACCACACGGACGCGGGTCCCCCGACAGCGGGACATCGCGCACCTCACGACAGCGAGCCGGGGCGTCAGCGGGCATCGAGATACGTCGGATGCTTGACCCGGCGCGGGAAGGACGCGGTCTCCGCGTGCTGCCGCCGGAGCGGGCCGGGAGGGCGGGCCAGGCGGTCGCGGGTGCGCTGGTTCTGCCGTTCGTGTGGGCGGACCGGGCCGCGTGGCGGACGGAATGCGGCGCGGGGACAGCGAAGGCGTTGCCCGCCCGGCACGGCCGCGACGCGCGGCGGTGAGGCGGTTCCGGGGCGCCTGCTTCGGGCCCGCCGCCGCCGTCGTGTGTCTGCCGGGCCGGGCCGCGTCGCGTATGTGGGGATCGGCCCGATGTGCGCCGTAATCGCCGCGTACAGATTCGGTGGAGATTACGGCACCGAAACTTACTGACCCGTCAGTATTGTGTCCGGCCCTTCCCCTTGTGCGGGCATTTTCCGGTCACTGCCCGGGGGAAACATGAGGTTTGCTCGGTTTCCGGCCCCCTCCCGCCCAGTGACGGCGTGGGGTAGCTTTCACCGCGCTGTGCCGAGCATCACGGGCGTGACCAAGCAGCGAGGATCGGGGAGCGAGGTTTGCGCGAGTTCACCAACCCGCCGCTCACGACGGCACCGCCGGTGGGCGGTCTGGCCGACGTGGTGTTCGAGCATGCCCTGACGGACCCGACGCACGTCGCTCTCGGCCGCAAGGACGCCGAGGGGCAGTGGCGGGAGGTGACCTCCGCCGAGTTCCGCGACGAGGTCATGGCCCTCGCCAAGGGCCTGCTGGCGCGCGGCATCCGCTTCGGCGACCGCGTCGCCATCATGTCCCGCACCCGCTACGAGTGGACCCTGTTCGACTTCGCCCTGTGGTCGATCGGCGCCCAGGTGGTGCCCGTCTACCCCACGTCCTCGGCCGAGCAGTGCTTCTGGATGCTGTACGACGCCGAGGTGTCCGCGGCGATCGTGGAGCACGAGGACCACGCGATGACCATCGCCACGGTCATCGACCGCCTCCCGCAGCTGCGCCAGCTGTGGCAGCTGGACTCCGGCTGTGTGCAGGAGCTGTACGACGCGGGGGCGCATCTGGACGACGAGCTGGTGCACCGGCACCGGCAGGCGGTCGCCCCGGACTCGGTCGCCACCATCATCTACACCTCGGGCACCACCGGCCGCCCCAAGGGCTGTGTCCTCTCGCACGCCAACTTCATGTACGAGGCGGACACGATGATCCAGCGGTGGCAGCCGGTGTTCCACACCAAGAAGGACGACGAGGCCTCCACCCTGCTGTTCCTGCCGCTCGCGCACGTCTTCGGGCGGATGGTGGAGGTCGCCGCGATCCGCGGCCGGGTCCGGTTCGGGCACCAGCCGCAGCTGAACGCCGCCGCCCTGCTGCCCGACCTGCAGGAGTTCAAGCCGACCTTCATCCTCGCGGTGCCGTACATCTTCGAGAAGGTGTTCAACGCCGCCCGCCGGAAGGCGGAGAAGGAGGGCAGGTCGGGGCCGTTCGAGAAGGCGGTCGACATCGCGGTGAAGTACGCGGAGGCCGTGGAGGCCAAGGCGTGGGGCACCGGGCCCGGCCCGTCGGCGGGGCTGCGCATGCAGCACCAGTTCTTCGACAAGGTCGTGTACTCCAAGGTCCGCGCGGCGATGGGCGGCCGGATCCGCAACGCGATGTCCGGCGGTTCGGCGATGGACCGCCGGCTGGGACTGTTCTTCGCGGGCGCCGGTGTGCAGATCTACGAGGGCTACGGCCTGACCGAGTCGACGGCCGCGGCCACCGCCAACCCGCCCGAGCGCACCCGCTACGGCACCGTCGGGCAGGCCATTCCCGGCGTGACCGTGCACATCGCCGACGACGGGGAGATCTGGCTGTACGGCGGAAACGTTTTCCAGGGCTATCTGAACAACCCGAAGGCCAGCGACGAGACCCTGCACGACGGCTGGCTGGCCACCGGCGACCTCGGTTCGCTCGACGAGGACGGCTATCTGACCATCACCGGCCGCAAGAAGGAGATCCTGGTGACCTCCGGCGGCAAGAGCGTCTCCCCCGGTGTGCTGGAGGAGCGGGTCCGCGAGCATCCGCTGGTCAACCAGTGCATCGTCGTCGGCAACGACCGCCCCTACATCGCCGCCCTGGTCACCCTAGACCAGGAGGCCGTCGAGCACTGGCTGCAGATGCGCGGAAAGCCGCGGATGACCCCGGCCCAGCTGGTGCGCGACGCGGACCTGGAGACGGAGGTGCGGCGGGCGGTGGTCGCCGCCAACACCCTCGTCTCCCAGGCCGAGTCGATCCGTACGTTCCGCATCCTGGCGCAGCCGTTCACCGAGGAACACGGCCTGCTGACACCGTCGTTGAAGCTGAAGCGGAAGGCGATCGAGAAGGCGTACGGCAACGAGGTCGAGGCCCTCTACCGGACGTGAGCCCGCTGATGGGGCGTCAACTGATCGTCACCTTGAAGATCTTGTCCGACCCGTCGGCGGCACCCCCGTTGTTGTCGCAGTTGGTGGTGGACAGCCACAGCTGGTCGGCTCCCGGCACCTTGGTGACCGTGCGCAGCCGGCCGTAGGTGCCGACGTAGTACGCGCTCGGGGTGCCGACGCTCTCGGTGTCGCCGTTGATGGGGACGCGCCAGAGGCGTTCGCCGCGCAGGGATGCCATGTAGATGACGTTGCGGACGATGGCGATGCCGCTCGGCGAGGCCTCGGAGACGTTCCAGGTGGCCTTGGGGTTGGTCATGCCGACGACGTCGCAGCTGCCCTCGCAGGTGGGCCAGCCGTAGTTCGCGCCGGGCTTGATGAGGTTGAGTTCGTCCTTGGAGCTGTTGCCGAACTCCGCCTCCCAGAGCCGCCCGTTGCGGTCGAAGGCGAGGCCCTGCGGGTTGCGGTGGCCGTACGAGTAGACGTAGGTGCCGAAGGGGTTGCCGGGGGCCGGCTTGCCGTCGGTGGTCATGCGCAGGATCTTGCCGTTGAGGGAGTTCTTGTCCTGCGCGAGGTCGGGCTGCTGGGCCTCGCCGGTGGAGGCATACAGGTAGCCGTCGGGGCCGAAGGCGAGGCGGCCGCCGTTGTGGTAGCGGTTCTTCTTGATGCCCTGGAGCAGGACCTTGTAGTCGCCGAGCTTCGTCCCGTCGTACGTCATGCGGACCACGCGGTTGCCCTCGGACGCGGTGTGCATGAAGTAGACGAAGTGGTCGGTCTCCCACCTGGGGTCGACGGCGACGCCGAGCAGACCTCCCTCTCCGTTGGTGGTGACGGCGTTGGGCACCGTGCCCACCTGCGTCCTCGTGCCGCTCTTGGTCAGCTTCCACACCCGGAAGTCGTCCCGCTCGGTGACCAGGGCGGACTGGCCGTCGGGCATCCAGTAGGTGCCCCAGGGGATGGTCCAGCCGGTGGAGAGCGTGGCGATGGAGGACGGGACACCGCCGTCGGTGGCGCAGGCCTTGGTGGTGAAGGAGACCGTGTTGCTCGGCGCGGAGACATTGCCGGCGGCGTCACGGGCGACGACGTTCAGGCTGTACGGGCTGTCGCAGGCGAGCCCGCTGAGCGTGGTGGACGTACCGCCGGTGACGGTCTTGTAGACGGTCGCGCCGCTGCGCACGTCGTAGGCGGTGACGGCGCGGTCGTCGGTGGAGGCGCCCCAGGCGAGGTCCACCGTGTTCGACGTGATGTCGGCTGTGTGCAATGTGCCGGGCGCGGTCGGCGGCGTGGTGTCGGAGCTGGGCCTGGTGGTGCAGTCGACGACCGGGCTGGCCGGCGAGGTGTTGCCGGCCGTGTCCCGGGCGATGACCGTGAGGTCGTAGGTGGTGTTCGGGGCGAGCCCGGTCAGCGTCTTCGAGGTCGCGTCGCCCGCCGCCTCGCCGATCTTGTTGCCGTGCTCGTAGAGGTCGTACGCCGCGAGACCCACGTCGTCGGTCGACGCGCCCCAGGACAGGGTCAGGCGGTCCTCGCCGATGTCCGAGCAGGAGGGCTGCCCGGGGCGGGTGGGGGCCTGGGTGTCGGCCGGTGTGCCGAGGCTCACGCGGTCGAGGTTGGGGCCGCCGTTCGCCGTGGTCGCCGTCGCCCGGATCTTGTTGCTGCCGGCCTTCAGCGTGACGTTGACGGTCCTGGCCGCCCAGGTGTTCCAGTCGGCCGTGCCCGGGAAGGAGACGGCGGGCGCGACGACGGTGCCGTTGACGGACAGGTCCATCGGCCGGTCGGCGGCGGTGCCGTTGGCGTACCGCAGGGTGAGCGACGCGGGCCCGGCGGCGGTGGCGCCGACCGTGAACTCCACGTAGGAGCCCTTGACGTTGGTGTAGTCGACGAATCCGGTGCCCGTGAAGCCGGTGTGGTTGGTGGCGACGGTGCCCTGGGAGATCAGGGCGTCCTCGGCCTGGTAGTCGGTGGCGGCGAGGGCGGTGCCCTGGCTCAGGCCGGCCACGGGCAGTGCGAGGGCCGCGGCGAGACCGTACGGCAGAACTCTTCCGAGATGCATGGGTGTGTTCCCTTGTTTTTCCTCAGCCCGTGTACTGGGTGAAGACCTTGAGGTAGTCGTACGGCTGCTGCGACACGCCGCTGCAGGAGTCGCCGTCGGTGCCGGAGCCGCAGGGGCGGTCGCGGTTGGCGGACCAGTAGGTGAGGCGCGCGATGTGGTGCTGCCGGGCGTAGGCGAGCATGGTCCGGAAGTCGGCGACGCGGACGCGCTCACCGGAGTCGTCCGTCCTGCCGTTCATCGACGACAGCCCGATGTGGGCGTAGGCGGTGGCGTCGTCGTAGCCGTAGGCCGCCTCGACCCTGGCCTTGAGGCCCTCCATGGCCCGGGTGGTGAGGGTGCCCATGGTCGTGGTGCCGCCGCCGAAGTCGAACGGCATGACGCACCAGACGTCGTTCGCCAGGCCCGACCTCGCCGCGCGCTTGATCATGTCGACGCCGGTCGCGTCGGGGCCGCTGCTGGTGGTGCCGAAGGTGATGACCGTCTTCAGGCCGGGATTGTTCGCCTTCACGGTCTTCAGGGCGTCCACGACACGTTGGCGGACGGTGGCGTTCGACCACTCGGTGTTCTCGATGTCGATGTCGAGCGCCTTCAGCCTGTACGCGTTGATCACCTTCTGATAGGCGCCGGCCAGCGCGGAGGCGCTGGAGCACTTCTCCCCCAGCTTGGCGCCGCTCCAGCCGCCGACGGAGACGATCACGTCGCCGCCCGCGGATCGTATGCGGTCGACCGCCGACTGGTCGGTGCCGCCGGTCAGCGGCCGGGTGCCGTCCCACTTGGGGTTGCAGGTGCCGTCCGACAGGACGAAGGCGAGGGTGAACCACGTGACGCCGGTCGCCGACATCACCTTGGTCGGGTCCGGCGGATCGCCCCAGCCCAGGTACTCGTACGGGGCGACGGCCATGCCGGGGGACGCCGCACGTTCCTGCGCGGCGGCGGTGGGCCTGACCCGGACGAGCCGGGTCTCGCCGGGGCGCAGGGTCGCGCTGTAGGAGCCGGTGACCGTGCCCTTGTGGGAGCCGGACCACAGGTCGGTGACGTCACCGGAGCCGGTGAAGCCGACCTGGGACCAGTTCACGGTGACCGTGGCGCTGCCGGAGGTTCCGGTGTTGAACAGGGCCACCACGTAGTCGCCGTCGCTCTCCCGCTTGCTCCAGACCTGCTTCACGCCGCTGTTCACGATCCGTTTCGCCGCGACCCCGTCCTGGTCGACGCCGATCAGCCGGTCGTTGGTGAGCATCGCCTTGTCGACGGGGTCCAGGTGCGTGAGGTCGGTGCCGAGCAGCAGCGGGGCCGCCGCCATTGCCCACAGAGTGAAGTGGGAGCGGCGCTGGTCGGCCGTGAGGCCCACCTGGTCGCCGTTGCCGATCTCCAGCGAGTCCAGGTCGTTCCAGCCGCCGGGGCCGGCGTACGGCTGCCAGGACGCGGCCGAGTCGAAGCGCTTGGAGACGTGGGACCAGTCGGTGAGCGGATAACCGCTGCCGTGGGAGCCGGGGCCGCAGTAGCACTCCACGTCACCCTGGGTGCGCCAGCTGTTGGCGAGCCTGCGCCAGGTGGACGCGTCGGCGATGGGAAGGTTGTTGGACAGCGCGAAGTGGATGGGCCGTCCCGTGGCGCGCAGCGCCTTGTCCCAGGCCTGGACGTCGGGGACGTCATGGCTGCCCACGCCGTCGATCTTCAGGTAGTCGACTCCCCAGGAGGCGAACTGCCCGGCCCAGGAGTCGACGAACTCCTGGGCGCCCGGCTTGGAGTAGTCGATGGAGTACATGTTCTTGCAGTTGTAGTTCTTCTCGGTCTTCGAGGTGTCCGCGATGTCCTTCGCGTGGTACGGGGTCCCCTCGATCGGCGTGTTCTTCAGCACGGCGTTCTTCGCGATGCCGGGCGTCACGTAGAAGCCGAACTTCAGGCCCTTGGAGTGGACGTGGTCGGCGAGGGCCTTGATGCCGTCCGGGAACTTGGCGGTGTCGACGGCCCAGCGGCCGTAGGCGTCCACGGTGAAGCCGTTGTCGTCGCACTTCTGCCAGAAGTCGTCGAGGTTGACGTAGGCGAAGCCGTGGTTCTTCAGGCCGCTGGAGGCCAGCGCGTCGGCCTGGGCCTCGATCTTCGCCTCGGTCGGCTGACGGCGTACGAAGCTCCAGCTGCTCCACCCCATGGCGGGGCGGATCGACTGGCCGTTGTCGGAGGCGGCCGCGGGGTGGGCGGTGCCGGCGAGGGGCACCGCGGCGACCGCGAGCAGCCCGGCCGCCGCCGTCGTCAGGGTTCTGAGCCGGGTCATGGACGTCCCTTCGGGGCGGGTGTGGCGTAGGAGGTGCCGATCCAGGCCTCGTCGATCCGCAGCCGCTGGTAGCGGGTGGTGTCGCTGGAGGCGGCCCAGGTGGAGTCGACTTCGAGGCGGACGTAGCGGGCCGTGGTCGCGGTCAGGTCGATGCCCTGGATCCCGCGGGCACTGGGGAGTTGACCGGTCCGCACGGGGCTGCCCCAGTTCTTGCCGTCGTCGCTGAGGTAGACCTTGTAGGCCTTGATCCGCGCGGACTGCTCGGTGGCGGAGCGCGCGTAGGCGACGGAGTCCTCACGCTGGTTCAGCCCGATGTACTGCACCTTCTTCGCCGCTCCCAGGTCGAAGGTGAGGTTCGCGGGGAGCGTCTTGCCGTTGTCCCAGTAGGTGAGGTAGTCACCGTCGCCGGCGGCGGAACCGGGGTGGCCGCTCGCGGACGCGTCGGCGGTGACCTCGGCGCCGGTCGCGATGCCCTGGCGGCCCGCGGTGATCACCTTGAAGACGGTGTCGTACGGGTCCCAGCCGCCGAGGCCGCTGAGGGTGAGCACTCCGCCGGACTGCGCCCAGGAAACCGGTGCTCCGGTGCGGAGGTTGGTGACCGAGGCGATGCGGTAACCGTTGTCGCGGATGCGCAGGGTGCCGGTGCTCGGCGGGGTCAGGACGTGGATGTACTGCCGGTTCGGGTCGTCCTTGGCGACGGTGGTGACGCCGTGGGCGCCGTCGTTCCAGAAGCCGGGCTTGAGGCCGCCGTACAGGTAGCCGCCGCCCTCGGTGCCGTGCAGGGACTCCCAGATCTTGTCGAGGTAGGAGTCGGCGAAGTTGTTGAAGTCGGCCTGGTTCGCCGGGAACTTCCCGTTGACCTGGGCCGTCTCCGCCATGAGCGCCTTCACCGAGGAGCCGGCGTTGGTGATCAGCCGGCCGAGGGTGAGCATCTTGTCGACGCTCGGGTTCGAGCCGTCGTACCACCAGGCGCCGGTCGACGGCAGCTTGAAGTCGGCCTCAGTGAGCCGGGGTTGGGCGGTGTAGACGGCCTGCGGGTAGTCGTAGGCCGGCGTCATCCCCGTCTTCTGCTCATTGCTGATCATGTCCATGATCGACGTGTCTTCGTTGTTGTTGCTGAGCGTGTAGTTCGGGCGCTTCTGATAGATCTGCGCGTAGAGGTCGTGGCTCTCCCAGTACGCGTTGTCGTTGTCGATCCAGAAACCGCCGAGGTCCGGGTAACGGTCCATGACCTCGAAGAAGTTGTCGTAGGAGAACCGCCCGAAGCCGTCGCGGGTGGTCAGGTCGACGTTCTCGCCCTTGTACGCGGAGTAGGCGGCCGAGTCGAGCCATTCGTGGCCGCCCTCGTCGTGCCACTGGGGGTCGTCGGTCATGTAGAGGATGACCTTCATGCCCTTGGCCTTGGCGGCCTTGATCAGCTCACCGAGGAAGTCCCGCTTGGTGGAGCAGGAACCGGGGATCTTCGACGGCCAGGGGCGGGCGTAGCCGAGCCGGCTGTGGAAGGTCGCCAGCACGATGTACTGCGTGTGCAGTTTCTGGGCCTCGTGCACCCAGTAGTCTGGCGTCCAGCCGCCGCTGGTGACGTCCTTCTCCCAGGCGGCGCAGCTGGTGTGGGCCGGGGCGGTGCGCAGGCCCCAGTGCAGGAACAGGCCGCCGACGGAGGCGCGCAGGAAGGCCTGGCGGGGGTTCTCGACGTCGCGGGGGCGTACCTGCGCCGCGCAGTTCCGGCTGGATCCGCTCGCCGACACGCGCAGGGCGCCGCCGTCGGTGGTGTGGCTGTCGCTGACGCAGTAGCCGGTGACGGACTGGAAGCCGAGGTCGTGAGGTGAGTCGCCGCCCTTCTGCGCCGTGAACCGGGTCAGCCGGATGCCGCTCGCCGCGTTGGCGATGAGGGCGGGCCGTCCGTCGTCGGCGGCATACCGCACGCTGCTGTCGGTGAACTGTATGCCGTCGGCGTTGTGCAGGTACCAGCCGTACGCCGGCCGGGTCCCGATGCTCTTCGGGTTGTAGTCCTTCGGGTCGTTGCCCGGCACACCGGTGGACATGGTGCCGTTGCCGCCCGGGACCGTGATGTCGACATGGTTGAAGGTGACGTCGCTGATGCGGTGGCCGTCCTCGCCCCACAGGGTCGGACTGAAGGACGGGCTGTTGCCGGTGGCCGTGATGTCGTCGTACGTGATGTCGCTGATCGATCCGACACCCGGTCTGTTTCCGCACCGCTTGCGCGTGCCGATCTTCTCCATGATCGGTGAGTGGACGTCGGTCATGGTGATGTCGCGGTAGTGGACGTCGGAGATCTTGGCGCCGTCCATGGAGACCATGCCGAGCCCGGATTTGTCGGCGCCCTCGATACGGATCTTCTCAAACTGGTAGTCGGAGAAGTCGCCGCAGGTCTCGGAGCCGAACATCAGGGCGTTGCAGCAGCGCGCGGACAGCACCGAATCGCTCACGCGTACATGGCCGTTGGGGAGTTTGGCGCCGAGGGCGTAGTCGCTCTTGAAGACCAGGGCGTCGTCGTTGGCCGCGATGTGCGCGTTGGTGATCGTCACGTTGGTGGTGGAGATGACGTTCCAGCCGTCGCGGTCGCTCGCGGTGTCGATGGTCAGATGGTCGGAGACGACGTTGGTGCAGCCGTTGATCAGGGCGGCGAAGTGGCCGCCGCGGCGCAGGGTGAGGCCGTCGCCGAGGCGGAGCCCGTCGCAGCGGGTCAGCGACAGGATCTTGTCGGCCTGGCCGGACTTCGGGTTGCCGGTGATGAGGTTGCCGGCGCCGTCGATGACCCCGCCCCCGGTGAAACCGATGTCGGTCAGCCGGTCGCCGTAGATCATCGCGTTGTGGAAGTGGCTGTGCCCGTAGTCCTGGTACTTGTCGTTCGGGTTGGATTCCGGCGGGTCGTAGGTGCCGGCGGAGGAGCCCTGGAGGGTGGCGCCCTTGTCGACCTGGAGCGTCACATGGCTCTTCATGTGGATGGTGTTCTTGGACTTGTAGGTGCCGGCCGGGAAGCGGACGGTGCCGCCGCCCGCCGCGCCGGCCGCGGCGATGGCCTTGTCGATGGCGGGGGTGTCGTTGGTCGAGCCGTCGCCCTTGGCTCCGTAGTCGCGCACGTCGTACACGGTCGCCCGGTGTGGCGTGGCGGGTTGCGGGGCCGCGAGGGCGGCGGGGTGGGTGAGGCCGAGGACGACGGCGAGAACGCACAGGACGATCGCCGCCGCCCTTCTCGGGTCGGCGATGGCGGGTTTCACGAGACCGGCTCCTCTAGGCGAGTTGGTAGCCGCGGAGGTTGGTGAGCAGCAGGTAGGTGTCCTGCAGGGATCCGGAGGTGTCGCCGAGGGAGCGGTAGATGCCCCACTTCGGGCGCACCCGGTCGGCGAGGAAGGTGTCGACACCGGACCTCGACTTGTCGATGACGGTCGTGGAGCCGCTCTTGAGGATCCAGCGGACGGAACCGGCCGAGCCGTTGCCGACCTTGATCTGGAAGTCGACGTCGG
This sequence comes from Streptomyces sp. CA-142005, assembly GCF_050942335.1. Classification (NCBI taxonomy): domain Bacteria; kingdom Bacillati; phylum Actinomycetota; class Actinomycetes; order Kitasatosporales; family Streptomycetaceae; genus Streptomyces; species Streptomyces sp. CA-142005. The sequence continues at coordinate 8,009,876 of NZ_CP192078.1, read as the reverse complement.
TCCATTTGTCGTGCAGCGGGTCGAGGTTCGTACGGCCGACGAGGATGTCGTCGGTCGCGAGCCGGAGTTCGATGGTCTGCTTGCCGTTCACCCGACGCAGCGACTGCACGACGATCGGCGAGGTGCCGGTGCCGGGCTGCTTCATCTGCGTGATGTGCGTGAAAGTGGTCGTGGCCTTCAGCGTGCTGGGGATGTACATCGAGTACGTGACCCGCCAGGTCTGGCCCTCGGTCCACTTCAGATAGCTGTCGGCGCCGGTGCGCAGGCCGGTGACCTCCTGGCGCTGGCGGTCGGTGGAGGTGTCCCGGTCGACGGTGTGGATGTCGAAGCGCCAGTTGTCGCCGGTGGCGTGGATGTGCGGATGGCCGGCCGGGTGGGAGTGCGCGCGGTCGTCCTCGACGGTCTCGAAGGCGCCGAGCCCGTCGGTGCGCGCCGACGGCGACCACTTCAGCTGCCAGGAGGCGGCGTGGGCCGCGGTGGCCGGGAGGCCGGTCACGGCTGCCGCGGCACCGCCGAGCGCGGCACCGAGTACGGCTCTTCTGGACGTGCTCATGACACTCAATCACCTCGCAGTTGCTCGTTCATGATCAGGAAGGCCCCGAGTCCGTGGAAGTCGTCGGTGGCCCGGGTGCGGCCGACGTAGTACGCGTAGTCGCCGACGTTGGTGCCCACGGAGATGTCGGCCAGGTTCGTGCGGCCGTCCGCGCCGACCGACAGCCGGGCCAGTACGCCCTCGTAGCCGCGCCGGGCGACCGCCTTGAAGTGCGGGTCCACATAGCCTTGTCGGGCGCCTCGGGAAAGGGCGTAGGTGAACATGCTGGAGCACGAGGTCTCGGTCCAGTTGTCCGGCCGGGAGCCCTTGTCGATCACCTGGAACCAGCGCCCGGACGCCGGGTCCTGGTACTTCTCCAGCGCCGAGGCCAGCGTCCGGAGGATGCCGAGCAGTCGGGGACGCCGGGGCTGGCCGGCGGGGATCGCGTCCAGGACGTTCACCAGCGCCATGGCGTACCAGCCGACGGCACGGCACCAGTGCTCCGGGGCGAGCCCGGTGGCCGGGTCGGCCCAGCTCGCCGACTTCGACTCGTCGTAGGCATGCCGCAACAGGCCGTTCGCCACCTGCAGATGACCGCCGTAGACGGACAACTGCTCGGCGGCCTCGGCGTTCGTGTACGCGCTGTCGCCGAACTCCCTGCCGTACTCGACCAGGAACGGGTTCACCATGTAGGCGCCGTCCGCCCACAGTTGGTGCGCCCGGCTGCTGGTGTCGGCGTGCCAGAAGCCGCCGTCGGAGGTACGCGGATAGCTGTTCAGGCGGTCGCGGATCCTCCGCGCGGCCTTGCGGTAGCGGTCCTGGCCGGTCTCGTGGTGCAGGATCACCAGCAGCCGTCCCGCCTGCATGCTGTCGAGGCTGTTGAAGGACTGGTCGATCGTGCCGTCGCCGTGCACGAACCGGTCGACGTAGGCCTTGATGTAGGCGAGCAGGCGCGGGTCGTGGGTACGCCGGTAGACGAGGTACTGACCGTAGAGGTACAGGCCCACGGGGTACGACCAGCCGCCGATGGTGGCCGGTGTGTAGCGCGCCATCGTGGAGTCCACGACGGCGGCGGACCAGTCGCGGGCGGCGGCGGGGCGGGGCGCGGCGGCCGGGGCGGAGGATGCGGGGGCGGCGCTCGCCGGAGGTACGGCGGCGGGCAGTGCGGCCAGGATGGCGGTGGCGAGCGTGGCCGCGGTCAGCGCGGCCCGCAGGCGTCGGCGTCTCATGGTCCTCCTTCTCGGTAGGCGTACGCGGGCGGTTGAACGCTGTCGGCGATGCCGTGCACCGCCGCGTCGACGAGATGACGGTCCAGGGCATGCGGACAGCCGGGATCGGTGCGGGCGGCGTAGCCGGTCGGCGCGGCGGCCCCCGGTGTCGGCGGCTCAACGGCCTCCCCCTCGGTAGGCGTACGCGCGCGGATCAGCACCGTCGGCGGCGCCCCGCACCAGCGCCTCCACGAGATGCCGGTCCGGGGCGTGCCGGCAGGCGGGGTCGGTACGGGTGGCGTCGCCGGTCAGGGTGTACGCCTGGCAGCGGCAGCCGCCGTGGTCGACCGCGCGCCGGGCGCAGCCGCGGCACGGTTCGGGCATCCAGGACTCGCCCCGGAAGGCGTTGAAGGTGCTCGACTCGCGCCAGATCCAGGCAAGTTCGCGGTTCGTGACGTTCGGCGGGTCCAGGCCGGGCAGGGTGCCGGCAGCCGGGCAGGGCAGCACCGTGCCGTCGGGGGCCACGGTGAGCGAGACGGCGCCCCAGCCGCCCATGCAGGGTTTCGCGGTGGCGTCCACCAGGTCGGCGGCCACCCACACCAACTCCAGTGAGTCGCCGAGTTGTTCACGCCAGCGGGCCACTCGGGCGCGGGCCCGATCGACCTGGGCGGGCGTGGGCAGCAGCGCGGCGCGGTTGCGGGCCGCCCAGCCGTGGTACTGGGTGTTCGCCAGCTCGATCCGGTCGGCACCCCAGGCCAGCGCGAGCCTGATCAGGCCGTCGAGGTCGTCCAGGTTGCCGCGGTGCAGCACGGCGTTCAGTCCCAGGGGCAGCCCGGCCGCGCGAACCAGCCGGGCGGCGCGCTCCTTCGCCGTGAACGACCGTGCACCCGCGATGCGTTCGGCGGCGGCGCGGTTCGCGTGCTGCACCGACAGCTGCACACTGCGCAGTCCGGCCCCGGTCAGCTCGGCCAGCCGCCGCTCACCGAGGCCCACACCGCTGGTGACGAGCTGGGTGTACAGTCCCGCGCCCGCGGCGGCGGCCACCAGGTCGGGCAGATCGTGCCGCAGCAGCGGCTCGCCTCCGGACAGATGGGTGTGGACGACACCTAGCGCGCCCGCCTGCCGGAAGACCTCCGACCACTGCTCCGTGGACAGCTCCGCTGACCGGCCGACCAGTTCGACGGGGTTGGAGCAGTAGCCACAGCGCAGTGGGCAGGCGTGGGTGAGTTCGGCGAGCAGGGCCCAGGGCGGATCGGGAGGTGGGGTCATCTCAACCAGCCCTCCTTGCGTAACCGGTAGAGAAACTCCGGGACTTCGGCGGCGACTGGCGCGGCGGGATGACGTACGGCCAGCTCGGCGACGACGGCGGCCACGTCCCGGACGCCGTCGCACAGCCGGACCACGGCGCCCCCGCTGCCGTCGAGCACCACCACCCGTTCGGGCAGCAGCAACAGGTCGGCATCCCGGACCGGGTCCCGGCGCAGCACCACACCACGGGCGAGGACGGGACGCCATGACCTGGCGAGTAATGCCGGTGACGCCGCTGTCATGGGTCCCTCCGGTCCACCGCGTCCAGCAGGGCCCACAGCACCTCGCACTTGAACTCCAGTGCCGCGACGGCCCGTTGCTGCTCCTCACGGGTGCCGGCCCGGGCGAGGACCAGGGCGAGGGCCTGCTCGGCGTCCCGGGCGCCCTGGGTGACGCGGGTGCGGAAGTAGGCGAGGCCCGCCGGGTCGATCCACGGGTAGTGGCGTTCGAAGGCGGCGATGCGGGTGCGCATCAGATCGGGGGCGGACAGCTCGGTCAGGGAGGCCGCGACCGCGTCCAGCACCGGACGCCGCCGGCAGAAGGTGACGTACCCCTCCACCGCGAACCGCACCCCGGGCGGCACCCGGGAGGTGTCCCACAGTTCCTCGCGGGCGAGGCCGGCCGCCTCGCCGAGCCGCAGCCAGCGCTCGATACCGCCGCCCTCCCGGGAGTCGGCGTCGGTACCGTCCTGGTCGTGGATGCGGCGCAGCCAGGCCCGGCGTTCCTCGGGCCGGTCGAGTTTGGCGAGGATCAGCGCGTCCTTGACGGGGATGTGCCGCTGGTAGTGGAAGCGGGCGGCGATCCAGCGGCGCAGTTCGGCGTGGGTCAGTTCGCCGCGGTGCATCCGCTGGTTGAAGGGGTGCCGGTCGTGGTACCGCGTCGCGGTGACCGCGCGCAGCCGCTCGGTGAACTCGGCGGCCGGCCAGGCGGCGCGGCCGTCGGGTTCCGGTGGTGCCGCGGTCATGCGGCCGGGGGCGGCTCGGGCGGGCGGCGGTCGGCGAGCGCGTACGCGGTCACCTCCAGCGCCGTCTCCACGACGTGGTAACCAGGGTTTCTCCAGACCTTTTCATCCGATGTCTCGGGGACGGAGCGGTGCGTCAGGACAGGCAAGGAAGGGCTCTCGGTCATGGGTGCGTACTCGCTTTCCTGAGGGTGGGGAGTCTCGGAAGGGAGCCGGAGGGGGAACGCGGCCTGGTCAGGGTCCGTTCACATGTGTGCACCGGGTTCAGTGACACGTCCGGTGGCGCGATACAGAGTTGCGGGCCACAGGACTCCGGTCAATGGTCCGGACCGAAAACGTCGGATGCGTTTCCGGCCAATCTCCGCTCCGGAAGCTGACTGACCGGTCAGTCGAGGCGGATCGCGCCGTCAGGAATGCGTTGCGGCGCGTGATCGTTGACGATGGGAGTACCACCTGTCGACAACCTAAGGATCAAGAGGCTCGTGAGCAGCAAGGTCCCCCCGATCATCCTCAACAACGGCGTCGAGATGCCCCAGCTGGGCTACGGCGTGTGGCAGGTGCCGGACGACGAGGCCGAGCGGGCCGTCGCCACGGCGCTGGAGGCCGGGTACCGCAGCATCGACACCGCGGCCATCTACGGCAACGAAGAGGGCACCGGCAAGGCGATCGCCGCCTCCGGCGTGCCCCGCGAGGACATCTTCGTCACCACCAAGCTCTGGAACAGCGACCACGGGTACGACGCGACGCTGCGCGCCTTCGACACGTCGCTTCGGAAGATGGGTCTCGACTACCTCGACCTGTACCTGATCCACTGGCCGCTGCCGGCCCGTGGCACGTCCATCGACACCTACAAGGCGTTCGAGAAGCTGCTCGCCGACGGCCGGGTCCGGGCCATCGGCGTGTCCAACTTCCTTCCCGAGCACCTGGAGCGGCTGATCTCCGAAACCTCCGTCATCCCGGCGGTCAACCAGATCGAGCTGCACCCGCACCTGCAGCAGCACGCCGCCCGTGAGTTCCACGCCGAGCAGGGCATCGCGACCGAGGCCTGGTCGCCGCTCGGCCAGGGCAAGGGCCTGCTGGAGGTGCCGGCGATCGTCGCCATCGCGCAGAAGCACGGCCGCACCCCGGCCCAGGTGGTGCTGCGCTGGCACATCCAGCTCGGCAACATCGTGATCCCGAAGTCCGTGACGCCGTCCCGGATCAAGGAGAACATCGAGGTCTTCGGCTTCAGCCTGGACGACGAGGACCTCGCGGCGATCAGCGCGCTCAACGAGGACCGGCGCCTGGGCCCCGACCCGGCCACCTTCGACATGGGCTGACGTCCACCGCGCAGCACACGGCCGCGCGTCCCGTCCGAGCGGCGGGGCGGGCGACCGTGTGCCGTTCGGGGCCGGCCACCCGGCGCGCCACGCGCCTGACCTGCGGTGCCTCGGACGCCTCGGATACCTCGGGCCGTACGCCTGCGCCCGCCCGGTGCGGATTCACGCCCCGGTGCCATCCGGTGCATCGAGCCCGCACCGGCCCGGAACGCGCCCGCGCGCAGACCCGGCCACGCCGGCTCCGCCGCCCGGTCGGCCCGGGCGTCCACGCGTCCGCGCGGCTTCATGCTCAGTCGCCCCGCACATCCGCGTGGATGACCTCGAACTCCTCCAAGGCAACCACCCTCACATGCGCCTTGGCCGCGCTCTCGCGGCGGATCATCGCCTGTGCGGAGCGGGACGCGGCGAGCGACACGCGGTCGGCGAAATCGAGCCCCCACCGGCCCGCAACGCGGCCCCGCGCAGGCCCGGCCACGCCGCCCCCGCCACCCCGCCGCCCCACACGTCCGCGCGTCATCGCGCTCAGTCGCCCCGCACATCCGCGTGGATGACCTCGAACTCCTCCAAGGCGACCACCCTCACATGCGCCTTGGCCGCGCTCTCGCGGCGGATCATCGCCTGTGCGGAGCGGGAGTGGGCGAGCGACACGCGGTCGGCGAAGAGGACGCCCGACATGCCGCGGCCGCGTTCGCGGTCCAGGAAGAGGGCCGCGCCGGCGAAACCGGGCAGGACGTCCAGCCGGGGCAGCACGCCGGCGTGGAAGGTGTCGGCGGCGAGATCCGTGTCCGCCGGGTCGAACTCGAGCCGGGTGACCCGCAGCCCGCCGCCGGTGACGGGCCGGTGCGCGCGGTGGAAGACGACGGCCTCGTAGTTCTCGACGGCGACCGTCCCCGCGAAGGGCTGCAGCAGCTCCGGCCGCCGGGCGCTCATCACCTCGTCGCTGTTGCGGCGCGCGTCCACGGACTCCCACCAGCTGACCGTGAGCAGTTTGCCGAGGTCACGGTCGACGAAGACACCCGCCCCCCGATATCCGGGACGCTCCTCCAGCAGGTCGTGGCCCCGCGTGTTCAGGGCCCCCACGGCCGTGCCCAGCTGCGCCGGATCGCCGGTCGCGTACACCGTGCGTACGAACATGCGCCTCGCCTCCCGGAGCGGTGACCCTGCCGATCGACGCGGCAGACATATCCGGAAAAGTGGTCTTCTACAGTTTTGCCACGGTCTCAAATCATCGCAATACGCATAGCACTTACAAGCTCGCAACCCGAGACTTGACGCGGACATGCGCACGGGTCCACCGTGTACGGCACCTGGTAAGGAAACTTTCCTAACAGAAGGGCCCCCCACAGTGCGCCTTCGAACCCTGACCCTTGCCGCGGCCTCCGGGGCCGCCCTGCTCGCCGCCGGAATGCTGCCCGCGCACGCGTCCGCCGGCCCGGCGGCGCGGACCGCTCCGGCCTCCGCCCAGGAGGGCTCGGTCAGTGCGGCCGATCTGCTCGCCAAGGTGAAGTCGTGTTCGCAGATATCGAACGGCAAGTACAAGACCGACGACGAGACGTCGGCCACGGTCCCCGTGTGCGGCAAGAACGGCGCGGTCTTCTGGAAGGCCGACATGGACATCGACTGCGACGGCCAGCGCACCACCAACTGCAACGAGAACCGCGACCCCTGGTACCAGGACGACACCGCCTTCCACCAGTCCGACGGCAAGCCGCTGAAGGCGGAGTCGCTCCCGTACGTCGTGGTCCCGAGCTCCAGCAGCATCTGGAACTACTCCGGCGCCGGCATCAAGGGCGGCGGCGTGGTCGCGGTCATCTACAACAACAAGGTGGAGTACGCCGTCGTCGGCGACACCGGCCCCACGAAGATCATCGGTGAGGCGTCGTACGCCACCGCCAAGGCGCTCGGCATCGACCCCGACCCGGCCACCGGTGGCGTCGACTCCGGCGTGACCTACATCCTGTTCAAGAACTCCAAGGTCTCCCCCATCGAGAGCCACAGCGCCGCGGTCTCTCTCGGGGACCAGCTGGCCAAGCAGTTCATCGCGAACAACTGACCGGTGGCGTACGTCAGTTGGGCTGGCCCAGCGGGCGTACGACCACGGTGTTGACGTCGACCCCGGCCGGCTGCCGGATCGCCCAGACCACCGAGTCGGCGATCTGGTCGGCGGTCAGCAGGTGTCCCGGCGGCAGGCTGCCGAGCCCGTCCCAGAACGGGGTCTCCACCCGGCCGGGGGCGACCAGCGTCACACCGATCCCGAACTCCGTGACCTGGCGCCGGGTGTTCTCGGCGAGCCCGGTGACCGCCCACTTGGTGGCGCCGTAGATGTTGCCCGGGGTGTTCACGAACCCGGCGACGCTGCCGACGAGCACGATCCGGCCGCGGGACTCCTTCAGCGCCTCGACGGAGGCCCGGATGAGCAGGGCCGGGCCGAGGACGTTGGTGAGCACCATCTCGGTCCAGCCGGCCGGGTCGCCCTCGGCGACGGTGTCGTGGGTGGCGAAGCCGGCGTTGGCGACGACCGTGTCCAGTCGGCCGTATGCCTTGAGCGTACGGTCGACTGCATCCTGTACGTCGTCGAACGCCGACGCGTTACCGGCGACCGTCAGCAGTTCCCCGGGGTTCCCGAGCCCGTCGGCGAAGTCCCGCAGCCGGGCCTCGGTACGGCCCGTGACGGTGACCCGGTGACCTGCGGCCAGCAGCTGCCGGGCGACGGCGGCGCCGATGCCGGTGGCGCCGCCGGTGACGAGTGCGACCGGAGAGTCGTTCATGTGAGTCCCCCTGTGTCTCGGTGAGACCCGGAGTCCATCACTTGGAGCACTCTCCAAGTCAAGCGCCCGGGGTCGCGGCCGGTTCCGCCCGGTCAGGCCGGCCGTACCGCCCGGTGCACCGTGTGGGCCGCCAGCACGAACACGTCGGGGCGCCGGTGGACGCTGCCCGGATCGGCGGGATCGAGGAGACGGTCGAGGGTGGCCCGGTCCTCGGCGTCCAAGGCGTCGGCGTGGATGTCCCGGGTGCGGGTCAGCCACCCGGCGACGAAGGCGCGGGTCCGGTCCGGGACGGGGGCGGGGATGTCGAGGAGGAAGCTGCGGGTGCCGGTGTGCTTCAGGCCGGCCGCGGTCAGCAGGGCGGGCCAGTCCTCGGTCTCGGTGACCGCGCCGGGCAGCTCGGCGCGCATCCGCGCGAAGCGGTCCTCCTGGGCCGCGTCGAGGCGGGCCTGCAGTCCGGGGCGGCCGAAGCCGATCTCGCGGGGCAGATAGCGGGCGTGCAGGCCGCCCTCCAGGATGGCCAGCGTGCCGCCGGGGGCGAGCCGGGCGCCGAACGCGGCCAGCGCGGCCCTCTGGTCACCGAGGTGGTGCAGACTGCGACTGGCCCAGAGCATGTCCACCGGGTAGTCCAACTCGGCCAGGGATTCGGGCAGTTCGCCGACGAGCGTGTCGAAGCGGTCGGCGACGCCCTGGCGGGCGGCCCGGCTCCGGGCGCGCTCCAGAAGCGGTTCGGCGGCGTCGGCGGCGACCACCCGCGCGCCGGGGAACGTCTCCGCCATCAGGCAGGCGATCACCCCGGGCCCGCTGCCCGCGTCCACGATCAGCCCGGGCTCGGTCACCTCCTGGCCCAGCCAGGCCAGGGCGCGCGCGTACGCCGGGGAACACACCTCGGCCTCCGCCTCCAGCAGCGCCGCCATCGCGGCCCAGTCCACGTCGCCGCCATGGGTGTGGCCGTGGGTGTGACCGTGGCCGTGCTGTGTGGAGTGCCCGTGGTGGGCCTGGTGGTCGTGTGCCATGTCGCTCAGCCTCTCGCTCGAATGCGGTCAGCGTGCGACGACGCACGGGGAGACGCCACTTTCGTTGCCGGTGCCGCAAAAAAGGTGCCGAGGCGGCAAAAAACCGGGTGCGCCAGAGTGGGCACGGCACCAGCATGGGGCTCCGTGGACGACGAACTGGTGCGGCGCTTCCTCGACGACGGCTTCGTGAAGATCGACGGTGCGGTCCCGGCCCCTGTCGCCGAGGACTGCGCCCGGCTGCTGTGGCGGGAAACCGGTTACGACCCGGATGATCCCGGCACCTGGAAGGATCCCGTGGTGTGGGTCGGGGACATGGCGCAGGAGCCGTTCGACGCGGCGGCCAACTCCCCCGTGCTGCACGAGGCGTTCGATCTGCTCGTCGGCAAGGGCCGATGGGCGCCGCGCCGTTCGCTGGGCACGTTCCCGCTCCGCTTCCCGCACACCGAGGAGCCGGACGACGCAGGCTGGCACATCGAAGGCAGCTATCTCCCCGAGGGCGAGAACAGGTACTTCGCCAACCTGCGCTCGCGGGACCGCGCCCTGCTGATGCTGTTCCTGTTCAGCGAGGTCACCGAGGCCGACGCCCCGACGCGGATCCGGGTCGGCTCGCACCGGGACGTGCCGAAACTGCTGAAGCCGTACGGCGAGGCGGGCGCGTCCATCCTGAAACTGGGTCCCCGGCTGGACCGGGCCACGGCCCACCGCCCGCTCGCCCACGCCACCGGCCGCCCCGGTGACGTCTACCTCTGCCATCCGTTCCTGGTGCACGCGGCCCAGCCGCACCACGGCACCCGGCCGCGGTTCATGGCGCAGCCGCCGCTGTATCCGGCGGTGCCCCTGGACCTGGAGCCGCACGGCGGCTACTCGCCGGTGGAGCTGGCGATCCGCCGGGGTCTGCGCCGGTAGGGGCCGACCCCGGCGGAGCTCACCGGGTCAGGACAGCGGCGGATTCGCGTTCTGCATCAACTGCTGGAACTGGGCGGAGAACCAGTGCCCGGCCGGCGGCGCGTTCGGCAGGGCGCCGGTCGGTACGGCCGCCGTTGACGTAGTCGTCCACGTTGGTCAGCGGGCTGGGACCGGTGGGCCGGGCGGTGCCGCCCAGCCGTTGCGGGAGGTGTCGATCAGCATGCCGGTGCCGGAGCCGAACCCGGCCGCGACGAGCTTGTCCCGCAGGGCGAGGGCGACCGACTGCTCGTCCACGTACTGGTTCCAGTCCACCCACTCCGACTGGCGCGCAAGCCTTGACCTCTCCCGAGCAGCACGCCCGCAAGGAGGAACCAGCACATGGATCCCGGACGCAGACGCAGAGCCGTGCGGCAGCTGTGGACCTGCGTGGCGGCCGCACCGGCCCTGCCCCTGTCGATGCTCGCCACCAGCTCCACGCCCCGCGCACGCGGTCCCGCCGTCAGCCCCCCATCGGTTTCCGGAACGCGCACACCGCGAACACCGGGTCCGGGCGCGGGCGGTCCTGGTCCGGGAGGCGGGACAGGCGCGCGGCGAACTCCTCCGTGCGCGGCTCGCCGGGCGGCAGCTGGGTGAACCAGCCGCGGCGCAGGTCGGCGATGGTGGCGCGGGGGCTGCGGCCCTGGCCGACGCCGGGGAACACGGTGTCGCCGGCCGGCCGGAGCCCGTGCCGGACGGCGTGCGCGGTGACGGTGGCGGCGGCGTCCCCTGCGGGGCGGCGCGGACGGGCGGCGAGAACGGCGTCGATGTCGCTGCCGACGTCGTGCGCCGCGGCCTTGTCGACGGTGGTGACGTAGACCCCGCCGGGCCGCAGCACCCGGGCGCACTCGGCGACGATCGCGCGGACGTCCTCGGCGTCCTGGAACAGGTGCAGCAGCCAGATGCTGGTGACCGCGTCGAAGGTGCCGGTGCCGAAGGGCAGCCGGCGGCTGTCGGCCCGTACGATCGCGCCCGGCAGCCGGGCACCCGCCCTGCGCACCATGGCGGCGGTGAGGTCGGCGCCCGTCACCCGCAGCCCGGGACGGCCGGCGGCCAGCCGGCGGGTGACGATGCCCGTGCCGCAGGCCACGTCGAGGAGTCGGCCCGCTTTCTCGGGGATCAGCCCGAGCACCGCACGCGTGGCCGCCGCGGCGCGGGCCTCACCGCCGCGGGACACGTCATAGGCGTCGGCTTCCTTGTCGTAGTCGAGCACGCCCCTCAGTGTGCTTGGTGACCCGGGGCGAGGTCCTCCACCCTGCGGGCGAGCGCGAAGTCGTTCTCGGTGAGTGCGCCGCCCGCGCTGTGCGTGTGGACGCCGAGGGAGACGGTGTTGTAGCCGAGGGTGAGGTCGGAGTGGTGGTCCAGTTCGTCCTGCACGGCGGCGATGTGCATGACCAGCGCCGCCGCCGCGACATGCGAGCCGAGGCGGTAGGAGCGGGTGAGCCGGCCGGCGTCGTCGACCGACCAGCCGGGCAGCTCGGCGAGCCGGTCCTCGATCTCCTTCTGCGACAGCGGTTCGACGGCCATGGCCGGATCTCCCTTCGAGGCGGCGGGAACACGGGGTACGGGTTCAGCCTGCCACGTCAGGTGTGTGCCCACTCCACCGCGAGGCCGACCACGTCAGCCGAGTGCGCACTCCGCCGCGAGGTCGTCGGCGAGCGCGGCGATCCGTTCCCGGCCCTCCACCCGGGCCACCCAGGCGTGCGGCAGGCCGGTGTCGCCGTAGCGCGCGCCGATCAGGTTGCCGCAGATCGAACCGGTGGAGTCGCTGTCGCCCGAGTGGTTGACGGCCAGCGGCAGGGCCCGCTCGGCAGCGGGCTCGGCGAGCGCGCAGTACACGCCGATGGCGAGGGCCTCCTCGGCGACCCAGCCCGCGCCCAGCGACTCCACCTTCTCGGCCGTCGGTGTCCCGTCGGCGGCGAGGTCAAGGGCGGCGCGCAGGGCGGCCGTGGTCTCCGTGTGGCCGGGGTGCCCCTCCAGCAGGCGCAGCGTGCGCAGTACGGCCCCCTCCAGGGACTCCCCGGCGACCAGGTGCGCCACGATCGCGGCGAGCGCGCCGGCCGCGTAGTAGCCGGTGGGGTGGCCGTGGGTGATCTGGGCGCCGCGCGCGGCCATGGCGAAGGCCTCCTCGGCGGGGGCGACCAGGCCGAAGGGCGCCGAGCGCATCACCGTGCCGCAGCCCTTGGAGTCGGGGTTGACCTCACCCGGTGTGCCGTCCAGCGGGAGCGCCGGGTCGGGCGCGTACAACTGGGCCACGCCGGACAGGCAGGCGTTGCCGGGGGCGCGGCGGGCGTACAGCCAGGCCTCGGTGACCAGGCCGCCGGCCGGTGCGCCGGGCCGCTCGGGTGCCGGCTGCTCGGGGCCGGGCTTCGACTGGGTCTCCAGCCAGCGCTCGTACGCCTGGCGCAGCAGCAGCGGCCAGGCGCCGCCGATGCCCTTCTCGCGCTGCCGTGCGTGCGCCTGGATCAGGGCCTCCACGGTGAACAGGGTCATCTGGGTGTCGTCGCTGATGAGTCCGATCGCGCCGTACGCGCCGGGGACGAAACCCGTGACGCCGCGGGCACCGTGGGTGGCGCGGATCCGGTCCAGGGAGGCGAACTCCACGGGGTAGCCGAGCGCGTCACCGACCGCGCCGCCGAGGAGACAGCCACGGACCCTGGCCCGGTGGACGGCCGAGGCCTGAAGGGACGCCTGGGCGGACGAGGTCCGCCACGGTTTCGACCACGGCTCGTTCGTGCTCAACGGAAGCAACTCCTCAGCAACTCCTCGACTACGGTCGGACGTATGGCCATTGTCGCTTCCGGTCCCTCCGCGTCCGCCATCGCCCCCGCCGCCGACAAGGGCGTCGGCCCGCTGCTGCGCGCCTGGCGGGAGCGGCGCCGGATCTCCCAGCTGGAGCTGGCGCTGCGCGCCGACTCCTCGGCCCGGCACATCAGCTTCATCGAGACCGGCCGGTCCCGGCCGAGCGAGGAGATGGTGCTGCGGCTCGCCGAACACCTCGACGTGCCGGTGCGCGAGCGCAACGCGCTGTTGCTGGCGGCGGGTTACGCCCCGCGCTATCCGGAGACCCCGCTGGACGACCCGGCCCTGGAGGCGCTGCGCGACGGCATGGAACGCCTGATCCAGGGCTATGAGCCCTATCCGGCGCTGGTGGTCGACGCCGGTTACACGGTCGTCGCCGCCAACCGGGGCATCATGATGCTGCTGGACGGCGTGCCCCAGACACTGCTGTCGCCGCCGAACGCGATGCGGCTGACCCTGCATCCGGAGGGTCTCGCACCGCGCATCCGCAATCTGCGCGAGTGGCGCGGCCATCTGCTGGAGCAGATGGAGCGGCAGATCGCCCTGCAGCGCTCGGACCGACTGCGCGCCCTGTACGAGGAAGTGGCCGCCTACCCGGTGCCGGAGGACACCCCGGGTGACGAACCGGCCGAGCCCGTCCCGTACTTCGCGCTGCCGCTGCTCATCGAGCACGACGGCCGGGTCCTGTCGTTCGTGTCGTCGATCTCCACGTTCAACACGCCGATGGACGTCACGGTCGCCGAGCTGGCCATCGAGACGTTCCTGCCGGCCGACCCGGCGACCGCCAAGTACCTGCAGACGCTGGCCATTTGACCGCTCTGGCCACCGGATCCCCTCGGACTCGTGTGCGAGAGAGGATCACATGGCAGACTGCCCGCGTACTTCGGCGCGTAGGGGAGGGCGTGGCGTGAGTGAGCGGCGGGCTGCGCCCACCGTGGGGCAAGTGGTGCTCGGTAAACGGTTGCAGGAACTGCGCGAGGCGTCGGGTCTCAGCCGGGAGGAGGCCGCGAAGGTCCTCAGGGTGGCGTCGGCGACCGTACGGCGGATGGAGATGGCCGAGGTAGCGCTGAAGATCCCCTACGTGCAGGTGCTGCTGGACACCTACGGGGTGCCCGAGGAGGAGGCGGCCGCGTTCGTGCGGCTGGCCGAGGACGCGAACCAGCCGGGCTGGTGGCAGCGGTTCCACGACGTGCTCCCGGACTGGTTCAGCCTGTACGTCAGCCTGGAGGGCGCCGCCCGGATCATCCGCTCCTACGAGCCGCACTTCATCCCCGGTCTGCTGCAGACGGAGGACTACGCGCGCGCGGTGCTGGAGGCCGGGACGATCGGGCAGACCTCACCCGAGAGCGTGGAACGGCATGTGTCGCTGCGGATGGAACGGCAGCGGCTGCTGGAAGGGGACGACCCGCCCCACCTGTGGGTGATCATGGACGAGACGGTGCTGCGGCGCCCGGTGAGCATGCGCGGCGAGGTGATGCGCGAGCAGCTGGACCGGCTGCTGGAGTACGCCGAGCGGGACCGGGTCACCCTCCAGGTAGCCGAGTTCGCGGCGGGCCCGCATCCGGGGACGTACGCGCCGTTCACGCTGTTCCGGTTCGCCGAGCCGGAGCTGCCGGACATGGTGTTCACCGAGTACCTGACCGGCGCCCTCTACCTGGACTCCCGCCGCGAGGTGGCCGCGCATCTGGAGGTGCTGGACCACATGACGGCCCGCGCCGCGTCGGCGCAGCGCACCCGGACGCTGCTGCGGGAGTTCCGCTCGACCTTGTGACGCCCTGACCGGACCGATCCCTGGGGGAACAGCCGTATGACCGCACGCGATGCCACGCCCACGCCGATCGACACCAGCCGTCCGCATCCCGCCCGGGTGTACGACTGGTGGCTGGGCGGCAAGGACAACTACCCGGTGGACGAGGAGCTGGCGCGGAAGATCCTCGCCGTGGACGGCACGGTGGTGCGCGGGGCGCGCGCCAACCGCCGGTTCATGCACCGGGCCGTCCGCACGGCGGCCGAGGCGGGGGTACGGCAGTTCCTCGACATCGGCACCGGCATCCCGACCGAGCCCAACCTGCACCAGGTCGCCCAGGGCGTGGCCCCGGAGTCCAGGGTGGTGTACGCGGACAACGACCCGATCGTGCTGCGGCACGCCGAGGCCTTGCTGCAGAGTTCGGCCGAGGGCGCCACGGACTACATCCACGCCGATGTCCGCGATCCCGGCACCATCCTGCGGCTGGCGGGCGAGTCGCTGGACTTCGGCCGCCCGGTCGCGCTGTCCCTGGTGGCGCTCACGCACTACCTGGGTGACCAGGAGGACGATGTGTTCGGGCTGGTCAAGCGGTACGTCGACGAGCTCGCCGCGGGCAGTTTCCTGATCCTGACCCAGGTCACCCAGGACCTCAGCCCCGAGGGGGTGGCCAGGGCGGCGGAGCTGTTCCGCAGGAGCGGCACGCCATTCCACCCTCGCACGCTCCCCGAGTTCTCCCGCTTCTTCGACGGCCTGGAGCTGCTCGGCCCCGGCGTCATCCCGGTGTACGGCTGGCGCCCGGAGCCGGTGGACGTGGCGGCCCAGGCGGAGGGGGTCGTGCCGGTGTACGCGGGGGTGGCGGTCAAGCGCTGACCCGTACGGGTCTGTGTCCGCCCGTATGCGGTCCACCGTGCCCGGGATCCACGGCAGTTGGGCCTGCGCCGGCGACGGCCGGGTGGCGAGTGCTCCGGTAGCATCGGTCGCCGCGAGCGGACGGCGCCATCGATGAGCACGGCGGGGGAATGCGGGCATGTTGAAGGCTCCCCTCCCTGGAGGGGGGATTGGTCACCCTCCGGGGCTGAGCGGGGATTTACGGCTCAGGCCGCCACCGGAGCCGGCGGCTCAGGTGGTCTTACGCCCTCGACACCGTCCGGGTTCCAACCTGCCCGGACCAGCATCACGCGGGCGGAGTTCTTGTCCCTGGGGGACACAGCTCCACACACGGTGCAGGCATACGTTCTCATCGACAGAGGCAGTGCGTGCTTGGTTCTCGCTCCGCACGTGGCACAGTCCATCGTGGTGTGCGCCGGGTGCACCAGACGGACGTCCCGCCCGTGCTTGCGGCCCATCTCGACCAGGGCACGCTTCGTCGCGGCGATGGCGGCATCGGCCGCCTTGCGGGCCATGGTGGTCTTCGCCAGGAACTTCGGCCTGAAGTCCTCCACCGCAACCCCGTCGTGGCCGCGCATCACGGACTTGGCCCACTTGCGGCCGGTGTCCTCCCGCTGCCTCGCGATCTTCTTGTGCAGCTTCGCCGCCTGCGCCTGCGCCTGCCGGTAGCCCGCGGATGCGGGCTGTCCCTTCAGAGGCCGCCGCCGGGCCATCATCCGCTGGTACCTCGCCAGCCGCTGCGCGGCCCGCCTGCCGTGCTCGGCATGCGGCAGATCGTAGGCGTCGTCGGTGGTGGTGGCGGTCTCCTTCACACCCCAGTCCACCCCGAGCACCCGCCCCGTGAGGGCGAGCGGCTCGCTCTGCGCAGCAACGACGAAAGAGGCGTACCAATGTCCGAGCGTGTCCTGGTACACGCGCACACTCGACGGATCCGCCGGAAGGCCCCGCGACCACACCACCGTCAGCACGATCTGGCCTGCAAGGTGCAGGCGGCCGTCCCTGAGGCGGAAACCGCGCTTGGTGTAGTTCAGGCTGGGCCGCGCCTCGCGCTTCTTCTTGAAGCGGGGCATCTGGGCCCGGCGCTGCTGCGGCAACCGGCCCTCGATGTCCTTCAAGGCCTTGGCACGGGACTTGGCGAAGTCCCGTATCACCTGCTGCTGCGGCACGCTCGCGCCCTCAGCCAGCCAGGGCGTCACCCCGCGTGCCTCGGTCAGCATCTTGTCGAGCTGAGCCGGACCACACGTCAGCTTCTCGCCACCCGCTATGCCCTGCACGTGGACCTGCCTGGACTTGGCCACGCATTCGTTCCAGATCCAGCGGCAGCGATCCCACTCCGCTTCGAGCCGGCGCCTGGCCGTGTTCGACAGGCGCACACGGAAGGTGTACCGGGCATGCCCGGCGTCCTTCGTGGTCGCCTCTGTCATCATGCATCCGAACCTACCCGAGGGGACTGACAGTTGAGAGCTCTCGATCATCGTGGGCGACAACACCGTCGTCCGGGGTGGACACCGGATCGCCCTGACGGCGATCCGGCTATCCCTGCCCTGCTCCGCAGGAGTCCGATTCCTCCCCGGACTGAAGGCCAGGGCATCCTCGGAGAAACCCGGTGAAGCGGTTCGTGGTCGCACCGCGCGGGCGGTGGGGCACCTATCCGGACATCGGGTCCGCGCTGCGGGCGGCGGCCGGCCGGCGCGGCCCGGTGCGGGTGGAGATCGAGCCCGGACACTACCCGGAGTTCCTGACCGTACGGGGCGAGGTCGAGCTCGCCGCGCGCGGTGAACCGGGCTCCGTGGTGGTGAACCCGGCCCGGGGCACCGTGCTGGATGCCGCGGGGTCGGTGGTGGTGCGCGGCCTGGAGCTGGTCGGGCGGGACGCGGACGTCGTCGACCTGCACGCGGGCACCCTCGTACTGGACCGGGTGGCGGTCCGGGCGCACGGCGGTGTCTGTCTGCACGCCCGGCGGGACACGGCTGCCACGCTGACCGACAGCGAATTCCGGTACGGGCGGGTGCTGTTCGCCGGGGCGGCGGGGAGCGTGGAACGGTGCCGGTTCACCGACGCCGCCGACAACGCGCTCGCGGTGATCGAGAGCGGCCGAGTCGCCCTCCGCGACAGCCGGTTCACCGGCAGCCGGATCCACGGCGTGCGGGTCAGCGACGCCCGGGCCGAGCTCACCGGGTGTCAGCTGTCCGGTACGGGGAAGGCGGCCGTGTGCGCGGACACGCGGGCGGAGATGACCGTCACGGACTGCGTGATCACCGCCGTACAGGCCGAGGCCGTGTTGTTCACCGGGCAGTCCCGGGGCCTGATGCGGGGCTGCCGGGTGAGCGACGCCGAGCACGGGGTCGCGGCGACGACCGGCAGCGACCCCGTCGTCCGCGACTGTGTGTTCACCGACTGCCGGGACACGGGCATCAACGTCGCGGACGCGGGCCTGGGGACGTTCGAGGACTGCGAGGTGATCGACGCCCGGACGGTGTCGGTGTTCGTGACGCGGGGCGGCGCGCCGGCGGTGTCGGGCTGCCGGATCGTGGGGGGCAACGTCGGTGTCGCGGTCGTCGACAAGTCCCGCGGACGCTTCCGCCGGATCGACGTCGAGAACCTGCCGAGCGTCGCGCTGCGGGTCAGGGAGGGATCCTCGGCCGTCTTCGAGGACGTGCGGGTCGAGCGCTGCACGGCGGGCCTGGAGACACAGGGCGACGCGGGCACCACGGCCGAGGTGACCGGCGGGCGGTTCCATGACTGCACCATGGGGTCCGTGGCCGCGGGCGGCCAGTCGCGGGTCACGGTCAGGGGGGTGGCCGCGCGGCGCGGGGTCGTGGGCTTCGCCGCCGTCGAGGAGTCCACGCTGCGGGTGCACGACTGCGAGATCGCCGAGATGGGCATGGGCGTCCTCGCCATCGGCAGAACGACCTTGTTCGCCCGGAACCTGGCCGTCACCGGCCCGGACGGACCCGGCCTCGGCTCCACGGACTCCGCGTATCTGGACGTCGCCGGGAGCCGGTTCACCGACTGCGGCCGGGTGGCCGTGTCGGTGCAGGGGACGAGCGGCGGCCGGCTGGTGGACTGCTCCGTGACGGGCGCGCCGGGGGGCATGGCCGTCCAGCACAACGGCCGCGTCGACCTGGTCTCGCTCGACTCCTCGCTGCGTGTCGCCGAGCAGTTCTCCGAGCCGGCCGCTCCCCCGCCGGCGACCGTCGTCAACAACTTCAACGCCCCGGTCTTCACCGGCGCGATCACGCACTCCCAGGTCGCCTTCGGCAACACCCACGTCATCCAGCAGCAGACCACACAGGACGGAGCCGGCTCATGACCGACCCGCAGCCGCAGCACGCGCACGGCGGTCCGCAGTTCCACGGACCGGTCTCGGGCAGCCAGATCGCCTGGGGCAACCAGACCGTCACCCAGAACCAGCGGAACGACACCGCGGCCGCACCCGATGTCGAGGCGCTCGCCCGGCTCGTGGGCGAGCTGGTGCGGCAGCTGCCGCGGGCGGGCCTCGCGGAGCAGGACCGGGTGGACGCCGAGGCCGCGGCCGAGGAAGTGCTCGCGGAGGTCACCGGTCCCGGGGCGCCCGAGCCGGGCCGGCTGCGGCGGGCGCTGAACGGCCTCAAGGGGGCGCTGGCCCCGGTCGCCACGGGTGCCGCGGCCGGGGCGGAGGCGGGCGCGCAGGAGTGGGCCCACGAGGCGATCAGAAACCTGACCGCGCTCATGTGACCCCTGCGGGCCGGTATCGGGCCGGCCCCAGGTGTCTCCGGCCGGGCGGTGTCAGGCGGCTCCGCCCTTGTTGTCGGGCTCGTCGTCCACGATCTCCGCGTCGACCACGCCGTCCGTGTCGGTCGTGTTCTGCGTGCTCGCGCTCTCCTGTGCGCTCTGGTCGCCGGCGGAGGCGGACGCGTACATGGCCTGCCCCATCTTCTGGCTGACGGTGGCGAGTTTCTCCACACCGGCGCGCAGGGCGGCGGTGTCGGCGTTCTGTTCCAGCAGGGTCTTCAGTTCCGCCGCGGCCGCCTCGACCTCGCCGCGCGTGTCGGCGGGGACGCGGTCCCGGTTGTCGCGCAGGAAGTTCTCGGTCTGGTAGACGAGTTGCTCGGCCTGGTTGCGGGTCTCGGCTGCCTCGCGGCGCTTGCGGTCCTCCTCGGCGTACTGTTCGGCCTCCCGCATCATGCGGTCGATGTCGTCCTTGGGCAGGGCGGAACCGCCGGTGACGGTCATCTTCTGCTCGCGGCCCGTCGCCAGGTCCTTCGCGGAGACGTGCATGATCCCGTTGGCGTCGATGTCGAAGGCCACCTCGATCTGCGGCACGCCGCGCGGGGCGGGCGGCAGGCCGGTGAGGTCGAAGACGCCGAGCTTCTTGTTGTAGGCGGCGATCTCGCGTTCGCCCTGGTAGACCTGGATGCCGACCGAGGGCTGGTTGTCGGTGGCGGTGGTGAAGATCTCCGAACGGCGCGTGGGGATCGTGGTGTTGCGTTCGATCAGCTTGGTCATGATGCCGCCCTTGGTCTCGATGCCCAGGGACAGCGGGGTGACGTCGAGCAGCAGCACGTCCTTGACGTCGCCGCGCAGGACACCGGCCTGGAGGGCGGCGCCGACGGCGACCACCTCGTCGGGGTTGACGCCCTTGTGCGGGTCCTTGCCGGTGAGGTCGCGGACCAGGTCGGTGACGGCGGGCATCCTGGTCGAGCCGCCGACGAGGATGACGTGGTCGATCGCGGACAGCTGGATCCCGGCGTCCTGTACGGCCTGGTGGAACGGCTTCTTGCAGCGGTCGAGCAAGTCGGCGGTCAACTCCTGGAACTGCGCGCGCGTCAGCTTCTCCTCCAGGTGCAGCGGGCCCTCGGCGGAGGCGGTGATGTAGGGCAGGTTGATCGAGGTCTCCGAGGACGACGACAGCTCGATCTTGGCCTTCTCGGCGGCCTCGCGCAGCCGCTGCACCGCCATCTTGTCGGCGCCGAGATCGATGCCGTAAGCCCCCTTGAACCGCTTCACCAGGTGGTCGACGATCCGCTGGTCCCAGTCGTCGCCGCCGAGGTGGGTGTCGCCGTTGGTGGCCTTCACCTCGATGACGCCGTCGCCGATCTCCAGCAGGGACACGTCGAAGGTGCCGCCGCCGAGGTCGAACACCAGGACCGTCTGTTCGTCGCCCCGGTCCAGGCCGTAGGCGAGGGCGGCGGCGGTCGGCTCGTTGATGATCCTGAGCACCTTCAGGCCGGCGATCTCACCGGCCTCCTTGGTGGCCTGCCGCTGGGTGTCGTCGAAGTACGCCGGTACGGTGATCACCGCGTCCGTGACGTCCTCGCCGAGGTAGGCCTCCGCGTCCCGCTTCAGTTTCTGCAGCACCCGCGCGGACAGCTCCTGCGCACGCAGGCGGCCGCCGTCGACGGAACCCTGCTCGGGGAACCGCCAGGAAGCGTCGCCCATGTGCCGCTTCACCGAGCGGGCGGTGCGCTCCACGTTGGTCACGGCCTGCCGCTTGGCGACCTCGCCGACCAGCACCTCCCCGTTCTTCGCGAACGCCACCACCGACGGTGTGGTGCGCGCACCCTCCGCGTTGGTGACCACGGTGGGCTCGCCGCCCTCCAGGACGGCCACCACCGAGTTCGTCGTCCCGAGATCGATCCCGACCGCACGTGCCATGGTCCGTCCCCTTCCGCCCGGGCGCTGCCGCACTCCCAGCACAGGACGTGCCCGCGGCGCTGTCAATAACCGGGTACCCGGACACGGCGATGCCGCGCCCCGGGAGCGGGACGCGGCATCGAGGGCCGTACGGGCGTCAGGCCAGCTCGGCCGTCAGGGTGATGGTCGTACCGGCCAGGGCCTGGCTGACCGGGCAGTTCTTCTTGGCGTCCTCGGCGGCCGAGGCGAAGCCCTCCGCGTCCAGGCCCGGCACCTCGCCGCGCACGGTGAGGTGGATGCCGGTGATGCCCTCGCCCGGCTGGAAGGTCACGTCGGCCTTGGTCTGCAGCCGGGTGGGCGGGGTGCCGGCGCCGGTCAGACCGTGCGAGAGGGCCATGGAGAAGCAGCTGGAGTGGGCTGCGGCGATCAGCTCCTCGGGGCTGGTCTTGCCGTTGGCCTGCTCGGCGCGCGACGGCCACGACACCGGCTGCTCGCCGATGCCGGAGGAGTCGAACGTGACGACGCCGTGCCCCTGGAGCAGGTTGCCTTCCCAGACGGTGTGCGCGGTGCGCGTGGTGGCCACGATGGTTCCTTTCGCGTCGGGTCCCGTGACGTGAGATCCCGTTACGGGGGTTTTCCGTGCCCCTATCCGATCACATCGGGGCTCATCGCACTCTGAAGACCGGCCCACGCGGCGTGAACGGGAGGTGACTTCCCTGCGGGATCAGATAGGCGTGCTCACGGCGCACCCGCAGGACGTCGCACCAGCCGTCGGTGATCACCAGCACCGGTGCGGCGGGCGGGAAGTCCTCGGCCCGGTGCAGCAGGTCGACGCCGGGCTGCAGGACCGTGCCGCCGCGCCCGTGCACCCGGACCCGGCCCGCGATCTCGGTGACCGGGAGATAGCCGGCGTCGTGCGGGGCGGCGTCGCAGAACACCACCCGGGCGGCCGGTACGTCCCGGGCCTCGGCGTAGGAGGCGATCGCGCCGAGCGCCTTGCCGAGCAGGGTGCGGTTCATCGAGCCGGAGGTGTCGAGGACGACGCCGAAGGTGCAGCGGGCCACCTCCTCGGGCGGGAACCAGCGGCCCGCGCGCGGGATGTCGGGCGTGGACGCCTGGCGACGGGCCGGGCGGGCGAAGGACCGGACGGGCTCCGGGCGGGGCACGAACTCGTCGAACCAGCGGGCGAGTTGCGCGTCCCAGGGCAGCGGAGGATGACTCAGCGCGCGGATCTCCTCGACGAGGCCGCCGGGCAGGAAGCCGCGCTCCTGCGCCTGGTGCAGATCGAGGCCGCGGCTGAGGCCGCGCCGGTAGAACTCGTCCAGGTCGACGTAGGTGCCGGGCGGGCCGAGCGGGGCGCCGAGGACGTCGCCGGTGCCCTTGCCGCGCAGGGTGGCCAGGCGGCGGACGCGGCGCAGGTCGCCGGCGATGCGGTCGTAGACCTCCTCGGCGGACAGGCCGGCGAGCCGCGGGTCGTGCAGCAGGCCCTCCGGCATGGTGCCGACCTGCATCTCGACCAGCCAGCCGTTGATGACGTAGTCGCAGGCCACGTTGAACAGGTAGGGGTCGCGGGGGCCGCAGCGGTCGCCGTGGCGGAGGGCGGCGTGCAGCATCTCGTGGGCGAGGACGAACCGCCACTCCTCGGTGTCGAAGGTGCGCAGCGGGTTGATGTAGATCTCGCCGGCCTCGGGGTCGACGGCAGCGATCTGGGCCAGTTCGGCGTCGGCGACCAGTTTGATGCCGGCGGCGATGCCGCCGAGCAGCGGGTAGGAGGAGACGAACCAGCTCAGGGCCCGCTCCCAGGGGCGCTGCGGGAGCCGCTCGCCGTCGAGGGAGTCCCGGCGGCCGCCGGCCATGTCCATCGCGGCGGACACGGTCCGGGTCAGCGCGGTGGCGAAGGCCAGCTGCCGGTCCGGGACGGGGCCCTGCCAGGCATGCCATTCGGTGAGCACCTGGTCGGGTGCGCCGCCGGCGGTGCCGCAGCGCTCGTAGGCGGGCGGCAGGCCGTGGGCCCGCCAGCGCGCGGCGAGCCGTTCCTCGTCTCCGTCTGGATAGCTGGTGGGCAGGTCCTCGGGGGTGGTGCCGAGGGGGAAACCGAGCAGAAAACGGTTTACTACGACACAGCGGGCGGCCAGGTCGTACCGGTCGGGCTGCTCGCGCCGGCCCTTGGCGGCCGGGAGGTGCCCGAAGCCGAGATGGAGGGCGGCGTGCGCGAGCGCCCAGGCCCAGGCGCCGGGCTCGGCGAGCCGGTCGGGGTGGGCGTGCACGGTGGCGTCGGAGTCGACCACGAGCAGGCCCTCGTGCGGGGCGAAGGTGCAGGTCTCGCTGCGGCAGGTGCCGAAGTCGACGGCGGCGAGGGCGGGGTTGGCCCGCAGCAGCCGCATGCCCTCGGCGAACGCCTCACCGGCCAGGTCGCGCTTCTTCTGTTCCGTCTTCTTCGTTTCCGTCTTCTTCGGCCCGGTGCGGCTCACCGTCGGGCCTCCACCAGGCGGGGCATGTCGCGGGCGGCCTCGACCAGGAACCACGAGGGCAGCACGGGGTTGCCGTCGGTGTCGGAGGAGATGACGGTCTGGGCGACCTCCACGGAGATCTCGGCGAGCTGCACCAGCAGCGACTTGGCGCGGTAGGCGATCTGCCGGCCGTTCGCCGACATGTGCTCCTTGCTGGCGGGCAGTTCCTTGACGAGCCGGCCGCGGAACGACTCGGCGAGGTAGTACAGCAGGTCCCGGTCCTGCATGCGGTGCGGCCAGCGGGCGTCGCCCTTGAGGATCGCCTCGATCCCGAACCGGCTGCGCACGACCTTGACGTAACCGCAGAACGCGGTCGCGTGCGCGGGCGTGAGCGTGCCGTGCGCGAGGACGGTCAGCGTCGGCTCGTCCAGTTCCGCGCCGAAGGAGTGCAGGGCGTCGGAGAGCATGTGCCAGGAGCGGGGCGTGGAAAACGGTTCCTCGGTTTTCGGCGGCTTCGACCACAGGTGGTCCGGCCGGTCGGTGAGGTGATCGAGGATCCACGGGTGGATGCCGTTTCCGGCGGCCCAGGCCAGCCAGTCCGTGGCGGAGACCTCCAGTTGGACATGGGCGAGCCGGTTGACCAGGGCGGAGGCCAGCGGACGCGCGAGGGCGTTGTCGGTGGCCCGGTTCCCGGCGCCTATGACGATGGACCCGGCGGGCAGCTCGTAGTTTCCGATGCGGCGGTCGAGGATCAGCGAGTAGAACGCCTTCTGCACATCCGGGGTGGCCGCGTTCAGCTCGTCCAGGAACAGGCAGTACGGCTCGTCCCGGGCGATCGTCTCCGGCGGGCAGAACACCGACCGTCCGTCGCGGATCTGCGGCACGCCGATCAGGTCCTCGGGGGCGAGCTGCGTACCGAGCAGGCTCACGCACTCGAGGCCCAGCGAGTCGGCGAACTCCCGCACCAGGGACGACTTTCCGATGCCGGGGGCGCCCCAGAGGAACACGGGCCGGACGGTGGCGAGGCCGAGGAGGAGTTCGGGGACGCGGGCGGGAGTGACGGTGACGGCAGCCTGCAACGCTGGACATCCTTGCGGGGGTTCGGGTGATCTACGACTCGAACAGTCTGGGTGTCCGGCGGGGCGGGCGCAGCCGATTTTCAGGCGGCCCGCTCGTCGTCGGTGTCGTCGGTGCCGGTGTCCTCGGCGGCGGTGTCGTCGGTCAGCGGGACCTGGGGTCCGTTCAGCTCGCCCAGCCAGCGGCGCAGTACCTCGTGCACCTGCTCGGCGCCGGTCAGTTCCTCCTCGCCGTCGGCCGGTGCGGACAACTCCAGCGGCCAGAGCAGGAACGGGTGGGACTGGGCGCCGCCGAGGCCGCCGTGGGAGCCGATCTGCTCCTCGAAGGCGAGGACCTCGCCGTCGGCGGGGTCGAAGGCCGAGTTCACCATGATGTCGGCGGTGTGCGGGAAGGAGTGGGTACGGCGGACGGCGTCGGCGGCGCCGGGATCGAACCGGGCCAGCGGGCCGGGCTGGTCGTCGAGCCTGGCCAACGGGATCTCGGCGCCGTAGGCACCCAGCACCACGCCGTCGTGCTCCGCGCTGCGCACCAGCAGGAAGCCGATGCCGGGGTGGTTGGCGAGGGTGGTGAGCAGGGCGGGGTGGCGGGCGTCGATCTCCTCCTTGGTCATGCGGTGCGGGACGTCCGGGAAGGACACCAGGCCGAGGTTGCCGGAGGCCAGCACGATCGGCTCGGAGCCGCGGACGGGGTGCTGCTGCTCGTCCTTCTCCTCCACGGGCCGGCGCAGCGCGGCCCGGACGGCGGCCCGCGCCTCCGCACCGCTGTGCGTCCGCTCCGCCCGGCGCGGCACGTGCAGCCCGCAGCCGGCCCGGACCAGGTCGCCGAGGGTGAGGCCGTAGCGGGAGCGGAAGGTCTCGCCGGGGCTCTGCCCGTGGTCGGACAGGACGACGATGCGGTACGGGCGGGGGGCGTGCTCGGCGACCCGCTGGAGGAGGGCGAGGGAGCGGTCGAGGCGCTGCAGGACCTTCTCCGCGTCCCGGCTGCGCGGACCCGAGTGGTGGGCGACCTCGTCGTAGGCGACGAGATCGGCGTAGACGGCGGTGCGCCCGGCGAGCATGTCGCCCATCACCGCCGCGACGACGACGTCCCGTTCGACGACGGTGGCGAAGGCGCGGACGAGCGGGTAGAGACCGCCGCGGCTCACCCGGGGGCGCTGCCTGCGCATCCGGGCGCGGGTGGACTGGCCGATCTCGCGGACCACCTCGGCGACGAAGGACAGCGCGGTGCGGACGGCGCCCGCGGGGTCGGAGAAATAGGCGAAGTAACCGGCGCGGGAACGGTTCTCCCGGCTGCGGCGGCGGGCCGCGATGGACAGCACGAGGGCCTGTTCACCGGCGCCGCCGCTGAAGAGGTTGCCACGGCTGGCACCGTCCACGGTGAGCAGTCCACCGTCGCCCGTATGCAGTATGGCGCGGCGCTGCAGCTCGGCGGCGCTCGTCGGCCGATTGCACACCATCACCTCCCCGCGGTTCTTCTCGTACCAGCGGAAGGCCGGCACGTCGAAGGTGCTGCCGTGGAGAATGCCGAGCTGGCTGGCACCGGTCTGGCTGGACCAGTCGGTGTGCCAGGGGGTGAGGCGGTGGGTCGGCCGCAGGCCGTCGCCGGTCGGCTGTATACCGTCGCCCATCCCCAGCCAGCGCGCGACCGTAGGCATCAGCCCCTTGCGGACCGCGTCGGCGAGGACGTCGTGGCCGACGCCGTCGAGCTGGACGATGACCAGGCCGGGTGTGCTGGGGCAGGGCGGGTCGGATCTGCGGCGGCGGGCGGCGAGGCGGTGCAGGCGGCGCCGGTAGGTCTCGTCGTCGCGGACGGCGAGTGCAGCGCCGGTGGCCGAGGCGACGGCGGACATCACCGCGGCCACGATGACGGCGGTCTCGGGAGCCGCCTCGCCATGGCCGGAGGGGTTGATGCGCAGGGCGAGCAGCAGTAGGGAGCCGTTGAGGAAGAAGACCAACAGGCCGAGCACGAGGGCGGGTACGAGCAGCAGGAGCCGGACCAGCAGCGGCCACACCACGGCCGACAGCACACCGAAGGCACCGGCGCCGAGCGCGGCGGTGACGGCGATGCGGGTGGCGCTGTCACCGTCGGCGGACTGGAGCTGGAAGTCGGGCAGGAGCGCGGCGAGGACCAGCATGGTGAGGGTGGAGACCGCCCATACGGCGACGCTGCGTCCGATCTGACTGGCGACCCGCCGCCACCGTACGCCTCGCACGCCTTGTCCCCCTCACATCCCGCCCCGCTCGACGCCCGGGCCTCGCTCCACCTTGTCACACCGGGTCTTGCCACCATGACGGTGGACGAGTCACCGGCCGCCCGACCGGCGAGCCGGGTCACGCGAGCAGGCCCAAGGCGACAGGCAAGGAGCACTGACGCGTACGAGAGCCACAGGGTCGGCACGGCCCGGAGCCGAGGCAGGCACGCCGAGCATCTGCTGCTGGGCATTCTCGCCGGCGAGGAAGGCGTCGCGGTCCGGGTCCTGGCCCAGGTCCTGGCCACTTTGGAGCGGACACCGCGCCCCTGTGCCAGGACAGGGCGTGGACGCTAGCGGCCGTCGTAGCCGGCCGTCGGCATGGACAGCCGGCGGTGGACGCGGGCCTTCATCTGGGCGTCGTACGACGGCTCGGCCCGCCCGACGGTCTCCACGCGCACGCCCCGGCGCGCGCACTCGGCGGTGAACGCCTCGACCGAGGACAGAGCGCGCCGGAGCACGCGCAGGCTGGGCGCGACGAACACGTCCTCTCCCGGCCGGACGCCGTCCCACAGCGCGCCGTGGTCGAAGCGCAGTCCGCCGACGAGGAGTTCCCGGGCGATGACGTACCCGCGTTCGGCGGCCCAGCGGGCGCACATGGCGTGCTGGCTGCGGGAGTCCACGAGGAAGGGGTCCGCTTCCAGTTCCTCCAGCGGCGTCAGGCTGGCGATCGCGATGACCCGCACCGGCGCGGACGCGGGCGTGTCGGAGGTACCCCGCAGCTGTCCCATGGCGTCCCCCTCACCTCCGGGTTTCGCCGCCGACCCTACTCCTGCCCGTAGGCTTCGGGGAGTCGCGTGAAGGAGGCGAAGAAGGTGCCGGCGGAGATCACCTGGTGGGGTCACGCCACCTGCACGGTCCAGGACGCGAACATACGTGTGCTCACCGATCCCCTGTTCGCGCGCCGGCTGGCGCATCTGCGCCGGCGCCGGGGTGCCGTGCCGCCGGCCGAGGCCCGTCACGCGGACGTGGTGCTCGTCTCCCATCTGCACGCCGACCATCTGCATCCGCCCTCGCTGGCGGAGCTCGCCCCGGGCACGCGCCTTCTCGTGCCCCGGGGCGCACCACGGGCGGTGCCCGGTCTGCGCCGGCTGCGCCGACTGCGGGTGACCGAGGTGGTGCCCGGGGACGAGGTGCGGATCGGTGAGCTGCTGGTCCGGGTGGTGCCGGCACGGCACGACGGGCGGCGGCTGCCGGTGGGCCCGCACCGCTCGCCCGCGCTCGGCTATGTCGTGGAGGGCGAGGCACGGACGTACTTCGCCGGGGACACGGGGCTGTTCGACGCGATGGCCGAGCGCGTCGGGCCGGTGGACGTGGCGCTGTTGCCGGTGGGCGGCTGGGGGCCGTACCTCGGTGAGGGGCATCTGGACGCGGGACGCGCGGCGCAGGCGCTGGAACGGCTGGTGCCGCGGGCGGCCGTGCCGGTGCACTACGGCACGTACTGGCCGATCGGAATGGACGCGGTGCGCCCGCACGAGTTCCACGCGCCCGGGGACGAGTTCGTGCGGCTCGCGGCCGTGGCGGCGCCGGGTGTGGCGGTGCACAAGCTGGGGCACGGCGAGAGTGTGCGGCTGGAGGTCGCCCGGTGAGGTGGCCGGCCTCCGTGGCGGTGCTGGCCGCCGCGTCCACCACGTCGACGGTGCCACCGGAGTCGACGCAGCAGGCGATCGGGTATCCGTCGCTGTTCCTGCTGGTGCTGATCGGGGCGCTGGTCCCGGTGGTGCCGACCGGGGCGCTGGTGAGTTCGGCGGCGGTGGTGGCCTTCCATCAGACGGCACCCTTCTCGCTGGCTCTGGTGTTCGTCACGGCATCGCTCGCGGCCTTCTTGGGAGACGGCGCGCTGTACTGGCTGGGGCGGCGCGGGATGCGGTCGCGGAACGGGTCGCGGTGGCTGGAGGCGATACGGTCGCGGGCGCCGGACGCGCGGTTGGCGTCGGCGAGGGAGAAGCTGGCCGAACACGGGGTCGCCGTACTGGTGTTGTCCCGGCTCGTCCCTGCGGGGCGGATACCGGTGATGCTGGCCTGCCTGATGGCGGAGTGGCCGCTCAGGCGGTTCGCTCGGGGAAACATGCCCGCGTGTCTGGCCTGGGCGGCCACCTACCAGGTGATCGGGATATTGGGGGGTTCGCTGTTCGAGGAGCCGTGGGAGGGGGTCGTGGTGGCGGTCGCGCTGACCGTTGTGATCAGCGCGATGCCGGGTGTGGTGCGGCGGTTCCGCTAGCCCAGGGGCGCCTCACTCGAGCACCTTCGAGGCCCCCACCGGCAGGTCCCACAGGTCCTCCCGCTCCAGCCCCGCCTTCTCCCAGGCCGCCCGCACTCTCGTCAGCGGTTCCAGGACCGGCTCGGCCGAGAGGATGAAGGTGCCCCAGTGCATGGGGGCCATACGGCGGGCGCCCACGTCCAGGGTGGCCTGGACCGCTTCCTCCGGGTCGCAGTGGACGTCGCTGAGCCACCAGCGGGGGTCGTAGGCGCCGATGGGCATGAGGGCGAGGTCGATGCCGGGGTAGCGGCGGCCGATGCGGGAGAACCAGTGGCCGTAGCCGGTGTCGCCGGCGAAGTAGAGGCGCTGTCCGTCGGAGTCGGTCAGCACCCAGCCGCCCCAGAGGCTGTGACAGGTGTCGGTGAGGGTGCGCTTGGACCAGTGGTGGGCGGGGACGAAGTCGAAACGGACGCCGGACAGTTCGGCGCCCTCCCACCAGTCCAGCTCGGTGACGCGGGTGAAGCGGCGCCGGCGGAACCAGCGGCCGAGGCCGGCGGGCACGAAGACCGGGGTGTCCCGCGGGAGTTGGCGCAGCGTCGGGGCGTCGAGGTGGTCGTAGTGGTTGTGGCTGATGACGACGGCGTCCACGCGGGGCAGCGTGTCCCAGGGGACGCCGACGGGGGTGATTCGGGCCGGGGTGCCGAGGATGCGGCGGGACCAGACGGGGTCGGTGAGCACGGTCAGGCCGCCGATCCGCACCACCCAGCTGGCGTGTCCGGCCCAGGTGACGGCGAGGGTGCGGGTGTCGACGCGGGGCAGCGGGGCGGGAGCGCAGGGAAGCCGGGGTATGTCCGCGAGGCCTTCGGCACCGGGGCGTACGGCGCCTTCGCGAGCGAAGCGGGCGAGGGCCTTGAGGCCGGGCAGGGGGGCGGTGAGCCGGTCGTGGAAGGTACGTGGCCACACGCGGTGTTCGCCGAGCGGACGGGGCTCGGCCAGCGGGGGGAAAGGGGGCGCCAGGGGCGTCGGGCTGCCGGTGCAGCGAGTCGGTGCGGCCGGGGCGGTCGCCATGGCCGTCGCGGTCGTCGCAGCCGTCTTGGTCGTCGTGGTCGATCCGGGCTCGTGCGTCTCGGGCTGGTGCGTCTCGGTCTCGTGCGCCTGCTGCCTCATCGAGGATGCCCCCTTCGCTGAGCGTCGTCGCGGAGATCGTCGAGGACCGACGTCAAGAGGATCAACGCGCGTTGCACATGTGGCAGTTCCAACGGCGTGGGTGAGGTGAGGCATTCCGCGCGTTCCTCGTCGGTGCCGCCCAGCAGGGGCCCCGTGGCGAGTCGTACGCGCAGCGCCCCCAGGTCGTCACCGAAGCGGTGGCCGCCGGGTGCGGGCATGCCGAGCCGGGCGGTGAGGAGGTCCTCCAACTCCTGGGCGTCGCCGACGCCCTGTTCGGCGAGGGGTTCGCGCAGCGGGCCGAGGTCGGCGTACAGGTGGCGGCCGGCCTGCGGGGGGCGGGCGAGCGCGCCGGCGGCGACGACGGCGGCGTGCGCGGCGGCGGCCACGCGTGCGTGCAGTCGTACGGCGGCCTCACGGCGCTCGGTGACGGGCGGGGGCTCGTCGAGGGCGTAGCCGGCCGCGGCGGCGACCGGCGCGGCGATGCGGGCGTCGAGCCCGGTGAGGATGTCCAGCACGCGCGCGTGGAGCTGCCGGCCGGGTTCGGTGGCCGGGAAGCGGGCGACCGCGGCGGGCCAGCCGGCCGGCAGCAGGGATCCGGCGAGGTCGGTGACGACGGTGACCCGGTCGGGCCGCATCTCGGCGGGGCTGAGCAGCACGGTGTCGTGGGGGTGGTGCAGCGTGTCGCGCCAGGTCTCGTCGCTGACCAGGTGCAGTCCTTCGGCGGTGGCGGCCTCGACCGTCTCGTGCAGCAGTTCCGGCGGGGCGACGGTGGCGGTGGGGTCGTCGGCGACGGACAGCACGAGCAGCCGTGGGTCGCCGCCCTCGGCGCGGACCCGTCGGACGGTCTCCAGCAATGCGTAGGGGTCCGGGAGGCCGCCGCTCTCGGCGGGGGTGGGCACATGGTAGGCGGGCCTGCCGAGCACCCGGGCGTACGGCGCCCACCAGGCGGCGCAGGGGCGCGGGACGAGGATGTCGGCGCCGTCGCCGGCGAGGGCGGCGGTGAGGGCGAGCAGCAGCGCGGGGGCACCGGGGCCGGCGGCCACCTGGTCGGGGACGGTGGACAGTCCGCGCCGGGTCCAGTAGCCGCAGGCCGCTTCGAGGAGGGCGGGGGCGCCGCCGACGGGCTGGGCGTCGGCGCGGCTCGCCGCGGCGGCGAGCACGGCGGTGAGTTCGGGGAGCACGGGGAGCCCGTCACCGGGCAGGGGCGGGCCGTAGCGGACGGGGCCGTGGCCCTCGGGGTCCGTCCGCCGCATGTCCGCCTCCGCGCGGTCCTGGTGCCGTGTGCCGCCGGACCTGGCCGGGTGGCCGGGACCGGCGGACTGTGTCGTCGTGGGCTGCGATGTGGAGCGTGGGGTGGGGGCGCGTCACCGGCCTCTGCCGTGTCGCCTGGGTTGTGGGGGTTAGGGGGTGGGGGGTCGTGGGGTTCGGGCGTGCGCCGGCGGTCGGTCTCGTCCGTGGCCTGTGCTGTCCGTCGGTGT
The DNA here is from genome assembly GCF_050942335.1 of Streptomyces sp. CA-142005. NCBI lineage: Bacteria > Bacillati > Actinomycetota > Actinomycetes > Kitasatosporales > Streptomycetaceae > Streptomyces > Streptomyces sp. CA-142005. The sequence continues at coordinate 7,978,152 of NZ_CP192078.1, read as the reverse complement.
CGGGGCCCGGTGCCGGAGCCCTCGGGAAGGTGTGTACCCGCCGGGCGGCACTCCATGGGGGTGGCGGGCGCCGCCCCGGTCACGCGTCCGTGGACCGGCCTCCCGCGGCGCGCCGGGCGCCGTACAGCCGGTAGCCGGCTCCGCCGCAGGCCGCGGCGATGAAGGCGGCGCCGACGGCGAGGGCCGGGACCGAGTCGGACAAGCTGCCTCCCGTCCCGGCCTCGACTCCGTATTGCACGGTGGGCGGTTCGCAGCCGTCGGTGCCGTGGTGCTGCCGGCCGTCCGGCAAGCCGCAGGGACGACCGGGGAGGCAGGGCTCGTACTGGCCCTGCGCGCACCGGTGGCCGTCGTCGGGGCACACCTCCCCCGGCCCGCACGCCGGACCAGGACCGGTCGGGCACACCTCCCCTGGCCTGCACCCCGCACTCGGGCCGCTCGGACACACCTCACCCGGCTTGCACCCCGCACCGTCCTGGCAGGGCTCGCCGGGCCGGCACGTGGCGGCGGGGCCGGGGAGGGGAAGGGGGTCGGCGCACTGCTGTGGTGCGGCGCACGGGTCGGGGACGACCGTCGGAGCGGTGACGGAGGGCTGGTACGGAGTGCCGGGATCCACATCGGGGACGACCGTCGGAGCGGTGACGGGGGGCTGGTACGGAGTGCCGGGACCCACATCGGGGACGACCGCCGGAGCGGTGACGGTGGGCGAGGACGGAGTGCCGGGGCCCACGTCCGCGGTGGCGGCGGGCCCGGCCAGGGCGAGCACGACCCCGGCGACGAAGGCGACGGACAGGGCACGGGCGGTGCAGCGCATGGGACGGGCTCCTCGGCAGACACGGCGGATCGGTCGGCGGTAGTGGTACGCCGGACGCCGGTACAGCGGGCAGTACGTCGAGCACCGGTACGGCGGTGCGGGGGCGCGGCCCCTACGGCGTCACGGGTACGGGGGCACAGGGCGTGCCCTCGCTGCCATCACAGCCCGCACGGCGCCGCCGCGCGCGCGGCCGGACCCCATTCGCGGGACGGGCGCGCCCGGCCGGGTGACAAACGGTGCCGGTCGCGGCTCCGACACGCTCCACCACCCGTACCGCCGCCCCGGCGCTCTCGCCTCCACGCGCCGGAGAGGTTTTCCGTCCCCGGTGCAGGTGACTCGGTATGTGCTGACCGGATCGTCCGCTTCGCACCCCACCGGGGAGGTCCCTCCATGAGCACCAAGGTCTCCGACCACATCCTCGAGCGCCTGCGCGCCTGGGATGTGGAACAGGTCTTCGGCTATCCGGGCGACGGCATCAACGGCCTGCTCGCCGCGTGGGGCCGGGCCGAGGACCGGCCGCGGTTCATCCAGTCCCGGCACGAGGAGATGTCCGCGTTCGAGGCCGTCGGATACGCGAAGTTCAGCGGCCGCATCGGAGTGTGCGCCGCGACATCGGGACCGGGCGCCATCCATCTGCTCAACGGTCTGTACGACGCCAAGCTCGACCACGTGCCGGTGCTGGCGATCGTCGGCCAGACCGACCGGAGCGCGATGGGCGGCTCCTACCAGCAGGAAGTCGATCTGCACACGCTGTACAAGGACGTCGCCTCGGATTTCGTGGAGACCGTCACGGTGCCCGAGCAGCTGCCGAACGTGCTGGACCGGGCGATCCGCACCGCCTACGCCAGGCGCTGCCCGACCGCCCTGATCATCCCGGGTGACGTGCAGGAACTGGACTACTCGCCGCCGACGCACGAGTTCAAGATGGTGCCGTCCAGCATGGGCATGAGCGAGTACTCCATGACCCCGACGGACGAGGCGCTGCGCCGGGCGGCGGACGTGCTGAACGCGGGCGACAAGGTGGCGATCCTGGTGGGCCAGGGCGCGGCCGGTGCCGTAGCAGAGGTGCAGGAGATCGCCGAACTGCTCGGCGCCGGGGTCGCGAAGGCACTGCTCGGCAAGGACGTCCTCAGCGACGAACTGCCGTACGTCACCGGGCCGATCGGGCTGCTGGGCAGCCGGCCGTCGTACGAGCTGATGCGGGACTGCGACACCCTGCTGACGATCGGGTCGTCGTTCCCGTACACGCAGTTCATGCCGGACTTCGGCAAGGCGCGCGGCGTGCAGATCGAGATCGATCCGCACATGATCGGAATGCGCTACCCGTACGAGGTGAACCTCGTCGGCGACGCGAAGGCGACGCTGCGCCGGCTGATCCCGCTGCTGGACGGCGACCGGGGCGGGCGCGAGTGGTACGACACGGTGTGCGCGAACGTGCGGCGCTGGCACGAGACGATGGAGCGGCGGGCCGGTCTGTCGGCCGATCCGATCAATCCCGAGTACGTGGCCCGCGCGCTGGATCCGCTGCTGCCGGAGAACGCGATCCTGACGTCCGACTCCGGTTCGGTCGCCAACTGGTACGCGCGGCACATCACGATGCGGCCGGGCATGCGCGCTTCGCTGTCCGGGACGCTGGCGACGATGGGGCCGGGTGTGCCGTACGCGATCGGCGCGAAGTTCGCGCATCCGGACCGGCCGGTGTTCGCGCTGGTCGGCGATGGCGCGATGCAGATGAACGGCCTGGCGGAGATGATCACGGCCGCGAAGTACCGCGACCGCTGGTCGGATCCGCGGCTGGTGGTGGGCGTGTGGAACAACCAGGACCTGAACCAGGTGACCTGGGAGATGCGCGCCATGGAGGGCGCCCCGTCGTTCCTGCCGTCGCAGGCGATCCCGGACGTGCAGTACGCGGCGTTCGCCCGCTCGCTGGGCCTGACCGGCGTCCGGGTGGAGAAGCCCGAGGACGTGGAGGCGGGCTGGCGTGCGGCTCTGGAGGCCGACGGTCCGTGCGTGATCGAGTTCCTCACCGACCCCGCCGTGCCGCCGATCCCGCCGCACGCGACGTGGGAGCAGATGGAGGCGACGGCGGCGTCGATTCTGAAGGGGGATACCGACCGCAAGTCGGTGGTCAAGCAGGGCTTCAAGGCGAAGATGCAGGAGTTCCTGCCCGGCAAGGACAAGAACTAGCCCCTGTGGAGGTTGCCATGCAGCGAGGCAGTGACCGGCTGAACGTCCACCGGGACGATGAGATGAAACATGAGCTGAAGGGACTGCTGAGGTCCGGCCACCCGACACGGGTGGAGGAGTGGCACGACCCGGAACCGGCCGCGGACGACGACCCGGAGGTCTGGAGCGGGCCCGTGGGCGGCCTCGGCTCTCCGGCGTCGCTGGAGCGGGTGCGGTCGGAGCTGGCCCGCGTCCTGAGCCGTGGCTCGTTCCCGGCGACCGCCCGTGACCTGGCCCGGATGCTGCGCCGGCAGAACGCGCCGACCGCACTGGTCGACGCGGTGGCCGGGCTGCCCCACACGGCGCGCTACGCGAACGTGCAGCAGCTGGCCGAGGCGCTGGCGGGCGGCGCATGAGCGGGGACCAGGCGGCCGATATCGCGAGGGGGGCCGGCGTCGACGTCGACGTGGCGACCACCCGGTTCCTGCTGTACGGGCTGCTGCCCGGCTGGTTCGTGCCGGGGCTCGCCGACTGGCTGATGCACCGGCGCACCCGGATCGAGGACACCTCGGGGACGAAGGAGTCGTTGATCCACTCACTGATGATGGCCGAGGTCGGGCTGCCGATCGCGCTGACCCTGCGCTACCGGATCAATCCGCTGTTGCTGAGCGTGCAGCTCGGGGCGGCCGCGGTGCACGAGGCGACGGCGCTGTGGGACGTGCGTACGGCCGTGGACAGCGACCGGGAGGTCAGGCCGGTCGAGCAGCACATCCACAGCTTCCTGGAGTCGCTGCCGTTCGGCGCGCTCGCCTCGCTGATGTGCCTGCACGCCGACCAGGTGCGGTCGCTGGTGCGGGGCGGCGGCGGAGACAGGGACGCCTGGCGGCTGCGAAAGCGCCGGCGCCCGCTGTCGCCCGGTTATCTGACCGGGATCGGCCTCGCGATCGGGCTGTGCGTGGTGCTGCCGTACGGCGAGGAGCTGCTGCGCTGCCGGCGGGCGGCCTGGCGGCGCACCTGGAAGGCAGGGCAGGGCGAGGCAGGGAAGGAGAGTGAAGAGTCATGCGCATCGCGTTTCTCGCGGCGCCCCAGGGTGTGGAGCAGGTCGAGCTGACCGAGCCGTGGAAGGCGGCTTCCGACGCCGGGCACGAGCCGGTGCTGGTGTCGACGGAACCAGGGAAGATCCAGGCGTTCGACCATCTCGACAAGGCGGACACGTTCGATGTGGACGAGGTGGTCGGTGAGGCGTCGGCCGGGTCGTTCGGTGGTCTGGTGCTGCCCGGCGGGGTGGCCAACCCGGACTTCCTGCGCATGGACGACAAGGCCGTGGCGTTCGTGAAGGAGTTCTTCGACCAGGGCCGCCCGGTCGCCGCCATCTGCCACGCCCCCTGGACGCTGGTGGAGGCGGACGTCGTACGGGGCCGGGTGCTGACGTCCTGGCCGAGTCTGCGGACGGACATCCGCAACGCGGGCGGCACCTGGGTGGACGAGCGGGTGAAGATCTGCGACCACGGGTCGAATCAGCTGGTGACCAGCCGCAAGCCGGACGATCTCAAGGCGTTCTGCGACGCGTTCCTGCACGTGTTCGCCGGTGAGGCGGGCTGAATTGCCGCTTGCCGCGAAGGGCCGGCCCGTGCGGGCCGGCCCTTCCCTGTGCCTGCCCCTGTTGTGCCTGCCCCTGTTGTGCCTGCCCCTGTTGTGCCGGCCCGACCGCTCAGGTGCCGGTCGTCTCCGGAGTCGCCGCCTCGCCGCACCGCCGTTCCCGGGCGCCCTCACGGGTGCGGCCCGCGCTGACCAGACGGCGCGGGTTGCGGCGCAGATACTCACCCTCCAGCTGCGCCATGCGCTCGTTGTGGGTCCGCAGCGCGTCGTTCGAGCCGTACAGGAGGGTGTCGTGGCGCGTGCGGTGGATCGTCTCCAGCTCCTTCATGAGCTGCTGGTCGTCCAGTCGGTTGGGGTCGACTCCGTTCATGTGGTGCCCCGCTCGTCGTGTCCGTGTCCTTGGGTCTCGGCCCGGGTACCCGCCCGGCAGGCACTGCCCCCGAGGAGTTTCCGGAGGAATCCATGTTGCTCGCGTTCCTGAATCCACTGTACGAACATCCGGGGTCCTGGGCCTCCGCATACATCGACACCTCGATCCACACGGAGGACCAGCAGCAACGCCGTCATCTGACCGCGGAGGCGATCACCCGGGAGCTGGCCCGGCTGGGGGCGGACGAGCCCACCTGCCGGGCGGTGCACGACGCCCTGGAGGGTCTGCGGCACGCGCCGGAGCCCTACGGCCGGGCCGTCTTCGCCCGGGACGGCGAGGTGGTCCTGGAGGTACCGCTGACCCGGGGCCCGCAGGACGGCGAGGCGTACTGGGGTGCGCTGCCGCGGGTGACACCACTGCTGGACCTCGCCGGTGAGGACCCGCTGTCGCTGGTGGCCTACATCGACCGGACCGGAGCCCGCATCGAACTGCGCAGCGCGCTGCTGCACGAGGAGGCCGGGCAGGTGACGGGCCGGCAGTGGCCGATGCACCGGTCCAAGGCGTCCGACTGGTCCGAGCGGCACTTCCAGCTGAAGGTGGAGGACACCTGGGAGCACAATGCGCGTGAGGTCGCCGACGCGCTGGCCGCGTGCCAGGAGGAGACCGGCGCCGATCTGCTGATCCTGTGCGGGGACGACCGCGAGCGCAGGTCGGTGCACGAGCAGTTGCCGAAGGCACTGCAGGACCGTGTGATGGAGACGTCGCGCGGCAAGGACAGCGCGTTGCTGCCGCAGGAAGTGGAGGAGATACGCGCCCAGCACGTACGGCAGCGGATCCTGGCGGAGGTGGACCGGTTCCGTCAGGCGCGGACGCCCGACGAGGAGCGGCGGGCCGCGGCCGTCGAGGAGATGCCGCAGCTGATCGAGGCGGCGCGCGAGCACCGGCTGGCCGAGCTGCTGATCCGCCCGGACGCGCCCGACACGCAGCGCGAGGTGTGGATCGGCGAGGACCCGGACCAGCTGGCGGCCCACCGTTCGGAGCTGAAGGACATCGGCGAACGCCAGGCGTGGCCGGCCCGCGCCGACGACGCGCTGGTACGGGCGGCCGTGGTGACGAACGCTCCGGTGCTGTCGCTGACACCGATCCTGGAGGACGCCGGCGAGGAGGTCGCACCGGGCGGCATGGGCGCGCTGCTGCGCTGGAAGTGACGGACGGCCCGGGCGCGGGGCCGTATCCGGGCCGGATGCGCCCTGGTCCGGCGCTCCCTAGCGGACGCGCTCCACGCGGCGTTCGTCCCAGACCGGTTCCGGGGTCTCGCGGACGCGGCCGTCGGCGCCGAAGACCAGGTAGCGGTCGAAGGAACGGGCGAACCAGCGGTCGTGGGTGACCGCGAGGACCGTGCCCTCGAAGGCCTCCAGGCCCTCCTGCAGGGCCTCGGCCGACTCCAGGTCGAGGTTGTCGGTCGGTTCGTCCAGCAGCAGCGCGGTCGCGCCCGCCAGCTCCAGCAGCAGGATCTGGAAGCGGGCCTGCTGGCCGCCGGAGAGCCGGTCGAAGGGCTGCTCGGCCTGCTGGGTCAGCTCGTAGCGGCGCAGCCGGGACATGGCGGCGCCGCGGTCCTGGGAGTGCTCCTTCCACAGGATGTCGAGCAGCGTACGGCCCTGGAGTTCGGGGTGCGCGTGGGTCTGCGCGAAGTGCCCGGGAACGACGCGCGCGCCGAGCTTCCACTCCCCCGTGTGCGCGACGTCCTCGCCGGCCAGCAGGCGCAGGAAGTGCGACTTGCCGGAGCCGTTGGAACCGAGGACGGCGACCCGTTCGCCGTAGAAGACCTCCAGGTCGAACGGCCGCATGAGGCCGGACAGTTCGAGTCCCTTGCAGGTGACGGCCCTCACGCCGGTACGGCCGCCCTTCAGGCGCATCGTGATGTCCTGCTCGCGCGGCGGCTCCGGCGGCGGTCCGGCCTCCTCGAACTTGCGCAGACGGGTCTGGGCGGCCGCGTACCGCGAGGCCATGTCGTGGCTGACCGCGGCGGCCTGACGGAGACTCAGCACCAGCTTCTTCAGCTGGGCGTGCTTCTCGTCCCAGCGGCGGCGCAACTCCTCGAAGCGGGCGAAGCGTTCCCGGCGGGCCTCGTGGTAGGTGGCGAAGCCGCCGCCGTGCACCCAGGCGTCGGCTCCGGCCGGGCCCGGCTCCACGGAGACGATCTTCTCGGCGGCGCGGGCGAGGAGTTCACGGTCGTGGGAGACGAACAGGACCGTCTTGCGGGTCTCCCGCAGCTGTTCCTCCAGCCACCGTTTGCCGGGCACGTCGAGGTAGTTGTCCGGCTCGTCCAGCAGCAGCACCTCGTCGGTGCCGCGCAGCAGCGCCTCCAGCACGAGGCGTTTCTGCTCGCCGCCGGAGAGGGTGCGCACCTGGCGCCACTGGGCGCGCTCGTAGGGCATGCCGAGGGCCGCGGTGGTGCACATGTCCCACAGGGTCTCGGCCTCGTAGCCGCGTGCCTCGGCCCAGTCGGCGAGGGCCTGCGCGTATGCCAGCTGGGCGGCCTCGTCGTCGACGGTCATGATGGCGTGCTCGGCCTCGTCGACCGCCCTGGCCGCCTCGCGGATGCGGGGGACGGCGACGGAGACGAGCAGGTCGCGTACGGTCGTCTCGTCCCGTACGGAGCCCACGAACTGGCGCATCACACCGAGGCCGCCGCTGACGGTGACGGTGCCGCCGTGCGGCTTCAGCTCGCCGGAGATCAGCCGGAGCAGGGTCGTCTTGCCGGCGCCGTTCGGGCCGACCAGGGCGACGACGGCGCCTTCCCCGACCCGGAAGGACACGTCCCCGAGCAGGGTCCTCCCGTCGGGGAGGTGGTACTCGAGGTGCGCGGCTTCCAGATGTCCCATGGGCAGGCATTCTGCGGGGCGGCCCACGACGACGGCAAACCCTTATCGCGGGACTCCGCCACGTGCGCCGCTCCCGAGCGCACGGCGCCGCCCGCATCCACCCTCTCCGAACGGCTCCCCCACCGCTCCCTACCCGGCCGTATCCACCGGCTCCCCCGCCGGACCCGCCTCTCCCGCCGGCTCCACCGTGGCGCCCTCCCAGGACAGGGCCTTCCAGCCGTCGGACGGGGAGCCCTCCAGGACGACCACACCGGTGTTGCCCAGGGGACGGGCGGCGGCGAAGGCGACGTCGACGTTGTCGGCGCGGGTGGAGGTCCACAGGCGGATCGCGGCGCCGTGGCTGACCATGGCGACCGTGCCGGCACCGCTCGCGGCGGCCTCGGCCACCACGGCGTCGTACCGGGCCAGGGCCTCCTCGCCACTCTCCCCGCCGGGGATGCGCGGCGCGGTGTCGCCTGCCGCCCAGCCGAAGATCGTGCGCATGTACTCCCGGCCCTCGGCGGACTCGCCGGGCAGCATCTCCAGGTCGCCGGCGGACACCTCGCGGATGCCGTCGCGGACGATCACTTCGAGGCCCCGGGCGGCGGCCAGCGGGGCGGCGGTGAGCCGGGTGCGCAGCAGGGTGGAGGCGTAGAGGGCCTCGATGTCCTCGCCGGCGAGCGCCTCGGGCAGTGCGGCGGCCTGCGCCTCGCCCAGCGGGGTGAGCGCGGGGCCCGGGACCTTCGTGTCCAGCAGGTGGTGCACGTTGGACGGGGTCTCGCCGTGGCGGACGAGAAGCAGGCGCATCCGGGGGAATCTCCTCACGCGCCGGTGGCGGCCCGGCGCAGACGGGCACAAGAAACGGGCACTTCAGGGTAACCGGACCCCATGAGCCCAGACCTGGACCTGACCGACCTTGCCCTGACCGCGCGCTCGGCCGGCCGGGGCCCGCTGTGCCGGCTGCTGGATCTGGACGGCCGGCTGTTCGAGGCGGCCGCCACCTGGCACTGGCCCGGCGCCGAACGGGTGCTGCCCCGCCTCAGCCACAGCGCGAACCACGGGGTGCTGTGGTTCGCGACGGCCGCCGCGATGGCCGCGAGCCGCACCCCGAGGGCCCGCCGGGCGGCCGCCCGGGGCCTGGCCTCGCTGAGCCTGGCCTCGCTGACCATCAACACGATCGGCAAGCGCTCGGTGCGCCGGGCCCGGCCGGTGCTGGACCCGGTGCCGCTGGTGCGCCAGCTCAAGCGGCAGCCGATCACCACGTCGTTCCCGTCCGGGCACTCCGCGTCGGCGGCGGCGTTCGCGACCGGGGTCGCGCTGGAGTCCCCGGCGTGGGGCGCGGCACTGGCGCCGGTGGCGTTCTCGGTGGCGGCCTCCCGGGTGTACACCGGCGTGCACTTCCCGAGCGACGTGCTGGCCGGGGCGGCGCTCGGCGCGGGCGCGGCCTTCCTGCTGCGCCGGCTGATCCCGACTCGCGCCCAGGTGCGGCGGCGGTCCCGGCCGCGCGCGGCGGCGCCGGCGCTGCCGGAGGGCGAGGGTCTGGTGGTGGTCACCAACCGGGCCTCGGGGACGGCCGACCGGATCCGTGCGCTGCAGGGCGCGCTGCCGCAGGCCGAGATCGTCGAGTGCGCCCCGGAGGAGATCGGCGACGAACTGGCGAAGGCGGCGGCCCGCGCCCGGGCGCTCGGTGTGTGCGGTGGCGACGGCACGGTGAACGCGGCCGCGCGGGTCGCGCTCGGGCACGGGCTGCCGCTCGCGGTGCTGCCGGGCGGCACCCTGAACCACTTCGCCCTCGACCTGGGCGTGGAGGACGAGCGCGATCTGGCCCGTGCGGTCCGGCACGGGGAGGCGGTGCGGGTGGACGCGGTCCGCTATGTCGCCGGCGAGAGCGAGGGCCTGTTCCTGAACACGCTGAGCCTGGGCGTCTACCCGGAGCTGGTGCGCGTGCGGGACCGCTGGTCGCACCGGATCGGCGGGTGGCCGGCCGGGCTGCTGGGCGCGCTGCGGGTGCTGCGCGCGGACCGGCATCCGCTGGAGGTGGAGCTGGGCGGTGAGCGGCGGCCGCTGTGGCTGCTGTTCGTCGGCAACGGCGTCTACCACCGCATGGGCCTCGCGCCCGGCCGCCGTACCGATCTCGCGGACGGGCTGCTGGACGTGCGGGTGGTGCACGGCGGCCGGCGGCCCGCGCTGCGACTGCTGGCCGCGGCCGCGGCGGGCCCGCTGACGCGGTCCCCCGCCCACTCGGCGGTACAGGTGAACCGGCTCCGGCTGACCGGCGTCACGCCGGGCACCCCGATGGCGTACGACGGCGAGGTGACGGCCGTGTCCGGCGAGGTGACCCTGGAGAAGCTGCCGGAGGCCCTGACGGTCTACCGGCCGTCGAGCGCCACTTCTTGACGTCCGGTCAGGATGCCCGACTGTCCACATCATGAAACGACAGTCTCATCATTCGGCATGCGCGCGTACCGTGATGCGTACCACGGGCGACGAAGGTGAAGGGGAACAGCCATGCCGAAAGCGCAGGAGACCGCCGTCTACACGCACGGGCACCACGAGTCGGTGCTGCGGTCGCACACCTGGCGGACCGCGGCGAACTCCGCGGCCTATCTGCTCGGCTCCCTGAAGCCCCACATGAGGATCCTGGACATCGGCTGCGGGCCGGGCACCATCACGGCCGACCTGGCGGAACGGGTGCCGGACGGCCACGTCACCGGCGTCGACCACGCGCCGGGCATCCTGGAGCAGGCCCGGGCCACCGCCGCCGGTCGCGGCCTGGCCAACGTGGACTTCGCGGTCGCCGACGTGCACGCCCTGGACTACCCGGACGACACCTTCTGCGTGGTCCACGCCCACCAGGTGCTGCAACACGTCGGCGACCCGGTGCAGGCGCTGCGCGAGATGCGCCGGGTGACGAAGCCGGGCGGGTTCATCGCCGTACGCGACGCGGACTACGCGGCGATGACCTGGCACCCGCAGATGCCGGGCCTGGAGGAGTGGCTGGACCTGTACGAGCGGGTGGCCCGGGCCAACGGCGGCGAGCCCGACGCCGGGCGCCGGCTGAAGGCGTGGGCACTGGCCGCCGGGCTCACCGACATCACCGCCACCTCCAGCACCTGGACCTTCACCACGCCCGAGGAGCGGGCCTGGTGGAGCGGCCTGTGGGCGGACCGCACCCTGGCCTCCTCCTACGCCGAGCGGGCCACGCAGGGCGGGCACGCGACGGAGGAACACCTGCGGGCCGTGTCCGCGACGTGGCGGGAATGGGGCCGGCGGGAGGACGGCTGGTTCGCGGTCCTGCACGGGGAAATTCTGTGCCGTAAAGAAGCCTGATCCGCCGAATTCGGGAAACCCGGATTGCAGGAGGTTTTACTTATGGTTCCCATCCTGCTGGTACTGCTTCTGGCACTGCTTCTTTTCGGCGTCGGATTCGCGGTGAAGGTTCTCTGGTGGATCGCCCTGGTGGTTCTGGTCGTCTGGCTGCTGGGTTTCCTGGTCCGCGGCACGACTGCCGCCGGCGGCAGGGGCCGCTGGTACCGGTGGTGAGCTAGTCCCGGGGAAGCAGCGGTCCGAGCGGCCCGAGGTCCAGATTGAGGTCCTCGGGCCGCAGTCCGTAGCGCTCGCGCAGCTCGGCCATGCGCTCCTCCAGGAGCATCAGGGTGAGCCCGATGCGCTCCTCCTGCTCCTCGGTCAGCTCGCCGGTGTCGAAGCGGCGCACGGCCTGCCGTTCCATCAGCTGCCGGAGCAGTTCCACCACCGTGAGCACCAGTTTCACCAGGTCGCGCTCGACCGTGTCGGGCTCCAGGTCGAGCCGGTTGCGCGGGGTCACAGGATCTCCTCGAAGGGCGAGGGAACCGACTCGTTCACGGAGCTGATCAGCGCGTTCAGATCGATGCGGACCAGGTCGACGTCCGCGATCCGCAGGGTGATGTCCCCGGTGACGACGACTCCGCCGGCCAGCAGCCGGTCGAGCAGGTCGACGAGGGCGACCTCGCGCCGTTCCACGACGGTCACGGCGTCGCCTCCCCCGTGAACGAATAGGCGGCCCAGGGTCCGGTGAGTTCCACCCGGATTCCGGAAGTCTCGTCTTTCGTACGGTCCACCAGTTCCACGAATTCCTCGGAATGCGCACGCGGCACGAGATAAGCGGCGTTGAGAACATTCCGGCCGGGTTCGGCGGAAAGTGCGGAATTCTGCGGGGCGTGCAGCCGGGAATCCTCGGCGAGCCCGGAAAGACGCTCGTGCAGCGACCGGGCGAACGCCTCGGCCCGCTGCCACCGCTCCTCGGTCGCGTGGGTGCTCTCACGCCGCCGGCGCAGGTAGTCCCGGCCGCTCGCGGGCTGCGCGGCGGGGACAGGCTCGGTGGGCTCGGCGGGCTCGGCCTCCAGGTACACCTTCACTCCCCATTCCACCCGGCCCTCCAGCCGCTCCAGGATGCGCCGGAAGTCCTCCTCACGGGCCTCGATCATCATCCGCACCCCGCAGTCGTCCCGGAAGACGGTCGCGAGCCTCAGCGGCAGCGGGGTGGTGACCGTGGTGAGCGCGTCGATCACGCCCTGGTGCGCTCGGGCGGTGGCGGCCAGCCAGTCCAGGTCCTCCAGGTGCGCCTTCAGGGCCTCCTCACCGAAGTCCGCCGCCGGGACCTGGCTGACGACCGCGACCAGGTCGTGGTGGCGCAACAGCGCCGGCGGGGCACCGCCGACGCCGGTGAGTTGCGATTGCAGGGGGGTCCCGAAGGGGCGGCAGACGGCGTAGACGTAGCGCAGTCCTGTCACGGTGCCTCCTTCGGCACGCGGCCCGGCTCCAGCTCCTCCAGCCGGGCCAGCCGCTCTCTCAGCTCGGCGTTCTCCCGGGTCAGCGCGTCGCGGCGGGCCCGGGAGGAGAGCGCCGGGTCGCTCTCCCACCAGTCGATGCCCATCTCCTTGGCCTTGTCGACCGAGGCGACGATGAGCCGCAGCTTGACGGTCAGCAGTTCGATGTCGAGCAGATTGATCCGGATGTCACCCGCGATCACCACACCCTTGTCGAGGACGCGCTCCAGGATGTCGGCGAGGTTGGCCCCACTGCCCGAACCGTAGGGCTCGGGGAACCGGCTGGGCGTCGTCATCGACGGCTCCCGCGCTCGGCGTAGTCGGGCTCCTCTTCCTCGTACTCCTCGTCACTCTCGGCTTCGTCCTCGTAAGACCCTTCTTCCTCTTCCTCGTCCTCCTCAGGTTCCTCCTCGCCTTCTTCCTCCTCCTCAGGCTCCTCCCCCTCGCCTTCTTCCTCCTCCTCGGCCTCGTACTCCTCCGGCTCCCCCTCGTCCTCGCCGCGGGGCTCTTCGGACTCCTCCTCCGCCACCGCGTCCTCGTGACTGCGGGCCACCTCGCCGTCGCGGATCTCGCCGCGCCAGCCGTCCTCGGCCTCTCCCTTCAGGGTGATGAACCGGACGTAGTTCTTCAGGTCCAGCCTGACCCGCCGGCCCTGTGCGCGCCACAGATTGCCGGTCTTCTCGAACAGGCCGCTCGGGTAGTACTCGATGACCAGCAGGATCCGGGTGAGGTTCTCGCCCAGGGGGTGGAAGGTCACGACCCCCTTCGTGGTGCCCTTGGCGCCCTCCGATGTCCACTGGATGCGCTGGTCGGGCAGCTGCTCGGTGGTGTGTGCCTTCCAGCTGCGGCTGGACCAGAAGATCTTCGCCTGCCAGTCGCTGTGGGTGTCGTCGGCACGGCTCGCGCTCTTGACGCCCTTGGCGAAGGTGGAGAAGTCCTGGTACTGCGTCCACTGGTCGTAGGCGGTGCGCAGCGGCACGCCGACGTCGACCGACTCCATGATGACCGTCGGCTTGTTGCCGCCCCTGCTCTTCTTCCTGCCCTTGCCGCCCCCGAGGTTCTTGACCGCTTGCGTGACGTTGTCCTTGACGCGTGAGGCGCCCAGCTCCAGGGCGGAGCGCAGCGGCCCCTTGCCCTCGGCGATCTTGCGGCCCGCATCGAGCGCCAGCTTGGCGAACCCGGGGCTGTTGCCCTCCGCTATGTCGTTGAGCTTGACGGTGGTCTCGCCGAGCTTGTGTCCGAGGCCGCTGAGCATCCGTTCGGCCTGGGCGGCCAGGTATTCCTGTGCCTCTGCCTTCAGCCGGTCGGCGGCCTCGCTGTGGACGAGGTCCGTGAGCGGGTTGTCCTGCGCGGCCTTCGTGGCCCGCCCGGCCGTGGACGCCGCGGATCCGAGTGTGTCGGTCATCGGTCATCGCCGCCCTTCGACGTTCCGGCGCCACGGGCCTCGGCCGCCTTCTTCCCGGCCGTGCCCGTCTTCCTGGCCACCGCCTTCTTCGCGGGTGCCGTCTTCTTCGCCATGGCTTTCCGCCCGGCGGAGGCCTTCGTCGAGGCCTTCCCAGCCGCCTTCTTGCCGGAGGACTGCCGCCGGCGGGCCTGGCGGTCGTCGTCCTCCCGCTCCTGGTCGCCGCCATGCCGGGCCTCGCGGTCCCGGTCGTCGTCCTCGGGCTCCTCGTCCGAGCCCCCTGCGGGCAGCGCCCCGGACAGCTCGTCGCGGACATGCGCGGTACGGTCGTGCAGACGGTCGGCGAGCGCGCCCATCTGCCGCTCGACCATGGCCCCGGAAGCGGCCTTGCCGACGCCCCGCAGGTCCTCGCGCAGCTGGTCGCCTATCTCCTTGAACTGCGGGTTGTCACGCAGCTGCTGCCGCGCCATGGCGGCGAGCGCGCCGGGGCCGAGGTTCAGCTTCTTTCCCGCGACCAGGGAGCCGACCGCGACCGCCATCTTCAGCTTCTTCGTGCGCCCCAAGAGGTATCCGGCCCCTATGGCGAGGCCCAGTGCCGTTCGGTTCATCATCCCGTCCCCTCGCCTGTGGTACGGCCGGATCGCATTGCTGTCTCCAGCCGGTCGAGCAGCTCGTCCTCACACCGGTCGAACTCCTCCTCGGTGATCTCGCCCGCCTCCAGCCGCTCTTCCAGTCGCGCCAGTTCGGCCCGGACGGTGGCGGGGTCGTAGTAGATCCGTTCCGCCTCGCGGAGCACCTGGCCGATCGCCCACCCGGCACCACGCACCGGTGCGAACGGCAGCAGCAGCACCTCGCCGATCAGTCCCATGGGCTCCTCCTTCCGTCCGGGCCGTCCGGTCAGTGCGCCTCGCTGTCCGTGCCGGCCGGCTCGGCCGCCGGCTGGGCGGGACCGGGCTCGACGAAGCTGTACGGGGGCAGCGGGCCGTTGACGCGCAGTTCGAGGTGGGGGCGCTCGGCGCGGACCCGGTCGGCGGCCGCCAGGAAGTCGGTGGCAGCGTCCCGGGCGACCAGGAACGACACGTTGAGCAGCCAGCCCGTGGACTGCGGGCCGGCGCTGGCCGCGGCGGCGACCGGCTCCAGCACGGCCTGCACCGAGGCGGCGTCCTCGGCCTCCTTGGCCTTGACGGCGCTGGCGACCAGCTCGCCGAGGCGCAGTTTGTCGTCGTAGCTGCCGCCGCCCGCGCGCCGGTTCGCCTCGGCGAGGCTGCGCAGATCCGGGTTCTCGGCCATGACGAGATGCAGCACGGCCTCTTCGACATGGTTGGCCTTGACGTTGTACTCGACCTTGCCGTCGAGGGCCTTGAGACGCTCCAGATAGTGATCGGCGCGCTCGTCGAGCACATGGGCGACGGCATCGTCGTCGGAGGCCACGTTTCCGAACCGCATGGGGAGCACACAGCCGGCCGCGCCGACCTCGGCGAGGACGTTCTGGTGTGCGAGCAGGTCCCGGCGCTTGGCCCGCAGATCCTCGGGAGCGTCGCTGACCACGGCGGCCAGCTCGCCGGCCGTGATGACCCGCACCGGGCGGGGTGGCTCCCCCACACCGGTCATGCCCTCGGGCAGGGCCGGGTGCGTCCGGGCGGTGATCCCGTAGACGTAGGTGCTCACTCCTGCTCCTCCCTCCGACGGGCCGTGGCCTTACGGGGACGAGTCCGCTCCTCGCCCTCCTCACGGGCCTGCTTGAAGGCTTCGGAGATGGTCTCCGCGGCGCCGGACAGGGCGCCCTTGGACTTGCCGCGCGCGCCGGACTCGGTGATCTCGCCGACGAGGTCGGGCAGCCCCGGGGCCTTGTGGGGTCCTGCCTCCAGGTCGAGACGGTTGCACGCCTCGGCGAAGCGCAGGTATGTGTCGACGCTGGCCACGACGACCCGCACGTCGATCTTCAGAATCTCGATGCCGACCAGGGAGACCCGCACGAACGCGTCGATGACGAGCCCCCTGTCCAGGACGAGTTCGAGTACGTCGTAGAGGCCGCTGGTGCCGCCTCCGCCTCCGGTCTGCTGTGCCGGGACAACGGTCATACCGGCCGTTCCTCCTCGTGATTGGTCCGTGTCACGGTTGCGCTCCGCGGGCGCGGCGGGTGAGGCGACCTACCGGCCGCCGGGCCGGCGCGCGTCGGACCGCCCGCGTTCGTAGCGGTGAACGCGCCGGTAGCCGGTGAGCCGGCCCTCCTGGTCGAGATCGACCTGGTAGCTCGCCATCAGGCTCATGGTGTCCGGGACCCGAGCGAGTTCGAGAACCTCCATCTCGAGCGCCCATCCGTCCTCGGTCTGCTCGAAGGAGGTCACCGATTCGGGAGCGAGCCCGGTCAGCTCGGCGAGCTGGGCACGCGCCTGACGCAGCACGTCCATGGGTGTCGGCCGCCGCTCCTCCGCGTTGGTCCGCTTGTCTTGGTCGTGCGACTCCTGTGAGTCATGAGGTTTGTGCGAACTTTGTGAATGGGATGTGTTGTTTGTGTTCGACATGGTCACCTCTTCCTGCGGGTGGCCGCTCATCCCACGACCAAACCTTCAGGAGCGAATCTCCGCGAGACGCCGCCGGGCCGGGCCCAGGGCGCGGCCCCGGCCCGGCAGCTCCGACCAGGGGTCGGTGCCGGCCTGGTCGACGGCGTCGGCGATGGTCCAGCGGCGGGCGTCGAGCCCGGGGTCGTCCAGCTGCTCCCAGGCGAGGGGTACGGCGACGGGGGCGCCGGGGCGGGCGCGGACGGTGTAGGGGGCGACGGCGGTCTGCGCGTAGGCGTTGCGCTGCACATCGAGGTAGAGACGGTCGCCGCGGTCCTCCTTGCGGGCGGCTGTGGTGAGCCGGTCCGGATGCCGGTCGGCCAGCAACTCGGCCACGTCACGGGCGAATTCGCGGACCTCGTCGAAGTCCTGGCGGCCGTCGAGACGGACGACGAGATGCAGTCCGCGCGAGCCGGTGGTCATGGGGGCGGCGGGCAGCTGAAGCTCGTCCAGCAGCTCCCGCAGCAGGCCGGCCGTCTCCCGCACCGGGGTGAAGTCGTCGCCGGGAGGGTCGAGGTCGAAGACGAGCTGGTCGGGGTGGTCCGGGCCGCCGGCCCGGTCGGTGCGGGAGAGCCAGCGGTGCAGGGTGAGGCAGGCCTGGTCGGCGAGGTAGAGGAGGGTGGCGGTGTCGTCGCAGACGGCATGCGTGACCGTGCCGCCCTCCTTGGGGACCTCGGCGCGGGTGATCCAGTCCGGATAGTGCTTCGGGATGTTCTTCTGCATGAAGCGCTGCCCGTCGAGGCCGTCCGGATACCGCTCCAGCATCAGCGGACGGCCCCGCAGGTGCGGCAGCATGTACGGCGCGATCGACCGGTAGTAGTCGGCGAGATCGCCCTTGGTGTACTCCTCGGCGCCGGCGCCGCCCGGGAAGAGCACCTTCCCGGGCCGCTGGATCTCCACCGTGTGACGGCCCGCCCGTACGGTCCGGGCGTCCGCGTCCTTCATCGCACGACCGCCTCCTCCACCAGCAGCTTGGCCGCCGCCGCGATGCCCACGGCGTCGATGCCGGCCGCGTTCAGCTGCTCGTCGGGGGCGGCCGAGCCCGGCATGGTGCGCACCGCGAGCCGGACCAGCCGGGGCACGGGCCGGCCGTCGCCGAAGGCCTCCGCGACGGCGTCGCCGAGGCCGCCCTCGGCGTGGTGGTCCTCCACGGTGAGCAGACAGCCGGTCTCCTCGGCGGCCCGGTGCAGGGTGGCCGTGTCGACGGGCTTGACGGAGTACAGGTCGATCACCCGGACCCGGATGCCGTCCGCGGCGAGCCGGTCGGCGGCGGCCAGCGCCTCGGGCACGGTGACGCCGGCCGCGACGATCGTCAGCCGGTCCTCCTCGCCGGCGACGAGCGTCTTGCTGCCGCCCACCGGGAACTCCTCGTCGGGGCCGTAGATCACCGGCGTCTTGCCGCGTGAGGTGCGCAGATAGCGGATCCCGTCGAGACCGGCCATGGCCGCGACCAGCCGGGCGGTCTGGTTGGCGTCGCAGGGATACAGCACGGTCGAGCCGTACACGGCGCGGAACATCGCCAGGTCCTCCAGGCCCATCTGCGAGGGCCCGTCCTGGCCGATCGCGACACCGGCGTGCGAGCCGACCAGGTTGATGCCCGAGCCGCTGACGGACGCCATCCGCACGAAGTCGTAGGCGCGGGTGAGGAACGCGGCGAACGTCGAGGCGTAGGGCAGCCAGCCCCGCGCGGCCATGCCGACGGCCGCTGCGACCATCTGCTGCTCGGCGATGTAGCACTCGAAGAACCGGTCGGGATGGGCCTTGGCGAACTCCTCCGTGCGGGTGGAGTCGCCGACCTCGCCGTCCAGGGCGACGACATCGCCGCGCGCGCTGCCGAGTGCGGCGAGGGCCGCGCCGAAGGCGTCCCGGGTCGCGACCTGGTCGCCCTCGTCGTAGCGCGGCAGCTGCAGCACCTCGGTCGTCAGGTCGCGCAGCGCGGCGGCGGCCGGCGGTTCGTGGACCCGCACGTGCAGCCGGCGCGGCCCGCCGAGCTCGGCGACGGCCTCCTCGGCGTCCGGCACCGGCTTGCCGTGGTGGCCCTCCAGGTCCTCGACGGAGGCGACGCCCTTGCCCTTGAGGGTGCGGGCGAGGATCACCACGGGCTGCCCGGTCGTGGACAGCGCCTCGCCGTAGGCCCGGTCGATCTTGTCGACGTCGTGGCCGTCGATCTCGACGGTGTGCCAGTCGAAGGCCTGGAAGCGGCGGGCGTAGGCGTCCAGGTCGTGGCCGTGCCGGGTGGGGCCGCGCTGGCCGAGCCGGTTGACGTCCACGATCGCGATCAGGTTGTCCAGATGCTCGTGCCCGGCGTGTTCGGCGGCCTCCCACACCGAGCCCTCCGCCAGCTCGCTGTCGCCGCACAGCACCCACACCCGGTAACCGGTGCGCTCCAGCCGCTTGCCGGCCAGGGCGATGCCGACCCCGACCGGCAGGCCCTGCCCGAGGGATCCGGTGGCCGTCTCCACCCAGGGCAGCCGCCGGGGCGTGGGATGACCTTCGAGCCGGCTGCCGAGCTTGCGGAAGGTGAGCAGCTCGCCGTCCTCGATGGCACCCGCCGCCTTGTACGCGGCGTACAGCAGGGGCGAGGCGTGGCCCTTGGACAGCACGAAGCGGTCGTTGGCGGGGTGTTCGGGGCGTTCGAAGTCGTAGCGAAGATGGTTGGCGAGCAGCACGGCCATCAGATCGGCGGCGGACATCGAGGACGTGGGGTGCCCGGATCCCGCCGCGGCGGACGCCCGCACGCTGTCCACGCGCAACTGCTGTCCCAGTTCGGCGAGTTCGTCGGTGTTCATGGGTCTCCTTGCGGTGAGTCGAGGGGTACGGCCCGCGGGGTCACTCGGCGGCGGGGTCCGGGGGGTCGGTGCGCTTGACGGGGCCGGGGGCCGGGTGATCCGGGGCGTCGGTGCGCTTGACCGGGCCCGGGGCGGGGTGGTCCCCGCACCCGGCGTCCTGCTCCGCCGCTTCGGCCTGCCCCGCTCCGGCCGCCGCTTCCGCCGCCCCGGCCCGCTCGGGTCCATCCGGCCGTTTCGGCTCACCCGCCCGCTCGTGCCCGCCCGGTACGCGGGCCAGTTCCGGAGAGGCCGTGTCCAGGGGTACCGACCAGGAGCGTACGAGGCCCAACTGGACGCCCTGACGTGGCAGTACGGCGTCCAGCAGCCAGTCGGCGGCGACCCGGACGCGGTTGCCGGGCAGCGCCGCCAGGTGGTAGCCGCGGGTGACGGCACCGGCCGCCGGGCCGGACAGCGGGATGCCGAACGGGTTGGCGGCGGCCTGGATCCCGCCGAGGTCGACGGCGAAACCCAGGTCGCGGTGGCGGTAGGGCCGCCGGCGCCGGCCGAGGCCGAGCGAGGCGGCCACGTTCTCCCCGGCCACCCGGCCCTGCCGCCACGCGTGCTGGGCCGTCATCGGCGTGAAGGACCCCGGCTTCTCCAGGTCCGGTACGGCGGCCGCGTCCCCGCAGCTGAACACCTCCGGCCGGCCCGGCACCTGCAGATACGGGTCGACGATCAGCCGGCCCCGCTCCAGCGGCTGCCCGACCGCCTCCACCAGCGGGTCGGGCCGTACCCCGACACACCACACCAGCGTCCGGGACGCGACGAACTCGCCGTCGGTGAGCAGCACCCCGTCATGGGTGGCCTCCTTCACCGACGTCCCCATCCGCACGTCGACACCCCGCGCCCGCAGCACCCGGTCGGCCGTGCGGGACAGCCGCTCGTCCATCTCCGGCAGCACGCGCGGTGCCACGTCCAGCAGGATCCAGCGCGGCCGGAGCCCGGCGCACAGCGGATGCCGGCGGGCCAGCCGGTCGGTGAGCATCTGCATCTGCGCGGCCACCTCGGTGCCGGTGTAGCCGGCACCGACCACGACGAAGGTGCAGCGGGCCGCGCAGGCCTTCGGATCGTCCTCGCCGGCGGCCAGCTCCACCTGCCGGGTCACGTGGTCGCGCAGGTACAGCGCCTCGGGCAGCCCGCGGAAGCCGTGCGCGTGCTCGGCGACCCCGGGGACGGGCAGCAGCTTGTTGACGCTGCCGACACACAGCACCAGCCGGTCGTAGGCGAGGGTGCCGATGCCGCCCTCGGGGTCGGAGTAGTGGACCGTACGGCCGTCGAGGTCGACGTGGTCCGCCTCGCCGAGCACCATCCGCACCCCGTGCAGGGTGCCCGGCAGCGACACGGTGACCCTGCGGGCCTCCAGGATGCCGGCGGCGACCTGGGGCAGCAGCGGCAGGTACAGGAAGTAGTCGGTCGGGTTCAGCAGGGTGACGTCGGCCCGGTCCCGGGTCAGCCGGGCCAGTGTGCGGGCAGCCCGGTACCCCGCGAACCCGGCGCCGACGATCACGACATGGGGTCGGCTCACGGTGCGCCTCCGGCGGTGTGGCTCGTCCGAGGTTTTCCGCGTAACCGGGGCCGGGGCACCCAAACGCCGGGCGGGTCACCCGTACGCCGGTCGGAGCACCCGAACGCCGCGCCGCGCCCCCGGCGTTTCGCGTGCCCGGCCCCGGTTACCCGGCCCGGGACCGCACCCCACCAGCGTCGCCCGCGCGGAGGTTCCCCATGCCCGAGTACGGCTATTTCCTGGCGAGCGAGGAGCACAGCCCCGCCGGCCTCGTCGAGCAGGCCCGGATGGCCGAGCAGGCCGGCTTCCGCGCGCTGTGGATCTCCGACCACTTCCACCCGTGGAACGACGCGCAGGGACAGAGCGCGTTCGTGTGGTCGGTGATCGGCGCCCTGTCGGAGGCGGTGTCGCTGCCGATCGAGACGGCGGTGACCTGTCCGACCGTGCGGATGCATCCGGCGGTGACGGCGCAGGCCGCGGCGACCAGCGCGGTGCTGACCGAGGGCCGTTTCCGGCTGGGCCTCGGCACGGGAGAGGCGCTCAACGAGCACATCCTCGGCGACCGCTGGCCGCCCCTGCATGTGCGCCTGGAGATGCTGGAGGAGGCCATCCAGGTGATGCGCCGGCTGTTCACCGGCGAGGAGGTCAACCACCAGGGCACGCACTACACCGTGGAGAACGCCCGCCTCTACACCGTCCCCGAGGAGCCCGTCCCGATCGACATCTCCGGCTTCGGGCCGAAGGCGACGTCGCTGGCCGCCAGGGTGGGCGACGGGTACATCACGATGATGCCCGAGGAGGAGATGGTCACGCAGTTCCGCAAGGGCGGCGGCGGGGCGAAGCCGGTGAGCGGCGGCACGAAGGTCTGTTACGGCACCGATCGCGAGGAGTGCGTCCGTACGGTGCGCCGGCTCTGGTACAACGAGCTGCTGCCCGGCGAGATGGGGCAGGTGCTGCCCTCGCCGCGGCACTTCGAGCAGCTGCGGGAGCTGGTCACCGAGGACATGGTGCGGGAGAAGGTCGTGTGCGGGGACGACGCCGACCAGCACGTGGCCACGCTGACCGCGTTCGCCGACGCCGGATTCGACCGGGTGTACGTGAACCAGATCGGGCCCGATCAGAAGGGGTTCTTCGACTTCTACCGGACGAAGGTGCTGCCGCGGCTCGGGTGACGTCGGCGCGCTGTCGCCGGAAGCCCCGGGCCTCAGGCCCTGTGGTCCGGGGTGTCCGGAGGCTCCGCCGGCATCGGGGGGTACGGCATCCCGAGGCCGCTCGGCGGGGCGGCCGGTGCGCTGCCGCCGATGACGTGAGCCGGCGGCGAGGGGTGGCCGTGCCTGGGGTGGGCGGCGCCGCGCAGGGCGTAGGCCACCACACCCATGATCGCCGCCGTGATCAGGGCGGCGCCCCAGCCGGGCAGGCCGGTGGCCAGCGCCAGGCCCACCGCGAGGGCCAGCGCGGCGCCCGCGTACAGGGCGGCGGCACCGGAGGCGGCGTAGAGCACGGCGGTGCGGCGCTGCTTGCGGGACTGCTCGCGCAGTTCGTCGCGTACCGTCTCGCGTGCCACCTGTGCCAGCTCTTCGACCAGCTGCTTGTCCAGGTGTTCCAGGTGATCCAAACGGTCCATACCCTGCGGGTACCCGGAGGTCACGGCGGGTAACGCGGGCGCCCTGCACGCCCCGGACCGCCCCAACTAGGCTCGGCGGCATGGAGATTCTGGGCGCCTCGCTGCGCATCTGCGTCGACGACCTCGAGACCGCGGTCCCCTTCTACGAGCGGCTGGCCGGCGGCAGAGCCCTGCGTTTTGAGCGCGGCGGGGTCCAAGTCGCCGCGATCGGCTCCTTCCTGCTGATGAGCGGCCCGGAGGCGGAGCTGGAGATCCTGCGCAAAGTGGCCGCGACCATCGCCGTCGAGGACGTGGACGAGGCGCACCGGCTGCTGACCGACCTCGGCGCCCGGATCATCGCGGGGCCGGTGCCGACCCCGGTGGGCCGGAACCTGCTCGCGATGCATCCGGACGGGTCGGTGTTCGAGTACGTCGACCAGCGGGGCTGAGCCGGTCAGAGGGCGTCGGGCCGCATCCGGAAGTCGTACCGGTCGGGCAGCGGCTCCTCGGTGAGCCGGGCCCACAGGCGGCCCAGCACCTCCTCGCCCTCCCGCAGGTCGGCGACTTCGAACCCGGCGTCGAAGACGGCCCGCGCCTCGCTGGGCCGTCCCTCGGCGAGCAGCAGTTCGGCCTCCAGCAGCCGGAACCGGCCGCGCTCGCGGACGGCGGGCAGCAGCCGGTCCCAGACCGCGCGGGCGTCCGCCGTACGCCGCACCCGGAGCAGTGCCTGCAGGGTCTCCCGGCCGAGCGCGGCCACCGCGGCCGTCCACGCCTCACCCTCGTCACGCCGCTCCCGGCACAGGTCGTCGAAGGCGTCCGCGTACCGTTCGGCGGCCCGTTCGTGGTGGCCGGACTCCTCGTCGGCGACGGCCAGGCAGCGCAGCAACGGCCAGAGCGACGGGGCGAGTTCGAGGGCGCGTTCCCAGCTGCGGACGGCCTGGGCGCGGTCTCCGGCGTGCCACTGGGCGACGCCGAGGTGGTACTCGGTGTGCGGACCGGCGGGCGCGGTCTCCAGCATGTCCCGCCAGTGCGGGGCGACGAGGGTCTCGCCGGGCGGGCGTACCCGGCGCGGCTCCGGCAGGGAGCCGGTGCGCAGCAGTTCCCGCCAGGGCGCCTGTGCCTCGCCGAGGGTGGACTCGGGGAACGGGGTGCCGGGCAGTTTCCAGTCGGCGCGCAGCACTTCGAGCGCACCCCAGCCGGATCCGGCGGCCAGGATCTCGCCGGGCTCGGTGTCGGCGCACGGCCGCCATGCCGCGTACGCCTCCTCCACCCGGGCCCGCGGCAGGACCGACTCCAGCCGTTCCTCGGCGCCCCGGAGCACCTGGGTCCACTCCCCCTCGGGCGGTGCGTCGAGCGGGCCGTACGCCTCCAGCCAGGACACCTCGCTCTCGGCCTCCAGCCGGACGTGTTCCAGCTGGGTGCGGGCGAGTCCGGCCTGGATCTCGCAGTAGCCGCCGGTGCCGGGTTCGGTCAGCCACTCCTGCCAGCGCCGGCCGCCGGGCAGGTGGCCCCACACGAAGAGCTTGCGGCCGCGCAGGACGTCGGTGGAGGTCTGCACCAGACCGTGGCCCTCGGCGTCGAGCGCGGCGATCCAGCGGCGGCGGCCGTCCGGCACCTCGTAGAAGTAGTCGGCGGCATAGGGGCTGTTGAGGGGTCGGGTGCGGTCGATGCCGTCGTACGCCGGGACGGGCACCCGGCGCAGCCGGCGCTCGTAGCCGAAGTGCCAGGCCTCCTCGGCGGGGGCGAGAACGCGGACCTCCTCCGGCACGGCGATGTTGGACCACCAGTAGGTCGGCACCGGGCGCTCGTGCGGGTTGCGGACGCGGACGCCGACGTAGAGGAAGTCGGAGCCGTCGGGCAGCCACAGGTCGACCTGGAACGGCAGGTCCCGCAGCCGCTCCCACTCCCACAGGCGCAGCATCTCGCCGCCGTCGGGGGCGGGGACGCGGGCGGCGTGCAGGGGTGCGCAGGAGAGGGTGGTGTGTCCGGTGGCGCCGATGTTCCACTCCACGCCGCCGGAGTACCAGGCGCCGTTGAGGGCGAAGTTGGCCGGCTGGAACACCGGGTTGGGGTAGAGGAGTTCGCGTCCGGTGGGCAGGTGGAGCAGGGACGCGATGCGGCCGCCGAGGCCGGGCAGGACGGTGGCGCGCAGCCGGTCGTTCTCGATCACCAGGGCGTCGAGGTCGCGGGGCTCGCGGTTTCTGTCGTAGCCGTCGCGGATGCGGACCGGGAGCAGGCTGCGCAGCGGCTCGTACCCGAGCTGGCGGGCCATGTCCCTGGGCATGCCGTCCCGGTCGCGGTCGTCGATGCGGTGGACCTCGTCGAGCGGGCGCAGTGGGGGCAGCGGGTTGTCCGGGCCCAACCGCCCGGCGGGCAGCGTCAGTACCTCACGTCGGATCCTCGTCACGATCACCATGGAACCCGGCGAGGGCCCGGTCGGCCAGGGGATGTGCCGGTCAGGATTGCGCAAAGGGTGTGTTCAGGCGGTGGTGTCGCGCATCTCGGCAGTGAGCGCCCAGCGTTCGTGGTCGCGCCAGGCGCCGTCGATGTGGAGCATGGCCGGGGAGAATCCCTCCAGCCGGAAGCCGGCGCCGCGGGCCAGCGCGATGGAGGCGGTGTTCTCGGGCTGCACGTTGATCTCCAGCCGGTGCAGCCCGAGCGGGCCGAAGGCGTACCCGATGACCAGGTCGAGACCCTCGCGCATGAGGCCGCGCCCGGCGGCGTGCGCGAAGGCCCCGTAGCCGAGGGCACCGCACTGGAAGCCGCCGCGCACGATGTTGTTGATGTTGATGAACCCGGCGATGTCCCCGCTGTCCTTCTCGCACACCAGGAAGCCGGCCTTGGTGGGGTCCTCGATCAGCGGGCGCGCGTAGGCGGCGTAGGCCTCGTCGTTGTCCGGCGGGAACAGCCAGGGCCGGTGCAGGTCCTTGCTCTCCCGGGCACGCGCGGTGAACTCGGGTCCGTCGTCGAGGCGGAAGTGGCGGATGGCCACGCGGGGCCCCTCGGCGAGGTAGTGGGGTGCGGTGTGCGGCATCGGGCCAGCGTACGGCGTACCCGCCCGCGCCGCCTGCGGAAATCCCCCCGGGCGGCGCCCAGGATTCCACCGACACCGACTCAGGCAACCCCCCTGAGCCGACACCACGAACTCACCCAGCCGACCCTGCAATCCACCCAGCCGGGCGCCCCGGCAGATCCGCCCGGCCCCCGGCTCCGGGAGCCCGCCTCGGCCGACACCTCGGCCTCGCCCGACCGGCCTGCAATCCACCCAGCCCGGCGCCCAGCAGATCCGCCCGACCCGGCCCCAGGCATGCCAGCCAGCCCAGTTCCTGACATCCCGCCGAACCCGGCTCCAGCAGATCCGCCCGGCCCGGCCCCTGACACCCCACCCAGCCCGGCTTCAGCACATCCGCCTAGCCCGGCCCCAGCCGATCCACCCAGCCCAGCTCCAGCAGTTCCGCCCAGCCCAGCTCCAGCCAGATCCGCCCAGCCCAGCTCCTGACATCCCGGCCGGCCCGGCTCCTGACATCCCACCCAACTCGGCTCCAGCAGATCCGCCCAGCCCGGCTCCCGACACCCCGGCCAGCCCGGGCTCCAGCAGATCCGTCGGCCCCGGCTCCGGGAACCCGTCCGGGCCGACACCACGAACTCACCCAGCCGAACCTCAGCAGATCCTCCCGACCCGACACCACGATCCCGCCCGATCGGCCCTGCAATCCACCCAGCCCAGCCCAGCCCAGCCGATCCGCCCGGCTCGTAGAATCCGTCCGGTACTGGCCCGTGCCGCAGGCTGTGGCACGTGTCAGGTGCTGGTCAGCCTGTGTGCGCGGGTTGATCGACCAGGAGTCAGTGCCTGCCCTCAGCGCAGTGCGGGCTCCTCCAGGGTCAACGTGCCCGTGTTCGCGTCGAGTTCCGCCGGGACGCCGAAGGGGATCGTCAGCGCACCCGCGCAGTGACCGAAGCCGAACTCCTCCGCCACCGGTACGCCGAGCGCGCCGAGCCGGTCGGCCAGCAGTGGCCGCACCTCGGCGTAGTCCGGGCAGTCTTCCCAGGAGCCGAGCAGCACCCCGCGCACCCCTTCCAGCCAGCCCGCGCGCAGGAGTTGGGTGAGGTAGCGGTCCAGCCGGTAGGTGTCCTCGCCCACGTCCTCCAGGCACAGCAGCCCGCCGGCCGCCGAAGCACGCGAGTGCGGGGTGCCCAGCTCCGCGGCGAGCAGGCTCAGGCAGCCGCCGAGAGTGACCCCGCGGGCCCGGCCGGGCACCAGGGCCCGGCCGCCGGAGGCGATGGTGCGGACCGTCTCCGGAGCGAACAGCGTGTCCCGCAGATGCTCCTGTGCCCGGGCGTTCTTGACGAAGTCGACGCCGGCCGCCATCGGCCCGTGCAGCGTGGCGAGCCCGAGGCGGGTGGCGAAGGCCTCGTGCAGCACGGTGATGTCGCTGAAGCCGACGAAGACCTTCGGCCCGGCCGCCCGCATGGCGTCCCAGTCCAGCAGGTCGATCATGCGCTGCGCCCCGTACCCGCCGCGGGCGCACAGCACCGCGGCGACGGACGGGTCGCACCAGGCGTTCTGCAGGTCGGCCGCGCGGTCGGCGTCCCGGCCGGCCAGATAGCCGAAGTCCCCGTGCCGGTCGAGCACATGGGGTGCCACGACCGGATCCAGGTCCCAGCCGCGCAGCACGTCGAGCCCCGCCTGGAGCCGCTCCTCGGGGACCGGCCCGCTGGGGGCGACGACGGCCACCCGGGCGCCCGGGGCCAGCCGCTCCGGGCGCGTCAGTTCCTTCACGTGTGCAGCTCCAGTCTCGGCACATCGGGCACGTCCAGCTTGAACACCTGGGCGTACAGGGAGAGTTCCGCCTCCAGGGCGCGGACCATGGTCTCCGCCCGCCGGAACCCGTGCCCCTCCCCCTCGAAGGTGAGGTAGGCGTGCGGCACGTCCCGGCCGGCGATCCGGGCGAGGAAGCGTTCGCACTGGGCGGGCGGGCAGATCACGTCGTCCAGGCCCTGGAGGAGCAGGAAGGGCGCGGTGAGCCGGTCGGCGTGGGTGGTCGGCGAGCGCTCGGCGTACCGGGCGGGCACCTCGGCGAGCGGGCCGATCAACGACTCCAGGTAGCGGGACTCGAAGTCGTGGGTCTCGCCCGGGCCCCAGGTGGCCAGGTCCAGGACGGGGTAGATGATGGTGCCGCAGGCGTAGACGTCGGTCGTGGTCAGGGACGCGGCGGTGGTCCAGCCGCCCGCGCTGCCGCCCCGGATCGCGAGCCGGGCGGGATCGGCGGTGCCCTCGTCGGCGAGGGCACGGGCGACGGCCGCGCAGTCCTCGACGTCGACCACGCCCCACTGCTCGCGCAGCCGCTCGCGGTAGGCCCGGCCGTATCCGGTGGAGCCGCCGTAGTTCACCTCCGCGACGCCGATGCCGCGCGAGGTGAAGTAGGCGATCTCCAGGTCCAGCACGAGCGGCACCCGGCTGGTGGGACCGCCGTGCGCCCAGATGACGTAGGGCGGCGACTCGCCGTCGGGTGCGGCGTGGTGGGGGTGGTGCGGCGGGTAGACGTGGGCGTGCACCTCGCGGCCGTCGGGGCCGGTGAAGACGCGGATCTGCGGCTCCGGGTAGTACGCGGGATCGACGGCGTCCCGGTGCCGGGCGCCGATCGCGCGGGCCCGGCCGGTGACGGTGTCCAACTCGACCACCTCGAAGGCGGTGCGCGGGCTGGCCCCGACCCCGACCACCCGGGCGCCGTGGGTCGCGAGATGGGCCGGGAACTCGGTCCACGGGCCGGCGGCGTCGACGATCTCGCCGGATTCCGGATCCAGGATGCCGAGTACGGCCGCCCCCTTGCCGTGGACGACCGCGATCAGCCCGTTGTCGAGGGGCGCGAACCAGCGCAGGCCGAGCTGCCACAGGGGGCCGCCGAACTCCTCGTCGCGCGGGCACAGCGGGGTACCGTCGCGGTAGAGGTTCCACCATCCGCTGCGGTCGCTGCTGTAGAGCAGCCTGCCGTCCGCGGTCCACTCCACCTGGGCGACGGCCTCGTCCGGTCCGCCGGCGACGGTACGCGCGTCCCGCAGCGTGCCGTCGTCACCGATGTCGGCCACGAGCAGTTCCGTGCCGTCCCACGGCATGCGCGGATGGTCCCAGGCGAGCCAGGCGGCGTGCCGGCCGTCGGGGGCGAGGCGGGCCCCGGTGACGAACCGGTGCCGGCCGTCGCTGAGTTCCCGGACGGCGCCGCGGTCCTCGGCGGCCGAGCCGTCCAGCGGTACGGCGGCGAGGACGCGCCGAACGTCACCGGGACCGTCCCCGGTGAACTCCTCCAGCACGCACCACACCTCGCCGCGCTCCACGTCCACGCGCGGTTCGGCCCACCGCAGCCCGCCGCCCACGGCCGACACCGGGGTCAGCGGGCGCGGCTCGCCGCCGGGTTCGTACCGGTAGAGCCGCTGGTCGGCGAAGTGCACGAAGACGACGAGGGGTTGCCCGTCGCGTTCCACCCCGGCCCAGGGCCGGCCGCCGTACTCGATGACCCGGCTGCGCACGTTCCAGGGCGCGGGCAGCACCGATTCCTCGGTTCCGTCGGTGCGGCGGCGCACCAGGGCGCGGCGGCCGCCCTCGGTCGGCCGGGGTTCGGTCCACCAGGTCTCGTCCCCGACGAAGCCCGGCCACTCCGGCCGGCCGTCGTGTGCGGCGGCCAGGGCCGCGTCGACGGGCGACGGCCAGGATCCGTAAGGCGTCTTGAGCATGTCGTCCCCCATCGTCTAGGCCGTCCGCAGGAACCGGTCGAGCACCCGGACGCCGAAGTGCAGCGCCTCGACCGGCACCCGCTCGTCCACGCCGTGGAAGAGTGCCTGGTAGTCGAGGCCCTCGGGCAGCTTCAGCGGGGCGAAACCATAGCCGGTGATGCCGAGCCGGGAGAACTGCTTGGCGTCCGTGCCGCCCGACATGCAGTACGGCACCACGTGCCCTTCGGGCGCGAACTCCTCGACCGCGGCCCGCATCCTGGCGAAGGTCGGCGAGTCCACCGGCGCCTGGAGGGCCACCTCCCGGTGTGCGAACTCCCAGCTCACGTCGGGGCCGGTCAGGTGGTCGAGGGTGGCGGTGAACTCCTCCTCGCCGCCCGGCAGATAGCGCCCGTCGACGTAGGCGACCGCCTCGCCGGGGATCACGTTCAGCTTGTAACCGGCGTCCAGCATGGTCGGGTTGGCGCTGTTGCGCAGGGTCGCCTCGACCAGCTTGGCCGCCGGGCCGAGCTTCTCCAGCAGCAGGTCCACGTCCCCGAAGTCGGGCTCGACGCCGTACAGGGCGGCGAGTTCGGTGAGCGCGGCCCGTACGGTCGGGGTGAGTCTCAGGCGCCACTCGTGCTCGCCGATCCGGGTGACGGCGGCGGCCAGCCTCGTCACCGCGTTCTCCTTGTTCACCTTGGAGCCGTGTCCGGCCCGGCCGCGCGCGGTGAGCTTGAGCCAGCCGGTGCCCCGCTCCCCCGCCGCGATGGGGTAGAGCTGCCGGCCTGCGCCGTCGTGGAAGGTGAACGCGCCGGACTCGCTGATGCCCTCGGTGCAGCCCTCGAACAGCTCGGGATGCCGGTCCGCGAGGAACCCGGAGCCGTCCTCGGCGCTGGCCTCCTCGTCGGCGGTGAACGCGACGACGATGTCCCGGCGCGGCCGTACGCCCTGCCGGGCCCAGGACCGGACGACCGCGAGGATCATCGCGTCCATGTTCTTCATGTCGACGGCGCCCCGCCCCCACACCACCCCGTCGCGGATCTCGCCCGAGAACGGGTGCACGCTCCAGTCGGCGGCCTCCGCGGGCACCACGTCGAGGTGACCGTGCACCAGCAGCGCGTCGGCCGAGGGGTCGGTGCCCTCGATCCGGGCGACGACGTTGGCGCGGCCCGGCGTCCGCTCCAGCAGCACGGGTTCCAGTCCGGCCCCGGCCAGCCGCTCGGCCGCGTACTCCGCGGCGGGCCGCTCCCGGCAGTCCCCGCCGCCCCGGTTGGTGGTGTCGATCCGGATCAGCCCGGAGGTGAACTCCACCACCTCATCGAGGGCCTGCTGGTCAGCCATACTGCTCCTCCACGGCGGCGGAGACGATCGTCGTGACCGCCTTGAACGTCCGGATCCCCTCGTACATCGTGGCGCTGGTGTACGCCACCTTCCGCTCCCCGGTCCGCGCGACGCCGGGCACGACGGTCGCGGCCGTCGCCAGGTGCTCGGCGTCGAACTCCACGGCGACCGTGAACGGCCCGGCCTGGACGGGCTCGTGGCGCACCGCCAGCCGGGCGGCCTCCTTGGCGGCGGCGCGGATGTCGGCGGCCGTGCGCGCGGGCGTCCGGCACACCGCCGCATACCGGGACACATGGTCCTTCACCGCGACCTTCAACGCCTCCGGCGCGTAGCCGAGCGCGTCCTCGCAGGCCACGTCGTCCCCGGTGACCAGGACGACGGGGACGCCGTACTCGGCGACGACGTGCGCGTTGAGCAGGCCCTCGCTGGCGCGGACGTCGTTCAGCCACACGCCGGTGATCTGGTTGGCGAGGTAGGTGTGGGCGAGGACGCCCTCCATGCCGGCGCCCGCGTGGTAGCCGACGAACGCGATGCCGTCGACGTCTCCGTTCTGCACGCCCTCCACCATCGACAGCGCCTTGTGCCGCCCGGTGAGCATCTCGACCCGCTCGTCGAGCCGCTCCAGCAGCAGGTTGCGCATGGTCCAGTGGGCCTCGTTGACGAGCACCTGGTCGGCGCCACCGTCGAAGAAGCCCTCCACGGCGGCGTTCACGTCCGAGGTGAACATCGACCGGCACCGCTCCCACTGCGGCGTACCCGGCAGCACGTCGGCCGGCCAGGTGACGCCCGTGGCCCCCTCCATGTCGGCACTGATGAGGATCTTCATGCTGCGCCACGTTACTGGCCGAGCGGCCCCCCGGCCAGAAAGCGGACGCCACGGTCGCGCAGGACCACCTCGCAGCCGTCCGCCCTTCCGCCGGGGACCGTGGCCGCGACCGCGGTGGGCGCGGTGGGGGTCACTGCGCGCCGGCGAGGACGAACCAGTGGGCCGGCAGGTCGATGCGGGTGCCGTCGGTCAGGTACTCGGTCTGCGGCAGGGTGGTCTCGCCCTCGGCGAGGACCTTCAGACCGGCCTCGCCGAGCAGGCGTGGGATCTCCGTGTCGTCGGCGTCGGCCGGCTTGAGCCCGTGGTGGAAGACGCGCTGCAGCTTGGGCCCCGGGCCGCCCTCCTGGGTCGCGGCGCGCTTCAGCACGTCCCG
The DNA here is from genome assembly GCF_050942335.1 of Streptomyces sp. CA-142005. NCBI lineage: Bacteria > Bacillati > Actinomycetota > Actinomycetes > Kitasatosporales > Streptomycetaceae > Streptomyces > Streptomyces sp. CA-142005. Next base: position 7,946,388 of record NZ_CP192078.1, on the reverse strand, counting down.
GGAGCCGGAGGTGAGTTCGACGACGAACGCGCGGCCCTCGGTGCCGATGAGCTCGGCGACGGCGGCGGCGACGGCGGGCCGCGCCGCGGGCTCGCTCTGGTGGATGACGGCCCGCATGAAGACGTTGACGTCGCCGAGGCGCTCGTGCAGGGCGCTTACGGCCGCCGAGTCGGTGAGGTCGAGCTGCTGGAACTCCACGGCGTCGTCCCGCGTGGCGCGGCGGGCGTGCTCGACGGCGGCGTGCGAGAGGTCGACGCCGAGCGCACGCGCGAACCGGGTGGCGAGGTAGCGGGTCTGGGTGCCGTTGCCGCAGCCGAGGTCGACGATGGTGCGCGCCGGGTCCGCGTGGGGCAGGAGCAGGGCGCTGTACGGTTCGGCGGACAGGGCGGGATCGCAGTCCCAGATCGCCTCGCCCGCCTCGTCGGAGGTCTCGCTCCAGTAACTCTCCCAGTTGCTGCGGTACTTGTCCGAGACGTTCATGCGTTCTCCCCACGGTTCGGTTCCGTGATCGGGATATCGCGCGGGCCTGGAACGGTGCAAGGGGCTGGAGGCCAACTTCACCGGATGTACGGGCCCCGGCCAACCTGCGGGGGCGCGCACCGGCAGAACGCACGCCCCCTGGTCATTCCCGTCCGGCGAGCGCCTGTTCGAACCAGACGGTCTTGCGGTGCCCGCTGCCGCTGGCGCCCCACTCCCGGGCCAGCCGGCTGACCACGCGCAGACCGCGCCCCGACTCCTCGCAGGGCCCGGCGGCCAGCATCTCGGGCAGCCCGGGTTCGTCGTCGGTGACCTCGAACAGCAGGGCGTCGGTGCGGACCACGCGCAGCCCGACGGGTTCGCTCACGGCGTGCCGTACGGCGTTGGTGACGACCTCGCTGACCAGCAGCTCGGCGGTCTCCACGGCCTGCGGCAGACCCCACGCGAGGAGCCGTTCGCGGACCAGGCGGCGGGCCCGGGCGACCTCGCGCGGGTCGGCGTCCAGCCGCCATTCGGCGACGTGGTCGTCGGGGATGCCGTTGAGCCGGGCCATCAGCAGGGCGACGTCGTCCTTGCGGCCGCCGCGCGTGTTCAGGGCGCGGATGATGGTGTCGCAGGCGTCGTCCATGGAGGCGGCGGGGTGTGCGGCGGACTCGCAGAGCGCGGCGAGGCCCTCGCCGATGTCGGAGCCGCGCACCTCGACCAGGCCGTCGGTGCACAGCACCAGCCGGTCACCGGGCGAGACCTTGACCCGGGTGGCCTCGAAGGGCACGCCGCCGACGCCTATGGGGGCGCCGGTGGGCAGGTCGAGGAGTTCGCTGGAGCCGTCCTCGGCGCGGACCAGCACGGGCGGGATGTGTCCGGCGTTGGCGAGGTGCAGTTCGCCGCGGATCGGGTCGTAGACGGCGTACAGGCAGGTGGCGAGGTAGGTGTCACCGAGTCTGCGGGCGAGGTCGTCGAGGTTGCGCAGGAGCTGGGCGGGCGGGGTCTCCATGGTGGCCATGGTCTGTACGGCGGTGCGCAACTGGCCCATCATGGCGGCCGAGTTCAGGCCGTGGCCCATGACGTCGCCGACCACGAGGGCGGTGCGCGAGCCGGGCAGCTTGATGGTGTCGAACCAGTCGCCGCCGATCCGGCCGAGCCGGGTGCCCGGCAGATAGCGGGTGGCGATGTCGCAGCCCGCCATCCGCGGGGTGACCTGCGGGAGCATGCTGTCCTGCAGGGTGTCGGCGACGTTCTCCTGGTAGGTGTACATGCGGGCGTTGTCGAGCACCAGGCCCGCGCGGGCGGCGAGTTCGGCGCCGGTGGTGCGGTCCATGTCGTCGAAGGCCGGGCGGTCCGGGCGGCGCATCAGCACCATGAAGCCCAGGACGACGCTGCGGGCCTTGAGCGGCACGATCAGCAGGGAACGCCCGCCGATGAGGGGCCTGAGGTCCCGCTTCTCGAACTCGCCGGCGATGCGCTCGCTCAGCTCCTCGGTGACCCTGGGGACGAGGACCGGCTCGCCGGTGACCATGCACTTGTAGAACGGGGTGTGTTCGGGGAAGGCGAAGGCCTCGCCGACGGGCACCGTGTCGTCCCAGCGGCCCGGTTCGTCGTTGTGCTCGACCCACACCCGGAACATCACGGTCTGCGCGTCCGGCGGGCCGTCCGGGAAGCCCTCGCCGGCCAGGACGGCCGCGCGCAGATGGGTGCCGGCGAAGTCCGCGAACCGGGGTACGGCGGCGCTGGTGACCTCGCGGATAGTCTCGCCGAGGTCGAGGGAGGTACCGATGGCGGAGCTGACCTCGTTGAGGAACTCCAGCCGCTCGCGCACGGCGGCGTACTCCAGGTCCAGCTCGGCGCCCTCCGGGACCGCGACGGCCGGCATGGTCCGCCGCTGCGGCACGACGGCCTCGGTGCGCTTGCGTCCGGGACGGCGGGGCACGCCCCAGTACGGGGTGACGGGCACCCGGTCGAACTGGCTGAACTCCAGGACCGGATAGCCCAGTTCCAGCATCTGGGAGACGATACGGCCGCTGTGGCCCGGGCCCATGTTGGGCAGGATCTCGGGCAGCCGGCGTTCGAGCTCGTCGGAGGCGGGCAGCTCGGTGTGGCGGGCGAAGCCGGGCGAGATGCGTTCGGCGGTCTCGTCGTCGTAGCCGCGTTCGTCGCGCAGCCGGGTGGCGTCGGCGGCGAGCACGAGCAGCCGGGACGGGCCCGGGCCGACCAGCGGATAGGCCCACCACAGCACGTCGAGCCGCTCGCCGCCGTCGCCCGGCTCGTGCGGGAAGAGCCGGGCGCGGCCGGCGGTGGCGTAGGCGGTGTGCCCGCCGAGGGAGGCCTCCAGGTCGGGGCCGAGCCCGTCGTACTGCTCGTAGGCGTCCGGCATCGCGTCGCCGTGCATGTCCTCGGGGAGGGCACCCGCGACGGGCAGCAGGTCGGCCGCGGCACGCCCGACGGCCGCCTCCCTGCCGACGCCGAACAGGCGCCGTGCGCCGCTGCTCCAGTGGGACACCAGGCCGTCGCGGTCGACGACGACCACGGCCAGCGGAATCCGGCCGGCCGCCGCGTCGCCGACGCCGCGGCCGGGAGGTGTGTCCCGCTCGCTGCCACGGTCCATGGCCCAGGCCCTCTCTCCCCACGGCTGTACGCAAACGATCTGTGCCGCCCGCCACTACGGTACGGCGGCGGCCGGTCGCGATGTGTGGCAATCCTGGAATTGGTTTCACCGGATCGCACCGGCGCGCAGCTCAGCGGCCTGCGGGCACCGCTGCCCGTGGTGTCGTCAGTCCTCGTGTCCCAGCTGCAGGTCCCGTTCGCTACGGCCGCCGCCCGCCACCTGCAGCACGGTGGCGACCGGCGGGTAACCGGCGGCGATGACGGTGTACTCGCCGGAGGAGAGATCGACGAACCGGAACGTTCCGTCGGCCGAGGTGGTGAGGGTGTCGACGACGTTGCCGGCGGCGTCCAGGAGCGTCACGCGCGCGTCCTCCACGGGCCGGCCGCCGCTCGCCCGGACCGTGCCCCGCAGCACGGCGCCGCCCGCGAGTTCGACGTCCTGCCGGGTCTCCCGGGCGGCCTGCACGGTGACCGGGAGGGCGGCCGGGCGGAAGGCGGGGGCGCTGGCGGCGAGGGTGTACTCGCCGGCGACCAGTTCGGTGATGACGTAGCCGCCCTCGCGGCCGCTGCGGGTGGTGGCGACGACCTCGCCGTGCACGTTGGTGAGGGTGACGGTGGCGTCGCGCACGGGGGTGCCGTCGGCGGTGAGCACGCTGCCGGCGAGGCGGCCGGCGCCCCCGAGGACGACGTCGAGCTCGACGGGCCGTTCGCCGACGGTGACGGAGACGGCCTGCGGCTGGTGGCCGCCGGCGGCGGCGATCAGCACGTACGACCCGGGGCCCGGCGTGCTGAGCGCGTACCGTCCGTCCTCGCCGCTCGCGCCGCGCCCGATCTGCTGCCCGGCGACGTCGATGAGGGTGAGGGCCGCGCGGGGCACCACGGTGCCGTCGTGGTGCTGGACCGTGCCGCAGACGGGAATTCCGGCGGCGTAGGGCGAACGGGCTTGCGGGGGGATGGGTGTGTTCACGGTCTCGGGCTCGGTTTCGGCGGTGGGGTGGGACACCAGAGGTTTCTCCTTGAGGAAGAAGGCGATGAGCAGGCCGAGGACGAGCACCGGGACGAGGTAGAGGAAGATCCGGGGCATCGCGTCGGCATAGGCGCGGATGTAGGCGTCGCGCAGCGCCGGGGGCAGCGCGTGGACGAGCTGCGGGGTGATGGACTCGGGGTCGGGCAGCGCCGCGCCCGCGCGCGGGGGCAGCTCCTTGTGCAGCGAGGAGGTGAGACGGTCGGCGAAGAGGGTGCCGAAGATCGCGGCGCCGACGCTGCCGCCGATCTGCCGGAAGTAGTTGTTGGCGCTGGTGGCGGTGCCGAGGTCGGCGGGCCGTACGGAGTTCTGCACGGCGAGGACGAGGACGGGCATCACCATGCCGATGCCGGCGCCGAGGACGGCCATCCAGATGCTGTAGTGCAGCCTGGGGGTGTCCACCTCGAGCCGGGACAGCAGCCACATGCCGGCGGCGGAGACGGCGCCGCCGAGCACGGGGAAGATCCTGTAGCGGCCGGTGTGGCTGATGAGCTGCCCGCCGATGACGGAGGCGCCGACGATCCCGGCCATCATGGGCAGCATCAGCAGCCCGGACTCGGTGGCGCTGGCCCCGTCGACCATCTGCAGGAAGGTCGGCAGATAGCTGGCGGCGCCGAACAGGGCGACGCCGATCACCAGGCCCACCAGTGCGCTGACGTTGAAGACGGAGTCGCGGAACAGCCGCAGCGGGATGAGGGGTTCGGCGGCGAAGCGCTCGGCGACGAGGAAGAGGACGACCGCCGCGAACGCGCCCGCGCCGAGGCCGATGATCTGCCGGGATCCCCAGGCGTACTCGGTGCCGCCCCAACTGGTCAGCAGGACCAGGCAGGTGGAGGCGGCGGCGAGCAGCAGGGCGCCGAGGACGTCGAGTCGACCCCGGCTCGGCGGCTTGGGGAGCTTCAGGACGAGGGTGACGACGCCGAGGGTGACCAGTCCGAAGGGGACGTTGATGTAGAAGCACCAGCGCCAGGAGAGGTGGTCGGTGAAGTAGCCGCCGAGCAGGGGCCCGGCGACGGAGGCGAGGCCGAAGGCCGCGCCGATCAGGCCCATGTAGCGGCCGCGCTGCCGGGGCGGCACGACGTCGGCGATGATCGCCTGCACGCCGATCATGAGCCCGCCCGCGCCGACGCCCTGGATCGCGCGGAAGGCGATCAGCTGGTCCATGGACTGCGCCCGGCCGGCGAGCGCGGAGCCGACGACGAACACGGCGATGGCGAACTGGAAGACGCCCTTGCGGCCGAAGAGGTCGCCGAGCTTGCCGTAGAGCGGCAGGCCGATGGTGGAGGTGAGCAGATAGGCGGTGATCGCCCAGGACATCCGGTCCAGGCCGTGCAGTTCGCCGACGATCTTGGGCAGCGCGGTCGCGACGATCATCTGGTCGAGCGCCGCGAGGAGCAGGGCGAGCATCAGCCCGAAGAACACCAACCGCACGCGGGGCGCGCCCAGTTCGGCGGCCGGTGCGGGAGCCTGCGGCGCGGCGACGGTGTCGTCCTCGGCCGGTGTCACCACCGGCTCCTGCTCCGCGAGTGTCGTGCCGCCCACGTACCGCTCCCCTCGTCACACCTGTCACATTTCCCGCATTAAGCGTCAACTGTGAACAACTGCGACGAGTTACGGCATCGTTCCGCGCGAGAGGGAGATCCACTCGAACCAGTGAAGGGGCACAACACCCCTTCACCGGCGGAGCCTTGGAGCTACTTCTCGACCTCGGCGGCGAGCCTGGCGAGCACGGCGTCGTAGATCCGGCCCAGACCCTTGGGCGCGAAGGTCTTCTCGAAGAAGCCGCCGATGCCGCCGGCGCCCTTCCAGGTGGTGGTGACGACGACCCGGGACCTGCCCTCGCCGGCGGGGGTGACGCGCCAGGTGGTGACCATGGAGGAGTTGCGGTCCTTCTCGACCAGCTCGCCGTCGGTGGGCTCGCTGACCTCCAGCAGGCAGTCGCGCACCCGCTTGCTGGTGGCCTGGAGCTTCCAGTGGACGAGGGTGCCCTCGCCGTCGCCGCCCTCGCGGACCTCGTACTCGCTGAAGTGCTCGGGCAGCAGCTTCTGCCGCGTGCCGCGGTAGTCGGCGAGAGCGTCGAACACCTTCTCCGCGTCCGCCGCGACGACCCGCTCCGTAGTGGCCTCGACCTGCGCCATTGCGTTCCTCCACACCTGGTTTTTCGGGGTTGGGGAAAGCCAACCACCCCGGCGCCCGGCCACCCAAATCGGGGGCCGCCGTCAAGGGGCCTCACCTGGGATCGCACGATCATGGGAACACATGTTCTATTGTGTGCGCAGTGCTAGCGAGGAGGCGTCATGCGCTGGGAGAACCTCACGGGCGAGGGCGAACACGGCCGGGCCGAGACCGCGCTGTTCGGCGCGGACGCCGTCACCACCCGCACCTTCGACACGCCCGAGTTCAGAGGGATCACCTTCCACGAGGTCCGCGCGCGCTCGGTGCTCAACCGGGTGCCGGGGGCCTCGCGCATGCCGTTCGAGTGGACCGTGAACCCGTACCGGGGCTGCTCGCACGCGTGCGTGTACTGCTTCGCCAGGAAGACGCACAGCTACCTGGACCTCGACACCGGCATCGGCTTCGACACCCAGATCGTCGTCAAGGTGAACGCGCCCGAGGTGCTGCGCCGCCAGCTCGCCTCCCGCCGCTGGCAGGGCGACCACGTGGCGATGGGCACGAACGTCGACTGCTACCAGCGCGCCGAGGGCCGCTACCGCCTGATGCCGGGCATCATCTCCGCCCTGACCGAGCACGCCAACCCGTTCTCGATCCTCACCAAGGGCACCCTGATCCTGCGCGACCTGGACCTGCTGGTCCGGGCGGCGGAGGTGACGGACATCGGCATCTCGGTCTCCGTCGGCTTCCTCGACCCCGCGCTGTGGCGCACGGTGGAGCCGGGCACGCCCGCGCCGGAACGCCGCCTGGACGTCGTACGCACCCTGGGCGAGCACGGCATCGGCTGCGGGGTGCTGATGGCCCCGGTCATCCCGTTCCTGAGCGACCATCCGGCTCAACTGCGGGCCACGGTACGGGAGATCGCGGCGGCCGGGGCCACCTCCGTCACTCCCCTGGTGCTGCATCTGCGGCCCGGCGCGCGGGAGTGGTTCATGGCCTGGCTCGGGCAGCACCATCCGCACCTGGTGCGGCGTTACGAGCGGCTGTACGCGGAGGGCGCCTACGCGCCCAAGTGGTACCAGCGCCGGATCACCCGTCAGGTGCACGAGCTGGCCCAGGAGTACGGCATCGGGCCCAGCCGCCCGGGCCTGGCCCGCCGGATCCGCCCGGCGCAGCCGGCCGAGCCCCCGGCCGTGGCCGAACCCACCCAGCTCACCCTCATGTGAGCACGTTCCCCGGGGGAGAGCGGTGCCCGGCCTCGGGTGGGGGCGTTTCGAGGGCCTCGGTCACCCCAATCGGGTCAACTATGCCTATAACGCGTTCTTCAGAGCGCCGATTCCGGGGCGACGCGGCGGAAGATGTGACCTCGCCGTCCGCCGTCACCGCCGTCCCGGGAGGACGCATGAGAACACGCGCAGCCGTGCTGTGCGCAGCCGCCGCAGTGCTGGCGGGCTCGGTCACCGCTCTGCCCGCGCACGGGGCCCCGGCCGCCCCCGCCGCGCGGCTCACCTGGAAGAGGTGCGGCGCCGGCGACTATCCGACGCTCCAGTGCGCCTCCCTGAAGGTGCCGTTGGACCACGCGAAGCCGTCCGGCCGGCAGATCACGCTTGCCCTCTCCCGCGTCCCGCACACCGCGAAGACCTCGCAGGGACCGCTGTTGGTCAACCCCGGCGGGCCCGGTGGCAGCGGACTGACGCTCGCCGGGTTCGTCGCCTCGGCACTGCCCCGCAGCGTCGCCGCGCAGTACGACATCGTCGGCTTCGACCCGCGCGGGGTGGGTCGCAGCAGCCCGGCCCTGAACTGCGCGCCGGGCCACTTCAGGACGGTGCGCCCGGACACCCTGCCCGCCACGGCCGCGCTGGAGCGGACCAACCTCGCCCGCGCCAGGTCCTTCGCCGCCGCCTGCGGCCGCAAGTACGCCGACGTGCTGCCGTACATCGACACCATCAGCGCCGTACGCGACATGGACTCCATCCGCCAGGCGCTCGGCGCGCCGAGGATCAGCTACTTCGGCTACTCCTACGGCACCTACCTCGGCGCCGTCTACGCGAAGCTGTACCCGGACCGGGTCCGCCGCCTGGTGCTGGACTCGGTCGTCGACCCGACCGGCGTGTGGTACACGGACAACCTCGGCCAGGACTACGCGTTCAACGACCGCCATCGCGCGCTGATGGCCTGGATCGCGCGGTACGACTCCACGTACCACCTGGGCAGGGATCCCGGGAAGATCGAGGCCCAGTGGTACGCGATGCGGGCGGCCCTGGCGAAGCGGCCGGCCGACGGCGAGGTGGGCGCCTCCGAGTTGGAGGACACCTTCATCCCCGGCGGCTACTACAACGGCTACTGGCCCTACCTCGCCGAGGCGTTCGCGGCGTACGTGCGCGAGAGGAAGACCGGGCCGTTGGTGGAGGCGTACCGGAACTTCGGCGCGGTGAAGGGCTCGAGGGACAACGGCTACAGCGTCTACTCGGCGGTGCAGTGCCGTGACACCTCATGGCCGGGCAGCTGGAACCGGTGGCGCGCGCAGACGTGGGAGGTGTACGGCAAGGCGCCCTTCATGGCCTGGAACAACGCCTGGTACAACGCGCCGTGTGCGTTCTGGCCGACCGCGAAGCGCACGCCGGTGAACATCGCCAACGCCAAGCTGCCGCCGGTGCTGCTCTTCCAGGCGACGGACGACGCGGCCACGCCGTACCCCGGCGGTGTCACGGTCCACCGGCTGCTCGCCCGCTCCAGCCTGGTGGTCGAGGAGGGCGGCGGCAACCACGGCATCACGCTCAGCGGCAACGCCTGCCTGGACACGTACCTGGCGGCCTATCTGACCAACGGCAGCGTCCCGCGGGGTGCGGGGGTCGCCGACGCGGTCTGCGCGAAGTCACCCGACCCGAGACCACTGGCGACGAAGGCAGCGTCGACGTCGTCGCGCGGCTCGGCCCTGCACGGCCTGCTGGGCTTTCGCCGCTAGGCACGGTGTCCGCCGGCGGGGCGGCTTGGCGACCGGTCGGGGCGCTGTCAGTGGCGTGCGCCACCATGGAGCCATGACCGAACCGACCCGCATCCCCGCCCCCGACGGCGTGGCCCCCGCGACCCAGTACAGCCACGTCGTCTCGGCGACCGGCCGCTTCGTCGCCGTCTCCGGCCAGCTCGCCCTGGACGAGCACGGCAAGCTGGTCGGGGAGGGCGACCCCGCGGCCCAGGCCCGCCAGGTCTTCGAGAACCTCGGGCGCTGTCTGGCCGCGGCGGGCGCCGGCTTCGAACACGTGGTGAAACTGACCTACTTCGTCACGGACACGGCCCACCTCCCGGCCATCCGCGCGGCCCGCGCCGCCCACATACCCGACGACCGCCTCCCGGCGTCCTCCGCGGTCCAGGTGGCCGCGCTGGTGGCACCGGAGTTCCTGATGGAGGTCGAGGCGCTGGCGGTGGTGGGCGAGTGACCTCCCTGGTCGTCCGGGAGATGGCCCTCGCCGACTGCGACCGCGTCTCCGAGATCCGCGTCCGCGGCTGGCAGCACGCCTATCAGGGGCTGATGCCGCAGTCCTACCTCGACGGGCTCAGCATCGCGGCGGACGCCGAGCGGCGGCGGGCGTGGTGGGCGCAGGGGGACGGCTCGGTGGTGAACCTGGTCGCCGAGCGGGCGGGCAAGGTCCTCGGCTGGGCGGCGTACGGGCCGTACCGGGACGGTGACGTGCGGACCGGTGACGCCGAGTTGTACGCGATCTACGTCGATCCGGCGCACCTCGGCGCGGGTCTCGGCCGGGCCCTGCTGGCCGAGGCGGTCGAGCGGTGCTCGTCGTACCCGCGCATGTATCTGTGGGTCCTCAGGGGAAACGCCCCGGCCCGCCGTTTCTACGAGCGCGCCGGCTTCCGGCCGGACGGTGCCGAGGAGCCCTTCGAGGCGGGCGGCGTGTCCGTGCCCGAGGTGCGGTACGTCCGGGACCTGCCAGGCTGACCGGGCGTCGGTCAGCCGGCTTCGTTCTGCTGCGGGATGAGGGCCAGCGCCCGCACGGCCGCCTCCGCGAGCGCCGGATGGGCCAGGGCCTCCTTCAGGACGCGGCGGGCGCGGGGGTCGCCGAGCACGCCGAGCCCCTCCACGCAGGCGAGGGCGACGCGGCGGTAGGGGTCGTGCGGGTGCAGGCGGCGTTCCAGGGTGGTGATCAGGGCGGGCGCGGACTCCGGGGCGCGCAGGTCGGTCAGCAGCCGTACCGGGTGCAGGGCGTAGGCGACGCGGAGTTCGTTGGTGGCGAGGGCCGCCGCGGCGCGGGCCGTGCGCGGGTCGCCCAGGCGCGCGAGGGCATGGGCGGCGGAGGCGCAACGCGGGGCGTCGCGGTGGTTGAGGAGGAGCACCAGGGACTCGAAGGCGCGCCGGTCGCCGGCGAGGCCGAGCCGGAACGCGGCCAGTTCCCTCGCCCACAGCGGCTGCCCCGGCGCGGTGAGCACCTCCGCGAGTTCGTCGTGGTCCTCGGTCGCCAGCAGCCGGTCGAACGCCGCCGAGCCGTGCGACTCCTGCCGTAAGCGCTCCGTGAGCGATCGCAACTCTTCGTCCACGAAGTCCAGCGTAGGCGGGTGGCGAGGCCCGAGGGAGCCAGATCACAAAGTCGGTTCCGCCCCCAGGTCTGGCGTGCTCGTTACTCGCGGGTTAAGCTCAGACGAGCGAGTTACCCACTCGCGCTTCCGTTGACGACGGTTTGGTGACGCAGCCGTTGTGAGCGTTGTCGGTTCGGTACCACGTACCGCAGTACGACCCGGCTCCGGGACAGGGCCGGTCGGATTCCCTGCCGAGGGCCTTCGGCGGGCGTGTGCATCGCCCGTGGCTCCCGGCGGCACCGGGCGTGTGCGCTCGCAGCCCGGAAACACCCGCATCCCTTCTCCGCCCCGTGGTGCGCCCCTCGGCGCACCCGGCGCGCTCCTCGTCGTCACCCTCATTTCTGGAGTCCCGCGATGGCCACTCCCCTTTCCGACTCAGCTCTGTCCCCGCTCAAGACGATCGCCGTCGTCGGCCTCGGCACCATGGGCACCGGTATCACCGAGGTCCTCGCCAAGGCGGGCCGCGAGGTGATCGGCATCGACGTCAGCGACGCCCAGGCCGCGCGGTGCGTCGCCGCCCTGGAAGCCCGCACCGCCGGCTGCGTGGAGCGCGGCCGGCTCACCGAGCAGGAGCGCGCCGACACCCTGGCCCGTATCCGCACCACCACCGACCTCGCGGCGGCGGCCGACGCCGACCTCGTCATCGAGGTGGTCCCGGAGTCGTACGAGGTCAAGCACCGGATCTTCCGTGAGCTGGACGGCATCGTCCGCCCTGAGACGATCCTGGCGACCGGCACCAACGCCCTGTCCGTCACCCGCCTCGCCGCCGACTCCGCCCGCCCCGAGCGGGTCCTCGGCCTGCACTTCTTCAACCCGGCGCCGGCCATGAAGCTGGTCGAGATCGTCTCCTCGGTGCTGACCGCGCCGGGCGCCGTCGCCGCGGTCACCGACCTCGCGATCGAGCTGGGCAAGGAGCCCGTCGCGGTCGGCGACCGCCCCGGCTTCGTCGCGGACGGCCTGCTCTTCGGCTACCTCAACCAGGCCGCCGCGATGTACGAGGCCCGGTACGCCTCCCGCGAGGACATCGACGCGGCGATGCGGCTGGGCTGCGGCCTGCCGATGGGCCCGCTCGCGCTGCTGGACCTGATCGGCATCGACACCGCGCGCACGGTCCTGGAGGCCATGTACGCCGAGTCCCACGACCGGCTGCACGCCCCCGCGCCGATCCTGAAGCAGCTCAGCGAGGCGGGCCTGACCGGCCGCAAGTCCGGGCGCGGCTTCTACACCTACGAGGCGCCGGGCAGCGCCACGGTCGTGCCGGACGCGCTGGCCCCGGCGGCGGACGCCGCGGCGGCCCAGGGCCGGGAGGTCCGCTCGGTCGGCGTCGCCGGCTCCGGCACCATGGCCTCCGGCATCGCCGAGGTGTTCGCCAAGGCGGGCTACGACGTCGTGCTGGCCGCCCGCAGCGCGGAGAAGGCCCAGGCCGCCAAGGCCCGGATCGGCAAGTCGCTTTCGCGCTCTGTCGACAAGGGCAGGCTGACCGCCGAGGCCGCCGCGCAGATCCTGGACCGGATCACCCCGGCCGGGTCCTACGACGCCTTCGCCGAGGTCGACCTGGCCGTCGAGGCGATCGCCGAGGACCTGGAGATCAAGCGGCAGCTGTTCGCCACGCTGGACAAGGTCTGCAAGCCCGGCGCGGTCCTCGCCACCACCACCTCCTCGCTGCCCGTCGTGGCCTGCGCCCGCGCCACCTCCCGCCCGCAGGACGTGATCGGCATGCACTTCTTCAACCCGGCGCCGGCGATGAAGCTGGTCGAGGTCGTGCGGACCGTGCTGACCGCCGACGACGTCCACGCCACCGTCCGCGAGGTCTGCGCGAAGATCAAGAAGCACCCGGTGGACTGCGGCGACCGGGCCGGCTTCATCGTGAACGCGCTGCTGTTCCCGTACCTGAACAACGCGATCAAGATGGTCGAGGAGCACTACGCGTCGCTGGACGACATCGACGCGGCGATGAAGCTCGGCGGCGGCTACCCGATGGGCCCGTTCGAGCTGCTGGACGTGGTCGGCCTGGACGTCTCGCTGGCCATCGAGAAGGTCCTGCACCGCGAGTTCCGCGACCCCGGTCTCGCCCCGGCCCCGCTGCTGGAGCACCTGGTGGCCGCGGGCTGCCTCGGCCGCAAGACCGGCCGCGGCTTCCGCGAGTATGCCCGCCGCTGAGGGCGCCGGCGACTGGTCCCAGGCGGAGACGGACTGGGGCGGGCTGCTCGACCCGGTGGACGCTCCCCCGCCCTCCTGGGGCGGGGGAGGCCCCGGGGACGGGAGAAGCCCCTCACCCGCGCACCGAACTGCGCACATGCAGTACGTTCGGGTCATGTCCCAGCCCGCCAAGTCCTCACGTACACCAGCTACGCCCGACGCGCCGGAAAGTGCCGCAGGCAGTCGCGCCGCCGCCCAGCGGCTCAAGATGCGCCGAGAACTGGCGGCCGCGGCGATGGAGCTGTTCGCGACCAAGGGCTACGAGGCGACCACCGTCGACGAGATCGCGGCCGCCGCCGGAGTCGCCCGCCGCACCTTCTTCCGCCACTTCCGCTCCAAGGAAGAGGCGATCTTCCCGGACCACGACGACACGCTGATCCGCGCCGAGGCGGTGCTCAACGCCGCCCCCGCGCACGAGCACCCCCTCGACACCGTGTGCCGTGGCATCAAGGAAGTCATGAGGATGTACGCGGCCGCCCCGGAGATCTCCGTAGCCCGCTACAAGCTGACCCGCGAGGTGCCCACCCTGCGGGAGGCCGAGATCGCCTCGGTGGCCCGCTACGAACGCCTCTTCACCCGCTATCTCCTGGGCCACTTCGACGAGCACGCGCACGCCGACGACGCCAACGACGACCCGCTGCTGGCCGAGGTGGCCGCCTCCGCGGTCGTCACCGCCCACAACCACGTCCTCAGGCGCTGGCTGCGGGCGGGCGGCCAGGGCGACGTCGAGGCGCAGCTCGACCACGCCTTCGCGATCGTCCGGAAGACGTTCGGCACCGGCATCGGCGCCGGGCGCGGCTCGGCCCCCAAGCCGGCCGCCACCGCCCCCGCGACGGCGTCCGCGCACGGCGAGGTGCTCGTCACGGTCGCCCGTACCGACGCCCCGCTGGACGAGGTCATGCGGACCATCGAGGAAGCACTCAAGGAGCGCTGAGCCCGCTTCTCCCCCGCTGTGACGACGGCCACCCGACCGGGTGGCCGTTTTGCCATGTCAGGGCCCGTTTTCGTGGAGATTTCAGAGCGCGTTCGATCGATCATCGCTCATTTGTTACGTAAAGATTTCACCTGAGCCGAGTTTCTGGCACTCAGTGCCTTGCCGCCTGACACGCGGTGTCATACCTTGATGGTGTCCGGGCGGCCGGCGAGCAGAGACCGTTCGCTCGCCGGCTGTCCCCAAGGGCTCATGGCCCGCGCGCCCGGACGCCTGCGTCACAGGCAACCTCCCGCGCCACAAAGCGCTGCCGAAGCACCACCGGGCCGAACCGACGGCACCTTCCCCAAACCCTCAGCAGCACTCCCAGCAGCACCGACGATCCCTCAGCGCCCCTCCCTCAGGGCGCTCACCGCCGGAGGCAACACCGTGACCGTGAAGGACATCCTGGACGCGATCCAGTCGAAGGACGCCACGTCCGCCGACTTCGCCGCCCTGCCGCTCCCCGACTCGTACCGCGCGATCACCGTGCACAAGGACGAGACGGAGATGTTCGCGGGCCTGCAGACCCGCGACAAGGACCCCCGCAAGTCGATCCACCTGGACGACGTTCCCGTGCCCGAGCTGGGCCCGGGCGAGGCCCTGGTGGCCGTCATGGCCTCCTCGGTCAACTACAACTCGGTGTGGACCTCGATCTTCGAGCCCCTGCCGACGTTCGGCTTCCTGGAGCGCTACGGCAAGCTCAGCGAGCTGACCCGCCGCCACGACCTGCCGTACCACATCATCGGCTCCGACCTCGCGGGCGTGGTCCTGCGCACCGGCCCCGGCGTCAACGCCTGGAAGCCCGGTGACGAGGTCGTCGCGCACTGCCTGTCCGTCGAGCTGGAGTCCTCCGACGGCCACAACGACACCATGCTCGACCCCGAGCAGCGCATCTGGGGCTTCGAGACCAACTTCGGCGGCCTCGCCGAGATCGCGCTCGTCAAGTCCAACCAGCTGATGCCGAAGCCGGCCCACCTGAGCTGGGAGGAGGCCGCGGCCCCGGGCCTGGTCAACTCCACCGCCTACCGCCAGCTGGTCTCCGGCAACGGCGCCCAGATGAAGCAGGGCGACAACGTCCTGATCTGGGGCGCGAGCGGCGGCCTCGGCTCCTACGCCACCCAGTTCGCGCTCGCCGGCGGCGCCACTCCGATCTGTGTGGTCTCCAGCGAGCAGAAAGCCGAGATCTGCCGGAAGATGGGCGCCGAGCTGATCATCGACCGCAGCGCCGAGGACTACAAGTTCTGGAAGGACGAGCACACCCAGGACCCGAAGGAGTGGAAGCGCTTCGGCAAGCGCATCCGTGAGCTCACCGGCGGCGAGGACGTCGACATCGTCTTCGAGCACCCCGGCCGCGAGACCTTCGGCGCCTCGGTCTACGTCACCCGCAAGGGCGGCACGATCGTCACCTGCGCCTCCACCTCCGGGTACAACCACGAGTACGACAACCGCTACCTGTGGATGTCCCTGAAGCGGATCATCGGCTCGCACTTCGCCAACTACCGCGAGGCCTGGGAGGCCAACCGCCTCATCGCCAAGGGCAAGATCCACCCCACGCTGTCGAAGGTGTACTCCCTCGAGGACACCGGCCAGGCCGCCTACGACGTCCACCGCAACCTGCACCAGGGCAAGGTCGGCGTGCTCTGCCTGGCCCCCGAGGAGGGCCTGGGCGTGCGCGACGAGGAGATGCGCGCCAAGCACATCGACGCCATCAACCGCTTCCGGAACGTCTGAGAGCCGCAGATGACAGAGCGTCAGAAGGACCGTCCGTGGCTCATGCGGACGTACGCCGGCCACTCCACGGCCGAGGCGTCCAACGAGCTGTACCGGCGCAACCTCGCCAAGGGCCAGACCGGTCTGTCGGTGGCGTTCGACCTGCCGACGCAGACCGGCTACGACCCCGACCACATCCTCGCCCGCGGCGAGGTCGGCCGGGTGGGCGTGCCCGTCGCGCACCTCGGTGACATGCGCCGGCTGTTCCAGGACATCCCCCTGGAGCAGATGAACACCTCGATGACGATCAACGCCACCGCCATGTGGCTGCTGGCGCTCTACCAGGTCGTCGCCGAGGAGCAGGGCGCGGACATCACCAAGCTCCAGGGCACGACCCAGAACGACATCGTCAAGGAGTACCTGTCCCGCGGGACGCACGTCTTCCCGCCGGGGCCGTCGCTCCGCCTGACGACGGACATGATCGCGTACACGGTCTCCCACATGCCGAAGTGGAACCCGATCAACATCTGCAGCTACCACCTGCAGGAGGCCGGGGCCACGCCGGTGCAGGAGATCGCGTACGCGATGTCCACCGCGATCGCCGTCCTCGACGCCGTCCGCGACTCCGGCCAAGTGCCGCAGGAGCGCATGGGTGACGTGGTCGCCCGCATCTCCTTCTTCGTGAACGCGGGCGTCCGCTTCATCGAGGAGATGTGCAAGATGCGGGCGTTCGGCCGCATCTGGGACAAGGTCACCCGTGAGCGGTACGGCATCCAGGACGCCAAGCAGCGCCGGTTCCGCTACGGCGTCCAGGTCAACTCCCTGGGCCTGACGGAGGCCCAGCCGGAGAACAACGTCCAGCGCATCGTCCTGGAGATGCTGGCCGTGACCCTCTCCAAGGACGCACGCGCGCGTGCCGTGCAGCTGCCCGCCTGGAACGAGGCGCTGGGCCTGCCCCGCCCGTGGGACCAGCAGTGGTCGCTGCGCATACAGCAGGTGCTGGCGTACGAGAGCGATCTGCTGGAGTACGAGGACATCTTCGAGGGCTCGAAGGTGATCGAGGCGAAGGTGGACCAGCTGGTCGCGGACGCCCTCGCCGAGATCGACCGCATCCAGGAGATGGGCGGCGCCATGGCCGCCGTGGAGTCCGGCTACCTGAAGTCCCAGCTGGTCTCCTCGCACGCCGAGCGCCGGGCCCGGATCGAGTCCGGCGAGGAGAAGATCATCGGTGTCAACGCCTTCGAGGGCACCGAGCCCAACCCCCTCACGGCCGACCTGGACACCGCGATCATGACGGTCGACCCGGCGGTCGAGGCACGGGTCATCGCCGGGCTGCAGAACTGGCGCGACACCCGCTACCAGCCGCCCTTCAACCACCCGCGCCCCTGCAAGGCGCTGGAGCGGCTGAAGGAGGCCGCCAAGGGCACCGACAACCTGATGGAGGCCACGCTGGAGTGCGCCCGCGCCGGGGTCACGACCGGCGAGTGGGCGGGGGCGCTGCGCGAGGTGTTCGGCGAGTTCCGGGCGCCCACCGGGGTCTCGTCCGCGCCGGTGGCCGTCGCCGCCGAGCCGGGCTCCGCGCTCGCCGAGGTGCGCGCCAGGGTGGACGCCACCGCCCGCGAGCTGGGCGTCGGCAAGCTGCGCTTCCTGGTCGGCAAGCCGGGCCTGGACGGGCACTCCAACGGCGCCGAGCAGATCGCCGTACGGGCGCGTGACGCCGGCTTCGAAGTGGTCTACCAGGGCATCCGGCTGACGCCCGAGCAGATCGTGGACGCCGCCCTCGCCGAGGACGTCCACGCGGTCGGCCTGTCGATCCTGTCCGGCTCGCACGCCCAACTGGTGCCGGACGTACTCCAGCGGCTGCGTGTGGCCGGTGCCACAGATATACCGGTGATCGCAGGTGGCATCATCCCGAACGGTGACGCCGAGCAGCTCAGGGCCGCCGGAGTGGCCGCCGTCTTCACCCCGAAGGACTTCGACATCACCGGGATCATCGGCCGAATCGTCGACGAGATCCGGAAAGCGAACAAGCTCGACCCTCTGGAGGTCCCCGCATGACCACCCCCGTCAACCGCCTTCGGCCGCGGCGCTCCTGCCTGGCCGTGCCGGGCTCGAACCCGCGCTTCCTGGAGAAGGCGCAGGGCCTCCCGGCGGACCAGGTCTTCCTGGACCTGGAGGACGCCTGCGCGCCGCTGGCCAAGCCCGAGGCGCGGCACACCATCGTCAAGTTCCTCAACGAGGGCGACTGGACGGGCAAGACGCGGGTCGTGCGGGTGAACGACTGGACGACCGAATGGACGTACCGGGACGTCGTCACGGTGGTCGAGGGCGCCGGCCAGAACCTCGACTGCATCATGCTGCCGAAGGTGCAGGACGCCCAGCAGGTCGTCGCCCTGGACCTCCTGCTGACCCAGATCGAGAAGACCATGGGCTTCGAGGTCGGCAAGATCGGCATCGAGGCGCAGATCGAGAACGCGCAGGGCCTGAACAACGTCAACGCGATCGCGCAGGCCTCCCCGCGCCTGGAGACGATCATCTTCGGCCCGGCCGACTTCATGGCCTCCATCAACATGAAGTCCCTGGTCGTGGGCGAGCAGCCGCCCGGCTACCCGGCGGACGCCTACCACTACATCCTGATGAAGATCCTGATGGCCGCCCGCGCCAACAACCTCCAGGCGATCGACGGCCCCTACCTGCAGATCCGCAACGTCGAGGGCTACCGCGAGGTCGCCCAGCGCGCCGCCGCGCTCGGCTTCGACGGCAAGTGGGTGCTGCACCCGGGCCAGGTCGAGGCCTCCAACGAGATCTTCTCGCCCTCCCAGGAGGACTACGACCACGCCGAGCTGATCCTGGACGCGTACGACTACTACACGTCCGAGGCGGGCGGCAAGAAGGGCTCGGCGATGCTCGGCGACGAGATGATCGACGAGGCCAGCCGCAAGATGGCCCTGGTCATCGCGGGCAAGGGACGCGCGGCCGGCATGCAGCGCACCAGCACGTTCGAGACCCCCGTCGGCTAAGGAGCCCTGAGCGCGATGCAGTTCGGACGCACGTACGAGGAGTTCGAGGTCGGGGCGACGTACAAGCACTGGCCGGGCAAGACGGTCACGGAGTACGACGACCACCTGTTCTGTCTCCTCACCATGAACCACCACCCGCTCCACATGGACACGAACTATGCGGAGAAGACGACGGACTTCGGCAAGAACGTCGTCGTCGGGAACTACATCTACTCCCTGCTGCTCGGCATGTCCGTGCCGGACATCTCCGGCAAGGCGATCGCCAACCTGGAGATCGAGTCGCTCAGGCACGTGGCGCCGACCTTCCACGGCGACACGATCTACGGCCAGACGACCGTGCTGGACAAGTGGCCGTCGAAGTCGAAGAACGACCGCGGCATCGTCTACGTCGAGACCAAGGGTTACAAGCAGGACGGCACCCTGGTGTGCGTCTTCCGCCGCAAGGTCATGGTGCCCACCGAGACCTACATCAAGGAGCGCGGCGGCGAGCAGCCCGGCCGCCCGGAGCTGAAGCAGCAGGAGAAGTAATGGCGCGCCTCGCCCAGACCGCCGGTCTGACCGACATCCAGCAGGAGATCCTCTCCACCGTCCGGGACTTTGTCGACAAGGAGATCATTCCTGTCGCGACCGAGCTGGAGCACCGCGACGAGTATCCGCAAGCGATCGTGGACGGCCTGAAGGAACTCGGCCTGTTCGGTCTGATGATCCCGGAGGAGTACGGGGGCCTGGGCGAGTCGCTCCTGACCTACGCGCTGTGCGTGGAGGAGATCGCCCGCGGCTGGATGTCGGTGTCCGGCATCATCAACACCCACTTCATCGTCGCGTACATGCTCAAGCAGCACGGGACGCAGGAGCAGAAGGACCACTTCCTGCCGAGGATGGCGGCCGGCGACATCCGGGGCGCCTTCTCGATGTCGGAGCCGGGCCTGGGCTCCGATGTGTCGGCGATCACGTCCAAGGCCGTCAAGGACGGCGACGAGTACGTCCTGAACGGCCAGAAGATGTGGCTGACGAACGGCGGTACGTCCTCCCTGGTGGCCGTTCTCGTCCGGAGTGACGAGGGTCACCCCGAGGGCACGGCCCCGCACAAGTCGATGACCACCTTCCTGATCGAGAAGGAGCCGGGCTTCGGCGAGGTCCGCCCGGGCCTGACCATCCCCGGCAAGATCGAGAAGATGGGCTACAAGGGCGTCGACACCACCGAGCTGATCATGGACGGTCTGCGGGTACCGGCCGATCGGGTGCTCGGCGGCGTCACCGGCCGAGGTTTTTACCAAATGATGGACGGCGTCGAGGTCGGCCGGGTCAATGTGGCGGCGCGTGGCTGTGGCGTCGCCCAGCGTGCCTTCGAACTCGGTGTCCAGTACGCCCAGCAGCGGCACACCTTCGGCAAGCCGATCGCCCAGCACCAGGCCATCCAGTTCAAGCTGGCGGAGATGGCCACCAAGGTCGAGGCCGCCCATGCGATGATGGTCAACGCGGCACGCAAAAAGGACTCCGGCCAGCGTAACGACCTTGAAGCGGGCATGGCGAAGTACCTGGCCTCCGAGTACTGCAAGGAGGTCGTGGAGGACGCCTTCCGGATCCACGGCGGCTACGGCTTCTCCAAGGAGTACGAGATCGAGCGCCTCTACCGGGAGGCTCCGATGCTGCTCATCGGTGAAGGTACCGCCGAGATCCAGAAAATGATCATCGGCCGCAGACTGCTCGAAGAGTATCGATTCCAGGGCTGATTGTCCGGATACGGGGTGTTTTCTTCGAGAAGAAGATCACACCCCGTAGACGCACTTCGGCCGTCGACTCGACAGCCTCGCTTGCCCAGTTGTGGCCCGCGACCGGTACGATCCCGGGAAAGCCGCCGTCCCCCGTCCTGCGCGGCATCATCCGCTACGAAGGTCATCCATGCCCCACAGCCAAACCTCTGCACCTCGCGACAGCCGAGCCGGCGTACGCCTCGCGCGCGGAGCATCGCCGTGGCTTCTCCCGACCGTCGCCACCGCAGCCCTCAGCCTGGCCCGCGCCCGCCGCTCCGGCGCGGCGAAGGCCGTGGCCGTGCCCGCCACCGCGCTCGCCGCGGGCATGCTGTGGTTCTTCCGCGACCCCGAGCGCGAGATCGGCTCCGGCCGGGTGATCTCGCCCGCCGACGGTGTGGTGCAGAGCATCATGCCGTGGAAGGACGGGCGCACCCGCGTCGCGATCTTCATGAGCCCGCTGAACGTCCACGTCAACCGCGCTCCCCTCGCGGGCACGGTGACGTCCGTCGAGCACATCCCCGGCGGCTTTGTTCCGGCTTTCAACAAGGAGAGCGAGAACAACGAGCGCGTAGTCTGGCATTTCGACACCGAACTCGGCGACGTCGAGATGATCCAGATCGCCGGCGCGGTGGCCCGCCGCATCGTGCCCTACATCCCTGAGGGCACGAAGGTCGAGCAGGGCGACCGTATCGGTCTGATCCGCTTCGGCTCGCGTGTCGACCTCTACCTGCCCGAGGGCGTGGAGGTCGCGGTCGAGGTCGGCCAGAAGACCGTGGCTGGGGTGACTCGCATTGACCGTGATTGATCCGGAGACCCAGGCCGGCTGGGTGCCCGAGGCCGATGAAGTGGACGAAGAGGAGGAGATGCCCCTCTCTCTGCGCCTGTCGATAGCGGACACCCTCACCCTGGGCAACGCCACGTGCGGGTTCATGGCGGTGTACTTCACCACCACCGGCATCCTGATCCCGCACCTGACCGGGAACGACGAGTCCGCCGGCATGGCGCGGCACAGCGCCGCCACGGCCGTCATCCTGATGCTCTGCGCGGCCGTCTTCGACCTGTTCGACGGACTGGTGGCCCGCAAGCTGCGCTCGTCGCCGATGGGCGCGGAGCTGGACAACCTCTCCGACCTGATCAGCTTCGGGCTCGCGCCCGCGTACTTCGTCCTCGTCTACGGCATGGTCGCGGACGACGCGCACCAGAGAGTGGCGGCGCTCGGGGCAATCGTGGTGCTCCTGGCCGTCGTCCTGCGCCTGGCCCGCTTCTCGTGCGTGACCATGAAGGACGGCATGTTCCAGGGCATGCCGAGCCCCTTCGGCGCGCTGACGGTGGTCTCCATCGTCCTGCTGGAGCTGCCCTTCGTGGCGACGCTGCTGGCGATTCTCGGTACGGCGTGGCTGATGGTGAGCCGGGTGGAGTACCCGAAGCCGCGGGGGCGCCTCGCCGGCGCGATGCTCTGCTGGATCGTCCTGTCCATGGGCCTGCTGGCGGCGTGGGCCTTCGACGCCCCGAGCGGTCAGCTGCTCCTGCAGACGGGCTGCGCGCTCCAGCTGGTCATGGGCGCGGTGATCCCGTTGTTCGCCACGGCTCGACGGGTGAACAACTTCCGCGACAACCGGCGGGAGGCGCGGGCGGCACAGCTGCCCTGACCCTCGTCCCAGCGCTGACGGGTGTGGCCCGGGCCCTTGCGGCCCGGGCCACACCCGTTGTGCGTTCAAGGTCTGCCGGATTCCCCGTTGAGTCGGCAACCACCAGTCGTAGGGGAACGCCCGTGCTCGGCGGGAGGGTGCCCGTGCTCATCGTCTACGGAGCGCTGGACAAGCAGGCCGACAACCCGGCCACACTGCCGGCGGTCGCCCACTTGACTCAAGGACGGCAAGGTCGAGGGTCTCACCGCCGGCGGCCACTTCCATGACCCGGACGGCGAGCTGACGCCCCTGGTGTGGCCGCGCCCCCGTCGGCCCGCCGGGAGGCGCCCGATCAGACCAGCCGGTCCCGGGCGATCCGTTCCGCGACGTCCTCCAGGATCGGCCCGGCCTCCGCGATGCACCGGGCCACGTCCGGCTCGACCGAGGTGAGGGGGTACGCCTGCCGGATCCCGGCCCGCTCCAGCGCCTGCGTGGGCAGGGCGAGCCGGCCGCACACCGCGACCACCTCCTTGCCCGCGGCCCGCGCGGCGGCGGCGACCCCCGCGGGCGCCTTCCCGTGCAGCGTCTGCTCGTCCAGCGAGCCCTCGCCGGTGATCACCAGCGAGGCCCGCTCCAGCGCGGGCGCGAAGCCCAGGACGTCCAGCATGACCTCGATACCGGGCCGGAACCGGGCGCCGAGCAGCAGCGCGCCGTAGCCGATGCCGCCCGCCGCACCCGCGCCCGGCGACGCCGCGTACTCCGCCGCGCGCGGCCCGGCCTCGGCCTCCAGCACCTTGGCGAAGTGGGCGAGGGCCGCGTCCAGGGCCTCCACGTCGTCCGGGGAGGCGCCCTTCTGCGGGCCGTACACCGCCGGCGCGCCCTTCGGCCCGGTCAGCGGATTGTCGACGTCGCTGGCCAGCACCAATTCCACCGAGGACAGGCGCGGGTCCAGGCCGGACAGATCGGCGCGGGCGAGGTCCGCCAGCCCGCCGCCGCCCGGCGCCACCGGCTCGCCGCCCTCGTTCAGGAAGCGCGCGCCCAGCGCGGACAGCATCCCGGCGCCGCCGTCGGTCGTGGCGCTGCCGCCGACGCCGAACACGATCGTCCGGGCACCCGCGTCGAGCGCGGCCCGCAGCAGCTCGCCGGAGCCGTACGTGGAGGCCGTCAGGGGCGCGAAGACCCCGGCGGGCAGGCGCTGGAGGCCGCTCGCCTCGGCCATCTCCACGACCGCGGTCGGCCCGCGGAGCGCGAACGCGGCGGTCACCTCCTCGCCGAGCGGCCCGGCGACCCGTACCTCGCGGCGCTCGAAACCGGCCGCGACCGCCGCGTCCACGGTCCCGTCGCCGCCGTCGGCCACCGGCAGCGCCTCGACCGTCAGGTCCGGCACGACCCGGCGCAGCCCGGCCGTCACCCGCTCGGCGACCTGCACGGCCGTCAGCGAGCCCTTGAACTTGTCCGCGGCGATGAGCACCCGACGGGTCTCGTTCACTGCAGCGTCCGCCACCTTGCTTTCCCCTTGCTCTCCGGGCCCCGCGCACGTCAGGGCCAGTCGCGCCGCTGCGACCTTAACCGGAGGACGCCCCCGTCGTCATGCCCCGACCGAAGGCTGGGAAGCGGCTGGGAAGACCCTGGGCAAAACGGGTAGACCCCAGCCATGACCCGCCAGCGCCCGCAGCCCGCCGACCTCCCCGCCCTCGCCGACCGCATCCACGGCGGCTGGCTCGGCCGGATCGCGGGCAACATGCTCGGCAAGCCGGTGGAGCAGGGCGAGGTGTGGACCCGCGAGCTCATCGACCGCTATCTGCGCAAGGCCGAGGCGCTGCCGCTCACCGACTACCTGCCCGAGCCCGCCGACCCGGGCGAGACCGCCGTACTGCGCCCGGAGTGGCGCGAGTGCGTGCGCGGCCGGATCCACGGCAGCGTGCGCGACGACGACGTCGACTACGCGATCCTCGGCCTGCACCTGCTGGAGACGTACGGCTTCGGCTTCAGCACCGAGCAGGTCGGCGACCTGTGGCTGCTGCGGCTGCCGTATCTGCAGACCTTCACCGCGGAACGGGCGGCCTACCGCAATCTCGCCAACGGGCTGAAGCCACCGCTGACGGCGACGTACGACAACCCGTACCAGGAGTGGATCGGCGCGCTGATCCGCGCCGACGTCTACGGCTGGACCAGCCCCGGGGACCCGGCCGGCGCCGCCGGTCTGGCCCGCAGGGACGCGGTGCTGTCGCACACCGGGAACGGGGTGTACGGCGCCATGTGGGCGGCCGCGCTGATCGCGGCCGCCTTCACCGCCCCCACCGTGCGGGACGCACTCGGCACGGCGCTCGCCGTGATCCCCGCGAGCAGCAGGCTCGCCCGTACCGTACGGCGGGTCATGACCCTGCACGAGACGCGGCTGGCCTGGGAGGAGACCCTGGCCACGCTGGCCGCGGAGACCGCCGGGCTCGGCTGGATCCACACCGTCCCGAACGCCGCCGTCCTCACCGCCGGGCTGCTGTACGGCGACGGCGACTTCACCCGGACCATCGCCCTGACCGTGCGCGGCGGACTGGACACCGACTCCAACGGGGCGACGGCCGGCTCGGTGGCCGGAGTGCTCACGGGCGCGGCAGCGATCCCGGCCCAGTGGAAGGACCCGCTGCGGGACACGGTACGGAGCGCGGTGTTCGGCTTCGACGGCGTACGGATCAGTGCGCTGGCGGAACGCACCCTGCGCCTGGCGACGGCCGGCCCGTAGCCGCCCCGCGCCTGGTTACCCTTCCCCAATGACCACGACTCCTGACTTCGCCACGTACATCGCGAGCCTGCCCCGTGTCCTCGCCGGCGCCGCCGCGCTCTTCCGCGACGCCGAGGGACGCGTACTGCTGGTCGAGCCCAACTACCGCGAGGGCTGGGCGCTTCCGGGTGGCACGATCGAGTCGGACGACGGGGAGACCCCGCGCCAGGGCGCGCGCCGGGAGACGCTGGAGGAGATCGGGCTCGACCGGGAGCCGGGCCGGCTGCTGGCCGTGGACTGGGTGCACGGCGTGGGCCGGCCCCCGCTGGTGGCGTACCTGTACGACGGCGGTGTCCTCACGGAGGCCGAGCTGAAGGCGATCCGCCTCCAGGAGGAGGAGCTGCTGTCCTGGCGCCTGGTCCCGCGCGAGGAGATCGCCGACCACCTCCCCGGCGCCCTGGGCCGCCGTGTCCTGACCGCCCTGGACGTCCTCGCGGACGGCTCCGGCACCGCGGAACTGGAGAACGGCCACCGCACGGCATGACCGGCCCGGATCCCACCCGTCCCGCCGCCGTCGGCGGATCCGCCGACGACGACGGGGGCTGCCTGCGCCTGGTCCTCGCGGTGCCCGTGGCGCTGCTGACCCTGGTCACCGGTTTCTTCTGCCGGGCGGCGCTGGTGACCCGCCCGTCCGGGCCCTGGGACGACGACGCCTACGCCGCCGTCGTCCTGTCCTGCCTGCTCACCCTGCTCAGCGCGGCGGCCGCGGTCGGGGTGCGGCTGCTCGGCCGGCGGGTGCTGGGCTGGGGCTGGGCGGCTCCGGCGGTGGCGCTGGCCGCTGCGGCGGCGGTGCGCTGGGCGTGTCTCGGCTGACCGCGCTCAGGCCGTCGCCAAGGCGGTCTCCGGGCTTTCCACGGCCCGGTGCTCGGAGCGCAGTTCGAACCAGATGGTCTTGCCCGTGGCCGTCTCCGTGCTGCCCCAGGCATCCGCGAGCAGGTCGAGGAGTTCCGTGCCGCGCCCGCCTTCCGCGTCGGTGTCGACGACGCTGCGCTGGGGGCCGGCGGACTCGGTGTCCTCCACCTCGCACGCCAGACGGGAGTCGCGCACCCGCAGGTTGAGCCTGAGCGGCCCACGGGTGTGGCGCAGGGCGTTGGTGACCACCTCGCTGACCAGGAGCTCGGCGGTGTCGGCCAGGTCGGCCAGGTCCCAGTCGCTGAGCTGGGCGGTCACCAGCCGCCGGGCCCGGCCCGCCGAAGTCAGGTCCCGGGGCAGGGGCCAGGAGGCGTCCCAGACGGTGGCGCGGCCACGGGGCGCGTCCAGCGGTCGTAGCGGGGCGAGCGCACGGGACCACAGGGCCCACTGCCGGGTGGCCCAGGAGAGGGCGGCGTGGGTGGCCATAGGAATCAGTCCTTCTGAACGAGGCCGTACATGTAGCAGTCGCTACACCTCAAATATATACGTAGCGGCTGCTACGGTAAAGACATCCCCAAAAGGTATTTATGGGTACATATAGCCCCGACTTCCTCACCGCATACAGGAGCCCCCATGCCCCGGCCGCCCGACCCGGCCAAACGACGCGACCTGCTCGGCCAGGTCCGCGCATACGTCCTCCGCAACGGGCTGACGGACCTCTCGCTGCGGCCCCTGGCCCGTGCGCTGGGCACCAGCGACCGCATGCTCCTGTACTACTTCGGCTCCAAGGAACGCATGGTCGCCGAGGCCCTCGCCGGCTACGAGCGCCGGCCTCTGCTGCGTGCCCGCGAGCTGCTGGAGGCCTTCGGCACGCCAACGGACGCGGCGGGCCTGCGCCGCTTCATGGAGGAGCTGTGGCGTCGGTTCGGCGACCCCGACGTACGTGCCGCGCTCCCCCTCTATCTCGAGGTCATGAGCGCAAGCGTGCTCCACCCGGACCGGTACGGGCCCGTCCTGCACGACATCGTCACCGAGTGGACGGACCTGCTCACCGGCATCTTCCGCGACCTCGGCATGGACCAGGAGCGGGCCGGCACCCAGGCCGCCCTGCTGGCCGACGCCGCCTTCGGCCTCGTGATCGCCCCGCTGGCGAACGGCCACTGGGACCGCGCCGACAAGGCCTTCCACGCTCTCCTCGACATCCTGGAACCCGGATGGGGGCCCCAGGCGTGACGCCCCGTCAGAGACCGCTGCGCTGCCGACCGATGCCTCACCGCACCACGGCCGGGGACCGGGGACCAGGCCCGGATATCCGCTCGCCCCGATGGGACGGGCGTCCTACTCTCGGCCCATGGACAAGCCCCTCCTCGCCCTGCTCAGCGGCGCAGGCATCTCCACCGACTCCGGGATCCCGGACTACCGCGGGCCGAACGGGCTGTGGCGGCGGGATCCGGAGGCCGAGAAGCTCGTCACCTACGAGTACTACATGGCGGACCCGGAGATCCGGCGGCGGTCCTGGCAGATGCGGCGGAAGAACCGGACCCTCAAGGCCGAGCCGAACGCCGCGCACCGGGCCGTCGCCGAGCTGGAGAAGTCCGGCATCCCGGTGCGGGTCATCACCCAGAACGTGGACGGCCTGCACCAGCTCGCCGGCATGCCCGCCCGCAAGGTGCTCGAACTGCACGGCAGCGCACGCAGTGTGGTGTGCACCCGGTGCCATGCGCGCGGCTCCATGGAGGACGCCCTCGCCCGTGTCGAGGCCGGCGAGGAGGACCCTGCCTGCCTCACGTGCGGCGGCATCCTCAAGTCCGCAACCGTGATGTTCGGCGAGCGGCTGGACCCGGTCGTCCTCGGTGAGGCGGTGTCCATCAGCAAGGCGTGCACCCTGTTCGTCGCCGTCGGCAGCAGCCTGCAGGTACAGCCCGCCGCCGGCCTCGTAGGCATCGCCGCCGACCACGGCGCCCGCCTGATCATCGTCAACGCCGAGCCGACGCCGTACGACGACCTCGCCGACGAGGTCGTACGCGAACCGATCGGCACCGCGCTGCCCGCGCTGCTGGGTCGTATCCGGGCCGAGAGCGGTACGTAGGGTCCCGTTCCCCACGCGAGGGTGTCCGAGCGTGAGCGGTCAGCTGCGGTAGCAGTACGAGTCCGAGGACGCGTCGCCGCCCTGCAGGCGCGTCTGGTGCACGCGCAGGCCTAGGAAGTCAGGGCCGTGCGGGAAGAAGCGGCTGTCGACGGAGAGCCCGCCGTGGGTGGTGTCGGCGTCGAGCTTCACCATCCACGGGTCGATGCCCGCCGGATAGACCTGCGCGTCCCAGGCGGAGTACAGGGAGTTCGTCACGTACGCGCGCCGCCCGTCGCGGCTGAGCTCGACCATCTGCGCTCCACCGGTGAGCGGAACGTCCGGTTCGGCGGGGTGCGGCGCTCGGCCTACGACGCCGCCCAGACGCACGGACGCGGTCCGCCTCGGGCGGACCGGGTCGCTCACGTCGTACTGGACCAGGTCACCGGTTCCCCACGCGGACACGTACAGCCACCGGTCGTCCACCGACAGGTCGATGTCGGTGATGAACGGGGGCACGGCGCCGAACGGCCGCAGTGCGGGGGGCAGGTCCTCCG
This sequence comes from Streptomyces sp. CA-142005, assembly GCF_050942335.1. Lineage (NCBI taxonomy): Bacteria > Bacillati > Actinomycetota > Actinomycetes > Kitasatosporales > Streptomycetaceae > Streptomyces > Streptomyces sp. CA-142005. The sequence goes on along the minus strand of NZ_CP192078.1, from coordinate 7,918,050 downwards.
CCGGCGCGGACTCGGCGGGGAGGGTGATCACCTTGCGGACCACGTAGTCCTCGCCCTCCCGGTTCCACAACCACACGGACGCCGAGAGATCCTCCACGTCGACCACGGTGTTCGCGAACCCCCACGTGGCCTCGGGGTCGTGGGCGGGGCGCAGTTCCAGCACCATCTGGTTCTCGTCCCCGAGGTCGACGACTTGCAGGTGCCGGCCGGAGTCCAGCTCCCAGAAGTGCAGTGCGTGGCCGTACCGGCGACCCAGCAGCAGCTCGGGTACGAGTCCGTCCTCGACCATCGACGGGGTCCCCCACTCGCTGGTCACGGCGATGTTCTGGCGCAGATGCCACCAGACGTCGTAGGCGAGCCACTGCGGTCCGCGGTCGCTCTCCCAGGCGCGCAGCACGTCGAAGCTCTCGTGGTCCAGCAGCGCGACGCCGCCGGGCCCGTCCGCGCCGTCCGCGCCGCCCAGGCAGGAAAGGAACACCCCGTCGGGACCGCAGTGAAGTGTGTGGGGACGCGAATACCCTGCCCTGGCGGCCAGCTCTTCCGGCTCGACCACCTTGACCAGGCGGGGGCGGGCGGGATCGGGACCGGTGTCGAAGACGTGCAGCCGGGAGGAGCGCAGTCCCGGGACGAGAAGGTAGCGCCGCGCGGCGTGCTGGTGACCGGCGTGCGCCAGCGCGCTCGAGCAGGCGTTCCAGCCGAAGTGGTGCAGTTCGTTGCCCGGGCCGGGCAGCTCGGCCTGGGCGGTCACACGGCCGTAGGCAGCGGATTCGGGGTCGGTGACGACGGTGAACAACGCGTCCGCGTGCTGCGCGGCCGGGTCGAAACCGACGACATAGGCGAGCTTCTCCGGGGGTGCGGCGACGGCGTCCGCCGGAGTGCGGTACAGGGTGGGGTCACCGTGGTCGCCACCGTGGTGGGCGTGGTCGGTCGTCGTCATGGCTGTTCCTTGTCCCGAACGGAGGGCGGGGACCAGAGGGCTCCCGGGAGGCGGTCGGCCTCATCCGTGCGAGATCGATGTGCAGATACCGGACATACATGCCACACGGCCAGCGTTTCACAGCCCCGAAGCACTGCCAACGCGGCAGCGCGAGCCCCTGGACGTTCCGTCGCCGAACGTGCCCCCGCCCGGTCCCGGCGGTTCAGAAGAGGGCGCCGGCTCGCTCGAAGTCCAGCAGGCGCCGTTTGCGGTCCAGGCCGCCGCCGTAGCCGGTGAGGCTGCCGTCGGAGCCGATGACGCGGTGGCAGGGGACGATGATGCCGACGGGGTTCCTGCCGTTGGCGAGGCCGACCGCGCGGGAGGCCTGGGGCTTGCCGAGGGAGTCGGCGAGTTGGCCGTAGGTGCGGGTCTCGCCGTAGGGGATGCGGGTGAGCTCTTGCCAGACGCCGCGCTGGAAGGGGGTTCCGTCCAGGGCGAGTTGGAGGGTGAACCGCTTCAACTCGCCCGCGAAGTAGGCCGCCAGCTGCTCCTTCGCCGCGGCGAAGCAGGGCAGGTCGTCCTCGCGGGGGCCGAAGTTCTCCTCGGGCGGGCGGTGCCGCTGGCCGGTCATGTAGAGGCCGCACAGGGTGCCGTCGGCGTCGGCGACCAGGGTGAGCGGGCCGTACGGGCTGTCGATCACGGTGTGGGACACGCGGAACCTTCTTACACGGGCAGGAAGTTGATCGGGTGGCCGTCGGTCGCCCACAGGTACTGCACGGCGTACGCCCGCCAGGGCCGCCATGCCTCCGCGCGGGCGGTGAGCGCGGCCGGGGTGGAGGGCAGGCCCAGCTCCTGTGCCGCGCGCCGGATGCCGAGGTCGGTGGGGAGGAAGGCGTCGGGGTCGCCGAGGGCGCGCATGGCGATGACGTCGACCGTCCACGGCCCGAATCCGGGCAGCGTCAGCAGCCGGGCGCGGGTCTCGGCCCAGTCGGACTCCGCGCCCAGGTGGAGGGAGCCGTCGGCGAGTGCGCGGACCAGGGTGGTGAAGGTGGTGCGCCGGGTGCGGGGCATCGCCAGGGTCTCGGGGTCGACGTCGGCGAGGGCCTCGGGGGAAGGGAAGAGGTGCGTGAGGCCGCCCTCGGGGTCGTCGAGGGGTTTGCCGTGCGCGGTGACCAGGCGGGCCGCGTGGGTGCGGGCGGCGGCCGTGGAGACCTGCTGGCCGAGGACGGCCCGGACGGCGAACTCGGCCTCGTCGACCGTGCGCGGCACCCGGCGGCCGGGCGCCTTGTCGACCAGGGGCGCGAGCAGCGGGTCGGTGCGCAGCCGGTCGTCGACGGCGACGGGGTCGGCGTCCAGGTCGAGCATGCGGCGGCAGCGGCTGATCGCCACGGGCAGGTCACGCAGGTCGCTGAGGGTGAGGCGGCAGGCGATGTGGTCGGGGCGGGGTGTGAGGGAGACGATCCCGTGGCCGTACGGCAGGCGCAGCGTGCGCCGGTACGCGCCGGTGGGGGCACCTCCCACGCCGTCCGGGGGGTGGGGGAGCCACTCCTCGACGCCGGGTACGGCGGTCGCGGCGAGGTGGCCGAAGAGGTTGGACGGGTTGAGCGGGGCGCGGAACGGCAGCCGCAGGCTGATCCCGCCCGGGGTGCCGGCCCCGGCCTTCGGCGCGCGGGCGCGCAGCTCGCTCGGGGACAGGGCGAACACCTCGCGGACGGTGTCGTTGAAGGTGCGGACGGAGGCGAAGCCGGCCGCGAAGGCGATCTCCGTCATGGGCAGCGGGGTGGTCTCGATGAGCAGCCGCGCGGTCTGGGCGCGCTGGGCGCGGGCGAGCGCGAGGGGGCCCGCGCCGAGTTCGGCGAGCAGTTGCCGCTCCACCTGGCGGGTGCTGTAGCCGAGCCGGGCGGCGAGTCCCGGCACGCCCTCGCGGTCCACGACGCCGTCGGCGATGAGCCGCATGGCACGGGCCACCAGGTCGGCGCGCTGGTTCCACTCCGGGGAGCCGGGGCTGGTGTCCGGGCGGCAGCGCTTGCAGGCCCGGAACCCGGCCTGCTGGCAGGCGGCCGCGCTCGGGTAGAACGTCATGTTCTCCGGCTTGGGCGGGACGACGGGACAGCTGGGGCGGCAGTAGATCCGGGTGGTCAGGACGGCCGTGAAGAACCACCCGTCGAACCGCGCGTCCTTGGACTGCACGGCGCGTACGCAGTGCTCCCGGTCGAGGTGCGTGGCTGTCTGCATGCGTCCAGCATCGGCCACCCTGGGCGGCGAACGCTGGCGGAAATCCGACAGCAGCGTTCGCGGGCCTGGTGGGGTGCCGATCCGGGTGGGCGGGGCGGGGCGTGAGGACGTGCGCGGCCGGGCCGGGCCGCGCCGGCCTCACGGCGCGGGTGTCCCGAGGGCCGCCGCCTGCCGGAACCCGGCGACCCACTCGGCGGTGGGGCGCAGCCCGCCGAACGTGTAGAAGTGCACCTTGACCGCGCCGTGTCGCTCGGGGTCGTAGCGGTCGGCGAGCGCGCGCAGGAAGCGGTCCGGGCCGGTCGTCCCCATGAGGTTGGTCAGCGAGAAGCCGTACTTGCGGGCGACGGAGGCGCTGGTCGCGACGCCGAACCGGGTGGCGTAACCGAGCAGCCGGCGTACGCCCGCCGGTCCGGGCACGCCGATGCGGACGGGCAGGTGGACGCCCCGGGCGCGGGCGGCCTCCAGCCAGCCGAGGACGGGGTCGACGTCGAAGCCGAACTGGGTGATGACGTCGCCGCCGAACCGGTGCGCCCCGAGGGCCGCCGCCTTGTCCGTGAGCGCGGACCACAGCGCGCCGTCGGCTATCGCGGGGTGGCCCTCCGGGTAGCCGCAGATGCCGACGTGCCGGACGCCGTGGCGCTGGAGCAGGCCGGTGCGCAGGACGGCGAGGGCGTCCGGGTAGGGGCCCTCGGGGCGGGCGGGGTCGCCGCCGACGACGAAGACGTTCTCGGCGGTGCCGTCCGCGGCCAGCCCGGACAGGAACTCCTCCAGGGCGGCCTGGGAGGGCAGGCGGCGTGCCGAGAGGTGCGGTACGGGGACGAAACCGAGCCGTTTGACCGCCCGGGCGGCCGCCAGCCGCATGCCGAGGTCCTCGCCGGCGAGGAAGGTGATGTTGATCCGGGTGCCCTGCGGGATACTCTCCCGCGCCTCCTCCAGCCGGGGCACGTCCTTGCCGGTCATCTCCAGCGAGAAGTCGTCCAGCAGCGCGGCACCGACCGCCGAGGTGGCGGTGAGAGCGGGGTTCATCGTGCTCCTCGTACGACGGCGTTCGGACCCCGGCCGATGATGTCACGCGGGGTGCGGGGCCTCGGCCCGGGGTCACACCCCGCGGAGGCCGTGTGGGCGCCCGTCCCCCGCATGGCCCGGCACCGGGCAGTGAGCCGGCAGGCAGGTTATGGACCGGTGACACGTACCGGCTTTGGCCCTGGTGACCGGACCACGGCCCCGGCAAGGTGGTGATCCCGAACCCCGAGGAGGTCCTTGCCCATGCGATTCCGGCACGCGGACACCATCTGGGCCACGTTCCCCGAACTGGCCTCCGGCGCGCTGTACGCCGACGGCGTCGGCGCCGGTGTGGACACCGGGCCGCGCACCGCCGAGTACACCGCCCGCGCCCTGGCCCGGCTGGCCGGCGCCACCGAGGGCGAGTTCCCCGAAGTGCTGGCCTGGCGGCGGGCGTTCAGCCGGACGGGGCTGAGGCCGACGCAGTACCGGAGCGCCTCGGAGTCGCTGCTGCGGCGGCTGCGGAAGGAGGGGACGCTGCCGCGCATCCATCCGCTGGTCGACCTGTGCAACGCGCTGTCGGTGGCGTACGCGGTTCCGGTGGCGGTCCTCGACGTCGACCGGATCACCGGGCCGCTGCTGGAGGTGCGGCCGGCCGGCGGCGACGAGACGTACACGGCGTTCGGCGGGGGCGTCGAGCATCCCGCGCCCGGCGAGGTGACCTTCGTCGACTCCGCGGGTCGCGCGCACGCCCGGCGCTGGACCCACCGGCAGAGCGGCCACTCGGCGGTCGGCGAGCACACCCGCCGGGTGCTGGTGGTGGCGGAGGCCATGCACGACGGCGGCGCGGAGACCGTGCCCGAGCTGCTGAAGACGGTCGAGGCGGAGGTGGCGGCACACTGGGGGGTCGGCACGCAGACGGCCCTGCTCACCCGGGCCGCGCCGGACTTCGTCTTCGGCGGCTGAACCCGGCGCGTGACAGCATGAGCACGGTGGACGAGGGACGAGGGGTGCAGGCGGGCGCGGGCGAACTCCCGGGCCGCGGCTCGGACTTCCTGCAGCTGGCGGCCGGTGACGTGCCGGCCGGCGGGAAGGCCGAGTGGCTGGCCGGACGGCTGCGGCAGGCGATAGCGGACGGCCGTCTGGCGGTGGGCAGCAGGCTCCCGCCCACCCGGGTGCTGGCCACCGAACTGCGGGTCTCCCGAGGGGTGATCACCGAGGCCTACCGCCGGCTCGCCGAGGACGGCCACCTGGAGGGCCGCCGCCGCGGGGGCACGGTGGTGGTGGCGGCACCGTTCGCTCCGGGCGTCCGCGGCGACGGGGCTCCGGGACGCGAGGAGGCGCGTACGGCGCCTGCGGGTGCGGCGCTCGACCGCACCCTCCCCGGGGCACGGGCATCAACGACCTTGCCCGGCGCCGACACGCCCGGAACCCCGGGCACCGGCATGACCGGCACCGTGTGGCCAGGGGCATCCCGCACCGAGTCGCCCGGCCCGCCGCACGCGCCCCGCACCGCGCCGTCCGGTCCATCGGGAGCGCCCCCTCCCGCACCCGGCACACCGTCCTCTCGCGCCCACGCCGCGCCGCCCTCCAGCGCGCAGTGCCCGCCGCCGCCCCCTCGTGCGCCCCGCCCCCCGCAGCCGCCGACCAGCCGCACCCGCCCCAGAAGCTCCCATCGCCCCACAGTCCCCACCCCACCCGCGACGCCGTTCCTCCGAGCCCCCGGTGCCGACGTCTTCGACGCGTTGCGGGAGGCGCCGGCCGTCGTCGATCTCACTCCCGGGCGGCCGGATCTCGCCGCCTTTCCGCGTACCGCCTGGCTGCGTGCCGAGCGTGCCGTGCTCGCGGAACTGTCCGCCGAGCACTTCGGCTACGGCGACCCCCGTGGCGCTCCCGCGCTGCGGCGGGCCGTCGCCGAATGGCTCGCGCGGATGCGGGGCGTACGGGTGGAGCCGGACGAGGTGCTGATCGTGGCCGGCACCGCCCAGGCGCTCACGCTGCTGCACCAGGTGCTGCGGGCGGACGGCATCGACGCCGTGGCGGTGGAGGACCCCGGTTCGCTCGGCGGCCTCCAGCATCTGCGCAACGGGGGCCTCGACACCCCGCCGGTGCCGGTCGACGGGGACGGGGTGCGCGTGGACGCGTTGCGCGCGACCGGCGCCCGCGCGGTGCTGCTCACGCCGGCCCACCAGTTCCCGACCGGCGTGGTGACCAGCGGCGAGCGCCGGCGTGAGCTGCTGGGCTGGGCACGGGACGGCGGGCTGATCCTGGAGGACGACTACGACGCGGAGCACCGCTACGACCGGCCGCCGGTCCCCGCGCTGCGGGCGCTGCTGGCCGACCGGGTGTGCTACATGGGCAGCGTGTCGAAGCTGCTCGCTCCGGCGCTGCGCATCGGCTGGCTGGTGGCCCCGCCCCGGTACCGCACCGGCCTGGTCGACGCCAAGCGGTTCAACGACCTGGGCAACGCGGTGCTGCCGCAGCTGGTGCTCGCCGGGCTGATGGAGTCCGGTGGGCTGGAGCGGCATCTGCGGCTGTTGCGGCGACGGCACCGCGATCGCCGCGACGCGATGATCACCGCGCTCGCCGAGCATCTGCCGGGCGGCACCGTGCACGGCGCCGCGGCGGGCCTGCATCTGACGGTCACCTACACCGCGGACGTACCCGACACCGAGCTCGCCGCCGCCGCGCTGGCCCGGGGCGTGAAGTGCCAGCCCCTGTCCTGGCACCGGCAGTTGCCCGGTCCGCCCGGCCTCGTCCTCGGCTACGCGGCCACCGCGCCGGGAGTCATCGCCGAGGGCGTGGCACTGCTCGGCAGGACCCTGCGCGAGCTGTCCTGACAACCTCGGCGCGGATCAGCCGACTTGGCGGGCGAACGCCTCGTACGCCCGCTCGTCGAAGAGGACGAAGCGCACCTCCTCGACGGCCGTCGGCGTGTTCCGCACGGTCTCCACGGCGATCCGTGCCGCGTCTGCCATCGGCCACCGGTACACGCCCGTGGAGACGGCGGGGAACGCGACCGTGCGGGCGCCGAGTTCGTCGGCTGTCTTCAGGGACTCGCGATAGCAGGAGGCGAGCAGGCCGGAGCGGTCCTCGCTCGGGCTGTAGACCGGGCCGACCGTGTGGATGACCCAGCGGGCGTCGAGTTCACCCGCCGTCGTGGCGACCGCCTGGCCGGTGGGCAGCCCCTTGCCGTACCGGGAGGCGCGCAGGGCGCGGCACTCCTCGAGGATGGCGGGGCCGCCGCGCCGGTGGATCGCGCCGTCGACCCCTCCGCCGCCGAGGAGGGAGGAGTTGGCCGCGTTGACGATCGCGTCGGCGCCCTGCCGGGTGATGTCGCCCTGGACGAGGGTGATGGTGGTCATGCCTGCCTCAGTCTTCGCCATACGGCCTTGGCCGCGTTGTGCCCCGACATGCCGTGCACGCCGGGTCCCGGCGGGGTGGCCGAGGAGCAGATGAAGACGGCCGGATGAGGGGTGTGGTACGGGAACAGGGACAGTCTGGGGCGCAGCAGCAGCTGGAGTCCGGACGCCGCGCCGCAGGCGATGTCACCGCCGACGTAGTTGGCGTTGTGGGCGGCCAGCTCGGCGGGCCCGGCGACGGCGCGGGCGAGGACGCGGTCCCGGAAACCGGGGGCGAAGCGCTCCAGTTGGCGTTCCATCGCGTCGGTGAGGTCGCCGGACCAGCCGTTCGGGACATGGCCGTACGCCCAGAAGACCTGCTTGCCCTCGGGCGCGCGGGCCGGGTCGACGATGCTGGGCTGCACGGTGATCAGGAAGGGCCGGGCGGGGGCGCGGTCCTCGCGGGAGGCGGCGCGCAGGGCGGTGGAGATCTCGTCCTTGCTCGCGCCGATCTGCACGGTCGTGGCGGAGCGGGCCTCGGGCGCGGTCCAGGGCACCGGGCCGTCCAGGGCGTAGTCGATCTTGAAGACGCTCGGGCCGTAGCGGTAACGCGCGTAGTGGTCGCCGAAGCCGGCGATGCGGGCCAGCGCGGTGGGCGAGGTGTCGAAGACGTACGCCCGCGCGGGGGGCAGGTCGTCCAGGCGCTTGATCTCGTAGTCGGTGTGCACGGCGCCGCCGAGGTCCCTCAGGTAGGCGGCGAGGGCGTCGGAGATGGCCTGGGAGCCGCCGCGGGGCACCGGCCAGCCGCGGGCGTGGGCGGCCAGGGCGAAGACGAGGCCGATGGCGCCGGTGGCGAGGCCGCCGAGCGGCGCGATCACATGGGCGACCAGGCCGGCGAACAGGGCCTTGGCCCGCTCGTCCTTGAAGCGGCGCAGCAGCCAGGTGGACGGCGGCAGCCCGGCCAGGCCGAAGCGGGCCAGGGTGACGGGGTCGCGCGGGAGAGTGGTCAGCGGCAGGGACATGAAGTCCCCGACGAGGGTGTCCCAGTGGGCGAGGAACGGCTCGACCAGTCTGCGGTACGCGCCCGCGTCCCGTGGTCCGAAGGAGGCGGCCGTCTCGGCCACCGAGCGGGACAGCACGGCCGCGGTGCCGTCGAGGAAGGGATGCGCCATCGGCAGCTCGGAGTGCAGCCACTGCAGGCCGTAGCGGTCGAGGGGCATGGCGCGGAACGCCGGTGAGTTGACGCCGAGGGGGTGGGCGGCCGAGCACGGGTCGTGCCGGAAGCCGGGCAGGGTCAGTTCCTCGGTGCGGGCGCCGCCGCCCACGGTGGACTTCGCCTCGAACAGCGCGACGGAGAAGCCACGGCGGGCCAGCTCCACGGCAGCGGTCAGTCCGTTCGGTCCCGCACCCACCACGACCGCATCGAGCATCGACGGCACCTTCGGACCCCTTCGTCAGCCGATGGCCACTCCGGCTCAGGATATGCCGGGGGACCGACATTCCCCCGGGCCGGGTGGCCCGGTGGACCGGCGGACGGGGCCCGGCGGGACGCCGCCCGTCGGATTTAGGCCACCGATCGCAGCAGATCGGCCACCCGGCGGGCGGTCGCGGTGTTCCGGGCCGCGGTGAAGGGCAGGGTGTTGCCGCCGGTCACGCGGAACGGCTCGCCGTCGCGGGTGAGATGCGTCCCGCCCGCCTCCTCGACCAGGAGCAGCCCGGCCGCATGGTCCCAGGCCGCCTCCCAGGAGAACGCGACGGCGTCCAACTCGCCCCGGGCTACGGCGAGATACTCCAGGCCCGCCGAACCGCAGGGGCGGGGTGCGAGGCCGTCGGTCCACAGGGCGCGCAGCGCGCGCTTCTGCTCGTCGGTGGTGTAGTCCGGGTGGGACGTGGCGACGACGAGGTCCCGGCCGGGCGCGGGCGGCCCCGCGAACAGCCGCTCGCCGTCGAGGAAGGCGCCCTGGCCGCGGACCGCGGTGGCGAGCTGGTCGCGCGCCGCGGCGTAGGTCCAGGAGGCGAGGACGACGCCGCGGTGGGCGAGGGCGACCAGGGTGCAGAAGCCGTCGTCGCCGTGCACGAACTGGCGGGTGCCGTCGACCGGGTCGACGATCCAGACCGGTGCGTCGCCCTGGAGCGCCGCGTAGGTCGCCGGGTCGGCGTGCACCGCCTCCTCGCCGACGACGACCGAGCCCGGCAGCAGGGCGCCGAGGTCCGCGGTGAGCCGCAGCTCGGCGAGCCGGTCGGCGTCCGTCACCAGGTCGTGCGGGCCGCTCTTCTGGTCCACCTCGTCCTCGGCGAGGCGCCGGAAGCGGGGCAGGATCTCGGCCGCGGCGGCCTTGCGGACCGCGTCCTCCACGTCGGCCGAGCAGCGGGCGAGAAACTCGTCGATGGTTTCCGTCATTGCTTCGATCATGCCCCCATGAGACCACGCCCCGCTGACAATCCCCGCCCGCCCGGTGCACAGCGGGTGGAATCGGGATGAAGAACAGGTGCCGGACGATCAGTCAGCGGCCGACGGCGTACCCCTGCATCCCGCGCGGGTTCGCCGCCGCCGAGAGCACGCCGGTCTCCGGGTCCCGGGCCACCGCGCACAGGCGTCCCTCGGACCAGGCGGGTCCGACGGTGACGTCGTGGCCGCGCCGCCGCAGTTCCTCGACCACCCCGGCGTCCGTGCGGGACTCCACGGTCACGCTGCCGGGGCGGCGGCCGCGCGGGTAGAAGGAGCTGGGGAAGCTGTCGTTGTGCCAGTTCGGGGCGTCGATCGCGCCCTGGAGGTCCAGGCCGCCGCGGACCGGGGCGCGCAGGGCGGCGGCGAGGAAGAAGTGCAGCTGCCACTGGTCCTGCTGGTCTCCGCCGGGCGTGCCGAACGCCAGGACCGGCACGCCGTCCCGCAGCGCGAGGGACGGGGTGAGGGTGGTGCGCGGGCGGCGGCCGGGGGTGAGGGAGTTCGGAAGGCCCTCCTCCAACCAGGTCATCTGCAGCCGCGTACCGAGCGGGAAGCCCAGCTCGGGCACGACCGGGTTGGACTGCAGCCAGCCGCCGCTGGGCGTGGCGGCGACCATGTTGCCCCAGCGGTCGACGACGTCCAGGTGGCAGGTGTCGCCGCGGGTCGTGCCGTCGGCGGCCACCCGCGGCTCGCCGGGGAACTCCGCGACCGTCGGCTCACCGGCGCCCATCGGGTCGAAGCCGCGGTCCTCGCCGCTCTCCACGCGCGCGTACGCCTGCGCCGGCAGCCGCGGGGTGCGGCCGCCGGGGCTGCCGGGCCGCAGCTCGAAGGAGGCCTTGGCGCCGACCAGGGCGCGCCGTGCGGCGTTGTAGTCGTCCGACAGCAGCTCGGCGACCGGCACCTCGGCCGCGTCCCCGTACCAGGCCTCGCGGTCGGCCATGGCGAGCTTGCAGCCCTCGATCAGCAGGTGGACGTACTCGGCGGAGCCGTAGGCGGGCAGCTCGGGCGGCAGCAGGGCGAGCTGCTGCAGGAGGGCGGGGCCCTGGCTCCAGGGGCCGGCCTTGCACACGGTCCAGCCGTTCCAGTCGTAGGTCACCGGTGTCTCATAGGTGGCCGACCAGCCGGCGAGGTCGGCCTCGGTGAGCGTGCCGGTGTGCCGTGCGCCGCCGGTGTCCATGGTGGGCCGCCGGGACTGCCGCACCAGCGCCTCGGCGATGAACCCGGAGCGCCATACCTCGCGCGCGGCGTCGATCCGGGCCTCCCGGTCGCCGGCACCGGCGGTCTCGGCCAGCAGCCGCTTCCAGGTATCGGCGAGAGCGGGGTTGCGAAAGCGCTCACCGGGCCGGGGCGCCCGGCCGCCGGGCAGGTACACCTCGGCCGACGAGGTCCACTCGGTCTCGAACAGCGCCCGCACGGTCTCCACCGTCGCGCCGAGGTTCTCCACGGGCGCGTGCCCGTGCTCGGCGTATCCGACGGCGTACTTCAGCACGTCCTCCAGGGACTTCGTGCCGTGGTCGCGCAGGAGGAGCAGCCAGGCGTCGAAGGCGCCGGGCACGGCGGCCGCGAGCGGCCCGGTGCCGGGTACGAGGTCCAGTCCGAGCCCGCGGTAGTGGGCGACGGTGGCACCGGCGGGGGCGACGCCCTGACCGCACAGCACCCGCACCTCACCGCCCGCCGGGGCGAGCAGAATCGGCACCTCGCCGGCCGGCCCGTTCAGGTGCGGCTCCACCACGTGCAGCACGAACGCGCCGGCCACGGCGGCGTCGAAGGCGTTGCCGCCGTCCTCCAGGACCGCCATGGCCGATTGGGAGGCCAGCCAGTGGGTGGAGGACACCATGCCGAAGGTGCCCTGCAGGGTGGGCCGGGTGGTGAACACGACAGACGTCTCCTCGGCTGGGGTACCTCGTCCGGGTGATCGTACGAGCGTGGTCGCCGTCCGGGAACACGGCGACGACCTGCGCCGTTGATCTCGTGCGGGAGGCGGCAGGGACGGAGGCGCAGGCAGTGCACGGTGAGTACAAGGTGCCCGGCGGCAAGCTCGTCGTCGTGGACGTGGACGTCGAGGACGGCGTGCTGCGGCACGTGCGCGTGGCGGGCGACTTCTTCCTGGAGCCGGACGAGGCGCTGGACGCGGTGAACGCCGCGCTGGAGGGCGCCCCGGCGGACACCGACGCGGCCGGTCTGGCCACGCGGATCGAGGCGGCGCTGCCCGCGGGGACGGTGATGTACGGCCTGACGTCGGAGGGCGTGGGGATCGCGGTGCGCCGGGCCCTCGCGCACGCCACCGACTGGACCGACTACGACTGGCAGCTGATCCACGAGGACCCCCAGCCGCCCGCGCTGCACATGGCCCTCGACGAGGTGCTGACCGCCGAGGTCGCCGCAGGCCGGCGGCCGCCGACGCTCAGGGTGTGGGAGTGGGGCGCCCCGGCGGTGATCATCGGCAGCTTCCAGTCGCTGCGCAACGAGGTGGACCCGGAGGGCGCCGCGCGGCACGGCATCGAGGTGGTGCGGCGGATCTCCGGCGGCGGCGCGATGTTCGTGGAGCCCGGCAACACCATCACCTACTCCCTGTCGGTGCCCGAGTCCCTCGTGCAGGGCCTGTCCTTCCAGGACAGCTACGCCTACCTGGACGACTGGGTGCTGGGCGCGCTCGGCGACATGGGCATCCGGGCCTGGTACCAGCCGCTGAACGACATCGCGACCGATCAGGGCAAGATCGCGGGTGCGGCCCAGAAGCGGATCGTCGGACCCGGCGGGGGCCCCGGCGCCGTCCTGCACCACGTGACGATGTCGTACGACATCGACGCCGACAAGATGGTCGAGGTGCTGCGCATCGGGCGGGAGAAGCTGTCCGACAAGGGGACGCGGTCCGCGAAGAAGCGGGTCGATCCGCTGCGGCGGCAGACCGGTCTGCCGCGTGCGGCGGTCATCGACCGGATGATCGAGTCGTTCCGCGCGCGGTACGGCCTGACGCCGGGCAAGATCACGGACGAGGAGCTGGCGCGCGCGGAGGACCTGGCGCGGACCAAGTTCACGTCGGCGCGGTGGACGGCCCGGGTGCCGTAGCGGTCCGCGCCGGCCGGAAACCCTGGTTCAGCAATGGGTCAAGGACTGCTCTATCGCCGGCCAAGCAGTCGTATGAGTTCCGTGTACACCCGCCGCCCCACCCCGACATAGCCGGATTTGCGCCGTTGACCGCTGGCTACCGTGGTCGGGCCCGATCGGCCACGCAACCACGGGGAAGAGGTGACGGCGATGGGGGCGCCGATACGTTCACGCCTGCTCGATTTCCTGGAGCCGGATCCGCCGGGAGAAGCCGCTCCCGGGCAGGGACCGGGCGCACCTCGTTCGCACCTGATGGACCTCGTCGAGGCGGCACCCGCGCCGAGCACGGCCACGGACGAGCGGCCTCGTCCCAAACCCGGCGTGCCGCCCTACCACACGCCGGTGTTCGTCCCGGCACATCCCAGGTCCGTCGCGGCGACGGGGACGAACGGACGCCCGGCACGGGTGCCGTTCATCGTCTGCGAGCTGTTCGCCCACCCCTCGGGCGGCACCGTGGCCTTCGCCTTCACCGCACTGGACAAGCTGGTGGAGGTCCTCGGCGAGGCCCAGCCGTGGGTCGCCGCCTCGATCGGCCCGCTGGCCGAGGCGATGGACGAGCAGGGCGTCACCGTCCTGCTGGATCCGCGGGTCAGGCCCGCGGAACCCAACTGGCGGCCGGAGGACCTGGCCGCGTACGCGCGGGAGGTGCGCCGGTGACGGCCGACTTCAAGGTCATCTACGACGACCTCGCCACGCTGGCGAAGACCTTCCACGACCAGGCCGACGACTACCGGAAGCTGAAACCGGACGTGACCCCGCCCGTGGTCAGCGGCGGCGACCCGGCCCTGGACAGTGCGATCAAGGAGGTCGCCGACCTCATCGAGAGCCTGCACATCCTGCTCGCCGACCGGCTGGACGAGCACGGGGACAAGGCGGCGTACGCGCGCGACTCCTTCCACCGGCACGACGTGGACGTCCACGGCGTGTTCGAGGACCTCACCCCGGAGGACTGGCACTGATGGGCGACAGCTGGGTGGGCGGCGACATCGGCGGCCTGCACACGATGGCCACCACGTACAAGAACGCCAAGGACAAACTCGACGGCGTGGTGAAGCCGCTCAGCAGTGCCGTCGAGAAGCTGGCGGGTGACGCGGACTGGAAGGGCGACGCGGCCGAGACGTTCCGCGGCAAGTGGAGCGAGGACCAGATCACGGCCGGCGGTTTCGCCGAACTGGTGCACCGCGCGGGCGAGATCCTGGGAACCCTCGCCGACGCGCTGTCGACCTGCGAGACGTCCCTGCAGAACGCGGAGCACGTCGCCGCCGGCAAGGGCGTGGCGACGGACGCCAAGGGCGCGCCGCAGCCGATCATGACGGCGGACCCGCCGAGCGCGGAGGACCAGAAGACCATCTCGGCGATGAACGAGTACGCCAAGGTGCGCGATGAGATCCTGCACACCGCCCAGCACGCGCGGCTGACCGCGGCGCAGCAACTGCAGGGTCTGTACGACCAGGTGACGTCGAAGGACGGTGCGGCCTCCACCGGGGACAAGGTCACCATCGCCGACTACCTCCGCGGCCTGTACGCGTACGACGCCGAGGACGCCCGGGCCGGCGGCGCGAAGGCCCGCGCGAAGCTCGACGACGCCAAGAACGAGGCCCAGGCCGCCAAGAAGGAGCTCCGGGCGGAGCGCAAGGCCTACCAGAAGGCGGGCAAGGCCCTGCCCAAGGACCTGCCCGCCAAGGGCGCCTACCGCGACGCGCTCACCAAGGTGGACGACCTGGAGACCGCGATCGCCCGCGCCGAGAACGGCAGCACCGCACTCCCCTACGACCATGCGCTCAACGTCAAGCTGGCCGATGCCGCCGACCTGCTGCGCGCGGGCGAGAGCCTGGAGAAGGTCCCGGACTTCCTGAAGGAGATCCCGGTGCTGGACGTCGCCGCGGCGGGTGCCTGCGGGCTGCTGGAGGCCTCCAGCGACCATGACGCGGGCTGGTCGTGGCAGCGTTCGATCGCGACCGACGGCGGCGCCAACATCGCCGGCCTGGCGGCGGGCACGGCCATCACGGCGGGCCTCGTGGCCGCCGCGCCGTTCGATGTGCCCGTCGCGGTGGCGGCGGGGGTCGGCGGTGCCGTCGTGATCGGCGCGACCGGCATCATCGACCACTCCCTCCACGAGCACTGGAGCGAGGACATCCATGATCACGGAGTGGTCGGCGGCGTGCTGACCGGCACGGGACACGTACTGTCCAAGACCGGGGACGACTTCAAACGACTCGGAAAGGACGTGTGGCATGGCATCACGAGCATCTTCTGAGACGCCGGAAGCCCGCGTGCCCGCCCGGATCCCGTCCCTCAACGGGCTGGGCACCAGCTGGTACGAGCGTGGCACGGGCTACTGGCTGCGCCGGGTCCGCCTGGCCGTCCTGATGGTGGCCTTCCTGGCCTTCCTCTGCTTCGCCGCCGTCGAGCTCTACGAGGGGTTCCGCACGGTGCTGCCGTCGCGCGTGCGCCCCGTATGGGACTGGGCGCAGGTGGCCGGGGCCGTCGCGGCCCTGCCCTGGGGCTGGGTGGTGCAGCGGCGGCAGCACCGCAGGCAGCTCCTCGATCCGCCCGAGCCGGACGAGTTCCGCGGCCGCAAGCGGGCGGAGGTCCGCCGCTCCGGGGCGCTGGCCTACGGCGGACGCGGTCTGCTGGTGCTCGCGGCGCCCGTCCTGCCGGCGCTGGCCGGGTTCGCCGTCGGCTGGAGCGCCGGCATGCTCACGGTCCGCGAATACCCCAGCGAAGTCGGCGCCCGCCGCTGGCTGGAGGCACACCCCACCGGAACATGAGCGGAACACCCCTCGGCGTCCCGTCCCTGCCGGGCCCGGGCATCACCTGGTACCGGCGGGGTCCGCGCCACCGGCCGCGCCGCGCGCTCGGTGCCGCCGCGTGGCTGGCGGTGCCGGCCTTCCGCGTCCGCATCGCGGCGTCCGTCGTGGCCGTGGCGTGGGAGGCCGGTGCGGCGCCGGGATCACCGCCGGACTCGCCTCGCCCCGCCGGCACCCGGCGGCGATCAGCCGGAGGGCACGGCCGACGACGGCCGGAACGGTGGAGCGGCGGCGCTCGTCCCGGCCCGGCTGGAGGGCACAAAACAGACAGAGCAGTACGTCATGAGCGCACCGCCGTGACCGCGCGGGCACGCTGCGAGTTTCCGCTTCCGCACCACAGGGACTCGTGTGACACTGGCGTCCCAGTCCACCATGCGGACCCTTCGTACCTCCTCCCCCACACGAGAAGTGAGCCGTGCGTTCCCTTCCTCTGCCGCTCGCCCTCACCGCGCGACTGACGCCGGTCGCGGTCCTCGCCTGTGCCGGCTGGGCGCTGACGTCCGGCCCGGCCGCGCCGCAGGCGGCCGCCGGGCACCAGGCGAACCAGCAGACGTCCACCCAGTCCTCCTCTTCCTCTTCCTCCTCCTCGTCCTCTTCCTCCTCCGGCCCGTCGTCCACCGCGGCGGCGAAGGCGTACAGCACCGCGCCCTCGCCCTGCACCAGCGTGCCCGCGGCGACCGTCAAGTCCCTGGTGCCGGGGGCGAAGACGACCGGCAAGGAGATCCCCTCGACCGACACCAAGCTGCGCCGCACCTGCTCCTGGAACGCGCTGCAGGGCTACGACTACCGCTGGCTCGACGTCACCTTCGAGATCAGCGAGTCGGACCAGGCGGCGACGCAGGAGTACGAGCAGCGGGTCAAGGAGAAGAGCGGCGGCGGGGCCGTGCCGGGGCTCGGGAACAGCGCCTACTCCGTCGTCGGCCTCTCCACGGAGGACAAGCAGCAGACGCGCGAGGGCGTGGTGATGGTCCGGGTGTCCAACGCCCTCGTGATCGTCACCTACAACGGCAGCGACTTCGAGACGAAGAAGGCGCCCGGTACGGACGAGATCAACAAGGGGGCCATCAAGGCGGCGCGGGCCGCGGTGGGCGCGCTCGGGGGCGGTGGGTCGGACTCGCAGTCCGGCTGACCGCCCCCGGCGCCTCCTTATGCCGTCGCCTCCCGGCGGCCCGTCAGCAGCGTGAGGGCCAGGTAGAGCACCAGGGACGTGCCGAGGCCCACCGCCCAGCCGTAGTCGGCGAGGGAGGACAGGGCGGGGATGGGGCGGCCGTCGATCAGGGGCTTGAAGCTGGCCCCGCCGATCGCCAGGACACCACCCGCGAGGAAGGCGACCACGGCCCGCCAGTTCCAGCCGCCCGCGTACCAGTAACGGCCGCCGGTGCGGTACAGATCGGCGAGGTCCAGGCGGGTGCGGCGCAGCAGCCAGTAGTCGGCGACGAGGATGCCGGCGACGGTGCCGAGCAGACCGCCGACCAGACCGAGCCAGGTGAAGATGTAGCCCTGCGGGTCGGAGTACAGCTTCCACGGGAAGATCAGAACGGCGAGGACCGCGGTGATCAGGGCTCCGGTGCGGAAACTGACCTTCCGCGGCGCCACGTTGGAGAAGTCGAACGCCGGGGAGACCAGGTTGGCCGCGATGTTCACCGAGAGGGTGGCGACCAGGACCGTGACCAGCGCGTAGAGCAGTCCGACCACGTTGTCCGTCTTCGCCGCCAGCTGGACCGGGTCCCAGACCGGCTGGCCGTACACGGCCTGCGAGCCGGAGGTGACCAGGACGGACAGGAACGCGAAGAGGGTCATGGTCGTCGGCAGGCCGAGGGCCTGGCCCCACGTCTGGGCCTTCTGACTGCGCCCATAGCGGGTGAAGTCGGGAATGTTCAGACTCAACGTGGACCAGAAGCCGATCATGCCCATCAGCGAGGGCCAGAAGATCTTCCAGAAGCCCCCGCCCCAGCCCAGCTTGGAGGGCTGGTCGAACAGCGGGCCGACGCCGCCGGCCTTGCTGCTCATCCACCACAGCATCACGAACGCGCCGACGAGCACGAAGGGCGCGGCCCAGTTCTCGAAGCGGCGGATGGTGTCCATGCCCCGGTAGATGATCGCGACCTGGATCACCCAGAAGATCGCGAACGACAGCCACATGGTCCAGGCGTAGCCGCCGACGTGGGCCGCCTTCGACCAGCTGTCGCCGATCAGCTTCCCGGCGAGGAAGTAGATCGCCTCGCCGCCGATCCAGGTCTGGATGCCGAACCAGCCACAGGCCACCAACGCCCGCACGACGGCAGGGAGGTTGGCGCCGCGCACGCCGAAGGAGGCGCGGGCGAAGACCGGGAAGGGGATGCCGTACTTGGGGCCGGCGTGCCCGGTCAGCAGCATCGGCACGAGCACGATCAGGTTGGCGAGGGCGATGGTGCACACCGCCTGCTTCCAGTCCATGCCGACGGCGATCAGACCGGAGGCCAGCGTCCAGGAGGCCGTGTTGTGGGCCATGCCGACCCAGAGCGCGGAGAAGTTGTACGTGGTCCAGGTGCGCTTCTCGACCGGGACCGGCAGCAGATCCGCGTTGGCGTAGGGGCCGCTGGGCTGCGGCGAACCGGGGGCTAGCGTCACCCGGCCGTCGGGCAGGGTGACTTGGGCGGACGACGGTATGGCGGTGGGAGCGGTGTCGGTCATGGGCAGGCCAATCGAACGAGGTCGGGACGGGAGAGGCCGTGCGGGCACCAGCCCCTCCCCTTCGGCCGCGGGGAGGGGTGACCAGGAGGTGGGGGACTCGAAGTGGCGGCGGGGGCTCAGGCGTTGACGGCCGGGATCACCTTCGTGCCGTAGGCGTCGATGGTGGCCTCCTGCGCGTCGTGCATGTCGTACACCGCGAACTGGTCGACGCCCAGCGCGCGGAGCGCGGTCAGTTTCTCGATGTGCTTCTCGGCCGGCCCGATGACGCAGAACCGGTCGACGATCTCGTCGGGCACGAACTGGGTGTCCGGGTTGCCGCTGCGCCCGTGGTGGGAGTAGTCGTAGCCCTGCCGTGCCTTGATGTAGTCGGTGAGCGCGTCGGGGACCTGGGCGGAGTGCTCGCCGTACTTGGCGACCAGGTCGGCGACGTGGTTGCCGACCATGCCGCCGAACCAGCGGCACTGCTCACGGGCGTGGGCGAGGGCCTCGGGCGAGTCGTCGGCGGTGACGTACGCGGGGGCCGCCACGCAGATGGTGACCTCGCCGGGGTCGCGTCCGGCGGCCGCCGCCGCGTCCTTGACGGCCTTCACCATGTACTCGGTCAGATACAGGTCGGACAGCTGGAGGATGAACCCGTCGGCCTCCTCGCCGGTCATCTTCAGCGCCTTCGGGCCGTACGCGGCCATCCAGACGGGGAGCCGGGCACCCGGCTTGATCCACGGGAACTTCACGACCGTGCCGCCGCCGAGGTCGGCGGACTCGCCCCCGGCGAGGGCCCGGATGACCTTCATCGCCTCGCTGATGCGGGCGAGGGTGTTGGGTTTGCGGCCCGCGACCCGCATCGCGGAGTCGCCGCGGCCGATGCCGCAGACGGTGCGGTTGCCGAACATGTCGTTGAGGGTGGCGAAGGTGGAGGCGGTGACCTCCCAGGTGCGGGTGCCCGGGTTGGTGACCATCGGGCCGACCTTCAGCTTCGAGGTGTTGGCCAGGATCTGGCTGTAGATCACGAACGGCTCCTGCCAGAGCACGGCGGAGTCGAACGTCCAGCCGTACGTGAACCCGTTGCGCTCGGCCCGTTTCATCAGGCTGATGACGCGGGAGGCCGGCGGGTCGGTCTGCAGGACGAGTCCGAAGTCCATGGGCGCCACTCCTAGTTGAGGTACTGACAGGTGGAGCGCGGGGTGAAGGCGCCGTGACCGGCGCGCCCGGTGTACTCGCGCTCGGTGATGACGGGTTCGCCGCGCGAGAGCACGGTCTCGACCCGGCCGGTGGTGCGCTTGCCCTCGTAGGCCGAGTAGTCGACGTTCATGTGATGGGTCTCGGCCGACATGACCTGCTCGGCGTGCGGGTCGTAGATCACGATGTCGGCGTCGGCGCCGGGGGCGATGGTGCCCTTCTTCGGGTACAGCCCGAACATGCGGGCCGGGGTGGCGCAGGCGATCTCGATCCAGCGGCGGCGGGAGATGTGCCCGTCGACGACGGCCTGGTGGAGCAGGTCCATGCGGTTCTCCACGCCCGGCAGACCGTTGGGGATCTTGGAGAAGTCGCCGCGGCCCAGTTCCTTCTGGCCGGTGAAGCAGAACGGGCAGTGGTCGGTGGAGACCACCTGAAGGTCGTTGGTCCTCAGGCCCTGCCACAGCCTGGCCTGGTGCTCCTTCGGCCGCAGCGGTGTGCTGCACACGTACTTGGCGCCCTCGAAGTCGGGCTCGGCGAGGTTATCGGTGGACAGGAACAGATACTGCGGGCAGGTCTCGCCGAACACGTTCAGCCCCTCGTCGCGGGCCCGTGCCAGCTCGGCCACCGCCTCCATCGCCGAGACGTGGACGACGTACAGCGGGGCGCCCGCGACCTGGGCGAGCCGGATGGCGCGGTGCGTGGCCTCGGCCTCCAGCAGGGCCTTGCGGACCTCGCCGTGGTAGCGCGGATCGGTCTCGCCCCGGGCGAGCGCCTGCTCGACCAGGACGTCGATGGCGATGCCGTTCTCGGCGTGCATCATGATCAGGCCGCCGTTCTCGGCGGAGCGCTGCATGGCGCGCAGGATCTGCCCGTCGTCCGAGTAGAAGACGCCCGGGTACGCCATGAACTGCTTGAACGACGTCACGCCCTCCTCGATCAGGAGGTCCATCTCCTTGAGCGTCTCCTGGTTCACATCGGAGACGATCATGTGGAAGGCGTAGTCGATCGCGCAGTTGCCCTCGGCCTTGGCGTGCCAGGTGTCCAGGCCCTCGCGCAGGGTGTGGCCGACGCTCTGCACCGCGAAGTCGACGATCGTGGTCGTACCGCCCCAGGCGGCGGCCCGGGTGCCGGTCTCGAAGGTGTCGGAGGCGAAGGTGCCGCCGAACGGCAGCTCCATGTGCGTGTGCGCGTCCACGCCACCGGGGATGACGTACTTCCCGGTGGCGTCGATCACGCGCTCGGCGGTGAACGCCTCGGCGGCGGGCGTGCCGGAGGCGGCGAGGGCGGCGATGCGGCCGTCCTCGATCAGGACGTCGGCGTGGATCTCGTCCGACGCGGTGACGACGAGACCACCGCGGATCAGTGTTCGACGGGTCATGGGCCCTCTCCTTCGTGGTCGCGTGCAGGTGCGTTGTGGCTGGTCGCGCAGTTCCCCGCGCCCCTGTGGGGCGCTGTTACGGCGCCGTCAGCGGTTCGTACGCGCCCGGCGCCCGGTCCCGGTAGAACTGCCAGCGGTCGCGGACCTCGCGGAGTTTGGCCAGGTCCAGGTCGCGGACGACGAGTTCGGTCTCCTTGTCGCTCGCGACCTCGCCGACGAACTGGGCCTCGGGGTCCACGAAGTAGGTCGTGCCATAGAAGTCGTTGTCGCCAAGGTCCTCCACGCCGACCCGGTTGATGGCGCCGACGAAGTACTCGTTGGCGACGGCCGCCGCCGGCTGCTCCAGCTGCCAGAGGTAGCGGGACAGGCCGCGGGAGGTGGCCGAGGGGTTGAAGACGATCTCGGCTCCCGCGAGGCCCAGCGCCCGCCAGCCCTCCGGGAAGTGGCGGTCGTAGCAGATGTAGACGCCGATCCTCCCCGCGGCCGTGTCGAAGACGGGCCAGCCGCTGTTGCCCGGGCGGAAGTAGAACTTCTCCCAGAAGCCCTGCACTTGGGGGATGTGGGTCTTGCGGTACTTGCCGAGGTAGGAGCCGTCCGCGTCGATCACGGCGGCGGTGTTGTACAGGACGCCCGGCTGCTCCTCCTCGTACATCGGCAGCACGAGGACGATGCCCAGTTCGCGGGCGAGGGACTGGAAGCGGCGTACGGTCGGGCCCTCGGGGATCCGTTCGGCGTACTCGTAGAAGGCCTTGTCCTGGACCTGGCAGAAGTAGGGGCCGTAGAACAGCTCCTGGAAGCAGAGGACTTGGGCGCCCTGCGCGGCCGCGTCGCGGGCCGCCTGCTCGTGGACCTGGATCATGGATTCCTTGTCGCCGGTCCATGCGGTCTGGAACAGGGCGGCGCGGATCACTCGGCTCATCGGGGACCTCCGGTAGCTCGGTGTGCCGTGAGCGTAGAAAGCCCGCGAGGACGGTTCGATTGGCAGCGTGTCACGTCTGCGGGCCGTGCGCGTGCCACCGTGTCACGTGTGCAGAGGCCCATGTTTCACCGCCGTTTTCCCAGGTCGTCGCATGTTTCACCCCTGTTGCGCGTCGTGCGCGAGGAGCGCGATGTGCACGGAGGCCGCCTGTTCGAAGTCGTCCAGGTCGACGCCGAGGCGGGCCTGTATGACCTCCAGGCGGCGGTAGAGGGCGGGCCGGGAGACGTGGTGGAGCTGGGCGGTGCGGGACTTGTTGCGGCCGGTGGCGAGATACGTCCGCAGGACGTTCAGCAGCTCCGGTTCGGCCGCGCACAGCAGCCCGTCCAGCTCCCGCTCGGCGAAGGACTGCACCTGCGGGTCGTCGCGCAGCAGCCGGATCAGCCCGCGCAGGTGCACGTCCTTCAGCCGGACCACGGCCGGCAGGTCGAGGGCGGCGGAGGAGTCGGCGACGGCGTCGGCGACATGCCGGGCCTCGCGCAGCCCGCCGGGCACGTCGTCCCAGGCGGTACGGGGGTCGCTGGCGGCGACCACGGCCCCTGGCCCGGCGCGCAGCCGGGCCGCGAAGTGGGCGGTGAGGGCCTCGGCGTCCTGGTCGCGGGCGAGGCTGAGCAGAACGGCGGCCCGGCCGTCGGCGAGTTCGGCGACCAGCCCGGACATGCCCAGCAGCCGCAGCACGCGGTCGAGTTCGTCCGGGGCGCGGCCGAGCACGACGAGCGGGACGAAGGTGCGCCGGTTGACCGGCAGCCCGGCCGCGCGTGCCCTGGGCAGCAGCCGGCACGCGGGTACGACACCGGAGAGCAGGTCGGTGACGAGGCTCTGCGCGGACTCCTCCTCCCAGGAGTGCGCGGAGCCGCCGCCGAGCATGCGGTGCAGGACCAGTGCCTCGGCGGCCCGGTCGGCGAGCAGCCGCCCGGTGGCCGCGTCCCCCCGGTAGCCGCACAGCAGCAGCCGGCCCCAGCGCTCGCCGCGGCCGCCGAGTGCGGCGCTGATCCAGCCGCCTTCGGCGCCGGCGCCGGCCTGCCGGGCGATCCGCTCCCAGTCGCGCAGCACGTCGTCCACCGCGGACCGCTCGCCCGCCGTGGCGAGGACGCGGTGGGCGAGGTTGGTGACCACGACCGGGCAGCCGCTGTGCCGGGCGACCTCGTCGAGCAGGCGTTGCAGCGGCGCACCGGCCGTGATCAGGGCGGTGAGTTCGGTCCGTACGGTCTCCGAGAGGCTGATGGCGGCGAACTTCCGCCGGACCAGCCTGGACTGCACCTCTTCGGTGAGCTCGGCGAACGGGAAGGGCCGGTGCAGGACGACCATCGGCAGTCCGCACCGCTCGGCGGCCCGGCGCATCACCTCGGGCGGCGCGGGGAAGGCGCGCCCGAGGCCGAGCACGACGGCGGAGGCCTCCGCCCGGTGCAGGGACTGGATGTACTCGGCCTGCTTGGCCTCGTCACCGGCCAGCAGCACCCCGGTGGTGAGCACCATCTCGCCGCCGCTGAGCATCACCCCGACGTCGGCGGCCTCGGCGACGTGCACCCAGCGCACCGGCCGGTCGAGCTGTCCGGCGCCCGCCACCACCTCGGGTTCTCCGGCGAGGACCCGTTCCAGGGTGAGCACCTGGCGGACGGAGAGGGCGGGCTCCCAGCCGTACCGGGACTCCAAGGTGGTGGTCATGGCCGTACACCCGTTCTCTAGTGCGTGCTCCTGAGCGCCCGTTCCAGGATCGCCGCGCCCTCCTCGGCCTCCGCGACGGTGAGCGACAGCGGTGGGGCGATGCGCAGGGCGCTGGTGTTGTGGCCGCCGCCCTTGCCGATGAGCAGGCCGCCCTCGCGTGCCGCCTCCAGCACGGCGGCGGCCGCCTGCGGATCGGCCTCGTCGGTGCCGGGCCTGACCAGCTCGACGCCGATCATCAGCCCTCGTCCCCGTACTTCCCGGACTCCCGGCAGCTGGGCGGCGACGGCCCGCAGCCGCTCGATGAGCAGGCCGCCGACCCGGCGGGCGTTGCCCTGGAGGTCGTGTTCGATCAGGTAGGTGAGGTTGGCGAGACCGGCGGCCATGGTGAGCTGGGTGCCGCCGAACGTCGAGATGCTGTTGGCGTCCAGGCAGTTCATGATCTCGGCGCGGGCGATCACCCCGCCGATCGAGGAGCCGTTGCCGATGCCCTTGGCGAAGGTGACGATGTCCGGCGGGCCGCTGCGCGCATGTGCCTGCCAGCCCCAGAAGTGGTCGCCGGTGCGGCCCCAGCCGGTCTGCACCTCGTCGGCGATCCACAGGATGCCGTGCTCCTTCAGGACCTCGCGGAACGCGGCGTAGAGCCCGTCGGGCGGGGAGGTGAAGCCGCCGACGCCCTGGATCGGCTCGGCGATCAGCGCGGCGGGCGGGCGGGTGTGCCCGAGGATGTCCTTCAGGTCGGCGACACAGGCGTCGATGAAGGCGCGGTCGTCCAGCCCGGCGAACGGGCCCCGGGTGCGCACGCCGCCGTGGACGTAGAGGGTCTGCAGGGGGGACAGCGAGGTCGGCGACCAGCCGCGGTTGCCGGTGATGCCGACCGTGCTGAAGGAGCGGCCGTGGTAGCTGTTGCGCATGGCCAGGATCGTGTTGCTGCGCCGGTAGGCGGTGGCGAGCAGCAGGGCGGTGTCGTTGGCCTCGGTGCCGGAGGTGGTGAAGAAGACGCGGGCGTCCGGGATGCCGCTCACCTGGGCGATGCGCTCGGCGAGTTCGACCATCGGACGGTTGAGGTAGAGGGTCGAGGAGTGGATGATCCGCCCGGCCTGCTCGCCGACCGCCTTGGTCACCTCCGGCAGCGCGTGCGCGGTCATGGTGGTGAGGATGCCGCCGAAGAAGTCCAGGTACTTGTTGCCGGCGGAGTCCCAGACGTGGCGGCCCTCGCCGTGGGTGATCTCGATCGGCTCGTCGTAGTAGAGGGCGAGCCAGTCGGGCATGACCTGGCGGTGGCGGGAGTAGAGATCGTTCACGGCTGCACCAGCCCTTCGTAGGCGTCGGGGCGGCGGTCGCGGTAGAAGGCCCACTGCTGCCGCACTTCCTCGATCAGGTCGAAGTCGAGGTCACGGACGAGGAGCTCCTCGGACTTGTCGCTCGCGACCTCGCCGACGAACTGCCCGCGGGGGTCGACGAAGTAACTGGTCCCGTAGAAGTCGTTGTCGCCGTACTCCTCCTGGCCGACGCGGTTGATGGCGGCGATGAAGTACTCGTTGGCGACGGCGGCGGCGGGCTGCTCCAGCTGCCACAGATAGCCGGACAGGCCGCGGTGGGTGGCCGACGGGTTGTAGACCAACTGCGCCCCGTTGAGGCCGAGTTGCCGCCAGCCCTCCGGGAAGTGGCGGTCGTAGCAGATGTAGACGCCGACCTTGCCGACGGCGGTCTCGAAGACGGGCCACCCCAGATTGCCGGGCTTGAAGTAGTACTTCTCCCAGAAGCCCTTGACCTGGGGGATGTGGTGCTTGCGGTACTTGCCGAGGTAGGTCCCGTCGGCGTCGATCACGGCGGCGGTGTTGTAGTAGAAGCCGGACTGCTCGACCTCGAAGACGGGGACGACGATCACCATCCCGGTCTCACGCGCGAGGTTCCGCATCCGCCGCACCGTCGGCCCGTCGGGCACCGGCTCGGCCCAGCGATAGTGCTCCGGCTCCTGGACCTGGCAGAAGTAGGGCGAGTTGAAGACTTCCTGGAACCCGATGACCCTGGCGCCCTGCCGGGCCGCCTCACGGGCGTGCTCCTCGTGTTTCGCCACCATGGACTCGGTGTCGCCGGTCCAGGTGGCCTGGACCAGGGCGGCTCGTACGACGTTGGCCATGAGCTGCTCCTTCGACGGGACCGTCAGAGCCTCTACGCCCGTAGAGCAGGCCGTAGAGGGACGAAAGTAAGCCTCCGGGAGGCCCTTGCCAAGACCATCGTCGTCAACCCGCGGAGTCGATCACGTTTCACACTCCTGTGGGTGAGCGAGGGCATCGCTCGAAGGGGTGAAACGGAGCATACCGGGACGAGGTGATGGATTGCCGGTCACGTCGCGTGTCCGGCCACCCGCAGGGCGTGCACGAGATCCCAGTGCCGCTCGTCGGAGACGGCCCGCGCGGCACGGAGCAGGAGCGGCACGAGCCGGGGCGGGTCGGGTACGACACTCCGGGCGGCCTCTTCCGCCGTACGGACCCGCACCCAGGCGTCGAGCAGCGCCTCCGCCTCCCGTCGGCGCCCCTCCCCCTCCAGCCGCAGCACGGCCGCGCCGATCTGCTCCGCCGGGCGGCCCACGCCCTGCCGCAGCAACTCCCGCCCGTCGGCCTCCCGTCCGGCGGCGGCGAGTGCGTCGGCGGCGGCGACCAGCCGCTCCGCGGGCAGCGAGGCGCCCTCCCACAGCAGCGTCGCCCAGTCGGCGCCGAGCCCCGCGCGCTGCAGGGCGTCCGCGAGCGCCGGGAACCGCTCGGCGGGCCACTGCACGACCTCGACGAGCAGCACATGCGCCTCCCCGCTGCGCCCCTCGGCCCTGAGCCGCGCGAGCCGTTCCACGACCCCGGCCACCGCTGCCCTCGCCTCGGCGTCCACCACCTCGACGGGGGCCGCCGCGGGCTCGTCCGCCTGCGCACCCCCGGCGAACCTCGCCCCCCTCGGCGTGCGACGCCCGCTCACCTCCGGCACGCCCGGCGGCGCCGCCGGCGGCAACACGACCTGCTCGGCCGCGTCCCCGTCCCCCGCCATCCCGGCGAACCGCGCACTGCCACGGCGACGTTTGCGGGGCTTGGCGGGGGCGGCCGGAGGCTCGGGGGCGGGTGTTCCGCTGGGGAGTTGGGTGCGGGGCGAGGGTGGGGTGGCTTGCGGGGTCTGTGGGGTGGTGTGCGGAGCAGGGGGGTCGGCTTGCCGGATCGGCGCGGCGAGGCCGACAGGGGGCGGGGTGCCTTCCCGGGTCGGTACAGCGGCATCGGGAGCGGTGGCTTGCCAGGGTGGCGTGGTGACGTCGCGAGCGGGAGGAGTGGCTTCCCAGGCCCGCGCGGCGACGCCGGGAGCGGGTGGAGTGGCCTGCCGGGTCGGCATGGCGCCGGGCGGGGTGGCCTCCGTAGTGGGCACGGCGGTGTCGGGGGTCGGGACGTGGAGAGGACCGGGGTGGCGGGCGTGGGCCGGTGTGCCGCCGAGCCGGGCCGAAGCGGCGACGCCCCGAGCGGGCGAGGTGGCCTGCCGGGTTGGCAGGGCGCCGGGCGCGGTGGCCTCCGTAGTCGGCACGGCGGCGTCGGGGGCCGGGACGTGGAGAGGACCGGGGTGGCGGGCGTGGGCCGGTGTGCCGCCGAGCGGGGGCGGAGCGGCGACGCCCCGAGCGGGCGGGGTCGGCGCGGTGGTGTCGGGCGGGGGGACGTGAAGGGTGCGGGCGCCGGAGCCCTCGGGCCTGCGGGCCTGCGGGCTGTGCGCGGTCCTGATGCCGGGCGGGGCCGGAGCGGGCGCCGAGGTGTGGGCGGCGCGGTCGGCATCCGTGGAGCGCGGCGGCACCGCTGTGGCCTGTTGCCGCCCCGCCGCCTCCAGGCCCCCGCCTTCGCCGAACCACGGCGGCCGGGCCTCACCACCACGCCGCTCTCCCCGCCACTCCCCTTCCGCCGATCGCCCCTCACGGCCGGCACCCGAGGCGGCCGCCGGCACCCCGCCGAGCGCCACCCGCCCCGCCGCTCCCCGGCTCCCGTCCTCGACCCACCCCGGCCGGGACACGCCCGCGCGCCGCACCGCGCCCGTCTCCGCCGCTTCCCGGCGGTCCAACTCGGCCAGGCGGGCGCGGAGTTCGGTGTACCTCGCGGTGGCGCGGTCGTGGTCGTCCTGGGCCCAGGCGAGGTCGAGGCGAAGGGCATCGGGGTCCGCGGCCGTGGAGAGGAGGCGGGTGAGTTCGGCGTGGCGTTCGGCGGCGTAGCGCTGTTCGCGGAGCATCACGTCGAGGCGGTCGAGCAGGGTCTCCCGCGCGCCGGGGCGGGCGTCGTACGCCGTGAGTGCGGCCCGGTACAGGGCGCGGGCCCGTTCCCGCTCGGCGGCAGCGGCGGCGGGGCCGTACGCCGTGGAGAGGTCCTCCAGCAGGGCCTCCACCACGTCCCACGGCGGCACCTCGCGCCCGTCCAGGCAGGCCCGCATGCCGTCGGGGTCGCGCTGCCAGAAGACCCCGCTCCACCCTCCGCCCTGATCCAGGCGCGCCAGCAGACCGTCCAGGTAGCTCGCGAACTCCCGCACTCCACCGGGGAGTCGATCCACCGCCATCGCTCAGCTCCCGCCCGACCGCCGGCCCTTTCGCTGGGTAGGCAACACGAGTCGTGTTACGGCGCTGCTACACAGAGTTTTCCGGCAGAGCGCGGGCGCCTCACGCGGCCACGAACGCGCACCGTGCGACCAGCTCGTCCATCGACAGCCCGAGGGCCCCGGCCAGCGCGGCCACGGTGAAGAACGCGGGCGTCGGTGCCCGGCCCGTCTCGATCTTGCGGAGCGTCTCGGCGGACACGCCCGCCTGCGCGGCGACCTCGGTCATGCTCCGGCCGCCACGCGCCTCGCGCAGCAACTGTCCGAGCCGCTCGCCGCGTTCGCGCTCTTCGGGGGTGAGTGGGGTGCGCACCATGCGCCCATTCTAATACCGGCCCACACGGCGACCCCCATTTAAATACCGGTATAGTAATTGGCATGGTGGAGCTGAAGACAGACACATCGATCGACGCGATGCACGCGGCGGGCCAGGTCGTCGGGCGGGCCCTGACGGCCGTACGGCGGGCCGCGGGCGTCGGCGTCAGCCTGCTGGAGCTGGACGAGGTGGCGCGGGAGGTGCTGCGCGAGGCCGGGGCCTCGTCACCGTTCCTCGGCTACCGCCCGTCCTTCGCCCCGACCCCCTTCCCCGCCGTGATCTGCGCCTCCGTGAACGACGCGATCGTGCACGGCATCCCCACCCGCTACCGGCTGCGCGACGGCGACCTCGTCTCGATCGACTGCGGCGCCACCCTGGACGGCTGGGCCGGCGACTCGGCGATCAGCTTCACGGTGGGCCGCCCGCGCCCGGCGGACCTCCGCCTGGTCGAGACGGCCGAGCGGGCCCTGGCGGCGGGCATCGAGGCGGCCGTCCCCGGCAACCGCGTCGGCGACATCGCCCACGCCGTCGGCCGGGTCTGCCGTACGGCCGGATACGGCATCCCGCACGGGTTCGGCGGGCACGGCGTGGGCCGGCGCATGCACGAGGACCCCGACGTGCCGAACGAGGGCCGGCCGGGGCGAGGGCTGCCGTTGCGCCTCGGCATGGTCCTCGCCATCGAGCCCATGCTCGTCGCGAGCGGTAAGGACGCCTACTACGCGGCGGACGACGGCTGGACCCTGCGCACGGCGGACGGCTCCCGCGCGGCCCACGTCGAGCACACGGTGGCCGTCACGGAGTCCGGTCCCAGGATCCTCACGGCGCGGGAGACACCCTGACACCCTGAGGGGCGCGGAGCCGGAGAGCCCCTCCCCCGCAGGCGAACATGCCCACCCCCACAGATCGTGACATCGTGGGCATGAGCAACCCGCCCCGGGTTACCCGGCCGCTCCGTCTGTCGTCAGCGAAGGAGCCCATGCCATGACCGACGGCTACCCTCCTGACCCCTTCGGTGAATTCCTGGCCCGCTTCTTCGGCGGATCCGGCGGAGCCCGGGGAGCGCCTCGCCATATCGACATCGGCCGCCTGCTCAGCCAGCCGGCCCGCGAGCTGGTCAGAGGGGCCGCCTTGTACGCCGCCGAGCACGGCAGCCGGGATCTGGACACCCAGCACCTGCTGCGCGCGGCCGTGGCCGCCGAGCCCACCCGGAGCCTGCTGAGCCGGGCGGGCGCGGACCCGGACTCGCTCGCCTCGGAGATCGACGACCGCGCCGGCCCGGTCCAGCACCCGCCGGGCGAGGTGCCGCCGCCGACCTCGCTGTCGCTCACCCCGGCCGTCAAGCGCGCCCTGCTGGACGCGCACGACATGGCGCGGGCGAGCGGCGCCGGGTACATCGGCCCGGAGCACGTGCTGAGCGCGCTGGCGGCCAACCCGGACTCGGCGGCCGGCCACATCCTGAACGCGGCCCGGTTCTCGGCGGGCTCCCTGCCGCCGGAGGCCCCGGAGGCCGGCACCCCGGTCCGCGTGGAGCGGCAGCGCGCCACGGGCACGCCCACGCTGGACAAGTACGGCCGTGACCTGACCGACCTGGCCCGGCAGGGCCGGATCGACCCGGTCATCGGCCGGGACACCGAGATCGAGCAGACCATCGAGGTGCTGTCCCGGCGCGGCAAGAACAACCCGGTGCTGATCGGGGACGCGGGCGTCGGCAAGACGGCCATCGTCGAGGGTCTCGCCGAGCGCATCGCCGACTCGGACGTCCCGGACGTCCTGGCGGGCCGCCGGGTCGTGGCCCTGGACCTGACCGGCGTCGTCGCCGGCACCCGCTACCGGGGCGACTTCGAGGAGCGCCTGAACAACATCGTGGAGGAGATCCGCGCCCACTCGGACAAGCTGATCGTGTTCATCGACGAGCTGCACACCGTCGTGGGCGCGGGCTCCGGCGGCGAGGGCGGCTCGCTGGACGCGGGCAACATCCTCAAGCCCGCCCTGGCGCGGGGCGAGCTGCACATCGTGGGCGCGACCACGCTGGAGGAGTTCCGGCGGATCGAGAAGGACGCGGCGCTGGCCCGCCGGTTCCAGCCGATCCTGGTGCCCGAGCCCACGGCCGAGGACACCATCGAGATCCTGCGCGGGCTGCGCGACCGGTACGAGGCCCACCACCAGGTCCGCTACACCGACGAGGCGCTGGTCGCCGCAGTGGAGCTGTCCGACCGGTATCTCACCGACCGCAGGCTGCCGGACAAGGCGATCGACCTGATCGACCAGGCGGGCGCCCGGGTCCGGCTCGGTGCCCGGACGAAGGGCGCGGACGTGCGCGCGCTGGAGCGCGAGGTGGAGCAGCTGGTCTGTGACAAGGACCAGGCGGTCGCGGACGAGGACTACGACAAGGCCAAGGAGCTGCGCGACCGGATCGGTGAGCTGAAGCAGCGCATCGCCCAGGCGAGCGACGAGGACAAGGCCGACGAGGGGCTGGACCTGGAGGTGACGGCGGAGGCCATCGCCGAGGTGGTGTCCCGGCAGACCGGCATCCCGGTCAGCCGGCTCACCCAGGAGGAGAAGGAACGGCTGCTCGGCCTGGAGGAGCACCTGCACCAGCGGGTCGTGGGCCAGGAGGACGCGGTCGCCGTGGTCTCGGAGGCCGTGCTGCGCTCCCGTGCGGGGCTCGCGAGCCCGAACCGGCCGATCGGCAGCTTCCTGTTCCTCGGCCCGACCGGCGTCGGCAAGACCGAGCTGGCCCGGGCGCTGGCCGAGGCGCTGTTCGGCAGCGAGGACCGCATGGTCCGGCTCGACATGAGCGAGTACCAGGAGCGGCACACCGTCTCCCGGCTGATCGGCGCCCCGCCCGGGTACGTCGGCCACGAGGAGGCCGGTCAGCTCACCGAGGTGGTACGCCGGCACCCGTACTCGCTGCTCCTGCTGGACGAGGTGGAGAAGGCGCACCCGGACGTCTTCAACATCCTGCTGCAGGTGCTGGACGACGGCCGGCTGACCGACTCCCAGGGCCGGACGGTGGACTTCACCAACACGGTCATCGTGATGACCAGCAACCTCGGCTCCGAGGCGATCACCCGGCGCGGTGCCGGGATCGGCTTCGGGCCGGGCGGCGCGGATGCGGACGAGGAGGCGCGCCGGGAGCAGATCCTGCGGCCGCTGCGCGAGCACTTCCGGCCGGAGTTCCTCAACCGTATCGACGAGATCGTGGTCTTCAAGCAGCTGACCGGCGAGCAACTGCGGCAGATCACCGACCTGCTGCTGGAGGGCACCCGGCGGCTGCTGGACGGGCAGGGCGTCACGGTCACGTTCACGGACGCGGCCGTCGACTGGATCGCCGAGCGCGGCTACCAGCCGGAGTACGGCGCCCGGCCGCTGCGCCGCACCATCCAGCGGGAGGTGGACAACCAGCTGTCCCGGCTGCTGCTGAACGGCACGATCTCCGAGGGCAGCCGGGTGACGGTGGACGTCCGGGACGGACGGCTGGACTTCCGTCCCCAGGAAACCCGGCCGCCCGCCCCCGAGGAGACCCCGCCGCCCGCGCCGGAGTTGTGAGGCCTGCGGCGCCGGGCCCCCTCAGGGAGGGCCCGGCGCCTGGGTCACCGCGGCTACGGCGCCGGGTTCACGACCATCGCCGAGCCGCCGCCGCGCCGTACCTTCTCGGCGGCGGCCAGCCACTTGCCGCCCGGCAGCCGCTGCACAGCGGTCGCCGCGCCGATCTCGGGGTTGAGCTTGAAGGAGTGCCCGATGGCCTCCAGCTGCTTCCTCAAGTCACCGTTGTACAGGGCCGGTTCGAGTTCCGTCTGGGCCGCGTTGCGCTGGCTGGCGCGGGGTGCGGCGATGGCGTCGACCAGCGGCAGACGCCGGTCGAGGAACTCGGTGAGGGTCTGCAGCACGGTGGTGATGATGGTCGCGCCACCGGGCGAACCGAGCGCCACCACGGGCCGGTTGCTCTTGTCCAGCACGATCGTCGGGGAGATGGAGGAGCGGGGCCGCTTGCCCGGACCCGGCAGGTTCGGGTCGTGCACCGCCGGGTTGGCCGGGGCGAAGGAGAAGTCGGTCAGTTCGTTGTTGAGCAGGAAGCCCCGGCCGGGCACGGTGATGCCGCTGCCGCCGGTCTGCTCGATGGTGAGCGTGTAGGAGACGACGTTGCCCCACTTGTCGGCCACGGTCAGATGCGTGGTGTTCTCGCCCTCGTACGTCGCCGGGGCCGCCGTCCCGCCCTTGCCGCAGGCCGCCGGGTGGCGCGGGTCGCCGGGGGCGAGCGGGCTGGTGAGGACCGCGTCGTCCTTGATCAGGCAGGCCCGTGAGTCGGCGTACTCCTGCGAGAGCAGCTCTTTCGTCGGTACGTCCTCGAAGGCGGGGTCGCCGACCCAGCGTCCGCGGTCGGCGAAGGCGATGCGGCTCGCCTCGATGAAGTGGTGCAGGTACTGCACCTCGCTCGCCTTCGACAGGTCGGTGTTCTCCAGGATGTTGAGGGCTTCGCCGACCGTGGTGCCGCCGGAGGAGGAGGGGGCGATGGAGTACACGTTAATGCCGCGGTACGACGTCCTGGTGGGCGCCTGGAGCTTGGCCCGGTAGACGGCGAGGTCCTTCTCCTCCAGCTTGCCGGGGCGGGCGTTCCAGCCGGAGGCGGGGTCCACGGGCGGGTGTTCGACCGTCTTGACGATGTCGTCGCCGATGTCCCCGCGGTAGACGGCGCCGACGCCCTCGCGGCCCAGTTCCTCGTAGGTGCGGGCCAGTTCGGGGTTCCTGAGCGTGGAACCGACGACCGGCAGCTGCCCGTTGGGCAGGAACAGCCTCGCGGTGTCCGGGAAGTAGCGGAACCGGGTCTCGTTGGACGCGGTCTGCGAGCGGAAGGTGTCGTCCACCGTGAAGCCGTCACGGGCGATCCGCTCGGCCGGCTTCAGGACCGTGCCCAGCCGCCTGCTGCCCCACTCGTCCAGCGCGGTCTGCCAGGTCGCGGGCGTGCCGGGGGTGCCGACGCTCAGGCCGCTGCTGACGGCGTCGGCGAAGGCGAGAGGCTTGCCGTTCTCCGTGAACAGGTCGGAGTCGGCGCTGAGCGGCGCCGTCTCGCGGCCGTCGATGGTGTGCACCGTGCGCGACTTGGCGTCGTAGTAGACGAAATAGCCGCCTCCGCCGATGCCGGCCGAGTAGGGCTCGGTGACGCCGAGCGCGGCGGCGGTGGCGACGGCGGCGTCGACCGCGTTGCCGCCGTGTCTGAGTACCTCGATGCCGGCGGCGGAGGCGTCGGCGTCGACGCTGGCCACCGCGCCGCCGTAGCCGACGGCCACGGGAACCTTCGGGGGAGTTTCGCTGTTCGTCGCGGGGGGCGGCGCCGCCGCTCCCACCGACACCAGCGCGGCCGAGACCGCCAGTACCGCCAGTTTCCGCGTGCCAGGACGACCCATCCGTACCTCCCGTCGGGACAGTCCGCGCAGCGTAGCCAGATTGTCGTAGTACCGACAGTACGCCTGGGGCATCCGCCGTACGACCGTCACAGATCGAACACCGGTACGTAGCCGTCGCCCGGGCCCGCTACCATGCGCGGCCATGAACGACGACGTGCGCAACATCGTCCTGGGCCTGGTCGCGACCGGGATATCGGCCTCGCTGGGCTGGCTCGCCCGTACGTATCTGTGGCGCCGCAAACTCCGGCGCAAGCAGGCGTTCTTCGGGCTGCCGGACAACTCCGAGTCCCTGCTGGTGGTCAACCGTGACGCGGGCGGGCCGGACCTGACGGTGACGCGGAACGACGTGTTCGCGCTGCTGGAGCTCTCGGCCCTGATCAAGGACTGCCACGCGAACGCCCGGGTCGTCGCGCACGACGGCGCCCAGCAGGGCTTCGGCGAGCGCACCGAGTTCTGCCTCGGCGGCCCGGCCTCCAACCGCCGGATGGCCGCCCATCTCGCCTCGCTGCTGCCGGGGGTGCGGGTGAACACGGACGCCGAACCCGGCCCGGACCGCGGCGCCTTCCGCATCGGCGGCGAGAACTACCGGCTGGAGAAGGGGCAGAGCGAGTACGTGCTGCTCGCCCGGCTCACCATGGGCCGTGACGCCCGCCCGGTGTTCCTCTTCTGCGGCCAGCGAGCCGTCACCAACCAGGCCGCCACCCGCTATCTCGCCCGCCACCACGAGCGGCTGGCCCGCAAGTACGGCACCGGCTCCTTCGTGCTGCTGCTGAAGGTGGTCAACTCGCAGGCGTACGGCCCGGATGTGGTGGAGCTGGTGGCGGACGTGACGCGGGCGGCCCGCACTCCCCTGCCGGACACGGCGTCCGCCGAGGCCGCCGCTTAGCGGTTCAACAATCTTTACTGGTACGTAACTTACTGACGGGTTACTTGCGGTAAGTGCGCGCGGTTACCGTCGGGTCACTTTGCACTGACACAAGTGAAGGAGTGACCCATGGGACACGGTCGCACCGCTCTGCGTACCGCCGCCGCAGGAGCCGTCTCGGCAGCCCTCGTCGCCGGCAGCGTCGTCGCACTGGCGCCCGCCGCTCAGGCCGGCACCCCGTCCGTCCGGTTCGTCGACATCACCGGCGACGGCGGCACCGTGCTGAAGGCGAACGTCGTCACGCCCGCGGGTGCCGACGGCTCGCACGGCTACCCGCTCATCGTGCTGCCCACGAGTTGGGGCCTGCCCCAGGTGGAGTACCTCGCCCAGGCGCAGAAGCTCGCCGACGCCGGCTATGTGGTGCTCACCTACAACGTGCGCGGCTTCTGGCAGTCCGGCGGACAGATAGAAGTGGCCGGTCCGCCGGACATAGCGGACGCCTCCAAGGTCATCGACTGGGCCCTCGCGAATACCCCGGCCGACCCGCGGCACGTGGGCATGGCCGGGGTGTCGTACGGCGCCGGGATCAGCCTGCTCGCCGCCGCGCACGACAAGCGCATCAAGGCCGTTGCCGCGCTCAGCGGCTGGTCGGACCTGATCGACTCGATCTATTCGGGCCGCACCCAGCACGTCCAGGCGGCCGCCGTACTGGACGGGGCGGCCACCCTCACCGGCCGGGAGAGCCCCGAAGTGCGCGAGATCTTCGACCACTTCTACGCCTCCGACCTGTCCAGGGAACAGGAGATGGTCGAGTGGGGGCGGAAACGTTCCGCCGCGACCTATGTCGACCAGCTGAACAAGAACGGCGCGGCCCTCATGCTCGCCAACGCCTGGGGCGACACGGTCTTCCCGGCCAACCAGTACGCCGGCTTCTACCAGAAGCTGACCGTGCCCAAGCGGCTCGAACTGCGCCCCGGCGACCACGCGACCGCCGAGCTGACCGGTCTGTTCGGGCTGCCCAACGACGTCTGGACGGACACCGAGCGCTGGTTCGACCACTATCTGAAGGGCGCCGACAACGGCATCGACCGTGAGCAGCCGGTCCAGTTGAAGCCCCGTAGCGCGGGGGGATACGAGGGCTACCCGGACTGGAAGTCCGTCGAGGCGACACGGCGGAAGTTCGCGCTCACGGGCTCCACCACCATCCACGCGAACGTCGACTCCGGCGCGGACGGCGGGATCGTCTTCCTCTCCAGCATCCTCGACCAGGTCGCCCAGCTGCCGCCCATGGCCTCCATCCCGCTGCTGCCGCGCCGTTGGGCGGCCGTGTGGCAGTCGGAGCGGTACGGCAGCACCCGGAAGGTGCGCGGCACGGCCACCGTGCACACCACGCTCACGCCCACCGCGGAGAGCGGCACCCTCGTCGCCTACCTGTACGACGTGGGACCGCTCGGTATCGGCAAGCTCGTCACGAACGCGCCGTACACCTGGCACGCGCGGACGCCCGGTGAACCGTTCGACGTCGACCTGGACCTGTTCACCACGGCCTACGACGTTCCCGCCGGGCACCGCCTCGCGCTGGTGGTCGACACGGTCGACCCGCTGTACATCGAGCACAACCCGTCCGGCGCGCAGCTGACCTTCTCCTCGCCCCCGGACGACCCGTCGTACGTGTCCGTCCCGCTCGGCGAGCAGTGATCTCCGGCTGCCGCCGGACGAGCCTGGCCCGTGTGAACTGCCGCCCCCTGGGGCCTCGCAGCATGCAGAACGGCACATCTTAGTCGAGGTTGGCGGCGCTGGGCTTGCCGGATGGGAGGAACTCCTCCGTGCGCCAAGGGTCATCCGCGTGGTGGACGTGAACTGGCCGGTGCCCAAGGGGAGATGCCGGCTCAGTTCTCGGCGATCTCCGCGTACAGCTGGGACAGCTCGGGAACGCCGCTCGCGGCCCAGTCCTGCCCGGCGCCGACGACCTCGACCTCGCGTCCGGAGGCCAGCCGTACGACGGGCTCGCCGTCGGGGCGGATCAGCCAGGCGGCGCCGGGCACGGTGCGCACCACGACCGTGCCCAGATACAGTCCCGCGTCGTTGCCCAGCCAGGGCAGGATCTCGGCGTCGTCGCGCCAGCGCGGGACGAGCTGGTCCAGGGCCTCCAGGGAGCCCGGGGTGTCGTCGAGGCGGACGCCCGCCCGGGCCGCCTGCGAGCGGAGCAGTTCGCACTCGGACAGCAGCGCGGCGATCCCCTCGGGGTCGGCGGGGATCCCCGCCGCACCGCTCTTCTTGTGCCGGTGGCCCAGGAACGGAAGGTTCATGGACCCAGCCTGGCATCAGACGTCGAGGTCGACCACCACCGGAGCGTGATCGGAGGCGCCCTTGCCCTTGCGCTCCTCGCGGTCGACGTAGGAGTCCTTGACGGCCTTGGCGAAGGGGTCGTTGCCGTACACCAGGTCGATGCGCATGCCGCGGTTCTTCGGGAAGCAGAGCTGGCGGTAGTCCCAGTACGTGAACGGGTGCTCGTACTTCAGCGGGCGCGGCACCACGTCGTTCAGGCCGGTCTCGCGCAGGGAGGCGAGGGCGGCGCGCTCGGCGGGGGTGACATGGGTGGAGCCCTCGAAGGCGGCCACGTCGTAGACGTCGTCGTCCGTCGGTGCCACGTTGTAGTCGCCCATGACGGCGAAGGGGCGGCTGCCCTGCGCGTCGCCGTACACGGCCGCCTTGAGGGCTTCGAACCACTGGAGCTTGTAGGCGTAGTGCGGGTGCTCCACCTCGCGGCCGTTCGGCACGTACACCGACCAGACGCGGACCGGGCCGCAGGTCGCCGAGATGGCGCGCGGCTCGGTCACGCCCTCGAAGCCCGGGTCGCCGGGCAGGCCCTTCACGACGTCCTCGATGCCGACGCGGGAGAGCACCGCCACGCCGTTCCACCGGCCGGTCGCGTGGACCGCCGACTCGTAGCCCAGCTCGCGCAGCTGGTCGAACGGGAACTGCTCCTCGGCGACCTTGGCCTCCTGCAGGCACAGCACGTCGGTGCCGCTGCTCTCCAGCCAGGCCAGCAGCCTCGGAAGGCGGGCGGTGATCGAGTTCACGTTCCAGGTAGCGATGCGCATGCCTCACAACCTACCCGGAGCCTGTGACAACGGGCTCAGACCTCCGCGGAGGCCCCGGGCGTCAGCCGCTGGTGGTCCGTGCCGCCCAGGGCGCCGATCTGGCGGTCGTAGATCGGGCGGGCCAGGTCGGTCAGCAGGGCGTCGTGGACGTCGTAGGCGCGCTGCGGCCTGACCTCGCGGACGTAGTCGATGACCTCGGAGATCTTGTTCCACGGGGCCATCACCGGGAGCATCAGCGTCTGAACCGGATGGGCGGGGACGGTGAGGGCGTCGCCGGGGTGGAAGACCTTGCCGCCGTCGATCAGATAGCCGACGTTGGTGATCCGCGGGATGTCCGGGTGGATCACCGCGTGGAGTTCGCCGTGGACCTGCACGTCGAAGCCGGCCGCGGTGAAGGTGTCGCCGTGGCCGACGGTGTGCACCCGGCCCGGGAAGGCCGCCGTGATCCGTTCGGCGACGGACTTCAGCGTCCAGATCCGGGCCGCGGGATTGTTCTCCATGGCGGCCCGGAGCCGGAACTCGTCGAAGTGGTCCGGGTGCTCGTGCGTGATCAGGATGGCGTCGGCGCCGAGCGCGGCGTCCTCCTCGCTGAACCCGCCGGGGTCGATGACGAGCGTCTGACCGTCCTTGTCGAGGCGGACACAGGCGTGGGACTTCTTCGTGAGCTTCATGACACACCATCCTGCCGAAACGGCGGCCCGCCGTGCGCGAGGCGGCACGGCTCACTCGGCGGGCGTGGTCTCCTCCCGGATGACCTGCCGGGCCACCCGGAACGCGCTGTTCGCGGCGGGCACCCCGCAGTACACGGCGGCCTGCAGCAGCACCTCCTTGATCTCGTCCGGGGTGAGCCCGTTGCGCAGCGCGGCCCGGGTGTGGAAGGCGAGCTCCTCCAGATGGCCGCCCGCGACGAGCGCGGTCAGCGTGACGCAGCTGCGGGTACGGCGGTCCAGTCCCGGCCGGTCCCAGATCTCGCCCCAGGCGTAGCGGGTGACGAACTCCTCGAACTCCCCGGAGAACCCTTCGGCCTCGGCCAGTGCCCGGTCCACGTGCGCGTCGCCGAGCACCTCCCGGCGGATCTTGAGCCCGGTCTCGTACCGGTCGGGCTGCCCGGCCGGCTGTGCCGGTACGGCGGCCGGGGCTATCTCGGCGACCGGCGTGACGTGCGGCGCCGCGGCGATGGCCGGGCTGACCGGGGCGGCCGGCAGGGCGGTCTGGCCGGTGTCGTAGGGCTGCTGCCAGGCGGTGGAGAAGTGGTGCACCAGGAGGTCGGTGACGGCCGCCGGCTGCTCGACCGGGACCAGGTGGGAGGCGCCGGGGACGACCGCGAGCCGGGCGTCCGGGATGCCGGCGACCAGGGTGCGGGCCTCGGCGGGCCCGGTGACCTGGTCGTCGGAGCCGACGAGCACGAGCGTCGGCACGCCGACCCGGCCCAGCTCGGTCCGCACGTCGAACGAGGCGAGCGCCTCGCAGGCGGCGATGTAGCAGCCCGGGTCGGTGGTGCGGACCATCTGCACCGCCCACTCGGTGATGGCCGGCTGCGCCGCGGCGAACCCGCCGGTGAACCAGCGGTCCGGCGAGGTCCGGGCGATCGGGTCGAGCCCGTTCGTACGGACGATCACCCCGCGCTGGCGGAACTCGTCGGCGGTCCCGAACCGGGGCGAGGCCGCGACCAGCGCCAGCGAGGCGAGCCGCTCGGGGTGGCGCAGGGCCAGCTCGATACCGATGGCGCCGCCGAGCGCACAGCCCGCGTAGCCGAACCGCTGCACGCCGATCGCGTCCAGCGTGGCCAGCAGCCGGGTGGCCAGCTCGGCGACGGACCCGGCCGGGTGGGCGGGGGCCCCGCCGTGACCCGGCAGGTCGAACCGCAGGACCCGCCACTGCCTGGTCAGCTCCGGCACCTGGCGGTCCCACATGTGCCATGTGGTACCCAGTGAGGGACCCAGGATCAGGACCGGAGCGTCTTCTGGCCCGTCAAAGCGGTATTGCAGGGTGTTCGGGGGTGTCTCACTCACGCCCCAGACCCTCTCACGTCTCACGAAATCTCACACGGCCAGGGGAACCCGGCGGCTCGTGACCTCGCGGCGCGGCATGCCCGGCACTGCCGAGACCCTCATGGGTCCACGTACGGGTTCTTCGATGTGCACGCCTGACCGTGAGGACAGTGCGTCCTCCCGGCTCCCGCACCCTCCCAATCCCCGCGCCGCACAGCTTCCCACCCTCGGCACGGTTTCCAGACGGTCTGGTTTGCAGCAAAGCGCGTAGTGCCGTCCCCAAGGATCGGCATGACGCACCTGAAAACCTTCCGGGATTCACCGACGAACAGCCCGAACGCCACACGGCGGGCAAGCTCTGCCTTTCCTCGCAGGAGGGGAGACGTTGGCCGTAGCTTGGCCGCCCCTCCCCCGTTGCCGTCGCTGGTCCACAGCGAGCAGCCGGCCTCCGGGTCACCTCCATTTCACTGCCATACGGCTGGGCGGGTCGCTCGCTCAATCGGCAGGCCGCCTGAGTCACGCTTGCCCCTCCGTCGCAGCACCGTGCAGGCCGTCCCACGTTGTGGCGGCTCCGCGGAGGTCCTCCACGTCCGGCTTCACGTACCACTTCTTGGTGGTCTTGACGTTCGTGTGTCCGGCCCACCGGGCAAGGATGTGATCCGGCACGCCTTTGTTGGCGAGGTATGTGAGGCAGGAGGAGCGAGCGTCGTAGAGGCGCACTCTGCGGAGTTCAAGGATCTCCATGAGCCGGTAAGCGCGTCTACGGAGCTGCTTGATCGTGAAGGCTTCCCCGGTCTCGTGCACCACGACGTATCCGGAATCCGAGTAAGCCTCACCGAGGACGAGCTTCTCCTTGGCTTGGAGAGCCCTGAACGACTTGAGGGCAGCCAGCACCGGTGCCGGCAAAGGAAGATCCCGTTCCCCAGCCAGGGACTTGGTGTCCTTCTCCACAACGTACCGATTTCCCATCATCGTCCGCGTGTTGGCTATGGTGATCGTGGCGGCTTCCAAGTCCACGTCTTCCCATCGGAGTCCGCAGACTTCAGCCGGACGTAGACCCATGAGAGACAGCAAGAGGGCAGCGTAAAGCCGTTCTGTCCGGACACCGTGAATGAACGTCTGAATCTCCTGCACGTTCCACGGCTTCACCTCCTGCTTCTTCTTTCGCTCTTCTTTACGCGCCCTACGTGGGATGGTCACATGTTGGGCTACATTCATGGTTACTAGCCGACGCGTAACGGCTCGATTCAGGGCGTCCTTCAATCGGGCGAGACTCATTTCCACGCTGGTCACTCCTAGCGGAGTACCTGCTTTACCACCACGTACACGCCCGTGCTTCAACGCCCAGTGCATCCACTCTTCTACATCTTCCTCGGTGAGTTCCTGAAGCCGGATGCGCCCCAGCCTCCCCCGAACCCGGTCGAGGGTGACCCGATAGTTGTAGACAGTGGTCTCTTCCAGATCCTCTGCTTTCATGGCCAGCCACTGATCAAGCCACTCATTGACAGTTATCTGGTTGGGAGGTACGAATGTCCCTTCCTCGCGGCGGTTGGTGATGCGCGCGTACTCAGCCTTCGCCTCCTTGAGAGTGGCGAACGTACGCGTCAGCTGCTTCCGCCTCCCGGTGGCAGGGTCGACACCCACGTCGACTACGAACCGGTAGCGCACCTGCCCCTTGGAGTTGGGTGGAAGCTTCTTGATCGGAACGGACAGGGGGTACTCACTCTCCTTCAAGGGGACCTGTACGAGCAGGGCGCCGGATCATCTGGCTGGCACCAGACCAGTGCCATTCCGTTTCACGGGCTGCTGAGTTCGCTGCAGCTCCGCCGCCAAGCACAGCCGCGCATGCGAACGTCCTCAAGGAACCTCACGATCGCCGGTTTTGCTAACCGGCGATCGTCGTCTATGTTGCGCACCGCATCACGAAGGCGGCATCTGCTTAGGCTCGCCGCAGCCAGGGCCAGCCGACGCGCAACCAGGTGCGCGCCGTCCGTGGCGAGCACCAGCAGACCGTCATCGGTGAGGCGGTCGAGATTCCGGGCAGCGAGTCGCTCGTCCTGATGGCGAGTGCCACTTGCCGTGTTGCGGCGCCAAGACGTGCCGCACGGTATGCGAGGGCGGCACTGACGCTGCGATAGCCGGGTTACAACAGGTCCTCGCCGAACAGGCCAGCCACGCAAAGGCAGACGTACAGCCCGGCGGAAAGGGTCCCGTAGTCGCCGGCTGTCTGGCTGTACCAGGCGTTCAGACGCGCCGCGGGTATAAAGGGCGGGTGCAGTGAAGCGAGCGGATCGAATAGTGGGGTCAGACAGGCGGACCTCCCCAAGTAGGAGCCCTGCCAGCAAGGCAGTCACACGGGTGCAGGATTCCAAGGCATTTCGCAACCTGGGCCGCAGTGGAGCATCTGCACATCCTGGCCTGGTGTTTTCCGGGACGTTGTACGTTGACATGGTCCGGACGGAGGTATCCAGTCCTGTGGTCCTATTTCTCGTCTGCCGTGAGCGAATGGCCGCCGACAGCCAGCAAGTCCTCCTGTCGCGGGCTTGTGAAGCGCACGGGCCCGGCGCCTGCATAATGCAGCCGCACGACCTCGTTGATGAGAACCTGCCACCGCAGTGCCGAAGCGACGCGCCACCCCGCATGGCCCGCCGTCACTTGACTGGTACAGGTCGTGGTCGAGCCCTCACTCGCCTTGAGAGGTGGCGACCGGCTCTCGGTGTGCCCTGGACGGCTGGGTAGGGTCGCGGTACCCGAGCTGGAGAGGTAGTTGCATGGCCCACGATATTGTGATTGCTCAGACGACCAGCGACGACGAGGGGCAGGCGACGATGCTGGCCCAAGGTGCGGTCGAGAGCAAGCTGGCAGCGGGAGTTCACATCGATGCGCCAATCACCGCCTTCTACTGGTGGAAGGGGAAGGTCGAGGCGGCGCGGGAGTGGCGCATCTCGTATATGACTACGACGGACCGTCTTCCCGCGCTAGAAGCGTGGGTGCACGAGAAGCACTCGTACGACGTCCCGCAATGGATCACACTGCCCGTAACCGGCGGGTCGGAGGCGTACCTGTCCTGGGTCTTCGAGGAGACGGAATCCGACTGAGGAGCCACGGGCCGGGCGTCGGCGACGTTGGTGCCCTGGGCTTGCCGCGTGCCACCTGAGGTGGATCAGGATGCGAACCGCCGGAAATGAACGGCAAGTTCGTGCTCGCTGTCAGGGAGCAACGCTGCAATAGCCGCCGCCCGCTCCTTGCCCATGGTGTTGGGCTTGGCCTGTGCCGCCGCAGCGAACTGGCGGGCCACGTAGACACCTTGGTCGACGTCACCCCCACGCAGTAGGGCCGACGCCAGATCACCGAGGACTACGACGCCCCCGTCCGGTAGCCCGTCTCCGAGGCGGTCGACCGCGGTATCAGCTGTGGACGTGAGCTCGGGGCGCCTCAGCTGGCCGTACACGGACAGGGCCAACGAGTCCATGCGGTATGGGGTCACGAACCTGACCCATGCCTGCTCGCTGGTGTGGTCCGCGAAATCGTAGGCGAAGCGCGCTCGGTCTAACGCCTGGAGCGCCCCCACCTCGTCGCCGGCCGCCGCAGCTTCTTCCGCGTGCCTACCGAGAACCCAGGCGGCAGCAGTAGCGTTACCGTGGCCTCGCACGTCGTTGGCGGCTTGGGAGAGGAACTCCATCTTCGCCTTTGGCGTCAAAGCGCCGTAGCTGCTGTAGGTCAGGGCCAGGGCTCGGAG
The DNA here is from genome assembly GCF_050942335.1 of Streptomyces sp. CA-142005. Lineage (NCBI taxonomy): Bacteria > Bacillati > Actinomycetota > Actinomycetes > Kitasatosporales > Streptomycetaceae > Streptomyces > Streptomyces sp. CA-142005. The sequence goes on along the minus strand of NZ_CP192078.1, from coordinate 7,874,305 downwards.
TGGAGGATGCCCGGCAGCCGCCGCGCACTGCGACGTGACTTTGTAGTAGGCGTTGGCTTTGTCGTGCTCCCCCAGGTCCCAGGCCACCCAACCGGCCAGAGCGGCGGTTTCCCCGGCGGCGATGGTGAGAGCGCCTTCGTGTTCGCCTGCACGAGGCAGGGCCGTAGTGATCGCGTCAAGATGCGACTCGACCGTTTTTTTGTAGCCGCCGCGCGCTGAGGTTGAGTTCCTGGACGTGCAGTTCAGCGGCTCGGTCGATGAGCGCGGCGGCAGCGGGCGAATCGATCTTGGTCCCCTTGCTGAGGGCGAAGGCGAGGCGCCCCCAGGGCTCGGCGGCCACGCTCACGCCGATAGTGGCGCTACCCAGGAGCGTGCGACGCTTCACGGCGTCTTGGTCCTCCCCTGCATCGGCATGCCCCCTTCTCTTCCGAGCGCGGGCGGCCTTGGCCTCTCGCTGTAGTTCCTCGAAGGGGACACCGCAGGCCGCCGCGATGTGGCCGATTGTGTGGTTGGTAGGAATGTTCTCGAAGTTCTCATAACGGCTGATCTCTCGGCGGGTCATGGTGTCCCGGCCGGAGACAGCGTTGATCGCCTCCGCCTGCTCCTCCTGTGTCCGGCCCGCCTCCTGCCGAAGCCGGAGGAGCAGGTCGGCGAACGGGTCTGGCATGAGTGTGACCTCTGTTGGTGGGCGGAATCCAATCATGGCCTCAATTCCCCCCTGCAGTTTCCCCCTTGACAGAATTTTCCCCCTCTGGATTCCCCTGGTCGACGGCGTCGCCGCACGGTGCCATAGCCCACATGACCAGGCTCCAAGAGGCGGCCCCGCCCGGCGGGGGCATCCGTAGCAGTGCGGCTACAGCAGGCGCGTCATGCGTCAGGCCGGTTCAGGAAGACGAGCCCGGCGCATCGGCGAGGGCAGAGGTACCGGCGACAGCCCATGCCTGTCAGACGGCCCTTCTCCCCGACCTCGCGAAGGTCGGGGAGATGCGGCGCATAGCCAGGGCGTTCCTGCGGCGGTGCCGTGTTTCGGAGCCGGTGGCGGGGTTCGTCGTACTGGCCGTTTCGGAGCTGGTCACCAACGCCGTGGTCCACGGTGAGGGCGAAGTCGTGCTCCGCATCACGGTGGCCGTCGACGTGGTGCGTGTCTCGGTAACCGACCACAACCCGGCGCCCGCTGTGCTCAAGGAAGCCGGACCCGACGGCGAATCAGGGCGCGGGATCCGGCTGGTCGATGCGATCTCAGACGCATGGGAGAGCAGCGGCGAGGAGACGTGGTGTGAGTTCCGAGACGCGAGGGCTGCAGCTTGAGCCAGACCTCAAGTTGGTTCCCGACGATGCAAATGGCAAGCCGGGCAGCTCAGTCGCTTCTGTCATACAGGGCGCTCCGAGGGCCGTTCGCTTGCCTTCGCCCAGTAATTCGGTTCGAGCATCTCGCCGGGCCAGGCGGGCTGACGGATCGGACCACGAGGCCCCATCTGTTCGAAGTACGGTGCCAAGTCGATCACGGGCGTTCCGTCTACAGCGTCGAGATCGGTGACCAACAGGTCCCGCCCCTCGACCTTGAGCAGCCGCGGGTAGCTGATCGCCAGTTGATTGGGACGCCGATGGTTGCGGTGGACGAAGGTACCGGTCGGCGGCCAGTCCGGATTCCCGCGGGGGCTGCGTGCGTGGAGCTGAACATCTTCCGGTCGCGCCAGGTGGAAGAGCCAGGTCACCGTCAGGTGGGAAAACTCTTCGATTCCCTGCAGCGTCTCGAGGGGGTACGCCTCGTTGAGTCGGATGATCGACTCGACTCCGCCCTGGTAATCGTCCTGGACGCGGGTGTGGCCCCCGACAACCGTTGCGATCGATTCGACCTCGTACGTTGCCATCGGCGCTCGTTCCTCTCTAACGGGGGCGCGTGTTCAGCAGCTGCCGTCAATAGCTGCGGACCTGCCCTGTGGTCAGCCTATGGCGCGCAGCATTTCCCGCGCTCGGCGGTCCAGTTCGGCGACGTGGCGGCCACCACGTTGCCTAACAGGCGAGAGGTCGCTCTGCATGCGGACGATGACGTCGCGGGCGCGGCCGGACTGGACGCCAGCCATGGCGTCCAGTGCTTGTCCCCAGGTACCACATGCCTCATCGAGGCGTCCCTGCTGGACCTGGACGGCACCGAGGTAGCCGAGGGTCACACTGTGGGTACGGGCATACTGCTGCCGCCGGCGGGTGGCGACGCTGCGCTGGAAATGCAACTCCGCGTCGAGAGGATTTCCCAGGTCCCGCAAGGCACAGGCAGTCTCGTGGGCGAGGGAGGCTTCCTGGAAGAAGCTGACGCGGTTGGGGGCATCCTCGTTATCGGCACGTGCGAGGTCCCTCTCCGCGCGACTGATGGCCGCGAGACTGCCGCGGCGGTCGCCGCCGGAGGCCAGGGCGCGGGCATGGACTACCGCGAGCAGGGCCTTCTCCCGCGAGCTGGCCTGGCCGTAGTGGGTGCGGGACATCGAGGCGTCAGCCAGGTCGAGCGCTCTGCGTGGGTGCCCGAGGTCGACTGCTTGGTGGGCGAGGGCACGCAGGATGTGGCCGCCCAGCGGTCCGTCTGCGGCTTCGGCCGCAAGGCGTGCGGCGAGGGTGAGGTAGCGCTGGGCGGTTCGATGCTCGGAGGCGTCGAAGGCCATCCAGCCGGCGAGGTAGGTCATCTCTGCCACGGCCGAGTACGTATCCCGGCGGTGCTGTTCCGTTCGGAACCTGCTGCTCAGGAGCGGCACCGCTTCGTCGCGAAGATGGCCGGCCAGGGCCGAGCGCCCCGAGGCTCCACCGCGCTGCTGGTCCCTCGCGGAGTAGAAGGTGGTCAGCTTGCGGACGTCGTCGATGTCAGCCTGAGTCACCAGCCGGGAGGAGACTGCAGGGCGCGAGGCCGCTGCGGCCGGGGCGGCTGCCCACCATGGAGAGGCAGGCAGGACGAGGCCGGCGGCCGAGTACGCGGTGGTAGCCAACAGCTTGCGTCGGTGCATGTCCAGATCGTCGCTTCCCAGCTCGGCCAACACGGTCAGAGGGTCGACGCTCCAGTCAGAACTACTGTCAGTGGGGCCTGTCGGCCCCTCTTCCAGTCCGAGGTCAGCGAGGGTGAGGCGTCGGCCGAGCCTGCGGGACAGCGTCTCACGCAGGATATGAGGCGCTCGTCCACTGGGCTTCGTGCCCTGAACCCACATGGCGATGTGGGAGCGGGAAATGGCCTCCAGTTCGCGTACACCGCTCTCCGCGGCAACGCGAGCGACCGCAGCGGCTGCTTGGGGCTGGGACCAGCTCGCTTCGCGCAGGAGCGCGGCAAGGGCGACGTTTCTCTCACGGGCCATGTACTGCCCCTCGGTTCCGAAATGATCTTTGACGCCTTTGACGGCCTTGAGGGCCGCGTAGGCATACCCCCTGACATGGATTCGCGGTTCGCTCAACGTAGCCGCAGGATCACTCCCCATGCACGTCAGTTGCCTGCGGTGCACAGCGTTCTTCGCTCAAGTTGGCTGGATTCATCTAGGAGTTGCGTCATGCGTCCCCCGCTGGCCCTTCGCCGGGCGTGCCACCTCAGTGATCAGGGTCGAAGAAGCCACGCCCTTGGTGAGCCCATCCTGCGACGGGACCCGGTCGCCTTCGCGGCGGAAACGGTGGCGCTCGTACTGGGCGAGGACTCGCCGTTACCCGATACTGCCGCCGATGTGGAGGACCTCGCACTGCGGCTGCGAGGACACGTCAGCCAGCTCGGGGCCCTGACGCCTTCGCAAGAGCCGGCCCTGCTCCGTGCGCAGCAGCTCTGCTCGGGCGGCCTCCCCGATGGCTACATGCCCAGCAGGGTCCATCTGGTCAGGCTGGCCGAGGCAACCCACGACCTTATCGCTGCCGTGCAGGCCCACGACGTGGCCCCTGCGAAGCCGGTCCAGAGACGGCGCTGGTGGAAGCCGCCGATCAACGTGCTGCGCGGCGCGGTCTTCGCTCTCGCCCTCGCCTGCGTGGTTCTGGCCGCGTCGGTGCCCCGGACATGACCGCCGCCGGGGCAGTTTTGATCGCGCTGATTCTCGGTCCCACGGCGTGGCTGGCTCTTCGTGGTGATCGAGTAAGCGGCCGCATCGCTCCACGGGACGTGGATCCCCCGCCGAGGCAGAACATTCAACTCCTGGCGACACAGTCCCCCACCGCAGCGCGGTCGCGTCTCCGTCACCCAGCTCCACCCCACGCAGCACACACCAGACCTGCGCATACCTGACGCCGCAGCACGCCTAGCCACCCCACCCTGACGAGGATTCCCATGCCTGACAGCGCCTTTGCGGCAGGGCCGGCCGCCACCGGCCACCGCCGACGGCGGCCTCAGATCGACGCGTTCACGCTGCACCATGTCCACCGCGCCGTCGCACTGCCCCTAGTGCTCCTTGCCGCGCTGCTGGGTGCCGCCTTCATCCTCTGGTCGGTGTCCGCGGTGGGCCCCGGCTGGCTCCTCGCCGGCCTGGTCTGCGGACTGGCGGGAGTCGCCACGCTGGCGGCTCGCGGAGCGCGAACGGCTGCAGGGGCCGTGCAGACGGCTGCGGAGCATGCCCAGGCAGCGGCACTGGCAGCGATCGCAGGAGCCGCGGCGGCCGTCGAAAAGTCGGTGCAGTGGTCGGCAGACGAGCTGTGCCGCGGGGGACGGCCGCCGCTGCCGGACCTGCAGGTGCCACCATCGGCCAGTCCGAACGTCGAGATCAACAAGGCGTTGAGTGCCCTCCAGGTGCAGGCCATCGCGTCGCTGATACGGGTGCACGACGAGTCCCAGTCCGTCGTACTCCTGGAAGTGCTGCGTCGCCTGGCCATGCGCGAGCACGCGCTGGTCGGCAAGGCGCTTGAGGCACTGAGCCAGCTGGAGATGCTGACCGACGACCCGGAGCTGCTCGCCAAGATCTTCGAGATCGATCACCTCGTGACGCGGATGCGTCGTCAGGTCGAGAGCACAGCGGTGCTGGGCGGGCAGTCCCTGCGCAGCGTGCGTCGGCCCGTTCCCGTCAAGAGCGTGCTGCGCGGCGCCGTCTCCGAGGTCGTGCAGTATCCGCGGGTGGCGGTTGCGGCCGGGTCCGTGGGCGCGGAGCTGGGCCTTCCCGGCCATGTGGGTCCGGACCTGACGCACCTGCTGGCTGAGCTGATCGAGAACGCCTGTGAGTGTTCCGATCCGGCTACGAAGGTGATGGTGCGTGCGCAGCGGGTGGCGAACGGGCTGGCGGTCGAGGTCGAGGACCGGGCCATCCCCATGCATCCGCAGACGCGGGCGCAGATGAACCACCTGCTCCAGGCCCCCGACGAGGTCGACGTCAGCGGCCAGGTGCGAGCGGGACAGCTCGGCTTGCTGGTCGCCGCGAAGATCGCCCAGTCGCACGGGCTGTCCGTTCTCCTGCAGGAGAACGTGACAGGAGGCACCACCGCCCTGGTGGTCATCCCGGCACGGCTCCTGGTAGCCATTCCCTCCATCGACGATGCGGGCGCGCCGCCCCAGGACACCCGCCCCTTGGGGCCGCAATCGCAGCAGGTTGCCGCGACTCCAGCCACCCCGAGAGCGGGGCAGGTTCCACGCACCAATGCCACAGGGGCGCCGGAAGCCGCACAGGCAGGTCACCCTGCTGATCCACCCGCGCTTCCCACGCGTAGACGCCAGGCCGGCACGTTCCGTCCGCCACACGAGCGGGAGCAAGCCCCTGTGACCGAGGCGACGCCAGGGCTCGCAGCCGCCTTCCGCACCGGCATCCAGGCCGGCGGGCAAGCCGGTTCTCCCACCGCTTCGACAGAGCACCCCAGGCCCTGAACCTCGTCCCTCCACGTTCCCGGTGGCCATTACATCCGCTGGCCCTTCCCCCCTTTCTGGAGCGATCCCTATGAGTACCCACCCCGCGATGAACAACGTGACCGGCGACGCACCCGCAACCGAGACAACGGCAAGCGGACAGCGGGACAACATGGCGTGGCTGCTGCGGCAGTTCGCCTCCGACACGACGGGCGTCACGCACGCCGTCCTGCTCTCGCGGGACGGACTGCGGCTGCTGGACAGCGAGGTCGACAAGGACTGGGCGGACGAACTGTCGGCCGCCATCAGCGGAGTGGCCTCACTCGCGGCGAACATCACCGGTCCCACCCACAAGAAGAGGCCGGCGAGGCAGGTCGTCATCGAGCGAGACGACTGTCTGATCTTCGTCCAGAGTTCCGGTCGCAGCGCGGCCTTCGAGGGCCATCCCGGCAACGAACGGGGCGTGGTGGACACGGTCCTCGCGGTGATCGCGACCATGGACGCCGATGCCGGCACCGTCGGGTTCGAGATGGGGCGCCTGGTGCAGAAGTTCGCCCCCTACATGCAGATCCCCGTCCGCGTCGGCACGGGTGATGAGGTCCGGTGACCGCACACGGGAGCGCGGCCGAGGATTCGACGTTCGTGCGGACCTACACCCTGACGCGCGGTCGCACCCGGCCACGGCATCTGCTCGGCCTGGACACGGTGCTGGATGCCGGACCCGGGCGGCCCGGCCCGGGCCAGGCCGAAGAATGCGCAGAGATCCTCGCCCTGTGCCGGGAGCACCGGCGTTCGGTGACCGAGCTGGCGGGCCGACTCGGCCGTCCCGTAACCGCCGTCAAGATCCTTATCTCCGACCTCCTGGACGCCGACGCACTGGTCGTCCCCGTCACCGCCTATGCCGCGTCCGACGCGCATGCACGTCCCTCTGCACAACTGCTGGCGGCCCTATCTGCGGGCCTGAAGAGGAAGTGGCCCGATGCCATCGCCTACCCCCAGGCCGGGTGACCCGGCCGTGGTGCTGCGGCCGTCGTCGCGCCCGCGTACCGGTGCACCGACCGTGCTGAAGGTCGTGATCGCTGGCGGTTTCGGCGCGGGCAAGACCACCGCCGTGGGTGCCGTCAGTGAGATCACGCCGCTGAGCACGGAGGAGTACCTGACCGAGGCGAGCGCGGACGTGGACAGCCTGGCGGGCGTCGAGGCCAAGCAGACCACCACGGTCGCCTTCGACTTCGGTCGCCTCAACCTGCCCGACGCGCCCGTGCCCCTGGAATTGTTCCTGTTCGGCACGCCCGGCCAGGACCGGTTCGTCGACCTCTGGTACGACCTCTGTCGCGGAGCCGTCGGCGCAGTCGTCCTGGTCGACACCCGCCGCCTGGAAAGCAGCTTCACCCCCGTCGGCTTCTTCGAGGACATCGGCCTGCCCTTCGTCGTCGCGGTGAACCAGTTCGACGGAGCACATCGATACCGCCCCGATGAGGTCCGCACCGCCCTCGAACTGCCCGCCTCTGTGCCGGTGGTCACCTGCGACGCCCGCGATCCGAACCACGTCGCTGGCGTCCTGCTGACCCTCGTTGGCCACGCCTTGAAGAGCGCATCGGCAAGCCCCGCTCGCCCCGCATCCACTACCACCTTTCAGGACGCCTGATGTCGTATCAGCCCAACGACCCCTACCGCGCGCGGCAGACCGCCCCCCTCACGCAGTCGCTGCCGCGACGTACCATGCGGGACGTCACCCATGGGCCATCCCTCCCCGCCGGCGCCGCCGTCCCCGTCCCGCAGGCCCAGCAGGCGACCGAGCTGGCGCAGCGGTACGAGCTGCTGGATCGCCTAGGCGTGCCCACCGCTGCCAGCGAGGACTTCGACGAACTGGCCCGCGACATGGCCACACGAGCCGGGTTCCTGTACGGCTTCGTCAACCTCTTCCTGGAGGAGCAGACCTTCGTCGGGCTGCACCAGCCGCCCGCGGACAGCGGGTACGTCATCGTCGGCCGCACCATGAGCCGCGACCACGGCTGGTGCCCGGAGGTCATGGCCCGCAAGAAGGCCCTTCCGCTGCACGACGTGCACGCCAGCCCGCGCTTCAGCGGCAACCCCGTGGTCGACGCGGTCGGGATCCGCTCCTACTTCGGTGCCCCGCTCATCCACGACAGCGGCACCGTGCTGGGCACGGTGTGCGTCATCGACCCCGAGAAGCGGCCCCTGAGCGAGGCCCGACGGCTGAGAGACATCGTCATCAACGCCGGCGTCCGGGTGATGGACCACATCGCCCGCGCGCCCGTCCGCTAGTCCGTTGCACGACCCCCCACCCGGGAGCCGCAGGCGATCCCCGGCCGCTCCACCGTGCGACCTTCATCCAGGGAGAGGGAGAGGACCATGCCCGCCACACCCACCACGCCGCCGCCGGCGCTGCGCCCCTATTTCAACGCCCGCCACGAACTGCTGTGGGACGAGGCGGACGCCTTCGCGGCCGAGCACATCGCGCCGCGCGCCGCACGCATGGAGGCCGCCCCCGGCAGGGTGGAGCGCAAGGTCGCCGACCTGATGGCCGCACGACGGTGGTTCGCCGTCACCGTCCCGTCCTCCTTCGGCGGGCTGGACGCCGGACACGTGGCCAAGACAATCCTCGTCCACCGCATTGCCCGCGTCTCGGCAGCTGCGGCGGCCATCCTCCAGGCCACGCTGATCCCCGTCGGCGCCCTGCTGCACTTCGCCACCTACGAGCAGAAGGGCCGCTGGCTGCCCCGCCTAGCGGACGGTTCACTGCTCTTGTCGATCGCCGTGACCGAACCGCGAGCCGGCGGACACATCGGCGGCATCGAGACCACCGCCGAGCACGTCGGCAACCAATGGGTGATCACCGGCAGCAAGATCCACATCGGGAATAGCCACCTCGCGGGAGCCCACCTCGTGGTCGCCCGGACCGCCAAGGCAGGCGTGAGCACCTCCCAGGCGCTGACCGCGTTCATGGTCGAATCCAAGCGCCGAGGGCTCTCAGTCGCCGACCACCGTCCCGGCCTCGGCCTGCACGGCTTCTCCGCCGGCCGCCTCGACCTCGATCACGTCCGCGTCCCTGAGGAAAACGTGGTCGGAGAGATCGGCCAGGGGCTGGGCGTAGCGCAGAGCAGCAGCATCCTGTACGGCCGTCCCAACCTGACCGCAGTCAGCCTGGGAATACACGAGGCAGTCGTGGCCACCTCAACCGCTTACCTCAAGACGCGCTCCCGCTACCGGGGCGCCCTCTCCGATCTGCCGGTTCTGCGGGACCGCATCGGTGACATGGAGGCCCGCCTGCGCGCCGGGCGAATCCTTGCCTATCAGTCCGTGCACCTCCTCGACCAGGGCCTGCCCTGCGACACCGACCTGATCAACGCCAAGTACCTCGGCCACCAGTGGGCGATGCAGTCAACCCAGGATGCCATGGAGCTGCACGGCGCCCAGGCCCTCAACGGCGACTACATCCTCCAGCGCCTGTGGCGCGACATCCAGTTCACCTACCCACCGGCCGGAACCGGCGAAGTCCAGCGCATACGCCTCGCCGACGCCGCCTTCGACGAGGCCCACATCCAGTGGTCAGAACGTCTCGCCGCCGAAGCGGCGTGGGCCCGCCCCGACCCGACAGCCGCATGAGCCCCCGTGTGCGGCGCCCCGTGAATCCAGACCGCCGCGCACGGGCCCGTGTCGCCGGCCCCCGTCCCCCGCGGGGTCCGGCGACACCCCACCCGATGTCCCTCAACCCAGCCGCGAAAGAGACACCCGTGACCCCGCGCATGACGACCAGCGCACCGATCACCCCCCTGACCCCGACCCAGCAGCGCGTCGCCCAGCACCTCGTGGACGGCCTCAGCCCTCAAGAGATCGCCACGAGGACCGGGCTGTCGGCCGTGACCGTCCGCCAGTACGTACGCGACATCCGGGAGAGCCTCCACTGCCCGCCCCGCTGCAAGCCCCCGGTGATCGTGCACTTCCTGTGCAACGCCCGGCAGGTCGCTCCGCCCACAACGGACAGGCCAATGCCGGAACTCAGTCCAGAGCAGCAACTGTTGCTGCGGGCGGTCGCTGAGCACAGCAATCCCAGCGACATTGCTGCCATAGCCAAGATCGCGCCCGCCGACGTGCGAGCCGCACATGACGAACTGCTCGACAAGGCCGGGGCGGCCAACACCACCCAACTTGTCGTCTGGGCCCACGCGTGGGGCCTGCTGGGCGCCAGGCGGGCCACCACGATCGAGAGCGGAGCGAGCCAGTGAATGCCTCACCCGCTTCTGCGGCCATCGAGTCCTCCCCCGCGCCTCGAAGCCAGTGCGCGACAGGGTTACCGGCCGTGTACGAGATGCGGTCGTTGCGCACTGACGCCGAACGGGACGAGGCCGCGGCCCTCGTCCAGGACCGTCAGCGCTGGCTCGCCATGCGCGGCGTGCTTACACCCGCCCGGTCCGATATCCCGGCCCTGTTCCGCGCCCCGCAGGTGAAGCCGGCTGGACTATTCGAGGACGGGCTGCTGCTGGCCTGCATGATCCCGCAACGCGGGCCCGACCTCGGATGGGGCGAAGGCCCGTGCCTCTTCCTGGACTGCGTCCACACCCTGCCCGGTCACTCCGATGACACCGTCCGGCTGATCACTCTGTGGGCCTCCGACTTCGCCGCCCGGCTCGAGGTACCGCTTGTGCGGGCCGAGGCCATGGCCCGCCATCCTCTCGACGTCGATCCGATCGCCACATTCCTTCGTCGGCTCACCGACATGGGCTGGGACGTCCGTGGATCGGGCACCGGACAGCACCATGAGCGAGTCGCGCGCCTCGAACTCACCGCCGAGCTTCGGCCTGGGCTGAGCGCGCTCATCGGCTGCCAGGTCCACGAGCCGCAGTCCGCCGCCGACCAGCGGAGTATCGCGTGAGGACCGCGGAACCGCTGCGGCCGGACCTCGCCCGCGAACTCATCGCCCGCGCCGCACAGTCGGCAGCACGCCGGGCCAGACGCGTACGCAACCAGCTCGACGCCGTCCACCTCGGGCAGGACCGTCACGCTGAGCACGCCGACACCAAAGTGCTGCGCCGCATCCTGGCCGAACATGACTGGCCCGGCCACCGTCTCGTGGGCCCCGACGCAGCACGTGCCGCCTGGAGCATCGCTCTTCACGCCGACGACGAACCCGACTTCCAGCGGGCGGCCACCACCCTTTTGAAACGTGCGGTCCAGGACGGCGATGCGCGCATCCAGCACTGGGCCCACCTTCACGACCGCGCCCTGGTCAACAGCGGGCGACCCCAACAGTTCGGGACGCAACTCGTCCTCAGCGCAGCAGGGGTGGAGCTGTGCCCACTGCGTGCGCCGCAGTTGCTGGACCAGCGAAGGGCCGCCGTCGGACTGCCGCCGATCGCCGTCGCTTTGGACACTGTGCGCCGCCGGTACGCCCTGGATCGCATTGACGGCGGCTCACCGGCCTTCGTGCTAGCGGGGGTCGCATGACGCAGCGAGCCCCGCAGGCTTCCACAGACCCGCCCCTCGCCCCAGATCACTTTGCGTGAAAGGACCGTTAAGCATGAAGCTCACCACCGCAGTCCTCGCTGCCGGCGCCGCGGTTTCCCTCGCCACCGTCGTGGTCGGAGCCGCCCGGCTGAGGCAGGACGCGCGGCACCAGGCCGAACGAAATGAGGCGACCGTCGCGCGCAACCAACTCGACTGGCTGACGCAGATGTCCGCCAACCCTGACCTCGCCAAGCTCTGGACGCCCGAGGACCTGGACGTCGAGGAGTACATGCAGCTGCTGAAGGCCAACCAGCTCATCTGCATGCTCAGTCTGCGCGACCGCCTCGGCTTCGTCCGGGACGGGCGTCTGCCGTTCTACGCCTCGAAGCTGATGGAGAGGGACGTCTGCCGGCGGTACTGGGCCCGTTTCGGGGCCTCCGCGCTCAGGAGGCCGAGGGCGACGAGCGCGCCGAGCACTTCACCAAGGTGCTGGACAAGGCCGCGAAGAACCACGTGGGGGCGCAGCCCGTAGCCGCCTGAAGAGGCGGCTGCCCCACCCCGCCCGAATCAGCCACACCCTCACCTCTCGGAGAAATCGAATGGGCTTCACTGCTGTTCCACTACCGCCCGGCAATTTCACCATCGGTAAGAAGTTCGCCTTCGAGGCTGGCCATCGGCTTCCCCGGCTGCCGCATGAGCACAAGTGCTCCCGCCAGCACGGGCACAGCTACGAGGTTGAGGTCATCCTCACTGCATCCGCGCTGGAGGATTCCGGCTTTGTCACGGACTTCGGTGCGCTCGCCCCGTTCAAGTCTTTCCTGGACACCGAGCTCGACCACCACAACCTGCACGAGATCCTGCCCTTCGAGCCCACCTCGGAGCGCCTGGCCCAGTTCCTGGCCGGCTGGTTCGTTCAAAACCTCCAGTCGGAGATCCCCGGCCGCCTTGTCGCCGTCCTAGTCCGCGAGACCGCAAGCAGCTGGGCCCGCTTCGATGTGGTGGGCCAATGACCACAACCAAGCCGCTCAACCTCGAACTGGAAGCTGCCGAAGGCGAATCCCTGATCGTCGCGGAGTGCTTCGGTACCGAGGTGCCGACGTTTCAGGGCGAGGGCCCAAGCTGCGGACACCCGGCCCTGTTCATCCGCCTGTCCCGGTGCAACCTCACTTGCACGAGATGCGACACGAAGTACACCTGGGACTGGTCTCGTTTCGACCCGCACGAGGAGTCGACGAGGCAATCCGTCGCGGGCCTGGTGGCCTGGGCCACGTCTTCACCGGTCGAGCTGGTCGTGATCACCGGCGGCGAGCCGTTGATCCAGCAGGCGCGACTGGTGCCTCTCGTCCGGGGACTGATAGCAGCCGGCAAGCGGATCGAGTTCGAGACGAACGGCACCATCGCGCCCACTCCCGAGCTGGTGGCCAACGGGGTCCGGTTCAACGTCTCGCCCAAGCTTGCCAGCTTCGGCGTGAAGGAGACCAAGAGCATCGTGCCAGCCGCGCTGGAGGCGTTTGTGGCCTCCGGGCGGGCGGCGTTCAAGTTCGTCGCTTCCACGGTGGACGACCTCGACCGGATCGCCGAGCTGGCCGACGCCCACCGGCTCGCGCCGGTGTGGGTGATGCCGGAGGGCACCACTCCCGAGGTGATCACCGCGACTACCCGGGTCCTCGCGGACGGGGTCGCGGCCCGGCACTGGCACTTCACCACCCGCCTTCACGTGTTGGCCTTCGCGGACGCCCGAGGCCGCTGACCGCACGCGACTCCACGCCCCATCCGTTCCCCAGTCCCCGGAAACGAGAGACGCCCATGACGACCTCTATCGCCAGCCCTGCGGCGGCGCCGACGGCTGCCGTCGCCGGGCCCGCTGCGGTCATCGACACCGGCCGGGTCGCCGGCCTGATCCACCAGCTCTTGGTCGAGCTGGGCGAGGACCCCGCCCGCGAGGGGCTGACCGGCACCCCGGACCGCGTCGCGGCCTGGTGGAGAGCCTTCCTGTCCCCGGACGGCGCCGAAACGGCCACCTGCTTCACCGAGTCCCAGCTGGGTGGTCAGCTGGTCATCGTGGGCGGAATGAGCGTGTGGTCGCTCTGCGAGCACCACATGCTGCCCATGAACTTGCAGGTCACGGCTGGATACGTGCCGGATGGCGAGGTGGTGGGCCTGTCGAAGTTCGGGCGGATCGCCCAGCACTTCGCCGGCCGACTGCAGGTCCAGGAACGCTTCACCCGCCAGGTCGCCGAATACCTCAACGGCGTGATCGGACACGAGAACATCGCCGTCGCCGTGCGCGGCGTGCACCTGTGCATGAGCATGCGGGGCGTACGGATGGAGGAGGCTCGCACCACCACGGTGCACTCGGGCGGGCGCTTCGGCACCGACCCCGTCCTTTCCCAGCAGTTCCTCACCCTCACCACCGGCCTGTGGGGGGCGTCGTGATCACCACCGCGGGCATCGACTTCTCCGTCATCGCTCCGCCTGCCTACCTGAAGAACTTCGTCGCCCAGGAGCCGGCCCGCGTCCACCACGTGGCCGCCCAGCACGTGCTGTCCGACGAGAGCTACCGGGCCTTCTTCGCTCACGAGGCCGAGCGCGGCGCCGAGATCATCATCGACAACGGGCTCTTCGACCTCGGCTACGCCCTGCCGGCGGAAAGCCTCGTCGACGCCGCACTGGCGGTGTCCGCGAGGGAGATCATCCTGCCGGACGTCATGCGGGACGGGACCGCGACCTTGAAGGCGAGCGAGAAGGCCGCGCGAGAGATCCGGGAGCTGTCCGGTGATGCATTCCGGCTGTGCGCGGTGCTGCACGCCGCTGACGACGACGAGTGGCTGCGCACCTACGACGCCTTCGTGACCAGCGGCTGGGCCGGGGCCATCGCCCTGCCGGCCTCGCGTCGACCGGATCCCGACGAGCAACTGTGCCGCACCCGCTGGTTGGCGACCGCCTACCTGCAGGATCGCGGCCTGGTCGACGATCTGCTCATCTACCGGCTGCTCGGTCTGGGCCGGACCGGGCACCTGGAGCTGATCGAGCAGCGCGAGCACGAGTGGATCTCCTCCGTGGACGGCGCGGCCCCGGTCATCCTCGGCGCGATGGGCGTCGCCCTGCTGCCCGAAGGGCCGTACGAGAAGCCCTCCACGCCCCGCATCGAGAAGCTCGGCCCGATCCCCGAAGACCGGTTCGACCTCATACGGAAGAACATCTCCGTCGTTCGCGCGGCGGCCGGCAGCACCGTGACGATCGCCGAGGAGCACCGATGACGCCCTTACTCGCCGACCCGACCCCCGGACTCCTGCGCGCCGCCCCGATCGAGCCGGCCGGGCACACCATGACCCACGCGAGGCTGCTGCGCTACCTGGAGATCAAGGTCCACCACCTCATCCAGGACCAGGACTGGGACAGCATCCGCGTCATCGGCGGCTACGACCGCACGGCGGTGATCTCCCGGTACGAGAAGACCGGGAAGCTGTTCAACATCGAACGGCCCACCGCAGAGATCCACGGCCGTGACCTCATCGTCAAGGCGTTCCCCGGAGCCGACTACGTCCAGCACTACGCCCTGATCATCGCCACGTATCTGGCCATGACCGGCCGCCCCGGCGGCACCGTCACCTATCAGCCGCCCGAGCAGGAGGAGTGCCGAACGGCGCTCGACGCGCTCGACCTGGAACTGGACGGCGACCTGGTGATCGTCGGCTGGGGCCTTCAGTACCTCGCTCCCGAGAACGGAGTGTGGACCCGCGGACCCGGCTACGCCTGGCAGCGCCTCGACGTCGCCGGCCGTCGCGTGGTCTACCTCGGGTTCCTCCACAGCATCTGGGGAGACGTGGCCGGACGGGTCGTCACGCGCCTTGCCGAACTCGGCGCAGGCGACGTCGTCTACGTCGGCAAGGTCGGCTCGCTGACCCCCGGCGTCGAACCGAACGCCTGGCTGGCGACCGGCAACACCAGCCTGGTACGCGGGGCGATGGTGAGCTGGGACGACTTCTTCGGCGACTACGCCGCCGCCCACGATGGGGTGCGCAGCGGCCTGCACGTGTCCTCCCCGTCGATCCTGCTGGAGAACCGCGACTGGCTGGCCCAGCACACCGCCTCGTACACCTTCGTCGACCCGGAGATCGGCCCCATGGGGGCGGCGGCGCGCCAGGCGGGGATCAGATTCGGTTACCTCCACGTCATTTCCAACAACCTCGCCACGCACTATCCCGCCGACCTGTCCAATGAGCGTCACAGCGACGTCCTGCGCCAGCGCGCCGTCCTGGTGGACCGCATCCGCACCATCATCACCAGCCGCCTGACCGCCAGCCCGACCCACCCCCTGGGAGAATCCCGATGACGGCGAACGCGCCGACCACTACCGCAGCCGGGAAGCTGATCACCTTCGTCGGTGGTGACGGGGCCGGCAAGTCCACCCTCGCCGCCCGCCTACACCAGGCCCTCAACGACGCCGGCCACACGGCAGTCCTCATCGGCAAGCACAGCACCGACGCCCGCCGGGACCCGGAGCTGTCCGCCTACCTCGACCGCCTCAACGAGCTGGTCTACCGGCGCGACGTCGGCGTCGCCCAGGCATGCGGCGACCACTACTGGCTGCTTGCCCTGGCCTCCTGGTACACCCTGCAGGACCGGCTCGTCATCCAGCCGGCCCTCGCCGCGGGAACCCACGTGATCCTCGACAACGCGCACCACAAGATCCTCGCTCGGTACGCGGTCAACCCCGAGGTCTCCCCCCGCCTGTGCGAGCAGGTCTTCGCGCATCTCACAAAGCCGGACCTGGTGTTCTTCCTGAACATCGGTGCCCGCGAGGCTCTCGTCCGCAAGGGCTCGTTCACTTCCCTGGAGGCCGGCCACGCCGGCGGCGGTGACGAGGACTTCATCCGCTACCAGGACACCGTCCTGGACCAGATGCGCGAACAGGCGGAGCGCGGCGCCTGGCTGACGCTGGACGTCGCCCAGTTGGACCGCGAGCAGGTCTTCAAGGCCGCCGCCGCTGCCCTGGCCGACCGTCTGCGCCTGACCGTCTAAACCGGCCCTCCCTCCCCGATCGACAAGGAACGCACCATGGACCAGGCCCTGCCCGCCAGCGGGACATACGTCTGTCACGGCATCACCTGGGCGAGCGCAGACCCCCGTCTTCTACTCGCCCCCGTGACCGGCGGACCACTCGTCTACGCCCCGGTCATGGGCAGGCGCCTGAGTTACCAGGTGAGCGGTACCGGCCGGTGGTGCACCGGCCGGTACCGGTTCGCCGACCGCGTCCGCGTCGAGGCGGTCGCCTGCCCTGACCGGGCCCCGGCCGAGGCCGGCGGACAGTGCCCGGCCTGCGCCGGGCGGGACGACTTCCGCTTCGCCCACCGGTTCCACTCCGGCGGGCATGTTCCCGACGCCCTGGCGGCGTACATGGCCCAGCCGCACTGGCTGTACCTGGCGACGTTCGCCGACGGCACCACCAAGATCGGCACCGCGGCCGAACCCCGTAAGCGCTCCCGCCTCGACGAACAGGGTGCCCTGATCGCTACCTACCTCGCCCGGAGTGCTGACGGCCGCGCCGTGCGGTTCCTGGAGGATGCCCTCACCCGCCACCTCGGCCTGACGCAGACCGTGCGGGCCGCGGCCAAGCTGACGGCCCTGGCCGAGCTGCGCGACCTCGCCCCGGCCGGTGCCGCCCACCATCAGCACCTCGACCGCGCCACCGCGGCCCTGAGCGGCCTGAACGTCCCGGCCACACCGGAGCCGTGGACGCCGCCCGGCGAAGGCGAACTGCTGCGGACGCCGAAGACCGGGCGCGCCTTGTACCCGCACGACCCACGCTCCGGTGAGCACGGGCTGACGGTGCTCTCCTGCCTCGGCTCCCAGGTCCTCGCCACCCTCGACGGCGACGGTGAACAACTGCCCTACCTGCTCGACCTCGGCACCCTCAAGGGCCGGCGCATCGTCCTCGGCGCACAGTTCTCCTCACCGCCCGCCGCCGTACAGTCCGCGCTCTTTTGACCCAGCCCGAACACCCGGCCTGCACTGCCGGGCCGCTCTGAGAAGCGAGGCCACAGCAACATGGCACCCCAGGACGCCATCCTCGGCTGGGACGAGGACAGCAACGCCGAGGCGTACGACGCCTTCACCCGCGCCCACCCCATGTACGACGCGACCAGCCGCGACCTTGCCCGCCGAGGCCATCTGGCCAACGCCAGCCTGGTGGTCGACCTGTGCGGCGGCGCCGGCGCGACCGCCCGCGCGATCCTCGACCTGATCCCGGCCCGCGCTCGGGTCGTCTCCGTCGACAACGCCGCCGCAATGCAGCGTGTCGGTCGCCGCACCCTGACCGACGCCCGCCTGACCTGGATCACCTCCCCGGCCGAACGGCTCGCCGACCACCTGCACGCCAGCAGCGCCGACGCCGTAGTGTGCAACTCCGCGATCTGGAAGACCGACACCGCCGCAGTGTTCGCAGCCGTCGCCCACATCCTGCGCCCAGGCGGGCACTTCGTCTTCAACATCGGCGGCGGCTTCGCCGGCGTCCGGCACCCCGACGAACTGTCAACCCGCACCGGGCCTTCCCTAAACGCCCTCATCCGCCAAGTCGCCGCTGAGACCCACGGATACACCCCACCGCCGCGCGACGCGGACAGGCCACCGAAGCTGCCGCTGAAAACAGTCACCGAGCAGCTGACCGCAGCCGGACTGACGGTCGTCGGCACAGAGCTCACCGCCCAGCACAGCACCATGGCCGAGAAGAAGGCGTGGCTATCCATCCCCGTCTTCGCGCGGCCCGAAGGCGACTTCACCCACGCCCAGCGGATGCAGATTCTCGACACCGCCTACGCCATGACCACCCCCGATGCCCCGGCCGTGACGAGCTGGCTCGTCGTCGTCGCCCAACGGCCAAAGGCCGCCGCATGACTCCGGCCGCCCCGGCTCCTGGCGGCGGGGCCCGCCTCTGTGACCACGCAAGCGTCGGGGTACTGATCTCCTCCCCGAGCGGCCTGCTGGTGTTCGAGCGGGCGACTCCTCCGACCGGAATCGCCCCGGTCGCCGGCCACGTCGACGAGCATGGCGGCCCCGAGCAGGCCGCCCGCGACGAAGTCACCGAAGAGGTCGGTCTCACCGTCACCCACCTGCACCTGCTGCTGGACCAGTGGCGCCCCAACCACTGCCACCGCACGCCCAACGGTCCGGTCGGCCACCACTGGTGGATCTTCCAGGCCGAGGTTTCCGGGTCGCTGTGCCCCTCGCCCCGGGAGGTCCGCGCCCCTCGGTGGATCCACCCAGCCCAGCTGCAGCAGCACGCGCTGCGGACCGCCGCGCACGCCAACGGATGCCTGGACCGTGAGGAGTTCGAACGCGAACCCGGCCTGGAGCCGGTGTGGTGCCGCTTCCTGCACGACCTTGAGCTCGTCACCCTGCCCTCGGCCGACCTCGACCGGATCGAGGCCCTCCTGTGAACGGCGGCCAGGGACCTACCTCAGCAGGAGCCGACCGCCCGGCCGGCTGCCAGACGGCGAGCGTGCGCACGGATCCGCTCGCGGTCCTCGGGGAAGACACTGTCCCAGCCTGTGTCCAGGCGGAACCATGCCGCCGGCTGGTTCTGCTCCCCGGCGAGCGGCACGTCGCGTCCCACGATCGCGGCGTAGGACAGGCCCAGGGTCGGAGACCAGTCGGCCCGGTAGGAACGCACCGCCACGGCCGCGGGCTCGGGCAGCAACTCGGTGCGCAGGCCGGTCTCCTCCAGCAGCTCTCGTGCCGCCGCCGCACGCGGCGCCTCGCCCGGCTCCACCTTGCCGCCCGGCGGCACCCATCCGCGCACGCGGTGCTTGACCAGCAGGACGTGCTCGAAAGCAGGGTCGGTGACCCACACCTCGGCCGCCAGCGGCTCCATGGGATGCCGGCGGGCTTCCTCCAGCCAGGCCCGTGCACCGTCGAACTCCCATGCGGCGAGGCGGGCATCCGCAACAGCCTCGCCCAAGATCATCTGACCAACTTCACCATGACTCACCCGCCCCACCCTAGGCCGACGAACCGGCCGGACGTCGCAGCGACGAGCAGGCAGCCATACGGGGAGGTCCGGCCGACCCGGTGGCCCCTTCGGGCTGCAGGGCGATCACCCGTGGCACCCGCTTCACACGAAGGAGACCAGCGTGCACGATGAGCAGCCCTCGTACCGGGGAGCCTGGGTCGTCCTCGGCGGCGTCCACCTCCTCAACCGCACCGCGCCACGGCGACCAGACGAGCCGATCGTGCTCGTACGGGTGCCACCGCAGGAGGTATGCCGGCCGGCCACCACCGTGATCGTCCGCTGGAACGCGCTGGGGCCCTGCCCGGCCGAAGCGCTGCAGCCCGGCGGCACCCGGCTCGGGGCGGCCAGGATCGACGGCGGCGAACTGTTCCCCGACGCCATCGCCGGCCCCGCCCTGCGCGGCCTGGTCGGTACCGAGGCCGCCCCCGGCCTGGTGCCGCTGTGCTACCTGGCCGAACACCCCGGCGGCGGCTACCACGCGTACGCTCAGATCCGCTTCCACCCCGAGGACGCCTGCTTCGTCCGCACCACCCGGGAACCAGTCGGCCACGGCCCGGTCGAGGAACTGCGCTGGTTCGACCCCGTGCTGACGGCGCACGCAGAGTCGAGTACGGCGCTCAACAACCATCTGCGGTACTTCCGCAAGCACTTCTCCGGCACTGAGCTGGAGATCAAGTACACCCTCGACCCGGCACCGGACATCTGGTCCGCGTCCATGGAACTGCTCAAGGCACTTCGCGACGGCAAGCTGGAAGGCTGCCGTCCGGAGTACCGGGAAGAGTTCCAGATCCACCACACCGAGAACCATCTGTTCGACGTCACCGGCCCCGAGCCCGAGATCGGCTACGCCTCCTTCATCCCCACCGTCACCGCCGGGCACGTGCTCAAGCGAAAGTGGTTCACCGAGGACGCCTTCGCCCGCCGCGAGGAACTCACCCCTGGCCTCGACATCACCCCCGACCGCTTCGAGACGTTCCTGCGCGAAGACCTGAACCTCCAGGTCCGGGCCATGCCGCCCTTCCAGCGCGTCCGCTACGACATCCAGTGCGAGTCGCTGCGCACCGGACACGTCTACGGCATCTTCCTCGACCGCTGCGCCCTCCTGGCGGCCCCCGACGTGGTGCTCTCCCAGTGCGAGCTGGAGTACCTCCGCTCACGCAGCATCCTCGACCACCACCAGGAAGAGATCCTCATCGAGATGAAGCGGATCGACAGCTGGCTCTGCGAGTACCTCGCCAGTCACGGTTGGGCGGCCGAGCACACCTTCTACTCCAAGCGCAGCTTCCTTCGCGACGCCATCGCCCTCCGCCCGGACCTCGCCACGCCATGACTGACCAAGCATCCCCCGGCAATGAGCAGCAGGAGTTCTGCGGGCTAATCCACCACCACGACTCCGACGGTGGCCTGGACCGGATCACCGCCGTGTTCGTGGCGCAGTCCTGGACGGGTGAGCCGTACAACACCGAGCCACACAAGCACGAAGGGCCCTTCTGGGTGCCGATGGAACGACCGTCGCCGGACTGTCACCCCTACACCGCCACCATCTTCCACATGCTCACCCACGGCCCGTCCTACCGGGCCATCAACTGGCCTGCAGGAGGCGCCCCGTGAAGAGATTCTTCGGCCCGGTCACGATGGCCGATCCGCAGGTCTCCGACGCCGAACACGAGCTGTTCGGCGGCCCCCTGCGACCCACGGCCCCGACCCAGGAGCATGACGTGAACCCGCGCACCCTCGACCACACCGACACCCTCGAACTGTCCGTAACCGGCGACGGTCCGTTCAACGCCTTGCACACCTTCTGGAAGCCGTCCCACTACGCCACCGGTCTGAAAGCCCACACCGAGTCCTGCAGCTGGCGTACCTTCCGAGTCGGCGACCTCGTGGTCGGAGTCCGGCTGCGTGCCGAGGACCGCACCGTGATCGCCGACATCTACACCGACGGTGACTTCAAGCCCGCCGACTGCGAGGAGCTGACGCGCCGGCTCATCTCTTCGTACGGGTTGGACGAAGACCAGGCGGCGTTCGCGGAACTCGCGTCCCGAGTGCCCGCAATGCGCCAGGCACTCGCAGCCCTGGGCGGGATGCGGCAGTCGTGCCCTGAGGACCACTTCGAGATCGCCGTGATCGCCCTGCTGCTGCAGAACGTCACCATCCGCCGCACCGCCCAGATGACCCGCAACCTGCTGATCCACTACGGCCGTCTCGTCCACTTCGACGGGATCACGCTGCGGGCCTGGTTCACCCCCAACGAGATCGCCCACGTCCCGCCGGAGACGCTAAAGGAACGGGACCGTCTGGGCTTTCGCGCCAAAAGCCTTCCGCACTACGCGGCCTACTTCCGCGACCACAGCACCGAGGACCTCAAGGCCGCCGGAAGCCTGATGGAGGCCGTTCAGGAAATCAAAGGAGTGGGCCCCTACACCGCCGCGGTAATTACCTCCCACGCTTCCCGCGACCCTGCCGTCTTCGGCATCGACGTGTGGAACCGCAAGATCCTTGCGCGCCGCCTCCTCGACGCTGACGACGCCGCGCCGGAGACCGTAATGACCCGCCTCAACGAACTGTTCCCCGGCTACGCCGGCACCGCCGGCCTCTACCTCGTCGAGCACGACTACCTGGCCAAGCCTGTCGCCCCGCTCCTGGGTTCCGGCCCCGACGCCCTCGCCGCCTGGAACGCGGCCCTGGAGCAGACAGGAACCTGACCGACCCCAGGTCGAGAGCAGCGGACGCCACTGCCGCCGCTGCTCCTCGTTGCCATGCCCGCACCGCGCCCGACGGGATCCCCGCAATACCTCGAAGGGGTGATCCGAGCTGTTCGAGCGATGCAGGCGCACCTCGCGACAAGGCCCGCTTGGCCACGGCCACCGAATAGAACATCCGTCCACGATCTGCCCCGGATCTGCCCGTGACAGACCCGTCCGGGGGCCGTTGTTAGAGCACCAGTACCCCTCGTGCGTCCATCTGGAGGACTCCGTGAATCCTGTGCCCGTCCCCGTGAATCCTGCCGCCGTATTCGAACGTCCCGTGCCGGCTGGCTCGTGCTCCGCACGATCCGGGCGGCAGGTTGACGCCGCCGCCCAGCGCGCGGCACGACCGGATACGGGGTGGGCGGCATGAGTGAGCCCACCGATGCATCCCCCGACAACATCCCGGGGCCGCGCACCGCCCCGCTGGAGTCCACACCCTCTTCGTTGCCTCCCGAACCGACGGCCGGGACCGAGGCGCCCTCTGCAGCCGAGCCGGAGAAGCCATCGGAAACGGCCGCCAACGAGCCGCAGATGCGGTATGTCGATCTGACGGGCAGCCGTGAAGCGGCCGGCCGTTCGATCAGGATGCGCGATATGGCCCGGCGGCTGCCGCAGCTGGTGCGCCGGTCACTGGCTCTAGCGTGGCGGGTCGACCGCCGGGCAACCATCGGTCTCCTGCTGTGCCAGGCCGTCACCGGCGTGATGCAAGCCCTCGGCCTGGTCGCCATCAGCGGCACCCTCACCGCCTTGCTGACCAGCGGAGACGTCTACCAGCGGCTCCTTCAGGCGTGGCCGTCCGTGACCCTCCTGGCCGGCACCGCCGGCGTACGCGCCCTTCTGGGGATCACCGTCTCCTGGCTGTCCTCCCGGTTGGGCCCACTGATGTCGCGCGAGGCCGAGCAGATGCTGCTCACCGGCTGCGCCGAGGTGGAGCTGTGCGCCTATGACGAGCCCGACTTCAACCACGACCGCGAAGCCGCCGACCGCGGGGCGCAGGTCACCGGGGACCTGATCGACGAGGGGCAGGACCTGATCGCCTCGTCGGCCTCCTTCGTCGCCGGAGCGATCGTGCTGGCCGGCGTGCACTGGGTCCTTCTCCCCCTTCTGGTCGCGGCCAGCCTGCCACAGGCCCTGGCCCAGGTCAGCGCCGCGCGTGTGCGATACCTGGCGAATCTGCGCAGCAACGGCGACCTGCGGATGCTGTCGATCCTGCGCTGGCACATCTACACCAAGGAGGCCGCCGACCAGATCCGTGCCGGCACCATGGCCGCCTTCCTCTCCGGCCGGTACCGGCAGACGGTCGCCCGGATCAACCGCGAGGACCGCGCCGCCGCCGACAAGGGGGCCCGCATGTCCCTGATCGGCGCGCTGTGCGGCGGCGTGGGGTCGGCGGTCGTATGGGCGGCGGTCGTGTGGCTGCTGGCCACCGGCCGCATCAGCGTCGGACACGCCGGGACGGCTGTTTTCGCCTTGCAGACGGTGGGCCAGTCGGTCCGCGGTTTGGTCTCGGTGGGGGCGCGCGCCGTGCGCACGGGGCTGTACATGGACGACTGGAGCGGCTTCCTGGACAAGGCCGGAGGGTTCCGCATGCGCCGGGGCGCGCATCGTCCGGGGCCGCCGAAGAAGATCGAGATCAAGTCGGTCACGCACCGGTACGCGGGCAAGAAGCAAGACGCTCTGTCCGAGGTGTCGCTCACCTTGCGCCAGGGCGAGGTCACCGCCCTGGTCGGCTTCAACGGCTCGGGCAAGTCGACGCTGTCGAAATTGATCAGTGGCTTGTACCTGCCCACCGAAGGGCAGGTGCTGTGGGACGGCGTACCCACCGGCGACGCCGAGCCGCAGGCGCTGTGGCAGCAGGTGGCCCTGGTACCCCAGACCTACGCGCGGTGGCCTTTGACAGTGCGGGAGAACATCACCCTCGGGCAGCCCACGGCGCGTGGCGACGCGGCGGTACGCGAGGCGTGTGAGGCCGCCGGCGCCGACGAGGTCGTCGACAAGCTCGGCGCCGGCCTGGACACCCTTCTCGCCCGCGAGTGGCTCAACGGCGAGGAACTGAGCGGGGGCCAGTGGCAGCGCATCGCTCTCGGCCGGGCGTTCTTCCGCCAGGCCGGGCTTTTGGTCCTTGACGAGCCGACCGCGAACCTCGATCCGCTCGCCGAGTACCGGATTTTCCAGCGGCTACGGGGCCTTGCCCGGGACCGGGTGGTACTGCTGGTGACCCACCGCATCACCAGCGTCGCCGTAGCCGACCGGATCGTCGTCCTCGACGAGGGCAGGGTCGTACAGGAGGGCACCTACGAACAGCTGGCCGAGCAACCGGGTCTGTTCCGGCAACTGCTGTCGTGCCAGGTCTCCTCGGATGCCAGGGACGATGACGGACAGCGGCAGGCACCCGCATGAACACACGGCCGCAGAAGAGCATCGTGCTCACAGACCTGTCCGCCGCCGCGAGCACACGGCACACTGCCATGCTTGCCCGCCCGGATGCCGATGTGTCAACCGGCCCACGACCATGTGACGCCTCCCTTCGTGTGCGGCGGAAGATGCTTCTCCTCCACGGCTGTGTCCGGGGCGGTGACCTGGGCGTGGACACCGCGGTGCCGGGGACGCCCGGGCACCACGATCACGCAGTCACGGTCGCGCCGGGCGTGCGTCCGAGGGAAGCCGAGGGGGTACGTCATGTCCTGCCCGTGTGACTCCGTCACATCGGCCGGGCGGACGTCTCTGTGGCAACACCGGGACTTCCGTCGGTATCTGACCGGCCAGACCGCCAGTGTGGCCGGCAGCTCGATCAGCTCGATGGCTCTGCCCGTGCTGGCCGTTCTCGTACTGGATGCCAGCCCTACCCAGGTTGCCTGGATCACGTTCATGGGCCAACTCCCGCCCGCGCTCTTGGCGTTGCCTGCCGGAGCGCTGGCCGACCGGCACTCCAAGCGGAAGCAGATGATCAACGGAGATCTGGTCAGCGCCGCCGCGCTGGCCAGCGTGCCCGCAGCAGCGGCGCTGGACAGGCTGTCCCTGACCCAGCTCATGGTGGTCGCCGCGGTGCAGGGCGCGGCAGGCGTGCTGCACGACGCCGCCGCGATCAGCCTTCTGCCCAGCCTGGTCGACCGGTCCCTGATCCAACGGAGCAACAGCCGTATCGGCGCCCTGTTCGCCGTCGCCGCCACCGCCGGCAGCAACCTCGGCGCCACCCTGACCGCGCTCCTCGGACCGGCCCGGGCACTGCTCGGTGACGTCGGCTCCTACCTCGTCAGCGCCTGGTGCACCGCCCGCATCCAGACACGCGAGACCACCCGGGCGCGAGCAGGAAGCCGCCGTCTGCACACGGAGATCGGTGAGGGCCTGAGGTACGTACGCCGCGACCACCGGCTGCGCACACTGACCCTGGTCAACGCGACCACCTCGGCCGCCCTGGCACTCCTCAACACCCTGTGGGCCCTGTACCTGCTCAAGTCCCTTTCGATGAGCCCGACCGCCTTCGGCGTGGTCCTGGGCCTGGCAGCCCTCGGCGCGGCGGCAGGAGCACTTGCCGCCCCGGTGCTCGCCCGACGGTACGGGCCCGGGCCGATGATGCTCGTCGCGCTCGCGCTCGCCCCGCTCACCCAGATCCCGCTGCTGCTCGCCTCCCCGGCCCTGGCCTGGCAGATCGGCATCGGCGCCGCCCTGTTTCTCCAGCTGGCCTGTGCCGCGGCGGCGGGAACCACCCAGCGCTCCATTCGTCAGGTCGTCACCGCCGATGACATGCAGGCCCGCATGCAGGCCGCCAGTACCTGGCTCACCTCAAGTGCCCGGCCGGTGGCCGCCCTGGTCGCGGGCGGCCTCGGGACGCGGATCGGCGTACGGCCCACCCTGGTCGTCGGTACCTGCCTGCTCCTCGTCCCCCTCGTGGTCCTCTACCGCTCCCCACTGCGCGGCCTCCGCCAGATGCCCGGAGACCGAGACCAGGCTGTCCCCTCCCGTCCAGGAGATCCACTCGTGCAACCATCCGTCCCCTCCCCATCCCCTTCACCCCTCGCCGCCCCCGCCCCCGCCCCCGCTGGCAAGGGACAGCGCAATCCCGCGGCGGGCGGAGGTGCTACGGCGTGAGCGCGGAACTGAACGTGATCGGCGGCCACCTGTACCTGGAGCGGGACGGCATGGTGCTGCTCGGGCAGCGACACCCGGACTCGGCGTTCGCGGGTGGCCACTGGCACGCGCTGGCTGGACACGTGGAACGAGAACCGGTCCGGACATGCGTGGTACGGGAGGCGATGGAGGAGGCGGAACTGGTCGTCGCCGAGGATGACCTCACGCTCGTGCATACCGTGCACCTCCTCGACCACGAGGACGCCATCCCTCGCATCCAGCTCTTCTTCCAGGCCGGCCGATGGCAGGGCGAGCCCCGCGGGCTGGAGAAGGACAAGTGCCTGCGGTGGGCCTGGTGGCCCGTCGACAGCCTGCCGGAGCCGATCGTCCCGTACACACGAGCGGCCATCGGGGGAATCCGCGCAGGCCGGCTGTATACCGAGATGGGCTGGAGGCGGCAGAAGTGAGCATCTCGGAGAGGAACGTGCCCCGGCCCAGGCCAGAAACCGCCCAGCGGCCGGATGGCACTTCCAAGCACCGCGCCGGGACCAGGGATGCGTCCGCGCTGCCCAGGCCGAGTACGGCAACGACGGCCGAGGGTTCAGCTGCGCAAGGACGAGCAGAGGGCTCCTCGTCAAGCGCATCCGAACGCCCGAGGACGCGCGAGCCCATGTCCGCTGACCTGCTCGCCGTTACCACTGACGCACGCACCGCGATGGTCGACCGCCTCGTCACCGATGGCGTGCTGACCGATCCGCTGCTGCGCGACGCCATGCTCCAGGTCCGCCGGGAACTGCTCCTCCCCCATGCCTATCTCCGGGAGAGCGGTCCTGGCATCGAGCCGATCCAGTGGCGGCTTCTGGACGGCGCTCATCCCGACGACCAGGCGAAGTGGCTCGACCTCGTCTACAGCGGCGACTCCGTCCTGCTCCAGCGCGATGGCGAGCCGCTGGATGCCCTCGGCCGCGGGCCGGTGACCGGCGGCCACATGACCTCCATGAGCACCTACGCCCCCGCCACCGTCGAGGTGCTGCAGTGCCTCAATCTGGAGCGCGGGCAGCGGTTCCTGGACCTGGGTTCGGGTCCGGGGATCTCTCTCGCGCTCGCCGCTGCCATCACGGGTCCCGGCCTCGCCACCGGTGTCGAACGCGATCAGCACATGAGCGTGTTCGCCCAGCGGAACCTGGACCGGCTCGGGCTGGGAGCGGTGGTCATCGAAGGTGACGCGCTCGGCGGACACGCCGCCGGGGCACCGTACGACCGGATCCATTCCGGTATCGGCGTGCCGTCTCTCCCGCTGGCATGGGTGGAGCAACTCGCCCCCGGCGGAACGCTGCTGACCACGCTCGTGGCCAGGACGCCCAGCTGGCCCGGCCAGATCCGCGCCACCCGCACGCGGAAGGGCAGGCTGCAGGTGGTGCTGACGGGCAGGCCGCGCGGCCACCGGCCCTTGCTCGGTTACGAGTGGCTCACCGCCGTGAACCACCGGCCCCGGGTCAAGGCCGACCCCGGCCGGCCGCGCCCGATCCGGCTCGCGCCGCCCGACGATGACGCCTACGGCTTCTGGATCGCCGCCGCGTACCTGGCACCGGGCTTGGTCAGGGATTTCCAGGCCGACACGATGACCATCGTCGCCCCGGAGGAGGACTCCTGGGCGGTGGCCGGTCCCGGCGACGGCACGGTCCGCTTGCACGGGCCGCGTGATGTGTGGGCCGAACTCGAAGATCTCCACGACGCTTGGGAGCGGGCGGGCCGCCCGGACACGTACCGGGTCGATATTCCGGACGGCGGTGGCCCGCAACGCGTCACCTCCGGTCCCGGCCGGATGGCCCTCACCTGGACGCTGCCGCCGCTCGCCACCGTCCCCCACCAGACGTCTCCATCGGTTGGGAGTTGTCCATGACCCAGCAAACCAAACCCCCTTCTCGGTCCGCCGACGGCCCCCGTCGGCCGGCCGGGTGGTCCGAGGATTTCCTCCGTCAGCGCGGCGGCCAGGGCTGCCCCATGTGCGGCAACGACTTCACCGCCGACGACATCGGCTGGGGCATCCTGCTCCACCGGGGCGAAGTGGCCAACGCCTACCTGTGGCGCTCGGGCCAGGTGCGGGGCTACTGCGTACTGATCCACCGCGGCGCACCGCACGTCGCCGAGCCCACCGACCTGTCGGACACCCTTGCCGCCGCGTACTGGGCCGACACCCTCACGCTCGGCAAGGCCCTGACGGCGTTCTACCAGCCGGTGAAACTCAACTACTCCACCCTCGGCAACGTGGTGCCCCACCTCCACACCCACATCGTTCCCCGGTACGCCGACGATGCCGATCCGGCGCCAGGCGGGCCGCTCCCATGGTCGGCCCTCGATACGGGCCGTCAGGACGAGGCGCAGCTGCAGGCGGACGCCGTCGCACTGCGTGCGCTGCTGGAGCACGCATGAGGGGCCGCCCGGGAGCAGAGTCCGGGGGCCTGTTCGCCTCGGCGGCGGCCGACTACGCCCGATACCGGCCAGGTATCCCATCCGAAGCGGTCCGCCTGCTCGCCGGCGCAGTGAAGGACGTCGCCCGGCCTATCCTGCTCGATCTCGGCTGCGGCACCGGGCAGGTTGCGGCTGCGCTGCTTTCCGCTCCTGCGCATGTGGCCCGAGTGGACCTGGTGGATCCAGATCCCGGGATGCTCCGCGAGGCCACTGAAGTCCTCGCCCCGCTCCTGGGTGACAGTCCCGCTGGCTTCCACTGCGGGCGAGCCGAGGACTTCACGCCGCCGTTCGACGGCTACCGAGCGGACCTGGTCACCTGCGCGCGGGCGTTTCACTGGATGCCCCGGCCCGCGGTCCTCACGATGGCCGACCGCGTCACCTCTCCCGGAGCCAGCATGGCGATCATGGGGGATGGCAGCCTCTGGACCTACCAAGCGCAGTGGACGGCGGATCTGCAGCGGCTCATCCAGTCCTACCTCGGCCCCGAGCGGCGGGCCGGCACCGCTGGGGCGTACACCGAGCCGGGGCGCCGCTACGAGGACGACCTCGCCGAGTCCGCGTTCAGCGACGTCAGCGAGCACCGGTTCCCGGTCCGCCGCACGTGGACACCCGCAGCTGTGGTCGGCTATCTGCGCAGCACGAGCTTCGCCCGCCCGGCGCTCTTCGGCGATCTGCACGCACGGTTCGAGCAGGAAGCTCACTTGCTGCTGGAGGAACACGCCCGAAGTGAAGGGCTCATTGAGGACGCCGTGTTCACCGTGCTGCTCGCGCGCCGCCCTGGCGGTGACCGGTGAGCGGGGGGCGGCACACCGAGCCGCTGGACGTGCACCTGGTAGCGGTCCGCGATACCGAGACGGGTCCCGAAGTGCTCCTGTCCCGGCGGGCCGGCGACGTCTACGCGACGGGACTTTGGCATCTCCCATCCGGTCACCTCGACCCCGGAGAGGATGTCGTGACCGCGCTCGTGCGGGAGACCAGCGAGGAGACCGGCGTCCTCGTCGATCCAGCTGATGTCCGCGCGGCCGTCACCGTGCACCACCGCTCCCCGGGTGGCGGCGCACGCGTTGGGTTCTTCTTCGAGGTCCGGCACTGGCGCGGCAACCCCCGCGTCATGGAGCCGGACCGGTGCGACGCCATGGGCTGGTTCCCGCTCGACGCGCTGCCGCAGCCCATGGTGGCCTACTGCCGGGCCGGGCTGGACGCCTACCGGGACGGAGCCCGGATGGCCCTGCACTTCCAGGAGCCCGGCGATCCCATCGCCTACGCCCCGGCCGTCGACCGGCTGCGCCTCGTGCCCAACGCCGGTCCAAGCAGCACGGTCCCCGAGGACGCGGTGCGGGACTTCGTCGGTCGGGCGGTCGGGAGGATCACCGGCTGGACGGATGTCTCCTGGGCACGCAAGGGCAGTCAGGTGTGGCGGGCACGCGATGCCGAGGATTGGGTGTGGTTTGTCAAGATCCACCAGAACGACCGCTTCCACCAGCGCGAGCTGGCCGCATACCGCAGCTGGGTTCCCCGTCTGGGCCCGCTGGCACCCCGTCTGGTGGCCGCCGACGAATCACTGCGGGCCATCGTCATCACCACGGTGCCAGGCCGCTCCCTGCACGGCGCCGTCCACCCGCCCGACCAGGAGCGGCAGATCTTCCACTGCATCGGGCAACTCGCGGCAACCATTCACCGCAGCGTCCCGGCACTGCCGCCCCTCCCCGACTCTCTGCCGCTCGAGAAGCTGGAACGGCACCTCGACGGCGCACGCGCCTACTTGGAGCCCGGGGACGAGGCGTTCATCCGTGCCACCGCAAAGGGGGCCGCTGGTCTGCCGGCCCTGGAGAGGATTCCCACGCACGGTGACTTCCAGCGGCGGAACCTTCGCTGGGAGCAGTCGACGGGCACCTTGTACGTGATCGACTTCGAAAGAAGCGAAGGCGGTCCGGCCGTCAGGGACTTCGTCCGCTTGTCCGACGCCTGGCACGGACGGCCGGACCTGCACGAGGCCCTGCTGACCGGCTACGGCCGCCCCCTGTCCCCCGCCGAAGAAGAGCACCTGATCGTCCTGTCGCTACTGGATGCCGTCTCCGGCATCCAGTACGGCGCCGCCCACGGCGATCCGGAACTCGTCGAGCGAGGCCGCCGCGCCCTGGCCCGGCTCCGCGCAACGAACCGTCTTTGACCAGCACACCACACCACCCACCAGCATAAGAGCAGTTGAGGAGCACGACCGTGGCGTACGTCGTCCGCGACCAGTGGCAGCAGCACTATGCCGACGGCAAGGGGTTCCGGGAACTCGGTGATTGCGAGCGGTCTTTGCTCGCCGAGCACGCTCCCGTCCCCGACGGCGGCGGACGGGCGCTCGATGTGGGTTGCGGCACCGGCAGCCTGGCCACCTACCTTTCCTCCCTCGGCTACACGGTGGACGCCGTCGACTTCGCCGACAGTGCTCTCGCCCGGGCCCGGGACGAACATGCCGGCGTCGAGCGGGTGCACTGGATCTGCCTGGACATCGAGCGCGACGATCCGGCAGAGCTGCACGAGGACGGCTACGACCTGGTCACCATGCGACTGATGTACCCCTTCCTGCGCGATCGCAGCCGCGTCCTGCACGGGCTCAGTGAACGGCTGCGGCCTGGCGGCACGCTGGTGGTCATCACCCCCGTGGTCGAGCACACCCCGGCCGAACGACGGGACATCGCCCTCGACGAAGACGAGGTCCGCCTGCTCACCGAAGGCTGGGAGACCGTCGAGCGGCTGGAGGCGGACCAGCTCGCCGTCCTGGTCCTGCGCGGCCCGTGCCACACCGGCGCCCGGGCGGTGGAGCGGCAGCGACCGCCCACCGGTCTGGCTGTGACAGGCGCCCTTGCGGTCGTCACCGACGAGGCCGGTCGGGTCCTGCTCGGCCGCTCGCGCCGGGGCATGTGGGAACTTCCCGGCGGGAAGACCAGTGGTGCGGAGTCCTTCGAAGCGGCGGCGGTTCGGGAACTGGCCGAGGAGACGGGTCTGACCGCCTCGGCCTCGGACGCGCACGTGGTCACGATGCTGGCCGACGACAGCCACGGCGTGCCGCGGCTCACCGCGGTCGCCCGCATCACCGCATGGTCCGGCACCCTCGCCAACCGAGAACGGCAGTTGTTCGACCGGTGGGAGTGGCATGACCTGCACGCCCTGGCCTGCCTCGGTCCCGCGTTCGCTCCAGCCGCCCAAGCCCTTGACGCGATCTGGCCCGGGGTTATCCCCGGCCTTGCACCGGTCCACTCCTATCCGCTCGCGATCGGCCAACCGCCCGTGCCCGGCGAACCGGCCGAAGCTGTCCGGCTGCGCCAGCAGATGGCCAAGACGGTCATCGACGGCGGCTGGGCGCCCTCCGAACCGGTACAGCAGGCGCTGCGCACGGTGCCCCGACACCGCTTCGTTCCCGAGAAAGACCTGAAGACCGCGTACGACGGCGGCGACCGGGCCGTTATCACCCGCCGCGACGAGAAAGGAAAGGCGACCAGTTCGGTGTCCGCGGCCTGGCTCCAGGCCGACATGCTCCAGAGCCTGTGCCTGAAGCCGGGAGCGATCGTGTTCGAGGCAGGATCCGGCGGCTACAACGCCGAGCTCATCGCCCACGTGGCCGGCCCCCCGGGCAGGGTGGTCACCGGCGACATCGACCCCTACGTCGTGCACCGCACCCGGCGCTTGACCGCAGAGGCCGGCAGCGGCCGTGTCACCGCGTTCCAAGGCGATGCGGCACTCGGCGCCCCCTCACACCTCGTACCGCGCGGCGGCTTCGATGCAGTTGTGATCACCTACAACTCCTGGGACATCTCCCCATCCTGGCGGGAGCAGGTCACTGAGGGCGGGCGCCTGGTCCTGCCTCTCGAAATCCACGGATACACGAGGGCGGTCGCGTTCGAGCGACGCGGCGAGGTGCTGCACGCGCGGAAGTTCACGCACTGCGGATTCCTCCGCGCCCAGGGCGAACACGCCCGCCCCACCCCGGTCGTGGACCTCCTCGACGGCGAGCTGAAGCTCCGATTCGAAGACGGCACCCCCGCCTCGACGAAGGGATTGGAAGAGGCCCTGCGCGAGCCGCGCCACCAGGTCGCCACCGGGGTCACCATGGGGGCGGCCTTCTACTTCGGCTCGCTGCAGCTCTACGCGGCCACCACATTGCCAGGCTTCGTCCGTCTGTCCGCCCACCGGGACAAAGGCACCGGCGTCACCCAGATCGCGAAGGACGGCGATGCGCCGGCGATTCTCGGCGACGCATCACTGGCCTACCTCGTCCACGTCCAGACCCGGCACGGTGACAGCCCTGCCGAAAAGGAGTGGGAGTGGGTCGTCCATGCCTTCGGACAGCACGGCCCGCAGCTCGCCGAGCAGTTGGCGGCCACGGTGAGAGCCTGGGACCGCGACGTACGCACGAACGACGGCAAGCAAAACGACCCTGTCCTGACCGTTCACCCGGCTAGCACCCCCGACGGCCAGCTACCCGCCGGGGACGTCCTGGACAAGCCCCACAGCCGTCTCGTGTTCCAGTGGCCGGGCCGTGTGCCTTCACCGTAGAGCCGGCCGGACGAAAGACGTGGGGCTGGTTGAAGCGCGCCGGACCGGGACGGCCTGCTATGTCCGGCATACGTGAGCCCGGCGGAGCCCCGGCTCACGGCCGTCGAGTCCCACCCCTCATCGATCCCTGCACCTGCTAGAAGCCTCCACGACCCTTCCGTCCGCATCCGGTTTCCTCGAGGAGATCCATGGCCGAGACAACCCGCCCCTCCGAACAAACCGAGCGCGAAATCTGCAACACCACGCGCAGTCCTTCCGGTGACCCGGTGCTGGTGCACACACCGTCCCGCCTGGTGTCCGAGAGCCAGCAAGCCGACGGCTCCGAAGCCACCGAACAGACTGTCACCCTCCTGGCCCCAGAGATCCGAACCGGCCGATGCCAGTGCGGTGACATCGCATACGAGGTAAGCGGCCTCCCGGATGATCCCCATCTGTGCTCATGTCCTCATGAAACCCGGATCTCCGGCGGTCCAGCCGTACTCTGGGTCGGCTTCCACAAGAACGGGCTGGCCTGGACAGGCCCCGGCGGTGAACCGACCTGGTACTCGACATGGCCAGACCTTCGCCGCGGGTTCTGCCCCCGCTGCGGCACCCACCTGATCTCCGTCGCTGACTCCACGGAAATGATCATGGTGACCGGCTTCAGTCTCGACCTCCCCCACCAACGCGGCATCGAGCCCGTCGGGCATTCCTTCCGAGAGAACGCCGTTCCGTGGATGAAGATCACTCTCGCCCCAGAACCGCCCCGGTTCGCGGGCGGCGCCGCCTGATCCCCGCTCCCCCGTCCGCGCCATGACACGCCCGCCCACCGTCCTGAAAGGCAGAGCCACATGGCCTCCCCCGCTTCCCCTTCGGATCGCGTTGCACCTCGGACTGCCCTCTCCGCAGCGCAGTACGCCGTGTCCTCCCGGCACGCGGTGTGGCTCGGCGCCGCCGCGATCGTCACCGACCAGGTCGGCCGCGTCCTGCTGGTACACCCCACCTACCACGAGGACGACCGGTGGCTGCTGCCCGGAGGGGTCGTTGAACCCGGCGAACACCCGCACGACGCCTGCCGACGCGAGATCACCGAAGAACTGGGCCTGCCGAACCTGGCCCTGGCGAGCGTGCTCGCCGTCCACTCCCTCTCGTCACACCACGCCGCCATCCGGCGCGGCATCCCATGCCCCGGAGAGATCCGCTACGTCTTCGACGGCGGAACCCTCACCCCTGACCAGGCAAAGGCGATCCGCCTGCCGCGCGAGGAACTATCCGAGTACGCCTTCCTCGAAACGCGGGACGCGATGCAGCGGCTACACCCCGTGGACGGGCAGATCATGCTCGCCGCCTACCGTGCCCGCCTCGGGAACACACCCACCGCCCACCTCGCCGACGGCCGACACATCCTCGATTTCCCACCCCTGGACCGACATGACGTCCACGTCCGCTACCGGCCCCTGTGGGACAGCCCCCTCAACCGTGACCCTGTCCCTGAACGGCTCCCCGTGCAGCAAGCCTGGGCGTGGTGCTTCGTGCCCGACGGCCGGGTCGTCCTCGTCGCCGACCCAAGCCCCCGGGGCGCCCTGCCCATGCTGCCCGGCGGCACCGTGGAAAGGACCGACACGACACCCGAGGACACCCTCCACCGCGAAGCCGCCGAGGAAGCCCAGCTCACCCTGACCGACCCGGTGCGACTGGGCTGGGTGCTGGACGAGACCGGCGAGGTCTACGGCGGAGTGGGCCCCAACGCCCGACTCCGCCTAGCCGCCCGGGTCACCGACATCGGGCCGGCGACCGTCGACCCCGCCACCGGCCACCCCTTCGCACGCCTGCTCGCAACCCCCGCCCAGGCAGCCGCCCTTCTGGGATGGGGCCCGCCAGGAGCGCGGCAAGCCCGACTCGCCGCTGAGACAGCCCGAGAGCGCTGGGGCCTGCCCACCGCTCGCCCCACCGCAATCGACGAAGTCCCTGCGGAGGGGATGCGGCTGAGCTGACACGAACGACCGCCCTTCTCAACTCTGGACCAGCTAGACCATCGATCGGAGGCACGCGTGCCTGACGACACCCAACAGGCGATCTCATCTGTCCCGAGCCCGGCGACAGGAGGTGGACCGCGGGAGCACCACATGCACCTGCTCCCGCGGTACTACCGTCAAGTAGAGGCAGGGCGCAAGACGATCGAAGTGAGGGTGGCCACCCCGCAGAAGCGCGCCGTTGCCGTCGGCGACACGGTCGTCTTCCACGACCGCGACACCGGCCGGGAGCTCGACGTCATCGTGCAGCGGATCACCCCGTACCCCTCGTTCGAGGGTCTGCTCAGTTCAGAGGACCCTGCGCGCATCGACCCGAGCGGGCCGCCCGGAGAACTGCTCGCCAACCTGCGCAGCATCTACCCGCCAGCCAAGGAGGGCCTCGGCGTCCTCGCCTTCGCATTCGACCACCGCCCTGCACGGCCAGGCCGACCGATGCCGATGACGCCCGCGCAGTACGCGC
Source organism: Streptomyces sp. CA-142005 (assembly GCF_050942335.1). Classification (NCBI taxonomy): domain Bacteria; kingdom Bacillati; phylum Actinomycetota; class Actinomycetes; order Kitasatosporales; family Streptomycetaceae; genus Streptomyces; species Streptomyces sp. CA-142005. The sequence goes on along the minus strand of NZ_CP192078.1, from coordinate 7,838,745 downwards.
ACACCGTCCCCCACCATACGGTGTACGGCTGCCTGTACATCCGCGACGAACACGACCGGCCGGTTCAACTGCGCTCGGTCTACGGCTCGCGCCTCTGGCAGTTCCCGGGCGGCAACCTGGACGCCCAAGGAGAGGACCCGCTGCAAACCGCTCGTCGCGAAGCGGTCGAAGAGACCGGCCTCGAACTGGGCCTGGATACACCGAAACTTCTCCTGACGCACTTCCTGCACGCCGGGCCCCGCCTGCCGCTGAACAAGGTAGGGCTCATCTTCGACGGAGGCCGGCTCACCGCAGAGCAGCTCGGTCGGATCCGACTCGATCCCGCCGAGCACGACATGTGGGCTGTGCACGACCTCGCCACCTGGCAGCGCTTGATGGCGCCGCGCGCCTTCGCCCGCCTCGACGCCATCGAACAGGCCCGTCGCGGCGAAGGCCCCGCCTACCTCACCACGCACACCTGATCCCCAGCGCACCCACCCAGCCGGACGAAAGTGTCGGCGACTGGGCTTGGCACCCGCTCGATCAGCTCCCCGACGGCCTGTTCGTGTGCAGCGCCCAGATCCTCACAGCATGGCGGCCCGACTTGGCCATCGACCACTCGCCAGCGCACTCCACGGGTTTCGCATCCGGACCAGCGGCCATGCCTGGCGACGGCCTGGCCTGACCGCCAGCACCGACGTACACCTGCGGCGCCGCTCACCTTTTACTGCAGAAGGAGACGTAGTTGAAGATCGTGCTGATGTCCGACCCTCGGGTCGCCGCCATCCCTGTTCAGGACTGCGGCGAGGAACTCATCGACATACGGACGTCTGGCCTGTTCCTCGTCGATCAACGCAAGCAGGACTCCGACGGCCACTTCGCGCACCTGCGGCACGGGCTCATCGAGCGCCTGGAACACGCCCAGCGACTGCTTCCCACTGAGTTCCGCCTGCTCGTCGTCGAGGGGTACCGGCCTCCGGCGCTCCAGCGGGCATACTTCGAGGAGTACGCGACCAAACTGCGTCGCGGAAACCCCGACTGGAGCGACAGCCGCGTCCACGAGGCCGCAAGCCGCTACGTCTCCCCACCGGAGATCGCGCCGCACAGTGCTGGCGCGGCCGTCGACTTGACCCTCGCCGCCCCGGACGGCCAGGAGGTGGACATGGGGACGAGGATGAACGCCTCCCCAGAGGAAAGCGACGGCGCCTGTTACACCCACGCGAACTCGATCAGCGGCGCCGCCCGGGCCCATCGCGACACGCTCTGCCGCGTCATGTCAGCCGCCGGGTTTGTGAACTATCCAACGGAGTGGTGGCATTTCAGCTACGGAGACCGATACTGGGCCCTCCACACCGGCCGGGCAGCCGCCGTCTACGGACCACGCGACCGCACGTAAGCAGCAGCTACCAGCAGTACCGCGAGGGAGCGCGACATCGTGAGCAAGCCGACCGCCGTCCTGCTCATCGGGATCACCGGCTCCGGCAAGACGCACCTTGCACAGGCCCTCGCCGCGATGGGCCTTGTCCGCCTCAGCGTTGACGAGGAGGTCCACCGCCTCCACGGCCGGTATGGGGTCGACTACCCCGAGCACGGGTATTTCGAGCGCGAGGCTCCTGCGGTCGAGACCGTACGTGCGCAGCTCACGGAGCACCTGCGCGCGGGCCGTGCCGTCGTCCTCGACCACGGCCTGTGGCGTCGTTCCGATCGCGAGGAATGGAAGAAGACAGTCCGGGCCGCGGGCGGACTCCCGCTGCTCGTCTACCTGCCGACGTCCAGGGAGGAGCTCCTGCGGCGCCTCGCCGCGCGCAACCAGCGCAAGGACGCCAATGCCTTGAACGTGACTCCCGAAGCCTTGGACGACTTCTTCGCTCGGTTCGAACCGCCTACCGAAGATGAAGGTGCCGTCATCACCTACAACGGCGACGCAGAGGTCATCCGCTCGATGATCCGATGACGCCCCCGGCCGTCCCGCCGAGCAGAGGCGCCAGGTGCTCGGCCATCACGAGCAAGGACCGCTCTGAATAGGCCGGTCCTACCAGCTGCACACCAATCGGGAGGCCATCGGCGCTACGCGCAGCAGGCATGACCAGGCTGGGCAGACCGACGTGGCTGGTCAGGTTGGCCCAGCCGGTCTGGTCGAAGAAGCTCCGTTCGACGCCGTCGACCATGAGAGAGCGGCTCCCGGCTGGGATCGCCGCAGTAGGAGCGGCGGGCGTAATGAGGACGTCGTGCTGGGCGTCGGCGAAGAACCGGTGCCAGGTCTGCCGGAGCCGGAGGCGCTCCTCGTTGGCGCGGAGCCAGACACGGTGTGTCTGCGTTCGGTGGCGGAGGAAGGCGGCTCGAGGGCTCGCATCGTCCGTGTGCAGGTCACGGGCAGCGGCGAGTTCGGCGGAGCCGGCGTCGTCGTCGGTGGCTGCGGTCGTGGTGGCGTAAAGGAGCTGCTCGAAGAGGCGCAGAGAGTCAGCGAAGCCGACCGGCCCCGTGGTGTGGCGGACACTCGCGCCGGCGGAGGTCAGCGTCCGTTCGACGGTGGCGAGAGCATCGGCGGTGTTGCGGTCGACTGGGCAGCTCGCGTCGTCGGCCCACACTGCCACGCGGAGCTGGCCGATCGGGCGTTGCGCTGTGGGCAGCGTGACGCTCCAGGGGTTGTTCTCGTCGGGTGACGGTGTCGTCAGTGCGGCGAGGAGCAGGTCGAGGTCTCGGGGGTGGCGGGCCAGGGGGCCGGGGGTGACCATGTCGCTGCTGGTGATCCACCCCGGCGGGCGAGGGACGTGGCCGCGGGCCGGGATAAGTCCCTGCGTGGGGCGCAGGCCGTAGACGCCGCAGTAGTGAGCGGGGAGCCGTAGGGAGCCAGCGAGGTCGCTGCCGAGGTCGGCTGGTGTCAGGTGGGCGGCGACTGCGGCGGCGGGACCGCCGGAGGAGCCACCGGCGGTGCGCTTGGGGTCGTGCGGGTTGAGCGTGGGGCCGAACAGGCTGTTGTCGGTGTGCAGGTCCTGGCAGTACGCCGGGGTATTGGTCTTGCCCATGATGACGGCGCCTTGGTGGCGGAGCCGGGCGACGGCGTCGGCGTCGTGTGCGGGAACGTGATCGGCGAGGTCTTCGGCACCGCTGGTGGTGCGCAGGCCGGCCGTCTCGAAGCTGTCCTTGATCGTGAGGGGAAGGCCGTCGAGGATGCCGGTGCTCTCGTTGCGGGCGCGGCGTTCGTCGGCCGCGTGTGCGACGGCTCGGGCAGCGCTGTCGTCGCGGGTGACGACGGCGTTGATCTGGCTGGCGTCGATCTGCGCCAGGTGGAGGTCGAGCAGTTCGCGGCTGGAGATCTCGCGGCGATCCAGGGCCTGGAGCTGGACGTGGGCGGGCTGGTGGGTGAGGTCGGTCGTCATGCAGAGACCTGCTCAAGGTGGGGGGCTCGTGCGGGCTGGCGGGGCAGGTGGCGCGCGACGTCGAGGAGAGCGTCGATGTCGTCCATGGGCCTGCTGGTCTGGCGTTCGGAGTCGGCGAACTCGGTGAGCTGGTCGGTCTCCGGGCGGGTACCGGCTGCCCGGGCGGCGATTCCGGCGAGGATCTGGTCGGCGGTGACGGCCGCGGACAGCTCTTCTCCGTGAAGCCCTCGGGCCCGGTGGCGGGCTTCGCTGGCTTCGCGGACTGCGGCATCAAGATACTGACGGATCACGAACCGTCCGTCTCTGATCTCGACTGCTCGGCGGTAGAGCCGGATCGAGATGCTGCGGAAGCGGCGCCTCTGGGCCGGGTCGACTCGGTCGATCGGCAGTGCGATCTCGGGCGCCTCGCTGTAGAACTCCAGCCACAGGGGGCGTAGGCCGTAGTAGCTGCGGTATTGCTTGATCCGGTACTGGAGGCTCTGAGCCTGATCGTTGATGGTGGGCACTAGCCAGCCGATGAGCGTGAGCATGGCGCCGACATCGCCGCAGGTCCACGCGAAGCCCTCCCACTCTGCGAGCGACGCGTTGAAGGCACCGGCGATCACGTTCCCGATGCGCACGGCGCTGTATCCGAGAGTGACGGTCGCGCCGAGGGCGACGATGCGCAGGCCGATACGGACGGACCCGCGTGTGCTGCGGTGGGCCAGGCGCCAGCAGGCACGGGCGAGGGACAGTTCACCGATGGTGTAGGCCGTGACGTACAGGGTGAGATACGCGGCGTACCAGCCATCATGCGCGTAGTACAGCGTGAAGTTGATCGGTCGCGGCGCGTTCGGCGTCAGCAGGGCGAACAGCACCAGCAGCCCTGCGATCACAGCGAAGCCTGCGGCTAGCCACTCCCGTGCCCTCCTGCGGGCAACTTCGGGGGGTGATCCCCAGTAGGTGAGGACGATCTGCTGGCAGGCGAGCAGCGCGACCACGCACCCCATCGCCAGGGGTACGGAGAGGTTCACCACGCCCAGGACATGGTCGAGGTACTGCCACATCAGTGTGATGGAGAACAGGAACGACAGCCCTGACAGCAGGAAGACGGCGGCCAGCGCGGTGAAGGCGGGGTCTCGGCGGCGGGTCGGCATGTCCCGCAGCAAGCAGAGGAAGCCGAGCGTGGCGACGACGAGGCTGATCGGGTGGAGCAGATCCTTCACGGCCGGGCCTCCCGTCGGCGCAGCAGCGTGTGCGTGACCCGGTCCTGCACTTCGTCTCCGGAGGACTCGTCGCTGCGCAGCCACCGGTCGATGATCCGGCGCTGGATCAACGAGGCGAGGAGCTCGGTGTCCCGCTCCTCGTCCTCGTCGTACTTGGTACGGCCCAGCATCATCTCAACGGTGGCCGAGCCCACGCTGGTGAAGATCGTTGAGGAGAGCGCGGACGCCGGGCGGTTCTTGTGGTGGCCGAGCAGCAGGTGGCTGAACTCGTGGGCGATGATGTGGTCCTGGTGCAGGGAGCTGGTCCGCGGGTCGTAGTACACGTGGAAGGCGCTCTCCGTGACGGCGCATGCCCCGCACACGGAGGGCGCCTGCTCACGGGCCTCCAGGAAAACCTTCCGTCCCGTGCGGCGTGAGACCTCGTCGCTGAGGTCGCGGATATTGGTGACGTGCGGGAGCTGCAGCTCGGCCAAGAGGTCAGGCCGGCGCAGCCTACGTGCGGACCACATTACTTTTCCTTGATCACTTACTGAACACGGCCGTTTTACGAGCCAGTTGAGGGCGGCAACCCCTCGGATTTTCGTACGCTCTCGACGATTCCCAGGACGGCATCCTTTCCGTCTGCGGAAACGTCGGACAGGCGAAGGAGCACGTTTTTGATCTTCGTGTCGCGAAGCAGTGCGAGCAACTCAAGTTCCTGCACGGTCTTTTCGGCGACGGCGTCGTCGAACCAGTACGCGGGGTCCACGCCGAAAAACCCTGCTAGCGCTTCGAGGTGACGCTTCGTCGGGTTATCGCGCTGCCCGGTCCGCAGGAGCCAGAGGTACTGGGCTGACAGTTTGCCCAGCCCGCGCTTCTCCATGAGTTCGGCCACCTCGGCGTTGCTGAAGGGGCCGCGGTCGGGCGGGTGCACTGTGTCGAACAGGCGGTTTAGGCGGTCCATGAGCCCCTTGGGGCTCACCTGGCCTTCGGTCGAGTCTTTCATGATCCTTTCCTGGGTGGACTTCGTCGTCACTTCAAGCACCCTACCCCGCCATAAACGTGAGTTGACGAGCTGATCCACTGTATGGAAAGTTCTTCCTCACCAGCACGTTTCCGTGTGACGCGTACCGCCTGTTTCAGGTCATCCTGTCCGTTTCTACCGGCAGGAGTATGCCGGATGACGTGGCGCAAGCCACATTCGGCCAGCGACATAGGTCACGTCTGGCACGCAGGATTTTATCTTCGACCGGAAAGCGCGGTGGCGGCAGTGGAAACACCCCGTCCGCCTCGCATTTCCACTGCGGGGAATAACAGACACCCGTTCCAATTCGGACACAGTGACACCCTCTCGGCGTTCGAGGCAGCCGCGGCAACGGTGCGCTTCGACGCGGGGGTGCGCCCCAGGTCGCGCCGTACGGACACTTGCGGCACACGATCATCCGATGACTCTCTGCAACCAGTACAGAGTTTAAGAACCAAGTCTGGATCTTGATACGGGTCCGTGCGTATGTTCATCGTCCCCGGGCAACCCGCCCGCAGCGACGGACATGAGGAGAGCACGAGGACGGACCGGACCGCGAAGGTCCACAAACAGCGACGGCGCCCGGGAGCGGTAACTCACGGACGCCGAACGCTAAGCGGCATACCCGCCCCGGCAAGGGCGGAGATTGCCCACCATCACCACGCTGAGTCCTTCCAAGGGGCGCGTCAGCGTGGCAACACTGCAAAGGGGAGTATCGCATGTCTCCTGCCCTGCGCAAAAGGCCCTTTCGCCTGGCCTGCGCGGCAGCCATCTCCGCCTCGGCGCCTCAGCGCCCCGAGCCGGACCGCACGTTCATGGCCCCGCCGAGCTGCGGGACCCGCCCGCTCGTCGGGAGCTGCCGATGAGCAGCGAAGCCCGCGACTGGGTGTGGGAGCACAGTTGCAGCCGGGGGACGGCGCGTCTGGTCCTACTGTCGATCGCCGACCGGGTGGGCGACGAGCAGTGCGTCTCCTGGGCCTCCCTGTCGAGCCTGGCCAAGCGCACCCGCGCCTCCGTCTCCACGGTCCGCGAAGCCATTGACCGTCTGGTCGACGCCGGTGAGCTGGAGCAGCTCGAAGACCTCACCGGCCCGCAGCGCAGCACGGTCTACCGCCTCCCCCTCGCCGCCAAGGCCCTGGCAGAGACCGTGGACGACGAGGATGCCGACCATGCGCCGCCGGCGGGGACTGAGGCCACCCCGGCGCTCCGCATCTCGGCCCTGCGTCGCTACAACATCCGCCCGCGTGAGGTGCCGGAATCTCCTGCGAGGGCCCGGAAACCGGCAGTACCGGAATCCGGCAGGTCCCGACGGAAACCGGCACCTCGACGTACCGGAAACCGGCACAGCGATGTACCGGAAACCGGCACCCAGAACCGTAGTGAACCGGATTTGAACCGGAGGTACAGCAGTGGTGGTGCTGCCGTCCTCTCGGCTGCCGAGTGGCAGGTCGACCCAGCCAGCCACACCTGGGCCCGCCAGCAGGGACACCTCGACCGCCTCGGCGAGCAGGGCCTGCAGGCGGCCGACGCGAAGTGGCGTGCCCACCGCTCCGGCTTCAAGCCGAGGCCGGCGGCTGCGTGGGCTGCCGACTGGCGCTCCTGGGTCGCCAGGGAGCACCCCCCTGGCCGCCCGAACCTCTACGCCGTGCCCGGCACGGGTCCCGGCCAACCCGGCGGCATGACGCGGGCAGAGGCCCACACCGCCGCCCTCCTCGCCGCCCTGAACGAGCCGACCGGAACGGAGCAGTAGCCGTGGACCGCCGCGAAATCGCCGCCCTGCTGGCTTACATCGGCCGACTCGACCCCCGCACCATTCGCACCGACCAGGGCGAGGCACGCGACCAGCTCGCCCAGTGGCACGAGCTGCTCGGCGACGTGCCGATGGCCACTCCGCACGGCTGGGACGCCCGCGTCGCTGCCCGACAGCACGTCCGAGTCTCGCCGTACCAGATCCTGCCTGCGGACGTGGCCCGCCCCTGGGAGAGCTACCGGCGCGACCGCCTGGCCCGGCACTCCGATCCCACGCCGTCCGCCGACCCGGACGACCAGGCCGCCTGGACCGCCGAGCTGGTCGGCACCCGCCGCGCCGTCGCCGCCGGCACGGCGCAGCCCGCCCAGGCCAGAGCCATCACCAGCGGTCGCGACCGGATCGACCCACGGCTGGAGGCCAGGCTGCGGCAGATCGGCTCCTGCATACCGCCCGCCGCCCGCGCCGCCCTCGCCCCCTACCGGCCCGCCCGCGCAGCCCGCGAGGCCGCCGTCGCTCAGGGACTGCCCGACGCCCTGAGCGTCAAGTGCGAGTGGTGCCTGGCCCAGCCCGGCGAGCCGTGTCGTCGCCGCCGGATCGGCCCCGACGACGGCGTACGCACGACCGCCCCGCGCGCCACCCCGCACCCCGGCCGCGTCGACCTCGCCGCCGCCCAGCAGGCCCAGCAGAGCGAGCAGGTCCAGCAGCCCGCCCTGGCCTGACCGGCGCATCGGCGCGTGCCTCCCGGTGCACCGCCATCCCAACATCACCGTCCCGCCACCGACTGCGGCGCACGCCCGCGCGCCGTAGCCGGCACCCGACGCCGCGCCCAGCGCCAGCCCAGCCAGCCGACGCGGCAGCACATCGGAGACCACCCTTGCGTCACATCACCACCCACGACGCGCCGGCCACCGGCCTGCGCAGTATCGGAGACACCAGCTGGCACACCCAGGGAGCGTGCCACGGCATGGACGTCGAGGACGCTGACGCCGTCTTCTTCCCGCTCCCGAGGGACCACGAAGCCATAGCCGAGGCGAAGGAGCTGTGCGGCTGGTGCCCGGTACGCAGCGATTGCCTCAACTTCGCCCTGGAGAACGTTCTCAAGGAGGGCATCTGGGGTGGCCTCACCGAGGCCGAGCGGCGTCCCTGGCACGACGGACTGCACCAGCGCCTCGACTACCGACGCGTCACGTCCTTCTTCCTGGGACGCGACGTGCATCTGACCGAGGCCGAACGGCAGGTCGTCATCGACCACGCCTACGTGCGCGGCTGGCGCCCCGACCGGCTCGCCACCGCCCTGCAGATCAGCCACAAGCACGCACGCGACCTGCTCCGGCAGGCGGCCAACAAGGTCTTCGACCGCGACCGCACCTACGGCGTGCCGCGGCCCAAGAAGAAGCGGACGAAGACCGCCCCAGCGGGCGGCCCCCCGCCCGCCTCAGCACCTGGCACACAGCAGCCGGCAGCCCGCCCGGCAGCGTCGACTCCGGCGCACGCCTCTCTCGGAAAGGCCGCATGACCCACCCCCTCCTGTCCCTCGGCGCCGCTCCGGACCTCTCTCTCCTCCTCGCCGCCGTGGTGCCCGCCGCCGTCGTGCTGGTGCTGACCGCCTGGACGATCCGGCGCCGGGGCACGCGCCCGCAGAAACGTCTCAGCGGTCCGGCGGTCAAGGTCGCTGCCCTTGCCGCCCTCGGCTGTACTTGCTACTCCGCGGACACGAGCTGGCGGTTCGCCGCCGACTACCTCGACATGGCCGGCGCCGCCGAGCGGGCCGGCATGTTCGCCGCAGCCGAGCTGGCGCTCTTCGCGACGGCGCTGATGGCACGACAGAACCTGGCCACCGAGGGCGCCCCCGGCCTTCCGGGCACGCTGGTCTGGCTGATCACCACAGTGCAGGTGATCCCCGCCTATGCCGAGAGCGGTCCTATCGGCGGCACGGTAAGGGCCTTCGTCGGGCCGGTCATGGCGGCGATGCTGTGGCACCTCGCTATGGGGATCGAGCTGCGCCTGCGCACCCCGGGTGCCGCCTCCCACGGACTGATCGCCGTCCTGGGGCGGGAAGCACGCGAGCGTCTGCTGTCCCGCCTCGGGATCGCCGCACGCGACCGCAACGCCGCACAGATCACCCGGGACCGGGCCACCGCCCGCGCAGTCACTCTCGCCGCCCGCCTCGCCGAACGCACACCCGAGCAGCAACGGAGCTGGCGCGGCCGGCGGTTGACGCGGCGCCTGTCGAAGGCGGTCGGCAGGGCCTCGGTCGGGACCGACGCCCGCCAACGCGCGCAGCTGCTCGACCAGCTCGCTGCGCGCCGGCACGCGCTCGCGCTCGCCACGGTCCCGCTTCCCTCGCCCTGGTCCCCGGCGTACACCGCCTCGGTGGCAGCCACGGTCCCTTCGCAGCCGGCATCGAAAGCGCCGGTCCCCGTAGACGGTTCCGACGAGTCGGTCCGGGATCGGGGACCGAGCGCTCCGAGGGGACCGGTCCCCGAAGTCGCGGTCCCGAAGGCGTCGGCTAGCGCGGGGACCGAGGGCGAGAACACGGGGACCAGGGTGGGGACCGAGGCCCCAGAAGCAGGTGCGGTCCCGGGGACCGGTCGCGCCAATCCGGAAGCCTTGCAGGGGGACCCGGGAGGCGCGGGGACCGACCGAACTACGCGAGAAGTCCCTGCTCAGGGCTTGGATCCGCATCGGGGACCGAACGCCGCCGAGTCGGGGACCGAGCCCACCGGGGACCGGGGACCGAACGACACCGACACGGGGACCGAGCCCACCGGGGACCAGGGACCGAACGACACCGACACGGGGACCGAGCCCACCGGGGACCAGGGACCGAACGACACCGACACGGGGACCGAGCCCACCGGGGACCAGGGACCGAACGACACCGACACGGGGACCGAGCCCACCGGGGACCAGGGACACAAGGTCCCCCTCCGCCGGAAGGCGACCACGAAGCCCCGGACTAAGACCAAGGGGAAGCGCACCCGGGCCCGCGCCCCGCAGACGCAGCGTCCGCCGCGCGAGCCGGAGCAGTCGGTGGACCAGCTCGTCCAGCAGGTCCGTCCGCACGTCCCTGCCCTGCTCGAACGGGACGGCAACGAGTCCGTCACCCGGGTCCAGCTACGGGAGATCCTCCGCCGCGAGGGCCTGAAGGGCGGCCGGAACGACCGACTGAGCCTCGTCCTCCAGCAACTGCGGAGCGACGACACCACGAAGACAAGGAGCACTGCCCCGTGAAGACCTGCCACCAGTTCGACACCGTCCGTGCGGAGTACGAGCGGGAGATCGGCTTCATGCTCGCCCACTCCAAGCGGCACGAGGGCAGGCCGGCAGCGAAGTCCAGCGCGAAGCAGGCTGCCTCGACGAAGCAGCGGATGGCCCGGGCGCTCAGCAGCCACGTCGGTCGCTGCCCCGAGTGCGGCTGAACCTGCAAAACCCCACCTCAATGCCCCTAACCGCCACCGGTGGCCCGACTCCGTGCCGGGCCACCGCCCCACTTGAGGAGACACCCCGTGATTGCGCGACCTGCTCGCTCATACGAGCCCACGGTCGATGAGGCCGGCGCCTGGGCGGACGTCCTGGTCCGCCGGCGGCTCCTGCACGCCGCCGTCCTCACGCCGAGCGGCCAGTGGCTCGTTCAAAACCAGCCCGACGGGCCCGTCCGCGTCCTTATGGGACCGGCCGACGTCCTCGCGCTGGCCGCGACCATCCAGCACCACACCCGCTCTACGAGGCCCGAATTCCGATGACGAACCCCACCCAGACCGGCACCACCCTCGAACCTGCTCCCGACTCCAACTCGGTCTCGGGGCGAGCAAGTTATCCCCTTGGATACTCCGCCTTGAGCGGAGTATCCAAGGGTTCCCCTGCCCCCGGGGGGCAGGGGCTCGTCCGGCGCCGGGGGACGCCAGACGAGGAGGCTGCGACCGAGGGCGGATCGCAGCCAGAGGGGATACAGGACGGACGTGAGCAGCCGCGCACGCGCCGCCGCAAGTACCAGCGTCGCCAGCGCCCCCACGTCCGCAACACCCGCTTCAGCGACGACGAACTCACCCTCGTGACCGCCGGCGCGAACGCCGCCGGCCTCACTCTCGCAGGCTTCCTCGCGCGCGCTGCCCTCTCCGCCGCCCGCGACCTTGAACGGACCGCGAGTGCCGTCGCCGGCGAGCGTGAGGTGATCGCCGAGCTGTTCGCCGCCCGTCGGCATCTCGGCCATGTCGGCAGCAACTTGAACCAGATCGCCCGAGCGGTCAACGCCGGAGGGCACCCGGGCGAACTCGACGTGGTCATCGCGGCCACCAACCGCGCCGTCCAGCGCGTCCAGCACGCCACCGACCGGCTCCTGAACCAGGACTAGGACCCCCTCACCGGCATGATCCCCAGGATCCAGAAGCGCGGACAGCGCACCATCGGCCTCCTCTCCTACCTCTACGGACCCGGCAAGTTCGAAGAGCACACCGACCCGCACCTGGTCGCCTCCTGGGATGGCAACGCCCCCGACCCGGGCCGTGACCCGTCGGCCACGCTCAAACAGCTCCAGCAGCTCCTCGATCAGCCCGTCGAGAACGTCGAGCAGGCCGACCGGCCCAAGAAGCATGTGTGGCACCTCTCGGTCCGCAACGCCCAAGAAGACCGGATTCTGAGCGACGAGGAATGGGGCGAGGTCGCCCGGCGCATGGTGGCCGCCGCCGGCATCGACGACCCCAAGGAGGGCGCCGGATGCCGATGGGCAGCGGTCCGGCACGCCGACGACCACATCCACATCATCGCCACCCTCGTGCGCGAGGACGGGTTCAAGCCCGACCTCGACCACGACGCCGTCCGGGTCCAGGCCCAAGCCCGCACCCTCGAAGCCGAACTCGGTCTGCGCCGCCTGAACAAGGGCGACGGCACCGGCGCGAAGCGACCCACCAGCGCTGAGCGCCACAAGGCCGAGCGCCAGGGCCGCGAGCGCACCGCCCGCGAGGAACTGCGGGAAACGGTACGACGGGCGGTGACCGGGGCGAGGAGCGACGAGGAGTTCTTCGACCGGCTCGCCGCCGCCGGACTCCTGATCCGTAAGCGTGCCGCGCCCTTTGGCGACCTCCTCGGGTACAAGGTCGCTCTGCCGGACGACCTCAACAAGGACGGCGAGCCGGTCTTCTACCCCGGCGCGCGCCTCGCCCCAGACCTCTCGCTGCCCCGCATCCGAGAGCGCTGGTCCGGCGACGCCCAGCACAACCCAGCCGCCCGGCACGAGAAGGCACCCCGTACGGGACCGGGCGCTCCGGCCTCCGCCCGCCGCAGGACGGCATCGGCCGCGTGGCAGGCCGTCCTCGTCGTGGAGCACGGCGAGGATGCGGTCGCCGCCGCCCACATCGCCGCGGCCGGCGAGGTCCTGGATGCCCTCGCCAAGACGTCCGCCGCCCACACCCGCCGCGAACTACGGGAGGCGGCTACCGCCTTCGAGCGGGCCTCGCGCTCCCATGTCCGCGCCGTACGCGGGCACGACCGAGCCCTGCGGCAGGCCGCCCGCGACCTCGTCCACGGCGGCCCAGCCCTCGGCCGCGGGGAAGACGGCGCCACCACGGCGATGGCCATCGACATGCTGTTCTTCCTCATCACCGCCGCCGCCCACTGGCACGCCAGAAAGGGCCACGCTCAGCAGGCCGAAGCCGCCACCCGCGCCGCCGAGCACCTGCGTACCGCCTACCAGGTCGCCGCCGCCCAGCCCCTCGGAGCGCTCTACCAACGAGGGCGGCGTCTGAGCCGACCGATGCTCCTGCGGCAGACCGTGCTGCTGCGCGAGGCGCTGCCGGAGCTGGCCGAGCAGATCCTCGCCGAGCCCGGCTGGTACGCCCTGGCAGCGACCATCGCGGAGGCCGAAGCCGCCGGCCACGACCCGGCCGCCCTCCTGTCCGACGTAGCCGAACGCCGCGAACTAGCCACCGCGGACTCCGTCAGCGACGTGCTCGTGTGGCGGATGCGGCGGACGGCCGACCTGCCCGCCGACACCTCCCACCCACCCGAGCACGGCCCCGTAGCAGGCCAGTCCGCAACGCGCGGGACGACGACCAGGACCTCCGCACCCGGCAGGCGGCGCAGCGGAGAGGAGGCATCGCGTAAGACCCGGTGAGCCCGCCGGGTGCCGGTACGCAGATCTCATCGCATCACCAAGAGAGGAGAGCACCACCGCTTCGCCGGCAAGCCACAGCATGGTCGTACGCCCCATCGGACTTCGCCGGCGACCAGGTTCGATGTGGAGGCCGCCGGAATCCGTGCACCTACAGGACAGGCGGGCATAACGCAGATGGAGCGAGCCGAGCCAGTAGGCGTCGCGAAGTTGGACGGTTGGGGGAAATGGCGACGTGTGATCGGGCACGCCGTGACAACGGCATCTCGCCGCACGAAGACAGGCAGGGTCGCCAACTCGTCATCCGGGCAACGCAGAAGCCGGAGCACCCCTGATGACCTGGCTGAAGACGGCTGTGGATTTTGTGAATTGCAACCACCGGGGCCGCAGGGCACGATCATGAAGCGCGCAAGGACGAGGTGACGAGGTAGAGGAGGACGCCAGGGTGTTTCACCGGATACGCCGCCGAGCCAAGGAGCCGAGCGAAGCTCAAAGGCAGTTCGCCGAGCTGCACGCGCGGATGCAGGGCCAGGCCCCGCCGGGCATCGGGTTGCAGGCGGCCGAACCGGCGCCCGTCGAGCCAACCGTCGTCGTGGACGACTTCCTTCCGCCGGAGCTGCGTGTGCCGAGCCACGACCAGGTCGACGGCAAGATGATGCCGTGGAAGCAGCCCCTCGTCCTCGACGGCGAGATGGCCGCCTGCGCCGCGTGCGGCGCGTACCGGGACTGGCTCATCCTCTCCACCCGCGGCGAGATCTGGCTGCGCTGCCGGGCCGGCCACCAACAGCAGGAGACCCGCCTCGACACCGCGTGGTTCAACCGGAACAGCGGACCGGCGGACGCGACGCACGCCACGTTCGAGGACTGCCTGCGCCACCTCGGGCACTGACCACCACTCCTACGACCCCACCGGGCCCTCGGGCCCGCACTGACCACCCGTCGCCTAACACCAAGGGGTCAGTTCCGTCATGCGCGTTCGCGTCGCCACCACCGCCCTCGGCATCACCGCCGCCCTCCTCGCCCTGCCCGCCTGCTCCACCGACACCACCGGGGCCAAGCACCAGACTCCCGCCTCCGCCCAGACAGGAAAGCCGGCCGACGCGGTCCACAAGTCGGCCGCGCTCTCGTCGGCCGCGCTCGAGTCCCGCCTGCTCGACCGGAGCGACCTCGGCAACGGCTACCTGCCCAAGCCGGACCGCCCCACCCGGCACGACGACGTCACCGTCATCGGCTGCCCGGCCCTGAGCGAGCTGGGCGGCGACGCGGCAACCGGCGGCACGCTCACCTTCCTGCACAAAGCGAAGGCCACCTTCACCTACGGCGACAGCTCCTCGGAGATCTCCGAGGAGCTGTACAGCGACACGGCGAACAAGCTGTCCGCCGGCATCGGACGGATCTTCGACGCCATGACCGGCTGCCCCGCCTATCAGGTCGTCGCGGGCGGCACCCCAATCGACGTAACCGCGCAGAAGCTGCCCGCGCCCCAACGACTCGGGGATCAGCAGTGGAGCCAGCTCCTTTCGTTCTCCACCGCAGGGCGGAGCACCGTGGTGAAGCAGAGCGCGATCCGGGACGGCAATCTGCTGCTGATCGTCTCCGGCGCCCCGGCCCTCGTCGACCGCCACCTCGGCAAGGCCCTCGCCAAGGCCACCGCAACCGGCTGACCTGCCCGGTCATGCTGCTGCCCCCGACCATGTGATGGTCGGGGGCAGCAGCGCGTCAGCCGATGCGCTGAGCAGCGCGCGCCGCCTGGGCGGGGACCCAGGCTTGGATCTGGCCGGGCTGTACGTAGAGCACGTTCGGATTGTGGCTGTGGGGTCCATAGCCGCTGGTGGCATTGACGAGCAGGTACGCGCCTGCGGGGACGTGCCAGTTCCAGAACCAGGCGTCCTGTTGCCGGCCGGTGTCGCACCAGGTGACGACGGCCTTCGACCCGCGGCGTCCGCGCTGGTAGACCCGCGTAATCTGAAGAAGATCTCCTCGGCCTGCATTCCGGTGCTGTTGGAACGCCTGCCACTGTGCCGCGAGGGCGGCCGTGCGCTTGCGGCGTGAACGGACCTTCAGCGCGACGATCACGGCGACGCCAAGGACGAGGGCAAGAAGGACGCCGGGGCTGAGGTGCATTGCCGCATCCTGCAGCCTGGCGTCACAGGGTGGCAAACCCATTGCCGGACATCGAGGAGCAGTTTCAAGCAGCGACTGCACCTCTCGCGAGCCGGAACCCGTCCCGGTTGCCAGGGAACAGCCAACAGCGCGTTGTGTGCACACAAATACCGGCCCGAGAAGCACGAAGCCCGGCCCTCCATTTCGGAAAAGGCCGGGCTGTGTGTTTGAGGGGAAAGGCAACGGCGGGGCGTTAGATGGCCGGCGCGCGCAGGAGCCGCTCCCGGGTGGCCTCGGGCAGCACCCGGCGCAGGACCGGTGCCATCGAGCTGAGGGAGGCGGCGAAGACGGCCGCGAGGTCGTGCGGGACGCTGGAACCGAACGAGGCTGCCCACAGGCAGGGGGCGCCGAGCGTGGGCTCGGCCCACGCTTGCCAACCGGCCGGCCCCGCCTCATCTGCCTCGGTGATCAGGGCGCGCGGGTCGGCGTCCTCGATGAGGGGCGGCACCTCGCCGAAGCTGATGTGCGAGGTGAACGTCGGGTCCGTCGCTGCCGCCTGGGGCTGGTCGATGTCGCGGAGCCATCCGTGTGCGACGACGGCGTCGAGGACCAGCTCGGGGCCGGCGAACGGCACGGTGGGCTCGTCCCGGGCGTCGAGCGCGACGAGGAAGTCGGTCACGGCCTCGCCGGGGACGTCGGGGGTGAAGTAGGCCGACCACTGAGCGAGCGGGCTGCTCGCCTCCGCTCGGGCGGAGATCTGCCAGGCGATCGGCAGATCCCCCAAGTGGAACGGTTCGTCCGCCAGGCTCCACTGCGCCCAGCAGAGCGCATCAGGGCTGATATGCAGGACGGTGCTGCGCAGGACCTGGCGGTCCTCGGGTGCCTCATCCGGCTCGTGCCGTCCGCGGACGATCGTCAGGCTAGTCCAGCCCAGGCCGGCGAGCGTGTCGGCGACGGTGTCGTAGAGGCGCCCATCGTCACCGGCCAGATGCCGGGGGCCGACCCAGAACGCAGGCTGGCCGCCACGTGGAGTGGACGGGTCGGGCGGGAATTCGGGGTACAGGGGCGCCTCCAAGGGCTCGGTGCGGGTCTAGTTACCGCCGGCACGACGGCGGGGACGGCGCGGGGGTGCCTGGACATCGCCCTGCCAGGTCAGGGCGACGGCGACCTCGGGCGGCAGATGGCCGAGCTGTGATCCCTCGTCTCGGCCTTCGGCGAGGTAGACGACGGTTTGGCCGGTCTCGTCCACGGACCGCACGACCTGCGCCAAGCGGTGTGCCATCGGAAAGAACGGGTTCATGGCCTGGCGGACCGGAGCACTGCGGTCGCAACCGGACAGCAGGTCGATGAGATCGCCGACGGTCATCTCCGTGGACGTCATGAACAGCCTCCTTGGGTGAGGAACACGGTGAGCGGTGGAATCAGCCGGCGGCCTGACAGTCAGCCGGCCACCCTCCCAGCGAGGACTACGCGAGGGCGCCGGCACTGTCATACGCGACGTGAGGTTTCCAGCACGCGCGCCACGGCGGCAGCGACGATGTCGGCCGGCGTCTCGGTGTCGAACGACAGCTGGTAGCCGCGTACATTGGCCGTGCCGGTGACGGCGATCTTCCATCCCTCGCCGTCGGTGCCGGGACGACCGAGCGGGAACCAGCCGAGGTAGAACCGGCCGTCCTTGGAGCTGACGTGTACGTCCGCACGGTCGTCCACGATGAGGTTAAAGTCCTCCGCGGAGAACTGGTCCATGACGAGCGTGGGCTGGCCAGGACCCAGCTGCCACTCGCGCAGCCGCAGGGCTTCGACGGTGGTGGAGAATCCAAGGCCGACGGGAGCCATGGTCACGGGTAATCACCTCTCTGACCAGGGGTTTCTTGCAAGGTCGTCTACGTTGACATGCTCTCGCGCACGTTGGCCAGTCTTTCCGCGATCTTTCCTGTCTGCCCCCGGCGAACTGTCCCTTGCCATCCAATCGAGGCGTTTGACAATGAACCCAGTCGTTTCGGCTTTTCTGACAGCGAACCTAGTCATGCGGGCTGAGCACGCCGGGGGGTGTTGATGGCCGTACCGGCTGGGGCGGACTGGGCCGTGCCGTACGTCGGAGAGTCGTGCGTGAATTCCGAACGCGAGCGTCGGCCGCGTTCTCTGCCGGACTGCACGAAGGCCGGGTTTGAGGATGCGGTCCCGTACGGCCATGTCGGGGGTAGACGAGACGGCGCCATTTTTCCGGGCTGTTCCTGGGCGGCAATCGGGCAGCATGTCGGCCCAGCTTCACCACCCCTGGTCGGCGACCTTCACCTGTCACCGCTGGGCCGCAGGCGTGTCAGTGCCGTCGCCTAGCCTGGTTCCGCAAGGGGGAGTCATGGCTTCGTGACTCGGCGGGGATGGGGAAAACACTGTGACGACGGTGCGTGCGACTCACCTGATTGACCGTGCAGGGGTCTCCAGGACCGGATATCTGGTGACCACTCGTCTGGGCTGGCTGTTTCGCGAGCAGGAGACCAGTGATGTCGGCATCGATGCACACCTGGAGGTAGTCACGGGTGCCAGCCTGACCTCCAGGACCACGGGTGGTGCGAGCGGCCGTCTGCTCGCTGTGCAAATCAAGTCAGGTGAAAGCCAGTTCGATGTCGCTGGTGAAGGCGGCTGGTGGTATCCGTGCGATGCCGCTCATGTGGCGTACTGGGAGAAACACTCCCTACCGGTGACTCTCATGCTGTTCGACCCGGTGACTGAACGGGTGTACTGGCAGCACGTCAACGAGGACACACTTGTCTCCACCGGCAAGCACTACAAGGTGTTCGTCCCGTCACATCAACAGATCGACGACGCCAACGCCGAAGCCCTAAGCCGGCCAGCGCGCCTCCAACAGGACATCGACCCCCTCCGAACAGCGACCGACCAGCTCCCAGGTGACGTTCGGCTCCGTCTCTTGCAAGACCACCAAGACGGAGCCAGCCATCCCCTGCCCCTGGCCCGGCTCCTTGCCGAGACCGACAACCCGGACCGCACGGTCACCGAACTCCTCACCCACCCGCCCCGCTGGCTGACCCAGCTTCAACCGACACACGAGGAAGGCGCCTGGAGGACGATCGCCGCCTACGCCTGTGCGCACGAACTCGGTCCTGCGGCCACCAACGCCCTGGAACGTGCCGCTACCACAGCGCGCGACGACAACGGCCACCTGCTCGCCCTCGCCGCTTTCACAGCCGTCACCCATGCACCCGACCGTGCCCGCAGCCTGTCAGCAGCCGCCGAAAGAGCGGGCTCCACCGTACTGGTGGCCGCCACCCATGTCCTGCTGGCCACCGGTGGACAGTTCCCCAAGCACTTGCCCGAGGTGGTGGCACAAGCACTGGCCGAAGGCGACCCGGCTGCAGCCAGGGACGTCAACATCCTGCGGTTCGCTGCGTACTGCCATTTCGCAGCCGATCGCCACGAGGACGGCGAGGACCTGCTGGAAAGGGCTCTGCGGATCGCGCCACAAGAACCGAGCCTGCAACTCGACCTCGCTCGATGTCTGCTGCGTGGCGCAACCGGAACACCGCGGCAGGCATCCCTCGACACCAGGCGCGCCCTACGCCTGGCCCTGGCCGCACGTGCCGATCTTCGTCGCTGGCGCGGACCCAGCACTACGGCCGCCATCATCCTCCTGGAGGCGCGGCTGATGGCCACCGACGTGATGGCCGCCATCCATACGGCGCTCGCCGCGCCGGAAGGAGACGCACAAGAACCAGAAACAACCTACGAGCCGCTGCAACTGGAGGCAGTGCGGCTTGCCTACAAAGCGGGCCGACCAGACCTGGCGGATCTGATCGCCGCCGGGCTGATCAGCGATTCGGCGCGACTTCACCTCGCCGCATACGCGGCCGAGGCAGATCCGGATGGCGACCGCGAGCACCGCATCACCGCATGGCAAGCCGCTGCAGCCGGCGCCACCGACGACGATCAACGTGGCAATGCGGCATTCGCCTTGTCCAGCCTCGGCGTCTGGCCCGTGCCCTATCTCGACCAGATCCGTGAGCAGGGGCTCATTCCGGAAGCGATCTACCAGACACGTTGGGCCGTGGCTGAGGCCGCGCAGGGCGCGACGGAGGCCGCGATCAGGCGTCTGCGTGAATGGGAGAACACCAGCATCGTGGCTGCGGTAGGACTCGTTGAGTTGTACGAGCGCGAGGGGCAACTGGCCGCAGCTGCTGAAGCGGCTGAGAGAGCGGGGCGACGTTTCGGTGACGCCCGACCGCGCGTCCTCGCGGTCGAGCTGTGGGACCGCGCTGGCGCAACGGAGCAGGCGCGCATCAAGGCGCTGACCTTGTTGAGCCAGCCGCTCTTGCCCGCCGGCATGCGCCGCCAACTGCGTGGATTGGCCATCCAATGGGCCCACGACCGGTCCGACTGGAACGACATGGAAGAGCATGCCCTCATCGGCCTGGCCGAGGAGATCGGGATCGAACGCGTCACTGCCCTTGAGGGATCCGCAGGAGTTCTTCCACAGTCCGCACTCGCCTTCGCATGGGCGGCCATTCGCGCCCAACTCAACGGTCGCAATCCTGAGGCGGCACGGGACACACTGGCTCGTTTCGCACCGCAGATCCGCAACACAGACGACGTCCGGTCATGGCTCATGCTGGTCGGCTGGTCTGGATGGACAACAGAACTGGCGCAAACCGCAATCGACCTCGCCGAGCGCTACCGCCGCGAGGACACAGAGCTGACCGGGGCAATTCTCGGCGGACTCCTCTTCGCCACCAGCGAGCCGTCAGCCGACGATGCCGACACCACAGCACGTCCGCTGGTGCTGCCTGATGACCTGCGCGCCCGAATGCAGTCGTTGCTGACCGATCTGCCCGCGACCAAGGCCCTCACCATGATGCCCGCCGACACGGAAGCACTGGTGCGGATGGTAGAGCAGCACCTCGGCCCCCGCGAAAGGCTGCTCGAAGCAGCCGCCGACGCCGTCCGTTGCGGAGCCGTCCCCATGGGCATGCTCGCTTGGGCAGCGCGGCGTCCCGTCGCCCTCGCCTACATCCAGCGGGCCGCTGGCCTCATCCCCGCATGCAGCCTCGATGACGCACAGGTGACTGCGGAAATCAGAGCAGTGCGCCAGGCTTTGAACCGCACTGCTGTCCTGGACGTCAGCACCCTGGCCGTGACCTCTCTCATCCCGGGTCGGTTCAACCAGTTGCGAGCCGTCTTCGCCGCCACGCCTACCACCACGGCGGTCTATGACGACATCCTTCAGACCCGATACGCCCTCAGTGAGATGCTTCGGGCGTCGGGCCAGCTCGGGGTCCGCGACGGGCATTCCACCCTCTTCGAATACTCCGCCGAAGACAAAGACCACCTGGCGCTGCAGGCCGCGGCCATCAACCGCATCATCCCGGCCCTGCAACCAATCGAGGTACCCGACCTCAGTGAGATCCGCAGTCGGCTCGGCTTGACCACTGTTCCCGATGAAGCTGATGCCCCCTGGCTTTCAGCCGCCCAGCACGCCCTCACCACCGGTGCCCCCTTGTGGTGCGACGATGCCGCCCTCCGCGAGATGCTCACCCGCGCACACGTCCCCGCCTTCGGCACTGTGGCCCTCCTGCACGTTCTGAAAGAGCTAAGCGACTATCCCGAGTTCACCGACGAACGGCACGACCAGGACATGCGCACTCTCGTCGCAGCACATGTGGTGGATCTCCCGATCGCGGTGGACGACATTGCGGATGTGGCAGCGCAAGCCGACTGGCGGCCAGCTGGCGCCGCAATGCTCTTCGCCCGGCCGCAGCTGTGGGCCACCGGCCGAACGCAGTCCTTGTGGGCGCTTGTCGCAGAAAGGCTTTGGGACAGCCGACCGGAACAACTCGGCGCCTGGTTCGCCATCGCGGCCGCTGGAGTGACCGCGGGGAAGCACCCCCAGGATATCCCCCAGGCAGTCTTTCAACTGGCCGCGGAAACCCTGATCGCTGTCGGAGTCGGTCCCGAGGTGGCAGACAGTCTGCTCGCAGCTTCACCACAGGCAATTGAAGCCTGCCGCCGGTCGGCACTCCGCCGAAGCGAGCTGAGCGGTCAGCTCGTCTCCCCGCCGGATGCCTCGCAGGAAGGAGATCTGGTTGCCTACCTCCGGCAGACGTTGGTGGAACAGTTGACGGCCCAGCGGGGATTCTCAGCCGTTACAGCTACCGCGATCGTCGATGCCGCCCTGCCGCTCGTTGATGAAGCAGCCTGAATGTAAAGACCCTGATACCCGGCGCCGGGAGACGTCACGGCCCGTGCCAGAGTGATCGACATGATCCCCGCAGATGTTCCCGACGCGCCGCCGCTCACGTATGCCGATAGCTTCGACGTGCCGGTCCTGATCCGTAACGGGCCCGCGAACAAGCCGCGCAAGCAGTGGCGGACGGCCGAGCACCAGCCGTGGGTCGGGTCGAACGGCTTCCCGGCGGCCGACGGCTGGTACGCCCCGACCACCACGTGGCGGGAGATCATCAAAGCCGCCACCGAGGTCGGCCGGGACGTCACCCCTCACCTGCAGAACCAGCCGCGCTACGCACACGGGGAACTGGTCGCTCGGGTTTCTCCGCTGTACGCCTATCTCGGCGCGCACTCCGTCGAGCCCCGCCACCCTGTGCCTGGAGCGAAGGGGCGACGCCTGACCTGGAACCCGGTGTACGCGCACGGCACCGAGCGCAGCGCGAAGAACGCCGCCAGCTACCGGCTGGGCATGACGATGACCGAGTGGGCCTGCCGCTCACTGCTGGGCCTCGGCCAGACCGAGCACCTCGAACTCGGCGGCCCTGTCCCCGCCCTGCGCAAGACGTTCAAAGATCCGAAGAAGAAGCTGCCCGACCTGTGGGGGCGCCACGAGGCCGAGGAGATGTACTGGCTGATCGAGGCCAAGGGGGGCGACATCGGCCTGGGCACGCTCCGCAAGGGGTGGGCGCAGCTGGCGGCCGGAAGCAAGATCCTCGGCGCGTATGCGCACCGCACCGTCCTGGTCGGAGCGTCAGTACGGCCCGGTGACGATCTCTTCCTCACCATCGACCACGACCTGCACCCTGGCCAGCCGCCCCTCAACTCTGACGGGTCCGGCATCGACGACGAGGCGGCGGGCCCGGGCAACCTGGAAGACCGCCTCGGCGACAGCGACGACGCGCTCATCGGCGCGGCCCGCGTCCAGATGCTCACCTACCTCGCCTTGCGCTCCGCTCCCGCCTCGCAACTGCGCACGGTGCCCGTGCCCGCAGACCGCACTTCCCGCCGCCGGCGCACCGGACTCACCACGCCCCTGGAGCACGACGGCCTCACCCTCGCCATGCGGGCCGACGCCCGCGGAGCAGCGCTCCAAGCCGAGCAGCACACCTTGCGCGCCGGTATCCGCTCCATGGGGCTCGACGACTTCCTCACCTGCCGCATCCCCGGAACGGAAGTACACCTCGGCATGTCCCGGAAGCTATTCGCCGCCTGCGAGCGCCTCCACGACGAAGACCTCGCCATCGCCCGGCGCACTCCAGGACTTCGCGCCGAGGACGAGCCGAGCGGTGACCAGGAGCTCAGCGACGAAGCCCAGGAAGAACAGCGGCTCACCCAGCGGCGGATCTTCCGCGAGCAGCAGGAGGAAGCCCGCCCCCGGCTGCGCCCCCTGCTCCGCGACGCCTACGAGCGGGGCGCGGCGACCAACTGGAGCGAACTGCTGCGCCACCCCCAGGAGCCGGCACTCGACCTGGAAGGCGACGAGAGTCTTCTCGAAGCGGCGACCCCAGAGACGTACCTGGCCGTCAGTCGCTACGACCTGCCCCCGGTACGCGCCTAGATCTCCACATCAACCGACCCCGAACGGCGGAACGATCCTCCCGCACCGCGCTCGCTCTGCTGGGCGCGCACCTGGTGGGCGAGGTGCGAAGCGAGCTGGCCGCCCGCCTCCCCGAGACGCTCGCGCTGGTCCTGCTCAACCCACTCAAGGCACACGAACCGCTTGTGCCAGACAGGTTCGTCCGGGCGACAGCGGCCTGGATCGAGGGCGCCACCGAGCAGACCGCGGCCTGGGATGCCAGCGCCATGCTCAGCGTCGTCGCCAGCGACGACTTGCTGAACCGGATCCTGCTGCAGCTCCCCGCGGGCTACGACCTTCTCTTCGGCCGCCCCCAGCCAGCCTGACCAGCCGGAGCGCAGCACGACAAAGCGCTCGGCCGTGCCGGTGCTAAAGGTCCACGTACGGGCCGGGTTGCCCTGTGACGGGGCAGGCATAGCGGCGGCACGCCGCCCGTGCCGGAGGTTTGCCAGCGGTTCGGCGTCGATAAACGCCAGCAGGCCCCCGGAAGCGCTTCGCGGGAGCCTGCGACGGTGATTGATCTTTGGCTAGTTGGTCTTGTTGTTGTCGTCGTGCTCGGACTCGGCAGCCCTACGACGGCGGACAGCGACCAGGGTGACGGCGCCTGCGATGACGAGGAGCCCCGCGCCGGCGGCGATCCAAGGCGTGGCGTCGGCACCGGTGTGGGCGAGGGAGCCTGCCGGGGTCGTCGGCGAGGAGTCGCTGTCCGAGGACGCGGCCAAGGAGTCAGCATCCGGCGTGCCGGTGCCCGGCGCTGAGGGCTTGACCCCGCCGGTGCCGTCGCCCGGCGTTTCCGGAGGAGTCGGGGTGCCGGAGGGCTTGGGCGTCGGCTTGTCCGAGGGGTCGGGCTTCGGGCTGGTCGCAGTCTTGGTGTTAGTGAGGGTCACAGTCACCGGTGAGCCTGGGCCCGCGGTGAACGTCTTGGACGGCTTGTAGAGGTCGTATCCGGCGGGTGCCTTGACCTGCCTGACCCAGAACTCCGTCTTCCGGCTCGACACCGGCAGCTCCCCGGAGGCCGTGCCCTTGGCGCCGGTCGTCAGGGTGAGCAGCGTTGAGGTGCCGGTGCCGATGTTCACGGTTGTGCCGGGCAGGAGCTTGCCGGTCTTGTCGTCCTTGGCCTTCAGGAGGACCTTGGCGGCCTTGAACGGGTCGGTGATCGTCAGCCGCGTGGTCGCCCCGGGCGTGATGATGACGTCCTGGTCGGCGACAACCTCGTGGAGCGGGCTGCCGGAGGCCGTCTCCTTGAGCCGGTAGATGCCCGGGGCGAGGTCGGGGAAGGTCAGCTTCCCCTGCGCGTCGGTTGTCCCGCGTCCGGCCTCCTGGCCGGCTGAGTCGAGCAGCAGGAACGCGGCGTCGGGGAGCACATCTCCGGCCGTGTCCCTGGTGGTGATCTCAACGCTGCCCACGTCCGGGGCCGGTGTGTCGGCAGCGGTGGCCGACGCGGAGGGTGTCGGTTCGGAGGGTTGGGCGTTCGCGGTCGGCGCCCAGGTGAGCGTGCCGGTCACCGCGGCGGCGACGGCGGCGGATCGGACGGCGCCACGGACGAAACGAGCGTGCACGGGGAAGAGGGCTCCTTGATCGGTTGGTGGAAGGTCGCTCACCGCACGGGGATTCAGCGGGTGCGGGCTTGGCTGCGTGTGGCCGACGGGGCGGGCGCCCGGTGCGCGGTCCGGCTCGCCGCGGGGCTGGGCGTGGACGCGGCCCAGGCGCCGGGGAACCAGACGGTGGTGTACTGCTCGATGGCGTCGCGCAGCCCGGTGGTGACGGCTCCTTCCCAGGGTGGCTGGCCGGAGTGGCCCTTGGTGCTGAACGTGCCGTACTGCTTGGTGTTCGGCCGGGTGTTGTTGGCTTCGTCGCGGCGGTGGAAGGTGCCGTGATCGAGGAAGCTGAGGGCGACCGCGTCGATTTCTCCGCGGTCCGGGTGGATGACCGCCACACGCAGTCCGCCGTAGGTGTCCGCGTGGATGGTGGCGGTGAAGTCGATTCGCAGCCGCAGCGGTGCGCCCGGGACCGGGGCGGCGAAGTAGGTGGGGCCTACGACGGCGTGGTCGTGGAAGGGAAGGCACAGCTCGGCGAAGAACTCGGCGGCGTGCAGGGGCAAGAGAGAACTCCAGTCGAGAACGGACCGACGCTATCGGCGCGGGCTGGGTAGGGCTGGTCGGCTGGTGGTGCTCCATCGAGGGACACTCGCAGCCGGCAGCGCAGCCGGCCGGCGGGAGGCGGCAGCCCGCTGCACGTCGAGCGGGGTCGGGGCCGGCGGCTGTGGCGGGATGATGGGGGTGAGCTTGGCCATGCCCTCGATGTAGCTGAGGGTTTCCTGGCGCCACCGGGGCAGCGGGGTCGGGTCGGTGACGCACTGGGTGACTGCGGTGAGCAGGGCGACGGGGGTGTCGGTGCTGGCCGTCGCGTACCAGACGGGCCGGTCGATGGATTTTCCCGCCCACAGCTGCCAGCGGGCGTCACGGGTGGTCAGCTCGGCTTCCGGATCGAGGTCCCCGGTGGTGAACTCCAGGCCGGCGAGGCCGTCCGGGGCCTGGACGGCGAAGACTCCCCAGCGGGGACGGTCGATCTGCCAGCCCTGTTGCAGAAGAGGCGCGACGGCGAGGAAGGGATCGTGCTCGTCGGTTCCCGAGACCGGCCTGGCGAGGTAGGCGTCCGGCCCCTGTTCGTAGGCGGTGGCGAGGGCGGTGGTGAACGCCTGGACGAACTCGGTGGGGACGCGGTCGTTGAAACACACGCCCCATGTCGGGGGGTCGAATGGGTCCTTGTAGGCGTTGATGCGCCAGAGTCCGTCGTCCTCGCCTTCGGGCAGGTAGCCCAAGCGCACGCGCCGGTCGGGGGCGTTGACATACACGTTGCCGAGGTCGTCGTACTGAAGGTCCCAGCCATGGTCGAGGAGCGGGACGAGGGCAGGGTCGCCGGTGCAGGTGCTGCCGGCGAGATGGCGCGGGGAGACGAAGACGTCTCCGTCGAGCATATGAAGGTCGTCGTGAAGGGACACGGGTTCCTGAGTGGCGGTGTGGGCGGATGAGTCAGCCGGCGGGCAGCAGAGTTGCTCGGAGGGCGTCGGTGGAGCCGGTGTAGTGCAGCGTGCGCAGGCCCAGGCGGGCGGCGGCCTGGCAGTTGTCGGGGCGGTCGTCCACGAACAGCACGCGTCGTGGATCTCTCACCCCGGTGGCCTGCAGTGCCTGTTGGTAGGTGGCCGGGGCGGGCTTGCACAGCTGCAGGCGGGCGGAGTAGAGCGCCTGGGTCATCATGCGGCGCCAGTCGTGGGTGTCGAGCACCGTACTGAGGTGGGCGGGTGCGTTGGACAACAGCACCATCGGCAGTCCGGTGGCGTGGGCGCGGCGTAGGACGGACAGGACGCTGGCGTCGGTCGCGGTCCACATGTCGGTGTCTGCGGCGATGAGTTCGCGCAACAGGCGAGGGCCTGGATGAAAGCCGAGGACGCGGGCCCAGTACGCCAGGTCGCTGAGCTGGCCGGCGTCGTAGAGGTCGCGGGCGTTCCAGAAGGCCCGCTGGAATGCTGCGAGATCGTCTTCGGGCCAGGAAGCGGTACGGGCCAGCCGTAGCCACTGGGCGCGGGTCGGCTGCAGGCCGAGGACGCCGTTGTAGTCGAGGATGACGGCGTCAGGGCCGGTGGGGCGGGTCAAGGGGCGGCGTTCTCCAGGGCTCGGCGGGTGAGGGCGGCGAGAGCGGCTGCGAGGAGGGCGGGCAGCAGCAGGGCCGTGGGCAAGGTGGTGGCGCTGGCGAGGGCGCCGATGACGGCGGGGCCGGCGAGGAGGCCGAGGTAGCCGGTGACGGAGACCGTGGCGACGGCCCTCGGGCCGTGTCTGCCGGCGGCGGTGATCAAGGAGGGGACGGTGCCGGACAGGCCGAGCCCGAAGACCGCCCAGCCGGCCAGCGCCGCAGGCACGCTGTCGACCAAGACGCCGGTGGCCAGTCCGGCGGCGGCGAGCGCCGCGCCAGTACGAACCAAGGCAGTGGCACCGATGGCAGCGGTAAGCCGGTCGCCGGTGAGCCGGCCGATCGCCATGCCCGTGCTGTAGAGGGCAAACGCTGTCGCGCTGAGGGCGGTTGTGGCGTGCAGCGTGTGCAGGTGCACTGCGGCCCAGTCGGCTGCCGCCCCCTCCCCCAGCAGGCTCGCAGCCGCCAGCGCACCCAGCAGCCACACACCTCCCGTCGGGCCCCGACCGGCCGCTGCGGGGCCGGGGAGCTTGGGCTGGTCGGCGCCACTGAGCGCCAGGGTGCGCGGCCCGGCCACAAGCACGGTTGCGGTCAGCGCGAGGCCGGTCGCCAGGAACAGGGTGCTGTGGGCCGTGCGGGCAGTGACGGCGGCCAGGGCGGCACCGCCCAGGGCACCGATCGAGTACGCGGCGTGCAGGGAGGACATGACCGGCCGGCCAGCGGCGTTCTGGCAGCGGACCGCCGCGGTGTTGGCGGCGACATCCAGGACACCGTGCGCGGCACCGAAGGTGACAGCCGCCGCGAGTAGCGAGGCCAGCGTCCGACACTGCCCCAGCACGGCGAGGGCTGCTGCCAGCGCGACGGCTCCGCCGATCAGGAGCAGGGGAAGTCGGTCGGGCCGGACGAGTCGGCCCCCGGCCTGCAGTCCGGCAACCATGCCGACAGCGGCGGCGAGCAGGACGAGGGAAAGGCCAGCGGTGGTGAGGTGGGCGGCGTGCTGGATGGCCGGCATCCGGGCGCCCCAGACCGCCATCACCACGCCCAGGCCGAGGAAGTAACCGGTCAGCAGAATCCGGCTGCGGCGAACGGAAGCGTTGGCGCGGCTCATGCGGGGCGGCCACCCGGAACAGTCTCATCGGTTGTGCGGGGTACCACCTCGACCTGGAGACGGCGCACAGCCTGCTGGGCGCGGGCCTGTGCGAGGTCCGCGGTGGGCGCGGTGGTGATCAGGTAGCCGATACGGGCGGTGAACATGTTGCCGCCGTCGGCCGGCAGGATCAGCTGGTCGCCGACCTGGTGCTGGAAGTGCACGCGTTCCAGCCAGCGCGGGCTGACGCCGTCGAATCCGAGGCGGAGCAGAGTGCCGGAGGTGTCCGGGTAGAGCAGCTGGATCGCGGCGGCCGAGGACCGGGTCGGGGTGAGGTCGGGGGCTCGGCCGCAGGCGATGTCGGCGGCGGCCCGGGGCAGATCGATGCCAGTGGCGAGCTGGACGAGATGGCCGATCATGTCACCGGCGATCCGGCCGTTGACCTCGACCAGCCGCGGCCGGCCGTCGACCAGCCGCATCTCGACATGGGAGACGCCATCGGTGATCCCCAGGGCATGGATCGCGGCCCGTGCCGCCGGGGCGACCACGTCGAGCAGCGGGTCGGCGGCGTCGACCGAGTGGGCCAGTTCCTCGAAATACGGCGGGGCGCTGACCGTCTTGCGGGTGACGGCCACCACGGTGGTCTCCCCGCCGTAGGTGACGCACTCGGCCGACACCTCGGGTCCGTCGAGATACTCCTCCACCAGCACGCTGGTGGACTCGAGCCCCAGCCCGGCCGCCTGGTCGGCGAACGCGAAGGCGGCGGTGAGCTGTTCGGGGGTGTCGGCGCGGATCACCCCGATGCTGGCCGCGTGCGCGGCGGGCTTCAGCACAACCGGATAGCCGATCCGCTCGGCCGCCACCTCGGCCTCGGCACGCGTGCGCACGCTCACCGAGGCAGCCGACGGAACCCCATGCCGGGCGAACAGCGTGCGGGAGGTGGCCTTGTTGCGGCATGCCTGCATGGCTTCCGGGACGGTGGTGGGCAGGCCGAGCTGGCGCGCGAGGCGGGCGACCGGGACGAGGTACCACTCGGTCCAGGTGAACACACCGGCCAGGTCGTAGCGGTCGGCCAGGGCCCGGCCGGCAGCGGACAGCGCCGCCTGGTCGGTCGGGTCGGACACGACGACGCAGTCCCGCAGGTACGGCGCCTCCCACGAGGGCTCTTCGCCGGTGATCAGGACGACGTCGTAGGCGGCGGCCACGGACTGAAGGCAGTACCCGCGGTACGCCTCGGCCTCCATGTCGGATGCGGCGACGACCAGGACGACAGGACGGTCGGACAAGAACAGGCTCCTCGGATTCGAAAGAGGGGGCAGGAGTGTGAGGGCGGCGGACCTCGGCGGGGGCGGGCGGCTGTGGGTGTCCGGCAAGCAGCCGCCGGGAGCGAGGCAGGCGAGGCTGAGCGGCGTGGCCGGTGCCGAGGATGCTCAGATGGGAGGAAACGGACGGGAGTTGTCAGTCGGCACGGCGGCGGCGCAGCTCGAACACGCTGGCCCAGTTGAGGTGCTCATCGATCAGGCGGCGGGCGTAGAGGGCGGTGAAGTTGTTGTTCAGCCCGGCGACTCCGTACGGGAGTTGGTGGCGCAGGTCCTCGAAGAGGTCCTTGACGCTGACCCGTGTGGCGCCGGCGGCCAACCGGCGAGCGGCCATGCGTCTCAGTTCGAGATAGACGTGCGGGTTCTGTGCGTCGAAGGCGCGGAACCGCTCGGTGATGCTGCGACCGCTCGCACGGTTCGTCCCGGGGACGGCGGTGGACATGAGGGGTTCTCCACAGGCTGGGGAAAAGTGCAAGGTCAGGTACGCAAGGCTGGATCGGTGCGCAGGCGCGTGAAGGCGAGGGCCAGTCCGAGGCCCTGCAGGACCGCGCAGGCGGTGAGGACGTGGCCCAGTGCGTCGGGCGGTGTGAGCGCGGTCAGTACGCCGGCGACGGGGTAGGGCAGCAGGAGGATGAGGATGGTCGCCGACAGGGTGCTGCCGAACTTCTCCGGCGGAATCAGCTGGGAGCGCAGCGTGCGCAGCACCACCGTCATGCCGCCCTCGGCCGCCATGAGGACCGCGACCAAGACCAGGTAGGACAGGTAGTCGGGGGCTTGGGCGGCGGCGAGAGTGGCGAGCGAGGCGACTACGGCGCAGGCGGCGCCGACCGGCCACAGGCCCAGCCGGTCGATCGCGAACCGGCAGAGGGTGACGCTGAGGAGCGTCGCTCCGGCAGCGGCGGACCAGACCAGGCCGACGTCGGTGGTGGACTGCCCGAAGTGCTTGACGACAATCACAGGACCAGCCGCTTGGAGGAGCCCGGTGGCGAGGTTGGACAGGGTCAGCCCGGTCACCAGCCAGCCGAGCGCGGGCAGGGAGCGGATGGTGTGCCAGCCGGTGAGCAGCCCGACACTGGTCTGCCCCTTGGGCGTGCGGGCCGGGGCGATGGGCGAGGGGGGTGTGCGCAGGGCGAGCATCGCGGCGAGAAGCGAGAGCACGGTGATTGCCGCGAGCATCGGCGGCGGCCCGGCGAGCAGCAGCACCGCGGCGAGCGCCGGCCCGGCCAGGGTCGCGGTCTGGTCGATGCCGAGCAGGACTGCCTGGACGCGATGCGCCCGACTTCCGGCGCGGCGGCCGGCGGCTGCGCCCGCGGTCTCGGCCGCGATATAGCTGAACTCGGTGAGTACGCCTGTGATCGCCGCGAGTGCCATCACGGTCACGCTCGCCACCGTGCCGGACGGATGGAGGCGGAGCAGGACCGCGCCGGCGGCCAGGGCCAGCGCGCGCCCCAGGGAGGCGAGGTGGAAGACGACGGATGCCCCGCGCCGGTCGACGATCGATCCGGCCCACCCGAACGCCGCCAGCCTCGGAATCCACTCCAAGGCGAACGCCGCTCCCGTGAGCGCGGCGGAGCGGGTGGTGGCCAGGACCAGCAGCGGGATGCCGTAGGTGGACATGGCGAAGGCGAGGGCGTCCGCGGTGCGCGGCAGGTAGATGCCGCGCAGCAGCCCGGCGGTGTGGCGTGCGTGCCGGGGTGTGACCGCTGCGCTCACGCGACCGGCTCGGTCTCGGGCACCCTGGCCATTTGGGGGTTACCGGCCAGCCACTGGATCAGCAGCGTGCGGGGACGGGCAAGGTCCGCCGCATCCCCGGCGCTGGTCAGGCGCGGGGCGGACAGCGGTGCGAGGCCGTCGGCGTGCTCGGTGGTGAGCGATGGCGCCAACAGGTCGAGGACGTGCCGGATACGGCGGCTGAACTCGCAGACGGGGGCTGGGACGGCGTGACGCCGGGCCCAGCGAGCCATCGCGTCGTACAGGTCCGCCAACTCCGTTCCGCCCTGCGTGAGTTCCAGACCGGCGCCGGGCGCGACCCGGATGAGACCGTGGGCGCGGGCCGTGTCGGAGGCGCTTCGCAGCTGGCGCGTGGAGAGGTCGGGCAGGGTGCCGGCCAGCCGTCGCGGAGGTATGGCGCCGTTGTCGTCGATCTCGGTGACCAGGCGGATCAAGGAGCGCGAGGCCAGCAGTTCGACGGCGTGGCGCACTTCGGCAGGGGTGAAGGGGGTGCTCATCGGCGCGGGCCTCCCGCCGGAATGGCTGCCTTCGGGCGGGCGGTCGTGGCGTGCGAGAAGAGCTCGCGGTGGTGCCACGCCGGAGAGGACCCGGGCGTCCGAGCGGATGGGAGCGCCGCAGGGGTCGGCCGTGGCTGGCTGCTGAGCCACGGCCTCGGCGCGGGCTTTTCCTGCGGGTGTCCCCAGACAGGGTGGTGGGCCGCCTGGTCGAGACGCTGCCCGGCGGACCAGGCGGACAGGGCTCCGAGCACGGGGCCGAGGCCGTCGCCGGCTGCGGACAGCCGGTAGGGCCGGCCGATGCCCTCGGTGTCGACCAGGCCGTCGGCGACGAGCTGCCGCAGCGGCGGATAAATGTTGGTCCAGTCGCCGCTGGGCATCACGATGCGGGCCAGGGCCCGGCCGCTGACCTCCTGCCGGGACTTGAGCACCCACAAGATGGCGGCGGCGTGACGCCGGGTTAGGAGGGTGAGGCTGTCCTCGATCTGCTCGATCGCGGGCAGTGGACGGTCCGCCTTCTCTAGGTGTTCCTCGGCCCAGGTGACGATCACCGGCAGGACCGGCAGCAGGGCCGCGCCACGTTCGGTGTGGCGGTAGGTCACGTGCCGCGCGGTGTGTTCGGTGCGCTCGACGAGCCCGGCATCACACAGTGCCTTGAGCTTGGGATGGAGCTGGCCGTTCTGCAGCCAGGACACCTTGGCCGCCAGCTCGCTGTAACGCAGCGGCGGGCCGGAAAGGGCCAGTAGGATCCTGACGTTCCAGCGCGGGGTGATCATGGCGAGGGCCTCGGTGACCCGAGCGATGTCCGCGTCGGCGTCAGGGGGCAGAGCGGTGATGGCCAAGGGAGGAACTCCTGGGTGAAGGAAAGGGCGGATCGCCTGAGCGGTCAGCGGCTGTGCGCCGGGCTCGGCGCCGAAAGAGGCGGAGCTGCAACGGGCGGCGAGCAAGTCGGCGGCGGGGCAGGCGCCGGGGCTGAGACGCGGGCCAGGCTCTGCAGGACGGCGGCGACCGACTTGGCCTGGACGTCGCGGACGGCGACGGCTTCGGCGAGCCGGCGTGCACCGTCGAGGAGGTGGGAGACCTCGTGCGGGCCGATCTGCCGCTCGGGGTGGATGAGCCGGGCGAGGTGGTCGCGGTGGACGTCGATGCTGCGCTCGGCGAGGGCGAGACCCTCGTGCATGCCGAGCAGGGCGGAGAGCATGCCGGGCGGCTGGTCCTGGGCGTGGGCTTCGAGGTCGGCGAGCGGCGCGCCGTACAGGTTCTCGATCCGGTCGGCTATGTCGGTGGACGTGAGGTGGGGCAAGCGGGGGCTTTCACGGTCGGCGGCCCCGGGCCGCCCCGGCACGCTGGGGTGCCGGGGCGGCAGACGGGGGCAGGGATGCGGCGGCCGTGAGCTGCGTGCGGGCGGGCCAGGCCCGCTGGCCGGGCGGGGGCGTGGTGCACAGCAACTCGCGAAGGGCGGCGCGGTAGCCATCGCGGGCGTCGAGCGCCGCCTCCAGCCACTGGGCGTCGAAGCGGAGCTTGTCCGCCGACAGTTAGCCCATGTCGCGGTCCGGCTCCATGTCGGCGTAGACGCGGTCGCGGACGCGGGCGACCTGCTCCTCGGTGAGCGCCAGGAACGAGCGCAGTTCCAGGGCCCGGGCAAGCGCGGGCGAGGCATCGTGGCCGGCCGCCGCCTCGTACAGCTCGGGCACCGGCCTTCCGAAGATCATGGACAGGTCGGCGTCCATGGTGCTGGCCTTGTCCCGGCTCATCGGGCGCCCCTTGCCGATCGCCACGCCGATGCCGGTGCGGCGGTACCGGCTGGCCGATGAGGAGGGCTGGTCTGCACCGCCGGGCCGGTGCGGGGCCGAAGGCGGGCAAGGCGCTGGGCGGCGAGGTCCCTCTTCCCCGGAGCGTCCGGGTCAAGGAGCCACCGCACGACCATGGCCCGGCCGTCGCGGGCGGTGACGGCCGCGTTCACCCGGTGGGCGAGGCCCATCGTCGGATCGTCGACCTCGCTGGGCTGGGTCTGCAGCGCAGCAACAAGATCGTCCTCCGCACGGTCGAGCACGGACTGGGCTTCGACGAGAAGGCCGTGCCACTTGACGACGTCGGTGGCATCAGGATTCGCGGTCGGCGCGGCGGCGACCGCGGCCTTCAACTGGTCCATGCCCATGCCGAAACGCGCTTCGATCCGTTCGGTGAGCACGCCCACGACATCCTCAGACTCATCGGATATGCCGTCGGACAAAAGGGAGTCTCCTGTTCTGGAAAGGCCGATCCCTGGGTAATGGGAGGTCCTGCCGTACCCGGTGGCTCAGCCGCTGACGGGCACCTGCTGGGGGCCTGTCAGTCCAGGCACATCGGGACGTCGCGGTAGACGTAGGTGCCGGAGACCCAGCCCTTGACCCCGGTGGTCTTGTCCGTGATGTAGAGCCAGTTGCCACTCTTCTTGGCGACGCTGAACTTGTGGCTCCGGTAGAGCACGCCGAGCGCGGTCGACTTCGTGGTGGCCTTGGACCGGATGGTCACGGCCTTGGTGTGCACCTCGTACGGCAGCGGAGGCTGGGACGAGCAGCTGCTCGCGGGGGCCGCACTGGCGGTGGTGGCGGTCAGGACCGGCAGAGCGAGGGCGCCGAGCATGGCTGCGGATATGGCAATTCGGGTGGAGCGCATGCGGAAGAAACCTCCGTGAAGGCATGGGGATGGCGGGGGAAGGAGCCGCGGGGTTGTTCCGGCGGCTGTATAAGAGTCCGGAGATTCGCCGGTTTGGCTAACCGGCGATCGTCGGCTATGTTGCGCCGCCCCGGGCGGCTTTCACGCTCAGCGTGAGCGGCCGGGCGGGCGCGGGGCAGGGGCTTTCGGCAAGCCGGCCGGGCGGCTGGCGGCGGCTGCCGGACGGACCGGCGGAAGAGGGCCGGCCTGGCCGGCGAGGCGGTTGTCGCACCACTGCAGTGCCTCGCCGAGCGTGTCGAAGCCGCCCTCGCGCAGGGTGTGCGTCCACGTCTCGGTGTCGACCTCTTCGACCACGACGCGGAACGGTGAGGGGGCTCGCTCCTCCAGGGCGCGCAGGGCCACGACGATGACCATGTCGTCCGGGTCGTCGCTGGTGTAGGAGTAGCCCATGGCGTAGTGGTCGCCGTCGTCGGCGAGGCGTCGCTCCAGCGCTCGCGTGGCCTCGTCCGCCGGCGGCGGGCCCAGCTCGGGGTCGAGGGCGAGGGCATCGGGCCGACAGCCACGGTGGATGAGCCAGGACTGCGCCATCGCGGGCAGCGGCAGATGGGCATGCTCGAAGCTGAACGTCCGCTCCGCCTGATCGCGTTGCAGATGCACGGCGAGCACCTGTGGCATGCCGGGGTGTCCCCAGGTGGCGGTGCGGTCGAACAGGACGTAGT
Organism: Streptomyces sp. CA-142005; assembly: GCF_050942335.1. Lineage (NCBI taxonomy): Bacteria > Bacillati > Actinomycetota > Actinomycetes > Kitasatosporales > Streptomycetaceae > Streptomyces > Streptomyces sp. CA-142005. The sequence continues at coordinate 7,803,708 of NZ_CP192078.1, read as the reverse complement.
AGCTGCGCGGGCCGTCGTGATGTTCGGCGAGGGGAACGAGCATGTCCTCGTGGACAGCGACCTTGCGGTAGAAGTCGAGGCATTTCTCCTCGTCGGCGTCGAGGTCGTCCAGATCGAAGTCGACGTGGGGAATGGACTTCCGGTCCGGCGCCAGTTCGGTGGGAGACAAAAGAGCCTTTCGGTGAAGTCAGCGCCGCTGCGCCGGGGTGGCCCGCGACGCGCCGGGGCGAGCCGGGACCTTCGGCGCCTGCGCTGTGGGGGCCCGACGGGCGGCGACCAGCACGGCCCGTCCGGCGTCGGTGAGTGCGACCGGCTGGCCGGCGTGCACGGGGTGGCCGGTGTCCCGGACGACCAGGCCGGCGTCCTCCAACTGCTGCAGCCTGGCGTGGGGGATGCGGGTACCGGAGGCGGCTGTGACGGACATCCGGCCGGTCAGCAGGTGTTCGTAGAGCTTGGCGCCGCCGGCGATGGCGAGCAGCGCCGCCTGGTCGTCCGTCGAGAGCTGCCGGGCGTCGGGCGCGGAAGCCGCCGCTGCGGCTTCGATGGGCTCCAGGGCGGCGAGCACCCTCCTAGCCGCGGCGTCCCGCGCGGCGGCGGCCTCTTCCAGCTGGTCCACGGTGCGGTCGAGGCGCGTGAACAGGGCGTCATCGACGTCGAACTCGCCGCTGGACAGGCGGTTGAGGAGCCGGAGATAGAAGGTGACGCTGGTGTGGGCCTTGGCCAGTTCACGGTGCAGGTCGACCACTTGGGCGTGCTGCTCGTCGAGGACGCCGCGGTCGCGGTAGGCCCACAGGGTGTCGATGTCGTGACCGGTGACGGCTTCGAGGCGGTGGTCGAGCGGGGAGACCGCACGCCGGGTGGGTGCCGGCGCCGGTTCAGGGGGCATAGGCGGACCTCTGTGCGTTCAGCGGGTGTGATGGTGCGCGGGGTTTGGGGCGGGAGGGGGCAGCCCTGGCAGTGCGGTGGGCGGCGGACCGGGCCGGGGCACGGGAGTGCGGGTGGTCAGCTGCGGGGACCGCGAGCGTGCCGCGTGGGTGCGGGCGCTCAGCGGCCGGCGGGTCATCCCCAGGCGGCGGCCGACCTCGTCGTAGACGTCGTTGCCTGCTCGCGGCCGGATGGCGACGACGTGGATCTCCTTGTGGTGCGCGGACTCCGCGGGTGCCGGACGGACGCCGTAGACCACGCGCCAGTCCTTGCGCGAGTCCACGAACAGCTTCCGCAATCCCTCCAGGTCACCGTCGAGACGCAGGCCGAAGCGCTGCGCGTTCACGACTTCCTGCAGGTAGGCGAGCGTGAGGTCGCGTATGTCGCTGGGGGCCTGGAGGAGATCGGTCAGCGCGCGGGGGTCGAAGCTCAGTGCGAAGGCGGGCTGTCCCACTCCCGCGGTCATGACGTCGGCTCGTCCGGCTCGGCGGCTTGTGCCGTATTCGCCGTCTCCGTGCGCACGGACGGCGGCGGGCCGGGCAAAAGGCGGTGCGCTGGCCGGTCAGGCGAGGTCATGCAGGCCGACAGCGGCCCGCCCGGCGCACGGATCGCCGCGACGGCGTGGGTGAGGAAGTCGCGGTGCCACACGAACAGGCCGGACAGCCCCGCTTCGGGATCCTTGTGCTGCTGGTAGGCGAGCCACAGGGCGTGGAGCCAGGCCACGACGTCGTCGTGCTCCTGCCACTGCAGGCACCAAGGTGCCGCGGTGGTGACCTCCGCCCCGTACACCGGGAGGAAGAAGTCATCCACCCAGTCAGAGAGGGCGTCGAGTTCGTCCTCGCGTTCTTCTCCGTCGAGTTCCAGGATCGGGCGGGGCTCCGGTGGAGCGGCGGGAGGCGGCCCGCCGAGTCCTGGCATCCCGAAGGCGGCGAACGGTGATCCGCTGGGCGGTGGGGCGGAGGCGAGGTGGTCGAGCTGCTGGGCCTGTTGCGCCGACTGCTCAATGAGCCGCCGCACGCTCGCCTCGATTCCCTCCATCTGTCGATCCGGAATACGAACCGGCTCCAACTCGCCATCGTCAGGCGACTTTGTTGATTCGGGCATTGAAAAGCTCGGCCTCCTACGAGACACGGGATGAGAAAAGGACGGAAGCGTCTGCTCGCGGCCCATCCGGCGAGCTGCACGGCCACTGCGGCGGTATGTCGCCGACGGCCACGCTTGGGGAGCCGGTCGCCTTGGCGGGCGGGGCTCAGCCGGTAAGGTCCACGTCGTCCTGCGCGAGGGTTTCGCGCATCGTCTCGGTGAGCCGGTCGGCCGCGACCGACGCGTAGTGCTCGGTCTTCTCCACGCCGATGAAGTCCCGGCCTTCCAGCAGAGCGGCCACGCCCGTGGAGCCGGACCCGGCGCAAAAGTCGAGGACCGTGCCGCCCTCGGGGCTGATCTTGACCAGCTCGCGCATCACCTCGACCGGCTTCTGCGTGATGTGCCGGCGCTGCGCGCCCGAGGGCTGCGACGCCGAGTACATGCCGGGCAGATAGACCGGGTTCCGGGAGCCGTCGATCGGCCCCTTGCTGGCCCAGACGATGAATTCGCAGTTCTGGGTGAAGCGGCCCTTCTGCGGCCTGGCCTGCGGCTTGTGCCAGGCCAGCACACCGCGCCACAGCCACCCGGCGGCCTGGATCGCGTCCGTCGTCGTCGGGAGCTGACGCCAGTCGGTGAACAGCAGCGCGGTCCCGCCGGTCTTCGTCAGACGGTGCGCTTCGGTCATGATCTGCGTCAGCCAGAACGCATAAGACCTCTGGTCCATGTTCTCGCCGGTGAAGTCGGCGAGGTCGTTCTTGGCATCGGCGGAGGTGTACTTCTGCTTCGCGGAGCGCGTGGTGCGCTCCTTGGCGGTCCGGCCACCGCTGTTGTACGGCGGGTCGGTGATGACGGAGTCGACGCAGCCGTCCGGAAGTCCGGAGAGAACGGCCAAGGCGTCGCCCTGGTGAAGGGAAAAAGGCAAAGGGGAACCCCTATTCGGGTGCGGAATCGCGGAGGGAACCAGCCGCCTCGCACGGGAGTCCTCGCAGGCCGGAAGTGGGCATGAAGAAGCCCAGGGCCGCAGACCGAGGAGGCGAGGGGGAGTCCAAAAACTGTAGAGGCGAATCCGCCGACGACCAAGAAGTGCCGTGCGGGGGTGCCGGATTCCGGCACCTCGCGCCAGCTTTTTGGTCAACCGCCAATCCGCATCTACTGTTTTTGAACCGCCCGGCGCACACCGCCGATGGCTACTCCCCGCCACACCTCACGGAGGTACCCCCTTGCCCCGGCATACCTAGCTCACGGCCCGGCCAGCTGGAGCGAGCGGCAACTCGCCCCGCGCTGACCCACCTTGATCGCCCACCCCGGCCGCCGCGCCCTTCCACCACGCCTCGCGCACGCGGCACGCCGGACACCGCACCCCCGAAGGACACGCTCATGACGTCTCGCTACCCACCCCTGCCCGACCTCGCTGACCCGCGAGTGGTCCGCTCCGGTTGAAGGCGCTCGCCGCCGGCATCGGCGTCGTCTTCCTCTCCCCGCTCCTGCTCGCCGGCACCGGCATGATGATGGCGTCCTCCGCGGACGCCGTTCAAAGCAGCAGCAGTTCCCTCGTCTGCCTGAACGACATCGACACCGGCAAGGTCGCCGAGCAGGTCACCAAGATCCTCGACGGGGCGTCCGGCAAGAACGTCCACATCGAGGGCCTGGACCTGCCCGCCGAGCAGGTTCCCAATGCCCAGACGATCGTGGCCACCGGTATCAGCCTCGACGTCCCCAAGAAGGGCCAGGTCATCGCGCTCGCCACGGCGATGCAGGAGTCGCGGCTGCGCAACCTCAACTACGGCGACAGGGACAGCCTTGGGCTGTTCCAGCAGCGTCCCTCCCAGGGCTGGGGCACCGCCGAGCAGATCCGTGACCCGACGTACGCGAGCGAGCAGTTCTACAAGCACCTGCTCAAGGTGAACGGCTGGCAGCAGATGACCGTCACCCAGGCCGCCCAGGCAGTACAGCAGTCCGGCCTGCCGGACGCCTACGCGCAGTGGGAGCACCTGGCCACCGCGCTGCAGGAAGCCATCGCCAAGACCTTCCCCGGCGCCGGCAACGACAAGGACGCCAAGGATCCGAACCCAGGCAAGGACTCAGGAGCCGGCACCACCGGCTGCGCTCCGGGCCAGGACGGCTCCGGCTTCGGCCCGATCCCCGAGGGCAGCGTCCCAAAGGGATACAAGATCCCCAAGGACGCCGACCCGAAGGCGCGCAAGGCCATCGAGTGGGCGATGCACCAGCTCGGCACCCTCTACCAGTGGGGCGGATCCTGCACCAACGCCCACGGCCCGGACCCGATGGGCCGCTGCGACTGCAGCTCGCTGATGCAGCAGGCGTACGCGCACGCCGGCGTCACGCTCAGCCGCACCACGTACACGCAGGTCAACGAGGGCAAGGCGGTCTCGCCCGCCCAGCTCAAGCCCGGTGACCTCATCTTCAGCCGCGGCACCGCCGCCCGGCCTGAGCATGTCGGCATGTACATCGGCGAGGGCCTCGTGATCGAGGCACCGCGCTCTTCAAAGCCGGTGCGGATCACCCCGATCAAGGACTGGACGATTCTCGCCGCCCGCCGCGTCATCTGACGCCACCCCGCCAGGGCACCGCTCCGGGCGGGCCGCAGCCGCGGTGATCTCCCGCGCCCCGAGCGCATCTCCCCACCCCCTCTGCTTCCCCTCTTCTCGCCGGCCCCTCGTCTGGCCCGCGTATGCAAGGAGCCCCGCCACACCCATGTCCCTCCCTCTCGCAGACCGCGTCATCCAGCTCGCCTACAACCCAGGCATCTCGCCCCAGGGCGGCGGCCTGCCCGGTCTGAGCGTGCTGAAGAACGTCGTCAACTCGATCAACATGTTCGGGATCATCGCCGTCGTCGGCGCCCTCGCCGTCTCGCTCGGCGTGTGGGCCTGGGGCCACCACACCGGCGGCCACCAGGCCGAGGCCAACGGCAAGAAGGGCGCCGTCGTCGCCGCGGGCGCCGCCCTCGGCCTCGGCGCCGCGAACGGAATCGTCGCGTTCTTCTCCACCCTCGGCTCACAGGTCCACTGATGCGGAACCGATTCCCCACCCTCTCGCTGTCCTCTTACGGCGTCGGCTGGTCGGCCAACCGGCGCATCACCATCGTCGCTCTGGTCGTCACCGTCCTGCTCGCCATCGCCGCAGCCGTCGCCTGGCTGTCCGGCAGCGGCAACGCCCACCGGGATCCGACCGCTGCCGGGCCGGCCGCGACGCATAGCCCGTCCTCCTCCGCAGCCCCCGACCCGAAACCCGAGGCCGGCTCCGGTTCCGTGCCCAAGCCCCCGCAGATCGCCGAGCCGGTCGCGTACGCCAAGGCAGCAGCCCAGATGCTGTGGTCCTACGACACCCGCGACACCAGCCGCGACCAGCAGCTCGCCGGCATGCGCGCGTGGATGACCAAGGAGCCCACCTACGCCGACTGGGCGTCCGTCTCCGGCCAGGTCCCGGATCCGTTGCTGTGGTCGCGGATGGCCGACCAGGACCAGCACGCCACCGCCCGCGTCACCGAAGGCCACTACCCGGGCGCGTTCAAGCAGGCCCTCGCCGAGGACCCCTCGGCGATCACCGAGGCGTACATCTACGTCGTCACCGTCAACGGCAAGCAGCAGATCGCCTGGAAGAAGGGCGGCGGCGGAGCCGAGGACCGCGCCGTGACCCTCGCCGTGCAGTGCCGCCCCGGCCACGACTGCTCCCTGGCCGCCATCGCTCCGAGCGTCACGCAGTGACCCGCGCCTGACATAAGACAAGGAGGAGTAACTCCCCGTGGGTTTCTGTGATTACCCCCTGGCGGACAAACTGTGCGCCGTCGGCGACGCGGTCGATTTCGCCTCGGACCCTGGCAAGGCCATCGGTGACTGGATGGCGAAGTCCGCAGGTGAGCTGGCTGCGGCAGCAGCCGACCTGGCCGCCAAGGCGGTCAACACCACCACGAGGGTCGACCTGAACGCCGGATGGTTCCGCGACAACTACGAGATGCTGCTGCCACTGGGCCTGGTCCTGCTGGTCGCCACCTTCTGCGCGCAACTCGTCCGGGCCGCCGTCAGACGCGACGGACAAGCCCTCACCCAAGCGTTCACCGGCACCATGTCAGGGGTGCTGTTCGCGTTCTGCGCCATCGCCCTGACCACGGTCGCCGTCGAAGTCGTCGACGCCGTCAGCGACGGCCTATTCAAGACCGCGCACATGAACATCGAGTCGGCCGTGCGCCGCATCGTCAAGGTCAGCCAGATCGGGTCCCTCGCCGGCCTGGGATGGCTCGTCCCGGTCGTCGTCGGTCTCGGCGCCGCCATCGGCGCCTTCCTCTACTGGTGCGTGATGATGGTCCGCAAGGTCGGCATCCTCGTCATGGTCACCCTCGCCGTCTTCGCGTCCGCCGGCGGCGGCTGGGAAGTCGCACGCCGCTGGCGCAAGGGCTGGATCGAAGCCACCGCCACCCTCGTCGTCAGCAAGCTGCTGATGACCGTGATCTTCGTGCTCGGCATCGCCGCCATGGGCAAGACTGACGCCAAGGACGGCATCGCCGCCCTCGCCGACGTCATGTCCGGCATCGTGATCATGATCCTGGTGCTGCTGTGCCCGTATGCCGTGTTCAAGTTCGTGCACTGGGCGGCCGACGGCACCGACGGCGAGTCCATCCACCGCGCCGGCGGCGCCGGAGCGCAGATCGCCAAGGCTCACGCCGAGAACGCTGCCCGCAAGGCCGCGGCGGCAGCGGCCACCGCCGGGAGTGGTGGCGCGGCAGCCGGTGCGGGTGTCGCCGCCGCGCAAGGCCCTGACGCCGTAGGCGGAGGCGGATTCCCCGGCGACATCGCCGCCAACCCCACCGGCGGCCAAGGCGGCAAGGACGATGCACAGGGTGGTGGAACGGGCGGCTCGCCCGGTGGCGGTGGCATGAAGTCCGGTCTGGAGAACGCCGTTCAGCCCGCGCCGACGAGCGTGTCGGATGACACGAGCGGCCAGGTGGGCGGCAGCCCGGGACCGGGTGGGTCCGGCGTGAGCGCCGCGTCCGGCCAGCAAGGCGGCTGGCAGTCAGTGCCGCCGACGACGACCCCGCCGCCGCAGGGCGCACCACCGTCCCCGGGGGCACAGAACGCCACGCCCAGCGGACCGGGCTCACCACCGGCGCCGCCTGCGACCGGCCTCTGATCCCCTGCCCGTCTACCGGGGGCGGGAGGTGTACTGCACCTCCCGCCCCCGGGTTCCACCCGCGCCTTCAGGACCCGCCCCTTGACTGATCTCTCCGTCGCCCCGGTCACGGTGAAGTTTCCGCACCGGTCCCGCCGCGGCATCCTCCTCGGCCTCTCCCTGCCCCAACTCGTTCTCGTCTCGTGCACGCTGGCGCTGCTACTGATGACGGTGGTGTCCACCGGGCTGGTCGGTGCCGTCGCCCTGACCCCGCTGTGGGCGGCATCCGGTGCGCTCGTGGTGATCCGCCGGCACGGCCGCTCCCTGATCGACTGGGCGCCGATCGTCGCCCGCTACGCACAGCGCCGACGCACCGGCCAGACGCTCTGGCTCGCCCGGCCCGTCACCCGGCCCCGGCAGGACGGCATCCTCCACCTGCCCGGCACGGCCGCCTCCCTCAAGGTGGTCACCCCCGGCGACTCCGCCAACGGCGCCGCAGCCGTCCACGACCCGCACCGCCAGACCCTGACCGCCATCGCCCGCGTTTCCAGCCGTGCCTTCGCCCTCCTCGACCCCGCCATCCAGAACCACAACGTGGGCCGCTGGGGACGCGCGCTCGCGGGCATCGCCCGCACCGGGCACATCGCCACCGTGCAGGTACTGGAACGCACCGTCCCCGACAGCGGCGACACCCTCACGCGCCACTGGGCGCAGCATGGGCAGCTCCAGACACCGGTCGTCGGACAGATCTACTCCGAACTGGTCGCCTCTGCCGGCCCCGCCGCCGCACCCCACGAGACCTACCTCGCCATCTCCCTCGACCTCAAAGCCGCCCGGCGCCTGATCTCGCAGGCCGGCGGCGGGCTGCCCGGGGCGTTCACCGTCATGGAGCAGACCACCGCGTCCATCGCCCAGGCGGCCCGCAACGCCGGACTGATGGTCACCGGGTGGCTGACCGCGCGGGAGATCGCAGCCGTCATCCGCACCGCCTACGACCCGAAGGCACTCGCCGCACTCCAACAGTGGTCCGACACCGGCCGCGCCGAAGCAGACCCCGCCGCCGCAGGTCCCGTCGTCCAGGTCGAGGAGTACGACCGCCTCGCCACCGACAGCGCGCGGCACGCCACGTACTGGGTGGAGAACTGGCCCCGCACCGAAACGAACGCCGGCTTCATGCACGGCCTCATGTTCACGGCCGGCGTGCGACGCAGCCTGTCCCTCATCTACGTGCCACAGGGGCTCGAGTCCGCCCTGCGGGACGTCCAGCGCAAGAAGGCCGCGATCATCGCCGACGCCAACGAACGCGCCCGCCGCGGGCAAGTCGACAGCGAGGAAGACTCCGTCGAGTACGCCGACGTCAAACAGCGTGAGCGCCAGCTCATCGCCGGACACGCCGACGTCGCCCTGACCGGCCTCGTCACCGTCACCGCCGAGACCGACGCCCTCCTGGACGCCGCCTGCGCCCAGATCGAGACCCACGCCGTCACCTCGGGCGTCGACCTGCGACGGCTGAACTACCAGCAGCCCGACGCGTTCACCGTGGCCGCACTCCCCCTCGCCCGCACCACCCTGTAGTCCCAGCCCAAGGATCCGCACTGACACCGACCACCAACCACGATGGTCTGCTGGAGGACCTTCGGGCCCTGCTGACCTCCTGCGAGAAGCTGGCCGCCCGCCACCGCGCCGTCCTCGACCAGTACCGCGACGTTGAAGGAGAGGTGATCGAGGAGAAGCTGCGCGAATACGACGACGCCCGCATCACCACGGCGATCGAGGCCAGTGACCACCTCGACACCGTACGGAGCCACCTCGCCCAACTCCTCGGGCCACCCGGGCCAAGCTCCTTCACCCTCACTTTCGCCGGCCATGAGCGGCACACCGGTGACGCCCCCACGAGCTTCGTCGTCAACGCCATGAACCTCGATGACGCCGCCCGCATCCTGGCCGGCCTCCCCACCTGGCACGAGTGGTACCTGGCAGACGCCGCCCCCGACGGCCAGGGCGCGGACATCATCTACCTGCCAGAGCAGAGCCATCCCGGCCTCCCGACACGCGGCGAATACGTGGACCTGCGCAGCGAACAAGAACCCGCTGCTCCCGCCGCGACCGGCAGCACGCGAACCGCACATGCTCGCCCAACCGTCCCGGCGGCCAGTTCGCCCCCACACCCCGCTCCCGCCTCTTTGGCGGCAAGGACCTCCCAGTGATCCATCCCCGTCCCGTCGAGCCCGACGCGCACCCCTACCTTCGGGCCGCCACCGCAGGCGTCCGCCATCACGCTCGTGCCCTCAACCGCACCGAGCCCCCGGATCGCGGACACCTCGACACCCTCCACGCCCACCTCACCGAACTTCACCGACTTCTCGACCAGTTGGCCGAGGTGGCACGGCCCCCGCATCCTGCAGCAGGCCGCCACCTCGCCAGCGCGCACACCCGGTTGTGGCAGGCCACCACCGAGATCCACGCCGCCTTCCACCTGCTGCCCGGCAACGCAGCGCAGGCAGACCCCGAGACGGGCGCGTGCCATCCGGAACGGCTGCCCGAAGGGCCGCCCGTGCTGACCATCTGCCAACGCCACCTCGCCGCCGGGCACAGCATCCGCCGCAAGACCACGCCCACCGACCTCCGCCCGCACACCACGGCCTGCGTGCGATGAGCACCACCCGCAGAATCGAGGGCCCCCGATGAGCCATCGGCCCGCCCGCCGCGCCCGCCGCGCCTCCGCCAGCCCGCTGTTCACCCCGCACGGCACCGACCGGGCCAGCCGCAAGGCTGCCCGCCGCCAGCTCGCCGAAGCCACCGCCAAGGCCCGCGCCGAAGCCAGCGCCCACCAGGCCGACAGTGCCCCAGCCGAGCACGAGATGCCCGCACCGCTCTACCCCCCGAGCGGTCGTCCCGGGCCCGCCTCCGCCCGCAACAACCGGCTGAAGCTGCCCGCCCACCGCATGACCACCGCCGTGGCCGCCGGCGCCTACCCCTTCCTCGCCGAAGGCGGACTCGGCGCCGAGGGCATCTACATCGGCCGCGACGTCCACGCCGAGGCGTCGTTCGTCTTCGATCCGTTCGCCCTGTACGGCAAGGTCGAGGGATTCACCAACCCCAACCTCCTGCTCGCCGGGGTGATCGGCCAGGGCAAGAGCGCGCTCGCCAAGTCCTTCGCGCTGCGTTCGGTGGCCTTCGGCTACCGCGTCTACGTCCCGTGTGATCCCAAGGGCGAGTGGACGCCGGTGGCGCAAGCCCTCGGCTGCCGGTCCGTCGCTCTCGGCCCTGGACTGCCCGGACGGCTGAACCCCCTGGACGCTGCCCCGCGCCCGGACAGCGTCACGGAGGCCGACTGGGTCGGCGAGATCCGCAAACGGCGTCTGCTCCTGCTCGGCTCCCTGGCCCGCACCGTCCTGGGCCGGGACCTGATGCCCATGGAGCACACCGCCCTGGACGTCACCCTGGACGCCGTCGTCACGCACGCCGCGGCCACCGGCCGCACCCCGCTGCTCGGCGATGTCGCCGCCACCCTCAACAACCCCCGTGCGCTTGACGAAGCCGCCGGCATGATGTCCGGCCAGCTCGGCGACGCCGCCCGCGACCTGGCCCACGCGATGCGCCGCCTCGTCCACGGTGACCTGGCCGGCATGTTCGACGCCCCCTCCACCGTCGCCTTCGACCCGCACGCGCCGATGCTCACGATCGACCTGTCCCGCCTCGGCGGATCCGGCGACGACACCGCCCTCGTCCTGGCCATGACCTGCGCAAGCGCCTGGATGGAGTCCGCCCTCTCCGATCCGAACGGCGGCCGACGCTGGATCGTGTACGACGAGGCGTGGCGGTTGATGCGGCACGTCGGCCTGCTTCAACGCATGCAGGCCCAGTGGAAACTCAGCCGCGGCCTCGGCATCGCCAACCTCATGGTCATCCACCGGCTGTCCGACCTGCTCACCGCCGGCGACGCCGGATCACAGGGCCGCGCCCTCGCCGAGGGCCTCCTCGCCGACTGCTCCACCCGGATCATCTACCGCCAGGAGACCGACCAGCTCCACGCTGCGGCCTCCCTGCTCGGCCTGACCTCCGTGGAAATGGACGCCATCGCGCACCTCAACCGGGGCCGGGGCCTGTGGAAAGTCGCCGGCAGATCCTTCATCGTCCAGCACCTGCTGCATCCACACGAGCTGGCGCTCTTCGACACCGACGCCCGAATGCATTGAAAAGGCGTCGAGTTCGCGAATCCTGACAACACCTCATCAAGGAAAGCACCATCGAAACCTACCCGACCATCAACCTCTTCCCGCCGCTCGACGAAGACGATCTGAACGCCCTCGCCGACGACATACGCGAGAACGGGCTCCAGCTTCCCATCGTCCTTGACCGAGAGGGCCGTCTGCTCGACGGCCGAGGGCGGCTTGCTGCCTGCGAACTCGCTTCGGTCGAGCCGGCGTTCATTACCTATGACGGTGACTGTCCGGACGCCTATGTCCTCTCCGTCAATCTCCGTCGCCGAAGCCTGACCAAGGGGCAGGCCGCGATGATCACCGTCAAGGCCCGTTCCGTTTCGGAACACGGGGGCCGTTCCGACTCGGAACAGGCTGCGCGTTCCGAAACGGAACAGACAGCGCGCTCCCTGGGAGAGGCGACGGGCATTTCACTGGCCATGATCGGGCGGGCCAGTACCGTCTTGCGGCATGCGCCCGACCTCGTCGATCCGGTGATCAACGGCGCCATGGGCCTGGACGAGGCGTACGACGTCGCACGAGAGAACAAGGCCAAGGCCAACTCCGCCGAGGTGCAGCTCTCCCGGCTGCGCGAGGAGGATCCCCAGCTGGCCGACCGGGTCACCGAAGGCGACCTCTCCCTGCAGGGCGCTTGGGCCGAGCGGCGCGCGCGCGTGGAGGAGGAGAAGCGCCAGCGCCGGGTCGCCACCCAGCTGCTGTGCGAGACCCTCCCCTCGCTCGCCCAGGTCCGCGGAACGCGCACCTTCGCCCTCTACGACCCCGACCTGGCCCCGCCTGGACGTGCGGTGACACGGGAGGTCATCGAGCACGCGGCCAGCGCTCTGGCCGAGGCCGCTTCCGTGTGGGTGGAGCGTGACCTGCCGTGACCCACATCTCCAACGACGCCCTGCGCAAGCTCGTCCTTGAGGTCGCCCGGCGGATCACCACAGACCGCGGACGCATCCACACCGACGAACTCCAGAGCGAGCTGGCCAAGGAACTGGCCCAGCACGAGGATCTGCTCCCCATGGCGCTCGCCAAGGGCTGTCAGGGCCTCATCCGGGATATGGGTGACCGCCACAGCCCCCGCCGCCACCGCAAGTCCGGCGGCCTGTATCACCCCGACTCCGTGCTGAAGCTCGGTAACGGCATCTGGGTGTGGATGAAGGACGCCACCCCCACCGACATCACACAGTGGGGACGGGTCTGCTCCCGCAACGCCGTCCGCATCCTCACCTCCGAGGCCGAGACCCAGCAGTACATCGCCGACCGCACCGACGCCTTCCGCGCCCACCCCGGATTCGAGCGGCTCGCCTCCCTCGAAGAGGCCGTCTTCCACTACCAGCAGGACACCCTCGACGACGAAGTCGACGGCTTCCTCGACACCGACGACTACGACGAGCTCTAGCCCCGTCCTGGCCCAGACCTTGACTCGAAGGACTTTCGTATCTCCCCGCGTGACCCGGACTTCGACCTGTACGACAACGTCGGCCGCGACGCCGACCAGATCCACGCCGCCCGGTACAACCTCGCCACCCGCGGCGACCTGAAGCGGTGGGCGCGACGCGACGCACAGCCCTTCCTCGACGCGCATCCGCTGCCGGACCACCCCTGGCCCGCACCCGACCTCACGCCCTACCTGGACGCCCTCGCTGCCGCTCAGACTCCGGCGGAGATCGAAGCAGTCACCGACCACGTCCTGGACGCCGCCGAACCTGCACTGCGCGCCGTGAGCGACTACCTCGTCGACGCCGCCCGGTGGCAGCGGGAAAACCGCGGTGCGGCCCAGGGATCTCCCTCAAACCTGCTGATGACAGCGGCCAGCCGGGCGCTGTCGGTCCTGGCCCTCGCCGACGAGGCCGGCCTGAGCAGGCTGCGCGCCGCCTACGACCCGGCCCCCACCCCCGCCCCACCGACCGGCGGCCAGCCTGGCGTCCCGCCCGCTCCTCCGTCCCCCGGCTCCGCACCCCGCCGATAGGTCTCTTTCGGCGATTCCGTCCCACCCGCCTCTCCCAAACGCGATCCCGAGCGGCCACCCACCGTGGATCGCCACGGCACCGCCACCGCCTGCACACGGAGTCCTCTTGAAACGTCCCCCTCACCTGAACGCCACCGAATGGGCCGAAGACCACCAACGCCGAGCCGCACTCGACGACCTCATGGCACAGGTCGCCGACCAGGAAGCCCAGAGAGAACACGACCTGATCGCCACCCACGACGAGTACCAACTCGGCTTCAGTCAGCAGTCGCAGCCGGGAGTCACCCCCGCTGAACGGACGCCTCCACCGCACCGATCGCCCGCCTCCTCCCGCGGGAGATACCGTGGCCGCTGACGCAGCGAGCACCCCAGACTCCCGCCGCGTTGCCTCGCTCGCACCGCTTCCCGACCACAGCAACGTGGACACCCCGTGGTGGCAGGAGCTGTGGCGTCGCCACGCGCACATCACCACGCCGCTGCGGGCGCGCGGCCTGCAGTGCGACATCGAGTTCGGCCTCAGCGCCTACATCGTGCGTGTCTCGCTCCCCGACGACAGTTACCTGATCATCGGTCCGCCGCAGGAGCCGTCCTCCGAGCGCCCGCCCGGAGACCCCGAGGGCTGGATCGCGACGCGTGAGCACCCCGACGACCCGTCGCTGTTCGAGGTCCTCTACGACTCGGCCCCCTCCGACGACCCCGGTGCTCCCCAGCGGCCCGAAGCCCGCCACGGCGGCAGCGCCCAGCCCCTGATCGAGGCGATCAACCACCGCCTGGCCCAGCTCGGACTGCTGCCGCACCCCATCGTGCCAGGCGAAAGCCCACATGTGCACTCAGCCCAGCCGACGCCCCAGGCCCGTGACGTCCCCAGCACACCCGACGCCGCTCCCGTCTACGTCTACGGCGACGCACTGCGCGCTCTGACCGACCGGCTCAACGCAGCCGCGTCGCATGCGGATGCCGCTGCCCTGCTGCACCAGATCCTGGAGCCCACCGACGGCCTGCTGGCGCAACTCGGCGAGTTCTTCGAAGCCGCCGGGGAAAAGGCCAAGGAAGCGGAGGAGGACGACGGCTTCGATCTGTCGTACGACCTCGCCGACGCAGCCGCCGAGATCCGCAACCTCGCAGAGGTCCTGCACGTGGCCGAGGACCGGATGCGGGCCCTGACCCCGCTGGTACCCGCGCCGCGACTTTCGTCCACGCCGGCCCGTGCACCGTCCCTTCTCCCGCGAGGGCTCCCGCCGGCACAACCGCGACACACGCGCTGACCTCGGACCATCGCCTCCCTCCAGGAACACATGACCTCACCCCGCACCGACCTGGCCGCCTTCTCCGCATTCCTTGCCGCGCGCCTGCCCGGCACCTGGACCAGCCAGTACCAGCGCCACTCGCAGTACGCCGACCAGTTCCCCCGCACCGAGCAGCTCTGGGACACCGGACACGTCGACTACCTCGTCAGCCAGTACGTCCTCACCCACAACGCCGTGCTCCACGGGCCGGACGACCAGCATCTGTACGTAACAGACCGGCCTCGCTACCCGCATCAGTTCGTCGTCGCCGCGCTCGCCCCCCACGGCGCCCGCATCAAGACCCACCACTTCGCCGGAGTCGAGGAACCCAACGGCATCGCCGTTCCCAAGGACCCCGCGCGGGCGGCGGCACGAGTCGCCCGGCGACTGCTGCCCCGCTACGAACGAGCCCTGCAGGCGGTCCTCTACAACGCGAAGCACCAGCCCCAGCCTCCGCACCGGCCCGCCCCACCGCAGGTCGAGCAGGTCCTCACGCTGACCCTGTACGGCGACGGAGCCCTCGGCGCGCCGTACGAGAGCGTGCCGGTGGATGCCCGCATGACGCTGTACGCCCACGGCTTCCAGTACCACCCGCACCAAGCCGCGTTCCTCCTGCCCGCCGCCTACGGGGACACCGGTCGCGCCCTTCGCGTCCACGCCGTGGTCCAGCAGCTCACCGCCAAGGGCATCGGCGTAAACCTGCGCCACTGCGCACCCACGACCAACGCCCTTCCGCCGACCGCCGCGAAGGCCGCGTCGCCGATCCGCCGTACGCGCTGACCGCCCCGGCCCATCGCCCCTTGGAGTCTCCATCCGCATCGCCCGCCGTACCCTGCCGCTGTTCGCCGGCGCCGCCTGCCTCGCCCTGGCCCTCACCGGCTGCGCCGACGACGGCACAGCTGTCGCCAAGCAGACGCCCAGCGCCAGCAGCGCGCCCAAGCCGGCTCCTGCTCTCAGCCCCGCCCAGGCCCGCGACGTCATCACCCACTACTCGAAGATCAACAACGAGGCCAACGCCGACCGCAACCGAGCCCTGCTCGACACCGTCGAGGACGGCCCGCTGTACGCCATGTCCGTCTCGGACTACACCGAGACCGAGGGACTCCCCGCGGCCGACCGCACGCCCTACAAGCCCTGGTCCTACGAGACGGCCAGCGCCAAGCTGTACATCCCGCGCCTGGCCGCCGGACAGGACCGGTGGTTCGCCGCCGCGCTCTCGGACGACCAGGACAAGGCCCCGTCGCGTCTGGCCGTGTTCGCGGAACGACCCCAGCACAAGCGCTGGGAGATGGTCTCCGTCGTCGACCTCGACAGCCCGAAACTGCCGGACATCGCCCTCGACCACGACGGGTACGCGACGGCCGTTGCCGCCGACGGCAACAAGCACCTCGCCGCCGACGCGAACCTGCTGCGTACCGCGGTGCTCGACAACTTCGCCACCGGCGGCACGCACACCGGGACGAAGGTTCTCGCACCGACCACGGCGAGCAAGCGGCAGATCGAGGTCCACGACAAGACCGGCACCCGCTACGGCGACCAGGGCACCACCGTCTTCGCCGGCACCGACAACCGCTACACGGACGCCTACGCCCTCAAGACCACCGACGGCGGCGCGCTGATCCTCTTCTCCCACACGCACACCCAGACCGACGCCGTCGCTCACTCCGGGCTGCAGATCAACCCCGGTAAGGAGGACCGGGCGTGGCTCCACGACGTGCCCCGCACCTCCATCACGTACACGTTCGTGTGCAACGACGCCGCCACCGTCCCCGCGAAGGCCGCACCGTCCCGCCTGATCGGCTACACCTGCGCCCGCACCGACGCCTCCGGCCCGCCGGTCCCGTCCTGGTCCGACCGCGCGTAGACGCACCCACGCGCCACCTGATGGCCGCATTTCCCGCCCCCTGCTTGCTGCGGAGAACTCCCTGTCCACTCGCTCCTTCATCGCCCGCCCCACCGTCGGCACGGGGTACACCGGAATCCACGTCCAGCTCGACGGCGTGCCCAGCCACCACCTCCCCCTGCTCCTGGCCGCCTACCAATACAAGTTCGGACGCGACATCGAGGCCATGTGCAGGCACCTCATCGACGACGTCGCCGTCGGCTGGGACGAACTCGGCACCGATCTCCTCGACGATGCCCCGCCCGCACTCGTGGCCGCGCTGACCGGCGGCGAGCACTGGCCCAGCCGAACCCTCGACCACCTGGTCACCCCGGATGGCTCACCGCCGGTACGCATGTCCGTCACCGACGAGACCGCCAACGAGCAGGACACGGAATGGGGCTATGTCCTGCACAAGGAGGGCATCGAGGTGATCAGCCTCCGGCACGAGGACATCGGCCCCATCGTGAGCTGGTCCATCGACCCGTGCACCGCCTTCAACGACCACCCGGCGGCCTGGTCCTCCCTCGACTCCCCGCCCACTGTCCGGGCATCGCGCGGCAGGCGGCCTCGGAGCGCTCCTGCCGCAGCCCCTGCGAAGGCCGGCCCCTCGCGCCGCACCGCCCGCCGCTAGTTTCCCCTCGTCTTCTTCCCGGAGCCTTCTCTGCCCCCGCACACCAAGCCCTTGATCACCGTCGTCATCGCCAGCCGCCTGCGCGAGGACCGGCTCGACTACCTGACCGCCATGCACGCCAGCCTTACACGACAGTCCGTGCCCTGGGAGGCCGTGATCGCGCTCGACGGTACTTCGCCCGACCGCCTGCCGGCCCCGCTCGCCCAAGACTCCCGCGTTCGCACGCTGGCGCTTCCCCGGCCGGTCGGCGCCGCCTGCGCACGCAACCTATCCCTCGGCCACGTACGCACCCCGTACACCAACTGGGCGGACGACGATGACGAGTTCACCGACGACGCGATGGCCCTACGGCTGAACGCACTGGAATCGTCGGGAGTCGGCTGGTGCGCGGGCTGGAGCGAGGACTACTACCCCGACGGCTCGACCACCCTGTGGCGCTGCCCCACGCCGCCCGGGCGGCACGAGGCCGGTGACGTGTGGACGTACTGGAAGTCGCCGGCGGACACCATCCCCATCGGGCCGACTACGATCCTCGCCCGCACTGACCTCGTGCGCGCCGCGCCGATGGGCGGCCTCGTCCAGGGCGAGGACTACTGCGCGGCCCTCGGCGTCACCGCTCTCGCGCCGGGGATCCTGCTGCCGTCCCCCGTGTACAGGTACCGCAAGTGGAACGGCCAGATGACAGCCCAGGTCGGATACGACCAGTTGGAGGCGGCGGCCCGCGAGCACGCCTGGGCGTACGGCCGCAGCCTGCGCGCCGCCCTGCGCGGCGTCGAGGACCTGGTCCATGGCTGAGGCGCGGATCATTCTGTCCCACAGCCGGGAGTACGGGATCGTCGCCATCTCCTCGGGTGAGCAGTACCCGTGGGCGCACACCGCCCTCGCGGAGAGCGGCTTCCAGCGGGACGACGACGGCGTCTGGCACCTGCCCGCGGACGGTACCCAGACCACCGTGGTCGAGCTGGTCACCTGCGCGAAGCGGCACCGCACCAGCGTGCACACGAGCAGCCGCCGGTTCATCGGCGACGCCGCCCACGACCTCGCGCGCCTCCTGCCCGGCCAGTGGCACGCCTCGGTCGAGATCTACTCACACCCCGCCTGGCAGGAAGACCTGGTCCCCTGGATCTGGGACAGCGGCGAACTCGGCCGCGCCGTACAGAGCGAGCGAATCCCCTATGCCGCGCTCCTCACCGACGTGGCACAGGGCACCACGCTGCTGTTCATCGAACGCCCCGGCCGCCAACTCGACTACCTGGTCGGAGCCTTCTCGCCCGAGGGACTGGAAGGCGGCTACGGCGATCCCCACGCCCCGCGCAGCATCGTCCTGCCGCCGTTTGCCGGGCGGGCTGCCCAGGCCCTCACCGACCAGTACCTCCCCGCCTACGAGCAGGCCGTCCACGCCCGCCAGACGGCGGCCATCGCCGCCGTGCTCGGGGACATCCGCTGCGAGCACGACACCTGGCAGGCCATGAACGCCTCCGGCCGCTACAGCGACGCCACCCCGCTGAGCGCCGCCGCCGTCGGCGCCGCGACGGAGTTGTTCCTCGACCACGCCTGGCACCGTTTCCTGACCGTCGTCGACCACGCTCCGGCGATGCTCGACCGGTGCCGTCCCGCCAGCAGCCCGTGGCCCGACGACGTCGCGGCCCTCTCCCGTTTGGCCGACGCCGTGATCGATGCCGAGGCCCTGGTCGACGAGATCGTCCACGGCGGCTTTGTGCCGGAGCAGGAGCGCCGAGCACGCGCGTGGCCAGCCATCGAGACCTGGCTCACCGACGGCGAAACGTTCTTGCGTCAGGCCCGCATCAGCGCACCCCACCGCCGGCCGGCCCGCGCACCGCAGCCCCTGAATCCTTCCGCCCCACGCCCCGAGGAGAACCCCGCCCCCTTGCAACCCGGCACCCACTTCGCCTTCGGCGACCACGAGGAACACGGCTTCGTGGCCTCCTTCACCGCCTCCATCCCCGCGCACCTCGCCCACTGGTACCTGGAGCGTGAGCAGTTCGAGCCCGTTCCTGGAGAACCCGGCCTGTACCGGCTCAGCGAGCCCGAGCGCGACGGAGTACGCCGCACCCGCCAGGCCGTCCACGACCTGCGCCGCCACGGCTACACCGTGCAAGCCGACATCCGCCTCGACCCGTCCCTCTCGGCCGGCCCGCCACGCCCCGCCCGGCCCCACGGACTCCAGGAGCGCCGCAGCCGTCTCGCCCAGGCCGCCGCCGGCCGAACGACGCAGCGCTCCGCACCACCCACCACCTCCCCGGCGGCCCGGCCGATCCCGCCGAAGCCCACCTACGCTCCGACCGTCCACCTGACGGCCGCGACCGGCGGGCGATCCCGATGACACCCGCGAGCAGGCCAACCCCCGACGGCCCCTTTCCGACCGCTCCCGAACTGGCCGACGCGGCACGCGACTTCCGGTTGCGGATGGCGGTCATCGACCGCGAGACCGAGGCCGCGCTCGACATGACACGCGACGGCTACGGCCGCACCGTCCACGCGGGCGCCGCGGCAGCCGCACGAGCCCACCGCGACAAGGCCGCGGTGCAGGCGTACGCCACCCATCTCGCCCCGCACGCCGAGGCGCTCCTCGATGCCGCCCGTCTCGTGCTCGATGAGCTGCCACCCGCTCGGCACCTGGAGGGGTGGCGGGCCGTCCTGGACGGCCTGGCCGTCTCGGCCGCCGAGATCCAACGGGCGCTCGACCGGCCGGCAGTCCCGGGCTCCCCGGCCGAGCGCGCACAGCACGCGGCCCTGTGGCCGCACCTGGCCGCCTGGGCGGACCACGGCCCCATCGCCGGCAACCTCGCCGACCAGCGCGACGGCCAGCACCACAAGGCCCCGCTGACCGACGAGGAACAGCAGATGTGGACCGACAAGGCGCAGGCCGCGCAGCAGCGCGGCGAGCTGGAGCTGACCGAGTCGTGGTACGCCGCCGACGGGCAGCCGATCACCCTCGCCTATTTGGTCGAGGACGACGACGACACGGTGGTTGCGCTGCGCGGCGATCCAGACGTACCGGGCTGGCAGGTGATCGGGCACTACGCCCACGAGTACGAGGCGGGCAAGGTGCTGCCCGCTCCGGTTCCGCCCGGCGTGCTGCGCGCGGACGTCTCCCGGTTCAACCGCCCGGCTCGGGTCCCGGAGGTGTCCCTGCAGGACCTCATCCGCGATGTCGTCGAAGGCCAGAGTGCCGGCGACGCCTCCAATGCTCTCCTCAGCGCCGTCCAACGTGGCTATGACGCCGGCCCGATGGTCCGCCTGCAGGAACTCCTGGAGGCCAGCGGCCAGTTCGCCAGTGCCCTGGAGACCGTGCAGGGCCGCCAGATCGCCGCCCGCCTGGCAGCGCTGAGCCGGCAGATCGAGTTCCTCACGCGCGAAGTCGAAGAGGCGGCCGAGGACCTCGGCGCGACCGTCGCCGTCCTGCCCCCGTGCTGCGCGCCCGTCCACGACCGGCCGTGGACACCACACCACCCACGCCGCCACCCCGCGCCAGCACCACCGCCCGACACCGCTAAGCCCATGTCCCACCTGCACGATCGTGAGCTGTCTTGAGCGCCCACCGCCTAGGGGCGGCCATGCCAGCCGCCCCGAAGCAGCGGCTACGGCTGACGCTTACTCACGTGTGACACGGCGGTCATACCGGCGCCGTAGGTGAAGGCAAGGACGGCACCACCAGAAGCCACGGCGGTGAGGGCAGGCTGCCCCAGAACAGCGGAGCCGATCCCCGCAACCAGCCCAGCGATGACGGATACCAGAGCAACGACGACAACGTGATACACGCGGTGGTCACAGGCAGAAGTGGTGGCAGACAAGTAGGGCCCTCCCATACTCCGTCGGAGCGCCGTCACCTGAATCAGGGCAGGGTGCAGCCTGCGCTGGATTCACGTCACAGCGTCGCCGCCCAGCGGGCGTCGCGATAGGGAAGCGCCGGCCAGGCGCGCCTATCGCTCCTCGGATGGAGCGCTATAGCGGTTGGCCATCATCACCGATGCATCATGCCTTTCAAGTATCTCGTCGATCACGTCCATAGTAGCCAACCCCACTGACATCCAGGCAAGTTGGTGAAAATGTTTCCTGGAGCCCAAGCTCCGATCTGCAGCGACCCTGACCTACCTGAGTCTTCACGCCCGAAGCCTCGTTGCAGGCACATCTCTCCTGGTGGCCGTGCCCCTGGCCAAGAATCCCGCCCGCCGCACAGCCCTCGCCGGATACCTCGCCAAGCAGCCGCTCGCCGACCCGGCGCTCCCTGGCACCGGCGCGGCCTTCGCTCTCACCGTCCTTCTCGCCGCGCGCCGACGTCTGGGCTCCGCGGGCAGTCGCGGTGCGGCTGGCGCCGGTGCCTGCTCCGTGGCCGGCACAAGACGCCCTGATCAGGGCGCAACCCCCACCTTGCAACCCCTTTGAGGAGATCGAATTATGGCCGTGCGTACGCACTGGACCGTGGAGCACGCCTGCTCCCACCGCGTGGATCATGACCTGTCCAACCGCCCTGCCGACAAGCGGGCCGGCTTCGCCCGCTGGCTCGCGTCGAAGGACTGCACCGACTGCTGGAAGGCGGCGCGCGACGCCGACACCGGATCCAAGGAAGAGTGGCTCGCGGCCAAGCGGACCGAGGAGCACCAGGCAGCCCTCGCGTGGGCGCAGCAGTTCGACATGCCGCAGTTGGAGGGCCCGGCCAAGGCCCTGGACTGGGGTGAGCGCTCCCGCCACCAGCTGATGAGGGCCGCGCACACCGCGCTCGTCGTCGAGGGCACGTGGGACGAGGCGGACTGGGCGGAGCTGGAGGAGAAGGCCCGCGCCATCACCCGTGCCGGATGGTGGATCGACCAGGTGCGCCACGAGGCGCCACATAACCGAGTGGAGGTGGAAGGACTCCACCGCCGCCCCGTCGCAGCGTGGGTGGCGAAGCTGAGGGCAGCCTGAGCCGGGAGACGCCGGGGAGGGCGGAAAGCAGCCCTGACAACGCCGTGACGGGCCGGAACTACCAGACGGCCCGGGTACGGCAAGCAAGGCGGAGAGGTGTAACGCGAGTGAACCAGTGGTTGAACCCCCGTAACTCCACCGCCAGCTCAAATCTGGTGGATATGGGCTGGATTGCAGTAGGCGCTGAGTATCTGGTTGACGAAGCGCGCCCGGCGACGGTTTTGATCGCTGCCGTCGGGAGTCACGCCGAAGGTCTGCGGCGTAGGCGTGACCATGCTGCCGGGGAAGAGCTGGGCACCACCCCCGCCGATCGGTTTGTGGTGAACGTGGGAACCGCTGCGCGGCCTGCCGTCTGCCCGCACTTCCAGTGCGGGAGCGGCCAGGTCCGTCGTCGACCGGGAGTCGCGCAGTGGGACGGAGCCGCCGTAGTAGTCCGAGGACGGGAAAGCCGTCCACATGGCGAAGGGCGGCAGCTGTTTCGCAGTGCAGGTGCTGGAATGCCAGGAGGTCGTGGGTGAATACCGACGAGCTGGAGTGGGCCTTGATGAAGGCCGAACGCCGGGTACTGGAGATCCAGGCCAAGCTGCATCGTTGGGCGACGGATGATCCGTCGCGAAGGTTCGATGATCTGTTCAACCTCGTCTGTGACTCGGCGTTCCTGCTGATCGCATGGAGCCGGGTGCGGAGCAACAGGGGAGCCCGATCGGCAGGGGTGGACGGTCTTACCGCCACCGGTGTCGAAGTTCGGTACGGCCTTGAGGAGTTCCTGGGCGTGCTGCGGGCCGACCTGAAAATCGGGGCGTTCCGCCCGATGCCCGTACGTGAGCGGATGATCCCGAAGGCCGGTGGCAAACTGCGCCGGCTGGGGATTCCGACGGTGCGGGACCGGGTGGTGCAGGCGGCTCTCAAGCTGGTCTTGGAGCCGATCTTCGAGGCGGACTTCAAGCCGTGCTCCTACGGCTTCCGCCCGAACCGGCGTGCTCAGGACGCCATCGCCGAGATCCACCACTACGGAACCAGCCTCTATCACTGGGTCCTGGAGGCGGACATCACGGCGTGCTTCGACGAGATCGACCACACGGCCCTCATGGGCCGGGTTCGAGACCGCGTCGGAGACAAGCGCGTCCTGGGGCTGGTCAAGGCGTTCCTGAAGGCTGGCATCCTCTCCGAGGGCCAGATGGTCAGGCGCACCGACACCGGCACCCCGCAGGGCGGCATTCTCTCGCCTCTGTTGGCCAACATCGCCTTGTCCGTGCTCGACGAGTTCTTCGCCGAGCAGTGGCAGGCGGCCGGGAGCAACAGCACCGCGCGGACCCGGCACCGTCGTCGCGGAGGAGCGACGTATCGCCTTGTGCGGTACGCCGACCTATGCCGAACTCGGCATAGGTCGGCTTATGCCTTGCACCGGGTTATGCCGACTGCGACGGTCGGGGGCGTAATGAGCTCCGCGCCCAGCTTGAAGTGGTCGGCATAACCCGTGCCCTCCTGCTCAGAGAGTCTGGAGGAACGACAGCAGAGTGTCCGGTGCGGTGTAGCGTCCCGGTGGGCTGCCGGAGGGAGCGGTGCGCGCGAGCGCGCGTTCCTTGATGCTCATGTCGGCGTGCAGGTAAATTTGCGTGGTTTCAGTTGATTCGTGGCCGAGCCAGAGGGCGATCACGGAGACGTCAACTCCCGCATGTAGGAGTGCCATTGCGGCGCTGTGTCGCAGGGTGTGCGGGGTGACGTGTTTGCTGGCCAGGGACGGGCAGGTGGCTGCGGCGGCCCGTGCGTGCTTGGCGACAAGGTGCTCGACGGCGTCCCGGCTGAGCGGGGTGCCGCGGCGGGTCGGAAACAGCGGATCGCCTTGCTCGCCGCCTCGTTCCTTCAGCCAGGTCTTGAGCACTTTGGCGGTGTCGCTGGTCAGCGGGGTGCACCGGTCCTTGCGTCCCTTGCCGTGGCAGCGCAGGTGGGGGCCGGTGCCCAGATGGACGTCTTGGAGGGTGAGCCGGGTCAGTTCGCTGACGCGCAGTCCGGTGTGGACTCCGGTCAGGAGCAGGGCGTGATCGCGCCGTCCGGTCCAGGTGGTGCGGTCCGGTGTAGCGACCAGGGCATCGGTCTCCGCGGTGGTCAGGTAGTTGACGATGGCCCGGTCGAAGCGTTTCGGCGGGATCGCCAGCACCCGCTGGATCACTGCTGCGTGCTCGGGGGCCCGCAGGGACGCGTAGCGGAAGAACGAACGGATCGCGGCGAGGCGGACGTTGCGGGTCGCCGCGGTGTTGCCGCGAACGGTTTCGAGGTGCTGGAGGAACGCACCGATCGTCGGTGCGTCCAGGTCGGTGATGCTCAAGCGGCTCGGCCGGCGGCCGGTGCGCTGCTCGGCGAAGTCGAGCAGGAGGGTGAAGGTGTCGCGGTAGGCGGCGACGGTGTGCGGGCTGGCCTGGAGCTGGAGCATCAGTTTGTCGGTGAAGAAGCCCTGCAGCAGGGGCGCGAAGTCGCTCATGGCCGGCCCCCGAAGCTGTGCTCCAGGCGGGCCGCGGCCAGGGACAGCAGTTCCGGCGAGCCGGAGAGATACCAGTAGGTGGACTTCGGGTCGGAGTGACCGAGGTAGGTGGTCAGCAACGGAAGCTTGGCCTGCACGTCTTCGCCACTCGCGTACCACTGAAGCAAGGTCGTGGTCGCGAATGTATGGCGTAGGTCGTGCAAGCGGGGCCTGCGGCGGCTCTGGCCTGCGGTGATGCCCGCCGTAGCCAGCAGCTGGACGAAGGCGCGCGGGAGGTTGTGGGAGTCGAGGCGGGTGCCGCGGGTGGAGACCAGGAAAGCCGCTGTGCTCGGGGCGGGCCGCTGGAGATCGCGTTCGCGGGCATACCTCCGCAGGGTCGTGACGGTGGTGGCATGCACCGGGACCTGCCTCGACTTGCCGAACTTCGTCTCCCTCACGGTGAGAACACCATCAGCGAGGTCGACGTCGGTGCGGTCCAGGCCGCAGGCTTCGGACGTGCGCAGGCCGCTCACGGCCAGCAGGCCGAGGAAGGTGTGCCAGGTCCGGGCCCGGAAGGCCGGATTGAGGGTGCTCGTCGCCGCGAGCAGGCGGTTCAGCTCGTCGGGGGTGAACAGGTGCGGGGTGATGCGCCGGTAGTGGTGCGGCAGGGCGTCATCGGGCGGGATCTCGGTGGCCGGCTCCAGGGTCTTGAGGTGTCGGGCGAAGATCCGCACGACCATCAGCCGCCGACTCCAGTGCACTTCATCGGTGCTGCGAGGCGTATTGGTTGCCCAGGCGAGCGCGGCCCGGGTGGTCAGGACGGTGTCGCCCGTGTCCTCCAGGTAGTCGATGAAGCTCATCAGCTTCTCGCCGAAGGTGGTCAGCTTGAACCCCAGCCGTCGGCGCATGGCCAGGTACTCCTGGGCGTGCTGTCGAATCGTGGTCATCGTGCACCGCCTTGTGGCCACGGCTGGGCCAGGGTCCGCAGGGCTTCGTGGTCGACTTTCGCGTAGATGGTGGTGCTCAACTGGCTGCGGTGACGGAGTACTTGGCCGACCTCGGACAGCGGCGCTCCGGCCCGCAGGATGGTGGTGGCCAGCGTGTGGCGGAGCCGGTGGGCTCCGAGCCGTGGCAGTCCGGCCTTCTCGCAGGCCCGCCCCATGATCGCTCGGATGCAGTGTCCGGTCAGCGCCTGATAGGGAGCCCTGGCGGTGAGGAACACGGCCGTGGCCGAACACCGGGGACGGCCGGTCATCAGGTAGTCCGAGAGTGCCTCGCCGACCTCGGCAGTCAGCGGCAGCCGCTCGACGCGGGAGCCCTTGCCGCGCACGGCGATCTCTCCGGCGTGCCAGTCGATGTCGCTCAGCTGGAGCGCGGCGGCTTCCGCGCCGCGCAGTCCGAGACGGGCGAGCACCGTCAGCACGGCCCTGTCCCGGCGTCCCGCCGAGGAGTCCGGATCCGATGCGGTCAGCAGCGCGGACACCTGCCGCGTTTCCAGTCCGCGGGGCAGGGAATCGAGCCGCCAGCCCGCGACCGCGGGCACCGACCCGGTCAGCGCCACCGGGATCCGGCCGTCCACGTGCAGGTAACGCAGCAGCGAACGGACCGCGGTCACCAGGGCCTTCGCCGACCACACGCTGTCAGCGTCCGCGGTGTGGCGCACCATGAACATGGTCACCTGCGCGGCATCCAGCCGAGCCAGCGATTCGTCCAGCGGAGTCTGCAGCGCAGCAAGGAACTTGCGGGCCTGCACGCAGTAGCAGCGGACCGACTCGGTCGCCAAGCCTCGCTCGCCGCGCAGGTAGGAGGCGTAGTCCGCCAGTATTTCCTGCACCGCGTCGCCACCGACCTCAGCCGGAACCGGAACCACACCGGCATGCCGCAGCACCTTGATCACCGCTCCCAGAGACCGCCGAGCCACCTGTTCCGACGAGCACACCGCGCGCCGGAAGGCCAGGAACTCTTCCACCCTGGCCGGTGTCAGCGCGGCCGCGACGAGCTCACGCCGACACATCCACAGGCTCAAACGCCGCATCATGCGTACGGCGTCCTTCACCGACGACGCCGCGTACCCACGGGACGCCAACTCCGCACACACCAGCGACTCGTACGGCGCCAACGGCCCCGTCACCACCAACGGCACCGGGCCTCGGCGCCGCCCTCCGATCGCATCCATGATCTTCTCCTGTCTGCAGGCAACTCGCCTGTACAGACAGGGATATGGGCCACCTCGGGCGGAGGCCGCTGGTTATGCTGAAGCTTTCGGAACCAGCCCCCAGGTCCGTCATGCTGTCGCCGTCGCAGTCGGCATAACCCGGTGCACGGCATAAGCCGACGACTTCGTGGTGATGGTCGCCGGGACGAAAGCGCACGCTGAAGCGATCCGGGAGAAGGTCGCAGAAGTGCTCTGCCCGATGGGTCTACGCCTGTCGGAGGAGAAGACGAGCGTCGTCCATCTCGATGAGGGCTTCACCTTCCTGGGCTTCCGCATCCAGCGGCAGCGGCAGAAGGGAAGCGGCAAGCGGTACGTCTACACCTGGCCGTCTGACAAGGCGCTGACGTCGGTCAAGCACAAGGTGAAGGCGATCGCGAAGCAGACCACGAACGTCACGCTCGGCACCCTGCTGCGCCGGATCAATCAGGTACTGCGGGGATGGACTGCGTACTTCCAGCACGGCGTCTCGTCGCACACCTTCCACTACCTCAGCCACTACGTGTGGTGGCTGGTCGGAAGGTGGCTACGGAAGAAGCACCGCCGCGCCAACAGGAAGCAACTGCGCCGTCGGTATCAAGTCGACCGATGGCTGTGGGCAGACCCCACGGAGAACGTGCGGCTCTACCTGGCCGCATCCAGGGAAGTCACTCGCTACCGGTTCCGCGGCGAGAGAATCCCCACCCCGTGGGCCGAGTACGCGGCGCGTCAACTCGCCTGACGCCACGAAACAGTGGAGAGCCGGATGCTCGGTAACGGGCACGTCCGGTTCGGGAGGCGGCCTGGGGAAACGGGCTGGCCGAAAGGCCAGTACCGCGCCCCAGGCCGACCTCACCGCGACGCCGAGGGCACTGACCTGCTCGAACTCCTCGACGCGGCCAGTGAAGCGGACCGCGGGACGGAGAATCCGTTCCGCTGACGGCGGGGCAACATAGCCGGGAAACGCCGGTTAGCCAAACCGGCGTTCCTCCGGACTATTGATGCTCCCACCCCGCCAGCACTCGCGTGGAAGGAACTCATGTCCCAGCCCCCCACCTCGGCGTTCGCACCGACGCCCGACCCGCTCACCCCCAATCGGGACATCACCCACGCCCACTTCCAGGCCGGTGACACCGTCGTCGTCCTGAAGGGGATGGCCGGCGGAGAACTGTGGGGCGATGCGATGCGCGTCGTGGCCCCGTCCTGGCACACCCCGACCGACGAGGACGGCTGGCGGCTGCGTGATGCGACCGGCGGCGCCCAGTCCTACGTCACCGCCCACCCCCGCTACCTCGTGCACCTCTCGCGCCGCTGCCCGGACTGCCTGATCTACCTACGGGCCATGGAGGATGCCCTCCTTGCGCGGTTCGCCGACCGCGACGAGCTGATCGACTGCGGCTGGTACACCACCACCGCCCTGGGCCAGCTCGTACACATCGCGGACATCCGGGCCGGCCGATGATCTTCTATACGCACCGCCGCGGCTGTGCATTCCGTGTGGCGGGTGCCCTGCGCCGGCTGGGCCGGTACGACGAAGGGCTGGGCGCCATCGACCGGGCGATCGACTGTCTCCCGCCGGGGGACACCTCGGTGCACGCCGACCTGGTCCGCGAGCGCTCCCTGCTCCACGCAGCCCGCGACCTTCATCAGCACCGGCCGCCCACCCGCACATCGGGCGGGGTGCCGTCGTGATTCCCCGCCTGCACGCGCGGACACACTCGCCGCGCGACCCGCTCGCCGAGGCACTCGGGCGGTCCCTCTCTGCGAACGAGGGCCTGACGGAGTACACCATCGTCGCCCACTGGCCGGGCCTGGACTACTACACCCCCAACGACGAGCAGAGAACCTGGACATCCGTTCAGTGGGCCGAGCACCTCGAAGATCCCTACCTGGAGCATCCGTTCGCTGCCAGTGCGGACGACGACCGGCGGGCGATCCTCCATCTCGACATCCGCCTCCACCCCGACGACCGGGAGCTGACCGGTCCCGAGTGGGCCGAAACCGCTCACCGGTTCGCGCGAGCCGCCGGTATCGAGATACCCGGCGCCGCGGAGCACGGCTGGCGGTGGATCGCCGTCCAAGCACAGCCCGGACGCCTGGACCTGATCGCCAACCTGATCCACCTCGACGGCACGTGGCGCACCCCGCCCGCAGACATCCTGCGGCGCCTTGCGGACGAGGCGCGCCGCATCGAACAGGACCTGAACCTGAACCCCGCGCGCACCGCTCCCACAGTGCGGCCCGCTGTCCGCACGGCACCCACGGCATCAGCCCAGCTCGCGAGCGTCCTTGCGCAGCTCGCCGACGAGCAGGCCGGCCCGCTGGCAGCGGTCCGCGGACTGGTCGAGCACACTGCTCACCGCATCGCCCGCCTACCAGGAGCCGCCGGCACCGGCACGGCGCACCACCTGGAGCTGATCGCCCGCCGCCTCCACGCCATCCAGCAGGACCTGGACACCACTGCGGCCCACCTGCTCCAGCCCCGGATCACCGCCGCACCGCCCGTGGCCCGGCACACCGCCCACCGGACTTTGTAGGAGAAACGTCTCCTTGCCCCGCACCACCGACCGCTTCCTGGACATCCGCCGTGACCCGCACTCCGACGAACTCCTCGCGCGCGGCGGCGACTTGGAGGCGCACAGCATTCTCCAGCGCACGGGTTTCATCGCCGTCGTCCGCCTCCACGAGACCTACCACCGCGCACCCGCCGGCCTCACCCAGGGCGACGAGTCCCGTCTCGCCACCGATGCCGTAGGGCGCTTGCGAGCTGCCGGCTACCACGTCGACTGCGACGCAGCTTTCGACACCGAGGCCCGGCCGGCCCGCTATCCCGCGCTCGGTGCTTCGGTCTCCCACCTCGCCGAGCGTCTGCGCGAAGCCACCGACACCGCCGAGGCAGCCGGCATCCTCACCGAACTCACCGCGCCCTACGACGGCATCCTCGCCGGGTTGGAAGAGACCCTCGGCGCCCTGGCGGACTTCTTCGACGGACTCGGCGACGCTAGCGATCCGCACACCGCCGGCGCCTGCGCTACCTCGCCGACGAATACGTCCGCGTCATCCACTCCGACCTCGCGCACACCCGCGAACGGCTGGCCGACCGGCACGCCCCTCACCCCGGCCGCCGCGCCTGCGCCGAGCAGGTTCCCGACCACGAGCCCGAACGCTCCGCCGTGTGCGCCTGCCCACCCCCGCCGCGCGCACTGCTGGCCCCTGCACCGCCACCCGTCGGTGCCGCCCGCCTTCGCCGCTGAGCCCCCGCAACTGCCCAAGGACACCATGCACGACCACGACACCTCCGAGCGCCTCGCCTCGTACGCCGACGTCCTCGCCGGTGAACTCCCCGACACCTGGACCAGCACCCACCTGCCAGCCGGGGCCAAGGATGACCTCGCCGAACTCGCCGACCGGATCTGGGACCTGGACCTGGTCGCCGCCTCCCTCGCCGAGCACCCGCTGACGCAGGCAGCCGTCCTCAGCCGCCCCGACGGCGCCCAGCTCGCCCTCCTGGACCGGCACGACGGACGCGACGGTTTCCTTCTCGCCGCCGTCGCCCCGCGCGCTCTGCCCGACGAGGCGTACCGCGCTGTCCCCGAGCCCAACGGCATCGCCCTGGCGGATGACCCCTTCCTGAGCGCCGAGCAGGTCGCCGGCGATCTGCTCGCCCGCTACGACCGTGCGCTCGCACAGGTCCGGCACAACGCCCTCGGCGGCATCCAGCCCTCCCAGCCGGACCGGATCGTCCTGACCTGGCAGCCGGACGGCAGCGTCGCCACCGCCCCCGCCGACGACCGGGCTGGCACGATCCTCATCGCCCACGGCTTCGTCCAGGACCCACACAGCGGCATCTACCGCCTGGAGGGCGACGACACCCACGCCCAGGCCCGCGCCCTGCGCGCGATCGGCCCGCAGCTCGACGCACTCGGCATCGGCACCGCCCTCCAGCACCCCGCCGGACGGACCGCGCCCGCCTCCGCCCCGGCATACATGCCGTCGGCCCCGGCCGGCACCCGTACGCCAACCGCCAGGACTCGATGAACCAGGCGGAGGCCGACCTCGGCATCCCCGCCTGCTCCTGACCGGTCACGACGTCAACAGCACGCTCGACGTCTTCGACGAAGCCACCTACCGGCAGGCCATGCACGGCCTCCGCACCCCAGCGGCCCGTCCCGCCGCGCAGCAACCGGCACCGGACGGCTCCCCGTCGCACTCCGATCCGGCCCGCCGTACCCCGTAAGACGCCCGGGCGGCCCCGGCAGCTCGCCGGGGCCGCCCAGCACACAGCCCGACTCCCGGAGAAACCCGTAGCACCCCGCACACCCCCACCGATCAGCAACCGGCTCAAGCCCCGGCTCGCCACAGCCCTCTTCCGCCGCTATCTACGCGCCTGCATACCGAGCGGCCCCGACCACACCTCCCCGCTGGCCGGCGCCCGCCCGGAGGCCGCCCTCACCGAGGCACAGCGCGTCGGGCAGCGCCACCACCACTGACCGTCCACCGCCCCGGAGGAGCATGCCCCACCCCGCCCCCTACCCGTTGAGACTCGCCGACGAGATCACCCGCCAGCTCGGCCAGCTCGCCGACCACCTCTCCCAGCTTCCTCCGCCCCAGGCCGCGCAAGTCATCGCCCGCGTACTCGACCCGGACAGCGGAGTCCTCGGCGGCGTCACCCACCTCGTCGCCACCGGAAGCATGTTCGCCAAGGACCAGGCAGAGCGAGGCGCGCTCCCCGCAGAGGTGTGGCTCGCTCTGGGCCGTGCCTCAAACGAACTGCACGACATCACCCTCGACCTGGACGAACACAAGGACACCCTGCAGCACGTCAGCACCCAGCCCGCCACCACCGCGGCGAAGCCCCCAGTACCCGCACCGCTCGTCGTCCGGCGGCGCCGGTGAAGAAGAAGCAGTGGCAGGGCTGGGGGCCCGGCGAGCAGGCCGAGCAGCACTACCTCGTCCAGCCCCGTGCCCTGGCCGGCGGCGGCGACGTCCGGCACGTCTCGGAGTTCCTGCGCGCCTCGGGCTGGCGGGACAAGTCCAAGACCGGCGGCCCCCTGCACATGGAGAGCCCGGACCGCACCGTCCGCGTCGCCTACGACCCCTACGTCCTTCCCGGCGGCTGGACCATCCACGGCCGGGCAGACGGGGCGAACGGCGAGTGGTCGGCTCACCTGGGCCGGCAGACCCCGGTGGAGATAGTCGCCGGCCTGACCGACGCCCTCACCCGCCCCCGCTCCGCGCACGCCCCCAACGTCTGGGCCCCGCTGCAGGAACAGAACTGGCACACGCGCTTCGAGGGCGAGCACTACACCGCGACCAGCCCCGACGGCACCGCTTGGATGCAGTACCGCCAAAGCCCCGACGGGGCAGCGATGTGGTGGAGCGGAGCGCAGGACAAACAGGGCAACGGCTGGACGGCCAACTTCACCCCGAACACGCCGATGCACCTCGTGCAAGCCTTCTCCACCGAACTCGCCAGCCCCGACCCCGTGATGCGCCCGCGCGGACGCGTACCGCACAGCGCGCAGATCCGCACATGGTCGGTCTCCGTCAAGCCCTCCCAACTCAGCGCCTGGCAGCAGGCCCGCATCACGGCCGCCCGAGCCGCCACCTGGGCCCGCAACAGCGCCCGAAGCACCAGACCGCGCACCACCGCCCGCGCCCACGCCGCCGCCGGCGGCGCACGAACCCGCCGCTGACCACGACACCCACCACCCCGAGGAGTCCCATGCCCGCACTCACCCCGGACACCATCCGCGCCGCGACCGACACCCTCTGCCGTCTCACCGAATACCTGCGCGAGAACCCCGACCCCCAGGAGGCGCTCGCCCTCGTCGAACCCCTCCTCGACGAATACACCGGCCTGCCCATCCAGCTCGGCGACACACTGCGCGCCCTCGCCCGCGCCGTACAGAGCCACCCGAACACCCCGCGCACCGAGAAGATCAGCGATCTGGTCACCGAGCTGCGTGCCGCAGCGTGGGTGCAGACCGACCAGTACATGCTCCACTACGTCCTGGACGAGCTGCGCAAGGTGATCGTCAGCGCCGCCTCGAGTGAGCCGGGGTGCGGTCGGTGCCGCTGAGCGAACGGCAGCTCGCCGCCTTCGCCAACAAGCACGCCTGGCGGATCCCCTTCGACACCAGCCCCCGCCCCCTCGCCGGCCCCGGGGATGCCCGCCACGTCACCCACGGCCTGGCCGCCGCCGGATGGAGCGCCGTCTCCGACCCTTTGAGTGCCGAGATCGTCATGCGCAGTCCCGACCTTCGCCACCACCTCCAGTTCGACCCGCAGTCCGCCACCTCCGCGTGGTGGCGGCTGCGGGCCGAGCCCACCGACACCGAGCCCGGCTGGTACGCCGAATTCGGTGAATTCGTGCCTGCCGAGGTCCTCGCCGGCTTCACCGACGCCCTCATCGCCCCGCCGCCACAACAGCCAGACCCGTGGCAGCCGGTGACCTCGGCGGGCTGGCACCGCGACTCGGACGGCACCGCGCGCTCGCCGGACTCCATGTGCCGCATCGAACTGCGCCCGTTGAGCGAATTCAGTGGCCGGTCGTCCTGGCACGTTGAGACCTGCGAGCCCGGCGACGGGCAGTTCCCCGGCCCGCGTATCTGGCACGCGTACTTCGACGAGGACGTCCCTGCCCACCTCGTCGGATCGTTTTTCACCGCGCTGGCCGACCGCAGCCCCCTCCAGCGCGGCATGTACGACCGCACCGGCCACTACAGCGCCGGGCAGGAGCCCAGCCCGCGCCCGCAGCAGGTGGTCGACGCCCACACCGCCCGCATCGAATCGCTCCGCGCCCGGGCACGCTCCGCCCGCAGGCAGCAGACGAAACCCGCACCGAACCCGGCGCACACCCACACCACCCAGCCGGCCGCCCGCCGCTGAACCGACAGGACCTTTTCCATCTCCGCCGATCACCGCGCACACCGCGCCTTCCTCCGCCACCTCGACGCCTACGTGAGCGACAGCAAGAAGATCCTCGACGCCTGGGACGCCTACTCCGACGAGCACACCGACCTCGACGGATGGCCCTACGACGACCACGCCTACGGAAGGCGCGCGAGCCAGCGCGACGCCGACACCGCCGAGGCGTTCGAACCGCTCCGATACGGCGCCCGTCACCTGCTCACCACGGCCGAAACACAACTGGCCCAGCTGCCTGAGAACGCCGTGCAGAGCCGCTGGGTCTACCAGCTGGGCGTCCTGCGCGACGCCCTCGACCGGCTCGACGAACTGCACGAGCAATGGCTGGTCACCCGCGACGCCCTCCCCGCCACCGCCAAGCCCGGCACCGCCGACTTCGACGACGCCCTCGCCGAACATCACGCCGAATCGTGGAGCTATCTCGATGACTGGGCCACCCACGGCAAAGCGCTCCGCGAGATCAACACGGCCGCCCGCAAAGCCCCTTCACCCCTGGCCCCCACACCGACACCGGCCCCGGCCACCGCACCCGACCGGCGATCTGCGGCACGGAAGTGAGCATGCCCCCGACCCCTGAGACCGTCGAGGTCGACTTCATCACCCCGCGCCACCTGGCCGGCAGCGGTGACCCCGCCTGGATCACCATCCCCCTGCACCGCGCCTGCGGCTGGAGCCACGGCAACGACCCCCTGATGCCCCGCGTCCTGCTCTCCAGCCCGGACCAGAAGGCACTCCTGCGCCTGGAACCCGACCCCGACGGACAGTGGTGGACCCTCAACCATGCGGCGGAGGCGGACCGGCCCGCCTGGTACGCAAGCTTCGGCGCCCGCACCCCGGTCGAACTCATCGCCGCCTTCACCGACGCCCTCACCGACCCCGCCCCTGGAGCGAGCACACCCTCGGATCCGTACGAACCGCTCCGGCAGAGCGCGTGGCAGCCCCCCACTATCGGGGCTGACGGCCTCGTGTCGCCCGACGGAACGGCCTACGTGCAGCGCCTGGGCAACGCGCAGGAGCCGGGAGCCTGGTTCGTCACTGCCACCCTCGGCCCGGACCGAAAGCCGGTGTGGCAGGCCCGCTTCGGCGAACACACCCCTGAACGGCTGGTCGCCGCGTTCACCACCGCGCTCACCGATCCCCACCCCGTAGCGCGTACCGGCAGCTTGCGCAGTCTTCCGACCCGCGACCCGGACGTCGTCACCCTCCGGACAACGGACGTCCTCGCCGTGCACGTCGCCGCCGCCCTGGAAGAACGCGTCCACGCCCTCGCGGCCCGCCGCACCCTTCCGCCGACGACTCCAAGCTCGCCGCGCCAGCCGCCGGCCAGGAAGAGCCGCAGCCGCTGAATGCCCCGCCCCCGCCCGGAAGGCACGTAACTCTTTGCCCCCCACCTCCTCCAACAGTTCCACCGGCGGATACGACATCGTCCTGCGCCTCCTAGTCGGCGCCGCAGCCGTCGTCGTCCCCCTGTCCCACCTCGCCTGGCTGTCCGGCAACATCACCGCCTCCCTCACCGGAGCCGGCTGGGCGCCGTACCAACCGACCAACGCCCTGCTCCACCCCGAGCGCCTCTGGCCCCACGCGGGAGAAACGCCCCTGCTGATCGGGGCACGCATCGTGCCTGTTCTCCTGCTCCTGGCCCTCGGGACAGCGGCGGGCATTTTGTGGGCCCGGCACAAGAACCGCAGCGGCGGCCGGAAGAAGAAGATCACCGGCATGGCCAAGGCCCGGGACATCGAACCGCTGATGGCCAAGGCGATCACCGACAAGGCCCGCTCCCTGCGCCCGAGCCTGAAGGACGCCAAGCACATCGAGGCCCGGGACACCGGCATCCTCCTCGGCAACCTGCAGGGCACCAAGCACGAGATCCGCATGGGCTACGAGGACGTGGCCGTCGCCATCATGGCGCCCCGCTCGGGCAAGACCACCTCGCTCGCGATCCCCTCCATCCTCGCCGCGCCCGGCCCGGTCCTGCTGACCTCGAACAAGGCCGCCGGCGATGCGTTCACCGCCACCTACGACGCCCGCGCGCGCGTCGGGCAGGTGTGGGCGATGGACCCGCAGCAGATCGCGCACGCAGCACGCGAGATGTGGTGGAACCCCTTGGCGGACGCCAAAACCCTCGACGGCGCCGGGCGGCTGGCCGGCCACTTCCTCGCCGCCTCCGTGGACGCCAGCCAGCAGGGCGACTTCTGGTCCAAGGCCGGATCCAACATCCTCGCCCAGCTCTTCCTCGCCGCGGCCCTGGACGAGCGGCCGATCACCGACGTCATGCAGTGGCTGGCCTTCCCCGCCGACCGCACCCCGCTCGACATCCTCCGCGACCACGGATTCACCGCCGTCGCCGCCCAACTCAAGGGCACCGTGGAAGGACCGCCGGAAACCCGGGACGGCATCTACGAGACCGCCCGCCAGTACGCCTCCGCTCTGCTCAACAGCGAGATCGCCGCCTGGGTCACCCCGCAGAAGAACGTCCCGGAGTTCAGGCCGCCCGAGTTCGTCACCTCCAGCGACACCCTCTTCCTGCTCAGCAAGGACGGCGGAGGCGGAGCCTCTGCGCTGATCGCGGCATGCACGGATTCGGTGATGCGGGCCGCGACCGCCCAAGCCGAACGCGCCGGCGGACGCCTCGACCCGCCCATGCTCGCGATCCTCGACGAGGCCGCCAACGTCTGCAAGATCAGCGACCTGCCGGACCTGTACTCCCACCTCGGGTCGCGCGGCATCATCCCGATCACAATCCTGCAGTCCTACCGCCAGGGCCAGAAAGTCTGGGGGGACGCCGGCATGGACGCCATGTGGTCCGCCTCGACCGTCAAGGTCATCGGCTCAGGTATCGACGACCCCGACTTCGCGGACAAGCTGTCCCGCCTGATCGGCGACCACGACGTCGAGACCACCTCGACCTCGCACTCCGAGTCCGGCAAGTCGACCTCAGTATCGATGCGACAGCAGCGGATCCTGCCCGCCGACGAGATCCGCGCCCTGCCCAAGGGCACGGCCCTCTGCTTCGCCACCGGTATGCGCGCCGCCATGCTCGACCTGCGCCCGTGGTACCAGGAGCCCGGCGCGGCAGAACTGTCCGCGGCGTCCGACCGCGCGTCCAAGGCGATCACCGCCCGGGCTATCGCCAAGCACGCACCGACGCAGTCCGACTTCGGACCGGCAGCATGAGCGAATCGCGCCTGCACCTGACAGGACGACCGCCGCAGCGCTGGACGCCGTCATCGCCGCGACCAGTCCGCCCAGCAGGCGCGAACCACTCCGTAAAGGCTCGCCAGACCCGCTGAAGCAACCACCAGATCCCGTTACCCCCACCCCTTGGACCACCGTGTCTCTTCTGGACATCCCCGATGTGTTCATCGGGTCCACCGACGACGGGCACACCTTCGTCGTCATCAACCGCCGCATCCGCGATGCCGACCGGCTGCTGACCGAGGCCGGGTTCCTCGCCCTGGAGCACCTCGGCCGAACGCTCTACCTGCTCCCACCGGGCACTACCCAGGACGCGCACGAGCGCGCCGGGATCGCGATGTACGGGCTCCTGGCCCACACCCACGACCTGGTCGATCTCTGCTGGACGACCCGCTGGAGCCCCGACAGTCCCGTCGCCGATCCGGAGATCCGCTTCCACTTCAGTGCCGGCACCGTGGCGGTGACGGCCAGGACCGCCGCCGCCCGTTCCCTCCTGGAGCAGCACGGCTTCACCCCGGTGGTGAACGGCTCTTCCTATCGCCCGCCGGACGGGCTGGACGAGCGCGGCCTGCTCGGCGCCGTGACAGCTGCCGAAACCCACGCCTACACCCACGGTCTGGGTGTCCGCGTCGACCTCGGCATCCCCACGTCGGCCGACATCCCTCCCGCTCCCCGCCGCCCGTCATCTGCCGCCATCCGCACACCGGCCACGCCTTCGACCCGCCGTCACACCCGTTGACCCCCACGCGGGTGGGGTCGGGGTGTGAACGATCGTCGAGCCGCGGTCAAGGGCGCGCGGCGGTACACAGCTTCGCACTCCAGCCGTTGACCGCTATCCCTCTTGGAGTCTTGCCACGTCATCCGACACCCCGAGCGCGCATGACCTTGCCTGCGCGCTTGCCGACCAGATCCGCCCCGGCGCCGCTCCCCGTGATGTGACCGTCAGCTTCAGCGTCCGCCGACAGGCGGCAGCCAAGTACGACCACGGCTCCCGCGGCGGCCCCGTGACGGTCTTCGCCCAAGCCCTGCACGCCCAGCTCTACGGCCTTCCCACGGAGGACGGGCCGCTGCCCATCGCTCTGGATGCGCTGCTGCAGGCCACACACACCGCAACCGCCCCCGAGCAGCACACCGCAATCCTGCAACAGCTCGCCGAGCAGCTGCGCAACGCCACCGAGATCATCCAGCGCTACCAGTACCAGGCCCAATGGGACCGGCTCCCCGACACCGTCGCTGAGCAGCTCCGGGAGGTCCGCGACCAGACCCAGCAGGTCACCAAGACCCTCGACGCCGTCGCACCCGCCTTCAGCAGCCAGCCCGCCGCGCCCATGCCGCCTGCCCCGCGACCGCGCCACACCGCCAGCCCACCCGCGCCCACGACTCCACCGGCCGGGCGCCGCCGCTGACCTCCGGCGACAGCCCACCCGCCGGGAAAGGCACCAACCTGGCCACCGCCGATCCCCTCCACGCCCGCCTCACCCAAGAACCCTGTGCGCTGGGCGTGTTCGTCCCCGCCGGCCTGCACCCGGCAACCGCACAGCGCCAGCACCTCGACCAGCTCGCGCAGGCAGGTGCCGACCTGTTCGAGGTCGGCCTGGCCACCGAGGACGCCGCCCTCGACGGCCCCGTCATTCAGGCCGCCTACCACCGCGCCCTGCGCAGCGGAAACGCCCTCGACCACGCGGTGCGCGCCGTCGAACACGCCGCCAGCCTCCGGCCGACCGTTGTCATGACCTACTGGGAGCCCGTGAGCCGCCACGGCCCCGCGTACGTGGCCCGCGTATTCGCCGACGCCGGCGCCGCCGGCGTGATGATCGTCGACCTGCCCGCCCACCAAGCGGCCCGCTGGCACGAAATCGCACGGGAGACGGGCCTTCGCACCCCACGCCTCATCCCCCGCACCACCCCTGACCCGCTCCTCCCGGCCGCAGTCGCCGGCGCGTCCGGATGGCTCTACGCACCCGCCAGCACGGCCCCCACCGGCTACCGAGGGCCTCTCGACATCCCGGCGCTCGCCGGCTTCACCCAGCGGCTACGCGCCGCGAGCCCACTGCCCGTGGTCTCGGGAGTGGGGATCTCCACCCCGGCCCTCGCCGCACGCGTCGCTCCGCTGGTGGACGCCGTCGTCATCGGCACCCCCGTCGTCCGCGCCCTGGCCACCGGCCCGGCCCAAGCCCCGGACCTGACGGCCGCGTTCGCCCAGGCTCTGCACCCAACCACCCTCACGGAGACCCGTGCCTGATCGCTCCGCCCCGACCGAGGCCCTCGACCGGATCACGGCCGACGCCCTCACCCTGCACCAGGCCCTGCGCACCAACACCATCGGCCACGCTCACGCGCTGGCCGCGCGGATCACCGACGCCCAGGACATCGCCGGCGCCGCCCTGCGGCTGTTCCTCGACCTCGCCCAGCACACGCCGCACACCACGGCCGGAGAGCTGCTACTCCTCGACCACGTCGCGCAGATCACCAAGGCCGCCCAGGACGCAAGCGCCGAACTGACCGCAGCCCTCGCCCGCGCCGTGGAGAACCAACGCCGCCGAGCCAACGCCACGACGGGGCCGACCGTCCTCATCCGCCCCTCACCACAGCAGTTCATCGAGTCGGCCACCGACCTCCTCGACCGCATCCGCGCCCTCCACCACGCCATACACCGCGACTGGCTGATCCCGCCCAGCCGGCTGACACACCAGCCTCATTGAGGTCGCGCCCCCATTTCCCCACCTCCAGGACAGACCATTTCAGATCAGCCTCAATTCCGCGCCCTTTCCCTGGGCGCGGGAGTCCAGTCCAGCACCCTGCTCGCCCTTTCCGCAGAAGAGATCCTCCCGAAGGTCGACTACGCGATATTCGCCGACACCGGATGGGAACCCAAAGCCGTTTACGCCCACCTGCACCGACTGGAACAGGAGATAGCTAAGCCCGCCGGTATACCGGTTCTCCGCGTCTCGGCCGGAAACATTCGCAGCGACGCCCTGGACCCGGACCACCGATTCGCCTCCATGCCCTTGCACATCCTGAACAAGGACGGGCGGCCTGGAATGACGCGCAGGCAGTGCACCGGCGAATATAAGGTAAAACCGATCAAGCAGAAGGTGCGCGAACTACTCGGACACCCCTACCCCTCGCGCGTTCCCAAGGGAATGTTTGTGGAGCAGTGGGTGGGAATCTCCACTGACGAGTTCCACCGCGCCAAAGACGCCGACGTGAAATACATGCGCAACCGGCATCCGCTTCTGGACCTGGGCTGGAGCAGAGCGGACTGCGTTCGTTACCTGACCTCGCTCGGGCTGGCCGAGACGCCGAAATCGAGCTGCCTAGGGTGCCCATTCCACGGAAATGCGCAGTGGAGGCATATCAGGGACACTTCCCCGACTGAGTGGGCGGACGTCGTCGAATTCGATGCGGCCATCCGACAGGGCAATGCGCGCGCCAACGCCTCGGGCAGCCGACTGCTCGGCGAGGCGTTCCTGCACCGCTCCCGCGTCCCGCTGAGCCAGGCGCCGATCGACCACGTCACCGCCGCCGAACGGGCAGCACTGCGCATCGGCGCGGACGAAGCCGACGCCCTGGAGAACGGCGTCGTGGACGGCTGCTCCCCGTGGGCGTGCCGCGGGGACGCGGACGCGCTGACCCGCGACGACTTCGGGCTGGCCACGTGATACTCGACCTCTTCGCGGGGCCGGGCGGCTGGAGTAGGGCACTGGGCGTCCTCGGCGTGCGCGACGTCGGCCTGGAATGGGACGAGTGGGCCTGCAAGACACGTGCTGCTGCTGGGCAGTTGACGATCCGGACCGACGTGGCCAAGTATCCGATCTGGCCCTTCCTCGGCCGCATCCGCGGGCTGATCGCCTCTCCGCCGTGCCAGGCGTGGAGCATGGCCGGCAAACGCCTCGGCCTACTCGACCAGCCGCTGGTGCACGCGGCGGTCGAGGATCTTGCCGCCGGCCGTGACACCCGCGAGCGCCTCCTCGCCACCTGCCGCGACGAACGCTCGCTGCTCGCGGCCGAGCCGATGCGCTACCTCCATGCCCTGAACACGGTCGGCGAGCCCGAGTGGGTCGTAATGGAGGAGGTGCCGGACGTCCTACCGCTGTGGAAGCAGTACGCGGCCGTTCTGCGCGGCTGGGGGTTCTCGGTCTGGTACGGGATCCTCAACGCCGCCGACTTCGGCGTTCCACAGACGCGTAGGCGAGCGATCCTGATCGCCTCCCGGGTCCGCACGGCACAGCCTCCCACGCCCACCCACGCCCAGGTTGCCGAGCCTGACTCACTGTTCGGTCCGGGCCGCGCCCGCTGGGTCAGCATGGCCGAGGCCCTGGGATGGGGTGCGACTGACCGGCCCGTTCCCACCGTCTGCGCCGGCGGCGGGCCCGGTGGCGGGCCAGAACCGTTCCCTTCGGGCTCCCGCAAGTCGCTTTCCGACGCCCGGGAGCGCGGCACATGGATGCCCAGGCCGGACGGTGTGGTCCTGCAGTCCCGCGGTGAAGGAGCTGGCTGGAAGGCTCGGCACGGCGGACGCGAGAACCGGGTCATCGACGCTCCGGCGCCGACGTTCACCGCCGAGGCCCACCGCTGGTCCTGGTCCCTGCGCAGCAACAACCAGGCCAACGCCACCGTCCGTCCGCTGTCCGAGCCGGCGGGCACGCTGTTCTTCGGGCACCGCGCGAACGAGTGCACCTGGGTCGCCGAACCGGTGTTGGCTCCGGCCAACGACACGGACGTGCCAGCGGTGCCGGAGCCGATCCGGATCACCGCCCGCGAGGCCGGCCTCCTGCAGACTTTCCCCGCCGACTACCCCTGGGCCGGCAACAAGGGCCAGCAGTTCTCGCAGATCGGCAACGCCGTACCGCCGCTGCTCGCCGGCCACCTCCTCGCCCCGCACCTCGGCGTCGCCCTCGACCCCGACGACTTCACCCTTGCTGCCTGATGCCCCACGCCCCCGAACCCGAAGAAGAGGACCTCGACACAATTGCACTGCCCAAGCCGGTGTTCCACGTCGAGCAGGCCCTCCTCGGCGCCCTGCTCCTTGATCCGCACCGTCTCGGTGACGTAACCGGCATCGCCGCCGACTCGTTCTCCACCGCCGCGCACGCCGCCCTGTTCGCCGCGATCAGCACACTGCCTCCGCCCGACCCGGCCGAGCACGCGAAGAACACCAAGTGGCTCGACCGAGTGCTCGCCATGGGCCGGCAGCAGGCGCGCGGACTGACCGCCTCCTACCTGCACACCCTCGTCCAGGTCTGCCCTTGGCCCCGCCACGCACCGGCCTACGCCCGGATGGTCGAGGCCGAACACGCCCGCCGTCGCCTGCAGACGGCCGCCGAACGCCTCATCCAAACCGCCCACGACGCCTCCCACCCGCGCCCAGACGAGACAGTGCTCGCCGAGGCCGACGCGCTTACCGCGGTCGTGGACGACATCGCGAGCCGGTTCCCGCCGCGCGCCGGAGTGCTGCCCCGCACCACGGTACCGCCGCCGGCCATCACCACCGACCGCACCGAGGCGGTCGAGGAGGAGCAGCTGCTCCTCGCGACCGCCACCGCCCACCCCGCCGACATCGAGTCCGTCCGGTGGCTGCTCCCCGACGACCTCACCCGGCCCCTGCACGCCGGCCTGTGGCAATGCCTGACCGCCCTGGCCCGCCGCCGCGAGCCCGTCGACCCCGTCACCGTCCTATGGGAGGCCCAACAGCGCGGCCTGCTCGACAACGGCTGTGAACCTGGCGATGTGCTCCGTCTGCTGGCCGAACCGGCCGGTTCCGTGGAGCACTGGGGCGAACGTGCCCTGCAGCGCTCCCTCCTAGCCACCGCCGATCACGCTGGCCAGCGCATCTGGGCGTACGCAGGAGACCCGGCGAACACCCCGTTCCAGCTTGTGGTGGGCGCCCGCCGCGCCCTCGCCGACATCAGCGCCGTTCGCACCCGCTGGCAGCAGGCCACCGGAACTGTCCCTCCACCACGGCCGTGCCCGGCACCCGCCACTCGCGCCG
This sequence comes from Streptomyces sp. CA-142005, assembly GCF_050942335.1. Taxonomy (NCBI): domain Bacteria; kingdom Bacillati; phylum Actinomycetota; class Actinomycetes; order Kitasatosporales; family Streptomycetaceae; genus Streptomyces; species Streptomyces sp. CA-142005. The sequence continues at coordinate 7,760,903 of NZ_CP192078.1, read as the reverse complement.
GCCCGCCGACCACGACGGCCGCTCACACCGCCCGCGCCGCGCGAGCAACCCGATAGCACCCCACTCACGCCGGTGGCCGGACCCGAAGGCCCGGACACCGGCAGAAGAGACGACACCCAACGTGACTCCCTCCATCGACGCTCACGTCCGCCTCGACACTCACCCAACCCATCCCAGCGCCGTGACCGCTGTCCTGACCGGCAGCCAGGCCCGCATCGCTCTCATGGCTCTCGAGGCAGCCGACTGGGCCGTCCTCGCCGACAACGTCCTAGTCTTGGCCCGCATCGACCACGAGGAGCCCTACTGGGCGGAGGACGCAGCCAAGCACCTGTCCGCCGGCGGCATCACCGTCGAAATCACCCCTCGACTCCGGGAGGCCATGGACGAGGAATGGACCTGGGCGAACTATCCGATGCCGTGGTGCACCCGCAGCGAGATCCGCGAGGTCTCCAACCACGCGCAGAAGATCCACGACGACATCCGCCACGGCCATCTCCTTATCCACGCACACGCCCACGACGGCCACACCACCGTCGCAGTCGGTACGTACCTCGGCCATGACGGCAAGTCGGTCTACCTCCACGGCGAGGACCACCTGCGCCAGGTCGCCGACACCTTCGACTCACCCGCTCAGGCCCTGCTCGCCTTCGAGATGGTCCACGGCACCGACATGCGCCCCGGTCCGGCACCTCTGACCGACGCCGAGCGGGCCGCCGGCGAGGCCCGTGCCGCCTTGGAGCTCGGCGCAGCGAAACCCGGGCCTCACCGCCCGGAGCCGGAGACCGTCCCCATCTACCTGGCCGATGCAGGCGACCACGACGCCCTCCTCGACTCCTTCCTCGACAGGCACGGCGAGTTCGAGAAGTGGCGGACCTGGTCCGACGAGACAACCCACGCCATCCACGAGTCGCAGACCCTGCGCATCGAGCGCGTCCACGAGACCCCGTCCCACGAGACCGCGTGGACCGTAGCCGCCTACGAGACGCCCGTCTCCGACCGCATGTGGGTCCTCACCGCGACCGGCGCCACCCCCGCCCCGGTGATAGCGGAACTTCTGAATCACCTCGCCGACGGCGACGGCTGGGACACGACCACCGGCGTCCCGGTGGAAGAGAAGATGGTCACCGCGGCCACCCAGCCGCTCTCCGACGCCGGATGGAAGCACACCGTGGACGGGCGATGGATCCGCTGGACATCCCCCGACGGGAACGCGGGCGTCCAGTTCGACGCCTTCACAGCACAACGCCCGAATCAGAACCTGGCCACCTGGACCGTCTGGGCCGGCCCCGGACCGGACCGGCCCACCTGGGCCATCACCGCGTCCCCCCACACCCCGAGTTCACTGCTGGCCGGCCTCTCCGAAACCCTGGCCCACGAGACCGGCACGCACCAGGCACAGCCTGCAGGCCGCGAACACAAGACCAGCCTCGCTACCAGTCCCCCGGCCACGCCCATGGTTACGGCCGGCCCAGCCGCCAGCCGTTCACGCTGATCATTGGCGCACACGAGCGGGGCGACTTAGCGCGGGATCGCCGGTTGGCCAAACCGGCGATCCCGCGCACGTTCGTTCGCGGCGCACTCTGCCCCGTTCCGTTGACGTCAGGTCTGGGATTCCGCGGCCCCGGCCGTAGCACGCTCAGGCCGCTCTTGATGTCAGTGACACCCTTTAGGATTCGGTCCGAGGGTTGAGCTGTGCTTCCTGAACGCGTCGGCAGGAACTGCGGCAGGCTTACAGACACGGACGGGGAGCCGCATGCTGGAAGACCGGTGGACAACGGTCACCGAGTCCGAGTATGAGCACGAGCGCCGTGGTCTTGAGGCGATCCGCCGGCGTCTGCCGGATGAGGAGCCGTGGCGTGCCTGGACGAACTTCATGTTCACCGCGAACAGCGGGCACGTCCGTGAGGTCGATCTTCTGGTGGTAGCGCCGGCCGGGGTCTTCCTGGTCGAGTTGAAGGACTGGCACGGCTCGGTCCACGGCGGCGGCAACGACTGGGTGCAGACCACGCCCAGCGGGACCAGCCGTCGGCATGGCAACCCGCTGCACCTGGCAAACCGGAAGGCCAAGGAGCTGTCCGGCCTGATTAACGGCGTCTCCGGTCGGCCCGCGCACCGAACGAAGATCTGGGTGGGTGAGGCTGTCTGCTTCACGGACGACAAGCTTCAGGTGAACCTTCCGGCTGCCGACATGAACGGCGTGTTCACGGTCAAGCAGCTGGTGGAGATGCTGGCCGTGCCGCCGGGAGACGCCCGCTACCAGATCACAGCCGAGGCATCCCGCTTTGTCGATGCAGCCCTGAAAAAGCTCCGTATCGCACCGATCCGCCGCCAGCACGAGGTGGGCTCCTACCTCCTGGAAGCGAAGGCGTTCGACTCCGGTCCCTCCTGGGCCGACTATCTGGGACGCCATTCCCAGCTGCACGATCTGGCACGGGTGCGGGTCTTCCTCAGTGAACGTGGTGCCTCCGACGACGAGCGGCGCTCGGTGGAGCGAGCCGCCGCCCGCGAGGCATCGGTACTCAGCCGTTTTCGTCATCCCGGGGCGGTACAGCTGAAGAATTATCTGCCGTCGGGGCATCCCGCCGGGCCCGCGATCCTCTTTGACTACCACCCGGAGACGCTACGCCTGGACGATTACCTGGTCCAGCACGGTGAGGGTCTCGACCTGCAGGGGCGCCTCGCGCTGGTGCGGCAGCTTGCCGAGACGGTGCGCTCCGCGCACTCCCGGCGGGTCCACCACCGCACGCTGTCGGCGCACGCGGTGCATGTGATTCCGCGCGACCGCGGTCCACGCGGGCGGGAGCTCGGCGAGGAGCAGCGCTGGCTGCGTCCGTGGACGCAGATCGCGGACTGGCAGATCGCCACCGGGCAAAGCTCCAGCCGCGGCCGGCCGCTGACACTGGCTCCGACGAACGTGACGGGATTCCATGTCGCGGAGCAGGCTGATCCCTATTTGGCTCCGGAGCTGAGAATTCCGAAGGCCGATCCAGTGCGCCTCGATGTGTACGGGCTCGGCGTGCTCACGTATCTGCTGGTGACCGGGCAAGCGCCTGGCGCGAGCCAGAGCGAGGTCATGGCGCGTCTGGAGGCCGGAGAGAGTCTGCGTCCCAGCGCGCTCGTCGACGGTCTCAATCCGGACATCGACGATCTGGTGGAGGCGTCCACCGCGTACGAACCGGGTCGGCGTCTGTCCACGGTCGACGACTTCCTGGAGATGCTGGAGTACGTCGAGCAGGCATTCGTCGAGGAGGTCCCGGGCGGCGGGGATGCGGCTGCAGTCGCGGGCGGGGACGGCGGTTCAGCCGCAGGCGTAGGCGAGGAAAGATCCGAGCCGGAGAAGGATCCGCTGGAGGCCGTGGCCGGGGACGTACTGGCCGGACGTTGGGAGGTCGTGCGCCGCCTCGGTACAGGCTCGACCGCGCGGGCCTTCCTGGTGCGGGATCTGGAGGGCGAGCCTCGGCGCAGCGGCGGCCTGCCGGTGGCAGTGCTGAAGGTCGCGCTGAGCGAGGCCAAGCATGCTGTCCTGGATCGTGAGGCGGAGGTCCTGGGCCGGATCCACAGGGACTCCAGCATCATTTCCCTGTACGAGCCGCAGCCGCTGACATTGGCTGGGCGCCGGGTCCTCGTCCTGGAGTACGTGGGCGACAGCAGGGAGCTGAAGGACCAGGACGGAAGTGCGAGTAAGGGGCCGCGCCGCCGGGAGGACACCGTTGCCCGCCAGCTGCGGGACAACGGCCGCTTGGGCATGGACCAGCTGGAGGCGTACGGGAAGTACCTCTTCGGTGCTGTGGAGCACTTGGAGGCGGAGGGGATCTGGCACCGGGATCTGAAGCCGGACAACATCGCGATCCGGGTCCGCCCCAACGGCACCCGTCAGCTGGTGCTGATCGACTTCTCGCTCGCCGGGTACCCGGCGAAGGAGATCGACGCGGGCACTGAGGGCTATCTCGACCCGTTCGTGGGCGTCATCACGCGCGGCTCGTACGACGGGCACGCCGAGCGGTATGCGCTGGCCGTGACGCTGCATGAGATGGCCTCGAACGAGCTGCCCCGCTGGGGTGACGGCTCGGTCACGGCCCGGCAGACGGATGCGAAAGAATGGCCGTACCCGCAGCTGGCGGCAGACGCCTTTGAGCCGGCCGTCCGGGACGGCCTGGTGGCGTTCTTCCGTAAGGCCCTGGCCCGAGATGTGAAGGACCGCTTCCCGGATCTCAAGCCGATGGAGCGTGCCTGGCAGCGGATCTTCCTGGACGCACAGCAGACCACGGCGCCGAGCACCGGTCACGGTGAGAAGTCGGGGCGCGGGGCGAAGGGCGGCACCGACGCGGTTGCCGGGTCGGCGGCGCAGCCGCGGATCGGGCGGGAAGACGACGACGTCTCTGCCGAGCAGGTCCGCGACCAGCAGGCCGAGCGCGCCGACCGGAACACGCCGCTGTCGGTGGCGGGTCTGACGGTCGCAGCGCAGTCGCAGCTGTTCGCGATGGGGCTGAACACCGTCGGGGACGTCTTGGAATACTCGGCGAAGAAGTTCCTCACCGCGCCGGGCATGGGCTCGCGCACCCGGGAGGAGATCCAGCGCCGGCAGAAAGAGTGGAACGCACGCCTGGGCAAAGCGGCTCCCGCGCCGCTCAGCGCGGAGGCCCGCAAGGCGGCGGGCCAGGAGCTCTCCGACTTGGAGCGGGCGGTCGCAGAGTCGGTCGCCGCCGACGGGGACGGCGCCGACCCGCAGGTGCTGGGCGGCCTGAGCCTGGACGCGCTCGCCGCCCGTCTCGTACCGAAGCCATCCAGCGGTAGCGCCCGCTCCAATGCCAAGGAGCGCGAAGCAATCCGGCTGCTGCTGCGGCTGCCCGATGAGACAGGGACGCTGCCCGGGGGCCTGGCCTGGGTCCGGCAGCGGGACGTCGCCGACGCGGTGGGCCTGACCGCGGGCCGGATCCCGCAGATCGTGAAGAAGGCGCGCGAGCGCTGGTACAAGGACGCGGCCCTGGGGCTGCTGCGTGAGCAGGTGGTGGAGCTTCTGGCTGAGCGCGGCCGGGTGGCCCCGGTGATCGAGCTCGCCGACGCCCTCATCGCCCGGCGGGGCACCCAGCACGTGGAGCGGCGCGACCGGCGTGCACTCGCCCTGTCGCTGCTGCGTGCGGTGGTCGAACGAGAGAGTTACGACAACGAGTCCCCGCCGCTCTTCCGCTACTTCCACGCGCGTATGCCCAAGGGCGCCGATCCGGTACTCGGCCTGCTCGCCCTGGATGTCCGGGAGGACGTGGACGGTCCGGACACCCCGGCGCTGCCCGCCCTGCAGGAGTACGCGCTGAACCTGGGCGTGCGGGCCGACCGGCTCGCGGCGCTTGAGTCCCTGCCGACGGCGAGCACGGTCCTCACCGAGCTGGACGCAGTGCGACGGCCACCGGGCAGCCTGGGCTGGGACGAGCGGCGGACGGCCGAGATCGCGGTCGCCGCCTCCACCCGGGCCGCGCTCACCCCGCGGTTGGAGATCTACCCGCGCGACCTGGACCTGGTGCGTGCGCTGCGGATCACCCAGGCCGGCGTGGTCGCCGTGCAGCCGGGCGTCGAGGAGGAGCGGCAGCCGGGCCTGACGGTGGACGCGCTGCACAAGCGGGTCGCCACCCGCTTCCCCGACCTAGGCACCGATCCGCTGGCGCCGCGCGAGCTGCCCACGGGCAGCGCCCTGGTCCGCGCCCTGAAGCAGGCCGGCTTCGAGCTGAAACTGGCCACCCGCTACGACAAGGTGCTCCGGCTCATCCCGGACCGCCCCTCCGGGGACGCCACTGCCGGGCTGACCTCGGCGAGCTGGGGTGCCTCGGCTGCGCGCCGCTCGGCCCCCACCCAGTACGACGCGGACGCGGCCGTCGCCGCTGCCGTCAAGGCTGAGCAGCGACTTATGCACTCGGCACGACAGGACGGCTTCCGGGTCCTGACCGTGCCCCAGCGGCGGGCCGAGGACGCGGTGCGGCGGCTGGCCAGCGAACCATACAGGGCTCGGCCGGTGTCGGTGACCGCACTGTTCATAGCCGAACTGCGCGGCGTGGTCGGCGAGGCCGCCCGACCGACCTGGGAGACCGTCCTCAAGGCGGACGCCGCCGAGCCGGGCAGCCGGGCTCACCAACAGCTGCGCATACGCACCGACAAGGCGTGGGGGCGGATCGAGCCGCAGCTGCGGGAGCAGCTAGCGGAGGCCGATGGTCCGCTGTTGCTCACCGACACTGCGGTCCTGGCCCGCTACGACGCGCTCGACCTGCTCGGGCGCCTCTCGGAGGAGGCTCGACAGGGCGGCAGCCCGCTGTGGCTGCTCGTCGCCCAGTCCGATCCGGCACGTGCGCCGCGGTTGGCCGGGCAGAGTGTTCCGTACCAGGCGGGGTTCGACGAGTGGATCGTTGTGCCTGACGCCTGGGTCACGCGCAAACATCTCGCGCTGGACGCCTGACCCACTTCTCCTCCTGACCTGATCTTCTTCCGTCATCTCCCTTCTCCACAGGAGCCGTTCGTGATCGACCGCAAGAGCCTCCTCACCGACCTGCAAACGCAGGTCAAGGCGGCAGAGACGGACCTTGAGCAGCAGGTCAAAGCCGTCCCCGAGGTCCGGACACGGCTGCGCGGCGAGTACGAACAGGCCCGGAAGCTGGGCCGCACGGCGGCGACCTGGAACGCCTGGCTTGGCGAGCGGATCACCCAGGTCGCGGTGGCCTGGGTGCTCGGCACGGTCTTCGTGCGGTTCAGCGAGGACAACCGGCTGATCGATGAGCCGTACATCACGTCCCCCGACGTGGCCGGACGGGAGACCGCCCAGGCCCGGTACGAGGAGTACCTGGAGAAAGACGCCGACCCGACGTACCGAGGATGGCTAGAGACGGCCTTCGCTGAACTGGGCGCCGGGCAGGCCGGACGGCTGCTCTTCGACCCCGAACATAACCCGCTCTACCAGATCCCGCTTTCACACGACGGTGCAGGCGCGCTGCTCGCATTCTGGCGCGAGCAGCGCGTTGGCGCGGGTGGACTCGACGGAGACGGCGAAGACGGGGCTGGCAGCCCTGTGCTCGTGCACGACTTCAGCGACCCGCTGAGCGAGGACGGCACCGAGGGCTGGGACACTCGGTTCCTGGGCGACCTGTACCAGGACCTGAGCGAGGCCGCCCGCAAGACGTACGCGCTGCTGCAGACACCGGATTTCGTAGAGGAGTTCATCCTCGACCGCACTATGACGCCCGCAGTACGGGAGTTCGGCTTCGAAGGTCTGAAGATGATTGACCCGACCTGCGGGTCCGGACACTTCGTACTCGGCGCGTTCCGACGCCTGGTGCGGATGTGGGCCGAACAGCGGCCCGAGGTGGGCGCGTACGAGCGGGTACGGGCGGCCCTCGACTCGGTGCACGGGGTGGACCTCAATCCATTCGCGGTCGCGGTGGCCCGCTTCCGGCTCCTGGTCGCCGCGATGGCCGCGAGCGGCATGCGGACCTTCGAACAGGCGCGGCGGTACGAGTGGCCCATCCAACTCGCAGTCGGCGACTCGCTCATCAAGGACCGGCAGTTGGAACTGCAGCTTGGCTTCGGGGCTGAGGAGGACGGCGGCACCAGTGACCCGCTCGCCGAGTTCTCGTACGCCACGGAGGACGTCCACGACTACCCTGGAATTCTGCAACAGGGGCGGTACCACGTAGTGGTGGGCAATCCGCCATACATCACGGTCAAGGACAAGAAGCTCAACGGGCTGTACAAGAAGCTCTACGACGCCTGCAGACTGCAGTACGCCCTGTCTGTGCCGTTTGCTCAGCGGTTCTTCGAACTTGCCAAGCAGGGCGGGGCCGATGGCACCGGCTATGGCATGGTCGGTCAGATCACGGCGAACTCATTCATGAAGCGCGAGTTCGGCACAAGGCTCATCGAGGACTACTTCGCGCACCGAGTCGAACTTACGGAGGTAATTGACACGTCGGGTGCCTATATTCCTGGGCATGGGACGCCAACAGTGATCCTCGTGGGTAAGCCTCGCGATGGATCGAAGCGACAAGCGACGATCCGAACGGTACGAAGTGTTCAAGGTGAACCCTCCGCACCGATTAATCCGGAGGAAGGGCTGGTGTGGACGGCGATCGTCCAGCAGATCGATGAACCAGGATCCGCCAGCCAATGGGTTTCCGTCGAGGACCTCGATCGCAGCCAATATTTTGCCAGGCAACCGTGGGTCCTCGCGGATGGCGGTCAAGAGATGCTCGGAAGCCTAGAGGAAGCAAAAGTAAAGCGTCTGGCTGAATTGAACCGAGCGATTGGGCGATACACGCACACAGGGAATGATTCTGCATATTTCCGGCCGGTCGGGACATGGCGGCGCTTCGGTGTACACCCGGAACGCGTGGTGCCACTAATTGAAGGCGACACTGTTCGAGACTGGGAGATCTCGGTTACTACCGAATCGCTATTCCCATACCGCAGAAGCGACCTCAAACCCGATCTTGCCGCCGACATCGCCCGGCCTCTCTGGGTTCACCGAGCAATGCTGCGTGAGCGACGAGAGCCAGGGGGAACGCATGAGGAAATTGGGCTTACTTGGTACGAGTGGAGTCGCTGGCACCCAGAGCGATACTCAACTCCGCTGGGAATCGCTTTTGCTTTCGTGGCGACGCATAATCACTTTGTGCTGGATCGCGGTGGGAAGGTGTTCAAGCAGACCGCGCCGGTGATCAAGTTGCGAGAGGGGGCGACGGAGGAGGAATATTTTCGGCTGCTCGGGCTACTTAATAGCTCCACGGCCGGCTTCTGGCTCAAGATGGTGAGTCACGACCGGGGCAGCCAGGGGGTGAACGAAGGGTACAAGTCACAGGTCTGGGAACGCTTCTATGAGTTCACCGGAACCAAGCTCCAGGAGTTTCCCCTCCCCGCCGAATACCCAACCATTCTCGCCAGCGAGCTGGACGCTCTTGCCCAGCAGCTCTCCGCGTCGACCCCCGCCGCCCTCGCTTCCGAGACCGTGCCCACGGTTGGTGCCCTCCGCGCAGCCGAAGCCCGCTATGACTCGATTCGCGCCCGCATGATCGCCCTCCAAGAGGAGCTGGACTGGCAGGTTTACTCCCTTTACGACCTGCACGCTGAGGATCTGCGCCTGCCTGACGTCTCTTCCGTGCCTGAATTGGCTCTTGGCGAGCGTGCTTTCGAGATCGTGCTTGCACGGAGGGTCGTTGCTGGCGAGGCCAGTGGCGAGTGGTTCAAGCGGCATGGGTCGACGCCGATCACGGAGGTCCGAGCGGATTGGCCGGCCGACTATCGCGAGCTTGTTCAGAGGCGGATTGAGGTCATCGAGTCGAACCGTGCCATTGGCATGTTGGAGCGTCCCGAGTACAAGCGGCGTTGGTCCACCGAGGGCTGGGATGCGATGCGACAGAAGGCGTTGAAGTCCTGGCTGCTCGACCGGGTCGAGGATCGTGTGCACTGGTTCGATGCCAGCGGCAACCCCACTATCACCACCCTCGGCCGCCTTGCTGAAAATCTTTCTACCGATGAGGGCTTCGCGTCCGTCGCCGAGCTGTACGCGCCCCGGCAGGACCTCGTGAAGACCGTTCGGGAGCTGCTGTCCGAAGAGCACGTGCCGTTTGTGTCCGCGCTGCGGTACAAGCCGACCGGACTGAAGAAGCGCGCCGACTGGGAGCATGTGTGGGAGTTGCAGCGTGAGGAAGACGCTGCGCCGGACGAGCCCGCGAAGCGGGAGATCCGCCAGCGAACTCCTGTGCCGCCGAAGTACACCTCCTCTCCTCCCGACTTCCTGAGGCCCAGCTATTGGCGTAACCGAGGCACGCTCGACGTGTCCAGGGAGCGATTCGTGTCGTACGGCACGGTCAACGTTCAGTCGCCGGAGCTGTACGGGTGGGCCGGCTGGGACCATCTAGAACAGGCCCTCGCCCTTGCCTCGTACATCCAGCAGGCTGGGCTCGGTGACGACGACCTCGTGCCGTATTTGGCCGGGCTGCTTGAGCTGCAGCCGTGGCTGGAGCAGTGGTACGGCGAGTACGACCCGGAATTTGGTGCGTCGCCGGCCGCCGAAATCCTGGCGTTCCGGCAGCAGAAGCAGGGTGAACTCGGGCTGACCGACGACGCGCTGCGGGCCTGGCGCCCGGCAGCCGCCACCAGAGGGGGCGCCAAGAGGGCAGCCGCACCCATGAAGCGAACGGGCGCGAAGGCAGCCCTCCAGATGTCCGTCACGGACAACGTCACCGATGCCGTCACCGGCGCAGAGTCCGACTGAGCAGGGCGAGGAGCTTAAAGACATCATGGCGTTCATGAGTAGGAACAACTCTCGCCCCGAGGACCGGCCGCTGCTGCGGGAGTTGATCGACATCCCAGAGTCGGTGTCCACCTCCGACTTTGTGCTGAAGCTGAACGAAGCGGTCACCCCCGAGGGGGCCGAGGCAGCACTGAAGGACTACGTCGTCACCGACCGGCTGCTCGGCAACTTCGACGAGGCCCTCGACCTGATCAAGTCCGCGCTGGACAGCCGCTCATCGAAGGCTGCCTATCTACATGGCTCGTTCGGTTCCGGTAAGTCGCACTTCATGGCCGTTCTCTACGCACTGTTGTCGCGTAACCAGGCCGCTCGGGCGCGCGGCGACCTCGACCCGGTGCGGGCCCGGCACGCCTGGCTGGATGCGGACGACCGCAAGTTCCTGCTGGTGCCGTACCACATGCTGGGCTCCAAGTCCCTGGAGCAGCGCGTGCTCGGCAAGTACGTGGAACACGTACGGAAACTCCACCCAGACTGCCCGCTGCCGCAGGTCTACCGGACCGACGGGCTCTTCGAGGACTTCGCCGAGCAGCGCCGCCGGAACGGCGACGAGCGGGTGATCGAGCAGCTCGCCGATGCCGGCGACGGCCAGGAGGACGAGTGGGGTGACTCCTTCGCCTGGACCACTGAGCTGCTGGACCAGGCGGTGAACGCGCCGGAGGAGCATGAGAACACCAAGGACCTCGACCTGGAGAACCCCTCCACGCCGCGGGAACTGCGGGCCCGTCTCGTGCAGGACCTCACCCAGACCCTGTTCCCGTCGTTCTCGCGCAACGCCTCCGAGGATGCCGACGGGTTCGTCTCGCTGGACAAGGGCCTCGGCGTCATCGCCGCGCACGCCAAGTCCCTCGGCTACGACGGGCTCGTCCTCTTCATGGACGAGCTGATCCTGTGGCTGGCCTCCCGCATCCACGACCAAAAGTTCGTCTCCCGCGAAGCCGACAAGATCACGAACTTTGTGGAGGGCGGCGACGAACGGCGCGCCGTCCCGGTGGTGTCATTCATCGCCCGCCAGCGCGACTTGCGTGAGCTGGTCGGCGAGGAGATGTCGGGGGCCGCCGAGGCCGCCGTCCAGGACAGTCTGAAGCTCAGCGGCGGGCGTTTCGACAAGATCGTCCTAGAGGACCGCAACCTCCCACAGATCGCGCAGGCCCGCCTGCTCAGGCCCACCAGCCCGGAGGCCGAGGCGAAGGTGGAGGCGGCGTTCGCCGAGGCCAAGAGGCTCGGTCCGGACGTGTGGGACACCCTGCTCGGCCATGACAAGTCCACTACCGGCGCGGACGAGGGCGCGTTCAGGCGGACGTACCCGTTCCCGCCGGCGTTCATGGACACCCTGGTACACATCTCCGCGGCCCTGCAGCGCTCCCGCACCGGCCTGAAGCTAATGAGCCAGCTGCTCGTCGATCACCGCGACGACTGGCGGCTCGGGCAGCTTGTGCCGTTGGGCGATCTGTACCCGGCGATCGCGGGCGGCGGTGACAAGGCGTTCAGCGGGGAGACCAGTGTTCACTTCGAGGCCGCCGACAAGCTGTACCGGGACAAGCTCCGCCCGTACCTGCTGAAGACCAACCAGGTCACCGAGGACCAGGTCGAGGCGTACCGCCGCCGCCCCGAGATCCTCGGCGATCCGCAACTTGCGGCCCGCTGCCGCGACTTCACCGGTGACAGCCGACTGCTGCAGACCCTGCTGCTGTCTGCGCTCGCGCCCAGTGTGCCCGCGCTGGCCGACCTCACCCTGGCGCGGCTGCACGCCCTCAACCACGGCTCCATCACCACCCGCATCGCGGGGACGGAGGTCGGCCGGCTCGAGCAGAAGGCGAAGGAGTGGGCGGCGACCTTCCCCGAGATAAAGGTGACCGGTACCGGGCCGGGTGCGGTGGTGCGCCTGGAGCTCACCGGCGTCGACCTGGACGCCGTCCTCGCCAACGCCCAGGTCCACAACAACCAGAACAACCGACGTGCCAAGATGCGCGGCCTGCTCAAGGAGGCGCTCGGCGTCAGCGACGGGCCTGGCGGCTTCGACGCGTACGACGTGCTCAACCTGGTGTGGAAGGGCACCGAACGGCAGGTCGAGGTCGTCTTCGGAAACGTCGCCGATGTCGACTCCCTGCCCGAGGCAACCCTGCGTCCCAGCCAGGAAGACGCCTGGCGGCTCATCGTCGACTTCCCCTACGACGAGGGCGAGTTCGGGCCGATGGACGACCTGCAGCGGCTGCGCGCCCTGCGGGAGAAGCCGGGCGGTGACTCACGCACCCTGGCCTGGCTGCCCACCCACCTGACCGATGCTTCCCGCAGCGACTTCGAGCGCCTAGTCGTCATCGACAAGGCCCTCGCTGACGAGACCCGCTTCGACTCCGACTTGGCGCGCAGCCTCAACGCCGACGACAAAGAGCGCGCCAAGGGCATGCTCCAGTCGCAGCTCCTCATCCTCACCGAGCGCGTCACCCAGGCGCTGCGGCAGGCGTACGGGCTCACGCAGAAGCAGGAAGGGGTCGTCGACCTCAGCTTCGACACCCACCTGGTCGCCCAGCAGGACGTGCCCGAGCTGCGGCTTCCGCTCGGGGCGACCTTGGATACCGCCGCCCGCGACCTGGCCGGCAAGCTGCTCGCCCACCAGTATCCCGCCCACCCCGACCTGGACCCGGACGGCACTGGCAGGCCCGTGAAGCCTGCCGAGATCAAGACCGTCTTCGAGTATGTCCGCAAGGCCGCCGAGAACCGTGACGGCCAGACCGAGGTCGACTCCAAGGACCGCAAGACCATGGCGCGGATCGCGGGCGGCCTCGGGCTCGGCGCGATGCGGGAGGCGTACTACCGGCAGTCCACCGCCTGGTCCGACCACTTCAACGACCGAGCCCGCCGGAACGGCACCGCCGAGCCGACCCTGGTCAAGCTCTCCGACTGGAGCGACCTTCCCGAGCCGCGCGGACTCCCCGAGCCGCTGCGCCGGCTGCTCGCCGCCGCGTACGCGGAGATGACCGACCGGGTGTGGGTGCGCGGCGGCGTCCCCGTCGAACCCGCGCCCGCACCGCACGAGCTGAAGCCGGACTACGCCCTGCGCGAGCAGCAACTGCCGACGGAGAGCGACTGGGCAGAGGCGCGCAAGCGATTCGAGACCATGCTCGGCGACCAGGCGCCGCAGCTGCGGCGCGGCCGGATCGTCAACCAGTTCGCCGCACAGATCAAGCAGGCCGCCGCCTCACTCGGCCAGGACGCCGGACGGCTCGTCGGGGAACTGGAGAAGCACCGTGCCTTTCTCCAGTTGAACGACGACTCCCCCCGGCTCGTCCTTGCCCGGCGGGCGCAGGAGCTGGTCAAGGAGGTGACGGAAGCTGGCATCGAGGCGAAGACCGTCGTGGACCGGCTCGCCCGTTTCCCTCTCGGCGACTTTTCCGCACACCGGTACGGCATGTCGTTGAAGAGCGCCGGGAAGGTCGCCAGCGCGCTGCAGAACACCAGCTGGGACCAGCTGAGCCTGGCCGACACCCTCGGCGTGGACGGCGCGGCCGTCCTGGAGCGGGTGCGGGATGCTGCTGCTGGCGACCCGGGTGATTACCCCGACCTGCCGGGCGTGCTGCACGCCAGCGGCCGGGAAGTGCTGTCCCTGCTGAGGTCTCGCCAGAGCACGACCGAGCGCCCCCAGCCGTCGCCCACTCCGCCGCCGAGCTCCGACAGCGTGGACCTGAACGGCGGCTCCGCCCACCCGCAGGTGCTGCCGGAGCCGCCGCAGCAGCCGGGGCCGCGCACACCGTCCCGGTCCGTGGCCCGCTCCGGCGGCGGGCGGACTACCGCCGCCCGGGCCGCCGCCGAACTGCAGGCGGAGATCGCGGCGCTCGCGGCCGAACACCCGAACGCCACCGTCGAGGTCACCTGGAAGGTCGTCGACTGATGTCCGACACGGTCACCACAGCCCCCACGACCGCCGGCCCCGCCCGGCTGTCGGCAGGAACCGTCCGTCAGTACCTCGCCGCCCGCAGTCGGCTCGGTGACGGCACGGTCCGCGTACTGCTGCTGCGGGCCGCTCCCGTCTGGGACGGGCCCGCCGTGCAGCGTACAGCTGGCGGGCTGCAGGCGCGGGTGGTCGTCGCGCCCTCGGTGCTGGCCGTGCACGAGCAGATCCTGGGCCACCTCGACGCGGCGACTCCCCCCGACCCCAAAGTCCTGGTCGTCCTCACCGACCGCGAGGACACCGACCTGGACCCCGGGCTGCTCGCCCGCGTCTACGGCGGGAGGATCCGGTCTGTCGACAACTGGGAGGTCGTGCAGGAGGCGTTCGACGCCCGCGGCCTCGACGGGCGGCTGCGGAGGGAGACCTGGGCGGCCGAAGCGCTCCTTGACGCAGCGGCCAGCCGCGGTTGGCCCTCGCTCGGCAAGGGACTGCTCTCCCGAGACGAGGCCCTCACCCGGCTGGCCCGGCGTCGGCTCCGGCTCGGCCGCCGTGACACGGACGCGCTGGGCGGGCCGGCCGCACACGATGACGGGGACCGCATCGACCCCATCACCCTGTTCCGGTGGACCCACATCCCCGGCGGCCCCAACCTCCTGCGCGATCTGCGCGGACCGGAACGGGCCGGCCTGGCCCGCTTCCTCGCCGAACCCGAACAGGCCGGCTCCACCGGAAAGATCATTACCGCCCTGGTAGACGCCGACCACGGGGCGGACGCAGCCGCCTACGCGGTCGTCTGCGCGGCCCTGTGGGGGCACGCGGCGGCCGACCACGACCTGTACCGGGCGCGCGGGCGCGCCGAGCGATGGCTCGGCGACCAGCCCCCCGCCCAAGGCGACGACCTCGACCGACTCCTCGCCTCCTTCGGGCAAAGCGGTGAGGCGTACGTCCGCGGCCTCGTCGACCGGGGCGAACACCGGCTCGCCGACCCCGTCCTGAGCAGGGCCGCGCAGCTCGTCACACAGTTCGGGGCGCAGACCGCCGCCACTGCCAGTCCGCTGCTCGCCGCCGGACTCGATGCCCGCTTCACCGCAGCAGGCCGCGCCCTCGCCGAGGGCGGTCCCGAGACGGTCACGGCTGCCATCACCGCGCTGACCAAACACGCCCTGGCCGTCGACGGCGCCACCCAGGCCCGTATCGAACGGGTACGGATGGCAGCGCGGCTGCGGCGGTGGCTGGCGTCCCAGCCTGAAGTCGACATCGCCTCGGTGGCCGACGGCGCCGCCCGCCAGATCCGCGAACTCGGCTGGGTAGACCGAGCCTTGGAACACCTGGACGCGGGCGGCGACGCAGACGAGGCACTCGCCAACGCCTACAGCCGGATCGGCGAGCAGGTGCGCAGCAAACGTCGTGAGCTGGACCGCGCGTTCTCCGAGCGGCTCGCGGTGTGGACCGCAGATGGCACCGCCCCCGGCGCCATACTCACCGTCGAAAGCTTCCTGGACCGGGTCGTCGCGCCCGTCGTGGACTGTCCCGGCCGACGGGTCCTGCTCCTCCTCATCGACGGAATGAGTGCGGCGATCGCAGCCGAACTGGGTGAGGAACTGCACACACACTGGTCCGAGTTCGACCCGCTGCAGGGCGCGACCGGAGCACCGGCGAGGCGTGCCGTGGCCGCTGCGCTGCCCACCCTCACCACCGTTTCCCGCACCTCGCTGTTCGCCGGCACCCTGATGAAGGGCGACCAGAACGACGAGAAGCGGCTCTTCCCCCAGCACCCGTGCTGGAAGGGGGCCCCTGCGGCTGTCTTCCACAAGGACGATCTGCGCAGCCCCGACACCGGCTCGCCCTTCTCCACCGCCCTGACTGAAGCGCTCGCCGACGAGCGCACCCATGTCGCGGTCGTCCTCAACACCGTCGACGACCGGCTCGCCAAGGAGCAGAAGCTCGGCGACGGCGCTTGGGAGATCAAGGAGATCGGCGGCCTGGAACCGCTGCTGCGGGCCGCCCGCGCCAACGACATGACCGTGCTCCTCACCTCCGACCACGGCCATGTGGTCGAGCGACGCGGCAGCAAGATCGACACGGCCGCCGGCGCCATAGGGTCGGCCCGTCACCGCACCCCCGGCGGACCCGTCGCACCGGCCGAAATTGAGCTGTCCGGACCACGGGTGGTCTGGCCGGAGCCCGGATCGCGGATCGTCGCGCTTCGGGACCACGACGCCCGGTACACCGCGCTCAAGGCGGGCTACCACGGCGGGGCAACCCTCGCCGAGTTCACCATCCCCCTCCTCGCCCTACTGCCGTTCGGCGCGGAGCCACCTACGGGGTGGCGGGAGCTGGGCGACCTTACGCCCGCATGGTGGGAGCAGGACAACGACGCCACCACCGGACTCGAGGCCGAGACGAAGGCCGGAGCCGATGCCATCGCGGCACCCGAGGCCACCGCTGCACGCCCAAGCCGCAAGCAGGCCAAGAAGTCAGCCCCGCCCGTGACAGAGGGCGCTATCAGTCTCTTCGGCGAGGACGAGGTCACCTCCGCACCACAGGAACCTGTCGCCCCTGTAGTGAAGCCTGCGGCCGTACCCGTCTCCGATCAAACAGAGGACCCTGCCACCGCACTGGTGAATCGCCTCATGGCCACCGAGCTGTACCAGGAACAGCTGGCACTGCTCGCCCGTGTGCCACGCGACAAGGCGGTCCTGCCGAAGGCTCTGGCCGCGCTGGTCGAAGCGGGCACCCTGCCCATGACCGCCCTGGCCGAACGCGCCGGCCAGCCCACCACCCGAGCCCCTGGCCTCGCCGCGACCCTGGCCCAGCTCCTCAACTATGACGGCGCCCAGATCCTGGAAATTCTCCCCGACAACCGCACCCTGCGCCTGCACCGGGGCCAGCTGATCGAGCAGTTCGGACTGTGAACTGGGGGTCTGCGGCCATGCCGGGCGGTGAAGTCGGCCCGCCTGGCCGCTCCGGGCAGCGGCGGCGCGGCGCACGCACGGGTGTCCGGCCAGGTGGGCAGCCGGATGGGAGACTATTCGGGTGAACGCGTTTGGATCTTCAGTATCCGGGGCTGCCACCCCAGTCAGCGCGGTGCGGCGGCGTGCTGTCGTGGACGCGCTGCGGCGCGGCGCTGTCCCCGAGAGCGGCCTGGACCTGCTCGCCACCGGACTAGACCGCTTCGAGCGGGCCGTCGATGAGGAACTGGACACTGCCGCCGCAGGCGGTTCGGTGTTCAAGGCCGTGCGCGGCGAGTACGGATCCGGCAAGACCTTCTTCACCCGCTGGCTCGGCGAGCGCGCCAAACGGCGCACCTTTGCCGTGGCCGAGGTGCAGGTGTCAGAGACCGAGACCCCGCTGCACAAGCTGGAGACGGTCTACCGGCGACTCACTGAGCGCCTGGCCACCGCCAGCTTCCCGCCCAGCGCCCTGCGGCCGGTCGTAGACGCCTGGTTCTACGCACTCGAGGAGGATGCACTCGCCGACGGCGCGAGCGAGAGCGAGCTGCCACAGGCCGTGGACCGGCTGCTCACTGCCCGTCTGGCCGAGGTGTCCCGACACGCCCCCGCGTTCGCCACCGCCCTGCGCGGATACAAGCAGTCCCTGGATGCCGGCGACGAGGCCACCGCCGCTGCGGTGATGGCCTGGCTCGGCGGCCAGCCGCACGTCGCCGCAGCCGCCCGGCGCAGTGCAGGCGTCCGCGGTGACCTCGACCACTTCGGTGCCTTCGGCTTCCTTCAGGGCCTGCTCACCGTGCTGAGAGACGCCGGGCACGCCGGCCTCGTCCTCGTCCTGGACGAAGTAGAAACCCTGCAACGGGTCCGCTCCGACGCCCGCGACAAAGCACTCAACGCGCTGCGGCAGCTCATCGACGAGGTCCACTCCGGCCGCTTCCCCGGCCTGTATCTCATCATCACCGGCACACCCGCCTTCTACGACGGGCAGCAGGGCGTACAGCGACTCGCACCGCTCGCCCAGCGCCTCGCCACCGACTTCACCACCGACCCCCGCTTCGACAACCCGCGGGCCGTCCAGATCCGGCTACCCGGATTCACCGAGGCATCACTGACCGGCCTGGGCGCCACCATCCGCGACCTGTATACCGAAGGCTCCCAGTCCCCCGACAGGATCAAGCAGCTTGCCGACGACGCCTACCTCACCGACCTGGCCCGGGCCGTGGGCGGGGCACTGGGCGGGAAGGTCGGAGTAGCACCACGGCTGTACCTGAAGAAGCTGGTTGGCGACGTACTCGACCGGATCGACCAGTTCCCCGACTTCGACCCGCGCAGGCACTACAAGCTGACCGTGGGCAGTAGTGAGCTCACCGCCACCGAACGAAACTTCGCCGCGCCCGCACCGGCCGCCTCGGCTGACGACCTCGACCTCGACATCTGACGGCCCAGTCCCGAAGTCCCGAACTCTGACGAACAGCCCGGGAGTTGCAGACGTGCAGGAGCAGCCGCGCGGCACTGACCCGCTGGAGCGCCTTGACCCGGTAGTCCTGCACCACATCGTCAACACGCTCGGGTGGCCCGATCTGCGCCCGCTGCAGAAGGCGTCCGTGCACCCGCTGATGAACGGCGAGGACGCGGTGCTGCTCGCGCCGACGGCGGGCGGGAAGACGGAGGCCGCCGCCTTCCCCCTGCTGTCCGCCATGCGAGAGCAGCGCTGGACCGGCACCTCAGTCCTCTACCTGGCCCCGCTCAAGGCGCTCCTGAACAACCTGGTGCACCGGGTCGACAGCTACGCCCAGTGGCTGGGGCGCCGAGCCGCCCTCTGGCACGGCGACACCCCCGAGTCCGTACGCCGTCGCATCCGCACCGAATCCCCCGACTTCCTGCTCACCACACCCGAGTCGCTCGAAGCGATGCTCATCAGCGTCAAGACCGACCACGCACACATGCTGGGCCGGGTGCGTGCCGTCGTCGTCGATGAGGTGCACGCCTTCGCTGGGGACGACCGCGGCTGGCACCTGCTCGCCGTGCTCGAACGCCTGGAACGGCTCGCTGGCCACCGCATCCAGCGCATCGGGCTGTCCGCCACAGTCGGCAACCCCGACGCCCTGCTCACCTGGCTCCAGGGCGCACACCCCGCCGATCGCCCCGGCCGGGTCGTCGCCCCCGGCGTGACTCTGCCCGCCACAACCGGCACCACCGAACACCCGCGCCCCGCAGGGGAGGTGGAGCTCGACTACGTCGGATCGCTCGCCAACGCCGCCAAGGTGATCTCCGCCCTGCACCGGGGAGAGAAACGGCTCGTCTTCTGCGACTCCCGCAAGCAGGTGGAAGAACTCGGTGCGGCACTGCGCGCCCGCGACGTCACCGTGTCCCTCTCACACGCCTCGCTGTCCACCGACGAACGCGCACGCTCCGAGCAGGCATTCGCCGAAGCCCGCGACTGCGTCATCGTTTCCACCTCCACCCTGGAACTCGGCATCGACGTCGGCGACCTCGACCGTGTCATCCAGATCGACTCACCCAGCACAGTGGCCTCGTTCCTGCAGCGCATCGGCCGCACCGGGCGTCGCGCCGGCACATCCCGCAACTGCCTGTTCCTCGCCACCCGGCCCGACACCCTGCTCCAAGCCGCCGGCCTGCTCACTCTGTGGGCCCGTGGCTGGGTGGAACCAGTCACCCCGCCCCCCTCACCACGCCATCTCGTCGCCCAGCAGCTCCTCGCCGTCACCCTGCAGGAACACCGCATCGGCGACCGGTTGTGGCCCGAGCAGTGGAACGGCCTGGCTCCCTTCGACCAGTCTGCCGCGCCCCTCCTGTCGCACCTGGTCGCGGAAGGCTTCCTCGACAGCGACGGCGGCATGCTGTTCATCGGCTCCGAAGCCGAGAAGCACTTCGGCCGCCGGCACTTCATGGAGCTGACCGCCTCCTTCACCGCACCCCCCGAGTTCACGGTGCTCGCTGGACGCACCGAGATCGGCACCACCGACCCCACCGTCCTCACCGAAGAACGACCGGGCCCGCGCCGCCTGCTGCTAGCCGGCCGCAGCTGGCAGGTCACGTTCATCGACTGGGCCCGACGCCGTGCCTTCGTGGAACCCGTCGAAGACGGCGGCATCGCCAAATGGCAGGGCAACGAAGCTCGCGGGCTGTCCTACGTCCTCACGCGCGCCATGCGCGACGTCCTGCTCGGCACGGACCCCGACGTCCGCCTCACCCGCCGCGCCGTCGCGGCACTCGCTGAACTCCGTATGGACCGCGCACCCCACGAAGTCCACCCGGCGGGCACCCTGCTGGTCCGCGACGCCGACGCCACCCGCTGGTGGACCTGGGCCGGATACCGCGCCAACGCCACCCTCACCGCCTCCCTCGGCAACCTCGCCGACCCCGTACAGCGCCCCACGGACACCCATATCCGGCTCCGCCAGGGCCTCTCCCCCACCGACTGGAAAACCGCCCGCGCCGAACTCCCCGACTCCCTCACCCTGCCGGCCGTTGACCCGCGAGCAGTCCGCGGCCTCAAGTTCTCGGCGGCCCTCCCGCCCCGCATCGCCACCACCACCCTCGCCGAACGCCTCGCCGACTTCGACGGCGCCCTCGCCGCAGCCCGCGAGCCCGTACGGATGGAATGGGGCACCTGAACAACCCGTAACAGGGGCGAGTGTTCGGGCGGCTGAGGTCCTTCTTGGCCTCGGTGAGGCTCCCGCTTATCTCAATGTCGATGCGGTGGCCGGTGCAGTCCACCCGCCTGGGCTTCCAGCTCCAGGGGCAGGCAGGTCCTGCTCACCGAGGTTGAGGTCCGCTTCCAGCAGCCACGCCCCAGTTCCAGCCACGATGCCAACGCACTTACTCGAACTCAAGAGATCGCCCATTTGGGATGGAACCACTCAAGTTGTCATAACTACGTCGAGATACTCTTGCACTGGCCCGAACAGCCCATATGGTACGTACTGCGGAATATCGCCATGGGCGACCCATGCAAGCTCAGCCAACTCCTCGGCGTCCGCGACATGGGCAGTACCGCCCACCACCTCACAGGCCGTGTACGACATCAATCGACCCGTCTTCGGGTGGATCCGCTCGCCGAGCAGCTTCACGGCGGCTACCTCCACCCCGGTCTCCTCATGGGTCTCTCGTACGGCGGCGTCTTCGCGGGTCTCGCCCGGCTCAATTTCACCAGCCGGGAACTGCCACGAGAGCTGTCCCTCGCTGACCCGGCGCCGCACCATTAGCACGCGCCCCTCGCTGACGACGATGGCCGCGGCGATGCCCGGCTGCTCCTCCGCGTTCTGCTGCGTCACGTCTGCTCCTCCAGGACAGCCAGGATGGGTGGGAAGATCGTATCGACGGGGATGAAGCGGGGGACCGAGTTTCTTGGGACCCACATGACGTCGATGTTCTCGACTGCGTCGGTGTTGCTGGCTTCGCCCGCCAGGTATTCGCAGAGGAAGTACTCGCACAGCACGCCGGTCACGGGATGAAGCCGGTTCCCAAGGCGCTGCCGGACCGCACAGTGGACACCCGTTTCGTCCAAGGTTTCCCGCACGGTGGTGGTCTCCGCCTTGGCTCCTGGCTTGATGACACCGGCCGGGAACTGCCAGGTGATACCGGCGGCGTCGTCGTCGCGCCGGCACACGAGCAGTACATCTCGGTTACGGATGACCACAGCGATGGCCACGCGCAGCGCCTGGACGCCTGACGGTGTCGAATCTGTCGGGCCTCGCTCCTTCGCCAGCAGGAGCGCGAAGCGCTGCCGCGCAGCCGCGGGAGCTTGTTCGTGGGCCGTGTCGAGGAGCTGCTGCATCTCCCTGCGAGGGACGACGGACGCGTCGGAGTGCCAAGCGGCCACGGTTCTCACGGCGATGCCCAGGTGAGCGGCGAACTGTTCGTTGCCGAGGCGTAGGGCGGACTGCAGCAGGCAGGCGTAGCGGCCGGTCCAGCGCTCGACCACGTCCATGATGCTGCCCCCTCATCGTCGCTCTGGTGCAGGAACCTGCGCGCGGAAGGTGCACTCCTACCGCACTGGCACTGCATGGTCACGCAGCTGGAGCGTCGGAAGAATCGAAGTCGCCAGGAGCCAGGCAAGCACCCGCCACGGTCTCAGCCCTTGGACAGGCCACAGAAGGGACGAGTGCACCAGACGATCACGTGGGGATTCTAGGTGCGTATCACCGGCGGACGACAAGGGAGGTGAAGTTGGCTGGATCGGTCACCTCGGTTGGCTGGTCAGCGACACCATGCCGACGTCCACCCATCCGGGGTATCGCACGCTCGCCCGAGCACCCTGGGCGGCGCCGGTAACCTCAATCAATGACGGATGATTAACCGTCATATGCCGTTGCTGGCAAGGCGAAAGGGAACCATGTCCGAGGTTGAGGTACACACCGTCGAGCGCACGCTCGTCCTGCTCAAGCCCGATGCGCTGGCGCGTGGCCTGGCAGGGAGGATCATCGCGCGGTTCGAGGACGCCGCGCTGAAGATCGTCGGCACCAAGATGAAGTGGATGGACGAGGAGTTCACCCGTCGGCACTACTTCGACCTTGAGGAACGGCTGGGCTCGGAGGTCTACAACGTCACGTCGACGTTCATGCAGCAGGGCCCGGTCATCGCCCTGGTGCTGGAGGGCTTCGACGCCATTGCCACCGTCCGCAAGATCGTCGGCAGCACGTACCCGAACCAGGCTCCGGCCGGCACGGTGCGGGGCGACTTCTCGCACTACAGCGCCGCGGCCAGCATCGCCTCTGGCAAGGCGGTCGCGAACCTCGTACACGCTTCCGGCAACGCGGAGGAGGCCAAGCAGGAGGTGGAACTGTGGTTCGACAAGGGCGAGCTGCACGACTACAAGACGCTGGCTGAAATCTACACCTACTAGCCGCGGGTCACGGCGTCACTGCGGGGACGCCGTCGCGTTGATCACCACTGGGGCACGACCGTCTGAACCGAGAGGGCACCATGACCAACCAGACCCGCCTGGCCTCCACCGACGAGCTGGAGTCGATCTTCCAGCGTGAGCTGGCGACCGACCTGTGGGCGGCCACCGAGACCGCGTACGCCCTGGCGGCGCGCCACCGCGACCTGGGCGACTGGCCCGCTTCGCGTGAGTGGGCCGAGCAGTGCCTCCGTCTGCTGGAGGGCTTCCCCAGCGAGACGGAGGAGCAGGTCGCCACCGGCCGCACGTCGGTGGGAGGCGTCCAGCTGCCGACCTACCTGCACTCAGGGGTCGTCCATGAGCGCTTCGGCGCCCTGGGCTGAAACCTACGATCCACCGGGGTGATGCGGCCGGGACCGCATCGGCCGCATCACCCCGCGTTCGACCACTAACCCCATAGCGATCGCCCGACCGGACAGGCCCCCGCACAGCAGGGTCCGGCTGGCTTCGCCATGCCTGAAACGAGGAGGCAGCAGCCCCGTGGCCGTCGAGATCGAGATGCGCGCCCGCTTCACCAAGGAGGTTCACGACCAGCTCGTCACCCGCCTAAAGGCGGACGGGGAGGACCTGGGCCCCGATGACAAGCACATCTACTTCTACGTGCTCCCCGACCAGCTCCTTAAGGTCACCGACAACACCGCTGCCGGCACAGCCAAGATCACACTCAAGGGGAGCAAGATCGGCCAGGGCGCGGCCTTCGCGGAGACCGAGTTCGCCATCGCTCCAGCCGACGTTCCCGCTGCGGTGAAGGTCTTCAACGCCCTCGGGTTCGAGACGACGATGCACGAGGCGTTCAACTTCCGTCACAACTTCCGCCTCGACGGCGTCGAGATCGCGGTCAAGTGGAGTGAGGCGTGGGGCTACCACGCCGAGTTCGAGGTCCTGTTGGAGGACGGCGCCCCGGATGCCACCCGCGCCGAGGCTGAGGCCAAGATTACAGACGTCGCTACGGCACTTGGCGTGACCTTGATGACGGAGCAGGAGCTGGCCGACTTCACTGCAGCCTTCGAGGCCGCCGAAAAGGAGCGCAAGGCGCGCGAGCAGCAGGCCGCGCCGATCCGGTAGGGGACATCACCGCGGAGACCACCAAGGGGGTGGGCACGAATGAGCACGACCCCGTTGACCGCAAGTCTGATCGACCTGGCCGCCCAAGGGCAGCTCCCGCTCCACCAGCACATGGACCACGCCACCGTCGCATGGATCAGCGACAACAGGCCCGACCTCCCGCCGGCGCCACGGCCAGCCTTGCGCCCGCAGTCGAAGGAGCTGCTCGCGCACGGAGGTCTGCCCACCCGATGGTGGGCAGACCCTCGCCTGTACACCTCGCTCCACGGAGTCCGGCACGCCATGAGGACGGCGGCGCTCGCCGCCCTCCTCGCCGAGGCGAACGACCTCGGAGACGCCGACGCCGCCACCGCGATCCTCGCCGCCGCCATCCACGACTGCCAGCGGCACCACGACCAGGACGACCGCGGGCATGGCGCCCGTGCGGCCATCTGGCTCGCTGCGAACGCCGACACCGTCTGGGGCCACTTCGGCCTCACCGCGACACCCCGCCGGATCGTGCAGGCGTGCACCGCCATCCGCCTGCACGACATCCCGTACGAAGCGTTCACCGCGGACGACAAGGCCGACCACGCCCGGGCCGAGCACATCACCGACGTGGTCAAGGCCGCCGATGCCCTGGACCGCTACCGTCTGCCGAAACTGAAGTGGTGGCCGGACGCCCGGTACGTCCGCGAGCCCGCCTTCGACCAGCTACGCGGTCTCGCCTTCAACCTGGTCCTCGTCTCCGAGCGGGCCCACCTCGCCGGGGCCAGCGGCACCACAGCCGTCCGCTACGCGCTCGCCGAGAAGGGCCTGGTCTAGCCGTGGACTTCCTCGACGCTTACCACCTGTGGGCCGACGCCCACGCCTTCTTCGACTCCACCCTCATCCCCAGCCCCTCCGACGACACCGACCCGCTCGCCACCCAGGCCGCAGGCTGGGACAGACGGCTCGCCGAGGACACTCCGAACGGCCACCTGTTGCGGCAGAACGCCCTCTTCGAAGCCCTGAGCGGCAACGGCAAGCTGCACCTGCTGCACGTCACCCACGCTCTGGAGGAGATCAGCCGGCAGGGAGTGCTCTACCCGTCGGGCGGTTGCCTCGTCGGAAGCATTTACTGCGCGCCTCTTACCGCGACCGACCAGGGCTTCCGTATGCACAACCTGGGCGCCTACGTCCTGACCAAGGAAGCGCCGACCTTCCTGGCCAAGCTCGGCGTCACCGGCCGCGTGCCCACCCCGCTGATCTTCGAGATCGACACCCCGCCTCAGGTGTACCGCGGGCTCGCCGGCGTGGACTACCTGCGGCTGGGCCTCATCCACCTGCAGATCTACAGCCACCTCGAATATCTGCTGAGCAAGAACGAACGACACCAGCTGCGCGAGACCGTCGTCAGCCGGGTCAAAAACTCGGCCGCGTTCCTCGCTACCGCTGCCGCCGTCGCCTACCAGGGCACCAGGGTAGGCGCCGATCCGTTCCTCAAGCTGCTTGACGAGACGATCCCCCGCCTGCCGATCCTCGGCTACCTGTATTTCGAAGCGGTCGCCGAATACCTGATGCTCCACTCGGTCTCGCACCAGACCCGACGTCTGGCCGAACTCGGTGAGCTGAACAACTGGCTATACAAGGAGATGCTGTTCGCCGCCTTCCCCGCCATGGCCGGCAAGTTCGACCTGACGAGGTTCCGGCCCCGCCCGAAGCAGCTCTCCGCGCTCATCCACCGAGTCGATCCGACCATCGATGCCAGCCACGCGAGCGCGTACTTGGTCGAGCGGATCAGCTATCTCGCCGCAGCCCGCCTCTTCGCACCCGGCGACGCCCCCGAAGACTGGCACCACACGCGCTGGGAGTTCGACTCTCTGGCCACCCAGCTCGGCCCTCTGCTGGGCCATCTCATCCACCGGGAGTTGCGCACATTCGGCCGCTACCCCGACTTCTACTTCTACTTCGACCAGCACAAGGCGCTGCAAGCCTGGAACTACTGGAACCACATGGACATCGTCGCCCCGTTCAACGGCACGATGCCCAAAGGTGAGGTCGGCATCAACCCGGCCTACCCCAACCTCGACTACCGCGTCTGGCGCGCCGAGCAAGACGAGGCCGGCCACCTGCACCCAGCCGAGGAGCTCTCGCTGACCATCGCCCCGCGACTGGTGGACATCAAGTACACCCTCATGCGCAACAACCAGTGGTCCCCCGCACCTAGCGCCGCCTGAGCCACCAGCGGATCCACCCATCACAAGCACTCTCGCACAGGAGCCCCGTGATGAGTCCCTTCGGTGTACCTTCCGTCGACCTTCTCAGCGAGCAGATCGAAACCGTCCTCGCCGACCCCGCCACCACCCACGGCCTCGCCCGCGCCCTCCGGGCCGCCGCCAAGGAGATCGAACTCCACCGCTACCACCACGCCAGCCGCCACGCCTGGCCCCACGGCCGCATCGACGACAAGCCCGCCAAGGTCCAGATCGGTGGCGGGGCCCACCGCGTCGACGGCTTCTTCAACATCGACCTCGTCCCGCCGGCCGACCTCCTCTGGGACATCCGCGAAGGCATACCCCTTCAGGACGACAGCGCCGAGGAGATCTTCTCCGAGCACTTCCTGGAGCACATCGACTACCCGCGCTCCGCGAAGCACTATGTCCGAGAGGCGCACCGAGTCCTCGTACAGGGCGGCCGGATCGTCACTGGCGTCCCCGACGCCGCCTTCGCCCTGAGCGAGTACCCCGGTGTCCTGGAAGAGTCCGACGAGATGATCCGGCGCTGGTATGCCAAGCGCGACGGCCTCAGCGACATCAACACCCGCCTCGACCTCGTCAATCTCGTCTTCCGAGACCAGGACGACGACCCTACGTACACCCCGCACCTGTGGGCCTACGACCACGACAAGCTTGTCCAGCTCTTCACCGAGGCCGGCTTCACCACCGTCGAACCCTGGACGTTCGACCCCACCATT
Organism: Streptomyces sp. CA-142005; assembly: GCF_050942335.1. Taxonomy (NCBI): domain Bacteria; kingdom Bacillati; phylum Actinomycetota; class Actinomycetes; order Kitasatosporales; family Streptomycetaceae; genus Streptomyces; species Streptomyces sp. CA-142005. Next base: position 7,733,852 of record NZ_CP192078.1, on the reverse strand, counting down.
GCCAACCCGAAGCGCCAGTGGGGCAGCGTCTACGTCATCGCGACGAAGTAGCCCGCCAGCCCAGCGGTCGGCGCAGACAGGAGCCTTCGGCTGCCGGTAGCGCTCGCTGGCCCGACGCACCGCACGAGGACTCTCCGTCGCTGAGCCATTTGCGCGGTGAGCTAAGACGTTCAGCGCAGCGTGTGAGCGTGGGGCGGCGCAACATAGCGCGGGGTCGCCGGTTAGCCAAACCGACGATCCCGCGCATCATTGGTAGTCCACCGCCACGTCCTGTCCCTACGTCGAAAGGAGTCACCCGACGAGCCCGGACCGCCCACACGAGCAGGCACGACCGAGGAACCCGCCAGCGGTCACGCCGCCGCGTAGCTCGCCAGGAACAGATTTTGCGCCCGCTCCACATCCCTCGGCGTACGCAACTGCACCTCCAGATCACCCGTCCCATGGTGACCGAGACCGGAGACATCCCGGGTGAATCCCGGGACAAGGTCGACGTCCTTCGGGTTGACCTTCAGGTAGACCAGCAGCTTGCTCCGCTGCGGCGGACAGAGGCAGGCGAAGTTCCGCAGCCGCTGGTACGCCCGGTACGTTTTGCGCTCGACGCGGTTCACACCGTCCCCGAGCCCGAGCAATGCCTCATCGACCGCGCTCGCCAACTCAACCATCGACGCGTCCTGGATGCCGGCTGTCGCCCGGGCAACCGCCTGGCGGTGGGCTCGGCGTGCCACCTGCATGCCGCCGCTTCCGGACGCCACGGTCTCAAGCCCGAGCAGGTCGCTCCCGAACAGTCGGTAGCGAACCAGGTCGATCGACCGCCGGTGCTCGTGCACGGCATGCACGTCGTAACGCGTGAAGTCGCCGGCGATACAGATCAGGCGAGGGCTGCTCCACAAGACCTGGGACGCGGCCTTCATCCCGAGCCGGTCGAGGACCAGGTGCTCGAACTCGGCACGGTGGTCCATTAGCCACGCCAGGTAGAACAGGCCCTGGTTGATGACGCCGGCGTCGATGCCGCGCTTGTACTCGACGATGACCGGCGATCCGTTCTCGTCCAGCCCGAGCGAATCGATCCGGCCCTTGTGGACCGGCCCGGTGCCGTACTCACTCGCCAGGAAACGGACGCCTAGCAGCGTCTCCATGTGCGCCTCGACGAGACCCTGCACATCTGCCTCGACCTCGGCAAGACGCGGCATGACCTCGCTCACGCCACATTTCGATAGGTCCGTCCGGAACAACTTCAAGCCGACCACCCCCGTTATCGCATAGGAGATCGACAACATCGGACAGGCAGAGATTTGTTTCCGCAACCGGCGCGAGTCACGTGAAGAAGGTGTGCCGGATGCCCGATCGACTGGGTCAGCTGCCCCGGCGCGCAGCACGCAGGCCGGTGGTACCCGTGATTCGTCGGCGTACTGCACGAATCCAGCACAGTATGGGAGATGCGGAGTTGACGGCAGGTGACGAGGAGTCAGGAAATCCAGCACCTATCCAGCACGGTGAAAATTAGGGGGCCTGACACCGAAGAGCCAGAACCCAATTGACCTGCAGTGGTGCAACGGGGCGAACTGCGACCCACGCAACACCCAACTCATCCGTGGTAACCGTTCGTCACAGTGCTGGGCAATGCAGTGAAGTGCTGGACCCTGCCGACTCCTCTCCGGCATCGTGCCTCACGCTGTCAGAGTGAGCCCCTCCACGGCGAGCGAGGCAACATAGCCCCAAATCGCCGGTTAGCCAAACCGGCGATAACGCGGAGTATTGACGGTCACCGCGATGACGGGCGCATGCGGTGTCCGTAGGCCCAACACGGGCTACCCGCCAAGACGAAAGTAATCGGAATGCACACGCAGATTGAAGAGACTCTGGGCCCTCTCTATAGCCCCGCTCACATCCGTGCCACCTGGGGCGGAACGGGGAGCGTGGAGGACGCCTCAAAGGCGCTGGGATTCTCACGGGCCAAGGGATACGACCTGATCCGCAGCGGGCAGTTTCCGTGCCGTGTGCTACGCATCGGCCGTAAGACGCGTGTTGTCACGGCGTCCCTACTCCGCGTCCTCGAAAGCGGAGATCCGGAGTATAACGATGCCCGCGCCGGATGCCGCCCCACACCCTAAGCCAGCTTCGACGTGGCTCCGCTTCCGGCGGGGCTTCGTCGTTCCAAGCACGCCCTCTCACTACCCCGCTCTGAAGGCAGACTGGCCAGCCGTGTCGCCGGGTCGAGTACACCGACCGGGCCGCGCTCATCCTCGGCTACCTCGCCGAACACCTCACCAGCCAACCCTTGGACCAGCTGTCCACCGCCTGCACGTGGCACCCACTGGGCATGAACTCCACCCGCTTCAGCCCCCTGCCTACAAAATATCGCCGCTCGCTGCGCCCCCACCGAACTCGACCAGGACACCGACAGCCACCTCAAGGGAACAGCTCACGACTTCTCCGCACGCGTCATGGGCGGCGTCTGCGGCATCGCCGGCGTCTTCACCGTCCTCGACGACCTCGCTGCCTTCCTGCGCTACATGCTGAACACCGACACCGCGCCAAGGCAGGCTGGCTTCGGTCCCGCCTGGACCACCGAGTCGCTGACGATCCAGACCGGCGCGCTGCAACCCGCGCGCGGCTTGTTCTGGCATCCCGCCCCTGGCACCACCGCCGAACAGGACACATGGGTCCACTACGGCTTCACGGGCACGGGAATGTGGGTCTCACCCACCAGGGGCCTGTGGGCAGTACTCCTGACCAACAAGCTCTACTACACCCGCGACCGCGGACCACTGACCAATGTCCGCAACGCCTTCCGTGAACTCGCCTTCGTGTAAGCGGTGCGTGTGGCCGCATGAAGGAAACGTCGTAGGCCGCCATTCACATCGGACGCCGTCGGACGTGAGCCGAGCCCCTCACAGCCGCAATGCATTCCGCTGCCTCGCCTTGGACTGAGCAAGTCCGTGCCCCGATCCAGCGGCCAATACGGCAGCGGCGAACGAGGTCACCGCCAGCACTGCGAACAGAGAGGCGTAACCGCCCAGTTCGCGCGCAAGTGCGGCCCCGGCGAAGGGAGCCAGTGCGCCGGCGATGGTGGCAGGTGCCGCGAGGACAGCCGAGAGCCTGCCGTAATGGGTCGCTCCCCAGCGGTCGGTTACTGCGGTGGCCTGGAGCAGGGTGAAATTGCCCCGCACCATGCCCGCGCCGATGGCAAGGGCAAGCAGCAGCGGATAGGGACCGGGCACGAGTGCGAGCGCCACCGTGGTGGCTCCTCCCGCGCTGATCAGCAGCACCGTGCGGCTGGTGACGCTCGTACATCGGGCAAGAGAGGCTAGAGCGTACGGCCGAGAGTCTGGCCCGCACCGCCGAGACCGAGCGCCCACGCAGCGGCGGTCGGGCTGAAGCCGCGGACGATGAGGGCCCGGGTGGGGTCTCCGGTGAACGCCCGGTTCCACCGCTCCAGGCTGGATCCTCGCACCAGGGCAACGGATCCGACCGATGTTGTCAGTGGGGCCGTGCAAACTGGATGCCGTGACGACACCCGACGTCCGAGGACTAGAGCAGCTTGAGCGCGCCGTCCTAGACGACGCTGCCTCTCTCGCCACTGCGCTCCGGCAGTGCCTCATGTTGGCCGGCTACGCCCGCCATGAGGAGCTGCGCGCATGGGCGCTGAAAGAGCTGGAGGGGTACGCGACGTCCGATGAGCTGCCCCCTTACCGGAAGGTGCGAGCCGCGCTCGAAGTCGTGATCGATCTCTACCTTCCAGGTCAGATCATTCGGGACAATACCCAGCGGGTCAGTCCAAACCAACTACCTCAACACGCCCAGGATCGCGGTATCGGGGAAAGCGCGCCAATCCGACAAGGAGTACGGGAACTCGAAGCGCTGGTCACCCGCACCGACAGGGCGGCGGTACGCCTGAGCCCGCCCGGTTCTGCCGACTACGCCCTACTGATGACGCAGGAGCAGCATCAGCAGGGAAACGAAGGTTCCCAGATCACGTCTCTGCACTGGGACGTCTCCGTCGCCAGTATCGCGGGCGTCCTCGATCACATCAGAACACGTCTGACCCAGTTCGTCGCGGAAGTGAGAGCAGCCATGCCCCCGGGCCAACAGAACCCCAACCCCAACCAGATCGACTCGGCCGCGCAACAGGCGCTCAACATCACAGGAGGCGACGGCTCCACTTTCAACATCGTCGCGCCGAACGCGAAAGCGGACCGCGGCGGCACCGCGAGCGCCAACGTCAATGAACCCGCGCCCGCGACTCCGCAGCCCTGGTGGCACCGCACCTCGGTCATCTGGGGTGCCATCGCCGCTCTGGGGACGGTTGCTGGCGTCATCGTCACCGTGGCCGTGAAGTGAGATTCCGCCGAAGCCGCCTCGACAGACTGGAAGGCGACGTCCTCGACGAGAGCCGCCCGCTCGCGCCGATCTTGCGCCAGGTGATCACCCTGGGCGGGCACGCTCACTCCGAACCGTTACGGGCCTGGGCGCTGCGGGAACTCCAGGGTTACGAGGGCACGGATGTGCCGATTCCCGAATACCGGAGAATCTCAGCCCCCCTGGTGATGGATGGCCTCGTTGGGATGTACCAGTTTCGGGAGCAGCCGGTCAGCATGTTCGACCTGCCGGACTTCGCCCGTGACAGTCTGGGCGGCGAACTTCGCCTCGGGCAGGGCGTCGGCCAGATCGAATCCCTCATCGCCGGAAATCCTGGCCAGACTGTTCAGCTCGGTCCGGCCATGGCTGCCGACCTGGCCGTGTTCATGAGCCAGAACTCGCCCAGGCAGGTTCTCAGGCTGTATTGGGCTGTGCACCCGTCAGCCCTGGAGGGCATTCTGGATCAGGTCCGCACGCGACTCGTTCAGCTCGTCGGGGAGTTGCGGGCCGCGATGCCACAAGGGCAAAAAGATCCGACACCGGACCAGGTCGCTCAAGCACTCCAAAGCATCAACATCATCACGGGCGACAACTCCTCTGTGACCGTCACGGCGCCTATTGCGGTCGCGCGCCATCGCGGATCAGCGCGAGCCGAAGTCAGCGGAGGGGCCCAGCAAAACTCTGCACGGACAGCGATCGTCTGGGCCGTCTCGGTCGCCCTGGTTGCAGCCGCTGCGGTCATTGTCTGGGGGGCGTGGTCCTGAAGCGAGCTGACCCACGAGGGCACATGAGCCTGGGAATCGGCCGCGTACCGCGCCTCCAGGTCCTCCAGCGCGTCGCGAGCGCTCTGCTCACCGACGGTCTGCAGATCGGGGTCGATGAAGAACGGCGACCTGGCCCGGCGCAGCGCTGCGAGCACGTACTCCGGCAGTGCCCGGTGCACCAGCCAGCCAAGGACGCTCTCCCAGCGGGTGCCATCCGTTACGGGGACGGTCCCCTTCGGCGTGGCCGACGACGGCGAAGACCGGAGCGACCTCGCCACCCTGTCGTGCACCACGGCTCCTTCGCTGACCGGCCCTGCGACCGAGAGGCACAGACCGCGCGCGTCCTGAGGGGCGACCAGCGATGGCCCCAAGCTCTGGACGGTAGTTGCCCGCAACCGCCTTGGCCTGGATCAGGATCGCCCCGTCGTGAATAGTTGCAGTGAACTGTTCACTACGTTTTGCTTCCGGTATGGCACAGTCCCTCCGTCCCCAGGCCCTGCAACGCCAACGACTGTTCAGAGACATGAGCGTGGAACAGCTCGCCGAGGCTGTAGGGGTTACGCCACGTGCTGTACGCCACTGGGAAGCGGGAACACGGACTGTTGGTGACCGAGCTTTCGGCCGATTGCTAGAGGTTCTGCGATGTGGTGCGCAGGATCTGACAGGGCGCGAACCGGGTACCGAGAGCCTGGCCGACTTGCGTCGTGATGCTGGCTTGAGCACGGAAGAGGCCGCCTCAGCTCTACGACGCAAGCGTGGTGCACACGGTCTGCATATCAGCGCCGAGAAGATCCGCGATCTTGAACGCGGCAGACGTGTGCGCGGCTGGATGTGGGGATCTCCCGAGACCCTGGGGAGAGTGGCGCACATGATCGCCCAGGTCTATAGAGTCCCCGACCGGGTGGTGATGGATGCCTGGCGCCGCAGCCGCCCGGAGGACCCTCTCCCAGTGCTTCCCGTCCGACGTCCCCGTCAGCCTTCCGAGGAGTCGATAGCTGTATGGAGGGCCCTCAACGAGCGGCAACGTACCTATCTGACGTGCATCTTCCGTCACGACCAGGAGGTAGAGGAAGAACAGCGGCAGGCCCGCTTGGTGGGAGCGGAACAGCGACCAGCAGCCGAATGGCGGCGCATGACGTTGGCAGTCTCCGCCTCGTCTGATGTAGTCGGGTACACCCGCATTCAGGAGGGGCTGCGCGCAGCGGGGGTACATGACCCAGGAGCTGGATCGTCGGTGGCCGCTTTGGAGCGGCGTGGCCTGATCGTCGTGTACCGGGACCGGCTGTATGTCGACGGTCTGGGGGATATCCCCCGTACCCGGGTGGAGATGACCCGGTACGGGCGAGCGGTGGCCCGTGCGGCCCTCGGGGCTCCCCGGGAAGCAGGACCACCTGCGCCGCTGCTGTCGTTGTGGCTCTGGAAGATCATGGTCCGGGTCGCGCGCGCCGGAGCGCAGGGGGTGGACGGCAGCCTCGCCGGGCGTGGGCCGCATTACCTGGCGGTGGGGCAAAGCCCTGATGGACGGACCCCGAGCCGGGGCTTCATCGTGTTGCGGCACCCCGACGGAGTGACTCACGGACCGTACCGGTGGTTCCTCACCGACTCCGGGCGAAGCCACATCGCCGACCACCTCGACGCCTACCGCGGCCTGTATCCCAGCATCGACACCGAGGGCCTCGACGAGAGCTCTGGCTGAACTCCCCTCGGGATTCCCAGGGCCCATTGTCAGTGGCCTGCCGTATGGTCCGGCATGTGATGCAAGCTGACGACACAACGGACATTCAGCAGACTCACGCACTGCTGGAAATCGTCAAGGCGTTCGCCGTGTGCGAGCACGCGATGGTCGGCGAGGGACTGGACGGGCCGAGACGCCTGGACCGCCTCATGGAGGCCCACGGCATCCTGATGGCGGCATGCGGCCCGGGGCACCTGATCCTGTTCGACGAACTGATGGGCAGGCTCACTGGCGACCGGGCTGGCTCCCTGGAAGGGCTGCTGCCCGACTGGATCGACAGCGAGGCTCTCGCTGGCGTGCGGCTCATGGACAGCGAGGGCGTTGCCACGGAGGACGGGTTCGACTTCCGGCACGAAGCCCAGCGCGTCCTGCGGGCCGCGCAGAAGGTCGGGAAGTTCACCGGGCAGGTAACGAAACCGAAGCTGGATGACGAGTACAGCCAGGAAGCCGTCTTCAGCGCGATCAAGGGCTCCTTCTACCAGAGGCACCGCACCACTCTGGTTGAGAACCCGACGGTGCCGACGGGCAGTCTCACGGAGCTCAAGCTGCCCTCCCGGGCGAACGACTTCTACAAGCCGGTCGCCCAGTACGCGCAGTTCAACGGCTGGTGGTGGCCCTGCCCCGCCTGCAAGTGGCCGATGAAGGTGACAGCTGCCCGCACCGGCGCGCGCACAAGGGGAAGGGTGCGGTGTCTGTACCCCTGGCACGAGGAGACGGGCGCGTCGTACGAGTTCGTCGTGACCGCCCGGAAGAAGTCGGCCCCCGAACCGAGTCCGACGTTCGCATGCCGGGTCCCGTCCGGCCGGTTCGCACGCCTATGGACCGGGGCCGTACCGCACGTGCCGCAGGCCAAGCCGGCCGCAGAGTACATGGCGCTGGTACGGCCGGTGTGGCGCTACACCGTCATCCCTGGCCTACCCGAACTGGCCCTGCACCGAGCCGCCGCGGCGGCCCTGGAGGGAACCGCCTGGACATCACATCTGTGGCCCAACGGGGACCAGTGTGACCTGTGGATCACCCGCGAAGGAAGCGAACAGCCGCACTTTCCTGCTGACTTCAAAGACTACACCTGGCCGAATCACCTGGTCAGCAAGCTTCATATGGACGGCGGCGATAAGGGCGGCGCCGAGTACCTGGTAGTGCCCGACCATCGCCAGGACCAGGTGGCCCAGCTCCACGCGGTGTGCCGCACATACAGGATGAAGGCGGCGATGACCGCGACGGACTACCTCGAGATGGTCATCACGCAGATCAAGGAGGGCAAGGCGTGAGCGGGGAGATGACGGGTAAGGAAGCCGGCCTGGCTGGAGCACTCGCTCTGGCCGCGCACTACTTTCCCCGCAAGGACGACGAGGGGCGCATCCTGGCCGGCTTCGAAGAAGCCACGTTCTTCGCCCACCGCAAGCCGCAGGCATGGTCGGATTGGGCGAGCTTGCCAGTGGCCGAGCGGAACCTGATCCGTCAGGTGATGGCCTTGATGGCTCCCGAATGGACGGATGCGAAGAAACTCAGGGCCGCCGTCCTCGCGCGCCTAGGCACCCTGGCCCCCGATCCCGACCTCGCGGACAGGTCGGGAGGTTCGCTGCGGCTGCCGGCCGGAGACCCACAGCTGGCCGAGGCGGTGATCCCCAGGGTGGGAGGGGATTTCCTCGGATACGCACAACGCGTCACCGGGCCGTTCTTCACCTTCGGCAAGCGCCCCAAGGCACAGGCGTTCGCGGGCCCAGGAACCCTCAAGACGAGGACGGCCTACCTGGGCCAAGAGCACGGCACGACCAGTAGAGAGATCCATATCCAGGCGACTCCCGGCTTCCTTGAAGCGCCCGGCCACGAGGTGCTCCCGCAGGTGCACACCCGGCCGCAGCGCGACCGGGTCGCGCCGACAGTGAACCAACTCCTGGATGTCGCCAAGATCCTCAGCGGCCAGGACAAGAGCGTCGCCTACCTGCACAAGGTGCTCAAGCGCTTCTTCAAGGCAATGAAGACGACCGACGGCGAATTGACCGAACTCGACCTGACGTCCGGAGACCTGCAGGTCCTCAACGCCCCCACGGGAAGCGGCAAAACGGTACTCGTACGGGTCATGGCGTCCTGGGCAGCGCTCAACGACCGGCGAATCGCCCTCGCCGTCACCGATGTCCGCGCCACCCTGGACATGGCCTGGGACATCAACAACGACCTGGCCTATCTGCACAAGAACAAGCACCTAGCCGAGCCCGCTCACTGCACTCCGCTGATGTCCCCGTCGAGCATGCACCGGCGGGCCATGGACTACGCCGCCCTGGGTACCTCCACCCAGATCGACGAATGGGACCGGCGCGCCAGGACCGACATCGCGCTGCTGTCGGCCGGCTGCGCGCAGCGGGCGTTGATGGACCCGCCCACCCTGTATCCGCACGGGGAGGAGAACTGCACCTCGCTGACCTCTCCGGCCACCGGCTCCACCCGGCTCACCTGCTCCTTCGCCCCGGTGTGCGGCAAGTTCCAGCAGTTCTACCGGGCCACCGACGCGGCCGTGATCGTCACCAACCACGCCAACCTCCTGGAAGGCCGCACACGCATCGGTGTCGTCCTGGACGGGCAGGAGTTCCGCGGCAAGGCACGTGGCACCAGGGGCATGAGCGTGCTGGAGATGACGCTGCGCGCCTGCGATGCGCTGGTGATCGATGAGATCGATGCCTTCCAGACGGCCGCCATCAGCCGCTGTACCTCGGAGCTCACTCTGGCTTCCCGGAAACGGACGACCGCGTTGCGGGAGATCGACTCGGACGCCAGGAACCTGCCCGTCGTCCATGAGATGTCCCTTGCAGCGCCGGTCAGCCACGCGCGGCTCATGGCCGAGATGCTGCTGCTGTGGCTCTGCTCAGGCAGCGGGCTCAGGCTGAACCCGGGCAACGAGGCGGACAGCCCTGACGGGGCCAGCCGCGACAACACCGGCTGGCGCCTGGCCCGCTCGAGGGACCGTGAAATCCTTCAGCTCCTGTTCCCCCACCAGACCGCGGCCGACGACGTTCCGCCCGAGCTGTTCGCCTTCCTCGACGAGATCATGCCCGCCCGCTGGTACGCGGCCGGACCGGATGAGGAGGCCAAGCTTCCCGACGGAGCCGACTGGGACGCCATCCAAACAGCCCTGACGATCCTCACCGCGCAGCGCGGCCAGGACCACCTCACCGACACTCGCGACGCGATGCGCACGCTCCTGCGTGAGCTCGTGCCCGATGCGCATCAGCAGGCCGCCGTGGTGAACCTGTTGATCACCCGCACCGTGCTACGGGAACTCGACAGCGCGCTGGACGAGCTGCGCATGCAGGCCCAGACCCTGCGCTATCTCGACCTGGGATCGGTCCGCAAGATCCTTGAAAGCATGCGCAGCAGCACGGTCGCCACCCTCTACCCCCTGGCCATGCTGGGCCGCTCCATCCACGGCTACCAGGTCAAGGGCATGGACAAAAAGGAGCAGGAAGCGGAACTCCTGTCACGTTCTTTCGGCGGCGATCCGCACACCTTCGTCAGCGAACTCGGCGGCCTCACCGCCCTGCTGGCGGCCGGCGTGCAGCGTCCCGTCATGGGCCTGTCCGCCACCGCCTACCTACCACAGGCCGTACAGGAACACATCCATGCCCCGGTCCGCTGGTGGCTCCCCGACACTCGTCCGGAGTCCATCGTCACCCTCGCCACGCCTGTACGGGGCAGCAGCGGGGATGCCATGAGGATCGGGGGTCTCCCGCCAGAGCTGAAGCCCAATGCACTGCGCGATCTCGGCCGGGGCCTGTACGAGCAGCAGCTCGCCAAGCACCTGGCCCGCCTGGAGAAGCACGAACCGGAACGGGCCCGCGTCATCCTCGCCGTCAACTCCTATGAGCAGGCCGCCTTCCTCGCCTCCGGGGTGGCACAGGCCGACGGGCTGAACCACCGGATCTGCCTGCTGGTGAAGAAGCCGGAGAAACAGAACTACGAGGAGCACCTACCTGCCCACGTGGACCGGATGGTCCGCGAAGAGCTCAAGGAGTTCCCCGACCGCGGAGAGATCCTTATCGCCCCCCTCGCCGTCATCGGCCGGGGCCTGAACATCGTCGTCGGAACGCGCTCGGCAGTCCGCGACATCTATCTGTGCGTCCGGCCTGTCCTGAGCATCGAGGACACCGACTGGCTGCACGCAAGCGTCAACGCCGCCGGTTACAACACCCTTCCCGCCGGCGGCAGCGACGAGCCCTTGGCCGTCCTGCGCGCAGCAGGCGAAGCTTCCTGGAAGCAACTCACCAAGATCCTTCGCTCCCCGGCCCGGTTCTCCAACATGGACCACGACCTGCGCAAGGAACTCGTCGCAGGAATGCTCGTCCTGCTCATCCAGCTCGCCGGCCGTGCCCGGCGGGGCGAGACCGACATGACCCTCCACATCGTGGACCACTCCATCCACGACAAGAAGTTCAGCTCCGACCTGGCCACGATCATCGAACAGATCTACCGCGACTGGACTCCGAAACAGCGCGACATCATGAATGAGCTCTACGGTCAAGCGCTTCAGGCATTCCTGACCTATGCAGGGCTCGACCGCGAGTCGCTCTGAACTGACCACGCCCGTCTCCGCCTTGCCGCGGCGGAGACGGACCCGCATCCTCTCCCAAACGGAGAGACCGAGAGACGAGGTACCCCCGCTCATGGGGCGAAGCAACACGCAGCGGGATCTCACCGCGCACACCACATCGATCCGGTGCACCCCCGAGCTCCTGGACGGCATGACCGCCCTGGTCTGGGACTTCGGCGACTACCACTCGCCCATCCGCACGGCCTGGCGGGATTTGGGGAGCACGGCCTCAAAGAACGCGAAATGGATCAAGGATGTCCAGGAATCCGACCCCTTCCTGGTCCCCTATTCCATCGCTGTCACCGTGCTCCAGCAGATCACCGATGGCTACGTCTACCTGGACAAGTACCTGGCCTTCATGGTGACGCTCAACCCCGTGGAGCCCGACGCCCTCAGGACGGTCTTCACTTACCTGGAAGGCATCGTCCGCCGGATTCCTCTGGATGAGATCCCCTTCATGGATCCACCCACCTTGGCCCGACTGGTCGCGGACGTCGCTCCTGAGCGCCGAAGCCTGGCTAAGAACATCCTCCAAGAGGAAGACGGCAAGCCCGCCAGTCCGGACAGCTGGGCCTATGAGGCGGTGAAGTGGCACATCGCCAAGAAGCTGGCGGCAAAGCCCTTCCTCGACCGGGAAGTCGAGCCGGTCCGTGAGGCGTACGAGGCGACGAACGGCCAGGTGAAACACAGGACCGTCGGCTGGCAGCCCTCCGACAACGTCGCGGCCGTGCAGTACCGGCCCATCAGCAACGGTGACCTGATCGCCTGGGAACAGCCCATCGGCCCGGTCTTCGCCACCCTCGCCCACCCGGTCGACCTCGCCGAAGCGCTCAAGGCCCGTCCCGAGAACCCCACCCGCAGTCAAGTCCAGTACGCGCTGTCCCGCCTGTCGGTGAAGATGGCCACCTACACGGCCGAGCCGAACCCCGTCCTGAATCTTGACGCTCACATCCGGCGCATCAACAACACGGTGATCCACGCCAGCACCGTTCTCGTGGACCAGGGAACAGACCGGCCGATCATGTCTGTGTCCCTGGATGGGCGCGGTCTGCGGCAGACGAACAAGCATGCGCTGGAAATCCTGGCGAAGATGGACGCCGACCGGTCATCGCTCAACGCCATCGAGGAACGCGTCGCCGGTGAGCGCAGCCGCCTGAACGCCAGGGACGAAAATGGCAAGAGGATCGACATCCTGACTCCTCCTCCTGGCGCGATCAGGCCGACCATGCCGAAGACGGACTCCTTCGCTGTCGGTACCGGCGCCGGCATCTACCATCTCTCCCTGCTGCGGGAACACATCCAGCGAGTCTTCGGTGACGCCGTCTCCCTGCTCGACCTGAAGTCGAAGGGGAATGTCTTCGGTAAGCGTTCCCACGAGCCCGCCACCGCTGCCCAGGAGAAAGAGAAGAAACAGAAGAAGCAGGATGGCGAATACGTCGATCTCATCGGCAAGCCCTCCCCGGAGGGTATTCGCCGTTCCATCGAAGCGGCCGGATACAAGAAACTCCGCATCCTGTGCCTGTGGTACCGCGACGCGACCCTCACGCGGATGATCCACGGTCTCGCCCACCCCTACGGGCTGGACCCGGAGGGCATCGATCCGGACCCTGGCGGAAAGAAGTCCTTCCCGCTCGCGGACGGCATCGAAGCTGTCTTCTGCAACGCCGAATCCCTGCTGGAGCACGGCCCCGGCACTCAGCGCGCCACTGACGCCCAAAGGATCGCCGGCACCTTCGCAGAACCCGGCGTCCTCCTCGCCGCCTGGTGTGAAACAGAGATCCCGGTGCGCGGCGAGGAACACGAGGGCATGAAGCCCGCCGAAGTGAAGACCGCCCTGGCGGAGAACGACGCCAAGCACCAAGTCGTCCGGGAGCTCGCCAAGGCCGCAGTGCCGTCCCAATTCCTCGTCGGCCGCGAGTACGACCCGTTCACCAAGACCTTCACCATCATCAAGAGGCCCGCGAAAGCCTTCGAGGATCACCGCGTCTACATGGGTCTGCTGGACCTCTACCGTTCGTGCGGGGTCGTGGACGACCGCTTCGAGCGTGCCCTCTACCCCGGCGACGACCCCTACCCGCTGCCCCGCATGGCCTTCTGCGGCATCCACATCCGCAAGCAGGCCACGGACCGCAAGTACAAGGGCCAGCCCAAAAGGATCATCACCGCCAGCGTGATCATCCCCTCCCCTGAACCCGGCGGCCCGTGGCGCATGATCGGCTGGAGCAACATCCACCCGCAGTGGGAGCACTACGCCCTCGCACAGAGCAACTTCCACGCCGCCAACTACCCTCTTCACACTGAAAACGGCGACGGCGAAATCCAGCGCTGGGCACAGGCCGGTGAAGACGTCCGCACCGCCCTCCAAGAGCTCCACGACGAACTCGACGGCCTGCCCTACGCCTTGATGATCGACGGTCACGCCAGCCGCCGTGTATGGCCCGGCCTCCACAACAACAAGCAGGGCCTCGGAAAAGATCCCGGGGACCCGCGCCTCTGGCTCCCCGCAAGCGGACTGCCCCCGTCCTGGAATCCGGTCAGCATCATCCGCATGAACTGCGCGCAGGCGGAAATGCCCCGTCTGGTCGCCGTCACCGAGAAGCAGAAGAACGGCAAGACCGTCCCGCTCAAGACCTCCAGCGACCTCTACTACCCGGAAGCCCGGCCCGAAGGCCACCCCTGGTTCCTGTTCACCGAACCCCGCAACTACGGCAAGAAGCGCCATGGGCAGTGGAAGACCCGCTGGCGCGCCGACCCGGGGAAAGCATCGAAGAATGCCGACGAGCGCAAGGAGAACGAACTGAACGCACCCTGGTACAGCATGACCACCAGGGAGATCACCCCGATGCACACGCGGGACGGCTACGACCGAGAGATTCTCGCGGTTGCCGCGGCGCGGCTTTGTCACCAGGCGCTCTCCTGGTCAGACCGGACGCGATACCCGGCCCCGCTCCACGCCGCGCTTCAGATGGACCTTGGCCACCCCCAGTACCGACGCTCCGAGCCGAAGGACCCTGAGAGCATCGAAATCCTGAAGGAAGCCAGCGGCACCGACCTGTAGATACCGGGACGGCTCCGAGCCGTTCGGCGTGGCGGCCTCGAAGATGAGGCCGCCACGCCGAACGGCAGCAACGCTGGCCGCACTGCCCCTATGACGGGGTACCGCGATCTTCCGTCGATGGTTTGGACACCGCCTCCTGGTCGCGCTCTGAAGGCACACTGGCCAGTCGAGGGACTCGCCATATTCGCGAAGGCAAAGCCGTTCGGCGAGCTGAGCGAACGTGTGTGCCGTGTGGTCGGCCAGGCCCTACCACGCCCGGCATCCTTGCTCCCGGTGCTCCAGAGCCGGGAGTCCAAGCGTCAGTGTCCGTGCTGCCGGACGCCGCACTCTGTCATAGCCCCCTCCATGCGGAAGCCCCGTCGTGATGTTTCCGACGGGGCTTCGCCGTATCACCGACGCCCCTATAACAGGGGGACTCTGGAAACCGTCCTGACCAGGTTGAACACCTCGCGGGCGGCATATCGCTTGAGGCATCGAATGATCTCACGCCGGGTCTTGCCCTCCTGAGTGCGGCGTTCGTAATACGCCTGGGTGCACGGGTCGTGGCGCAGGCGGGTGAACACGATGCGGTGCAGGGCCGCGTTCGCCTGGCGGTCGCCGCCGTAGTTGAGCCGACGCGTGCTCCTACGGCCCAGAGGAACACTCGACGGGACTGACTCCGCAAAGGCCAGCAAAGGAAGCCTCCGTGTTCAGCCGCTCGGGGTTGTCTCCCATGGTGATCAGCAGGGTGACGGCGCTGTCCGGACCGATGCCCACCGGTACGAGTAGCTGTGGGGCGTGAAGTTCGACGAGCCGGGTTATGCGTTGGTTCAGCTCGTCGATCTGCCCGGTGAGCTGTTCGATGCGCTCGGCCAGCATGCGCAACGCCATGTGGGTGGCCTGGGCCACCACGTCATCGTCGCCCTCACCGTCACGTAGGCCCAGGCGCGCACAGGTGCGGAACAAGTCGGCATTGCCCAAGCTCGACAGCCGCTCCCGCAGTGCGGGGGCCGGCGATGACCAGAACGGCTTTGAGCTGGTTGATCGCCTGGGTGCGGGCCTTGACCGCGGAGTCCTTGGCGAGTTTGAACATCCGGGCGCTGTGCACCGGTCCGTCGCCGGCTTTTGCCCGGGAGCGGGCGCGACCGCTGAGCACAGCCCCGCATGTGGCTGCAGCGTAACCATCACCGCGTTGCCGGACGGCGGCGATCAGCTCCGTCTGGAGCGTTCGCCCAAGCATCGGGCCGTCAGCCGGCCGAGTCGACCAGCACCGCCAGCCCGGCGACGATCCCCATGACGAGGAGATTGACTAACACCGCGTACAGGATGCACAGCCACCCGACGACGATGGACGCCAGCGACAGCCAACGGCCCTCGACACCGTGCTTCTTGGCGCGGCGGCGCCCGATGTGCCCGGCGATGATGGCGACCAGCGCGCAGAGGATCAGCAGACTCAAGATGGCCGCCGAGTAGGTCACCGTGAGCCAGCCGCCCATGACGGAGCCGCTCGCGTAGACGACGCCGGCAAGGGCGGCCGACGCGCTCACCAAGGCGGGCTTGTTACGGGTCCGGCCGGCTGTCTGCGGTGAAGTGCTCATGATCGACACGATAGTGACCCTGGAGCGGGCGCTCGCGGACCGGCCGCCGCCAGCGGCACGGACACTCACCAGCAGCCGGAGTATGTCCAACTGCGCCTACTTCACGAGCCGGAGTCGCCGGAGGCGCCTCCGGGCAGGAAGCGCGTGGTCTCCGGCGTGGTCATCAACCGGGACGAGACTTCGTCACACACCTGAAAACAGCGGCGGAAGAGTCACCAGAGCCATCTGGCACTGCGAGAATGATCAACTGTGCTCGTCAGGGCACTGTGAAGGGGTGCGGGGACAGCGCGCTCGGTGGAGTGAACGGCAGGGGGCTCGGGTGGCGCGAGGCAGGCTGCGGGACCGGTTTCGGTACTGGTTCGACGGCACGATGGACCGGGGAACTCCGGCGCTGATCAGTTGGCTCGCGCTGGCCTCGGTCGTGCTCATCGTGCTGGTCACGACCCTGGTCGTAGCGCTCACCAACACCGACGCCGAGCAGAACGGCGGCTGGCTGGGCGTGGCGTGGATGAGCCTGCTGCGCACCCTCGATCCGGGCACCATGGGCGGCGACACCGGCGGACCGCTGTTCCTCGCCCTCATGCTCACGGTGACGATCGGCGGGATCTTCATCGTCAGTGCGCTCATCGGTGTCCTGACCACGGGCCTGGACCACCGGATCCAGAAGCTGCGCAAGGGCCGGTCACGGCTGATGGAACGTGGGCACACGATCGTGCTGGGCTGGTCGGACCAGATCTTCACGGTGATCGCGGAACTGGTCGAGGCGAACCAAAGCGAACGCCGGTCGTGCGTCGTGATCCTTGCCGACCGGGACAAGGTCGACATGGAGGACGCGATCCGCGCGCGGATCCCGAGACCGGCCGCACCCGCATCATCTGCCGCGCCGGCAACGCTCTCGTACGAACGGACCTGGAACTGGTCAGCCCGGACTCAGCCAAGTCGATCATGGTGCTGCCCCCGGTCGGTGACGACAGTGACATCGACGTCATCAAGGCCCTCCTGCTCCTGAACAGCCGGGTCTGGCGCGGCACACGGCCCACTGTCGTGGCCGCGGTCCAGGATTCGGAGAACGTCGCCGCCGCCCGCCTGGCCGCGGGTGACACCGCCCTAGTCATCGACGCAGACGACATCGCCGTCCGGCTCGTCGCCCAGTCGCACCGGCAGACGGGCCTGTCCAGCGTCTTCAACGAGTTGCTGAGCTTCGTCGGCAACGAGTTCTATCTGCGCGAGGAACCCGCCCTGGTCGGGTCCACCTACGGCGAGGCCCTCCACGCCTATGAGCTCGGAGTCCCGGTCGGTCTGCGCCGAAGCGCCGGAGAGGTGCTGGTCAACCCCGCGATGGATACCGTCATCGGCGCCGGCGATCAGATGATCCTGGTCGCCGAGGACGACCTGCTGATCAGGCCGGCCGAGACCGCGCCGGCCATCATCGAATCGGCGATCACCTCCGCACCCAGCCAGCCACCCACTCTCGACCGCACTCTTCTGATCGGTACCACCTCCCGTGCCACGAAGCTTGTCGGGCTTCTGGACAGCTTCGTGGAGCAGGGTTCAGTGCTGGACATCGCCTCACCGCAGCCGCCGAGGGAGGAACTGCGGGAGGGCCTGGAAAACGTCACGGTGGGGTACAAGCACTGCGAGCCAACGCGCCGATCGTCGCTGGAGGCCCTGGACCTGGGCAGCTACCAGCACATCGTCGTGCTCTCGGACGACACCATCGCCCCGGGCCCGGCGGACGACCGGACGCTGGTGACGCTGCTCCACCTCCGCGACATCGAGGACCGCCTCGGGGACCCGTACTCGATCGTCACCGAGATGAACGACGACAGCAACCGCGAGGTCGCTCAGGTCACCAAGGCCGACGACTTCATCGTCAGCACCAAGGTGATCACTCTTCTGCTGACCCAACTGACCGAGAACCAGAACCTCTACGCCGTGTTCACCGATCTCTTCGACCCCGAGGGCTCGGAGATCTATCTCAAGCCGGGGTCCAACTACCTTGTTCCCGGCGCCAAAGCCAATTTCGCCACCGTCATCGAGGCGGCCCGGAGGCGAGGAGAATCCGCCATCGGCTACCGGCTGGCAGCCCACGGCGACGAACCGCCGACCTACGGCATCTTCCTCAACCCGTCCAGGACAGCGCCGCTGGTGCTGAGCGAGGCTGACGCGGTTGTCGTGCTCGCCGAACGATGAGGCGAGACGACGGGCAGGAGTCAAGATCTGGTTCTTGTAGATCGCCGCACGAGCGGTCAGGTCACTGCCTCGTCTGCTGCACCCGAATGGACTGCAGCAGACCGACCGCCACCCACACCGCGAACATCGAGGAACCGCCGTAGGAGACGAACGGCAGCGGAATGCCCGCCACCGGCATGATGCCGAGCGACATACCGATGTTCTCGAAGGACTGGAAGGAGAACCAGGCGACGATACCGGCGGCGACGATCGTGCCGTACAGCTCCGTCGTCTCGCGGGCGATGCGACAGGCACGCCACAGGATCACTCCGATCAGGGCGATAATCAGGATCCCGCCCGCGAAGCCCAGTTCCTCTCCGGCGACCGTGAACACGAAGTCAGTCTGCTGTTCCGGCACGAACTGGCCGGTGGTCTGCGCGCCGTGGAAAAGGCCCTCGCCGGTCAGTCCGCCGGATCCGATAGCGATGCGGGCCTGGTTGGTGTTGTAGCCGACACCGGAGGGGTCCAGGCTCGGGTCGGCGAAGGCCGCGAAGCGGTTGATCTGGTACTGGTCGAGGAGATGCAGCTGCCACACGGCGACGGCACCGAGGATTCCGACGCTGAGCGGGCCGAAGACCCAGCGGCTGGAGGCGCCGGAGGCGAGCAGGACGCCGAGGATCGTGACCGCCATGACCATCGTCGAGCCGAGGTCGGGCATCATCATGACGACCATGATCGGCACGGCTGCCAGCCCCAGGGCCTGGATCACGGTGCGGCTGTCCGGGTACCTCCTGTCCCCCGCGTCGACCTGGGTTGCGAGGAGCAGCGCCATGCCCAGGATGATCGCGGGCTTCACGAACTCCGAGGGCTGGAGCGAGAATCCGCCGCCCAGGACGATCCAGTTGCGGTTGCCATTGATGGTGGCACCGAGCGGGGTGAGAACCAGCAGCACGCCGAGGAGCGAAAGGCCGTACAGAATCGGCACCGCGTTGCGCAGGGCGCGGTAGCCCAGCCAGATCGTGCCCATCATCAGGACGAACCCGATACCGAGGTTCATCAGGTGCCGAACGAGGAAGTAGTACGGGTCGCCCTGGTTGATCTCGGTGCGCTTCCGGGTAGCGGAGTACACCAGCAGCGAGCCGATGAACGACAGGGCAAGCGCCGCCAGCAGTATCGGCCAGTCCAGTCGGCGCACCACGGAGTCGCGCGCGAAGAGCCGCGTCCAGGTGGGGCGCTCGGGGCCGTAGCCCGAGACGGTGAAGGTGTTCGCACCGGTCATGTGAGCGTCCTCCGGCTTCCGCGCTCACGCGGCCGCCTGCGGGTAGTACGGTCGGCTGTGGTCGCCGAGCTTTCAGGATTGCCAATGGCCGCCCACGCACCGCCCGCGTGCAGGGATGGGGTAACCAGGCGGGCGGTGTGCGGCGGCCTTATACGTTGACGCCGAAGTCGGCCGCGATTCCGCGCAGGCCCGAGGCGTAGCCCTGTCCCACTGCGCGGAACTTCCACTCCGCACCATGCCGGTACAGCTCGCCGAAGACCATCGCGGTTTCCGTCGAGGCGTCCTCGGACAGGTCGTACCGGGCGATCTCCTGGCCGCCTGCCTGGTTGACGACACGGATGAACGCGTTGCGCACCTGCCCGAAGCTCTGTCCGCGTACCTCCGCCTCATGGATGGAGACCGGGAACACGATCTTCGCGACGTCGCCCGGCACGGCGGCCAGATTCACCTTGATCGACTCGTCGTCACCCTCACCCTCACCGGTCAGGTTGTCGCCGGTGTGTTCCACCGACCCGTCCGGGCTCCTGAGGTTGTTGTAGAAGACGAAGTGCTGGTCGGAGACGACCTTGCCGGAGGCATCGCAGAGCAGGGCGGAGGCATCCAGGTCGTAGTCCGCGCCGGTGGTGGTGCGCACGTCCCACCCCAGGCCGACCACTACCGCGCTCAGGCCCGGCGCCTCCTTGCTCAGCGACACGTTGCCGCCCTTGCCCAGGGAAACTCCCACGGCTCTTCCTTCCGACTGTGGGTCGTCTGTACGGTCACTGGCTTCAACGCCGACCCTACCGCGACGGTTCCTTGGATTGCGCAAAAGCTAAACTGTTCCTTCGGGTGGGTTTTCCGCCGATCCGGTCGACGCCAGTGAGGGCGAGGGTGGCTGTTGTTCTCCGATGTGGGTCCCTTGGAGCTAGTCACCCTGGTGGTTCTCGCCGTGCTGCTGTTCGGCCCCAACAAACTGCCGGAGATGATCCAGAACGTGGCCGGGTTCATCCAGAAGGTGCGGGAGTTCTCCGAAAGCACCAAGCAGGAGGTCCGTTCGGAACTCGGCCCGGAGTTCAACGATTTCGAGTTCGAGGACCTGCATCCGAAGACGTTCGTGCGCAAGCACCTGCTCGACGACGGTGATCTCGGGTTGGGCGAGATCCGCAGCGCTCTCGACCCGAGCGGCGGTTTCGCAGACGTCGCCGACGCGGTGCGCGCATCAGCCGGTGACGCTGGTGCCGGTGCAGTGGACGCGGGGCGCGTGCCCCTGACGAAGGCGGAACAGCTCGAACCGGCTGCACGCTCCGCGTTCGACCCCGACGCCACCTGAGTGGGAGCCGACGCGTGGCCTTCCCGCCCGCGCGATCCATTGAGACTTGCGCAACCTCTAAACTGTCGTCCGTGGAGACGACCGATGTGAGGGCCTGGGAGACGGCCATGCTCGCCGGCGGGCCGGCGGACGGCATGCGGATGCGGGTGTCCGGCCGGCCGCGAGTCATCCAGGTGACCTACGAATGCCAGGTGGAGGGCGCGCCGTACGGCGTGCGCGCGGAGGGCGTGTACGTCTACCGCCGGGACCACAGCGCGACCAGCGAACCATTGCGGTACGGCTTCGACATCGCCAGCCCCTGAGACGTACGAGGCAGCTGCCCCCGTGGTCGCCATGTTCCTCCGGGACCCGCCACTTCCTTGCTGCATTGCGCAACTGCACAACCCCCTGACGGGGTCAGCCGTCACCTCCGTATGAGTCGTACTGACGAGGGCACAGCGATGACGACCAGAGGCGATCACACGCCACCTGCCCGCCGCCGGCGCCGAGCAGAGCCGCCTCGCGGTCGTGGAGCGCACGGTGGCCGTGCGAGGCGAGGGCGCAAGCGCGGCCCGCTGCGCACGACGATGTTGATAGCCCTCACGGTGACCGTGCTCGGCGTGGCGGGCCTCGGCTGGATCTACCTGAAGCTAAACGGCGACATCAACACCTTCGACGGTGACGGCCTGTCCCAACACCGCCCGGCCTCCTCCAAGGGCGAGAACGTCCTGGTCATCGGCTCGGACGCACGCAACGACGGCAACAACGCACTCGGAGGCGGCAGCAAGGACGACATCGGCCGCTCCGATACCGCGTTCCTGCTGCACATCTACGCCGACCACCAGCACGCGATAGCGGTATCGATCCCACGTGACACGCTGGTCACCATCCCGCCCTGCAAACTGCCCGACGGCGGCTGGACAAGGACACAGGCCAACACCATGTTCAACTCGGCCTTTTCGGTTGGGCAGACGGAGAAGGGCAACCCCGCCTGCACCCAAAACACGGTCGAGGAACTCACCGGGCTGCGCGTCGACCACACCATCGTCGTCGACTTCAAGGGATTCGCGGCGCTGACGGACGTGGTGGGCGGGGTGAAAGTGTGCCTGCCGCAGGACATCTACGAGGGAGACCTCAATCCCCACCGCACCACCAAGGGTGCCCTGATCTTCCACAAAGGCGAGCAGACCGTGTCGGGGCAGAAAGCCCTCGACTACGTCCGCATCCGGCACGGCATCGGAGACGGCTCCGACATCGGAAGGATCAAGCGCCAGCAGGCGTTCGTCTCCAGCCTCCTCAAGCAGATCAAGAGCGACGGGTTCACTCCGACCAAGCTGCTGCCGCTCGCGAACGCCGCCGCCAAGTCCATGACCGTCGACCCCGGGCTGGGTACCGCGAGCAGGCTGCTCTCGTTCGCGATGAACCTGAAGGACATCGACCTGCACAACACCAAGTTCGTGACCATCCCCTGGCGCTACCAGGGCTCGCGCGTCGCTATCGTCGAGCCCGACGCCTCCCAGCTATGGGCCGCGCTCAAGGCGGACCGCACCATCGACGGCAAGAACGCCAGCGGCAAGAAGAGCACCGCCAAGCCGCCCGCATCCGCGACGCCGAGCGAAACCGTTCCCGGGGCCGGCGTCAACGTCGCCGTGTACAACGGCACCACCACCGACGGCTTGGCCGCGACAGCCGCGTCGACGCTCACCCAGCACGGTTTCACTGTCACCAGCACGGCCAACGCCAGCGACCGGCAGCACGCCACCACCGTCATCCAGTACGGCCCGGGCCTCGAACCCCAGGCCGAGACCGTCGCCAAGCTGTTCCCCGACGCAACGCTGGAGTCCATCGGCGGGCCGGTCGTCAACGTGCTCGTCGGCGCCTCCTACAAGGCCGGCGACGTCGGCTCGGCGACACCGACCGCGGTCCCCAGCTCGGTCGCGAACGAAGCCCGCTCCGCGGACGACAACCTGTGCTCCAACCTGTCCTATGGCGCCCGCGGCTGACGCTGCGTCCCCCTCCAGCCGCACCACCCGGCAACAACCTTCCGTGCTTTGGATTTCGCGCTCTGCTTCCGGCCTCCGACGCGAGGCCGGGGCACCGACTACGGAGTACCGTCTCGATGAACTGGTTCCACGCCACCGTCCTGGGCCTGCTGCAAGGACTCACCGAGTTCCTGCCCGTGTCCTCCAGCGCCCATCTACGGGTCTTCTCCGCCCTCGCCGGCTGGGGCGACCCGGGATCGGCGTTCACTGCGGTGACCCAGCTCGGCACCGAAAGTGCCGTGCTCATCTTCTTCCGCAAGGACGTTGCGTCCATCGTCAAGGCGTGGAGCGCGTCGCTGGTCGTCCGCGAGCGGCGCAAGGACCCTGACGCCCGTCTGGGCTGGTTCGTCATAGTGGGCACTGTGCCGATCGCGGCACTGGGCCTCGCCTTCCAGGACGCCATCGAAACGGGGCTGCGCGATCTGCGGATCACCGCGAGCGCCCTCATCGTCTTCGGGCTCATCCTGGCCTTCGCCGACCGCACCCGCGCGATCCGCGCCGCGAAGCCCATCAGCGAGCTGAACCTGCCCCAGGCCCTGGGCTACGGCTTCGCCCAGTCCCTGGCCCTCATCCCAGGCGTCTCCCGCTCCGGCGGCACGATCAGCGCCGGCCTGCTGATGGGGTACAGCCGGGAAGCCGCCGCCCGCTATTCCTTCCTGCTCGCCGTACCCGCCGTACTGGCCTCCGGCGGACTCGAACTACTGAAGATCGGTGAAGGAACGGCTCCGGCCTGGGGGCCGACCCTGTGGGCCACCTTCATCGCCTTCGCCTCGGGCTACGCGGTGATCGCATGGTTCATGAAGTTCATCTCGCAGCACAGCTTCACCGCGTTCGTCGTCTACCGCGTGCTGCTGGGTGTCGCGCTCCTCGCGCTCGTCACCTTCGGTGTACTCGCACCGGGCGCGGGTCCGCTCGGCTGATCCCCGACGGGGCCGTGGCGGGCGGTCCTACGTTGCCCGAATGTCTCGCTGATGGCGAGAACCAGTAGCCTTCCGTCGGCGTCGTAGGGCAGTGTGCCGACGGCCTGAACTGTGGGGGGACCACATGAGCAGCGAGATCTACTTCAGCAACAACTACCGTGACCTGTGCGAACGCAGTGGTACGGGGGCCGGTTTCCAGTTCGAGTTCTCGTGCTCCCGCTGCTATGACACCTGGCGCTCGCCCTTCGAGCCGTACGCCGGTGAGCGGGCCGCCACCTGGCTCGGCAAGGGCGTCGACATGGCCTGGAGCCTGCTGGGCCGGGCCGGCGGCGGGCTCACCTCCGCGGCCGACGGACTCGCGGGCGCCGGCTGGGGGCCCACCCGCGACAAGGCTTTCGAGCGGGCGATCGGCAATGCGCAAGGACACTTCAACCGCTGTGCGCGATGCACCCACTACGTCTGCGGGCGCTGCTGGAACGCGGCGCAGGGACTGTGCCTGAACTGCGCCCCGGACACCGCGGCCGAGGCCATGGCGGCCCAGCAGCGCGGCCTGAACGACATGGCCTCGCAGCGGGCGTACGCCGTGGGCCAACAGGCTGGGCAGGGGTACGACCCCACCACACCCAGGCAGCTGGTTTGCCCCCAGTGCCGCACCGAAACCCGCGGCGCCGCCTTCTGCTCCGGCTGCGGCTATCACCTGGCCCAGTCCACCGCATGCGCCTCCTGCTCCGCCGTCGTGCCGGACGGCGCGGCCTTCTGCCCGGGGTGCGGCACTCGGCAATAGCATGGTTCCCAGCTGGGTGGAGCGCGAAGGACGCACGGAAGCGCGCGGCTTCGCGTTCACCTCACGTGTTCGAGTCGGTCCTGCTGCTCGGCGCCGCACTCCTCGTGCTCGTTACGTTCGGCGTTCTCGCCCCTCCTCTTTCGATGCTTTCGTTGATCGTTGTTGAGGTTGCTCAGAGTAACTAGATTCTCTCCAACGGAACTGCCGGGCCCCGCAACGCACGTCGCGGCCGTTCACTGCGGTGCCACATCATCCAGGCAGGCCCGGCGCACCCCCGGGCCAGGGCCCCTGGCAGCCCTCGTACGCTTCTCCGATCGCTCACAGCGGAGGAGACGACGGATCCGATGATCGGCAGTTTTGTGGGGCTCGTGGTGATCCCCTTGGTCATGGCCGGGCTGGCCCGGTGGACGGCGGCAAGGAGGCGGCGCGACCTGGCAGCGGGCCGGGCCGTGCACTTCCGCTGCCGACTCGACGGCCGCAAGGGCCGACTGCTGGCCGACCCGCGCCTCGACGGGCCCGTCTTTCTCGACCGCTCCGGGAATGCCACTGACCTGCCGCGCGGCGGTGAGGCCCTGGACGCGACGGTCTCCACCACCGACCGGCACGCGTTCGAGAAGGTTGGCCTGCGCTACCGGACGCCCGAAGGACATGTGTTGCGGCTGGGCCTGGCCACGCACGACGCGAGGACCCTTGGCGCCTGGCTGGGCGAACAGCCCCGCCCGGCCCTCGCGGCCGCCCGGCGGCGGCTGCTGCCGGCCGTGCCGCTATCGGCGGTGCTGGCCCTCGCAGCGTCCCTGTTGGTGGGCCTGGCCGCCGCGGACGTCGCGCTACTCGGGAAGCACACCGCCGCCGAGGTCGTCCGTGTGAATCGGGACGAGGACAGTTGCACCGTCGGGTGGGATGGCGGCTCACAGCGGGCGACCCTGGACTGCGACACGGCAGGTGTCCGTTCCGGCGACCGAATCCCGATTATCGCCCTGCCCTGGCCGTTCCTAGGTGAGGGTGTGGACACGAGGACCACCCTGAGCGTGGTCGCGGTGCTCGGAGGCAGCCTCGGCCTGCTCGGCCTTGGCGGTGCGCTGGTGGTCAACCCGCTGGCCTGCGCCCGACGCGTCCGGCTGGCGCGCCGGGCCGGGCCGGCGGTCCCCCCGCAGGCGGCCGCGGGCGACGGGGAGGGTGAGGACAGGTGGCCCGCCCTCGAGGACGACCTGAGCTACGCGAGCCTGGCCGCCGCGGCCCGGCACGGCGATCGCCATCGCCCGGGCCCCCGGGTGACCCCGCCGCGCCGCGGCTTCGGCCGCACGTCCGTGTCGCCGCGCAGCTGGGTGCTGACCACCGTCCTCGGCACCGGCGCCTGGTACTTCCTGCTGTTCTCCTCAGCCGCCATCCTCGACGACCACTTCCACCTGGGGCACTGGCGCTTCCTCGTGCTCGGTACGGTCGGCATCGCATCCCTCGCCCGGATCGGCTGGGTCGCTGTCGACCGCTCCGCCCTCTGCGGTCCGGTACTGCGTGCCGCGCGTTCGGGTGCCGGAGAGGGCGCATGGCAGCCCATGCGCTACGTCCGGCTAAGCCGGGGTCCCGGCGAGATGGTGCTGGTCCTGTTCCGACCGGAGGGCGGGGAGGTGGCGGCGCCGCTGTTCTTCCAACCGATCTCCCCATCCCGCGGCAGTGGGCGCCGCACCATCGGCGGCCCCGCTTCGGTGGGCGAGGCCCTGGTGCGCAACACCGGCGTGGGGCCGCTGATCTGCGAGATCGACGGCATCCTCTACCTCCCCAGAGGCCGTGCGACCGAGGCCGCGGCCGACCCCGCACGAACCCGCAGCGAACTGCGCAGCTTCGCCGAGAGCCACCTCCGGCCGGTCGGACGGAGCTAGTTCAGACGGGTGACGTGGCGTCATCCGGCCGCACAGGCTGGAGACAGCAGAGAAGCATCGGCGGTGCTTCTCGTCACCGGCTACGACCTAGCGCTGGTCATCACCGACCTGACCACGCCGGCCTCGGCGCTGATCGCCCGCTACGCGTGGCGGTGGTCGATCGAGGTCACCTTCACCGAGGCCGGCGCCCTGCTCGGAGCCGGTCAAGCCCGCAGCCGCACCCGACGCGCGGTCGAGCGGACCGTCCCCTTAGGCCTGTACTGCTACACGATCACCCTGGCCTGGTACGCGCTGCACGGCCGCCAGCCGAGCGACGCCGCCGAGCGACGCGAGCGCGCCCCCCTGGGTACACCACTAAAACCGACCCGTCCGTCTCGGACATGGTCGCCAAGCTCCGCCGGGTCATCACCGCCGCCCGATTTCTGCCCACCCGACCAGGCCGACCCACCGATCAGGAAATCCGCGCCGTCCAACAGGCACGGGCTGCAGCCAACCTCGACACCGCCGCGGTCTGATCACTCCAAACCTGTCAGAGCGACGAAAGTCGAGCTTGCCCTGGAGCCGGACCAATGGGGTAAGTACTCCGTACAGCCAGCGGATCGGCCCCGAGCGCGGCACCCACGTCTGGAGGGCCCATCAGAGATCGCGCGCGGACCGGCGGGCAGGACGGCCCTCAGGTTCCGCCGCGGAACTCTCTTCGAGCCGCCCGAGCACGAACGGCAGGACTCCCCGCTCCAGCAGGGCCAGCTCCCACTCCTCACGTGCCCGCGCCGCGCCCGTGACCGCATCCTCGGGTACGTCAGCCTGATCGGCCGCCCGGTTCCGAGCGGCCGCCACGATGAGGTACGCGAGATCCCCGATCGCCCTCCCACGGCCACGGCCCCAGCGATCAGACCCGACGTGATCAGCCCCTCGCCGATGTAGGGGCGCCCTCCACGTTCCAGCAGGACGAACCCGATGATCCGGAAGGCGACTGCGGCAGCGGCGGCCAGGCTCGGCACGAGCACTGCCAGCACCGGCAACAGGCCGCCGCCGGCTCTCGACACACCGGGTTCCGGTCCGTAGCTTGCGCTGCTGTCTTTCGTCCTGGCGGCCGCATCGGCCCGCGCCTCGACCAACTCGCGATATTCGACAGCCGCAGCGGCAACGATGTCGTCCCGCGCCTGGAGCGCTCGCGTACGCAGCCGTCCCCGGTCGAGCGTCCCGCCAGGGCGACGCAGCGCGTCAGTGACCTGCCGGGACTGCAACCCCTGCTCCAGAAGCCGCTCGAACGTCGCGCGGACTTCTGCCTCCGTCAGTTCCGGCGCTCGCATCTGTCCCCCGAACCTCGATGCCTCACTCGGCCGCACGGCGTACGAACCGGCCGGACGACGAGTGCCGTCAGGAGTGGCGAGTTTAATGGTTCCCCAGTTGCGCAATCCCTACATCGTGCTCCGCCGCATCCTGCACCGCATCCGTCTCCGAGTGACGCAGAACGCTCGGCAGCCGCATCACGCCGTCGTACGCCTCTCCGGAGAGGTGACGGCAAAGAAGGCCGCGCGGTTTGAGCGGGAGGTACGGCAGGCCCTCGCGTCGAAGCCCCAGATCCTTGAAATCGATCTGCGCCGCGTCTCTTACCTCGGCCTGGACAGCGGGCGAGTCTTCCTGATGCCGCTGCGGTGGACTCAGCCGGCGGGCACAAGGCTGATCGTCACCCACGTCAGTGATCAGGCCCGTCGTGCCCTCAACCGAATGGGGTTGGAGCCTCTCCTCGAAATTCATGACGAGGACCCACCGACCTGAAAGAGTCGGCCGGCTGGCCCTCGGAGAGCAAGCCGGGATGCCGTGTCCGATGGTGCCTGCTCGGGCAATTCCGGCACCGGCCGGGCTTCCTAGACGAGACCGGGCCCGGCCCGACGGTCAGGAGGGTTTGCGCGGTTCGCGGCGAGATTCTCTTCGATCCGACCGAGCAGAAACGGGAGAACTCCTCGTTCCAGCAGGGCCAACTCCCACTCCTCACGAGCACACGTCATGTCCGACGCGGCATCTTCTGGCACGTCAGCAAGATCAGCCGACCCGTTGCGAACCGCCGCCACGATCAGGTACCCCATATCCCCGAGCGCCCCTCCCACAGCAACGGCGGCAGCGAACAGACCCGTTGTGATCAGTCGGTCGCCGATGTAGGGGCGCCCTCCAAGGGTCAGCAGCGTAAATCCGATGATCAAGCAGGTGATTGCGGCAGCGGCGGCAAGAGTCGGTATGAGCACTGCCAACAGCGGCAGCACGCCGCCTCCGGCGCTCAACGCGCCGGGCGTCGACGCGTCGTTCGCGCTGCGGTCTCGCGTCTTAGCGGCCACGCCCGACCGTGCCTCGACGTATCTGCGATATTCGACAGCCGCTGCGGCGGCGATGTCGTCCCGTGCTTGGAGCGCTCGCGTACGCAGCTGTTCGCGGTCGAGTGACCCGCCAGGGCGACGCAGCGTGTCCGTGACCTGCCGGGAGCGCAACGCGTGCTCGAGAACCCGCTCGAACGTCGCAGTGACCTCTGCCCCAGGCAATTCCGACGCCCGCATGTGTTCCCCGAACATGGAAGCCCCACTCGTCCGCACGGCGTACGAACCAGCCGCTCGAGCGCCGTCAGGAGTGGCGAGTTTAATGCCCTGGTTGCGCAACCTGTAGAGGCAAAGCGACAGGAGCCGTGCACACAGGATTGGGCGAGGGGTTCTCATCGTGGTCGACGAGAACACTCAGCCACGACCTGACGCGAATCGACTCAAACTGGTTCGAGTCGCGGTTCCCGTTGCCGCGCCGGTGCGGCCGTCGGTTCCCACAGCCTGGTGGTCCGTACGTAGCCGTAGACCACTGAGGCCATCGCCAGAATGAGAAGCGGCCCGAACAGCCACGGATGTCCGGCCATCTCGATCGGCAGACAGCGGTACGACACCAAGAGCGCGGAAAAGACCGTAGCGCCGCAGATGACCAGCTGGATTCCTGACCGGTCCCAGCCACGATCGAGCGAGCGCAGCGCTGTCTCGATCGTGAGCGCGAACACCACGCCGGCGACGAGGTCCGCGCCGTAGTGGTAGCCGAATCCCAGCGTTGCGCTGAGCGTGGCAATCAGCCAGAACGTGCCCGCGAACCGCAGAATCCGTGGGGCGCTGCGGGTGTGAATGAAGATCGCGGTAGCCCACGCAGTGTGCAGGCTGGGCATGCAGTTTCGGGGCGTGATCTCGTCGTACGACATCGGGTGCGGGGTGTTTATCGGCGGCGGCGTGTCCGGCCAGAGATTGGCCATCGCCCAGTGCACGCCGCCGGTGCCGGAGGCGCCCGGGCCGTAGGCGAAGACCGGCCCGACCACCGGGAAGATCATGTAAATGGCCGGGCCGAGGAGGCCGATGACCAGGAAGGTGCGCACCAGATGATGGCGCGGGAAGCGGCGCTCGACCGCCACGTTGCGCAGCTGGTACAGCGCGACGATGACCGCGGCCACCGCAAGCTGGGCGTAGACCAAGTGGAGAACGTGGCTGCCGATCGGGCCGGTGGCCCTGACCATCCGGCCCACCAGCCACGAGGGGTTGCCCAGTGCGTGATCGGCGGTGGCCACGTACTGGTCGAGCACCGCCGGGCGGGCCTTCGAAGTGATGAGTAGCCAGGTATCTCCGGACTTGCGGGCGACCGCCAGCAGCAGGCCCAGCCCGACGCCCTTCAGCAACAGGACGCGTTCGGCACCGGTACGGCGCGTGACAGCGATGACCGCACAGCCCACCATCACCCACAACGCGCCGTTGCCGAAGAAATGCCCGTCGCTCATCCTGGCGCCGACCGCCCACCGCACCAGCACGAAGACGACATCGATGCCGATCGCGACACCAGTCGCGATGAACCGTTGCCGCCAGGTGAGCACCACCATCATCAACGCCATACCGCCGTACAGCGGCCCCGGCTTCGGGGCGAATATCAGCCCACTCACCAGGTTGGTAATCGGCCCCGGTTGACCATAGCGGTGTGCGGCGATCTCCAGCGTGATGAGGAATCCAAGAGCCGCCACGCCCGCCGCGACCCACAGCACGGCTCGCCGATGACGCCACGCGGCGACCAACACAGATCTGCCGTTTATTCGCGAAAATACCCGCGATGCTCTAGATATCAATCGTTTGACCGGCTTATTCGATATGGGTTGAGTGGGCGAAAAGCGACGACGGTGATCATCGCGAGTTCGAACATGCTATCGGAGCGGTGCGATGGCTTCCGCTGGCCAAGTAGCTCACGGTTGTCCAGAGGACTCCGAAGCGTCTGCCAATGCGGTCTTGCGGCGTGAACGGGGTGTTGGCATACCGCCAACACCCCGAATACTGCGCACGAACGTCGTTACGCGGCCTGCGAGTGCAAAAGCCGCGCGAGCAGGTCGTCCAGGGTGACCATGCCGGTGAGCTGCCCGTCGGTGTCACGGACGACGGCCAGCGACGCCCGCCGCTGGCGCAGCTGCTCGATGGCGTGGCTGATGGTGTCCCGTTCGGTCAGTTCCGGCACCGGTCGGGCCAGGTCACGGGCGCTGACCGTCCTGCCCCGCGCGCGGGCGATCAGCGCGTCGCGGGCGTGGACGGAGCCGATGACTGCGGAGCCGTCGCGCACGAGCAGGCGGTTGCGGTCGTGCTCGGCGGCCGTGGCCAGGATGGTGTCCGCGTCCGCCGCGGCGTCCACGGACGTGATCAGTGCCGCGGGCACCTGAAGGTCGCCGACCGGGTTCTGCGGCTCGGTCAGGGAGCTGGTGATCAGCTCCGAGTCCTCCTTGCTGATCAGACCGAGCCGCTCCGACTCGACCACCAGATGAGTGAGCTGCTCGCGGTTGTGGACGGCCGTCAGCCCGTCGCGCGGGGTGACCCGGCACATCCGCACCAGCGCGTTGCTCAGCCGGTTCAGCAGCCAGAGCAGCGGGCGGACCGCCTTGACCAGACCCCGGAAGGGCGGAGCCAGCAGCATGGCGGAGCGCTCGGGATGGGCGATGGCCCACGACTTGGGCGCCATCTCACCGACCACCATGTGCAGGAACACCACCACGACCATGGCCACGGCGAACGCGATGCCGTAGCTGACCGCACTCGGCAAGCCCAGCTCGTGCAGCAGCGGGTCGAGTTCGTGCGAGATCGCCGGCTTGGACACCGAGCCGAGGCCCAGGGTGCAGACGGTGATGCCGAGCTGCGCGCCGGCCAGCATCAGGGACAGCTCGCGCATCCCGGCGAGTGCCGCCTTGGCACCGCGCCGGCCTTCGGCGGCGGCCTTCTCCATGCGGTGCCGTTTGGCGGCAACCAGGGCGAACTCGGCGGCGACGAAGAACCCACTGCCGATCAGCAGCAGCACGGTGACGAAGAGCGCCATCGGGAAACTCACGCCTGCTCCTCCTCACGGTCGGCGTCGGTGGTGGGCTCGGGCGATCGCTCCATGCGGACCCGGTCGGGGACATGGCGGTCGAGCGCACGGACCTCCAGAGTCACGCGGCTGCCGTCGGCCAGGTCGACGACGATGCGGTCGCCGACGGTCGGGAAACGGCCGAGTCGGTCCACGATCAGTCCGGCGACCGTGTCGTAGTCGTCCTCCTCGGGCAGTTCGATGCCAGTGGCGTCGGCGATCTCGTCCAGGCGGCGGCCGGCGTCGACCAGCCAGCCCTCGCCGTCGGCCACGGCGGGCACGGTGACGGTGTCGCTCTCGTCAGCGATGTCACCGACGAGTTCCTCGGCGATGTCCTCGTAGGTGACGATGCCGGCGACGCCGCCGTGCTCGTCCAGGACGACGGCGAACTCGTCGTCCTGCTCCCGCATCTGCTCCACCGCGTCCGGCAGCGGCAGGGTGTCCGGCAGCAGCAGGGGCGGGCGCGCGACGGCACCTGCAGGTGTGTCGGCCAGCCTCTCGGCGGGCAGACCCATCAGCTCGCGTACGCCAAGTACCCCCGAGACGTCGTCGGGGTGGTCGCCGAGGACCGGGTAGTTGGAGTGGCCGTGCTCGCCGATCAGCTGGATTGCCTCGGTGGCAGTGGCGTCCTTGCGGACGAAGACGACGTCCGCGCGCGGCACCATCACCTCGTCCAGCGTGCGCTCGGAGAACTCCAGCGCGTGGTCGAGCAACTCGGCGGTGTCCTTGGGCAGCTCGCCCTGCTCGTGGGACTCGCCGATCAGCTGGCTGAGCTCTTCCAGAGTCGCCCCGTGGTGCAGCTCCTCCACGGGCTCGATGCCGACCTTGCGCAGCAGCCGGTTCGCCGCGCCGTCGAAGACATGCACCACCGGGCCGACGACCCGCAGGTAGGTCAGCGTGGAGCCGGCCAGTGCCTTCGCCAGCCGCTCGGGCACGGCGATGGCCAGGTTCTTCGGAGCCAGCTCACCCAGCACCATCTGCACCACCGTGGCACCCACGAAAGCGAGGACCACGGAGATTACGCCGGCCGCTGCATCCGGGATGCCCAGTCCATCCAATGCGGGCTTGAGCAGCGCCGAAACCGACGGCTCCGCGATGAAGCCGACCACCAGACCGGTGACGGTGATGCCGAGCTGCGCGCCCGACAGCATGAACGACAGCCGTTCCAGCACCTTCAGCGCACGGGCGGCCTTCTTGTCACCCGCCTCGGCCTCCCGCGCGAGGGCGAGCCGGTCGGCGGAGACGTAGGCGAATTCCTGGGCAACGAAGTAGCCGGTGGCGGCGGTCAGCACGAACACGGCCAGCAGGCCCAGCGCGGCGCTCGTGGCACTCAACGAACACCACCCCGCCGTGTGCCGTGCTCAGGAAGGTCCTGGCGGGGTGGTCGGGGACTGTTCCCCGAAGGGTCCGTCGATCTGGCGGACAAGGCTGGCACTCCTCTGATAGCAGTGGGACTGAAGAAACGATCCTGGCCACACATGGGTTCCCCGGCGCATCCGGGCCTCATGCGACGGCAGAAGACGCAGAGCCTTTCCGGCTCACATGGTGGGTGGGCACGCCACAAGGGCCCAGGGGGGTGTCGATGGACCGGACCGGCCTTGCGTTCCTGACCGGATTCGGCCTGGCGTGGTGGCTGCTCGGCGCGAGCGCCCTGGGTGAGTCACTGCTGCCGGTGGCGGCTCTGGCAGGAGTTGCCGTCGCGGCCGGAGTCTGGCGCACGGGACGTGACGTACGGCACCCGGGTGGGAGACCGCTTCCCGGTGATGTGCGACGCCGCTTCGTCTGGATCAATGCGCTGCAGTGGCTGGCCATCGCCGCGGTGGTCGGCGGTGCGGAAGCGAGTGGCAGGCCCGAGCTGATCTTCGGCCTGGTGGCCGTCGTCGTCGGCCTGCACTTCCTGCCGGTGGCCGCGCTGTTCCGGCAGCCGAGGTTCCACGTGACCGGGACCTTGATGACGGCTACGGGTGCGGTCGGCTGTGTCATCGGCGTCGCCGGAGAGTCGGCGAGCACTGTCCGGATGACCGTCGGGGTCGGCGCCGCCGTCATGCTGTGGGGCACCGCCTGCCTGGTCCGGCACAAACCGACCGGACCGGCGGAGCCGTCTGAAGCAGAGGAGCCCGTCGGAACGCAGTGAGGGCCGACCGCTCCCGTCGGGCATGTCACCGGCGTACAGCCGCAGGGTTGCGCGCCAACTCGGCGGCGTCTCTCCGGAACGCCCATCCCAGCTTCGGCTCCATCGCGAAGCGGAACAGCCGCTGGACGGGCGGGGTGCACAGAACGGTCATGACCGCGGCGGCGACAAGGGTGACGGTGACCTCGCCGAGCGGCCGGTGCACCCAGGCCGGGTCGTACCAGTGCCCGGGCTTCGCGCTCTGCACGACGAATCCGTGCAGCAGGTACCCGTACAGCGTGCCGGCGCCCAGCGCGGTGAACCACATCCTGCGCGCGGGCACCCAGGCCAGGAAGCAGGCGACCAGAACCGTCGAGCAGCCGAAGGTCACCAGCGTCATGACCGGCCCATACCAGTCAGGCGCGGCCAGTTGCTCGGCGCTGTCGCGGTGGAAGAACCAGGCATAGTTCATCCGCGGTACCGCCCAATACGCCACCACCAGGGCGCAGATGAAGGCCGGCACCGCCAGGATCCGCACCTTCCATCGGCGTACCAGCCGGAAGTGCTCCGGCTTCAGGCAGAGGCCGAGCACGAAGTACGGCAGGAACTGCAGGACACGTTGCAGGTCGAGGTCGTTGCCGATGGAGGGCGAGAGGGTGGCCAGCATGGCGATGGCGAGCGCGAGCGGCAACGGCCGGCGAACAAGCTTCCAGATCGGGGTGGTCAACCGCCAGATGAACAGCGCCGCCAGGAACCAGGTCAAGTACAAAGGATCCAGCAGACTGATCTCACGGTCCGGGGCATGATCGGTCCACCGGGTGAAGAGTGTGTACGCCACCTCGAAGATGACGTACGGGACGACGACGCCTGAGATCAGGCGCTTGATGCGCTGCGGGCTCGCATCGAAACTGCGCGAGAAATAGCCGGAGATGACGATGAAGGCCGGCATGTGGAAGGCGTAGACAAGCATGTACAGCGCGGTGACCGTGCGGCTGCCATCACGCAAGGGCTCCCAGGCGTGCCCGATCGCCACCAGCACGATGGCCAGGTACTTGGCGTTGTCGAAGAAGGCGTCCCGCCGCTTGACCGGTGAAGCCGTCGCCGCGTCGGCCGCTGCTTCCGCCGGTCTGGGTGGGGAAAGGTCCGCCTGGCGTGCACTGCCTGATGGCAGTGTTTGATCGGACGTCGCTTCCCGATGGAACCCAGACAGACCAGAACACCTCTTACTCAGTGACGTGAGGGGCACCGCAGAGAACTCCGGGCACCGGAACCACCCACTTCAGGCCGCGTAAACACCGCCTGTTCACGCCAGTTGCGGCTCAGCGAGCCGGGTTGGTCTCGGCAGCCGGCCGGGCCGGCACTGTCTCGCCAGGGGCCGCCTGGATGACCCGCGCAGCAGGCTCGGCGGGCGTGCTCTCGGCCGCGGCGGCGGTCGACTGGCCGCTATCTTCATCCTTCATGGCCTTGGCCTCGCTCTTGAGGATGCGCATCGACTTGCCCAACCCACGCGCGGCCTCGGGCAGCTTCTTCGAGCCGAACAGCACGATGATGACGATCGCCACGATCAGCAGGTGCCAGGGTTCCAGTCCGTTGCGGAGCATTCCGCCCACCCCTTCTCCACGCTGACGGCGGTGCGGGCCAGGAATGCCGTACCTGCCGTCGACTATTGCTACCTTGCGCAACTGTACAAGCCCCCAGCCGGACCGGCTGCAGCTCGGCCCGGTCTCATTCGTCTGAGTCGGGTTTGTTCCTCGCCGCCGCGTACGCCTGGGTCGGTGTCATGGGGACGCCGTTGAGGCTGACCGTCTTGTACGGGCTGACCTTGGCGCAGGTCTTGGCCTGGTCGGCGGTGGAGGCGTGGGCGCCCCCTACGGCGGCCTTGGTGTCAGCGGGCGCGGGCGAGGAGCCACCGCCCGGGAAGCTGGTGCCGCTGGGCCAGTCGCTGCCGATGACCAGGGTCAGGCCAGTGCCGGTGCCCTGCTTCAGGTGCGAGGTGGACAGGCCGAGCGCCTTGGCGACCGTGGTGGCCTCCGCCTTCTGGCCGGTGCCGTAGGTCAGTGCGGTGGTCGTCGCCGGGCTCGGCGCGTTGGCCGTGGTCGTGCCGGAGCTGAACCCCTGGTCGGTCAGCGCGGACGCGATGTCCGAAGCGCGGCCGGTGACCGCGGTGCCGTTCTCCACGGTGACGGCGATCTGCGACGCGGGCACGGCCGCAGCGGTGGCTTTCGCGGTCGCCGAGGCCGCCGCCGACTTCTTGCCGGAGCCCGTGGTCAGCGACTGGTCGTTGGCGATGGTCGTGAACAGGGACTTGGCACCCGTGCCCACGACCACCCGGTCTTTGTTGTTGGGGTCGGGGGCCGTCTGCATCGTCGTGAACGTCATCCGCTTCGTCGGCACCTTGTTCAGGTCCGACGCGAGCGAGATCAGCTTATTGACGCTGCCGAGGCCGTCGTCCACGGTCAGTGCCTTGGTGGCGGCGTCGGCCAGGTCGTACACCGCGGTGGGGTCGGTGAGCGTGCCCGCGCTCTTGAACTTGCGGATCAACGAGCTGAGGAAGAGGTGCTGGGTCGCCGTACGGCCCAGGTCGCTGCCGTCGCCGAAGCCGTGCCGGGAGCGCACGAACTCCAGCGCCGCGACACCCTTGAGAGTGTGGGCGCCCTTGGACAACTTCAGGTGCGAGTAGGTGTCGTACACGTCGTCGCTGACACAGACGGAGACGCCGCCGACGGCGTCGGACATCTTCACGACGCCGGAGAAGTCAAGTTTGACGAAGTGGTCGATCGGAATGCCGGTGAGCTGGTGGACGGTGGCCACCTGGCACGCGGGGCCGTACTGCAGAGCGCTGTTGATCTGGCCGTAGTAGCCGGATGTGGACTGGTCGCTTTCAGTGTCCTTGCAGGCCGGGACCCGGGTCATGGTGTCACGCGGGATGCTCATCACCGTCGCGTTGGAACGGTCGGCGGAGATGTGCACCACCATCTCCACGTCCGCGTTGCTCCCCGTCTGGACTCCCGTCTTCGAGCAGCCGCCGCCGAGTTTGCAGTCGGCCTTGCTGGTGCGGCCGTCCGAGCCCATGACCAGGATGTTGATCGGGGTGCGGCCGAAGGCGTCGGCTTTCTCGCTGCCCCCCTTGCCGTCGAGGGCGACGCTGTTGATGTTGCCGTTCAGGTGCTCGTAGAACCACCAGCCCGCACCGGCCGTGACCACGATCAGCACGGACAGGGTGATTGCGGCGATCTTGAGCACCCGTCGGCCGCGGCCGGCCGGACGGGCACGGCGCCGAGAACGGGTTCCGCCCCGCGACCGGGAGGCTGCCCGAGCCGCGGCCCGGCCGCCCGGTGGGCGGGTGCCCTCCGCCTCGGACGTACGCTGTCCCGGGACCCGGGTGGTGGTGTGGCCGCGCGTGGCCTGGCGGGTCGGGCCGTCCCACGGGTCGCTCATCTACCACTCCCATGAACGGTCGGGCTCGTCAGGCCGGGCCATCTGTAGTATGGCCGGGCACGCGCGGCTGGTTACGGACAGGCGAGGGTGGGCCCCACCTTGGTTGCGTAGTTGCGCAATCTAACAAACCCGTGGCGTGGGCTGTACAGAGCCGTGCGTATCTCACAGGTGAGGGATCTCATGGGCGGGCGGAACAGCGCCATGTGACCGGTCAGCCCGGCTGACCTCAGTGATCGTTCTTTCCGTACCTCTCGATGATCCACGCGGCGCCACGCTCCGCCAGGGCCCGTCGCCGTGCCCGGCGCGACCGCTGGCCGACGAGGCGTGGTGGCGGAGTCTCTGTCGGCACGGCCGCCACAACCGCGAGCCGACCGGCGGCACGGGCCAGCTCTGCCTGCAACCCCCGACGTCGCTCGGAGGTACCGGCTCTCAGTAACGCCGCATATAGCCCTTCCACCTCGGCCAGGGCAGCGCCGAGCCGCAGATTCGCATCACGCACTCGCCGAATGTCACCGCGCGGCATGGACGCCCTTCCTCCCCCGATCACGGGGTCTTACCCCAGCCGACTGCGATTATTGCGCAACTCGGCAACTCATCCTGGGTTGACGGACCTTCCCGCCTTCGCCCAGTTCTCGTGCAACCGGTCCAGGTACGACCGGGCCTGACTACCCAGGGTGGCGCCACGGGCGAAAGCGAGCATGTTGCCCGGACCGGCGTTGTATCCGAGCGCCAAGAGGTCGTTCTTGGTATAGGAAGCCGGCCAGTGCGCGGGCAGTTGAGTTGCCAGATCGTGCAGGTACCAGGCTTCGGCTTCGATTGCCAGGTCGCGATCGTCGGGCAGTTCCTCCCAGCGGCGACGTGTGAAATCCCGGCCTGTCCTGACCTCATCGAAGGTGGCACGGTGCATGTTGGCGATACCGAAGGCGGCGTCGGGCTTGTACTTCTGCCAGGCTCGTTCGAAGGACGGGTCGTGCGGTTTGTAGGACTCGTTGCAGAGGATCGCCATCACCAGCTGCGCGCTGACGCCCGCCTGCCGGGCACGGGTGCGAACTTGGGAAGCGTAGTCGGCGGGATCGTAAGAAGAGGCGGGCGTCGTGGACGGTGACGGAACGGACGAGCCGGCCGACGGAGTTCGCCCAGAGCGCGATGCCTTGGCCTGAGGCGGTGTGGCGTCGCCTTGCGGGGTGCCGGCGGCGCGGACGATGACGTACAGCGCCAAGGCGAAGACCATGAAAGGTAGCCACCGCATGCGCCTCGGCGCCCTGGAATCGGACATACATGCCCTCCTGTCATCTGTCGTCGGCCAGCGCCCTTGTACAGCAGGAGATTTAAGACCGACGTCAAACGAGACCGTCTGTGCGTGGCTGCATGGATGCGGCGACGGTGCGGAGCATGGGTATCAAGAAGACGACGACGAACAGGCCGAACGCTGTGATGGGCAACAGACCGACAGGATGCACGAGCCTCACGGGATGATTCCGCACCCAGCTCCAGTTGCCGAACCAGTTCGCGCAGACGTCGAACACCATTACCGCGCCTGCCAGCCAGATACCCTCCTTGCGCAGGAGCCCCACCAGCACGGCGGCCAGCGGGTCGAGAAACACCATGCCGATGAACAGCACCTGTGAGACGAGCGGATACGACGCATAGGCGTGTATCCCGCCTCGGGTCAGATCGAGAAGGTGAGCGCAGGTTCCTTCAAGCAAGCCGACGACGTACGCCGCCAGAACCCACCGCGCCCACAGCGGCAGTCCAACCCAGCGCTCCCGCAGCCCGGCGCCCCGCCCGCCTCTCACAGCCCCGATGTCCATGCACCGTGGGATCGCTTGTGACGAGCCCTGGCCAACAGCAGAGCGGCGGCGTACAGAGCCAGGACCAGGCTGAGCAAGAGGTAGTAGACGGTCGGCAGTCCGGCGAGGCCGACCAGTGGGCCGAGCGGTGAAGGCGGCAGCGCCAGGCCGATGACGGACAGGGCG
Organism: Streptomyces sp. CA-142005; assembly: GCF_050942335.1. NCBI lineage: Bacteria > Bacillati > Actinomycetota > Actinomycetes > Kitasatosporales > Streptomycetaceae > Streptomyces > Streptomyces sp. CA-142005. Next base: position 7,694,503 of record NZ_CP192078.1, on the reverse strand, counting down.
ATCACGGCCCAGGCGACTGGGCCGGGCCTGCGGTTCTGTGCTCCTGGACGACCGGCCCGGAGCAACACCATCACCAGGGCCTGGGTGAGCAGGTTCTCGGTGAACCAGCCGGAGTGGAACACCGCCTCGTCGCCGCCGGTGCCCAGCCCATGCAGGGTGAAGGCGAGTACGGCGAAGGTGGCGACGTCGGCCATGGCGTTGAGCAGTCCGAACCCGGTGATGAAGCGCAGGAGGTCGCGAGGGCGCAGTACGGTCGGCCGGCGCAGTACCGACGGGTGCGGGCGGTCGTGGGCGAAGGTCAGCTGGGCCGCGTCGAAGCAGAGATTCTGGGTGAGGACCTGTACGGGAAGCATCGGTAGGAAGGGCAGCAGCAGGCCGGCCGAGAGCATCGCGATCACGTTGCCGAGGTTGGAGGACAGCGTGACTTTCAGATAGGTGGCGATGTTGCCGCCCGCATGCCGGCCTACGTCGACGGCATGGGTGATCGCTGTGAGGTCCTTCTTCGCGAGCACCACGTCCGCGCCCTCGCGGGCCACGTCGGCGGCGCCCTGCGGAGCAATGCCGACGTCGGCGGCGTGCAGGGCGGGCAAGTCATTGACGCCGTCGCCGAGGAAGCCGACGGTGTGCCCGGTGCTGCGCAGTGCCTGGGTGATCCGGGCCTTGTGGTCGGGGGTGCAGCGGGCGAAGACGGTCGTGCGGGCGACCAGGTCGGCCAACTCGGCGTCGGTGAGGGTGTCGATGGCGTCCGCAGTCAGAACGGCGTCCTCGGGCACCGGGATATCAAGGTCGCGGCAGGTCCGGGCGGCCGTGCCGGGGTGGTCGCCGGTGAGGACCTTGACGGTGACTCCTTGCCCGGTGAGGACTTTCAGCGCCTCGGCGGCGGTGGGCGCGAGCGCATCCCGCAGGCTGATCAGGCCATGGAAGGTGAGCCCCTTCTCGTCGGCTTGCGTGTAGTCGCGGTTGCGGGCCGGGCGCTCGGCGGTGGCGACGGCCAGGATGCGCAGCCCGTCGTCGGCCTGCCGGGCCACCAGGTCGCGCACGCGTGCGCGTTCCTCGTCCGAGAGGGTGCAGCGTGCCAGGACCGCTTCGACGTCTCCCTTGACGACCAGGGTGTGCATACCGAGGCGACCGCGGGTGCGGACGACTACGGTGGCGAGGCGGCGGGCCGGGTCGAAGGGGACAGCGGCGATACCGTCGTACGCGAGAAGGTCGTCCTCGTCGACCGCATCCAGGATCGCCTCGTCCAGGGCGTCGGGCTCGGGCAGGTCAGCGAGTTGCAGGGTCCACCAGGCGTTGACGGCGGCCCAGCGCAGGACGTCGGGGTCGTCGCGGCCGTCCGGGCCGAGGCTTCGGTCGACGACGGGCCGGTCCTGGGTGAGCGTGCCGGTCTTGTCCAGGCACAGCACATCAGCGGCGCCGATGTCGTACAGGGCGGGGAGCCGTCTGACGATCACCCCGTGGGCCCGGGCCAGCAGTGAGGCTCCGCGGGACAGGCAGGTGGTGACGAGGACGGGCAGCATCTCCGGGGTCAGCCCCACCGCCACTGCTACCGCGAACGGCAACGTCTCCAGACCGCGTCCGCGCAACGCCGCGTTGGCCATCAACACCAGCGGCGGTGTCAGCAGCATGAACCGGATCAGGATCCAGGAGACGCCGTGGACAGAACGGTCGAAGGCGCTCGGCTCCGGCCGGCTCGCCGCACGGCCGTGCGCGACACCGAAGCGAGTGCTCGCACCGGTCGCGGTGACAACCGCGGTGGCACTGCCGGAGGCGACACTGCTGCCCTGGAAACACCATTGCGGCCGATCGAACAGTCCGCTCCCGGCACGGGAAGGTGTCTCGTCGGTGTGCTTCGCGACTGGAGCCGACTCTCCCGTCAGGGCGGACTGGTGCACGGTCAGGCCGCTCGCGCGCAGAAGGCGTACGTCCGCGGGTACGAGGTCACCCGGACCGAGGCGGATCACGTCGCCGACCACGAGTTCGTCCACGGGGATCTCGCGAGATGTGGGTACCGCGTCCTCGTCGGCGCGCCGCACCACGGTCACTGTGGTGGCGACCAGCTGACGCAATGCGGCTGTGGACCGGTCGGCGCGGTGCTCGCCCGTCGCGCGCAGCGCGCAGCTGACCACGACGAGGGTGAGGATCACCGAGGCGGTGCCCCAGGCGAAGACGGCCGCTGAGACCAACCCGAGGCAGAGCAGGACCGCGGTGAAGGGATCGCGCAGGCTGCGCACGAACAGTCGAGGCCAGGAAGCCTCGACGCGAGCCGGAACGGTGTTGCCGCCGAACCGGGCCAGGCGTGCCTCGGCCTCAGCCTCCGTCAAGCCGCGCGGACCGCTGTCCAGACGGCGCAGTACCTCCAGCAGCGTCGGCGCGGAGGATCCCGGACTCGGCGCCCCAAATACCTCGGAGCCTGCAGCCCCTACCGCAGATACGGCCACCGGAACGGGCGGGTCGGCGTCCCGGTCCGAGGCCGCGGTGGTCTCAGCCACTGGTCCCGTGCAGGAGCCGTACTGGCGCGGAACCCTGGTGAGAACGTGCCGTCAGCTGCCCGATCATCACTCGCACGAGCGTCACGACGTCCGGGTCGTCGATGTAATAGACCTGCCGCCGGCCCTCACGGCGAGAGCGCACGAGCCCGGCGAGCTTCAACTTGGCCAGGTGCTGGCTCACGGCGGGCAGGGCACCACCCACCCGGTCGGCGAGATGCGTGACGTCACTCTCCCCCTGCGACAGCGCCCACATCAAGTGGAGCCTGACAGACGAGGCGAGCAGCCCGAAGGCGCCGGCAGCAGCCGCCAGCACGTCGGCCGACGGGTCCTCGAAGCCACCGACGTTGTCCGTCACAGTCCTGTCCCCTCCCGCCCGCACTTCACAGTCGACGTACATGCCGCCTACACAGTGTAGGCGTCGGTTCCAGGCGGTCCTCCGCAAGCAAGACGCCCGGCCGGGTGGCTGCCGGCCGGGCTCACAGGGCTCGACGCGTCAGTCCTCGTAGTAGTTGTTGACGATGACGTCCGGTTCGTCGTCGTCGAACGCCTCGTTCAGCAGGGCACCGCCGATGAGACCGGCCGCACCGGCACCGATCAGAGCACCGGCACCAAAGCGGCGACCGCCGCCCTGCTGGTCATGGTGGTCGTGATGGTCCGGATACGGCTGTCCGTACCCCTGCTGGGGATAGCCCTGCGGCGCGGGCTGCGGGTAGCCCTGCTGGGGCGGGGTGTAGAACGGCGGCGCCGTGGTCTGCACCCGCTGGGCGCAGCCGCCACACGCCTGGACCGGCCGCGGGACACCCCACTGCGGCGACCAGGTCACGGTGGTCATGCCGGGACCGTGGTTGGGGTCGAAGAAGCAGGTCACGGAGGAACCCCCTGTGGATTGCGGTGATGTGGCGAACGTCTGGGCGGGCGGCGGGGAGACGACCGTCGGTGTCGGCGGAGCAGGGGTGGGCGGCAGGTAGGTGCTACTGCCGCTGCGCGCCTGCGGTGAGGTGGCAGGAGCCGGGCTCGGGGTCTGCTCTCTCAGCACGTCCACGCCGTAGTCCGCGGCGATGCCGGCCAGCCCGGAGGCGTAGCCCTGGCCGACCGCGCGGAACTTCCATTCCGCGCCGTGCCGGTACAGCTCGCCGAAGACAAGGGCCGTCTCGTTCGACAGGCCGCCGGCCGCCAGGTCGTACCGGGCCAGTTCCGCGCCACTGTCCTGGTCGAAAACCCGGATGTGGGCCCGGTGCACCTGCCCAAAGCTCTGTCCTCGGCTCGCGGCGTCGTAGAGAGACACCGGGAAGACGATCTTCTCGACGCCGGCCGGGACCCGGGTGAGGTCGACCTGGATCTGCTGCTCGTCCTCGCCGGCCGGGCGAGCGCCGCCGGAGTGGCGAACCGAGCCGTCAGGACTGCTGAGGTTGTTGAAGAAGACGAAGTGCTCGTCGGACAGCACCTTGCCGGACGGGGCGCAGAGCATCGCGCTGGCGTCCAGCTCATACCCAGTGTTCGCCTGCCAGCCCAGCCCGACCGTGACAGCAGTCAGACCGGGGGCCTGCTTGCTCAGCGACACATTGCCGCCCTTGGTCAGGGACACACTCATGCACGCCCTCCGCAGCTGCTTCCGCTTCCCACTGTCATCGCGATCAACGTGACCCTAACCCCTTCCAGTTCCCGGCTTGCGCAATGTCATGAGTAAGTGACAGGACCCCAACGACTGAGTGGCAAACAGTCAGTACCTCTGGCCATGGCTGAGAGACCTTCCGTAGCCTCTTGCGCAATCAAGCAATGAACGACGTCTGCGCCTGGCGTGTTGGCCGGCGCGGACCGACTGGAGGACAACACCGTGGGCATCATCGGCTGGATCATCCTCGGCCTGTTCGCCGGAGGCATCGCGAAGATCCTGCTCCCCGGCCGCGACCCGGGCGGTCTGATCGGCACCACTCTGATCGGCATCGCGGGATCCTTCATCGGCGGCTGGCTCTCGGCCCACTTCCTCCACCGCTCGGTGGAGAAACACTTCTTCGACCTCTACACGTGGGGCGCGGCCATCGCGGGTTCACTGGTGCTGCTCATCGGATACCGCATCCTCTTCGGCGACTCCCGCGACTGAGCCGGCGCCTGGGGGCCGTCGCTCAGAGATGGGCGACGATGGCGGGCAGCAGATCCTGGAAGGTCTGACCGGCGGCCGGTTCACCGATGGCCTTCAACTGCCAGCCGGCACCGTTCCGGTAGAGCTTCGCCATGATCTGCGCCGTGTACGCACCACCACCACTAAGGGTGTAGCGGGCGAGTTCCTGCCCGGTCGCCTCGTCGACCAGGCGGCAGAAGGCGTTCTGCACCTCGGCGAAGGTCTGCCCGGTGAACGAGTTCACCGTGAAGACGATCTGGTCGACATGGCCTGGGACCCGGCCGAGGTCGACCAGGATGACCTCGTCGTCGCCCCCGGCGCCCGTGCCGCCGACGAGGTTGTCCCCCAGGTGACGTACGGACCCGTCCTGACTGGCCAGGTGCTGGAAGAAGACCACGTCGACCATCTGCCCGTCGGCGAACAGCAGGGCGGAGGCATCCAGGTCGATCTCCCGGGCGCCGGCCAGCTTGGCCAGGAACCCCTTGCGCTGCGCGGCCTGCCAGCCCAGGCCCATACGGACGGCGCTCAGCGCCGTGCCGTCGGACTTGCTGAGGCTGATCTGCTGGCCCTTGTTCAGATTGACCGACACGGATGGCTCTCGCTTTCTGTCGTCCGGTTTACGTCTCGGGTCCCGCCTCAGACGTTGACGCCGAAGTCGGCGGCGATGCCCGCCAGACCCGAGGCATAGCCCTGACCGACGGCCCGGAACTTCCACTCGGCGCCATTGCGGTACAGCTCACCGAAGACCATCGCGGTCTCCGTGGAGGCGTCCTCGGAAAGGTCGTAGCGGGCCAGTTCGGCGCCACCGGACTGGTTGACGACACGGATGAAGGCGTTGCGGACCTGGCCGAAGCTCTGGCCGCGCGCCTCTGCGTCGTGGATCGACACCGGGAAGACGATCTTGTCGACCTCGGCGGGGACGGCGGCGAGGTTCACCTTGATGCTCTCGTCGTCGCCCTCGCCCTCACCGGTGAGGTTGTCACCGGTGTGCTCCACCGAACCGTCCGGGCTGGTGAGGTTGTTGTAGAAGACGAAGTGCTGGTCGGAGACGACCTTGCCGGAGGCGTTCAGCAGCAGTGCCGAGGCGTCGAGGTCGAAGTCGGCGCCGGTGGTGGTCCGCACATCCCAGCCCAGCCCCACCAGCACCGCGCTCAGCCCCGGCGCCTCCTTGCTCAGCGACACGTTGCCACCCTTGGACAGGGAAACACCCATGGTTCGTCCCTCCACGCACGCGATCGGTTCGAGTCCTTGCCCTGGACCCCACCTAGAATCTACAACACTGTAGAAACATCGCGGGTGGACGGCACGGAGAGACAGCACCGCAAGGAAGTATGAGCAGGTCACGGCCGCCGCTCGCTTTGTACGATGTGACGCTCCTCCGACGTGAGGGGTTGAGGCGAACCCCGCAGGCAGAAGGGAGAGACCGCGTGACGGAGCCGGAGCCGCGCCGGCGGCGCAGGGCGCACGGCTCGCTGGAGACGCAGGTGCTCGGCGTGCTGCATGAGGCCGACGGCCCCGTGACCGCGGGCTGGGTGCAGGAGCGGCTGGCCGCCGACCTCGCCTACACGACCGTGATGACGGTGCTGGCCCGCCTGCTGGCGAAGCACGCGGTCACGCGCAAGCGTGAAGGACGCTCCTTCGTGTGGATGCCGGCCGCGGACGAGGCCGGACTGGCCGCGCTGAAGATGCGCAGGGTGCTGGACGGCGAGCAGGACCGCCGGGCGGTGCTGGCCAGCTTCATCACCGGGCTGCCCGAAGGCGACGAGCAGCTGCTTCGCGAACTGCTGGACCAGGACCCGGACGAGGACTGAGCGCGCATGGGAATCTTCGTCTTCCTCCCACTGGTCCTGCCCTTAACCGCCTGGCCCATCGCGCGCCTGGCCGCACAGCGCCTCCACCCCCGCACCGCAACGGTGGTGCTGACAGGCGTCTGCACGGTCATGGCGGTGTGCAGCACGGTGTGCCTGGCGCTGCTGGTGGTCGTCGGCACCGCACAGCTGCCCGGCAACCCGCTGCCGGACGGCTGGTCGGATCCCGAGGTGCGGGAGAGCGTCCCGCGGCACGAGGTCGCCGGAAAGGCCGCCATCCCCGCGCTCTTCGCGGTCATCGGCACCTGCGGGCAGGCTCTGCTGCACCACTACCGCGTACGGTGGCGCGCCCACCGGGCCCTGGACGGGCTGCGCACCACGGAAGTGGCCGTACTTCCCGACCCCCAGCCGTATGCCTACGCGCTACCGGGCGGCCTGCGCGACCGGATCGTGGTGTCCACGACCATGCTCGCCTGCCTCTCCTCCCGGGAGCGCCGGGCCCTGTTCGCCCACGAGCGCAGCCACCTCGCGGCCCGGCACCACCGCCATCTTCTCCTCGTACGACTGGCCGCCTGCGCCAACCCGTGCCTGCTGCCGTTGCGGAAGGCCGTCGCCTACACGGTGGAACGGTGGGCCGACGAGGAAGCCGCCCAAGCCGTCGCCAGTCGCAAGGTGGTCGCCCGCGCGATCGGCAAGGCGGCGCTCGTCTCGCGCAGCACACCCACGCCCACCCTCGCCGGCCTCGCCGCCCCGGGCCCGCTCCCCCGCCGGGTCGCGGCCCTGCTCGAACCGGAGCCAGCCGTGCGCACCTGGCCGCCGACCTTCACCGCGGCGGGCCTGGCCCTGTGGACCGCGGCCACCGGAGTCCTGCTCTCGGCGACGTTCTCCGCCAACTCGGCGTTCACCCTGCTACTCCTGCTGCACACGGCGACGCCGCTCTGATGCCGAGACGCCACAGCAGCGGGCCCGGCAGGTAGTCCATCCCTGCCGGGCCCGACGACGCGCGTGGTGAGGGTTGTTCGCTCAGAGGTCGAACTCGTGGGGCGGCAGCCCCAACGCGAAGCAGGCATCCTTGACCACCGCGCGCTCGGTGGCGTCGAAGTCGCCGTCGGCGCCACCGATGACGATCCCGATCTGGATCACGGCACGGGCCTCGGCCGGCTTCTTCTTCGCCTTGGCGACCTCCTGCAGCACGCTCACCTTGCCGAAGTCGAAGTCGGCGGTCAGCTTGTTGAGGTTGTCCTCGAAGCGGCGCTGAAGGTCGTCGGCGGGGAAGTTCTGCAACACCTCGTTGCTGAAGATCAGCTGCGCGACACGCTGCCGCTCGGACGGGTCAATCTTCCCGTCGGCGGCCGCGACCAGGGCACACATCGCCATGCTCGCGTCGCGGAACGCGCCGCTTTTGAGGTCGTTCTTCTTCGCCACCAACTGGGTCTGCATCTGCGACGCCGAATCCTTGATGCGGTCCCACAGGGCCATATCGACTCCCCTTGCTCAAGGGCCGCCGCAGTGAGCCCGCAGGCAGGCAAACCCTCGGCAGCCGAATCAACTTCTACAATATTGTAGAAGATAGCAGGGAGAGAGATCACTCTCCTCCCCCTAGACCGACTAACGCGTGACGCGGACCGAACGCTCCCTGATGTGCGCTTCGAAGCGTGCATGAGGGAGCCTCCACGTCGACACCGACGGAGCCGTAGGGCTGCGGGTGGTGGCGGGCGAAGAAGACCCAGCCGACCATCGCGTAGACGTGCAGCAGCAGTGCATCGACGAGGAAGCGACGGCGCTTGGTAGATGCATGGCCTCTGGCCTGTGTTTTCGCCCCCTCTTTGAGGTCTTGCCGCGACGTTTGACGACCACTGCTGACCGCACGCCATGGGCGCGGGCCGAGAGGCAGGCACTGCTCGACCGCATCGCTATAGCCCACCGCGCCCTGGACGACCATGAACGCGAGCACACCCATGCGTCAGCGCCACCCGGCATCGAAGCGGAACGGACTACCCCCGTCCCCACAGGGCAGATGTAACCGCAGACAGGAGCGACTAAGGGGCGGACATGGAGATCTCCGGCATCATCAGCGCGATCGTCATCGGCATCGTCATCGGGGTCCTCGGCCGGCTCGTCGTCCCCGGACGCCAGCACATCGGCATCCTGTGGACCATCCTCATCGGCATCGTGGCAGCCCTCATCGGCTCCGCCATCGCCGCAGGCATCGGCGTCGCCGACACCAAGGGCGTCGACTGGATCGAATGGCTCATCCAGATCGCGCTCGCCGCCCTCGGCGTCGCCGCCCTGGACCGCGCCAAGGCCCGCCGCTGAACACCAGGTGGCGACAGCAAGTAGCTGTGCCAGGCGGACACCGGCAGCCGGCCCCGGGCCGCCCTCCGGCGGGCTGGGCTGTTCGCGCCGCCATAGCCTCGCGAGTCCTTGCCGGCGGTCTCGGCGGCCTTGACCAACTGGGAGCGATCACGGTGGCGACCGCGCCAGGCGCCCCGCCCATCTCCCGGCGGATCCGCTTGCGAAGCTGGTCACAGATCTGCCCGATGACCCGGCGGCAGCCCAGCGGGCCGTTAACCCGTAGCAGGTCCGCCAGGGCGGGAAGTCCTTGGGCAGCGCCCGCCACTTTTTACACCGTGTCCGATGCGCCGGGCCGGAGTGAAAGGTACCGGTTCGTTCCTTCGGCGCCTGGGTGGGGCAGCCCTGCGGCACCGCACCTCGGGGCGAGTGCGATCGCAAAGTCGGCGCGCCCTGAGAGCGTCACAGGAACACGAACCGCGTGCGGCGCCGACCGCATCGTGCGCGCCGGAGCATCCGCTCTCAGACGAAGCCGCACCGGAGCGCTCCGGTGCGGCTTCGTCGTCTCATGGCTCCGCGTAGCGGTCCCGTGGGCGGACGCCGGCGGGGCCTCGCCGTATCACTGACGCCCCTATAACAGGGGGACTCTGGGTACCGTCCTGACCAGGTTGAACACCTCTCGGGCGGCATATCGCTTGAGGCATCGGATGATCTCGCGCCGGGTCTTGCCCTCCCGGTTGCGGCGTGCGAAGTACGCCTGGGTGCGCGGGTCGTGGCGCAGGCGGGTGAAGACGATGCGGTGCAGGGCCGCGTTCGCCTGGCGGTCGCCGCCGTAGTTGAGCCGACGCGTGCTCCTACGGCCAGAGGAACACTCGACGGGACTGACTCCGCAAAGGGCAGCAAAGGAAGCCTCCGTGTTCAGCCGCTCGGGGTTGTCTCCCATGGTGATCAGCAGGGTGACGGCGCTGTCCGGACCGATGCCCACCGGTACGAGTAGCTGTGGGGCGTGAAGTTCGACGAGCCGGGTTATGCGTTGGTTCAGCTCGTCGATCTGCCCGGTGAGCTGTTCGATGCGCTCGGCCAGCATGCGCAACGCCATGTGGGTGGCCTGGGCCACCACGTCATCGTCGCCCTCACCGTCACGTAGGCCCAGGCGCGCACAGGTGCGGAACAAGTCGGCATTGCCCAAGCTCGACAGCCGCTCCCGCAGGGCGGGGGCCGGCGATGACCAGAACGGCTTTGAGCTGGTTGATCGCCTGGGTGCGGGCCTTGACCGCCGAGTCCTTGGCGAGTTTGAACATCCGGGCGCTGTGCACCGGTCCGTCGCCGGCTTTTGCCCGGGCCCGGGCGCGACCGCTGAGCACGGCCCGCGCGGCAGCTTGCGCATCGAGCGGGTCCGACTTGCCGAGCAGCCGGCGGGCCGTGCGGTCCGGCCGGTTCACTTCGATCACTTCGACGTGCTGAGCCAGCAGGTAGCGGGACAGGCCCGCTCCGAAGGTGCCTGTGCCCTCCACACCGGCCCGGCGCACCGTCCCCCGCTTGCGGGCCCAGACGAGCAGCCGACGGTAGCCGGCCGCCGTCGCCGGAAAGGACCCGGTGCCCAGTACCTTCCCAAGCGGGGAGACCACGGCGGCGACGTGCACCTCACCGTGCGTGTCCACGCCCAGAACAACCTCGCCCCGATTGGGCGGATCGGTGCTGGAGGAGGTGCTGCGCTGTCTGGTCTCATGGTGATTCGCCTCCCGCGTGGTGACGTGCTGGGTGGATGGCACCGGCCCGCTCGGGCGGTCTGAACCGTGATGACGCCCTGAAAGACGGCAAGGCCCCTATGGGGACACGCCCTGTGGCTCGGTACCTGCAGACGCCATCCCGCAACGACAGTCGACAAGCCAGTGACTGGACACTGCGGTCATAGATCTCATGAGTCAGACCCCCGTCCGGGACGGCACAGCGCAACCGTCCCATCGATCCCGCCACAACGGCATGATCCGATCACCGCCGGATGGCTTCGAACGAACCGACGCTCAACCCGGCCTGGACGGGCTGACTACAAGTCGACTCTTCGTCCACTCATGACCGGCATGACGGACAGCCTCGTGGTCCGCTTCAACGGCAGTGGCCGGCAGCCCCGCACCCGGGATCCTGCAATACACCGGTCGGCGCCGGGGCCAGCGCTGAATGTGACGCCCCGTCTCCAGCCACAGATCGCCGACTGGGACAGCAGACCGGAAGGCGTCGGACAGGTTGTGCGAGGTCAGGCGCTGGCGGACTTTGCGGCGAGCGGGCGCAGCCGGTGTGCGTCGTCGAACAAGGCGTGTTCGGAGAGTCGCACAGCGATGAGTGCGGCGAGCGCTGCGGCGGCGAGCAGCATGTACATCACGACGATCTGGTAGCGGATCGCGGTGAGGGGGTCGACTCCGGCGAGGATGAGGCCGGTCATGGCGCCGGGGAGGCTGATGACACCGACGGTCTTGGTGGAGTCGAGGGCGGGGATCAGGGCCGTACGGACGATGGTGCGCTGGTGCGGGGCAAAGGCGTCGGTGGCTGCGAGGCCGAGGCTGAGGCGGGCCTCGATGGCGGGGCGGGCGGTGCGGACCTCGTCGTACAGGCGGGTCAGGGCGAGGGCGGTGGCCTGCATGGCGCCGGAGACGACCATGCCGCCGACGGGGATGACGACGCGGGCCTGGGTGGCGATCACGCCGAGGGCGAGCAGGGTGCCCATGGTCGCCGCCGTGCCGACGGTGATCGCGGCGGTCGCCGTGGGGAGGACCCTCGGCAGGGCGGAGGCACGGCGGGCGGCGACCCGGCCGGCGATCAGGACCATGAGGGCGAGCCAGCCGATGGCTCCGGCGAGTCCGGTGTGCTGGAAGACCAGGAGCAACAGGGCGCCGACCGCGGCAAGTTGAAGAGCGGCTCGGACTGCGGCGAGGGTGATGTCGCGGACAAGGTGGAGGCGGCCGTGCCAGGCCACGGCGACGGTGAGGGCGATGAGGGCGGCCGAGGCGGCGACTCCCGCCCAGGTGGGGACGGCGGGGTTCACGCGGGCTCCCTGAGGTAGTCGACGTGGTGGGCTTCGCCCTGTTCGGCGAGGCGGCCGTGGTCGAGTACGAGGACATGGTCGGAGACGCGGCGGGCCTGTGCGGTGTTGTGGCTGACCAGCACCACGGTCAGTCCGTCGGCGACCAGTTCGCGTATGACGCCCTCGACGGCGGTGGTGCCGACGGCGTCGAGGGCTGAAGTGGGTTCGTCCAGCAGCAGCGCCCGAGGGCTGACGGCCAGGGCCCGGGCCAGGCAGACGCGTTGTGCCTCGCCGCCGGAGAGATTGGTGGTGGGGCGGTCGAGGTAGGCGGCGGGTAGGTGAGCGCGGTCCAGCAGAGCCGCCGCTTCGTGCCGGTCCAGGTCGCGGGCGCCGACGCGTAGGTCGTCCAGGACGGTGTCGGTGAGTAGGACGGGTTGCTGGCCGACGAGGGTGACGTGGCGGCGCAGGGTCAGCACGTCCCAGTCCGGCAGGGGACGGTCCTGGAAGATGACCGTGCCGGTCGTGGGTTCTTCGAGCCGGTTGAGCAGGCGCAGGAAGGTCGTCTTGCCCGCGCCGCTCGCCCCGACCAGGGCGGTGCAGGCCGATGCGGGGATGCGGCAGGTGATCTCCTCCAGCAGGATCGCCTCACCGCGTCGCACGGTGACCTGTTCCAGGGCGAACGCGCTCGACTCCACGGGTGCCACCTCCACCGCCCACAACTTGATGCAACCATGGTTACACGAACCTGGTAGGCGCTGTCAGCAGCGATGCATGTCGGCCGGCTTCATCGAGTCGGCTGATAGATCAGGAGGGCCGGGTGTCCGCCGGAGCCGTGCGGGACGGGGTAGTAGCTGCGGTGGGTGGTGGAGTCGACGGCGACGACGTGCGCGCCGTCGGCCAGGTGGGCGCGGCCGGTGACGGTCGGGTGCCGGTTGCGGTTGTCGGCGGTGGTGACCCAGCCCGATTCGGCGGCGACGTAGAGGTGGCGGGCGGCGGGGTCGTAGGCGAGGACGTCGGGGTCCTGGCCGACCTGATCGGTGCGGGTGACGCGCCAGCTGGTCAGGTCCAGGGTCAGCAGGCGGGCGTTGCCGTCGCAGGCGACGAAGGCGAGCCGGTCGGCGGGGGCGAGGGCCAGACCGTGGTCGTGGTCGCAGCCGGGCAGCGGGACGCGGCGGGTGATGTGGAGAGTGGCGGGGTCGATCACGGCGAGTTCGTTGCGGGTCTGGACGTCGACGAGCATCTGCCTGGTGGTGGGGTCGTAGGCGACGTTGCCGGCCTCGCCGCCGAGAGTGACGGTGCCGTGGACCGTTCCGCTGTTGGCGTCGACGACGGTCTCGGAGCCGCCGGATTCGTTGGTGGTCCACACCGTGTTGTGCAACGGGTCGTAGGCCAGACCGTCGGGGGTGTCGCCGGTGGGGCTGCGGTGCAGGACCTTGCCGGTGGTCTCGTCGATGGCGGCGACCTGGTTTGCGTCACTGGCGGTGGCGTACACCCGGTGCAGGGCGGGGACGACCAGGACGCCGTGGACGCCGGGCAGGTCGCTGATGGTCCGCACGACCTTGTCCGCGTGGGTGTCCACCTCGATGACCTGGCTCGCGCCGAGGTGGGCGATGAACAGCAGGCCGCGGCCGGCATCGAGGCTGGCGTAGTCGAAGCGGGAGCTGTCGCCGGGCAGGGCGATCTCCTTGACCAACCGGAGGGGCAGCGCCTCCTTCGGCGGCGGGCTGCTTCCGCGGGTGAGCGTCACGCCGGCCACGGCTGCGGCGACGGCGACGACCAGGCCGGCCGCCAGGGCGAGCAGGGCGCGAGGAGTAAGGCGACGGATCATGGGCGGGCTTTCCAGGGGTCGGCGGTGAGGTGGGAGGGTCGTCCCGCCGCCCGGAGGAGTTCGGGTCGGCGGAACGACCGGGCCGTTCAGTACAAGTAGATGTCGACCAGCAGGGCAGCGACAGCGGCCAGCAGCGAGTAGCGGACGCTGGTGCGTGCCGGCTGGGTGGCCAGCGGACCCAGCCCGTAGCCGAGGGACGCGGCGGCGAGGGTGAAGACGCCGGAGCCGGTGTCCTGCCAGCTGACCGGGAAGACGATCACGGGTACGTCGGTGAAGAACTGGTCCCCATGGGCGGCCCGCAGGATAGCGTTCCAGGCGAGGGGCCCGACGGCCGCGGCGAGCGCACCCGTTGTCACCACCGCTCGGGCGCGGCCCCGGGCGATGGCGATGAGGACGGCGGCGAGGACGGCCGACAGTACCGCGCCGTAGCCGATCTGACCCCAGCCGATCACGACGCGGGAGCCGGCGCGGTCGCGTCCAGGGCGGGGCGCAGGGCCTTGGCCAGGGTGACTCCGTCGGCGGTGGCCCAGAAGTGCATATAGAACAAGCGGGGCTGGTCGGTCAGGGAGTGGTTGTGCAGTTCGACGATGTCGATGTTCCCCTTCCGCAGCGCCTGGATGACCTTCTGCACCTCGGGTGCGGTCATGACGAAGTCGCCGTTGATGGCCGCCTTGTTGCCGCCCAGCGGCTGGAAGTTGATACCGGTGGTCAGGCCGAGGGCGGCAGGCAGCACGTGCGTGCCGTCATTGACGGCCTGCTTGCGGGCGACGGTGAACTTGTAGATGCCGCCGTCCGCGGTGCCCTTGCGGCCGAGCGCCTTGTCGATGCCGGCGGTGTCCAGCGCGATGGGCGGCTGGGTGGCCGGGGGCGGCGAGGCCGGCGGTATGGCGGTGGCGTCCAGCGCGGACTTCAGACCCTGGGCCAGTTTCACCGGGTCGCCCATGGCGTGGACGTGGGTCCACCAAATGGCCGGGGACTGCTGGAGCAGGTGCTTGTGCAGGGCGGTCTGCTCGATGCCCGCGGCCTGGAGCGCGTCGGTGACCTTGGGCAGCTCGTCCTCGGTGACGACCAGGTCGCCCATGAGCATGGCGCCGTCGTGGTACTTGGCGAAGTTCGCGTAGCCGCCGAGAGAGAGGCCCGGCTTGACGGTGACGCCCTCGGTGGTGACCTTGAGGTCCTTGCGGGGCAGCGCGACGTGGTAGACGGTGCCCTTCATCAGCGTTCCGGTGCGGCCGAGGGCGTCGGCGACGGGCTTCCAGTCCTTCTCCGTCGTCTGCACGGCCTGCTGAAGGCGGCCCGGCCGGACGGCGGCCTGCGCCCCGACCACACTCGTACCGCCGGCATCGCTTCTCGCCTGGGTACCGCAGCCTGCCAGCAGGCCGCTGCCCGTCACCAGCAGGAGCGCGGCCGCCGTCCCTGCGGCCGGCTTGGTGATCGAACGGGGTGACATGACCACTCCTCGTCGAGATCGTTGTCGAAGTCGAAGGTGCCTATGTGGTCACAGAAGCCACCCCTGATGAAGTTGCCATGAAGAGCCACCCGGACAAACGGGTGACTTCATGCCACCTTCATGAGCGGCAAGGATCGTCAACCGCGCGACGAGCTGCGCGACAACGACGGGACGAGGGAACGTGCGATGCGGATCCTGGTGGTCGAGGACGAGCCCAAGATGCGGGCCCTGCTGCGCCGGGCCCTGACCGAGGAGGGCTATGCCGTCGACACTGCCCCCGATGGCCCCCAGGCCCTCGCCCTCACCGACGTGGCCATCTACGACGCGATGGTGCTGGACGTGATGCTGCCCGGCCTGGGCGGCTTCGAGGTCTGCGCCACCCTCCGCAGACGTGGCACCTGGCTGCCCGTGCTGATGCTCACCGCCAAAGACGCCGTCGCCGACCGGGTGCGCGGCCTGGACGGCGGCGCAGATGACTACCTGACCAAACCGTTCAGTCTGGAGGAACTCTTCGCGCGGCTGCGGGTGATGATCCGCCGTGGCCCGTTCGAGCGCCCGGCCGTCCTCACCGCCGGCGACCTGTCCCTGGACCCGGCCACCCGGACCGTGCGCCGCGGGGAGGAGGAGATCTGCCTGACCGCCAAGGAGTACGCCCTGCTCGAAGCGCTGCTGCGCCGCCCCGGCACCGTCCTGACCCGCGCCATGCTCGTCGAACACTGCTGGGACCTGGGCACCAGCCCCGGCTCCAACGTGGTCGACGCCCACATCAAGGCCCTGCGCGACAAGATCGACCGCCCCTACGGCACCCAGGCCGTCGAAACCGTCCGCGGAGCCGGCTACCGGATCCGCCGCGACGGCGGCCGCACCCCCGCGAGCCGCACGTCATGAACCGCATCCCGCTCCGCATCCGCCTCACCGCGATCTTCGCCGCCGTGATGGCCCTGGTCCTGGCCGGCGCCGGCTACCTCACCCTCAGCCGCTTCCGCGAGTCCCAGGCCGAGTACGGCGCGAGCACGGGCATCGCCCACCAGGCCCAACAGGAAGCCCTCGACGACCTCGTGCGCGAACTGCTCACCGCCCTGCCCATCGTCTTCGTCCTGGCCACCATCGGCGCCTACCTGCTCGCCGCAGCCGCCCTGCGCCCGGTGGAACGCATGCGCACCCAGGCCGCCGCCGTCACCGAGGACACCCCCGAGCACCGCCTCGACGTACCGCCCAGCCGCGACGAGATCGCCCGCCTGGCCACCACCCTCAACGACATGCTCACCCGCCTCCAGACCGCCCTCGACCACGAACGCCTGTTCGTCGCCGACGCCAGCCACGAACTGCGCACCCCGCTCAGCCTGCTGCGCACCGAGATCGAACTCGCCCTACGGCACCCACGCGACGCCGCCGAATTGCACGCCGCCCTGGTATCCGCGCACGAGGAGACCGAACGGCTGGTCCAGCTCGCCGAGGACCTGCTGCTCCTGGCCCGCACCGATCGCCGCGACACCACGCCGGCCGGGTCAACGGTGCCCGACCTGGCACCCGTTCTGCACCGGGTGGCGGCCCGCCTGCGCAACGGCTCCCCCGACAAGGCCATCACCGTCGACTGCCCCGCCGGGCTGACCGCCGCCGTCCCCAGCGACCGGCTCGACCGGGCGGTGACCAACCTGATCCACAACGCCCAGCAGCACGGCCACGGCCCCGTCGAAGTCACCGCCCGCCCCCACGACAAGCAGATCCGCATCGAGGTCCGCGACCACGGCCCCGGCTTCCCGCCCGACTTCCTCCCCCACGCCTTCGACCGCTTCACCCAGGCCGACCGCTCCCGCGCCACCACCGGAACCGGCCTCGGCCTGGCCATCACCGCCGCCATCGCACGCTCCGCCGGCGGCGACTACGGCGCCTTCAACCACCCCGACGGCGGCGCCGTCGTATCGATCGCCCTCCCCGCCCTTCCGCAACCGCCCGCGTCCGTTTGATGCACCCCGAGCACCGTGCAACCATGGTTGCGCCGAGTGTGGAGCCGACTGCGGGGAGCGCCGATGGACCGGACAACGTCCGCTACGGGAACAGGCACACGCCATGACCACTGACCGGCCGACCCGCGACCCTGGTGAATGGGTCCTGCTCTCCTACCGGATTCCCCGCGAACCCTCCACACCCCGCATCGCCCTGTGGCGCAAGCTCAAGCGCCTCGGCGTCGCCCAGATCTCCGACGGCCTGGTCGCCCTGCCCTCCGACGCCCGCACCCGCGAACAGCTGGAGTGGATCGCCGACGAGGCGATCGAGGCCGGCGGCACAGCCTCCATCTGGATCGCCCGACCCGCGACCCACGCCCAGGAACGCGAACTGGCCACCACCATGGCCGCCGCCCGCGCCGCCGAGTACCAGGCCGTCATCGACCAGGCGACCCAGGCCACCGGCACGGCAGGGGCCGCACCGGTCGTACGGCGGCTGCGCGCCGAACTGCGCCGCATCGACCGCCGCGACTTCTTCCCGCCCCTCGAACGCGACCGCGCCCACGCAGCCGTCCAGGCCCTCGCGGACAAGCCCGGCGGCACCGCCGGCAAAGCCGCGCCGCAGACCGCGAGCCACCCGGAGAACGCATGAAGTGGGCCACCCGTGCCGGGATCCACATCGACCGGGCCGCCTGCGCCTGGCTCATCCGCCACCACATCGACAAGAAAGCGGAGTTCGTCTTCGTCACCGACCCCGCCGACGTCCCCGAGGACGCGACTCCCTTCGACATGCGCGGCGTGGACCTCGGCCACCACGGCGGCGACTGCTCCTTCGAGACGATCCTGCGCCGCTACGACCTGACCGACCCGGTGCTGTGGAAGATCGCCGAGATCGTCCACGAGGCCGACCTCGACGACGAACGCTACGACGCCCCCGAGGCCCCCGGCGTGGACGTCATCCTGCGCGGCCTGTCCATGATCTGCGACGACGTACGCGTCCTGGAGCTGACCGGCCCGCTCTTCGACGGCCTGTACGAGTACCACCACCGGGCCATGCTGATAGGCCGCCCGCCGTCCTGAAGGCGTCTGCCGTCCTGAACCCGTTCGAGTCCGCACGAGTCATCCGGGACTACTCCATGACCCTCGTCGTCGCTTCTTCCTCGCCGGAAATCTTCAGCACCGCCCACATCGCGCTGACCGCCGCCATCACCGGCGTTCTCGCACTCGCCGTGGCGGCCTGGCGGCTTCCCCGTGCCGCATGGCCCGACATGGCCGCGGTGGCGGTGCTGTCCGCGGCTTCCGTCTACCTGTGGCGGATCTCCGCGAACATGACGCAGCTGAACACGGACGGCCTGCCGGGATTCTCCGCCAACGACTGGGCCGCCCCCGTCCTCACGTACGTCTTCCTCAGCCTCTACGCCGACATCCGCCCACCGGCAGACCCGCGCCGCTACGCCCAGACCCGCGCGCTCGCCACCCTCGTCTCCCTGGCGGTCAACGTCATCACCATCTGACGCCATTGATGGAAAAGTGAAACCATGGTTACAGTGCTCGTGTGAGTTCCGAGCACTCTCCGACGCCCGGCAGCGCAGGCGCCACCGAGACCCCCGCACCGGCCACGGCACCTGACGGCCCGGGCTTCGCCGCCGTGCTGCGGTACTTCCTGCGTCTGGGCACCCTGGGCTTCGGCGGGCCCATCGCCGTCGTCGGCTACATGCAGCGCGACCTGGTGGAGAAGCGCGGCTGGATCGCCAAACAGGAGTTCCTGGGCGGCGTCGCCCTCGGACAGACCATGCCCGGCCCGCTGGCCGCGCAGGTCGCCATGTGGGTCGGCTACCTCAGACGAGGCGCACTCGGAGCGGCCGCGACCGCGCTCGCGTTCATCGCGCCGTCGTTCCTCATGGTCACCGGCGTAGCCGCCGTCTACGCCCACTACGCGGGCCTGAGCGTGGTGCAAGCCCTCTTCTACGGCATCGCCCCGGCCGTCATGGCGATCATCTCCATCGCCGCCTACAAGCTGGTCCGCCTCACCGACGGCAAGGACTGGCGGGCCTGGGCCATCAGCACCGTGGTGTTCGCGGTCACCGCACTCACCGGCAGGGAACCTATCTACCTCATCGTCGGCGCCGGCCTGCTGATGATCACCCTCGACGCCCGCCCCCGCCTGCGCCTGCCACGCCGACGCACCCCGTCTCCCGGCAAGGGCACCTCCACGTACGGCATCGCCGCCTGGCCCCTGGCCTCCACCGCCCTCGGCGCCCTCGCCACCGGCGGAACGCTCGCCTCCCTCGGCCTGTTCTTCCTCAAGACCGGCGCCCTGGTCTTCGGCTCCGGCCTGGCCATCGTCCCCCTGCTGCGCGACGGCGTCGTCACCCAGCACCACTGGCTCACCCAGGCACAGTTCCTGGACGCCGTGGCGATGGGACTGATCACCCCGGGCCCGGTCGTGATCACCGCCGGCTTCATCGGCTACCTCGTCGGCGGCGCCACCGGCGCGCTGGTCGCCACCGTCGCCATCTTCATCCCCATCTACTTGGGCGTCGTCGTCCCCGGCCGCTGGTTCATCCGCCACCGCGACAACCTCCAGCTCAAGGCATTCGTCACGGGCGCCACCGCCGCCGCGGGCGGCGCCCTGTGCGGCGCGGTGGTCGTCCTGACCCGCCAGGCCGTCACCGACATCCCCACCACCGCAATAGCCGTGGTCACCCTCGCCCTGCTGTGGCGCTTCAAGATCCCGGAGCCGTACGTCGTCGGTGCAGCAGGGATCCTCGGCCTGCTGCTGCACTGACCAGCCCCCGGCATTCGCCTGGTGAAACACGACGACAGCAAGAATCAGCACTGGTAGCGACAGCTGCCCGCATGGGCCGCGGACAGCTGCACGCACCAGGTCACTCGTGCGTGCAGCCACGTGGAATCCGGCGGTGCGGCACCGGAGCCCGAGCGGTTCAGTCCTCGACGGCCTGACGGATGCGGCGGGAGGGGGTGAACTCGTACAGGTCGAGGACGCCGGGCGGGTCGGCGAGGCCGGGGCCGCCGGCGGCGATCCATGCGGCGATGTCGTCGGCGGCGTCGGGGTCGTTGACCAGGCCCAGCCACACCGGCCGCCCGCCTGCCACCCGTCCTTCGGCGGTGGGCTGGACGACGATGACGTTGGCGTGCTCGCACGCGTCCAGGCAGCCGGTCACCCTCACCTGGGCGTTGTCGGCGAGTGCCTGGCGTAGCCGGGAGAGTTGTCCGGCGTGGTCCAGGCCGGGGATCTTCGGCGTGCCGCAGCAGCAGCCGCGGCAAACGGTGACCGTGCACCGGGCCGGCCCTGCCGAGGCGGGGGCGGCTTTGCGGGTACGGCGGCTCACCGGCCGGTCCCGGTGCGGGCGCGGCGCCAGGCTCCGTCGGCCAGCAGCCGCAGGCCGTTGAGGCCGACGATCACGGTGGAGCCCTCGTGCCCGGCGACGCCGAGCGGCAGCGGCAGCGTGCCGACCAGGTCCCAGATGACCAGGCCGGTGATGAACACACCGGCGATCACCAGGTTCTGCACCACCAGACGGCGGGCCTGCCGGGAGAGGCGTACGACGGTGGGGATGGTGGCCAGCTCGTCGCGGACGACGACCGCGTCGGCGGTCTCCAGGGCGAGATCGGATCCGGCCCGGCCCATGGCGATACCGGTGTGGGCGGCGGCCAGCGCGGGCGCGTCGTTGACGCCGTCACCGACCACCAGGACCTTCCGGCCCGCCTGCTCCCACTCCTGCACGGCGGTGACCTTGTCCTGCGGGAGCAGGCCCGCGCGGACGTCGGTGATGCCGACCTCGGTGGCGAGCCGGGCCGCCGCGCGCGGGTTGTCACCGGTGACGAGCACCAGGGCGGTGCCGGTCAGCTCGCCCAGAGCGGCGACCGTGCCGGCGGCCTCCTCGCGCAGCCGGTCGGCGATGCCCAGCACGCCCACCGGGGTGCCGTCGGCCGTGACCAGCACGGCGGTGCGGCCCTCCTCCTCCAGGCCGGCGGCGACCGCGGCGGCCGGGTAGGTGCTGCCGTCCAGGAGCCGAGCGGGGCTGCCGACGGCGATCTTCCGGCCGGTGACGGTCGCGGTGACGCCCGTGCCGGGCGCGGAGGCGAAGTCCTCCACCACGGGGATGTCCAGCTCGCGGGTGCGGGCGGCGTCCACGATCGCGCGGGCCAGCGGGTGCTCGCTGGGGTGCTCGGCCGCCGCCGCGAGCCGCAGCAGTTCGTCGCCGGTGAGGCCGGAGCCCGCGAGCGGGCGGACGTCGGTGACGCGCGGGGTGCCCTCGGTCAGTGTGCCGGTCTTGTCCAGCGCCACCGCGTCGATCTGGCCCAGGCGCTCCATGACCACGGCCGACTTCACCAGTACGCCGTGGCGTCCGGCGTTGGCGATCGCGGACAGCAACGGTGGCATGGTCGCCAGCACCACCGCGCACGGCGAGGCGACGATCATGAAGGTCATCGCCCGCAGCAGCGTCGGCTGCAACGCCGCGCCGAAGAGCAGCGGCAGGACGAACAGCGCGACGGTGGCGGCGACCATCCCGATCGAGTACCGCTGCTCGACCTTCTCGATGAACAGCTGGGTCGGGGCCTTGGTCTCGGAGGCTTCCTCGACCATGGCCACGATCCGGGCGATCACCGAGTCGGACGGGTCGCGCTCGACCTTCACCCGCAGCGCGCCGGTGCCGTTCAGGGTCCCGGCGAACACCTCGTCCCCGGCCTCCTTCGCCACCGGCAACGGCTCACCGGTGATGGTCGCCTGGTCCACCTCGCTGGCCCCGTCCAGCACCCGGCCATCGGCGCCGATGCGCTCGCCGGGCCGCACCAGGACCGTGTCGCCCACGCGCAGCTGCTCGGTCGGCACCGTCTCCTCCCCGCCGTCATCACTGACGCGGGTGGCCGTGGTGGGAGCGAGGTCGAGCAGGCCGCGCACGGAGTCGGCGGTGCGGGCGGTGGCGATCGCCTCCAGCGCGCCGGAGGTGGCGAAGATGACGATCAGCAGGGCGCCGTCCAGGACCTGCCCGATCGCCGCCGCCCCGAGCGCGGCGACCACCATCAGCAGGTCCACGTCCAGAGTCTTCTCCCGCAGGGCCTGGAGCCCGGCCCAGCCCGGCTCCCAGCCGCCGGTGGCGTAGGTGAGCGCGAACAGCGGGCCCCACGACCAGGCCGGGGCGCCCGTCAGGTACAGCGGCAGGGCGATCAGGAACAGCACCAGGGCCGCCGTGGCCCATCGGGCCTCGGACAGGGCAAGGATCCGGGTGCGGCGGCGGGGTGCCACCGCGTCACGGGCAACGCCGGGCGGCGCCGGGCGGGTGAGCGTGGATGACATCGACGTGGGGTCCTTCATCAGTAGCGGGACGGAACGCAGTCCGACCACACCACCGTAGCAGGAAAGAATGAAGAGTCATTCATGCATTCATGGAAAGTGCCGATACCATGAGCCCATGGGTCATGGAGCCGCACCGTCAGCAGAAGCAGAAGGCGTTCCGCGCGGGCGCCTGGACGCCGCCAGCGCCGCCAAGGTCGCCACCACCCTCCAGGCTCTGGCGACTCCGTCACGGCTGCTCATCCTTGCCCGACTGCGCGAAGGCCCCCTGCCCGCGACGGAGCTGGCCGCCGAGGTCGGAATGGAGCAGTCCGCCTGCTCCCACCAGTTGCGCCTGCTGCGCAATCTCGGCCTGGTGGTCGGCACCCGCAAGGGCCGCTCGGTGGTGTACTCGCTCTACGACAACCACGTCGCGGAACTTCTCGACCAGGCGATCTACCACATCGAGCACCTCCGCCTCGGCATGAGCGACGCCGCCGGCACCGTCACCAACCTGCCCGAACAGCACATCTAGCCAGGAAGGCGTGAGCGGCAGGTCGTCCGTATAGGCGTTGACCGGTTGAGAGACCTGCTCGGCGCGGCGCACGTCGAGGGCTGCCGCCGCGGACTTCGTACCGAGTCCGCCCTGGGGATGCCAGCTTCCGGTGACGGCCACCCAGATGTTCGCGGGGAGGGCGTCGCTGCCGTACATCAGGACCTTCACCGTCTGGGCGTCCGCCGCGCAGCAGGTGAAGATGATCCGGGTCAGGTACCAGCGGCCGCCCTGGCCTGCCGGGGTGACGAAGCCGGTCATCCGGACGGTACGGCCCTTGATGCTCAACTCCCGGTCCTGCTGGACCCGGGCGGTGAATTCGCTGAGCGTCATCGGCAGCGGCGAGGTCGTCACGGGCAACGGGTCGAACCGCTTCTCCTTCTTCACCGCCTTCTCGGTGGCACGCGAGGCCGAATAGGCGCCGAGCGCGGGTGGAGCATAGAGGAGGAGGCTGAGCGCGGGGAGGAACAGCAGCCAGGCGATGCGCGGGGCTGTGGAGTGGTCGTGTCCGTGCGCGGTTTCGTGGTCGTGGTCCTGGTCGTTCCTGTCGAGGGCCGCGCCCGTCAGGCCGAGCAGCAGCAGGATCACGCCGGATGCGATCAGCGGCGGGCGCAGGCCCTCCTTGACGTAGCGCAGGTAGAGGTCGGTGAAGAGGGCGGCGTGCAGCAGACCCAGGCCGGTCAGGGCCAGCAGGACGACTTGGACCGGGCGCTTCACAGCAGTGCGCCTCCGATCAGAACGCTGGTGACCACGGCCACGACCGTGGTCGCGGTGGAGAAGCGGAGTGCGAACGCCCGGCCGAAGGTACCGGCCTGGAGGACGATCAGTTTCAGGTCGACCATCGGGCCGACCACCAGGAAGGCCAGCCGGGCCGTGGGCGAGAAGCCGGTGAGGGAGGCGGCGACGAAGGCGTCGGCCTCCGAGCAGACCGCGAGCAGCACGGCGAGCGCCGTCAGGAAGAGGACGGACAGCCAGGGTGAGCCGGAGAAGGTGTCGAGGACGGAACGGGGCACGGTCACGTTGAAGGTGGCCGCCGCCATCGCGCCCAGCACCAGGAAGCCGCCCGCGTGCAGGAAGTCGTGCTGGAAGCCGCGGCGGAACTCCGTCCAGCGGTGGTGACCCGGCTGGTGGCCGGTGTGGCGGGCGGCGGGCCGCAGCCACTCCTCTCGCCCCAGCCAGAGCCACAGCCAGCCCATGACGGCGGCGGTGGCGAGCGAGGCGAGCAGGCGGGCCGCGACCATGGCCGGGCGGCCGGGGAAGGCAACCGCCGTGGCGGTGAGCACGACGGGGTTGATCGCGGGCGCCGAGAGGAGGAAGGCGAAGGCCGCGGCCGGGGTGACGCCGCGGCGGACCAGGCTGTTCGCGACGGGGACGGATGCGCATTCGCAGCCGGGCAGGACGACCCCGGCGGCACCGGCCACCGGGACGGCGAGCGCCGGGCGTCTGGGCAGGACCTTGGTGAACAGGTCCGCGGGCACGAAGGCGTTGATCGCTCCGGACAGCACCGTGCCGAGCAGGAGGAACGGCAGCGCCTGGACGGTGATGGCCAGGCAGACCGTGCGCCAGGCCGAAACAGCGGGGCTGCCGAGCCACTGGGTGCCGGTGAGCACAAGAGTGGACGCCAGTCCGGCGGCCATGGCAGCACCTGCGACCCACGACCACGGGACGGCCCGTCGCACAGGTGGTGCGGCGGGTGAGGCCGCCGCTACACCCCCCACATTGAGCATTTCATCCGCTTTTGGATTTTTACTCCGGATGTCGGATGTCGGATGTCGAGGCCGAAGATAAGCGAGAGGGGTGCCCCGCACCGCGCCCACACGCCGCCCCGATCGGATGACGGGAATCCGGACGAGGCGTCTCTTTAGGGATCCGGCCTCCGGTCGGCCCGGGTCATGCCTGATGATGGGCAGGCCATGAACCAGATCCGTACGACGACGCACCACGTGCCCCTGCCCGCCTTCCGGGCGGCGGCGTTCGCGGTGGTCGGGACGGTACTGGGGGCCAGCGCCCATCACCTGGTCGACGGCGGACCCGTGCCGTGGCGTCAGTGCGCGGCGGCGGCAGCGGTCCTCTTCGGCGTCGGACTCGCCGGTACCCGGCGGCCGCGCTCACTGACCGCCGTGGTGGCGACGTGCAGCGCCGCGCAGGCGGGGCTGCACGTGTGGCTCATGAGGGAACACGCCGACGCCTCACCGGGCATGACCATGAACATGCCCGGCCACATGGATCACGCGGCCGATTCCCACAGCGCCTGGCACGAGCGGCTGCACGCCTCCACGGCGATGACCGTGACGCACACGCTGGCCGCCGTCCTGGTCGCCGTACTGCTGCACCGCGCAGACGCCGTCTGCTGGACTCTGGCCCGCGGACTGACCACGGCGGTCGAGGCGGTCCGGGCGCGGATCGCCACCGCGCACTCACTCCTGGGCGACCGGCCGGTGCCGGCCCAGGCCGGTACGCGTGAGGCCGTCGCCCTCGCTCGGCTGGAACGGCCGCCGCCCCAGAGCGCGGTACTCATGGACGTGGTGGTGCGGCGGGGCCCTCCCCAGGCTGAGCTCGCTCTCGCCAACTGACCTTTCCGGGACGGCAGTCGAAGCCCCGCCGTCCCGCGTTCCGCCACGCCTGGAGACAGCACACCCATGTTCACTGCCATGAAGCAGCACAGCACCGCCCGCCACCTGACGCTGCTGACAACGGCGACGGCCACTGCCCTCCTCCTGGCCGCCGGTCCGGCCGCCGCCCATGTGGAGGTCGAGTCGGACAAGGCGCAGGCCCTCGCCGCGAACGTCGAGATCAAGTTCGATGCCGAGTCGGAATCCAACACCGCCGGCATCACCGAGATCCGAGTCGTCCTGCCCGAAGGCATCGACCCGGCCGGCGTCACGTACGGCGAAGGACCCGAGGGCTGGAAGTTCACCGCCGCCGACGACGGCTATACCGTGAAGGGTCCGGCCGTGAAGGCCGGTGTCAACGCCGAGTACTCGGTGGTCGTCAAGCAGCTCCCCGACGCGAAGGAGCTGGCCTTCAAGACGCTCCAGTCCTACAGCGACGGGCGCACCGACCGCTGGATCGAACTGGACGAGAGCGGCGAGAACCCGGCGCCGGTCCTCAAGCTCAAGGCCGCAGCACCGGGTGCCGAAGCTGCCGCCTCCTCCTCCCCCGCCGACTCCGCGTCCTCGACGCCGTCGACCGAGGAGACCGCCGAGACCTCATCCACCCCACAGGCAGCCGGCACCGAGAAGGACGACGACGGGCTGTCCGCCGGTGCCTGGACCGGGATCGTCGCGGCGGTCCTCATCGTGGCTGCGGCCGCCGTCTTCGTGGTACGGCGTCGCGGTGCCGGCGCGACGCAGGACTGAGCCGACACCGACGAGGCAGGAGTGAGCCGGCGTTGATGCCGCGCTGAGCCGTGGGCTCCGCCACCCCGCAGTACGAGGTGGCGGGGCCCAAGCGCTCCGCACCGTCCGCAGTTCCCTCAATGGCCCGCGGACACCGGATGCGCCGTGTCCGCCAGCAGTGCGGCCGGCGCCATGGCCACCGCCACCGGCAGCAACGCCACCGCCAGCGTCGCCACCAGCATCAGCGCCGAGAGCGACCGGCTCGCGGGGCGCGGCGTCGAGCCGATCAGTCGGCGGATGCGCCCGGCGGGGTCGGCTCCCGTCATGGCGGGCAGGCCAGGTGCACCGGGACCCACGCCGGGCGCGGAGGACATCTCCAGCAGGGCCTTGGCGACCGCGCGCCTGCCGTGCCGATGTGCCGCCTGGTCGTCGGCGGCCATCTCGGCGAGACGCCGTACCTGGTCGGCGTATCCGCGCAGCAACCCTGTCCAGCCGAGGGCTGCGGTGAGGATGTCGGCGGCGAGGATCGAGCGGTGTGGCGCAGGCGCAGATGGGCTCGCTCGTGTTCGAGGGTGGCGGCGAGTTCATCGCCGGAGAGCATCTCCAGGGCCGCGCTGGTCACGACGATGCGGGAGTCGCGGCGTGAGCCGGGGATACAGAAGGCCGCCGGGGCATGATCGGGCAGGACGCGGACCGCGGGCTCGGCGCCTCCTTCCTCGCGTTCGACTGCGTACGCACCCCGTCCGGCTTGCGCGTCGGCCGTCAACCTGTACCGGTCCCGGTCGTGACGCAGCCGCAGTGAGCGGCGCAGGGTGAGCGCGGACAGCGTTCCGGCGCCGACCAGCAGGGCGAGCAGGGCGAGCAGGGCCGCCTCGGCGATGCCGGCGGCCTGCCAGGCGCCCCGTAGGCGGCAGTACGCCGGTCGGGTTCCTGGTCGGCGTGATCGATCCGGCCCGGCATCGCGAACCCGTCATACGCACCCACGGCCGCGCTCTGCTCCTGCGCGCCGGCCTGGCGCTCGCCGTCCGCCCGGTGCTCGCCCTGCACTTCGCCCGGACGCGGCTGGGCCGATACGCCCGCAAGCTGCTGCCGGGACCGCACGAACAGCACCCGGAACACCCGGCCCCAGCAGCCCCGCACGGCCGCCTGGACGGCGCCGTGGCCGTCCTCGCCCACGTCGCCGTGGTCGACCGGGCCCGCTCGTTCGGCCTCGGCTCGGCACTCGTCCGCCGCTTCACCGACGACGCCGAGGATGAGGACTGCGCCCAGGTCACCCTCGTGACGGCCGCCGACGACGGCGGCGCGGACCGCTACTACGAACGGCTCGACTGGCGGTACGCGGGCGAGACCCGCACCCCCGAGGGCCACCTCTTCGCCACCTACGCATACCCGCTTACCCAAGGAAAAGAGCTTTGACCCGTTCCACCCGCAGAGGACTGCCGCTCGCCTTCGTGGCACTCCTCCTCACCACGGCCTGCACGGCCGCCGCGGACACCGGCGCGGCCACGAACGCAAGCCCTTCTCCGCCCCCGGCGCCAACCCCTTCGGCGGACGCGGTCGTACGCACCGTCCCCGCTGCGCAGTGGCAGAAGATGAAGGACGCGGGGATGGTGCGCTCGGGCTGCCCGGTGACCTCCCGCGAACAACTGGTCCGCGTCGAGGTCAACCACCACGGCTTCGAGATCCACCGCGGGGTTCTCGTCGTCAACGCCGAGACCGTCGTACGGATCTTCACCCGGCTCTTCGACGAGGAGTTCCCGATCCGGCAGATGAAGCCCCTGGAGGGGTACGGCGGCGACAACACGGCGAGTCTCGCCGCCGACAACACCGCCACCTACAACTGCCGCCGGGCCAACCAGATTCGTCGACGAGGGCTGGATCTGGCAGGACATCGTCGTGGCGGACTACATGCACTTCGACACCGGTTATCCGTCGAAGCCTTACGCCGGTCCCCGGGCCGACCCGCCTTCGCCAGCCGACGACCCGGGCTCGTAGTCACGCCGACGCGGCGATCGCGTCCGCGACATGTGAGGTGCCTGAGAGTTTTCGCCGCGGCATCGCGCGCCGGGCGCGGTCATGGCTGCCGAACGCCTGCGTGCGGGCCGTACCCGCCCCGTCCCTCGTGAGATCCCTGTGCGTGCGCTGTCCGTTCCTCACAGCCGCGCGTGCCATCAATGTCCGGTGGCCGAGATCCCCGGGTCTTCGCCGCCGCGAACTTCTCACGAGAGCGGGTGCACCCATCATGCGGAGTCTCCTCAAGCCGGTCGCCGGGCTCGTCTGCCTGGTGGCTCTCGCCTGCGCGGGCTGCTCGTCGTCGGGAGGTGGCGGGTCCTCCGACTCGGGGGCGGACGGAAGCTCGCAGGCAGCGGCCTCGCCACAGCAGCTGTCGACCGGCTTCCAGCCGTACGTCAGCGCCATCACGGCCTCGGGTCTCGACGACGACGGCTCCCCTTCGACGTACAACCTGGCCTTCGTGCTCTCCAGTGGCAGCGGCTGCACGCCGAAGTGGAACGGCGACTACGCCATCGGCAACCAGGCGGTGAGGTCGAGGATCTCGGCGCTGAAGGACTCGGGCGCCTCGGTACGCGTCTCGTTCGGCGGGGCCACCGGCACGGAACTGGCCCCAACCTGCGACAGTGTCGCGGACCTTGCGAAGGCGTACGGGGCCGCGCTGGACGCCGCGGGGTCCACCCAGGCCGACTTCGACATCGAGGGCACCGCCCTCACCGACACCGCCTCGATCGACCTGCGTTCCAAGTCGATCGCGCTGCTGCAGAAGCAGCGGCCCAAGCTGAAGGTGTCCTTCACTCTGCCCGCCATGCCCACCGGTCTGACCGACGACGCGGTCGCCGTGCTCGACTCCGCGAACGACAACGGGGTGATGGTCTCCACTGTCAACATCATGGCGATGACCTACGGCACTTCGTACACCGGCGACATGGGTGACTACGCCTTGGCCGCGGCCAAGGCCGCCCATGACCAGCTGACCGACGTCTTCGGGCTGACCGCGGCGGGCGCGTGGCGGGGCCTCGCCGTGACGGTGATGATCGGGGACAACGACGTCGAAGGCGAGACCTTCACCCTGGCCGATGCCGCCAAGGTGAGGACACTGGGCACCGGGAAAGACCTGGCCTGGGTCTCGATGTGGGCGACCTTCCGGGACCAGCAGTGTGACAGCGGCTCCTCATCCGGTGCGGCGACCAGCGAGTGCAGCGGAGTCAGCCAGCAGGACGGCGCCTTCGCGAAGGCGCTGGCGGGCTGAGCAGCACAAGGGTGGGCCGTCGGCACGGTCTCGGATCCCGCGCCGACGGCCCATCCCAAGCTGCCTCCTCAGCTCGCCAGGGCAACCGGCCGTGGCGATGTGAGGTGCCCCGCCCGGTGCAGCCGTGCCACCAGCCCCGCGCACGCGAGGCCGGTGCCCGCCAGCGCCGCCCACGGCAGCCACCGCACGCCCGTGTCGAAGAGCGCTCCGACGGCCAGGTTGCCGAGCGAGATGGCGATGCCGGAGGCCGTGTTGTAGGCGCCGTAGTACGTCGCCACCAGCCGGTCCCCGGACAGCCGGACCACGGTGTCCATCTCGAACGGGTAGAGCAGCGCCCCGCCCCAGGCCAGCAGAGCCGCGCACAGGGCGAGGGCGAGCACTCCGGTCACCGCACCCGGCTCGCCGGGCAGCAGCGGCAGGAAGGACGCCCCCATCACCGCCAGCCCGCACACGATGGCACGCGGCCCGGGGAGGGTCCGTTTCGCCCACGCCGTCAGCTTCAGCTGCCCGGACAGCGCGGCCAGCGCCGACACCGCGAAGACCGCGCCGGTCACCAACCCGGTCTGCTCGCCGAAGAGTTCACGGGCGCGCAGCGGAAGGGCCAGATAGACCTGGAAGGCCAGGACGTACGAACCGGTCATCGCGGCGGCGAAGAGGAGGAAGGGCCGGTTGGCGGCGACGGTGCGCCAGTCGGCGGCAACCGCACGCCAGGCCGACTCGGCGCCCCGGTCGACCGGCGGTCGGGCCGGGAGCGCTCGGGTCTGAAGAACGGCCAGGGCGCCGAAGATGAGCGCCGCGACCGCACAGACCGCACTGAAATCCCAGGTCAGCAGGGCGAGTCCGGCGAGCGGGCCGACGAGGATGCCCGCCTGGTAGAAGACGTTGAAGGCCGCGAAGGCTTCCACTCTCCGCTCCTCGCCGGCGTCGGCGGCGAGATAGGCACGAACCGCCGGGTTGAACAGCGCCCCCGCGAGTCCGGTCAGCGCCGAGGCCACGACCAGCGCGGGAAGGCTGGCGGCCACCGCGAGCAGCCCGAAGGCGAACGTTCGCAGGACGCAACCGGTCAGGATCATCGGCTTGCAGCCGTAGCGGTCGGCGAGGGTCCCGCCGACGAGGAACATGCCCTGCTGGGACAGGTTGCGCACGCCGAGCACCAGGCCGACCGTCCAGGCGGCCAGACCCAGGCCGTGGGCGAGGTGGTCGGCGAGGTACGGCATCAGCATGTAGAAGCCGAGGTTGATGGCGAACTGGTTGACCATCAGCAGCCGCGCCGGCCGGTCGAAGGAGGCCAGTTGGGCCGGAAATCCCCTCATCGGACGGCACCTTCCTTCGCGTCCGCCCGGTCGCGTCGGTCCCGTCCGAGCGGGTCGCGGACCTGGCTGCACCGGGTCCAACTGGTCACCACGCACTCGTCGGGTGCGGCGATCTCGTCGGGCTCCCGAGGCGCCTGTGGCCCGAGGAGGCCGTGCTCGTCGCACCAGGCGTCGTTGTAAACGGTTTCCAGGTAGCGGTGCGGCCCGTCGGGGAAGATCGCGGCGATCCGGGTGCCGAGCGGGTACGTCCGCGCTGCCCAGCCGGCGACCAGGGCGACCGCGCCGACGCTCCAGCCGCCGGAGGTGTAGTGGCGGCGGGCCAGCTGCCGGCAGGCCCACACCGCCTCGGTCGGGGCGACCCAGTGGACCTCGGTGAAGGCGTCGTAGTCGACGTTGGACGGGTGGATGCTGGAGCCCAGCCCGCGCATCAGACGGGGCGTGGCGGGCTGGCCGAAGATGGTCGAGCCGACCGAGTCCACCCCGATCAACCGCACCCCGGGGCAGTGCTCGCGCAGTCCCGCCGTGATGCCGGCCGAGTGGCCGCCGGTACCCACGGCCGCGACCAGAACGTCGATACGGTCGAGTTGGGCGATGAGCTCGGCGGCCAGCGGGCGGTAGGCGGCAACGTTGTCAGGGTTGTGGTACTGGTCCGGGCAGTACGCGCCCGGGGTACGGGCCAGGAGTTCGGCGACGCGTTCGCGGCGGGCCTGCTGCCAGCCGCCCTTCGGGTGCGGCCGGGGGACCTGGTCGACGTCCGCTCCCAGTGCGGTGAGCAGACGGACGATGGCGGGCTCCGTGCCGGGGTCGGTGACGACGGTGACCGCATGGCCGTATGTCAGTCCGGCCAGGGCGAGCCCCAGGCCGAGGGTGCCGCTGGAGGACTCGACGATCGGCGCACCGGGGGCGAGGGCACCGCGCCGACGGGCCTCGCGGACCATGTGCAGCCCCGGGCGGTCCTTGATACCGCCGGGGTTGGTGCCCTCCAGCTTGGCGTAGAAACCCCGGCCGAATGGGGCGAAGGGTTCGTCGATCCACAGGACCGGGGTATTGCCGACGAGTTGGGCGGGACGGCGGGCCACGGTGCCGGAGGGCCTGTGGGCTCCGAGAGGTTCGAGGTGTTCGAGCAGGGAAACGTGCATGGCTGTACGGCTCCTTCGCGCCCGAGCGTGGCAAGCACGGGGCGCGCTACTGGTGGTTCAGCGGACGCACGGGCACACCCCTCGTCAGGTCGGGGCGTGCGGGCACACCCCTCGCCGGGACGTGCCGGCAAGCCGGCCCCGGAGGGGTCAGGGTGTGCGGGTGGCGTCTACTGCCGCCAGACGCAGTGGAGCGCGAGCGCGGAACGGCCGTACGCGGAACGAGGACCGGGCGGCGGATCCCTGGTTGTGCCGACACGGACAGGCGCCGGGACGGTGACCGGAATCGCGGCGACCGCGTCGGGAACCGGCGCGGAGTCGGTGGCGTCTGCGGACACGGCGCGCGGACGGTCCACCGCATGGTCGATGTGCGCGCCCGGGTGATGGTGATGGTGATGTCCTGGGGTACCCGCGAGGGCCTCCCCGGTGTCCACGTCCGTGTCGTGGGCACGCTTCACGCCGGCCACGTCCACGTGCCTGCCCTCGAAGGCGGCTCCGTGCGTGTGGCCCGCGAGATGAACCGTGATCAGCAGGACAAGACCGAGCAGCTGACCGGCCCGGCCCGAAGGCCAGGCGGTCCTCACAGCGATCCGCGGTCCGATCACATACACATCGTAGTCAGATAATTACTATGTGTCATATCAGGGCGGCTCGGCGCTACCGCTTCTCGTAGGGGCTCTCCGACTGTTTCACCCGTTTGACGGACACCCCGCGCAGCGCGGGCGGCCATGCGCTGTCCGTGCCGAGCTTGCCCTTGGGGATCCAGGTGCCGGTGACCGTGACCCAGGAGTCGGCGTGTCACCGTCCCTGGTGACGAACCCCGTCATCCGGAACGTACGGCCCTTCATGGTCCTCTCGCTGTCGTACATGGCGCGGGAGGTGAACTCGCGGAGCGTGATCTCGACCGGGTCGCCCTTCGGCAGGGGCTCGCTGAAGAGCGTGATCCGCCGGACCGCCGCGCCACAGAGGAGCAGCACCAGCGCCGGACCGTATCGCCTCACAACAGCCACAACCCCACGAGCACGCTGCTCAGCAAGGCCACCACTCAGGTGGCGGACGAGAATGGCACGGCGAAGGAGCGCCCGAAGGTGCCCGCCTGGAGTGCGATCGGTTTCAGGTCGACCATCGGGCCGACCACCATGAACGCGAGCCGCGCCATCGGCGAGAACCCGCTCAGCGAGTCGGCGACGAAAGCGTCGGCCTCGCTGCACACGCACAGCACCACGGCCAGGGCG
This sequence comes from Streptomyces sp. CA-142005, assembly GCF_050942335.1. Classification (NCBI taxonomy): domain Bacteria; kingdom Bacillati; phylum Actinomycetota; class Actinomycetes; order Kitasatosporales; family Streptomycetaceae; genus Streptomyces; species Streptomyces sp. CA-142005. The sequence goes on along the minus strand of NZ_CP192078.1, from coordinate 7,661,413 downwards.
GCCAGCAGCGGCACCGACAGCCACGGTGATCGCCGCGGCAGCCGCGCCCACCACCAGAAAGCCGCCGACGTGCAGGAAGTCGTGCTGCAGGCCGGCCCGGAAGGCACCCAGGCGCCCGCCGGCCGAGGGCGCCTGCGACGTCGTACGCACCCGTCGGGGCAGCCACTGCTCCCGCCCGGACCGCACCCACAGCCAGCCCATGACGACGGCCGTGGCGAGCGAGGCGATCAGCCGGGCCACGACCATCACGGGATCGCTCGGGAAGGCGAGGGAGGTCGCGACCAGTACGACCGGGTTGATCGCGGGCGCGGAGAGAAAGAAGGCGAGCGCCGCGGCCGGGGTGACACCGCGCCGCATCAGACTGTCGGCGACGGGAACCGACGCGCACTCGCATCCGGGCAGTACGGCACCGGCCATACCCGCGACCGGCACGGCAAGCGCCGGGTTGCGCGGCAGGAGCCGGCTGAAGACCCGTTCCGGTACGAAGGCACCGATGGCCGCTGACACGAGGGTGCCGAGGAGGAGGAACGGCACGCCCTGGACGGCGATCGCCGTGAAGACGGTCCACCAGGCGGCCACGGGCGGGGTGTAGAGGTCGATCGCGAGCATCGGGCCGACCACGGAGACGACCGTCGCGATGACGATGAGGGCGGCACCGCCGAGCATGATGTGGACAAGGGCCCGGAGGAGCAGCCGTATGCCGTCGGCCGGATCCCGCCTGCTCCCGCTGCCTGAACCACGCCGCCGTGGCGCCCGACGGAGGCTGGCGGTGGCGGCTGTGCCCCTGCCTACGGGAAACTGTGAGTACGTCATGGGCGGGCCCCGCGGGAGCACCGGTCAGTCGTGGGGCGGCAGGCGACCGATCATATGGTCCGCCACCTGAAGGGCCTCGTCGACGAGGCGACGCAGATGGCCGTGGCGCAGCACGTAGACGACCCGGCGCCCTTCCTTACGGGTGCTCACCAGGCCGGCCAGACGCAGTCGTGCCAGATGCTGGCTGACCGATGTCCGCGAGGTGTCGACGGACTCGGTCAGCGTCGTGACGTCGGCCTCGCCCTCGCCCAGGCGCCGCAGCAGTGCCAGGCGGGTGCGGTCGGCGAGCAGCCCCAACACCTCCACAGCCACCGCGAGCCGCTCGCTTTCGTCTGGCTCCTGCGATCCGTGCGCATCTGATAGATGCATGCGTGCACTCATGCGCACATAATGACGGGATAGGCGGGGAAGAGTCCAGCCCGACAGGACACCCCCGAATACCGAGAGGGGAGATCGACCGTGAACGAACAGACCCATGCACACACGACGCACGACCACGACGATCACGATCACGGCAGCCACAGCCACGACAGCCACGGCGGCACGGCTCCCGTCACCCACCGCCACGACGGCGAGCACGACCATCCGCGCTCCGCCGACACCGCCCATGACCACGGCGGCGCCAAGCACGACCACGGTGATCACACGCACGACCACGGGCACGACCATGATCACGATCACGGCAGCGGCTGGTCCAAGCTCCGCCACCGGCTCTCGCACTTCGTCACCCCGCACAGCCACGAGGCCATGGACAAGGTCGACTCGGCCATGGAGACGTCCCGCGAGGGCATGCGCACCCTGTGGCTCTCCCTCGGCATCCTCGGCCTGACCACGGTCATCCAGGCCGTCATCGTGGCCATATCCGGGTCCGTGGCCCTGCTCGGCGACACCATCCACAACGCCGCCGACGCCCTGACCGCCGTCCCCCTCGGCATCGCCTTCGTCGTCGGCCGCCGCGCCGCCAACCGCCGCTACACCTACGGCTACGGCCGCGCCGAGGACCTCGCCGGCATCGCCATCGTCCTGACCATCGCCGCCTCCTCGGCCGTGGCCGCCTACGAGGCGATCGACCGCCTCCTCAACCCCCGCGACATCACCCACCTGTGGGCCGTCGCCATCGCCGCCCTCGTCGGATTCATCGGCAACGAATGGGTCGCCCGCTACCGCATCACCACCGGCCGCCGTATCGGCTCCGCCGCCCTGGTCGCCGACGGACTGCACGCCCGCACCGACGGCTTCACCTCCCTCGCCGTCCTCTTCGGCGCCGGAGGCGTGGCCATCGGCTGGCGCTGGGCCGACCCTGTCGTCGGCCTCCTGATCACCGTCGCCATCCTGATGGTCCTCAAGGACGCGGCCCGCGAGGTCTACCGCCGCCTGATGGACTCCGTCGACCCCAAGCTCGTCGACACCGCAGAGGACGCCCTGCGCGGCGTGGACGGCGTGCTCGACGTCGGCCAGGTCCGGATGCGCTGGATCGGCCACGCCCTGCGCGCCGAGGCCGACATCGTGGTCGACCCGCACCTGACCGTCGTGAAGGCCCACGAACTGGCCGTCGCCTCCGAACACGCCCTCATCCACGCCGTGCCCCGGCTGACCGCCGCCACGGTCCACACCGACCACAAGGCTCACGGGAACGATCCGCACGCGGCCCTCGCCCACCACAGCCACGCCTGAGCCCGGCGCCCGACCAGTTCGGGCTCCATCACGCTCGACGGCGAGGCACCGGCGGGCTGCCCGAGCGCCACCCGAACCAGAGGCACCGCCCACCAAGGATCGACAATCAGTCCTACCCGGAAGGCACACATCGGGCGCGAGACTCCAGCGCCGTGAACCGGCCCTCGACGGCCGCGTAGCCAGTTCGCCGTCTCGCTGTGTGGTCTGCTCCCGTAATCTTATGCGGATATTGAGGGAAACGATCTGAGGACATGTCTTATGCGGGCAGCGGACAGGGGAACGTCAGCATTTGAAGTTGGGGGTCGAGCGGCTCCTGGGGGCGTGCTGGATTCGACATCGTGCGCAGCACCAACAACCTGGGCGTGTCGACGACTTCATCCCGTTCGGGGCAACGATGCGGGCAGCCGGTCTGTCGGTCTGTGACTGCGTGGCGGGGCGCCCTACTCCTGCCCCTGCCGCTGCCCCTGCGGCTCTCACTCATTCGGGCCGTCGAGGCCGGTACAGACCACCTTGCCATGGGCTTCGGCACAGGCCACAACGCCTCGCGGGCTCGACACCGCGGCCATCGGGCTGCTGTAACCATCCCCGTCCCCCGGGTAGGAGGCGGAGAATTCGTCGCGCCCCGAGCGGACCGAAACCTGCCGGCCCTCTGACGCGTGAATCTGAATCTCGGCCCAGGCGGCTCCACAGCCAGGTGAGAACCGCAGCCTCAGGACGAATGCCGGGTCGACGATGGAGCTCACGGTGCGCGCGTCCCTTACACAGACGGAGAAGTCCGGCAGCCGTCCCTCACAGGCTTTGGCATGGCAGTGCACACCCAGGGCCTGCGACGTATTGCGGGCGGTGGGCAACAGCCGTGTCGCAGCGACCGCACCGCCGACACTGAACACCGTGATCACCGACACGACCGCGATCCGCTTCAGAGGCCAGAAGCGACGCCTTTGGTCCAAAGCCGTCTGGGCCGGACGTTCCGCCGCCTCGTGGTTCGATGAGCCGGCTGCGACGCCGCCGATCCTGTGGGACGCGACAGCTGCGGCCTCCCACAGTTCAAGTGCGCGCATCGGACTTGTGCCCGCCAGGCGAGCGAGCGTCTCCACCGCCGAGCGCGTTGGAAGGTGGCTTCCAGTCAGGTAGCGATGCCATGCGGACTTGCTGAACGGCGTACGCGAGGCGAGCGCCGCCAAGCTGAGCCCGGCTTGCTCTCTGAGCCCGCGCAGCTCCTCCGCGAGAACGGCGGTCGCCCCGCGAGAGGCACCGGGAAGTGATGGCTGCTCCACTGTTACGTCGCCCTCCCATTGCCCTCGCCACTTCGGCCTTCCGAAGGTGCAGCGAGACTCCACGCAAAAGACGCCGATAAGGTCTATGCGTACCGGTTGGTCGGAGTCTGCCCAAGGCCGCGGTGCAAGCACTTGCCCTCACCCGGACGGGGGAGGACGTCGGTTGGGCGTACGGATAGGTCGCGGATGCGACGTCGGCAGCTGTGCGTGAGCGAGCAGCCGCACGAGGCGGCACGGCCACTCCGCACCGTCCGCCGATATGCTCAGCGGACGGTGACGGTAGTCGTGGCGTTGGCCTGGTCCACGTCCGGGCGACGATGTTCCGATCGCCCGGACTACCACCGTGCTTACGCTCGACGGAACACGAGCAGTTCGGTCCGCCCGCCACTGAGCGGCACGAAATGGCTCCCCAGCAAGGACAGGCCCCGCTGAGCCAGGCGCTTGAGCAGCCACGAACGCGAGATCATGCTGTACAAAGTCGCCCCGCTCGCCACCCAGTTCTCGGTCATCTCGTCATCGAGGCAGTCCTCGTTCACCACGTCGAATGCGACGACTCCGCCTGGGCGCACGACCCGGGCCATTTCGTCGAGACAGCCGATGGTCACAACCAACGGCAGGTAGACGAACACCTTGTGCGCGTGCACGAGATCCACCGACCCGGCCGGAGTGGCGCTCAGTGTGTGCCCGTCGGCGGGTTGCAGGACCACGTTCGGCAGCGCCCTCAGACGAGGCAGCCAGTCCCCCGCGGTTTCGTAGATCTCGTAGCTATCAGGGTACGTTGAGATGATCACCCGGGCCGCGTATCGGCCCGACCCCGCGCCGATCTCACATACGCGCTCCACCTTCTCGCTGAAATCCGCCAGCCTGAGCAGGGCGTCCACGGTCTCCATGGTCGCGCCGGGCGCAGCGCTGTAGTGGTCGATGTACTCCTCGACGGACATTCCCGCCCGTCGGGACGCGGCCAATGTCTTGCGTGCCGACAAGAACGGCTGGATCGCCGGGTCATCGCTGTGCCCACGGACAATCTGCACCCCAAGGGGGCGCAACATGCGGTTCACTCCGCCACGAGCCGTACCCAGTGCAGACATTGTGCCTACATGAAAAAGTTCGTCGGCTTTTTGCGGGCCGTGCAAGAAGCGCGGAAGCGTGAGCCGGCCTGTGCAGCTGAGCCTGGACCTTCGACCACGCCGTAATCCGGCTGGAGATGCGTCGAGAGCCTGAGGCGCATGCTCCGTCACGGACCTCGTCGAGGATCTGCCTCGACTTTGACTCGTGGCGCGTCAGCGGCGCCGGTGAGGGCCGGCGGGGACATGTGCGCCGAGCCGCTGATGCTCCACGTGACAAGTCCCCGCCGGGCGGGCTGAAGAGCCTGCGGAAGGTCAGGCCGTCTTTCTGAAGACGAGCACCTCGGTGGACGCTACGCCCAGGGGAGCCGGGAAACCGGCCTCAAGGGTGCAGCCGAGCGTCCCGAAGAGATCCACGCACGCGCGGAGAGGCATAGCAGCCGGGAACGAATCGTGCCCCGCGCCGCCCTTGGTCGCCCAGACACGCATCGCCTCCGGGTCGAGGCAGGTCTCCGTCATGACGTCGAAGACGATCCAGCCACCCGGCCGCGTAACGCGGGCCATCTCGAAGAAATAGCGGCAGGAACCGAGGAAGGTCAGAGTGTTGAAGACCTTGTGGGCCTGGACGAGGTCGACGCTGTTGTCCGGTGTCGCGTCGAGGCTGAATCCTGTCACCGGTCGGGCAACCACTCCGAATGTTTCCACCAGGTAGCTCGCCCAGGGCGCTGCAGTCTCGTAGATCTCGTAGCGGCCCGGCGAGCACTCTTTCAGCGTCTTCTCCAGATACCGCCCTGACCCGGGGCCGATCTCCAGCACCGTGTCCGGCTCCGCGGCGAAGACGCCGAGGGTCCGTAGTTCGTCGACGGTGGACTGGGTGGCGCCGGGCGTCCCGTTCATGACCTCGTCGATGTAGTCGCCCACCGACAGACCGGCCGCCCGCGCGGCCCGCATCGTAGGCTCGAACGGGATGAAGTCATTGACGCCGCCACGGGGGGTGGTGCTGCGCACGAGGTGGAACCCAGCGCGCTCCAGGAGCCGCTTCGCCCCGGACTTCACGGCGGACTTCGCCCTGCCTGCTGCCGTCATCGGTTCACCCCTTCCCTGGCCATCAATGCCGCCACCTGGATCCCGGTGACGTACAGCCCCGGAACCGAGGAGCCGAACCCGGTGTCCGAGCGGGGACAGGCCATTGCCGCCTGGCCGTGCTCCGTGCACAACTCGTACGTACGCCTTGAGCGAGCACGGACGCGCTCAGCAAGGACCCGAGCAGCAGCATGGCCTTGGACCTTCAGGTGCGCTGCAGTGAACGGGCCTGTACGGCCCGCCGCGACGACGGGCGCGAGCGCTCGCGTCGCATGTGACATGCGGTTCAAAGGACTTCCCCCCTGCCGCGGGACTCGCGCAGAGCCCGCGCGCCGGAATGGCGGACAGAACCGTCCCCGACAGGGACGGGTGAGCACACCGGAAGCCGTACGGGCACCGCCCGTGACAGATCAGGCGGCGGCGTGCGGCAGGGGAAGAAACGGCGGGCCGCGGCGCACCACCGCGCCGGCCAGCAGAACTGATGACGGGGGAGCCCGGGTCGGCCCGGAGCTCACGCGCCGGGCGGCCCCGAACTCTGTTACCTCATAGGGGGTACAGCCAGGAACCAGCAGCCTGCGCAGCAGTGCGCGCAACGCGCACCACTCCTTCCCGGCTGCGTACAGCACGCGGCGCACACTGTCATCGAGTCCGTGCAACAGGACGGCGCAGAGCAGGGCCAGCACGATGTGGCCGATCACCACGGGCCACCCTGCAAGAACAGCAGACGGCAGCAGTCCGTGTTCGCGGAATGTGACAGAGCTGTCCGCAAGGACGAACCAGTACCCGATGACTGCCTGGCAGCCGAACGCCAACAGCACTTGAGTACGGAGCGACTTATTGCTCCCAGCACCAGGCAGTGCTACGGCGAACAGGAAACAAGCCGCCAGCGCCTTCACGAGCCGAGATGGGTTCGATTCAAAGGCCAGGTCATGCACGATCACCGTGACAATGGTTCCCAGCAGGGAAAACATCCCCGCGCGGGCAACTGCCATCACCGCCACAGGTGACACGTGGCCACGGCGGCGCACAACAAGAACGCGCGATGTTCCCCCCATCACTGAGCCATGATGACCCCTACTGCGCGACTTGTCACCCTTTCTGTCCTGTCGGCCCGGGCCTCGCGCCCTTATCTTCGCCCGCCATCTGGACCGTGCCCTCACCGTCGCCGTCCGGCATCGGATCGGCAGACCCGCCGTCCAATGGACGTCAATGCCGCGGGGTGTCCCCGGGCGTGGCACGGCACCGCGAGGACTCGCATTCGGGCTGCCTTTGTACGTAGTGTCCTGCGCCGGCTCCGTAACCCGGATGGACCTGCGGAAGCGGCAGGCGTATCTGCCCCGCCCTATGTTGAACCTGTGTATGCGAACCGGTACGCACGGTTGCGAGCGCTGATGATGGCGATCCTCGCACTGTTCTTCTGCGCGATTGCCGGTTCACCCCTGCACGTTCATTCGGTGACCGACCAGGAACTGGTGGTCGGGCATCACGCAGCGGCTGATTCGCCGATGCACGTCCATCACGTGCCGCACCCTGCGGAAGCTGTTGAGCACAGCACTGAGCCGATCGGTGAGCCTGCCGACCATGCGCCGCATCAGGCGGGCGACCACTTCGTGGTCGAGTCGGGTTCAACTCCCTGGATGGGTGCACCACAGCTGATCTCCGCCGAATCGGCGACGACGGCCGTGGACGTCCCGACCCCTCTGCAGCCGGTCGGTTGTATCAGCGATCCGCGACCTCCACCAGGTAGCGCGCCTCTCCAGACGCGTCTTTGCCTCTGGCGCATTTAGAAGACCGCCTCCGGACTCCCAAGGGGTCCCTCACCTCTGCCTGCCCGCCTGCCTCGTGTCGGAGCCGCGGGCCCAGGTGAGTCGCTGTCCTACGGCGTTCTTCCCGCACCAGAAAGCACCTGATCATGCACCAGCCTTCCCTTGGCATGCCCCCGTGCGGCATCGGCCGCTCTCTCACGGCGGCAGCCGGCTGCACACAGGCCGTCCGAATTTCCGCTCCTCTCACACCGGGAGGCCAGGACCGGGCCGCCGTGCTCGAAGCCTTCCGGCCCGGCGGTCTCAAGGACCGCTCCGCCAACCCCACCGCCGCCGTGACCCGCGCGCGGCTCGATCTGCGCCCCGGCGCCGCAAGGTTCGGCCGACAGGGCACTGCCATGTCCGCACGCGGGCACCGGACGCCGGCCACACGAATCGGCTCTGACCTCGATGTCCTCGGGGAACGGTCATGAGCCCCCGCACCGGCGAGAGCGTCGCCGCCACGACAACGACAACGGACGACGCGATGGGTACGGGTGCGGTGGCAGCCCGTACTGAGGACCAGCTCGCGGAGGTGCTGGCAGCCGTTCTGCGAGTGGAGCGGGTGCCGGTCGGCAGTCACTTCTTCGACGATCTGAGCGCCGACTCGTTGGTCATGGCGCAGTTCTGCGCCCGCGTGCGCAAGCAGGTCGGCCTGCCGGCGGTGTCGATGAAGGACATCTACCGGTACCCGACGATCAGGACTCTCGCGACGGCGTTCGCGGTCACCGAGCCGTCCCCGGCCCAGAGCCAGGCGCCGTCGGAAGCTCCGTTGCCCAGGAGGGCCCAGGCGGTCGAGGCACCGCCCGGTGCCCCGGAGGAACCACCGCTCGGCACTGTGCCGTACGTGCTGTGCGGGGCAGCGCAGCTGTTCTTCTTCCTCGTCTTCTCGTCCGTCGGCGGCCTGGTCGCCATCGAGGGCTACGAGTGGGTCATGGAGGGCTCCAGAACCGTCGAACTCTACCTGCGCGCGGTGGCGTTCAGCGCGGCGGTGTTCTTCGGGCTGTGTGCCCTCCCCGTCGTCGCCAAGTGGCTGCTCGTCGGCCGCTTCACTTGCCGCAGGATACGGGTGTGGAGCCTGGCCTACCTGCGCTTTTGGTGCGTGAAGTCTCTCATCCGCACCAGTCCGGCACGGCTGCTCGCCGGTTCCCCGCTCTACGGGCTCTATTTGCGGGCACTCGGCGCGCGCATCGGGAAGGGTGCCGTCATCCTGTCCCGGACCGTTCCGGTCTGCACCGACCTGCTCTCCGTCGGTGAGAACACGCTCATCCGCAAGGACGTCCATCTGTCCTGCTACCGGGCGCACGACGGCTGGATCGAGACGGGCTCCGTCACTCTGGGTGCACGGGTGATCGTCGGCGAGCAGACCGTGCTCGACATCGACACGGTGATGGGCGACGACGCCCGGCTCGGCCACGCCTCGTCCCTGCAACCGGGCCAGCACGTTCCGGCCGGTGAGTCCTGGCACGGCTCGCCTGCAGAGGTGACGACGAGCGACTACGGAAGCGTCCCGCCGGTCGCGTGCAGCACTCTGCGCCAGGCCGGCTACAGCCTGGGCAGCTCGCGGCCATCCTGCTGGTGTATCTGCCGATGCCGGTGGCCGGCGTGGGCATCGTGCTCTCCGCCGTACCGCAGCTGAACGCACTGCTGGGTCTGGAGTCATCGGCCCTCACGGACCCGATGTTCGTCCTCGCCGCCCTGTCGGCCTCCCTGGTGGCTTTCATCGGTGCCGTACTCGTGGGTCTGCTCCTGGTGGGCACCCTGCCGCGCCTGCTCAGCCTCGCGATCAAGCCGGACAGGGTCTATCCGCTGTACGGCTTCCACTACAGCGTCCAGCGAGCGATCCAGCGGCTGACCAACATCAGGTTCTTCACCATGCTGTTCGGGGACAGCTCCGCGATCGTGCACTACCTGCGCTGCCTGGGCTACGACCTCCGCAACGTCCGGCAGACCGGGTCCAACTTCGGCACGCTGGTCAAACACGACACCCCGTACCTGAGCAAGGTCGGCGGCGGGACGATGGTGGCCGACGGTCTGTCGATCATCAACGCCGAGTTCTCCAGCACATCCTTCCGGTTGTCCAGGACCTCGATCGGAGCGGACAACTTCCTGGGAAACAACATCGCTTACCCCGCGGGCGGCCGCACGGGCGACAACTGCCTGCTCGCGACCAAGGTGATGGTGCCCATCGACGGACCCGTACGGGAAGGCGTGGGGCTGCTGGGGTCGCCCAGCTTCGAGATCCCGCGCACGGTGATGCGCGACACCCGGTTCGACGCCATGGCCGCAGGCGACGAACTGCGACGGCGCCTCGCCGCCAAGAACCGGCACAACGCGCTCACCGCGAGCCTTCACCTGCTGGCGCGCTGGTTCCACTTCGTCCTGCTCAACGTCATCGCCGTGGCCGCCTTCGACCTCTACAACACCTACGGCGTACTGACGCTGCCACTTGCGAGCCTGGCCGGCGTGGCGGTCACCGTCCTGTTCTTCACTCTGGTCGAACGAACCGTCACCGGCTTCCGCCCGCAGAAACCGCTGTACTGCTCGATCTACGACCCCTCCTTCTGGTCGCATGAACGCTTCTGGAAGCTGACATCGCACCGCTACATGGAGGTTTTCAACGGCACCCCGTTCAAGCCCATGGTCTGGCGGCTGCTCGGCACGAAGGTCGGACGCCGGGTCTTCGACGACGGTTGCACGCTGATCGAGCGAACCCTCGTGTCCATCGGAGACGCCTGCACCCTCAACGCTGCGAGCGTCATCCAGTCGCACTCCCAGGAAGACGGCGCCTTCAAGTCCGACCACGTCACGCTCGGCCGGTGCGTGACCCTCGGCGTCGGAGCCTTCGTCCACTACGGCACAGTCGTGGGTGATCAAGCACAACTTGACGCCGACACCTTCCTGATGAAGGGCGAAGAGGTTCCGCCCCTGGCACGGTGGGGAGGCAACCCAGCCGTGCAGACCGGGCCCGTCATCAACTAGGCAAGCGCCTCCCTCCACGCCGGACCGCCTTGTCACGGCCTCCAAGGCGGTCCGTGCCCCGCTGATCCCCCCTGCCCATCTGATCGGGACGCCGGTCGTCGATCAGACCGACGAGGAGGTCGGCCTCCTCGTCGACGCCGTCGCCCGCCTGGACGGCCCCCGACCCCTACCCGCCGATGACCGGCGCGCACGCCGATCGGGTTCGGCTGCGCGCCGCCCACATGAACCTGCGTGGCTACGTCCGTCGCTCCGGCGAGGTGCTGCTCGCGGCCCTCCCGGCAGGCAGCCGCACCGGGCAGCACATCCACTCCGCACAGTGCGCCGTCGTGCTCAGCGGACGGTGATGGTCGTCGACGCGGTGGCCTGGTCCACGTCCGAGATGCGGACGGTCACGGACATCTGCCACTTGCCTGCCGTGGGGAACTGGAGGTTGCCGGCGGCCCAGTAGCCGCCCACGTCCTTGAGGTGGGCGTCGAGCGGGCCGATCCCGCGCTCGGGATGGGTGAAGGTGATCCGCAGTTCGGGCACGGAGGTGATGCCGTTGTCGAAGGCATAGACAAGGGCCTGCAGTTCGTTGCGGCCCACGCTCGCCGGGCTGAGATCGACCAGCACCTTGCCGCTGCCGTATCGGGCACCGGTGTCGAACGGGACGGTGACGCTGACGGCGGTGGGCTGGGCGACGGCGGTCGCGGCCGCCAGCTCCGGTGCGGCCGCCTCGGTGCGTCCGGGCGTGGTGTCGGTGAGCACCGTGGTGACGCCGAGGACCACAAGGGCCAGGGCGGCCTCGACAGCGACCGAACGTCGCAGCCGGCTCGCCGGGCCGCTGTCGCCCGCGCCGGTGCCCGGCTCGGGTGCGTCCGGGTCGCCGGGCTGCGTGCCGACGAGGAACGCACTTTCCCCTGTCTGTCCGGATCGCGTGCCGGGCGCGGAGGTGCCCGTCACGGCGACTGCCGTGGCGAGTGGTTGATGGACCGTCGGCTGCGCGAGAGCCGCCGCCGTGGTCCGGTCCTCGTGCCTGGCCGGTTCCCGAAGCCGAGCCGTGAAGCGCCGGGAACCGGCCGCCGCCGCCAGCACTCCCGCGACGGCCGCCGTCTTCAGCAGCAGCATCACGCCGTACCGGGTGGCGAAGAGAGCTTCGAAGGAGCCGACCAGCCGCCATGACTGGTACAGGCCCGTAGCGGCGAGGACGGCCACGGCGGCGAAGGCGAGCCGGGAGAAACGGGCAACCGCCTGCGGTGGCACCCTCTCGCCTGCACGGGTGCGGAAGAGGACGGTGACCAGTGTGACCAGACCCCCCAGCCACACCGCCACGGCCATGAGGTGCAGCGCGTCCGCCGGAAGGGCGAGCGCGGTCTGCAGACCGGCGGCCGCATGTCCGGTGCGGGCCCAGGTGCCGGCCAGCACCGCCGCGATGAACAGTCCGGACACGATCAGGGCGGGACGGAGCACGGTGGGCCGTGGTACGGGATCCGCGGCCTCCTCACCGTCCATGGTGTCGGCAGTCGGGCGGCTCCCGGCGCCGACGACCACGGCCAGGAAGAGACCCGTGCCGCCGAGCAGCAGAAGACGTACGAGAAGGGCGGTCCCGGCGTCGGTGTCCAAGGTGGCACGCAGGGCCCCCAGGTCCAACGCCCGGCCGATCCCTTCCCCGGAGGTGTAGGGGGCGCGCAGCAACAGCAGGGCCGGGGTGGACAGCAGCAGGGCCGACCAGCCGGCCTGGAGGAGCCGCCGGACACGGCGCAGCCGGGCGCCGTCCGGCCAGCAGACCAGCAGGAAGGCTCCCGCGCCCACTGCGAGGACGTAGCCCAGGTAGGCGATGAAGCGGGTGACGGAGTAGAGGGTGCCCACCACACCTCCGCCCGGCCGTGTGCCGGTCCCGACCGCCTTCGTCGGGGAGGGCTTGCCCACCGAGAACACGAACGCCTCCCCGATGGGATGGCTGTCGGCGGACACCGCCTGCCACGACACCGTGTACGTACCGTCGGCCAGGCCGCTTTCGAGCGCCACGCGGGCCGTGGCACGGTCGGAGCCGACGTGCGCGGTCGTCCCCGTGTCGACCCGCTGGCCCTGGGGGTCGAATACCTTGATCGAGTCCTCGGACAGGGTCATCGGTTCGGTGAAGTTCATGGTGATCTGTCGCGGCGCGGTCTTCAGGACCGCGTCCTCGGCGGGATCGGTGGCGGTGACCTTCGCGTGGGCGGAGGCCGGGCCCGCCCCCGCGAGCAGCACCCCGAGGATCGTCGCCACCAGCAGTGCGAGCGTTGCCGTCCGACGGCCGGGGCGGGGGGTGGCGAGGGTGCTCAATGGCTTGCCTCCTGGGGGTCGGTACGCACTACGGACGGCCTGGTGGCAGGGGCGTGACCTCCGGGAGCGGGCTTCGCGACGGATCACCATCACTATGTCCTACGGATGTCCCCGCGCCCGCGTTCACGAAGGCGGAGCGGCCTGCCGGGCCGCACCGCCCGCCGGGCGACGGGCGTCGCCCGGCGGGTCCTGCCACGAGACGGGGTTCAGAGCGCCGGGATCACCCGGACCGGCTCGCTGCTCTGCGCGTTGTGCTGGTCGGCCCAGCTCTGGAGCGCGGTCATGCAGGCGTGGTCGAGGTGCCGTAGGCCGGCGAGGTTGAGTTCCACGGCACGGTCACGGGGCAGCTGGTCCAGGGAGTCGAGGATGCGCGGCAGCCTGAGGAACGTGGCGTTGCCGGCCACCCTTATCCGCACCGGCCCGCTGCCCGTGTCGGTGATGTCGATGTGCACGTGCGAGGTGTCCCAGGCCGTCTTGACCAGGGCCAGCATCAGACCGATCAGGACACCCTCGAACATGTTGGTGACCAGGATGGCCCCAGCCGTGGCCAGCAACACCACGGCCTCGCCCCGGTGTTCGCGCCACAGCGGCCGCAGCTCCTGCACCGGCAGCAGCTTGCAGCCCGCGTGCACGAGCACACCGGCGAGCGCCGCCGTGGGAATCACGCCCAGGGCACCAGGCAGCAGCGCCGCGAACAGCAGCAGCCACACGCCGTGCAGCACACGGGACGCCTTCGTCCGCGCGCCCGCCTGGACGTTGGCCGCACTGCGCACGATCACCGCGGTCATCGGCAGCGCGCCCAGCAGCCCGCAGACCGTGTTGCCGGCGCCCTGGGCCATCAGCTCCTTGTCGTAGTCGGTCTTCGGCCCGTCGTGCAGCCGGTCCACGGCCGCCGCGCTGAACAGCGACTCGGCGGACGCGATCAGCGTGAACGCGACGACGGTACCCACCAGCCCGATGTCCGCCAGCCGCCCGAACTCGGCGAAGCCGGGCGGCTGGACGGATTCCCACAGACCACTCACCCGGACCCTGGCGATGGGCAGGTCGAACAGGACGGTCGCGGCAGTCGTCGCGCCGACGGCGACCAGCGGCCCGGGCAGCAGCTGCGCGCGGCCCGGGAGCTTCTTCCACAGCACCATGATCGCGACGGTGACGGTACCCACACCGAGCGCGGTCAGCGCCGCGCCCGAGGCGAGCGTGTCGACGACCAGACCTGGCAGCCCGGTGATGTTGGCCGGTCCGTTGCCGGGTGCCTTGCTGTCGGCCAGGGCGTACAGCTGGCCCGCGATGAGCACCAGGCCGATGCCGGCCAGCATGCCCTGGACGACGGAGAGCGAGATGGCGCGGAACCAGCGGCCCAGGCGCAGCGCGCCGAGGACGAGCTGGCTGAGCCCGGCAAGAAGCACGATGACGCCGAGGGCGGCGAGCCCGTAGTCCTCGACGGCCGCGTACACGAGCACGGTCAGGCCGGCCGCTGGACCGCTGACCTGGAGGCTGCTGCCGGGCAGCAGGCCGGTGCCCAGACCGCCGACGATGCCGGTGATCAGGCCGAGTTCGGCCGGGACACCGGAGGCGACAGCAACGCCCACACACAGGGGCAGGGCGACGAGGAAGACCACCAGTGAGGAGGTCAGGTCGGTGCGCAGGACGCGCTTGAGCCGGGAAAGATGGGGGTTCATGGCGTTCTTTCGCGTGGGGGAAGGAACGTCGCGCGAGTGGCGACCGGATCGGACGGGTGCGGGGACTCGGTCCGGTCGCTTCACAGGGGCCGGAAGGTCTGGCTGTCGTCCGGGCAGGCGAGGACCTCACCGGTCTCGACGGTGTAGTACCAGGCGTGCAGGCGCAGTGTTCCGGCGGCGAGGCGGCGGGCCACCGCGGGGTGGTCGCGCAGATGGCCGAGCTGGGTGAGCAGGTGACGCTGGGCGGCCTCTACCGGGTCCGCACCCGGTTCCCGGTACCACTGCGGTTCATTGTCGGCGCGGTGGTGTCCGGCCAGGGTCAGCCACCGGCTCACCTGCGGCATGGTCCGGACGCTCCGTTCGTCCATCAGTCCCTTGACCGCGCCGCAGTGCGAGTGGCCGCAGACCACGATGTCCGGCACCTTCAACGCGGTGAGCGCGAACTCGATGGTGCCCGCCACGGCGCAGGCGGCCTGCGGGCGGTAGGGCGGGACGATGTTCCCGACTGTCCGCAGTTCGAAGATCTCGCCGGGGCGGGCGCCGGTGAACAGGGCGGGCATCACCCGGGAGTCGGAGCAGGCGATGAACAGGACCTGCGGCTGCTGTCCGCCGGCCAGCCGGGCGAGGTCGTGGCCGCCGTCAGCGGCCTTGGCGGGAAACGTACGGGCGTGCTCGATGAGGGTTTGCATGTTCGGCCTCGTGCTCTTCGTGGATTCGACGACGCGAAGAGGGCGCACCGAACAGCCCACGGACCCACCGCCTGCGGCCGACCGGCAGAGTGCACCATCGGCAGGGCGGACAGGGTCGTCGGCTGAACGGCACGCTGCCGATCAGCAGCGGAATATCTGCAGAGCGCTCAGGGCGGGTGCCGCGCCGGTGGACGGGGTGCGGCAGTCTCTCGGTGTCCCGGCACGAGACGGCCCCGCGGCCGCCACCGCCATGTCGGCCTCGGCCGCTGTCTGCACGTCGACGAGGGCAGGCGGCGCCGCAGGCTGAACATTCCTGGAGAGCCGCGCGGTCACGTCGGCGCCGGACTGCTCATGCGCGGTCGGCGCCTGCTGCGCCCGTCCCGCAACAGGCTCCAGGGAATGCTTCCTGGACTCGGCCTCCGCCGCGGACACCGCGACCGGCACCGTCCGGGCCGCACCGTGGTGAGGGACGGTCAGGTGCAGCAGCAGGGCCGTAGCCAGCAGCACGACTGCCGCCGCCACTCGCCGTACCACCACGGGACTCCCCACACGCTACGCAGGCCGACAACGAAATGTTATGTGCAGTCGAGTTCTCATCCTGCCCGATCTCATGTAAGCAAAATGTGAGTAATCAAATCCCCAAGTATCCCCGGCGCGGGCAAAGTCGCCCATCCGGGCGCCCCATCGCCGTTCGCCACCGCCCCGTCGGCCCAATCGGTCGTCGTCGGCCCTCGCGACGACCACCAACCGCGGCACAACCGCCGCGAACAACCGAGCGGGGAACGGATGACTGATTACCGATCGGGCGACACTTCGGGGATCCGGCCTCCGGACGAGATCGGGGTTGCTCCATGATGAGCGGGCGATGTCCACGCTCCACCCGCTCTGTCCCCCGACGCACAGCGCCCCGCTGCCCGTGGTGCGGGCGGCGGTCTTCGCGGTCGTCGGATCAGTGCTCGGGGCGAGCGCCCGCCATCTGGCCGCCGGCGGACCCGTGCCCTGGCCACAGAGCGCGATGGCTGTCGCGGCGCTCTTCGCCGTCGGCCTCGTCGGCACGCGGCGCCCGCGTTCCCTGGCCGAGATGGTGGCGGTGTGCGGGGCGGCGCAGGCGGGACTGCACCTCTTCCTGGCGACCGCACACGCGCACAGCCCGGAGGCCCCGACGGCCGTGCCGGGCCACGCACACCACGCTGCCGACGCCCACCAGGCATGGCACGAGCGTCTGCACGGCTCGCCCGCCATGACGGTCGTACACGCGGTCACGGCCGTCGTCATCGCCTTCTTGCTGTACCGCGCGGACACGGTGTGCTGGTCACTGGCGCGCGGCCTGACGACGACGGTCGAGGCGGTCCGGGCCCGCATCGCGACCGTCCGGGCCCTGCTCGGCAACCACACGGCGACGCCGGGACCGAGGCTGCCGATGCCCGCCCTCGCGCGGCCGGACCGGCAACCGCCCAAGGAGGCGGCGCTCGCAGACGCGGTGACACGGCGGGGTCCTCCCCAGGCGGAGCTCGATCACGCCAACTGACCCTGCCGGGGCGGCCCTTCATACGGCCGCCCTGCACGTCCCCACGCTTGGAGACACCCGTGTTCCACACTCGCGCCAAGCACCGCACCGCCCGCCGTCGGGGCCTCAGGGCCGCCACAACCACCGCCCTCGTCCTGCTCACCGCCGTCCCGGCCACCGCTCACGTGGAGGTCGACCCCGACAAGGCACAAGCGCTCGCCAAGAACGTCCGGATCCGCTTCGAGGCCGAGTCGGAGTCCGACACCGCCGGAATCACCGAACCGCACGTCGTGCTGCCTGCGGGAATCACCCCGGCCACCGCGACGTACAAGTCGCTCCAGACCTACGGTGACGGACGCACCGACCGCCGGACCGAACCGGAGGGCAGCGGCGAGAGCCCGGCGCCGACCCTCGAACTGACGGCGGCCGCCTCCCCGTCGCCCCGGGCGAACAGTGGGCACCACGACGGAGGGTCGGACAGCATCCTGGCAGGAATCCTCGCCGCGATCCTCATCGCCATCGCGGCCGTGATGTTCGCCGTACGGCGCCGTGACGCCACCGGGCAGTGATCCGGCATCGGCTCGACACCACAACGGACCAGCGGCAGCGTCACCCCACCGCACACGCCACCCACAACGGGACCGCATGAACGCGCGCCTCGCCTCTCGCGTATCTCCCAGGGGCCGATCGCCCCCGCAGCGTACGTGGAGCCCCCGAATGAGCCGTCATGTCCGCAGCCGTCCCACCGTTCCGGCGCTCGTGACCGCCGCGACGCTCCTCCTCGGCGGATGCAGCGGCTCGTCGGCCGACTCGGCCGTCGAAGAGAGCGAACGGAAGTCGAAGTCCACGACAACCGAACCCGGCGGACCGCAGGCGGGGCCGGGCGCGAGCGCGGCGCCCAGCGCCAAGCCCGCGACCCTGGAGGAGCTCGCCGAAGCCGTCGGATGCAAGAAGGCCGAGGAAGCCGGCAAAGCAAAGGACTACCGCCAGGGCGTCTGCGAAACGGCCGGGGCCCAGTACCTGCTGCTGACCTTTGACACCCTCACCGGCCAGCGCGAGTGGCTGGGCATCTCGCAGATGTACGGCGGCGTCTACCTGGTCGGCAACCGCTGGGTGCTCTCGGCCAGCCCTCGCTCGGCCATGGAGGCCGCCCGCGACAAGCTCGGCGGCACGATCGAAGAGAACAGCGCCTACGGAGCCTCTCCCTCGGCGGCCTGAACTCGTCGCCTCAACATCCCAGAGGTCCCGGGAAGACCGCGTACGCAGGCGACGATGCCCGATCCGGTCACCGGTCCTACGGTGGTGGCATGGCGATGCTCCACGGCCAGGGACGAGGACGGCAGGCCCGGGTCCGCGCGGTTCACGCGCTGGGAACCGTCGGGCTGTTCTGCTGTCGGTCGTGGCCGCCTCGGTGGAACCGCACCAGCACCAGTTCTCGTTGCGATGGGCCGCTGTCGTGCTGGCGGCCGTCGGCAGCTCCGCGTTGCTGTGGCGGCATCGCCGCCCGTTCGGCGTAATGGCGATCACCCTCGGCTGCGGGGTGCTCTTTCAGCTGCTCGGGTTTCACACGAGCCCGCTGGCGACGAGCCCGGTCCTGGTGTCCGTCTACAACGTGACCGTGCGGACCGACCGGCGTACCGCCTGGACCGCGGCAGCGATCTCGGCCGCCGCCCTGGTGTCCGTGGCCGCGGTGTTCACGGCAAAAGAGTGGCTGGATCCGGACAACGCCGCGATGCTGGCCTGGACGGCGCTGCCGGCGGCGGTCGGAGACGGAGTGCGCTCAGGCCGCGCGCACCTGGCGGCCGTCGAGGAACGGGCGGAGCACGCGGAGCGCACCCGGGAACAGGAGGCCCGGCAGCGGGTGACGGCTGAACGGATACGGATAGCACGCGAGTTGCACGACATCGTCGCGCACCACATCGCCCTGATCAACGCTCAGGCAGGCGTCGCCGTCCACCTGGTGGACCAACGGCCGGAACACGTCCTCACCGCCCTGAAGGACATCCGGGACACCAGCCGCTCCGCACTGGACGAACTACGGGTGACCGTGGGGCTGCTCCGGGAGTCCGACGACCCGGTCGCACCCCGCGACCCGATGCCGGGCCTCGCGCGGATACCGGCCCTGCTGGCGTGCTTCGGACGCACCGGGCTGGCCGTGAGCCAGGCCCGCAGCGGCACCCCACAGGCGCTGGAACCGTCCGTCGACCTGGCCGCGTACCGCATCGTGCAGGAGTCCCTGACCAATGTGCGCAAGCACGCAAGGGCCGGCGATGCCCGGCTCTTCCTGCGCTACCACCCCGAACAGCTGACCATCACCATCGAGAACGACGGACCCGCCGGACCGCGTCGCCCCCACCCCGGTGCGGGTCACGGACTGATCGGAATGCGGGAGCGGGCTGCCACCCTCGGGGGCCGGCTGTACGCCGGGCCACGCCCCGAGGGCGGTTTCACCGTGACCGCCGAGCTGCCGCTGCGCCCTGGCCCGGTACGGGATCGGAGAGACGAGCATGACGATTCGCGTACTGCTTGCCGATGACCAGGCCCTGCTGCGGGGCACCTTCCGCATGCTGTTCGACGCCACCGAGGACATGGAGACCGTGGGCGAGGCGTCCGACGGGCGTGAGGCGGTCGCGCTGGCCCGAGCACAGCTGCCGGACGTGGTCCTGATGGACATCCGCATGCCGGAGATGGACGGCCTGGAGGCCACCCGGCTCATCAGCGACTCCGAGGACCTCGCGGGCGTGAAGGTGCTCGTCCTGACCACGTTCGAGGACGACGAGCATGTCGCCGAGGCGCTGCGCGCGGGTGCGAGCGGTTTCCTCGGCAAGGGTGCGCGCCCCGAGGAGCTTCTCGACGCAGTCCGCACGGTCGCGGACGGCGAGGCCCTGCTGTCCCCGTCGGCGACGCGAGCGCTGATCACCCGGTTTCTGTCCCAGCCGGAACCCTGCCTGACCGCCGTGCCCGAACGGCTGGCCTGCCTGACGCCACGGGAACGCGACGTCACCGGCCTGGTCGCCCTGGGCCTGTCCAACGACGAGATCGCCGACCGCCTGTTCGTGAGCCCGTTGACAGCGAAGACTCACGTCAACCGGGCCATGACCAAACTGGCGGCTCGTGACCGTGCCCAGCTCGTGGTCATCGCCTACCAGTGCGGGCTGGTCAGCCCGGCGGCAGAACCCGGCAGCATGCGGGCGCCCGCCTGAACATCGGCACGGCGCCCCGGATCCGACGGCAGGCGGCCATCGCCTGTCCCCGCGGTAGGCCGACGAGCCGGATACCGCAGCCGTGGTAGCCGGGAATCGCTGCGCGGGGACGATGTGGCGGGGGCCGTCCATGAGCGAGGGTGAAACCATGAACGGAGGTTTCACCATGGCCCAAGTTCACTGTCCGACCCGAGAGTCCGGCGAGACGGCAACCCATGTGGAAGGCCGCTCGATCCCCGGAGGACCGGACGCACACGCACTGCGGACTCCCACGCCCGACGCGGTCGGTGCGGCACGGGTCCACCGGAACACCGATGACAGGCCCCTGGAAGGGGGCGGCGACTCCCTCGCCGCGGTGGCCCCGCACCTGTCCCTGCTGCGCGAGGCCCTCACGAACGGCCGTGGCCGGAACCCGCGGAGGTCCCCTTTCGGCCTGCCCGGATCCCGCCACGTGCCGGTCCGGCGCCACAGGACGTCCCGAGCCGCCGCGGCCAGGCAGATCGCCCTGTCCCAATGGGTCAGCAGCACCACGTCGACCATCCGTGGAACAGATCTCGCGGAGACGACGGGCCGGGGCCAGGTAGCCGAGAGGGCCTCGCTCTGAACGCTCTACCCGGTGATTCGCCGCGCCTCCACGTCGTCCGCCCGGACGAAGGCCAGCCGGTGGCCGAACTGGATCTCGTAGTAGAGAACATGTCCCTTCACGAAGCGGTCGGGCGATGTGCTGTCGAAGTCCGAGGGATCGAAGTACGAGCCCAGCACGCTGCCTTGAGTCGCGTACCGCTGGCCTGCGAGGAACTCGTAGGGAAGCGGGGAGTCGGGCTGCACGGAGATGCCGTCGGGGTACGCCGACTCCTCGGGGTTGGCACGGCCGTACACGGGGACGTCGGACAGTCCGGCCCTGGGGGTCACCATCCACCCGGTGCTACCGACCGCCGTGGGGTGCGCCGGCGGGTTCCTGAACCACGCCTTCTGCCCCAGGTACCAGACGGCGGTCCAGTCACCGCGGCGCTCGGCGACCACGAACCTCTGGCCCGTGGAGATCCGTGACCCCATGTCGTAGACGCCGGTCGTGGAGTCCTCACCGTCCGGACGCTTGCCCAGGTCCTGGACCAGCGGGGCACTCTCGCTCGGCTCGGTGTACAGGCGTACGGCACTGGAGCCGTGCCGCGCGCAGGGCTTGTCGTCCTCGGCGCATCCGGTGTACTCCGGCCTGTTGGTGGCGAAGTCGGGAAGGACGGTCACCAGGTCGCTCTTCGAGCCGGCCGTCGCGCGCAGTGGCGCGCCCAGGAGGTCGAAGTAGTGCCGCCAGTCCCAGTAGGGGCCGGGGTCCTCGTGCATGTCGGGGATGCTGGCGGCCACCGGGCCGGGCACGTCGTCGTGGCCGAAGATGTGCTGCCGGTCCAGCGGAATGCCGTACTTCTTGGCGAGGTACGACACCAGGCGGGCCGACGACTGGTACATCTGCTCCGTGTACCAGGTGTCCGGCTGCGCGAGAAACCCCTCGTGCTCGACACCGACCGAGCGGGCGTTGACGAACTGGTTCCCGGAGTGCCAGCCGATGTCCTTGGTCCTGAGGTGCTGTGTCACCCGTCCGTCGCTGGAGCGGATCGTGTAGTGCCAGGACGCCTCGGACGGAGTCTGCACCGTCTGGAACATCGAGTTCTGGGTGGCTTCGGTGTCGTGGATGACGATGTACTCGATCTTCTGGTCGACCGGCCGGTCGGCGATGTCGTGGTTCCCGTACTGGTCGTCCCCGAACTGCTCGCGCGGCGCGGGAAGCCAGCCGCACGCGAGGGTCGCAGGACACTCGACCCCGACCCTGGCGCTGTTCTTGGCGTTGCCCCCGAGACTGCTCTCGGAACCGCTGCCGGTGCCGTACCCGGGCGCCGACATCGGCGGCTGCGGTGCGGCTTCCTTCTGCTCGGCGGACGGCCGCACGCCGGGGCTGGCCGCAAGCCTCACCCGCTGCCCCATGTCCGTGGTGCGCCCCGCACCCTCCCG
This sequence comes from Streptomyces sp. CA-142005, assembly GCF_050942335.1. Lineage (NCBI taxonomy): Bacteria > Bacillati > Actinomycetota > Actinomycetes > Kitasatosporales > Streptomycetaceae > Streptomyces > Streptomyces sp. CA-142005. Next base: position 7,639,332 of record NZ_CP192078.1, on the reverse strand, counting down.
GATCACCCGGAACACGTTGTCCGCGTACACCGATGCCGCCGCGCTGTCGGTCGAGCCGGAGAACCGTGCCACCGCACCCCACCATTCGGCCGGATCCGAGCCGAGCGGCCTGCCGAGCTCGCGCTGCGTGGCCGCCAGCAGCACGGCGCCACCGCGTACGTTCTCGACGGCATCCGTACGCAGCCGGGACGGCTGGACGCCCAGCAGCCCGGCCGCCCGCTCCAGGGTCGCCAACCGGACAGGGAGATCTCCCTCCGGCGGAGGCACACCTTGGGACGCCCGCGAACCCTCCGACCCCACCGGCCACCGCGGCACGCCACCGGCCCGGCCCCGGATCGCTGCTCCGGCCAGGGCCGCCCGCGCGTCGGTGAGGTGCATCGGCCCGTAGCCACCGATGACGCTCGGAGCGCCGGCGTGCGCATCCCAACGGGACTCCATGTACGACACACCGAGCAGCACGGGCTCGGGCACCCGGAACTCGGCTGCCGCGTCCGAGAATGCGCGCTGCAGGCTCGTTACGGACACCGCCCGCGGACTGTCCAGCGGCCATCCGCCCAGCAGAGGAATCGCCAGTGCGGCAGCCGCGACCAGGCAGGCCATCCGGTACAGATGTCCGAGGGCCCGGGCGCGGGCAATGACAGGTCCGCCCATGCGGGACCTCCAGTGGGACTCGGGGGCGAAGTGGATGTGAAGTGGCGCCCGTGGGCAGCCCACGGACCGTGGCCGACGGCTCCCCGAAGACCGCCACGTTTGGGCCGGGGCAAGGCAGTTGCCCCGGCGGCGGCCACTTCCCCCACGCTCCCCCGCCCCCGGCGAGTCGGCCTGTCAAGTGTCACTTGCGCGGACTAATCGCCCGCTCCTGCCACCCGGTCGGCGGCGGCAGGCAGGAAAGGGCAGTCGGCGCGACCACGCAGAAGGCGGGTTCGACGGCCCGGTCGGGCTCAGGACGGCCGCGGTGCACCCACGCGCGGGAGTGAATCGCCGGGCCCGTCATTGGATCCCGCACATCACCCTGTCGCCGGTCTCGCGGTCGCTTTCCCGATGGACTCCCTCGAAGCAGACCAGCGGACAACAACCACCCGGGAGGCCCTCTCCACAGCCGGCGAGCTCACCCGACGAGTCGGCGGCTCGCTCTCACCAAGTGGCTGAGGGCCGCATCGCAGTGTCACCAGCCATGAAAGCGTTCCGAATCCGAGGGCGGCGTTGTCGAGTACGACCGGCACGTCCCGCACGGTGTCGCCGGCTCCACTCCATCCTCGCTCTGCCCCACGACGAGGATCTCCCGGCGCACGGGCAGGCCGTGGCCCTCCGGTCCACCGAACCACAGCGAACACCGCTCCTTCAGGCGGACGGGGTCCGGTTCGGGGCGCAGGGGCCGCCGTGCCACCGTGCGGCGCCTCAGTCGTGCGAAGCCTTTCCGCTGACCCGGTGGTCGGCGTGGCTGAGCGCCTCCATCACCAGGCGGCGCAGATGCCCGTCGCTGAGGCGGTAGTGGATGTGCCGGCCTTCGCGGCGGGTGTCGACAAGTCCGGCGAGGCGCAGCTTCGCCAGGTGCTGGCTGACCGCCGTGCGCGACGCCTCGGTGCGCTCGGCGAGGGAGCCGACGTCCGACTCGCCCTGCGCGAGAAGCCACAGCAAGTGCAACCGGGTGGCGTCCGAGAGCAGGGCGAACACCCCGCTCGCCTCGGCCAGCCGAGCACTGTCCGGGGCCTGCAGATGCACATCGGATGCAGGTGGCATGAGGTCGCGTTCAGGCATGGTGCCAGCCTAGAGCCAGCGGGTCAGGATTCGGATACGGACGGGAAGCGGCAAGATCCAGCCGACATGTGCGCAGCTGCGCACACATTGGCTACACTCGGGACGTCGAACCGATCACCACGCCGTTACATCCTCATGTCCAGGAGCCGCCCGCATGCTCGCCGTCCTGCGCAACCGCACCTACCGCCACCTCTTCGCCGCCCAGCTCATCGCACTGGTCGGCACCGGGCTGGCGACGGTCGCCCTGGGCCTGCTGGCATACGACATCGCGGGCGCCGACGCCGGATCGGTGCTCGGCACCGCCCTCGCGATCAAGATGGTGGCGTACGTCCTGATCGCCCCGGCGATCGGCGCGATAGCCGACCGCCTGCCGCGTCGCGCGCTCATGGTCACCGCCGACCTGACCCGGGCCGGAGTCGCCCTCTTCCTGCCCTTCGTGGACCAGGTGTGGCAGGTGTATCTCCTGGTCTTCCTGCTCCAGTCGGCCTCGGCCGCGTTCACCCCGACCTTCCAGGCCGTCATCCCCGACGTACTGCCAGCGGAACGCGACTACACGCAGGCGCTGTCCATGTCCCGCCTCGCCTACGACCTGGAGAGCCTCTTCTCCCCCGCGCTCGCCGCCGCCCTGCTTTCCGTCATCACCTACAACTGGCTGTTCACCGGCACCATGCTGGGCTTCCTCGCCTCGGCGGCGCTCGTCGTCTCCGCCGTACTGCCGAAGCAGACCGCCTCCACCGCCCCGCGCACCGGCGGCGCGTACGCGAAGGCCACCGCGGGCACCCGCCTCTTCTTCGCCGTCCCGCAGCTGCGCGCCCTGCTTGCCCTCAACCTCGCCGTCGCCGCGGCGAGCGCCATGGTCACCGTCAACTCCGTCGTCTACGTCCGCGACTTCCTGGGCCTGTCGGCCGGGGTCGTGCCCGTGGCGCTCGGCTCCTACGGAGCGGGCTCGATGATCGTCGCCCTGGTCCTGCCGCGCGTGCTGGAGCGGGTCTCCGACCGGGCGGTCATGCTGCGCGGCGCGCTGCTGCTCGGTCTCGTCTTCGCCGGGCTCGGCGCAATCACGGCCGCACAGAACGGCGGCTGGCGCTGGCCCGCGCTGCTGGTCGTGTGGGCGGCCTTCGGCGCGGCGTGCTCGATGGTGCTCACCCCGACCGGTCGGCTGATCCGCCGCTCGGCTCCCGCCGACGAGCGTACGGCGGCCTTCGCGGCCCAGTTCTCCCTCTCGCACAGCTCCTGGCTGCTGACCTACCCGCTGGCCGGCTGGCTGGGCGCGGAGGCCGGACTACAGGCGGCCGTCATCGCCCTCGGGGTGATCGCGGTCGTCGCGTCCCTGCTGGCCATGCGCCTGTGGCCGGCGCGGGAGCCGGTGGCCATCGAGCACGAGCACACCGGCCTCCACGACGACCACCCCCACCTCACCGACGCCACCCGGGCGGCGGCGGGCTGGCGGCACAGCCACGGCATCGCGGTCGACGAACTGCACCCCACCACCGCCCCCCGCGTGACCTCCAGCGCCGTCGGCTCCTGACCTGACCGGCACCGGAGCCGACGGCGAGTCGCCTTTCGAGATCACATCGCCTGGCGCGCTGCCACGGCCTTCGCGAGTCGCGGCGCCGCGAAGGCGGTACCGCAGGTGAACCGCAGGAGCGGTCCGAAGGTGGCCGCCGCCTGGATGCCGGTGAAGTACAGGCCGGGCACAGAGGACTGCAGCCCCGCGTCGAGATGCGGGAAGCCTCCGGTGCGGGTGAGTTCTGCCCGCAGTTCGGGGGCCAGGAAGTCCAGCCCGTCCAGGCGAACCCGGTAACCGGTGGCGGCCAGGACGTGCTCCGCCGCGATCGTGCGGGTACGGCCTTCTCCATCCGCGGTGGTGAGGAGGAGGCCGCTGTCGTGCCGTCGCGCGCCGGTGATGTGCTGTCCCAGCCGGACGGGCACGACGCCGTCCAATCGCGGCTTGAGCCACCACGACCCGAACGGGCCCAGTACCCGCTTGACCAGCCGCAGCCGCGTGACCGCGGGCAGGAAGCGGAAGACAGCGGCCTGGTGGACGACGCCGTACAGCCCCCAGGACCGGCCCAGCGGGGTGTCGGGCTGCCAGTGCGGCGGCGGGGTGGGCCCCGCGCCGAACACCAGCTTCTCTCCGCGCACCAGCAGTTGCACCCGCGCGTCGGCCTCGTGCAGCAGCGCCGCGCTCTCCTGCGCCGACTGCCCGCCGCCCACCACGACGACGTCCCGTCCGGCGAACGTGCTGAGGTCGGCGTGGTGCGAGCTGTGCGAGACCAGCCCCTCCGGGACGAACTCGGCGAGCGGCTCCGGGACGTGCGCGAAGCCGTCCATGCCGCTGGCCACGACCACGGCCGCCGCCCGCAGTTCCTCGCCCGAGGCGAGCTTGAGATGGAAGCCGTCGGTCTGCCGGTCGACACCGAGGACCCGGACCCGCTCCACCTCGGGCACCAACTCCTCGGCGAACCACTGCCCGTAGCGCACGAACATCTCGACGGGCACCTGGTCGTGCCCGCTCAGCCGGGACTCGCCGGCCTGCCGGGCGTAGTCGTCCAGTGCGAACCCCGGACGCGGCGCCGACAGCATCGACGCGCTCGGCGGTGACTTCAGGAGCATGCCGGCGGGCATGTTCTCGGCCCAGCTCGCCATCGGCGAACCGAACACCCTGACACTCAGGCCGCGCGCCTTGAGATGCGCGGCGGTGGACAGGCCGTACGGGCCCGCCCCGATGACGACGACGTTCTTGGACATGAAGTGGATTCCCCCTGGCGCGGCACCGTCGGGCAGCCCGCGCTCCGGTATGGCGTGACGGGACAGGTCGGAGCTTCAGACACACACCGAGAGCCGCCGCGTGAGCGGCGACCGGGAGGGAGAGGGCGGACCGCGTCGTACGACGGTGTCCGCGAGGAAGACCTGTGGGGGAGCGCCGGGCGCGGGGCCGGCGTCCCCGCGCCACGCGGCGCGCGTCGACGCGGTCAGGTCAACGGGATTACGGACCGGCGCAAAGAGCCGGCGCAGCAGCGCGCGCAGCTTCTCCCACTCGCGCCCGGCGACGTACAGCACGCGCCGACGGCAGGTGTCCACGCCGTGCAGCAGCGCCGCGCACAGGACCGTCAGCAGCACATGCCCGACCACGACAGGCCAGCCCGCATGCGCGGAGGACGGCCACACCGCGTGTGCCGGTACGGAAACCGCGTCGTCGGCCCGCACGAACCAGTAGCCCACGACCACCTGCGCACCCGCCGCCAGCACCAACTGCCGTACCAGCGGCTTGTCCTGGCCCGCGCCGGGCAGCGCGACGCCGAAGAGTACGGACGCGGCAAGGGCGCGCACGGCCCACGAAGGGCTGGAGTCGAAGGCCAGATGATGGACCGTGGCCGCGACCGCCGTACCGAGCAGGGAGAACAGGCCGGCTCGGGCAACCGCCACCGGCACCACGCGCGGCACCCTGCCGCGGCGGCGCACACGGGACACATGCACCGAACCCCCCATGACGACCCATGATGGGGCCCGGTCCGCGCCCGTGTCACCACCGCGTCGGGAACCGGCCCCCGCTGTCACTCAGCTGTTACGGCCTGCTTCTCCGGGCGCGCCGACTGCACGTACCGCAACCACGGCCGTACGTCCCCGCCCCCCCGCACCTCCAAGCCCGCGTCCGCGACCAGCCCGTCAAGCAGGTCCACGCGGTACTCCGCCATGACGTGGCCGGCGCTCGCACCAACCAGGTGCCGCACAAGCCGGGTGCGCGGCGGCCGGAAGTCGGCGACCAGTAGCCGCCCGCCCGGACGCAGCACCCGGCGCATCTCCCGGAGGGCAACATGCCGCAGATCCCCGGGCAGATGGTGCACCGCCAGGCTGGTGACGACGACGTCGAAGGAGCCGTCGGGTGCGGTCAGCGCCTCGGCGACGCCGGTCTCGTACAAGTGGAGCTCGTCTTTGCCTGGCCCGTCGATCCCACGACTCGTGTGCCCGACGGCGAGTGCGGCCCGGAGGTGCTGGAGCAGTTGGGCGGCGTCGTCGACGAGGCCGTACGAGGCGGCGTTGAGAGAGTGGCGATGGTCAGTCACGGCGTGTCGATCCGGGTTGGATCGCCGCACGCGCAGTTGACCTCACCGTCCAGCACGTGAAGGAACGCGAGGTGGACACCACCGGTGTCGTGATAGCCGTGCGCGATACCGAAGGCATCTGGCGAGTCCTGCTCTGGGCCGGTCTGCCGGTCGGGCCTGCTGGGATCGAGCCGTTGGACAGCGGCCCGGCAGGCCAACCGCTGTAGTAGGGCCAGTCCCCCGGTTCGGCCAGTCAGAAGCCGCCAGAGGGGCCGAGAAGTCTTCCAGCCTACTGAGAGGCGCCGCCATCAAACATCACCGCACCAGCTTCATGCCGTGCATCCCGCCAAACCCAGTCTCAAGCGGCGGCAGCCGCTGCACAATCAGGTTCATAGGGTTGCGCCGTTCGGACATCGTCCAGATCGAAGCACCCGGAGAGCGGCTCCCGCGCGGAAGGTGTAGATGACGAGTGGCCCACAACGACGCCTACCATTGGCCGCCTGAGCTTTTGGACCTGCTGATCGAACTGGTGCCCCGGCTCAACCGGAGCAAAGAAGGGGTCCTTGGATTCTTGCGGGGCGCCGGCGTCAGCGAAGACCTGCTCGCGCCCCATCGACACCAGCTCGCCGCAGACAAGTCAGCAGTCAGCAAGTACAAGATCGTTCGTGCCGTGCTCAGCCAGATCAATGAACAGGGCGACGCAGGCTTGGGTGTTCGTAGGGAAATCATCAAACGAACGATCGAATTCGAGGACTTCTCCACACTGTGGCCGGACGACCGTCTCCCGGCCCAGGGACTGCAGGCAAACGTGCGACAACTCGTCAACGTCAAGGACTCATTCACGCGGATGAGCCAGGCACATGATGAAGAGCGGGCCGCTCGTATCAAAGCACGCACAAGCGAGCTTGAGCGCCTTACTCGACGGAAAGCAAGGTTTCAAGCACTCCGAGACCGACTCAACGACCTGTTCGACGAAGACGACCCGAGAAAGCGAGGCACCGCCCTGGAAGGCGTGCTCAACGACCTGTTCGCGACCGAAGGCATCTTGATCAGGGAATCCTTTACGCTGCGTAGCGAGGAGGGGCATCCCGTTGAACAGATCGACGGCGCCCTCGAAGTCGACGGATCCGCGTACCTCGTGGAGATCAAGTGGTGGGGTGAGCCTGTCGAGATCAACGCGATGAGCCGCCACCTGGTGCGGGTGTACGGGCGCTCGGAAGTCCGCGCCCTATTCATCTCTGCATCTGGCTTCACCGGGCCAGCCATCGAAGAAAGCGAACGCGCGTTGAACCAGCGAGTGATCGTCCTGGGCGAACTCCGGGAACTCGTTCTCCTGCTCGAACGGCAAGGTGATGTTGCGGCCTGGCTGCGCGAAAAGGTCCGTTTCGCACAGCTCGAACGTCGTCCTCTCGCCCTGCTGGGCTCCGACTTCTGAGCACCCTACGCACCATCAGGTTGCCCAAGCGCAGCGTCCAGCCGGTCTGCCATTCGCCCAGATACAGATGGCACGGCGCTCCCTCAATACCACCGCCGCATGCAGGGGCTCCGCTGCGCATCTTCTGTCACATCCGTGTCACGAGCCCCATGGACGCTTGCGTGTCACAGCGCTCCGACCTGGACTTACGCGCCCGCCCTGGACCAGATGGACGCCCAGAGACGGCTTCTACGACATGTGCCAAGTCGTGCCGAGTGAGGGACCAAGGATCAGAACTGGGGCGTCTTCTCTCCCGTCAAAGCGGTACTGCAGGGGGTTCGTCGGTATCTCACTCACGTCCTGCACGCTCTCACATCTCACCATTTCGCACGTGCCCGGGTCACAGCCCGACGCGAGTCGTCCCCTGTTGTGAGGACTCCGCGAAGATCGTTCACATGCGATCCGGCACGGTGCCGCTACCGGGACTCCTCCTGGTGGGACAGCTCGACGTCGAAGTCGGTGACGCCGCTGCCGTCCAGCCGCACCGAGGCGGCGACCGGGGCGTAGCCGCCGGCGATGACGGTGTACTAGCCGCCGTCGAGGTCGGTGAACCCGTAGGCGCCGTCGGAGCCGGTGATCGTGGTGCCGACCACGTTCCCGGCCGAGTCCAGCAGGGTGACCTTGGCGTCGCCGAGCGGCCGGCCGGTCGCGGTGCTGACGCCACCGTGGAGCCGGGCGCCGGGTTCCAGGCGGATCTCGCGGACGTCCGCGGCTCCCGGGGTGACGTCGACCGGAAGGGCGGCCGGGCGGTGTCCGGGCGCGTTCACCACGAGCGTGTAGCCGCCGGGGACCAGGTCGGCGAGCTCGAAGGCGCCGTCGGCGGCCGAGGTGCCGGAGGACACGGCCTCGCCGCGCACGTCGGTGGCGACCAGCAGGGCTCCGGGCAGCGGCTGCCCGTCGACGGCGTCCCGGACCGCCCCGGTGAGGGCGACGGTGCCGCTGAGCGCGAGGTCGCGCTCGACCCGCTCCTCGCCGACCAGCACCGTGACGGCCTGGGGCTGCCGGGCGCCGGCGGCGCCGATCAGCACATAGGTGCCGGGGCCGGTGACGGACAGCGCGTAGGCCCCGTCCGCGCCGCTGACGGCGCGGCCGAGTTGCCGTCCGTTCACGTCGATCAAGGTGATCACGGCCTGCGGCACCGGCGCGCCCGTGCCGTCCAGCACCCGGCCGTGGACGCCGTACGGCGAGGCGCCGGGGGCGGGTGCGAACCGATCGGCGGGCTCTGTGGCCGTGCTCGCGGCCGGTACGGCGGCCGTGCTCGCGGCCTGCTCGGCGGTCATGGTCGCGGTCGCCTCCGGTGCGGAGCCGGCGTTCTCCTCGGCGGCCCGTGCCTCCAGTCCGGAGACCTTGCGCAGCGGCACCTCCTTGGTCCACACCGCGACCAGGAAGCCCAGGACCAGCACCGCCGCCGCGATGAGGAACACCAGCTGCATCGAGTCGGTGAAGCCGACCTTGAACGGCAGGGCCAGGCGCGGGTCGAGCCGCTGGATGAACGAGGAGTCGTCGAGCATCGATGACCTGGGACTCCTCGCACACCCCGGCCCCGTCCAGCCACCGGTGCGGCGCCGAGACGCCCTCACACCGCACCACCGGCGCGCACGGTCGCTCGTGCGGCAGCCGGCCGGGGACAACGGACCGGCCGGACGCGTACACGCGCACGCCACCAAGGGCAGCGCCCCCGGCCCCGTGCGGGCCGGCGTCAGTAGCGCTGGGCCTTGGCAAGGTCAGCCGTCAGCTTCTTCTCCTTCGGCAGGCGGCTGAAGGCGATGGACTGGTCCTTCTTCCCGGGTTCCAGGTGCTCCGCGCCGACGTACCGCGTCTCGACCACCTTGCCGGACGCGTCCTTGAAGTCGACCTGCACGGCGTAGGAGGCCTTGCTGTCGGTCTTGTTGGTGACGGTGACCAGGACTGCGTGCACGCCGCCGGACTGCGACCGCGGGATGCCCGTCATGGAGACCTCGGAGAGCGCGTTGCCCCGGCCCTTGACGTTCTTCAGCTCCTTTTCCGCCGCCGCGCTCCTGCGCTGGGTCTCGGCGTCCACCGAGGCCTCGAACTCGGAGGCGCGGGCCGAGGCGGAGGACGCCGCCGCGGAGGCGGACGCCCGGGCGGAGCTGATCGCCGAGGAGGCCGAGGACGCCAGTGCCGACGGCGGCGTACCGGAGAACGAGGAGACGTTCGGCGTACGGGGAGTGCCGACCGTGGGCGAGGCGCTCTGGCCGTTGCCGTTGCCGCAGCCGACGAGCCCGCCGGCGAGGAGAAGTCCGCCGAGCGCGCTTCCCAGGATGATCCGGTGCCGGGCCCTCGCGGAGCCTTTGGGGCGGGTCACGGACATGGTGCCGTCCAAGGGGTCGATGGTCTGGGTCTTCCATCGTGAGACCCCGATCTACCCCTCGCGAGTCGACTCCGGACCCCCGCCGGAGGGGCTTTGCGTGTGATGCCACCCATAGGAGCCAGATCACATCCTAGGCAGGGCCGTAGACCCACTAATCGGCGGACCTGCATAAAAGTCACCATTTAATGGCTGATTTCGGACATTACTACGTGGTTGGGCAGTACGTCACACCTTTGCGCCGCGCTCAGCTCGCCGATAAACATTGCTGTCGTCGCCGGGAGCCACCGGACGGACCGAGCGGGACACCGCCGGATCCGCCCACTCCCGCGGCGACCCGGGGCACCGCCCCAGGCCACCGCGACCGACAGCGGCCGGCACCGACTACGTCCTTTCGTGGAGAATTCCTTCCGTATGACCATGATCACCCGCACCCGCATCGCTCGTCTGCGCACCCTCGCCCTCACCGGCATCACCACCACCGGCGCGGCGGCCGTCGCCCTGACTCTGATGCCCGCGAACGCCCAGGCCGCGGAAGCGACGCAGGTGTCGGCCTCCCACGTGGTCAACGCGTCCTCGAACGACGGCAGCACCACCTCCCAGGGCAAGGGCGGTACCGCCAACAACCTCGACGGCTGGATCAAGCAGTCGCTGGCCATCATGAAGGCCAAGGGCATCCCGGGCAGCTACGAGGGCCTGAAGCGCAACATCATGCGCGAGTCCGGCGGCAACCCCAGCGCCCAGAACAACTGGGACGTCAACGCCAAGCAGGGCACCCCCTCCAAGGGCCTGCTCCAGGTGATCGACCCCACCTTCCACGCCTACCACGTCGCCGGCACCGCCAACAGCGTCACCGACCCGGTGGCCAACATCACCGCGGCCGCCAACTACGCCGCCCACCGCTACGGCTCCATCGACAACGTCAACTCCGCGTACTGAGCCGACGCACCCCGGGGCACCCGAAGGCCGGTGCCGGCAGCGACCACCGCTGCCGGCACCGGCCTTCCCGCGTCGTGGCGGTCAGCCGTCGTCCGGTGTGCCGAGGCCGGTCAGGGCGCCCACCGGGTCCAGGTCGGGCGTGCCGCGGGGCCACCAGTCGTCCCGGCCCGGTTCCGACTCGTACGCGTACCACAGGCCGTCGCGGCCCAGCCGGAGCTGAACGTGGCCGCGCGGATGGGTGAGCCGGTTGCGCCGGGGGCGGAACGCCGGGAGGTCGGCGGCGAGCAGCAGCGGGCGGGCCCGGTCGAAGCGGCCGGCCGGCGGGTCCCACTCCTCCTCCAGGACGGCCAGCCCGGCGGCCCCGCCCTGGCGCCAGGCCGCGACGGCCCGCGCGAGGTCGGCCGGGGTGCGGCCGACGGCCGTGGCGAGCGTGGCGTAGAGGGAGCGGGTGGCGGCCGTGAGACCGGAGCCGGGGCGGGCCGCGGCCAGGCGCACCGCGTCCTGCCACAGGGTCAGCTCGCCCACCGGGTCCCGTCCGGTGCCGAGCAGCGCGTGGGCGCGGGCGGCGGCATCGGTCGCGAGCTGGTCCAGTGCGAGGGGGTCCGGGCCGCCGGGCGCCGCCGGATAGACCGGGGGCTGCTCGGGGTGCGGGGGCGCCGGCAACGGCGGGGGCAGCGGCGGGAGCTCGCGCGGCGCGAGGGCGTCGGCGGCGCGTACACCCGGCAGGGACTGCAGCTGCCGCTCCTGGGCGGCGCGGGCCGCGCGGGCGGCGCTGCGCCGGGACAGCGCGTCGAGCAGGCTCCGCTCGCCCCGGCCGCGCAGCAGGAGCAGCACGAACGGGTCGGCGTCGAGCAGCCGTGCCGTCTGGTAGCAGAGCGCGGCCGCGTGCTTGCAGGGGTGCCCGGAGTCGGGGCAGCTGCAGCGCGGCACGAGGTCGCCGGGGCCGGGCAGCAGGGGCACACCGCAGTCGGCGAGTGACTGGGGCAGTTCCTTGTCGAGCAGCGCGGCGATGTGCCCCGGCCGGTCGGCGGCCGCGTCCAGGAACCGCGCCCAGTCCGCGTCCTCCAGCGTGCGGACCCGCACCTGCACCCGGTAGGGGCGGGGCCGGCTCCCCCGGACGTACGCCAGCACCAGCCCCGGGGTCACGGTGATCGCGTCGACGTGCCCCTGGTCGGCGTAGCCGCGGCCCCGCGCCAGCCTCTTGGGGTCCAGCGCGCCCTGCTCCAGCGCGGCCACCCAGGCGTTGCCCCACCAGGTCCCGGCGAACGGCGCGCCCTCGTCGGTGGCCGCACGGGGCGCGAACTCCGGGAAGGTCCGGCGCAGTTCGGAGTCGCGGTGGGGGGTGGCCATGGTGGCGGGCACGTGGGGGGACACCGGCGCGGGGGGCGTGGAGTGCGGTTCGGTGGGTGTGGCGGAGCTTGCAGGCTCCTCCCCCATCGGGCCCGGCTCGGCGGGGGTGGCGAAGGGTCGCGGCTGGGAGGCGTCGGTGATGTCGGGGCTGCCGGCCCTGTCGGCGCTGCCGCTGGTGTCCGTGCTCGGGGTCTCGCCCTCCGGGGTGTCGGACCACGTCGGCATCCGGAAGGCGTTGGCCAGGTAGCTCCGCATCTCCTGGGCGGCCTTGACGCGGGCGCCGCGGGAGTCCGATCCAGGAGCGGTCGCGGGGCGCGGCGCCGTCGCTGCGGGGCCACCGGTCGCGCGCGGCCCGCGTCCGGCAGGGGGCTCCTGCGCCCGCCGGCCGCGCGCGGCGGCCTCGCCCGCCTCGGCCTCGGCGCGCAACGCCTCCCGGCGGGCGGACCGGAGCGCTTCCCTGGCCACGTCGGCGGGCCGCGCCACCGGCCGTTCCGCACGGGCGCCTCCCGCCCCGTCCCGATCATCCACACGGGAAGCATCAGACACGCCCCGCTCCCGCCCATGGGCGGCCCCAGACACATCACGATCATCCGCACGGACGCCCCCGGACACGTCCCCCTCTCCCGCACGGGCGGTGCCGGACAGGCCCCGATCACTCACACGGGCGCCTCCCGGCACATCACGGTCCCCCGCACGGGCAGCATCAGACACGCCCCGCTCCCGCGCACGGGCGGCCCCAGACACATCACGACCATCCGCACGGACGCCCCCGGACACGTCCCCCTCTCCCGCACGGGCGGCACCGGGCAGGCCCCGATCACTCACACGGGCGCCTCCCGGCACATCACGGTCCCCCGCACGGGCAGCCCCAGACACAGCACGGCCATCCGCACGGCCAGCCCCGGACACACCTCGCTTCCCCGCACCGGCAGCCCCGGGCACGCCCCGCTCCCCCGCACCAGCAGCCCCGGACACCCCCCGGTCCCCCGCGCCCGCGGGCCGCGCCGTGGCACCGGCCCCGCCTTCGTCCGCAGATCGCGCGGTGGCACCGAGCGCCCCTCCGTCGGCGGAGTGTGCGCGAGCGCCTGTTGTCCCGCTGTCGGCGGATGCGGCGGACTCGCCGGTCTCGTCCTGCGGGCCGACTGCGTCCGGCGACCGGGTGGGCACGGACGGCATGGCCGACCGGAGGGCTGCCCGGGCGACGTCCGCGGGCCTCCACTCCGCGGTGCCCGGCCCGTCGGCTCCGCGCCCGGACGCCGCCTGCTCGTCCGTGGTCTCCTCCCGCGCCGCCTCGGCCCGCTCGGACCCGACCCGTGCGCCCCCGGCCCGCTCGGTCTCCGCCCGCTGCCGTGCCTCTCGCAGGGCCCGGCGGGCGGCGTCGCCGGGGCGCTGTTCGCCGTTCGTCACGACGGCCTCCGCAGCGAGACGAGGTCGGACAGCTCGCGGTCGGTCAGTTCGGTGAGGGCCGCCTCTCCGGAGCCCAGGATGGCGTCGGCCAGGGCGCGCTTGGCGGTGAGCATCTCGGCGATGCGGTCCTCGACCGTGCCCTCGGTGACCAGGCGGTGGACCTGGACCGGCTGGGTCTGGCCGATGCGGTACGCGCGGTCGGTGGCCTGTTCCTCGACCGCCGGGTTCCACCAGCGGTCGAAATGGACGACATGGCCCGCGCGGGTGAGGTTCAGGCCGGTGCCGGCGGCCTTCAGGGAGAGCACCAGGACCGGTGTCTCGCCGCTCTGGAAGCGGTCGACCATGCGCTCGCGTTCCGGAACCGGGGTGCCGCCGTGCAGCAGGTCCACCGGGATCGCACGGGCGGACAGGTGCGCGGTGATGAGGCGGGCCATGCCGACGTACTGGGTGAAGACGAGCGCCGAGCCGTCCTCGGCGAGGAGGGTGTCCAACAGCTCGTCCAGCAGGGCGAGTTTGCCGGAGCGGGCCAGGAGCCGGTCGGCGTGCGGGTCCTCCTTCAGGTACAGCGCCGGGTGGTCGCAGATCTGCTTCAGGGCGCCGAGCAGCTTCAGGACCAGGCCCCGGCGGGCGATGCCCTCGGCGGTCTCGATGGCCAGCAACGACTCGCGCACCACCGCCTCGTACAGCGCGGCCTGCTCGCGGGTGAGCGGCACCGGGTGGTCCGTCTCGGTCTTGGGGGGCAGCTCGGGCACGATGCCGGGGTCGGACTTCTTGCGGCGCAGCAGGAACGGCCGTACCAGGCGGGCCAGGCGCTCGACCGCCTCCTGGTCCTCGCCGTTCTCCACCGCCCGCGCGTGCCGGGCGCGGAAGGACTTCAGCGGGCCGAGGAGTCCGGGGGTGGTCCAGTCGAGCAGGGCCCACAGCTCGGAGAGGTTGTTCTCCACGGGGGTGCCGGTCAGCGCCACGCGCGCGGGGGCCGGGATGGTGCGCAGTGCCTTGGCGGTGGCCGAGAAGGGGTTCTTCACATGCTGGGCCTCGTCGGCGACGACCATGCCCCAGGGCTGTTCGGCCAGGCGGGCCGCGGTGGAGCGCATGGTGCCGTACGTGGTGAGGACGAAACCGCCGTCGAGGCTGTCCAGGGTGCGGTCCGGGCCGTGGAAGCGGCGGACGGGGACGCCGGGCGCGAAACGGGTGATCTCCCGCTGCCAGTTGCCCAGGAGGGACGCGGGGCACACGACCAGGGTCGGCTCGGTGCGGGCGCGCTTGAGGTGCAGGGCGATGAGGGTGACGGTCTTGCCGAGGCCCATGTCGTCGGCGAGGCAGCCGCCGAGGCCGAGGGAGGTCATCAGGTCCAGCCAGGCCAGACCGCGCAGCTGGTAGTCGCGGAGAGTGGCGGCGAGGCCGGCCGGCGGGTCCGCGGGGCGCAGGCCCGCCGTGAGCCGGTCGCGCAGGGCGGCCAGCGCGCCGACCGGCACCGCCTCCACCGTCTCGCCGTCGACCTCGGCGGTGCCGGTGAGCGCGACGGACAGCGCGTCGACCGGGTCGAGCAGGCCCAGTTCGCGCTTGCGGGCCTTGCGGACGAGGGCCGGGTCGACCAGCACCCAGCGGTCCCGCAGCCGTACGACCGGGCGGTGGGCCTCGGCGAGCGCGTCCATCTCGGCCTCGCTGAGCGGATCTCCGCCGAGGGCCAGCTGCCAGCGGAACCGGAGCAGTTCCTCGCTCTCGAAGAAGCCGGTGCCGTCCGTCGCCGAGCCGGGCGCCGGGCGGACCACCGCGGCGGCCGTGAGGTCGCGGGCGAGGTCCCGGGGCCAGTGCACGGCGACCCCGGCGGCGGCCAGCCGCGCGGCACCGACGCCGAGCAGCTCGCCCAGCTCTTCCTCGGACAGGGCGAGGACGTCGGGCACGTCCTGTTCGGCGAGCCGGTCCAGGGGCGGCCACACGCGGGCCGCGCGCCGCACGGCGAGGGCGGCGTCCACCCGCGAGCGGGGCCCGAACGCCGTGTCGGCCTCCCCCGCCCACAGGGACGCCGCGTCGGCCACCAGGGTGGGGTCGGCGAGGCTGTGCACCTGCACGATCGCCGCTCCCGCGGCGCGCGCGCCGTCGTGCTCGCCGGCGTCGAAGACGTCGTACGCGGACAGGTCCAGGCGCAGCGAGATCCGCACGCCCGCGTCCATGCCGGCGGCGACCTCGGCCGCCCATTCATGGGCCTGGGGCAGTGCCACGGGCTCCCGGGCGGCGAAGGGCCGGCCGGAGGTGTAGGGGGCGGCCGGGGTGCGCGGCAGGGTGTCGGCGACCGCGTCCAGGAAGGAGCGGATCAGGGCCTCCGGCTCGGGCAGCCGGAGCGGGCCCGGGTCCGGGAGCGGCACGGCGTGGCCCTCCGGGGGCAGGGCCGCGGCGACCGCGCGCAGGTGGGCGATGTCGGCGGGCTCCAGCGGGCCGGCCCGCCAGGCGTCATGGCCGGCCGGGGTCAGGCCCGGCAGCAGCCGGCCGCGGGCGACCAGCCGCAGCGCGTGCAGCGCGGCGGCGCCCCAGCAGGCCGTGGCCGGATGGGCGGCCGGGTCGCGGCGGGCCCGGACGAGCACCGGCAGGGCCTCGGCGAGCGGCAGGGTGAGCGCGGACACCTGCCGGCGGCGCACCCCCGCACCATGGCGTCGTACGACCGTGATCTCGGCGGTGTCGCCCGGGACGGACCCGCCCTCGGGATCCCAGAAGGCGATCCGGCCCTCGCGCGGGAGGGGCGCGGGCAGATAGACGGACGCGAGACGCACCGGGACCGGGTTCCCGGCCTGCCCGGAGTCGCCCGGGCTGCGCTCGGCCACCGTCGTCGTGCCGCCGCTCATACGTCCTGCCACCTCCCGCCCCTGTGCCGGATCAGACGTCTTCGACTCTACGGGCGGGGTCTGACAATCGGCCCCGGGACCGGCCCGGGCCCGCGCCTACGGGACGGTGCGGGAGACGACGTAGACCATCGGGTACTTCGGGTCGGACATGTTCACGACCACGTCCTGCGTCGGCGCCGGGTTCTTCTGCTTGTGGGTGAGTCCCCACCAGGGGCCGGCGCCGGTGAAGTGCCAGCCGCTGACCTTCTGGTCGCGGGAGCCGATGGCGATGTCGCCCTTCTTCAGCTCGTCCCGGCGTGCGCCCATGGTCTGCAGGAAGCCGTCCAGGCCGGCCGCGTTGGTGCGGAACTGCACGTAGAGGCGGCTGGTCTTCCAGTTGTTCGTCTCGTAGAAGGCGATGTAGTCGGCCGGGTGCGGGACCGTCACCTGGTAGAGGCGGCGCTGCACCTTCGAAGGCCAGCCCGGGGTCAGGCCGGTCGCCGAGTACTTCGCCTCCTTGTCCTTGCCGCTGTCGCGGCTCTGGTTCGCGGAGATCACCAGGTAGCCGGCCGGTACGCCGATCAGCAGCCCGATGATCAGCAGGGTGAGCGCGCGGCGCCTGGCCTTGTGCCGGGGGTCCTCGGCGGGGCGGCGCGGCGCGTGCGGCGGGGCGGCCTGGCGGGGCAGTGACGCGGTCATACGGTGTCCCGGTCGCGTCGGGCCTGGGCGTACTGCTCGTAGCGCTCGTACCGCTCCACCCGGCGGCGCTTGGCCCGGCGGAACCGGCGGGCGACCAGCCGGGCCAGGTCGGCGGCGCCCACCATGCCGGCCTCGGGGCCGAGCTGGGCGCGGGTGATGCGGGCCTCGGGGCGGTAGCCGCGGCCGGTCAGATGGCGCTTGAAGGCGTCCCGGGCGGGGCCGATGAGCAGGTCGTCGGCGGCCGAGACCCCGCCGCCGATGACGAAGCAGGAGGGGTCGAGGGCGGCGGCGAGGTTGGCGATGCCGACGCCGAGCCACTGGCCGATGTCCTGGAGCAGCTCGATGCACATGGCGTCGCCCTCGCGGGCCAGCTCGGTGATCATCGGGCCGGAGATCTCGTGGATGTTGCCCTTGACGTGCTCGATGATCCCGTAGGCCACCGGGGAGTCGGCGGCGGCCAGCTCCTTGGCCTCGCGGACCAGCGCGTTGCCGGAGCTGTACTGCTCCCAGCAGCCGCGGTTGCCGCACGGGCAGCGGTGGCCGCCGGGCACGACCTGCATATGGCCGAACTCGCCGGCGACGCCGTACTTGCCGCGCTTGACCTGGCCGTCCTCCAGGATGGCGCCGCCGATGCCGGTACCGAGGGTGATCATGACGAGGTGGTCCTCGCCGCGCCCCGCGCCGAAGCGCCACTCCGCCCAGGCGGCGGTGTTGGCGTCGTTGTCGACGAGGACCGGCACGGAGAGGCGGCCGCTCAGGCGGTCGCGCAGCGGCTCGTTGCGCCAGGACAGGTGCGGGGCGAACAGGACGCGGTTGCGGTCGGCGTCGACCCAGCCGGCCGCGCCGATGCCGACCGCGTGCACGTCGTGCCGGTCGGACAGGTCCAGGACCAGTTCGACGATGGTGTCCTCGACGACCTTGGGGCTCTTGGACTTGTCCGGGGTCTCCGTGCGGAGCTTCTCCAGGATGTTGCCGTCCGCGTCCACGACGCCCGCCATGACCTTGGTGCCGCCGATGTCGATCCCGACCGTGGGCACGCGGGGTGCGGTCAGGTGGGACCGGCGCTCCCGCGTGCCGACGGTACGCAGGACCGGGGCTCGGCGGGAGCCGATGGGGGCGGTGAGGTCGCGGTAGGTGCTCATCGCGCTCGATTGTGCCTCACCGTGGGTAAGGGTGCGGTACGGGGAAGGGGGAGGGGGTGCGCGAGCAGTGCCGGGTGCGGCTGGTCCGTGGCCGGTCGCGCGCCCCTCAACTCCGCCGCAGTTCGTGGCGCAGAGCGTCCAGGTCGGACCCTCCCGCCATCTGCTGGGTCAGCTCGTCCAGGGTGATCTCGTCCCGTGTGTAATTGCCCACCATCGTGCCGCGCCGCAGCAGCACGAACCTGTCCCCCACGAGGTACGCGTGATGCGGGTTGTGGGTGATCAGAACAACGCCCAGGCCCTCGTCGCGTGCCGCGGCCACATATTTGAGGACCACACCGGACTGCTTCACACCCAGTGCCGCCGTCGGCTCGTCCAGGACCAGGACCTTGGCGCCGAAGTGGACCGCGCGGGCGATCGCCACGCACTGGCGTTCGCCGCCGGAGAGGGTGCCGATGGGCTGGTCGACGTCCCTCAGGTCGATGCCCATGCGGAGCAGCGCCTCGCGGGTCGTACGGCGCATGAGGTCGGTGTCCAGGCGCTTGAAGGGGCCCTTGCCCCTGCGGGGCTCGGAGCCGAGGAAGAAATTCCGCCAGACCGGCATGAGGGGGACCACCGCCAGGTCCTGGTAGACCGTGGCGATGCCGCGGTCCAGGGCCTCGCGCGGGGAGGAGAGGGTCGTCTCCTCGCCCTCGATGCTCAGGGTGCCGCCGTCGTGCCGGTGCAGACCCGCGACGATCTTGATGAGGGTGGACTTGCCGGCTCCGTTGTCGCCGAGGACGCAGGTGATCTCGCCGGGGTGGACCTCCAGCGAGACGCCTTCGAGGGCGCGGACGGTGCCGTAGTGCTTGCTGACGTCGGCCAGCTCGACCAGAGTCACTTGGTGACCTCCGCGCGCTTCTTGACCCAGGCGTTGAGCAGGGTCGCGAGGAGCAGCATCGCTCCGAGGAAGAACTTGAACCAGTCGGGGTTCCACTCGGCGAAGACGATGCCCTTGCTGGTCATGCCGAAGAGGAGGGCGCCCACGGCGGAGCCGATCGCGCTGCCGTAGCCGCCGGTGATCAGACAGCCGCCGATCACGGCCGCGATGATGTAGATCAGCTCGTTGCCGACGCCCTCTCCGGACTGGACGGCGTCGAAGGAGAAGAGCAGGTGCTGGCCGGAGATCCAGGCGCCGAACGCCACGCCCATGTAGAGGCCGATCTTGGTCCTGGCCACCGGGACGCCGACCGCGCGGGCCGCGTCCTCGTTGCCGCCGACGGCGAAGATCCAGTTGCCGGTGCGGGTGCGCAGCAGGATCCAGGAGGCGAGGGCGACCAGGCCCAGCCACCAAAGGATCGTGACCTTGACGTCGACGCCGCCGATCGTGAGCGTCGAGGCGAAGACCGCGTGGGCGGCGGGGAAGCCCTCCATGTCCCCGATGGTCTTCGTCGACACCGTGCCGTCGATCAGCTTGGTGAAGCCGAGGTTCATGCCGGTCAGCATCAGGAAGGTGCCCAGCGTGACGATGAAGCTGGGCAGCCCGGTGCGGGTGAGCACGAAGCCGTTGAAGGCGCCGATCGCGAGGGTGACCAGCAGGGACACGCCGACGCCGACCCAGGTGTTCGCCGTCATCTGGTAGCTGAACATCGAGGAGCCCAGCGCCGAGGACGTCACCAGGACACCGGCCGACAGGTCGAACTCGCCGCCGATCATCAGCAGCGCCACCGGTACGGCCATGATGCCGATGGTCGAGGAGGCGTACAGGACCGTGCTGAGGCTGGAGGCGCGCAGGAACCCGTCGGCGGCGCAGGCGAAGAAGACGAGGACGGCGAGCGCGCCGACGGTCGAGCCGAGCTCGGGGCGGGAGAGCAGTTTCCGCAGGACGGAGGTCTGCAGAATCCTTTCGTCAACCGCTCGCTCGTCGGCCGTCTCCTTGGTCGTCGCGCTCATCGGGTGCCCCGCTCGGTGTACGCGGCCAGCGCGGCGGCCTGGTCCCTGGTGACGATCTGCGGGCCGGTCAGGACCGGCTTGCCGCCGCCGAGGACGTCGCCGTTGTACTTGTAGGCCCACAGCAGGTCGACCGCCTCGTAGCCCTGGAGATACGGCTGCTGGTCCACGGCGAAGCCGAGGGTGCCGTTCTTCAGTTCGGCGGCGACCTGGGCGTTGAGGTCGAAGGTGTCGATCTCGGCCTTGCTGCCCGCGTCGCCCTTCGCCTTCACCGCGGTGTCGGCGTACGGGGCGCCGAGGGTGACGACGGAGTCGATGGAGTCGTCGGCCTGGAGCTTGGCCTCGATGGCGGACCGCACGTCGGGCATGTCGGTGCCGTTGACGTACAGCTTCCGCAGCGTGCCGTGGAAGGTCTTGGCGACGCCGTCGCAGCGCTGCTCGTGGCCGACGTTGCCCTGCTCGTGCAGCACGCACAGGGCCTTCTTCTTCCCGCGCTCGTTCAGCTCCTCGCCCACGGCCTCGCCGGCGATGCTCTCGTCCTGGCCGATGTGGGTGAGGGCGCCGAAGGCCTTGGACTCCTCCGAGCCGGAGTTCACCGTGATGACCGGGATGCCGGCCTTCTCGGCGCGGGCGACGGCTGCCTTCATGGCGTCGGGCTTGGCGAGGGTGACGATGATGCCGTCGACCTTCTTGTCGACCGCCGCGTCCAGCAGCTGCGCCTGCTGCTGGGCCTCGTCGTCGTGCGAGTACAGGAAGTTGATGTTGTCCTTGACGGCGGCCTGCTTGGCGCCGCTCTGCACGATGTCCCAGAAGGTGTCGCCGTCTCCGGAGTGGGTGATCATCGCGAAGGTCCAGCGCGGTGTGTTCACCGCCGCTCTCCCCTGGGCCGCGGCGGCCTCGCGGGCGTCCTCGGCCCGCTTGCCTCCGGTGCTGCTGCACGCCGCGAGGGACAGCGAGAGTGCCCCTGTCAGCGCGATGACCGCCCAGGTCCTGAACCGTGCCACGAGGCAGTGCCCCTTCTTGCTGTGTTCGTACGTACGGAAGGGGCCGGCGATCAGCTCGGCGGCCCCAAACGCTCCAGTATCGAACACGGGTGACACTCATGACACAGCCGGGGATCATCTACCGGCCCGAATGTCCGGACATTGCGACGAATTCAGCATCGAGGGCCGGCCGCCGGGGATCAGCGGTCAGGGCCGGACGAGCAGCTGGAACTCGAAGGAGTAGCGCGTCGGGCGGTAGGTGTGGTCGCCGAACTCGACCGCGCGGCCGGTGTCGTCGAAGGTGGTGCGCTGCATGGTGAGCAGGGGTGCGCCCTCGTCCTCGCCGAGCCGCTCGGCCTCGGCCGCCGTGGCACCGCGGGCGCCGATGGACTGGCGGGCGCTGTGCAGGGTGATCCCGGCCGAGCGCATCAGCCGGTACAGGCCGGTGGCCTCCAGCTGGCCGGTGTCCAGGTCGAGCAGGCCGGGCGGGAGGTGGTTGATCAGATACGCCATCGGCTCGCCGTGCGCGAGGCGCAGCCGCTCGATGCGGTGCACCTCGGCGCCCTCGGGGACGCCGAGCGCCGCGGCGACCTCGGCGGAGGCCGGCACGACGGTGTTGACCAGCACCTTGGTCGCGGGGCGCTGGCCGGCCGCCTCCAGGTCGTCGTAGAGGCTGCTCAGCTCCAGCGGGCGCTTGACCTGGCTGTGCACCACCTGTGTGCCGACGCCGCGGCGGCGCACGAGGAGCCCCTTGTCGACGAGGGACTGGATGGCCTGGCGGACGGTCGGCCGGGACAGTCCGAGCCGCGCGGCCAGCTCGATCTCGTTGCCCAGCAGGCTGCCCGGCGTGAGGCTGCCGTGCTCGATGGCGGCCTCCAGCTGCTGGGAGAGCTGGAAGTACAACGGCACCGGGGAGCTACGGTCCACATGGAGGTCGAGCGACACGGTGGGGTCCACATCTGGTTTCGGCACGGCCCGAGCGTAGCCCCGTGGTCGGTTGACGGGAAGTTGTGTAGTCCGATTGTCCGGACATACGCATTGACAGCGTACGGGGTCCGCCCTCACTTTGTTTCCATGCGCATCGGGGTCATCGGTACGGGCCGCATCGGCACCCTCCACGCGAGAACGCTCAGCCGCCACCGCGAGGTCGGATCACTGATCCTGACGGACGCGGATCCGGCGCGGGCGCAGGGACTGGCACACCGGCTGGGTGAGACGGCGGCGCCGGGTGTGGACGAGATCTTCACGTGGGGCGTGGACGCGGTGGTGATCACCACGGCGACGTCGGCCCACGCCGAACTGATCGGTCGGGCAGCCCGCTCGGGCCTGCCGGTCTTCTGCGAGAAGCCGATCGCGCTCGACCTGCCGGGCACGCTGCAGGCACTCGCCGAGGTGGAGACGGCGGGCACGGTCCTGCAGATGGGGTTCCAGCGGCGCTTCGACGCCGGATACGCCGGTGCCCGCGAGGCCGTCCGCTCCGGACGCCTCGGCCGGCTGCACACCGTGCGCGCGATGACCTGCGACCAGTCCCCTCCCCCGCCCGACTGGCTGACGCTGTCGGGCGGGCTGTTCCGGGACACGCTGATCCACGACTTCGACGTGCTGCGGTGGGTGACGGGCCGTGAGGTGACCGACGTCTACGCCACCGGGTCCGACGCCGGGCCCGCGATGTTCCGCGAGGCCGGCGACATCGACACGGGCGCGGCCCTGCTCACGCTGGACGACGGCACGCTCGCCACGGCCACCGCGACCCGGCTGAACGGGGCCGGGTACGACGTGCGCATGGAGCTCGCCGGGGAGGCGGACACGGTCGTGGTCGGCCTGGACGACCGCACGCCGCTCGCCTCGACCGAGCCGACCGGGCCGCCGCCCGCGGACAAGCCGTGGCCGGGCTTCCTGGAGCGGTTCGGCCCCGCGTACGAGGCCGAGCTGAACGCCTTCGTGCAGGTGGTGCTCGGCGAGCGCGCCAACCCGTGCGACGGTCACGAGGCCCTGCAGGCCCTGCGGGTGGCCGAGGCCTGCGAGGTCTCCCGGCGGGAGCGGCGCCCGGTGGCCCTGGCGGAGATCCCGGGCCGGTAGGGGGCTTCGGAGCACGGGTCCCGGCACGGCTGCCGAAGGGCGGCTCCGAGCGGGCGGCCGGAGAGCTACCAGCGCACCGGCAGGGTGCGGACGCCTCTCATCAACAGGCCCGGAAGCCATTCGCCGGGTGGGCCGTCGAGGGTGAGGGCGGGGGCGCGGCGCAGGAGGGTGCCGATGGCCGTACGGCCCTCCAGGCGGGCCAGGGGCGCGCCCAGGCAGTAGTGGATGCCGTGGCCGAAGGCGAGGTGGCCGCGGGGGTCGCGGCGGATGTCGAAGCGGTCCGGTCCGGCGTAGCGGGCGCCGTCGCGCTGGGCCGCGGTCAGGCCGATCATCACATGCTCGCCCCGCCCGATCCGCGTGCCGGCGATCTCCAGGGGCTCGGTGGCGTAGCGGAAGGTGGCGGTCTCCACCGGGCCCTCGTAGCGCAGCATCTCCTCGATCGCGCCGTCCAGCAGGCCCATGTCGGCGCGGAGGGCGGCGAGTTGGC
The DNA here is from genome assembly GCF_050942335.1 of Streptomyces sp. CA-142005. Lineage (NCBI taxonomy): Bacteria > Bacillati > Actinomycetota > Actinomycetes > Kitasatosporales > Streptomycetaceae > Streptomyces > Streptomyces sp. CA-142005. The sequence continues at coordinate 7,615,894 of NZ_CP192078.1, read as the reverse complement.
CGGGGTGGGTGAGCAGCGCGAGGACGCCGTTGCCGATGAGGTTGACCGTGGTCTCGTGGCCGGCGATCAGCAGCAGGTAGGCCATGCCGCGCAGCTCTTGCGCCGAGAGCCGGTCGCCGTCCTCGGCGGTGGTGCGGATCAGGTCGCTGAGCAGGTCGTCGGCCGGGCCGGAGCACCGCTTGTCCTCGATCAGCTCCGTCAGGTACTCGGCCAGGCGGACCACGGCGTCGTACTCGCTCTGGGAGCTGGTCGGGGCGACCACCTCCGTCGACAGTTTCCGGAACTCGTCGCGGTCCATCTCCGGGACGCCGAGCAGTTCGCAGATGACGGTGATGGGCAGCGGGTAGGCGAGGGAGCCGATGAGGTCGGCGCGGCCGGCCGGGAGCATCTCGTCCAGCAGGTCGTCGGTGATCTGCTGGACGCGTGGGCGCAGTCGCTCGACCCGGCGCATGGTGAAGGCCCGGGCGACCAGGCCGCGCAGGCGGGTGTGCTGCGGCGGGTCGGTGGCCAGCAGGTGCCGGCCGATCAGGTCCTCGTCGAGGAAGGTCACGCCGATCCTGCTGCCGTCCTTGGCCAGGCGCGGGTCGGCGAGCGCGGCGCGGGCCTCCTCGTACCCGACGACGAGCCAGCTCTCGTAGCTCTTGTCGGAGCCAGGCGGCCGGACGCGGTGGACCGGGCCGCGCTCGCGCAGGCGCGCGTACACCGCGTGCGGGTTCCGGCGCAGTTCGTCGCCGTACTCCCCCAGGTCGATCAGCTCCATGTCCTTCCCGTCCTCCCCTTGCCGCCCCCGAGGCCAGGACAGCAGCACCCCGTACCGCGTGAACGCCCCGGACACCCGGTTAGTGCCCGTCGTCCTCGAGGAGTCCGGCGTCGTACGCCAGCAGGGCGATCTGGACGCGGTTGTCGAGGCCGAGTTTGGCGAGGATGCGGGAGACGTGGGTCTTGACGGTGGCCACGCTCATGAACAGCTCGGTGGCGATCGCCGCGTTGGCGAGGCCGCGGCCGACGGCGACGGCGACCTCGCGTTCGCGGTCGTTGAGAACGGTGAGCCGTTCACGCGCGCGTGCCTGGCGCGCGTCGGCGGCACTGCCGGCCGCGTGCCGCATCAACTGCCTTGTGACGGCGGGCGACAGCACGGGGTCGCCGGCCGCGACCCGGCGCACGGCGTGGACGATCTCGGCGGGCGGGGTGTCCTTCAGCACGAATCCGGCGGCGCCCGCGCGCAGGGCGTGCAGCACCTGCTCGTCGGCGTGGAAGGTGGTGAGCACCACGACCTGCGGGGCGTCGGACCGCGCACGCAGCCGCTCGGTCGCGGTGAGCCCGTCCACGGACGGCATCCGGATGTCCATGAGGACGACGTCCGGCCGGGTGCGCGCGACGAGCTCCTCGGCCTGGGCGCCGTCCGCGGCCTCCCCGACGATCTCGATGTCCTCGGCCCCACCGATCATCAGGGCCAGCCCGGCCCGTACGAGCGGGTCGTCGTCCACGAGGAGCAGTCTGATCGGCGTCATGGGCCTTACGTAATCACGGTTGCGGGGGCGATGGCGCCACGCCTGGGCACCCGGGGTCGGGCCGCGTGACCGGTATCGCCTCGGCCGTGGGGGAACACGCCGTGCCGGGTGCGTGTCCGGCGGTCCGCATGAGCCGGCCGAGGGTGGATGCCGGCCACAAGTGCCGCCTGGCCAGGGCGCGTTCACCGCATCGGCCAGGGGGTCCCGGCGGGGCGCCCGGGATGGTCCTCACCCGGTCGAGGGCGGGTCGTCGCGCCGGTGGCGCCCCGGGCTCCGGCTTCGGCGGACCCGCTCACGAAGGGCGCCGTCATGCCGCCGGCCCCGGCTCCCCCCAGGGCAGCCAGGCCCGCACCTCGAAGCCGCCGTCGGACGTGTTGCCGTGCTCCAGCCGGCCGCCGGTCAGAGTCGCGCGCTCGGTGAGGCCGATCAGGCCCTGACCGGAGCCGGGGACGGGTGCGGGCTCGGTGGTGGGCGGCGGGTTGGTGACCGTGACGGTGAGGCCTTTGCCGGGGGCGCCGGTGAGGGTCAGGGCGACCTCGGCGCCGGGGGCGTGTTTGCGGGCGTTGGTCAGGGCCTCCTGGGCGATGCGGTAGGCGGTGCGGCCGACGGAGGCGGGTACGGCGGCCGGGTCGGCGACGCGGTGCTCCAGGGTGACCTTCATGCCGGCCTCGCGGCACTCGGAGACGAGGGCGTCCAGCGCGGCCAGCGTCGGCCGGCGCCGCTCACCGGCGGCGTCGTCGGCCTCGCCGGCCCGGAGCACGCCGATGATCTCCCGCAGATCCTGGAGCGCCTCGTGCGCGCTCTCCCGGATCACTCCGGCGGCCCGGGCGACCTCCTCGCGCGGCGCGTCCGGCCGGAACTCCAGCGCGCCCGCGTGCACGCTGAGCAGGGTCAGCCGGTGGGCGAGGACGTCGTGCATCTCGCGGGCGATGGCCTCGCGGGCGAGCCGCTGCGCCTGCTCGGCGCGCAGCCGCGCCTCGCTCTCCGCCCGGCGGGCCCGCTCCCGCAGGCTGAGCATCAGCAGCCGCTTGGAGCGCACGAACATGCCCCAGCCGATGACGGAGACCGCGAGCAGCACGGCGAACACCACGGAACCCAGATAGGGCAGGTCCGGGTCCGGCCGCAGCCAGTAGTAGACGGGTACGAGGGCGAGGTCGGCGCCGCCGATCCAGGCGACGTAGCGGAAGGGCCGGTGCACGGCGAGGGTGAACACGGCGACCATGACGGCGCCGCCCGCGGTGGAGGACACGAAGCCGACGACGACCATCGCGGCGGCGAGGCCGACCGGCCGGCGTCGGCGCAGCCAGACGGCGCCGCAGGACAGGGCGCCGAGCAGCACGTCGGCGACGGCGAGTGCCTGGGGCGCGCGCCGGAGCAGGACGGTGGCGGTCGCCAGGAAGAGGAGCACCGCGAGCAGGAAGCAGCAGGAATCCACCACCCAGTCCCGTGCGGTGCGCCGGGGCCGCCGGCCGGCCGGGGCGGAGTCCGGGTCGAGCCCGTGCAGCACGGCCGAGGGCAGCATCCACCGGCGGAGCCCCGCCCCGGGCGCCATGGTGTGGTCCAGCCCGTTCTCTGTCACGGTCGACAAATCTACGCAGGCCACGATGCGCCGAGCGCGTCGTGGACGGGATCGGCTACCAAAGTCGCGGACTCATGGACTTTGGTGGGCAGGGGCCTGCGGACGCTCTCATGCCTTCCGCTCCTGGCCGGCTTCACTCGCCGACCCGCCCCGCGGCGCATGGGTGGGGGATGGACCGCGGGGCGGAGCTGGTGCGTCGGATCGTCGCGCTGTTCCTCGGGTTCTGTCGTCGTCCGGCTCAGCAGCCGAAGTCGATCAGGTCGAACGTGGCGTAGTGGTCGGAGGTGTAGTAGTCCTCCTGGTACGCCTCGCCGGTGACGATGCGCCGGGCACCGCGGGTGGAGGAGCCCGGGGTGATCACCGTGTACTCGTGGTAGTAGCCGTAGGACTCGCTGGGCAGGACGCCCTCACGGTTGGAGAAGACGGTGCCGTCCTGCGAGTACGGGTACGGGCCGCCCTGGTCGATCAGGTCCAGGGTGTCGTAGGCCTGCGACGGCAGGTCGCTGTAGCAGATGCTGCCGACCGACGAGGCCGCGGCGTCCGCCGTGGTGGCGGAGACGGTGCCGCCCACGAGGAGGGCGGACAGGAGCGCGGCTGCGGCGCCGATGCGAGTGGCGCGTGGGGGGAATCTCATGCCCTCATGATGACGCGCGTAGACGTTGGCATGTCAACGACAAGATTGAAGAATTTCCCTTCAAGCCCGATGAGTTTTCGGGAAGTTAACCTGCCGCCCTGCGCCCCCACGCGGTGCCCACCAGCACCAGCGCACCGCCCGCGAGAGCGAGCGCGCCGAGCCGTTCCCCGCCCAGGGCGATCCCCGCCGCGGCGGCCCACAGCGGCTCGGTGCCGAGCAGCAGACCGACCCGCGACGGGGAGGTGCGGCGCACCGCCCACATCTGCACGAAGAAGGCGAACACCGTGCACAGCGCGGACAGGAACAGCAGCCCCGCCCAGTCCCGGGCGCCGAACCCGGCCGCGACCGCCCACGGCGCCGGACCGCCCGAGACGGCCGACAGCAAGGCGAAGACGGCGACGGACGCGCCGAGTTGGACCGTCGTCAGCGGCAGGGCGTCGGCGCCCCGTACGGCCCTGAGCCGGGACATGGCGAGGACGTGCAGCGTGCGGGCCAGCGCGGCGAGCAGCATCAGCAGGTCTCCGGTGCTCGGCCGGGTGAAGCCGGCGCCCTGGGTGAGCAGGACGACACCGAGCACCGACAGCAGCGCCGCGCCGAGGAAGGCCGGGGTGGGCCGGGTACGGGTGACGGCGGCCTCGGCGAGCGGGGTGAAGACCATGGTGAGGCTGATGATCAGACCGGCGTTGGTCGCCGAGGTGTGGACCACGCCGTACGTCTCCAGCAGGAAGATCCCGCTGAGGATCAGGCCGAGCAGGCCCGCGCCGCGCCACTGGGCGCCGCCGAGCCCCCGCAGGGCCCGGCGGCCGGCGACGGCCAGCACGGGGACGGCGAGCGCGAACCGCAGCACCAGGACGGCGAGGACCGTACGGGCGGTGGTGATGTCCTTGGCCGCGAGATAGCTGGCACCCCAGCAGACGGCGACGAGCAGGACGGGCAGACCGGTGTGCCAGGTGCGGCGGGGCAGGGCGGCGGGACCCGGTACGGCGATCGACGACATGGGGGCGGCTCTCCCGGTCTCCGAAAGGGGTGCGGAGACGTCGGCGGCTCGCGCGGGGCGATCACCGTACCGGCGGTGACGATCTTCGGCTAGGCGTTTTCCGGAAGCTCGTACGAGCCGTACTGCGGCCTGCCGGCCAGGTCGTACGACTGGAGGGAGACACCGGCGGCGGTGACACGTCCGGCGGTGTGCGTGAACGCGGTCGGTACGGCGCCCTCGGTGAACAGGCGGAGGCCGGAACCGAGCACCACCGGGAAGGTCAGCAGGTGCAGGGTGTCGAGGAGCTGGAGATCGATCAGGGAGCGGAGCAGGGCGCCGCTGCCGTGCACCTGGAGCTCGCCGTCGGTGCGCTCCTTGAGGGCGGTGACCTCCTTGGCGAGGTCGCCGCTGATCACGGTGGTGCCGGACCACGCGGGGTCGGTGAGGGTGGACGAGGGGACGTACTTCGGCAGGGCGTTCAGCTTGGCGGCGATCGGGTTGTCGGGGTCGGTCACCTTCGGCCAGTACCCCGCGAAGATGTCGTACGTACGGCGGCCGAGCAGGAACGCGCCCGCGCGGTCGAAGACCTCGGTGACGAATCGGCCGAAGTCGTCGTCGCCGTACGTGAAGCTCCAGCCGCCGTGCTCGAAGCCGCCCCGGGTGTCCTCCTGGGGACCGCCGGGTGCCTGGTAGACGCCGTCGAGGGTGACGAAGATGGTGGAGACGAGCTTGCCCATGGCGGGTGCCTTCTTTCCGGGTGCGGGGTCTTTTCGGTCAACAGCTCAGACCCCGCACACACCCGCAACTCATCGGTTCGAGCCGCGCGCGCCGGAGAAATCCCGGCTCAGCCGGCGTGGGTGGAGAACAGTCCGCCGGTCGGGCCCTGCTTGTCGCCGCCCTGGGCCTTCTTCAGGGCGTTGGCGAGGCTCTCGATGGTGAGGGACTGCAGGATCACCCGGCCGTTGCCCTCCAGGGTGGCCAGGGACAGGCCCTCGCCGCCGAACACGGCGTTCATGATCCCCTGGCGGTTGAGGCCGCCGACGCGCTGGACGCCGTACTGGATGCCCTCCTCGAAGGCGACCACACAGCCGGTGTCCACCTCGATGCGGCCGCCGAAGTCCGCCGGGTTGAGGTCGATGAAGTTGCCCGCGCCGGCGATGATCACCGTGCCGTACCCGGTGAACTTCTCCAGGATGAAGCCCTCGCCGCCGCTCATGCCGGTGCGGCCGCCGGCGAAGGCGATGCCGAAGTCGACGGTGGACTCGGCGGCCACGAAGGCGTCCTTCTCGGCGAACCACGCGCGTGTGCCGTCGAGTTCCAGGGCCCGCATCTCGCCCGGGAGCACCCCGGCGAAGCCGACCGTGCCCTGGCCGCCCTGGGAGGTGAAGTACTGGAACGCCAGCGACTCGCCCGCGAGCATGCGCTGGCCCACCTGCATGGCGGTGCCCATGGCCTGGCGGAGCAGGCCGCCCATGCCGCCGCTCCCGCCGCCCTGCGCCTGCTGTCCGCCGTTTCCGGACGGGCCGGACAGCCGCGTCTCCATGGTCACGTTCGTCGTCTTGAACAGGAACTTTCCGGCCTCGCAGTACACGGTCTGGCCGGGCTGAAGGTTGACGACCGCCATCTGCATGGCGTTGCCGACGATCTCTTGCTGAAGGGTCACGCGGGGAGAACGCGGGAGACGGACCCGTAAGTTCCGGCCATCCGGAAACGGGCCCCGGTGAGTGACGCGCGGGACGCCCCGGTGCTGTCCGGGCCGGGGCGCCCCACGCGGGTACGGAGTGGGCCGGCCGGGGGTCAGCCGCCCAGTTCCTGGTGCCGGGCGGCGAGGCCGGCCGCGCCCTGCTCGGTCAGGGAGCCGAACAGGTGCAGGCGGGAGATGCCGCCGTCGGGGAAGATGTCGATCCGCGCGTGCGTGCCGACGGCCGGGGCCGGCAGCACGAACCGGTGATTGGTGTCGGGCTGCAGGCGGGTGCGCGGGAGGACCTCCGTCCACTCACCGTGCTCGCCGTCCTTCACCGACACCGACGCCCAGCCCGCACTGTTGCCCTTCAGGTAGGCCGTGTCGATCTCGATGGCGCGGATCCGGGACTGGGCGGCCAGCCGGTAGCGGATCCAGTCGTTGCCCTGGTCGCGGCGGCGGCGGGTCTCCCAGCCGTCGTCCATCTTGCGGGAGCGGCCCGGCTGGATGGTGTTGGTGGCCGGGGAGTAGAAGAGGTCGGAGGCGTCCTCGACCCGGCCGCCGTTCTCCAGGGCGACCACGTCGAAGGTGCCGAGGACCGAGAGCCACTCGGGGTCCGGGACGACCTCGCCGTACACGCGCAGGCGCGCGATGCCGCCGTCGGGGTGCTGGTTGACCCGCAGGTGGGTGAAGCGCTGCTCGGCGGTGACCTCGAAGCCGTTGGCCGCGTGGCCGCCGACGGCGGTGCGCGGGACGATCGTCGTCCACTTCACGTCCTCGCCCAGCAGCTCCTCCGGGGACGGCGAGCCGGGTACGGACGCACCCTCGATCGAGACCGCCTGCGGGTAGTTGCCGCGGAAGTGGGCGGTGTCGACGACGATCCCGCGGATCACCCCGGGCGCGCCGAGGCGGACCAGCGCCCAGTCGTGGTCCTCGGCGGTCGGCCACGGGTGCTCGGCGGAGACGCCGCGCCGGCGGCGGGTCTCCCAGCCGTCCATGATCTTGCCCTTGTGCCCGAAGTGCTCGGGGTCGAACTCGGCCGGCTCGGGCACCAGCAGGTTCTCCCGCTGGGCGAAGAACTCGTCGTTGGCGGCGATGACACCGGCGCCGAGCTGCCGGTCGGCGAGGTTGGCGTACCGGGTGAAGGGGAAGTCGGCGGTGCGGTAGTCCGCGTACGGGTCGCCGCCTCCGTAGGGGTTCGCGTCGCCGGTGAAGCGAGCCGAAGAAGATTGATGCAGCGCCGTCACGGTGATCAGGGGTTCCTTTCGGGAGTCGGCCGGTGCGGAGGGTGGCTTACCGGGGGCGGGCGAGCAGCGTGCCCTTCGGCTCGGTGAACTCGCCGTCGGCGACGATGCGTTCGCCGCGCAGCCAGGTGGACTTCACGACGCCGTACAGGGTCTTGCCGGCGTACGCGGTGACCCGGTTGCGGTGCTGGAGACCGGCCGGGTCGACGGTGAAGGTCTCGTCGGGGGCGAGGACCGCGAAGTCGGCGTCGCGGCCGGCCTCGATGGCGCCCTTCTGCCCGAGGCCCACGAGGGACGCGGTCCGGGTGGACATCCAGCGCACCACGTCCTGAAGGCCGTACCCACGCGCGCGTGCCTCGGTCCACACGGCGGACAGGCTGAGCTGGAGGCCGGAGATGCCGCCCCAGGCGGTGGCGAAGTCGTCGGTCTTCAGGTCGGCGGTGGAGGGCGAGTGGTCGGTGACCACGCAGTCGATGGTGCCGTCGGCCAGCGCCTCCCACAGCAGGTCCTGGTTGGCGGCCTCGCGGATGGGCGGGCAGCACTTGAACTCGCTGGCGCCGTCCGGGACTTCCTCGGCGGTGAGAGTGAGGTAGTGCGGGCAGGTCTCCACGGTGATCCGGACGCCCTCGGCACGGGCGGCGCGGATCAGCGGCAGCGCGTCGCTGGACGACAGGTGCAGCACGTGCACGCGCGCGTGGAGGCGGCGGGCCTGCGCGACGAGGTTCGCGATGGCCGTGTCCTCGGCGTCGCGCGGGCGGGAGGCGAGGAAGTCGGCGTACCTGGGGCCGCCGTGCTGGGGTGCGGCGGCGAGGTGGTGCGGGTCCTCGGCGTGCACGATCAGCAGGCCGTCGAAGCCGGCGATCTCCGCCAGGGACTGGGCCAGCTGGTCCTGGTCGAGATGCGGGAACTCGTCCACACCGGACGGGGACAGGAACGCCTTGAAGCCGAAGACGCCGGCGTCGTGCAGCGGGCGCAGGTCCTTGACGTTGTCGGGCAGGGCGCCGCCCCAGAAGCCGACGTCGATGTGCGCCTTGTCGGCGGCCACCTCCCGCTTCAGCCGCAGGTTGTCGACGGTCGCGGTCGGCGGGAGGGAGTTGAGCGGCATGTCGACCAGCGTGGTGATGCCGCCGGCCGCCGCAGCGCGGGTGGCGGTCCAGAAGCCCTCCCACTCGGTGCGGCCCGGGTCGTTGACGTGCACGTGGGTGTCGACCAGGCCGGGCAGCAGCACATGGTCGCCGAAGTCCTCCAGCCGCGCGCCGGCCGGGACCTCCGCGTCGTACGGCAGGACGGCCGTGATCCTCCCGGCGGACACGGTGACCGTGGCGGCCCGCGTCCCCTCCGGAGTGATGACGCGCGTCGAGCGCAGGACCAGTTCAGCGTCGGACACCCGGACCCCTCTCTGTACCGCCGTTTTACGCCCCGGGAACGGGATGTACATCCACGTAACGGATTTCAACGTTCTGTTGAAGGAGTCTTCACTCCCGCTTCTCCGCCGTCAAGAGGCACACTTCTGAACAGCGGCCGACCCGCATCCACTCTGGACGTTTCCACAAAGCGGAATTACAATTCCAGCAAGCAGAACGTAGCTACGTACAAGCAGGGAGTCAACCGGCTGCCGGGTAGGCTTCTCACCTCCTGCCATCCGAAAGGAACGCGCCGTGCCGACGTCCAGCGCCAGCACCACCGACTCCGCCAAGCCCTCCGCCGCGGGCGGGGTCCAGTCCCTGGAGCGCGCCTTCGACCTGCTCGAGCGGATGGCGGACGCGGGCGGCGAGGTCGGCCTGAGCGAGCTGTCCGCGACCAGCGGGCTGCCGCTGCCGACCATCCACCGGCTGATGCGGACCCTGGTCGCCTGCGGATACGTCCGCCAGCAGCCGAACCGGCGCTACGCACTCGGCCCCCGGCTCATCCGGCTCGGCGAGTCGGCGTCCCGGCTGCTCGGCACATGGGCGCGGCCGTATCTCGCGCGGCTGGTCGAGGAGACCGGCGAGACCGCGAACATGGCGCTGCTGGACGGCGACGAGATCGTGTACGTGGCCCAGGTGCCGTCGAAGCACTCGATGCGGATGTTCACCGAGGTGGGCCGACGGGTCCTTCCGCACTCCACCGGCGTGGGCAAGGCGCTGCTGGCCGGCGTTCCCGATGACGAGGTCCGGGCACTGCTGTCTCGCACCGGGATGCCCGCGGCCACCGAGAAGACCATCACCACACCCGAGGGGTTCCTCGCCGCGCTGGAGGACGTACGGCGGCTGGGGTACGCCGTCGACGACAACGAGCAGGAGATAGGGGTGCGGTGCCTGGCGGTGTCCGTGCCGGAGTCTCCGACGGCTGCGGCGATCTCCATCTCGGGGCCGGCCGGGCGGGTCACGGAAGCAGCTACCGAGAAGATCGTGCCGGTGCTGCAGCAGGTCGCCCTTGAGCTGTCTCAGGCCTTGGCCAGTTCGGGCGCCTGAGAGCTCGGGCAGACCTGATCGTTTGCGGGTGCGGGTGCTTCGTGGTTGATCGCGCCCACGCGGCGGAGCCGCATATCGATACAGCCCCGCGCCCCTGCGTAAGTCGGCCCGCCCCGCTGTCAAGCTCTCGGCGACTCCCCGAACAGATCCACCGCCTGCCGTACCTCGCCCAGCCCCCTGGCCAGGGCGCTCACCGAGCCGATGGCACCGGCGATCAGTAACAGGGAGCTGCGCAGGCGCGGGATCTCCGGTGAGCCGCCGGAGGCCATCGCCGCCAGCGTCGCCAGTTCGTCCTCGGCTATGGCGCGGTCGGGGAACTCGGAGGGGAGCGCGGCGAGTTCGCGACGCAGCCGGGACACCGCGATCCGCAGTTCCGCCACTCTCGGATCCTCGTCGCTGCCGGTCACTGGCCTCTGCCCCAAGCTCTGCAACACAGCCCTCCCCCTCACACGCCCTCGTGCGCGGGTCAGTAAACGCCACCGCGTCCGGGAGCGCCACCGCGCGGACCGAAATTCAGCCCAAGGAAACCGGCCGCCGCCTTCCCCGTCGGGTATGCAGGACGCATGACGGAGAACCGACGCGAGGACGTCGCCGGGCTGCTGCTCGCCGCCGGCGGGGGCAGACGGCTCGGCGGGCGGCCCAAGGCGCTGCTGGAGCACCGGGGGCGCCTCCTGGTCGAGCACGCGGCCGAGGTGCTGCGCGTGGCCGGGTGCGGCCGGATCCACGTCGTGCTGGGAGCGCGGGCGGACGAGGTCCGCCGGCGGGCCGATCTGAGCGGATGCGTGCTCGTGGACAACTCCGACTGGGCCGAGGGGATGGGTTCGTCGCTGCGGGCCGGACTGGCCTCGCTGACCGGTACGGGGGTGCGCGCGGCCCTGGTGAGCCTCGTCGACCAGCCGGGCATCGGGCCGGCGGCCGTGGCACGGGTGCTCGGCGCCTTCGAGGACGAGAAATCGCTGGTCTCGGCCGCCTACGACGGCACGCGCGGGCATCCGGTGCTCTTCGGCGCTGCCCACTGGCCCGGCATCGCGGCGACCGCCGCCGGGGACCGCGGGGCCCGGGAGTACCTGAAGGAGAACGCCGGGCGGATCCGGCTCGTGGAGTGCGCGGACGTGGCCGAGCCGTACGACATCGACACCGAGGCGGACCTGCGCCACCTTGAGTGAAGAGGGTGGCACTGGGCGCCACCTTGCCTCGACCCGGAGAATCTCGACATCAACAAACCATTGAAGTTCCACGATGAGGAAACTACTATCCACTGATCAGAAGCGCCTGCCCGCACAGTTGGCGCCGATCGCCCTGTTCGTGCCACTAGGCACCCGGTGCCACCGCTGAAGGAAGTGACAGCTCATGTCCGCACCAGCGCCGTCCCCGCTGGCCATCGTCGACGCCGAGCCCCTGCCCCGGCAGGAAGAGGTCCTCACGGACGCGGCGCTCGCCTTCGTGGCGGAGCTGCACCGGCGGTTCACCCCGCGCCGTGACGAACTCCTCGCCCGCCGGGCCGAGCGCCGCGCCGAGATCGCCCGCACCTCCACGCTCGACTTCCTGCCCGAGACGGCCGCGATCCGCGCGGACGACTCCTGGAAGGTCGCCCCGGCCCCGGCCGCGCTGAACGACCGGCGCGTCGAGATCACCGGCCCCACCGACCGCAAGATGACCATCAACGCGCTCAACTCGGGCGCGAAGGTCTGGCTCGCCGACTTCGAGGACGCCTCCGCGCCCACCTGGGAGAACGTCGTCGTCGGCCAGGTCAACCTGATCGACGCCTACACCCGGAACATCGACTTCACCGACCCGGGCTCGGGCAAGTCCTACGCCCTGCGCCCGAACGAGGAGCTGGCGACGGTCGTCATGCGCCCGCGAGGCTGGCACCTGAACGAGCGTCACCTGGTCGACGCCGACGGGACGCCGGTCCCGGGCGCCTTCGTCGACTTCGGCCTGTACTTCTTCCACAACGCCCAGCGGCTGCTGGACCTCGGCAAGGGGCCGTACTTCTACCTGCCGAAGACCGAGTCGCACCTCGAAGCCCGCCTGTGGAACGACGTGTTCGTCTTCGCGCAGGACTACGTCGGCATCCCGCAGGGCACCATCCGCGCCACCGTCCTGATCGAGACGATCACGGCCGCGTACGAGATGGAGGAGATCCTCTACGAACTGCGCGACCACGCCTCGGGGTTGAACGCGGGCCGCTGGGACTACCTGTTCTCCATCGTGAAGAACTTCCGTGACGTCGGCCCGAGGTTCGTCCTGCCGGACCGCAACGCGGTCACGATGACCGCCCCGTTCATGCGGGCGTACACCGAACTCCTCGTCCGCACCTGTCACAAGCGCGGGGCGCACGCGATCGGCGGCATGGCCGCGTTCATCCCGTCCCGTCGCGACGCCGAGGTCAACAAGGTGGCCTTCGAGAAGGTCCGCGCCGACAAGGACCGCGAGGCGAACGACGGTTTCGACGGCTCCTGGGTCGCCCACCCCGACCTGGTCCCGATCGCCATGGAGTCCTTCGACCGGGTCCTCGGCGACAAGCCGAACCAGAAGGACCGGCTGCGCGAGGACGTCCACGTCGAGGCGGCCGACCTGATCGCGATCGACTCGCTGGAGGCGAAGCCGACGTACCAGGGCCTCGTCAACGCCGTCCAGGTCGGCATCCGGTACATCGAGGCCTGGCTGCGCGGGCTCGGCGCGGTCGCCATCTTCAACCTGATGGAGGACGCGGCCACCGCCGAGATCTCCCGTTCCCAGATCTGGCAGTGGATCAACGCCGGCGTCGAGTTCGAGAACGGCGACAGGGCCACGCCCGAGCTGGCCCGCAAGATCGCCGCCGAGGAACTGTCCGCCATCCGCCAGGAGATCGGCGAGCAGGCCTTCGCCGCCGGCCACTGGCAGGAGGCCCACGACCTGCTGCTGAAGGTCTCCCTGGACGAGAACTACGCCGACTTCCTCACCCTGCCGGCGTACGAGCAGCTCAAGGGCTGACGCTCACGAGGATCCCTCCGAGTGGCCCAGGGGCTTCCCCGGGGCCACTCGGTCGCGTACGAGGCGCTTGACCGCCGTGGGCTCCGGGAAGCCCTGCTCCTTGCGGTCCCACACCACCTCGCCGTCCACCCGGACCACGAAGACGCCCCCGGTGCCGGGCCTGAGCGCCAGCTCGGTCAGCTCCGCCTCGAAGGTGGTGAGCAGTTCCTGCGCCAGCCAGGCCGCGCGGGGCAGCCAGCGGCACTGTGTGCAGTACTCGATCTGTACGCGATGGCTCATCCGATGTGCCTCATCCCAGGTGTGCCGACCAGTCCTGTTCCGCCGCCGGCTTGCCGTGCAGGTCGGGGACGCGTTTGAGCCAGTCCGGGCGGCCCGCCTGGGTCTTCGCCGCGCGGGCGGCCTCCTCGGCCGCGAGCTGCTCGCGGCTCGGGAAGTCGGTGGGCAGCCACTCGTGCGACAGGCGCACGCGGGCCATGAGGTAGTCGACGTAGGCGGCGCGGACGTCGTCCGGGCTCGCGAAGCCGGCGTCCTCGGCGAGCCACGCGTCCGGCACCTCGGCGACGATCCCGCGCAGCAGGTCCTCGGTCACCTTCGGGGCGAGTGCGGCGTCGGCGGCGCGGACGTCGGGGCCGTAGTGGCCGAGGGCGTGATGGCGGAAGTCGTACCTCTTGCCCGGTGTCGTGGTGTCCCAGCGGTGGTGGAAGACCAGGGCGGCGCCGTGGTCGATCAGCCACAGGCGGGGCGGCACGGTGCCGAGCGTGGGCCAGACCATCAGGTTGGAGCTGTGGACCGTACGGTCGACGTTGACGGTGAGCGCGTCCAGCCAGACGATCCGGCCCGCCTCCAGCGGGTCCACGGGGAAGACCTTGGCGATCTCCGGGGTGAAGTCCCGGGCGCCCGGCAGATGGTCCATGCCGAGGTTCACGCCCGCGCTCGCGCCGTGCAGCTCCCGCACCTCCTGGTGCGGCTCGCCGGCGGCGATCGCGGGGTCGAAGTGGACGAGGACCAGTTCGGGGAAGCGCAGGCCGAGCGCACGGGCGAGCTCTCCGACGATCACCTCGGCGACCAGCGCCTTGTGCCCCTGCGCCGAAGCGGTGAACTTCACGACGTAGGTGCCGTCGTCGTCGGCCTCCACGATCCCGGGCACGGAGCCGCCGGAGTGCAGGGGGGCGATGTAGCGGGTCGCGGTGACCTCTCTCAGCATTTTCCAAGGCCCCCACGGTCGCTTGTCTCACATTCCACGGCCGGCTCCGACGCGGTTCGGTCCGGGGAAACCTCCCCGATCAGACGCGCCGCCCTGCTTCCGGCCTCCGGCAAGACATGAGCATAGTGACCAAGCGTGACAACCGGGGAGGACTGTCCCTGCCTCCAGCATGATCCAGGCGCGGGTCTGCCGCAGCGCCTGGAAGCCGCCCCTCGGCGCTGCCCGGCCCTTCGGTACGTGCCCGCCGCCGACTGGGCCGACCACCAGCGCATCCACCAGTACTTCGGCGGCACCAACGAGACCTGGGGCGGTGTCACCGTCAACATCGACGGCGACTGCCTCGACGTCGACGGCGGAGGCAGCGTGCCCCCGCCGCCCGTCAAGTACTGGGTGGACACCTTCGCCAACGCCCCGGTGTACGCGTCGGAGACCAGCACCACCCAGACCGGCACCCTCTACCAGGGCACCAACTACGTCTACTGCAAGGTGTGGGGCCGTCAGATCGGCAACGCCACCAGCTACAACCACTGGTGGTTGAAGACCGACCCCGACACCGGACCGGCGAACCAGTACGTCTCCGCCTACTACCTCACCCGCTGGGGCAACGACGAGGCCAAGGACAACAACGGCACCGTCATCCCCGACTGCTGACCACCGCGCCTCCGGCGGGACACCCCCGCCGGAGGCCCGGCGGCGTGACATCCATCACAGCGCACTCGGCAACTAGGCGTCCTGCATAGTAGGCGCGACCCCGATGACAAATGGGATTTGTCCGGCTTGCCGCCGACAGGAACCACCCATCGGGCCACTGCGCCGCCCCGGCTCGATGCGTGACCGTATACACCGCCATCGGACCTCTCCTGACACAACGCCAGGCTCCTGCAAACGTCGCGTAAGCGAACTCGGCATCTCCGTGGCCGCCTGACAAGAGGCATCAACCCCTACGACCCGCAGTAGTAGAAGCGGCCTTTGCGCTCCTTGTGAAGCCCTCCTGAAAATGAGCGCCCGGCGATCACCGAGCGAGGTTGAGGGAATGGCCAAGCACCGCAAGACGCAGCACTACCGGCGCATAGTCGTCGCCGCCGTCGCCATGGGAGTCGTGGGCGTGCCGTCCGTCGCCCTGGCCTGTTCCGACTGGCCGTACGGCGACCAGAACCGGGCGGACGTCGCCGCGACGACCACGCCCCGGCAGCCGGAGCACCACGGCCACCGGCATCACCACCATCACCACCGCAACGCCCACCACCACACCGGCACCCCGCGGGCCACCGCGTCGCCCACGCACCGGCCCACCGCGCACCCGAGCACCAGCGCGAGCGCGAAGCCCACCACGGCCCCCAAGCCCCGGACGACCACCGCTCCCAGCACCGCCAAGCCCACGCCCACGCCCACCCCCACGCCCACGGCCACCGCGTCCGGGGCCACCGCGCGCGTGGTGCAGCTCGTGAACGCCGAGCGCGCCAAGGTGGGGTGCCATCCCCTGACCGTCAACGCGAAGCTGACGAAGGCGGCGCAGGCCCACAGCGCGGACATGGCGGCCCACCAGAACATGTCGCACACCGGATCCGACGGATCGTCCCCCGGTGACCGCATCACGCGGGCCGGCTACACCTGGAGCGCCTACGGCGAGAACGTCGCCTACGGGTACTCCACCCCGGAGCAGGTCATGACGGGCTGGATGAACAGCCCCGGGCACCGGGCCAACATCCTGAACTGCTCGTACAAGGAGATCGGCGTCGGTCTCGCCCAGCCGGGCAGCTACTGGACCCAGGACTTCGGCACCGCCCGCTGAGCCCGGGTCAGCCGCCCGCCAGCGGGTTCGGCAGCGGCAGGTAGCGGGCGTCCGCACCGTCCGCGCCGGTCCAGCGCAGCAGCAGGTTGGTCTTGCCGGGCAGCGTGGGCGAGGTGAGCAGGGCGGGGATCTCGGGCAGCTCGTGCCGGGCGAGTTCACGGCGGGCGGCGGGCCAGGGGTCGAACCCGGGATGGTGTTCGGCGAGGGCGGCGGCGATCTCGGTGAGGTGGTTGACGACCAGGCAGTACACCAGCCGCTCCCAGCCCGCCGCCCGGGTCACGTCCGGCAGCAGCTTGGCTCCCTCGGCGTCCCGGTACAGCACCTGGACGGGCGTGCCGGCCGCGTCCACGGCGACGAGGGTGTTCTGCAGATGGGCCTCCAGGACGACCCCGTGGTCGTCGAAGGCCGTGACAGCGGGCGGCACGACCTGGCGCAGATAGGCCTCCCACCAGGCCGCCGGGTCGGCCGCCGTGGCCAGCGGGCTGCCGTCGAAGCCCTCGGCGAGGCCGGCGGCGAGCAGCGGGGTGGCGCCCGGCAGCAGATGGCCGCGCAGGCCGTCGCGGACCAGGACGGCGAGTTCCTCGAAGGCGAACGCGGCCGTGCGGTAGCCGCGGTCGCTCAGCCAGGCCGCGGGCGGGCCCATCGCCGCGAAGGCGTGCCGGGCGGCCGTGTCGGTACGGCGCAGCTTTCGCAGGTCGTGGCGCCACAGGCGGCGGATGTCGTTGGTGATGCGGACGTCCACGCTGAACTTCAGGAACAGGTCACGCCGGGGCTCGTACACCGTGCGGATCGCCGCCGTCGGCCAGGTGTCGAAGGCGGTCGTGCCGAGACGGAGCAGGCGCCCGTCGGCGAAGGCCTCCGCCAGCTCGCGGCCGATCAGGTCCAGTTGCCAGGGGTGGGCCGGCAGCAGCTGGTAGCCGGGCGGGACCGGGCCGAGCGCGTCCAGGGCGCTCGTGTCGCCCTCCTCGGCGACCTGGTCCTCGCGGACGCCGAGCAGCACCAGCGGGAAGCGGGCGTGCGCCTCGGGGGCGTAGGGCAGCCAGGAGGCGACCGGGCCGCCGCCGCGCGCCTTGGGCGCCGGGTGGTACGGGTGGCCGGTGATCAGGGACTGCTCGGAGCGCAGATACGGGTCCGCGGGCGCCGTGGCCCGGGCGCGGGCGGTGAGCAGGGCCGCGACCGCGTCCCGGCTGTCGACCATCTCGGCGGGCAGGTCGCCGCCCGCCAGCCCGGTGTGCCGGCGCAGCTCCTCGGCGACCAGTTTGACCAGCTCGGAGTGGCCGACGCGGTGCCAGGCCCCGGCCGCGCGCACCTCGGGGTCGGCGGGGCGCCGGCCGGCCCGCACGCGCAGCAGCCGCCCGCTGGGCAGCCGGTGGACCCGCGGGTCACCGGGGTGGCCGAGCGGCTCGGCCACCTCGCGCAGCAGGCAGTTGAGCAGGGGCGCGGCCGCGTAGGAGTCGGCCAGGGGGCCGACGGAACCGATGGGGGGTGCTCCGGAGGAGGGCGAGGAGTCCACGCGATCCATTCGTTTCGTCCGGGGTGGTCGCGATCAGTATGTCTGTCGTCGCCGACAATCGTCCTCTGTGCCCCGTGTACCCGAGGAGCCGACCGTGCACCGTCCACCCACCACCGAGGCCCAGGTCGCCGAGGAGCTGGCCGCCGTCCGGCCCGGACTGCTGCCCCGGTTCACGGCGGAGCTGCCGGGGGCCCGCGCCGCGGTGCTGACCCGGCTGTGGCGGGCGCTGGCCCATGAGCCGCTGCCTTGGGTCACGGGCCGGGTGCCGGGCGCGCACAGCCTGGCGCTGCGGCTGGCCGACGGACGGACGCTGTACGGGCCGCACGCGGACCCGTACGCCACGAGCGCGTACGTCACCGGGGTCCGCCTGGACCGGGAGCGCCAGGTGGATCCGGCCGCGCTGATGACCGCCCTCGGGGTGCCGCACGGTGCCGCGTTCGCGGCCGAACTGGCGGACAGCGTCGCCTCGTTGGCCCTGTCGCGGGCCGACGCGGATCACCCGAAGGAGTGGCCGGACCGGGACTGGGAGTGGGAGCAGCGGGTGACCGACGGGCATCCGTACCATCCGGGCTGCCGGTCCCGGCCCGGTTTCTCGGTGGCGGACCAGCTGGCGTACGGCCCGGAGCACCGGCCGGTGGTGGAGCTGGGAACGGTGCCGGTGCCGGCGGACGGGTGCCTGGTGACCGGCGACTGGCCGCGGGAGCTGCGGGACGGCGAGCGGCTGCTGCTGCCGGTGCACCCGTGGCAGGCGGACCATGTGCTGAAGCAGCCGTACGCCCCCTGGCGCCCGGCCCGCCCGCTGCTCTCCCTGCGTACCCTCGCGCTGCCGGACGGCCCGCATGTGAAGACCGCGCTCAGCGCCCGGCTGACGTCGTCCGTGCGGGACATCTCCCCCTACTCGGTCCGGGCCGCCGCGCCCCTGTCCGCCCTCGGCGAGGAGCTGGCGGCGCGCACCGGGGGACTGCTGCACGTCACCCGCACGCCGGCCGCGGTCTCCGCCCACTCCCCCGACCTGGCCGCGCTGCTGCGGGAGTCGCCCGAGGTGTACGCCGGTCCGGGCGAGCGGGTCGTCCCCGTGGCCGCGCTCGCCACGACCGACCTGCCCGGCTCCCCCGCCTGGCTGGCCGCGTTCGCCCGGCTGGCGCTGACCGTGGGACTGCGCCTGCTCGACCTCGGCGTGGCCCTGGAGGCGCACGGCCAGAACCTGCTGGTGATCCTGTCGGCGGACGGCACCCCGCTGCGGCTGGTCTACCGCGACCTGGCCGACATCCGGATCAGCCCGGCCCGCCTGATGCGGCACGGCATCACCCCGCCACCGCTCGCCGGCCGGCTGATCACCGACGACGAAACGGCCCTGCGCCGCAAGCTGTTCGGCTCGCTGGTGGCGGGCGCCCTGGCCGGTACGGCGGGTTCGGGCCCTGCGCTGGGCACGGCGCTGGCGTCCGCCGTACCGGACCTGCCGGACACCCCCGACCTGCGCGCCCTGCGCGAAGGGCCGCTGCCGGCGAAGGCGTTGACCCTGATGCGGCTGTCTCCGCGGACCCCGGGCGACCAGTGGACCGCCCTGCCCAACCCCCTCGTTTTGGAGCACGACCCGTCTGATCAATAAGATCCGGCGATGATCACAAGACAACGGCTGGCGGCGGGCGTCTGTGCTCTGCTCGCCGCCCTGGCGGCCGGGATCGCGTTCCCCGGCGGGGCCGTCGCCGATGAGACGGAACAGGCCGCTCCCAAGGTCGAACTGGTGCTGGACGTCAGCGGTTCGATGCGGGCGCGGGACATCGACGGCGGCTCGCGGATGGCCGCGGCGAAGCAGGCGTTCAACGAGGTGCTGGACGCGACCCCGCAGGAGGTCCGGCTCGGCATCCGCACGCTGGGTGCCAACTACCGGGGCGACGACCGCAAGGAGGGCTGCAAGGACACCGCGCAGCTCTACCCGGTCGGCCCGCTGAACCGGACCGACGCGAAGACGGCGGTGGCCACGCTGCAGCCCACCGGCTGGACGCCGATCGGCCCCGCGCTGCTGAAGGCGGCGGACGACCTGAACGGCGGTACCGGCACCCGCCGTATCGTCCTGATCAGCGACGGCGAGGACACCTGCCAGCCGCTCGACCCGTGCCAGGTGGCCCGCGAGATAGCCGCCAAGGGCATCGGCCTGACCATCGACACGCTCGGCCTGGTGCCGGACGCCAAGACCCGCGACCAGCTCAGCTGCATCGCGGACGCCACCGGCGGCACCTACACCGACGTGCGGCACAAGGAGGAACTGTCGGACCGGGTGGGCCAGTTGGTCGACCGGGCGGCGGATCCGGTGGTGACGCCGGTGGCCACGGAGGGTGCCGCGCAGTGCGCGCAGGCGCCGACGCTGAAGTCCGGGCTCTTCACGGACCGCGAGGAGTTCGGGCAGCAGCGCTGGTACAAGGTCGACGTCGACCCGGGCAAGGAGCTGCGCGCCTCGGTGAGCGTGGCCGACGACCGCGCCGTGAACCCGGACTACGGGGTGCTGCTGCGGGCGGTGACCGTGCACGGACGGGAGATCGTGCGCGGCGAGGCCGCCGGCGACGGCCGTACGGACGTCATCTCCACGGGTCTGCGCTACCCGAAGCCGGAGACCGACGACGACACGGCGACGGCGGAGACGGTGTGCCTTCAGGTCACCAACTCCTTCTCGGCGGCGGCGGGCGTGAAGACCACGCCGGGTCTGCCGCTGGAGCTGACGGTCGATGTCGTGGACGGGCCGTCGGACCACCACGACGTGGCCTCCTTCGGTCTCGGGCGCGGCTGGTGGCTGCTGGGCGCCCTGGTGCTGGCCGGCTTCGTCGCCGGTCTGCTGTGGGGCTGGCTGTCGCGCTGGCGGGTCTCGGTCTGGAGGACGAACTGATGCGGATCACACGTGTGCTGGGTGCCGCGCTGCTGGCACTCGGGCTGGCCGCCGGACCGGCCGCGGCCGACTCCTCCCCGTCTCCCGGTGCCTCCGCCGACGGCACGGCACCCACCCAGGCGGGCACGTCGTTCCGTACGGCGACGGAGATCGAGCAGGGGCAGCAGGCCACGGCGTCCGGTTCGACGGGTGACTACCTGTACTGGTCGTTCCCCGCGGACACCGGGCAGCGGCCCACCGTCAAGGCGACGGTGAAGCTGCCCGCCACGCACGGGGCGCAGACCTGGCAGATCGACGTGTACGACGGACTGCGGCGCCGGCAGGCCTGCCAGTACGGCGCGGCGAGCCGTACGGCCGGGCAGGGCGCGTCCTCCGTCGAACTGGCCTGTGTCCTGCGGACCGTGCGCGGCTGGTCGGAGCCCTGGGCCAACGACCCGCTGCCGGGCACCTACTACATCCGGCTGACGGTCGTGGACCTCGGCTCGGCCGACCTGGGCAAGCCGGTCGGTGTCGAGGTCCGCGCCGACTCCAAGGACATCGGCGGCGCGGCGGCGGTGGACGGCTCGCTGGGCAAGCCGCTGGTGCCCGGCATCGCCGTCAAGTCGCAGGCCGACGGGGGCGGTTCCAAGACCGCGGTGCTGTCCAGCTTCGGCTCCGACGACGGCTGGTCCTCCGGCTGGTGGTCCGACCGGTGGGTGTGGACCGCGATCGGGGGCGTGCTCGCGGCCCTCGCCGGAATCGGCGGGTATGCGCTGACGCGGGGTTCGGGACGGCCGTCCCGGGTGCCGCCGAACGCGTGAGCCAAGGCGCTCGAAGGCCCGCCTCCCGGCGGGCCTTCTCCTTTTTCCGCTGCTACGCCTCCTTCAGCGCCTTGGCGAGCATGCCGTCGCCGGTCACCGTCACCCGTCCGTCCCGTACCGCGTCCGCCAGGCCCGTCTCGCCCCTGGCCACGGCCTCGCAGGTCGCGGCGTCCATCGTCAGGCAGGCGTCGGCCTCGCCGGGCGCGGGGCCGTCGCCGTACACCCAGCCCTCCTCCGCGCCGACCCGCAGATGGAAGTCGCCTTCCTCCAGCCGGACTTCGACCAGCCCCTCGCCCTCCAGTGCCCGCAGCAGCGGCAGGGCGAACCAGTGGGCGCGGACCGCGTCGGTCGGCCGCCGCTCTCCCAGCTCGGGCTCGCCCCACCGCCCGAGTGCCTGGAGCACCGGGAGCAACGCGCGTCCGCGCCCGGTGAGTTCGTACACGAAGGCCGCGCCGGGCGGAGGGAGCTTCCGGCGGGTGGTGAGGCCGTCGCGTTCCATGTCCTTCAGCCGTGAGGCGAGTACGTCCGTGCTCACGCCGGGCAGGTCCGCGTGCAGGTCCGTGTAGCGGCGGGGGCCGGCCAGCAGCTCCCGGACGATCAGCAGGGTCCAGCGGTCGCCGACGAGATCGAGGGCGCGGGCTGCGGAGCAGTACTGGTCGTAGCTTCGGCGTGGTGACATGCGACGCAGTCTAGACAAGATGTTGGACTTTCCAAGCGTCTACTTGGTAAAACCAAGCAACACCAGTTTCCGGAGGGGCGCATGGAGTTCCGGCAGTCGAACAAGCTCAGCGAGGTCTGTTACGAGATCCGCGGCCCGGTGATCGAGCACGCCAACGCGCTGGAGGAGGCGGGGCACAGCGTGCTGCGCCTGAACACCGGCAACCCCGCGGCCTTCGGCTTCGAGGCGCCGGAGGAGATCCTCCAGGACATGATCCGGATGCTGCCGCAGGCGCACGGCTACACCGACTCCCGCGGCATCCTCTCCGCCCGCCGCGCGGTCGCCCAGCGCTATCAGACCCTGGGACTGGAGGTCGGGGTCGACGACGTGTTCCTCGGCAACGGCGTCTCGGAGCTGGTCTCCATGGCCGTACAGGCCCTGGTCGAGGACGGCGACGAAATCCTCATCCCCGCACCGGACTTTCCGCTCTGGACCGCCGTGACCACCCTCGCCGGGGGCAAGGCGGTGCACTACCTGTGCGACGAACAGGCCGACTGGAACCCGGACCTGGCCGACATGGCGTCGAAGATCACGGACCGCACGAAGGCCGTGGTCATCATCAACCCCAACAACCCGACGGGCGCGGTGTACCCGAAGGAGGTCGTCGAGGGCATCCTCGACCTCGCCCGCCGGCACGGCCTGATGGTGTTCGCGGACGAGATCTACGACCAGATCCTGTACGACGACGCGGTCCACCACTCGGCCGCCGCCCTCGCCCCCGACCTGGTCGTCCTCACCTTCTGCGGCCTGTCGAAGACGTACCGGGTGGCGGGCTTCCGCTCCGGCTGGCTGGTGGTGACGGGCCCCAGGCAGCACGCGAAGGACTATCTGGAGGGCCTGACCATGCTGGCCTCCATGCGTCTGTGCGCCAACGCGCCCGCCCAGTACGCCATCCAGGCCGCGCTGGGCGGCCGCCAGTCCATCCGCGAACTGACCCTGCCCGGCGGCCGGTTGTACGAGCAGCGCAACATGGCCTGGGAGAAGCTGAACGAGATCCCCGGCGTGTCCTGCGTGAAGCCCAAGGGCGCGCTCTACGCGTTCCCGCGCATCGACCCCGCGGTGCACAAGATCCACGACGACGAGAAGTTCGTCCTCGACCTGCTCCTGCGCGAGAAGATCCAAGTGGTCCAGGGCACCGGCTTCAACTGGCCCTCCCCCGACCACTTCCGCATCCTCACCCTGCCGCACGCGGAGGACCTGGAGGCGGCGATCGGCCGCATCGGGCGGTTCCTCGGCGGGTACCGGCAGTAGTCGTCACCCCATCGCCACCTCGCACCAGACGGTCTTGGTATAGGGGTTCCCGCACGTCGTTCCCCAGTGACCGGCCAGGGCCTCGACGAGCAGGAGCCCCCGGCCGGACTCCGCCTCGAAAGAGGCCGGCGGGAGTGTGCCCGGAGTGGGCGGGTGACGGTCGATGCGGGAATCCGTGACCTCGATGCGGAGTGCCGGGCCGTCGGGGAAGAGGCTGAGCTTCAGGCGGAAGTCGCGTCCCCTCACCCGCCCGTGGCGCACGGCGTTCGCGGCGAGTTCGGCCACGAGGAGCACCGCGGTCTCGTTCGCCTCCGCGCCGTACGGCCAGCCCCAGGCGTCCAGTTGCCCGGCCGTCAGACGGCGGGCGAGACAAGCGCCTCTCGGTGTGGCCGAGAGCCGGACGGTGAAGTGGCGGGCGGCCGCGGCGGGTTCCGCCGCCTCGGCGTGGGACGCGGTCGAGTGGGCAATATCGGCGTTCATGTCACTCAGCGTGGCCGCCTGTCTCTACGCTGAACAGCGATCACGGCGGTACGCAGCGTCACTGTCCGGTGGCTGTCCGGGGTTGTCCGGGCGGCGACGCGTGACGCGGCGGGCCGGTGAGGAGTTGGGCACGGGCGGCATGTGGAGGTGTCGGGGTGGTGGAGGCGACGGGGCACGCCGAGGACGAGGAGTCGGCGGCCGTCCTGCGGACCGTCGGCAAGGTCATCAAGATGTACCGCGAGCGGAAGGGGCTCACCCAGGCCGAGTTGGGAACGGCCATCGGGTACAGCGAGGAGCAGGTGTCCTCGGTGGAGCGGGGGCGGCGGGCACCGAAGGGGCAGTTCCTCGACGCGGCGGATCAGGTGCTCGACGCCCACGGGGTGATCGCCGGGCTGAAGAAGGACGTGGAGGAGGCCCGGTATCCGAAGAAGGTACGGGATCTGGCGAAGTTGGAGGCGGAGGCGGTCGAGATCTGCGCCTACGACAACTCCGTGGTCAACGGGCTCCTGCAGACGGAGGAGTATCTCAGGGCTGTGTTCGGCTCGCGGCGGCCGGCGTTCACCGAGGACGAGGTGGAACAGCGCGTCGCCGCGCGGCTGGCACGACAGCGGATCATCGACGGTAAGCAGATGATCCCCGCCTTCAGCTTCGTACATGATGAGGCGATCCTGCGGAGGTGGGTCGGGGGCAGAATGGTCATGCGCCGACAGCTCGAACGGCTGTTGGAGGTCGGGCGGATGCGGAACGTGGAGATCCAGGTGCTGCCTCTTGATCGCGAGGACAACGCCGGTCTCGGCGGGCCCTTTCACCTGCTGCGACTCAAGGAGGGCACCACGGTGGGGCACAGCGAGGTTCAGCGCTTCAGCCGGCTGATCTCGGAGGCCAAGGAGATCCAGATCCTCGAGTTGCGCTACGGGGTCATCCGGGCCCAGGCCCTTCCCCCGCGGGAGTCACTGGCCTTCGTCGAGAAAGTCCTGGGAGAAACATGAGCGCGAAGCCCTCGGCCGGACACGGCTCCGAACTGAAGTGGTTCAAGAGCAGCTACAGCACCGACGACGGTCCCGCCTGCGTCGAGGTCGCCGCCACCCCCCGGACCATCCACATACGGGACTCCAAGCACCACCACGGCCCCCAACTCACCGTCGGCCCACGGCAGTGGGCCTCCTTCGTCTCGTACGCCGCCGGACGCTGACAACGCCCCGGTCGCCTGGCCCGTCCGCCGACGTCTGTGCGAAGATCACCCCCGCGTGATCAGGGGGGAACAGTGTTGTCGGCGTACCGAATTCGTTGGACGGCCGTGGCCGTGGCCGTGGCCGTGGCCATGGTGTGCGGGGCGGCGCCCTCGCCGTCGGATCCGGCCGCCGGGCGGGAGGCCCGGCAGGCCGCGCGGTTCTGGACCGCGCAGCGCATGGCGGACGCCCGGCCGCTGGACGCGGCGCGGGTGGCGCCGGGCGGGCCGGGGCGGCCGGTCGCTGCGGCCGGCCGGCCGCAGGGCACGATGTTCGGCGGGAGCCGGCTGATCGGGACCTTCTTCGGGTCGGACGGGCCCGGCGGCACCACCTGGCACTGCACCGGCAGCGTGATCGACACCCCGGCGCGCGACATCGTCCTCACGGCGGCCCACTGCGCGCTGAACATGAAGGGCGACTACGTCTTCGTCCCCAAGTTCGTGAAGGGGGCCGGGCCCGACCGGCAGCCGTACGGCATCTTCCACGTCCAGCGGATCTTCATCGACCCCCGGTACGTCCCCGACAGGGGGTCCACGACCACCAAGAAGCGCGCGTCGGACCTGGACACCGCGTTCGCCCGGGTCTCGGCCGACCAGCGCGGCCGGAGCCTCCAGGACGCGGTCGGCGGCGGTCTGACCTTCACCCGCGCGAACGGCTACACGCACAGGAACGTGACCGTCGTCGGCTACCCCTCCTACCGGCACAACAGCGCCGGCCGCGCCGTCAAGTGCACCGTGCCCACCAGGCAGCTCCCCGGCTACCGGCAGATGTCGATGACCTGCGGCGGCTACTACGGCGGCGTGTCCGGCAGCCCGTGGATCACCGACTACAAGGACGACGCGCGCACCGGCCACGTCATCGGCGACCTCGGCGGCTACAACGGCGGCGGCAACGACGCGAACGTCGACTACATCAGCTACGCCCCGGCGTTCGGCGACGACGCCGCGCACCTCCTCGCCGACGCGGTGGCGAACCGGGACCCGTCCTCGGATGCGCCGCCGCGACGCACACCGGGCGTGCGCTGACCGGCGGTTCGGGGACGGGGAATGCCCCGCGGCGTCCGTCCGTTGAGGATCTCCGTTGGCCATCAGCGGACAGGGGGAACGACGCATGCCGATCGACGTGCACGGAACGGTCGCGGAGGGATTCGAGGGCGTACGCGAGGAGTTCGCGGCGGTGCTCGCCGAGGAGCGGGACGATCCGGGCGCGCAGCTCGTGGTGTACCGCCACGGGCGGCGCGTGGTGGACCTGTGGGGCGGCGACGGCATCGACGGGGAGACGCTGACGACCCTGTACTCCATCGCCAAGGGCGCCGCGCACCTCGTCGTCGCCCTGCTGGTGCAGGACGGGGTGCTCGACCTGGGCCGCGAAGTCGCCGTGTACTGGCCCGAGTTCGGTGTCCACGGCAAGGACCGGCTGACGCTGGGCGAGCTGCTGGAGCACCGGGCCGGACTCGTCAGCGACGCCGAACAGCCTTTCACCGTCGAGGAGTTGGCCGACGACCGGATCACCGCGGCCCGGCTGGCGGGGCGCAGGCCGCTGTGGGAGCCGGGTACCGCCTGGGGCTACCACGCCTTCGTCATCGGTGCCCTCACCGGCGAGGTGGTGCGCCGGGCGACCGGCCGGTCCATCCAGGAACTGTACGAGGAGCGGATCCGGGCGCCGTACGGGCTGGACTACTACCTGGGCCTGCCGGCCGAGGCGGAGCCGCGCTGGGTGGACGTGCAGCCGCTGGTGCCGACCCCGGAGGAGGCCGCGCTGCTGAAGGAGCGGGCGGCGGCACCGGACAGCATCCGGGGCATCGCCTTCAACGCGCACGGGCCGGAGCCGACCGACCTGGTGGCCTTCGGCAATCACCCCCGGGTGAAGGCGCTCGGGCCGGCGTCCTCGGGCGGGGTGGGCAACGCGCGCGGGGTCGCCGGGATGTTCGCGGCCGCCATCAGCACCGTGGACGGCCGGCCGCCGCTGCTCACGCCCGCGACCGCGGCCCTGTTCGGCGCGCTGCGCACCCCGGGCGGGCCGGACCTGGTCACCGGCAGCGAGAACCACTTCGCGCGCGGCTTCGAGTACACCCGGGCGCTCTACCCGTTCCTCGGCGCGGGCACCTTCGGGCACAGCGGCGCGACCGGCTCGCTGGGCTTCGCCGACCCGGCGAACGGCATCGCGTACGCCTACACCCGGCGCCGGTTCGCCTTCCCCACCGGGGTGGGGGCCGCCCTGGAGAACGGCCGTCTGGCCGAGTCCGTCCTGCGGGCGGCCGCCACCCTGTGACACGGTGCTGACAGGCGAGCGGGAAGGCGGGAAGGCGCTGACGTGGGTGACCTCTTTCTCGTCCGGCACGGTGAGACCGAGTGGTCGCGGTCCGGACGGCACACCGGCTGGACCGACGTACCCCTCACCGAGCACGGACGGGAGGAGGCGCGGCGGCTGGTGCCGCTGATCCGCTCGCACCGGATCGCGGCCGCGTTCGTCAGCCCCCTGCAGCGGGCCCGGGAGACCGCCGAGCTCATCGGCATCCCGGACGCCCGGGTCGACGCCGACCTGCACGAATGGGACTACGGCGGGTACGAGGGCGTCACCACCGTGGAGATCCAGCGCAGCCGGCCGGGCTGGTTCCTGTTCACCGACGGGGTCGCGCCGGGGCCGCCGGAGCATCCGGGCGAGACCCCGGAGCAGGTCGGCGAGCGCGCCGACCGGATGCTGGGCAAGGTCGACGCCGCCCTCGCCGACACCGACGGCGCCGTCGTGCTGATCGCCCACGGCCACTTCCTCCGCGTCCTCACCGCCCGCCGCCTCGGCCTCCCGCCCCGGCACGGGGCCCTGTTCCAGCTGGCGACGGGGACCCTGTGCCGGCTGGGCACGGAGCACGAGCGGCCGGTGGTGGCGGGGTGGAACATCCGGCCACCGGAGTAGGCCCCGGGCTCGGGGCCTGGACACGGGCTCGGGGCCTGGACACGGGCGGCGGCCGCGTTGTCAGACCCGGGTCGTACTCTGCGAATGGGCCGTCCGACGGGCGGGCCCGGAGGGGGCAGGGGACCGGAAGGAGCGCGCCGTGAGCCGACCGCCGACCGCCGCGCAGCGGCGGGTGATCGAGGCCGCCGATCCGGTGACCGGGCGGCTGCGCGGTACGGAGGCGCAGCTGGCGGCGCTGGTGAAGCGGGGACTGGCCTTCCGGCACCCGCGGCCGCCGCACGAGCACTTCCTGACCCCGGCGGGGCATCGCATACGGGAGGCGGAGCCCCCGGAGGCGGTGCCCGAGGCGAAGCCGGCGGAACCCGCGCCGCGCCCGGGGGTGTTCGCGGCGCGGGTCGGCGGCGAGGAGGAGCCGCCCGCGGAAACTCCGGCGCGGCTGCGTGAGGTGCACAGTGCCTGGCAGGGGCTGCTGGAGCTGCGCCGGATGACCAACCCCGACGGCGCGGTGGACCGGCCGTGCGGCTGGGAGCGCACGCATCTGGTGCGGGCGGCGGCGCTGGCCCTGGAGGCGGCCGGGCACCGTCCGGCGAGCGGGAGCGCGGACGGCTACCGGGTGCGGGCGACCCCCCAGCCGGAGGCGGTCGCCGTGTACGCGGCGGACCCGGACAGCCTGGCGGCCTGCGCGGCCACGCTGGAGCGCGCGGGCTGGCAGCCCGGCGAGTACACCGAACCGCGCACGAGAGAGCGCTATCTGCTGGCCTCGCCGCGCCGGGTGTGAGCGTCGTGCCAAGATCGAGCGACCGGATATTCGCATGCGAGAAGGGCAAGCAGTGGCCGAACCGTTTTCCGTCCGTGTGACCGTCCGCGGCTACGAGACCGACACCCAGGGACACCTCAACCAGTCCGTGTACCTCAACTACGCGGAGCACGCCCGCTGGTCGCTGCTCCAGGCGGCCGGCATCAGCCAGGCCCGGCTGGTGGGCCGGGGCGTGGGCCCGGTGGCGCTGGAGACGACGCTCCGTTTCCGGCGCGAACTGCTCGCCGGTGACGAGGTCGACGTCACCTGTGCGTTCGAGTGGGGCGGCGGCAAGACCTTCCGGATCGCGCAGGAGATACGCAAGACCGACGGCACCCTGGCGGCCGAGGTCAGCGCGGTGGGCGGCCTGCTGGACCTCAAGGAGCGCAAGCTGGTCGCCGACCCGCGGGAGGTGTTCAAGGAACTGACGACGGACCTCGCCCTGTTCGGCCTGTAGGCCCCGCGGGCCTAGGCGTCGAGCAGCTCGGGCCGGTGCTCGGCGTCGTAGGCCGCCCGGGCCCCGGCGATGTACGTCCGGTTCCGCTCGGCCCAGTCGGTCAGCCGCTGCAGGGTGTCGTTCAACTCGTGGGCGACCGGCGTGAGTTCGTACTCCACCTTGGGCGGCACGGTCGGATGCACCGTGCGGGTCACCAGGCCGTCGCGTTCCAGGTTGCGCAGGGTGAGGGTGAGCATCCGGCGGCTGATGCCCTCGATGCCGCGCTCCAGTTCGGTGAACCGGATGGGCCCGTGCGAGGCGGCGACGAGGATCTGCACGCTCCACTTCCCGGCCACCCTGTCAAGAACTTCGCGGACCGGGCAGGCCTGCGCGTTCACTGCCTGGACGGTAACACCGGTGTTCCTTCGGGACATCGGACTGCCTCCTTACGCCGGCCTCCATGGTCACTCACGATGTTCCCCGTTACAAGTCGTGCACCAAGGCGAGCTTGAGGAACGGGGTAGCCATGTCGGCCGTCATCGAGAACAGCCCGTCACCCACGCCGGTGACGTCCCCACGACCGTACTCCCGCTGGACGTCTCTCGCCGTGCTGTGCACCGGCACGCTGATGACGATCCTCGACGGCAACATCGTCACGGTGGCCATGCCCGCCATCCAGAGCGACCTCGGCTTCAGCGGTCCGGGGCTCGCCTGGGTCGTGAACGCGTATCTGATCGCCTTCGGCGGACTGCTGCTGCTGATGGGCCGGCTCGGCGACCTGGTGGGCCGCAAGCGGATGTTCACCACCGGGCTGGCCGTCTTCACCGCGGCCTCGGTGCTGGCCGGGGTGGCCACGGGTCAGGGGCTGCTGATCGCGGCGCGGGCGCTGCAGGGCGCCGGCGGGGCGATGGCCTCGGCGGTGGTCCTCGGCATGCTGGTCGCGCTCTTCCCGGAGCCACGGGAACAGGCCCGCGCCATCGCGGCGTTCAGCGCGGTCGGCGCGGCGGGCGGGGCGCTCGGCACCTTCCTGGGCGGCGCGCTGACGCAAGCCCTGAACTGGCACTGGATCTTCCTGATCAACCTCCCCATCGGGGTGCTCGCCTGGCTGGCGGCGGCGCGGGTGCTCGCGCCGGAGCGCGGCGCCGGGCTCGGCAGGGGCGCCGACTATCCGGGAGCCGCGCTGGTCACGGCCGGGCTGATGCTCACGGTGTACGTCATCGTCGGCGCCGGTGGCCGTACCCCGGCCGGCACCGCGCTGCTCGCGGTCCTCGCGCTCGTGCTGTTCGCGGCGTTCACCCTGCGCCAGGTGCGGGCGGCCCGCCCGCTGCTGCGGCCCCGCCTGTTCCGCTCCCGGCTGCTGACCGGCGCCAACGCCGTGCAGATGCTGATGATCGCCACGATGTACGGCTTCCAGTTCATCGGCGCGCTGTATCTGCAGAGGGTGCTGGGGTACGGCGAGTTGGCGACCGGCACCGCGTTCCTTCCGGCGCCGGTCGCGATCGGTCTGCTGATGCTGGGCCTGTCCGCGCGCACGGTCGCCCGGTACGGCGCGTACCGGGTGCTGCTGGCCGGCCTGGCGCTGATCGTCGCCGGCATGGCCCTGCTGAGCCGCGCACCGGTCGGCGCCTCCTACGCCGTTGACGTGCTGCCGCCGCTGCTGCTGCTCTCCGCCGGGTTCGCCGCGGCGATGCCGGCGCTGACCGGGCTCGCGATGGCCGGGGCGCGGGAGGAGGACGCGGGTCTGGCGTCCGGGCTGTTCAACACCACGCAGGTGGTGGGCGGTTCACTGGGCCTGGCGGTGCTGAGCACGCTGGCGGCGAGCCGCACCGGCGGTCTGCTCGACCGGGGCACGGAGCTGATCCCGGCCACGGCGGAGGGCTACCGGCTGGCGTTCCGGGTGGCGACCGGGATCGCGGTGGCCGCGCTGGTCCTGGCGGGAGCGGTGCTGCGGCCGCGGGGCCGCTGACACCGGGCGCGCCTCAGTCCGCGCCGAAGGCCTCCTTGTGGTCCTCGGCCCACTCCCGGAAGCTGCGGGCGGGGCGGCCCAGCACCTCGGGCACGTCCTCGGTGACCACCGCGTTGCCTCCGTCGCGGACGAACGCGACGCCGGCCAGGATGCCGTCCGCCCGCTCCTCGTCGAAGCCCCAGGCGGTGCGCAGGAATTCGCGGGTCTGGTCCGGCGACAGGTTCCGGACCGGGACCGGACGGCCCAGGACGTCGGCGAGCACGGCGGTCTGGCCGGGGACGGTGATGGCCTCGGGCCCGGTCAGGGTGTACGTCCGCCCCGCGTGCCCGGCGTCGACGAGCGCGCGGACGGCGACCGCCGCCACATCGCGCGGATCGATCACGCCGGACGCCCCGTCCCCGGTCATGTTGGGCACCGGCTCCCCCGCCCGCAGCGGCTCCGCCCAGCTCAGCGTGTTGGAGGCGAACGACGACGGCCGCAGCACCGTCCACTCGGCGCCGCTGT
Organism: Streptomyces sp. CA-142005; assembly: GCF_050942335.1. Taxonomy (NCBI): domain Bacteria; kingdom Bacillati; phylum Actinomycetota; class Actinomycetes; order Kitasatosporales; family Streptomycetaceae; genus Streptomyces; species Streptomyces sp. CA-142005. Next base: position 7,584,357 of record NZ_CP192078.1, on the reverse strand, counting down.
CGCGCACGGCACGCTCGCCGTCCAGGTGCCAGAGCCCGGAGGGGCCGACCGCCGGGTCGCCGGTGCCGATGGCGGAGAGCTTGACCAGCCGTCGTACGCCCGCCGCGCCGGCCGCCGCGACCAGCGCCGCGTCCCGGCCCTCGTCGGGGCCGGGCGGACGCAGCAGGAAGGCGGCCGTCACACCCTCCAGCGCCGCCCCGAGGGACGCCGGCTCGTGGAAGTCCCCGCGCACCACCTCCACCCCGGCGGGGACCCGCGCCTTCGCCGGGTCGCGGGTCAGGGCGCGCACCTTCTCACCGCGCGCGGCCAGCTGTCGTACGACGTCACTCCCGATGGTGCCCGTGGCACCCGTCACCAGAATCATGGGGTCCACGGTGGTCCGCAGGCGGCGCCGGTCTCTTGGAAATTCCGGCACGGCCGGCCGGCCCGGACGGCGGTCCCGGGCGCTTACCGTGGAGGGGTGCCGAACTCCACCGCCGCGCCCGACACCGCCGCCTGGCAGGTCCGCAGCACGCCCGAGGTGCTGCGCCCCTGGCTCGCCGGGGTGCGGACCGTGTCCTTCGCCGAGCCGCCCGAGGAGGCGTTCGTCCATCTGCCCGACGCGGTGACCAAGGTGGTGCTGCGGGTGACGGCGGACGGGCGGCGTGACGTGCTGGCCGTCGGGCCGCGGGTGCGGGCCTCCTACCACGAGGGGAAGAGCCGCATCTCCTGTGTCGAGCTGCGCCTCGCACCGGGTACGGCCCGGCCCCTGCTGGGTGTTCCGGCCGCCGGGCTGGTCGGCCGGGTCGCGAGGCTGGACGAGCTGCCGGGCGGGGCGGGGCGCCGGCTGGCGCGCGAGATGCGCCGGCTGGAGCCCCGGGATGCGCTGCCGCACCTCACCGAGGTGCTGCCCGGACTGCTGTCCGACGCCGTGGATCCGGACCGTACGGCACTGCTGCGGGCGGGCGTGGCGGCCTTGTCCGTACGGCTGGACCGGGCGCCCGCGCAGGTCCGGGAGGTCGCCCGGGAACTGGCCGTCAGCGAGCGTCAGTTGCGGAACCTGTTCGCCGAGGGCGTCGGGGTCTCCCCCAAGCACTACGCCCGTATCGACCGCGTCCGTACGGTCGTCACCCGGGCCGGGAGTGCCCGCTGGTCCGAACTGGCCGCCGCCACCGGCTACTTCGACCAGTCGCACATGACGTCCGACTTCCGTGCCCTGATGGGGGTGCCGCCCAGGTCGTACGTCACCGGCCGGCTGCCCGCGGTCACGCCCTGCCAGGTCGGACAGCGCGGCTGAATCCGCGCGGCCGCCCGTATGCCGTCGCGCGCCGGAAACGGGATGCGCGGCGGCGGCCGTGGCTGCCATGCTGCGGGACCATGTCCGCACGACGCGTCAAGCCCAGCCGCTGCATCTCCGTCGACATCGAGGCCGACGGGCCGATCCCGGGGCCGTACTCCATGCTGAGCATCGGCGCGGCCGTGGCCGGCACCCAGGACGCCGACGGCTTCACCCCGGCGGACCCGGAAGAGCGGACCTTCTACCGCGAACTGCGCCCCATCTCCAGCGAATTCGTCCCCGAGGCGCTGGCGGTGAGCGGCCTGGACCGGGACCGGTTGACCGCTCACGGCGCCGAACCGGCCGTCGCGCTCGCCGAGTTCAGCGCCTGGGTGGGGGAGGTGAGCGCGGGCGCGCAGCCGGTGATGTGCGGGTATCCGGCGTCGTACGACTGGACGTTCCTGTACTGGTACCTGATCCGGTTCACCGGCGAGAGTCCCTTCGGGCACTCCGGCTGCCTGGACATGAAGACGCTGTACGCCACCAAGGCCGGGCTGCCGCTGCGGGCGGTGGCCAAGGGCACGATGCCGCGGGAACTGCTGTCCCGGCGCCGGCACACCCACCACGCCCTGGACGACGCGATCGAGCAGGCGGAGCTGCTGGCGAACCTCATGGCGTGGCCGGGTCCGGGTCCGGGTCCGGGTCCGGGCGCGTCGGTACCGCGATCTGGTTGAAGCCGTAGTAGAGGGCGAGCAGGCCGTGCGCGGCCAGCGTGAGCGGGGCCGAGACGAAGGCCAGGCCCACCGTGAGCGGGTAGCCGAGGGAGCCGAGGGCGAACCGGGCCCGGGTCGACCGGGCCGCCGTGGTGTCCACGCGCGCGTCGAAGAGGTGGCCGGTGCGGGTGAGGTGCCACCACAGGGCCTGGAAGGCGAGAGCCATGGCGACCATGACCAGGCTGTACACGGCGGCCGCCGCGTGTGAGGCAGCGTCCTCGCGCAGATACTCCGCGAGCATGGCCGTCGGCCACGGCACCGCGGCCACCACCATCAGCAGCAGAAGGTTGAGGAACATCAGCGTGCGGTCGACCCGGGCGACGTAGCTGAACACCTGATGGTGGTTGACCCACATGATGCCGATGACCAGAAAGCTGACCACATAGGCGGCGTACGAGGGCCACTGCGCGCCCAGGGCGTGCCACAGGCCGCCGTGGTTCCCCGCCTTGGGGACCTTGATCTCCAGGATGAGCAGGGTGATGGCGATGGCGAACACGCCGTCGCTGAAGGCCTCGACCCGGCCGGACTCGTTCATGGCCCAAGACTGCCGCACACACCCGTGCGGGGCACGGCGATCGCCGTGCCCCGCACGGGAGTTCAGTGGGCGGGGGTGAGTTCCTCTCCCGCCTCCATCGGGTGCGTGACGTCCTCGGCCTCCTGGCCCTTGCCTAGGTGGTTGAAGAGGAGGTTGAGGACGACGGCCGTGACACAGCCGGTGGAGATGCCGGAGTCCAGGACGATCCTCGCGGTCTCGGGGAAGGCGTGGTAGAAGTCCGGCGCGGTGATCGGGACGATGCCGACCGCGAGGGCGACGGCGACGATCAGGACGTTGTTGTCCTTCTCCAGGCCGGCCCGGACCAGGGTCTGGATGCCGCTCGCGGCGACCGAGCCGAACAGGACGATGCCGGCGCCACCGAGGACGGGGCGGGGCACGACCGCGATGAGGGAGGCGGCCATCGGGCACAGGCCCATCAGGACGAGGAAGCCGCCGCCGACGGCCACGACGAACCGGCTGCGGATCCTGGTCATCGCGACGAGGCCGATGTTCTGGGCGAAGGCGCTGCACATGAAGCCGTTGAACAGCGGGCTGAGGGCGGAGCCGAGGGTGTCGGCGCGCAGACCGGCCGCGATGGTCCGCTCGTCGGCGGGGCGTTCGACGATCTCCCCGAGCGCGAGCATGTCGGCGGTGGACTCCGTCATGGAGACGACCATCACCACGCACATCGAGAGGATCGCCGCGATGTGGAAGGTCGGGGTGCCGAAGTGGAACGGGGTCGGGAAGCCCACGACGGCGGAGTGTGCGACGGGGCTGAAGTCGGTGACGCCGAAGGGTATCGCGATGAGCGTGCCGATGATCAGGCCGAGCAGGACCGCGATCTGCTTGACGAAGCCGCGGGTGAAGCGGCGCAGCAGCAGCACGATGAGCAGGGTGATGCCGGCCAGGGTGAGGTTGGTCGTCGAGCCGTAGTCGTGCGCCGCGGGGTTCGGCCCCTGGGCCCAGTTGAACGCGACCGGGAGCAGGGAGACGCCGATCAGCGTGATGACCGAGCCGGTGACGACGGGCGGGAAGAAGCGGACGGCCTTGCTGAAGAAGGGCGCGGCGACGAAGCCGAGCAGACCGGCGACGATGACCGCGCCGAAGATCATCGGCAGGGCGTCGGACTTGTCCTTCGCGGACGCCACGATCGCCGTCATGGGGGCGACGCCGGCGAAGGTCACGCCGTTGACGAAGGGCAGGCGGGCGCCGACCTTCCAGAAGCCGAGGGTCTGCAGGAAGGTGGCGAGCCCGGCGGTGAACAGACAGGCTCCGGTGAGGAAGGTGAGGTCTTTGCCGGACAGGCCTACGGCCGCGCCGACGATCAGGGGTGGGGCGACGACTCCCGCGTACATGGCGGCCACATGTTGCAGGCCGCTGGTCGCCATTTTGAGGGCGGGGAGTTTCTCGTCAACAGGGTGGGCGGCCACGGCGGCTCCTCCGGTCGGGTAACACGTCGCCGTCGACGCGGGGTCGACGTGGGTTTCTTGGAGGTGGTGCGTGTGGTCGTGCGGGACCGGGACGGGGTGGCGCTTGAGCGGTTCGAGCGGTGACCGTCCCGGGGCGCGTGTGTCCACACGCGCCCCGGAGACGGCTGCCGTGGACCCCGCTCGGGTCCACGGACCCCGGCCGGGAGCCGTCCCTCCCGACCGGAGCGTTCCGGCGAGCCGGCCACAGGAGCCGACCACCGCGCTTCCGGCACGCTGCCCGTACAGGGCAACCTGCCAAGTCCTCCGGCAGACCGGCCTCATGGCCCAACCTGCCGAAACCTGTGGCGAGCGCCCGTATGGGACGACCGCCAGGCCTTCTGACGGGCCACCCAAGAAAGGCGACCGCCAAGTTTTCTGGCGGGCCACCCACGACAGGCGACCGCCGTGTTGTCCGGCAGGCCGACCGCAGGGCCCGACCCGCCAGGTGCTGTCGGCACGGGCCCTTGTGGGGCCACCGCCGGGGCTGCCGGCAAACCAACCGCGAGGCCGCTTGCCGAGGCCTTAGGCGGAGTCGTCCATACGGGGCGACCGCCGAGTCTGCTGACGGGCCACCCGCGGCAGGCGACCGCCAAGTTTTCTGGCGGGCCACCCACGACAGGCGACCGCCGTGTTGTCCGGCAGGACGGCCGCAGGATCCGACCCACCCGGTGCTGTCGGCGACAGGCCCTTGTGAGGCACCGCCGAGGCTGGCGACAAACCGACCGCGAGGCCGCTCGCCCAGGCCTTAGGCGGACCGCCCGTACCCGGCGACCGCCACATCTTCCGGCGGGCCACCCACGACAGGCGACCGCCGTGTTGTCCGGCAGGACGGCCCCAGGGTCCGACCCGCCGGGTGCTCCGGCGACAGGCCCTTATGGGGCCACCCCCGGGGCTGGCGACAAACCGACCGCGAGGCCGCTCGCCGAGGCCATAGGCGGATCGTCCATACGGGGCGACCGCCAGGTTTGTCGGCGGGGTGCCGGGGCCGCCGAGGGGTTCGGTGTGGCCCGCTGCGGGTGGGTTCGTCGAAGGTCCGGTGGGCCGGGGTTTGGCGGGGCCGGCCCATCGGTGGTGCGTGGTGATCAGGACTGGGCGCTGATCCGGGCGAGGCGCTGGGCCTCCTCGCGGGTGGAGCGGGCGATGGCGTCCTCGTCCACCGTCAGCAGACGGCCGTTCTCCACGATCTGCCTGCCGTTGACGAAGGACGCGGTGACCGGCGCCGCCGCACCGAAGACCAGCGCGGTCACCGGGTCGGCGATCGAGGCGTGGGCGAGGGTGTCCATCTTCCACAGCACGACGTCGGCCAGCTTGCCGGGCTCCAGCGAACCGATCTGGTCGGCCCTGCCGAGGACCTGCGCGCCCCCGTAGGTGCCGAGCCTGAGCGCCTGACGGGCGTTCAGCGCGGCCTCGCGGTGTGCGCCGAGCCGGTTGATCAGCAGGGCGTTGCGCAGCTCGGTGTGGAGTTCGCCGGACTCGTTGGAGGCGGTGCCGTCGACGCCGAGGCCGACCGGGACGCCGGCGGCCAGCATGTCGGGGACGCGGGCGATGCCGGCCGCGAGGCGGGCGTTGGAGGACGGGCAGTGGGCGACACCGGTCCTGGTCCGGGCGAATGCGGCGATGTCGGAGTCGTTCATGTGGACGCAGTGCGCCATCCACACGTCGTCACCGAGCCAGCCCGTGGACTCGAAGTAGTCGGTCGGGCCCATGCCGAACAGCTCGTGGCAGAACTTCTCCTCCTCCACGGTCTCCGAGCCGTGGGTGTGCAGCCGCACGCCCAGCCGGCGGGCCAGCTCCGCTCCCTGCCTGAGGAGTTCGGTCGACACCGAGAACGGGGAGCAGGGGGCCACGGCCACCTGGGTCATGGCGTCGAAGGAGGCGTCGTGGTGCTGCTTGACGGTCTCCTCGGTCGCCGCGAGCGCGCCCTCCAGCGTCTCCACGGCGAAGTCCGGCGGCAGGCCGCCGTCCTTCACGCTGCGGTCCATCGAGCCGCGGGCCAGCGTGAACCGGACGCCCATCTCGGCGGCGGCCCGGATGATCGACCCGGACAGGTCACCGGAGCCGTGCGGGAAGACGTAGTGGTGGTCCATGGCGGTGGTGACGCCGCCGCGGGCCATCATGGCGAGGGAACCCTGCGCGGCCGCGTACGTCATCTGCTCGTCGATGCGCGCCCAGGTCGGGTAGAGCGCGACGAGCCAGTTGAAGAGGTTGTGGTCGGTGGCGAGGCCGCGGGTGATCCACTGGTAGAAGTGGTGGTGCGTGTTGACCAGGCCGGGCGTGGCCAGGTGGCCGCGTCCGTCGATCCGGCGCACCACGTCGTCGAGGCCCTGGGGTGCCTGGCCCGCGCCGACCGACTCGATGCGGTTGCCGGCGAGGACCAGGTGTCCGGAGACGTACTCGGTGTCGCCCGCGTCCACGGTCGCGATCGCACAGTTCTCGATGACGATGCGCTGGGCTGCCGATGGTGCCATGGCGCTTCCTTGTCTTTCAGTGGCGGTCCGTGGACGGGGACGTGTCCACGAAGGAGGGCACGGCAGGACCCTGGGAGGATTTGAGTGCCGGGGCGGGCTGCCCGCTCCGGGTGCCGAGGTGGTGGAAGAACAGGTCGGGCAGGACGGCGGCGAGCGAACCCGCGCTGAGGCCTGAGACGAGCGTGGCGTGGGCCGGCCCCTTCGCGGGCTGTGCCATGGTGCTCCCTCCGGTGTGGCGTGTCCCCGGCGCGGTGGGCGGGTCCGGGGACACGCGTCCCGTGTCAGAGGTTGGTCATGTCGACCGGGATCCTCGGCTCGCAGCCGTCCCGGAGGATGGTCGCCTCGATCAGGCCGTAGGGCCGGTCGGCGGCGAAGTAGACCTCGTTGTCGTTCTTGAGCCCGAAGGGCTCCAGGTCGACCAGGAAGTGGTGCTTGTTCGGCAGCGAGAAGCGGACCTCGTCGATCTCGCTGCGGTTGTTGATGATGCGCGACCCCATCTGGTACAGCGTCTGCTGCAGGGAGAGGGAGTAGGTCTCGGCGAAGGCCTGGAGCATGTGCTTCTTCACCTGCTCGTAGGACTTCTCCCAGTTGGGCATCTTCTGCTCGTCGTCGGTCCAGTTGAACCGCCAGCGGCCGGAGACGGAGGTCGCCAGGATCCGGTCGTACGCCTCCTTGAGGGTGGTGTACTTGTCCTTGACGTAGCCCCAGAACTCCGAGTTGGTGGAGTTCATCACCGTCAGGTCCTTCAGACCGGAGACGACCTCCCACTTCTCACCGTCGTAGGTGACCTGGGTGAGCCGGGTCTCCTGGCCCTTCTTCACGAACGAGTGCTTGACCTCGTCCGCGCCGATGAACCTGGAGTTGGCGTCGGAGGTCTCGATCCGCTCCCAGGCGTACTCCTCGATGCGGATCCGGGCGCGGTGGATCGGCTCCTGCGAGGTGACGAAGTGGCGGGCGAGGTGGATGCCGAACTGCTCGGCGGACTCGATTCCGTACTCCTTGGCGAACGCGAACACCGTGTTCTTGGTGGTGTCGGTCGGCAGGACGTTGGCGTTGGAGCCGGAGTAGTGGACCTCGTCCATGTCGCCGCTCAGGGCGACGGAGACGTTGAGGTCCTTGATGTGGTGGGTGGCGCCGTCCCGCGTGATCTTTACGACTCGGTTCTCGGCCTTGCCGTACTGGTTCTGTCCCAGGATCGTGGGCATTTCTGCTAGCTCCCTCGGTAAACGGAGTAGCCGAACGGGTTGAGCAGCAGCGGTACGTGGTAGTGCTCGCCCGGCACGACGGCGAACGTGATCGCCACCTCCGGGAAGAACACGGCCGGTCCGCTGTCCCGATTCGCGGGGGCGTCCTGCTGCGCATCGGCTTGCTTCTTCTCGAAATACGGCTCCACCGCGAAGTCGAGCCGTACGTGTGTGGTCCCCTCAGGCAGGGCCGGCAGGTCCTTGCACCGGCCGTCGGCGTCGGTCGCGGAGCCGCCGAGTGCCTGCCAGTGCGCGTCCCGGCCGGCGCGGGCGGCGAGCTGGACGGCGACGCCCTCGGCGGGGCGGCCGACCGAGGTGTCCAGGATGTGGGTGGACACGGAGGCGGTGGTGCTGGTGCTCATGGTGTCAGGCGTCCTCTTCGACGAGTCGGGCCAGTCGGATGCGGTTGATCTTGCCCAGCTCGGTGCGGACGATCTCCCGCTCCTGCTCCGGCGCGTTGCCGATCCGCTCCTTGACCGCGTCGCGCATCTGCTCGCCGGTGCGGCCGGTGGCGCAGATCAGGAACACATGGCCGAACTTCTGCTGGTAGGCCAGGTTGAGTTCGAGCATCTCGGCCTTGAGGTCCTCGGACGCGCCGGCCATGCCGCGCTGTTCGCGGGCGGAGGTCGGGTCCCCGGGCCTGGGGCGCCCGATCGGCGGGTGCCCGGCCATCGCCTCCTCCAGGTCCGCGGTGCCGAGCTCGGCCATGGCGGCGTCGCTGGCGGCGTACAGTGCGTCGGGGGTGGCGTAGGGGCGGGCGGCGAGCAGTCGCCGGGCCCACTCGGTGGAGGCGCACGCCTCGTGGAGGGCGGCGAGGGCCGCGCGCTCCTCCAGGTCGTTGAACCGGGCCAGGCCCGGGGGCGTGGAAGTCGAAGTCACGGGAGCCTCCGTGGCCGGATCCGGCCTTCGTGCTGAACGGGCTGCGAACAGCTAACGCCCTCCGAAACACCGCGTCAACACTTTGTTGAAAATTCGGCGGCAACGCTACGGATCCCGTGGCGCCGGCTCAGACACCCTTCTCCCGGTTGAGGTAGTTGTAGACGGTGAAGCGGCTGACCCCGAGGGCGCTCGCCACGGTTTCCACGCCGTGCCGCACGGCGAAGGCGCCGCGTGCCTCCAGTACCCGTACGACCTCCTGTTTCGCCTTGCGGTCCAGGTCGGCCAGCGGCCGGCCCTGCCTGCGCTCCATGGCGGCCAGGATGTGGTCGAGGGAGTCGGCGAGCTGGGGCAGGCGCACGGCGACGACGTCGGCGCCCTCCCAGGCGAGGACGACGTCCTCGGGGCCGGCCTCGTCGGGCGGGATCATCTCCCCGCCCATGGCGTCGACCAGCGGTTTCACGGCCGCGATGAAGGGCTCGTCACCGGTGCCGGTCATTCGCCCGCTCCGATCACGTTGACCTGCAGCGAGATCCGGGTGGCGCCGGCTTCCAGGGACTTGCGCAGCAGCGCCTCCACGGCGGTCAGCACCGCGTCGGCGCCGCCCTCCGCGGTGTTGCCGAAGGGACCGACGTCCACCGCGTCCAGCTCCGCCGCCTCGATCACCTCGCGGGCCGCCAGCGCGTGCGCGGGCGCCTCGTCCAGGTCGAAGGGCTCGGTCGTGAACTCCACTCTCAATCGCACGGGCTCAACCTAGCGCGCGGCGTCGATCCTCCGGCAGTCCTTCCGGGTCCTCTGCTCTCCCCCGTTCCTCCCACTCCTCCCCACTCCTTCCGCTCCGTGCGACGGACGGGCCGTCCGGCCGCGTAGAGCGGATGACGGATCGAGCCGGGGAGGGGACTGAGCAGTGACAGCGCGCGAGCTCAAAGGAGCGTTGAAGGGTGCGAGGGGCGCCAGGGGTGCCAGGGGTACGGCGGTCGCCGCGGCGGCGCTGGCCGCGCTGACCGCGTCGCAGGCGCCGGGGGCGGTGCCGGCGCGGGCCACGGAGCCCGCGCGGCAGGCGGCACCCTCCGCCGGGCAGGGACCCAGCGTCTCCGGTGACACGCCCTACCGCACCGATCTGCCCCCGCTGCGCGGCCGTGAGCGGACCTCGGCACGGGCCGTGACGGGCGGCAGCGGCGCCCTGCCCGCGACCGTGTTCGCCGCGTACCGGCGAGCCGAGGAGGAGCTGGCGCGCACCGCGCCCGGCTGCCGGCTGCGCTGGCAGCTGCTGGCCGCGATCGGCCAGGTGGAGTCCGGGCAGGCGCGGGGCGGCCGGGTGACCCCGGACGGTACGACCGTGACGCCCGTCCTCGGTCCCCGGCTGACGGGCGGCGCCTTCGCCGTCGTACCGGACACCGACGGCGGCGCGTACGACGGGGACGCGGTGTACGACCGCGCGGTCGGCCCGATGCAGTTCATCCCCTCGACCTGGGCCCGCTGGGGCGCGGACGGCAACGGCGACGGGCGCGCCGACCCGGACAACGTGTACGACGCGGCGCTCGCCGCCGGCCGCTACCTGTGCGCGGGCGGCCGGGACCTGTCGAACCCCGCCGACCTGGACCGGGCGGTCCTCGGCTACAACCACTCGGACGCCTACTTGCGCACGGTCAAGGCCTGGTACGCGTACTTCCTGACGGGACACCGGGTGGTGCCGGACGCGCCCGCCGAGCCGGGGGACCGGTCTGAGCCGTCCCGCCCGAAGGCCCCGAAGCCCGCGCCGAAGCCGTCGGACGACCGGAAACCGGGCCGCCCGGCCCCCTCGCGCACGCCGTCGGCACCCCCTGCCTCGCCGTCCCCCGCCCCGTCCCGTACGGCCGACGCCCCCGAGGGGACCGAGCCGCCGCCGGTCCCCGTCCCCGGGCCGACGCTCACCCTGCCCGGCGGCGTGCTGCCCGGCGCAGGTCCGCTGACCACCGGCAACAGCTCGAACACGATGGGCGTCTCCCCCTCCACAACCGCGGATACCCGGCGGTAATGTCGCCACCGCCGGGAGCACAGGACCGGCGGGTGAGTGCGAAGGGGCCCTCATGGCGACGGACATGCCTGCCAACACAGCGGCCGCCGACGAGCGTTGGCAGCGCATGTGGAGCCACCGCGAGCAGTTGCTCAAGGTGGCCCGGCGCCGCTCGATGAGCCTGGAGGACGCCGAGGACGCCGTGCACGAGGCGATGCTGCGGGCCGCGGAACGCCCGGACCTCGACGACGAGCGGCTGGGTGCCTGGCTGACGACGGTGACCATGCGGCTGTGCGTCGACCGGTACCGGCAGGTCCACCGCGAGGCCGAGGTGGGCCGCCGCCCCACGCTCGTCGCGCCGGGCCCGGTACCGGTCGAGGAGGTGGTGTGCGACCGGGCCGAGGCGAAGTGGCTCGCCGTGCGCAGCGGGGAGCTGCCCGCGCGGCAGGCGGAGGCGCTGCGGCTGAAGTCCGAGGACCTGGACGTGAGCCAGGTCGCGGTGCGGATGGGACTCAGCTACCGGACCGTCGAGTCGCTGCTCGCCCGGGCCCGGCGGACCCTGCGCGCCTCGCTGGCCGGCACGCTCGGGCTCGTGCTGTTCCTGTTCGGGCGCGGGCGGCTGCGCGGCGGCGGCAAGGCCCAGGCGGTCGCGGTCACCTCGACGGCGGCGACCCTGGTGGTGGCCGGATTCGTGCTGCCGTACGCGCTCGACGCAGGCGGGAACGGAAGCGATCCGGTGCCGCGCCCGGCCGTGTCCGCCGACGCGCGGCCCCTGCGGACCGGGGCCACGGGCCGGGAGCCCTCCCCGGAGACGCGCACCGCGTCGACCACGGCGGCCGGTGCCTCCGGCCGGACGCCCTCACCCACCGCGGGAACGACCCTGCCGCTGCCGGTGTCCGTACCGTCCCTGCCGGGCGTCTCCTCCTCCCGGCTCCCGAACCTGCCGGCACCACGGATCCCGCAGGTGCCCGACGTCCCCCAGGCACCGGGCCTGCCCACCGTGCCGGACCTGCCGGCGACGTCCGCCGCCGTGGTGGCCCCGTCACCTCCCCCCACCCCGGCCCTGCCCTCCACCGGGCTCCCCGTCTCCACCCCGGCGCCCTCGAACACGTCATTGCCGAAGCTGCCGTAGCGCCCCTGTCGGACGTGTCCTGCTCCCGGCTCCCGAACCTGCCGGCACCACGGATCCCGCAGGTGCCCGACGTCCCACAGGCACCGGGCCTGCCCACCGTGCCGGACCTGCCGGCGACGTCCGCCGCCGTGGTGGCCCCGTCACCTCCCCCCACCCCGGCCCTGCCCTCCACCGGGCTCCCCGTCTCCACCCCGGCGCCCTCAAACACGTCATTGCCGAAGCTGCCGTAGCGCCCCCGCCCACGTCCGGAAAAAACTTCGCGGTCGCCGCGACGGACGCCCCGCCCCTCCCCGTAGAGCAGATGTCGCAGCTGCTGCACGGGCGAAGGGTGGAACCGGATGGGTGTCGAGATCTGTGTGGAAGGGCTGACCAAGTCCTTCGGCCACCAGGTCATCTGGGAGGACGTCTCGCTGACGCTCCCCGCCGGGGAGGTCTCGGTGATGCTCGGGCCGTCCGGGACCGGCAAGTCGGTGTTCCTCAAGACGCTCGTCGGACTGCTGAAGCCGGAGCGCGGCTCGGTGAGGGTCGCGGGCCGGGACGTCACCCGCCTGCGCGAGCGCGACCTGTACGAGGTGCGGAAGCTGTTCGGTGTGCTGTTCCAGGACGGCGCGTTGTTCGGCTCGATGAACCTCTACGACAACATCGCCTTCCCGCTGCGCGAGCACACCCGCAAGTCCGAGAGCGAGATCAGGCGGATCGTGCTCGGGAAGATGGAGATGGTCGGGCTGATCGGCGCCGAGGGGAAGCTGCCCGGCGAGATCTCCGGCGGTATGCGCAAGCGGGCCGGGCTCGCCCGCGCCCTGGTCCTCGACCCGGAGATCATCCTGTTCGACGAGCCGGACTCGGGTCTGGACCCGGTGCGCGTGGCCTATCTCAACCAGCTCATCGTCGACCTCAACGCACAGACCGACGCGACCTTCCTGATCGTCACCCACGACATCGCCTCCGCCCGGCAGGTCCCCGACAACATCGGGCTGCTGTTCCGGCGCGAGCTGGTGCTGTTCGGGCCCCGCGAGCAGCTGCTGACCAGTGACGAGCCCGTGGTGCGGCAGTTCCTGAACGGCCGGATGCAGGGGCCGATCGGCATGGCGGAGGAGAAGGACGCGGCCCAGGTCGAACAGGAGCTGGCCCAGATGGACGAGGGCGGATCGGTCGAGGGCCTGACGCCCCGGCTGCTGCCGAGTCCCGGCATCACCCGCCCGCCCCGCTGGGAGGCGATCGCGCGCCGGGAGGCCGAGCTGCACGGGACGGGGGTGACGGGCGGATGAGCCTCTCCCCGACCGGTGCGCTCAGGCACTCCGGCAACCTGTTCGCGATGGCGCTGGACGTCGTCCGCACCCTGCCCCGACGGCCCTTCCAGGCACGGGAGTTCATCCAGCAGGCGTGGTTCGTGGCGAGCGTCACGATCCTGCCGACGGCGCTGGTATCGATCCCCTTCGGGGCGGTCATCGCGCTGCAGATCGGCAGCCTCACCCGGCAGCTCGGCGCCCAGTCGTTCTCCGGTGCCGCGTCCGTGCTCGCCGTGCTGCGCGAGGCCTCGCCGATCGTCACCGCGCTGCTGATCGCGGGCGCGGGGGGCACGGCGATCTGCGCGGATCTCGGGGCGCGCAAGATCCGGGACGAGATCGACGCGATGCAGGTGCTCGGCATCGACCCGATCCACCGGCTCGTCGTACCGCGGGTGCTGGCGTCGATGGTCGTGGCCGTCCTGCTCAACGGCCTCGTCTCGGTGGTCGGCGTCGCGGGCGGCTATTTCTTCAACGTCATCCTCCAGCACGGCACTCCCGGCGCCTACCTGGCGTCCTTCACGACCCTCGCCCAGCTGTCCGACCTGTGGGCGGCCGAGATCAAGGCGCTGGTGTTCGGCGCCATCGCCGCGATCGTCGCCTCGTACAAGGGGCTGACCGCGAAGGGCGGGCCGAAGGGCGTCGGCGATGCCGTCAACCAGTCCGTGGTGATCACCTTCATGTTGCTGTTCGTGACCAACTTCGTGATGACCGCCGTGTACTTCCAGGTCGTCCCGCAGAGGGGTTAGCCGATGAGACTTCTCGACCGCCCCTTGCGCTCACTCGAAGAGCTGGGCACCCAACTGTCCTTCTACGGGCGCTCGCTCGCGTGGACGGGCCGCACCCTGCGCCGCTACAAGAAGGAGATCCTGCGGCTGCTCGCCGAGGTCAGCTTCGGGCGCGGTGCGCTCGCCGTCGTCGGCGGCACGGTCGGCGTGATCGCCTTCCTGTCCTTCTTCACCGGCACCGAGGTCGGCCTGCAGGGCTACGCGGCCCTGAACCAGCTCGGCACCTCCAACTTCGTGGCGTTCCTGTCGGCGTACTTCAACACCCGGGAGATCGCCCCGCTGGTGGCCGGGCTCGCCCTGTCCGCGACGGTGGGCGCCGGGTTCACCGCGCAGCTCGGCGCGATGCGGATCAGCGAGGAGACCGACGCGCTGGAGGTGATGGGCGTCCCGTCGGTGCCGTTCCTGGTGACGACCCGGATGATCGCCGGCTTCGTCGCGGTGATCCCGCTGTACGTGATCGGGCTGCTGTCCTCGTATCTCGCCGCCCGCACCATCACCACCGGCTACTACGGGCAGTCGACCGGCACCTACGACCACTACTTCCACCAGTACCTGCCGCCGGTGGACGTCCTGTGGTCCTTCGGCAAGGTGATCGTCTTCGCCGTGCTGATCATCCTGGTGCACTGCTACTACGGCTACCACGCGAGCGGCGGCCCGGCGGGCGTCGGCGTCGCGGTGGGCCGGGCGGTACGGACGTCCATCGTCGCCATCAACGTCCTGGACTTCTTCCTGAGCCTCGCGATCTGGGGCGCCAACACGACCGTACGGATCGCGGGGTGAACCGGTGAGACATCTGACACTCAGGCTGTACGGCATCGCGTTCGTCGCCGTGCTCGCGTTGCTGCTGTCGCTCGCGGTGGCCGTCTACCAGCAGGCGTTCACGTCCGTCGTACCGATCACCCTGGAGGCCGGCAGCATCGGCAACCAGCTCGATCCGCGCGCCGACGTCAAGCTGCGCGGGATGTTGGTCGGCGAGGTGCGCGCGGTGCACGCCGACGGCACGAAGGCGACCCTCGACATCGCGCTCAAGCCGCAGTACGTCCCGTACATCCCCGCGGACGTGCACGCGCGGCTGCTGCCCAAGACGCTGTTCGGCGAGAAGTACGTCGACCTCGTGGCGCCCGCGCGATCCTCGACCCGGCCCATCCGCGCCGGGGACGTCATCACCCAGGACCGTACGAAGGCCGGCATCGAGGTGCAGCAGCTGATGAACGACCTGCTGCCGCTGCTGCGGACCGTCCGGCCCGGTGAACTCAACGCGACCCTCTCGGCATTCGCCACCGCGCTGGAGGGCCGCGGCGACCGGATCGGGGACAACCTCACCCGGGTCGAGGGCTATCTGCGCCGCCTCAACCCGCATCTGCCGTCGCTCAAGGAGGACATCTCGCGCTTCGCCGACGTCGCCGAGGTCTACGGCGACGCCGCGCCCGACCTGATGCGGATCCTGCGCAACACGGTCACCACCAGCCGGACGATCGTCGAGAAGCAGGACCAGCTGGCCGCAGGGCTGCGCTCGACCGCTGCCGTGGCGGGCACGGCGGACGACTTCCTCGCCGAGAACGGCGACCGGCTGATCACCCTGGGCCGGGTCTCCCGGCCCACGCTGGGACTCTTCGCCCGCTACTCCCCCGAGTACCCGTGCCTGCTGCAGGGCCTGGTCCGGCAGGAGAGGGCGTCGGAGGACGCGTTCCGGGGCGGGGAGATGCGGATCACCCTGGAGGTCGTCCGGCCGCAGGGGGCGTACCGGCCCGGCGAGGAACCGGTGTACGGCGAGCGGTCGGGCCCCGACTGCCGTGGCCTGCCGCACCCGCAGGTGCCCGGGCCGAAGCCTCACCTGAACGACGGTACGTCCGCCCGGAGTTCGGACGGCTCGCTCCCCGGAGGTGCCGGCGTGTCCGCCACCGCGGCCGAGCAGCGGGCCGTCGGCTCGCTCGTGGCCCCCGTCATGGGCGTCCCCGCGGACCAGGTGCCGCCCGTCGCGACCCTGCTGTTCGGGCCGCTCGCACGCGGAACGGCGGTGAGTGTCGCATGAGCAGGGCAGGAGCCCGGCAGACCACCGGCCCGCTGATCAAGTTCAGCCTCTTCGCGCTGGTCACCATCGCGGCGACGGCGCTGCTCGCCGCCACCATCGTCAACGTCTCCTTCACGCCGAAGGACACCTACCACGCGGTGTTCTCCGACGTCACCGGGCTGGAGACCGGCGACGACATCCGGGTGGCCGGAGTGCGGGTCGGCCAGGTCGAGGGCATCCGGATCAAGGACCGGACCCTGGCCGAGGTCACGTTCACCGTCACCGCCGACCGGCCGTTGCTCGCCGGCACCCACGCGGTCGTCCGCTACCGCAACCTGGTCGGGCAGCGGTACATCGCGCTCACCGAGGGCACCGGCGACGGCAGCAGGCGGCTGCGGCCCGGCGGCACCATCCCGCTGTCCCGGACCCAGCCGGCGCTGGACCTCAACGCCCTGCTGAACGGCTTCAAGCCGCTGTTCGCGGCGCTCAGCCCGAACGACGTCAACCAGCTCGCCACCGAGATCATCCGGACCCTCCAGGGCGAGGGCGGCACGGTGAACGGCCTGCTCGCGCACACGGCCTCGCTCACCACGACGCTCGCCGACCGCGACCAGCTGATCGGCTCGGTGATCGACAACCTCAACACCGTCCTGAAGACGCTCGACAAGCGCGGCTCCCGCTTCTCCGACCTGCTCACGCAGCTGCGCCGGGTGATCTCGGGACTGTCCGCCGACCGCAAGCCCATTGGAGCGTCCCTGGTGAGCATCGGCGATCTCACGGACGCCACGGCGGGACTGCTCAAGGACGCGCGTGCGCCGCTGAAGGACGACATCGCCGGCCTCGGCGATCTCACCGGAACGCTGGACAAGAACGAGAACACCGTGGAGGGCGTTCTGAAACGGCTGCCGAACAAGCTCGACAAGCTGACCGGGACGGCGTCCTACGGCTCCTGGTTCAACTTCTACCTGTGCGACTTCGACGGCCGGATCGTGCTGCCGAAGACCAAGCAGGTGATCACCCCGGAGCTGCACGTGGCACGGGCGAGGTGCGGCGGATGAGCATGCGCGTCCCGCGGCGCAGGGTGCGCCGCCCCGAACCCCTGGTGAAGGTACGGGTCCTGCCTCCCAAACTGCCGAGGCTCCTGCCCCGGCTGCCCAAGCGCAAGGCGCGCCCCGAGCCGTTGGTGAAGGTACGCGTCCTGCCACCGAAACTGCCGAGGCTCCTGCCCCGGCTGCCCAAGCGCAAGGCGCGCCCCGAGCCGTTGGTGAAGGTACGCGTCCTGCCGCCGAAACTGCCGAGGCTCGTTCCCCGGCTGCCCAAGCGCAAGGCGCGCCCCGAGCCCCTGGTGAAGGTACGCGTCCTGCCGCCGAAGCTGCCCAGGATCCGGCTGAGGCGCCCTCGGCTGAAGCCCTTCCGCGAGCGCAATCCGGTCGTCGTGGGCGCCGTCGGCCTCACCGTCCTCGCGCTGCTCACCGTCGCCGCCTTCAACGCCGACAGCCTGCCGCTG
The DNA here is from genome assembly GCF_050942335.1 of Streptomyces sp. CA-142005. NCBI lineage: Bacteria > Bacillati > Actinomycetota > Actinomycetes > Kitasatosporales > Streptomycetaceae > Streptomyces > Streptomyces sp. CA-142005. Next base: position 7,567,017 of record NZ_CP192078.1, on the reverse strand, counting down.
ATCGGCGGCGGCGACACCTACAGCGCGGCCTTCTCGGAGGCCGGCGGGCTCAAGCCGGGCGACGAGGTGCGGATCGCCGGGGTCAAGGTCGGCAAGGTCGAGGACGTCGGCCTGGACGGCGACCACGTCAAGGTCACCTTCAAGGTGAAGGGCCACCCGGGATTCGGCACCGACACGGGCGCGGCGATCCGGGTCAAGACGATCCTCGGAGCCAAGTACCTGGCCCTCTCCCCCAGGGGACCCGGGCAGCTGAAGCCGGGCAGCGAGATCCCGATCGGGCGGACGGTGTCGGCGTACGACGTCGTCCAGGCCTTCAGCGACCTCACGACCACCACCGAGGAGGTCGACACCGACCGGCTCGCGAAGGCGCTGGACACGATCTCCGTCACCTTCCAGGACTCGCCCGCCGAGGTGCGGGCGTCCATCAAGGGACTGTCGCGGATCTCGCGGACCGTCGCCTCCCGCGACAAGGCGCTGCGCGGGCTCCTCGACCACGCGAACGGAGTCACCAAGGTGCTGGCCGGCCACACGAAGGACTTCTCGGCGCTGGTGAAGGACGGCGACGCGCTGCTCAAGGAGATCGGCCGGCGCCGCACGGCGATCCACGACCTGCTCAAGAGCTCCGCCCTGCTGGGCATCGAGCTGTCCGGCCTGGTCGACGACAACCGCAAGGACATCGGGCCCGCCCTGAAGAACCTCGACACCTTCGTGATGATGCTCGAACGCAACCAGGCGAGCCTCGACCGCAGCGTCCGGCTGCTCGCCCCCTACGTACGGCTCTTCACCAACACCCTCGGCAACGGCCGCTGGTTCGACTCCTATGTGCAGAACCTGGTCGCCGCCCCGGTCACCCCACGGACGGGAGGCACCCGATGACCCGCAGACTCCTGGCCCTGTTCACCGCTCTCGCGGTCGTCACGGGCCTCGCCGTCCTCCTGTGGCCCGGCCCCGACCCCGTCCGGGTCACGGCGTACTTCCCGCGCACCGTCGGCATCTACCCGGGTTCCGACGTCCGCGTCCTCGGTGTCCGCATCGGCGAGGTCAGGAAGATCACGCCGGAGGGCGGCCGGGTCCGGGTGGAGCTGGAGTACGACCGGGGCCGCAAGGTGCCCGCGAACGCACAGGCCGCCATCGTCAACTCCTCTGTGGTCAGCGACCGTTACGTGCAGCTGCTGCCGGTGTACCGGAAGGGAGCGGTGCTGCGGGACGGCGCTGTCATCCCCGAGTCCCGTACGGCCGTCCCCGTCGAGCTGGACCGGATCTTCGACAGCCTGCACACCACCGCGGAGGCGCTCGGCCCGGACGGCGCGAACAAGAAGGGCTCGCTGTCCCGGCTGCTGGGGGTGAGCGCCGACAACCTCCAGGGACAGGGGAAGAACCTGAACCAGACGGTCGAGGACCTCTCGAAGGCGGTCACCACGCTGTCCGACGGGCGCGGCGACCTGTTCGGGACCGTGCGGAACCTGCAGGTGTTCACGGCCGCGCTGGCGGCGGACGACCAGAGCGTGCGGTCGTTCGACACCGACCTCGCCGACGTGGCCGGGCAGCTGGCCGGGGAGCGCAAGGATCTCGCGGCCGCGCTGAAGTACCTGGCCGCCGCCCTCGGTGACGTCTCCGGCTTCGTGAAGGGCAACAAGAAGGCGCTGACCTCCGACGTGCGGGGCCTGGCCAAGGTCACCAAGGTGCTGGTCACCCAACGGGCCGCACTGGAGGAGCTGTTGAGCGTCGCGCCCACCGGCCTGTCGAACCTGCAGAACGCCTACAACCCCGCGGCCGGCACCCTCGACACCCGCAACAACGCACAGACCTCCCAGGACCCGGCGTCCCTGCTCTGCTCGATCCTCAAGACGACCGGGGACGAGGGCGGCAAGAACCCCGGCTGCACGGACCTGAGGAAACTCTTCGGCTCCCTGCCCGCGTTGCCCTCGGCCCCGGCGGGGACGGGCACGGTCGACAGGACCCTCGGCGGAATCCTGGGGGCACGGGCATGAGCGCGCGGCGCTTGGGGCGGGCGGCCGCCTGGACGGCGGTCGGCTCACTGCTGCTGACCGGGTGCGAGTTCAACGGCTGGTACGACGTCCCGCTCCCCGGCGGCGCCGCCTCGGACGGCCGCGCCTATCACGTCACCGTCGAGTTCCGGGACGTGCTGGACCTGGTGCCGCAGTCGGCGGTGAAGGTGAACAACGTCACCGTGGGCACGGTCGAGAAGGTGGAACTGGACGGCTGGCACGCGCGCGTGCGGCTCAGGATCGCCGACTCGGTGAAACTGCCCGGCAACGCGGTCGCCGACCTGAGGCAGACCAGCATGCTCGGCGAGAAGTACGTGGCCCTGTCCGCGCCGGCCGGCACACCACCCGTCGGACGGCTCCGCGACGGCGACCGCATCCCGCTCTCCCGCAGCGGCCGCAACGCGGAGGTCGAGGAGGTGCTGTCCGCCCTGTCCGCGCTGCTGAACGGCGGCGGGGTGGCCCAGCTGAAGACGATCAGCGTCGAGCTGAACAAGGCCCTGAACGGCCGCGAGGACCGGGTCAGGTCGCTGCTGAAGCAGCTCGACACCTTCCTCGGCGGCCTCGACGACCAGCGGGCCGACATCGTGCGCGCGCTCAAGGGCGTCGACAGGCTCGCCAAACGGCTGAAGAAGGAGAAGAAGACGATCGCCGTGGCCGTCGACACCATGCCACCGGCCCTGAAGGCCCTCGCCGACCAGCGCCGCGACCTGACGAAGATGCTCACCGCCCTGTCCGAGCTCGGCACCACCGGCACCAGGGTGGTGAACGCCTCCCACGACGACACCGTCGCCGACCTGAGGAGTCTCCGGCCCATCCTGCAGCAGCTGAACAAGGCGGGCGACGACCTGCCCGACTCCCTCGAACTGCTGACCACGTATCCGTTCCCGCGCAACGCCACCGACGCCGTCAAGGGCGACTACGTCAACCTGAAGATCACCGCCGACCTCGATCTGGCGGGCATCTACGGCAACGTCACGGACAAGCCGGGCAAGGGCGGGAGATCCCCGGCCCCCGGGACCCCGCGTCTTCCCGGCGTCCCCACTCCCACCCCTCTCCCGTCCGTCCCGTCCGTCCCGTCCCTGCCGGCCACTCCGTCGCTCCCGCCCGTGCCCTCCGCACCCGCCGTGCCCTCGAAGCCCTCCGACGGCGGCACCCTGCTGTGCCCGCCGGTGTGCACCGCGGCCTACGCCGCCGGCGACGGCTCGCGTCGCCTCCCGCCCGGGATCGACCTCGGCCTGGCCGAGCTGATGCTGAAGGGGATACTGCCGTGATCACACGTACGGTCAGGGCCCAGCTGCTCGCCTTCGCGACCGTCACCGCGCTCGGGGTGTCGTACGTCGGCGCCCGGTACACGGGCCTGGTGGACGACGTGCTGCACCGCGGATACACCGTGCGCGCCGACTTCGCCGAGTCCGGGGGCGTGTTCCCCGGCGCGGAGGTCACCTACCGCGGGGTGCCGGTGGGCCGCGTGGGCGATCTGCGGCTGAACGGGTCCGGGGTCTCGGTGGCGCTGAAGATCGAGGACGGTGCCCCGAGGATCCCGGCCGACACGCTCGCGGTGGTCGCCGACCGTTCGGCGGTGGGCGAGCAGTACGTCGACCTCCAGCCGCGCGGGTCGGGCGGGCCGTACCTCATGGACGGCAGCCCGATCCCGCGCAGCCACACCCGGACCCCGCTGCCGGTCACCGACCTGGTCCTCAGCCTCGACCGGCTGGTCGACTCGGTCGGCAAGGACGATCTGCGGGTCACCGTCGACGAGTTGGGCAAGGCGTTCGCCGGTACCGGACCGAACCTGAGCCGACTGGTCGACTCCGGCAACTCGCTGGTGGAGTCGGCGTCAGCGTCGCTCCCGCAGACGGTCTCGCTGATCGAGGACTCGCGGAAGGTGCTCAAGACACAGGCGGACCAGGGCTCGGCCATCAAGTCGTTCTCCCGTGACCTGGCCAGGCTCACCGAGCAGCTGAAGTCGAGCGACGGCGACCTGCGCCGGCTGATCGGCAACACGGTGCCCGCCACGCGGGAACTCGACTCCCTGCTGAAGTCCACCCGGCCGCACGTGCCGGTCCTGCTGGCCAACCTCGTCAGCGGCGGTCAGATCACCGTGGCCCGGCTGCCCGGAGTCGAGCAGGCCCTGGTCACGCTCCCGCTCACCGTGGCGGGCAGCTACACGGTGATCCCCGGCGACGGCACCACCCACTTCGGGCTGACCGTCAACGCCGACGACCCGCCCGCCTGCACCCAGGGCTACGGCACCCAGCGCCGCGACCCGGCCGACACCGGCACCCGCCCGGCGAACACCGACGCGCGCTGCACGGCCCCGCGCGGGAGCAAGACCTCGGTGCGCGGTGCGCAGAACGCCCCCGGCGCGACGACCGGCTCGGGCGGCGCGGACCAGGCCGCGTTCGTCGCCCCGTACGACCCGGAGACCGGCACCCTGACCGGCCCGGACGGAGCGCCCGTCGAGATCGGCTCGACAGGCGGCGAACAGACCGTTTTCGGAAAGGAGTCGTGGCAATGGCTGCTCGTGGGACCGATGGCATGACAGGGGCCCGCGTGAGGCTGCTGTCGGCAGGCCTGGTCGCGGCGACCGTGCTGACGACCGTAGCGGCGGTCTGGCTGGGCCTGAAGCTGGCCGACCAGCGCGGAGCGGAACAGCGCCGCCAGGACGTCCTGGCGGCGGCCCGCCAGTCGGCGCTGAACTTCACCTCGCTCGACTACCGGCATTACGACCGGGACAGCCGCAACGTGCTGGAGGGCGCCACCGGCGACTTCAAGAAGCAGTTCGCCGCGCAGACCGCCCAGTTGACGAAGCTCGTCGCGCAGAACAAGTCGGTGTCCGAGGGGCAGGTGCTGGAAGCGGGCATCGTGCGGTCCGACGCGCGCTCGGCCCGGGTGCTGGTCGTGGCCGACAGCAAGGTGACCAACACCGCCGCGCCCGAGGGCCAGGCGCGCACCTACCGGCTCCAGCTGGACCTCGTGCGGGCCGGCGGCCGCTGGCTGACCTCCGACGTCACGTTCGTGGGCTGACCCGCCGTGAGGCCATCAGTGAGGAGAGAGACCATGGCGAACCCGACCCGGACCCGCGGCGGCGGCTCCCCGGCCCGCCGTACCCTGACCGCGGCCGCCCGCGCGGCGGCCAAGCGCGCCGGGCGGCCGGAGCGCCCCGCCCGCCGGGAGGAGGAGGTTTCCCCCGGGCGCACGCTGCTCGTCGATCCCCCGGCGGACGGCTGGGAGGACCCGCCCGAGCCCGAGCCGTCCGACTCACCCGACTCGTCCGAGCACGAGCCGGAGGAGAGCGCGCCGGAGGAGGGCGCGGCGGAGGAGGGCGCGGCGGAGGAGGGCGCGCCCCCGCGCAGGGTCGCGCGGCGCGTGCTCGTCGCGGTACTGGGCGTCGTCCTCGTGGCGGCCCTGGTCGTGGTCGCCGTACTCGGCTGGCGGTACCGGGAGGGGCGACAGGCGGAGCAGGCCCGCGGCGAGGCCCTCGCGGCCGCGCGGAAGGCGGCGCCGGCCGTGCTGTCGTACGACTACCGGCACCTGGACCGGGACTTCGCCCGGGCGCGTGCCCTGCTGACCGGGCACTTCCGCGACCAGTACGGCAGGACCACGAAGACGGTGGTCGCGCCGACCGCGACGAAGTACCACGGCGTGGTGAAGGCGACCGTGGCCACCCCCGCCGACGGCGGCGCCCCCGCGGCCTCCGTCGTGTCGGCGACACCAAACAGCGCCGTCGTCCTGCTCTTCGTCAACCAGGTCACGGAGAGCACCCAGGTCCCGCAGCCCCGGCTGGACCTGAACCGGGTGCGGATGACGCTCACCCGCACCTCCGGCGGCTGGAAGGTGAGCGGCGTCGACGCCCTCTGACCAGGCCTTCGCACAGTGCCCCCGCGCGGTCGCGCGGGGGCACTTTTTCGTGGGCTCTCTTGACAGTCCTCCCGACTCACAGGCAGTCTTTCCACAGAACAGAAACGAACTTCCGTAATACGGAATAACTAACAGGGAAGGGAGCGCCGTCCCCGTGGGATTCGCAGACCAGCGCTTCAACGTCAACCTGTCGATCCTCTTCACGGAACTCCCGCTCCTGGAGCGTCCCGCGGCCGCCGCCGCGGCGGGCTTCACGGCGGTCGAGCTGTGGTGGCCCTGGGTCGACTCCGCCACCCCCGAGCAGTCCGAGCTCGACGCCCTGAAGAAGGCGATCGAGGACGCGGGCGTCCGGCTCACGGGACTGAACTTCTACGCCGGACAGCTGCCGGGCCCGGACCGCGGCGCCCTGTCGGTCCCCGGTGCGGAGTCGGAGAGGTTCCGCGCCAACATCGACGTGGCCGCCGGCTTCGCCGCCTCCCTCGGCTGCAAGGCGCTCAACGCCCTGTACGGCAACCGCGTCGAGGGCGTGGACCCGGCGGAGCAGGACGCGCTCGCCCTGGAGAACCTCGTCCTCGCGGCCCGGGCGGCCGACCGGATCGGCGCGATCCTGCTGATCGAGACGCTGAACCAGCCGGAGTCGCCGCTGTACCCGCTGGTGAGCGCGCCCGCCGCCGTCGAGGTCGTGGACAAGGTCAACGAGGCGACGGGCCTCGGGAACGCCAGGTTCCTGATGGACCTGTACCACCTGTCCATGAACGGCGAGGACCTGCCGTCGGTGATCGAGCGGTACGCGGCGAGCACCGGCCACGTCCAGATCGCCGACAACCCCGGCCGCGGCGCCCCCGGGACGGGTTCGCTCCCGCTGGAGGAGCTGCTCGACCGGCTGAGGAAGGCCGGTTACGACGGCTGGGTCGGCCTGGAGTACAAGCCGGGCGACCGCCCGAGCGCCGAGGCCTTCGACTGGCTCCCGCGCGAAGCGCGCGCGGCCCGCTGAACATCCTGACTTTGCAAGGCAGTTGAGAGAGGCACCCCCAGACATGAGCACTCTTGCGGATTCTTCCCGCCCGACCCGCCCGGCGATCGCGTGGATCGGCCTCGGCATCATGGGCTCCCCCATGTCCGAGAACCTGATCAAGGCGGGTTACGACGTCACCGGCTTCACCCTGGAGCAGGAGAAGCTGGACCGCCTGGCCGCGGCCGGCGGCACCGCCGCCGCCTCGATCGCCGAGGCCGTGCGCGACGCCGACGTGGTCATCACGATGGTGCCCGCGTCCCCGCAGGTCGAGGCCATCGCCTACGGCCCGGACGGCATCCTGGAGAACGCCCGGCAGGGCGCCCTGCTGATCGACATGTCCTCGATCACCCCGCAGACCTCCGTCGACCTGGCGAAGGCCGCCGGGGACAAGGGCATCCGGGTGCTGGACGCCCCGGTGTCCGGCGGTGAGGCCGGTGCCGTCGAGGCCGTGCTGTCGATCATGGTCGGCGGTGAGCAGGCCGACTTCGACCAGGCCAAGCCGATCTTCGAGGCGCTGGGCAAGACCATCGTGCTGTGCGGCCCGCACGGCTCGGGCCAGACCGTGAAGGCGGCCAACCAGCTGATCGTCGCCGTGAACATCCAGGCGTGCGCCGAGGCCGTGGTCTTCCTGGAGAAGTCGGGCGTGGACCTGAAGGCCGCCCTCGACGTCCTCAACGGCGGCCTGGCCGGCTCGACCGTGCTGACACGCAAGAAGGACAACTTCCTGAACCGCGACTTCAAGCCGGGCTTCCGCATCGACCTGCACCACAAGGACATGGGGATCGTCACCGACGCCGCCCGCAACGTCGGCGCCGCGCTGCCGGTCGGTGCCGTGGTCGCCCAGCTGGTCGCCTCGCTGCGCGCCCAGGGCGACGGCGGCCTGGACCACTCGGCCCTGCTGCGGGCGGTCGAGCGCCTCTCCGGCGCTCAGCTGTAGAGACTTCCGGGCCGCGGCGCCGCTGACACCTGTCCTGTCGCGCCCAGGCGGCGCCGCGGCCCGGAATCGACTTCAACAAACTGTTGACGGTCGGATCACCAACTTTTAGGCTCCACAAAGCGGAAACAGTTTTCCGCTGACACCCGCACGGAAGGTCCACGATGTCGAAGCGCGTGCTCACGACAGAGTCCGGCGCACCGGTCGCCGACAACCAGAACTCAGCCTCCGCCGGCGTCGGCGGCCCGCTCCTGATCCAGGACCAGCACCTCCTGGAGAAGCTCGCGCGCTTCAACCGCGAGCGCATCCCGGAGCGCGTGGTGCACGCCCGTGGCTCCGGCGCGTACGGCCACTTCGAGGTGACGGACGACATCACCGGCTTCACCCACGCCGACTTCCTGAGCGCGATCGGCAGGCGCACCGCGGTGTTCGTGCGCTTCTCGACGGTGGCCGACTCCCTCGGCGGCGCGGACGCCGTCCGTGACCCGCGCGGCTTCGCGGTGAAGTTCTACACCGAGGAGGGCAACTACGACCTCGTCGGCAACAACACGCCGGTGTTCTTCATCAAGGACCCCATCAAGTTCCCCGACTTCATCCACTCGCAGAAGCGCGACCCCTTCACGGGCCGCCAGGAGCCGGACAACGTCTGGGACTTCTGGGCGCACGCACCCGAGGCCACGCACCAGGTGACCTGGCTGATGGGCGACCGCGGCATCCCGGCGTCGTACCGGCACATGAACGGCTACGGCTCGCACACCTACCAGTGGACGAACGCTTCGGGCGAAGCCTTCTTCGTCAAGTACCACTTCAAGACCAACCAGGGCATCCGCTCCCTGAGCAGCGAGCAGGCCGCGGAGCTCGCGGGCAAGGACCCGAACTCCCACCAGACGGACCTGCTGCAGGCCATCGAGCGCGGGGTGCACCCGTCCTGGACCCTGTACGTCCAGATCATGCCGGCGGCCGAGGCGGCGGACTACCGCTTCAACCCGTTCGACCTGACCAAGGTGTGGCCGCACAAGGACTACCCGCTGCGGCGGGTGGGCCGCCTGGTGCTGGACCGCAACCCGGACAACGTCTTCGCCGAGGTCGAGCAGGCCGCGTTCTCCCCGAACAACTTCGTGCCGGGCATCGGCCCCTCCCCCGACAAGATGCTCCAGGGCCGCCTGTTCGCCTACGCGGACGCGCACCGCTACCGCCTGGGCGTCAACCACACCCTGCTGGCCGTGAACGCCCCCAAGGCGGTCGCGGGCGGCGCCCGGAACTACGGCCGCGACGGCTTCATGGCGGTCAACGGCCAGGGCCGCGGCGCCAAGAACTACGAGCCGAACTCCTACGACGGCCCGGTGGAGACCGGCCGTCCGCTGTCGGCGCCCCTGGCGGTGTCGGGCCACACGGGCAGCCACGTCGCCCCCCTCCACACCAAGGACGACGACTTCTTCCAGGCGGGCGAGCTATACCGGCTGATGTCCGAGGAGGAGAAGTCCCGCCTGATCGCGAACATCGCCGGCGGCCTGTCGCAGGTCTCCCGCGACGACGTGATCGAGAAGAACCTGGCCCACTTCCACGCGGCCGACCCGGAGTACGGCAAGCGCGTGGAGGAGGCGGTCCGCGCCCTGCGCGAGGACTGAGACCAGTGACCCGCAAGCAGCGTACGGGATCTGACGGGAGGTCATGATCTCCGCACGCGGCCCGCGCGGCACGCCGGACGGCCCGGATGAGGGGTGGTTGTCCGGCGGCGCGCGCGGGCAGGGCGAGGACCGTGGCGGATGCGAGCCAGTGCGGTGGTCAAGGACCGAGTCCCCTTCTCGACCAGAGGGAAGGGCCCCGGCTCCGTCGCACCCACCACGGTCCCACCCAGCCCCCTCGCGGGGGCTCCCCCACTCCGTCCGGCGGCGCGAACGACCTGTCGCGCCCAGCCTCGCGCCGTCGGACGGCCATCACCGAGAACGCTCCCCACGCCGGCTCACCGCCCGCACAGAGGGAGCGCTCGGCGTTACGGGGCACCTCCCCCGCACACCCGACCGTCAGCCGGAACGACCCTCCTGCCACCGCCGCACCGCCGGCCATAGGGCCTCCTCGCCTCGACGGCATGGCCCCACCCAGCCCCCTCGCGGGGGCTCCCCCACTCCGTCCGGCGGCGCGAACGACCTGTCGCGCCCAGCCTCGCGCCGTCGGACGGCCATCACCGAGAACGCTCCCCACGCCGGCTCACCGCCCGCACAGAGGGAGCGCTCGGCGTTACGGGGCACCTCCCCCGCACACCCGACCGTCAGCCGGAACGACCCTCCTGCCACCGCCGCACCACCGACCGTACGGCCTCCTCGTCCGCGACGCGTGGGCCCCGGACGCACCCGCGGCACCGAGGATCACATCGCCGTCGGTATCCAGCACACCGCCGGCCCACGGCACGAAGTCGCCGCCGTAGACGTGCGGATGCTGTCGACGAGCAGCGCAGTGCGCGCCTTCGCCACGGCGATGCGGCTGGTCATCGGCATCCCGCCGTCGGCCCGGCACAGGACCACCACCTCACCGGTCAGATCGACCACGGCCACCGCCAGCGGCGGGAAACCTCGCTCCGCGCCGACCGCCGGCGCGTCCTGCACGAGCCAGTCCGCCTCGGCCGACGTCGGACCGGGTAGGCGTGGGTGTCAGACATGATCCCCGACCGACGTGCGAGAAGCCGGCCGGCGCAGCACGCTGAACCCATGGGCAATCCGACGCACTACCCGCACATCGTGGTCCACTCCCCGGCGCTCGACGGCTCCCGGCGGGTCACCGAGGGGGAGGTGACCCTGGGGATCGCCTCGCATCTGGACGATGTCGTGGAGATCCTGCGGCTGGCCGATCTGGACCGGATCGAGGTGGAGGAGAGCGATCTCATCGAATGGCAGGGCGGCGGACCCGACGACTGGCCCGGGCTGTCGGAGCACGAGCTGTAGCGGCTGGTGTACGGCAGCGGTCGTAGGCGGGCTACGCCATCCTCAAATCGAGCTCTGAATACCGCGGCTCAGGCTTCAACTGCCCCCGCGGCCGGGCAGATTACGGGCACAGGGGCCCGCCGGCACGGGGGCGGCGGGCCCCGAGACGGGGGAGTCACGGGGGACGCGCAAGGGCGGCCCGTCCTGAGGACGGGCCGCCCTTGGTGTGCGTGGCAGGGGATCAGACCTTCAGCGGCTTGATCGACGTCGGCGCGTGGCCCGGCTCGGTGGCCAGCTCCTCGAACTCGGAGACGTCGCTGATGTCCATGGTGCGGCTCATCGAGATGTTGGTGATCCGCTCCAGGATCGCCTCGACGACCACCGGCACCCGGTACTCGGCGGCCAGCTTCTTCGCCTGCTCGAACGCCGCGCCCAGCTGGTCCGGCTCGGTGACCCGGATCGCCTTGCAGCCCAGACCCTCGGCGACCTTCACGTGGTCGACGCCGTAGACGCCGATCTCCGGCGTGTTGATGTTCTCGAACTCCAGGTTGACCTGGAAGTTGATGTCCAGGCCGATCTGCGCCTGCCGGATCAGGCCCAGGTAGGCGTTGTTCACCAGCACGTGGACGTACGGGATCCGGTGCTGGGCGGCGACCGCCAGCTCCTCGATCAGGAACTGGAAGTCGTAGTCGCCGGACAGCGCGACGACCGGGCTGTCCGGGTCGGCCTTGGCGACGCCGATCGCGGCCGGGATGGTCCAGCCGAGCGGACCGGCCTGGCCGCAGTTGATCCAGTGGCGCGGCTTGTAGACGTGCAGCATCTGCGCGCCGGCGATCTGGGAGAGGCCGATGGTGGTGACGTAGCGGGTGTCCGGGCCGAAGGCCTTGTTCATCTCCTCGTACACGCGCTGCGGCTTCATCGGCACGTCGTCGAAGTGCGTACGGCGCAGCAGGGTCGCCTTGCGCTCCTGGGTGGAGGCCACCCACGCGGAGCGGTCGGGGAGCCTGCCCGCCGCCTTCAGCTCCTTCGCCACCTCGACGAACAGCTCCAGCGCGGCCTTGGCGTCGGAGACGACACCGTAGTCCGGCGGGAAGATCTTGCCGATCTGGGTGGGCTCGATGTCGACGTGGACGAACGTGCGGCCCTGGCGGTACACGTCGAGCTTGTAGCCGGTGTGGCGGTTGGCCCAGCGGTTGCCGATGCCGAGGACGAAGTCCGACTCCAGGAAGTTGGCGTTGCCGTACCGGTGCGAGGTCTGCACGCCGACCATGCCGGCGTTCAGCTCGTGGTCGTCGGGCAGGGTGCCCCAGCCCATCAGGGTGGGGACGACCGGGGTCTGGGTCAGCTCGGCGAACTCCACCAGCAGGTCGGTGGCGTCGGCGCCGATGACGCCGCCGCCGGCGACGATGACCGGGCGCTCGGAGGCGAGCAGGAAGGAGATCGCCTTCTCGATCTGGGCGCGGGTCGCGGCCGGCTTGTAGACCGGCAGCGGCTCGTACGTCTCCGGGTCGAACTCGATCTCGGTGAGCTGGACGTCGACCGGCAGGTCGATCAGGACCGGGCCGGGACGGCCGGAGCGCATCAGGTGGAAGGCCTGCTGGAAGACGCCGGGGACCTGGGCGGCCTCCAGGACGGTGACCGCCATCTTCGTCACCGGCTTGGCGATCGAGGCGATGTCGACGGCCTGGAAGTCCTCCTTGTGGATCACGTGGGTGGGCGCCTGGCCCGTGATGCACAGGATCGGGACGGAGTCGCCGATGGCCGAGTACAGGCCGGTGATCATGTCGGTGCCGGCCGGGCCGGAGGTGCCGATGCAGACGCCGATGTTGCCCGGCTTGGTGCGGGTGTACCCCTCGGCCATGTGCGAGGCGCCTTCCACATGGCGGGCGAGGGTGTGGTGGATGCCGCCGCCCTCCTCGAGGGCTTTGTAGAAGGGGTTGATCGCCGCGCCCGGCACACCGAAGGCGTCGGTGACGCCCTCGCGCTTGAGGATCTCAACTGCCGCGCGGGCAGCGGTCATACGAGCCATCGAGTACTCCTGCTTCGGCTTCTCGGATGCGTACTCCCGTCGCGCCCCGCGGTGAGCACAGTCTCCAGATTGTCGAACTTCCGCGAGATTTTTCCATATCGCGGAACTTAACTTCTACTATCTGGAATCAATGTAGAAGTGCGCGCCAACTGTCGTCAAGAGAGGCGGAGACCGGGCAAGCGCCGGACAAGCGGGGCGGAAGAGGAGGACCATGGGAGCCGCTGTCCCCACGCGACTGTCCCGACGCGACGCCTGGGAGTGGGCCATGCCCGAGAGCGTGCCGGTGCGCTGCCCGGCCTGCCGGCGCGAGCACGTCTACACCGCGCCGTCGTATCCGTGCGCGTGCGGCGCGCCCACCGCCCCGCGGCTGGATGCCGCCACCGAACCGGCCGTGGCGGACCACCGGGCCTGGGACGACGAGTGGATCTCCGTACGGTGCGCCTGCTGCGGGCGCGGCAACCAGTGGCCGCACCCGGAGCTGGGCTGTTCCTGCGGCACGGTCCTGCGCATCCCGGTGGCGGCGGCACCTCCGGCGGACACCGGCATGCCGTCAGCCGTGGTCGGCGCGTCCCCCTCGGACAGCGGTGTGCGGTCCGCGGTGGCCGAACCGGAGACCCCGGCCCACCGCCCCGCCTTCCGGCCGCGCGCCATCCGCACCGCCCGCGACGCCGTCACCGTCGCCGCGCTCTATCTGCGCTGGCTCGGCTACCGGGACATCCGCCGCGCCGACCAGCGGCCCCCGAACGGCATCGGGCTCGCCACGCACGGCCTCCTCGCCCAGGTGGACCCGACCGTGCGCCCGGCGGAGCCACGGGACGTGGAGTGCCTGTGGCTCACGGCGATGACGGAGTCCGCGGACTGTGTGTACTTCTGCCTCGCGGGTTACACCGACGACGCCCGGGCCCGCGCGAACACTCTGGGCGTCCCCCTCTTCGTCCTGGACCTCGCGGGCGTCCCGCAGCCGGTGAACGACGCGGCCGACGCCCTGAAGGAGACGGGCGCACCGGGCGGCCGGCCGTGGACGCGGCGCCTGTAGCAGCGGACGGTGACGGCTCCGGGCAGCAGCGGACACCAGGCGTCCAGCGGCCATGGCCCCCACGGGTGATGTCCCTCCGCACATGCGGGGTCGTCCACACGAAGAGCACCCCGTGGACCGAGCAGGCCAGTGCGCCGAGCCCGGCGGGCACGACGGCCGAGAGGACGGGGATGCGCCGGCCGCCCAGGACGGGAAGCCGTCTCGGTCAGGTCTCGCCCCACGGCCGCACCAGCCCCGGCGTCAGCCAGGCCGGGCCGGGCCCGATGCCGTACCGCGGAGCCGGCCGTACCGCGACGGGCTCACGCCCCGTACGTCTCGCGCAGTTCGACCTTGCGCACCTTTCCGGACACCGTCATCGGGAAGGAGTCGAGGATCTGCAGCCTGCTGGGGATCTTGTAGTGGGCGAGCCGGCCCTGGCAGAAGGCGCGCAGTTCCTCCAGGGTGAGCGGGGCGGCCGCGTCGTGCGGGATCACACAGGCCAGGACCTCCTCGCCGTACGTCTCGTGCGGCACCCCGACGACCTGGACGTCCCGGATCTTCGGGTGGCCGTAGAGGAACTCCTCGATCTCGCGCGGGTAGATGTTCTCGCCGCCCCGGATGATCATGTCCTTGATCCGGCCGACGATCTCGACGTACCCGTCCTCGCGCATCACCGCCAGGTCCCCGGTGTGCATCCAGCGGCCGGCGTCCACGGCCTCGGCGGTCTTCTCGGGCTCGTTCCAGTAGCCGAGCATCACGCTGTAGCCGCGGGTGCACAACTCCCCCGCCACTCCGCGCGGCTGGGTGACGCCGGTGGCCGGGTCGACGACCTTGACCTCCAGATGCGGCAGCACCCGGCCGACGGTGCCCGTGCGGTGCTCCAGGTCGTCGTCCCGGCGGGTCTGCAGGGACACCGGGGAGGTCTCGGTCATGCCGTAGCAGATGGAGACCTCCGCCATGTGCATCTCGGCGACGACCCGCTTCATCACCTCCACCGGGCACGGCGAGCCCGCCATGATGCCGGTGCGCAGGGTCGAGAGGTCGTACGTGGCGAAGTCGGGCAGGTTGAGCTCGGCGATGAACATGGTCGGCACGCCGTACAGGGACGTACAGCGCTCCTGCTGCACCGCCTCCAGGGTGGCCTTCGGGTCGAAGGACGGGGCCGGGATGACCATGCAGGCGCCGTGCGAGGTGGCCGCCAGGTTGCCCATCACCATGCCGAAGCAGTGGTAGAAGGGCACCGGGATGCAGATCCTGTCCTGCTCGGTGTAGGCGATCAACTCCCCCACGAAGTAACCGTTGTTGAGGATGTTGTGGTGGGACAGGGTGGCGCCCTTGGGGAAGCCGGTGGTCCCCGAGGTGTACTGGATGTTGATCGGGTCGTCGCAGGACAGTTCCTCGTACGGCGCGTCACCGGTCCCCCGCGCCAGCAGTGCCTCCCAGCCGGGGTCGCCTATGTAGACGACCTCGCGCAGCGCCGGACACCTGCCGCGCACCTGCTCGACCATCGCGCGGTAGTCGCTGCTCTTGTGGCTCAGCGAGGCGAACAGCAGGGAGATCCCGGCCTGGTTGAGGACGTACTCGACCTCGTGGGTGCGGTAGGCCGGGTTGATGTTCACCATGATCGCGCCGATGCGGGCGGTGGCGTACTGGACCAGGACCCACTCCGGGCAGTTGACCGCCCAGATGCCCACCCGGTCGCCCTTGACGACTCCGCTCGCGACCAGCGCCTGCGCCAACTCCTCGATGTCGGCGGCGAATTCGGCATAGGTCCAGCGCCGGCCGGAGGGCACGTCGACCAGGGCCTCGCGGTCCGGCCAGGCGGCCACGGCGCGGTCCAGGTTGGCGCCGATGGTGTCCCCGAGCAGGGCGGTGGCACCGGTTCCGTGGGTGTACGACAGCGATGCGGTCACCGGAAGTCCTCCTCGCGGTACTCGTGCTCCGAGCCCTGGGCGGTCGCCTCGCGCAGCTCGATCCGGCGGATCTTGCCGGAGACGGTCTTGGGCAGCGCGCCGAACTCCAGCCGGCGGATGCGCTTGTAGGGGGCGAGCACCCGGCGGGAGTGCTCGAAGATGACCTTCGCGGTGTCCGGTCCGGGCTCGAAGCCCTCGGCGAGCACGACGTACGCCTTCGGCACCGCGAGCCGCAGCTCGTCCGGCGCGGGCACGACGGCGGCCTCGGCCACCGCCTCGTGCTCCAGCAGCGCGCTCTCCAGCTCGAACGGGCTGATCTTGTAGTCGGAGGCCTTGAAGACGTCGTCCGCGCGGCCGACGTAGGTCAGATAGCCGTCCTCGTCGCGGGAGGCGATGTCCCCGGTGCGGTAGTAGCCGCCCGCCATGGCCTCCGCCGTGCGGTCCGGGTCGCCGTGGTAGCCGGTCATCAGCCCGACCGGGCGCTCGGAGAGGTCCAGCGCGATCTCGCCCTCGGTGGCGCCGGGCGCGCCGGAGACCGGGTCGAGGAGCTCGACGCGGTAGCCGGGGCTCGGGCGGCCCATGGAGCCGGTCTTCAGCCGCTGGCCGGGGCTGTTGGAGACCTGCACGGCGGTCTCGGTCTGCCCGAAGCCGTCCCGGATGGTGACGTGCCAGGCCCGCCGGACCTGTTCGATGACCTCGGGGTTGAGCGGCTCGCCGGCGGCCACCACCTCCCGGGGCGGGGTGGCGAGGAGGCCCAGGTCGGCCTGGATCAGCATGCGCCACACGGTCGGCGGGGCGCAGAAGGTGGTGACGCCCGCCCGGTCCATCTCGGCCATCAGCCGGGCGGCGTCGAAGCGGGTGTAGTTGAAGAGGAAGACGGTCGCCTCGGCGTTCCACGGCGCGAACAGATTGGACCAGGCGTGCTTGGCCCAGCCCGGCGAGGAGATGTTCAGGTGCACGTCACCGGGTTTCAGGCCGATCCAGTACATGGTGGCCAGATGCCCGATCGGGTACGAGGTGTGGGTGTGCTCGACCAGCTTGGGGCGGGCGGTCGTACCGGAGGTGAAGTAGAGCATCAGCGGGTCGTCGGCCAGCGTGGGGCCGTCGGGCACGAAGCCGGCGGGGGCCAAGTAGGCGTCCTCGTACGGCTCCCAGCCCTCCGGCGGCGGTCCGCCGACCGAGATCCGCGTGTAACCGCCGGGCACGTCGGCGAACTTCGCGGTGTCCTCGGCCCGCGCGATCACATGCCGCACCCGGCCCCGGTCCACCCGGTCGCGCAGATCGGCCGGCCCGAGCAGCGGGGTGGCCGGGATGACCACCGCGCGCAGCTTCATCGCGGCCAGCGCGGTCTCCCACAGCTCGGCCTGGTTGCCGAGCATGACCAGGATCCGGTCCTCGGCGGCGACACCCCGCGCCCGCAGATGGTTCGCGACCCGGTTCGAGCGCTCGGACATCTCGGCGAAGGACAGCCGCGTCTCGCCGCCGTCCTCCTCGACGATGTGCAGCGCGGTCCGGTCGTTGCCGGCGGCGATCGCGTCGAACCAGTCCAGCCCCCAGTTGAACTGCGCGGGCCGCGGCCAGGCGAAGCCCTGGTAGGCGGTGGCATAGTCCTCGCGGTGCTCCAGCAGGAAGTCCCGGGCGTCGCGGAACACCTCGGTCGCCGTCGTCATCACACACTCCTCGCGCTGTGGGGCGTTCACCTCGGGGCGCTCGCAGCCGGTGCCCGCGGCGTGCTCGGCCCCACGGCTCACTCCCGCTGTTCCGGACCATTGCCGGGCGGCTCTCTGGCATCGTCTAATCCGTGATGCGGGTCTCACTACCCCCGAACGGGGGTGGGGTCGGCAGAAGGGGCGGACAGGTGACGGCAGACGCGGCGGGGACGGTGGAGATCGGCGGCGCGCTCGCCCGGCTGCGGCACCTCACGGGGCTGCCGGTCGCCTTCGGCGGCCTGGTCGAGTCCGGCCGGCCGCAGATCCGGATCAGCGAGCTGAGCGGCACGACCACGGCCGCCCTGCGCTCGCTCGCGGTGACCTCCGGCAACGGGCTCGGCGGCAAGGCGGTGGCGCTGGCCCGGCCGTGCGCGGTGACGGACTACTCCAGTTCCCGGCAGATCAGCCACGAGTACGACGTGCCGGTGGCCGCGGAGGGCATCCGCTCGGTCGTCGCGGTGCCGGTGGTGGTACGGCGCCGGGTGCGCGGCGTGCTCTACGGCGCGCTGCGCTCGGCCCAGCCCCTCGGCGACCGCACGCTGGGTGCGGCCATGGCCGTCGCCCGGGACGTGGAGCAGGCGCTGGTGGTGCGGGACGAGGCGCGGGGGCTGCTGGCGGCGGCCCGGCCGGAGCCGGCCGGCGGCGACCAGGGTGCCGCCTGGGAGCAGGTGCGCGAGGCGCATGCGGCGCTCCGGGCGCTGGCCCCGCGGATCGCCGATCCGGGTCTGCGGGCCGAACTGCTCGCGGCCTGCGGACTGCTGACCGCGCCGCCACGGTCCGGCGGCGTGACCCTGGCGCCGCGCGAACTGGACGTGCTGTCCTGGGTGGCGGCGGGAGCGACCAACGCGGCCGTGGCCGAACGGCTGGGACTGCGTGCGGAGACGGTGAAGGGCTATCTGCGCTCGGCGATGCGGAAGCTGGGCGCGCACACCCGAGGGGAGGCGGTGACCGCGGCCCGCAGGGCGGGGCTGCTGCCGTGACGGCGGACCGTTGGGAAACCTTTCCATTCAAGCGTAGGCGCCTTGAATTTCCCTATGCTTGATCATTTGTTATTTCCCTCACCACAGCATCCGGCCGAATTTCAGCGATCGTTGCCTAGAATTTGCCCCGGACACGACACACGAGGGGAGCGGTGACCGTGCGACGGGACTTCCAGGAGCCTGCCAGGTGCCGCCCCGACCTGGTCATCGGCCGGGAGGACCTGTTCGCCGGCGCCCGCGACCAACTCGCCTCGGGCGGCAGTGTGCTGCTCCACGGTCCCGCCGGAATAGGGAAATCCACCGTCCTGCGGGCATTGGCCGAGGAATACGGCGCCACCGCCCGCACCGTCCTGCGCTGCTCCGCCACCGAGTCGGAATCCCATCTTCCCTTCCTGGCCCTCGCCGACCTCTTCGGCCTGGTCCTCGACGACGTCTCGCCCCGGCTGCCCCTCGCCCAGCGCACCGCGCTGGAGTCGGCGCTCACCGGCCGCGGCGAGTCCAGCCTCCAGCGCGACGGACTCGCCCTGCGCCTCGCGGTGCTCTCCGCGCTGCGCGCACTGGCCGCGCACGGCGGTGTCCTCGTCGTCGCCGACGACCTGCAGTGGCTGGACCCGGCCAGCGCCGAACTGCTCGGCTTCGCCGCCCGCCGCCTCGGGGGCACCCCGGTGCAGCTGCTGTGCGCGGTACGCACCGAGGGCCAGGAGAGCCAGGAGTACGACCGGCATCTGCGCTCCTGCCCGCCGGGCACCCTCGCGGTCCGGCTCGGCCCGCTCTCCCGCACCCAGGTCGCCCAGCTGCTCGACCACCGCGGCCACGGCCAGCTGCCCCGCTCCACCGTCCGCGAGATCCACCGCACGTCCGCCGGCAATCCGCTGTTCGCCCTCGAACTCGGCCGCGCCCTCGCCGACAGCCCCACCCCGCCCCGCCCGGGCGAGCCGCTGCCGGTGCCGACCAGCCTGCGCGCCCTGGTGCTCAGCCGCCTGGACATGCTGTCGGTAGAGGCCCGCCGCACCCTGCTGGTGGCCAGCGCCGGCGCCCGCCCCAGCCCGGCGCTGCTGCACGCGGCCGGCCGGGAGAACGCCGAGGCCGAGTGCGCCCAGGCCGCCGAACTCGGGCTGCTGGCCACCGAGCCCGACGCCCCCGCCGTACGGTTCGCGCACCCGCTGATATCGGCCGCGCTGTACGCGGAGGCGCCCGCGCACGAGCGGCGCGCCGCGCACGCGGCCCTGTCCACGGCCGCCTCCGACCCGATCGAACGGGCCCGGCACCTGGCCCTGGCCACCACCGGCACCGACCCGGACGTCGCCGCCCGGCTCGCCGAGGCCGCCGCCCTCGCCCGGGACCGCGGCGCGCCCTCGGTCGCCGCCCACCTGGGCCTGCTCGCCGCCCGGCATACCCCCGCCGACGGGACGCCCGGCCCGGAGGAGCGCCGGCTGCAGGCCGCCGAGGACGCGATCACCGCGGGCGAGATCGACCTGGCCCGGGACATCGCCCGCGAGGTGCTGTCGCGGGCGAGCGTGCCCGCCGAACGGGTGCGGGCCTGGATCATCGTCATCGACACCGCCGGCCACACCATGGCCGAGGTCGACGCCGTCTTCCCGCAGGCCCTCGCCGACGCCGGCGACGACCCCCGGCTGCTGGCGCTGGTGCACTACCAGCTGGCCTGGCGGGCGCTGATCGTGGAGGGCGACTTCACGGAGGCCCGCGAGGCCGCCGCGCACGCCGCCGAGCTGGCGGCGCGCGGCAAGGACCGGCGCACCGAACTGCTCTCCCTCGCCTTCCAGGCCCAGACCGAGACCCTGATGGGCCACCCGCAGGCGCCCCGGACCATCGAACGCGCCCTGAAGGAGCCGCAGGACCCCAGGGTGGCCTGGCACCACAACGGGGCGGCCAGCGCCCGGTTCCGCTGGCTGGTGATGAGCGACCAGCTGACCGAGGCCCGGGCGACGGTCACCGCGCTGCTGCGCGAGGTGCGCCGGCGCGGCTCGGTGGAGAGCGAGGTGCACTTCCTGCGCGGCATCGCCGAGACCGAGCTGCGCGCCGGGCACTGCGGACGCGCCCTGGAACTGGCCCGCGAGAGCCTGCGCCTGGCCCGGGACTCCGGGATCGGCGAGACCGCCTCGGCGATGCTCACCTCGCTCGCCGAGGCCTCCGGCGGGGACGTGGACCGGGCCCTCGCCCTCGCCCGGGAGGCGGTGGAGCACGCCGAGGAGGACGGCGACCAGATGTACCTCTCCCGGGCCCTGGGCGCGCTCGGATACGCCCAGCTGGTGGCCGGGGACCCGGCGGGCACGGTCCGCTCGCTGCGCCGGGTGCGGACCCTGGAACTGGGGCTCGGCATCACCGACCCGGCGCGCGGCCGCTGGCAGGGCGACCTCGCCGAGGCGCTGGTCCGGATCGGTGAACCGGCCGAGGCGCAGGACGTCATCGACGTGAGCCGTGAACACGCCCTGCGGCTCGGCCGGGAGAGCGTCCTCGCGGTGCTGGACCGCTCCGAGGCCCTGGTGCGCGCCGCCCAGGGAGACCTGGAGGCCGCGGTCGCCCAGCTGACATCCGCTCAGCACCGGCTCGGCAAGCTCGGCTACGGTCTGGAGGAGGCCAGGGCCACGCTCGCGCTCGCCCGGCTGCGCGGCAAGGCCCGGGCCGGCACGGCTTCGTCGGTGTACGACGAGGCCACCCGGATGTTCCGCCGCTGCCGGGCACTGCCCTGGCTGCGCCAGGTGGACGAATCCCTCACCGCCCCCGAGCCGGAACCCGCGCGCGCCGTCCCGGACGCCCTGGACGCCCTCGACATCCTGGCCGCGATGGAGCGTCAGGTCGCCGCGCTGGTCATGGAGGGGGCCACCAACCGGGAGATCGCCGCGCGGCTGTTCATCAGCGTCAAGACGGTGGAGGCGACCCTGACCCGGGTCTACCGCAAGCTGGGGATCCGGTCGCGGGTCGACATCGTCCGATTGGCGGCGGCTCGCCGCGCGAAGTGAGAACACGGCCGGTTAACTGAGGCGGACCGAGGGTTTTCCCTCACCCGGCCCCTTAGGGGGTTCCCTCATTGGGGGCCAAGGGCGCCGGGTCCTAGCGTAATGGGCGTGCCGCTCGCCCGGGCACACGGGGTCGGTCCCTCCCCCACTCTCGGCTTCGTTCGAGCGGGGGCGCTCCCACCCCGTGCACAACCCCCACGCCCGTGCGATCCCCCACCGGTGCGACCCCTACAGGAGACTCATGTTCGGGCCCAGACGTGCAAGACAGGCCGCCGCGACCCTGGCGGCCGGTGCCGCCGTCGCGGCGACCGCGCTGCTCGCCTCCCCCACGGCGAGCGCCGCACCCCAGCCCATCGTCGGCGGTACGACCACGACGACGGCGGCGTACCCGTTCATCATGCAGATCACCGACGCGTCCGGCCGCCAGTTCTGCGGTGGCACCCTGGTGTCCGCCACGAAGGTGGTGACGGCCGCCCACTGCATGGCCGGCGGGTCGGCGGGCAACGTCCGTGTGGTCGGCGGCCGGACCTATCTCAACGGCACCGACGGCACGGTCGGCAGGGTCAGCAAGATCTGGGTCGACCCGGAGTACACGGAGGCCACCAGCGGCCATGACGTGGCCGTGCTGACCCTGTCGACGCCGATGCCGTACAAACCGGTGTCGTACGTCTCCTCCTCCCAGACGGGCGTGTACGCGGCCGGCACCACGGCCCGCATCCTCGGCTGGGGGACCACCTCGGAGTACGGCAGCCCCTCCCACCAGCTGCGGACCGCGACCGTCCCGGTCCTGTCCGACTCCAGCTGCCGTACCTCCTACGGTTCGGACTTCGTCCAGTCCGACATGGTGTGCGCCGGATACTCCTCCGGCGGCGTAGACACCTGCCAGGGCGACAGCGGCGGTCCCCTGCTCATCGGGGGCGTCCTGGCAGGGATCACTTCCTGGGGCGAGGGGTGCGCGGAGGCCGGTTCACCGGGTGTGTACACCCGGCTGACCACCTTCTCGGACCTCGTGACCGCGCAGGTCGGTTCATGACCGCGCAGGTCCACTCGTAGCCCGGAAGAGGGACACCTGAGCACCCCTCAGGTAGATGCCAGGGGGGCGTTGCGAGCCACCACGAGCGGCCCGCAGCGCCCCCCTCTCCACGTTCACCCCCCTGGAACGCGGGGCTACTTGTCGGCCGTGAGCTTCCCGGCCGCGCCCCAGCTGTCCGCCGGGACCTCGGGGATCCACACCTGGACGGTCTCCGCCGGGATCCGGTAGGCGTCGACGAACGCGTCGGTGACCCCCCTCGGTCGGTGTTCCTGTTCGGTGGGTCCAGTCCATCGCGGAGCGCGCCCCGGACCAAGAAGCAGTCCGCGACCGCAGCGATCAGCTTTCGTGATCGCCGCAGGCCAGGAGCAGGTTCTCCAGGGCCGACTGTAGAGGGGCGTTCCACGGGCTGACCGGAGAGGGGCACTCCATGGAAGGTGACCGTGGAGGGGGCGTCAGGCGTCCCTCGGTACGACCGTCCCGAAGCGGATGTCGTACGGGCTCTGCGGGTGCAGGACCGCGAGCATCCGCTCTCCCTCCGCGGTGACCTCGTCCCGCTGGGCCCTGGTCAGCTCGGCGAACGGCTCGACGACCAGGGCGTCCGGGTCCAGCTTCCACACGCCCGCCAGGAAGCCGTCGACCAGGAGGGTGCGGTAGGCCTGGTTGCCCTGCCAGTGCCGGCCCCGGTGCTCGGCGGGCACGACGCGGCCGCGGTCGGCGTGGGAGAGCAGGAGGTTGTCGAACTCGGGCAGGAAGCGGGGCGGGGCCGGGGTGTCCGGGTCGGGGCGCGGGGCGTCGGGCAGGTCGAACAGCTCGACTCCGTTCGGGTCCCGGAAGGTCAGCAGCCGGGGGCGCAGGCGCTCGAAGGCGTCCTTCAGACGGGTGAGCCCGGCCCAGGTCTGCATGTCCTTGACGGACGCCGGGCCGAAGGCGGCGAGATAGCGCAGGACCACGGCGTCCGGCTCGGGGGCCGGCCCGGCCGAGCGGCCGAGCCAGTGTTCGACGGTGGTGAGCGTGACCTGGCCGCTGCGGCCCCACAGTCCGCGCGGGGTGACCTGGACCAGCGGCAGCGTGCAGCGGGCGGCGACGGCGAGGGCCCGCGGGTCGGCGTCCGGCCAGCGGGCGCTCAGCGCCTGCCGCAGCTGGGCCATGGTCCGCGGCTCGGCCTCGACCAGCTCGCGGGCGAGGCCGGCCAGGAGGCCCAGGTCGACGCCGGCCAGGCCGCCGCGGAACTGGCCCAGCTCGCGGTCCCGGGCCGGCTGGACGAGGGGCCGCAGGGTGAGGCAGTCCTCGGCGGTGTGGGTGTGCAGGGTGGAGCGCAGGGTGACGATCCGGGCGACCTCGCGGTCGGCCATGAGCGCGGACAGCCGCTCCGGTGCGAAGCCGTCGAGGCGGGCGGCGAGGGCGTAGTACGGCGGTTTGACGTTCTGCGCCTGGAGACCGAGCAGATGCCCCACGGCGGCCTGCGGGGACAGCGCCGAGCGGCGCAGCAGCAGCTGGCGTTCCAGCGTGGCGCGGTTGAGGGCACGGACGTCCAGGAGGGGGGCCTTCGTCGCACTGCTCTTCGTCATGACCGCACGCTAACCGGGATCGCGGACACCTTCTGTCCGTAACTCTCACCGGACCCTGCACCGCGGCACGCGCCGCTCGCGGCGGCCCGCCGATATCCTGCTCCTCCTGTCCCCCTGGGTTCCTAGGAGGCGGCCGATGTCCGATCGAGAGAACGGCAGGAACGGCGGGAACGGCGGGAACGGGCGCAGGTCCGGTTGGCGCCGCGCGCTCACCCAGCCCCAGTCCCCCGCCGCCGAGGCACCCGCGTCCGCCTCCGCCGCGGCGGACGGCGCCGAGCCGGTGAGCATCGTCCAGGCGGCGCTGTACCACGACGGGGTCCGCGTCTCCACCCCCGCCACGCTCGCCGAGACCTACCGCGAGCTGCGCGAACGGCCCTCGGGCATGGCCTGGATCGGCCTGGCCCGGCCCACCGGGGCCGATCTGCACTCGCTGGCCGCCGAGTTCGGCCTGCACCCGCTCGCGGTCGAGGACGCGATGGAGGCGCACCAGCGGCCCAAGCTGGAGCGGTACGGCGAGACGCTGTTCGTCGTGCTGCGCGCCGCCCGTTATCTGGACGCGCCGGAGGAGGTCGACTTCGGTGAGCTGCACGTGTTCGTGGGACCGGACTTCGTCATCACGGTCCGGCACGGCGCGGCCCCGGACCTGTCGGCGGTCCGCCGCCGCATGGAGGACACCCCGGACCTGCTCAAGCTCGGCCCGGAAGCGGTGCTGTACGCGATCCTCGACGCCGTCGTCGACGGCTACGCCCCGGTGGTCTCCGGTGTCCAGAACGACATCGACGAGATCGAGACCGAGGTGTTCCGCGGCGACCCCGAGGTCTCCCGCCGCATCTACGAACTCTCCCGCGAAATGGTGGAGTTCCAGCGCGCCACCCGGCCGCTGGTCGGCATGCTGCACGGGCTGATGGCCGGTTTCGCCAAGTACGAGACCGACGAGGAGCTCCAGCGCTATCTGCGGGACGTCGCCGACCACGTCACCCACATCAGCGAACGCGTCGACGGCTTCCGCCAGGCCCTCTCCGAGATCCTCACGGTCAACGCGACCCTGGTCTCCCAGCAGCAGAACGCGGAGATGCGCGCGCTGGCGGAGGCGGGCTTCGAGCAGAACGAGGAGGTCAAGAAGATCTCGTCGTGGGCGGCCATCCTCTTCGCCCCCACCCTCGTCGGCACGATCTACGGCATGAACTTCGACCACATGCCGGAGCTGCACTGGCTGTTGGGCTACCCGTTCGCGATCGGGCTGATGGGCGTGGTGTGTCTGACGCTGTACGTGGTCTTCAAGAAGCGCGACTGGCTGTAGCGATCTCCGGCTCCGCCGTGTGGGCGCGACCGGCCACGACGACCCGCACCCGGCAGCGGCGAGCATCCCGGCGGCGCTTACCCGCCGCTGCCGAGCGCCGCCAGCACCTGCGCGTCGGTCAACTGCTCGAAGTCCTCGTACCACTGCCCCACCGCGGTGAACGCGACCGGCCGATGCGGGCACACGATCGTGTCGGCCTCGGAGGCGAGTTGCGCCACGGAGTCCGGCGCGCCGACGGGCACGGCCAGCACCAGGTGCGCGGGCCCGCGTCGCCGTACGTGCCGCAGGGCCGCGCGGGCCGTGGCGCCGGTGGCCAGACCGTCGTCGACGACGATCACCGTGCGCCCCGCGGGGTCCGGCGCCGGCCGGCCGCCGCGATAGCGCTCCTCACGGCGGCGCAGCTCGCGCCGCTCGCGTTCCACCACCGGGGCCATGGACTCCTCGGTCAGGCCGAGCCGGTCCAGGGTTCCGGGGTTGAAGAGCGGCGGGTCGTCCCCGACGAGCGCGCCGACGGCGAACTCCTGGTGGTGCGGCGCGCCGATCTTGCGCACGATGAGCACGTCGAGCTGGGCGCCGAGGGCCCGGGCGACGGGCTCGGCGACGGCGATGCCGCCGCGCGGCAGGGCGAGGACGAGCGGATCGACGAGGGCGCCCTGTTCCCGCAGGTCGCTCAGCAGTCCGGCGAGTTCCCGTCCGGCTTCGGCACGGTCCCGGAAGCGCATGGCCGTCCTCCTCCGCGCGGTGCCTCTCCTTCCATGGTGCTCCTGGTCGAGCCGTGGGGAGATATTCGAACTGATGCGCTATACACTGAGTGTACAGTCGCCGCATGCCTCTTTCGACCGACAAGATCCCGACGCCGAAGCACGGGAAGATGCGCGAAACCGCCCGGAGGTTGCGTCCGGCCGCGCTCGCCTCGGCCGCACTCGGCCTGGCGGTCGTCCTGTCCGGCTGCGCCCAGGTCGACACGACCGCACCGAGCACCGCACGGGCCGCCGCGGCGGCGCACGGCGCGGCGGCGAGCCTCGGGACCGTCGACTGCCGCGAGGCCAAGTGCATCGCGCTCACCTTCGACGCGGGACCCAGCGAGCACTCGGCGCGGCTGCTCGACATCCTGAAGCAGAAGAAGGTCCCGGCCACCTTCTTCCTGCTCGGCAAGAACCACATCGAGAAGTACCCGCAGCTGGTCAAGCGGATGGCGGCCGAGGGGCACGAGGTCGCGAGCCACACCTGGGACCACAAGATCCTCACGCAGATATCGGACGACCGGATACGCGAGGAGCTGAAGCGGCCGGACGACGCGATCGAGCGGCTCACCGGGCGCAGGCCCACGCTGATGCGCCCGCCGCAGGGCCGTACGGACAGCAACGTGCACAAGATCGCCAGGGAGGAGGGCCTGGCGGAGGTGCTGTGGAGCGTGACCGCCAAGGACTACACGACCAACGACTCCGAGCTCATCACCCAGCGCGTCCTGGACCAGGCGTCCCGGGACGGGATCATCCTGCTGCACGACATCTACCCGGGCACCGTGCCCGCCGTACCGGGCATCATCGACGCGCTGAAGGCACGCGGATACGTGTTCGTGACGGTGCCTCAGCTGCTGGCGCCCGGCAAGGCGGAACCGGGCAAGGTCTACCGGCCCTGACGAGCGTGGGCCGAACGGCCGGCCGGCCGGGCCGCATTGCCTACGATCGTGGCGTGCCGATCTTCTCCTTCGCCCGTACGGCCCCGCTCCCCCTCGACGAGGCGTGGCGCAGGCTCACCGAGTGGCCCCGCCACGCCGACGCGGTCCCGCTGACCCGGATCAGGGTGCTCACCGACGGGCCCACGGGCGTGGGTACGCGTCTGGTGGCCCGTTCCGGCATCGGCCCGCTGGCCCTCGACGACGTCATGGAGGTCACGGTCTGGCGCCCGCCGGCCGACGGCGAGGGCGGGCTGTGCCGGCTGGAGAAGCGCGGCCGGGTGGTGCGGGGCTGGGCGGAGATCGAGGTCCTGCCGGGGCCCGGGGGCCGCAGCCGGGTGCTGTGGCTGGAGGAACTGCGGGTGCGCTTCCTGCCGCGCGTCTTCGACGGCGTACTGGAGCGCACGGCACGCGCGATGTTCGGCCGAGCGGTCAACCGGCTGCTCAGGCGGGCGTGAGCCGTCCCCCTCAGGCCACCGACCCGATCCTCCCGGCCGGCCGCGAGACCGCGTCGTGGTGGATGGGAGTATGCGCGCCGGTGAGGGAGACCCCGCTGCCACCGCGCCGCCCCGCGACGATCTCCGCGCCGATGGACAGGGCCGTCTCCTCCGGCGTACGGGCGCCGAGGTCGAGCCCGATCGGCGAGCGCAGGCGGGCGAGTTCGAGTTCGGTGACGCCGACCTCGCGCAGGCGCTCGTTGCGGTCGAGGTGGGTGCGGCGGGAGCCCATCGCGCCGACATAGGCGACCGGCAGCCGCAGGGCCAGCTTCAGCAGCGGTACGTCGAACTTGGCGTCGTGGGTGAGGACGCACAGGACCGTACGGCCGTCGGTCTGGGTGCGCTCCAGGTACCTGTGGGGCCACTCGACCACGATCTCGTCCGCCTCCGGGAAGCGGGCCTTCGTGGCGAACACGGGGCGGGCGTCGCACACCGTGACGTGGTAGCCGAGGAACTTGCCGACGCGGACCAGGGCGGAGGCGAAGTCGATCGCGCCGAAGACGATCATCCGGGGGGCGGGGACGGAGGACTCGACCAGGACGGTGAGCGGGGCACCGCAGCGCGAGCCCTGTTCGCCGGTCTCCAGACAGCCGGTGCGGCCGGCGTCCAGGAAGGCTCCGGCCTCGGCGGCGACCGTGCGGTCCAGCTCGGGATGGCCGCCGAAACCGCCCTCGAAGGAGCCGTCGGGGCGGACCAGGAGAGCCCGGCCCCGCAGCTCGTCCGGCCCCTCCACGATCCGCGCGAGGGCCGCCGCCTCCCCGCGGGCGGCGGCGGCCAGCGCGGCGGCGACCACCGGCCGGGCGGAACCGTCCGCCCGGACCGGCGTGACGAGGATGTCGATGACGCCGCCACAGGTCAGGCCGACGGCGAAGGCGTCCTCGTCGCTGTAGCCGAAGCGTTCGAGAACGGTTTCCCCGTCCTCCAGCGCCTGTCGGCACAGCTCGTACACGGCGCCCTCCACGCACCCGCCGGAGACCGAGCCGACGGCCGTGCCGTCGGCGTCCACCGCGAGGGCGGCGCCGGGCTGGCGCGGGGCGCTGCCGCCGACGGCCACCACGGTGGCGACGGCGAAGTCACGGCCCTGCTCGACCCACCGGTTCAGCTCTTCGGCGATGTCCAGCATCTGTCGGTCTCCTAACGGGTTCGCGTGGAAGGGACGTTCGACCGGCTAGTGCACGCCCAGCAGGTCCCGGATCGGATGCAGGGAGAAGTAGACGAGGAAGAGCACCGTCAGCCCCCACATGAAGGGGCCGATCTCCAGCCACTTGCCCTGGGCGAGCTTGATGACGACGTAGGAGATCACACCGGCGGCGACACCGGGGGTGATCGAGTACGTGAACGGCATGATCACGACCGTCAGGAAGACCGGGATCGCGACGGATCGGTCCCCCCAGTCCACATGACGGGCGTTCATCATCATCATCGCGCCGATGGTGACGAGGGCGGCCGAGGCCACCTCGCGCGGCACGATCGCCGTGATCGGTGTGAAGAAGAGGCAGAGGGCGAAGAACCCGCCGGTGACGACCGAGGCCAGCCCGGTGCGGGCGCCCTCGCCGACGCCGGTCGCGGACTCGACGAACACGGTCTGGCCGGAGCCGCCCACCGCACCGCCGATGGCGCCGCCGGCACCGTCGATGAACAGCGCCTTGGACAGGCCCGGCATCCGCCCCTGGGCGTCGGCGAGGTTGGCCTCGGTGCCGATGCCGATGATGGTCGCCATCGCGTCGAAGAAGCCGGCGAGCACCAGCGTGAAGACGATGAAGGTGACCGTCATGTAGCCGACGTCGCCCAGGCCGCCGAAGGACACCTTGCCGGTGAGCGAGAAGTCCGGCATCGACACGGCGCTGCCGTGCAGCGCGGGGCCCTCGCCGTTGGCCCAGCCCTTGTCGTCGACGAGGCCGGCCGCGTTGACGATCAGCGCGAGAACGGTACCGGTGACGATGCCGACGAGGATGGCGCCCGGAACGTTCCGGGACTGGAGCGCGAAGATCAGCAGGAGCGTGACGGCGAAGAGCAGGACGGGCCAGCCGACGAGCTCACCCCCGTTGCCCAGCGTGACCGGGGTCGCCGTACCGGCGTGCACGAACCCGGCCTTGACCAGGCCGATGAACGCGATGAACAGACCGATGCCCATGGTGATGCCGTGCTTGAGCGGCAACGGGATCGCGTTCATGATCATTTCGCGGAGTCCCGTGACCACCAACAGCATGATCACGACGCCGTAGGCGACGCACATCGCCAGGCCCTGGGCCCAGGTCAGGTCCTTGGTGCCCATGACCAGACCGGCCAGCACACCGGAGACGGAGAGTCCGGCGGCCATGGCGAGCGGCACCTTGCCGATCCAGCCCATGAGGAGAGTGGTGAACGCCGCGCCGAGCGCGGTGGCCGTGATGAGGGCCTTCTGACTCAGGGAGTCGCCGGACTTGTCCGCGCCGCTGAGGATCACGGGGTTGAGCAGAAGGATGTACGCCATCGCCATGAAGGTGGTGACGCCACCGCGCACCTCGGTCGCGACGGTGGATCCTCTTTCGGATATGTGGAAGTACCGGTCGAGCCACGACCTGCCGGCCGACGGACGCGAACCCGCGCCCGCGTCTTCGGCGGTGGTCGTGGGCTCCACTGACTGCTGGGTCATGGTGCCATCTCCCAAGGTTCACAGGGGCACCCGTGCTACCGCCCTGAGCGGCCACGGGATTTGGGAATGGACGACCCGGGGGACGGCCCGAGACGAACGAATTTCCTGGTACTTCAAGGACCGCGAGCGGTGCGGAACTCAAAGGGGTTCCTCCGGGCGGCGCGGCGGAGTGTGTGACGTTCCCTCACGCCGCCCGGAGAGCTTGGGTGTTACGCGGTCCCCGTCAGGTGCTCGGGCCGCACCGGCGTGCGGTTGAGCTCCAGCCCGGTCGCGTTGCGGATCGCCGCGAGGACGGCCGGGGTGGACGACAGGGTCGGGGCCTCGCCGATGCCACGCAGCCCGTACGGGGCGTGCTCGTCGGCGAGTTCGAGCACGTCGACCGGGATGGTCGGCGTGTCGAGAATCGTGGGGATCAGGTAGTCCGTGAAGGAGGGGTTCCTGACCTTCGCCGTCTTCGGGTCGACGATGATCTCCTCCATCACCGCCACGCCCAGGCCCTGGGTCGTACCGCCCTGGATCTGGCCGATGACGGAGAGCGGGTTGAGCGCCTTGCCGACGTCCTGGGCGCAGGCCAGCTCGATGACCTTGACCAGGCCGAGCTCGGTGTCGACCTCGACGACCGCGCGGTGCGCGGCGAAGGAGTACTGGACGTGGCCGTTGCCCTGGCCGGTGCGCAGGTCGAAGGGCTCGGTCGGCCGGTGCCGCCACTCCTCCTCGATCTCCACGGCCTCGTCCCCCAGGACGTCGACCAGGTCGGCGAGGACCTCGCCGCCGTCGGTGACGACCTTGCCGCCCTCCAGCAGGAGTTCCGCGGTCGCCCAGGCCGGGTGGTAGGAGCCGAACTTGCGCCGGCCGATCTCCAGGACCTTCTCGCGGACCCGCTCGCAGGCGTTCTTCACGGCGCCGCCGGTGACGTACGTCTGCCGGGAGGCCGAGGTGGAGCCCGCGGAACCGACCTGGGTGTCGGCGGGGTGGATGGTCACCTGGGTGACGCCGAGCTCGGTGCGGGCGATCTGCGCGTGGACGGTGACACCGCCCTGGCCGACCTCCGCCATCGCGGTGTGCACGGTGGCGACCGGCTCGCCGCCCACGACCTCCATGCGCACCTTGGCGGTGGAGTAGTCGTCGAAGCCCTCGGAGAAGCCGACGTTCTTGATGCCGACCGCGTAACCGATGCCGCGTACGACGCCCTCGCCGTGCGTGGTGTTGGACAGACCGCCGGGCAGCTGCCGTACGTCGGCGCCCTCGCTGGACTCCCACTGGCGCTCCGGCGGCAGCGGCATCGCCTTGACGCGGCGCAGCAGTTCGGCGACCGGGGCGGGCGAGTCGACGGGCTGGCCCGTCGGCATGATCGTGCCCTGCTCCATGGCGTTCAGCTGCCGGAACTCCACCGGGTCCATGCCGAGCTTCTTCGCCAGCTTGTCCATCTGCGCCTCGTAGGCGAAGCACGCCTGGACCGCGCCGAAGCCGCGCATGGCGCCGCAGGGCGGGTTGTTGGTGTAGAGGGCGATGGCCTCGATGTCGACGTCGTCCACCACGTACGGGCCGACCGACAGGGACGAGGCGTTGCCGACGACCGCCGGGGAGGCGGAGGCGTAGGCGCCGCCGTCCAGGACGATCCGGCACTTCATGTGCGTGAGCTTGCCGTCCTTGGTGGCGCCGTGCTCGTAGTACAGCTTCGCCGGGTGCCGGTGGACGTGCCCGAAGAAGGACTCGAACCGGTTGTAGACGATCTTCACCGGCTTGCCGGTGCGCAGCGCGAGCAGGCAGGCGTGGATCTGCATGGACAGGTCCTCGCGGCCGCCGAACGCGCCGCCGACGCCGGCCAGCGTCATGCGCACCTTCTCCTCGGGCAGGCCGAGGACGGGCGCGATCTGGCGCAGGTCGGAGTGGAGCCACTGGGTGGCGATGTAGAGGTGGACGCCGCCGTCCTCCTCGGGCACGGCGAGGCCGGACTCGGGGCCGAGGAAGGCCTGGTCCTGCATGCCGAAGGTGTACTCGCCCTCGACGATCACGTCGGCCCGCGCGCGGGCCTCCTCCACGTTGCCGCGGACGATCGGCTGGCGGTGCACGACGTTCGGGTGCGGGACATGCGCGAAGTGGTGGTCGTCGCGGTTCTCGTGGACGAGGACCGCGTCCGGCGCGAGGGCCGACTTCTCGTCGGTGATGACCGGCAGTTCGCGGTACTCGACCTTGATCTTGGCGGCGGCGCGGCGGGCCGTCTCCGGGTGGTCGGCGGCGACGAGGGCGACCGGCTCGCCGTGGTGGCGTACCTTGCCGTGCGCGAGGACCGGGGTGTCCTGGATCTCCAGGCCGTAGTTCTTCACCTCGGTGGGCAGGTCGTCGTACGTCAGGACGGCGTACACGCCCGCCGTGGCCAGGGCCTCGGAGGTGTCGATCGAGACGATCTCGGCGTGGGCGACGGTGGAGCGCAGGATCTGGCCCCACAGCATGTCCTCGTGCCACATGTCGGACGAGTACGCGAACTCGCCGGTGACCTTGAGGGTGCCGTCCGGGCGGAGCGTGGACTCGCCGATGCCGCCCTTGGTCTGGGAGCCCTGTGTGATCTTCGTAGGAGCGCCGTTGGCCCGCATGGTCAGACCCCCTCGGACTGGCGGGCGGCCGCCAGGCGGACCGCGTCCATGATCTTCTCGTAGCCCGTGCAGCGGCACAGGTTGCCCGACAGCGCCTCGCGGATGTCGGCGTCGGACGGGTTCGGGTTGCGCTCCAGGAGTTCGTCGGAGGCGACGAGCAGACCCGGGGTGCAGAAGCCGCACTGGACGGCGCCGGCGTCGATGAACGCCTGCTGGATCGGCGAGAGTTCGGTTCCCTCGCCGGTCTGCGAGTCGGTGCCCTTGGCTTCCCACTGCTGGGCGTCCTGGAGGGTCGTACCGCAGGCGCCGGTGGCGCAGCCGCCGTGCTCCTCGCGCTGCTTGGCGTAGTCCGCGAGGCCCTCGACGGTCACCACGTCACGGCCCTCGACCTGACCGGCCGCGACCAGGCAGGAGCAGACGGGCACGCCGTCCAGCCGCACGGTGCAGGAGCCGCACTCGCCCTGCTCACAGGCGTTCTTCGAACCCGGCAGGCCGAGGCGCTCGCGCAGGACGTACAGCAGGGACTCGCCCTCCCAGACGTCGTCGGCCTCCTGCGGACGTCCGTTCACGGTGAAGTTGACGCGCATTACGCAGCTCCCTCTGATGCGCGGCGGGCGCCGCGGTACGACTCCCAGGTCCAGGTGAGTGTCCGGCGGGCCATCACGCCGACCGCGTGGCGGCGGTAGCTCGCGGTGCCCCGGACGTCGTCGATCGGGTTGCAGGCGGCCGAGCACAGGTCGGCGAACTGCTTGGCGACCGACGGGGTGATGATCTTTCCGTTGTCCCAGAAGCCGCCCTCCTCCAGGGCCGCGTTCAGGAACTCCTCCGCCGCCTTGGCCCGCACGGGCGTGGGCGCGGCCGAGCCGATGCCGGTCCGGACCGTACGGGTCCCGGGGTGCAGGGCGAGGCCGAAGGCGCACACGGCGATGACCATGGCGTTGCGGGTGCCGACCTTGGAGTACTGCTGCGGGCCGTCGGCCTTCTTGATGTGCACGGCGCGGATCAGCTCGTCGGGCTGGAGCGCGTTGCGCTTCACCCCCGTGTAGAAGGCGTCGATCGGGATCAGCCGGGTGCCGCGGGCCGCCGACTCCACCTCGACCTCGGCGCCCGCCGCGAGCAGGGCGGGGTGGGCGTCACCGGCGGGCGAGGCCGTGCCGAGGTTGCCGCCGACGCCGCCGCGGTTGCGGATCTGCGGGGAGGCGACCGTGTGCGAGGCGAGCGCGAGGCCCGGCAGCTCGGCACGGAGACTCTGCATGATGTCGGTGTACGGGACGGAGGCGCCCAGCCGTACGCTCTCCTCGCCGACCTCCCACTCGTAGAGGTCGCCGATGCGGTTCAGGTCGAGGAGGTACTCGGGCTGGCGGTGGTCGAAGTTGATCTCGACCATCACATCGGTGCCACCCGCAATCGGCACAGCGGTGGGGTGCTCGGCCTTCGCGGCGAGCGCCTCCTCCCAGCTGGCGGGGCGAAGGAAGTCCATGACCGGCTCTCTTCTTCGTCTCGTGGGTCGTACAGATTGAGCCAATCCGTGTGCGGCGGGCGCGGCTCGTTCATGTGCTGTTAACGCGGAGCGGACTCAGTACACCGCTCCGTGCTCCGACGGGGTCAGTCACCGAAACCATGAAGGAGTTGGCTGGCCACGGCGGGCATCTTGTAGATTCGTATGAACGGAGGTCATCGGTAACCTCTCCGTTTTCCTCGAGAAACGCAGGAAACAGCCGGAGGACCGCCGAACGCGTCCCCGGACGTCACGCTCCGGGTGACTCCCCCGTCACCCTCCAAGATCCATCGTAGGTTTCGAGACAAAGAACGGCGGCGACGAGATGCGGCTGCGCGCACTTCTGGACACCGATGCGCTGGGCCTGCGGCTGCTCGGCGGCGAGGAGGAGCTGGACCGGTCGGTGCGCGGCGTCATGACCACGGACCTGCGCGATCCGAGCCGCTATCTCTCCGGGGGCGAGCTGGTGCTGACCGGCCTCGCCTGGCGCCGGGACGCCGCCGACTCCGAGCCGTTCGTACGCCTCCTGGTGCAGGCCGGGGTGGCGGCGCTCGCCGCCGGTGAGGCGGAGCTGGGCGATGTGCCGGAGGACCTGGTCCTGGCCTGCGCCAAGCACCGGCTGCCGCTGTTCGCGGTGCACGAGTCGGTCGCCTTCGCCACGATCACCGAGCACGTCGTACGGCAGGTCTCCAGCGAGCGCGCCGGGGACCTGGCGGCCGTGGTCGACCGGCACCGGCGGATGATGACCTCCGGCCCGGCGGGCGGCGGCCCGGACGTGGTCCTCGACCTGCTCGGCACCGACCTGGACCTGCGCGCCTGGGTGCTCGCCCCGACCGGCCGGCTGATCGCCGGCTCCAAGGTGGCGGGCCCGGCGCTGCCCGCGGACCTCTGCGCCAAGCTCGCCGCCGAGCACCTGGCGGCCACCCGCACCGGCCGCCGCGGCCCGCACCGCGTCCTGCTCGCCGGCAGCACCTACTCCCTCTTCCCGATCCGCTCCTCCGGCCGTTCCCCGCAGGCCGCCCGCGATGTGCGCGAGTCGGTGCTGTCGGACTGGCTGCTGGCCGTCGAGGCGGACGCCGGCGACTGGCCCGAGGAGCGGCTGGACCTGCTGCAGGGCGTCACCCAGCTGATCGCGGTCGAGCGGGACCGCCGGGACGCGGCCCGCACGGTCAGGCGCCGGCTCGCCCAGGAGGTGCTGGAGCTGGTCCAGACGGGCGCGGC
Organism: Streptomyces sp. CA-142005; assembly: GCF_050942335.1. Lineage (NCBI taxonomy): Bacteria > Bacillati > Actinomycetota > Actinomycetes > Kitasatosporales > Streptomycetaceae > Streptomyces > Streptomyces sp. CA-142005. The sequence goes on along the minus strand of NZ_CP192078.1, from coordinate 7,531,632 downwards.
GCCGGCCGAGATCGCCGCCCGCCTGAGGGTGGCCGCCCCGGTGCTGCTGCCCGGGCTCGGCGCGGCCCCGCACTGGCAGGTCGTGGTGGCCCGCGTGGAGTGGGAGGGCGGCGAGGTCGAGGGCGGCCCGGTCGCCCAGTCGCTGCTGGAGGAAGTGCTGGTCGATCCGCAGGCGACCGGCCCCGAGCCGTCCGACCGGATCGCCGTCGCACACACCGGCGACGAGGCGATCGCCCTGGTGCCGCTGCCGGCGGTCTCCGCCGAGCACGACGGCTCGGAGACCGGGCTGCTGGCCGACTCCCTGCTGCAGTCGGTGCGGGAGACGCTCTCGGCGGGCCTGAACGACGACGGGCGGCTCACCCTCGGCGTCAGCGCGGCCGTGCACTCCGCCGAGGGGCTGCGCGGCGCCCTGGAGGAGGCCCGGCACGCGCGCCGGGTGGCGGCCGCCCGCCCGGGCCGGGTCTGCGCGGCGGGGCACCAGGAGCTGGCGTCGCACGTCCTGCTGCTCCCCTTCGTGCCCGACGACGTCCGGCGCGCCTTCACGGCCCGCCTGCTGGACCCGCTGACGGACTACGACCGCCGCCACCGGGCCGAGCTGATCCCGACCCTGGAGGCGTTCCTGGACTGCGACGGCTCCTGGACGCGCTGCGCCACCCGGCTCCACCTGCACGTCAACACGCTGCGCTACCGGGTGGGCCGGATCGAGCAGTTGACGGGACGTGACCTCTCGCGCCTGGAGGACAAGCTCGACTTCTTCCTCGCCCTGCGCATGAGCTGAGGCCGGCGGGGGCCACCGGCGGCCGAACCGGTCGCGCCCGCACCCCACGACTTTGTGAAATCTTTCACCCACCCTCTTGGCCCGGCCCCGCGATTGGTGCTGGAATGCCGCCACCACTCAACAGCTCGATGGCGTGCTCGGGGAGGGCAACGTGGCGCATACCGCCATGTCTGGTAACGGAACGACCGCCGGTGACGATCCACTCCAGACCGCGGTATGGCGGTTGCGTTCGCGGGCCTGCTGGGCGGACGCGGCGGCCCTGCTGCCGCCGGACACCCCCGCCACGGGCCTGCAGCGGGCCGCGCTGCTGGTCGAACGGTGCCTGTACACCGAGCGGGGCTGGGAGGACGCCGAGGACGCCCTGCGGACGGCGGAGGCGCTAGCGCACACCGACGAGGAGCGGGGGGCCGCCGCCTGCGAGCGCGGCCAACTCGCCTACACGGCAACGCTGCACGGCGTCCGGGACCGCGCGGACGAGGCCCGGGCCGCGCTGGGGCGGGCGGCGGCGCTGATCCCGCCGGGGGCGCCGGGCCGGGCCCTGCTCGACTTCCGCCGGGGCCTGATCGCGGAGAACCTGACCCGTTCCCCGCAGGCGGCGCGGGCGGCGTACCGCCGGGCCCACGCGGGAGCCACGGCGCACGCCGACCCGCTCCTGCTGTCCTTCACCTGGCGCCACCTCGCCGGACTCGCCCTGCGCGACGGCGAGCTGACCGAGGCGCGCCACGGCTTCGCCGAATCGCTGAGGATCCGCGAGGAGTTGGGCTACCTGGTGGGCACGGCACCGGCGCTGGCCTCACTGGCCGACGCGGAGACCGAGCCGGAGGCCTCGCGGCTGCGTGAGGAGGCCCGGCGATTGTTCCGGCTGCTCGGGGGCGTACCGACCTGGCTGGCACGGCAGTTGACTCCGCCGGCTCCGGGGGTGGCCACGGCGTAGGGGTGCGGGCGCGAGCTCGTCGCCGGGTGCGCGCGGGGTGGGAACCGCGCGAACGGCCACGTCACCAGCTCCGAGGGTAACCACGGCGTAGAGGCGCGGGCGCGAGCTCGTCGCCGGGTGCGGCGGCGGCAGCTGCGCGAACGGCCACATCGCCGACTCCGGGGGTGGCCACGACCTAGAGGCGCGTGCGTGCGGGCTCGGCGCCGGGTGGGAGCCGCGCGAACGGCCGCGTCAGACCCACACCCCGAAGTCGTCCCCGGACCCCGGTGGCGCCCGCCCTGCCCCCCTCAGCCCGCGTCGGCGAAGTGCCCGGATACCAGCCCCCGCACCACGTCCACGTCCCCGGCGATCAACGCGTCCAGCAGCGCCATGTGCTCCGCCGCGTCCGCGACCAGGTACGCCCGGCCCCGCCGGACCGGTGGCCACTGCGAGCGCCGATGGAGATCGGAGGCGATACGGACCAGCTGCTCGTTGCCCGACGGGGCGAGCAGGGCGCGGTGGAAGGCGCGGTCGGACTCCGCGTACGTCGCCGGGCAGCCGGTGGCCGCCGCCCGTACCGTCTCCTCCGCGAGCGGACGCACTTCGGCCCACCGCTCAGCCGGCACGCTCCGGGCGAGGCGCAGCATCACCGGCACCTCGATGAGCGCACGCACCTCCGCCAGCTCGGCCAGTTCCCGCGCCCCCCGCTCGACCACTCGGAACCCGCGGTTGGGCACGACCTCGACGGCGCCCTCCAGGGCGAGCTGCTGCATGGCCTCCCGCACGGGCGTGGCCGAGACACCGAACCGCTCGCCGAGCACCGGCGCCGAGTAGACCTCGCCGGGCTTCAGCTCCCCGGTCACCAGCGCGGTACGCAGTGCGTCCAGGATCTGCCCGCGCACCGAGGAGCGCTGCACCACGGCGCGCGGGTCCGGAATCGGCCGTTCACTGTGCGTGTGCTCCCCCCGCGCGGCGGGCACGGCGGTGTCCCGCTCGCGGAAGCCGTCGGGGCCGTCCGCCGCGCTCGGCTGCACGGGCACCCGGGCGGCACCCGGCGGCATCCCGCCCGGTGTCCCCGCACCGGCGGAGCCCTGCGTGCTCTGCTTCACGGGTCCTCCTGGCAGCTTGTCGGCACTTGGGTCATTAAGGACGGGTTGTCTCCGGTCCGTCAAGCACCTTAGGCGCCCGAGGCGACAGTTCAAATTCCGAAGGGGATGAATAAGGGTTGCCTTGCCTAAGTCATTCGGCAATCCCAGTCATTCGGCCGGGCCCGGATCCACTAAGATCATCGGAGATGGCGCCACCCGCCCGCGGACGGCCCTCGGACAGGCGATTCACAACTTCCTCACCAACCACGGGAACTTTCCGAGGAACCACCGGTACAGGTACTCTTATTCGAACTCAACTCCCGCCCCTCAAGCGGCAGTTCGAGCAGAACGCCGCCCTGGGCATCCCCTTGCACTTCCTTGGCGGCCTCTTGCCCCGAAACCCCCTGAGGGCCGTCGGGAGTGGGCCACTATGGCGGGCGTTACGCCCTATCCCAATGCAAGGGACCCCTGATGAGACTGACCGACATATCGCTGAACTGGCTCCTTCCGGGCGCCGTACTGCTCCTGGGAATGCTGGCGGCGGTGGCGGTGCTCGCGCGCGGCAAGCGCTCCTCCGGGGAGAACGCGAGCGCGGACGACTCGTGGGAGCGCAGCGAGGAGCGCCGCAGGCGCAAGGAGGCCATCTACGGCACGGCCTCCTACGTGCTCCTGTTCTGCTGTGCGGCGGTCGCGGCCGCCCTGTCCTTCCACGGCCTCGTCGGCTTCGGCGAACAGAACCTGGGGCTGACCGACGGCTGGCAGTACCTCGTGCCCTTCGGCCTGGACGGCGCGGCGATGTTCTGCTCCGTCCTCGCGGTGCGCGAGGCCAGCCACGGTGACGCGGCCCTCGGCTCCCGGATACTCGTGTGGATGTTCGCCGCGGCGGCGGCCTGGTTCAACTGGGTGCACGCGCCCCGCGGCGCGAGCCACGCGGGCGCGCCGCAGTTCTTCTCCGGTATGTCGCTGTCGGCGGCCGTGCTGTTCGACCGTGCGCTGAAGCAGACCCGCCGGGCCGCGCTGCGCGAGCAGGGCCTGGTGCCGCGTCCGCTGCCGCAGATCCGCATCGTGCGCTGGCTGCGGGCCCCCCGCGAGACCTACCGGGCCTGGTCGCTGATGCTCCTGGAAGGCGTGCGCAGCCTGGACGAGGCGGTCGAGGAGGTCCGCGACGACAGGCGGCAGAAGGAGGAGCAGCGGCAGCGCCGGCGCGAGCAGCAGCGCATCGAGCGCGCCCAGCTGAAGGCCATCAGCCGGGGCCACCGCGGCTTCGTCAACCGGGGCGGACGGCAGGTCGAGGTGGAGGTGCAGGCGGTGGAGCGCGGGTCCGCCCAGGCGACCGCGGAGCCTGCCATATCGACCGCGGAACAGCTGCCCGTACGCGCCCGCCCCTCCCTGCAGCCGGTCCGCAGCGGGTCCGCTGAGCAGGTGACCGTCGACCTCACCGCCGAGGACGACACCATGGCCCTCCCGCGCCTTGACTCCCTGGAGCGCAAGCTGAAGGACCTGGAGCAGCAGTTCGGCTAGGACCACCGCCGCTCATGACGGGACGGGGGCGTGACCACACGGGTCACGCCCCCGTCCCGTTTCGCGCCCCGTCCCGTTTCGGGCGCCGGCGCCGCCACGCCGGCGGAGCCGTCGCGGAGCGTCACGCCGCCTCGGCGCCCAGTTCGAACCACACCGACTTGCCCACCCCGTGCGGCCGTACGCCCCAGGCGTCCGCCAGGGACTGCACCAGCACCATGCCCCGCCCATGGGTGTCGTCGTCCGAGTCCGGGCCTCTCAGCTGCGGTCTGCGGCCCACGAAGTCCCGGACCTCCACGCGCAGTCCGTCCGGCTCCACGACCGCCGTGAGGACCGCGTCGTCGTCGGTGTGGACGAGCGCGTTGGTGACCAGTTCGCTGGTGAGCAGTTCGGCGATCTCCGAACGGCCCGGTTTGCCCCAGTGCCGTAGCAGTTCGCGCAACTCCCGGCGCGCCTCGGGCACTGCCTTGAGATCGGCCCGCCCCAGCCTGCGCCGGAGCCGGTGCGCGTGTTCCGTGATGGTGCCGGCCTCTTCCCCCGTCGTCGCCGAGGAGCCCCCGACGACCGCGGGACCGCCCCCTCGTGCCTGACTCTTCATGACCCCCGCCCGCACGCCGCTGGACCCTGCCCCTCCTGGTCGAACACGTTCACGGAGGATGCTTGCCCAGCACGCACACAGGCAGTCATCACACATGCCCGATGACCGGCGGTTCGGCCACGGCTGTACGGCGTACGAGCCGGCCACCGGTCCCCACCGGGCCCGGGTGGCCGGCTCCTCTCAGGGCCCTGGGCGCCACGGACGCCCCGGGACGGCCAGGCAGATGCGCCCGGCACCGGCCGTCGGCACACCGTCACGCGCCGTGAAAGTGGCCGAAATCAACCCCTCCGTCTCCGGGTTCAGGGGCGCGGCACGTTGCGCAGGTTGGAGCGGGCCATCTGGACCATACGGCCGACGCCGCCGTCCAGCACCATCTTGGAGGCGGACAGGGCGAATCCGGTGACCATCTCCGCGCTGATCTTCGGCGGGATGGACAGGGCGTTGGGATCGGTGACGATGTCCACCAGGGCCGGTCCCTTGTGCTTGAGAGCGTCCTTGAGCGCGCCGGCCAGCTGTTTGGGCTTCTCCACCCGGATTCCGTAGACACCGCAGGCGCGGGCGACGGCGGCGAAGTCGGGGTTGGTGTTGGCGGTGCCGTAGGAGGGCAGCCCGGAGACCAGCATCTCCAGCTCGACCATGCCGAGGGAGGAGTTGTCGAACAGCACGACCTTGACCGGCAGGTCGTACTGCACGAGCGTCAGGAAGTCGCCCATCAGCATGGAGAACCCGCCGTCGCCGGACATGGAGACCACCTGCCGGCGCCGGTCGGTGAACTGGGCGCCGATCGCCATGGGCAGCGCGTTCGCCATCGAGCCGTGCGAGAACGAACCGATGATCCTGCGGCGCCCGTTCGGCGAGATGTACCGCGCGGCCCACACGTTGCACATCCCGGTGTCGACCGTGAACACGGCGTCGTCGTCGGCGACTTCGTCCAGGACGGCGGCCACGTACTCGGGGTGGATCGGGATGTGCTTGTCGACCTTGCGGGTGTACGCCTTGACCACGCCCTCCAGCGCGTCGGCGTGTTTCTTCAGCATCCGGTCGAGGAAACGCCGGCTGGTCTTCTCCTTCACCCTCGGGGTGAGACAGCGCAGGGTCTCGCGCACGTCGCCCCACACGGCGAGGTCCAGGCGGGAACGGCGGCCGAGCACCTCGGGCCGTACGTCGATCTGGGCGATCCGCACGTCGTCGGGCAGGAAGGCGTTGTACGGGAAATCGGTGCCGAGCAGGATCAGCAGGTCGCACTCGTGGGTCGCCTCGTAGGCGGCGCCGTAGCCGAGCAGTCCGCTCATGCCGACGTCGTACGGGTTGTCGTACTGGATGAACTCCTTGCCCCGCAGCGCATGCCCCACCGGAGACTTGATCTTCCCCGCGAACTCCATGACCTCCGCGTGCGCGCCCGCCGTGCCGCTGCCGCAGAAAAGGGTCACCCGGTCCGCCGCGTCGATCATGTCCACGAGCGCGTCGATCTCGGCGTCGCCGGGCCGGACCGTCGGCCGGGAGGTGACGAGGGCGCTCTGCGCGGCCTTCTCCGGTGCCGGTTCGGCGGCGATGTCACCGGGCAGCGCGACCACGCTGACACCGCTCTGCCCGACCGCGTGCTGGATGGCGCTCTGCAGCAGCCGGGGCATCTGCTTCGGGCTGGAGATCAGCTCGCTGTAGTGGCTGCACTCCTGGAAGAGCCGGTCGGGGTGGGTCTCCTGGAAGTAGCCGAGGCCGATCTCGCTCGACGGGATGTGGGAGGCGAGCGCGAGCACCGGGGCCATGGACCGGTGCGCGTCGTACAAGCCGTTGATCAGGTGCAGGTTGCCCGGGCCGCAGGAGCCGGCGCAGGCCGCCAGCTTTCCGGTGATCTGCGCCTCGGCGCCGGCCGCGAAGGCGGCGGTCTCCTCGTGGCGTACGTGGATCCAGTCGATGGCTGCGTTGCGGCGGACGGCGTCCACCACCGGGTTGAGGCTGTCCCCGACCACGCCGTAGAGGCGGCGCACACCGGCGCGGACGAGGATGTCGACGAACTGCTCCGCTACGTTCTGTTTGGCCATGCACCCATGGATGCACAGGGGAAACGGTTACGCCTCCCACACGGCCGCCGCCGTACGGTCGTCGGCGTAGCCCTTCACCCGCACCTGGGCGTCGGCGAGGAACGCGGCGAGCCCCGGCGGGGTGCGGCCGGACCAGCGGCGGGCCAGGTAGGCGCAGAGGGCGGCCTCGCCGCGCAGCGGATCGGCCAGGCCCGCGGTGCACATCACCAGGGCGTCACCCGGGCGGGCTACCGAGGCACGGAACCGGAACGGCTCGCGGGGCGGCTCGGGCGCCGGTTCGTACGGGCTCGGCGGGGTGGGGATGCCGAAGTCCATGGTGAGCCGGTCGCCCTCGGGGGTTTCGGCAAACGTTTTCGCCGGCGGGGAGCCGAAGCCGACGACGGAGCCGCCGGTGGTGTCGGCGGGTGACACCTTCGGCTCGATGTCCTGCCACGCGCCGTCCCGCAGCCGGAACAGGCCGCCGTCGCCCACGCCGAAGAACACGCGCGTACGGCAGTCGGGGTCGGCGGGCACCAGCAGACAGCGCAGGCTCGCCGCGTACTCCTCCGGGTCGACGCCCTGCTCGACGGCGCTCGCGCGGAGCCTGCCGAGGCTGCGGTCGGTCAGCCGGTGCAGACCCGACTTCAGGTCGCCGCGCCGGGCCGCCCGGATGTCCTCCGCGAGCCGGTGCCGACTGCGCCCCACGGCCTGCCCGATCCACCGGCACGCCTCGGCCGCCGCCAGATGCGCGCCCGGAGTGCCCCGCACCCCGGTCGCCATCGCGACCAGCACGAGCGCCTGCTCCCCCGTGCCGAACCGCGCGATGAGCAGCGAGTCCCGGCGCGGCTCACCCCGGTACCGCGCCGAGTCCCCGCGCAACGACACGGCCCGCAGCGTGCAGGCCCCGTACCGGGCACCGTCCAGCACGGTGTCCGCGACCAGCTCCTCCAGCCCGTCCGGATCGGCGACCGGCAGCGCGGTGGGCTCGGGGTCGTAGGTGGGCGGGCCGGAGCCGACGTAGTCGACGGCGGAAGGGGGTGCAGGGGCGGGGACGGCTGGGGTGGCCGAGGCGGGCTCGGGGTCGTGGGCGGCGGCGCCTGCCGTGGGCGGCGGCGCGGCGTGCGCGTCCGGGAGCCGTGGCGGCTCGGGGAGCGAGGCGGGTGCCGACGGGGACTGTTCGGGGCGGCCGGACGCCGGTGCCGCCGGCGGGGAGGGGGCGGGAGGTGGTTGCCGCTCGGACGGCGCCGACGGTGCCGGGGCCGGTTCCGGGGGCCTGGTGGCCGGGGGGAACGTCGCCCCGGCCGGGGGTGCGGCCGGCGGAGGCTCCCAGGCCGCGCGTTGCGCCGGCACCGCGGGCTCCCGGGACTCCGTTCCCGTCGCCCCTCCGGCACCTCGGTCCGCGCCCCCGACACCCGGGCCCGCGCCCTCGGCACCCCGGCCCGAGCCGTCGTCGTCGCTCCGCCTGGCCGGCCGGTCCGTCACCGTGTGTTTCGCGGAGGCGAAGCGGTCGTCCAGGGAATCGGGCGCGGCCGTGGGTCCCGTGTCCTCGGTGGAGTCGTCGTACAGCTGTCCCCACCAGTCGTCCTCAGGACGGGCGGGCCTTCCCCCCTGCTGGCTCATGCCCCTAATTGTCCACCGCACGGGCCGTATGAAAACGGGGCATCAGGAAAATCCGGTGCACCCGGCCGCGTCGAACGGCGTGTCGGGTGAGGGGGTGAACAGTCGTACGGGCGGCGGCAGATGGCCGCCGAGCGGCCCCACCCCCCACGGGAGGACCGCCCGGCGGCGTCCGGGTGACCCGGCCCCGGACCCCCGGGGCACCGGTCGGTTGGCCGGATTGTGGCTTGGTTTCCCGGGACGCGGCTGTGCCTGAGGAGCACGGCCCGTGTCCCGCGATGCCGCCACCTTGGCAGACCCACCTCCGGTACGGCGATGATGTTCCGCGGCGGGTTTGCGCCGTGGCCGGTTTCCGCCAGGCCGGGCCCGTCGGGGTGGCTTGTCGGTGGCGGGTGCCGGGGCCTGGGGGTTCCAGGACCGGTTCCAGGGGAGGGACGTGGGCCGATGCTGGCGGCGATAGGGCTGGACGACACGCACGAGGCGGCGTACCGGGCGCTGGTGTCCGTGGGCGCGGCCGACGTGACCGATCTGGCGCGGCGCCTGACGCTGTCCGAGCCGGACGCCGAGCGGGCGCTGCGCCGGCTGGAGCGGCAGGGGCTCGCCGCCCAGTCCCCGGCCCGGCCGGGCCGCTGGGTGGCGGCCCCGCCCGGGGTGGCGCTGGGCGCGCTGCTCGCCCAGCAGCGGCACGAGCTGGAGAAGGCGGAGCTGGCGGCGGCGCTGCTCGCGGAGGAGTACCGGGCGACGGCGGCCGAGCCCGCCGTGCACGACCTGGTGGAGGTGGTCACCGGTGCCTCGGCGGTGGCCCAGCGCTTTCTGCAGCTGCAGCTGGGGGCGGCGGAGGAGGTGTGCGCCCTGGTGACCGGCAATCCGGTGGTCGTGTCCGGCGTGGAGAACGAGGCGGAGGCGCAGGCGGCCGGGCGCGGGGTGCGCTACCGGGTGGTGGTGGAGCGCGCGGTGCTGGAGCCGCCGCACGGGCTGACCGAGCTGACGGCGGCGCTCGGACGGGACGAGCAGGTGCGGGCGGTCGACCGGGTGCCGACGAAGCTGGTGATCGCCGACCGTGCGCTCGCGATGGTGCCGCTGACCTCGCGCACGGCGGAGCCGGCCGCGCTGGTGGTGCACGCCAGCGGGCTGCTGGAGCTGCTGGCCGGGCTGTTCGAGTCGGTGTGGCGGGAGGCGCTGCCGCTGCGGCTGGGGGCGTCGGGGGTGGTCGAGGAGCGGCCGGACGGCCCCGACGCCACCGATCTGGAGGTGCTGTCGTTGCTGCTGGCCGGGCTGACCGACGCGAGCGTGGCCAAGCAGCTCGACCTCGGCCTGCGGACCGTGCAGCGCCGGGTGCGGCGGCTGATGGAGCTGGCCGGCGTGACGACCCGGCTGCAGCTGGGCTGGCACGCGTACGAGCGGGGCTGGGTCACGCGCTCGTAGGCTCCCGGCCGGCCCGGCACCCACCTGCCGCCGCCCGCCTTCTCCTGCACTGTGGGCAGATGGGAGTGTGGGAACTCCTGCTGGTCGGTGTGGTCGTCGCGCTCGGCCTGTGCGGAGTGCTGGTGCCCGGGGTGCCGGGATCGTGGCTGGTGTGGGCCGCGGTGCTGTGGTGGGCGCTGACGGATCCGGGGCCACTGACCTGGGCCGTCCTGATGGGGGCCGGCGCGGTGCTGCTGCTGTCGCTGGCGGTCCGCACGGCGCTGCCCCCGCGCCGGCTGCGCCGGAGCGGCGCCACACCGCGGATGGGGGTGTACGCGGGCGCCGGGGCGTTCCTCGGCTTCGTCCTGCTGCCCGTGCTGGGCGCACTGCCGGGCTTTGTGGCCGGCATCTACCTGCACGAGCGGCTGCGCCTCGGCGGACACGGCAAAGCGATGGCCGCCGTGCGCACGACGATGCGCTCGGGCGGCTCCAGCGTGCTGACGGAACTGTTCGCCTGCCTGCTGATCACGGGGGCGTGGCTGGGTGCGGTGCTGGGGGGTTGAGCGGTCACCAGGGAACGGTCACGAGGGAGCGGTCACGACGGGGATTCTTGCGAGAGTCCGCCGCACCGTCTCGGCCACCACGGTCATGCCCGCGTCGTTGAAGTGCAGGTGGTCGCCGGGGTCGTAGGCGGGAAGGAGGCGGGTCGGGTCGGTCGGGTCGCGCAGGGCCACGTCGGCGTCGGCGACGGCGTCGAAGGTGCCGCCGGTGCGGATGAAGGCGTTCACCCGCTGCCGTACCGCCTCGCGGGCGCCCGTGTAGGCGGAGAAGCCCCGGTACGGGGTGAGGGTGACGCCGACGACCCGGAGCCCCCGGGCGTGGGCGCGGGCGACGAGCGCGCGGTAGGCGCCGGCGTAGGCCGTCACGTCGTCGGCCGTCGGTGTGCCCTTGATGTCGTTGATGCCCTCCAGGACGACCAGGACCCGTACCCCGGCCCGGCCCAGAGCGTCCGCGTCCAGGCGGGCGAGGGCGCGCGGTCCGGTGCCGTCGCGCAGCAGACGGTTTCCGGAGATTCCGGCGTTGAGGACACCGAGCCGGTCCGCGCGGACCCGTGCGGCGAGCCGGTCGGGCCAGCGGTGGTTGGCGTCGGGGGTGGAACCGTTTCCGTCGGTGAGGGAGTCGCCGAAGGCGACGATGCAGCCCGACGCCGCGCCCAGTACGTCGACGCCGGTGACGTAGTACCAGCTGCTCACGGTTCTGGTGTAGGCGGCGCCGCCCTGGTCGGCGGCCCGGCCGGCGCCGTCCCGGGCGACGTAGCTGGTCTGCAGGGCGGTCCGGTGGTAGGTGGCGGGTCCGCAGTCCTCGGGGGTGTACACGGTCACGAGGAGGTCGGCCGCGGCCGGGACGGACAGCGGCACCGGGTCGGTGACCGTGTCCCGGCCGGGCGGGACGGTGACCGTCGGGGCGCCGTGGAAGGTGGCGGTGCGCAGGCTGCCGGGCACCGCGCCCGGGCCGGCCCCACGGCGCAGCGCGACGGTGACCGCGCCGAGCCGCAGGGGCGCGGTGCCGAAACGGTTGCCCAGCCGGATGCGCACGGCCGTGCCGCCGACGCTGAGGTGGACGACGTTGCGGATCGCGGCGCCGGGCAGTGCGGGAGCGGTTCCCGACGGCGCGGTCTCCCAGCTGCCCGTCCAGGACGGCGGCGCCGGCTCCGCCACGGCCGGCGCGACCGTGCCCGGCACCATCGCCAGCAGCAGCACCACGAGGATCCGTCCGGCCCCGGCCATCTCCGCACCCGCCCTTCCCCGTTGCCCGTCGGAGCAGACCGTGCCACAGCGCCGGGCCCCACCACCGCACCCGCGACAGCGGTCCACCCGCTCGGCGCAACGGGGCGCGGGGCGGCGGCGGACGACGGGCGTTCGCCCCAAGGACCTAGGACGCGGAGCCGATGTGCGGGGCGGCCCGGCGTGCTTGGCTGGCGTCATGACCGAATTCAGCGAGGCGGAGCGCGCGTATCTGGCGTCGCAGCGGCTGGGCCGCATGGCCACCGTCGACCCGCACGGCCAGCCGCAGGCGAACCCCGTGGGCTACTTCGTGCAGGACGACGGCACGATCCTGGTCGGCGGCTTCGCGATGGGGACGACGAAGAAGTGGCGCAATCTCCAGCGGAACCCGAAGGTCGCCCTGGTCGTGGACGACGTCGTGAGCGTACGGCCCTGGCGGGTGCGCGGCGTCGACATCCGTGGCGAGGCCGAACTCCTCGTCGGGCCGCACGGCTTGGGCCCGCACTTCAGCGAGGAGGTGATCCGCATCCATCCCCGCAGGGTGCACAGCTGGGGCCTGGAGGAGGAGCCGGGGACCGGCGGGAAACCTAACCGGTGAGCGCGCCCTCCAGGGTCAGCAGCCACACCTTCCGTTCGACTCCGCCCGCGTACCCGGTCATCGATCCGTCGGCGCCGATGACCCGGTGACAAGGGCGCACGATCAGCAGGGGGTTGGCGCCGATCGCGCCGCCGACGGCGCGAACGGCCGCGCGGGAGGCGCCGATCCGCGTGGCGATCTCCCCGTAGCTGACGGTGGCGCCGTACGGCACCGCGTCCAGCGCGGCCCACACCCGCTGCCGGAACTCGGTGCCGTGCGGGCTCGACGCCAGCCGGAATTCCTTGAGTTCACCGGCGAAGTAGGCGGCGAGCTGGTCCGCGGCGGCCCGGAACGGCCCGGCATCGCGGCGCCAGCCGTCCTGCACGACCTGCCCGCCCTTCTGCCCGGGCACGGACAGCGAGGTGAGCGCCCCGTCCGCGTCGGCGGTGAGCAGCAACCTGCCCACAGGAGCGTCCAGTCGAGTCCAGTAAACGGTTGTCATCGGTCGTTCCACTCCCCTGCCACACGCAGATGCCGGACGGCGTACGAGCGCCAGGGCCGCCAGCCGTCGGGGACCTCCGCCCCCGGCGGGGCGACGTCGGGATCGCCGAGGGCGCGGGCGCGTACGGCGGCGACGGTGGCCGGGTCCATCCCGGGCAGGGCGAGCAGGGCCTCCTGCGCGGCGTCGCGGTCGGCGCCCGGGTCCAGCCGTACGGTGCCGTCGGCGAGGGCGGCGGCCAGTGCGCCCAGCGGCCCGTCCGGCTCGGCCTCGGCGAGGACGGCCGGCTCGGGGAAGAGATGGGTGAGGCTGCCGCAGGGCGCGTCGAGCACCTTGCCGTACCGCAGCACCAGCTCCCGAGCGCCTTCCGTCCCGACCAGGGCACGGACGGCGGCCTCCGGCGGGTCCACGGCACCGGGCGCGCGCAGCCCGGGCCGCGCGGCGACCAGCGGGCCGAGCCGGGGGTCGGCGCCGAGCCGTTCGTCGACGGCGTACGGGTCGGCGTCGAGGTCGAACAGGCGGCGCAGCCGCTGCACCGCGGTGGTGAGGTCCCGGGGGTCGGTGAGGTGCAGCCGGGCGTCGAGCCAGCCGCCCGGATGGGTGCCGGTGCCGGTGCCCGGCGCCCCGGTGCGCTCCTCGACGGCGACGATTCCGGTGCCGTACGGCAGCCGCAGGGTGCGCCGGTAGGTACGGCCGCCCGGCGCGCCGGAAACCTCCTCGACACCGGTTACCGCCTCCGCCGCGAGCTGGTCGAAGACGGCGGCGGCCTGGTAGGGGCCGCGGTAGGCGAGCCGCAGCGGTATCCCGGCGCCCGGAGCGGCCGGGCCCCGGGACGCGGCACGGCCCCGGGGGGCGGCGGCCCGCAGCTCGGTCGGCGTCGAGGCGTACACCTCCCGGACGGTGTCGTTGAACTGCCGCACGCTGGCGAACCCGGACGCGAACGCGATCTCGGTGACCGGCAGCTCGGTGGTCTGCAGCAGCACCCGTGCGGTGTGCGCCCGCTGGGCCCGGGCGAGCGCCACCGGCCCGGCGCCGAGCTCCGCGGTGAGCTGCCGCTGGACCTGCCGCGCGCTGTAGCCGAGCCGCGCGGCGAGCCCGGCGACGCCCTCGCGGTCCACGACGCCGTCGGCGATCAGCCGCATGGCCCGCCCGACGGCGTCCGCCCGCACGTTCCACTCCGCCGACCCCGGCACGGCGTCCGGCCGGCACCGCCGGCAGGCCCGGAACCCGGAGCCCTGCGCGGCGGCTGCCGTCGGGAAGAACCGCACGTTGTGCCGCTTCGGCGTCACCGCCGGGCAGCTGGGCCGGCAGTAGATCCCGGTGGTCTCGACGGCGAAGAAGAACACTCCGTCGAACCGCCCGTCCCGGCTCCGCACCGCCTCGTACCTGGTGTCCTCGTCCATCACGTGTTCCAGTGTGGACCGGGGGCGAGAAGTGGGGCTGGCGGAAATCGGACATGGCGATGGCGGGCGTGCGGTCTCGCCGTGGAGGCGCTGACCGTCGCCGGGCGCGGGTACGACGTGGCTGGTCGCACGCTTCCCCGCGCCCCTTCGAGGCAGTGCCTGCCCAGGGCGCCCTACATCCGGCGCCCCCGCTTGATCTCCATCGCCGCCCTCCCCTCGGCGCCCTTCCGCTTCCAGTCCCGGCGGAGCTCCGCGCGGACCCGCGCATCGGTCTTGGCCACGATCCACTGGTTCTCGCGCACCAGCTTCCGGTAACTCTCCAGCCGGCGATGCGGGAGTTCCCCGCTTTCCACGGCGGAGCGCACCGCGCAGTCCGGCTCGGTCGCGTGGGCGCAGTCGTGGAAACGGCACCGCTCGGCCAGTTCCTCGATCTCGGAGAACACCTGGCCGACCCCGCCCTCGGCGTCGAACAGGCCCACACCCCGCAGTCCGGGGGTGTCGATCAGCACCCCGCCCGACGGCAGGGCGAGCAGGTTGCGGGTGGTCGTGGTGTGCCGGCCCTTGCCGTCCACGTCCCGCGCCGCCCGTACGTCCATGACGTCCGCGCCGACGAGGGCGTTGGCCAGCGTGGACTTGCCCGCGCCGGACTGGCCGAGCAGCACGGACGTGCCGGACCCGACGAGCGCGACGAGGACGTCGAGCCCCTCGCCGTGCAGGGCGCTGACGGTGAGCACCGGCACGCCGGGCGCGCTCGTCTCCACGTCCTGCACGAGGTGGGCGAGGGTGACCGGGTCCGGCACCAGGTCGGCCTTGGTGAGGACGACGACGGGCTGGGCGCCGGACTCCCAGGCCAGGGCGAGGAAACGTTCGATCCGGCCGAGGTCGAGGTCGACGGCGAGGGACACGGCGACGACGGCGTGGTCGACGTTGGCGGCGAGGATCTGCCCGTCGGACCGCTTGGAGGAGGTGGAGCGCACGAAGGCGGTGCGGCGCGGCAGATACGCGCGGACGTACCGCGGATCACCGCCGGGGTCGACGGCGACCCAGTCCCCCGTGCACACGACCTTCATCGGGTCACGGGGCACGACGAACTCGGTGTCGGCGCGGACGGTCCCGTCGGCGGTGACGACGTCGCACTGACCTCGGTCGACCCGGACGACGCGGCCGGGCAGCAGTCCGTCGGCGGCGTGCGGGGCGAACGCGTCGGCCCAGGTTTCGTCCCAGCCGTAGGGAGCCAGCGCGGTGGATGCAGCAGAGGTGGAAGTCAAGGGAGACCCTTCACAAGGGTGGCCCCGGGCAGGCGCGTTCGGTGCGCGGTGGGTTCAGCCGGTGGCCACGGAGGTGGACTTGACGGATTCCTGGATGCGGGCAGCGCCCATCGCAATGACAGCCATCGGTCGACACCTCCTCATCTCACTCGCGCATGCACACACCACCTCGGCGTGCACGGAAACCGTAGCCCGCCGGAGGCGCGTCGCGTCAAACCATTTTCCGCGTGGCGCGTTTTCCGTACGGCGCGCTCAGCCTGTCGTGCAGGGCGCCCCGTTGAGCGTGAAACCGTACGGCGACCGGTTTCTGCCCTGCCAGGTGCCGATGAACCCCACGGACAGGGTGCCGTGCGCGGCGACGGTCCTGTTGTAGTCGGCGGCGGTGGCGGTGACCCGGGCGCCGCTCTGGTGGACGGTGGCGTCCCACATCTGGCTGACCTGCTGGCCGTCGCGGAAGGACCAGGACACGGTCCAGCCGTCGAGGGGCCGGTCCGTGGTGACGGTGACGGAGGCCTGGAAGCCGTCGGGCCACTGGTCGACGAGGTCGTAGGCGACGCGGCAGCCGGCCGCGGGGGCGCTGGAGCGGCCGGGGCCGGCGCTGGGGCCGGGGTGGTGCGCGGCCGAGGAGGTGCTGCCCTGGGGTTCGGGGTCGGGCTGCCTGCGGCCGGAACCGGCCGTGGTCGGCGTCGCGGAGGGGGTGGCGGCGGGTGCGGTCGGCGAGCCGGGCCGGGTGCCGGTGCTGGTCGGGGAGACGCTGGGGTCGGCGGCGACCGGCTGCCGGTCGTCCCGGGCGGCGGCGCCGTCGTCGCCGGAGCCGCCGAACGGCATCATCGACACGCCGAGCGCCAGGGCCGAGAGCAGCAGCACGGCGGCGGCGAGCAGGCCGCCGCGCAGGGCGCGGCCGCGGCCGGTGTCCCCCTCCGGGTCGCCGGCGGCGGGGTCGGTGCCGGCGGGGCGGCCCGCGCCGAGGCGGACCTCGGCGGCGCGGCGGCGGCGTTCCAGGTAGGCGAGGCCGCCCCAGCCGATGACCCCGCAGGCCAGCGCGGCGGGCAGCCCGCCGCCGTGCAGACGCAGACAGGCGGCGGCCTCGGCGCAGCGCACGCAGGTCGCGAGGTGCCGGGAGAGGTCGTCGGGGGTGTCGGCGGCCGGCGAGCGGGTGACCGCGTCCAGCAGGCGGGCGTAGGAGCGGCACCGCGCGTCCATCGGGGTGTCGAGATGGGCGCGGTGGCAGCGGTCCCGGAACAGGGTGCGGACCTGGTCGAGCTCGTCGGCGACGGTGGCCGGGTCCAGGCCGAGCCGGCGGGCGACCGTGGGCAGGGGCAGCGCCTCCACGTCGGCCAGCCACAGCAGCGAGGCGTCGGCCTCCTGCATGTCCCTGAGACCGCGCAGCGCGACCGGGCGCTCCAGCGGCGGACCCGAATAGCGGGCGGCGCTCGGGGAGTTGAGCCACAGTCGGAGGTCGGGGTCGAGCTTGTGACCCTGCCCGCCGGCCTCCCAGGCGGCCGCGGTGTCGCGTACGGCGGTGAGCAGCGCCGGGATCGTGGGCAGCCGGGCGGTGCGGCGGCCCGCGCCGCGCACATGGGTGCTGGTGGCGGCGCGGATCTCGCGCATGCCGAGCGTGAACGCCTCGGTGGCCAGTTGATGGGCCGTCAGGGAACCGGAGGTGCACAGGTCCGCGTAACTGAGCACCGCGTCCCAGCCCTCCGAGAACAGCGCGGACTCGGTGGCGTCCTTGGGGGTCGGCAGGTCGGGCATGGAACTCCTGCATCCACGAGCGAGGGCAACTCACCATAGACAGACGGGAGTTGCTGGGGACCTCGCGGCAGGGCACAGAGCCTTTCACGCTCTCGACACAACTGACAAGCGGCCTGTTCAGATCCGGTTACCGTTGGTGGCCGGGTGGATGCGTGCCGCCACGAGCCCCCAACTCCCGCCTTCAGTACGGACGCGGGCGCCGTTCCATTCACCGTCCCGCCGGGCCGGTGTGCG
This sequence comes from Streptomyces sp. CA-142005, assembly GCF_050942335.1. Taxonomy (NCBI): domain Bacteria; kingdom Bacillati; phylum Actinomycetota; class Actinomycetes; order Kitasatosporales; family Streptomycetaceae; genus Streptomyces; species Streptomyces sp. CA-142005. The sequence continues at coordinate 7,514,175 of NZ_CP192078.1, read as the reverse complement.
CAATCACACCTCGGCCCGCGCCTCCTCGGTGTCCACCGCCGACTCGTCCGCGGGCAGGCTGTCCATGAAGGAGCTGACGGAGAAGACCGCGCGGCCGGGTCCGGGCGGGCCGTAACCGGGCGGGGAGGACAGCCCGAAGTCCTCCATCGTCTGGCGATAGGCCTGAAGCAGCCGGATGTGGTACTCCAGCGGCGCGCCCTGCGGGTTGGCCTTGCCGAGCGGGGTGGTGGGCTCCGGGCACCAGGTGGTGAAGCGGGGCGTGATGCCGTGCGACATGAAGAAGCGCAGCCCCTCGGTGGTCGACGCGATCGCCTCGTCCACCGTCGTGAACCCGAACGGCTCGGCCATCTCCACGCCCGCCACGAAGTTGGGGATCACGTTGCGCGCGCCGAACACCTCGGCGGAGTCCAGGATGCGCCTGTGCCACTCGTCGCGGCCGACGTAGCGCTCCTTGCCGGGGCAGTACAGCTCGAACAGCCGGCGGTCCCACACCTCGAAGTTGGGGTGGTAGATCTGCACGCCGTAGTCCTTGAACCGCTGCACGTCCGCCTTGGGCAGCGCCTGGGCGACGACCTTGCCGATCCAGCGGCCCGGGAAGCGCTCCTCGATGGCCTTGGCGTAGTGGCCGTAGAAGTCGGCCTCGTCACGGCCGGCAACCGTTTTCGTAATGGCGCCCCCGGTCAGGGTGTAGGCGGTGGAGGCCTTCTGGGTGTCGTACCGGTCGATGATCTCCAGGGCCTCCAGCACCTCCTCGACGTCCTTCACGCCGGTGTAGGGCCGCCCGGCCGCCTTGTGCTGGCGCCAGTTGTGGTTGATGTCGCAGTACTGGCACTCCTCCTTGGCGCCGAAGTACTGGCAGACCCGGAAAACGGTGAGATAGATCAGGTAACCCCACTGGATGGTCGGAGCCACCTCCATCACGGACTTCCCGTTGGAGAGGGTGTGCCGGTAGTACTCCGGCATCGGCGGCACACCGACGTCGGCGATCCGCTTGCCGTCGAGGTAGAGCCCGAGCAGTCCCTCGTCGTCGGCGGCCACCCGGTACGGCGAGGCCGGGTTCACCCGTACGGAGACGACCGTGCGCCGCAGGTCGTACGGCCCACCGGTGAGGATGATCTCCTCCGGCGGGCGCCGCAGCGCGGCCTCACCGAGCTCGGGCAGGGTGCCGTGGTCGAAGGAGAAGATGAAGTACGACTTCGGTTTGACCTCGCCGCTCTCGTTGTCGCTGAGGGCGGACGGGTCGAAGGCGACGCCGCCGCGGAGCAGGTCCTCCTTGAAGACGGCTTCCCGTGGCACGTGCGGGAACCGCTCCATCAGATCCTCGACCAGCGCGGTACGACTGCCCATCCGTCTGTCTCCTCCCGGTTCAGGCGTACGTCTCACACCGTATGCCCCCGCCTGCGGCTCAGCCGTGCCGGGTCCCCGCACGGCGCGCGATGTGGTCCGGGACGGGGGTCCCGGACGGCAGCGCCGGGTCGGGCTCCGGGGTGCCCCAGGCCGTGGTCAGCGGCAGGACCCCGGCCCACAGGCCGAGGGCGGCGTCGGGTCCGTCGCCGTCGTCCGGGGCGCCGGTGCGGATCTTGACGGAGGCCTCCTCCAGGGAGAGGGCGAGGAGGGTGGTGGCGGCCAGTTCCTTGCGATTGGGGCGGCGGGCGTACGACCACTGGCCGGGCGCGGAGTGCTCGGTGAGCCGGCGCAGCCCCTCCAGCTTCTCCTCGGGGTCGGTGACCTTGCGGGCCGTGCCGTGGATCATGGCGCTGCGGTAGTTGACGCCGTGCTCGAAGACGGACCGGGCGAGCACGAGCCCGTCCACGTGGGTGACGGTCACACACACCGGCGTGTCCCCGGCGAGGCTCCGGGCGGCCACGGACCCGTGCAGATACAGCCACCGTTCGTCCCGCCCGTACACCGTGGGCACGACGACCGGCCGCCCCTCGACCAGCACCCCGAGATGACAGACGAAGGCGGCGTCCAGGATCGCCTCCAGCTCCGCCCGCTCCAGGCTGCCCTGCTCGCGCAGCCTGCGATGACGGGTGCGGTCGGTGACGGGCAGACGGGCGGGCAGGCGGGCCGGCAGCGGTTCCTGAGTCATGGATCGAGAAGCTACCGATACCGCATTCATTAGGCCAGTCATATTCTGTATACGTTGATGAATACGGTTTCGGCAACGAAATCCGCAGAAAGACTCTCCTCTGGGTCTCGGCGGATGAGAGGGTCGAGGCAGACGCACTCTCCGGGAGGGACGCAACTGTGGCAGGGACGGCCGAGACCGCCGGGACGGTCACCAACTGGGCGCGCACCATCACCTACGCCCCGCGCGAGTTCCACCGTCCGCGCACGCTCGACGCACTCGCGGCGCTGGTGGCGGACAGTGCGCGGGTGCGGGTGCTGGGCAGCGGGCACTCCTTCAACCGGATCGCCGACCCGGGCCCGGACGGCGTGCTGCTGTCCACCGCCGGGCTGCCGCGGACGATCGACGTCGACACGGCGGCGCGTACGGTCCGGGTGTCGGGCGGGGTCCGCTACGCGGAACTGGCCCGCACGGTCCACGCCCACGGTCTCGCCCTGTCCAACATGGCGTCCCTGCCGCACATCTCGGTGGCCGGTTCGGTGGCGACGGGCACGCACGGCTCGGGCGTGGGCAACGGCCCGCTGGCGTCGGCGGTCCGGGAGGTGGAGATGATCGCCGCGGACGGCGCGACCGGGACGATGGGCCGGGACGACCAGCGGTTCGACGGTGTCGTGACCTCCCTGGGCGCACTCGGCGTCGTCACCGCGCTCACGCTCGATCTGGAGCCGGCGTACGAGGTGGAGCAGCGGGTCTACACCGAACTCCCGCTGCAGGGACTGGACTTCGATGCCGTGGCGGCCGCGGGGTACAGCGTGAGCCTGTTCACGGACTGGCGGAAGCCGGGCTTTCGGCAGGTGTGGGTCAAGCGGCGCACGGACCGGCCGGCGGTGGACTTCCCGTGGGCCGCGCCCGCGGCCGGCCCCCTGCACCCGGTGCCGGGCATGCCCGCGCAGAACTGCACCGGGCAGCTGGGCGTGCCCGGTCCGTGGCACGAGCGGCTGCCGCACTTCCGGGCGGAGTTCACGCCGAGCAGCGGGGAGGAGATCCAGTCGGAGTACCTGCTGCCGCGGTCGGCGGCCCTCGACGCGCTGAACGCGCTCGACGGCATCCGGGAGACGGTCGCCGGGGTGCTGCAGACGTGTGAGGTGCGCACGGTCGCCGCCGACACGCAGTGGCTGAGCCCGGCGCACGGACGGGATTCCGTCGCGCTGCACTTCACCTGGGTGCGGGACGAGACGGCGGTGCTGCCGGTGGTGCGCCGGCTGGAGGAGGTGCTGGACGCGTTCGACCCGCGCCCGCACTGGGGGAAGGTCTTCGAGACCCCCTCGGCCGTACTCCGCGGGCGGTACGCGCGGTTCGCCGACTTCCGGGCCCTGGTCCGCCACCTGGACCCTTCCGGCACGTTCGCCAACGACTTCGTGCGCGACCTCCTCGGCCTCGCGGACGACTGACGGCCCCTCGGACGGGACTTCCGCCGGACTTCCTCCAGCCCCTTTCCTAACCCCTTGTCGAAACCTCCTCCCAGCCCATAGCCTGGCGCCCGCGCCGGTGCCGTTGTCGCCCCGGCCTGGTCCGGCCGGACGGGATGGGAGGGGCAGCCGCGTTGAAGCGCACATCACGTGACATCCGCACCGCGAACCGCTACGAGGTGCTGCGCCAGATCATCGCCGAGTCCCCCACCTCCCGGCAGGAGCTGGCCGCCGCCACCGGACTGAGCCTGGCCACGGTCGCCACGCTGGTCGGCGAGCTGCTCGACCTCCGGATGATCACCGAAGTCGGGTTCGAGGACTCGGCCGGCGGCCGGCCCCGTGGCCTGGTGGCGGTCAACGCGTCGGGGGGCGCGTTGATCGGCGTGGACATCGCGGAGACGTACGTCCATGTCGAGCTGTTCGACCTGGCGTTGAACGTGCTGGCCCGCGCCGAGGAGGACATGCCGCCCGGCGAGAGCCGACCGGAGCAGGTGGTCGGGCATGTGGCCGCGGCCGTCGGCTCGGTGGTGGCGCAGGCCGGGGTCGAGGCCGCCCGGGTGCTCGGCGTCGGAGTGAGTGTGCCGGGCCAGGTGGACCGGGACACCGGCCTCGCCGAGTACGCGCCCAACTGGGACTGGCACGAGGTGCCGTTGCTCGACCTGCTCGCCGAACACATCGCGTACCCCTTGTACTTGGACAATCCGTTGCGCGCCTGCGCGGTGGCCGAGCTGTGGTTCGGGGCCGCGCGGGGACGCGGGGACGCGGTCGTGGTCAATCTGGGCACGGGCGTCGGCGCCGGGCTCGCCCTCGGCGGCGGGCTGCACCGGGGGGTGAGCAACAGCGCCGGCGAGTGGGGCCACACCACGCTCGTGCTGGACGGGCGACTGTGCCACTGCGGCAATCACGGCTGTGTCGAGACGTACGTCGGCGCGCCCGGCATCATGCAGAACCTGCGTGAACTCAGCCCGCAGTCCCCGCTGTTGCACCCCGAGGACCAGACGGCCACCATCGACGCCCTGGCCCGCGCGGTCGCCGCGGACGACCCCGTGGCGCTCAAGGTGGTCCGGGACACCGCCCGTTACCTGGGCGCCGGCATCTCGGACCTGATCAACCTCCTCAACCCCGAAGTGGTCGTGCTCAGCAGCTGGGTCGCCGCCCGGCTGGGCGAGCCGCTGCTCGACGAGGTCCGCCAGGCCGTCGCCCGGCACGCGCTGCGCCGGCCGCTGGCGGCCACCGAGATCGTCCTCTCCCCGATCCCCACCGACCCGGTGTCCCTGGGCGCGGCCACGTTCGCGCTGGAAGGGGCACTGCAGTCCGTCGGGCAGAGGTCAGCACCACGCAGCAACGCAAGGAGCCGTACCGCACCGCCTTCATGACGACGGAAGGGATGCACGTGTCTCACCCCCGCAAGAGATTCCTGCTGCCGGCGGCGTGTGCCGCACTGACCGTCACCGGAGCCCTTCTCACCTCCCCGGCCGCGAGTGCCGACGCCGCCCCGGCCGCCGCCGAGGTCTCCCCCCACGCCGCCCAGACCATCGACGACATCGGCGCGTCCGGCGCATGGTGGGTCAACGACCTCCAGCATTTCGACCCGAAGGTGCAGGCCCGGGTCGCCCGACTCCTCTTCTCCCCGCAGGGGCTGGCGCTGAGCTCGTACCGCTACAACATCGGCGGCGGCGGTGTCGGGGTCACCACGCCGGCCCGCGCCGCCGAGGACTTCCTCGCCTCCGACGGCTCGTACGACTGGAGCAGGGACAAGGGCGGCCGGACCTTCCTGAAGTACGCCGCGCAGTACGGCGTGAAGGACCTGATCGGCTTCGTCAACAGCGCGCCGGCCCAGTGGACGACCAACGGCAAGAGCTGCGGCGGGCTGCTGAAGACGGAGCACGAGACCGATTTCGCGAAGTACGTCGCCGACGTGACCGGTCACTTCGCGCGGCAGGGCGTGAAGCTGGACTACATCAGCCCCTTCAACGAGCCGGACAACAGCTTCGCCGACTGCGGCCAGGAGGGCATGCCGGTGCCCGTCGACCAGCGCGACGACATCGTGCGCGCGCTGGGCGCCGAGCAGCGGGCCCGGCACCAGAAGACCGCCGTCATCGCGGACGAGTCCAGCAAGACCACGCAGTTCACCAGCGAGGTCCCGCAGTGGATCGCGCAGCCCGGCACCGCGCAGTACGTGTCCAAGCTGGCCCATCACACCTACAACAACCCGGACGACGGCCAGCTCGGAAACGTTTACGAGACGGCGAAATCGGCCGGCAGGACGTCCTGGGCCACCGAGATCTGCTGTTTCGGCAAGGGCGGCACGGGCTGGAACCAGGAGTACGACCCCACCATCGACAACGCCCTGCTGATGTCGCGGATCATCTACAAGGACTTCGCCACCTCCCACGACTCGGCGTTCCAGTGGTGGGTGGCGCTCGCCAGCGGTTACGGCACCGATCCGGGCACCAGGAACGACCAGGGGTGGAACGACGGCCTGATCTACTACGACCCCGACTACGCGACGAACGGCGACCAGAGCCTGTACTTCACCAAGCGGTACTACGCGCTGGGCCAGTACAGCAGGTTCGTCCGGCCGGGCGCGGTCGCGCACAACGTGACCGGGGCTCCGGACGGCGTGGAGGTGTCGTCGTACGACCGGAACGGGCAGTGGGTGGTCGTGGTGAACAACCACAACACCACCGACACGGCGCTGAACCTGCACTTCAACGGCAAGGCGCCGGTGCGGGCGGCCCAGGCGGTGCGGACCTCGGCGGACGAGAACTGGGCCAAGGTGGCCAAGCCGGCCGTCAGCGGCGGAACCGTTTCCACAACCCTGGCCGCCCGCTCCATCACGACCTACGTCCTCGACCAGCAGGACCAGGGCGCTACGGCCCTCACCGGGGCCCTGGTCGGCCGGCAGTCCGGCAAGTGCCTGACCGCCGACGCCTCCGGGGCCGCGATCGCCTCCTGCACGGGCGCGGCGGGCCAGTCGTGGTCGTACGACGCAAGGGGCACCCTGAAGGGCGCCAACGGCTATCTGACGGCGGGGAGTTCCGGCCTGACGGCCACCGCGGCCGCCACGGACGACGGCACTCAGCGGTGGCTGCTCAACGGCAACGGGCAGATCGCGAACGAGGCGTCGGGCAAGTGCCTCGACGTCACCGGACAGGCGACCGCCGACGGCAGCAAGGTGATCCTGTACAGCTGCAACGGCGGCGCCAACGAGGCGTGGACCCGACAGTAGGCGCCACCTCCCCGGACGAGGGCCGCCGGCCGCTTCCCTGACCCGGCGGCCCTCATCTCCCTTTGCTCCTCGGGCCGTTCGGAATTCCGAACCGGCCACAACGCTTCGAACAGACTTCGTCCAACCCCTTGCCGAAGCGTTAGCCGAAGGTTAACGTCCCGCACCAGCCTCAGCCGCACCCGCACCCGCACTTCGACAGACAAGGACGTCACCATGTCGGCACAGAGCAACAGCACCTGGGACCGCCGCTCGATACTCCGGGCGGCCGCCGGACTGGCCGTCGCCGCCCCGCTCGCGGCGTGCGGCAGCAACAACGGCCGTGGCGGAGGAAGCGGTTCGGGCAAGCAGCTGAACCAGATGTTCCACGCCTACGGCGAGGCGGGGACGGAGCAGGCGATCAAGCGGTACGCCGCCGCCTACAAGAACGCCGACGTGAACACCCAGTGGATCACCAGCGCCGACTACGAGAGCAAGCTCTTCGCCACCCTGCTCACCAAGAACGCGCCCGACGTCTTCGAGTTCCACCCGCAGATCCAGATGGTCAAGAGCGGTCAGGTGGCGGACCTGAGCGACCTCATCGACCCGGTCAAGGACGATTTCAACCCGGCCGACATCAAGTCGCACACCGTGGACGGGAAGATCTACGGCGTCCGGATGATCGACGATCCGCAGTTCTTCTTCTACCGGCCCTCCCTCTTCGAGAAGGCCGGCGTCAAGGTCCCGGAGACCCTGGACGAGCTGATCGAGGCGGCCGCCAAGCTCACCACCGGCAAGGTCAAGGGCCTGTACCTCGGCAACGACCTGCACGCCGTCGTCAACCCGCTGATGTGGTCCGCGGGCGCCGACACCCTCGACGACAAGAACCAGATCGCCTACCACACGCCCGCCGTCGTCGAGGGCCTGAAGAAGATGCGCAAGCTGTTCACCAGCGGCCATCTGCTCCTCGGCGCCCCCACCGACTTCTGGGACCCCTCCTCGCTCAGCCAGGGTCTGTGCGCCATGCAGTTCTGCGGCATGTGGGCCATGCCGCAGTTCCAGAAGGCACTCGGCGACGACCTCGGCGTCTTCCCCTTCCCGAAGACCGTCGACTCGGGCAAGCCCTCGGTCTACAACGGCGGCTGGTCGATGTTCGTCAACGCCAAGGGCGGCAACGTCGACGCGGCCAAGGAGTACGTGAAGTGGCTGTGGATCGACCAGAAGAAGTACCAGGAGGACTTCGCCACGTCGTACGGCTTCCACATCCCGCCGCGCGCCTCGATCGCCGCGTCGGCCACCACGCTCGAGTCCGGGCTGCCCGCGCAGGGCGTGAAGCTCTTCAACCAGTACGGGCACTTCGACAACATCGCCTGGACGCAGGCCATGATGAGCGCGTCGTGGGACGTCATGGCCGACTGCGTCCGCAAGGAAGGTGACCCGGAGGCGGCGCTCGACAAGTGCGACAAGGCCGTGAACCGCGAGCTCAAGAAGCTCTTCGGATAGGCCGGCGGGCGGACCACGACATGTCGACGACCACCAAGCCCGTCCTCGCGGGCCCCGCCCCGGCGAAGGCCGAACCGGCCCGGACCTGGCGGGGCCTGCGCGGCAGCCGCACGTTCAACTTCTGGCTCTTCCTCAGCCCCTTCCTCGTCGGGCTGATCGTCTTCATCTATCTGCCGATCGTCTGGAGCGTCTACCTCAGCTTCTTCGACGCGCGCTTCACCGTCACGCCGAGCAGGTTCATCGGTTTCGACAACTACACGTACATGCTGACGGACCCCAAGTTCGTCCACTCGCTCGGCACCTTCACCGTCTTCGCCGCGTTCATCGTGCCGACCACCTGGGCGGTGTCGCTGGGGCTCGCCCTGCTGGTGAACCGGCTCAGGTTCATGCGGGCGTTCTTCCGGTCGGTGTTCTTCCTGCCGACCGCGTGCAGTTACGTCGCCGCGTCGCTGATCTGGAAGATGTCCCTCTTCAGCGGCGTGCGCTTCGGCCTGATGAACACCGTCCTCGGCTGGTTCGGGATAGACGGCATCGCCTGGCTGGCCAGCCCCGATCCGCCCTGGTACTGGCTGGTCATCGTCTCGGCACGGCTGTGGCTGCAGTCCGGTTTCTACATGATCCTCTTCCTGGCCGCACTGCAGAACATCCCGGCCGAGCTGTACGAGGCCGCCGCCATCGACGGCGCCAGGCCGGGCTGGCAGACCTTCCGGCACATCACGCTGCCCCAGCTGCGCGCCACCTCGACGGCGGTGGTCCTGCTGCTGCTCATCGCCGCCTACCAGGCCTTCGATGAGTTCTTCAACCTGCTCGACAAGACCACCTGGGGCCGGCCCCCGCTGGTCGAGCTGTACTACACCGCCCTGGGCCAGGAACAGGACTACGGCGCCGGCAGCGCGGGCGCCGTCATCCTGACCGCGCTGATCGTCGTCGTAACCCTTTTCCAGGGCAAGATCATGGGCTTCGGAAGGGGGGACGAGTCCAAGTGACCGCCAAACGCAGGGGCGGGGTGATGGGCAACACCGGGCTCTACATCGCCACCGGTGTCGCCGCCGTCCTCTTCCTGGTCCCGTTCTACGTGCTGCTGCGCAACTCCCTGTCCACCGACGCCCGGATCACCGGCGAGCACTGGGAGCTCTTCCCCACGCACCTGCAGTGGGACAACATCGGCGAGCTGTTCGACGACCCGTCGGTGCCGTTCGCCCGGTCGCTGCTGAACTCCGCGGTCGTCGCCGTCTCCATGACCGCCGGCATCCTGCTGGTGTGCTCGCTCGCGGGCTACGCCCTGGCCCGCATCCCGTACCGGCACGCCAACAAGATCTTCTATGTCGTGCTGGGCACCCTGATGGTCCCGACCTCGGTCACCTTCGTGCCCAGCTTCGTGCTGGTGTCGTCGCTCGGCTGGGTGGACAGCTACCGGGGCCTGATCATTCCGGGGCTGTTCAGCGGTTTCACCTGCTTCCTGTTCCGGCAGTACTTCCTCGGGTTCCCCAAGGAGCTGGAGGAGGCGGCGCGCGTGGACGGGCTCGGCTACTGGGGCGCGTACTGGCGGGTCGTCGTCCCCAACTCGCTGAACTTCTTCGCGGCGATCGCGACGATCACGTTCATCAACGGCTGGAACGCCTTTCTGTGGCCGCTGGTCATCGGGCAGGACCCCGACTCGTGGACCGTCCAGGTCGCGCTCTCCTCGTACATCACCAACCAGACCGTCGTCTTCCACCAGATCTTCATGGCGGCCGCCATTTCCATCCTGCCGCTGCTGTTCGTGTTCCTCTTCCTCCAGCGCTGGCTGGTGCAGGGGATCGCACAGACCGGCATCAAGGGCTGAGCTAGGAGACCGATGTCGTTGAGCACCCACACCGTCACCGATTACGTCGAGGACGTCTCGCCGGGCTCCGGGGCGCTGCCGCCCCGCGCCTGGTACGCCTCCTCGGACGCCAAGTCCTTGTCCCTGAACGGCAGCTGGCGTTTCCGGCTGTCGCCGACGGCCGACGCAGAGGACGACTCCTTCGCCGAGGAGGGGTACGACGCCGGAGACTGGGCCGAGATCCCGGTCCCGGGCCACTGGGTCCTCCAGGGGCACGGCTCCCCCATCTACACCAACCACCTCTACCCGTTCCCGGTCGACCCGCCACGGGTGCCGACCGAGAACCCGACCGGCGACCATCTGCGGGTCTTCGACCTGCCTGAGGACTGGCCGTCGGACGGCGGTGCCGTGCTGCGCTTCGACGGGGTGGAGTCCTGCGCCCGGGTGTGGCTGAACGGCACGGACCTCGGCGAGTTCAAGGGCTCCCGCCTGCCGCACGAGTTCGCGGTCGGCCATCTGCTGAAGACTGCCGGCAATGTACTGGCGGTCCGCGTCCACCAGTGGTCGGCCGGCTCCTACCTGGAGGACCAGGACCAGTGGTGGCTGCCGGGCATCTTCCGTGACGTCACCCTGCTGCACCGCCCGGCGGGCGCCGCCCTCGACTTCTTCGTGCACGCCTCCTACGACCACCGCGCCGGTACCGGCACCCTGCGCGTCGACTCCGACGTGGACGGCCGGGTAACCGTTTCCGAGCTCGGTATCGACATCGCGACCGGCGAGAGCGTGACCGTACCGGTCGAGCCGTGGTCGGCGGAAACCCCGAGGCTGTACGAGGGCACGCTCGCCACCGAGGGCGAGCGGGTGTCGCTGCGCATCGGTTTCCGCACCGTCGAGCTGGCGGACGGCCTGATCAAGGTCAACGGCAGGCCGGTCCTCTTCAAGGGTGTCAACCGGCACGAGTGGCATCCGGAGAAGGGCCGCGCGCTGGACCTCGCCACCATGCGCGAGGACGTGCTGCTGATGAAACGGCACAACGTCAACGCCGTCCGCACCTCCCACTACCCGCCGCACCCGGCCTTCCTCGACCTGTGCGACGAGTACGGGCTGTGGGTGATCGACGAGTGCGATCTGGAGACCCACGGCTTCACCGAGCAGGGCTGGCGGGACAACCCCGTCGACGACGACCGCTGGACCCCGGCCCTGCTGGACCGGGCGTCCCGCATGGTCGAACGGGACAAGAACCACCCGTCGGTCGTCGTCTGGTCGCTGGGCAACGAGGCCGGCACCGGCCGCGGCCTGACCGCGATGGCCGAGTGGATCCGCGGCCGGGACTCCTCCCGCCTGATCCACTACGAGGGCGACCTCACCTGCCGTGACACGGACATGTACTCGCGGATGTACGCCGGCCACGCCGAGGTAGAGCGGATCGGCCAGGGCCTGGACGGCGGCAGCCTCAAGCGCCGCCGGCTGCCCTTCATCCTCTGCGAGTACGCGCACGCCATGGGCAACGGTCCCGGCGGACTCGCCGACTACCAGCGGCTGTTCGAGTCGTACGAGCGGCTGCAGGGTGCCTTCGTGTGGGAGTGGATCGACCACGGCATCGCCCATCCGGAGCTGGGCTACGCCTACGGCGGTGACTTCGGCGAGGAGCTGCACGACGGCAACTTCGTCTGCGACGGCCTGCTCTTCCCGGACCGGCGGCCCTCCCCCGGCCTGGTCGAGTTCAAGAAGGTGATCGAACCGGTCGGCATCGCCGGCGACTTCGGCGACGGAACGGTCCGGGTCACCAACAAGCAGGACTTCGCCGGCCTGTCGGCGCTGGCGTTCTCGTGGTCGTACGAGGTCGACGGGGAGGCGGTGGAGACCGGCACGCTGTCGGTGCCGGCGCTGGCGCCCGGCGAGTCGGCCGACGTGAAGCTGCCCGCGCCGCCGGCCGGGGCGCCGGCCGGCGAGGCTTTCTGGACGGTCCGGGCGGCGCTCGCGGCGGACACCGCCTGGGCGCCGAAGGGCCATGTGGTGGCCTGGGGCCAGGTCCCGGCGTCGGAGCGCCGGGTGCCCACGGTCGCGGCGACGGCCCGCCCGGTGTCGGGCGACGGGGTGATCACCCTCGGCGCCGGCACCTTCGACGCCCGCACCGGCGCCCTGACGGCCGTCGGCGGCGTGCCGGTCTCCGGGCTGCGCCTGGACGTGTGGCGGGCCACCACCGACAACGACGACGGTGCTCCCTGGCAGCCCGACCTGCGCTACGGGCTGCTGTGGCGGGGGCTCGGCCTGCACCGGATGCGGCACCGGCTGGACGCGCTGGAGACCGGCGAGCACACCCTGACGGTCCGCACCCGGGTGGCGCCGGCCGCACGGGAGCTGGGGCTGTCGACCGTATACCGCTGGACCTCGGACGGAGACCGGCTGCGGTTGACCGTACGCACCACCCCCGAGGGCGACTGGAGCGTCCCCCTCCCCCGGCTCGGCATCCGCTTCGGACTGCGAGCGGCCGACCGTGTGCAGTGGTACGGCGGGGGCCCCGGCGAGGCGTATCCGGACACCGGCACGGCGTCGGCGGTCGGCCGCTGGCGGTCGACCGTGGACGGTATGCAGACGCCGTACGTCCGTCCCCAGGAGAACGGCGCCCGCATCGACGTCCGCTGGGCCGAGCTCGGCGGCCTGCGCATCGAGGGCGACCCGGCGTTCTGGCTCACCGCCCGCCGCTGGACCACCGAGCAGCTGGACGCCGCCGAACACCGCACCGACCTCGCCCCCGGCGACACGGTGTGGGTCAACCTCGACCACGGCCAGCACGGCATCGGCTCCCAGTCCTGCGGCCCGGCCCCGCTGCCCCAGTACCACCTGCGGGCCGAACCGGCGGAGTTCTCCTTCGTGTTCTCCACCGCCCCCGACCCGGAGACCAGCTGACCACCACGTCCTCCGATCCCACCGCGGCCGGCCGGTTCCTAACCGGCCGGCCGAGTCGGGGTCGGCCTTGGCCGGCGGCCGCGTCCAATGCGCTCGGCCCGCCCGCCCACCTGCTGTGGCGCCGTGCCCTCGGGTACTGCACGGGGATGAGCGGATGACCTCGCCCGCACAGGGCCCGCCCCCCACAGCCGCGGCACCCGACCCGAGTCCGGGCATGCGGCTTGAGTCTCTCCCCGCGGGAGGGTGCAGGGTCGAGCTCATGAGCAGCACTGATCTCGACGGGCGCCTCGCCGTGGTGGCGGGCGCGAGCAAGGGAGTCGGGCTGGCGACGGCACGCCGGCTCGGCAACGCCGGAGCTCGGGTCGTCACCATCGCCCGTACGCCGCCGGAGACCTCCGACCCCTTCTTCGTCCGGGCCGACCTGAGTACCCGCGAGGGTGTGGCGTCGGCGGCTTCGGCAGTGGCCGAGCTGGTCGGCGTACCGGACATCCTGGTGCATGTCGTGGGTGGCTCCCGCTCCCCGGCCGGTGGGTACGCGGCCTTGGACGAGGAACTGTGGGCGCAGGAGCTCGCGCTCAACCTGTTCCCCGCGGTCCGGCTGGACCGCGAGCTGGTCCCCGGGATGGTGGCCCGCGGGTCGGGCGCCGTCGTCCATGTGACCTCCATCCAGCGCCGTATGCCGCTGCACCAGTCGACGCTGGCGTACGCCGCGGCCAAGAGCGCCCTGGCCACCTACAGCAAGGGACTCGCGAACGAGGTCGCCCCGGCCGGCGTCCGGGTCAACTCGGTCGCGCCCGGCTTCATCCGCACCGACGGTGCCGAGCATCTGCTCGCGCGCCGGATGAGCGAGGACGGCGTCTCCAGGGAGGCCGCCCTCGACGGCCTGATGCAGGTCCTCGGCGGCATCCCGCTGGGGCGGCCCGCCGAGCCGGAAGAGGTGGCCGAGGTGATCGCCTTCCTCGCCTCGGATCGGGCGAGCGCGGTCACCGGCGCCGAACACGTCGTCGACGGCGGCACCCTTCGCACCCTCTGACACGTCTCGACACAGGAGAAGACCATGCATGACATCCAGGAGTTCACCGAGGAGTACTTCGGCGCGGCGGTCGACCCCGACCGTGAGCGCTACTTCTCGCTCTTCCGCGACGACGTCGTCGTACACGACGACGGCCGGAGCCACCATGGACTCACGGCGGTGCGCCGCTGGCGCGCCGAGATCCCTTCCGTGCGCTACAACCTCCGCGGGGTCACCGGTACGGCCACCGCGTGCACGGCGGTCGCGGAGGTCTCCGGCGACTTCCCCGGCAGCCCGGTCACGCTCCGCTTCGCCTTCGTCCGCGACGTACAGGGGAAGATCACCCAGCTGGGCATCGAACCCTGACAGCGAGAGCGCACCGGTCCGGATGCGGACCACGAGGAGGACATCGTGGCTGAGCGGCTGACCATCGGAGAGTTCTCCCGCATCACGCACCTGAGCATCCGCGCGCTGCGCCGCTACCACGAGCAGGAGCTCCTCGTCCCCGCAGAGGTCGACCCGGCCACGGGCTACCGCTACTACGCGCCCGCACAGGTCCGGCCGGCGCTGACCATCAGGCGGCTCCGCGAGCTCGACCTCCCGCTGCCGGACGTCAGGCGCTTTCTCGAGGCGGAGTCCGCCAGCGGGAACGCGGCCGGCCATGGCACGGCGCAACGGATCGTCGCCGCCCACCTGCGCCGGCTCGAAGACCGGCTCGGCCGCACGCAGCGAGCGGTGCAGGCGTTGCGGGAGCTCCTCGACCCGGAGGCCGAGCGGGCGGTGAGCCTGGAGGTTCTTCCGCCTCAGCGAGTCCTCGCCGTGTCTGTGGACGTTCCGCCCGGCGCCGACTTGAGCTGGTACGACGCCGCGATGCGTGACCTGGACGCAGCAGCCGGCCGGCGTCCGGTGCTCCCGCCCGGCGGCCGGTACGAGCACACGCTCTTCACCGAGGGCCACGGCCGCGCCACCGTCTACCTCCCGGCCGAGCCACCGCTGCGGCCAGGAGCCCCCGGTGCCGTGAGGGAGCTCCAACTGCCACAGCGGAGAGCTGTCGTCGCCACCCACTCCGGTCCGCACGACGATCTCGACCTCACCTACGCCGCCGTCGGCTCCTTCGCGGCCCGGAACGGGCTGGGCAGCGATGACTTCGTCGAGGAGGTCTATCTCGTCGGGCCACGCGACACCGACCAGCCCGACCACTGGCGCACCCTCGTCGCGTGGCTGCTCGCCTCCGGCGCCGGTCCGTCACCGACGTAGGGGCAGCAAGCCTCGGCTGTCGCTGAGGCAGGTCCCAGGTGCTGAGGGTCACGCCCCACTCACCCGCAACCGGTCGCCGGCCGGCCAAGGAGTCTCGCCGGGCGAGGGCAAGAGCAGGTTCAGGCGGCCATGTACCGCAAGAAGGGCCGTCCGGGATCAGTGCCGACGGTTTCCTGGTATACCTAGGCGTTAACCTAGATAACCTAGGTATACAGGGAAAGGCAGGCTCCCATGGCCCGTGCGGGACTCACCGTCGACCGTGTCGTCGTGGCCGCCGCCGAGCTCGCCGACGAGGCGGGGTTCGAGAACGTCACGTTGTCCGCGCTGGCGCGCCGCTTCGGGGTGAAGGACGCGAGCCTGTACTCGCACGTCCGGGGCCTCGCGGACCTGCGCACCCGGCTGGCGCTGCACGCGGGCGGCGAGCTGATCGACCGGATCGCGGTGGCCGTGGCGGGCCGCGCGGGCAAGGACGCACTGGCCGCCTTCGCCGGCGCCTACCGCGCCTACGCCCTGGAGCACCCCGGCCGTTACGCGGCCACCCAGATCCGCATCGACCAGTCCCTGATCGCCGGCTCCCCGGCGATGCGCCGCACCGCAGAGATCACCTACGGCATGCTGCGCGGCTACGGCCTTGAGGAACCCGACCTGACCGACGCCGTACGCCTGCTGCGCAGCACCTTCCACGGCTACTGCGCCCTGGAGTCCTCCGGCGGCTTCGGCGCGGACCGGGACGTACGGGCCTCCTGGGACAAGGCGATCGACGCCCTGCACCTGGCCCTGACCCACTGGCCCCGGGAGACGAGAAACGATGACTGAACCGCTTTCCTACGACGTCACGGGCAGCGGTCCCGTGCTGCTGGTCCTGCCGGGCGGCGCCGGGCATCCGATGGGGCTCGGGCCGCTGACCGAGCGGCTGGCCGCGCGGTTCACCGTGGTGACGTACGACCCGCTGGGCCTCGCCCACGGCCGGCTCGGGCGGCCCGTTCCCGAGCAGCGGGTGGCGGACTGGAGCGAGGGCGCGCACCGGGTGCTGGAGGCGGTGCTTCCGGAAGGCGGTTCCGCCTGCGTCTTCGGGACCAGCTCCGGCGGCATCGCGGCCCTGGACCTGCTCGCCCGGCACCCCGGACGGCTGGCGCACGTGGTCGCGCACGAACCGCCGTGCGTGACGGTGCTGCCGGACGGGGAGGAGCGGCGGGCCGAGCTGATCGGACAGCTGGACGGCCCCGGGCGCCCGCCCGCGGAAGGCGACGCGGCCACACCGTTCGGGGTCTTCCTGGCACGCGTACTGCGCCCGTTCACGTCGTACCTGCCGTCCTTCACCGCTTCCCCGGGCGGTCTCAGCCTCGCCGCCGGCACCGACTCGCGCGGCGGGTCGCTGTACCGGACGAGCGTGTCGCTCGCCGGGCTGCTGGGCGGTTCGTTCGTGGAGTTCCCGGGCGGACACCTGGGCACGGTGGATCACCCGGTGGCGTTCGCGGACCTGCTCGCCGACACGCTGCGCTCCAGTGCGCGGACCTCGGCGTAGCCGGGGGTGGTTCCGCCCGGCGCGCGTCCGGCGGTGATGCCGACCGCCGCGTCCAGGGCCGCGCCGAGCGCCCGCCGGTAGAGCAGGGAGCCGAGGCTGATCCGGCGGACGCCGAGGTCGGCGAGGTGGGACACGGTGGGGCCGGTGGGCGAGTAGAGGATGTTGAGCGGGGCGTCGAGGCGCCGGACGAGGGCGGCGATCCGCCCGGGGTCGGTGAGCCCGGGCACGAACACCCCGTCGGCACCCGCCTGTTGGTAGGCGTCCAAGCGGCGCAGGGTGTCCGTCTCGTCGCCGTCGCCCAGCCAGTGGGTGTCCGTACGGGCGTTGACGAACAGGCCGGGTACGGCCGCCTTCACCGCGGCGATCTTCGCGGCGTGCCGGTCCCTGGGCCCGAGACCGTCCTCCAGGTTGATGCCGGCCACTCCGACCGTCCACAACTCGCTTGCCAGCGCCGCCACTTCGTCCGGATCACCGGCGAAACCGTCCTCCGCGTCGACCGACAGCAGGTACGGCTCCGAGCCGAGGGTGAGGGCGAGGCGCAGGGTGTGCTCTCGGGTCGCGCCCCGACCGTCGGGCAGTCCCACGGCCGCCGCCACCGCGAGACTCGTCGTACCGATCGCGTGAAAGCCGTGCGCCGCCAGTGTGGCGGCCGAGGCGTGGTCCCACGCGTTGGGCAGCAGAAGCGGTTCGCCGGGGCGGTGGTGAAGTCCGGCGAAGGAGGTCACGGTGGGCTCAGCGGTCATACGGCCATGCTGGACGCGGGGCGTTTCGGCGCCCGCCGAACCGTTGGGGTCGGCCCGGCTACTCCCCGCGCTCGGCCGCGCTGCGCTCCACGCAGAACTCGTTGCCCTCGGGATCGGCGAGGACCGCCCAGCCGGTGCCGTCGTCGTTGCGCCGGTCGTCGACCAGGGTGGCGCCGAGGGCGAGCAGCCGCGCGACCTCCTCGTCACGGCTGCGGTCCTGGGGCTGGAGGTCGACGTGGACCCGGTTCTTGACGGTCTTGGCATCGGGCACGGTGACGAAGAGCAGGCCCGCGCCCTCGATCAGGGCCATCGGGTCACCCGGGTGGTCGTCCTCGTGCAGGGGCTGTTCCAGCACCTTCGACCAGAAGCTGCCCAGGGCGTAGGCGTCGGCACAGTCGACGGTCACGTGACGGATCTTGGAAGACATGTGCTGGATTCTTGTCAATGGCGGTGAAGAACGGCAACCGGATAGCCCCACCTGTCGACCGGCCACAACGACCTCCACGAGCGAAACCGCACCGCCACCGCCACCGCCCGGAACGCCTCGCTCCGGGTCGCCCCGCACGGCAGGCCCCGCCCTCATCGTCGTACGACGACGTCCACCTCCGTCGCCGCCAGCCGTACCCGGGCCGTGCCTCCCCCGCTCCACCGGACCTCCAGTTGCCCTTCCCCGTCCGCCCGCACGGACACCAGCTCTCCCATCGGCTGCGGATGCGCGTCCCCGGTGAGCCGGGCCAGCGCGACGAACAGGGTGTCCCCCTCCCCGACGGTCCCGGTGAGCGCGCCGGACAGGCCCACAGCGGGCAGGAGTTCGGTCCGTACGCCGTCCCGCACCGCTTCCCACCCGGTGATCCGCACGGGTGTCCCGGGCGCGGCTCCCGACACCAGATGGGCCCGCACCTCCACCGCTCCCTCGGCGAGCACCACGCTCGTCACACCGATCCCGTCGCGCACGATGTGCCGGGAGGCGATCCAGCCCTCACCCGTGCCGAGCGGCTCGATCCCGGTGCGGCTCGCATCGCCGCCGACGATCACGCTGTTGTCGTACGACTCCCGGTCGGGCGTGGTCGCGGTCGAGTAGGCGAGCCGGGTGTAGTACGGGTCGTAGCGGACGTCCTCGCTGCCGTGGTTGTGCAGCCGGACCAGTCCGTCCGAACGGGTGGACTGCAGGAGCCAGTTGGGGGCGTGGACGGGCCGTGTCTCGTCGGCGCGGTCGACCGGGCCCGGTTCCTCGGTCGCCGTCCACACCTCGTGCTCCGCGGGCAGCAGCAGGCCGAGAAACCCTTTACTGGCCCAGTACGGGGAGGCCGGGCCCGAGTAGTCCTGCACGAGCGACTCGTCCGGGCCGAGCCAGCCCAGCGGGAGCAGTCCGCGCTCGTCGACCGCGCCGCCGTCGAGGAAGTACCGGAGCGCGCCGGAGGCCAGGCGCCGTGTCTCGCCCGGGGTCAGGGGGGTCTGTCCGGTCAGTGCGCCGAGCCAGAGCGGGGCGGTCGTCGCGAAGCGGTAGGTGAGGGAGCGGCCCTGGCGCAGGGGGCGCCGTCGCCGCCGAACAGGCGGGCGTAGTCGGCGAGATGGCGTGACAACCGTCGACCGTACACAGAAAGCAGTTCGCTGTCGTCCGCCAGCCATGCGTGGAGGACTGTGTACAGGTGCATGGCCCAGCCGTTGTAGTAGTCGAACTTCCGGCCGTCGCCGTCGGTGTACCAGCCGTCTCCGAGGTACCAGCCCTCGATCCGCTCCAGACCGTGGTCGATCGCCTTGCGTGCCGCCTCCGGCCGGTGCCCGATCTCCGCCAGGAAGCCGCCGACGGTGACGGGGAACAACTCCCAGTTGCACGGCCAGGGTTCTGCGGTGAGCGCGTCCCCCAGCCAGTCGGCGGTGCGCTGCCGTACAGCGTCGTCGAGCCGGTCCCACAGCAGTGGCCGGGTCAGCCGCAGGGCGAGCGCGATGGACGCTGCCTCGACGAGCGGCTGGCTGCGGTCCTCGATGCTCGGCCAGACCCCGCCGGGACCGGCCGCGAGGCCGTCGGCGTAGCGGCCGAGCGCGGTCTCGTCGCGGCGGAAGGCGGCCAGCAGCAGCGTACGGGCGTATCCCTCCAGTCCGTCGGAGAGGTGGCCGGAGTGGCTCGCGTGGTCGCCGGGGAGGTGGTAGAGGGCCCGGTCGGGGGTGGCGTGGGGCTCGACGGCGGCCAGCAGGGCGTCGGCGGCGGCCTCCCAGTGGGCGCGGGTGTAGCCGGTGTACGGGCTCGACAGGCGGTCGTCGGCGGGCAGTTCGATCACGGCGGTGATTTTCCTTCCTGGCGGGGCCTGGGGCGCCCCGGTTCCGGTCGGGGCACCCCAGGGGCTCATCCCACCCGCACGGCACCCTCGGGCACCAGATCCAGGGCGAGAAGCGCGTCGCGGACCAGGCCGGCGTAGACGGTGGCGCCGTGCACGGAGGTGTGCGTGTTGTCGCGCTTCTCGTTGTGGAGGTAGATCGCCTTGGAGCCCTCCGGGCCGAGGGACTCCACCAGCGCCTTGGTCTTCGCCGTGAGGTCGATCAGCGGGATGCGTTCGGCGGCGGCGACGGACCGGACGACGGCCGGGAGGTCGACGCCGAGGCCGTTGACCAGCAGGGCGGTGGTGTTGTCCAGGGTGCCGTCCCCTTCGACCGCGTCAGCACTTTCAGGATCGCCGAGCGCTCGTCCACCCGGACTCGCCAGACGCCGGCGGTGACACCGCTGCGCGGGTTGTGGACGAGCGGCGTCCGCGCCGGGACTTCGGTGAAGTCGCCGAAAACGCCGCGCAGTTCGCCCTGGAGCGAGTCGGGAATTTCCTGGACGTCCGGGGACGGGGAGGCCTTCGGGGGCTCCTGGGCTTTCGGGCGCTCCGGGGTTCCGGCGTTTCCGAGCGGGTTTCCGCGGGTTCCGGTCCATCAGGGAGCGGTGTGGTCATTCCCCTCAGGCTAGACGGACGTCCCGGTCGCGAGACACCGCTTTCCGCGGGAGGGGCCGGCACAGCACGGCCGGACGCTCACCACCTGGACACCCCGGTCCGTCGGCGTCGGGCTTCGACTAGCGTCGTGACATGACCAGCGACACCTCACCCAGCCTCGCCGACGCCCTCGCCGCCGGGACGGTCGTGCTCGACGGCGGCATGTCCAACCAGCTGGAGTCGGCTGGGTACGACCTGAGCGACGAACTGTGGTCGGCGCGGCTGCTCGCCGGGCGGCCGGAAGCGGTGACGCAGGCGCATCTCGCCTACTTCCGGGCGGGCGCGGACGTGGCCATCACCGCCAGTTACCAGGCCACCTTCGAGGGCTTCGCGCGGCGCGGGATCGGCCATGACGACGCGGCCCGGCTGCTCACGCTGAGCGTGGACCTCGCGCGCGAGGCTTCCCGGCAGGCAGCGGACGAGGGCGTCGACCGGCCGCTGTGGGTGGCGGCGTCCGTCGGGCCGTACGGCGCGATGCTCGCGGACGGGTCCGAGTACCGGGGCCGGTACGGGCTGGGCGTGGACGAGCTGGAGCGCTTTCACCGGCCGCGCATCGAGGTGCTGGCCGCCGCGGCGCCGGACGTCCTCGCGCTGGAGACGGTGCCGGACGCCGACGAGGGCGCCGCGCTGCTCAGGGCGGTGCGCGGGCTGGGGGTGCCGGCCTGGCTGTCGTATACCGTCGACGGTCGGCGCACGCGGGCCGGGCAGCCGCTGGAGGAGGCCTTCGCCTTGGCCTCCGACGTGGACGAGGTGATCGCGGTCGGCGTGAACTGCTGTGCGCCGGAGGACGTGGAGCCGGCGGTGGAGATCGCGGCGCGGGTCACCGGCAAGCCGGTCGTGGTCTATCCGAACAGCGGCGAGGCCTGGGACGCCGAGGCGCGTGCCTGGACGGGGCGGACGAGGTTCGGCGCCGGGCAGGTGAAGACCTGGCGGGACGCGGGTGCGCGGCTCATCGGGGGGTGCTGCCGGGTGGGGCCGGAGGCGATCGCGTCGATCAGGCAGGCGTTGGGCACGCTCTGAGCGGCACTCTCGTCATCCCCAAGGCCCCGCGGGACGGCCGGACCGCCTCCGGGCACGCGGGCATGCGCCGGAGCGGTGCACCGACACTGGCCCACGCCCGCTCCCGGACGCCGGCCTCCCGCCTGGGAACCGGTTTCTGCCGATGTTGCCGCAGTTCCCGACGGTGCGGAGGGGCGGGGGATGACCAGGAAGAGCGAGGCCGCCGGACGGAGCACGATCCGGGATGTCGCGGCGCGGGCCGGGGTGTCCGCGTCGACCGTGTCCCGGGTGCTGGGCGGGGTGTACCCGGTGAGCACGGCCACCCGGACCCGGGTGCTGCGGGCCGTGCGCGAGATGGACTACGTGGCCGACGCGCACGCCAAGGCCGTCGCCGAGGTCGGTACGCCGACCCTGGCGTCCCTGGGTCACTCCCCGGGCTCCCCCGGTGAGCACCTGCTGCTGGGCACGCATGTGGTGGTGCGGGAGTCGGTGGCCGCGGTTCAGGGGTGAGGGGCGGTTAAGGGGTGAGGTCGGGGCGGACCTGTGACGGCATGCCGACGACCGTCGGCCGTCTGCCGTCGACTGTCGACGATCAGCGGCGCCGCGCCCCCACCGACCGCCGCAGGCGCCGTACCGCCGCCGCCAGCTCCGCTCCCGGTGCCCGGATCTCGGAGGCGGGGCCGGGTTCCGGGAGGGCGGACGCGGTCGCCCAGAGGGCGATTTCCGCGTCTCGTGGACCGTATGCGGTATACGGTTCACCGTCGCCGAAGATCCGCACCGGATGGGACGCGTCCCAGGCCTGCCAGCCGGGATCCCCTGTCGTCGCGAAGCGCACCCAGGCGGCGTGCATCGCGTCGGCCAGCTCCTGCGGGGCGCCCTGACCCGCCAGTTTCTTCGACTCGGGGAGGTCACCGGAGTCGAAGACGAACCCGAGTTCCAGGGCGTGGCAGGCGCCGAGGCCGGGGATGCGGGACGGCCAGGCGAACTCGTAGAGGTGGGAGGTGCCGGGGCGGACGTCGGCGAGGCGGTGCAGCGGGAGGCGCAGCAGGTGGTCGGTGACCATCTGGCCGACGATCTCGGCGGCGCCGGCGTCGGGGCGCAGGGCGCGGTAGCCGCGGGGCACCTCGTGCCCGGCGCGGCAGCGGGCCATGGCTCCGGCGAGGGCGACGGGGCCGAGCCGGTCGACGTGCTCCACCAGCCCGCCGGGCACGAGCCAGAGCCGGTACTCGTCCCGGGTCCAGCCCATCAGCAGCTCGACGCCCTGGGCGGCGTCGCCGTCGACCAGGGCCTGAAGGGGGTCGCGGGGCACGAGGTCGCCGTCCACGACGATGCCGAACGCGGGTCCGCCCAGGACCGGGCTGCTGAGCCGGCCGACCTCGGCCTGGGTGCGCAGCAGCAGGTCGCGGTCGACGGCGGCGAAGGCCTCGGCGGTGGCGGGGATCTTCAGCCGGGTGGCCATGCGGCGCACCATGCGCCGTACCTTGTCCCGTTCGGACGCCTCCGGGGCGCCGCTCTGCAGCACCGCGCGCCGGATCAGGCCCCGGGTCGCGGGTGCGGCGAGCAGGGCGCCGGCGCTGATGGCGCCGGCCGACTGGCCGCACAGGGTGATCTGGTCCGGGTCACCGCCGAAGGCGCCGATCGCGTCGTGCACCCAGCGCAGGGCGGCGAGCTGGTCGCGCAGGCCGGGGTTGGGCGGTGCGTCGGGGAACAGTCCGTAGCCCTCGACGCCCAGCCGGTAGTTGACGGAGACGCAGACGACGCCGTCCCGGGCGAAGGTGGCGCCGTTGTAGACGGGCACGGCGGAGGATCCCCTGGTCAGGGCGCCGCCGTGGAGCCAGATGAGGACCGGGAGGCGGGCGCCGGGGTCCGGTTGCGGGGTCCATACGTTGAGGTTGAGGCAGTCGTCGCCGGCGATCTCCGGGTCGGACAGGTACTGGCCGAACGCTTCGGAGTACGGCGGTTTCGGCGCGGTGGGACCGAAGGCGCCGGCGTCGCGCACCCCGTCCCAGGGCTCGGGCGGCTCGGGCGGGCGGAACCGCCGGGGGCCGAAGGGCGGGGCGGCGTACGGGATGCCGCGGAACACCGCGACGCCCTGCTCGTACCGGCCGCGTACGGCCCCGTACGGCGTTCTGACCACGGGGTTCGCCTGGTCCGCCGTCATCGCTCACCAGCCCTTCGCCGCGCGCTCGTGCACCGTGCACCATCAGAGCACCACAAGAGCGCCCGGTATTCCGGCTGCACGGGCGCGCGGGAGGGCCGTTCGGGCT
This sequence comes from Streptomyces sp. CA-142005, assembly GCF_050942335.1. Taxonomy (NCBI): domain Bacteria; kingdom Bacillati; phylum Actinomycetota; class Actinomycetes; order Kitasatosporales; family Streptomycetaceae; genus Streptomyces; species Streptomyces sp. CA-142005. Next base: position 7,490,435 of record NZ_CP192078.1, on the reverse strand, counting down.
ACCCCGGCACGGTGGGTGTCGGGGCGGTCACGTTCGGGACCACGGCTACTTGGCGTACATCAGGGTGCCGAAGCCGAGCTGGTCGTAGCCGCCGCTGGTGGAGCCGTAGTCACCGCCGCCGCCCTCGGGGGCGACGAGGTCGTAGTACATGGCGGCGATGTACGTGTCGTCGAGGACAGACGGCGGTTGTAGTGGAAGTGGAATGGCCCACACCGGGCGGATCTGCCCGCGCGAGCCGGAGCCGATCGCCGTCTGCGACTGCTGGGCGCAGTTCTGGCCGCCACCCCAGGTGTAGGTCGTGTAGGGGACGTCCTGGCCGGTGTTGTACTTCGCGACGTACTGGGCGGCCTTCATGAAGCGGCGGTCGTCGTACGAGTACAGGTCGTCTCCCTGGTTCCAGGCCATCTCGCACAGGGAGCCCATCTGCCCCATGCCCATGATGGTGTGTCCCTGGTCGCGGCCCGACTCCTGCCACTGGCCGAGGGCGTAGCCGTCGGCGTCGGTGTACAGGTACGGCACCGCGTGCGCGAGGGAACCGTTTCCGGCGCCGGACTTGAAGTACGTGACGGCCTGGTCGTACTTGGCGGCGTCGTCGGTGAGGATCCCGATGGCCATGATCGAGGCCGTGGTGCACAGGTCCCAGTTCGTCCAGTAGTTGGTGATGCAGGCGTCGTTGTGGTTGGTCAGGAAGCTGTTGTTGAGCGGGTAGAAGACGCTCACCATCATGTCCTGGAAGGCGGCGAGGTCGAACCCGTCGTATTCCCGCATGAGTTCGCCCGCGTTGGCGAACTCCCAGCCGTAGATGCCGACGGCGAGGAAGCGGTCGGCGTTGCCGTCTTCCCGGCAGCGCGCATACCCACCAACACCCGCCCAGCCGACAGCCGATTGACCGCCCCTCCCGGCAGACATACGGTAGAAGGCGCTTTCTGAAACGGTTTCCATCCCGCAACCACACTCCCTCCCCCATCGCTCCCAGGAGAGCCATGCCCAGCCCTCAACCGCCGCGGGCCGTGTTCGCGATGGATCCGGTACACCTGCCGTTGCTGTTCCCTCCGCCGCTCATGGCCCGGCTGAGGCGGACGGCCGACATCGACACCGAGCTCGTCGTACGGGACTTCACCGATCCGGCGGGGGCCGCGGCCCTGGCCCGGGCCGAGGTGCTGATCACCGGCTGGGGCTGCCCGCATCTGGACGCCGGCGTCCTGGCCACGGTCCCGAAGCTGCGTGCCGTCCTGCACGCCGCGGGCTCGGTCCGTTCCCTGGTCGGCGAAGCCGTATGGAAACACGGCGTCACCGTGTCCAGCGCGGTCACCGGCAACGCCGTGCCCGTGGCGGAGTACACGCTCGCGATGATCCTGCTCGCCGGGAAGGACGCCTTCGCGCACCGCGAGCGCTACCGCCGCACCCACGCCGGCCCGCCCCCCGCCGAGACCGCGGCCACCGGAAACCTCCGGCGCCGCGTCGGGGTCGTCGGCGCCTCCCGCGTGGGCCGCCGGCTCATGGAACTCCTGCGGCCGTTCGACCTCACCGTCCTGCTGCACGACCCCTACCTGAGCCCCGCCGAGGCCGCCGCCCTCGGGGCCGAACTGCTGCCGCTGGAGGACCTGTTGCGGCGCAGCGACATCGTCAGCCTGCACGCCCCCGACATCCCCGAGACCCACCACATGCTCGACCGGGCCCGGCTCGCCCTCATCCGGGACGGCGGTGTGCTGATCAACACCGCGCGCGGTGCGCTGGTCGACCACGAGGCGCTCACCGAGGAGCTGGTCTCGGGACGGCTGCGCGCGGTCCTCGACGTCACCGAGCCCGAGCCGCTGCCCGCCGATTCCCCGCTGTACCGGCTGCCCAACGTCTTCCTCACCCCGCACATCGCGGGCTCGCTCGGCAATGAACTGGAGCGGCTGGGCCTGATCGTCGTGGAGGAGGTGGAGCGGCTGGCGGCGGGCCTGCCGCCCCTGCACGAGGTGCGGCACGCGGACCTGGCCCGGGTCGCCTGATGCCCGTGGACGGACCGCCGTCCACAGGTCCGCCGGGCCTCGGAGGGCCGTTGTCCACAGGCCCACCGGTCGGAGTGACGGTGGGATACGGTTTCCGAACCGGCGCGGACCCGTGCAGGTGGGAGACGCGCCACGACGTCGAAGGAGCCGCAACGGTGAGTGCGGGCCTGGAGGTGGTGGTCTCGGCCGGGCCGGCCCGCACCCGGGCCGACCGGCCTGAGCGGGACTGGCTGGACAAGCCGACGGCGCGCGGCTCCTCGGGGGTGCTGTTCAACCTGGCGGAGCTGTCCCCGTCGCAGTACGCGTGGCTGGACCACCATCGCATCCCCTACGTGCTGATCGACCCCGCGCACGAGCCGCCGGCCGGAGTGGTGTCGGTCGGGGCGGCCAACTGGCAGGGCGGGGTGAGCGCGACGGAGCATCTGCTCGAACTCGGCCATCGGCGCATCGCGGTGATCGCCGGGCACCGGCACACCATGGCCGGCGGCGCCCGGGTGGCCGGTTACCGTTCCGCGCTCGCCTCGGCCGGACTGCCGTACCGCGCCGAGTACGTGCGGCACGCCGGTGTCGACGAGACCGCCGCCCGGCGGTGCATGCACAGGCTGCTGGACCTGCCGGAGCCGCCGACCGCGGTGTTCGTGTGCTCCGACCGGCTGACCCTCGGCGTGTACGAGGCCCTCACGGAACGGGAGTTGAGGGTGCCGGACGACATGAGCGTCGTGGGCTTCGACGATCTGCCCGAGGCCCGCTGGGCGGCGCCGGGGCTGACCACGGTCCGCCGGCCGCTCGGTGAGATGGCGGCGACCGCACTCCGGCTGCTGGTGCGGATGATGCAGGGCGAGCACCCAGAAGGCACGCGGACCGAGCTGTCGACCCGGCTGGTGTCGCGGGCGAGCACGGCCGCGCCGCCCGAGGAGCGGCCGACTGCGTGATGTGCGGAGCCCGTTCGGGCGCAGACGGTGACGGCACCCGGCGCGGCATCGTTTCCCGGGCATGGACCTCACCACGCGCACCGCAGCGGCCCTCGCCGTGGCCGCAGTCGCCCTGGTCACCGCCTACGGCACGGCCCACGCCGCCTGCCACACCCTCGCTCCGGGCCCGCACCGGGCCACGGTGGCCACACCCGGCGACGAGCACGACCCGACGGAGGACGTGGAACTCGACGAGAACGGCCGCCCCGACCTCGGCGAGGACTGGGGCACGCTGCACGGTTGATGAGTGGGGCACGGAGCACGGCGGCGGCCGGGCACCTCGTGCGGGAGGTGCCCGGCCGCCGCCGTATACGGGGAGCGCCGGCGAGCGCGGTCAGTCCGCGACCCCGTGCCGGTGCGCGGCGCCCACGAGGGCCTCAACCACATCCACGGCGCTGCCGTCGTGGTCGCTGCCGGCCGTGCCGCTGCCGGTCTGCACGTTGGCCGCGCGGTCGACCTCCAGCCAGGAGTCGGCGTGGGAGTTGTCGACCACGGTGATCAGACTGCCGGACGCGACCGCCGGTGCCGCACCGGCCCCCAGCACGGCGGCGGCGACCGACGCCGCCATCCCGAGCCGGGGTACGGCGCCGGTCACACGCCCACGCCCTCGGGGGTGAGCCGCTCACGGGCGATGTTGCGCTCCAGCAGGCTGGTGGAGGCCTTCACGCCGATCCCGCTCGCGGGGTCCACCTCCGGCAGCCGGCCGTCGGCCGCCTTCAGGCCGGCGAGCGCGGAGTCCATCGCCTCGTGCGCCGCGAACAGGCACGGGGTGCTGTAGATCGCGACGTCGACGCCGAGGTCGGACAGCTCACCGAGGGACAGGCGGGGCGACTTGCCGCCGGCGATCTGGTTGAACAGCAGCGGCTTGGCGCCGACCACCTCACGGATGCGCCTGATCCACTCGACGCTGCGCACCCCGTCGACCAGCACCACATCGGCGTCGGTCGCGGCCAGCCGCTCGGCGCGGTGCAGGATGTCGTGCTCGTCGGTGGCGTCCGTACGGGCGACGACGACCAGATCCTTGCGGGTCTCCAGCACCTTGTGCAGCTTCTCCAGGTACTCCTCCAGCGGGAGCACCTGCTTGCCGTCGGCGTGGCCGCAGCGGCGGGGCCGCTTCTGGTCCTCCAGGATCACTCCGGAGGCGCCGATGCGCTCCAGCCCCTCGACGACGTGACAGGCGACCTCGGGGTCGACATACCCGTCGTCGATGTCGACCAGCAGGTGATGGTGCGGGAACGCGCCCCGCAGCCGCTGAACGAAGGCCACCATGTCGGGCCAAGCGATGAAACCGATGTCCGGCAGCCCGTAGTACGAGGCCGCGAAGCCGAAGCCCGAAACGAACATCCCGTCGTAGTGCTTGGCCGCGATCGACGCCGAGTACATGTCGTACACGCCGATCAGCGGTGTGGTCCCGGGCCCGGCGATGCGCTCGCGCAGCTTCTTACCGTAAGTCAAGGTCCGGCTCCTCCTGTGGGTGGGTGACGCTTGGCCGGATGGCCGACGCGTCTCGACGCCCTTTGCCAAGACAAGAGCATCTCTAGGTACTCACGTGACTCTCGATGTACGCGAGCTTTACTCACCCCAATGGTGGAACCGCTTCACCGCAGAAACGTCACGACGGAAGCCGTCCCGCCCAGCGCAACCCGCCGTCGAGGTGGGCCAGGAAGGACGGATCGCGGTAGGCCTCGGCGGCGTGACCGAGTGCCGTGTAGAAGACGCGGCCACCACCCGCGCCTTGCTCGCGACACCAGGCCAGCGGATGGTCCGCGCCCATCCCTCCGCCCTCGTACGACGTCTCGTCGGCGCTCAGCAGCACCCGCACCCGGCCCCGGGGGCTGGCGTCGAAGTCGTACCACTCGTCGGTGAAGTCCCAGACGGCCGGCAGCCGTCGGGTCGCGGGGTGACCGGGATCCTCGACCACGGCCCGGCCCGGCTGGAAGGCGGGGTGCCGTACGAAGCGGGCGCCGAGGAGTTCCCCGTAGTACGGCCAGCCGTACTCGGTGCAGGCCGCCGCGTGCACCCCGGCGAAACCTCCGCCCGAGTCCACGTACCGCGCGAGCCGCTCGCGCCCGGCCGGGGTCAGCACCTCGCCGCTGGTGGAGAGGAAGACGACGGCCGCGTACCCGTCCAGCGGCTTCTCGAGCTCGGCGGGGTCCTCGGTGTGCTCGACGGCGAACCCTCCGAGCGCGCGCACGGCGGCGACGGCGTCCGGGATGGAGTCGTGGCGGTAGTCCGTGGTGCGGGTGTAGAGCAGCAGTCGGGCGGCCATGCGACGACCCTATGCCGCGGCGGCCGGCGTCCGCTTCAACTCCCTTGAACCGCATGCCCGCTGACCGTAGCCTCGCCGGGCATGAGCGCCGTTCCCCCGTTCCTGGACCATCTCGTCCTCGCCACGCCCGATCTGGCGGCGACCGTCGCCGAGTTCGCGCGGCGGACCGGGGTGACGCCCGTGCCCGGTGGGGTGCATCCCGGCCTCGGTACGCGCAACCATCTGGTGGGGCTGGGCGGCCGGAGCTATCTGGAGATCCTCGGCCCCGATCCCGAGCAGCCCGAACCCGCGGCGCCGCGCCCGTTCGGGGTCGACCGGCTGACCAGGCCGCGCACGCTGACCTGGGCGATCAGCCCGCCCGACCTGGACGCGGCGATCACGACGGCCCGCGAGCGGGGCTACGACCCCGGGCCCGTGCACCCGATGAGCCGCCGCACCCCGGACGGCGCCGTACTGCGCTGGCGACTGACCGACAGCGGCCACGCGCACCCCTCCGGCCTGGTCCCGTTCCTGATCGACTGGGGCGGGTCCCGCCATCCCACGGCCTCGGGGCTGCCGGTCACCCCGCTGCTGGAGGTGTCCGCAACCGTGCCGGACCCGGAGGAACTGCGCGGCCCGCTCGCGGCCCTGGACACCGGCCTGACGCTCACCACGGGACCGGCGACGCTGTCCTTCACCGTGGACACACCCAGCGGGCCGGTGACCTTCGGGTGAGCCGGGAACGCGCGCCCGGTGCGGCCCTCGGGGAGGGTGGCCGATTTCTTCAAGACCGGCCGCAGACCGCCCGCCTACGGTGACGGCATGACTCCACGATTCGCCGTGATCGGCGTGGTGACGTCCGACATGGCCGCCACGCTCGCCTTCTACCGTCGCCTCGGACTCGTCTTTCCCGAGGGGGCCGAAGAGCAGCCGCACGTCGAGGCCGAACTGCCCGGCGGGCTGGTCTTCGCGCTGGACACCGAGGAGACCATCCGCTCCTTCCACCCCGGCTGGCAGCCGCCCGAGGACGGTGGCCGTGTCGGGCTCGCCTTCCGGTGCGACTCGCCCGCCGAGGTCGACGCCCTGTACGAGGACCTGGTGAACGCCGGGTACCACGGGGAGCTGAAGCCGTGGGACGCGTTCTGGGGGCAGCGGTACGCCACCGTGCACGACCCCGACGGCAACGGCGTCGACCTGTTCGCCCCGCTAGCCGCCGAGTAGCCGCCCGAGCGGCATGCCCGTCAGCTCCCGGACCTCACGGGCGAGATGGGGCTGGTCCGCGTACCCGGCGCGGACGGCCGTCTCGGCGAACGGCGTCCCGGAGCGGGCCAGCGCCAGCGCCCGTTGCAGACGCAGGATGCGGGCCAGGGTCTTGGGGCCGTAGCCGAACGCGCCCAGGCAGCGACGGTGCAGCGTCCGTGTGCCGATGCCGAGTTCGGCGGCCGTGGCCGACACCGGGCGGCCCTCGTCCAGGCGCTGCACCAGCCGGTGCAGCAGCGGGTCGGGGGCCGTGGTCCGCGCTGCCCGGTCCAGGGCGATGTCCTCCAGTGCCGTCGCCGGGTCGGGCGCCGCCTCGACACGCTCGCGCAGCCGCCGGACCCGGGCGGCGGGCCAGAGGTCGGCCAAGTCCACGCGCAGATCGCGCAGTTCGTGCGCGGGGACGCCCAGCAGGGCGGGCGCGGTGCCGGGGAACAAGCGGACGCCGGCCCAGGAGCGGGGCGGGCCCTCGGGGACGTACGGCCGGGTGTCGGGGCCCGCGACCAGCAGTCGGTCCTCGCTCCACAGCAGGTCCATGCAGCCGTCGGGCAGTACCGGCCCAGCACCGGCCCCCTCGGGGGTGTTCGTCCACACGACCGCGCCGGTCAGCCGGGACGCCCGCTCCGTGTACACGGGTGCCAGCCTACGTCGCCGACAGCGCCCGACGTCTGCTCCCCGATTCCGTACGGCGCCGACTGCCGTGCCTCGGCGGAATCGGCGATGCCGGGGGTGCCGAAGAGCGGGACGCCGTGGCGGGTGCGGAAGCGGCGGGCACCGGCGGCGGTGGCCGCGACAGTCAGGGCCAGCAGGAGCAGCGAGAGGACTCGGGTGAGCAGCGGCACCGCGTCCGTGGGCAGGGTGGCCGCGGCGAGTGTGCCGAGACCGCCGTCGAGCAGTTGCTCGGCGCCCCAGAGCACGGTCAGGACGCGCAAGCCCCGGCGGAACTCGGCGGAGTCCCGCCACATCCCGGCCCGTGCCGAGGCAGCCGGGCCCCTGTGCAGTCGCTGGCCCAACTGGAAGGCGAGCGGCCGCCCGGTGAACCCGGTGCCGAGTATCCAGCCGCCGACCACGAGGGACAGTGCCGCGTCCTTGAACAGCAGGAGGCGGGTGCTGCCACCGATCAGGGTGGCGAGCGCGGCGGCGGCCAGCAGCACCGTGAAGAACAGGTCCACGCCGTCGATCCGGCGCTGCCTCACCGTGCCGGACATCAGCCGAAGGGCGGGTGGCGCGCCACTGAGCAGCAGCGCCGGGGCCTGGCCGGCGCCGAGGGCGCGTGCCGCGTAGAAGATGAGGAGCGGCAGGAGGATGTCCACGGCGATGGTGAGCAGCGGGCCGTGGGGCGCGCCGCCCGCCTTCGCCGCCGTGCGCCGCCGTTCCCGGACCGCCCTGTCCGCCACGTCTGTCATGCCTGCCGTCCGTGTCATACCTGCCGTCCCGGCTGCGTCCGCCATGTCCTCCGCCTCCTTGTCCGGCGCTGTGCCTCCGCCCGGTCGCCTTGCGGCGCCTGGCCTGCCTGCCCCGCTGAGGGAAAACGCTAGATGCGAGGCGGTGCCGGGCGGATCGGCGCACGGGTGGAGGGCCGGGTGGAAAGCAGGTGGACAGCGGCTTCACTCACCGGGTGGAGAGGGGAGAGGGCGAAGGCGCTGCCGTAGCCGAACGGGTGGGCGATGGTGTCGAGGGCCCGCCGCTTCGCCGACGAGTACCAGGCGGGGGCCGCCGTCTCCGGGCGGGAGAACCAGGCTCGCAGGGCGCTGATGAGCAGCAGGTCCAGCAGGCGGTCCAGGACGACGTCCTGGCCGGGTTCGTCGCGGACGATCTCCTCGGCCGGCAGGGGCGTGAGCGGGCAGGCCCACACGTCGGCGGGGAGGGTCGGCAGGGGCGGCAGGGCGTCGAGCAGTCGTCCGCTGATCTCGCCGCGCATCAGGCAGGTGCCGATCAGCATGATCGTGCCGGCGTCGGGGCGGTCGCCCCGGGTGCGCACGCCGGGTCCATGGAGCCGTTCAGCGAGGTGCCGTCGGGGTAGCGGCACTCGTCGCCGCAGGTGTACGGGTCCGGGCCGCGCGTGATCGCGAAGTCCCCGGGGCCGAGCCGCACCGGCACGCCGTCGCAGTCCGGGGTGATCCAGGCCGAGCCGCGCGCCATGAGCATCACGGTCAGCGGCGCCTCGTCCGCCACTCGCTCGACGGGCGGAACGAGCACGTCTCGGACGGTGTACGGCGGGTGCTGGGCCGGGCGCCGCGCGACGTCGTGGACTTCGCCCGGGAGGCGGCGGCAGCCGGGGCGTGGAAGGCCTGACGCCGGCGGGCGGTGCGCTGTGCGGCCGGTACGGGTGAGGTCCGGCCGGTGCGCCCCACGGGCCCCCGGCCACCTCTACTGCCGTGCCGGCCCCTCGTCCGCGTCCCCGTTCCCGTTGGCCCCGTTCACCCCGCCGACGCCGTCGCCCCCGTCGGCCTCGTGCGAAGGCCGGCTGTTCGCCTTGTGCGCGTGGTGGGGGTGCTTGGTGTGGGTGCGCAGGCGGGCCGTGACGTCCTCCGGGGGCAGGAAGCGGGACCAGCGCTCGGGGAACTCGGAGGGCATGTCGGGGTCGTCGGGGTCGGAATCGCGGGCCGCCGCGGCCCGGGCGACGTACTCGGCGACCTGAGCCTCGCGGATCCGCTCGTTCGCGGCGCGGGCGGCGGCCGTGGCGGCGGCCGGCCAGACCCGGTCGATGGCGGCGTTCACGGCCGCGCCGACGAGCACGGCGAAGGCCGACACACCGATCCACAGGAGCACGGCGACGGAGGCGGCGAGGGAGCCGTAGATGGTGGCGCCCTCGATGGTGTGCACGAGGTAGATCCGCAGCAGGAAACTGCCGAGGACCCACATGGCCAGGGCGACGAGGGCGCCGGGGACGTCCTCGATCCACGGGGAGCGGACCGGCACGGACACGTGGTACAGGGTCGTCAGGAAGGCGATGGACAGCACGATGACGACCGGCCAGTACAGGACCTGCACCACCGTCTCCGACCAGGGCACCACCCGCACCACCGCGTCGGGGCCCGCCACCATCAGCGGCAGGGCCACCGACCCGATCAGCAGCGCCACGATGAACAGCAGGAACGACATCACCCGGGTCTTGACGATGCCCCGGACGCCGTCGAGGCCGTACATGACGGTGATGGTGTCGATGAAGACGTTCACCGCGCGGGAGCCGGACCACAGGGCGAAGAGGAAACCGATGGAGATGATGTCGGGGCGGCCCTTCATCACGTCGTGCAGGATCGGTTCGGTGATCTCCTTCACACCCTTGTCGGACAGGACCGTCCGCGAGGCCTCGAGGATGTTGGTCTCGAGGCTGCTGATGGTGTGGGCGCCGGTCCAGGTGTCGACGTAGGCGAGCAGCCCGATGAGGCAGAGCAGCAGCGGCGGCACCGACAGCAGCGTGAAGAACGCCGCCTCGGCCGCCAGGCCCAGGATGCGGTACTCCATGCAGGAGTTGACGGTGTCCTTGAGCAGCAGCCAGGCCGTCCTGCGCTTGGAGACGTTCCGGTAGAGGGCTCTGGCCCGGTGGAGGCGACCGGCGGGCCGCTCGGGGGGTTCACTTGCTGGCTGCACGACCCAAAGGTATCCGCAGCACCGGACCGCCCTCACCTTCCGGGCCGGGTGAGCGGATCCGGCGCGCCCGGCGGGGCCGCTGTGCCACTCTGGAGGCCACCACCATCGCTGTCCCGGTAGGTTCGCAATCATGGCAGGCACCTCCACCCACACCGTGACGAACCAGCCGCCTCCCCTGGTCGGCTACGACGTCTTCACCGCCGACCGGGCCCTCGTGGCGGCCGTCGAGCGGCACACCGGTCCGGACGTGCTCGACGAGGTCCGGTCGGAGCTGTCCGCGCTGGGCCGCGCCGCGGGTTCGGCGCAGCTGCAGGAGTGGGGGATGCAGGCGAACGAGCACCCGCCCCGGCTGCGCACCCACGACCGCTACGGCCACCGGATCGACGAGGTCGACTTCCACCCGGCCTGGCACCGGCTGCTCGGCAAGGGGGTGTCGGCGGGCCTGACCGGCGCCTGGACCCGGCCGTCCGGGCACGTCCGCCGGGCCGCCGGCTTCCTGGTCTGGACGCAGGTCGAGGCGGGCAACTGCTGCCCGCTGTCGATGACGCACGCGGCGGTGCCGGCGCTGCGGACCGACCCCGTGCTCGCCGCCGAGTGGGAGCCGCGGCTGACGTCCACGGTCTACGACCGCGAGCTGCGGCCCGCCGTGGACAAGGCCGGCGTGCTGTTCGGCATGGGCATGACGGAGAAGCAGGGCGGCAGCGACGTCCGCGCGAACACCACCGAGGCCCGGCCGCTCGCGGAGGCGGGCGCGTACGAACTGACCGGGCACAAGTGGTTCTGCTCGGCTCCCATGTCGGACGCCTTCCTGGTGCTGGCGCAGGCCCCGGAAGGCCTCACCTGTTTCCTGGTGCCGCGCGTCCTGCCGGACGGCGCCCGCAACGTCTTCCTCATCCAGCGGCTGAAGGACAAGCTGGGCAACCGGTCCAACGCCTCGGCCGAGGTGGAGTTCGCCGGCACCTGGGCGCGCCGGGTCGGCGAGGAGGGGCGGGGGGTGCGGACGATCATCGAGATGGTCGCGGCGACCCGGCTGGACTGCGCGCTCGGCTCGGCGGGACTGATGCGGCAGGCGGTGGCGCAGGCGGTCCACCACTGCGCCCACCGCGAGGCGTTCGGCGGGAAGCTGATCGACAAGCCGCTGATGCGGAACGTCCTCGCCGACCTCGCGCTGGAGTCGGAGGCGGCGACCGCGCTCACGCTCAGACTGGCTGCCGCCTACGACGACGGCGGCGACCAGGAGCGCGCCCTTCTGCGGCTGGCGGTACCGGCCGCCAAGTACTGGATCAGCAAGCGCTGTGCGCCCGTTGCGGTCGAGGCCGCGGAGTGCCTGGGCGGCAACGGTTACGTCGAGGAGTCGGGCCTGCCCCGGCTGGTACGGGAGTCACCGCTGAACTCGATCTGGGAGGGCGCCGGAAACGTTCAGGCGCTGGACGTGCTCCGGGCGCTGCGACGGGAGCCGGGCGCGCTCGACGCCTGCCTGACCGAGATCGGCCGCTCACACGGCGCCGACCACCGTCTCGACCGAGCCGTGAAGGACCTCTTCACCGAACTCGCCGACCTGGAGGCCGTCGAGGGCCGGGCCCGGCGGGTCGTGGAACGCCTCGCACTGGTGCTCCAGGGTTCGCTCCTGGTGCGGCACGCACCCCCGGAGGTGGCGGACGCCTTCTGCGCCTCCCGTCTGGGCGGGGACCACGGAGCGTCGTTCGGCACCCTGCCGACGGGCCTGGACTGGGCGTCGATCGTCGAACGGGCCCGCCCGGCGCTCTGAAACACGCGGCCTCATCCGTCAACGCACAGCCGTCACGCACCTTCTCCCGCGAACCCGGCCGAACCCCCGGTGGGGGTGGTGCTGCGCCGACACGGCACCACCCCCACCCCATGGGCCCGTTGAAGCCCGCGGACGCGAGATACCGCGCCGGGGTCAAGTCTCGGCCACCCTCCGACGGTCCACCAGGGTTGCAGGGGGTTGCAACTTGTGGGGGCACGTGCGCGGAGTGTGTGCCTCCGGCCTGCCCGGAGCGGCAGTATGAGAGGTACAGCCGGACCGGAAACCGCCGCCAGGACGGCTTGACAACCATGTTCGAGCCCTAATCCGGGAGGCCCCCGTGGTGAACCCGCCGATGAACGTGGCGCGCTTGGCCGCCGTGGACGCGGCACAGGCGGCGCGACTGCTGAGCGAGGTACGTGACGCCACCCTGGCCGGTCAGCGGGCGAGAGTCGCGCCCCGGCCGGTGATCGAGCAGTCCTGGGGACGGATGCTGCGCAGCGGTGTCGATCCCGACCACGACTTCAGATCCGGGCTGCTGCCCTCCGACGAAGTGCTGCGCCGGCGCGAGGAGTCACCGCTCAGGCATGTGCTGCCGGTGCTGCGGCAGGGACTGCTTTCGGTCGCCGACGTGGCCCAGCACATCATGGTCGTCGCGGACGCCGACGGGCGGGTGCTGTGGCGGGAGGGGGCCTCGCCGGTGCTGCGCAAGGCGGACGGCCTGGGCTTCGAACTCGGCGCGGACTGGCGGGAAGACGTCGTCGGCACCAACGGGGTGGGCACACCGGCGGTCGTGCGACGGCCCGTACAGGTCTTCGCAGCCGAGCACTTCGTCCGCTCGCACGCCTCCTGGACCTGTACCGGCGCACCGATCACCGATCCCAGGGACGGCCGGCTGATCGGTGTGGTGGACGTCAGCGGCCCGCTGGAGACCATGCATCCGGCGACCCTCGCCTGGGTGGACTCGGTGGCCAAGCTGGCCGAGGCCCGGCTGCGGGAGCTGCACCGGGACTCATTGGAGGGGCTGCGGTCGGTGGCGGCACCGGTGCTGGCCCGGCTGGACGGGCGGGCGCTGGTGGTGGACCGGGACGGCTGGTCGGCGGCGGTGTCCGGGATGCCGTACGTCCGGCGCGTCGCACTGCCCAAGTCGCTCGCGCCGGGGTGCCGGTGGCTGCCGGCGCTGGGTCTGTGCGCGGTGGAGCCGCTGGCCGGGGGCTGGCTGCTGCGGGCGGCCGAGGAACCGGTCGGCACGGCTCCGCGGATCGCGCTGGACCTGGCCAGGCCGGGACGCAGTACGCTCACGGTGTCCGGTGCGGCGGGGTCCTGGTCGCGTGAACTCAGTCCGCGGCATGCCGAGTTGCTGTATCTGCTCGCCGTGCACCGGGCCGGCCGCGGGGCGGCGGCCCTGGCCGAGGATCTGTTCGGGGATGCCTCACGCACGGTGACGGTGCGGGCGGAGATGTCCCGGATCCGGAGGTACTGCGGGGAACTTCTGCAGCATCGGCCGTATCGTTTCCGCGAGGACGCGGAGTTCGAGGTGCTCCTCCCCGACGACCCCCGTGACCTGCTGCCTTACTCGACGGCGCCGGCGATCACGCGGAGGCGGGCGGCCGGGCCGTCCGGCGGGCCCGCGGACCGGTGAGTGTGTCTTCCGCATATTTGCGGGGTCTTCGCCCTGCGCGGGCCGTTGCTGCCGTAGCATCCCTTGAGGGCCTCCCCAGCCGCTTCTCGCGTCAACGTACGGATCATGAGACGCAGTTGGCCCGTCACCGGGCGGCGCACCCCGGCGGCGAAGGGGCCCTGGAGAAGGGGACGAGATGAAGCATCGCGGCAGACACCGCCGGCGCAGGCGGGGCGCTGCACTGCGCGCGGTCCTGACCGGGGCCGCGCTGGCGCTCACCGCGGCCGCCACCCTGATCAGCGCGTCCCAGGCGGACGTCACCGACAGCCCCGGCGCGCTCAAGCCACTCTCCTCCCCCACGGACACCGGCCGGCTGCGGCTCCAGGAGCGGCTGTTCCCCGCCCGCACGCTGGACCGGCTCTCCGCCGCGATGGGCCGGCCCGTCGGCGTGGACGCCGTGCTGGCGAGCGCCGACCGCGGAATGCGCGCCTCCGCCGGCTGTTCCTCCGCCGACCGCGCCTCCCTGCCCGTCACCCCGACCGCCACGCGCGCCTACTGCTGGGACGCGGCCGACTCCGCCTCCACCGCCTGGCGCCCGGCGTCGGTGACCACCTCCGGGGACGCCGACGACGACGGCGTCTGGGGCACCCACCGGGTGGTGCTCGCCGGCTGGACCCACAGCACCTCCACCGGGCGGGCCGCCGAGCGGGGGCTGGCCAGGGTCGCGTTCGTGAACGCCGACGTCCCCGCCCGCCTCTCCTACCGCTGGGTGCTGCTGGTGGTGCCGGTCGACGGCGGCCGTGACTACCGGGGGCTGGCCTCCGGGATCTCCGGGATGGTCTGGTACCAGGACAAGCTGCTGGTCACCGCCAGGACCGGCAGCGCCGACGCGCTGTACGTCTACGACCTCGACCGGATCCAGCGCGTCGACGTCGACGGGCCCGCGATCGGCCGGGTGCCCGGCGGCTGGTCGGCCGACGGCTACCGCTATGTGATGCCCGCGATCGGCTCGTACCGCTTCGCCGGGGGCCGCTGCGGCCGCTCGGGGCCGCCCTGTCCCGGCGCGCTCGCCCTGGACCGGGGCACCATGCCGGACAGTCTGGTCGCCGCGGAGTGGACCGAGCCGGACGGCGCGCGGAACGCCCGGCTGTGGCGGTACGCGTTCAGCACGTCCCCGGAACGCGGGGGGCTGCTCGCCACGGACGCCGCGGGACGGGTGGCGCCGTCGGAGGAGTACCGGACCCGCGCGGCCGGGATCCGGGGCGTGCTGTCGTACCAGCCGCCGGGCGCGGAGGACACGTCCTGGTATGTGGGACGCCTGCCCGGCTCACGGGACGGGCACGGCGGGCTGTGGCGGCAGGACGTCGGCGGGGCGAAGGGGGCACACTGCGGCGCGGACGGCTCCCACCGCTGCTGGGCCGAGGCGGCTGGCTCCCTGTCCTACTGGCAGGCGACGGGCGAGGTGTGGTCGCTGTCGGACCGGATGCTGTTCTCCCTGCCTTTGGCGGAGCTGGACACGTCCCTGGGGTGACCCCCGCCGTCTGCGGCGTGACCCGGTCGATCGACAGACCGGGCGGCGGGATGATTCCCTGGCCCGCATGAGCAGCGTCCCTGTCACCACCTGGTCCCTCGAGCAGACCTCGCCGGCCGACCTCCTGCCCGCCGCCGCGCCGGAGGGCGAGGTACGGGTCGTCCGCGCCGAGGTCCCCTCCCCCGAGTTCAGCCGCTTCCTGTACGCCTCGGTCGGCGGCGACATCCGCTGGACCGACCGGCTGGGCTGGACGTACGCCCGGTGGCAGGAGCATCTGGAGCGGCCCGGGGTGGAGACCTGGGTGGCCTACGACCGGGGCACCCCGGCCGGCTATGTCGAGTTGGACCCGCAGGGCGAGGGCGTGGTCGAGATCGCCTACTTCGGGCTGATCCCCGCCTTCCGCGGCCGGCGCATCGGCGGCCATCTGCTGTCGTACGGCACGGCGCGCGCCTGGGACCTGGCCGAGCGGTGGCCCGAGCGGGCGCCGACGAAGCGGGTGTGGCTGCACACGTGCAGCAAGGACGGCGAGTTCGCCATGGCCAACTACCAGCGGCGCGGCTTCCAACTGTTCGACACCAAGGTCGAGCTGGAGCCGGATGCGCCGACGCCGGGGCCCTGGCCCGGCGCACACCCGGCCTGATACCCCGCCTGACCTGCCGGGACAAGCCTTCCCGCAGGTCATGTGAGCGACGACACCCTTGTCCCACATTCCGGGACAAGGGTGTCCGCATGATGGATAAAGCTGGACTGTGTCCAGATCGCCGTGACACGCTTCCGTCATGTCTGGAACTGGAATTGCCTTGGTGAGTCGGCGGCACGTCGACCTCGGCCGCATGTCCAGCGCCATCTGTCCGGCGAGCTGACCGCCCCAGCACCGTCGCGAACCCCCTCCTGATTTTTCCTTGCGCAAGGACGCGCACGCCTGCCCGCGTGCGCGCGTCCGCGCAGGTCAGAGTCGATTCCCACCGGTCCCGAAGGACGTAGAACCATGGCCGCCACTCCGCCGAACCCCGCCGCCTCCGCGCCCCGCCGCAAGGTGAGCCGTCACCGTGGTGAGGGTCAGTGGGCGGTGGGCCACTTCACCCCGCTCAACGGCAACGAGCAGGTCAAGAAGGACGACGACGGTCTCAATGTGCGGACACGCATTGAGACGATCTACTCCAAGCGCGGTTTCGACTCGATCGACCCCAGCGACCTGCGCGGCCGGATGCGCTGGTGGGGGCTGTACACCCAGCGCAAGCCCGGGATCGACGGCGGCAAGACGGCGGTGCTGGAGCCGGAGGAGCTGGACGACCGCTACTTCATGATGCGGGTGCGCATCGACGGCGGCGCGCTCACCACCCGGCAGCTGCGCGTCATCGGTGAGATCTCCCAGGAGTTCGCGCGCGGCACCGCGGACATCACCGACCGTCAGAACGTGCAGTACCACTGGATCCGGATCGAGGACGTGCCCGAGATCTGGGACCGGCTGGAGGGCGTCGGCCTGTCGACCGTCACCGCCTGCGGCGACACCCCGCGTGTGATGATCGGGTCCCCGGTGGCGGGCATCGCCGAGGACGAGATCATCGACGGCACGCCGGCGCTGGAGGAGATGAAGCGCCGCGTCCTGAACAACAAGGCGTACTCGAACCTCCCCCGCAAGTTCAAGACGGCCATCTCCGGTTCGCCGCTGCTGGACGTGGTGCACGAGATCAACGACGTGGCGTTCGTCGGCGTACGGCACCCCGAGCACGGCCCGGGCTTCGACGTGTGGGTGGGCGGCGGCCTGTCCACCAACCCCAAGCTGGGCGTGCGGCTGGGCGCCTGGGTGCCGATCGACGAGGTCCCGGACGTCTACGAGGGCGTCATCTCCATCTTCCGTGACTACGGCTACCGCCGGCTGCGCAACCGCGCCCGGCTGAAGTTCCTCGTCGCCGACTGGGGCGCCGAGAAGTTCCGTCAGGTACTGGAGGACGAGTACCTGGGAGGGCGCAGGCTGATCGACGGGCCCGCCCCCGAGCAGCCCGTGCAGCAGTGGCGGGACCACATCGGTGTGCACCGGCAGAAGGACGGCCGTTACTACGTCGGTTTCGCCCCGCGCGTCGGCCGCGTCGACGGCGCCACCCTCACGAAGATCGCCGACCTCGCGGAGGCGCACGGCTCGGGCCGGGTGCGCACCACCGTCGAGCAGAAGATGATCGTCCTCGACGTCGAGCAGGACAGGGTCGACTCGCTGGTCGAGGGCCTGGAGGCGCTGGACCTCACCGCCCGGCCGTCCTCCTTCCGCCGCGGCACCATGGCCTGCACCGGCATCGAGTTCTGCAAGCTCGCGATCGTCGAGACCAAGCAGCGCGGCTCGTCCCTGATCGACGAACTGGAGCGCCGCCTGCCGGACTTCGACGAGCCGATCACCATCAACCTCAACGGCTGCCCGAACGCCTGCGCCCGCATCCAGGTCGCGGACATCGGTCTCAAGGGCCAGCTGGTCCTGAACGACAAGGGCGAGCAGGTCGAGGGCTACCAGGTGCACCTCGGCGGCGCGCTCGGCCTGGAGCCGGGCTTCGGCCGCAAGGTGCGCGGGCTGAAGGTCACCGCGGAGGAGCTGCCCGACTACGTCGAGCGGGTCCTGAAGCGGTTCCAGGCCGAACGCGAGGACGGCGAGCGGTTCGCAGCCTGGGCCGCCCGCGCCGACGAGGAGGCACTGTCGTGAGCGAACGTGCCGCACCGTTCTACTGCCCCTACTGCGGCGACGAGGACCTGCGTCCGCACGAGCAGGGACACGGCGCCTGGGAATGCGCGGCGTGCAACCGCGCCTTCCAGCTGAAGTTCCTCGGGCTGCTCGCCCGGGGCCTTCAGCGAGCCGACAACGGAGGGGACCCGATATGACGACGGCTCAGCAAGACCGTACGGCCGAGGAGTTGAAGGCGCTCGCCGAGCAGGCGGGCCGGGACCTGGAGGACGCGTCCGCCCTGGAGATCCTCCAGTGGGCGGTCGACACCTTCGGCACGAAGTTCTGCGTCACCTCCTCCATGGAGGACGCCGTGGTCGCCCATCTCGCCTCGCGCGTGCTGAAGGGCGTGGACGTCGTCTTCCTCGACACCGGCTACCACTTCCCGGAGACCATCGGCACCCGCGACGCCGTCGAGGCGGTGATGGACGTCAACGTCATCACCCTCACGCCGAAGCAGACGGTCGCCGAGCAGGACGCGGAGTACGGCCCGAGGCTGCACGACCGCGACCCCGACCTGTGCTGCGCGCTGCGCAAGGTCAAGCCGCTCGAAGAGGGGCTGAAGGGCTACCAGGCGTGGGCGACCGGCCTGCGCCGCGACGAGTCCCCGACCCGGGCGAACACACCGGTCGTCGGCTGGGACGAGAAGCGGCGGAAGGTCAAGATCTCCCCGATCGCCCGCTGGACGCAGGACGACGTGGACGCCTACGTCGCCGAGCACGGCGTGCTCACCAACCCGTTGCTGATGGACGGCTACGCCTCCATCGGATGCGCCCCGTGCACCCGCCGGGTCCTGGAGGGCGAGGACGCGCGGGCCGGCCGCTGGGCGGGCCGCGCCAAGACCGAGTGCGGGCTGCACGGATGACCAACGACTCGACTCAGGAGAACCACGTGACGACCGGAGCCACCGTCTGGCTCACGGGTCTGCCGAGCGCCGGCAAGACCACCATCGCGTACGAGCTGGCCGGCCGGCTGCGCGCCGAGGGCCACCGCGTCGAGGTGCTCGACGGCGACGAGATCCGGGAGTTCATCTCGGCGGGCCTCGGCTTTTCCCGCGAGGACCGGCACACCAACGTGCAGCGCATCGGTTTCGTCGCCGAACTGCTCGCCCGCAACGGCGTCAAGGCGCTGGTGCCGGTGATCGCGCCGTACGCGGACAGCCGGGACGCGGTGCGCAAGCGGCACTCCGAGAACGGGACGTCGTACCTGGAGATCCATGTGGCGACCCCGGTCGAGGTGTGCAGCGTGCGCGATGTGAAGGGGCTGTACGCCAAGCAGGCCGCGGGCGAGCTGACCGGGCTGACGGGTGTCGACGACCCGTACGAGGAGCCCGAGACGCCCGATCTGCGGATCGAGTCGCAGCACCAGACCGTGCAGGAGTCCGCGGCGAGCGTGTACGCCCTGCTGAGCGAGAGGGGACTGGCATGACGACCGTGGCCAAGGTCGAGGACGGCACGGACAGCCCGTACGCCCTGTCGCACCTGGACGCGCTGGAGTCCGAGGCGGTGCACATCTTCCGCGAGGTGGCGGGCGAGTTCGAGAACCCGGTGATCCTCTTCTCCGGCGGCAAGGACTCGATCGTCATGCTGCACCTGGCGCTGAAGGCGTTCGCACCGGCGGCCGTGCCGTTCTCGCTGCTGCACGTGGACACCGGGCACAACTTCCCCGAGGTGCTGGAGTACCGCGACCGCACGGTGGCCCGGCACGGGCTGCGGCTCCACGTGGCCTCCGTCCAGGACTACATCGACCGCGGTGTGCTGAAGGAACGTCCCGACGGCACCCGCAACCCCCTGCAGACGCTTCCGCTGACGGAGAAGATCCAGAGCGAGAAGTTCGACGCGGTGTTCGGCGGCGGGCGCCGGGACGAGGAGAAGGCCCGCGCCAAGGAGCGGGTGTTC
Organism: Streptomyces sp. CA-142005; assembly: GCF_050942335.1. Lineage (NCBI taxonomy): Bacteria > Bacillati > Actinomycetota > Actinomycetes > Kitasatosporales > Streptomycetaceae > Streptomyces > Streptomyces sp. CA-142005. The sequence goes on along the minus strand of NZ_CP192078.1, from coordinate 7,470,846 downwards.
TCGCTGCGCGACGAGTTCTCCCAGTGGGACCCGCGCCGCCAGCGCCCCGAGCTGTGGAACCTGTACAACGGCCGGCACGCCCCCGGCGAGCACGTCCGGGTGTTCCCGCTGTCGAACTGGACCGAGCTCGACGTGTGGCAGTACATCGCCCGTGAGGGCATCGAGCTGCCGCAGATCTACTTCGCGCACGAGCGCGAGGTGTTCCAGCGCGGCGGCATGTGGCTGACCCCCGGCGAGTGGGGCGGCCCGAAGGACGGCGAGACCGTCGTCAAGCGCCAGGTCCGCTACCGCACCGTCGGTGACATGTCCTGCACCGGCGCCGTCGACTCCGACGCCACCACGCTGGACGCCGTGATCGCCGAGATCGCCGCCTCCCGGCTCACCGAGCGGGGCGCGACCCGCGCCGACGACAAGCTGTCCGAGGCCGCGATGGAAGACCGCAAGCGCGAGGGGTACTTCTAAGCATGAGCACGACCACGACCGAGGCGCTCTCGGCCACCACGCTGCTGCGGTTCGCCACCGCCGGCTCCGTCGACGACGGCAAGTCCACGCTCGTCGGACGGCTGCTGCACGACTCCAAGTCGGTCCTCGCCGACCAGCTGGAGGCCGTGGAGCGGGTCTCCGCGAGCCGCGGCCAGGACGGCCCGGACCTCGCGCTGCTCACCGACGGCCTGCGCGCCGAGCGGGAGCAGGGCATCACCATCGACGTCGCCTACCGCTACTTCGCCACCCCGCGGCGCCGGTTCATCCTGGCCGACACCCCGGGCCATGTGCAGTACACCCGCAACATGGTCACCGGCGCCTCCACCGCCGAGCTGACCGTGATCCTGGTCGACGCCCGCAACGGCGTGGTCGAGCAGACCCGCCGGCACGCGGCGATCGCGGCCCTGCTGCGGGTCCCGCACGTCGTCCTCGCGGTCAACAAGATGGACCTCGTCGGGTACGAGGAGAGGGTGTTCGCCGCGATCGCCGAGGAGTTCACGGCGTACGCGACCGAGCTGGGCGTGCCCGAGGTCACCGCGATCCCGATCTCGGCGCTCGCCGGTGACAACGTGGTGGACCCGTCCGCCAACATGGACTGGTACGGCGGCCCGACCGTCCTGGAACACCTCGAAACCGTTCCCGTGAGCCACGACCTGGCGCACTGCCACGCCCGGCTGCCCGTGCAGTACGTGATCCGGCCGCAGACGGCCGAGCACCCGGACTACCGGGGCTACGCGGGCCAGATCGCGGCCGGCACCTTCCGGGTCGGCGAGGAGGTCACGGTCCTGCCGTCCGGGCGGACGACGCGGATCGCCGGCATCGACCTGCTGGGCGAGCCGGTGGACGTCGCGTGGACGACGCAGTCGGTGACGGTGCTGCTCCAGGACGACATCGACGTCTCGCGCGGCGACCTGATCGTGCCGACGAAGGACGCGCCGGCCACCACCCAGGACGTGGAGGCGACCGTCTGCCATGTCGCCGACGCCCCGCTGACCGTCGGCCACCGCGTGCTGCTCAAGCACGGCACCCGCACGGTCAAGGCGATCGTGAAGGACATCCCGTCCCGGCTCACGCTCGACGACCTGTCCCTGCACCCGCACCCCGGACTGCTCGTCGCCAACGACATCGGCCGGGTGAAGATCCGTACCGCCGAGCCGCTGCCGGTCGACTCCTACGCCGACTCGCGGCGCACCGGCTCGTTCATCCTGATCGACCCGAGCGACGGCACCACGCTGACCGCGGGCATGGTCGGCGAGTCGTTCGCCTCCCCGGAGCCGGTCAAGGACGAGTCCGACGACGACGGCTGGGACTTCTGAGCATGAGGACGACCGACGTCTACTCGACGTTCGCGAAGGAGGGCGGCCGCATCGGCAGCGGCTCCCTCGGCAGCGGACAGGGCGGGGTGGCGCGATGTGTGCGCTGACGTACGCGCACCGCATGCGCGCCCACACCCCCCACCCGACGTCCCGGAAGCGACGAAGACCCTTTGCCGATCTCCCGGCCACGACCTGAGAGACCGTGACCGCCGGGCCAACGAGAGGAACCCCTCCCGTGCCTGCCATCAGCTCGAAGCTTTTCCGAGGCGGCATAGCCGCGCTCGCCGCACTTCCCCTGCTCACGCTCGCCGCCTGCGGTTACGGCTCCGACTCCAAGAACGACGAGACCACGAAGGTCGCCGCCGGCGCCAAGAAGATCGACGGGCTCGACTCCGTCAAGATCGGCTACTTCGGCAACCTGACCCACGCGACCGCGCTGGTCGGCCGTGAGCGGGGCCTGTTCCAGAAGGAGCTGGGCGCCACCAAGGCGGACTACGCCACCTTCAACGCCGGTCCGTCGGAGATCGAGGCGCTCAACTCCGGCTCCATCGACATCGGCTGGATCGGCCCCTCCCCCGCGATCAACGGCTACACCAAGTCCAACGGCAAGAGCCTGAAGATCATCGGTGGTTCGGCGTCCGGCGGGGTGAAGCTGGTCGTGAACCCGAAGAAGATCTCGTCCCTGAAGGACGTCAAGGGCAAGAAGATCGCCACCCCTCAGCTGGGCAACACACAGGACGTGGCGTTCCTCAACTGGGCGGCCGAGCAGGGCTGGAAGGTCGACGCGCAGAGCGGCAAGGGTGACGTCACGGTCGTCCGCAGCGACAACAAGGTCACCCCGGACGCCTTCAAGGCCGGGTCGGTCGACGGCGCCTGGGTGCCGGAGCCGACCGCGTCCAAGCTGGTCGCCGAGGGCGGCAAGGTGCTGCTGGACGAGTCGACGCTGTGGCCGGACAAGAAGTTCGTGATCACGAACATCATCGTGCGGCAGGCCTTCCTGAAGGAGCACCCGAAGGCGGTCGAGGCGGTGCTGAAGGCCGCGGTCGAGGCCAACAAGTGGATCAACGCCAACCCGGACCAGGCGAAGGCGGCGGCGAACAAGCAGCTGGGCATCGACTCCGGCAAGGAGCTGCCGGCGAACGTCCTGGACCCGGCGTGGAAGTCCATCCAGTTCACCGACGACCCGCTGGCCTCCACCCTGAACACCGAGGCGGCACACGCGGTCAAGGCCGGCCTGCTGGACGCGCCGAACCTCAAGGGGATCTACGACCTGACGATCCTCAACAAGGTCCTCAAGGCCGACGGTGACAGCCCGGTCGACGCCGCCGGTCTCGGCACCAGCTGACGCCCCTTCCCGATGAGTTCCCAGGAGGTGACGACCATGGCCACGACTCTCGCCAAGGCCGCCGAGTCGGTCGAGTACGCCGCACGCCTCGAGCATGTCTCGAAGTCCTTCGCGACACCCGGCGGGCAGCAGCTCGTCCTGGACGACATCAGCCTCGATGTCGCGCCCGGCGAGTTCGTCACCCTCCTGGGGGCCTCGGGCTGCGGCAAGTCCACCCTGCTGAACCTGGTGGCGGGCCTGGACCGGCCCACCGCCGGGTCCATCACCACGGACGGGCGCCCGGCCCTGATGTTCCAGGAGCACGCCCTGTTCCCGTGGCTGACCGCGGGCAAGAACATCGAACTCGCCCTGAAGCTCAGGGGGGTTCCCAAGCCCGAGCGGCGCGGCAAGGCCGAGGAGCTGCTCGAACTCGTCCGGCTGAAGGGCGCGTACGGCAAGCGTGTGCACGAGCTGTCGGGCGGTATGCGGCAGCGGGTGGCGCTGGCCCGCGCGCTGGCGCAGGAGAGCGGCCTGCTGCTGATGGACGAGCCGTTCGCCGCGCTGGACGCCATCACCCGGGACGTGCTGCACGACGAGCTGACCCGCATCTGGTCGGAGACCGGGCTGTCCGTGCTGTTCGTGACGCACAACGTGCGCGAGGCGGTACGGCTCGCACAGCGTGTCGTGCTGCTGTCCTCCCGTCCGGGCCGGGTGGCCCGGGAGTGGGAGGTCGACATTCCGCAGCCGCGCCGCATCGAGGACGCGCCCGTGGCGGAACTGTCCCTGGAGATCACCGAAGTACTACGTGGGGAGATCCGCCGCCATGGCCAGCACTGAGACGACGACCTCGCGCGAGACGGGGAGCGTGGAGGCGGGCCTCGACGCGCTGGAGACCGCGCAGCCGGGCCGTACGCCGTTCCGCAAGACCCTCGTCGACAAGATCGTCCCGCCGGTCACCGCGATCGTCGTGGTCCTGGTGGTCTGGCAGGGCCTGATCACCCTGAAGATCGTCGACGATCCGACCAAGCTGCCCACACCGGGCGCGGTCTGGCACGCCTTCCGCGACGACTGGCTGCAGGGCAAGCTGCTCGGCTACATCTGGACCAGTGTCTCGCGTGGTCTGCTCGGCTTCTGCTTCGCGCTGCTGATCGGCACCCCCCTGGGCCTGCTGGTAGCCCGGGTGAGGTTCGTGCGCGCGGCCATCGGCCCGATCCTGTCCGGTCTGCAGTCGCTGCCGTCGGTGGCGTGGGTGCCGCCCGCGGTGATCTGGCTGGGCCTGAACAACTCGATGATGTACGCGGTGATCCTGCTCGGCGCCGTGCCGTCCATCGCCAACGGTCTGGTGTCCGGCGTGGACCAGGTGCCGCCGCTGTTCCTGCGGGCGGGCCGCACGATGGGCGCCACGGGCCTGAAGGGCACCTGGCACGTCACCCTGCCGGCCGCGCTGCCCGGCTATGTGGCCGGCATGAAGCAGGGCTGGGCCTTCTCCTGGCGCTCCCTGATGGCCGCGGAGATCATCGCCAACTTCCCCGACCTGGGGACGGGCCTCGGCCAGCTGCTGGAGAACGCCCGCACGGCCAGCGACATGGCCATGGTGTTCGAGGCCATCCTGCTGATCCTGTTCGTCGGCATCGCCATCGATCTGCTGATCTTCAGCCCGCTGGAGCGGTGGGTGCTGCGCAGCCGCGGCCTGCTGGTGAAGGGCTGAGGCACACGATGCACCGTCCGGTTCTCCTCGTCATCGCCCACGGCAGCCGCGACCCACGGCACGCGGCGACCGTGCACGCCCTGGTGGAACGGGTGCGGTCGCTGCGGCCGGGGCTGCGCGTGGAGACCGGTTTCCTGGACTTCAACGTGCCCTCCGTGCAGGGCGTGCTGGAGTCCCTCGCGGCGGAGGAAGTGCGGGACGTCGTCGCCCTGCCGCTGCTGCTGACCCGCGCCTTCCACGCCAAGGCCGACATCCCCGCCGTGCTGCGGGAGGCGCCGGCCCGGCTGCGGATCCGGCAGGCGGACGTGCTGGGCCCGTCGCCGCTGCTGCTGTCGGCGCTGGAACGACGGTTGTACGAGGCGGGGTTGAGCCCCGCCGACAAGTCCTCGACCGGGGTCGTACTGGCCTCGGCGGGGTCCACCGACCCGGAGGCGATCGCAGTGATCGCAGAAATCGCGCGGGAGTGGCGGCACACCGGCTGGTGCGCCGTGCGGCCTGCGTTCGCCTCCGCATCCCTGCCCCGCACCGAGGACGCCGTGGCCGAGCTGCGCGCCCTCGGGTGCGAGCGGGTCGCCGTCGCGCCGTACGTCCTGGCCCCCGGCTTTCTGCCGGACCGCATCGCGCGGGGCGCGGCCGGGGCGGACGTACTGGCGGACGTGCTGGGCCCCGCGCCGGAGGTGGCGCGGGTGCTGCTGAAGCGCTACGACTCGACGCGCCGGCCGGTGCTGACGGCCCTGGGCGCCTGATCGCCCCCCGGCCTTCCCGGCGTTCCGGGGGTCACAGGCCGAGCGCGTGCAGGAGGTGCTGGGTGAAGGTGAGGCTGGCCGTGCCCGCGCCCGCCGTGATGGCGACGTTCTCCAGTGCGGTGCGGATCCGGCCCCGGTTGGGCGGCAGGCCGTCCTCCGCGGACAGGGCCAGCTCCGCCTGGACGACCTCCCCGTTGCCGGCGATCCCCGGGTACTCGGCCCGCAGCGCCTCGGTGAGCCGGTCCGCCACATCCATGAGGGTTTCCAGGTCGGGTGCGCCGTTCCTGGGGTCGATACGGGCGAAGTCGATGGGCCCGTTCCCGAAGTGGTAGGTACTCATGTCCTGTCCTCGCTTGTGGTCCGAAGGAGCCTTCGGGGGTAGGGGTGGCCACGGCTGCTGCTTCGGCGCGGGCGACCAGGCTCTGGTTGCCGAAGGTGCTGGTGCGGCCGACGTTACCGACGCCTGGTGCCGGCGCCCGGCGGCTGCGGGCCGCCCCGCACCAGGTCGGGGAGCGGTGACGCGCGGATACGGTGCCGAGTAGGCCGAAAATCGCCACCCATCCGGGTGACCGGCACCCCTTGACCGGGCCCGGAGGGGTACCCCGGGGCACCCGGTCGCCGGGGCGTTCCGTTCCCGCGGTCTCCTGCCCGTCACGCTCATCGGTGCCCCTCGCCCCTTCCAGCCGTCTGCGCGCTTCACCCTAGGGAGAACGGGATGAGTTTGTCGCGAGGTTCGGCGAGGGCTGGCCTTGGGCCGCGGGCTCGTGGTAGAGGGCCGCCGGGGTCCGGCGCTCCCCTGTGACGTCGGACCGAGGCGGCTCTTCGTTCTGCGTCGGTCACGGCCCGTGTGTCACACGAGCGACCGGCTCGACGCGCGCGAGCGACGTTTATCGGCCAGTCCGTCTCCCGGTCAGTCGAAGCGGAGGGCGCCGGTGCGGGTGCGCTTGAGTTCGAACAGGTCGGGGTGGCGGGCCAGCACCCGGAAGCTGTCGAAGAGTTCGGACGCCTCCTCGCCGCGCGGAACGGCGCGCAGCACGGGACCGAACCACACCGTGCCGTCGATGTGCAGGGTCGGTGTGCCCACGTAGCCGCCCGTCTCCGGCTCGACGCCCGCCTCGTGACTCCGGCGCACCGCGTCGTCGTACGACGGGTCGTGGGCGGCGGCCGACAGGTCGGCGGGCAGCCCGAGTTCGGCCAGGGACTCGGCGATCACCCGGTCGAAGTCCTCGATCCGGCCTTCGTGGATCCGGGTGCCGAACGCGGTGTACAGGTCGCGCAGCACCTTCTCGCCGTGCCGTTCGGCGGCGGCCACGGCGACCCGCACCGGGCCGATCGAGCGGTCCACCAGGTCCCGGTACCAGTCGGGGAGTTCGTTGCCGATGTTGTGCAGGTACAGGCTCATCACCCGGAACCGCAGGTCCAGTGGGCGCAGGCGCTCGACCTCCAGCAGCCAGCGGGAGGTGATCCAGGCGAAGGGGCAGGCCGGGTCGAAGTAGAAGTCGATCCGGGTCGGGGTGGGCTCGGTGGCGGTGTCGCGGTACGTCATGGCTGCGACGCTAGTGCCGTATTGGTCCAGTGTCCCGGTCCAATCCGCTCTCGGTTCACTGGTCCAATCCTTCGGCGTCACCTCCTCCTGTGTGCCCCGGGTCCGCCACCGCGATCTCCGTCGCGCGCAGGCGTTCCGGTTCCGCCACGACGTCGATCCGGGTGATCCGGCCGTCCGTGCCGAAGGCGAAGGCCAGGACCAGGCGGGGGCGCCCCCGTTCCGTCATGACCAGGCCGAACTCGCCGTCCAGCAGGGCGAGTCCGGTGAGCCGGGCGCGCGCCATGGCGGCCATCGCGCCCTTCGCGACGGGCCCGGCGCCCCGCGCGGTGATCGGTTCGGGTGTGGGTACGACCAGCGCGTCGGCGTGCAGCACCACGTCCGGGTCGAGCAGCGCGACCAGGGCCGTGAAGTCTCCGCCGCGGGTGGCGGCCAGGAACGCCTCGACGGCCCGGCGCCGGCGTACGGCGCCGGCGGCGGGCGCGGCCGGCCGGCCCTGGACGCGGCGGCGGGCCCGGCTGGCGAGCTGCCGGGTGGCGGCCGGGGTCTTGTCGATCAGCGGGGCGATCTCCTCGAAGGGCACCGCGAACATGTCGTGCAGCACGAAGGCGACCCGCTCGGCCGAGCCGAGGGTGTCGAGGACGACCAGCAGCGCGACCCCGACCTGGTCGGCCAGCAGCGCCTCCCGGGCCGGGTCGTCGGCCTCGGCGGAGACCGCCGGGGTGCCGTGGGAGTTGTCGTACGCCTCCAGGAACTCCTCGCGCCGGTTGCGGCGGGCGCGCAGCAGGTTGAGGCAGACCCGGGTCACCACGGTGGTCAGCCAGCCGGTGAGGTTGTGTATCCCGTCGAGGTCGGCGCCCCGGGCCCGCAGCCAGGCCTCCTGCAGCGCGTCGTCGGCCTCGGCGGCCGAGCCGAGCAGCCGGTGGGCCACGGCCGTGAGATGCGGCCGGTCCGCCTCGAACCGCTCCGCGAGCCGCCGCCCGGCGTCCTCCCCGACGCCGTCCATCCGGGTCCCGTCCGTGGACTCGTCCACCGCTCCCCCGCCCCCTCGTGTGTACGGTCGACGCCCCACAACGCCGACCACGTCCTACGAAACGCCGAACCGGCCGGAAGATCAACTGCCCTGTGCCGCAACGGAGTCGGTCGGCGCCGAACCCTCGGCAGCGTCGGCCGTCCGCACCAGTTCCGCGACCGGAAGCGACCCGGCGGCCCGGTGCTCCCGGGCGAACCGGTTGGCGAGCCGCTGGAGCAGTTCGTTCAGCGGGGCCGCCACGCCGTGCAGCCGGCCGAGGAGCGCGATCTCTCCGTTGAGGTAGTCGGCCTCGATCGTGCCGGTGCCCCGGGCGAGGGACTGCCAGGAGGAACCGCCGCCGCGCGGGGCCCCGTCCAGCGGCACCAGGGTGACCTTGTCGCCGCGGGCCGCGCGCTGCTCCTCGGTGCTCGCCCAGGCGATGCCGGCCGCGTCCAGCACGGCCTCGCCCTCGGCCCGCACGCGCGCGTACAGCGCCTCGGCGGCCGCATCCGCGACGGGCCCGCTCACCGCTTCCAGGGCGTTGCCGAGGTTGCCGAGCAGCTTGGCGTACTGCCAGCGGGCCACGTCGGGCACGACCGGCGCCTCGAAGTGCGCGTCCGTCAGGTCGGCGGCGATCCGGTGGGCGGTGTCGTCGGTGCCGTGCGGCAGCCGGCCGAGGTGCAGGACGCCGGTGAGCGGACGGCCGGCGGCGGAGACCACGCCGGGCTCCACGAAGGTCGATGGCAGCCAGACGCAGACGCCGTACACATGACGGAAGCGGCGCAGCGCGAGCCGTCCGCTCTCGACCCCGTTCTGCAGCAGGACCAGCGGCAGCCGCTCGGCCGCCGTGCCCCCACCGGCCACGGGCACGTCGGCCCAGCTCTGGAGGGCGGCCACGGTGTCCTGCGTCTTCACGGCGAGCACGAGGACGTCGTCGGCGCGCAGTTCACCGAGCGGGCCGGGCCCGTCGACGGCGGGCAGCCGGTGCGTGAACTCCCCTTCCGGTACCCGCAGTCGCAGCCCGTGCTCCTCCAGTGCCGCCAGATGCTTGCCGCGTGCCACGAGGACGCACTCGCGCCCGGCCTGGGCCAGCCGCCCGCCGACGGTCCCGCCGACCGCTCCGGCCCCGATGATGATGTAGCGCATGGGCAGAGCGTCGCACACGCGTGCGTGGCCCTGCCCGTCGATTCCCCGGAAGGCGGGCGCTTGACCTTGCCCCTGGGGCAGGGCGCAGCGTGCGGGGCATGGACGACTTCCACCTGCGGCAGACGCCGTACAGCGATCCGGGCGACCTGGACGTCGGCGCCCTGCCCCGCGATCCGCGCCGGCTCACCGCACTGGTGCGCGGGCTGATCCTGCACCGGCTGGAGGGCGAGCGCTTCGGGTGCGCCATCCCCGAGGAACGGCTGCACCACGACGCCGAGTCCCGGTACGTCACGGAGATCCTGCGCATCCTGCGCGAGCGCGGGTCCGGCCCGCTCACCGAGGAACGGCCGTACGACCAGCGGTTCGTGGGCACCTGCCGGGACTACGCGCTGCTGCTGTGCTCCCTGCTGCGCGCCACCGGCACCCCGGCCCGCGTCCGGGGCGGGTACGCCGCCTACTTCGTCGCCGGCTTCCACGACGACCACTGGGTGACCGAGTACCAACTCCCCGGCGGCGCCTGGCGGCTGGCCGACCCCCAGGTCCACGACGACCGCTACGGCGTGCCGTTCGACCCGCTGGACGTGCCCCGGGACCAGTTCATCGTGGCCGGGCAGGCGTGGCGGGCCTGCCGGGCCGGGGAGGCGGACCCGGACACCTTCGGCGTCTGGGACGTACCGGAGCTGCGCGGTCTGCCGATGGTGGCCCACAGCGTGGTCCTCGACCTGGCCTGTGTGGCCGGCACCGAGACGCTCCCCTGGGACGGCTGGGGTCCATGGGACGCGGAGCGCCCCCTGACCTCGGACGAACTCGCGCTGCTGGACACGGTGGCCGCCGCCGGCACCGCCGAGGAGCAGCGCCGTCTGCACGCGGACCCGAGGCTCGCCGTACCCCGGGAGATCGTCGCGCACACGACCTTCCTCGGGCGGCGGTCCGTCACGCTCCCGGAACGGTCAGCTCGACCAGTTTGACCACCGTGTTCCAGTTCCGGCTGGTGGCGATCAGGCCCTTGGTCCGAGGGCGGCGGGACAGCACCTCGGCGAGCTTGGAGCGGCCGAGGCCCTCGGGGGCGTACAGGTACAGGCAGCGGTCGCCGAGGCGGAACTCCTCGGGGAGGTGGGCGGCGGGGTCGATGTCCGCGAAGCGGTCCGGGGCGACCGGGGCGGAGAAGTACGTGATGTGCAGCTGCCTGGGCTCCAGGTCGGCGGCCGGGAACGGGCAGGCCTCGGCGACCGCCTTCAGATAGGCGTGGTCGCGCACGATCACGTCGACCGGGAAGCCGAACCGCTCCTCGATCGCCCGGCTCAGCTCCGCCGCGAGCGACTCCTCGTCGCCGCGGCCGGTGGAGAACACGGCCTGGCCGCTCTGCAGATGGGTGCGCACACCGGTGTGGCCGAGGCCGGTCAGCAGCGTACGGAGGTCGGCCATCGGGAGCTTCCTGCTGCCGCCGACGTTGATTCCGCGCAACAGCGCCGCGTAGGTCGTCACCCGGCCAGCGTAGAACGGCCGTCGTGCCCCGTGGGGGTGGGCACGACGGCCGGGCCCGCGCGGGGCGGGGCTGCGCGAAACTCTCGCCGATCGCCGGGCGGCGGATCAACCTCTACACGCAGCTGTGACTTGTTCAACAAGGTTTCGTAATCACAAACCGCCGCGCCGGCGGCAGAACGGACAGCCCATGTCCGCCGGCCTGCGGGACCGGCCGGCGGCACAGACTGCCAGAACCCCGAGACGCGCCCCCGAGAAGCACGGATAGGTGTAAGGGGCCACTGTCCTCCCCAGTGCTGACCGGCGGGTCGCCGAGTTCACCGGGCAGCACGACGAGACGCGTTTACCTGGCTCATACGGTCGTACCGGAGCAAGCGCAGACGTGGCGACAGGGGGTCGCCACCGCACACGAGGGGGTAGACCCGCGATGGGGAACAGGGACGTGCCGGTGCGGGGGCTGGCCGCCCGCGCCGGCGGCTGGAGCGCCCGGCACCGCTGGGCGGCCGTGGGCATATGGGTGCTGTTCGTCGTGCTGGCCATGGGGCTGGGCTCGGCGGCGGGCCGGGTCGACGTCGACGAGAACAACCAGCTCAAGGGCGAGACGCACACCGCCGCCCAGATCATGGACGACTCGGGCATCAAGCAGCCGGCCGGCGAGACCGTCCTGATCCAGGCCAAGGATGCTTCCGTCACGGCGACCGGCGCCGAGTTCCGGGCCGCCGTCGCCGACGTGGTGAAGGCCGTCGAGGGCACCGGGAAGGTCACGGCCGTGACCTCGCCGTACGACACGCACACCATCTCCCGGGACGGCCGCAGCGCGCTGGTGCAGTTCGACATGCGCGGGGACGCCAAGACGGCCGTCGACCGGGTCGAGCCGGTGCTGAACGCGGTCGACGGGGTGCAGAAGGCGCACGGCTCGCTGCGGATCGAGGAGATCGGCGGCGCCAGCATGCAGAAGCAGTACAAGGACGCCTTCGGGGACGACTTCAAGCAGGCCGAGTACTCGGCGGTGCCGGTCGCCCTCGGCATCCTGCTGATCGCCTTCGGGGCGCTGGTGGCGGCGCTGCTGCCGGTGGCCCTCGCGATCACCGCGATCATGGCGACGATGGGTCTGATGGGCCTCGTCAGCCATCTGCAGCCGATGAGCGACACCGCCAACTCCGTGATGCTGCTGGTCGGTCTGGCCGTCGGTGTCGACTACTGCCTGTTCTACCTGCGCCGCGAGCGCGAGGAACGGCAGGCCGGGAAGGACGCGGGCACCGCGTTGCGGATCGCCGCCGCCACCAGCGGCCGGGCGGTCATCGTCTCCGGCGTCACGGTGTGCGTCGCGATGGCCGGCATGCTCTTCACCGGGCTCGCCGGGTTCGAGGCGATGGGTCTGGCCTCGCTGATGGTGGTCGCGGTCGCCATGGTCGGGTCGGTGACCGTCCTGCCGGCGCTGCTGTCGCTGCTGGGCGAACGGGTGGAGAAGGGCAGGATCCCGTTCCTGAGCCGCCGCAACCGGAGCCGTGAGCGGGCCGCGGACGAGGGCAGCCGGGTCTGGACCACCGTCCTGCGCGGGGTGCTGGCCAGGCCGCTGGTCTCCGTCGTCGTGGCGGCGGGTGCCCTGCTGGCGGTGGCCGCGCCCGCGCTCGGCATGAACACCCAGCAGCTCACCCTGGACCAGGAGTTCGGGAAGTCGCTGCCGATCGTGCAGACGTACAACCGCGTCAACGACGCCTTCCCCGGCGGCAGTGAGCCGGCCCAGGTCGTCGTCAAGGCCAAGGACATCAACGCGCCCGAGGTACGGCAGGCGCTGGCCGACTTCAAGCAGCGGGCGATCTCCTCGGGCGCCTCGCGCGGCCCGGTCGACATCCGGGTGCACGACGCGCAGAACGTCGCGCTGGTCTCCGTGCCGCTGGTCGGCGGCTCCGACATGGACCGGGCGGTCAAGAGCCTGGACGAGCTGCGCGACGAGGTGCGGCCCGCCACGCTCGGCAAGGTGGCCGGTGTGCAGGCGCCGATCACCGGGCAGGTGGCCGGCAACCACGACTTCAACGACCAGTTGCTCGGCTCCGTCGTCCCGGTCTTCGCGTTCGTGATCGTCTTCGCCTTCCTGCTGATGCTGCTGTCCTTCCGCTCGCTGACCGTGGCCATCACCTCGATCGTGCTCAACCTGCTGTCGGTGGGCGCCGCGTACGGCATCCTCGTCGCGGTCTTCCAGCACGGCTGGGGCGCCTCGCTGGTGGGCGCGGAGGGGGTCGGCGCGATCGTCACCTGGCTGCCGCTGTTCCTGTTCGTGATCCTGTTCGGGCTGTCGATGGACTACCACGTGTTCGTGGTGTCCCGGATCCGCGAGGCCCGTATGAACGGCCGCACGACGAAGGACGCGATCCGGCACGGCGTGGTGACCACGGCCGGCGTCGTCACCAGCGCCGCCGTCATCATGGTCGCCGTGTTCGCGATCTTCGGCACGCTGTCGATGCAGTCCATGAAGCAGATGGGCGTCGGCCTGGCCGCCGCGGTCCTCATCGACGCGACCGTCATCCGCGGTGTGCTGCTGCCGGCCGTGATGGCCCTGCTCGGCGAGCGCAACTGGTACCTGCCGAAGTGGCTCCACTGGCTGCCGGACCTCACGCACGACGAGACGCCGGCCGCGGTCGCCTCCGGGCCGGTGCGGGAGGAGGACGAGCGGCTGCCGGTCTGATCCGGCGGGTCGTGGCGGGTGCCCGCCCGCCGGGCGGTTGAGACCGTGCGCGGGTGCGGGGCGTGGGGAACCGGTCGCGCGGTTCCCCACGCCCCTTTCGGGGCGCTGCAGCTCTTACTTGCCTGCGCGGACCGGCAGTTCGGCCTCGATGAGGTCCGCCGCCCCACGTGTGCCGCCCTCCTGCGCCATCTCCGCCTGGACGTCCTTCAGGCGCCGCGCCACCTCCGGGTCGTCCACCAGGGCGAGCGCGGTCTCGCGGAGGCGGTCGGCGGTGGCCTCCCCGGTGTCCAGCCGGCGGGCGACGCCGAGGGACTGGAGCATGTCGGCGTTGCCGAACTGGTCGACGGCCTGCGGTACGGCGATCATCGGCGTGGCCGTGGCCAGCCCCTCCTGGCTGCCGCCCGCCCCGGCGTGCGTCACGAACAGGTCGGCCTGCCTCAGGATCGCCAACTGCGGCACCCAGTCGCGCACTTCGACGCTCTCCGGTACGTGGCCCAGGTCGGCGGGGTCCACATGGCGGCCGACCTGCAGGACCAGGTGCCAGCCGGGCAGGTCCGCGAAGGCGCGGACGCACTCGCGGTAGAACGCGGGCTGCTTGGTGAAGGCCGAGCCCAGCGACACCAGCACGACCTTGCCGGCGCCGGCGGGCCGCTGCCAGTCACCCTGGTCGCCGCGGTCGCCCTGGCACGCGCCGACGAAGGTGTGGACGCGTTCGTCGACCCGGTCGGCGTGCGGCTGCAACGCCTTGGGGATGAGGACGAGCGAGCGGGCCGGTCGGCCGGCGAAGGAGTCCGGGTCCTGGGTGATCCCGTTCTCCGCCAGCCACGCCGCGAACCGGGCGTAGTACGCCTGCCCGCGCGGGGTCTTCCTCGGCTCCGCCCACATCGGCTCGGCCACCTCCTCCTCGTAGCCCTCCCAGGCGACGAGGTTCGGGGAGAGGGAGACCGCCGGGACGCCCCAGCGGTGGGCGAGGACGCGGGCCGGGTAGGAGGCGATGTCGTGCAGCACGAGGTCGGGTTCGTCACCCGCGTAGGCCTCGACGAGCTGCGGGAGCGCCTGGATCGCGTCCGCGAGGAACGGCTCCACGTTGTCCAGCAGCGTGGTCCCCCAGGCCTCCGGGTCGGCGTCGGGTCCGGGCAGCGTGGAGGTGTACGGCACCGGCCGGGCGCCGGTGGCGGCCACCTTCTCGGCGAACACCGGCGGGATGGCGTACGTCACCCGGTGGCCCCGGGCGACGAGTTCGCGGATCACCTCCAGGCTGGGGTTCACATGGCCGTGCGCGGCGATGGAGAACATGGCGATATGGGCGGGCGTGGTCATGGTGCCGAGGGTAGACGAGACGAGACGTCTCGTTCAAAGTGATTTCCCGCCGGGCCTGGCGGCGGCCCGCGTTCAGGGCGCGGCCGGCCGACCTGTGCGGATGCGAGACTGATCGGCGAGATCCGACCGGAACCGGCACGCGTCCGGCACCCGCATGGCGGCGGCCGGGTCCGCTCATGGCACGGGACGACGGCGCGGCACGGAGGCACGATGGACGAGGCACGGGCACGGGACGTACTGGCCGCGGCGGGGGTGCTGCCGGGTCCGGCCCGAGGCGCGGCTCTCCTGGCCCTCGGCGAGAACGCGGTGTTCGCCGCCGGTGACCTGGTGGTGAAGGTGGGCCGCGACGCCGAGCTGCTCGAACGGGCCCGGCGCGAGCTGGACATCGCCGGCTGGCTGGCCGAGGCGGGCGTGCCGGCGGTACGGGCGACGGAGCCGAAGCCGCGGCTGGTGGACGGGCACCCGGTGACGGTGTGGCACCGGCTGCCGGATCCGGCACGGCCCGCCGAGCCACGCGATCTGGCGGAGCTGCTGCGGATCGTGCACGCACTGCCCTCTCCTCCTTTCGTCCTGCCGCCCCGCGAACTGCTCGGCGGTGTAGAGCGGTGGCTGCGGCTCGCGGGCGACGCGATCGATCCGGCGGACGCCGCGTATCTCCGCGAGCGCCGGGACGGGTTCGCGGCGGCCGCGGCCGCGCTGACGCCCCATCTGCCGCCGGGCCCGATCCACGGCGACGCCCTGCCCCGCAATGTGTACGTCGGCCCGGAGGGCCCGCTCCTGGTCGACCTGGAGACCTTCTCCGCGGATCTGCGCGAGCACGACCTGGTGGTCATGGCCCTCTCCCGTGACCGGTACGGGCTGCCCGCCGAGGAATACGACTCCTTCGTCGAGACGTACGGGTGGGATGTGCGGGAGTGGGAGGGGTGCGGTGTGCTGCGCGGGGCCCGGGAGACGGCCAGCTGCGCCTGGGTGGCCCAGCACGCGCCGAGCAATCCGAAGGCCCGGGACGAATTCCGGCGGCGGGTGGAGTCGTTGCGGGACGGGGACGAGACCGTCCGCTGGTACTCGTTCTGACAGTGCTCCGGTGTTTCCGCGCGCCCGGAACCGGTTACGCGGGCTGGCTCTCCGTCAGCTCCCGCAGCGGCCACGCCCCGTCCACCACGGCCCCCGCGTCCCCCTTGCGCCGCAGGAACGCCTGGAAGTCCGCCGCCCACTGCGCGTACCACTCGATCTGCCGCCGGTGGAGTTCGGCCGGGCTCAGGGATGCGATCTTGGGATGGCGGTCGGCTATCGCGGAGGCGAGCCGTGCGGCGGCGAGGGCGTCGGCCGGGGCCGTGTGGGCCGCGTCGAGGGCTATGCCGTACTCGGCGCAGACCGCTTCCAGGTTCCGCTTGCCGCGGCGGTAGCGGTCGACCCAGCGGTCGATGGTGTAGGGGTCGACGACCGGGGCCGGGGCGGCGCCCAGGCGGTCGGCGAGGGACGGCAGGGCGTGCCGGCGCAGCTCGGCGGAGAGCAGGGTGAGGTCGAACGCGGCGTTGTAGGCGACGACCGGCACGCCCGTCCTCCAATAGGAGACCAGGACGTCGGCGATGGAGTCGGCCACCCGGTCGGCCGGGTGGCCCTCGGCCGTCGCCCGCTCGTTGCTGATGCCGTGCACCGCCACCGCGTCGGCCGGGATCTCCACGCCCGGATCGGCCAGCCACTCCTTGCGTCCCATGGGCTCACCGGCCCTGAGCTCGATCACCGCGCCGGTGACGATGCGCGCCTCGCGCGGATCGGTCCCGGTCGTCTCCAGGTCGAAGCCGATCAGCAGCTCCCGGTGCCAGCCCATGGGCGGCCCCCCTTCTTGGTGGTGCTTTCCCCCAGTGGCCTCCACCATCGCACGCGGCACTGACAATCAGAGGATCGCGTTCCGCTTGCCGTCACGGACAGTTCAGGACACCGGGCGCGAATCCGCCCACGCCAGCTCGAATTCCTCGCGGTATGTGGGGAAGAGGCCCGATTCACCGACGTCGTCCGACTTGACCAGCTTGCTGCCGTTGCGCAGCACCAGCACCGGCGACTCCATCCCGCGCGCCCCGCGCAGATAGGACTGCACCACGGCGATGCCGTCGGCGCCGTCGCCGTCGACCAGGTAGGCGGTGAAGCGCGGTGTCTCGTCGTAGACCTGGATCTCGAAGGCGCCCGGGTCGCGCAGCCGGGAGCGGACCCGGCGCATGTGCAGGATGTTCATCTCGACGGAGCGGCTCAGTTCGCCCCGCTTCATCCCGAGTTCGCGCTCGCGGCGCTTGACCGAGCTGGAGGCCGGGTTGAGGAAGAGCAGCCGTACCCGGCAGCCGGTCTCGGCGAGCCGGACCAGGCGGCGGCCGGAGAAGTTCTGCACCAGCAGGTTGAGGCCGATGCCGATGGCGTCGAGACGGCGGGCGCCGCCGAAGAGGTCCTCGGCGGGGAACTGGCGCATCAGCCGCACCCGGTCCGCGTGGACGGCGACGACGTCCGCGTACCGGTCGCCGACCAGGTCCTCGACCGCGTCCACCGGCAGCCGGCGCGCCGAGGGGACGTCGCCGCCGGAGCCGAGCATCTCCAGCAGCCGGGCGGAGGCGCGCTCGGCCTGGTTCAGGACCGCCTCGGACAGCGCCCGGTTGCGGGAGACGACATTACGGGTCACCTCCAGCTCGTCCAGGGCGAGTTCGAGGTCGCGGCGCTCGTCGAAGTACGGCTCGAAGCACGGCCAGTGCTGCACCATCAGCTCGCGCAGCTGGGGGAGGGTGAGGAAGCTGAGCACGTTGTCGTCGGCCGGGTCGAGCAAGTAGCCCTTGCGGCGGCTGACCTCGCGGACGGCGACGGCGCGCTGCACCCACTCCTGCCCGGCCGGACCGGCCGCGGCGACCACCCACTCGTCCCCGTGCACGGGTTCGTAGATGGGCCGCAGTACGGCGGCCACGACCGCGCGCAGCCGCTGTTCGACGAGGTTCAGCCAGATGTAGGCCCGGCCGGCCCGCTGGGCACGGGTGCGCACCTCGCGCCAGGCGTCGGCGTCCCAGTCCAGCTCCGGCCCGATGGCCCCCGGGTCCATCGGGCGGGCCAGGGACACCGCGCCGGGCGGGACGTCTGTGGAGTTCCCCTCGTGACCTTCGTCACCAGGGGGCAGCTCCAGGCCTCCCGAGCCCACCCGTGCACCGCCTTCCGATCCCCCGGGCCTTTCCCGTCTCAACGATCAAGGAAGGGTACTCCGCGAGGGGTGGGCGGTGCAGCCGGATGGACAGGTCGGTTCCTCAACTGTTTTCCTCAACTGCGCGGTTCCCAATGGCCGTTCTGCCATGCCAGGTCACGCGGAGTGAGCGGATTCATAGCGGTGACGTCCCGGGGGACGATGGCGAAGCCCTGCCAGTGCACCGGCATGGGTTGCTGGTCCTCGTCCCGCGCGATGTGGTGAAAACCGACGTTCGTCCAGATCACCGGGTGGGTCAGGGTCTGTCCATCGGCCCAGTGGTCGACGGATGCGGGGTGGTGCCCGCGGCCGCACGTCGGGTTGTTGCTGGCGAACAGTTCGCACGGGTTGTACTCGGTGACGTAGAGGTCGTGCCTGGTGAAGCCGCGGCCGGGGTACTTGGTGGTGGGTCCGGGGACGATCTCGTACGAACGCGCGTGCCCGTCCCTGTTCCTGCCGGTCGCGCTGACCACCCGCCACCAGCGGTAGTCCTTCAGGTCGCCCGCCGTCTCCCTGGTGACCGGGGTGCGGGTGGTCTTCGTGGTCGGGCCCTGCTGCCGGCCGGTGCGGGGGCTGACGGCGGAGTCGTACTGCTCGACCTTCGTCCTGGACGAGCCGTCGAGGCCGAAGTCCAGCCGCCAGAAGACGTTGTGGCTGTGGCTGGTGGCGTAGGCCTTGGCGCCCTTGCCGACGGGCCAGCCGCGTCCGTCGCCGGAGTCGTAGTCCTCCCAGGACAGGCTGCCGGTCGCGCCGACGTTCATGGCGATCGTGCCGTCGTCCTGGAAGCGCCACTCGGTGATGTACTCGTACCAGCCGACCTGGTTGACGGTGTAGACGAGGAAGTCCTTGCCCTGCGCCTGGTAGACCTTGCCCGTGCCGAGGTCGTCGTGCATGCGGTAGGCGTGGCCGCGGGCACGGGTGGTCGTGCACAGGCCCTGGACGTTCGGGTGCTGCGGGTCCACGGCGTCCGGCACCTTGACGGTCCTGATGGTGCCGCCGGGGCACTCGGCGGGCGAGAGGTTCATCAGCGACGCGGCGTAGTCCTCGTCCGTGAGGTCGCTGTACTCGTGCTGTCCGTCGTCGTAGGGGACGTGGATCTGGGCGAGTCTCGCGCTGTTGAGGACCTTGATCGGTTTCGGTTCGCCCTGGGGCTGGTAGCTGATCTTCTCCAGGACGAGGTCGGCCTTGCTGTCGTAGTGCCAGCACATGCGCCAGGTCGTGCCGGTGGAGAGCTTCTGTTCGATGCGGTAGGCGGCACTGCAGTCGGCCGCGGGCGCGGCGGTGGCGGCCACCGACGGGCGGGCGGCGGCCGGTCCGGCGGCGGTCGTCGCGCCGGCGGCCAGCGCGGCCACGGTCAGACCGGCGGCCGCTGCCCTGCGGGCACGGCGGATTCCGTACTCGGGCATGACGAAATGGCTCCCTTTCAGGAGGTACAGGTCTGCGGAAACGTTCGGTCAGCCGCGGTCCAGGGCGGCGGCCCTGCGGGCGCTCAGGTCGATCACCAGGGACCGGGTGTCGATCCAGGGCCCGTTCCTGACCTTGGTGAACAGCCGGACGCACCGGTGCACGCCGCACTGGTCGAGGACCGCCGGCTGGGCCCCCGGAGCGGCCCGGTAGATGCCGCCGCTCAGCAGCAGCTGGTCCGGAGAGGTGAGCTCCTTGCCGGTGGCGTCCTTGTAGTCGGCCTTCAGGCCCGCGCCGAGCGGGGAGGTGATCAGGAGCCGTGCGGCCTCGGCGTTCTCGGCCCGGATGGGCGGCGGCTGGACACCGCGCTGGGTGCCGGTCCGCTCGACCTTGCCGGTGTCCAGGTCGACGGTTGCGGTGACGAGGGTGTCGTCCTTGTAGTCGTAGAAGGTGATGTCGGCCCGCCGCGGCGCGGCCGGGTCGTCCGCCTCGCCGGGCCCGGGTTCGGCGAGGTCGGCGCTCAGCCGCTGCGGTCCGCGGCCGCCGTCGACGTTCTCGCCCGCGGTCGGCGGCCGCCGGTTCAGGGCGATCTTCTCGGCCCGCCGGATCTCGTCGTCGGTGAGCGGATCCCGGCCGGTGCCCTTGCCGCCCTCGGCTGGCGCCTGTTCGACGACACCGGGCCGGACCGCGTCCGGGCCCTGCCCGGCCCCCGTACCGCCGCGCGCTCCCGCCGAGGTGTCCGCCCCCGCCGTGCCCGGCAGGGTGATCGCGACCATCGCGGCGGTCCCCACCGTCGCGAGGGCCACTGCTGCCACTAACGTGCCCAGATGGCGGTGCACTGTCTCACGCACATTGTCCCCCTGCTCCCCATGGTCGTCCGGGAGTACGTGTTGCCCCACTGGTTCGGCACACGGCGGGTACGAGAACCGGCGTGTGCGCTGGTCGGTGGGTAAGAGGGAGGCAGGACACGGGAGGTTCCGTCAATTCGGCGCGACTCGGGGGCCAACGCGGCCCCGGGGCGGCGGCACACCTGGGAGAGTCGTAGCCATGCAGGTCTGGCCTGGAGAGGCGTATCCGCTCGGCGCCACCTATGACGGCGCCGGAACCAACTTCGCGGTCTTCACGGAGGCCGCGGACCGAGTAGAGCTGTGTCTGCTGCACGACGACGGCTCGGAGACGGCGGTGGAACTCCGCGAGAGCGACGCTTTCGTGCGGCACGCGTACGTGCCGGGCGTGATGCCGGGACAGCGGTACGGGTTCCGGGTGCACGGCCCGTACGACCCCGGGCGCGGACTGCGCTGCAACTCCGCGAAGCTGCTGCTCGACCCGTACGCGAAGGCGGTCAGCGGCACGGTCCGGTGGGGCGAGGAGGTGTACGGCTACCACTTCGGCGCTCCGGACAGCCGCAACGACCTGGACTCGGCCCCGCACACCATGGCCTCGGTGGTGATCAACCCGTACTTCGACTGGGGCGACGACCGGCCGCCGCGCACCGAGTACCACCACACGGTGATCTACGAGGCGCACGTCAAGGGGCTGACCATGCGTCACCCGGGGCTGCCGGAGGAACTGCGCGGCACCTACGCGGCGCTCGCACATCCGGCACTGATCGAACACCTGACCAAGCTCGGGGTGACGGCCCTGGAGCTGATGCCGGTCCACCAGTTCGTGCACGACCACCGGCTCGTCGACATGGGCCTGAGCAACTACTGGGGCTACAACACCATCGGCTTCTTCGCCCCGCACAACGCGTACGCCTCCTGGGGCGACCGCGGGCAGCAGGTGCTCGAGTTCAAGTCGGCGGTCCGGGCGCTGCACGAGGCCGGGATCGAGGTCATCCTGGACGTCGTCTACAACCACACGGCCGAGGGCAACCATCTGGGCCCGACGCTGTCCTTCAAGGGCATCGACAACCGGCAGTACTACCGCCTCACCGACGACCCGCGCTACTACATGGACACCACGGGCACCGGGAACTCCCTGCTCATGCGGTCCCCGCACGTGCTCCAGCTGATCATGGACTCGCTGCGGTACTGGGTCACCGAGATGCACGTCGACGGGTTCCGCTTCGACCTCGCGGCGACGCTTGCCCGGCAGTTCCACGAGGTGGACCGGCTGTCCTCGTTCTTCGACCTGGTGCAGCAGGACCCGGTGGTCTCCCAGGTGAAGCTGATCGCCGAGCCCTGGGACGTGGGCGAGGGCGGCTATCAGGTGGGCAACTTCCCGCCGCTGTGGACCGAGTGGAACGGCAAGTACCGGGACACGGTACGGGACCTGTGGCGCGGCGAGCCCCGGGCGCTCGCGGAGTTCGCCTCCCGGCTGACCGGCTCCTCGGACCTCTACCAGGACGACGGCCGCCGCCCGCTGGCCTCGATCAACTTCGTGACCTGCCACGACGGCTTCACGCTGCACGACCTCGTCTCGTACAACGAGAAGCACAACGCGGCCAACGGCGAGGACAACCGGGACGGCGAGAGCCACAACCGGTCCTGGAACTGCGGCGCGGAGGGCGAGACCGACGACCCGGACGTGCTCGCGCTGCGCACCCGGCAGATGCGGAACTTCATCGCCACGCTGATGCTGTCCCAGGGCGTGCCGATGATCAGCCACGGCGACGAGTTCGCCCGCACCCAGAACGGCAACAACAACGCGTACTGCCAGGACAGCGAGCTGTCGTGGGTGCACTGGCCGGAGCCCGCGGAGGGCGACCTGCTGGAGTTCACCCGCGCGATGGTGTGGCTGCGCCGTGACCACCCGGCCTTCCGGCGGCGCCGCTTCTTCCACGGCCGTCCGGTGGAGGGCACCCACGACGATCTGTCCGACATCGCCTGGTTCACCCCCGAGGGTGCCGAGATGACGCAGCGGGACTGGGACTCGGCACGGGCCTCCGCGCTGACGGTGTTCCTGAACGGCAACGCGATCTCCGAGCCGGGCCCGCGCGGGGAGCGCATCACCGACGACTCTTTCCTGCTGATGTTCAACGCCTCCCCGGAGCCGCTGGACTTCCAGGTGCCGGTCAACCACGGCCGGCAGTGGCAGGTGGTCGTCGACACGGCCCGTCCGGACGGGGTGCCACCGGGAACCGGGCCGAAGATCGAGGCGGGCGACCGCCTCACCCTGCCCGACCGAAGCCTGACCGTGCTGCAACGGCCCACGTAGGCCGGGCGGGAGCTCGTGGCGGCAGGGCACAGGCGGTGCCGCGGACGGTCGCCGGCGCCGCCGCCGTCGCGTAGGCCGGATGGGTCTGCCGTCGTCCCCTTCGCTCGAAGCCGGGCACGCGTGCGTGGGGTCCGTGCGGGGACCGATGACACGAAAGGCGGCGGGCTGGGTACGTAGGTTTCCATGACTTCTGCGCGACCCGGACCGGAGGTGCCCACGGCCACCTACCGGCTGCAGCTCCAGCCCGCGTTCCCGTTCGCCGCCGCCGCGGCGGCCGTACCGTACCTGGCGTCGCTCGGCGTCTCGCATCTGCACCTGTCCCCCGTCCTGGAGGCCGTGCCCGGCTCCCCGCACGGCTACGACGTGGTGGACCACGCGCGCGTACGCGAGGAACTGGGCGGCGAGGAGGGCCTCAGGTCGCTGGCGCGGACCGCGCGGGAGCACGGTCTGGGCCTGGTGGCCGACATCGTGCCGAACCACATGGCGATGGCCCCCCGGCACAACCACGCCCTGTGGGAGGTGCTGCGCGAGGGGCCCGACTCGCCGTACGCCCGCTGGTTCGACATCGACTGGGAGGCGCAGGGCGGACGCGTGCTGCTGCCGGTGCTGGGCGGTCCGGTCGGCTCGCAGCTGGAGCATCTCGTGGCCGACGGCGACGTGCTGCGCTACCACGAGCACGCCTTCCCGCTCCGCGAGGGCACCCACGACCTGCCGCTTCCGGAGCTGCTGGACGCCCAGTGGTACCGCCCGGTGTGGTGGCGGCTGGCCCGCACCGAGCTGAACTACCGGCGGTTCTTCAGCATCTCGGAGCTGATCGGGCTGCGCGTGGAGGATCCGGAGGTGTTCGACGCCACCCACGCCAAGATCCTCCAGCTGCTGCGCGAGGGCGTCATCGACGGGCTGCGCGTCGACCACCCGGACGGGCTCGCCGACCCCGACGGCTACCTCGCGCGGCTGCACGAGGCGACCGGCGGGCGCTGGACGGTGGTGGAGAAGATCCTCGCCGACGGCGAACGCCTGCCGGCGTCCTGGCCCGTCGCGGGCACCACCGGCTACGACGCCCTCCGCCAGGTGGACGGCCTGTTCACCGACCAGACGGGGGCGTACGAACTGCTGGGCCGCTACCGGGCGTTCGCGGCGCCGCAGACGGACCGGGGCGGCAACTGGGACGCGACGGCACGGCGGGCCGCCTACAAGGTGCTCACGCACGAGCTGGCCGCCGAGACGGACCGGCTCACCCGGGTGGCCACCCGGCTGTGCGCGTCCTCGCCGGACCTCGGCCTGCGCGACCGTGCTCCCTGGGCGCTGCGCACGGCCGTGGAGGAGCTGCTGGTGCGGATGCGGGTGTACCGGCCGTACTCCTCCGGTGACGCGGCCGCCGTGGTCACCGAGGAGGCCGCCGAGGAGGCCCGGCTCGCCTTCGTGGTGCCCGAGGAGGCGGAGGCCGTCGGCATCGTGCGCCGGCTGCTGGTCGAGCCGCCCGGTGACGCCTCCGCGCCGGACCACGCCGACCGGGTGGAGTTCCGCACCCGGTTCGCGCAGACCGCGTCGGCGCTGCGCGCCAAGTCGGTGGAGGACACGGCGTTCTACCGCTATGTGCCGCTGCTGTCGGCGACCGAGGTGGGCGGCGACCCGGGCCGGCCGGGGGTGTCCCCGGAGGACTTCCACGCGTACTGCGCGCGCGTGCAGCGCGACTGGCCGGTCACCGGCACGGTGGTCTCCACGCACGACACCAAGCGCAGCGCCGACATGCGCGCCGCGCTGGCCGTGCTCACCGAGTGCCCCGGCCGGTGGGCGGAGCTGCTGGCCGAGGTGAACCGGCCCGAGGAGGGTGTCGGCGTGCCGGACGGCCAGCTGGCCTGGGCGGCCTGGCAGACGGTGTTCGGGCTGGGGCCGGCCGAGGAGGAGCGGGTGCAGCGGGCGCTGCTGAAGCATGTGCGCGAGGCGGGCATGTACACCAGCTGGACGGAGCAGGAGCCGCCGTACGAGGAGGCGGTGGCCGCGTTCGTCGCCGCAGGGCCGTGCGGGCCGCCCGGTGAGCGTGTGGCGGCCTTCCGCAAGGCACTGGAGCCGCACATCCGGGCCAACGTGCTCGGCACCGCCCTGGTCCATCTGACGATGCCCGGGGTGCCGGACGTGTACCAGGGCACGGAGGGCGAGTGCCGGTCGCTGGTGGACCCGGACAACCGGCGTCCGGTGGCCTTCCCGCCCCAGGTGCCCGGCGAGAAGGACGCAGTGACGGCGGCGGCGCTGCGGCTGCGGGCCCGCCGTCCCGGCGCGTTCGGCGCGGCCGCGTCGTACGAACCGCTGACCGCCGAGGGCCCGGCGGCCGGGCACTGTGTGGCGTTCGCGCGCTCCGGTGAGGTGGTGACGGCGGTGACCCGGCTGTCGCTGCGGCTCGCGGAGGCGGGCGGCTGGCGGGAGACCCGGCTGGCGCTGCCGCCCGGCCGGTGGGCGGACGTGCTCGCCCCGGAGCGGGAGTTCACCGGCGAAGCGCGCGTGGCGGACCTGTTCGACCGGCTGCCGGTGGTGTTGCTGGAGCGGGCCGGGGAGGGCTGAGGCGGCTCAGTGGACGGGCGCCGCGGGTAGTCGGCAGTCCTCGTACGGCTGTTCCGGCCGGTCTCCGAGAGCGCGCCAGGTGGTGCGCAGGAGGTCCACGAAGGCCTCGGCGGCTCCGGTGGGCACCACGCGCGCGTAGACGGCCAGGGGGCGTTTCCAGGCCGGGTCGGGGCTGAGGACCGTGCAGTCCTCACCGACGGCCCCGCGCACGATGTGGGCGGGCGCGACGCACACCCCGACACCGGCCGCGGCCATCCGCACCGCGGTCGAGGTGTGCTCGGTCCACACGGCGGTCCGGGGTGCGAACCCGGCCCGCCCGCACGCCCAGTCGAGGAAGCGCTCGCCGTGCACGACGGGTTCGAGCGCACAGCGGACCCAGGCGCGGTCGGCGAGCTCGGGCAGCGTCACCGTCGTACGGCCCGCGAGCCGGTCGTCGAACGGGACCACCAGGACGAGCTCCTCCTCCCCGACCGGCACGACGGTGCCCGGCGGGTCGGCGGGCTCCGGGCCGAAGGCGAGGTCGGCGGTGCCGCGCTGGACGGCCTCCTCCAGTGCCTCGGCCGTGGCGTACTCGTGCAGCCGCAGCAGGACGCGGGGACGGGTCTCGCGCCAGCGGGCGAAGACATCGGGCAGGACGCCCACGGCGAGGGAGTGCAGGGTGGCGACGTGCAGTTCGCCGCCCTCGGCGCCGGCGGTGGCGCGGGCGGCGCGGCGGGCCTGCGCGGCGCTGCGGACGGCGAGTTCGGCGTGCGGCAGGAAGGCCCGCCCCATCGGGGTGAGGCGCACGCCGCGGGCCATGCGCTCCAGCAGGGCGCCGCCGACCGACTTCTCCAGGGCCTTGATCTGGTGCGAGAGCGCGGGCTGCGTGACGTGCAGGGCGTCCGCCGCGCGGGTGAAGGACGCCTCGTGGACGACCGTGACGAAGTACTCCATCTGCCGCAGACTCAACTCCGCGCCTCCCTACGAGTCGCAGGCATCGACTCATAAGCATCCTGCATGGCTCCCACAAGAACATTGCCTTGGACTCATGGCAAGGGGTGGGCGGAGGCTGGGACCATGAGCACACGGGGCACGACCACGCAGGTCACGGACACAGTGGACGTCATCGTCATCGGCGGGGGCACGGGCGGTTACAGCACCGCCCTGCGCGCCGCCGGCCTCGGGCTGGACGTCGTCCTCGTCGAACGCGACAAGGTCGGCGGGACCTGTCTGCACCGGGGCTGCATCCCGAGCAAGGCGATGCTGCACGCCGCCGAGCTGGTCGACGGCATTGCCGAGGCACGCGAGCGGTGGGGTGTGAAGGCCTCGCTGGACTCGGTCGACTGGGCCGCGCTGGTGGCCACGCGGGACGACATCGTGGCGCGCAACCACAAGGGGGTCGAGGCGCATCTGGCGCATGCCGGCGTGCAGGTGGTGCGGGGCAGCGCACGGCTGACGGGGGCGCGTACGGTGCGGGTGGAGGGCGCGAAGGGCAGGCGGGCGGATTCCGCGCCGGGCGCGCGCAGCGGCTCCGCGCCCAGCGTGCACGACTTCACCGCGCGCCGGGGCATCGTGCTCGCGACCGGCTCACGCCCGCGCACGCTCCCGGGTCTCGAACCGGACGGGCGGCACGTGGTGACCAGCGACGACGCCCTGTTCGCGCCGGGGCTGCCGGCGTCCGTCCTGGTGCTGGGCGGGGGCGCGATCGGCGTGGAGTACGCCTCCTTCCACCGATCCATGGGCGCGGAGGTCACCCTGGTCGAGGCCGCGGACCGGATCGTTCCGCTGGAGGACCCCGATGTGAGCCGGCATCTGACGCGCGGGCTGCGCAAGCGCGGGATCGATGTGCGGGCGGGCGCACGGCTGCTGGACGCAAAGGTGCTGGACGACGGTGTACGCGCGCGTGTGCGCACCGCGCGGGGTGAGACGCGCACGGTGGAGGCGCAGCGGCTGCTGGTGGCCGTCGGCCGGGCGCCGGTCACCGCGGGCCTGGACCTGGCGGCGGCCGGCCTGACGACGGACGAGCGTGGGTTCGTCGTACCGGCGGACTGGAACCGGCTGGAGACGGCCGTACGGGGCATCCATGTCGTCGGGGACCTGCTGCCGCCGCCCTCGCCGGGCCTCGCCCACGCCTCGTTCGCCGAGGGCCTGCTGGTCGCCGAGACACTGGCCGGGCTGCCGTCGGCGCCGGTGGACTACGCGGCCGTGCCCCGGGTGACGTACTCCGCGCCGCAGACCGCCTCGGTGGGACTGAGCGAGACGGAGGCACGCGCGCGTAGGCGCGAGGTCGAGGTGAACACGATGCCGCTCACCGCCGTTGCCAAGGGCATGGTGCACGGCCAAGGCGGCGTGGTGAAGGTCGTCGCCGAGGCCGGTGGCGGGCAGGTGCTCGGCGTGCACCTGGTCGGCCCGAACGTGTCGGAGATGATCGCCGAGAGCCAGCTGATCGTCGGCTGGGACGCCGAGCCCTCGGACGTGGCCCGGCACGTGCACCCGCACCCGACGCTGTCGGAGGCGGTGGGTGAGGTGTTCCTGACGCTCGCGGGACGCTGCCTGCACCAGCAGTGAGCCCAGGGCACGCACCGCGCCCGCCGCACCCCCGCGATTCCGTCCGGGCGCCCCCGCAGCCTCCCTCGCCGAATGCTTGACAGTTCACCCTTCGCGTGCGGGACTTGGAGGGCGAAGCCGGGCGGAACAAGTCGGGGGTGAGTCTCCTGCCGGAGCTGCGCTACCCCAGCGTTCCCGAACTGGTCGCCACCGCGAAGGCGCTGGCCGCTCAGGAACCCGGGCTGTGCTCGCTCAGGCGGGTGGGCGTCTCGCGCGCGGGAAGACCCCTGCACCTGCTGTCGGTGGGGCACGCCCGGCGGGCGGTGCTGGTGGTCGCCGGCGCCCACGCCAACGAGCCGACCGGGGGTTCCACCCTGCGGGTGCTGGCCGAACGCGTACTGGCCGAGCGCGAGTTGCGGGACGACACGTCCTGGCACTTCCTGCTGTGCGCGGATCCCGACGGCGCGAGCCTGCATGTGACGCCGGCCCCGCGCAGCCTGCTCGACTACCACCTCGGCTTCTACCGGCCGACAGGCGCCGAGCAGCCGGAGTGGTCGCCCTCCGTGCTGCCGCCGGACCGGCTGCCGCCCGAGACCCGGGCGCTGACCGGGGTGATCGACGAGCTGCGGCCCTACCTCCAGGTGACCCTGCACGGCACCGATCTGGGCGGCAGCTGGGTGCAGTTGACCAAGGACGTGCCGGGGCTCGCGGAGCCGTTCGCCAAGTCCGCGGCGCAGCTGCACATCCCGGTGGAGACGGGCGCCTCGGACGCCGCCGGCTGGCCGGCCTCCGGCCCCGGCGTGCATGTCATGCCCGGCCCGGAGACGGGCGTCGCCTACCCGAGCATGCCGGACGACGCCCGGCACAGCACCTGGTACCACGCGCACCGCTACGGCGGTCTGACGGCCGTGGTGGAGGTGCCGATGTGGGCGAGCGACCTGGTGGACGATCCGGCACCGCACCCGGCACCGGCGGCGGCGATGCGGCGCCTGGCCCAGCGGCTGCTGCGGGACTCGCTGGAGGTGGAGCGGATCCTCGCCGAGGCGCTGCCCCGGCTCGACGGCGAAGACGGTCCGCTGCTGCGGGCGGCACGCTGGGCGCTGGAGCTGATCCCGGGCCTGGCCGAGGACTGGATCCACACGCCGCCCGCGGGTACGACGATGGCGTACGTCGGCAGTGTGGACGCCTTCGGGCGGCGGCTGCCCCTGCGCGCGGCAGCGATGCTGCTGCGGGTGCTGCGCGAGACCGACGACCAGGCGGCACCGCGACTGGAACAGCTCGTCACCGACTGGTGCGATGCCTTCGCCACACGCTTCCGGGCCCGCTGGGTGCCGATGGAGCACCAGGTGGAACACCAGTCCCGCACGGTGCTGGTGGCAGCGCAGCAGGCCCGCGAGCAGGCGGTGTGAGCCACACCGGGCCCGCGCGCCGGGGCGTACGTCGGCAGTGTGGACGCCTTCGGGCGGCGGCTGCCGCTGCGCGCGGCAGCGATGCTGCTGCGGGTGCTGCGCGAGACCGACGACCAGGCGGCACCGCGACTGGAACAGCTCGTCACCGACTGGTGCGATGCCTTCGCCACACGCTTCCGGGCCCGCTGGGTGCCGATGGAGCACCAGGTGGAGCACCAGTCCCGCACGGTGCTGGTGGCAGCGCAGCAGGCCCGCGAGCAGGCGGTGTGAGCCACACCGGGCCCACGCGCCGCCCCCTCGACGCCTGCGGCCGCCCGGCCGGTGGTCAGTCGTCCAGGGCGAACACCGCGCCGGTCCGCGCGTTCATGGCGCACGTGTTGGCGTAGGTCTCCTGGAAGTCGACCGGCCGGCCGTTCCACCGGCCGCTCGCGTGGGCGGTCACCGGGGCGTAGATCATCGGGCAGAAGACGTCCTTGGGCGGGATACGGCCGATGTCGCCGTCGCTGGCGGCGAGTTCGGCGCAGGCCTCGGCCGCGTGCGGGTGGCCCACGGGCGGATCGCACAGCAGCAGGGTGCCCCGCGCGTCGCCCGAGGCCGGATCACCCTTGGTGACGGTGAGGTAGAGCCAGTTGCCGGGGAGGAGGTCGCGGGACGCCGCGTGGGCCGGGCCCGCGGCGAGGAGCCCCGCGGCCGCCAGCAGGGCGCCGCCCGCCGCTGTCGCTCTGGTGAGGTACGTCATGCCCCCTTCCATCGGCACGCCGGCCCGCGGACCACAGCCCGGCTCACCCGATCGGGACGGCACGCGCGCGTGCCGGGAGCATCCGTTCGAACGGGAGCGGCCGTGGCCGCTCAGCTCGTGGCGAGCCGGAAGACCACCCTGCCGAAGGCGACCTGGTCGCCCTCGCTGACGACGACCGAGCCGATCACCCGGCGGCCGTTGACGGTGGTGCCGTTGGTGGAGCCGAGGTCCCTGAGGACCCACATGCCGCCCTGCCGGCGTAGCTCGGCGTGCACGCGGGAGACCGTCTCGTGGTTCAGGCGCAGCCCGTTGGCCGGGTCGCGCCCGATGCGCAGCGGATGGGTGTGCTCCGGACGCGGCAGCAGCAGCTTGGGCAGCCGCTCGGCCTGCCAGGCCCGGCGCAGCCGTACGGTGAACCCGGAGACCGCCTCGACGGTGCCGAGGACCGCGCGGGAGAAGCGGTTCTCCCGGGGCAGGTCGGCGACGAGGGCGGCCAGTTCGTCGGCGCGGCGGGCGGCCAGCGCCAGCTCCATGCGGCGCACGAACGTGTCGTGCGAGAGCCGGCCCATGGCGACGCCGTCACGCAGCACCTGCAGCGCCTTGTCGCGCTCCGCGTCGGACAGCCGCGCGGGGTACGTGGAGAACTCGAAGGACGACGTCACGCTGGTGATTGTCGGGCAGTGAACCCCGGGTGTCCAGAAAACGGGGAATCGACGCCGATCTGCGGGTACTTCCACGACACCCACCGGGAAAGGACGGATTCGAAAGCGGATTGATCGTCCCGGCGGGCACGATGGGGGCGCGGGACATCACGGTGAGCAGGCGAGACATCACAGGCGCAAGCCATCACAGACGCAAGCCGTCACAGACGAAGGGGAACCGTCCGTGCAGTTCGAGGTGTGGGCACCGCAGGCAGACCGAGTGACGCTCCATTGCGAGGGCGGCACGCGCGCGTTGGCGCGCGATCCGGAGCGTGCGGGCTGGTGGACGGGGGAGGCGGAGGCCGGGGACGGCGCCCGGTACGGCTTCGCGCTGGACGACGGCCCCGTACGGCCGGACCCGCGCTCGCGCCGCCAGCCGGACGGGCCGGACGGGCTGAGCGCGGTCGTGGACCACGGACGCCACGCATGGCGTGCCGAGTGGGCGGGGCGTGGACTGCCCGGTGCGGTGCTCTACGAGATGCACGTGGGCACGTACACCCGGGAGGGCACCCTGGACGCGGCGGCGGCCCGGCTGGAGCACCTGGTGGAACTGGGTGTCACCCATGTGGAGTTGCTGCCGGTGTGTCCGTTCCCGGGTCGGCACGGCTGGGGCTACGAGGGGGTGTCGCCGTGGGCGGTGCACGAGCCGTACGGCGGCCCGGAGGCGCTGAAACGGTTCGTGGACCGGGCGCACGAGCTCGGCCTGGGTGTCGTCCTGGACGTCGTCCACAACCACTTGGGCCCGTCCGGGAACTATCTGCCGCTCTTCGGGCCGTACTTCACCGAGGCCCACCACACGCCGTGGGGCTCGGCGGTGAACCTGGACGGGCCCGGCTCGGACGAGGTGCGCGCGTTCTTCGTCGGCAGCGCGCTGGCGTGGCTGCGGGACTACCGGATCGACGGGCTGCGGCTGGACGCGGTGCACACGCTGTACGACACGCGCGCGTGCCACTTCCTGGAGGAGCTGTCGGCGGCCGTGGACGCCCTCGCCGAGGAGCTGGGCCGGCCGCTGTTCCTGATCGCCGAGTCGGACCTGAACGACCCGCGGCTCATCACCGCGCGCGCGGAGCACGGCCTCGGGCTGCACGCGCAGTGGAACGACGACTTCCACCACGCCCTGCACACCGCGCTGACCGGTGAGTCGCAGGGCTACTACGCGGACTTCGCGCGCGCCCCGTTCGCCGCGCTCGCCAAGACGCTCACCGCGGGCTACTTCCACGACGGCACGTACTCCAGCTTCCGCGGGCGGCACCACGGCCGGCCGCTGGACCGCGCGCGGGTGGCCGGGCACCGGCTGCTCGGCTACGGCCAGACCCACGACCAGGTCGGCAACCGCGCCCAGGGCGACCGGCTCGCGGCCCGCCTGTCCCCCGGGCTGCTGGCCTGCGCGGCGACGCTGACGCTGACCTCGCCCTTCACGCCGATGCTGTTCATGGGCGAGGAGTGGGCGGCGGGCACGCCCTGGCAGTTCTTCACCGACCACACCGATCCGGAGCTGGCCGAGGCGGTACGGAGGGGCCGGCGGCGGGAGTTCGCGGCGCACGGCTGGGCCGAGGAGGACGTACCGGACCCGCAGGACCCGGCGACCCGCGAGCGGTCCTGCCTGGACTGGTCGGAACCGGAACGCGAGCCCCACGCGAGCGTGCTCGCCTGGTACCGCCGGCTGATCGCCCTGCGGCACGAGCAGCCGGACCTCACCGACCCCGACCTGGCCGACACCAAGGTGGCGTACGACGAGGACGCCCGCTGGCTGGCCTTCCGGCGCGGTGACGTACGGGTGGCGGTGAACCTCGGCAAGGAACCGGCGGCGATCCCGCTGGGCACCCGCCCCGCGACGGTCCTGGCGGCCTGGGAGCCGGTGGAGCTTCCGGGAGCGGACGGGCTGCTCCAGGTGCCCGCGGAGTCGTGCGTGGTGCTGGCCCAGCCCTGAGCGGAGCCGACCGTGCCCCGCAGGGGCGCGGGGCCGTGTCCGCTCCGCGCCTGCCGCGTGGGGGCACCCCCGGCAGGCGCGCGCCGCGGGCCGGAGCCGGTGCGCTACGGCTCCGGCCCGTCCTCCTTGAAGTCCGACAAGCGCTCCAGCAGGATCGGCTCCCACGCGCGCCGCAGCTGGGTCCGCAGGAGCACCGGGGAACCGCCCGCGCGGCCTTCCAGGTGGTCGGTGAGGTGGATGACGGTGTCGCAGCGGGCGAGCCACAGGCCGCGCAGGCAGGGGCGGGCGCCGTAGCCGGCGAGGGTGGCGGCGCGGACGGCCGCCGGGGAGCCGACGGCGACGGCCAGGCCGGCGATGTCCTCGGCGGGGTCGCCCAGGGACGCCCGGGTCCAGTCCAGGATGCCGCGCACCCGGCCGTCGGCACTGACCACCACGTGCTCGCCGGTCAGGCCGTGGTGGGTGAGGACGGCTGTGCCGGGCTGGGCGGCGAGCTGGGCCGCGCCGGGCGGGGTCAGCTGGTGCAGCCGGGCGGCGTCGAACTCGTCGGCGGCGGAGAGCCGTTCGGCCGCGTGCACGGCCATGCGGCGCAGCGCCTCCAGGGAGCGCGGGGCGGTGCGCGGCACGCCGAGCGTCTCGGCCTGCCGTGCGGGCACCGTGCGCAGCCCGGTGAGCAGGGCGGCGAGGTCGGCCTCGCCGACGGCGGACACGTCGTGCTCGTCGGCGGTGCCCCCGGGCACTTTGGTGTCCAGGGTGTAGGCGAGGCCGGGCGCCCAGTCGCCGTGCGCGACGCTGGTGGGGACGGCGACGGGCACGTGCGGCCGGACCAGGTCGCGCAGGCGCAGTTCCCGGCGGCGCAGCACCGAGGCCTCACGGTCGGGGGCGAGGCGCAGCACATGGCGGGTGCCGACCCACCACGTGTGCGCGCGGCCCTCCGTCACGGGCCGCACATCGGGGCCCGGCGTGTCGGCGCCGCCCTCCTTGAGCAGCGAACGGACCAGTCTGCGGACGGTGTCCGCGGTGGGTTCCGGTGCCTGGGTCATGGGTCGCGCGTCGCCGTTCCTGGATGTCGTCGAGGGTGTGTCCCCTGGGTCGCCTCAGCGGTCTCTCAGTCCACTATGACCATGTCGCGCGTGGTGTTGTTGAGGCGGCGGCCGCCGTCCTCGGTCACCGTGACGATGTCCTCGATGCGCACCCCGAACCGGCCGGGCAGGTAGATGCCGGGCTCGACGGAGAAGCACATCCCGGGCACGAGGGGCTGTTCCTCGCCCTCGATCATGTACGGCGGCTCGTGCGTGGTGACGCCGATGCCGTGCCCGGTGCGGTGGATGAAGTACTCGCCGTAGCCGGCGTCGTTGATCACCGCGCGGGCCGCGCGGTCGACCTCCTGACAGGCCACACCGGGCCGTACGGCCTGGCAGCCCGCCTCCTGGGCCTCGCGCACGATGTCGTGCACCCGGCGCTCCTCCTCGGTGGGTTCACCCACGTGGACGGTGCGGGTGGTGTCGGAGCCGTAGCCGTCCTTCAGGCCGCCGAAGTCCAGGACGACCATGTCGCCGCGCCGGATGACGCGGTCGCCGACCTCGTGGTGCGGGTTGGCGCCGTTGGGGCCGGAGCCGACGATGGTGAAGTCGACCTGGGAGTGGCCGAAGCGGCGCAGCAGGCCGGCGAGGTCCTGGCCGACGTCGGACTCGCGGCGGCCGGCGAAGGGAACCTTGCGGATCTCCTCGAACGTTGCATCGGCGGCCGCTGCGGCGGCGGCGAGGAGTTCCAGTTCCGCGGCGTCCTTGACGGCGCGCAGCATGGGGAGGGCGTCGGTGAGGGAGGCGTAGGAGGTCTCCGGCAGGGCCCGCTGGAGGCCCAGCAGGTGCATGGCCCAGGTGTTGTCGCTGATGCCGAACCGGCCGTGGCCGTCGAGGAGGGCGGCGGTGACGGCGTAGGGGTCCTTGCCGTCGGTCCAGTCGCGCAGGGTGAGCGCGGTCGCGCCGGCCGCGTGCTCGGCGTCGGGGGCCTCCAGGGTGGGCACGACGAGCACGGGGTCCTGGCCGGGGGTGAGGACCAGCACGGTGAGCCGTTCGGTGACGGCGGTGGGCGTGTAGCCGGTGAGCCAGACCATGTCCGGTCCCGGCGCCACGAGCAGTCCCGCGAGGCCGGCGTCGGCCGCGGAGCGCGCGGCGCGCTCCATGCGGGCCCTGTAGTCGGCGGCGGTGAAGGGCGCGGGCGTACTACCGGTCATCCGGGCCTCCGGGCGCGGGTGGGGAAACGGGCGTCGGCGTCTCGGGCAGCATCCTGCCCGGCCGGACAGGGTCACGCGAGCCGATCGCCGGTGCTCCCCGCGGGGCGCGGTCGGCTCGGAAGGGACTCGGCATGGGGCCATCATGGCGCGCGGGGCGGACGGTCACCAGCGGGTTTCCCGGGGTGACCGAGAGTCGTGCGGCGGGGCTCGCGGCGGCCCGCCGACGTGTCGTGAGGCAGGACGCACGTCTCACGTCACCACGCCGGGTACGACCGTCAACTGCTGGTAGCTCCCTTCGCTGTGACGCACGGTGAGGAGCACCTGCTTGCCGGGGCGGGCCTGGGCGACGGCCCGGGCGAGGTCGGCGGCGGTGTCGACGCGGGCGGAGCCGAACTGCAGCAGCACGTCCCCGCGGACCAGGCCGGCCGTATAGCCGGGGCCGGGCACGTGCACGCCCACGACCAGCGCACCCGCCTTGTCGGCGTCGACGGCCTCGACGCCCAGGGTCGCCCCCGTCGCGGCGGCGGGAGCGGGGCTCAGGGTGCGTGTACCGGCAGGGGCGGTGGGCGTGGGCCTGGCCGGCGGGGCCTGGCGTTGCAGCTCGGCGAGCTTGCTCATGCCGATCACGGTGGCGCCGACCGTGCCCATGCCGACGCCGGACAGCACCAGCAGGGTGCCGGTGCACAGGACGAACAGCACGGTCCGCAGCCGCCGTCCGCGCCGTGGCGCGGCGTGCGGGCGGTGCGGCGGGCCGGGGGTGCCGCCCTCCTCCCGGTCCTGACCGGGCATCGGCTTGGGACGCAACACAGTCTGTTCCATGGTTCGCTCGCCTCCGGCTGGTGCTCTACCCGGGGCGCAGGGCCGCGACGAGACACGAACGAGTGAGACTGGCCCGAGCGTGGCGGAGGGTAGCCATAGCCCAAAGGCGCGGGCGTCGGGGCACACCCGGCGCCCATGTCCTACGGCATGGCGCGGGCGTCACACCGCTCCCACCAGCCTCCGCACCACCTCCTGCGCCGCTCCTCCGGGACTCCCGCCGTGGACGAGTTCCGTGCGGTGGACGACCCGGGGTGCGGTGAGGGGGACGGCGACCGTGCCGGGTACGGCGGTGGCGGCCGAGCTGGGCAGCAGGGCGAGGCCGTGTCCGGCGGCCGCGAGGGCGGTGAGGGTGCGCAGGTCGGTGCCCTCGTAGCGCAGGACGGAGCGGAACGCGCGGCCGCCGGTCGCGGCGCGCAGTTGGCCGAGCGGGAGGGCGGCGTCGGGCGCGTCGAGCCAGCGGGCGTCGGCGAGGTCGGCGAGGCGCAGGCCGGCCCGGGCCGCGAGGGGGTGCCGGGCGGGCAGCAGGACGCTCACGGGTTCCTCGGCGAGGCCGTGCGTGGTCAGCGGCGCCACGTCCGGCAGGC
Organism: Streptomyces sp. CA-142005; assembly: GCF_050942335.1. Lineage (NCBI taxonomy): Bacteria > Bacillati > Actinomycetota > Actinomycetes > Kitasatosporales > Streptomycetaceae > Streptomyces > Streptomyces sp. CA-142005. The sequence continues at coordinate 7,434,806 of NZ_CP192078.1, read as the reverse complement.
GCAGCGGATCGCTGGGTGCGGCGAGCCCGTCCAGGAGGCCGAGGGCGGCGGTGCCGGTGGCGACGGCGGCCGGGATCTCCGCGCGGGTGAGGACGCGCAGGGTGACGCCGGCCGGCGGGAGGGCTGCGAGGACTCCCGCGCCGAGCGCGGTCGGGGTGGTGGCGAGGGTCAGACCGCGCTGGGGTGCGGCGGCCATGCGGAGGATGTCGGCGCGCGCCGCGTCCAGCCGCAGCAGCAGCGGGCCCGCGTGCTCCAGCAGCCGCTCGCCGGCCGCGGTGGGCGCGACGGGGCGCCGGGTCAGCAGGGGTGCGCCCAGGTCCTGTTCGAGGGCGGCGATGTGCTGGGAGACCGCGGACTGGGTGTAGCCCAGCTCGCGGGCGGCCTCCGAGAAGGAGGCGATGCGGGCCACGGTGACGTACGTGCGCAGCAGGTGCGGGTCCATGCGGCCCAGGATCCCATCACCATCAGCTCTGCTTATCGACGGTGCAGGAATCATCGTTGGACGTGAACTGACGGTGGCCCGGAGGATGAGGGGCATGACGAACACCGCCACCGTCGCCCTCGTCGGCGACCGCTCGCCCCATGTCGTTTCGCACACGCGTGTGCCGCTTCTGCTGGAGGCCCTGGCCGAACGCGACGGGCTGGTCCTGGACGCGTACTGGATCCCCTCCACGGACGCGGAGGCCGAGGGCGCGGTCCGCGGCTTCGACGCGGTGTGGGTGCTGCCGGGCAGCCCGTACCGCAGCGAGGCGGGTGTCCTCGCGGCCGTGCGCGCGGCGCGCGAGGAGGGCATCCCGTTCCTGGGCACGTGCGGCGGCTTCCAGCACGCGGTGCTGGAGTTCGCCCGCAACGTGTGCGGGCTGACCGGGGTGGCGCACGCCGAGAACGACCCGGACGCCACCGACCCGCTCATCGAGCCGCTGGCCTGCTCGCTGGTGGGCCATGAGGCCGCGGTGACGATCGAGCCGGGTTCGCTGGCGGAGTCCGTGATCGGCGCGCCGCGCACGGTCGAACGGTACTTCTGTGCCTACGGCCCCTCCCGCCACCTCGACACGCTCCGCGCCCACGGCCTGCGGTTCTCCGGCCACGACGCGGACGGTCAGGTACGGCTCGCCGAACTGCCCGGCCATCCCTTCTTCCTGGCGTCCCTGTTCCAGCCGGAACTGTCCGGCGACCCGGCACGCCCGCACCCGATGATCCGGGCCCTGGCACAAGCCGCGGCCGACCACGCGTCCCCCGCACTGGCCCACCCGGCCTGAGACCCGCCGCGCCTCGGCGCGACGATTCGAGGACGCCCAGGCCTCCGGACTCTCGGGCCACCACCCGGCCATCGAAAGACCGCCCCTCGGACCACCGCCAGTCGGCCGCCCTCTCCCGGACGACCGGCCCCGGACCACCCGACGCCACGGCCGAAAACACGGCAGCGCCACGGCGCGATGGTTCGAGGACGCCCAGGCCTCCGGACTCTTGGGCCATCGCCCGGCCGTTGAGAGGTCGCCCCTCGGACCACCACCCCTCGGCCCAGCACCAGTCAGCCGCCCTCTCCCGGACGACCGGCCCCGGACCACCCGACGCCACGGCCGAAAACACGGCAGCGCCACGGCACGGCGATTCGAGGACGCCCGGACCTCCGGACTTTAGGGCCACCGCCCAGCCGTCGAAAGGTCGCCCCTCGGACCACCACCCGGCCGTCGAAAGGTCGTCCCTGAGACCACCAGGGTGCCGGGGCGCCCGAGTATCGGGCGGCCTCCCCCTCAGACCACCGGGCCGCCCGGCCAGCCGACGACCGCCGCCCCGCGGACCACCAGCCCTCGGACCGCCCGCCCGTCGTAACCCCGGAAGTCCTCCGTGGTTCCGGCGGCCCGGCGGTCCGTGAGTCGGGGCCGCCGCCGTGGCTCAGCCCGTGTGGCCCTCTCCATGGCCGCCGTGTGCACCGCCGTGGGCTCACCGAAGTTCCCGGAGGATTCCGCGGCCGTCAGCCGAGTGAGAGGGCCGGCGTGGCGGGCGCCCGGCCGGGCAGGAAGCCGTGTGAGCGGCGGCCCAGCCACTCGGCCCTGTAGCGGTCCACGCTGCGGTGCCAGTTCAGGATTCCGGCCATCCAGTTCTGCAGGTCGAGGACATAGCCGTCCATCGCGGCCCGCCCCGCCTCCGAGAGCCCGAAGTCGTAGTAGAGCACGGGCAGTTCGTGCTCGACCACGTGCTCGAACTGCCGCATGCGCTGGGTCGTCAGGTCGTGTACGACACGGAGGGCGGCCGGGTAGTCGACGCCGAAGAAGTTCTGCACCACGAGGACGGAGTTGTGGATCTCGCCCTCGTACTCGATCTCCTTCTGGTACGAGAAGATGTCGTTGAGCAGACAGGCGTAGTCGACGGCGGCGTTCTCCAGGGAGCGGACCGGGCCGCTGCGGTACACCTCCGGCGGGACGGCGGGGCCGTGGCCCATCCGGCACAGGCTCAGGGTGAGGTCGGAGCCGAAGGTGGCGCGCCGCATCTCCAGGTAGTCGACCGGGTCGGGGATGCGGTTCTGCAGCTGGTTGGACAGCTCCCACACCCAGCTCTCGGTCATCGTGTCCACGGTGGCCTTCAGGGTGCGCCGCTGGTCGGCGGTCATGCCGGCCGTCGTCCGCGCCCACAGGTCGATCAGTCCCCGCTCCATCGCGTTGGCCGGGACGAGGGCCGGCCCGCCCTCGACGGGCATGCACTGCGACAGCCGGACCGTGGTCAGCCGGGCGGCGGCGAGGTCCCGGCGGTGGCCGTGGACCAGCGGGTAGTAGTCGTCGCCGTACGTACCCCAGGCGAGCCACTGGGCGCTGAGGTCGAGCGCCTCGGGGGTGGCGTCCGGGTCCAGGCCGGCGGAGCACAGCGCGAGGTCGTAGGCGGCGAGTTTGTCCTCGTCCCAGACGCCCTCCTCCAGGATGCCCATACGGTGCGACCACCCCACGAGGCCCAGGCGCGCGTCGTCCAGGTGGGGGCTCAGTTCGAGCCGGTACGGCATGTGGAACTCGGGCAGGATCGATGGGCCGACCTTCTGGTACGGCAGGTGGGTGTAGGCGCGCAGGCGTTCCTGGGCGGCCGCGGCGAGGAGCGCACCGACGTCGGCGGCCGACACTCCGGGGCCGCTGGGCAGCTGCCAGGGCGCACCGGGCCGCGCTCCCTTGTTCATGTAGCGGCTGGAGCGCATGTGCCATTCGTGGCCGCCGGACTGCCAGTCCTGCAGCCCCTTGGTGTAGGCGGCGACCGCTGCGACCTGGTCCGGGGCGAGGCCCTTCTCCACCGCCACGGCGGGGACTTCGGTGAGCGCGGTGTGCTCGAACTGGTGCAGACGGGAGGTGAGGATGTCGTTGACGGTCTCGGCGGCCTCCTGGGTCGTACAGCCGAAGAAGGTCTCCAGCACCAGCACGCCGTTGCTGTTCTCGCCCTCGTCCTCGACCTCGCGCTGGTAGGAGAACAGGTCGTTGCGCAGGTGGACGGCGTCGGAGAACGTCTCCATGAGGACCCGCAGCGGCCGGGTGCCGGCGACGGCGGCGGGCACCTCGGCGGTCGCGTACTCCACGAGCCCGGCCGACCAGGGGGCGCCGCCTACCTTGCGGCGCATCTCGATGTACTCGACGGGGTTGGCGATCCGCCCCTCGTCGATGTTCGACAGCTCCCACATCGACTCGTTGAGCAGGTGCTCGGTGGCCACGCAGAAGCGGCGGCGCCAGTCCACGGACATCGACGGCACCGTGCGCGCCCACAGGTCCTTCAGCCCCGCCTCGACGGGATTCTCCGGCTCCGGCACGGGGGTTGCCGGGTCGAGCGGCATGAACAGGGGCAGGCGGTCCAGGTGGGCCTTGCCGGCGGAGCGGTCGGGGGTGCGCTTGTACATGTCGAGGAAGTGGTCGTCGAAGAAGAACACCCACACGTACCAGTCGGTGATCAGCGAGAGGGCCGCTCCGTCGCAGTCGGGGTGGGTGTAGGCGCACAGGAGTCCGTAGTCGTGCGCCTCCAGGTCGGCCTGCTCCCAGATCCCGGAGCCTTCCAGCATGCCCATCTCGCGTGCCCACCCGGTCGAGTGGGCGCGGGCCTCGTCGAGGTGCGGGTTGAGCCGCGCGGGATACGGCATGTAGAAGTGCGGGAGTTCGAACGGCTGCGTCATGGCCGGGGCCCTACCCGCGGTCTCCAACGCGCATCCGCCGCGCGGGACATGATCACACCATCGCGTGAACCGCCGGGGAACAGGGGAATTTCCGGGCCCGGACGAGCACCGCCGCGGGGCCCCGCGCTATGCCCCGTCCGCACCCTTGCCGTGCCCTCGCCGGCGGGCCACGGTAGGCCCATGACCTCCTTTGTGCTGCCCCATGAGGTGCACGGCGACGGCGCCCACAAGGTGTTCGCCGTGCACGGCTGGTTCGCCGACCGCTCCGCCTACGCCACCGTTCTGCCGGACCTCGACCGCACCTCCTTCACCTATGCGCTGGTCGACCTGCGCGGTTACGGCGAGGCCCGGGACGCGGCGGGCGCCTACACGACGGCCGAGGCGGCCGGAGACCTGGTGGAGCTGGCCGACCGGCTGGGCTGGGAGCGGTTCTCGGTGATCGGGCACTCGATGGGCGGCGCGGTGGCGCAGCGGCTGGCCGCCACGGTCCCGGACCGGCTGCGCCGGATGGTCGGTGTCTCCCCGGTGCCGGCCTCGGGGGTGCCGCTGGCCGGCGAGCAGGCCGCGCTGTTCGCGGACGCCGCGCACAAGCCGGAGAACCGGCGCGCGATCATCGACTTCACCACCGGGGGCCGGCGTCCCGCCGCCTGGCTGGACCGGATGGTCGCGCGCTCGCTGGAGCGCAGCGACGCCCGGGCGTTCCGGGCCTGGCTGGACTCCTGGGCGGTCGAGGACTTCCACGCCGACGTCGAGGGCAGCGAGGTGCCCGCGCTGGCCGTGGCCGGGGAGCTGGACCCGGCCCTCCCGCCCGAGGTCATGCGGCAGACCTGGATGTCCTGGTACCCGCGTGCCGAACTCGTGGCCCTGCCGTGCGCCGGGCACTACGCCATGGACGAGTCCCCGCTGGACCTGATCCGCGTGGTCGAGGACTTCCTGCGAGCGGACGCCGAGAACCCGGCCGACGCCGGGCACCCGGCGGCTGCCGTGGCCGCCGTCGGCGAGAGCGAGCCGGCGTGAGCGTGCGCGAGACCCGGCCCGTGCCCGACGTGTTCGACCCGCGCCGGTACGCCGTCGGTGTGCCCCACGACGACTACCGCCTGCTGCGCGAGGGCCACCCGGTCGCCTGGCAGGAGGAGCCGGAGGTGCTGGGCTGGCCGGCCGGGCCGGGATTCTGGGCGGTGACCCGGCACGCGGACGTCGTCCGGGTGCTGAAGGACGCCCCGACGTACTCCTCCCGCCTCGGTGCGACCCAGATCCGCGACCCGGACCCGGAGGACCTGCCCTTCATCCGCCGCATGATGCTCAATCAGGATCCGCCGCAGCACGGCCGGTTGCGGCGGCTGGTGAGCCGGGCGTTCACGCCGGGCCGGGTCGACCGGTTCGCGGCCCTCGCCCGGGAGCGGGCGCGCACCCTGCTCGCCGGTGCGCTGCGGCAGGCACGGCACGGGGACGGCTCGGCCGACCTGGTGGCCACCGTCACCGACGAGTACGCCCTGCTCAACCTGACTGATCTGCTGGGCGTGCCGGAGAGCGACCGGCGGCTGTTGCTGCACTGGACGCAGCGGGTCATCGGCTATCAGGACCCGGACGAGGCCGGTCCTGCGGTGCTGGACGGGACGGGGAAGCCGGTCAATCCGCGTTCCCCGGCGATGCTCAAGGACATGTTCGCGTACGCCCACCAGTTGGCCGCGTACAAACGCCGGTACCCGGCGGACGACGTCGTGACGACACTCGCCCACGATGCCGAACTCGCCGAGGGCGAGATGGAGATGTTCTTCTTCCTGCTCACCGTCGCCGGCAACGACACCGTGCGCAGCGCGGCCCCCGGCGGACTCCTGGCCCTGGCCGAGCACCCGGAGGCCTATGCGTCGTTGCGGGCCGGCAAGGTGGAACTGGCCACCGCCGTCGAGGAGTTGCTGCGCTGGCATCCGCCCGTGCTGACCTTCCGCCGGACCGCCGCGCGGGACACGGAGCTCGCGGGGCAGCGGATCCGGGCCGGGGACAAGGTCGTGGTCTTCCACGCCTCGGCCAACCGGGACGAGCGGGTCTTCACCGATCCGGCCCGGCTCGACCTCGCCCGCTCCCCCAACCCGCACGTGTCCTTCGGCGACGGCCCGCACGTCTGCCTGGGCGCCCACTTCTCACGGCTGCAGCTGCGGCTGCTCCACGAGGAGGTGCTGCGGGTGATCCCCGAGCCGCGGCTCGCCGCGCCGGCCGGGCGTCTCGTGTCGAACTTCATCAACGGCATCAAGTCACTGCGGATCCAGGTCACTTGATGTCGGCACCGGAAACCTGGATCAGCGCGTGCGTGCCACTGGTGCGCCAGCGCCCGTCCTCGGCCGCCACCAGCGCGGCCTCGGTCGCCGCGGGCAGGCCGGTGATCACGTCCGATTTCAGGGTGCGCAGCGCGGCGACCGGGCCGGGGAACCAGTCGGTCGTCTCCTGGAAGGGCGTGGTCGCCGGCCAGAGCCGGTCGCCCACCAGACGCCGGTAGTTGAGGTCGCCCTTGAAGACGGTCAGGGTGGCCGCGGCGAACTCGGCGCGCAGGTCGTCCGGCATCTCCGCGTACGGCAGCGGGGCGCAGGAGAACGGGTGGGCGCGCAGGGTGAGGCGGCCGTCGGCCGTGGCCGACCAGAGCACGCGCGCGTACTCGGCGGCCGCACCGGAGGCGGCGCGCAGCCGGTGCAGCGCGTCGACGACATCGGCGGTGGTGGCGTCGGACACGTAGTACGGGTACGGCTTGACGTGCAGCACTGCCCGTGCGGCCCGGCCCTCGGCGAGGAGATGGGCGATCAGCAGCAGGTCCGGGACGAGTTCGCGGCCCGCGTTGTCCGCGACCAGGACGAGCGTGGCCGTGCCGTCGGGCGGCAGCAGCGACCACAGGGCCGTACTGTCGTCGGCGACCAGCGCGGGGGCCGGCTCCCGGGCCTCGGCGCCCTCGGCGGAGAGCCGGAAGCCGAGGTCGGCGCGGTTGCCCCACAGCGAGCCGTGCAGCAGGGCGTGTGCCCGCTCCTCCTCCGGCAGGCCGGGCAGGGCGTCCAGTGCGGCCAGTTCCTCGTCCGTCTCCGGCGCGTCGAGTTCGGCGCGCTTGAACGGGCGGAAGGGGTCGATGCCCTGCCAGGCGCCGGGGCCGAACCAGCCGACGGCCTCCAGCAGCCGGCGGTAGAAGTAGCTCTCCGACCACAGCCACGGCACGTCGTACCAGGAGCTCCCGGCACAGCCGGCGAGGCCCCACTCCTGCCATCGGTCCCGGTCCGGGGCATCGGCGGGCAGCGGCTCGACCGTCCCCTCGGTGCAGCTCTTCAGCAGCTCGTCGAGTGCCCGGTGCTGCCCGGGGCCGTACGGGAAGGTGTCCCGTACCCGGCTGATGATCGCGGGGTGCCGCTCGGCCAGCACGCTGTGCGGGAACGAGCCGGGTTCGTTGCCGAGGATCACGGGTGCGAACGGGGTGGAGGGCATGTCCGTCACCGTATCGCGCGGCTCAGGCGGTTCTGATCTCCCGCTCCAGCTGCGTGGCGAGCGTGACGTAACGGGGGCGGCGGTGTACCGGGACCAGGCCCCGGATCAGGAGGTGCCACATCTCGGCGACCCGGCGCGGAAGCCGACCTACCGGTTCGAGTGAGCGGCCTGCGACCCGGGTGCCGACGAAGAAGGAGACCAGCGAGTGCGCGACGATCCCGACGTCGAGATCACCGTGCACATCGGACTCCCTGACGGCTCCGGTGAACTTCCGGGTGGCGAACTCCAGCCACTCGGTGAACGGGTGCCTCAGCGGCGGGCGTACGGCGACACCGGCGGTGGCGAGGCGGAGCGCGGCGCGCGGCACGGGGTCCTCCACGGCGAGTCTGGCGATCCCGAACGTGGTGCGCATCAGGCCTTCCAGCGAGGAGCAGCCGCGGTTCTCGACCTCGGCGACGAGTGCTTTCGCGGCGCCCGCGTTGAGCTCAAGGATGACATGGGCGAGGTCCTCCTTGGCCGCGAAGTGGAAGTACAGCGCCCCCTTGGTGACCTTCGCGTGCGCGACGATGTCGCTCAGGCTCGTGGACTCGTAGCCCTGCCGGTCGAACAGATCGGCGGCGGCCGTGATGATCGTTGCCCGGGTCTGTTCGGCGCGTAACTGCCTCGCCATCCTGGGACCCCTCCTCGCGACTCGAACGAACGGGACATGCGGTTTGTTTTTGACCCCTTGCACACGATAACTCACCCCACGGCAGCGGCAGTCCGGGGTGCGGACCGGCACCGGGACCCGTGTCACCTGCCGATACGGCGTCGGACGGGCTCCCGGCGGTCCGTGCACGACGAGACCAGGACGCATCCCCCTTCCTTGCCCGGCCTCTCCCGGCAACCGCGGGGCGGCGGGTGCCGGACCCATGATCGCCACGATACGAGGACGACCGCCGGCTCCTCAACGGTGTCTTGAAGGAGGCGCGAAACGTCCGTACCGGTCGGTGCTTTCACGCCCCCCGGACCACCGATCCGCCGGTCCGGCTGAACGCACGGACCGTCCCCGCCGTACTGGACCGCGCAGACCCCGTTCCCGCGCCCGCCGAGGAGACATCCCGGATGACCCGGACGACCGCCCGCCCGAGCGTCACTGCGGCCGCCGCCGCGGCCTCGCTCCTGCTCCTGTCGTGGGCGGCGGGGCCTGCCCAGGCGCACGGGGCCCCCACGGCTCCGGTCAGCCGGGTCTACGCCTGCTCCCCCGAGGGCGGCGAGGCCGGCCGCTCGGCGGCCTGCCGGGCGGCGGTCGCGGCCAACGCTGCTCCCTTCACCGCGTGGGACAACCTGCGCGTGGCAGGGGTGAACGGCCGTGACCGGCAGGTGATTCCGGACGGCAGACTGTGCAGCGGGAACCTTCCGGCGTACCGGGGCCTGGACCTGGCGCGGCGGGACTGGCCGGCGACCCGGCTGACGCCCGGCGGCAGGCTGACGATGACGTACGCCTCGACGATCGCGCACACGGGCACGTTCCGGCTGTATCTGACCAAGCCCGGCTACGACCCGGCGAAACCGCTCACCTGGTCCGATCTGCCGGAGCGGCCCTTCGCGCGGGTCACCGACCCACCGCTGCGCGACGGGGCGTACCACATCGGCGCGACACTGCCGAAGGACCGGACGGGCCGTCAGGTCCTGTACACCGTCTGGCAGAACAGCAGCACGACGGACACCTACTACTCGTGTTCCGACGTGGTCTTCGCGGAGAAGGGCGAGAAGGGGCCGGGGAAGACGAAAACCGGACCCGCCGTGTCGGCAGGTCCGGCTTCGGCCGCGGACGAGCGGGTCGCCCGGGACCCGGGCCCCTCGGCGCCCTTGCTGGCGGGCGGCGCCGCAGCGGTGCTGGTGCTCACCGGGGGCGCCGCCCTCGCGGTGCGCCTGCGGCGGCGCTGAACTCAGTGAATCCGCAGGCCGGTTGGCGGCTCAGTTGACGTAGACCGGGGTGCCGCCGTCCGTCACGGGCGCGTACCTGGCGGTGAAGTAGCCGTTGGCGAAGCACAGCGACGAACCGGAGGTCTTGGTGAACTGCTGGTTGGTGAAGCTGATGCTGTTGTCGGCGTTGCCGGCCTTCCCGGTCAGGGAGGCCGCCTGGTAGACGCAGGTGATGGAGCCCAGCAGGGTGCGCAGCTTGACCGTGGTCTGGATGGTGGAGCCACTCGCCGGCGAGACGGTGAGGGTGCCGTCGGAGGCGACCGTCGCCGTGTAGGGCAGGTTGTCGACGGTGATACTGCTGACCCCGAGGACGCCGGTGACGTTGCTGGTGCAGGAGCTGCTGTCGAAGGTGTGCCCGGTGACGGACTCGGTGGCCGTGCCGGGGGCGGTCGGGTTGTCGGTGACCGTGGCGGTGAACTGGGACGACGTGCAGGTGACGCCGCTGGTGCCGGTCGCGCTGGAGTAGAGCGTCGCGGACGTGCCGGAGGCCAGCGGCGCGGTGAGGGTGTCACCGGTCGCCACGGCGGTGCCGCCCGCGCCGCCGGTGGTGAGGACGGCGCTGCCGTCGGCGGAGGCGGGGGCGGCGACCGCGAGGGCGAGTGCGGTGGCGGCGCCGGCGAGGGCGAAAAGGGAACGCGTACGCATGCGGGTGCCTCTTTCCTGGGTGGGGTCCGGGTGAGGTGGGTGGGGGGTGCGCGGTGCCGCCGGCGCAGGGCCGTGCGCCTTCTCCGTACGCGACGGTCCGGCGACGGCGGCGGTACAGGCGCCGGCCGAAGGCCCGGGGGAAGGCCTTCGGCCGGGCCGGCAGGGGGGCGGCCGGGTGCGGCGAGGGTGAAGCGGCCATGCGGTGCCGCACCGATGTGAACGGTTTCTGTCGGCCGAGGTGAGCGGTCGGCGTGAGAGGCCGGGCAACGCATCCGGTGCCGCTCGCGGATCCGGCGCCACGGATCCGTGGAAACAGGGGAAGTTGTAGACCTGATCAACCGTCAACGTCAAGCGCTGCCAAGGGAGTTGTGGACCGCGATCGCAGCTCGCGCACATCCGACACCCTTTTTTCACAACCACCTTGACCCCCCGAAGTAACCGGCGGTAACTTCCTCGCAGGCTACTGCCGCGTAACGAGAAAGCCCTTGCTCCGCCGGGGTGCGAGGAGGCGTACGCGACAGTCGCTGTCCGCGCCAGGACACCGCGCCGCTGAAGCCCAACCCGCAGATCATGCCCATGGGAGCAGACATGGCCTCGTCCCCGGACGTCCCGTCCGTCGGCAACACCCCCGAGAACCCGGGAAGCGGTTCACCCTCAGAAGCCCCGGAAGCCTCCGAAGCACCGCACGCGGCCGGAACCGCCGGCGAGCGGCGCGGCCGGGTCCGGGCCCGCCGGGCCGCGGTGATGGCGGTGCCGGCCACCCTCGTCGCCGCCGGTCTCGCCGTACTCACCGCCCAGGGGGCACTGGGCGTGCAGTTCGCGATCTCCGGCATGCCGTTCACGGTCACCGCGACGGAACTGAACGGAACCGGTTTCGAGCAGTTCGGCGGCCTCGACACCATGGCGGACGGCAGCCCGAACGCCGGGGACACCGGCGGTCAGGTGCTGGTGGTGACCTCCGCGATCAAGAATGCCACGCTCGACCACCTGTGCCAGAGCGTCGACCTCGGCGGCACCAACCTGCTGATCACGGCGGGCGGCGGCGCGGACAAGGTACGGGCGAGCGACCTGACCACGGACTCCACGGAGCTGTCCGGCAACGCCGCGTTCGACAACATCGAGATCGGCAACGACGCCAGCACGCTGACCAAGGCGGGCGTGAAGGGCCCGATCGGCGTCTTCAGCCAGCAGGCCGACACCGTCCACATCGCCAACCTGCGGCAGACCAACTACGCGACGACGGCTGGTGTGTTCAAGCTTCCCGGTCTCAAGCTCCGCTTCAGCGACTCGGGTTGCTGAGCGCGGTGGCCGACCGTCCACACCGGGGAGCGTGGGCCGCCTTCCGCGGCTGGCGGGCGCGTCGTCCGTTCTGGGGCGGGCTGCTGCTCGCGCTGGCCGGCGGCGAGATCCTGCTCACCGAGAAGGCCTCACTGAAGGTCGTGATGCACATCGGCATGCAGGGGGTGGCCGGTTACCTGCTGCCGACGCTGATGGCGCTGCTGGGCCTGCTGATCCTCTTCAACCCGGCCCAGCGGCTGTTCTACTCCATCACCGGTGTCCTGCTCTCCCTGGGCACCTGGGTCACGTCCAACCTGGGCGGCTTCCTCATCGGCCTCCTGCTGGGCGTGACCGGCAGCTGCCTCACCTTCGGCTGGCTCCCCGACCAGGAGCCGCGCGTCGGCCGCCGCAGGCGCCGCGAGCGGGCGAAGGCGGCGGCGCGTGCGGGGGCCGAGGGTGCCGAGGACCCGGAGGGGGCGGAGGGCCTGGCCGTCTGACGGCCCGGGGACGCACCGAGCCCGCGCTCACCGGGACCCGGCGGACGCCTCCGCCTCCGTGGCCGTCCGCTCGGCCGCCGACGCTCGCCGGGCCGGTGCCGGGTCCGCTCACCGGGCCCGTCGGGGTCTCAGATGCCACGGAGGCGGCGGGCCGTGGCCGGTGCGGCCGCGGCCCGTTCGGCGAGCCGGCCGACGAGGAGGCGTACGACGTCGACGACGGCGGCCTGCCCGGCGGCGTCCACGAAGTACACCTGGCGCCGGCCCTCGCGACGGGAGCGGACGAGCCCGGCGAGCTTCAGCTTGGTCAGGTGCTGGCTGACGGCGGGCAGCGCGCCGCCGACCCGCTCGGCGAGCCCGGTGACGTCGCTCTCCCCCTGGATCAGCGCCCAGACGATGTGCAGCCGGGCGGGTGAGGCGAGCAGTCCGAAGGCGGCGGCCGCCTCGGTGAGCACCTCGGCGGAGGGGTCCTGGTAGCCGGTGCCGGACACTGTCGCCACTGTCGCCTTCCCTCCGCGTCGCGCTGTGTTCGGTCTGTTCCGTCTCTGTGCGGGGACTCAGTCTAGGTCGGCAGGAACTTCCCGGCGGTCCCGGGAGTTTCCACGGTGCTGGAGTTTCTGCGGTGTTGTAGAAGTCGCGGCCGGTGTGCCGGAAGACCCGGCCGTGGTTCACGAGTGACACGAGGAGTGCGCATGGCCCTGTGGGACCGCATCAAGGAGTCGGCGTCGCAGATGCAGACCCAGTTGGAGGCGAAGAAGAACGACCTGAAGAGCGGCGCGTTCCGCGATGCGAGCATGGCGATGTGCGCGCTCGTGGCGGCGGCGGACGGGACCGTGGATCCGTCGGAGCGGCAGCGGGTGGCCCAGCTCATCGCCACGAACGAGGTGTTGCAGAACTTCCCGGCGGACGACCTCAGGCGCCGCTTCGAGGAGAACCTGAACAAGCTGACGACCGACTTCGCCTTCGGCAAGGTGAGCGTGCTTCAGGAGATCGCCAAGGCGAAGAAGAAGCCGGCGGAGGCGCGGGCCGTGATCCAGATCGGCATCGTGATCGGCGGCGCGGACGGCGACTTCGACAAGACGGAGCAGGCCGTGGTGCGCGAGGCGTGCTACACGCTGGACCTGCCGCCGCACGAGTTCGACCTCTGAGCCCACGGGTCCGCGCCCCTTCGGAACATGCGGCGCGGGTGCTCCCGGTGTCCCGGGGCACCCGCGCCGGCGTCCACGCGGCCGTACCTGGCGGAGCGGACGTCAGGCGAGACCGGCGGACTTCAGCCAGGCCTGAGCCACGTCCAGCGGGTCCTTGTTCTGGGCCTGCACCTGGGTGTCCAGGTCCAGCAGAGTCGCGGTGTCGAGCTTGGCCGAGACCGCGTTGAGCGCGTCGACGCCCTTCTGGGACAGGGCGCTCTTGTAGACGAGCGGCTGGACGTTCTCGAAGCCGAAGAGGTTCTTCGGGTCCTGCAGGACGACGAACTTCTCCTTGGAGATGGTCGGGTCCGTGGTGAAGATGTCCGCGACCTGCACGGCGTTCTTCTTCAGCGCGGCCTGGGTGAGCGGGCCGCCCGCGTCCAGCGCCTTGAAGGACTTGAACTGCAGGCCGTAGACCGACTTCAGGCCCACCAGGCCCTGCTGCCGGGTCTGGAACTCCGGCGAGGCGCCGATGACCAGGTCCTTGGCGATGTCCTTGAGGTCGGCGATGGTCGACTTCTCGGTGAGGTGGTACTTCTTCGCGGTGGCCGCGTTGACCGTGACCGAGTCCTTGTCCTCGGCCGGCGAGGGTTTGAGCAGGGTCAGCTTGGAGTCCAGCTTGGCCTCGATGGCCGTGGTGGTGGCGTCGGCCGTCTTCGGCGTGGCCTTCGGGTCGAGGTAGGCCAGCAGCGCGCCGTTGTACTCGGGCAGCACCGAGAGGGAGCCGTTCTTGATCAGCCCGTAGGTGGTCTCCCGGCTGCCGATGTTCGGCTTGTAACTGACCTTGATTCCCTTGGCCTTGAGGGCCTCGCCGTAGATGTCGGCGAGCAGGGTGCTCTCGGGGAAGTTGTTGGATCCGACGACCACGGTGTCGCCGCTCGCCTTGCTGTCCGTCAACGGATTGCCGCCGGACTTGTCGTTGGAGGAACAGCCCGCCAGCAGAGCCGTCGCCGCCGCGAGGGCGACCACCGCCGCGCCTCGGTTCCTCCGGATGGACCTGCTGATGCGGTTGGTGGAAGTCACTCACCGATCCAATCCAGCCGGTTCTCGGTCAGTCAAGGGGCTCCGGATCACCGATTGGCCTCGATCTGTGGTCAGTTGCGACGCGCCCGTGCAGCGCAGGCTCATCGGTGCCCCTGGGGCCCTCCCCGGCGCCGGTCGTGGCCCTCGGCGCCCGGGAGCCCGGCCGGTCGACCTCAGCCGCTGCGCCGTACCCCCGCCGAGACCGTGATCCGGGAGGCGGCCCAGAACACCACGAGGGTGGTCAGGGCGAGTCCGGCGACCAGGGTGGCGCCGCCCACCACCTTCTCGTAGTCCTTCTGGTAGAGACCGTCGATGATGTAGCGGCCGAGTCCGCCGAGGCTGACGTAGGCGGCGATGGTGGCGGTGGATACGATCTGGATGGCCGCCGTGCGCAGGCCGCTCAGGATGAGGGGGAGCGCGACGGGCAGCTCGACCTGGAACAGCACCCGCGCCTCGGGCATGCCCATGCCCCGGGCGGCGTCCACGGGCGAGGGGTCGACGGAGCGGATCGCCTCGTAGGTGGTGACCAGGATCGGCGGTACGGCGAGCACGACCAGCGGGATCATCACCGGCAGCAGACCGAATCCGATCCAGATGAACATCAGGACCAGGAGACCGAAGCTGGGCAGGGCCCGGCCCGCCGTGGCGATCAGCGCGAGGGCGTTGCCGCCGCGGCCGTAGTGGCCGGTGACCAGGCCGACGGGCAGTCCGATCAGCGCGGCGAACAGCAGTGCTTCCAGGGAGTACTTCACGTGCTCGGCGAGCCGGGTGGGGATGCCGTCGTAGCCGTGCCAGTGGGCGCTGTCGCCGAAGAAGGCGTGCGCGAAGTTCAGGACGTTCACCGGGAGGCACCCTTCCTCGGCATCCAGGGGGTGAGGAGGCGGCGGACGAGGACCAGCAGCGCGTCGGCGAGGATGCCGAGCAGCGCGGTCGTCAGCACCGAGTTCACGGCCAGGGCGGGCCGGTGGTACGTGGTGGCGTCGTTGAGCATGTTGCCCAGCGCGCCCTGGTTGCCGATGAGCATGCCGACGCTGACCAGCGAGAGGCTGGAGACCACGGCCACCCGCAGGCCCGCGATGATCGCGGGGGCGGCGATGGGCAACTGGACCTGGAGATAGCGGCGTACGGGCCCGAAGCCCATGGCCTGCGCGGCGGCCAGGGTCTCCGGCGGCACCGAGCGGACGCCGTCCACAATGCCCGGCACCAGCACCACCAGGCTGTAGACCGCGAGCGGGATCATCACCGTCGTCTCGCTCTGCCCGAAGTAGTCGATGAGCACGACGAAGAAGGCCAGCGACGGGATGGAGTACAGCACGGTGGTGATGCCGAGGACGGGCGGGTAGACCCAGCGGAAGCGTACGCAGAGCTGGGCCACGGGCAGCGCGACGAGCAGCGCGGCCAGCACCGGCAGCAGGCCCTCGCGCACATGCAGGCCGACGAGCCCGAGGTAGCTGTGCTGGAGGTCGCTCGGGAGGTCGAAGAAGCCGTTCATCGGGCGGCCTTGAGGTCGGCGTCGCCGTCCGTGCCCTGGCCCGGTGGGGCGCCGGTGTCGTTCGCAGCGGCGCCGGGTGCGGCATCGGTGTCGTCCGCAGCCGCGCCGGGTGCGGCATCGGTGTCGTCCGCGGGCCGGGCGCGCCCGGTGCCGGTGCCGCCGTCCGCGACCCGGCTGTGGGCGGCGCGGATGGCCTCGCCGATGACCTGCTGGGAGACGACACCCACGGCGCGTCCCTCGCCGTCCACGGCGACGGCCCAGCCGGTCGGCGAGAGCACCGCCCCGTCGAGCGCGGTGCGCAGCGAGTCCTTGCCGGGTACGAACGGCCGCCCGTGGTCGAGGAGTTGCCCCGGGTCGACGGCCCCGGCGGTGAGCCGGCCCGGCTCGCTCCAGCCGAGGGGTCTGCCGTCGGGGTCGGTGACGAGGAGGTAGGCGGCGTCGGCGCGGGCGGCGAGCCGGTCGGCGTCGGCGTCGACGCCCACGATCGGCCCGGTCTCGAGCTCCAGGCCGGTGGAGGGGAAGAAGGACAGCCGGCGGATGCCGCGGTCGGCGCCGAGGAAGTCCTCCACGAAGGCGTCGGCGGGGGCGCTGAGCAGGTCGGCGGGCGGGGCGAACTGGGCGAGCCGGCCGCCGGTGCGCAGCACGGCGACCATCGTGCCGAGCTTGATCGCCTCGTCGATGTCGTGCGTGACGAAGACGATGGTCTTGCCCAACTCGTCCTGAATGCGGAGCAGTTCGTCCTGGAGTCCCTTGCGTACCACGGGGTCGACGGCGGAGAACGGCTCGTCCATCAGCAGCACCGGCGGATCGGCGGCGAGGGCCCGGGCCACGCCGACGCGCTGCTGCTGGCCGCCGGAGAGCTGGTACGGGTACCGCTTGGCGAGCCCGGCGTCGAGCCCCACCCGCTCCATCAGCTCGGCGGCTCGCGCGCGGGCCTTCTGCTTGCTCCAGCCGAGCAGCCGGGGCACGGTGGCGATGTTGTCGAGGATGGTGCGGTGCTGGAAGAGTCCGGCGTTCTGGATGACGTACCCCATCGAGCGGCGCAGGGTGTTGACCGGCTGCTGCCGGATGTCCGTGCCGTCGAGGAGGATGCTGCCCTCGGTGGGCTCCACCATCCGGTTGATCATCCGCAGGGTCGTCGTCTTGCCGCAGCCGGAGGGCCCGACGAGTACGGTGATCGCGCGGTCCGGTATCTCCAGCGACAGCCGGTCGACCGCGACCGTGCCGTCGGGATACCGCTTCGTGACTGACTCTATCCGTATCAAAACGCCGAATACCCTTCGGGTTTGGCGGATTTCCGCCCGCTTTCGGCCACGGTCGTCGATGCGCAGGCCGTTGCGGGGAGAGTCTAGACCGCAAATGTTGCGGCGCTTTGGCGGGCGAACAACCGGCTAGGCCGCCACCGGCAGCCCCGGCGTGCGGACCACACCGCGTGCGGCGTCGACCGCGAACACCTCGCAGCCGGGCCGGGCGGCGGCCCAGGCCGGGCCGTCGGCGCCCAGCGCGAAGGCGGCCGTGGCGGTCGCGTCCGCCTCGGTCAGGGTGGGGGCCACCACGGTGAGGCTGAGCAGCCCGGTCGCGGGGCGTCCGGTGCGCCCGTCGACGATGTGGTCACCGCGCTCGTACCGACCGGAGGTCGCCACCGCCGCGTCGGTGACCGCCAGCACGGCACAGAGCCGGTCGGCCTGTTCCGGATGCCGTATCCCGATCCGCCACGGCCCGCCGGACGCGACCACGTCACCGCCCGCGTTGAGGCAGAACCGGCGCGCGCCGGCCGCCGCCAGCAGCCCGGCCGCCCGCTGCACCGACCAGCCCTTGACCACCGCGCAGGGATCGAAGCCCCGGCCGGGCAGCCGTACGTCGAAGGCACCGCCGGTCGCGGCCCGGTACCGCTCGCACAGGCCGAGGATCTCGGTGAGGTCCGCGCTCACCTCGGCGTCCGCCAGTTCCCCGCGCCCGTACCGGGACACCTCGCTGCTGGTCCTGAACGGGCTGAAGCGGGCGTCCACTTGGCGCAGCCAGGCGAAGACCTCGTCCGCGGCCGCGCCGAAGTCGCCCTCGTCGTCGATCCGCAGCGAGACCGGAAACCCCATGACGTGCTCGACACGCCGCACGTCAGGAGCCCTTGGCGTCGAGCGCGGCCTGGAGGGACGCCCGGTACCCCTGGCTCGTGATCGTGGCCCCGGACACCGAGTCGATGTGGGCGCTCTGCGCCTTGAGCGTCTCCGCGATCAGCTCCGGTACGGCCCACCGGGTCTGTGGATGGTGCGGCGCCTGCAGCATCCGCACGGAGGCGATCCGGTCGCCCCGGAAGGTCACCTCCACCTGGAAGACGCCCTTCGTGGTGCTCACCGCGGTGCCCGGCACCACCCTCGAGGAGGACGGCATGGAGGTCGGCGTCGCCGCGGGCTGTGCGGTCTCGACGGTCCCGGTCGACGGGTGGTAACGCCACACCGGGATCAGACCGGCGACGGTCAGGACGAAGACGGGAATGGCTCGCTTCACGGTCGGACGCCCTCTCTCAGCCGGCGAGGCTGAAGCGCTCGAAGTGGATCTGCCGCTTGGGTACGCCCAGGTCGGCCAGGCTGCGCAGCACGGCGGTCATCATGCCGGGCGGCCCGCACAGGAAGACGTCCCGCTCGCCGATGTCGGGGACGAGCCGCGACAGCTCGCTCGGGGCGAGCTTGTCCGGGGCGATCGGTCCGGTCACCAGGTGCAGTTCGGCGCCCTTGGTGAGGGCGAGGTCGCTCAGCTCGTCGTAGAGGACGGCGTCGCGGTCGGCTGCCACCCGGTAGATGACGACGGCGTGGCCCTGAAGGTCCTCCAGCAGTGCCCGGATGGGTGTGACGCCGACGCCGCCGGCGATCAGCACGGACTCCGGGCGGGTGCGGTGCAGCGTGGTGAAGGCGCCGTAGGGGCCCTCGGCGAAGACGCGGGTGCCGGGCTTGAGGTGCCGCAGCGCGGCGCTGCCGTCGCCGGACGCCTTGGCGGTGAGGCGCAGGGTGCGGCCGTCGGGGGCGGCGGACAGGGAGAACGGGTTGGCCTGCCACCAGCGGTCCCGGGTGAGGAACCGCCACAGGAAGAACTGGCCGGCCCGCGCGGGCAGCCGGTCCAGGTCGCGGCCGGTGACATAGACGGAGACGACGTCGTCGGACTCGGGTACGACCGCCGAGACCCGCAGCCGGTGCCGCAGGTTGCGCCACAGCGGCAGCACCAGCCGGCCCAGGAACACCGAGCCGAGGGCGCAGCCCCACACCGTGTACCAGTACGTCCGCGCGACGGGCGAGGAGGTGAAGGTCGTACCGGCCGCGACCTGGTGGGTGAAGGCGAGGACCACGGCGGCGTAGGTGTACAGGTGGATGAAGTGCCAGGTCTCGTAGGCGAGTCGGCGGCGTGCCCAGCGGGCCGAGACGGCGCCGACCACGACGATCAGCGTGAGCGCGACGATCGCGCGCAGCACGCCCTCGACCGTCTCGGCGAGGTTCACGAGCTGGTTCACCGGGTCCATCGAGGACGCCTGGGCGTAGCCGAAGGTGATGAACACGGCGTGCGTGAGCAGGGTCCACAGGATGCCGAAGCCGGTGCGGCGGTGCCAGGAGGTCAGCCGGTCCATGCCGATCCGGCGGTCCAGCCAGGGCAGCCGGGCCACCAGCAGCAATTGGAAGGCCATGAGGAGGGCGCCGCTCAGGCCGGCGAGGCGGCCCAGCACGATCAGCGTGTTCGAGGCGAATCCGGCCTGGACGAAGAACCAGGCCGTGGCGGCCGCGTTGACGGCCAGCAGGGCGTACAGGCCGGTGCGGGCCACGACCCGGGGGCGGATCGTCGTGGGAGGTGCGGGACGTGTCTGGAGGGTCGTCACGGACACAGCTCCTTGATCGGGTCCTGGATGACGAGCTTCGCCCGTGGTTGCTGTCGTTTGCCTGTCGGACGACTGTCACTCGAGTATCGATGCGGCCCGTGGGGCGCGGCAGCCCGGGCGGGGCCGAACGGGTGCACGAAGACGGGCGGGTGCGGAGGGCACGCCTGCTGGTCGCGCACGGCGGCCCACCGGCCGGGGTCCGCCAAGCTCGGGCCGGGCCACGCGTCCTGGACCTGATGCCGGCCGACGTGGACGGCTTCGGCTGCTGGGCCGGCTGCGCCGCTCGGGGACGATGGTGTCGGCCCTGTTCCTCACCGCGCGCGACGGCGTCGCCGGCCGGGTCGCGGGCTCCGGCGCTGCACGTGCCCCGTCCTCCAGCGGACGGTGCTGCGGCTCGCCGACCTGGCCCTGGAGGAGCACACCCAGGGAGTCCGGCCTTGGCGGACGCTTGCGGCGGCATGCTCCGTCCGCCCGGGGAGGACGCCTCGACGGCGTTCACGCTGCGGCCGCCGGTGACCGCGGCTCCCCGAAGGTGTGCGGGGCTCCATGCAACCTTCCGCGGGCGGTCGGCCGGCGGGCCGCTGCGCCCTACGGTGAGACGCCCTGCCGGCTGTGGGTCCGGCAGGCCATCGCGGCGACGTCGTCCTCCGCGTGCCGCGCGTCCGTACGGCTGAGGATGGTGTCCAGAACGTCGTCCAGGCACTCCCCGCCGGGGAGGCGGCCCGTGGCCAGCCGCTCCAGGGACCGGTCGATGTCCTCGCCCCGGCGCTCCACCAGTCCGTCGGTGAACAGCACGAGCGTCTCCCCCGCGGCCAGCGGGTGCGTGGCCATCTCATAGCCACCGAGCCCGGTGCCCAACGGCGGTCCGACGGGGACCGGCACGATGGAGGTTTCGCCGCCCATCGCGATGCGCACCGGCGGCAGATGGCCCGCGCTGGCCAGCGTGACCTGGTGGCGCCCGGGGTCGACGCGGGCGAGCAGGCAGGTGGCGGGCCTGAGCTCCGCCTCCCGGGAGGCGATGTCGTCCATCTGCCGCAGCACCCGGTGCGGGGGAAGGTCGGCGGAGGCGATGTAGCGCAGGGAGGAACGGTAGACGTTCATGTCGACGGCGGCCTCCAGGCCGTGGCCCATCACGTCACCGACGACCAGCAGGGTCCGCCCGAAGTGCAGCCGTACGGTCTCGCACCAGTCGCCGCCGACCAGCACGCCGCCGCCGGCCGGCAGATAGCGGACGGCGATGTCGAGGTTGGGATGCGGGCGGCCGGGCTCGGCGAGCAGGGCCCGCTGCAGATCGCCGGCGGTGCGGTTGATGCTCGCGTAGGCGCGGGCGTGCCGGATGTGGGAGGCGGCGCGCTCGGCGAGCATGGTGAGCAGTTCGGCTTCGGCGCGGCGCAGCGGCTGCCCGGAGCGGGCCCACACGAGAATGCCGTACCTGTCCGTGCCGCTGGTCAGCGGCGCGCACAGCCCTACCCGGGTCGGGGTGGCGCCCGCGTACTCCAGCCAGGGCTCCGGCTGTGCGTCGAGCGCCGGTGTCTCCGCCTCGCGGGCCGCCGCGGTGGCCCACCGGACGTCGGGCAGCGCGTCGGCGTCCCCGGTGATCGCCTCGTATCCGGACATGGCCTGGCCCGTCCGGCGCATCACGGCGGCCGTGCCACCGGCCAGGCGTACGGCCTGCCGGGTCAGCTCGGCGCAGATCCTGTCCTCGTCGAGGGTGGTACCGATCCCGGCCAGCGCCTCCCGCAGCACGCCGAGCGGCGCGCCGGCCGCCATGGCACCGGTGGCCGGCAGGCCCTCCGAGGAGCCCTCGGCCGCCGCGAGCTCCTCGGACCGCGCGGATGTCGCCGTCGCCTCGTGCCCGCCGTCGTCCTCGCGGTGGCGACCGCTGTCGGCGGGCACAGGCCTGCGGCGGGACTGGATCCAGCGCGCCACACCCAACACCCTCACAGAATCTCAAACCGGAGCGAGTGGGGCACCAGCCTCATCCGTCCCAGCGCCCTCGGCAGGCCCAGCACAGGCCTCGAGTCGCACTCCGGTGCCCGATGGCGTTCATCTTCGACCGGGCGAGCCCTGCCGAGGACGTCTTCTGCCGGATCCGGAGTGTCGACCGACCGAGGAGGGAGTCAGTCCTCGGCCGGCGTCAGCCGCAGGGAGATCGAGTTGATGCAGTAGCGCTGGTCGGTCGGGGTCGGATACCCCTCCCCCTCGAAGACGTGCCCCAGGTGGGAGCCGCAGCGGGCACAGCGCACCTCGGTGCGGACCATGCCGTGGGAACGGTCCTCGACCAGCTCCACCGCGTCGGTGTCCTTCGGGTCGTAGAAGGACGGCCAGCCGCAGTGCGACGCGAACTTCGTGTCGGAGGTGAAGAGTTCGGCGCCGCAGGCCCGGCAGGAGTAGACACCCTTGGTCTTGGTGTCGGTGTACTCACCGGTGAAGGCCGGCTCGGTGGCGGCCTGGCGGAGCACGGCGTACTCGGCGGGGTTCAGCTCCGCGCGCCACTGCTCGTCCGGCTTCTCGACGTCGTACGACATGAGCCTCAGCCCCTTTTACTGCGACAGGCGGTCCAGGATCAGCGGGCCCAGGTCTGTCACGTCGCCCGCGCCCATGGTGAGAACGAGATCGCCGGGCTTGGCCATTCCCGCGATCACCGAGGGGATCCCGTCCTTGTCGTGCACGGCGGTGACGTCGGCGCCGGCGGCGCGCGCGGCCTCGATGATCAGCTCGCTGGTCACGCCCGGGATCGGGTCCTCGCGGGCCGGGTAGATGTCGAGCACCACGGAGGCGTCGGCGAGGGCGAGGGCCTGGCCCATCTCCTTGCCCAGCTCCTGGGTGCGGGAGAACAGGTGCGGCTGGAAGACGACGAGGATGCGGGAGTCGCCGGCGGCGGCGCGCATGGCCTCCAGGTCGGCGGTCATCTCGGTGGGGTGGTGGGCGTAGGAGTCGATGACCTGCACCCCGGCGGCCTCGCCCTTGAGCTGCAGGCGCCGCTTGACGCCGGTGTAGGCGGCGAGCGCGGGCGCCAGTTCGGCGGCCGGGATGCCGAGGGCGGCACCGGCGGTGAGCGCGGCGACGGCGTTGAGGGCGTAGTGGCGGCCGGGCACGGAGACCGTGAAGGTCAGCTCCTGCTCGTCCAGGACCACGGTGACCTGGCTCTTCAGCCCCTGCGGGACGATCGACAGCACCCGTACGCCGGCGTCCTCGGCCTCGCCGTACGTCACCGTCCGCACCGACCCGGCCAGTCGCCGAGTCAGCTCCCGCGCGCCCTCGTGGTCGGCGGAGATCACCAGGGTGCCGCCGGGGACGATCTTCCCGGCGAAGGTCTCGAAGGACTCGTAGATCTCGTCCATCGAGGCGTAGTTGGCGTGGTGGTCCAGCTCGACGTTGAGGACGATGGCGACCTCGGGCGCGTACTTGTGGAAGCTGCGGTCCGATTCGTCCGCCTCGGCGACGAAGATGTCGCCCTCGCCGTGCAGCGCGTTGGAGCCGGGCGCGTCCAGGTCGCCGCCGATGGCGTACGACGGCTTCAGGCCCAGCTCGGTGAGGGAGACGGCCAGCATCGAGGTGGTCGTCGTCTTGCCGTGGGTGCCGGCCACGGCGATCGGGCGCAGCCCCTCCATCAGCGCGGCGAGGGCGTCGGAGCGGTGCACCACCGGGATGCCCAGCTCGGCCGCGCGGGCCAGCTCGGGGTTGTCCTGGCGGATCGCCGAGGACACCACGACACAGCTCGCGTCGTCGGCGAGGTGCTCGGCGGCGTGCCCGATGTGCACGGTCACGCCGAGCGCCCGCAGCGCCTCGGCGGTCGCCGACTCCTTGGCGTCGCTGCCGGCCACCTCGGCCCCGCGCTGCGCGAGAATCTTGGCGATCCCCGACATCCCGGCGCCGCCGATGCCGATGAAGTGCGGTCGGTCCATGGCGGTAGGAAGGCCGGGTGCCATGTGGTTCTCCCCAGAGACGGTACGTGCGAGCGGCCCTAGCCTATGCGCTGAAGCACCGGGCTCGTGGCAGCGAGGGCAAGGCCGCCGGCATGAGGGGCGCGTGTCCGTGTCGATGTACAGTTCCGCCGCGCGGGCGCGAGCGACCACGACGCACCGGCGCCCGCGAACGCACCGCAACCCCCGACGGCGCTCGTCGGCCGGACCAGCGGAGCGTCTACGCCTTGCTGTGCGAGAACAGCTTCAGCACCGGCACCCCTACCTTGTGCCGCGCCCGGGAGGCCCAGTCCCGGTGGAAGAACTCCTCCACGTAGTGGGGGTCGGTGAGCACGATCACCTCGTCCGCCTTCACCTCGGCGACCAGGGACTTCAGCGCATCCAGCGGATGGTCCTCCACCATCTGCCCCGCCGCCTGGCTCCCGGCGGCCCGCAGCGCCTGCACCGACACGTCCAGGGCCTGCTGTCCGACGCTCCTGGCGTCCTCGCCCTCGGGTGTCTCGTGTTCGCGGACCGCCTCGTCGAGCTCGCCGAGCGCGATGTCGTCGATGGCCCGCAGCAGGCGGTCCGCCTGGTCGCCGCGCGGCTGGAGGAGCACATGGAAATCGACCGGCTCGTCCCCGTGCAAGGTGGTGACGAACTCCACGTCGGCGGACGTCAAAGCCTTCTCGATCATCAGAACGCTGGTGAACACAGAACGCCTCTTCTCCTCCGTGGGCCCCGAGCAGGCCCCTGCGGAAACCATCCTGCCTCGTGATCGCACGGGGTGTGCCGGACTAAGTCTGCCCCCCGGAAGCTAAACGGAACGACACATTCCGCCGATTTCAGGACCGCCGGTAGCGTCCGAACAGGAAACCGGCGTCTTCCAGCAGGGACACGAGTTCGAACCGGTGCGGCACGGCGACCGCCGGCCCCCCGCCGATGCGCTGCGCGTCGCCCGCGGTGAGCATCGGCGACAGGGTCAGGCACAGCTCGTCCAGCACCTCGGCGGCGACCAGCTGGCCGAGCAGCCGGGGACCGCCCTCGGTGAGCATCCGGATGTGGCCGAGGCCGGCCAGGGCGCGCACCGCCCGCACTGGGTCGATGCCGCTGCCCTCGCCGGCGATCACCACCTTGGCGCCGGCCTTCTCGGCGGCGGCGACCCGGTCGGGGGCGGCCGCGGATCCGGTCAGGACCAGCGTGGGCACCAGGGGCGAGGTGAACAGCGGGAGCGAGAAGTCCAGGTCCAGGCTCGCGGTGACGACCGCGATCGCCGGCGCCGGGCCCTGTCCGGCGGCCTCCCGGGCCTCGGCGAACTCGGCACGCGCGCGTGCGGGCCGGTACCCCTCCTGGCGCACCGTTTCCGCGCCCACGACGATCACGTCCGCGAGCGCCCGCAGCGTGCCGAAGATCCGCATGTCGGCGGCGCTGGAGATGGGCTGGGAACGCCCCTCGTGCTGGGCGGCGCCGTCGAGCGTGGAGACCATGTTGGCCCGCAGCCACGGCCGCGGGGCGCCCGGCGGCTCCGGGTAGACGTAGGCGGCGGCCAGCTCGGCGAGGCTCCACTCGCGGTCGACGTGGGCGTCGTGGTCGGCGTGGGCGCCGAGGTCGGCGTGGGCGCCGATCTCACCGGGCGCATGGGCCACCCTTGTCCCGCCAACCCCCCTCGCCCCTTCCCTCTCGGCCGTCCCGCCGGAGGCCTGGGCTGCTGTTTCGTCGGTCACAGGGAACAGGCGTCGCATGTCGTGCAGTGTGACACGGCGCTTAGCATGGACAACCGTGTCGTCCTCCACCACCGCCCCCGGATCCAGCCCTCTGACCGACGCGGGCCCCCTGTCCCTGTGCGCCCGCGAGCCGCACGTGCCCGCGGACCGGCTGGTCGCCGAGATGGTCCCGCCCCCGCGCTTCGACTCGGTCCGCTTCTCGACCTACATACCGGACCCGAACCAGCCCAGCCAGAGCGAGGCCGTGAAGGTGCTCGAGGGCTTCGCGGGCGGACTCGGCGGGGCGCACGCCTCCGGCGCCGGCCGGCGCGGCTTCCTCGGCTTCGGCAGGGCCAAGGCGCCCAAGACCCCGGCCGGCCCGCGCGGTGTCTACCTGGACGGCGGCTACGGCGTCGGCAAGACCCATCTGCTCGCCTCCCTGTGGCACGCCACCCCGGCCGAGCCCGCGCTCAAGGCGTTCGGCACCTTCGTGGAGCTGACGAACCTGGTCGGCGCCCTCGGCTTCCAGCAGACCGTGCGGACCCTCTCCGGCCACCGCCTGCTGTGCATCGACGAGTTCGAGCTCGACGACCCGGGCGACACGGTCCTCGTGTCGACCCTGCTCGGCAAGCTGGTCGAGGCGGGCGTGGCGCTCGCCGCCACCTCCAACACGCTGCCGGGCAAGCTGGGCGAGGGCCGGTTCGCCGCCGCCGACTTCCTGCGCGAGATCCAGGGCCTGTCGGCCCACTTCCGCACCCTGCGCATCGACGGCGAGGACTACCGCCACCGCGGCCTGCCCGAGGCGCCGAAGCCCTTCACCGACGAAGAGGTGACGAAGGCGGCCTACGCCACCCCGGGCGCCTCGCTCGACGACTTCCCGCATCTGCTGGACCACCTGGCCAAGGTCCACCCGAGCCGGTACGGCGCGCTGACCGACGGCCTGCGGGCGGTGTGCCTCACCGACGTGCGACCGGTGCCGGACCAGTCGACGGCGCTGCGGCTCGTGGTGCTCGCGGACCGGCTCTACGACCGTGAGGTCCCGGTGCTGGCCTCGGGCCTGCCGTTCGACAAGCTGTTCAGCGAGGAGATGCTGAACGGCGGCTACCGCAAGAAGTACTTCCGCGCGATATCCCGGCTCACCGCGCTGGCCCGCGACGCGAAGGGGCTCGTCGGCTCCTAGTCAAGAGCGAGTTCGCGCCACGCGACCGGCACTTTTCACGCTCTCTTGCGCCCGTAACGCGTAGTTAACCCTGCAAACGACTTTGCAGGGTTAACGTGTTTCTTGACCAGCCATTGACCAATGCTTGGTGTGCGCGAGAGATGTGGGACGTCCGGGAGGAGGGCGCATGTTCCGAGGCAGGACGGCCCGGGCCGCACTCGCTGCCGTCGCCGTCGTCCTGCTCGCCCTGCTGTTCTCCGCCCCCGCGGATCCCTTCACATCTGCGCACACTCTCAGTGAAGCAACGGCCAAGGCCGAGACCGGAACCACGCCGCCCGAACAGCCGGTGCGCGACACGGCGGACCCGGTCCGCGGCCCCGCCTCCCGCTGCGCGCGGGAGCACCCGCTGATAACCGGCCGGGCAGCCGGTACCGGCCCCTCCCCCACGCCCGGCACCGCGCACGGCCCGGTCCCCAGAGCATCGGCACCCCACGCCCCGGCAGCACTTCAGGTCTTCCGCTGCTGACAGGCGCTCATCTCTCCCCCACAACCGTCGTTCAAGTCCGACGCGCCGCTCAGGCGCGCCAGGAGGAACCACATACATGCAGCCCCTCATCGACAACGCCCGTACCTTCGGACAGCGCCCTGAGGAGTTCGCCAAGCTCGCCGAAGGCCAGTCCCCGCAGGTCCTGTTCATCACCTGCTCCGATTCCCGGGTCGTCCCGGCCCTGATCACGGGCGCCCGCCCCGGCGAGCTCTTCGAGCTGCGCACCGCGGGCAACATCGTCCCGCCCCACACCTCGCAGCACCCCACCAGCGAGGCCGCCACCATCGAGTACGCCGTCGAGGTGCTCGGCGTCCGCGACATCGTCGTCTGCGGTCACTCGCACTGCGGTGCCGTCGGCGCCCTGGTGCGCGGCGACGACCTGACCGCCGTACCCGCCGTGCGCGACTGGCTCGCGCACGCCACCCCGCGCCCGGCCGGCCAGGCCGAGGACCCGGAGGTCGCCGAGGGCGTGCAGGCCCATGTGCTGACCCAGTTGCTCCGGCTGCGCTCCTACCCCTGCGTCGAGCGCAAGCTGGCGGAGGGTCAACTCGGCCTGCACGCCTGGTACTACGAGGTGCACACCGGCGCCGTACGGGCGCACCGCCCGCAGACCGACACCTTCGAGTCCCTGTGAGCGCGCCGATGACCAGCAAGAACCTCATATCCCGGTTTCCGTACCTGCGGCAGGACTTCACCGCCTCCCTCGTCGTCTTCCTGGTCGCGCTGCCGCTGTGCGTGGGCGTGGCCGTCGCCTCCGGGGTCCCGGCCGAACTCGGCCTGGTCACCGGCATCGTGGGCGGCCTCGTCACCGGGCTGATGCGCGGCAGCAGCCTGCAGGTGTCGGGGCCGGCGGCCGGCCTGACCGTGCTCGTCTTCGAGGCGGTCCAGGAGTTCGGGCTGCCGGCACTCGGCGTGATCGTGCTCGCCTCCGGACTCCTCCAGGTGGCCATGGGCCTGCTGAGGCTGGGCCGCTGGTTCCGCGCCATCTCGGTCTCCGTCGTCGAGGGCATGCTGGCCGGAATCGGACTGGTGCTCATCGCCGGGCAGTTGTATCCGGCGCTGGCCGCCAAGGCCCCCGATTCCGGCCTGGGCAAGATCGCCGGGCTGCCCGGGGCGTTCCTGGACGCCCTCGGCGACGGCAGGGCGGTGGCCTCGCTCGCGGTGTGCGCGGGCACGGTCGCGGTGCTGCTGCTGTGGAAGCACGTCCCGGCGAAGCTGCGGACGCTGCCCGGTCCGCTGGCCGCGGTCGGCCTCGCCACGGTGGCCGCGTTCGCGCTGCACCTGCCGGTGGCCATGGTCGAGGTGCGGGGTCTGCTGGGCTCGGTCCAGCCGCCGCCACTGAGCGCGTTCGGCGAACTGGCGAGTGCCGGGCTGCTCGGCACGATCGTCGCCTTCACGCTGATCGCCTCCGCCGAGTCGCTGTTCAGCGCGGCGGCCGTGGACCGGCTGCACTCCGGACCGCGCACCCAGTACGACCGCGAGCTGGTCGCGCAGGGCGCCGGCAACACGGTGTGCGGGCTGCTGGGCGCGCTGCCGATGACCGCGGTGATCGTGCGCAGCGCGGCCAACGTCCAGGCGGGCGCCCGTACCAAGGCCTCCCGCGTCCTGCACGGCGTGTGGCTGCTGCTGTTCGCCGCGCTGCTGCCGGACGTGCTCGCCCACATCCCGGTCCCGGCGCTCGCGGGCATCCTGATCCACTCGGGCGCCAAGCTGGTCCCGGTCCGGGCGCTGACCGTGCTGTGGCGCGAGCATCGGGGCGAGGCACTGATCCTCGCGGTGACGGCGGTCTCGATCGTGGCGGTCAGCATGTTCGAGGGCGTGCTGATCGGCCTGGCGATGGCGGTGGTCAAGACCGCCTGGCAGGCCTCGCACGTCAAGCTGGAGGTCGTCGACAAGGGGGCGGGCCCGGTCGGCGCGTATCTCTCGGGCAACGCGACCTTCCTGCGGCTGCCGAAGATCCTGGACAGCCTGGAGTCGCTGCCCCAGGACCGCCCGGTCCGCCTGGACCTGTCCGGCCTGCACCATCTGGACCACGCCTGCCGCACGGCCCTGGAGAACTGGGCCGAGCGGCACAGCGCGGCGGGGACGGAACCGGTGAGGGTCACGACGCCGGCCCGCTGACGGCCGCTGTCTCCGGGCCGGGGCGCCGACGCCCCTCGGCACCCCGGCCCGGTCCCCGGCTTATGGCTTCCGCCCCACCCCGGGCATATGGTTACAGCAGCGGACGAAATCGGACCTCTCCGTGAGGAGGTCACCATGCTCCAGGAGCTGCTGGGCGCCGTGGCGGCGGCGGGTTCGGTCGCCGTGGTCTACCTGGCGATGGCGGCGCGGATCGTCAAGCAGTACGAACGAGGCGTGCTCTTCCGCCTCGGCCGGGTGGTGGGAGGCGAACGCGAGCCCGGCCTGACCCTGGTGATCCCCTTCGTGGACCGGCTGCACAAGGTCAACATGCAGATCGTCACGATGCCGATCCCGGCCCAGGAGGGCATCACCCGCGACAACGTCACCGTCCGGGTGGACGCCGTCGTCTACTTCCGCGTGGTCGACGCGGCGAGCGCCCTGGTGAAGGTCGAGGACTACAAGTTCGCGGTGTCGCAGATGGCCCAGACGTCGCTGCGGTCGATCATCGGCAAGAGCGACCTGGACGACCTGCTCTCCAACCGCGAGAAACTCAACGAGGGCCTGGAGCTGATGATCGACAGCCCGGCCGTGGGCTGGGGCATCCAGGTCGACCGGGTGGAGATCAAGGACGTCTCCCTGCCGGACACGATGAAGCGGTCCATGGCCCGCCAGGCCGAGGCGGACCGGGAGCGCCGGGCCCGGATCATCAACGCGGACGCCGAGTACCAGGCCTCCAAGAAGCTGGCCGAGGCGGCCCAGCAGATGGCCGACACCCCGGCCGCCCTCCAGCTCAGGCTGCTGCAGACCGTGATGGCGGTGTCCGCCGAGAAGAACTCCACGCTGGTCCTGCCCATCCCGGTGGAGCTGCTGCACTTCCTGGAGCGGGGCAACCAGCAGACCGCGCCGAACGGTGACGGGGAACTCCGCCTGGAAAAGGGTGCACGGCAGCCCGTGCCGGACGAGGACGGAGAGCTCCCCTCCGGATAACGTGCCGGGCATGCGCAGGAGCTGGGTGATCGCCGTGGCCGCGATGGCCTTCGCCGCGGGCTGCGGGGACGGTGCCGGACCGGCCACCGCGCCCTCCCCGGGCGGAGCCCGCCGGCTGACCGTCACCAGCACGGCCTACGCCGACGGCGGCACCGTCCCGCGCCGGTACACCTGCGACGGCCCCGACGTCTCGCCTCCGCTGGCCGTCACCGGCGTACCCGCGCGGACGTCCTCCCTGGCCCTGCTGCTGCGGGACTCGGACGCCCCGCACGGCACGTTCACGCACTGGCTGGTGTGGGGCATCGACCCGCACACCACGCGGCTGGCCGCGGGGGAGCACCCGCGGGCGGCGCGCGAGGGCCGCAACGACTTCGGGAGGACCGGGTACAGCGGTCCCTGCCCGCCGCGCGGTGACCGGCCGCACCGCTATGTCCTCACGGTGTACGCCGTCGACCGGCGTGTGTCGCTCGGCGCGGGAGTCTCGTCGGCGGATCTGCTGAAGGCGATTTCCGGGCACACGTCGGCTGTGGGCACGTTGACGGGACGGTACGGACGGGGGTAGTGCCGCAGAGGGAAAGGGTGACCGTGGCCAAGAAGAACGGCAAGGACCTCAGGGAGTCGCTGCGTCTGCCGCCCGGTGAGCCGGTCGACCTCGCCGCGTACGACACCCGGGCCACGCCCGGTGCCCCCGGCGGGAAGAAGGCGGCCCTGCGGGACACCGCGCCCATGGGAAAGCGGCTCGCCGAGCTCCAGGTGCGGCTGTGGGCGGCGAGTACGGCCGGGGACCGGCGGCGGGTGCTGGTGGTGCTCCAGGGGATGGACACCAGCGGCAAGGGCGGCACGGTCAAGCACGTCATCGGCCGGCTCAACCCGGCCGGCTGCCGGATCCAGGCGTTCAAGGCTCCCACCGAGGAGGAACGGCGGCACGACTTCCTGTGGCGGGTGCGCCCGGCCCTGCCCCGGCCGGGCGAGATCGGCATCTTCGACCGCTCGCACTACGAGGACGTCCTCATCGCCCGGGTCCGGCATCTCGCCCGCCCCGCCGAGATCGGCAGCCGCTACGGCCTCGTCAACGACTTCGAGCGGTCCCTCGCCGAGGACGGCGTGACCGTGATCAAGTGCTTCCTGCACATCTCCCGCGAGGAGCAGAAGCGCCGGCTGCTGCGCCGCCTGGACCGCCCGGACAAGCACTGGAAGTTCGATCCGGTCGACATCGACGAGCGCGCGCTGTGGCCCGCCTACCAGGAGGCCTACCAGCTGGCGCTGGAGCGCTGCGCGGCGCCGTACGCGCCCTGGTACCTGGTGCCGGCGGACCGCAAGTGGTACCGGAACTGGGCGATCAGCCGTCTGCTGCTGGAGCATCTGGAGGAGCTGGACCCGCAGTACCCGAAGGGCGACTTCGACGTGGCCGAGTGCCGGGAGCGGCTGCTGAAGGAGGCGTAGCCGGGTACCCGGCGGCCATGCGCGAACAACGGCAGGTCACCGACTCGTACTGGCTCCGGACCGCACCGGGGCCGTCCCGTCCCCCGCTGAGCGAGGACCTGGACGTGGATGCGGCCGTCGTCGGCGCCGGCATCGCCGGGCTGAGCACCGCGCACGAACTGGCCCGGGCCGGGCTGCGGGTGGCGGTGCTGGAGGCCGGGCGGGCGGCCGCCGGGGTCACCGGATACACCACGGCCAAGCTGACCGCCCAGCACACCCTCGTCTACGACCGGCTGCGGCGCACCCGCGGACCCGAGGGGGCGCGGCTGTACGCCCGCTCGCAGTCGGAGGCGATCGAGCACGCGGCGGCGCTGGTGGCCGAGCTGGGCATCGAGTGCGAGTGGGAGACCCGGGACGCGTACACCTACGTGCGGGACCCCTCGCGCGCGGACGAGGTGCGGGCGGAGGCCGAGGCGGCGCGGGAGGCGGGGCTGCCGGCCGCGTTCACGACGGAGACCGGGCTGCCGTTCCCGGTGGCGGGCGCGGTCCGGGTGACGGGGCAGGCGCAGTTCCATCCGGTGAAGTACCTGCGGGCGATCACCGAGGATCTCCTGGCGCGGGGCGGCCTGCTGTACGAGGGGACACGGGTCGTCGGGCTGCAGGAGGGCGGAGAGCCCTGCCGGCTGACGACCGAGGCGGGCCACACGGTCACCGCCCGGGACGTCGTGATCGCCACCCACTACCCGGTGTTCGACCGGGCGCTGCTGTTCGCCCGGCTCTCCCCGCGCCGGGAACTGGTCGTCGCGGGCCCGCTGGGCGAGGGCGCCGACCCGGAGGGCATGTACATCACGCCGGAGGAGAACACCCGCTCGGTGCGCACGGCGCCGTACGGTGCCGACGGGCAGCGGCTGCTGGTCGTCACCGGCGAGCACTTCACGCCCGGCACCGGCGATGTGCGGGCCGGCTTCGACGGCCTCGCCGCCTGGGCCGAGGAGCACTTCCCGGGGGTGGCCCTGGACCACGCGTGGGCCACCCAGGACAACGACTCCACCGACACCGTGCCGCTGGTCGGTCCCTTCCACCCGGGCGCCCGGCACACCTATGTCGCCACCGGTTTCGGCGGCTGGGGGCTGAGCGGCGGCATCATGGCCGGGCTGCTGCTGACCGCGCTGATCACCGGGCGGGACCGCGCCTGGCGCGAGCTGTACGACCCGCGGCGGCTGAAGTCGGTGGTGCGCGAGGCGCCGTCGTTGCTGAAGACGCAGGCGGAGGTCGCTCGGCACTTCGTCGGCGACCGGCTGAAACCGCCTGCCTCGGTGGACGGCCTGGCGCCCGGCGACGGTGCGGTGGTCCGGGCGGGCGGCGGCCGGCTCGCGGTGCACCGGGACGAGGAGGGCGCCCTGCACGCGGTCTCGGCCCGCTGCACCCACCTGGGCTGTCTGGTCGCCTTCAATCGGGCCGAACGCGCCTGGGAGTGCCCCTGCCACGGCTCGCGCTTCGACGTCGACGGCACGGTGATCCAGGGCCCGGCGGTACGGCCGCTGGAGCCGCGTGGCCTGTGAGGTTCCCGCGATCCCGGCGGCCCCACCGCGGCTCGCCGCCGCGCGGGTGCCGGTGCCGCCGCGTCACCGGCACGTCGTATCACCGCCGTCTGCGTCCTGGGCGTGGCTCTCGGGGCCTGTGGCGGCGCGGGGCCCGTCGGCCATGGCCGTCAGGTCCCTGGCGAGGCCGCCGTCCCCGCCGCCCCGTCCGTCTCGCGTCCGCCCGTGCCGGCCCCCTTCGACGCCGGCATGACCGCCGGCCAGGGGCCGCGCGCCGCCCGCCGGCGAACACTTCGACAACCCAGACCTCATCGCCACCCTGCGCGTACTGAAGGTGCCGGCGACGATCTTCATGACCGGCCGCTGGACTCCTACAGCCACTGCGCGTTCACCGACGACCGCCACGGCGAGGCCGGCGGACACCGCTGGCCGTCCTACGCTGGAGGCATGAGCGACGAGGACTACTGCACGGTCGTCCCGGCGGCGAAACCGCCCGAGGCCGACGGCCCGCCGTACGCCGAGTGTGTGCTGTGCCGGGAGCCGACGGAGTACCCGGAGTCGTACAAGGGCATCACGCTCTGCCCTCGCTGCGAGTGGCTGGAGGCGCAGCGCACCGCCTGCTCGGGGTGACCGGCTCGCTCAGGGCGCCCGGCGGGCGGTGAGCCGGGCCGCCGCTGCGAAGGCCGCGGCCGTGAGCAGGACCGCCCCGGCCAGTGGCAGCAGCGGCACCGGCGCGTGGCCGGTCCGCGAACCGGTGACCAGGCCCTGGACGGCGGCCTGCGCCGGGGAGCCGGTGAGCACCACCGCCAGCAGCGCGCCGAGCAGCATCGCGGGCACCGCGCGGCCGGTGGAACGCAGCAGCGGCCGGTTGGTGAGCGCGCCGACGGCCGCTCCGAGCAGCGCGCAGGTGAGCGTGGCCGGCAGTCCGGCCGCACCCGCCCGCAGCAGGGGTACGGGCACCCGGTGCCCGTTGCTCGCCGGATCGCTGATCAGCGTCACCACCGCGGTCGCCACCACCCCGAGCGCCACCGAGGCGAGCAGCGCCGTCAGCAGACAGGCCAGGTGCGCCCGGGCGGGGCCGCGCGCGGCGGCGACACAGGCGCGGGCCGCGTCCGGCTCGCCGGTGACACAGATCCGCACCAGCCAGGCGGCCACCGGGAGCAGACCGGCGGCGGTGTAGCCGAGCGAGTCGAGGACGGGCTGGCCGCTCTGCACGCCGATCCCGAGGAACACGGCGTACAGGATCACCGGCGGCAGCCAGCGCTGGGAGCGCACCAGCAGGTCGGCCTGGTAGCGCAGGAGTGCGGTCATGGGCGGCTTTCGGGGTTCGGTACGGGATCGACCGGGGGCGGGCTGACGCTCACGACGTGCCAGGGCGGGCGGGCTGTGAGCAGGGTGCGCAGGACGACGTCGGAGTGGGAGGCGGGCACGGCGAGGCGGTGGACACCGGGAGCGGTCTCCTCGGCGAAGGCGGCGGTCCGGGCCGCGTCGGGCGGCAGCTGCCCGCCGGCCGGTCCGCGGACGGTGACGAGGGTGAGCGGCCCCTCCGGTGAACTCCCCTGGTCCGTACGACGCTTGAGGCCGCCGTCCAGCAGCGTGTACGTCGCGTCCGGCGCCCCGGCCAGCCGGCGCGGGTCGTGGTCCACGAACACCACGGCACCCCCGGCGGCGGTGCGCTCGGCCACGGCCCGCTCCAGCTCGGCCCGCGCCGCCGCGTCCAGTCCGGTCCAGGCCTCGTCCAGCACCAGCAGCTCCGGCTCGCCGAGCAGGGCCTGCGCGACCGCCACCTTCTGGCTGCTGCCCTTGGACAGCCGCGCCATGGGCGTGCCGGCGCACGCCGCCGCGCCGAAGCGCTCCAGCCAGGTGCCCGCGGCACTGTGTGCCGTCCGGCGGCTCAGGCCGTGCACCGTGCCGAGGTGGGTGAGGTAGCCGAGGGCGGTGAAGGGGAGGGCGGAGGGGAAGCGTTCGGGGACGTACGCGGTGCGGGGGCGGCCGGTGACACGGCCCTCCGTCGGCGCGTCCAGCCGGGCGAGGAGGCGCAGCAGGGTGGACTTTCCGGTGCCGTTCGCTCCGTCTACGCGGGTGAGGGTTCCGGGCGTGACGGTGAGGTCGACGCCTCTTAACACCCAGGGGCCGCGGATGCCGTAGCGGCGGCCTACGGCGGTCAGTCGCAGGTCACGTTGCATGCGGATATTTTGTCCGGTCTCGCCGCAGGACCTGATCGGCCTGTCGGCCCGCGGGCGCCCCCCTTTAAGGTTGGCTGGTGTGAGCCATGTTTCAGCCTCCCCCGGAGACAGTCCCTTCCAGGCCGAGCGCAATCCGCGCGACGAGGCGCCGCAGTTCGTGCTGCCCCTCGTCGTGCGGATCGAGAAGAGCGCGCCGCCGGCGCGCACCGACGCGCTGGAGACGGCCGCCCGGGCGGTACTGGTGCTGCTCGGGGACGAGCGGGCGCACGGGGACGGCGAGTGGGCCGATGCGGTGCGCAGCTGGGAGGACGCGCGGATCCGCAAGGTCGTGCGGCGGGCCAGGGGCGCCGAGTGGCGGCGGGCCGAGGCGCTGCCGGGGATCACGGTGACCGGCAAGTCCGCGCAG
Source organism: Streptomyces sp. CA-142005 (assembly GCF_050942335.1). Taxonomy (NCBI): domain Bacteria; kingdom Bacillati; phylum Actinomycetota; class Actinomycetes; order Kitasatosporales; family Streptomycetaceae; genus Streptomyces; species Streptomyces sp. CA-142005. The sequence goes on along the minus strand of NZ_CP192078.1, from coordinate 7,399,286 downwards.
GTGCGGGTCTTCCCGCCGATCCCGCTCGACGGCTGGCCCAAGGACCTGGCCAAGCTCCAGGTGTCCGGCACCGAGCTGGACGACCCGGAGCCGCCCGTCGCCGCGGACGCGGCCCAGCCGGTGCTGTGGCTGAACCCCGGGCTGGAGATGTCGGCCGGGAAGGCGATGGCACAGGCCGGGCACGGTGCCCAGCTGGCCTGGTGGGCGCTGTCCGGCGCCGAGCGCGCCGCCTGGCGGGACGCGGGCTACGCACTGGCCGTCCGTACGGCCGACCCCGCCGACTGGGCACGGCTGGCCGGCGGCGGCCTGCCGATGGTGCGCGACGCCGGCTTCACGGAGATCGCGCCGGGCAGCTGCACGGTCGTCGCCGACCATCCGGCGCTGCGCTAGGAGGGCCGATGACACGGGTCGACGGGCGGGTCGAGCGGGGCAACCGCACCCGCCGGCTGGTGCTGCGCCGCACGGTGGACATCGCCTCGGTCGAGGGCCTGGAGGCGCTCACCGTCGGCCGTCTCGCCGCCGAGCTGGAGCTGAGCAAGAGCGGGGTGTTCGCGCTCTTCGGTTCCAAGCAGGAACTGCAGCTGGCCACCGTGCGGGAGGCGGCGCGGATCTTCACCGAGCGGGTGATACGGCCCGCCGCCGAGACCCCGGCCGGCGTCGGCCGGGTGTGGCGGCTGTGCGAGCTGTGGCTGGAGTACTCGCGCGGCCGGGTGTTCCCGGGCGGCTGCTTCTTCTACGGCGCCATGGCCGAGTTCGACGCGCGGACGGGGCCCGTGCACGACGCCGTGGTCCGTGCGCAGCGTGACTGGTCGGCCCATGTCGAGCGCACGATCGACGAGGCCCGTACGGCGGGTGAGCTGCGCGCCGACACCGATGGGGCGCAACTCGCCTTCGAGGTCGTGGCGTTGCTGGAGACGGCGAACGCGCTGTCGGTGCTGCACGACGAGGAGACCGCGTACCGCAGGGCTCGGGTGGCCCTGGCGCGGCGGCTGCGCGATGCGACCGTGGATGGTGCCCTGCTCCCCCAATTCCCTTGAAATGAGCCGGTGTCGGGAGAGAGAACGCACCTGCTAAAAAATAAGCACGCTCGTTCGGTTTGTTTTATGCTCGGGCCATGACTCTCACCGGAGCGGACTTCGTCGAACTCGACCGGATCGCCGTCCAGGAGGCCGTGCGCGTGGTGGACCTGGCCACGGACGCCGACTGGAGCCGGGACACCCCCTGCGCGGGCTGGACTCTGCGGCGGCTCGTCGCGCACATGACCGCACAGCATGTCGGGTTCGCCGCAGCGGCCCGCGGGGCGGGGCGGGAACCGGAGCACTGGCGGGAGCCGGAGGACATGAGCGAGCCCGCCCGAATCCACCGGTCGGCCGCGGCCTCGGTCCTGTCGGCCTTCGCCGAACCGGGCGCGGCCCAGCGGGAGTTCACGCTGCCCGAGCTGGGCGGCGGCTTCCCGGGCGGCCGGGCGATCAGCTTCCACTTCGTCGACTACGTCGTCCACGCCTGGGACGTCGCCGCCGCCCTCGGCACCAGGCCGGAACTCCCCGAGCACGTCCTCGTCGGCGCGCTCGCCGTGGCCCGTCGGGTGCCGGACGATCCCGGCCGGCGCGGCCCGGGCTTCGCCTTCGCCCCGGCGCTGAAGGTGCCCGAGGGCTCCGGCCCGTTGGAGGAGGCACTGCGTCTGCTGGGCCGCAGCCCCGAGCGGTGGCCGACCGGGGACTGAAGCTCAAATGTTGCTCTGAACACGGCACGGAGGAGGTTCGGGTCCGGCCGCCGGGGCCATACCCCCGTCATTCGACGGAGGGGTTCGCTCGACGGAGGGGAGGAGCCATGCGGCGACTGGGCACGGGGATCGGCTGGCGGCCGGAGATCGCGGACGCCGTGGAGCGCATGCCGGGCATCGACTGGGTGGAGGTCGTGGCGGAGAACGTCTGCCCCGGCCACCTTCCCGAGTCGCTGCTGCGGCTGCGCGAGCGCGGCGTGACCGTCATCCCGCACGGCGTCGCCCTCGGCCTCGGCGGCGCCGACCGCCCGGAGGAGGCGCGGCTGACGGCGCTGGCGGAGCGTGCGGAGGCCCTGGGTTCCCCCCTGGTCACCGAGCACATCGCGTTCGTCCGCGCGGGCGGGGTGCTCACCGCCTCCCCGCGTCTGGAGGCAGGGCACCTGCTGCCGGTGCCGCGCACCAGGGACGCCCTGGACGTGCTCTGCGAGAACGTGCGCATCGCGCAGGACGCGCTTCCCGTACCGCTGGCGCTGGAGAACATCGCCGCGCTGTTCTCCTGGCCGGGCGAGGAGCTGACCGAGGGGCAGTTCCTGTCCGAGCTGGTCGAGCGCACCGGCGTACGGCTGCTGATCGACGTGGCCAACCTGCACACCAACCACGTCAACCGGGGCGAGGACCCGGCCGGGGCGCTGGCCGCGCTGCCCGTGGAAGCGATCGCCTACGTCCATGTCGCGGGCGGCTTCGAGCGCGACGGCGTCTGGCACGACAGCCACGCCCACCCCGTGCCGCGCCCGGTGCTGGACATCCTGACCGGCCTCGCCTCCCGTACCGAGCCGCCCGGCGTCCTCCTGGAACGGGACGAGAACTTCCCCGAACCGGACGAGTTGGAGCGGGAGTTGGCGAAGATCCGGGACGCGGTGACGGCAGGGCGCGCGCGGGCCGAGGGGAGCACGGGGACCGGTGCCGTCGCCGGCTCCGCGGGCGGGGGTGTCGCCGTCCTGGCGCCGCCCACGGTCCGTGCGCGGGAGCGGCTCGCCGTCGCCCAGACCGCCGTACTGTCCTCGCTGGTGGCCGGGACGCCGGTGCCCGAGGGGTTCGACCGGGTGCGGATGGGGGTGCAGGCGCGGGCGCTCGCCTCGAAGCGGGCGGACGTGGTGGCGAAGGTTGCGCCCGAGCTGACGGTCATTCTCGGCGACGGGTACCGGGCGGCGTTCCTGGACTACGCCCGGGTGCGGCCGATGACGGGGGGCTATCGACGGGACGCCCTGGATTTCGCCGGGCACTTGCTGACAGCGGGACGGCCGGAGGAGCCGGGGTCTCGCCGACAGCTGCGTGAGTGGTGGCTGGACCGGGCGGGTCCGGCACCGAGGCCCGGCGGAGGACGGGTGGCCCGGGCAGCACGGAAGGTACTGCTGCGGAGGGCATGACGCGGCGACCGGTGCTGGTGCCGGCCGGGGCCGGCTCGCTCACCGGCGCCCGCCGGGCGCCGCTGCGCCCACCCGTCGTGGCTCCGCCTCCGCGTCCACCGGTGCCGCGTCGGTCGGTGCAGCCTCGGTGACGGCGGCGGCCGTCTTCCGCGTGCGGCGCGCCTTCGCCTCCGCAGCCTCCCCGGGCGCGGCCTCGGCCTGCGCCTCGCCCCAGCGGCAGACCGCCCGCGGACTACGACGGCGACGCGCGCCCCGTAAGGGGCGCGGGGCTGTATCGATGTGCCGCTCCGCCGCGTGGGCGCGACCGGCCACGACGCACCCGCAGTCGCCAACGCCGCATCCCCGACGGCACCCACGCGCACCCCGAGCCCGGCGGCAGCCGACCGCAGCCGAGTAATATGCCGCCCGCACCCCACCCCCCTGCACACTCGCGTGCGGTGCGCTACAGGAGGCGTCATGCGACCCCGACCCCCGGTCAAGGGCCGAGGCATATTCAGCGGCACAGGCCTCATCATCGCGGCCCTCGCGGCGACCGCGGCGGCGCTGCTCTACCCGCTCTGGTCGTACGCCGGCCGCCAGAGCCCGGCGGCCGGTGCGACCGTCCTGAGCACGCAGACCGTGACGACCCCCTACGGCCCCCTGTCCGCGCAGGACCGGGACTTCATCACCAAGGTCCGGCTGGCGGGGCTGTGGGAGCTGCCCGCCGGTGAGATGGCCGAGCGGAAGGGCACCACGGGGGCCGTACGCACGGCGGGGCAGCACCTGGTCGACGGGCACGCCTCGCTGGACGCCCATGTCCGCACCGTCGCCACCCAGCTCGGCGTCCCGCTGCCCAACGAGCCGAACAGGCAGCAGCGTCAGTGGCTCGGCACCCTGAAGGCGGCGCAGGGCCAGGACTTCGACCGCCAGTTCGCCGGCATCGTACGGCTCGCCCACGGCCGGGTGTTCGCACTGGTCGCCGCGGTCCGGGCCGGCACCCAGAACTCCCTGGTCCGCGATCTCGCCGACGACGCGAACGCGACCGTCCTGGATCACATCAAGGTCCTGGAGGCGACCGGCTACGTCGACTTCGCCGCGCTCGCGAAGGAGCTGGCCTCCTCGCCCACCCCCGTACCGACCCCGCCGGCCGTCGAACCCAGTGCCGCCGTGCCGGTCACCCCGTCGCCGGCCGAGTCGTACTCCCTGCCGCCCGCCACCACCAGCCCGCCGCCTGCGACCAACGGCTCCTGAAATCCCCGACCTGAGCGCGGAACGGAACGTCACAAACCGCTGACACTGTGTCCGGATGATGAACAGGGCATGGCGCTCACCCGGGCCTCTGACATAGAAACGCGTCATGTTCTGGGTCCTTCTCCTGCTCCTGGCCTGGGCTTTCGCCGGTACGGCGTGCACCCGGCTGTGCCTTGCGGCCGTTCGCGCGGCAGCCCTGGACGCGGATGCCACGACGGCGGACCACGAGCACGACCTGACGCTCTACGAGGCGGCCTTCCTCTCCGGCGGCCCGGCCCGGGTCGCCGATGTGACGATGGTGTCCATGGCCCGCCAGCGGCGCCTGCACCTCGCGCACACCGGCTGGGCCACGGTGGTGGACCCGCAAGGGCGTGACGAGATCGAGCAGTCCGTCATAGGAGCCATCGGCCCGGAGGGGCAGTCGCGCATCGCGCCCGCGCGGGCGCGTGCGGCCGGCGCCGAGGCGGTACGGCGGCTCGCCGACCGGCTGGTGCGGGCCGGTCTCGCCGTCCCCGACGGCTCCGGTGCGACCGTGGGCGCCGCCGTCCGCCAGGTGCGCGCCGCCGCGTCGGCCGCGGCGGTGCTCGGGACGGTCGCGCTGCTGCTGCCCGTCCAGACCGGGACGCCCCGGCTGCTGGTCGGACTGTGGTTCGCCCTGCCCCTCGTGCTGTCCCTGAGCTGCCTCGCCATCGCCCGGTTCGAGGTGCATCCCTACTCGCGCTGGGCCTCCCCGGCCGGGCAGCGGCTGCTGGGCGCGCTGGTGCGCAGGCCGGCCGGCGACGAGCGGTCCTTCCTCACCTCGGTCGCCGTACGCGGGATCCGCGCGATCGGCGAGCCGCAGCTGCGCGCCGCCTTCACCCACCGCGACCAGCCCTGGCGGGAGTGAGGGCGGCCCGAGGGTCCCGACAGGCTCTTCGAGGGGCGCATAGGGGGCATTGGCGCCGACACCGGCCGGGTGGTGCTTGCCTTCCCCGAGGGCCGAACGAAACATCCCTTGTGTTGTTGCCGGGCCGTGGCAGCCGTGCCATCGCCGTCGCCGCACCGAAGGGATACGCGATGAGAGCTGCCGCCCTGTACTCGGCCGCCGGATCCTTGCTCCTGACCACCCTGGCCGCCGCCCCGGCGGGCGGTGCGGCCCGCGTGGCAGGGGCGGCGGCCGTCCCCGGCGCGGCCGAGCTGCGCGGCACCGCGGTGGCCGCGGCCCGCGCCCGGGCGGCCGGTATCGACTTCGGCGCGTGCTCCGCCGCCGACGTACCGCAGGAGCCCGGCAGCGACGTGCGGTGCGGCACGGTGACCGTCCCGCTCGACTACGCCCACCCGGAAGGCCCGCAGATCCGCCTGACCGTCAGCCGGATCCCGGCGACGCAGAAGGATTCGCGCAACAGCAAGCGGAAGGTCCCCCGGCAGGGCGCCCTCGTCTACAACCCCGGCGGCCCCGGCGCGTCCGGCATGTACTTCCCGCTGATCGGCAAGCTCCCGCAGTGGCAGCGGATCGCCGCCGCCTACGACCTGGTCGGCTACGCCCCGCGCGGCGTGGGCCGTTCGGCGCCCCTGTCCTGCGAGGACCCCGAACGCTTCGTCAAGGCGCCCACCGCGTCGCCGGCCCACCCGACGGAGGCGTACAAGCGGCAGCGCATCGCCCAGGCCAAGGCGTACGCGCGCGGCTGCGCCCGGCGCTCCGGGAGCAGGCTGCGCTTCTACACCTCGCTGAACAACGCCCGGGACCTCGACGTGCTGCGGGCCGCGCTGGGCGAGGACCGGCTGACCTTCGTCGGAGCGTCGTACGGCACCTATTTCGGCGCGCTGTACGCCACCATGTTCCCCACGCACGTGCGGCGTATGGTGCTGGACTCGGCGGTGAACCCGGACCCGGCGAAGGTCTGGTACCGCAACAACCTCGACCAGTCTGCGGCGTTCGAGGACCGCTGGGCGGACTTCCGGGACTGGATCGCCCGCCACGACGACGTCTACAAGCTCGGGAACACCGCCGAGAAGGTGCAGCGCGCCTACGACACCGCGCGCGAGCGGCTGGCCCGGAAGGCGGCCGGCGGGAAGGTCGGTCCCGGGCAGCTGCAGAACGCGTTCCTCATGGCCGGGTACTACGACGACTTCTGGCCGAGCCGGGCCGAGGCGCTGTCGGCCTATCTGCACGGCGACCCGAAGCCGCTGGTCCGGCTGGCCGCGCCGAACGCGGAGACGGCCGCCGAGGCGGAGAACGGCAGCGCGGTCTACACGGCCGTGGAGTGCAACGACGCGCCCTGGCCGACGGACTGGAAGACGTGGGACCGCGACAACACCCGGCTGGCCCGGGCGGCACCGTTCGAGACCTGGGACAACGCCTGGATGAACCTGCCGTGCGCCTACTGGCCGGCGCCCCGCCGGCAGCCCCTGGACGTGCGGACCGGACCGGGTGAACTGCCGCCGGTGCTGATCCTGGCGGCCGAGCGGGACGCGGCGGCACCGTACCCGGGGGCGCTGGAGATGAACCGGCGGCTGGCCGGCTCGGTGCTGGTGACCGAGCGGGACGCCGGGACGCACGGGATCGGGGGCGGGCCCAACCAGTGCGTCAACGGCCACCTCGACGCATACCTGCTGGAGGGCCGCGTCCCGGCACGGCACGCGTCGTGCGCGCCGCACCGGCTGCCCCCGGCAGTGGGCCCGGCGAAAAAGTCCCCGCGAGGCTCCATGCGGGGCGGGCGACGCTAGAGGCCCTTCGTGGCGCTGGAGATGAACCGGCGGCTGGCCGGCTCGGTGCTGGTGACCGAGCGGGACGCCGGGACGCACGGGAGCGGGGGCGGGCCCAACCCGTGCGTCAACGGCCACCTCGACACACACCTGCTGGAGGGCCGCGTCCCGGCACGGCTCACGTCGTGCGCGCCGCACCGGCTGCCCCCGGCGGCGGGCCCGGCGAAAGAGTCCCCGCGAGGCTCCATGCGGGGCGAGCGACGCCAGAGGCCCTTCGGGGCGCCTCAGGCCAGGCCCGCCACCAGGTCCCCGATGTCCTTGCGGCGGCCCGTGAAGAACGGGACCTCCTCGCGGACGTGCATGCGGGCCTCGGAGCCGCGCAGGTGGCGCATGAGGTCGACGATGCGGTACAGCTCGTCGGCCTCGAAGGCCAGGATCCACTCGTAGTCGCCGAGAGAGAACGAGGCGACCGTGTTGGCGCGCACGTCCGGGTAGCCGCGGGCCATCTTGCCGTGGTCGGCGAGCATGCGGCGGCGGTCCTCGTCGGGCAGCAGGTACCAGTCGTAGGAGCGCACGAACGGGTAGACGCTGACGTAGTTGCGGGGCGTCTCGTCGGCGAGGAACGCCGGGATGTGCGAGCGGTTGAACTCGGCCGGGCGGTGCAGCGCCATGTTGGACCACACCGGCTCCAGCGCGCGGCCCAGCTTCGTGCGGCGGAAGAGGTTGTACGCCTCCTGGAGCTGGTCGCTGGTCTCCGCGTGCCACCAGATCATGAGGTCGGCGTCGGCGCGCAGGCCGGAGAGGTCGTAGGTGCCGCGGATCGTCACGTCCTTGGCGGCGAGCTGGTCGAACAGCTCCTGGACCTCGTCGGCGTAACCGGCGCGGTCCTCCGGCAGTACGTCCTTGAGCTTGAAGACCGACCAGAGGGTGTAGCGGATGACCTCGTTGAGGTCCTTGGCCAGCTTGCCCTTGTTCGGGATCCTGCCGGACTCGGTGGTGGGGGCGTCGTCACTCATGGTCCCTATTCTCCCGCTCCGCCGTGGAGGCTCTGCACCGGGTTGGCCGTAAGCTCCCGGATTCCGCTCAGGTCGCCGTCGAGCTGGTCGACGGCCGCGTACGCGCTCGCGATGCAGGCCGGGATGCCGACGCCGTCGTACTGCGCGCCGCACACCACGAGGCCCGGCAGCTTGGCGACGTGCTCGCGGATGCGGGCCACGCGCGCGTGATGCCCGACCGGGTACTGCGGCAGGCCGTCGGTCCAGCGGGTCACCCGGGTCCGCAGGGGTACGGCGTCCAGGCCGGTGGCCTCCCGCAGGTCGTGCCGGGACACCTCGACGAGGGCGGCGTCGTCCCGCTGGAGGATCTCCGTCTCGCCGTGCCGGCCCACGGAGGTGCGCAGCACGACCACGTCCGGGTCCTCCTCGGCGATCCAGCCCCACTTGTGGGAGGCGAACGTGGACGCCTTGATGGTGCGGCCGTCGACGGGGGGCACGAGGAAGCCGCTGCCCTCGGGGAGGTTCAGGCCCGGGCGGCGGTAGGCGAGGGTGACCAGCGCCATGGACGCGTACTCGACGGCGGCCAGCTCGGCGGCGGCCTCCGGGGACTCCGCGCGCAGCAGCCGCGCGGCGGCCGGGGCGGGTACGGCGACGATCACGGCGTCGGCGCGCAGGACCCGCTCACCGGCGGTGAGCCGCCAGCCGCCGGACGCCTCGCGGCGCAGCCCGGTGACCGGTGTGCCGGTCAGGATCTCGCCGCCGCGGGCCCGGACGGAGTCGGCGACCGCGAGCGGCAGGGTGCCGACTCCGCCCTCGATGCCCATGAAGACCGGCCCGGCCTGCTGGTTCGCCGCCGCCTGGGCCTGGATCTCGCGGACCGCCTCCGTGAGGGAGGTGTGGGTGCGGGCGGCCTGGAAGAGCTGCGGGACGGCCGAGCGCATCGAGATGCGGTACGCGTCGCCCGCGTACACGCCGCCGAGCAGCGGCTCGACCAGGCGGTCGACGACCTCGCGGCCGAGCCGCGCGGCCACGTACTCCCCCACGGCCACGTCGTCGCCGACCTCGGTGCGCGGCAGGTCGGCGTCGCGCTCGATGCGGGCCAAGCCCTCCTCGGAGAGCACGCCGGAGAGGGCGGCGGCGGTGCCGGGGACGCCCATCACATGGCCCTTGGGCATGGGGCGCAGGGCGCCGCGGGTCCAGATCGAGGCGGTCGCGGTGGCCGGCGGCTGGAGGCGCTCCGCCAGGCCCACCTCGCGTGCCAGGGTCACGGCCTCGGGGCGGCGGGCGAGCATCGACTCGGCGCCCAGGTCGACCCGCACGCCCGCGATCTCGCCGGGCAGCAGCTTGCCGCCGACCCGGTCCGCGGCCTCCAGCACGGTCACGCGCGTGCCGCGCCCGAGCAGCCGGTGGGCGGCGGCCAGCCCGGCGATACCGGCTCCGATGACGACGACATGCCCCGTACGCGTACCCGTTGCGCTCATGCCCCCACTCTCTCAGACCCCACCGACACCCCCGCCAGGGCCGGAGGTCCCCACGCGGGGGGCCGTCGTCCGAACGTTCCGGCACGTCCGGCCGTCGTAGGGACGTCACAGGCCGCAGAGCCCTCGGGGGTACCGCCCATGCGCACATCACGTTCCACTCGGCCCGCACGCCCCGCCAGGGCCCTGGCGGGGATCCTGCTCGCCGCCTCCCTCGCCCTCGCCGGATGCGGCGGGGCGGACGACACGGCCGGCGGTGGCTCGGCGAAGTCCGCGGCGGACGGCGCCGACGTGGCCGCCGGGCCCGGCGCGGCCGGCGGCGCCAAGCCGACGGCACCGAAGACACCGCGGCTCGCCCAGAACGCGGTCATCCGCACCGCGTCCCTCACCCTCCAGGTCAAGGACGTGCCCAAGGCCCTGGACCAGGCCCGCGCGACCGCCGAGGACGCGGGCGGCTACGTCGGCAAGGAGAGCACCGGCCGGGACGCCGACGGCCATGAGCACACCCGCGTCGTGCTGCGGGTGCCCGCCGCGCGGTACGACGCGGTGCTCGTCGGACTCCAGGGGACGGGCCGGCTGATCGACCGTACGGCGCAGGCGGAGGACGTCACCGACCAGGTCGTGGACGTGGACAGCCGCGTCAAGTCGCAGCGGGCCAGCGTGGACCGGATCCGCGCGCTGATGGACCGGGCGACGAAGCTGAGCGATGTCGTCGCGCTGGAGGGCGAGTTGAGCAGCCGTCAGGCCGACCTGGAGGCGCTGCTGGCCCGGCAGGCGTCCCTGAAGGACCGCACGAGCCTCGCCACCATCACGCTGTCGCTGTCCGAGACGCCGGTGCGGAAGGCGGCCGGTGACGGCTCCCCCGGCGTCGTGGACGCCCTGTCCGGCGGCTGGCACGTGTTCGTGACCATGCTGCGCTGGATCGTCCTCGCGCTCGGCGCCGCCCTGCCGTTCGCGGCGTGCGCGGCGCTGCTGACGCTGCTGTGGCTGCGGGTCGTACGGCCCCGGCTGCCGCGCCGGCGGGAGCCCGCGCCCGCGATGACCGCGCTGGGCCCCCTGCCGTCGGCCCGCCCGGCGCCGGAATCCTCCGAGGGACGGCCGGACCGGGACTGAAATGCCCGCGCCCCGTAGCGTGTTCCCATGAGCATGGGTGACGGACGAGGTGGGACGGAACGGCTGGTCGTGATCGGCGGCGACGCCGCGGGCATGTCCGCGGCGTCGCAGGCGCGCCGGCTGAAGGGGCCCGAGGAACTGGAGATCGTGGCCTTCGAACGCGGCCACTTCACCTCCTTCTCGGCGTGCGGCATCCCGTACTGGGTGGGCGGCGACGTGCCCGAACGCGACGCCCTGATCGCCCGGACCCCCGAGGAGCACCGGGCGCGAGGGATCGATCTGCGGCTGCGCACCGAGGTCACCGAGATCGACGTGGCCGGACAGCGGGTACGCGCGCGTGACGTCGATTCCGGCGCCGAGTACTGGACGTCGTACGACAAGCTCGTCATCGCGACCGGCGCGCGCCCGGTCCGCCCCGACCTGCCCGGCGCGAACGCCCCCGGGGTGCACGGCGTGCAGACCCTGGACGACGGCCAGGCGCTGCTGGAGACGCTGGCACGCACGCGTGGCCGCAGGGCCGTGGTCGTGGGCGCCGGCTACATCGGCGTGGAGATGGCGGAGGCGCTGATCAACCGCGGCTTCGAGGTGACGGTCGTCAACCGCGGCAAGGAGCCCATGTCGACGCTCGACGCGGACATGGGCCGGCTGGTGCACCGGGCCATGGAGGGCCTCGGCATCACCATGGTGAACGACGCCGAGGTCACCAAGATCCTCACCGGGGAGGACGGACGGGCCCGCGCGGTGGCCACCGAGGACGCCGAGTACCCGGCGGACGTGGTGGTCCTCGGTATCGGTGTCCGTCCGGAGACCGCTCTCGCCAGGGCCGCGGGGCTGCCCCTCGGCGCCCATGGCGGCCTGCTCACCGACCTCGCGATGCGGGTGCGCGGCCACGCGAACGTCTGGGCCGGCGGCGACTGCGTGGAGGTGCTGAACCTGGTCTCCGGCCAGGAGCAGTACATGCCCCTCGGCACCCACGCCAACAAGCACGGCCAGGTCATCGGCACCAACGCGGGCGGCGGTTACGCCACCTTCCCGGGCGTGGTCGGCACGGCGGTCAGCAAGGTCTGCGACCTGGAGATCGCCCGCACCGGCCTGCGCGAGAAGGACGCCGACCGGGTGGGCCTGCGGTACGAGACGGTCACCATCGAGTCCACCGGCCGCGCCGGTTACTACCCCGGCGCCTCCCCCATGACGGTCAAGATGCTCGCCGAACGCCGCACCGGCCGGCTGCTCGGCGTCCAGATCGTCGGCAGGGAGGGCGCGGCGAAACGGGTCGACATCGCCGCGGTGGCGCTGACCGCGCGGATGACGGCGGAGCAGATGACGGCCCTGGACCTGGGCTACGCCCCGCCTTTCTCCCCCGTGTGGGACCCGGTCCTGGTGGCGGCGCGAAAGGCGGCGGCGAAGGTGCGGGATTCCTAGGCGCGCCTAGGCCGTTCCGCTGATGCGCGGCAGTGCGGACACGGCCGCCGGCGGCTGCTCGCCGGCGGGCTTCGCGTGCGTGGCGGACGGCCGGGTGGACCGCAGCCGGTAGCTCACCGCCTCGTCGAGCGTCACCGGCCGCTGCATCTGGGAGGCGAGCCGGCCGGCCTCCTGGCCGAGCCGGGCCACGTCCTCCCAGGGGAGCCGCAGGACCAGAGAGATCTCCGCCTCGCCGTCGGGCAGAGCATGCATCGGAGGAGTGATTCGTTCGCTCATCGCCTGTCCTCACGTCGGTTGAAAGGAGATACGCACACGCACCCGGCGCCGTTCACCGATTCGCCCGCCGCATCCCGGGCAGTACTTCTGTGTGGTCATCCCCGTCCATGACGTGAACCCGGTGCGCCGCACCCCCTGGGTGACGTACGCCCTCATCGCCGCGAACGTCCTGGTGTTCGTCACCACGCCCGGCATAGCCGGTTCCGTGGCCGGCGGCAGCGACCTGGCGCAACTGTGCCATCTGCAAGCCTTCATGGATCACTACGCCGCCGTCCCACGGGAGCTGATCCACCATCAGGTGCCGCGGCTGGTCCCGACGGGACAGGTGGGCGTCGGGCCGCACGGCCCGGGCTGCGTGGTGGCCCCGCCCGGCTACGACAAGTCGCCGCCGCTGTCGGTCTTCACGGCGATGTTCCTGCACGGCAGCTGGCTGCACCTGCTCGGGAACATGCTCTTCCTGCTGATCTTCGGCAACAACGTCGAGGACCGGATGGGCCACATCCGCTTCTTCCTCTTCTACGTCGTCTGCGGATACGCGGCCGGATACGGTTTCGCGCTGCTCAACGCCACCTCCGGCGACCCGCTGATCGGCGCGTCCGGTGCGATCGCGGGGGTGCTCGGCGCCTACATCGTGCTGTGGCCGAGGGCGCGGGTGTGGGTCCTCGTGCCGTTCCTGGTCTTCCTGCCGCTGAGGCTGCCCGCCTGGCTGGTGCTGGGCTTCTGGTTCGTGCTGCAGGCGGTGTACTCGTCCGGGCACGGCGTGTCCGGGGCGGGCACGGTGGCGTACGCGGCGCACGTGGTCGGATTCCTCGCGGGCATGCTGCTGGCCTGGCCCCTCAAGCCCGGCACGCCGCCCCCGCCGGAGCCGCGCGGCCTGCTGTTCGGCAGGCGGGCGCGGCCCCGTTACACGTGGTGAGTCAGCGCGCGGTCGCGGTGTGGACGTACTCCACGAGCCGGGTGAGCGCGTCCGGGTCGGTGTTCGGCATGACGCCGTGGCCGAGGTTGAAGACGTGGCCCTCCAGGCCGGCGGCCGCGTCCAGCACCTCGCGGGCCTTGGCCTCGACGGTGTCCTTGTCGGTGAACAGGACCGTCGGGTCGAGGTTGCCCTGCAGCGCCTTGCCGGGGCCTACGCGGCGCTGCGCCTCGTCCAGCGGGACGCGCCAGTCGACGCCGACGACGTCGGCGCCGGCCTCGCCCATGAGCTTCAGCAGCTCGCCGGTGCCGACACCGAAGTGGATGCGCGGGACGCCGTAGCCGGCGACGGCGTCGAAGACCTTCGCGGAGGCGGGCATGACCGAGCGCCGGTAGTCCGCCGGGGCGAGGGAGCCGACCCAGGAGTCGAACAGCTGGACCGCGCTCGCGCCGGCCTCGATCTGCACCTTCAGGAAGGCCGCCGTGATGTCGGCCAGGCGGTCCAGCAGGTCGGCCCACAGCTCGGGGTCGCCGTACATCATCGCCTTGGCGTTCTCGTACGTGCGAGACGGACCGCCCTCGACGAGGTAGCTCGCGAGGGTGAAAGGCGCGCCCGCGAAACCGATCAGCGGGGTCTGCCCCAGCTCCTTGGTGAGCAGGCCGATCGCCTCGGTGACGTAGGGAATGTCCTCGGGCGTGAGGTCGCGCAGCCGGGCCAGGTCGGCGCGGGTGCGGATGGGCTCCTCGACGACCGGGCCGACGCCCGGCTTGATGTCGAGGCCGAGGCCGATGGCCTTCAGCGGAACGACGATGTCGCTGAAGTAGATGGCCGCGTCCACGTGGTGCCGGCGCACCGGCTGCAGCGTGATCTCGGTGACCAGCTCGGGCCGCATGCAGGACTCGAGCATCGGGATGCCCTCGCGGACCTTGCGGTACTCGGGCAGGGAGCGGCCGGCCTGGCGCATGAACCACACGGGCGTGTGCGGTACGGGTTCGCGCCTGCACGCCTTGAGGAAGGCGCTGTCGTACGTGGCTGTCGGCTGCATGCTGGTGTTGGCGGTCACGGGGTCAAGTTTCGCATGCCGCCGGAAGCGATCGATCCGGGACCGGTGCCGGCCGGGAGCCGGGTCACCCGCCCGCGGCCACGTGCGCCGCGGTGGTGTCTTGCCCTGCACGAAGGCCCCGTTCCCCTTACTCTTCCCGGCATGGCTGCGGCTCACGGAAGAATGTCGGACAGCGCTGACGGAATGGACGACGTGAAGGACACCGAGGAGGCGGACCGGCGTTCCGGTACTCCGGGGCCGCCGGCGTTCCGGGCCGCGGTCGACGCCCTGCGCAGCTGCCGGTTGCGGCCCCAGGTCGAGGTGGAGCCCACCCCCGCCCCGCAGCGGCTCGCCCCGCACGCCTACGCGCTGGAGGCCGTGGTGATCGACGGCGAGCAGGAACTGGCCGACGGACGGCTGGTGCTGCTGCACGACCCGGCGGGTCACGACGCCTGGCGCGGAACCTTCCGGCTGGTGACGCTGGTGCGCGCGGAGCTGGAGCCGGAGATGGCCGCTGATCCGCTGCTGCCCGAGGTGTGCTGGTCGTGGCTGACCGGGGCGCTGCAGGCGCGCGGGCTCGGCTACGGCGAGCCGAGCGGGACGATCACCCGCGCGAGCTCGCACTACTTCGGCGGGCTGGCCGAGCGGCCGGCGGCCTCGCAGATCGAGATCCGGGCGTCCTGGACGCCCCGGGAGGGCCTCGGCGGAGTGCCCGACACCGCCTCCCACCTCGCCTCCTGGTGCGATCTGCTGGCCCAGGTCGCGGGGCTGCCGCCGGCCGGTCCGGGCGACGCCTCGGTGGTGACGCTGCCGCAGCGCAGGGGTCCGCAGCCACAGTGAGCGGGGCCGTCGGACCGGCCTTTCATCCGCATGGGCGCCTTATTGACCATCCCTTTGTCGATACGGCCACTTTCCGACCCCAAATGGCACTCGCTCGAACCGACTCGATCTTCGGATGATCGATCGCGTGTCCGAATTGCACAGATTATTACTCACTAGATCGTGATCATTCTCTAAAGGCGGACGAGTTTGCTGCCGAAGACGACTGTGACCTAGAAAGCACGGTTCGTCCCGGCTTCCTCCCCACAAGCCGGCCCCGTCCCCCCACCCAGGAGGCCTGGTGTCCGTTCTCCTCGAGCAGCCCGCAAGCCTGGTCGCCTACCGCCCGAACAAGCCGACCGCCATGGTGGTCGTGGCCGACCCCCGCGTCCGTTCCACCGTCACCCGCCACCTGTGGGCGCTCGGCGTGCGCGACGTGATCGAAGCCTCGTCCATCGCGGAGGCTCGTCCCCGCATCGGCAACCCGCGCGACATCTGTGTCGCCGACGTCCATCTGCCCGACGGCTCCGGCCTGACCCTGCTGTCCGAGACCCGCGCCGCGGGCTGGCCCAACGGGCTGGCGCTGTCCGCCGCCGACGACATCGGCGCGGTGCGCAACGCCCTGGCCGGCGGGGTCAAGGGTTACGTCGTCACCGGCACCCGTACCAACCTCGGCATGCCCACCCGGCCCGGCGCCGCTCCCCTCGGCGCCGCCCGGATGCACCGCCGCCCCCCGGGTGCCCCGAGCCACCCGGGCGGCTACCGGGAGCTGTCCGGCCGCGAGGTCGAGGTGCTGCGGCTGGTCGCGGAGGGCCAGTCGAACAAGGCGATCGGCGTCTCCATGGGCCTGTCCGCCCTGACCGTCAAGAGCCACCTCGCCCGCATCGCCCGCAAGCTCGGCACGGGCGACCGGGCCGGCATGGTGGCCGTGGCCCTGCGCACGGGGATCATCCACTGAGCCAAGTCGATCACCGAGCCGATCACGCTTACCGAACCGATCACCGTTTACCGAACCGCCCATAGAGCCGCCCATCGAGCCGTTCAGAGCAGCGCACGGTTCACTCACATGAACCGCGCCTTTCACCGACCTGACTGGTTTACGACCCTCCGGCGCCCGTCGACGGAACGTTCCGTCGACGGGCGCCGTCCACACACCGATACCCTTGACAGGTGACCGACGCCCAAGACACCGCAGCAGACAGCTCCCTGCGTATCACCGGAGGCACTCCTCCGGACGACGCCGGATCTTCTGTGATGGGGGCGCCGACACCACTGCTCGAACCCCGCGAGGGCATTCCGCCCGTCGTCGCCGACCAGGCCGCGCTCGCCAAGGTGGTCGCGGCCTTCGCCGCGGGCTCCGGCCCGGTCGCCGTCGACGCCGAGCGCGCCTCCGGATACCGCTACGGCCAGCGCGCCTACCTGGTGCAGCTGCGCCGCCAGGGTGCGGGGACCGCCCTGATCGACCCCGTGGCCTGCCCCGACCTGTCCGGGCTCGGCGAGGCCCTGTCCGGCGTCGAATGGGTCCTGCACGCCGCCACCCAGGACCTGCCCTGTCTGCGGGAAATAGGCATGGTCCCGGCCCGGCTCTTCGACACCGAGCTGGCCGGCCGGCTCGCCGGGTTCCCCCGGGTCGGGCTCGGCGCCATGGTCGAGAACGTGCTCGGCTTCGTCCTGGAGAAGGGCCACTCCGCCGTCGACTGGTCGACCCGGCCGCTGCCCGAGCCGTGGCTCAGATACGCCGCGCTCGACGTGGAACTCCTCGTCGACCTGCGCGACGCCCTGGAGAAGGAGCTGGACCGGCAGGGCAAGCTGGAGTGGGCCCTGCAGGAGTTCGACGCGATCGCGGCCGCGCCGCCGGCCGAGCCGAGGAAGGATCCGTGGCGCCGTACGTCCGGGATGCACAAGGTGCGCAGGCGCCGGCAGCTCGCTGTCGTACGGGAGCTGTGGGAGACGCGGGACCGGATCGCGCAGCGGCGGGATGTCTCGCCGGGCAAGGTGCTCAGTGACGCCGCCATCGTGGAGGCGGCGCTCGCCCTTCCGGCCAACGTCCACGCGCTCGCGGCGCTGAACGGGTTCGGCCACCGGATGGGGCGGCGGCAGCTGGAGCAGTGGCAGGCGGCGGTCGACCGGGCCAAGGCCCTGCCGGACTCCGCGCTGCCTCAGCCCGGTCAGCCCGTGACCGGGCCTCCGCCGCCGCGGGCCTGGGCCGACAAGGACCCCGCCGCCGCGGCCCGGCTGACCGCGGCCCGGACGGGGGTCAGCGCGCTCGCCGAGCGGCTCGCCATGCCGCAGGAGAACCTGGTGTCGCCGGACACGGTCAGGCGTATCTGCTGGGAACCACCGAAGGTGATCGACACCGGCTCGGTGGAGACCGCGCTGGCCGGGTACGGGGCGCGGGCGTGGCAGGTGGAGCTGGTGACCCCGGTCCTGGTGTCCGCGCTGTCGGCGAAGGACGCGTAGCCGCCACGGCGCTTGACCGGATACGGCGGCCGCGGGTTCGCCGAGGACGGTCACGCGGCTCCCCGTGCCCTCTTCGGGGCGCCACCGGCGCGACCAGATCAAGCCATACCGCTCTTCAGCGCACAAGCCCCCTGGTGTGACCTTCGCCGCTCCAGCGGAGGGGACTGGGCAGCAACATTACCCATGAGTAGCATGGGCTTAAGCAAGCGCTCAGCGTCCCGCACCCTGGAGGAGAGCCATCGTGCCTCGTACCGTCAGGGACGTCGTCTTCGTCGACGGCGTCCGCACCCCGTTCGGCAAGGCGGGCCCGAAGGGCATCTACCACGAGACCCGTGCCGACGACCTTGTCGTGAAGGCGATCCGGGAGCTGCTGCGCCGCAACCCCGGTCTGGACCCGAAGAAGATCGACGAGGTCGCCATCGCGGCCACCACGCAGATCGGCGACCAGGGCCTCACCCTCGGCCGTACGGCCGGCATCCTCGCCGGCCTGCCGCAGTCGGTGCCCGGCTACTCCATCGACCGCATGTGCGCCGGCGCGCTGACCGCCGTGACGACCACCGCCGGTTCGATCGCCTTCGGTGCCTACGACGCCGTCATCGCCGGTGGCGTGGAGCACATGGGCCGCCACCCGATGGGCGAGGGCGTGGACCCCAACCCGCGGTTCGTGAGCGAGAAGCTGGTCGACGAGTCCGCCCTGTTCATGGGGATGACGGCGGAGAACCTGCACGACCGCTACCCGCACATCACCAAGCTGCGCGCCGACGAGTACGCGGTGCGCTCGCAGGAGAAGGCCGCCAAGGCGTACGCCAACGGCAAGATCCAGCAGGACCTGGTGCCGATCTCGGTGCGCCGGACCAGCCCGGAGGCCGGCGAGACCGGCTGGGGCCTGGTCACCGCGGACGAGCCGATGCGGCCGGGCACGACCCTGGAGAACCTGCAGGGCCTCAAGACGCCGTTCCGCGTCCACGGCCGGGTCACCGCCGGTAACGCGGCCGGTCTGAACGACGGCGCCACCGCCTCGATCATCGCCAGCGAGGACTTCGCCCGCGAGAACGGCCTGCCGGTCAAGATGCGGCTCGTCTCCTACGCCTTCGCGGGCGTGGAGCCGGAGGTCATGGGCTACGGCCCGATCCCGGCCACGGAGAAGGCCCTCGCCAAGGCGGGCCTGTCCATCTCCGACATCGGCCTGTTCGAGATCAACGAGGCCTTCGCCGTCCAGGTCCTGGCCTTCCTCGACCACTACGGCATCGCGGACGACGACGAGCGCGTCAACCAGTACGGCGGCGCCATCGCCTTCGGTCACCCGCTGGCCTCCTCCGGCGTCCGTCTGATGACGCAGCTGGCCCGCCAGTTCGAGGAGCAGCCGAACGTCCGCTACGGCCTGACCACCATGTGCGTCGGCTTCGGCATGGGCGCGACGGTCATCTGGGAGAACCCGCACTTCGAGGGGGACAAGTGAGCACCACCGCCGAGCTTCTCAAGCAGGCCGCGCAGCAGTTCCCCGACGAGGTCGTCACCAGTGCGCACGTACGCCACTTCGACCTGCCGTTCGGCGCCGGCCGCTTCGCGCTGATCACGCTGGACAACGGCTTCGACCACACCAAGCCGACCACCTTCGGCCCCGGCTCGCTGGCGAACCTGAACACCGCCATCGACCAGGTCGAGAAGGAGGCGGCGGACGGCGAGATCGTCGGCGTCGGCATCACCGGCAAGCCGTTCATCTTCGCGGTCGGCGCCGACCTCAAGGGCGTCGAGGTCCTCAAGGAGCACGAGCACGCGCTCGCCATCGGCAAGGGCGGCCACGACGTCTTCAAGCGTCTGGCGGGCCTGGCCGTGCCGACCTTCGCCTACTACAACGGCGCGGCGATGGGCGGCGGCGTCGAGGTCGGCCTGCACTGCACCTACCGCACGGTGTCGAAGGCCGTCCCGGCGTTCTCGCTCCCCGAGGTCTTCCTCGGCCTGGTCCCCGGCTGGGGCGGCTGCACCCTGCTGCCGAACCTGATCGGCGCCGACAAGGCCGTCTCGGTCATCATCGAGAACTCGCTGAACCAGAACAAGCAGCTCAAGGGCAAGCAGGTCTTCGAGCTCGGCATCGCCGACGCGATCTTCGAGGGCGCCGACTTCCTGGAGCAGTCGCTGCTGTGGACCGCGCAGGTCCTCAAGGGCGACGTCCAGGTCGAGCGCCCGGTGATCGACCGCGGCGAGGCCTGGGACCAGGCCGTGGCCAAGGGCCGGTTCATCGCCGACTCCAAGGTGCACGGCGCGGCCCCGGCCGCCTACCGCGCCCTGGACATCATCGCGGCCGCCAAGAACGGCGACCTGCAGCAGGGGTACGACTCCGAGGACCAGGCCCTCGCGGACCTGATCATGAGCGGCGAACTGCGTGCCGGGCTCTACGCGTTCAACCTGGTCCAGAAGCGCGGCAAGCGTCCGGCCGGCGCCCCGGACAAGAACCTGGCCCGCCCGGTCACCAAGGTCGGCGTCGTCGGCGCCGGTCTGATGGCCTCGCAGCTGGCCCTGCTCTTCCTGCGCCGCCTGGAGGTGCCGGTCGTGCTGACCGACATCGACCAGGAGCGCGTCGACAAGGGTGTGGGCTACGTCCACTCCGAGATCGACAAGCTGCTCGGCAAGGGCCGGATCAACCAGGACAAGGCCAACCGTCTCAAGGCGCTGGTCACCGGTGTCCTGGACAAGGCCGAGGGCTTCTCCGACGCGGACTTCGTCATCGAGGCCGTGTTCGAGGAGATCGGTGTCAAGCAGCAGGTGTTCGCGGAGGTCGAGGCGGTCGCCCCGGCGCACGCGATCCTCGCGACCAACACCTCCTCGCTGTCGGTGACGGAGATGGCGTCGAAGCTCAAGCACCCCGAGCGGGTCGTGGGCTTCCACTTCTTCAACCCGGTCGCGGTGCTGCCGCTGCTGGAGATCGTCCGCGGCGAGAAGACCGACGACGCCTCCCTGGCCACCGCGTTCGCCGTCGCCAAGAAGCTGAAGAAGACCGCGGTTCTGGTCAAGGACGCCCCGGCGTTCGTCGTGAACCGCATCCTGACCCGCTTCATGGGCGAGATCCAGAACGTCATCGACGAGGGCACCCCGGTCGAGGTCGCCGAGAAGGCCGTCGAGCCGCTCGGTCTGCCGATGTCCCCGCTGGTGCTGCTGGAGCTGGTCGGTCCCGCGATCGGCCTGCACGTCTCGGAGACCCTCAACCGGGCCTTCCCGGACCGCTTCACGGTCTCCCCGAACCTCAAGGCGGTCGTGGAGGCGGGCAAGCGCGGCTTCTACGTCTACGACAGCGGCAAGCCGGAGCTGGACCCGGAGGTCGCCGCGCTGCTGAAGCAGGGCGACGCCGTCCTGACCGAGGAGCAGGTCCGCGCCCGGGTCCTGGACGCGGTGGCCCAGGAGATCGGGCTCATGCTCGACGAGGGCGTCGTCGCCGAGGCCCAGGACATCGACCTGTGCCTCATCACCGGCGCCGGCTGGCCCTTCCACCTGGGCGGCATCACGCCGTACCTGGACCGCGAGGGCGTCTCGGAGCGCGTGAACGGCAAGAAGTTCCTGGCGCAGGGCGTGGCCAGCGTCCCCGCGTAACGCTTCACCGATGAACGCCGGTGCCCGCGCTCCCGTCGGAGTGCGGGCACCGGCGTCTGCGTGAGGCCTGTCAGCCCGCGTCCTGGCGGCCGTCCTCGACGTGGACGACGTGCAGCCCGGTGCCGTCCTGGTCGCGCCGGGAGCGGCCGAGGATGCCGACGGCCAGGTGCGTGGGATCGGCGGGGTCGTCCAGCGGGACGAAGGTGACGACGTCCGGGTGGTGGCCCGTCACCAGCCAGCCCTCGCCGTTGTTCAGTTCCAGCACCCGGAAGTCGCCCGCGGGGCCTCCCACCCGTACCGGCCCGAACTCCCGCAGGATCTCGGTGGCTTGGGCGGCCGGATCCCCGGTGGGCCGTTCGAGCACCACGCAGGTGCCGTGCTCGAACAACGCCCATGTCTTTCCGGAGCCGGCGAGGAGACGCCGCCAGGTGTCGATGAGAGTCTCGGTGTCCACGCCGGCCATCATGGCGCACTCAGACCTGCCGCCACGCCTCCAGGGCCAGTCCCGGCTCGGACTTGCGGCGGGTCAGCAGGAGTTGGCCGGTCGACGGGGACAACGTTGCCGCCACGACCCGGCCGTCCTGGTCCGTCGCCAGGGACACCGTCGCGTCCACCGGCAGGCGCGGGCCCGACTCGGTCCACCAGGCGCCCGCCGACTCCAGTTCGGTCGGGTAGGCGGCGAAGGCGACGCGGCCGCTCGCCGAGCGCTGGGCGAGCAGGGTGCAGTCGTGGCCGTCGAGTTCGCAGCGGACCGCCGAGACCGGGCCGGAACCGGCCGAGGGCAGCAGGGTGACCGGTTTGCCGCCGGGGCGCCAGGCGCACAGGTCGCCGTCCGGGTCGGTGTAGAAGAGCGTCGTGCTGTCGGCGGAAGTGGCCAGGGCGTAGAGGGTGCCGGGGCGGACCGGGGTGCGCAGGGACTCCGTCAGGACCGGTTCGGCGCCCGCCTCCTCCTGGCGCCAGTGGCGGATCCCGTCGGGGACGGCCGCGTACAGCTCGACCCGGCCGGACTCCCCCGTCACCGCCGCCAGACCGTCCCGGACGTTCTCGCCGCCCTTCAGGTCCCGCCAGGCCGCCCAGCCGCCCTTCTCTTTCTGCGCGAGCAGGCGCACCCCGCCCTGGCCGTCGGGCACGAAGACATGGGCGCGGCCCTGGGCGTCGACGGCGACCGCGGGCGTGCCCGTGCGGTCGCCCTTCTTCTGCGGGTGGCCGAGCGGGTTCCAGTCCAGGGCCGCGAGGCGCGGGCGGAAGTGGGTGGAGTGCACGAGTCCCGACTCGCCCTTGACGGTGGGCCGCCAGGACACCAGGTGGGCGTAACCGTCGCTGCCCTGGCCGACCGCCAGGACGGGGTGCAGCTTCTGGTCGCCGCCCACCGTGCGCGGGGCGGTCCAGGGGCCGCCGGGTTCGCGCTCCGCCCGGCACAGGACGGCGTCGCCCGACAGCTGGTAGACACTGAGCCGGCCGTCTCGGCCGCGCAGGAGCCAGTCGCCGTTCACCGGTTCACTCTAGCCGCGGACCGCACGCGAACCCTCGCCGCCCCTGGTCACAGCCGCTTCGCCGTGCGGAACAGCTTGGCGTAGAAACCGTCGCCGTCCAGGCGCGAGACACCGCCCTGGTCGCCGATCGTGGGGCCGTTCTGCTCCTTGCGGCTGGAGATGAAGACCTTGTGGCCCTCGGTGTCCGGGCCGAGGTAGATCGCGGAGTGGTCCATGTGGTTGCCGGTGCGGTGGTCCATCTTGAAGAACAGCAGATCGCCGGGCTGGAGGACGTCGATGTTCTGCGGCCGTACGTACCAGGGGCTCGGACCCTGGAGCTTGATGATGTCGACGCCCTCCTTCCCGCGGGCCATGCCGTCGGCGGTGCGCGGCAGCCCGTCGCCGTGGTCGTTGTCGGACATCAGCGGGTAGCGGGCCCGGTAGCCGTAGACCAGGCGCAGATAGCCGGAGCAGTCCACGGCGCGCAGGCGGTCCTGCTGCGGGTACTTGGTGACACCGTCCCGGAAGGTGTACGGGATGCCCAGGTAGTCGTAGAAGTCGGTCTGCTCGAAGCGGTCGACGCCGTCGGCCTTGAGCGGGCCGTAGGTGGCGTGCCCGGCGTACTGGATGCCCTGGTCGTCCTTCTTGGCCGGCGCGCCCACGATGTACTGGAAGGCGAACGCGAAGACGTCGTCCTCCTCGCTGCCGTAGTACTGCTTGAACCAGTCCTTGAACCACTGCTGCTTCTCGGAGCCCTTGGTCCAGGTCTCCGGCATCAGGCGGACCCAGTCGTCGGTGACCACCTTGGTGGTGGTGTTGGCCGGTTCGCTGAAGGTGCGGGTCGGGCCCTTGAGGGTCGCGGTGCGGGCGCCGTCCGTGAAGGTGGCGATGACCGCGCCCTTGCCGTCGCGCAGCACCGAGCGCGCCGGGTTGTTCAGCCGTTCCCAGGTCTGCTTGCCGGTCGCCCCGCCCGAGCTGTGCAGGTTCTCGGTGATGCTCTGGGCGGCCGGGAGCTTCGCCTGCTCGTCCTTGCGCAGTTCGAAGGTGAAGTAGGCGCTGCCCGCGAGCAGCGCCAGGACCGTCACCGTGTGGACGACCGGGCGGCCTTTGCGCTTCGGCATGGTGGGGGCTCCAGGAATGCGTGCGTCGGATACGGGCGGGTTCAGGCGGTCGGCATGGCGCCGAGGAGGATGCCGGCGGTCAGCACCACATAGGTGGCGAGGGAGACCGACGCGACGGAGAGCAGGGTCGCGCCCTTGGGCTGGCGGACCAGCTGGTAGCCGATCAGGCCGGGGACGATGAAGCCGAGCGTCTGGTTGGCGTACAGCAGCGGGAACTCCATCTGCAGCACGATGATCACGGTGGCCTGGATGAGCACACCGCTGAGCACGACCGCCGCGAAGAGCCGCTTGCCGTACAGGATCACGAACTTCTGCATCAGCAGCGTGGCGAGGTACGTCAGCACGGTCACGCCGACGACGAGCGCGGCGCGCTGGAGGTCCTCGATCAGGGTGAGCGCGAGCCATCCCGGAGTGATCATGCCGCCCGGCGACAGGTTGGTCGTCAGGTAGCACATGAGCGAGAACATCAGGCCCAGGCCGATGCCGATCGCGGCGATCTCGGGGGTGAGGACGGAGGGGATCAACGCTGTTCTCCTGGGCTGTGCCACTGCTGGCTGTCGTCGGCGGAAGGCTGGGGCGGGATGCGGGGCTCGAACAGCCCGCGGGACGGGGCCGGTCGGCCGCCGTCGGCGGGTGCCTGGGGCGGGGTGGGCCGGCCGGCCGGGTTCGGCTGGGGCTCGGTCCAGGTGCCGTACGACTGCGCCTGCTCGTGTCCGGCCCGGTGCACCGGCTCCTCGTGCCGGTGGGGCTGTGCGGCGCTGCGCTGCACCGGAAGCTGCGGGACGTACGGCTGCTGTTGGTGGGCGTAGCGCGACTCGTACGCCTCCGAGTAGTGCTGGTAGGGGTCGATGCGAGGCGCGTACAGCTGCATCGTCTCCGAGGGGTCGACCCGGTCGGGCGCCGGTTCGGTCCGGCCGGCCGGTGCCGCGGGGACCGGCTCGTCGGCGCTGTCGTCCGGCGGGAGTTCGGCGAGGTGCTCCAGCAGGATCTCGCCCTGGCCGTGGATGTTGCCGATCGCGACCATCGACGAGTCCGCGCCGAGCATGTCCAGCATCTTGCCCATGAACTCCTCGGGGTCGCGCTTGTCGCCGCCGAGGTCCACGGCGCGCGAGCGGAACTCGGCGGGGATGGCGTCGATGGCGGACTTGGCCGGGTGGCCGATGACGAAGACGCGCTCGGGGTCGAGGTCGGGGATGATCTCGCCCATCTGCCCGTTGCGTTCGACGCGGTCGGGCCGGCAGTTGATGACCACGTTGAGCGGGCGGTGGATGGCGCCGAGGTCGAGCAGCTGGTTGATGTTCATCAGCGTCGACTCGGGGTCGTTGGCGGCGAAGACGTTGGCGAAGCGCAGCTTCTTGCCCTCGGGGGTCTGGTAGCGCTCGACGGAGAGGACACCGGGGTCCGGCGGGGCGTCGTACATGCCCTGCAGGGCCGTCTCGCGGTCCACGCCGAGGAGTTCGGCGACGGCCAGCGCGATGGCGACGTTCTCCTTGAAGGTGAACCAGCTGAACCCGCGCAGCTCCTCGTCGGTCACCGTCTCGGGGTCGGCGTAGACCAGCTTGCAGTTCCGGGCGTCCGCCTCCTCCTGGAGGATGTGGAAGCGGTCCTTCTCGGCGGTGACGCAGATGCCGTCCTCGGGCATCGAGCGGCACAGCGAGCGGGCCACGTCGTCCAGGGTGGGGCCCATCTCGGCGAGGTGGTCCTCGCGGACGTTGCACAGCACGCCGATGGTGGAGCGGATCAGCTTGGACTGGTTGATCTCCTGCAGGGCGGGCATGACGGCCATGCACTCGATGACCAGCGCGTCCGGCTTGTACGCGGCGGCGCGCCGCACGATGCCGATCTGCTCGACCACGTTGGCGATGCCGAACTTGCGGTAGACCGGCTCCTCGGTGGCGTCCGGGTGGATGAACCGGGCCGCGGTGCCGGTCGTCTTGGCGACGGTGGTGAGGCCTCCGCCGCGCAGGGCGCCCGCGCACAGCCGGGTGATGGAGGACTTGCCGCGGATGCCGTTGACCAGGACCCGGGTGGGGATGTGGTCCAGGTTGGTGAAGTGCCGCCGTTGTTCCACGATGCCTGCCGCGAGCAGTATCGCGCAGCAGACCAGCAGCACGGAGTAGAGGAAGAGCACGGGTGATCAGTTCCTTGTGTACTGCTGGGGCGGGTACTGCTGGGGCGGGTACGGGTCCGGGTGCGACGGCGGCGTGTACGGCTCGGGCGGGTCCTGCCTCGGCGCGGAGGGTCGGGGCGGCGGGGTGCGGCGCGGCTGCTGTTTGCGCTGGTCCTGCAACTGCTGCCGGATGAGCTCCAGGGAGCGGGTGACGGCGCCGACCTCGTCGTGGTGCTGCGGGAAGAGCACGGTCTTGCGGTCGCCCCCGGCCAGAGCCTCGGCCCGGTCGGCGAGGCTGCGCAGCGGCCGGGCGACGACGATGTGCAGCCAGCCCAGGCAGGCGACGGCCGCGGCGGCGCCGAGCAGACCGGCGAGGACCGTGCGGTTCTGGGTGTCGAACTCCGGGATGGCGAGCCGGTCGACCGGCTCCCAGCTGACCACGCTCCAGTGCAGCGACTCGGCCGAGCCGCTGCCGGAGAACGGCGCGGCGGCGGCGATCCGCAGCCCGTTCTCCCGGTACAGCACCCCGTTGGGCCGCGGCTTCTTGCCGAGCCGCTGGGCGCTGGCCTCGACGAGGTCCGTCAGATGCTGGTCGGGCAGCGACTGGAAGGCGAGGAAGCCGGTGTTGCCGGCGATGACCTTGTTCTGGTCGTCCACGAGCCGGACCACGCCGAGACCCGGCCGGGTCAGCAGGGCGTTGAAGAACTCGGGGCGGAACTCGCCGATCAGCCGGTCCCCGTTCCGGCCGGGTATCTCGGCGACGGCGACGACCACGGGCTCCTTGCCGCCGCGGCCGAGCAGCCGCAGGGGCTTGTCCGAGACGCGGTTCTGCCGGATCACCTTCGGGTCCTTGCCCTCGCGGGTCTTGATCTCGCCGGAGGAGTCGACGACGTACAGGGAGCGGTAGCGCTTGTTCTCGTTGTAGGTGCGCTCCAGCACCGGCTCCATGGCGTCGGGCGCGGTCTTGTCGCCGATCAGGGAGGCCACCGACTGCAGGTCGGCGTCGCCCTCGTTGAGCGCGCGGCGCACCCGGTCGCTGAGCGTGTCGGTGCGTTCGCGCTGGTCGTTGACGAGCTGCCGGGGTATCTCGGCGGTGTTGTCGGCGCGGTTGAACAGCAGCATCAGCGGTGCGGCCCAGGCCAGCAGGAGCACGGCGCAGATCGCGAGGAGGGCGCGGGTGCCCACCCGGCGTGCCCCGCGGGGGCGTTCGGCCGCTCCGGTGGCCTCGGCGCTCTCGCCGAGCAGCTGCCGGCGCAGCCGTTCCAGGGCGCCGCCGATGCGGTGCGCCTCGCCGTATCCGGGGACGGTGACGGGCCGGGTCAGATCGCCGCGGGTGAGCCGGCGGGACTCCAGGAACAGCCGGATGAGCGGGCGCTGCACGGTGCCCAGCAGCACCGCCACGGCCAGGGCGCCGACGACGAGCAGCGCGGCGCCCGCCGCCAGCCCGAACACCGGGGACTGGGTCCCGCCGGACTCCTCGGTCACCTTGACCATGGCGACCACGGAGAGGCCGAGCCCGGTGGCGGTGGTGGTCTCGCCGGGCTCGGCCGCGGCGAGCGTGGCGTATCCGGCGACGGAGCGGTCGCCGAGCAGCTTGCCGCCGAGGAGGCTGCCGCTGACGCCCTGGTAGCCGCCGCTGCCGGGTTCCTTGCTGCTGCGCGGATCCTGCTTCGCGCGGCGGGCGGCCTGCTCGGCGAAGTCCTTCAGCTGCTTGCGGGAGTCCGTGATGTCCTTGCGGTCGATGCTGTTGCGCGCGGACTCCGGTTCGGCGATGCCGTCGCTGCTGAGGATCGTGCCGCCCGCGTCGACCACGGCGATGGAGCGGAACTGGCCGAGGCTGATACCGGGGAACTTCAGGTTCCGGGAGGCCACCAGCAGCAGCTGCGGCTTGCCCGGCCAGGTCAGCAGTCCGAAGGACAGCAGCCGTACCTCGCCGTTCTTCAGCCGGACCATACGCGGGGCCAGCCCGTCCTCGCCGCTGAGCGTGGAGAGGTCCATGGAGGTCAGCGGCACCGTCTCGCCGCGGGCCGCGACCAGCTTGCCGCTGCGGACCTCCACGACGGCGGTGCCCATCCACTTCTCGTAGGTGCTGCCGAGCTTGTCGAGGACGGCGTCGCCGGAGACCGGCTGCCCGGCGCTGAACAGCGCGGCGGAGCGGGTGACGTCCTTGACGGACTCGTCGATCGAGGCGCGCAGCGCGATGGCGCCGTCCTCGGCGAAGTGCTGCTGGGAGTTCAGCACCGCCTTCGGCACGCCGGCGTCGTCGACGCGGCCGAGCACGAGTGCCGTGATGGCGGCGAGCGTCAGCAGCAGCGCCGAGAGGACCGCGATCGGCGGGCGGATGCCTCCGATCAGCGACATGTCGGCTCGGCGGCGGGCTCGGTGCTGCCGCGCCGGGGGCGGTGACGCCAAGGGAGGTGTCCTCTCGTGAAAACGGGCTCCGGGCGTGCCGACACTAAGGGCTCGCCCGGATACCTCAGACAGATAAGAGGGGCACTAAGTTGCAGTAAGTCCGACGTGATCTAGGCAACATCGCGCAACTGCCGGACAAGTTCGGACAAATACCTTGCCCTTGGGGGCCGGTCCGGCATGGCGGCCTCTCCGGCAGGGGGCCACTGCGGCCCCTACGGCAGCGGCGTGAGCGGCTTCAGCCCGTCCTCGGCCGCGCCGCGGTTCAGCAGGGTGCCCTCGGTGCGCTCGAAGGCCAGCCGCAGCCGGGCCTTCTGGGCGCCGGTGAGGTCGTGGTCGTCGCGGAGCGCGGCCGGCACGTCCAGCAGACGGTAGTCCCGCACGTCGGCGTCGGTGTACGCGGCGGTGCCGCCGTCCCGGACGTTCTCGGCGTCCGGCGGGATCGTCAGCAGCGTCGGCTCGAACCGCGGCTGGACGTCCCAGTGGCCCTTGCCGTGCTCGGTGAACGTGAACCAGGCGATCACGCCCTCCTCGGTCAGCCCCGTCGGCACCTCGTGCCGGGCGATCTGGTTGCCGAGGCCGTAGGAGATCCAGGTCCCCTCGACCTTCTCCATCGGCTCCACCACGTGCGCGTGGTGGCCGATGACCAGGTTGATGCCGGTGTTCCGGGCGATCTGCCGGGCGAAGGAGATCTGCGAGCCCGACGGCTCCGGATGGTGCTCACGGCCCCAGTGCAGGGAGAGGATCACCACCTCGGCACCGGCCTTGCGGGCCCGCTGCTCGGCGGCCTTGATCCGGCCGAGATCCTGCTGGTTGGCCAGCCAGGGCTTGTCCTTGGGCAGCGTGTGCGGCTCGTTGAAGCCGTAGGCGAAGGAGATCTGCGCGACCTTGACGCCCTTGACGTCCATGACCAGCGGGGTGCTCGCCTCCTTCGCGGTGCGGGCGGAGCCGGTGTGCTTCAGGCCGGCGGCGTCCAGCGCGTCGAGGGTGCGCTTCACACCGTCGTAGCCGTGGTCGAGGGTGTGGTTGGAGGCGGTGGAACAGGTGTCGTAACCGATGTCCTTGATGGTCTTCGCCTGCTGCGGCGGCACCTGGAAGTCCGGGAAGCCCTCGAACGGCCCATTCGCCGGGCCCATCACCGGCTCGAAGTGACAGATCGCCAGGTCGGCCTTGCTGATCAGCGGCTTGATCCCGGCCATCATCGGCCCGAAGTCCAGCCCGTCCACGCCCTTGCCGGTGCGCTTGGCGTCCTTGCGCGCCTGATCCACCAGTTCCGGGTGCATGAGGATGTCACCGGCGGCCGCGACGGTGAAGGAGCGCCCGCCGCCCGAGGCACCGGCGTCGTCCGAGAGGAGTCCGCATCCGGAGACGGCGGCGAGGAGGGAGAGCGGGGTCAGCAGGGACAGCAGGGTCCGGCTACGGCGTCTGTTCACCGGGATATCTTGATACAACCATGAGAGCCCATCGCTCACGTCTGATAACGATCGCAACACTGCTGCTGCTCGTCACCGGTCTCGCGGCCGGTCTCACCGCCCTGCTCCGCACCCCGGGCGGCACCGCGGACGACGCCCGCGGGCCCGCGCCGAAGGGGGCCGAGCAGATCGACCTGTCCCGCGAGGTGGCGGACTACACGAGCCGGTTCGGCCCCGACCGGGGCTATCTGCCGCCCGGCCGGTCCGACCGCGAGGACATCGCCACGGCCATCGGCCTGTTGCTCGACGGTCACCGCAAACAAGCGGAAGAGCGACTCTCACAACAGGATTTCACCGTGCGCACGGTCTTCGACCGGCCCTCCGGCCACCGCTACGCCGAGGTGGCCGACCGCACCGACTCCGCCGTGACACCACGCGGCTGGGGCCGGGTCTACCTGGATCTGGACCACCGCCCGAGCTGGTCGGTACAGGTTCCGCATCCCGGCTTCGACCTGGGCACCGAGCAGCTGGGCGTGCGGGTACTGCGCGGCTCACCGGGTGGGATTCTGGTGATAGCAGGAGCACATCGCAAAGCCGGAGTCGGCAACTCCGCGGACGTGGCGCACCGCCTGGACACCGTCTTCCACGCCGTCTGCGCCGAGCTGGCCCGCCGTGGGATGCCCGGTATCCAGGTGCACGGCTTCGCCGCGTCCGCCGTGCCCGGGTACGACGTGGTCGCCTCCACCGGTGCCGGGTCGGCGGGGCGGCAGGACGGCCGCGACCTGGCCGACGCCCTGCGCGGCCACGGCTTCCGGGTGTGCCGGGCCTGGGCGCGCTCCTGTCCGCTGGAGGGCCGGACGAACGTGCAGGGCCGGGTGGCCGACGCCGACCATGTGCCGTTCCTGCACGTCGAGTTCTCCCCCGAGGTGCGCGCGGGCGGGCGGCCCGCCGATCGCGCGGCCGCGGCGATCGCCGAGATCACCCGCCGGTGGGCGGGGACACCCGTGACACACTGAGTCCGCCAGGAACACGGCAGAACAGGGCTGTTACCGACATGACGGACACTTCGGGTACTGCGCACGGGCCGCTCCCGCTGCTCGTCGTCGACGGCGCGAACGTCGTCGGGTCGGTGCCCGACGGCTGGTGGCGCGACCGCCGCGGCGCCGCCGAGCGCCTGCGCGACCGGCTGGCGCCCCTCGCCCGGTCCGGTGTGGCCGGCCTGCCCGGTCCGCTGGAACTGGTCCTGGTGGTGGAGGGCGCGGCCCGGGGCGTGGAGCCGGTGCCCGGGGTGCGCGTCGAGGATGCCCCCGGCAGCGGCGACGACCACATCGTGAACCTCGCGGCAGCGGCGGGCGACCGCCCATGCCTGGTCGTCACGGCCGACCGCGAACTACGCCGCCGGGTCCAGGAACACGGCGCCCAGGTGGCGGGACCCCGCACGGTACTGGTCTGAGTCCGCCGCCCGCCCCGGGGCCCAGAGCCCGGCGTTCGCACAGGACTGGGCCACGAGGAACCCGACCGAGTCCGTCGACAGGGCCACGCCCGGCAGCCAGCAGCGCGGCCGACCGCAAACTACGCCGCCGGGTCCAGGAACACGGCGCCCAGGTGGCAGGGCCCCGCACCGGTACTGAGCCGAGGCCGCCGCCCCCCGGGGCCCAGAGACCGGTGTTCGCACAGGACTGGGCCACGAGGAACCCGGCCGAGTCCGTCGACAGGGCCACGCCCGGCAGCCGGCAACTCACGGCCTGCCGCAGCGCGCCCGCGCGTGGGCGCCCTGCCGGTGCGGCAGCCACGCCACCGGAAGCAGCACCGCGCCGCCGGTCCGCTCGGTGAGGAACGCCACGGCGACGCCCCCCCGGCCGCACCCCAGCGCCCGCGGTCGGACTCAGCGTCCTCCGGGTCGAGCCCGACCCAGACCAGCAACACAGCACCCCCGCCGCACCGTCGCCCCAGCAGCGCCCGACGACGAAAGCCCGCAGCGCTGCCGTGAGCAGCCGGCAGAAGACCGCCGGCGGCGACAGCCCGAGCGATGCCCAGCGCACCGGGTCGCGCAGAGAGCCGGCAGCCTCCCGGCAACCGCCCCACCTCGAAGAAGGCAGCCTGCGCGCCCGGGCCGAGCCCGACCCAGACCAGCAACACAGCACCCCCGCCGCACCGCCGCCCCAGCAGCGCCGGGCGACGAAAGCCCGCAACGCTGCCGTGAGCAGCTGGCCGAGGACCGCCGGCAGCGACAGACCGAGCGAGGCCCAGCGCACCGGGTCGCACAGAGAGCCGGCAGCCTCCCGGCAACCGCCCCAGCTCCAAGGAGGCAGCCTGCGCGCCCTCCGGGCCGAGCCCGACCGAGACCAGCAGACCGAAGGCGGTTACGGAGCGTTTCCGGCGGACGGCCGGTGGGTCTCTCCGGCGGCGGTCTGCGCGCCCGGAGCCAGCCGGCTGTGGGTGCGGCCGTAGAAGAAGTAGACGGCGAAACCGATCACCATCCAGATGGCGAACCGCAGCCAGGTCTCGGCCGGCAGGTTGAGCATCAGCCACAGCGAGGCGCACACCGACAGGATCGGGATGACCGGGACCCACGGGGTGCGGAAGGCGCGCGGCAGGTCCGGGCGGGTCCGGCGCAGGATGATCACGCTCAGCGCGACGACGACGAACGCGAAGAGGGTGCCGATGTTCACCAGTTCGGCGAGCTCGCTCAGGCTGGTGAAACCGGCGACGACCGCGATGATCACGCCGAGCAGGATGGTCGGCCGGTGCGGGGTGCGGAAACGTGGGTGGACGCGGGAGAAGAAGCGCGGCAGCAGCCCGTCGCGGCTCATCGCGAAGAACACCCGGGTCTGGCCGAGCAGCAGGATCATGCACACCGTGGTCAGGCCGACGGCGGCGCCGAAGCTGATCACACCCGCGAACCAGGGGTGCCCGATGGCCTTGAAGGCGTCGGCGAGCGGGGCCTCCACGGAGAGCTTGGAGTACTTCTCCATGCCGGTGACGACGATGGAGACGGCCACGTACAGCATGGTGCAGATGAACAGGGAGCCGAGGATGCCGCGCGGCATGTCCCGCTGGGGGTTGCGGGTCTCCTCGGCGGCCGTGGCGACGATGTCGAAGCCGATGAAGGCGAAGAACACCACCGAGGCGGCCGTAAAGATGCCCATCACACCGAAGTTGGCCGGCGCCCAGCCGAACATCAGCTGGATCAGCGGGGCCCTGAGCGTACCGCCGGCCGGCACCGGCTGGGCCTTGGGGATGAACGGCGAGTAGTTGCTGCCCGTGATGAAGAAGGCCCCGGCAATGATCACGATGAGCACGACGACCACCTTGATGGCGACGACGAGCGAGGTGATCCGGGCCGACAGTTTCATGCCGAGGACGAGGATGCCCGTGAGCACCAGCACCAGGACGGCGGCGAGGATGTCGAAGCCGAAGCCGGAGGCCGTGTCCCGGCTGGCCAGATAGCCGGGCAGATGCCAGCCGGCGTTGTCCAGCAGCGAGCGGATGTAGCCGGACCAGCCGACCGCCACCACCGCCGTACCGAGCGCGAACTCCAGGACCAGGTCCCAGCCGATGATCCAGGCGGGCAGCTCGCCCAGGGAGGCGTAGCTGAACGTGTACGCCGAGCCCGCCACGGGGACCGTGGACGCGAACTCGGCGTAACAGAGGGCTGCGAGCGCGCAGACCACGCCGGCCACCACGAAGGCCAGGGACACCGCCGGGCCGGCGTTGTTCTTGGCGACCTGTCCGGTGAGGACGAAGATGCCGGTGCCGATGATGACGCCGACGCCGAAGACGGTCAGATCCAGCGCGGAGAGGGATTTCTTGAGCGAATGCTCCGGTTCCTCGGTGTCCTGGATGGACTGCTCGACGTTCTTCGTCCTGAACAGCGCGCTGCTCACGTACCTACCTCCCACGCTCGGGGGCCACGCCCTGGCCCGTCATGATCGAGAGGGTCGGGATGCGTATGCCCCGGCACAGGCAGGTTCACGCAAACGGGCCGGTTCCGCCACCGCAGGGTGCGGCGTGACCGGCCCGTGAAGGGAACGCTCGTCAGTCGCGCGCGGGCTCCACCGAGTCCACCTCGGCGGCCGTACGGTCGTACCGGCCGTCCAGCTTGGCGACGAGCCCGGTGACCTGGCGGGCGATGTCCGGGGCGGTCAGGCCGATCTCGGCGAGGACCTCGGCGCGGGAGGCGTGGTCGAGGAAGCGCGGCGGGATGCCGAAGTCGCGCAGCGGCACGTCCACGCCGGCGTCGCGCAGGGCCTGGGCGATCGCGGAGCCGACGCCACCGGCCCGGCTGTTGTC
The DNA here is from genome assembly GCF_050942335.1 of Streptomyces sp. CA-142005. NCBI lineage: Bacteria > Bacillati > Actinomycetota > Actinomycetes > Kitasatosporales > Streptomycetaceae > Streptomyces > Streptomyces sp. CA-142005. The sequence continues at coordinate 7,365,301 of NZ_CP192078.1, read as the reverse complement.
CTCGACGGTGACGACGACCCGGTGCCGCTCGGCCAGCGGGGCCATCGCCTCGTCGACGGGCTTGACCCAGCGCGGGTCGACCACGGTGGTGGAGATGCCCTGCTTGTCGAGCAGGCCGGCGATCTCCAGGCACATCGGGGCGAGGGCGCCCACGGAGACGAGCAGCACGTCCGGCCGGTCGGTGCCGGGCTCGCGCAGCACGTCCATGCCGCCGATCCGGCCCACGGCCGGTACGGCGGGCCCGACGGCGCCCTTGGAGAAGCGCACCACGGTCGGCGCGTCGTCCACCGCGACGGCCTCCCGCAGCTGGGCCCGCACCTGCTCGGCGTCGCGCGGGGCGGCCAGCCTGAGCCCCGGCACCACCTGCAGGATCGACATGTCCCACATGCCGTTGTGCGAGGCACCGTCCGTACCGGTGACTCCGGCCCGGTCCAGCACGAACGTCACCCCGCACCGGTGCAGGGCCACGTCCATGAGGACCTGGTCGAAGGCGCGGTTGAGGAAGGTGGCGTAGACGGCGAAGACGGGGTGCACCCCGGCGTACGCGAGGCCCGCCGCGGAGACGGCGCCGTGCTGCTCGGCGATGCCGACGTCGTACACCCGTTCGGGGAAGCGCTTGGCGAACTTGTCGAGACCGACCGGCTGGAGCATGGCGGCCGTGATGGCGACGATGTCCTCGCGCTCCTCGCCGAGCCGGACCATCTCGTCGCCGAAGACGGAGGTCCAGTCGGCGCCCGAGCTGGCGATCGGCAGGCCGGTGTCCGGGTGGATCTTGCCGACGGCGTGGAAGCGGTCCGCCTCGTCCTGCAGGGCGGGCTGGTAGCCGCGGCCCTTCTCGGTGAGGCAGTGCACGATGACCGGCCCGCCGAACCGCTTGGCGCGGGCGAGTGCGGACTCCAGCGCCTCGATGTCGTGGCCGTCGATCGGGCCGACGTACTTCAGGCCCAGGTCCTCGAACATGCCCTGCGGGGCGATGAAGTCCTTGAACCCCTTCTTCGCCCCGTGCAGGGTCTCGTACAGCGGCCGGCCGACGACCGGGGTGCGCTCCAGGAGTTCCTTCGTGCGGGCGAGGAACCGCTCGTAGCCGTCCGTCGTGCGCAGGGTCGCCAGATGGTTGGCGAGGCCGCCGATGGTCGGGGCGTACGACCGCTCGTTGTCGTTGACGACGATGACCAGCGGGCGGTCCTTGGCGTCGGCGATGTTGTTCAGCGCCTCCCAGGCCATGCCGCCGGTGAGCGCCCCGTCGCCGATGACGGCCACGACATGGCTGTCCCGCTTCCTCAGCTGATTGGCCTTGGCGATGCCGTCGGCCCAGCCGAGCACCGTGGAGGCGTGGCTGTTCTCGATGACGTCGTGCTCGGACTCCGCCTGCGAGGGGTAGCCGGACAGGCCCCCCTTCATCTTCAGCCTGGAGAAGTCCTGCCGGCCGGTGAGCAGCTTGTGCACATAGGACTGGTGGCCGGTGTCCCAGAGGACCTTGTCCTTCGGCGAGTCGAAGACGCGGTGCAGGGCGATGGTCAGCTCCACCACGCCGAGGTTGGGGCCGAGGTGGCCGCCGGTCTTGGAGACGGCGTCGACGAGGAAGGTCCGGATCTCCTCTGCCAGCTGGTCCAGCTCCTCCAGGCTGAGCCGGTCCAGATCGCGCGGTCCCCTGATGCGGGTCAGCAGCGGCACCCGTGCCTCCTTGCAGTAGAGCTGATCGAGCTTTCGCCGGGCTCGCCAGAGTCTAATGTTCCGGCTTTGCACGACACGACAGCGCCCGGCACGTTTCAGCGTGCCGGGCACGGTGGGCGCGCCGAAGGGGCGCGGGGCCGCAACCCCACGCCCCTGGGCGGCTAGGCGTTACGCACGCCCCGCGGTCTTCTGCGTCTTGCGCGTCACCGCGTCGATCACGACCGTGGCCAACAGCACACCACCGGTGATCATGTACTGCACCGGCGAGGCGATGCCCTCCAGCGCGAGGCCGTACTGGATCGAGACGATCACCAGCACGCCGAGGAGCGCGTTCCAGGTGCGTCCACGCCCGCCGAACAGCGAGGTGCCACCGATGACCGCCGCGGCGATCGCGTTCATCAGCAGGTCACCGCCGCCGGCGCCCTGGTTGGCGGACGCGATCTTGGAGGCGATGAACAGACCGCCGATCGCGGCGAACGTGCCGGAGATGGCGAACACCGAGATGCGGACCATGTCCACGTTGATACCGGCACGGCGGGACGCCTCGACGCTGCCGCCGAGCGCGAAGACCTTGCGGCCGTAGGAAGTGCGACGCAGCACGAAGTCCGTGATGAACAGCACGGCGACGAAGACCACCACGGCCAGCGGCAGGCCCTTGTACTGGTTGAAGATGATCGCGGCGGCGAAGGCCACGACGGCCAGCAGCGCGGTACGCAGGATGGTCTCGCTCAGCGGGCGGGACGGCACACCAGCGGCCTCGCGGCGCTTGTTGCCGAAGTAGGAGCTGAGGAAGAACAGCACCGTCACCGCGACGGCCAGGCCGTAGGCGGCGGCCACGTCGGAGAAGTAGTAGCTGGTCAGCTTGGCGACCACGCCGTTGTCGTTCAGGTTGATCGTGCCGTTGTCGCCCAGGATCTTGAGCATGAAGCCGTTCCAGAACAGCAGACCGGCCAGGGTGACCGCGAAGGCCGGCACGCCGATCTTCGCGAAGAAGAAGCCCTGCAGCGCGCCCGCGACCGTTCCGGTGAGGATCGACAGCACCAGCGCCAGGATCTCGTTCATGCCGTGGGTGACGTTGAGCACCGCGAAGGTGGCGCCCGCGACACCGGAGAGCGAACCGACCGACAGGTCGATCTCGCCGAGCAGCAGCACGAACACGATACCGACGGCGATCATGCCCGTGCCGACCATGGCGACGGAGATGTCGGAGAGGTTGCCCGCGGTGAGGAAGTTGGAGTTCAGGCTCTGGAAGATGATCCAGATGATCGCCAGACCGACGACGACCGGGATGGAGCCGAGGTCACCGGCCTTCATCTTGCGCTTGAACTCGGTGACGTAGCCGGCGAGGCCCTGCTCGCGCACCAGCAGACGGGGGTCGACGGCGACGTCGGAGCCGCGTGCCGCCTCGGGGTTCTCCACGGGGACGTCCTCGGGGGGCGTGGAGGTCTTGTCGATGCTCACTTCTTGATCTCCCCATTGCTGCGCGCCGCACGACGGGTCACGGCGTTGTCCGTGGCGCCGGTGATGGCGGAGATGATCTCTTCCTGCGAGGTCGACTTGACCTCGAAGACGCCGTTGTTGCGTCCCAGACGCAGGACGGCCACCTTGTCGGCGACGGCCTTGACGTCGGCCATGTTGTGGCTGATGAGGATCACGGCGTGACCGCGCTCCCGCAGCCGCTCGACCAGGTCGAGGACCTGGGCGGTCTGCTCCACGCCGAGCGCGGCGGTCGGCTCGTCGAGGATGACCAGCTTGGGCGCACCGAGCATGGAACGGGCGATCGCCACGACCTGGCGCTGACCGCCGGAGAGGGAGGCGATCGGGATGCGGACGCTGGGGATGCGGATGGAGAGCTGGTCCAGCAGCTCGCGCGAGCGCCGCTCCATCTCGACCTCGTCCAGCACACCGCGGCGGCGGATCTCCCGGCCGAGGAAGAGGTTGCCGACGACATCGATGTTGTCGCACAGCGCGAGGTCCTGGTACACCGTCGCGACGCCCAGGTTCTGGGCGTCGTGCGGCTTGTTGACCTGGACGGCCTTGCCTTCCCATTCGATGACGCCCTCATCGATGGGGTGCACGCCGGCGATCGTCTTGACCAGCGTGGACTTTCCGGCACCGTTGTCGCCCACCAGGGCGACCACCTCACCGGCGTGGACCTCAAGCTCTACGTCGGTGAGCGCCTGAACGGCACCGAACCGCTTGGAGACCCCGCGCAACGCCAGCACGGGCGTAGCGGACACGTGAACCATCTCCTTCGCCGCCTGACCCGGCGGGAGGTTGTGCAGAAGTTTGGGGGGTAGTTCCGTCCGGCGCCCCGCACCGAGCTTGCGGGGCTGTTTGGTTGCGCGGGGCGCCGGAGGAGCTTGTGGGCGCCTTCCTCCCGCTAGGGAAATTCAAGGGTGGATTCCCCTGGTTGGAAAGGCGCGTGCGGCTGATTACTTCAGGCCGATCTTTTCGCAGGCGGCCTTGTACTGCGGGGTGCAGATGTCGGCCAGCGTGTAGACGCCGTCCTTGATGACGGTGTCCTTGATGTTGTCCTTGGTCAGCGCCGTGACCGGCACCAGGACCGAGGGGACCTGCTTGGTGGTCGGGCTGTCGACCTTGTCCTTGGCGACGGAGTCGAGCGACTTGCCCTGGGCGAGGTCCACGGCCATCTCGGCGGCGGCGGCGGCCTCGGGAGCGTACGGCTTGTAGACGCTCATGTACTGGTCGCCGGTGACGATGCGCTGGACACCCGCGAGCTCCGCGTCCTGGCCGGTGACCGGGACCTTGATGCCCGCCTGCTTGAGGGCGGTGATGATACCGCCGGCCATGCCGTCGTTGGCGGAGTAGACGCCGACGATGTTCTTCTTGCCCAGAGCGGAGATGGCGCCCTCCATGTTGGAGTTGGCGTTCTCCGGCTTCCACTCCTTGGTGTCGTACTCCTTGCCGACGTTCACCTTGCCGTCGAGGACCTCGTGGGCGCCCTTCTTGAACTGCGCGGCGTTCGGGTCGGTGGAGGAGCCGTTCATCATGACGATCTTGCCGGACTTGGCCTTGGAGCCCAGGGCCTTCAGCAGGGCCTCGCCCTGGGTCTTGCCGACCGTCTCGTTGTCGAACGAGGTGTACGCGTCGATCGGGCCCTGCGCCAGGCGGTCGTAGGCGACGACCGGGATACCGGCGTCCTTGGCCTTCTGGACCGAGTTCTTGATGGCCGCGGCGTCCACCGCGTCCACGATCAGCACGTCCACCTTGTTGGTGACCATGGTGTCGACCTGCTGGTTCTGCAGGCTGGCGTCCTGCTTGGCGTTGGCGTAGACGATCTGGCCCTTGCCGTTGGTGAGCTCCTTGACCTTCTTCTCGATCAAGGGGCGGTCGAACTTCTCGTAACGGGCGGTCTGGTTCTCCGGCAGGAGCAGACCGACCTTGATGGCGTCGCCCTTCTTGGGGCTGGCGGACTTGGAGGAGCCACCACCGGACTCCTTGGCGCTGCCACAGGCGGCGAGAGAGACGGCCATGGCACCAGCAGCAACGGCGAAGGCCGCACGACGCATACGCGTGTTCACTTCAGAAACCTCCCTGACGAGGCCGCGTCGTTGCGGCCGAGGTGGCTGGAAGTCAACTCGGCCACACGTGCGACGTCAAGAAGTAAATCCTTAACGAGATGGCAACGGTGCCATCCGTTTTCTAAGTGAAGGCAGGAGCCGCCATGGACAGCGACCCGTCCAAAAGGGTCGAATCGCCCATCTCGCTGAGGGCGAGGGCGAGCGCCCCGAGCACCTCGGCGCGACCGCCAAGTGCCCCTGGAAGAACGGACAGTTGACGCGCCGCGCTGGGGATGGCGTAGCGGCCGACGGACTCCCTGATCGGCCCGAGCACCAGCTCACCGGCCTCGGCGAGATCACCGCCGAGCACTACCCGGCTCGGGTTGAGGAGATTGCAGAGATTGGCCACCCCACTGCCGATGTGGCGGCCGACGTCGGCGATCACCCGACGGCAGCCCGGGTCTCCGTCCCTGGCCAGCCGGACGACGCCCTCCATGGTCAGGTCGGGGCCGTGACTGGGCTGGAGCAGCGGGAGGACATAGCGTGCGGCCGCGAACGTCTCCAGGCAGCCGCGGTTGCCGCAGCGGCAGACCGGGCCGGATTCATCGAGTGTAATATGCCCGATTTCTCCGGCCGTTCCGCCCGGCCCCCGGTAGATCTTCCCGTCGATCACCAGACCCGCGCCGACACCGCTCGCGACCTTGATGTACGCGAGGTCGCGGACCCCCTTGCCGGCGCCCCACACCAGCTCGCCGAGGGCGCCCAGGTTGGCGTCGTTGTCCACGTGCACGGGCACGCCGAGCCGCTCGCGCAGCTCCTCGGCGGGCTTGGCGCCGGTCCAGCCCGGCAGGATCGCGGAGGAGCCCAGCGTCCCCGACTCCACGTCGATCGGACCGGGCACGCCGAGCCCCACGCCGGCCACCTTGGACCGGTTGACGCCCGTTGCCGCGATCAGGCGGCTGACCAGCTCCTCCGCCCGGTCGAAGCCCTGCGCGGCGGACGCGTCGACGTCCAGCGGCTCGGCCTCCTCGGCCAGCACCTGGTGGGCGAGGTTCCCGACAGCGACGCGTAGGTGGGTGTGCCCGAAGTCGACGCCGATCACAATCCCGGCGTCCCCGCTCAGACTGACGCTGCGGGCCCTGCGCCCGCCCGCCGACGTGGGCGTGACCTCGACGGTTCCGCCGTTCTTCAGCTCCCGCACGATGTTGGAGACGGTCGCGGCGGACAGACCGGTCGTCCGCGCGATCTCCGCCTGCGTGAGGGACCCGGCCAAGCGTACGGCCCGTACGACCCGCTCCAGGTTGGCTCGGTGCAGCGACGACTGCGACCCTGGAGTCTCCACGACGACCTCCTGAGCGCGGGGCCGCTTCGGCGAGGCCCCGCGTATGTCCAACTAGTGAACTCTAAGCTGAGCCGTTCGGGGTGTCTTCCGTCAAGAGGTTGAACCGTTTCCGGGTACCCGGACGCACGCGTGTACGCCGCCCCGGAAGCCGGAGCGGCGTGCGCACGGACGGTCGCGGAGCGTGCCGCTACTTGAGGGTCGCCGAGGTCAGACCCGCCTGCACCTGGCGCTGGAAGGACAGGTAGACGACCAGCATCGGGATCATCGCGATGGTCACACCCGCGAACAGAACCGGCAGGTCGGAGGCGTATCCCTGCTGCTGTTGCAGCTGGATCAGCCCCTGGGTGAGGACATAGCGCTCGGGGTCGGAGCCGCTCTGCGGCTGCATGAGCACCGTGGGCAGGATGAACTGGTTCCACTGGCCCAGGGTGTTGAAGATCCCCACGCTGATCAGGCCGGGCTTGGCCATCGGCAGCATCACCTGGAAGAAGATCCGGGTGTGCGAGGCGCCGTCCAGGACCGCCGCCTCGAAGACCGCCGTGGGCAGGGTCCGGAAGAAGGCGTGCATGAAGAACACCGTGAACGGCATCGAGTAGGCGATGTAGACCAGGATCAGGCCCTGGTAGGTGTTCAGCATGTCCAGCCGCTTGACCATGAAGAACAGCGGGACGAGGGCCAGGAACACCGGGAACATGGCGCCGGCGACGAAGAAGTAGTACAGCAGCCGGTTGCCCCAGAACTGGTACCGGGCCAGCACATACGCGGCCATCGAGCCGAACAGCATGGTCAGCGGCACGGAGAACACCAGGACGATCACGGTGTTCAGGAAGTAGTCCCCGATGCCCTTGCTCCAGGCGCGGTGGAAGACGTCGAAGGACCAGCTGTGCGGCCAGCCGAAGGCGGAGCCGCCGATCTGCGCGTCGGTCTTGAAGGAGCTCAGCACCAGCCACAGCAGCGGCAGCACGATCAGCAGCGCCCACAGGGCGAGGAAGCCGTGCGAGAAGACGTTCAGTACGACGCCCTCGCCACGGCGGTCGCCGGGCCGGACGGGCACCTTGGCCACGGGCCCCTCGGCCGGAGCGGGGGCGGTCTCCTTGAGTGCGGTCATCGTCGTTACTCCCGCTCAGAACTCGATGCGCTCGCGGCGGGTGGCGCGCAGCGTGACGACGGACAGGATCAGGGTGAGCAGCAGCATGACCACGCCCATCGCGCAGGCGTAGCCGCTCTTGCCGTAGTAGAGGAAGTTGCGCATCATCACGGTCGCCATCACATCGCTGTGATGGTCGGGACCGCCGCCGTACGCGCCCATGCTCTGGGTCATGGAGGACACCAGCACGAACATGTCCATGGCGACGATGCCGAGGTAGACCCAGGCGGTCTGCACGGTGTCCCACAGCAGCGGCAGGGTGATGCGGAAGAAGGACTGGTTGCGGCTCGCGCCGTCGATCAGCGCGGCCTCGTAGATGTCCTTCGGGATCGACTGCATGGCGGCCGAGAACAGCACCAGATAGAAGCCCACGCCCTGCCAGATGACGGCCACCATGAGCGCCCACAGCACCAGGTTGGGCTCGTTCAGCCATTCCACCGGGTTGTCGGCGTCGACCAGGCCGATCTTGATCAGCGCGCCGTTGAGCAGACCGCCGCCGTCGCTGCGGTACACCGCGTTGAACAGCACGGCGAGAATCGCCAGCGACAGCACCTGGGGGAAGAAGTACACGATCTTGTAGAACTTCGACCCCGCGACACCCTGCACTCCGCCGGCCCTGCTGCGTCCGCCCGCGTTCAGCATGAAGGCGAAGAACAGGGCGAGCAGAATCGTGATCACCGGGATGAAGATCAGGAACAGGATGTTGTGCCACACGGCTTCCAGGAACACGTCGTCCTGGAACAGCGCCTTGTAGTTGTCCAGACCGACGAAGCTGAAGGTCTGCGACTGTCCCTTCCAGTCGGTCAGTGAATAGCCGAACGTCTGGATGTACGGCCAGATCACGAAGATCAGATAAAGCGCCACGGGGACGAAGAGAAACCCCGCGACGAACCGGTACTGCCCTTTGCGCATGGCGTTCCTGCCCTTGATGTTCCGGTGAGCGCCAGCACCTCAGGGGTGCGGGGAACTACGCGACCTGGCCACAAAGGACCGGAACCCGCAATTCCATCCGCACCCCTACGGCGCTCAGGCGAATGTCACTCGTGCCGGTTCTTCTTCGACGCCGGGTCCTTCGCCTGCTTGTCCACGGCCGCCTGACACCTCTTCAGCCATTCCTTCGGCTGAATCCGCTTCGCCATGAGCTCATTGGACGCGTTCTGGATCGCCGTGTCCATCTCGCTGTACCACTCGGGATACAGATACCGGAACGTGTTGGAGCCGGCCGCCTTGGACGCCTCCACCGTGGACTGCGTACCGGGCCGCAGCTTCACGCTCGGGTCCACGCCGTCCTGCAGAATCGTCAGGGAGTTGGCCTCCTTGGCGAACAGCGTCGACCACTCCTTGGACAGCATCCGCCGCATGAACTCCTTGGCGCCGGGCAGGTTCGCCGCCTTCGCCGGGATGATGAACGGCTCACCGGAGCCGGCCCGGATCGCCTCGAACGGCATCTTGCTGCCGGACAGCAGCGGCATCGGCAGGAACTTCATGTCGAAGTCCGTCGGCGTCTGCTTCAGCTGCTCGTTCTCCAGCCAGGAGCCGCAGGTGATGAACGCGGCCTTGTACTGGTTCCACCGGGTCTGCGACTCGGTGTGGGTCAGGCCGTTGGTGCCGGGCATCAACAGGCCCTTCTCGACGACCTCGTAGATCGCCTCGACACCCGCCTGGGCCGCCGCGGAGCCGACGAACGCCTTCGGGTCCAGGTTGTCGATCGCCTTGACGGCGTCGATGCCGCCCTTCTTGGCGATCATGTCCATGATGGCGACGTTGATGTAGTAGGGGTACTTGCCCTGGTGGGCGAGGCCGCCGATGCCCTGCTTCTTGGCGTCCTGGCAGATGGCCAGGAAGTCGTCCCAGGTCTTCGGCGGCGTCCAGCCCTTCTCCTTGAAGAGCTTGCCGGAGTACCACAGGCCCCACACCGTGTAGATGTAGTTGAGGGCGACGACCTTGCCCTCCTGGACGCCCGGGTCGAGCGTGCCGGGGATCAGGGTGTCACGGACCTTCTTGCTCGGGTCGTCCACCGAGGGCGCGTCGAGCACCTCGGACAGGTCGAGCAGCGAGCCGTTCTTGTACAGGACGTCGATCTTGATCTGCTGGGCGCCGGAGTCGTCCACGACGTCCGGCGGGTTGCCGGCGTTGAAGCGCGGCTGCAGCTTGCCGGTGATCTCCTGGGTGCCGGTGTGGGTCGAGGTGATGCCGAGCTTCTTGCTGAAGTCGGCCTCCCACGCCTTGGCGTAGTCGTCGCCGTAGCCGCCCTTGAAGACGACGACGTCGAGTTTGCTGCCGCTCTTCGCGCCGAAGGGGTTGTCCTTGGACGCCTTTCCCTTGGTGTTGCCCCCGTCGGAGTTGTCGCCGTCTCCGCCGCCGCTCGCACAGGCGGACAGAAGGCCCATTGCGGGGGTGGCCACCAGGCCCAGCGCGGCCGAACGCTTGATCAGATCGCGGCGGCCGACATCTTCGCCACCGTGGTGCGCAGTGGATCCCATGCTCAAGTCCTCGCCTTCTCCAGGACTCAGGCGGTGAACCGGATCCTCCCCGGCACCGCGGTCGGGTAGTGCTGGGTCGTGCAGAGTAGTGCTGGGTCTTGCTGGAAGTGCCGACAGGTATAGTCCACTTCCCGCCAGCGGAGCAAGATCGAATGCAGGGTTGGCCATGGGTCTTTTCCGAGTTGAGACCTCGCGGAAATATGAGCCCCCTGTGGAGCGCCCGGCGGAAAAACTCGCGGCATAAGTGCCTGAATGCCACACCCAACACCCTTGACACCACGGGCCACTTGACGCCCTACTGGTTCCTGCGTACCGAAGTTGACAACGTTGTCCAGAGCGGTCGCAGGAGGGGAATCCGTAGATGCAGCGGAGAACTCGGCACAGATGGGGCCCGGCGGTCGTCCTCACGGCCGCCTTTGTCATGGCCGTCGGCGCACAGGGCGCGGCGGTCGCCCTGCCCGCCAAGGCTCCGGCAGCCGACCGGGAGTTCGCATCCTCGTTCGAGACGGGCGATCCGGCGCCGGACTGGCTCAACACCGTCGACACCGCACCGGACGGCACCAAGCGCGCCTCGGGGGTCGACGGCGGCTACAGCACCGGCATACCGGGCAATGTGAACGACCATGTCACCGAGGTCCGGGCGAGCGGCGAGAACACGGGCGCGGGCGAGGTCAAGGAGAACCTGGCCGACGGCGAGCCCGGCACCAAGTGGCTGACCTTCGAGCCCACCGGCTGGGTGGAGTTCGACCTCGACAAGCCCGTCAAGCTGGTGACGTACGCGCTCACCTCCGCCAACGACTACGCCGAACGCGACCCGAGGGACTGGACGCTGCTCGGCTCCCCCGACGGCAAGGACTGGAAGACGGTCGACACCCGCGCGGGCGAGACCTTCTCCGAGCGGTTCCAGACCAAGTCCTACGACCTGGCCGAGCCCGCCGAGTACCAGCACTTCCGGCTGGAGATCACGAAGAACTCCGGCGCCGACATCCTGCAGCTCGCCGATGTGCAGTTCTCCACGGGTGGCGGGGGCGGCCCGGTGCCGCAGGACATGCTGACGCTGGTCGACAAGGGCCCGACCGCCTCGCCGACGGCCAAGGCACGGGTCGGGTTCACCGGGAAGCGGGCGCTGCGCTACGCCGGGCGGCACACGGCGGGCGGCCGGGCGTACTCGTACAACAAGGTCTTCGACGTGAACGTGAAGGTCGGCGGCGACACCCAGCTCTCCTACCGGATCTTCCCGCAGATGGCCGACGGCGACCGGGACTACGACGCCACGAACGTCTCCCTCGACCTGGCCTTCACCGACGGCACGTATCTGAGCGGTCTGGGCGCGCTGGACCAGCACGGGTTCCCGCTGTCGCCGCGCGGGCAGGGCGAATCCAAGTCGCTCTACGTGAACCAGTGGAACAACGTTGTCGCACGGATCGGTTCGGTGGCGGCCGGCAGGACGGTCGACCGGATCCTGGTGGCGTACGACTCCCCCGCGGGGCCGGCGAAGTTCCGGGGCTGGATCGACGACGTGGCGATCAGGCCCGTACCGCCCGAGGAGCCGAAGGCGCATCTGTCGGACTACGCGCTGACGACGCGCGGCACCAACTCCAGCGGCAGCTTCTCGCGCGGCAACAACTTCCCGGCGACCGCCCTTCCGCACGGTTTCAACTTCTGGACGCCGGTGACCAACGCCTCGTCGCTGAGCTGGCTTTACGAGTACGCACGGGCGAACAACGACGACAACCTGCCCACGATCCAGGCGTTCAGCGCGAGCCACGAGCCGAGCCCGTGGATGGGTGACCGGCAGACCTTCCAGCTGATGCCGTCGGCGGCGGCCGGCACCCCGGACACCGGCCGCGAGGCACGCGAGCTGCCCTTCCGGCACGAGAACGAGACCGCGCGGCCGTATTACTACGGGGTCCGTTTCGAGAACGGTCTCAAGGCGGAGATGACGCCCACCGACCACGCCGCGATGCTGCGCTTCACCTACCCCGGCGACGACGCGAGCGTGCTGTTCGACAACGTCACCGAGCAGGCGGGCCTGACGCTCGACAAGGAGCACGGGATCGTCACCGGTTACTCGGACGTGAAGTCGGGCCTGTCGACCGGCGCGACCCGCCTGTTCGTGTACGGCGAGTTCGACAAGCCGGTGACGGACGGCGGATCGAGCGGGGTGAAGGGCTACCTGCGGTTCGACGCGGGCGCCGACCACACCGTCACCCTGCGCCTGGCGACCTCGCTGATCGGCGTCGACCAGGCGAAGGACAACCTGCGCCAGGAGATCCCGGACGGCGCCTCCTTCGACACGGTCGAGCAGCAGGCCCGGCAGACGTGGGACAGGCTGCTCGGCAAGGTCGAGGTGGAGGGCGCGACCCCGGAGCAGCTGACCACGCTGTACTCCGGCATGTACCGGCTGTACCTGTACCCGAACTCGGGCTTCGAGAAGGTCGGCGGCAAGGACCAGTACGCCTCCCCCTTCTCCCCGATGCCGAGCCAGGACACCCCGACCCACACCGGGGCGAAGATCGTCGACGGCAAGGTGTACGTCAACAACGGTTTCTGGGACACCTACCGGACCACGTGGCCGGCGTACTCCCTCCTCACCCCGTCCCAGGCGGGCGAGATGGTCGACGGGTTCGTGCAGCAGTACAAGGACGGCGGCTGGACCTCGCGCTGGTCCTCGCCGGGTTACGCCGACCTGATGACCGGCACCTCCTCGGACGTGGCGTTCGCGGACGCGTACGTCAAGGGCGTGAAGTTCGACGCGAAGGCCGCCTACGACGCGGCCCTGAAGAACGCGACCGTCGTGCCGCCGATGTCGGGCGTGGGCCGCAAGGGCATGAGCACCTCGCAGTTCCTCGGCTACACCAGCACCGCCACCGCCGAGGGCCTGTCCTGGGCGATGGAGGGGTACGTCAACGACTACGGCATCGCCAAGATGGGCGAGGCCCTGTACAAGAAGACGGGCGAGAAGCACTACAAGGAGGAGTCCGAGTACTTCCTCAACCGCGCCCGGGACTATGTGAACCTGTTCGACTCCAAGGCGGGCGGCTTCTTCCAGGGCCGTGACGCCAAGGGCGACTGGCGGATCGACTCCGCGAAGTACGACCCGCGCGTCTGGGGCTACGACTACACGGAGACGAACGGCTGGGGGTACGCCTTCAGCGTCCCGCAGGACAGCCGGGGCCTGGCCAACCTCTACGGCGGCCGGCAGGCTCTCGCCGACAAGCTGGACGCGTTCTTCTCCACCCCGGAGACCGCCTCCCCTGACTACGTCGGCTCCTACGGCGGTGTCATCCACGAGATGACCGAGGCACGGGACGTGCGGATGGGCATGCTCGGGCAGTCCAACCAGGTCGCCCACCACGTGTCGTACATGTACGACGCGGCCGGCGAGCCCTGGAAGACGCAGGCGACGGTCCGGGAGATCCTCTCCCGGCTCTACACCGGCAGCGAGATCGGGCAGGGCTACCACGGCGACGAGGACAACGGCGAGCAGTCGGGCTGGTACCTGTTCTCCGCGCTCGGCTTCTATCCGCTGGTCATGGGCAGCGGCGAGTACGCCATCGGCTCCCCGCTGTTCAAGAAGGTCACCGTGCACCTGGAGAACGGCCGCGACCTGGTGGTCAAGGCGCCCGCCAACAGCGCAAGGAACGTCTACATCCAGGGCGTGACGTTCAACGGCCGCCCCTGGACGTCGACTTCGCTGCCCCACTCGCTGCTGTCCAAGGGCGGGGTGCTGGAGTTCTCCATGGGCGCCAAGCCGTCCGTGTGGGGCACGGGCAAGAACGCGGCCCCGGCCTCCGTCACCCAGGACGACAAGGTGCCGGCGCCCCGCTCGGACGTCCTGAAGGGTGACGGCGCGCTGTTCGACGACACCTCGGCGACGGACGCCACGGTCACCTCGGTGGATCTGCCGGTGGACGGGGCCGTGAGGCCCGTCCAGTACACGCTGACCTCCTCGGCGGACCACACCAGGGCGCCGACCGGCTGGACCCTGCAGGGCTCCACGGACGGCACCACCTGGCAGACCCTGGACCACCGCTCCGGCGAGTCGTTCACCTGGGACCGCCAGACCAGGGCGTTCACCATCGCCGCGCCGGGCACGTACACGAAGTACCGGCTGGTCCTGGACGGCGAGTCCACGCTGGCGGAGGTGGAGCTGCTGGCCTGACCCGGACACGGGAAAGGGGGCGGGCCCGTTCGGGTCCGCCCCCTTGTCGTGCGGTCGGTCAGCCGGTGGCCAGGGTGAACACGTGCAGGTCGCCGTTCTGCGGGAGCCGCACGCTCGCGATGGTCCTCCCGTCCGGCGCGGTGAAGGGCCGGGTGGCGAAGACGTAGGTCGCCACCGGGTCCTTGTCGGCGCCCGCGACATTGCGGTACGGGGTCCTGGCGACGACCTCGTTGCCGTACTGGACGCCGCCGCCTCCGCCGCCGACGGTCCAGTCGGTGAAGGAGAGGTCGACGGTGTCGGTGGTGCCGTCGGTGTAGGTGACGGTCGCCCTGGTCTGCTGGTTGCCGTTGACCGCGCTCCCGATGAAGGACAACTTGCTTGCCGGGGTGTCGAGTTGGATGGTCCGGCCGGATCCCGAGGCGTTGTCCGGGCGGCCGTCCGGTGAGCCCGGCCAGGTGAAGGCGAGGCCGTCGACCGTGCCCTGCCCGCCCGCCGTCAGGCCGGCCGCCGCGAGGGCCTGGCGGGAGTAGCTCCAGCCGCCGCCGTCGTAGTCGGCCTCGTCGTGGTCGCCCGTGTCGTCGGAGATGCCGGTGTTGTCGTAGGCGGCGAGGAGGGTGCCGGGCGCGGCCACGGTGAGGGCGACCGGCTGCCGGTAGGAGATGTCGCCCGAGGTCACCGTGATCTTGACGTCGGCGAAGCCCTGTGCGGCGTCCTTCGCGGCGGTGAGGGTGATCACCTGGACGCCGTCGGTGACCGTGCCCTCGGCGGGCGCGGCCGTGACGCCGGCCGGGGTGTCCACCCGGAAGCGCACCTCGGGACCGGTGCCGCCGTTCAGGGACAGCGCGCGGACGACGGTCTTCGCGCTGTCACCGGGGGCGAGCGTGGCGGCGGTGGGGCCGACGCCGATCTGGTACGGCTGCTCGCCCTCGCGGAAGGACGGCGGGGCGGAGACCGGGTCACTGCCCCAGGTCCGGTTCGGGGTGCGGGAGAGGGTGTAGTCCAGGGTTCCGCCGTCCCGGACGAAGGACGCGGGCAGCCACGGGCGGTCGCTGCTGCGGCCGTCGACCTTCAGGGACTGGACGTACGGCGCGTCGGGCGCCGCTCCGGTCGCGCGGATGGAGATGTCGTTGCCCTGCGGCCTGCCGATCTCCACGCGTTCGAACAGCGGTGAGGCGAGGACCAGTTCGGCACGGGAGGGCACCTGTGGATACATGCCGAGGGCCGAGAAGACGTACCACGCCGACATCGCGCCGAGGTCGTCGTTGCCCGGGATGCCGCCGGGCGCGGTCGACCACAGCTGCCGCATGGCGGCCCGTACGGTCTCCTGTGCCTTGTACGGGGCGCCCGCGTAGTCGTACAGGTAGGGGACGTTGATCGACGGCTCGTTGTCCAGCTCGGACTTGGTGCCGCCGTGGCCGGTGAGGGCCCAGCCGCCGTCGGTGTCGTGGAAGAAGTCGTCGAGCCGGGCGAGCGCCCTGTTCCGGCCGCCGAGCGCGGCGAACAGGCCCGCCGGGTCGTGCGGGACCATCCAGGTGTACTGGGCGGCCGTGCCCTCCACGAAGCCGTTGCCGGTGTCCGGGGCGAAGCCGGTGACCCAGCTGCCGTCGGCCTTGCGGTTGGCGATGTAGCCGCCATGGGGGTCCCCCCGGTCGAGCGGATTCGAGACTGGGGGAGGGTCGGCGGCGATGTCGAAGGTGTTCTGCCACCACTGGGCCCGGCGCTGGAAGGCGGCGGAGGTGTCCTTCTCCCCTGCCGCGGCGGCGAGCTGGGAGATCGAGAAGTCCGCCGTGGACATCTCCAGGGTCTCGGCGGCGCCGCCCCAGGCGTTGGAGACGCTCGGCATGTAGTGCAGGTCGAGGTACCTGTCCAGCGAGGGGCGCTGGCCGACGGACAGCACCGGTCTGCCCGCCGCGGACAGGTCCTGCGCGGTCGGGACGGTGGCCGCCCGGGCCAGCGAGTGCAGCGCGCCGCGCAGGTCGAAGCCGGTGCCGCCGAAGGCGCGGATGCCGGCCAGGGCGGTCGGCGAAGGGTCGCCGTTCATGACATGGGTGCCGCTCGCGCCGTGCAGCCAGCGGTCCCAGGTGCCGCCGTTCTGCCGGGCCAGCTCGTACAGCGACTGGGCGATGTCGGAGCCGGTGCGCGGGTCGAGCAGGGTGAGCAGCTGCACCTGGTCGCGGTAGACGTCCCAGCCGGAGAAGGTGCCGTACTGGGCCCGATGGCCGTGGGCCACCGGGTGCACCTCACCGTCGCTGCCGCGGTACCGGCCGTCGGCGTCGCTGATGACGTTGGGGTGCAGCAGCGCGTGGTACAGCGCGGTGTAGAAGGTGGTGCGGTCGGCGTCCGTGCCGCCGCCGACGCGGATCGCGCCGAGCCGCTCGCGCCAGGCCCGGCGGGCCGCGCCCTCGACCGCGGCGAAGGAGCGGCCGGGCGGGTTCTCGGCGGCGAGGTTGGCCTCGGCGGCCTCACGGCCGACGTAGGAGATGCCGACCTTGACGTTCACCGGTCCGGTGCCGGGCGCGAACTCGACGTATCCGCCGGCGCCCTTGCCCGCGACGGGCCGCCCGCCGTGCGTGAAGCCGCCGGTGCCGCCGGAGGCGGTGCGGGAGCCGGGGTTCAGCTTGTCGTCCTGCCAGGTGCCCGTGCTCCGGAAGGCGCGGTCGAAGCGGGCGGTGAAGTACAGGGTGTAGTAGGCGCGCTGTCCTTCCGGATCGAGGTAGCCGCAGAAGTCGCCGGAGGTGACGGAACCGGAGATCGTCCGGCTCCCGGGGTCGATGGTGACGGTGGAGTCCTGCGAGCCGAGCTCGGAGTTGGCGGTGCGCACCAGCAGTGAGGCCGGCTTGCCGGCCGGGAAGGTGAAGCGGGCCGAGCCGGTGCGTGCGGTGGCGGTGAGGTCGGCGGTGACCCCGGAGGCGAGGCCGACCTTGTAGTGGCCGGGCTCGGCGGTCTCGTCGGCGTGGGCGAAGTCGGAGGCGTAGACGGCGTCCCTGGTGTCGCTCGCCGGGGAGGAGGTGACCTCGCCGGTGTAGGGGAAGAAGGGGATGTCGCCGCTGCCGCCGGCGCAGCCGGTGCCGGACATGTGGGTGAGGCTGAAGCCCCGGATGCGGGTGGCGTCGTACTGGTAGCCGCCGGGGGCGGCGGTTCTGGTGGCGTCCCCTCCGGTGTTCTCGGGGCTCCAGGAGAGCATGCCGAAGGGCACGACGGCGCCCGGGAAGACATCGCCGCCGTTCCGGGTGCCGATCAGGGGGCCGACGTACGCGGTGGGATCCTCGACGAGGCCGGGAGGTGCGGTGGTCGCCGCGAGGGCGGGGGTGACGGCGCCGGTGGTGAGAAGCGCGGCGAGAAACAGGGACACGGGGCGGAAACGCATGACGCGGCCCCTCCTCCTTACGGACGGGTCGCGCACCACAGGTCGCACAAGCCGCAGGGACACTAACGCGGCCCAGCGGTACCACGGAAGACCGCGTACGCCCCGGTAGGCACACGCCGGGGACCACCCGGACGGGCTACCCCAAGTGGGTTGACATCGTTGTCGGTTGAGGCGGTAGAGTCATGTACAGACCATAGACAACGTTGTCGCGCGCTCAGCGCGCCTCACAGGCCAGCACCATCCGGGCGGGTTTCCCGCACTCCCCTCACCCGCCCGGCTCGCGGACCCGGTGGACCTGAACACCGGGTCCGCCCAGAGCGGTTCGCGGCGCGCGCGCCGGATTCTCGAACTGATCTCCGGCCCCGCCCTCACGCTCGCAACCAGGGACGATGCACGTCGATCGGGACGGAGCGGACGTCCAGCTCGTGGACGAGGCATAGCCACGGGGTGAACCCGGTGCTACAAAGGCCGCATGTCGGACATCAGTGACCGACTCAGGCGTCACTCCTGGCGGTCTGTGATCGGCAAAAGCCCGAGGAGCGTCGCCGGGCAGGTCTTCGTCCTGCAGGTGGCGCTGGTCGCGGCACTCGTGCTCAGCGCCGTACTCGCCCTGGTCCTGCAGTCGGAACGGGACACCGGCACCGAGGCCCGGCGGCGGTCCATCGCCGTCGCCCAGACCTTCGCGCACTCCCCCGGCGTCCTGCAGGCGCTGAGTAAGCCCAACCCGTCCAAGATCCTGCAGCCGCTCACCGAGGCGGGGCGCAAGTCCGCCGGTGTCGACTTCATCGTCGTCATGGAC
This sequence comes from Streptomyces sp. CA-142005, assembly GCF_050942335.1. Taxonomy (NCBI): domain Bacteria; kingdom Bacillati; phylum Actinomycetota; class Actinomycetes; order Kitasatosporales; family Streptomycetaceae; genus Streptomyces; species Streptomyces sp. CA-142005. The sequence continues at coordinate 7,346,800 of NZ_CP192078.1, read as the reverse complement.
ACCCACGGCATCCGTTACACCCACCCGATTCCCAGCAAGATCGGAAAGCGGTTCGTGGGCCGGATCGGCCCGTCGCTGGCCGGCAAGGTCTACACGGAGAGCGTGCACGGCCCGCTGGGCCACGAGGAACAGGCGACCGTGCCGATCGACGACACCCACGGCAAGGTGGTCGCTCTCGTCTCCGCCGGGATGAAGGTCAAGAACGTCACCCACGAGGTCAACCGGCAGCTGCCGCTCATCCTGGCCGCCGGGGCCGCGGCGCTGGTGGTGTCGACCGGGGGCACGGCACTGGTGGGCAGGCGGCTGCGACGGCAGACCCACAGCCTGGCCCCGGACGAGATGACCCGCATGTACGAGCACCACGACACGGTGCTGCACTCGGTGCGGGAGGGAGTGCTCATCGTCGGCGCCGACGGGCGGCTGCTGCTGATCAACGACGAGGCCAGACGGCTGCTGGAGCTGCCCGCCGAGGCCGAGGGAGCACACGTGGCCGGGCTCGCGGGCCTCGATCCCGACTTCGTGGACCTCCTACTGTCCGGGCGCGAGGCCACCGACGAGGTGCTGTTCGCCGGGGACCGGCTGCTGGCGGTCAACATCCGGCCCACCGACCGGGCCGGATGCCCCAGCGGCACCGTGGTGACCCTCCGCGACACCACCGAGCTGCAGGCGCTGTCCGGACGGGCGGAGGTCGCCAAGGAGCGGCTCAAACTGCTGTACGACGCCGGTCTGGGCGTGGGCACCACCCTGGACGTGGAGCGCACCGGGAGCGAGCTGGCGCGGGTCGCCGTGCCGCGCTTCGCCGACTACGTCACCGTGGACCTGGCCGACGCCGTGCTGCACGGCGAGGAGCCGGCCGCCACCGCCACGGACATGCGGCGCATCGCCGTCCACGGCGTCCGGGACGACCACCCGCTCTACGAGAAGGACCGGCTGATCGACTTCCTGCCGTTCACACCCCAGGCCCGGGGGTACGGCAGCGGCCGCTCGGAGCTGGTGACCGACCTGTCCACCGCCGACGACTGGCAGGCCCAGGATCCGCAGCGCACCAGGGAGATCCTCGACTACGGCATCCAGTCCCTCATCGTCGCCCCGATCCGGGCCCGCGGTGTCGTGCTGGGCATGGCGAACTTCTACCGGGCCAAGCGGGACCCCTTCGACCAGGAGGACCTGTCGCTGGCGGAGGAGCTGGTGGCGCGCGCCGCCGTGAGCATCGACAACGCCCGCCGCTACGCCCGTGAGCACGCGCTGGCGGTCACCCTGCAGCGCAGCCTGCTGCCGCGGGCTCTGCCCGAGCAGAGCGCCCTCGACGTCGGATACCGCTATCTGCCCGCGCAGTCGGGGGTGAGCGGGGACTGGTTCGACGTGATCCCGCTGCCGGGCAGCCGGGTGGCGCTCGTCGTCGGTGACGTGGTCGGCCACGGCCTGCACGCGGCCGCCACCATGGGACGGCTGCGCACCGCGGTCCACAACTTCTCCACCCTCGACCTGCCGCCCGACGAGCTGCTGGGCCACCTGGACGACCTGGTCGGCCGCATCGACCAGGACGAGGCCGACGCGGAGGCGGCCGGGGAGATCGCGGGTGCCACGTGTCTGTACGCGATCTACGACCCGGTGACGCGCCGCTGCACCATGGCGCGGGCGGGGCACCTGGCGCCGGCACTGGTCCACCCCGACGGCAGCGTCACCTTCGCCGACGTGCCGGCCGGGCCTCCGCTCGGCATCGGGGGCATGCCGTTCCAAACGGCGGAGTTCGAGCTGGCCGAGGGCACCGAGCTCGTGCTGTACACCGACGGTCTCATCGAGGACCGCGCCCGGGACCTGGACGTCGGCATGGAGCTGCTGGGGCAGGCGCTGGCCGGCCATCCCGGCCGGACACCGGACGCCAGCTGCCAGGCGGTGCTGGACGAGCTGCTGCCCGGGCGGCCCACGGACGACGTCGCGCTGCTCGTCGCGCGCACCCATACGCTGACGCCCGGCCAGGTCGCCGAGTGGGACGTGCCCGCCGATCCGGCGGCCGTGTCGGACATGCGCCTGGCCGTCTCCGCGAAACTGGACGAGTGGGGCCTGGCCGAGCTGGGCTTCGCCACGGAACTCGTGCTCAGCGAGCTGATCACCAACGCCATCCGCTACGGCGGCGCCCCGATCCGGGTGCGGCTGATCCGTGACCGCACCCTGATCTGCGAGGTGGCCGACGGAAGCAACACCTCGCCGCATCTGCGCTACGCGGCGACCACCGACGAGGGCGGCCGGGGACTGTTCCTGGTGTCGCAGATGACCGAGCGCTGGGGCGTCCGGTACAGCCCTCAGGGCAAGGTGATCTGGGCGGAGCAGGCGCTGCCGTAGGGCGCGGCCGGGCGGGGTCATGGCCGCGGCATCGACGCGGACCGGTCCGCCGAGCGTGTGCCGTACGCCGTCCACGCACAGGCCGGCCAGAACGCGGATGCCGCTCGCGCCGAGGACGGTGACGCGGCAGGCGCCGAGTCCCGGGACCGTGCAGGTGCGGGCCGCGCCGTCGCCGGGAACGCCGCCGAGACCGGCGCGCTGAGCGGGCAAGAGCCCTCGTCCCGGCCCAGCGGACCGGTCCGTCGAGCGTGTGCCGTACGCCGTCCACGCACAGGCCGGCCAGAACGCGGATGCCGCTCCCGTCGAGGACGGTGACGCGGTAGATGCCGAGTCCCGGGACCGTGCGGGTGCGGGCCGCGCCGTCGCCGGGAACGCCGCCGAGACCGGCGCGCTGAGCGGGCAAGAGCCCTCGTCCCGGCCCAGCGGACCGGTCCGTCGAGCGTGTGCCGTACGCCGTCCACGCACAGGCCGGCCAGAACGCGGATGCCGCTCCCGTCGAGGACGGTGACGCGGTAGATGCCGAGTCCCGGGACCGTGCGGGTGCGGGCCGCGCCGTCGCCGGGGACGCCGCCGAGAGCGGCGCGCTGAGCGGGCGAGGGCCCTTGTTCCGGCCGACGACCGCGGCGGCCGAGGTGAGCCCGCCGGAGTCGAACCGGGCGGCCCCGACGGGTGGCCTCCGGTGCCGAGGAAGGCGAGGTCGGCTGGGCCGGTCGGTCCGTGCTCGGCGGGCCTCGGTCAGTCGTCCGTCCGACTCGCCCATGGGATGGGCGCGTTGAGCGAGGTCGGTGGTCAGTGTGAGCGCGGCGCACACGCTGACGAGGGTGGCGGTGAGAACGCTGTGCCGGTCCGGGGACGGACGGCGAAGGGCCGCACCCCCGGTGCCGGGGATGCGGCCCTGAACCGCTGTGCCGGGTCCGCTTACTTGCGGATCAGGTTGCGCAGCACGTACTGCATGATGCCGCCGTTGCGGTAGTAGTCGGCCTCACCGGGGGTGTCGATGCGGACGACCGCGTCGAACTCGACACCGGTGTCGGTGGTGACCTTGACCGTGCGCGGCGTGGTGCCGTCGTTCAGCTCGGTCACGCCGGAGATGGAGAAGGTCTCCTCACCGGTCAGGCCGAGGGAGGCGGCGGAGGCGCCCTCCGGGAACTGCAGCGGCAGGACGCCCATGCCGATGAGGTTCGAGCGGTGGATGCGCTCGTACGACTCGGCGATGACGGCCTTGACGCCGAGCAGCGCGGTGCCCTTGGCGGCCCAGTCGCGGGACGAACCGGAGCCGTACTCCTTGCCGGCCAGGACGACCAGCGGGATGCCCTGCTCGATGTAGTTGCGGGAGGCGTCGTAGATGAACGACACCGGACCGCCGTCCTGGGTGAAGTCGCGGGTGTAGCCGCCCTCGGTGCCCGGCGCGATCTGGTTGCGCAGGCGGATGTTGGCGAACGTACCGCGGATCATGACCTCGTGGTTGCCGCGGCGGGAGCCGTAGCTGTTGAAGTCGCGGCGCTCGACGCCGTGCTCCGTGAGGTACTGACCGGCCGGGGTGTCGGCCTTGATGGCACCGGCCGGGGAGATGTGGTCGGTGGTGACCGAGTCGCCGAGCTTGGCGAGCACGCGGGCGCCGGCGATGTCCTCGACCGGGGCCGGCTCCATGCCCATGCCCTCGAAGTACGGGGGCTTGCGGACGTAGGTGGACTGCGGGTCCCACTCGAAGGTGTTGCCGGTCGGGACCGGGAGCGACTGCCACTGGGCGTCGCCGGCGAAGACGTCCTGGTAGGACTTGGAGAACATGTCCTCGCCGATGGCGCTCGCGACGACGTCGTTGACCTCGGCCTCGGTCGGCCAGATGTCCTTCAGGTAGACCGGGTTGCCGTCCTGGTCGGTGCCCAGGGCGTCACGGGTGATGTCCACCTTCATGGAGCCCGCGATGGCGTACGCGACGACCAGCGGCGGGGACGCCAGGTAGTTCATCTTGACGTCGGGGTTGATCCGGCCCTCGAAGTTCCGGTTGCCGGACAGGACCGAGGTGACCGCGAGGTCGTGGTCGTTGACGGCCTTGGAGACCTCCTCCGGCAGCGGGCCGGAGTTGCCGATGCAGGTGGTGCAGCCGTAACCGACGAGGTTGAAGCCCAGCTTGTCCAGGTACGGGGTGAGGCCGGCCTTCTCGAAGTAGTCGGTGACGACCTTCGAACCCGGGGCGAGGGTGGACTTGACCCAGGGCTTGCGGGTCAGGCCCTTCTCGACCGCCTTCTTGGCGACCAGGGCGGCGCCGATCATGACGTACGGGTTGGAGGTGTTGGTGCAGGAGGTGATGGCCGCGACCGTCACCGCACCGTGGTCCAGCTCGTAGGTCGTGCCGTCGGGGGCGGTGACCGGGACCGGGTTGGACGGGAAGCCGTTGGGGTGGACGGCCGGGGCGTCGGAGGCCGGGAAGGACTCCTTGCCCGCCTCGTCGATGTCGTCCACGTAGTTGCGGACGTCCAGCTTGAACTGCTCGGCGGCGTTCGCGAGGACGATGCGGTCCTGCGGGCGCTTCGGGCCGGCGATGGACGGGACGACCGTGGACAGGTCCAGCTCGAGCTTCTCGGAGAAGTCCGGCTCGGCCTTCGGGTCCAGCCAGAGGCCCTGCTGCTTGGCGTAGGCCTCGACCAGCGCGACCTGCTGCTCGGAGCGGCCGGTCAGGCGCAGGTAGTTCAGGGTCTCGTCGTCGATCGGGAAGATCGCGGCGGTGGAGCCGAACTCCGGGGACATGTTGCCGATGGTGGCGCGGTTCGCGAGGGAGGTGGCGGCGACACCCTCGCCGTAGAACTCCACGAACTTGCCGACCACGCCGTGCTTGCGCAGCATCTCGGTGATGGTGAGCACGAGGTCGGTGGCGGTGGTGCCGGTGGGCAGCTCACCGGTCAGCTTGAAGCCGACGACGCGCGGGATGAGCATGGAGACCGGCTGGCCGAGCATGGCGGCCTCGGCCTCGATGCCGCCGACGCCCCAGCCGAGGACGCCGAGGCCGTTGACCATCGTGGTGTGCGAGTCGGTGCCGACCAGGGTGTCCGGGTAGGCCTTGCCGTCGCGGACCATCACGACACGGGCCAGGTGCTCGATGTTCACCTGGTGGACGATGCCGGTGCCGGGCGGGACGACCTTGAACTCGTCGAAGGCGGTCTGGCCCCAGCGCAGGAACTGGTAGCGCTCCTTGTTGCGGCCGTACTCCAGCTCGACGTTCTGCTTGAAGGCGTCGTTGGTGCCGAACTTGTCGGCGATGACGGAGTGGTCGATGACCAGCTCGGCCGGCGCCAGCGGGTTGATCTTGGCGGGGTCGCCGCCGAGCTCCTTCACGGCCTCACGCATGGTCGCGAGGTCCACGACACAGGGCACGCCGGTGAAGTCCTGCATGATCACGCGGGCCGGCGTGAACTGGATCTCCTGGCTGGGCTGGGCCTGGGAGTCCCAGTTGCCGAGGGCGCGGATGTGGTCGGCGGTGATGTTCGCGCCGTCCTCCGTGCGGAGCAGGTTCTCCAGCAGGACCTTGAGGCTGTACGGCAGGCGGGCCGAGCCCTCCACCTTGTCCAGCCGGAAGATCTCGTACGACTCGTCGCCCACCTGCAGCGTGCTGCGGGCGTCGAAGCTGTTCGCCGACACGACAGTCTCCTTCATTGATGTGCGCGTACCACCGTCAATCCTGCCGCCACGCCGGTCTGGCCGATCCGCTAAGGTAAGGCTAAGTTAGGTAACCCTTAGTGGGTGGCGGCTGCGGTGCACCTGGCAGATATCTCGATGTCGAGATAACACTAGTACATGGGGGCCGGATGGTCATGCCCGGACACCCCGCCGGGCCGGTGGCGCGATATGAGGCGACGGGGCCACACGCTGGATTCGCCCCCTGCATGGAGGGTAGGGGAGATACCGGGCACTCACCATGAATGGGGCGTAGCACCGCGTCTCCGCAGGCCACTGACGCGCCGTCACCCGAATGGACCCCTCGGCGGGCGCCATCTCATATCTGAGATAACCTCAACCACATGGCAGACGACTACCTCGTACGCATCGGCAAGCTCATCCGTGACGCCCGGCAACACCGAGGCTGGACACAAACGCAGCTCGCGGAGGCGCTCGGCACCAGTCAGAGCGCGGTCAACCGCATCGAGCGCGGGAACCAGAACATCAGCCTTGAGATGATCGCCCGCATAGGAGAAGCCCTGGACAGCGAGATCGTGTCGCTGGGGTACGCGGGCCCGATGCATCTGCGCGTGGTCGGCGGTCGCCGTCTGTCCGGCGCCATCGACGTCAAGACGAGCAAGAACGCCTGCGTGGCGCTGCTGTGCGCCTCGCTGCTCAACAAGGGACGCACGGTGCTGCGCCGCGTCGCGCGGATCGAGGAGGTGTACCGCCTGCTGGAGGTCCTCAACTCCATCGGCGTGCGCACCCGCTGGATCAACGACGGCGTCGACCTGGAACTGGTGCCACCGGGCGAGCTGGAGATGGCGGCGATCGACGCGGAGGCCGCCGTGCGCACCCGCTCGATCATCATGTTCTTCGGCCCGCTGCTGCACCGCATGGACCACTTCAAACTGCCGTACGCCGGCGGCTGCGACCTCGGCACCCGGACCATCGAGCCGCACATGATCGCGCTGCGCCGGTTCGGCCTGGACATCGCGGCCACCGAGGGCCAGTACCACGCGCAGGTCGACCGCACGGTCCGCCCCGACCGTCCGATCGTGCTGACCGAGCGCGGCGACACCGTGACCGAGAACGCGCTGCTGGCCGCCGCCCGGCACGACGGCGTGACCGTCATCCGCAACGCCTCCTCCAACTACATGGTCCAGGACCTGTGCTTCTTCCTGGAGGCCCTGGGCGTCAAGGTCGAGGGCATCGGCACCACCACGCTGACCGTGCACGGCGTGCCGAACATCGACGTCGACGTGGACTACTCCCCCTCCGAGGACCCGGTCGAGGCGATGAGCCTGCTGGCCGCCGCCGTCGTCACGGAGTCGGAACTGACGGTGCGCCGGGTCCCCATCGAGTTCCTGGAGATCGAGCTGGCGGTCCTGGAGGAGATGGGCCTCGACCACGACCGGTCGCCCGAGTACTTCGCGGACAACGGCCGCACCCGCCTGATCGACCTGACGGTCCGCCCCTCCAAGCTCGAAGCCCCGATCGACAAGATCCACCCCATGCCCTTCCCGGGCCTGAACATCGACAACGTCCCGTTCTTCGCGGCGATCGCGGCCGCCGCGCAGGGCAAGACGCTGATCCACGACTGGGTCTACGACAACCGCGCGATCTACCTCACGGACCTCAACCGCCTCGGCGGCCGCCTCCAGCTCCTCGACCCGCACCGGGTCCTGGTCGAGGGCCCCACCCGCTGGCGCGCCGCCGAGATGATGTGCCCGCCGGCCCTGCGCCCCGCCGTGGTCGTCCTGCTGGCGATGATGGCGGCCGAGGGCACGTCCGTGCTGCGCAACGTGTATGTCATCAACCGGGGTTACGAGGACCTCGCCGAGCGGCTGAACTCCATCGGGGCGCAGATCGAGATCTTCCGGGACATCTGACCGGTTGCCGAGGGAACGCCGCCGCACCCCGACCGACCCGCGCCATGTGACGGCGGGAGGGGGCGGCGGCACCTGTGCCCGGGGCCGGCCCCCACTGAAGGATGGGTGCATGCTCGACGACCTGGACCGTGCCCTGATCCACGCGCTGCACGTGGCCGGCCGCGCGCCGTTCAGCCGGATCGCTGCCGCACTCGGCGTGTCGTCCCAGACGATCGCCCGCCGCTACCGACGGCTGCGGGAGGAGGCGTCGCTGCGTGTCGTCGGGCTCGCGGACCCCCACCGAGCCGGTCGGACACAGTGGCTCGTCAGAATGACCGCCGCGGCGGGCTCCGCAGAGGACCTCGCGCACGCCCTGGCCCGTCGGCCGGACACGTCGTGGGTCAAACTCACCTCCGGCGGCACCGACATCGTCGCGATCATCCACGCCCCGAACGGCGCCGCCGGCAGCTCCCTGCTGCTGCGCGACATCCCGCGCACCAACACGGTCACGGCCGTGTCCGCCCACTGCCTGCTGCACATGTACCTCGGAGGTCCCACGAACTGGCGCCGGAGCGCGAACACCCTCGACGAGGAGCAGCAGCGCATGCTGCGGTCGAACGAGGCCACCGGCACCGGACATGTCCCCGTGCCGCGTCAACTGACCGACGCGGACGCCGATTTGCTGGTCGCACTGCAGAAGGACGGGCGTGCCAGTCACGCGGAACTCGCCCAGGCGACCGGCTGGTCCCCCGTCACCGTCGCGCGCCGCCTGGCCGATCTGCGGGCGGGCGGCGCCCTCTTCTTCGACGTGGAGGTCGACACCGGGCTGTTCGGCGCCAACACCAGGGCACTTCTGTGGATGTCGGTGAGCCCCGCGCACCTGGATCACGTGGCGACGGCCCTGGCGGGCCATGACGAACTCGCCTTCGTCGCCGCGACCACGGGCCCCACCAACCTGGTGGCCCAGGCGCTGTGCAGCGACCCCGCCGACCTGCACCGTTACCTCACCCGGCGGCTCGGCTCCCTCGACGCGATCCATACCCTGGAGACCAGCCCGGTGCTGCGGAACGTCAAGGCGGCGAGCCCGGTGCTCACCGACCTCGCCCGTATCCGACGGGCTGTTCCGGCTTCGCGCGTGCGGCTGTGAAGCGGTGGAGTGCTCGCGCACGCCGGTGCGGCGAGCGCGAGGCCGCCGCAGGGACCGCTCGGGAGCGTGGCTCGATCAGCGCTGTGCCCCGGCCTTGTCCGGGGCGTCCTTGGCGAGCATCGACCTGCTGGTGACGAAGCTGACCACCACCAGCGCGACGGCAACCCAGAAGGCGGCCTGGACCGCGTGCAGCGCGGCCGATGGGCCGCCGGGCTCCGCGCTGTCGAGGTAGACGCTGCCCAGGACGGCGACCCCGAGCGTGGCGCCCAACTGCTGCACGGCGTTCAGCAGGCCGGCGGCCGACCCGGTCTCCTGCGGCCGCAGCGGCTTCAGGGCGATGGTGAAGAAGGCCGGGCTGAAGAGCCCGACTCCCAGACCCGCCACGCCCAGCGCGATCAGCAGCGGCTCGGGGTAGGACGTGGGGTCCGCCTCGTGGTAGACGGCGATGGCGGCCAGTGCTCCGAGCAGGAGTACGGCGAGGCCCAGGGACATCACGCGGTGCCCGTGGCGCCGGACCAGATGGGCGCCGGCCACCCAGGAGGCCACGGCCAGGCCCACCGACCAGGGCGCGAGGGTCAGCCCCGCGTCGAGCACATCGGTGCCGAGCCCCAGCTGGAGCTGCAGCACGACGACCGTCATCAGGCCGTTGGTCACCGCGAAGAACGATGCCGACGTCACCAGCGCGGCCGGGAAACCCCGGTGCGCGAACAGGCTCGGCTCCACCACCGGGCTCCGGCCGGCGGCGGCGACGCGGCGCTGGTGCAGCGCGAACACGACCATCACGAGCGGACCGGCCACGACGGCACCCCGGCTCCACGCGGACATCGCGGCGATGTCGGCACCGACGAGGGGGTAGACGACGAGCCCGACTCCGATCGCGGCCAGGAGCGTGCCGGTGAGATCGAGAGCGGGCCGCTGGGGAGCGCGGTTCTCCAGCAGTTTGGGGGCCAGGGCCAGCACGACCAGGGAGACGGGCACGTTGACCAGGAATGTCGCGCGCCACGACGAGCCGAACAGGTCGGCATGCGTCAGGACACCGCCGAGCACCGGACCGCAGACGGCCGCCAGGCCCATCACCGGGCCGATGCTGCCCAGGGCCTTGGACATCTCGTCACCGGAGAACATGGCTTTGATGAGACCGATGGTCTGGGGAATGATCACGGCCGCCGCCGCTCCCTGCACCGCACGGAAGGCGATCAGCAGTCCCACCGTGGGTGCCAGGGCGCAGGCGGTGGACGCGAGCATGAATCCCGTGACGCCGACGACGAACAGCCGTCGTCGGCCGGCGATGTCGCCCAGCCGGCCACCGGTGATCAGCAGCACCGCGAACGGCAGGGTGTAGGCGGTCGTGAACCACTGGATGCCGGACACCGATCCGCCCAGATCGGCGTGGATCGCCGGTGCGGCGACCTGCACGATGGTCGTGTCCCACAGGTTCATCGCCTCACCGAGCAGCAGGGCGGTGAGCGCCGGCCACCGCCATCGGTACGCCGTCGCGGGAGTCGGCGCAAGCACATGCTCAGCAGTCATCGGGGTTCCTCTCCACCGTTGTCGACGCGCCGACCCGATCCCCTGGGGTGAGGGCATCGAGTCCGACCACGAGTCAGCGTGGAGGGACGGGTCCGGGGCCTCCAGCCGGAGCGGGGAGATGGAAGATTCCTGCCGCCGAGGACGCCTGCGGTGACGATTTCCCACACGCCGGCCGGGTGCACGCACCCCGGCCGGCGCGGAGATGTGCCGGCACGTGGACGACCTGGAGATCCTCACGGACCGCTGAACGAAGGCCGGGGTTCGGCCGCGGGTGCCGGGGTGCGGTGGCCGGGCCAGGGGATGCGGAACGCGGTCAGTGTCACGATCAGGGCCGACGCGGCGACGGTCGCCATGCCGAGGGTCAGGCTCGTGGTGCTCGCGACGAAGCCGATCAGGGCCGGGCCCGCCAGCAGGCCCGTGGTGCCCATCGCGGCGACCAGGGCCAGGGCGTCCGAGCCGCGGCCGGCGGCGGCGACGTAGACGCACGGGGTGACGGCGGCCGCGCCGAGGCCGACGCAGGCGAAGCCGAGGAGGGTCGGGACCAGCCCGCCGGCGAGCAGGGCGAGGGCCAGGCCGGCGGCGGCCACCGCGCTGCCGGCCCGTACCACCCGGCCGTCGCCCCAGCGACTGCGCCAGCGGTCCGCGCTCAGGCGGGCCAGCAGCATCATCACGGAGACGACCGCGATGCCCAGCGGCGCCACGGACGCCGAGGCCTTGACGACGTCCTTCAGGTAGAGCGTCGACCAGTCGTTCATCGCGCCCTCGGTGATGGTGCCGAAGGCCATGGCGCAGCCCATCAGCAGAGTCGTCCAGGAGGGCAGGACCGGGCGCCGGTTCCGCTTCGGCTCGCCCGGCGTGCCCGGCTGGGTGTGGTCCAGCAGCCCGGAGCGGGCGCCGGCGAGCAGCAGCAGCAACAGCGCCCCGGCCACGGCGAAATGTGCCGGCACCGACGCGGTCAGCGTGGTCACGCCCGAGCTCAGCAGGGCGGCGGCGAGCAGACCGGCGCTGAAGGTGGCGTGCAGCTGGGACATGGCGGTGCGGCCGTAGGCCCTCTCCAGCGCGGCGCCCTGGGCGTTCATGGCGACGTTGAGGCAGCCGACCGCGACTCCGTCGGCGCAGACGGCGAGGAGGGCGAGCGGGTAGTTCGGTACGGCGGAGAGGGCGGCCAGTACGGCGACCAGGCCGAGGGCGGAGGCCAGGGCCAGCCGCCGGGAGCCGAGACGCCGCATCAGGACGGCGACCAGCGGGAAGGAGGCCGCGGCGCCGGCCCCGCACACCATCAGCAGCAGGCCCACCTCCCCGGAGCCCAGGTCCAGCCGGGTCTTGAGCGCGGGCAGGCGGGAGACCCAGGTGCCGTACTGGAGGCCGAGGAAGCAGAACAGCGCCGCGATCGACCACTTGGCACGCGGGAAGGAGGGGGTGGGCATCAGCTCGCCTTCCGTACGGCGGCGACCCGCGCCGACATGTACACCGCGCCGGCGCCGTAGCCGGCCGGGACGTGCGCCTCGTGGTGGGCGCGGTAGCCGTTGGCCCGCCAGAAGGGTTCCTTGCCGGCGACGGCGATCAGGGACATGGTCCGGAAACCGCGGGTGCGGGCCGTGTCCGTCAGGTGGCGGGCCATCCGGCTGCCGAGCCCCCTGCGCCGCAGGGGCGCGGTGACGACGAGGTCGTGCAGGTGCAGGTTGGTGGAGCAGTGGGCGGCGTGCTCGGCGCGGGTCAGGTCGGGGCAGCGGAACATCGGGTAGGGCAGGGCCAGTGCATAGCCCGCGATCCGGCCGTCGAGGTCCAGGACGAGGCCGGTGCCCGCCGCGGCCCGGGCGCGCAGTGCGGCCTCCCCCTCGGTGAGCGCGGTGTCCGCGTACGCCTCGGCTTCCAGGGCCACGACCTCGGGCCAGTCGGCCTCGGTGATGCCGCGTATCAGGTGGGTCATGTCAGTGGTGTCCTTCCTGGCCGCGGACGCACACGCAGGGCAGCGGGCGGACGCCGTTGAACCCCTGGGTCATGTAGCTGGTGGCGTAGGCGCCGGCGGAGAGGATCCAGACCGGGTCGCCGGAGGTGACGGACGCCGGCACGCGCACCGGATACCGGCCCGCGCCGTAGGCGTCGTCGCTGTCGCAGGTGGGGCCGGCGACGACGGCGAGGACGTGCTCCCGCGCCCCGAGGTGGCCCGGGAACACCATGCGGTGCGTCACCTGGTCCATCTCGTAGAGGCCGTTGAACTTGCCGCAGCTCAGGTAGAGCCAGTGCTCCTCGGTTCCGTCCGGCTGCCGGCGCCGGGTCAGCCGGGAGACGTGGGCGCGCACGGCACCGTGGTCGGCGACCAGGTGGCGGCCCGGTTCCATGACGAAGTCGAGCGGGGAGGAGGTGAGGTCGCGCAGCCGGTCCATGCCTTCGCGGAGCACGGTGAAGATCTTGTCCAGCGGCGGGTCGAGGGGGTTGCCGTGGCGGTCCCGGTAGCCGAGCGCGGGCAGGCCGCCACCGAGGTTGACGTGGTCCGGTAGGATCCCCCGCCCGGCCAGCGCCGACAGGGTCCCGGCGAGGGTGTCGAGGGCCTGCTGCCAGGCCTCGCCGGTCATCTGCTGGGAGCCGACGTGCACGGACAGGCCGGCCGGGGTGAGTCCGGCGTCACGGGCGGTCTCCAGCACGCGGACGGCGTCGTCGGGGACGCAGCCGAACTTGCGGTTCAGGCCCCACAGGGCGCCGTCACCTCCGGTGGCCAGGCGGCAGAACACCCGTGCCCCTGGGGCGTGTGCGGCGATGGCGGTGACGTCCTCGACGCTGTCGGTGGCGAAGGTGCGGACACCCAGGCGGTGGGCTTCGGCTATGTCCTGGTCGGACTTGATGGTGTTGCCGTAGTGGATGCGGTCGGCTGAGGCGCCAGTGCGTAGTGCTTGCGTGATTTCAGCAGGGCTTGCCGCGTCGAAACCCGATCCGCGGGTTGCGAGGGTGTGCAGGACCTCGTCGACGGGGCAGGCCTTGAGGGCGAAGCGGATGTGGGTGCCGGGCAACTCGTTGAGCAGGGCGTCGTATTGGTGCTCTATGCCGGTCAGGTCGTAGATGACGCGGTCGGATTCGGCTGCGGCGAGTGCGGTGCCGAGTGCGCCTACGGACGTGCCCGGATGTGCCGTCGTGCGAGGGCGGGTCCACCGTGGTTGATCGCGCCCGCGCGGCGGTAGCCGCATATCAGACAGGGCCCCGCGCTCCTTCGGGGCGCTCATGTGCAGGCTGCTTTGATCAGTGCCGGCCAGACCTCGACCAGGTGTGCGAAGTCCTCCATGTCCGACTCCGCCTCGTCCCATAACCGTTCGCGCTCTGCCGCGAGCTGGTCGGCGAACGTCGCGTACCGGCCGCCCAGCTTGCGATACGCCGTGTCCACCCGGTCCAGGCGCCAGATGTTCTCCGTGCGGTCCAGGCCGGTGCTCTCCCGCAGGAAGTCCACGATCCGGTCGGGCCGCACCCGATGCCGGTCGTCCAGCAACCCGGCACCTTCGGCGGCCATGCGGTCGTAGACGTGGTGGAAGTAGAGCATGGACAGCAGGAACTTCACGAACCGCCGCTGGTAGGCCGGGAAGCCGGTGTCGGTGCGGCGTTCGGGGGTGTGGAAGTTCTCTATGTGGCGGTTGTGCAGGATGCCGGGCAGGCCGGCGTCGTGGACCAGGTGGAGGAGGAAGTAGTCGCTGCCGATGGTGTCGGTGGCGGGTGGCAGGGGGACGCGTTCGTAGATCGCGCGGTCGAAGGCGATGTTGCACATGTCGACGCGCATGGGGTCGACCACGGTGAGGGTCGCCCGGTCGCCGGTGAAGGCTGCCGTGCCCGCTCCGGTGAAGGACTCCTCGACCAGGTGCCGTTTGCGTTCCTCGGACCAGTCGCTGGGCGCCCAGAGGCTGACGACGTCGTGGTACACGCCCTCGTCCAGGTGCCGTATCTCCCCCAGGTCCACGGAGAGTTCGCCGATGAAGGAGGCTCCGGCCAGTGACACCGGGCGGCCCAGCAGCGCCGGGTCGAGGTCGGTGGGCAGACCGGCGGCCGTGGCCTCGGCGACCGGACCGCCCAGCCAGGGCAGCTCGTGGTGGACGGGGAACACCGGCTGTCCTGCGAGCAGTTGGTAGGTGCTGTCGGAGTCCCTGCGGTGCAGCGAGTGGCAGCCGAGGGCGGCGGCGAGCAGGAAGGCCCGGTTGGTGCAGGCGCCGTAGGAGACGGCGGGCGGGAGCATCAGGTGCAGGAGGCGCTCGGGTTCCGCCAGGCCCGCTCGCTCGATCGTCCGGCGCAGGAAGGCGCGCTGGGCGTCCTCGTCGAGGTGGTGGACGGTGACGCCGGTCGCCGGGTGGAGTCCGGCGACGACGCGGGCGTGCCGGGCGCGGGTGCGGGCGTCGGAGGAGTCGAGGATGAGCAGCTGGACGTCGGCGCCGAAGCGCCGAGCGGCGTAGGCGGCCTCGTCGTGGAGTGCGGTGAGGGTGGCGGAGCAGGCCCGGTTGGTGGGCAGGCAGAGGCAGATCCGGTTCACTGTGCCTCTTCCGCGGCGGTGGTCCAGGAGTCCAGGCCGAGCAGTTTTCTGCCGAGCGGGTCGAGCGTGGCCGGGCCGTAGCGGTCGGCCTCCGGCTTGCGGGCGTCGCCGAGGAGGGTGGCGTTCCAGTCGGGGGTCGCGAGGGTGCGCCAGGAGTGGACGCGGGAGTCGCGCAGGGCGGTCGCCTCCTCCAGGGCGGGCATCATCGACAGGTACTGGACGGCTCGGACAGCGTTGTCAGAGAGGTTCGGTGCCACGCCGTGCGCCAGCAGCCCGTTGAAGATGAGCAGGTCGCCGGCCTGGAGGTCGGGGCGGATCACCGGGAACTCGGCGCGGTCGGTGCCGGGGCGGACCGGGTCGCGGCCGGGCGGCTGGGCCACGCGCCATTCCTCGAAGCGGCGGAAGAGCTCGGGGGCGCACTGGAAGCCGCCGAGTTCGGGCCGGGTGTCGTTGAGCGCGATGATGCCCTGGACGCGCTGCGGGAGGACGGCGAGGGTGGTGTCGACGTCCCAGTGCAGCTCGATGTCGAAGCCCTCGTCGGTGGGCTCGATCAGGGAGCGCGAACGGGTGCGTGTGTTGGGCGGGTTGAGGTTGAGCCGGTCCAGGGTGACCCACAGCTCCGGGCAGTCCCACACGTCCACGAACGCGTCGTAGACCCGCCGGGTCTGGCGGCTGTCCCAGAGGAGCTGGTGGTGGTAGGCCTCGACGAAGCCGTAGATGAACAGGTGCCGGTCGAGTTCGGAGCGGAACTCCGGTTCCTCGTACCAGGTGTCGGGGCGGTCGGGGTCGAGGCCCTGGAACCGCCAGGCGAAGTCGAGGAGTTGCTTGGCCTCGCCGGGGGTGATGGCCTCCCGTACGACGACGTAGCCGTAGGTCTGCCAGAAGGCGAAGTCCTCGTCCGACAGCACCCTGAGGGGCTGGGACTTCTCGATGTGGCGCAGGGGGGTCGGGGCGAGGTAGGTCTCGCCGTCGGCGCTGAAGTAGGGGCGGGTGGAGGCTGCTCGGTGGAGGTGGGGGTGGGGCGTTTGCATGCGATTCCTCTGGACAGCACGGGCGAGCAGGTGCGGTTGGGATCCGGGAAAAGAGCAAGGTCGAGCGGGCCGCCCGCGACGAAGCGGGCGGCCGGTGGTGGCCGTTTCGGTCAGCCCGCGACGACGGCCTCCGCCGCCGCCACACCGCAGACCCGCGCGGCGCCGTAGGTGGCGATGTGCAGGGCGCCGCGCGGGGCGGCCTGCGGCAGGCCCATCTCCACGACGACGGTGTCGGGGCGGGCGGCGAGCAGGGTGTCGAGGGCGGAGCGCATCCAGCCGTGCCGGTGTTCGTCGCGGACCACGGCGACGATCCGGCGGCCGTCGGCGGCGGCGAGGGCCTCCGGTCCGCCGCCCTCACCGGTGAAGGACCCGGACGCGGTGCCGGGCAGCAGCCGCTCCAGCTCGGCGGTCACGCCCCACGGCGTCTGGTCGCCGACGGCGATGTTGCGGGCCGGCTCGAACTGGGCGACGAACACGGGTGTGTCGGCCGGTACGGCGGCGCCGGCCCGGGTCACTCTCAGTGCGCGGCGGGCGGCGACGAGGCCCACCTCGGGGTCGGGCACGGTGGCGGAGGCGGCGGCTCGCGCCCCGGCGGTCCACGCGGCCAGGTCCCGCACCCGGGCCGCCGCGTCCGCGAGCCGTTCCTCGGGCAGTTCGCCGGAGCGTACGGCGGCCACGAGCGCGTCCCTGAGTCCCAGCACGGTGCCCTCGTCGCACAGTCCGCCGCCCACGCAGATGGCGTCGGCGCCGGCCGCGATCGCGAGGACGACGCCGTGCTCCAGGCCGTACGTGCCGGAAATGGCGCGCATCTCCATGCCGTCGGTGACGATCAGGCCCCGGTAGCCGAGTTCGTCGCGCAGCAGCTCGGTGAGGATGCGGCGGGAGAGGGTGCCCGGCCGGTCGGGGTCGAGGGCCGGGACGAGGATGTGGGCGCTCATGATCGCCCGGGTGCCGGCGGCGATGGCCGCGCGGAACGGGGGCAGTTCGCGGGCGTAGAGGGTGTCGGCGTCGACGTCGATGCGGGGTACGGCGTGGTGGGAGTCGACGTTGGTGTCGCCGTGGCCGGGGAAGTGCTTGGTGCAGGCTGCGACGCCGGTGGACTGCAGGCCCTCGACCCAGGCGGCGGTGTGCCGGGCGACCAGGTCGGTGCTCGCGCCGAAGGAGCGCACCCCGATGACGGGGTTGTCGGGGTTGGCGTTGACGTCGGCGGACGGCGCCCAGTCGAAGTTGACGCCGCAGGCGGCCAGGCGCCGGCCCAGTTCGCGGGAGACGGCCCGGGTGAGGCCGGGGTCGTCGACGGCGCCGAGGGCGTGGTTGCCGGGGAAGGAGGAGCCGGTGCGCACGTCCAGGCGGGTGACGTCGCCGCTCTCCTCGTCGATGGCGACCAGCAGGTCGTCGCGTTCGGCGCGCAGTTCGGCGGTGAGGGCGGTGACCTGCTCCTCGGTGACGACGTTGCGGCCGAACAGGGCGACGGAGGCGAGGCCCTCACCGAGGCGGCGGCGCACCCAGTCGGGCGCGGTGGTGCCGTCGAACCCCGGCTGCAGCACCGCGAGGGCGTCCCGGGTGAGGGTGTCCGGGCCGGTGGCGAGTGTGGTCATCGGCGGTGTCATCCCTTCACGGCGCCGTCGGTCAGGCCGCTGACGGCCTTGCGTTGCAGGAAGATGAAGAGGATCAGGATGGGCAGCGCGAACAGGGACGAGGCGGCCATGGTGGCGCCCCAGTCGTCGCCGAAGGCCGTCTGGAACTGCGACAGCCACAGCGGCAGGGTCTGCTTCTCGACGTCCTTGTTGAGGATCAGGACGAGCGGGAACTCGTTCCAGGCGGTGATGAACCCGAACAGCGAGGTCGCCATCAGGCCGGGCGCGAGCAGCGGGAAGATGACCCGGACGAAGGCCTGCGTGCGGGTGCAGCCGTCGACCATCGCCGCCTCCTCCAGGTCCTTCGGCACGGCGGCCACGTACCCGCGCAGCGTCAGGACGGTCAGGGGGAGCACCATCATGGTGTAGAAGACGGTGAGCGGGACCAGGCTGTCCAGCATGTCGTTGTCCCGGACGATCATGTAGATGGCGATGATCATGACCTCCCAGGGGGCCATCTGCGCCAGCATGAACGTCACGATGAGCCCGCGCCGGCCCCGGAACCGCATCCGGGCCAGGGCGAAGGCCGCGAACAGGGCGATGACGAGCGAGAAGACGACCGACAGGACCGTCACGGTGACGGAGTTGGCGACCAGGGTCCAGAAGTGGTCGGCGTCGACGGCCTTCTTGAAGTGGCCGAGGGTGACGTTCGTCGGGAACCACACCGGGTTCTCGGCGATGATGTCGCCGGTCGGCTTGAAGGCCGTCGCGAACATCCAGTAGACGGGGAACACGAAGCCGACGAAGAGGACCACGGCGGTCGCGTTGGGCCAGATACGGCCGAAGAGCGAGCGCTTCACAGCTCGTCCTCCTCTTGCTTGAGCACCATGCGCAGGTAGTACGAGGTGATGACGAGCAGGACCAGGATGGTCAGGAAGGAGATCGCCGCGCCGACCCCGAAGTGCTGGTTGCCGACGCCCTCGACGTAGGCGTAGATCGGCAGGGTCTCGGTGAGGTGGTCGGGGCCGCCCTCGTTCATCGCGAAGAGCTGCGTGAACGACTTGAACACCCAGATGACCTCCAGGAAGGTCGTGGCGTACAGGAACGGCCGCAGGAAGGGCAGGGTCACCGAGGCGAAGCTCTGCCAGGCGCCGGCGCCGTCCAGGGACGCGGCCTCGTACAGCTCCTTGGGGATCGTGGTGGTGGCGGCGTACAGGTTGATCGCCACGAACGGGACCGACTGCCACACGATCAGCAGGATGACCACGGAGAAGGTGGAGAACTGGGAGCCCATCCAGTTGTAGTCGGCCATGGAGTGCCAGCCCAGCCTGTCCAGGACCCAGTTGACGACGCCGAAGCGCTGGGCGAACAGCCACTGGTAGACGGTGGTGGCCGCGACGTAGGGCATGGCCCAGGCGAGGACGAGGCCCACCATGAGCAGCAGTCGCATCCTCCGGCCTAGCCGGGCCAGCAGCAGGCCGATCAGCATGCCGATGCCCATGATGAGGACGACGTTGGCGACGGTGAAGAAGACGGAGCGCTCCAGGACGTGCCAGAACTCCGACTCGGAGAGCACCTGCCGGTAGTTGTCGACGCCGTTCCACTCGGTGAGGTGCTGGATGAGCTGCCGTGGGTTGAGGTTCTGGAACGACAGCATGCCGTTCTTGACCAGGGGCCAGCCGAGCAGGACCACTGTGGCCAGCAGTGCGGGCAGCAGCAGGAGGTAGGGGGCGGCGGCACCGCGGCGGGACGGGGACGCGGAGTCACGGTCCGCGCCCCGGGGCGGCCCCGGTATCCGGGCCTTGCGGACAGCGGGCTCCCCGGCCGTGTCCGTGCCTTGGGTCTGCACTGACATGAGTTGCCATCTCTTCCGTGGCCGAACCGGCCGTACGAACGACTGAGCCGGGGGCGCCTGCCGCGGCGCCCCCGGCGCTGGTCATCAGTTCTGCTGGGCCAGGCGCTTGTTGATCTCGGCCTCGACCTGCTTGGCGGCGTCCGCCGGGGACTTGCCGTTCAGCACCGCGGTCATGTAGGCCTTGATCGGGTTCGGGGTGTTCTCCACCGCGGCCCACTCCGGGATCAGCGGGGTGGTGCCGCCGACCGCGGCGGCGGGGGCCGCGGCCTCGGCGGCGCCGTTGCCCTGGAGGTTGCTCTGCAGGGACGTCTTGTTCGGGATGACGCCGTTGAGCTTGGCCAGTTCGCCCTCGTACTGGTCGGACAGGGCGATCTTCAGGAACTCCTTGGCCAGGGACTGCTTCTTGCTGTTCTGGGCGACGGCGAGGTTGGAGCCGCCCAGGAAGACGCCCTCGGGCTTGTCGGCGGTGGCGCCGGGGATGGTGAAGTAGCCGAGGTCCTTCTCGATGGCCTTGTTGGCCTGGACGGCGGTGCCGGCCTCCCAGCCCATGCCGATGAACGCGCCGGTCTTGCCCTTGGCGAAGATCGTGGCCTGCTGCGGGGTGGCCTCGTCCTTGTCCTTGGGTGCCTTGGAGTAGGAGGCGTACTTCTTGTAGGTCTCCATGGCCGCCGCGACCTTGGGGTCGGCGAGGTTGGAGACGTACTTGTCGCCCTGCTTCTTCACCAGGTCGGCGCCCTGGCCGATGGTCAGGCCGTCGAAGAAGTACCAGTTCTGGCCCGGCAGGTAGAGCGGCTCGGCGTCGGTCTTCTTGCCGATGGTGTCCAGGTCCTTGAAGAACTCGTCGCGGGTCTTCGGGGTGGACTTGATGCCGGCCTTCGCCCAGATCGCCTTGTTGTAGATGACGACGCGGTTGGCGAAGTACCAGGGGGCGGCGTACTGCTTGCCGTCGTACACGGAGGACTGGGAGACCGACGGCGTCCAGTCCGCGCCGATCCCCTTCTTGAGGTCGGCGAGGTCGGCGAGGCCGCCGGTGGCCGCGTAGGCGGGGGTCTGGGTGTTGCCGACCTCCAGGACGTCCGGCGGGTTGTCCTCGGAGAGGGCGGTGGTGATCTTCTGCTGGATCCCGTCCCACTTCTGGATCTCGAACTTCAGCTTCGCGCCGGTCTTCTTCTCGAACGCGGCCTGCACGTCCTTGCTCCACTGCGGCGGCGCGGAGCCGTCCATGGTCCAGACGGTGAGCGTCTGGCCCTTCCAGCTGTCCGGTCCCGCGTCCTTGCCGCTGTCCTTGCCGTCGTTTCCGCCACACGCCGCAACGGAGACCATCATGCCCGCGATCACGATCGCGGCAGCGAGCTTGCGCTTCACGCCACCCTCCTCAGGGATGCCACTAACCCCCCACGCCCTCGGCGGTGACCTGCGTACGACGCTTTTGCACGTAGGGCTCGGGACCTGGCCACTAATGGTGTAGACCAGTAGGGTGGAGCTTGGCCTAGACCTTTCGGGGTGTCAAGGGTGGTCCGGGAAGCCGATTCCGGCCGTTACGAGAACGTCACCGGAGCGCGTCCGTCCGCATCCGCCCCTTTCGCCCGGCCCTCGGGTTGGACCGGACCTGAGCGAGCGAGTTGGACTAGACCATAGGGCAGTTGGTCGCTATAACGGGAGACCGTCGACACAGCCGGGAAGGCAGGCATGACCACCGACGTCAGCAGCGCCCAGCCGCACGCGGGGGCGTCCGGCCGCACCGCGCGCGTGCCGAAGTACTACCGGATCAAGCAGCGACTCCTCGCCATGGCCGAGGAGTTGCAGCCCGGCTCGGCGATGCCGGCCGAGCGGCTGCTCGCCGTCCGGTTCGACACCTCCCGGACCACCATCCGGCAGGCGCTCACCGAACTCGTCGGCGAGGGCCGCCTGGACCGGATCCAGGGCAAGGGCACCTTCGTCTCCCAGCCCAAGCTGTACCGCACGCTCCAGCTGACCTCGCACACCGAGGACATGCGCGCCCAGGGCCTCACCCCCGCCTCGCAGGTGCTGGACATCGGGGAGATCCCGGCGGACCAGCGGCTGTCGGAGTTGCTCGGCATCGGCATCGGCGAGCGCGTCCTGCGCATCGAGCGGCTGCGGCTGGCCAGCGGCGACCCGATGGCGATCGAGACGACCCACCTGTCCGCGACGCGCTTCCCCGGCCTGCGCCGCTCGCTGGCGACCCAGCCCTCGCTGTACACGGCGCTCGCCGAGGTGTACGACGTCCATCTCGCCGAGGCCGACGAGACCATCGAGACCTCGCTGTCCACCCCGCGCGAGGCACAGTTGCTCGCCACCGACGTGGGTCTGCCGATGCTGCTGCTGTCCCGGCACTCGCGGGACGCGGAGGGCACCCCGGTGGAGTGGGTGCGCTCGGTGTACCGCGGTTCGCGGTACAAGTTCGTGGCGGCCCTGCGCCGGCCGCTGCCGGGGCCCGCGCAGGAGTGACCACGCCACAGCCCACTCGAAGTCGGTGACGAAGGCGAGCCGATGGCCGACAGGGACATCGGACGGCCCCGGGCGACCCGTGGGCAGGGCCGCCCGGCGTGACGTGGGTCTGCCGATGCTGCCGCTGTCCCGGCACTCGCGGGACGCGGAGGGCACCCCGGTGGAGTGGGTGCGCTCGGTGTACCGCGGTTCGCGGTACAAGTTCGTGGCGGCCCTGCGCCGGCCGCTGCCGGGGCCCGCGCAGGAGTGACCACGCCACAGCCCACTCGAAGTCGGTGACGAAGGCGAGCCGATGGCCGACAGGGACATCGGACGGCCCCGGGCGACCCGTGGGCAGGGCCGCCCGGCGTGACGTGGGTCTGCCGATGCTGCCGCTGTCCCGGCACTCGCGGGACGCGGAGGGCACCCCGGTGGAGTGGGTGCGCTCGGTGTACCGCGGTTCGCGGTACAAGTTCGTGGCGGCCCTGCGCCGGCCGCTGCCGGGGCCCGCGCAGGAGTGACCACGCCACAGCCCACTCGAAGTCGGTGACGAAGGCGAGCCGATGGCCGACAGGGACATCGGACGGCCCCGGGCGACCCGTGGGCAGGGCCGCCCGGCGTGACGTGGGTCTGCCGATGCTGCCGCTGTCCCGGCACTCGCGGGACGCGGAGGGCACCCCGGTGGAGTGGGTGCGCTCGGTGTACCGCGGTTCGCGGTACAAGTTCGTGGCGGCCCTGCGCCGGCCGCTGCCGGGGCCCGCGCAGGAGTGACCACGCCACAGCCCACTCGAAGTCGGTGACGAAGGCGAGCCGATGGCCGACAGGGACATCGGACGGCCCCGGGCGGCCCGTGGGCGGGGCCGGACGGGCGGGCTCCCATGAGCGCGCCCTGTCCCCCGCCCACCGCAAGCCGTGTCCCCCTCGCCGCCGACCCGCCGGAGCCACCGCGGCACGTCGCCGGCACGCTCATTCCCCAAGGCGCCGGCGGCACCCGGCTCTCCGAGGAGGCGGCCGACGTTCTGGACGACCGGTCCGGCGACAACGCCAGCGGCGGATCGTCCCCGTGCACAAACCACCTGGTGGCGGCCCGGGCCCGGCGGGCACCCGCACGGCAAGGGCGACACGCGGCACGGCGCCGGTCCGGCCGACCTGACGATCCACCTCACGTGCAGCGACGAGTCGCCGATGCACGGCATGTGACGGCCGCTCAGCTCTGGTCGAGGGTGATGTCCTGGTCCGTGACGGCGTGGAAGGCGGGCAGCGGGGCGATGCCCGAGGGGCGCAGTTCCATGAGCGTGGCCTGCACATGGGCCGGGCCGGTCCTGAGGGCCCCGGAGTCGGCCTTGCCGGTGTTCCGCCACCGGTGCTCGGCGCCGTCGCACTGGGCGACGCTGCCGCCGATGCCGTGCTTGACCTGGGCGTCGCTCTGGCTGAGCGAGGAGCTGACGAACACCGTTCCGGTGCCGGCGGTGCAGCGGTAGCTGCCGGAGAGCGTGACCGTGCCGTCGGACGCGAGATGGCCGGCGGTGTCGACGGTGACGGTCTCGGAGGGGTCGGCGCCGGCCGGGCCGACGGCGGCACACAGCAGGGCGGCGGCGCCGAGGGCCGCGGCGAGGGCGGGGCGAACGTGCATGGGAAACCTCCCGGTTCCATGGGGTCGGGGGCCTCCACTCGTACCGGTCGGCCGTGTCACCGGGCGTGATCGTCACCCCATCGGTGGCGCGTCATGGAACCGTCCGGGAGTTGTCCGGGAGTTGTCACGCTTCACGGCGCACGGTTCCGGGGCGTTCACGGCGGGAGCATGGTCTAGGTATGACGGGCGGCGGCCGCATCCGCCGGCCCCTCACATCCCGATGTGGAGGTGCGCCATGTGCTCCGACCAGTCCTCGTGCCCCGCGTCCGGCCCCGCCCTGCGGCACCCGGTGGCCGCCCACCCCGAGCAGGGCTGGACCTTGCTGTGCGACGGCTCGATCGTGTTCGACGACAGCGGCGAACTGCACCCGGACGGCAGCGTGGTCCCGCCGTGCCGCGTCCCGGCGGAACGGCTCGCCACAGCGGCCTGACCCGGGCTCCCTACGGCAGCACCGCGAACCCGTCCAGCTCCACCATCGCCCGTTCGTCCCACAGCCGTACGACCTGTACGACGGCCATCGCCGGGTAGTCCCGGCCCGCCAGGTCCCGCCAGACACGGCCGAGCCGGCCGGCGTGGGCGCGGTACGCGGCGACGTCCGTGGCGTAGACGGTGACCCGGGCGAGGTCGGCGGGGGTGCCGCCGGCCGCGCGCAGGGCCGCGAGGAGATTGCCGAGGGCCCGCTCGAACTGCTCGGGGAGCGTGTCCCCGGTCACCTTGCCGTCGGCGTCGAGGGCGGTCTGGCCCGCGAGGAACACCACGCGCGAGCCGGAGGCGACGACGGCGTGCGAGAACCCCGTGGGCGGGGACAGCTCGGGCGGGTTGACGCGCTCGGTCGTCACCGTCGGTCCTCCTCGGTCCTGGTGTACAACTCCCTGGCGATGATGCCCCGCTGGACCTCGCTGGCGCCCTCGTAGATGCGGGGGGCGCGCACCTCGCGGTAGAGGTGTTCGAGGAGGTGGCCGCGGCGCAGGGCCGCCGCGCCGTGCAGTTGGACGGCGGTGTCGACGACGTACTGCGCGGTCTCGGTGGCGAGCAGCTTGGCCATCGCGGCGCGCCCCGGCACATCGGCCGCGCCCACGTCGTACGCCGTCGCCGCCGCGTACACCATCAGCCGGGCGGCCTCGGTGCGCAGGGCCATCTCGGCGACCTGGTGGGAGACGGTCTGCAGGTCCATCAGCCGGCCGCCGAAGGCCTCGCGGCGGCGGGTGTGGGCGAGGGTGGCGTCGAGCGCGGCCTGGGCCATGCCGACCGCGAAGGCGCCGACGCTGGGGCGGAAGAGGTTGAGGGTGCCCATGGCGACGGCGAAGCCGCGGTCACGCTCGCCGAGCACGTCGTCTGCGGTGACCGGCACGGCGTCGAAGTCCAGGGCGCCGATGGGGTGCGGCGAGAGCATGTCCAGCGGGGTGCCGGTGAGGCCGGGCCGGTCGGCGGGGACGAGGAAGGCGGTCACGCCGCGGGCTCCGGCGCCGGGTGTGGTGCGGGCGAAGACGGTGTAGAAGTCGGCCTCGGGGGCGTTGGAGATCCAGCGCTTGGCGCCGGTGAGCCGCCAGCGGCCGTCGCCGTCGGGCTCGGCAGCGAGGGACAGCGCGGCCGCGTCCGAACCGGCCCCCGGCTCGCTCAGCGCGAAGGCGGCGACCGCGCTGCCGTCGGCGACGCGGGGCAGCCAGAGCTCGCGCTGGGCGGCGCTGCCGTGGGCGTGCACCGGATGGGCGCCCAGGCCCTGCAGGGCGAGCCCCGTCTCGGCCTCGGTGCAGGACTGTGCGAGGGACTCCCGCATCAGGCACAGGTCCAGCGCGCCGGAACTGAACAGCCGGGCGAGCAGACCGAGTCGGCCGAGCTCGGCGAGGAGCGGTCGGTTGACGTGTCCGGGCTCGCCCTTGTCGGCGAGCGGGCGCAGCCGTTCGGCGGCCGCCGTGCGCAGCTCGGCGCACCAGGCCGTCTGCCGCGGGTCGAGCGAGAATGCGGGCACTGCCGGTCCTCCCTCCGGTCCGGGCCACCGTGACCCGTCCCGTTCGCCGTCCGGGACGGGACCACCGCGGCCCGCCCCAGCGCCTTCCGGCGACGGGTCGGCAGGACCCCTCGCCGCCATCTCCCGAGGGCGGGCCACCACGGCCTCCCCGTCAATTCGCGGGGCCGGGCCGCGACAGCCTTCCCGTCACCGCCGGGCACCCTCCTGGCCTACCCCGTCCCACCCGACGTTATCGCGCAACCTTGACTGCCGTCACCAAGCCGATACGCTCGTTCCGCGAGCCCACCAGGACGCCGGTGCCCACCACGACGCCCGTCTCGACGTTTTGTCACGGCAAGGGGGCGAACCGCCATGCATCGCTCGGCCCATGTCGACACCTTCGCGCGCGACCATCTGCCGCCGCCCGACGAGTGGCCCGAGCTGCGGTTCGACCTGCCGGAGCTGCGCTACCCCGAGCGGCTGAACTGCGCCGCCGAACTCCTGGACCACACCGAGGCGGACCGGCCGGTCTTCCACACCCCGGACGGGCCCACCTGGACCTACGGCGAGCTGCGCGCGCGGGTCGACCGGATCGCGCACGTGCTCACCGGCGACCTCGGCGTGGTCCCCGGCAACCGGGTGCTGCTGCGCGGCCCCACCACGCCCTGGCTCGCCGCCTGCTGGCTGGCGGTGCTGAAGGCGGGCGCGATAGCGGTCACCGTGCTGGCCCAGCAGCGCCCGCACGAGCTGGCCACCATGTGCGAGATCGCCCTGGTGCGGCACGCGCTGTGCGACATCCGGTCCGTGGACGACCTGGCGAAGGCCGACATACCCGGGCTGCGGATCACGACGTACGGCGGGGACGGCCCCGACGACCTCCTGCACCGCCCGGCACCCGGCACGCCGTACCCGGCGGTCGGCACCGCGGCCGACGACGTGGCCCTGATCGCGTTCACCTCGGGCACCACGGGCCGCCCGAAAGGGTGCATGCACTTCCACCGGGACGTGCTGGCCATCGCGGACACCTTCTCCCGGCATGTGCTGCGCCCCCGGGCGGACGACGTCTTCACCGGCAGCCCCCCGCTCGGCTTCACCTTCGGCCTGGGCGGTCTGGTGGTCTTCCCGATGCGGGCCGGCGCCAGCTCCCTGCTCCTGGAACAGGCCGGGCCCCGCCAACTGCTCCCCGCGATCGCCGAGCACCGCGTCTCGGTGCTGTTCACCGCCCCGACCGCGTACCGCGCCATGCTGGAGCAGCTCGACGGGTACGACGTCTCGTCGCTGCGGCGCTGTGTGTCGGCCGGCGAGAACCTGCCCGCGGCCACCTGGCGGGCCTGGCGCGAGCGCACCGGCCTGCGCGTCATCAACGGCATCGGCGCGACCGAGCTGCTGCACATCTTCGTCTCCGCGGCCGACGAGCGGATCAGGCCGGGCACCACGGGGGTGCCGGTACCGGGCTGGCAGGCGCGGGTGCAGGACGCGCACGGCACGCCGGTGCCGGACGGCGAGCCCGGACTGCTCGCCGTGCGGGGTCCGGTCGGCTGCCGCTACCTCGCCGACCCGCGCCAGCGCACCTATGTCCGCGGCGGCTGGAACATCACCGGTGACACCTATGTCCGCGAGCCCGACGGCTACTTCCGCTATGTGGCCCGCGCCGACGACATGATCATCTCCGCCGGGTACAACATCGCCGGCCCCGAGGTGGAGGACGCGCTGCTGCGGCACCCGGACGTGGTGGAGACGGCGGTCGTCGGCCGCCCGGACGAGGCCCGCGGACAGGTGGTGGTCGCCTACACCGTGCTGCGCGAGGGCGCCCGGCGCGACCCCGAGGCCCTGCGCGCCTTCCTCAGGTCCGAACTGGCACCCTACAAATGCCCGCGCGAGTTCGTCTTCCTCGACGCGCTCCCCCGCACCGCCACCGGCAAGCTGCAACGCTTCCGGCTGCGCAGCGAAGGTGACCGGCAGTGATGCCGACGACCTAAAATGATCAACGTGTCCGAGCAGCACGCCCCCAGGTCCCTCATCGTCACGCTCTACGGCGCGTACGGCCGCTTCATGCCCGGCCCGGTGCCCGTCGCCGAGCTGATCCGGCTCCTGGCCGCGGTCGGCGTGGACGCGCCCTCCGTCCGTTCCTCGGTGTCCCGGCTCAAACGCCGCGGCCTGCTGCTGCCGGCCCGCACCGAGCAGGGCGCGGCCGGCTACGAACTCTCGCCGGAGGCCCGGCAGTTGCTGGAGGACGGCGACCGGCGTATCTACGCGACGACGCCCCTGGAGGACACGGGCTGGGTGCTCGCGGTGTTCTCCGTGCCCGAGTCGGAGCGGCAGAAGCGGCATGTGCTGCGCTCCCGGCTGGCCGGCCTGGGCTTCGGCACGGCGGCCCCCGGGGTGTGGATCGCCCCGGCGAGGCTGTACGAGGAGACCCGGCACACCCTGCGCCGGCTGCACCTGGACCCGTACGTGGACCTCTTCCGCGGCGAGCACCTGGGCTTCGCCCCGACGGCCGAGGCGGTCGCCCGCTGGTGGGACCTGGCCGCGATCGCCAAGGAGCACGAGCGGTTCCTGGACGCGCACGCCCCGGTGCTGCGGGCCTGGGAGCGCCGTACGGCCACCCCGCCCGAGGAGGCCTACCGGGACTACCTCCTCGCCCTCGACTCCTGGCGCCACCTGCCGTACACCGACCCCGGTCTGCCCGCCCGGCTGCTGCCCGCGGGCTGGCCGGGCGTGCGCTCGGCGGAGGTGTTCCGCGCCCTGCACGAGCGGCTTCGGGACGCGGGGGCGGAGTTCGCCGGGGTGTGAGACGGTGCGGTTTCACAGGGAGGTCAGGCAGTACAGGTGTGCTCCCTCCGCCCGGGCGCGGTGGGCCAGGCCGACGAACGTGCGGATGCTGTCCTCGGCTTGCAGGTAGTCGGCGAAGTGCGCCTCGCCGATGTCGCACGCCTGAAGAGCGAGCATCGGCACCGCGTCCTCGACCACGTCGTCGAGCGTGTCCCGCCAGGCGTCGGGCAGTTCCTCGAGGTACGTCCCGTCGTCCCAGGCGGTCCCCGACGCCGCCGGCGTCTCATGGGGGTACGGCACCTCGCCGGGGTCGGGCCAGACCAGTTCGGGCCGCTCCCCGCGGGCGGGCGGTATGCCCGCCGCGAAGGCGACCAGCCGGGGCAGCGCCAGGTGAGGGTCCATGCCCCCCGCATCGAGCCCGTCCACGCCCGGCCCGGTGGCCCGCTCCACCGCCATGCCCCGGTCGCCGGCGAGAAAGTACTCGTGTGACACGCCCATGATGTCTCCGTTCGTCTCACTGCCCCACGAGTCGAGTACAGCAGACGGCACCGGCAGTCATCCGTCGAGGGTCAACCGCGGCTTCGGGGCGTCCGTGCGGCCGGTCTGCGGGCGCCGGCTGCCCGCGCGGTAGGGCGCCGGCCAGACGACACCGGGCCCCTCGTACCCCTGCTCGGCCGCCGCGTGCAGGGTCCAGTGCGGGTCGTACAGATGCGGACGGCCCAGCGCGCACAGGTCCGTACGCCCGGCGAGGATCAGGGAGTTGACGTCGTCCCAGGAGGAGATCGCGCCGACGGCGATCACCGGGACACCCACCTCCTGCCGGATCCGGTCGGCGAACGGCGTCTGGTATGACCGCCCGAACTCCGGCCGCTCCTCGGCCACCACCTGCCCGGTGGAGACGTCGATCGCGTCGGCCCCGTGCGCGGCGAAGGCGCGGGCGATCTCCACCGCGTCCTCGGCGGTCGTGCCGCCCTCGGCCCAGTCCGTGGCCGAGATGCGCACCGTCATGGGCCGCTCCGCCGGCCACACCGCGCGTACGGCGTCGAAGACCTCCAGCGGGAACCTGAGCCGTCGCTCCGGCGAGCCTCCGTAGGCGTCGGTGCGCCGGTTGGTGAGCGGGGAGAGGAAGCCGGAGAGCAGATAGCCGTGCGCGCAGTGCAGTTCGAGCAGGTCGAAGCCGGCCCGCGCGGCCCGCCAGGTGGCTGCGGTGAACTGCTCGCGGATGTCGGTGAGTTGAGCGCGCGAGAGCTGCCGCGGGGTCTGGGCGCCGGGCTTGTACGGCAGCGGGGAGGCGGCGACGAGGGGCCAGTTGCCGTGCGGCAGCGGCTCGTCCATGCCCTCCCACATCAGCTTCGTGGAGCCCTTGCGGCCGGAGTGCCCGAGCTGCACGCCGATCGCGGTGCCGGGTGCCTGGGTGTGCACGAATTCGGTGACCCGCCGCCACGCCTCGGCCTGCCGGCCGGTGTAGAGACCGGCGCAGCCAGGCGTGATCCGGCCCTCCTCGCTCACGCACACCATCTCGGTCATGACCAGCCCGGCGCCGCCCAGCGCGCGGGCGCCGAGGTGGACGAGGTGGAAGTCGCCGGGGACGCCGTCGGTGGCGGAGTACATGTCCATCGGCGACACCACGACCCGGTTGCGCAGGGTCAGGCCGCGCAGCCGGAAGGGGGTGAACATCGGGGGTGTCCCGGGCGGACAGCCGAACTCGCGCTCGACCGCCTCGGTGAAGTGGGCGTCGCGCAGCCGCAGGTTGTCGTGGGTGACGCGGCGGCTGCGGGTGAGCAGGTCGAAGGCGAACTGGCGGGGCGGCCGGCCGAGGTGGAGCCGCAGGTTCTCGAACCATTCGAGGCTGGCCCGGGCGGCGCGCTGGGTGGAGGCGACGACGGGTTTGCGCTCCTCCTCGTAGGCCGCCAGGGCCGCTGCGAGTGTGGGCTGCTCGCGCAGGCACGCCGCGAGGGCGAGGGCGTCCTCCACGGCGAGTTTGGTGCCGGAGCCGATGGAGAAGTGGGCGGTGTGCGCGGCGTCGCCGAGCAGGACGACGTTGCCGTGGGACCACCGGTGGTTGACCACCGTACGGAAGGTGGTCCAGGCCGAGTTGTTGGAGTGCAGCGGGCGGCCGCGGAGCGCGTCCGTGAAGATCTTGGCGCAGCGCTCGATGGACTCGTCCGTCCCGAGTTCGCCGAATCCCGCCGCCTTCCAGACCTCCTCGCGCATCTCCACGATCACGGTGGAGGCGTCGGCCGCGTAGGGGTAGCCGTGCAGCTGCATCACGCCGTGTTCGGTCTCGGCGATCTCGAAGCGGAAGGCGTCGAACGCGAAGTCCGCGGCGAGCCATATGTAGCGGCAGCGGTGTGTCGTCACCCGCGGGCCGAACACCTCGGCATGGGCGGCGCGGGTGGTGCTGTTGACTCCGTCGGCGGCGATCACGAGGTCGTACTCGGCGGAGAGCGTGTCCGGGTGGGGCGCCCCGGTGGAGAACCTCAGGTCCACGCCGAGGGAGCGGCAGCGCTCGTGCAGGATCGCGAGGAGACGGCGCCGGCCGAGGGCGGCGAAGCCGTGGCCGCCGGAGCGGTGGGTGACACCCCGGTGGACGATGTCGATGTCGTCCCAGCGGACGAAGTCGCGTTGCAGGGCCTCGTAGACGACGGGGTCGGCGTGTTCGATGCCGCCGAGGGTCTCGTCGGAGAGGACGACGCCGAACCCGAAGGTGACGTCCGGGGCGTTGCGCTCCCAGACGGTGACCTCACGGGTGGGATCGAGCCGCTTGAGGAGCGCGGCGGCGTACAGGCCACCGGGGCCGCCACCGATGATCGCCACGCGCACGCAGGCTCACCTCCCCCGCCACTTCGGCGGGCGCTTCTCCGTGAAGGCCGCGTGGAACTCCGCGTAGTCCTCGCCGTTCATCAGCAACGCCTGGGTCGAGGCGTCCAGCTCGATCGAGGCCGCCAGCGGCATGTCCAGCTCGGCCGTCAGCAGGGCCTTCGTCTGGGCGTGGGCCAGGGCAGGGCCGTCGGCCAGGCGGCGGGCCAGCGCGTGAGCCGCCTCGTCGGCCCGGCCGTCCTCCGTCAGCTCGCTGATCAGGCCGATGCGCTCGGCCTCGGGGGCCCGGACCGGTTCGCCCAGCATGAGCAGGCGGGTGGCGTGGCCGAGGCCGATGACGCGGGGCAGCAGATAGGCCGCGCCCATGTCGCCGCCGGACAGGCCGACGCGGGTGAAGAGGAAGGCGAAGCGGGCGGTGGGGTCCGCGACGCGGAAGTCGGCCGCCAGGGCCAGGACCGCTCCGGCGCCGGCCGCCACCCCGTGCACCGCGGCGATCACGGGGAACGGGCACTCCCTGATCGCCCGTACGACCTGGCCGGTCATCCGGTTGAAGTCGAGCAGCTGGGCGGTGTCCATGCCGAGGGTGGCGCCGATGATCTCGTCGACGTCGCCGCCGGAGCAGAAGCCGCGCCCCTCGCCGGCCAGCACCAGGGCGCGTACGGCGCGCTCCCGGGACAGCTCGGCCAGCAGGTCGCGCAGGTCGGCGTAGGCGCCGAAGGTGAGCGCGTTGAGCTTCTCGGGACGGGCGAGGGTGACGGTGGCGACCCCGTCGGCGAGCTGGACCCGCAGGTGCTCCCAGTCGGAGGTGCGGGCGGCGGAGCCGGTGAAGGGACTCATGACGTGCGGCCTCCTAGGGCGGCGGTGCCGTACGTTGCGCTGTCCCCCGAAGTTATCACTTGTTTGTGACTGTCGTCACGACTGCGCGACAGGCAGCGGTCGTTCGGCCGGATCCGGTCACGTGCGTCACCGGTCGGCGACAGCGCCGTAACAAGGGGCTCGGGCGGGCGAGGGAGGGCGTTCGCCGGGGTAAGCCGCCGGTACCGGGGCCGAGGGTCCCGGGCGAAGCCCGCCGACGGTCCGAAGTGGCCGGGCCCGTACCATTCCTACAGTCGAAAGCAGGACAGCCTGCTCCATGAACGGACTCGCCTTGCACGAACGCCCCACCGAACCGGCCTCCTGGCGCATCGCACTGCCGCACACCGCAGCGGCGGTGCCCGTGGCCCGTGCCCTGGTGCGTACGGCCCTCGCCGAGGTGGAGCACCCGGCCGACAGCGACACCGCGGAGCTGCTCACGGCGGAGCTGGTGGCGAACGCGGTGGAGCACACCGCCGGGCGCGGCCCGATAGAGCTGGTGGTGGAGCTGTTGCCGACCGGCTGCCAGGTCGAGGTGCACGACCCGGACCCGGCGCCGCCCGGTCGGCTGACCGCGCCGGCCATCGAGCAGCCCGACGTCTGGCAGGAGGGCGGGCGCGGCCTGCTGCTGATCCGCGCCCTCAGCTCCTCCTGCGGTCACCGCCCCACCCCGTCGGGCAAGGCGGTGTGGTTCAGACTGCCTGTGGTTCCCGCTCAGCGGCGGCGCTCGGCGTGACCTCGGGGGCGGCCGTCCGCGCCAGCGTGGAGTGCCGGCGGCCGTAGCCGGCGTAGATCGCCAGGCCCGCCACGAGGAACACGGCGAACTGGACCCAGGTCTGCCAGCCGGTCTCGTACATCAGGTACAGGCAGAAGCCGACGCCGAGCAGCGGGCCCACCGGGTAGAGCGGCACGCGGAAGCTGCGGGTGAGGCCCGGCTCGCGGCGGCGCAGGGCGATCACCACGATGTTGACGACGGCCATGATCGCGAGCGTGCCGATGGTGCACAGGTTCATCACGGCGTCGAGCGAGGCGAAGGCCGCCGGGAGCGCGAAGACCACGGCGACGATCAGCGTGCCGGCGACCGGGGTGGAGGTCTTCGGGTTCACCTTCTCGAAGACGCGCGGGATCAGGCCGTCGCGGGACATCGACATCAGGATGCGGGTCTGGCCGTACATCACCGCGAGGACGACCGAGGCGATGGCGACGACCGCGCCGAAGGCGATCACTCCGCCGCCGACGGCGGAGCCGGTGACCTCGTTGACGACGTAGGAGAGGGCGGCGGAGCGGCCGGCGACCTGCTTGCCGCCGATGGCGCCGATCGCGGCCAGCGCGACCGCGCAGTACAGCAGGGTCACGATGCCCATGCAGACCATGATCGCGACCGGGATGTCCCGGCGCGGGTTCTTCGCCTCCTCGCCGGCCGTGGTGATCGCGTCGAAGCCGATGTAGGAGAAGAACGCGGCCGTGGTGCCCGCGCCGATGCCGCCGAGGCCGGCCGGGGAGAACGGGGTGAGGTTGCCGTGCTTGAAGGCGCTGTAGCCGATGGCGCAGAAGGCCAGCAGGATGACGAGCTTGACCGCGGCCATGGCGGCCGTCGCCCGGGCGCTCTCCCGCACGCCGCGCACCAGCAGCACGGAGGCCATGGCGATGACGATCACGGCGGGGAGGTTGATGATCCCGCCGTCGCCGGGGCCCGCGGACAGGGCGGCCGGGAGCTGGACGCCGGTGAGGCTGTGCAGCAGCTCGTTGACGTACTGGCTCCAGCCGACGGCGACGGCCGAGATGGAGATGCCGTACTCCAGCAGCAGGCACCAGCCGACCAGGAAGGCGGTGGACTCGCCGAGACCGGCGTAGGCGAAGGAGTACGAGGAGCCGGAGACCGGGATCGCGCCGCCCAGCTCCGCGAAGGAGAAGGCGGTGAAGACGCAGGTGATCGCGGCGAGAACGAAGGAGACGACGACGGCCGGGCCGGCCTGGGCGACGGAGTCGGAGAGGCCGACGAAGATGCCGGTGCCGACGATGGCGCCGACGCCGAAGCAGATGAGCTGGAAGAGGCCCATCGTGCGCTTGAGGCCGTGGCCCTCGCGGTCGGCGCCGGATTCGGCGACGAGCAGGTGCGGGGACTTGATGCGGGGAGCGGGCATTGCGGGTGGTGCTCGTTTCTGCGTGGTGCGGGCGACCGGGTGGGGTCGCGGCGGCGGCCCGGGCTGGGGTGTTGCCGGGCCGCCGGTCAGGATAAGGGCTGGTCGGGGCGGTGGACCAGGGTCAGCGGGCGAGTGTGGCGACCAGCACCGCCTTGATGGTGTGCAGGCGGTTCTCGGCCTCGTCGAAGACGACCGAGTGGGCGGACTCGAAGACCTCGTCGGTGACCTCCAGCGAGTCGAGGCCGTAGGTCTCGTGGATCTCGCGGCCGACCTGGGTGCCGAGGTCGTGGAAGGCCGGCAGACAGTGCAGGAACTTCACGTCCGGGTTGCCGGTGGCTCGCAGGACGTCCATGGTCACGGCGTACGGCTTCAGCGCGGCGATGCGCTGCGCCCACATCTCCTTCGGCTCGCCCATGGAGACCCACACGTCGGTGGCGACGAAGTCCGCCCCCGACACACCCTCCCCGACGTCCTCGGTGAGGGTGATCCGGGCACCGCTCGTCTCGGCGAGCTTGCGGGCGTGGGTGACGACGTCCTCGGCGGGCCAGTAGGCCTTCGGGGCGACGATCCGCACGTCCATGCCGAGCAGGGCGCCGGTGACCAGGTAGGAGTTGCCCATGTTGAAGCGGGCGTCGCCGAGGTAGGCGAAGGCGATCTCCGTCAGCGGCCGGGCGCTGTGCTCGGTCATGGTGAGCACGTCGGCGAGCATCTGGGTGGGGTGCCAGTCGTCGGTGAGCCCGTTGTAGACGGGCACGCCCGCGTACGCCGCCAGCTCCTCGACCTTGGCCTGGCTGTCCCCGCGGTACTCGATGCCGTCGTACATCCGGCCCAGCACCCGCGCGGTGTCCTTCACGGACTCCTTGTGGCCGATCTGCGAGCCGGACGGGTCCAGGTAGGTCGTGTGGGCGCCCTGGTCGGCGGCGGCGACCTCGAACGCGCAGCGGGTGCGCGTCGAGGTCTTCTCGAAGACCAGCGCGATGTTCCGGCCGCGCAGGTACTGCGTCTCGGCGCCCGCCTTCTTGGCCGCCTTCAGCTCGGCTGCCAGCTCGACCAGGCCGCGGAACTCCTCACCGGTGAAGTCCAGCTCCTTGAGGAAGTGGCGGCCGGCGAGGGCGGTCGGGACAGTCGCCATGGGGGGCGCTCCAGGGGTACGACTACAGCGGACGCTGTAAGTCTATACGACCTTTCACATTTCTATACGGCGTCTCGCTCCACGGGACAGCTCATGCAGCGCGGACCGCCCCGGCCCCGGCCCAGTTCGCTGCCCGGGATCTCGATCACCTCGATGCCCTGCTTGCGCAGATGCGTGTTGGTGGTCGAGTTGCGCTCGTAGGCGACGACGACCCCGGGCTCGACGGCGAGCACGTTGCAGCCGTCGTCCCACTGCTCACGCTCGGCCGCGTGCACGTCCTGGGTGGCGGTCAGCACCCGGATCTCGCCGAGGCCCAGGGCGGCGGCGATGGCGCGGTGCATGTGCTCCGGCGGATGGTCCGTGACCTTCAGCTCCTTCTCGGAGACCCCCGGCTCGATGGTGTACGAGCGCAGCATGCCGAGCCCCGCGTACTGGGTGAAGGTGTCGCCGTCGACCATGGTCATCACCGTGTCGAGGTGCATGAAGGCGCGCCGCTTGGGCATGTCGAGCGCGACGATGGTGCGCGCCGAGCCGGCCGCGAACAGCTTGTACGCCAGCATCTCCACGGCCTGCGGGGTGGTGCGCTCGCTCATGCCGACCAGCACGGCGCCGTTGCCGATCACCAGGACGTCACCGCCCTCGATGGTGGAGGGGTGATCCGCCTGCCCCTGGGACCAGACGTGGAACGTCTCGTCACGGAACAGCGGGTGGTACCGGTAGATCGCCTCGAAGTGGACGGTCTCCCGCTGCCGCGCGGGCAGCCGCATGGCGTTGATCGCGACCCCGTCGTAGACCCAGGCGGAGGTGTCGCGGGTGAAGAGGTGGTTGGGGAGGGGGCCGAGGAGGAAGTCGTCGAGGTCCATCACATGGAAGCGGACGGAGGTCGGCTCCGCGTGCGCCTGCAGGAACTCGCGCTTGGTCATGCCGCCCACGAGCGCCTCCGCCAGCTCGCGTGCGGGCAGGGACTCGAAAGCGGCGCGCAGGTGGTCGGCCGCGAGGGGGCCGTACTCCTTCTCGTGGAAGACCCGGTCCAGGACGAGGGCGCGGGCCTCGGGGAGCTCCAGGGTCTCGGTGAGCAGGTCGCCGAAGAGGTGGACGGCGACCCCGCGGTCACGCAGGACGTCGGCGAATCCGTCGTGCTCGGCGCGCGCCCGGCGCACCCACAGCACGTCGTCGAAGAGCAGGGCGTCCTTGTTGCTGGGGGTGAGCCTTTTGAGCTCCAGGTCGGGCCGGTGCAGGATCACGCGGCGCAACCGTCCGGCCTCGGAGTCGACGTGGTATGCCATGCCTCCATCCTGGCCGTCCCCGCCCGTCTTCACGCCCTTGTTGACCGTTTCCGATCCCTCCTGTTTTCGTCCCCTTGACGAGAAGCGGCGCCCCGGCTTATCGTCGCCATGACGAAAAACGGGGGTTCGCACACGAGGGGGATCCATGGCCGACATCACCCGGCGTCTCGGCCTGCGCCACCTGCGCGGCGCACCGACCGCCCACATCCGGCACCACCGCTCGGGCACGCCGGTGCACGACGGTCCCGGGCTCAGCTTCTGGTTCCGGCCGCTCAGCGCGGCCCTGTCCGAGGTGCCGGTCGACGACCGCGAACTGGCGATGACCTTCCACGCCCGCACGTCCGACTTCCAGGACGTGTCCGTCCAGGCGACGGTCACCTACCGCATCGCCGACCCGGCCGCGGCCGCCGCCCGCCTGGACTTCTCCATCGACCCGGACACCGGCGCCCGGCGCGGCACCCCGCTGGAGCAGCTCGGCACGCTCCTGACCGAGACGGCCCAGCAGCACGCGCTGGACGTGCTCGCCCGTACGCCCGCCCGTCTCCCGACCACCACCCCTCGACGAGGCCCTCCGGGCCGCGGAATCAATTCGGCGGCGCTGGTCGACGGCGTCGCGGCGGTGCGCGAGCGGGTCGCGGCGGGGCTGGGCGCCGAGCCCCGGCTGCCGGCGACCGGGATCGAGGTGGTCGCCGTACGGGTGATGGCGCTGCGGCCCGAGCCCGAGGTGGAGCGCGCCCTGCGCGCCCCCGCCCGGGAACAGATCCAGCAGGAGGCCGACCGGGCGACCTACGAGCGGCGGGCCGTCGCGGTCGAGCGGGAGCGGACCATCGCCGAGAACGAACTGGCGAGCAGGATCGAACTCGCCCGCCGCGAGGAGCAGTTGGTCGAGCAGCACGGTGCCAACGCCCGCCGCGAGGCCGAGGAGCAGGCGGCGGACGCGGTGCGCGCCCGGGCCGAGGCGGCCCGCTCGGTGCGGCGGGCCGAGGCGGAGGCCGAGCGGTCGGTGAAGCTCGCGGAGGCGGAGGCCACGCGGCAGCTCCGGCTCACCGAGGCCGAGGCGGCGCGGTCGCGGCAGCTCGCCGAGGCCGAGGCCGCGCGCACGGCCCTGCTGGCCGACGCCGAGGCGGCGCGGGCGGTACGGATCGCCCGGGCCGAGGCCGAGGGCGCGCGGGAGCTGGGCGCGGCGCGGGCCGAGGCCCAGGCGGCCTGGCTGCGGGTGCACACCGACGCCGGCGTCGACGGGGCGACGACCCTGCGGGCGCTCGCCGCCGCCCGGCTGGCGGAGAACCTGCCGCACATCGACAGCGTGACCGTCTCACCGGACGTGCTGACCGCCCTGCTCACCCGGCTCGCCCCCGGAGGTTCCGCGTGAGCCTCGCCCCGCGTGCCGTGCTGGTCCATCGGACCACGGAGTACGAGGAGTTGGTGGCCCGGCACGGCACGCACGGCCAGGCCGCGTTCTTCCTCGCCTCCCGGGGGGCGGGACATCGAGGAGGTGGCCGAACGCCACCGGCGCACCCGCCGCGCGCTGGCCGAGGTGACCGCGGCGGTGCCGCCGACCTGGCGGCAGGCGCAGGTGGAGCGGGGCGACCTGGACCGGTTCCTGTTCGCGCCCGAGGACGTGGTGGTGGTCATCGGCCAGGACGGGCTGGTCGCGAACGCCGCCAAGTATCCGGCGGGGCAGCCGGTGATCGGCATCGACACCGATCCCGGCCGCAATCCGGGGGTGCTGGTGCGGCACCGCCCGGCCGACGCGGCCCAGCTGCTGGCGGCGACGGCCACGGCGGTGGACGAACTCACCATGGTGGAGGCCGTCACCGACGACACCCAGCGGCTGCTCGCACTCAACGAGATCTACCTGGGCACACCCGGTCATCAGACCGCCCGGTACCGCCTGGGCCTCGAGGACGACGGGGGTGTCGTCGAGGCCCAGGCCTCCTCCGGAGTGCTGGCGGGCACCGGCACCGGCGCGACCGGCTGGCTCCGCTCGGTGTGGCAGGAGCGGGGCAGCCGGATCCCGCTGCCCTCCCCCACCGAGGACCGGCTGGTGTGGTGCGTCCGCGAGGCCTGGCCGTCACCGGCCACCGGCACGAGCCTGGTGGCGGGCGAACTCGCCGCCTCGGCGGCGCTGACGGTCACCGTGGAGTCCGACCGCCTCGTCGCCTTCGGCGACGCCATCGAGACGGACGCGCTCCAGCTGACCTGGGGACAGACGGTCCGGGTCGGGGTGTGCGGACAGCGGCTGCGGCTGGTCGGTTAGATCGCGGTGCAGGGCACCGGCCAGCGCCGGATCCGCGGCGGCAGGGCCACCGCCCAGCCTCCGGCGGCCAGCACCAGCCGCTCGGCGACGAGCACGCCCACGGCCTCCCGGCCGACCGCGTCCACCGGTGTCGGCTCCTGGAGGCGGAGGAAGGCGGCGAGGAGCTCGGGGTGGTCGAGGGTGAGCCGTACGGCCGTGCCCCGCCCCGCCCGCCGGTCGAGGACCGTCACGAACCCGGGCCCGCGCCGGTGGTAGAGGCTGCCGTAGGTATATCCGGTCCGCCAGCCGGCCAACTCGGCCTCCGCTCCCGTTAGTTCGTCCGGCGGCGGCAGATGGCTCAGCAGTCCGATGTCGTACGACGGCCCGCCCACGGCCCGCCAGGTCACCCGCAGGCCCTGGCTCTGGCACTCGCGCAGGAAGCGCACCGCCTCCGCCGTCTCCCGCCCCGCGCCGCTCAGCTCCAGCGGCCCCGTCACCTCGGCCCGCCGTCCGGTAAGCCGGTACGGCACGGCGGCGGACAGCGCGCTCATCCGGCGCCCTCGGGCAGGCGGACCGGCTCGCCCCAGGTCGGCAGGGACACATAGGTGGCCCCGTCGCGGAACAACAGACCGAGCCCGAAGGCCTGTCGCACCCACTCGGCCAGCGCGTCGACGCCCGGCCCGTGCCCGTCGGCGGCCAGCAGCCGGTGCAGCGCCGGTACGGTACGGCCGTCTTCCAGTCGCCGCAGGGCCTCGGCGCGCCAGCCGGAGAAG
Source organism: Streptomyces sp. CA-142005 (assembly GCF_050942335.1). Classification (NCBI taxonomy): domain Bacteria; kingdom Bacillati; phylum Actinomycetota; class Actinomycetes; order Kitasatosporales; family Streptomycetaceae; genus Streptomyces; species Streptomyces sp. CA-142005. The sequence continues at coordinate 7,307,241 of NZ_CP192078.1, read as the reverse complement.
CGGTGGGTGACCGGTGCCCGGCCGTGCCGCCGGTCGTGCACCAGCAGTTCGTCGCCGTCCTCCGCGAACAGCAGCCGGGAGTGCGCGTGCCCGGCCCGCCACGCGGCGACGGCGGCCTTGAGCCGTCGCTCGACCGGGCCCGTGATCCCGGCGTCCTCGCTGTCGAACAGGTAGACCAAGTCGGCGAGTTCGTCCTCGGGTAGCTCGTAGACGTGCTGGTACATCCGGGCCGGGCGGCGCTTGCCGAAGCCGAGGTCCGGGTCGGTGAAGTGCGGGCTGAACCGCTCCAGCTGGATGCGGTGGGCGCCGCTCGGTGGCTGGAGGTGGACCAGTGCGGGGAGCTGGTCGATCACCGGTGCGTAGTCCTCGGCCGTCTCGCCGGGGAAGCCGTAGAGGAGGTTCCAGGAGCAGGTCAGCGCGTGGTTCTCGCACTCGCGCAGGGTGCGGACGTTACGGGCGCCGGTGACGCCCTTGGCCATCAAGTCCAGCACCCTGCTGCCCAGGCTCTCGATGCCGGGCTGGATGTGCACGGTGCCGGACTCGCCGAGGAGGCGGAGCTGGGCCGGGGTGAGGTTGGACTTGACCTCGTAGTGCAGCCGCAGGTCCCAGCCGCTCTCGGCCACGCGGGGCAGGAAGTCCCGGAAGTAGGCCATGTCGATGATGTTGTCGACGGTGACCACGTCGAGGATGCGGTGCCGGCGCACCAGCCGGTCGATCTCGGCCCACAGCCGCTCGCCGGGCTTGGCGCGGAAGGCCATGGCGGAGCCGTTGAGCCCGCAGAAGGTGCAGTGGTGCTTCTCGCCCCACCAGCAGCCGCGGGCACCCTCCACCACGAGCTTCGGATGGACGTACTCCCGCACCGGGGAGGCGTCCAGCGCGGCCTGCCACTGGTCGTAGTCGGGCGAGGGGATGTCGGCGGGCGCCACGGTCCGCCGGGTCGCGGGGTTGGCGCGTGACACCGGGCCGTCCCACCAGCACAGGCCCGGCACGTCGACCGGGTCGGTGCCCTCGGCCAGGTGCCGTAACAGGGCCGGGAAGGCGTACTCGGCCTCGCCGCGCACCACATGGTCGACGAAGGGGTGGTTGCGGTGCAGGGCGTGGCCCATCGGCCCGTCGCAGTTGCTGCCGCCGAGGACGACCGTCGACTCGGGGCGTCTTCGCTTCAGTTCGCGGGCGAGCGCGAGGGAGGAGACGTTCTGCATGAAGGTCGTGGTGAGCCCGACGACGTCGGGCTCCGCCGCGAGCACCTCGTCGGCGCAGGCGGCGACGAAGGCGGCGGCGTACGGCCGCATGGCGACGGCCGTGTCGATGAGGACGTCCCGGTCGGCGGCGTAGTCCCGCAGCCGGGCCAGGCCCCAGTCCGGATCGTCGTACAGGACGCCGGAGAAGACCCAGTCGCCGAGGCCGTGGAAGATGGCGTCGCTGCCGACGGAGACGTAGTCGCCCGGCCGCAGCCGGCCCCCGGAGTGCTCCAGCAGGAACTCGGCCCAGCGCAGGGAGCCGTGGAACTCCGCCACCTCGGCCTCGGGGCGGGCCTGCCGGACCAGCCGGTTCAGCAGGCCGAGTTGCAGTGACGGAAGGTCGAGCGGATGCCAGGGCATCGTGACCAGATGGACGCGCATGCTCAGCGGGTCGGCCGCTTCTCCAGGATCGCCGGCCGGCGGCCGGTGCCCCGCTCCTCCTCGCGGACCACGACCTTCTTGATCTCCACGTCCACCACCCCTCCCCGCCGGACACGCGAACACCCATGTGCCGCACCGGCTGTCCACCATATGGACAGATGTGTGTGCGACACAAGGGCGTTCTGTGACCGACGGATGCGGCCCGACTCGGCGTGCCGGACTACAGGCGCGGGTCCACCGGCTCCGACTCCAGGGCCAGCACCCCGAACACCGCCTCGTGCACCCGCCACAGCGGCTCCCCGTCCGCGAGGCGGTCCAGGGCCTCCAGGCCGAGGGCGTACTCGCGCAGGGCGAGGGACCGCTTGTGGTTCAGGAAGCGCTGCCGGAGCCTGGCGAGGTTGTCCGGGCGGGTGTACTCGGGGCCGTAGATGATCCGCAGGTACTCCCGGCCGCGGCACTTGACGCCGGGCTGGACCAGCCGACCGTCCGGGTTGCGGACCAGCGCGCCGAGCGGCTTGACGACCATGCCCTCGCCGCCGCGGCCGGTCATCTCCAGCCACCAGTCGACACCCGCGCGCACCGACTCCGGGTCACCGGTGTCGACGTACAGCCGCCGGGTGGTCTGCAGCAGTCCGGTGCCGTCGTGCTCCACCAGGCGGTCGATCAGGGCCAGGTGCTCGTCGTGCGGCAGCGCGGCGAGGCTGCGGCCCTGGACGGCCAGCAGCTGGAAGGGCGCCAGGCGTACGCCGTCCAGGCCGTCCGTGGTCCAGCAGTAGCGGCGGTAGGCGGCGGTGAACGCGGCCGCGTCGGCGGCCCGGTCCCGCTGCCGGTCCAGCAGTCCGGTGAGGTCGACGCCCCGGGCCGAGGCGGCCTCCAGCGCGGCCAGCGCGCCCGGGAACACCGCGCCGGACGCGGCGCCGACGGCCGCGTACTGGCTGCGCAGCAGCCCCGAGGCCTTCAGCGACCACGGCATCAGCTCGGCGTCCAGCAGCAGCCAGTCGGTGGCCAGTTCGTCCCAGAGACCGGCATCCGTGATCGCCGAGCGCAGGCGTCCGAGGATCTCCTCGGTCACCCGATCGTCGTCGAGGAACGGCCGCCCGGTACGGGTGTAGAGCGACCCGGTCGGACCTCCCCCACTCTCGGCTTCGCTCGAGCGGGAGGTACCCCCAACGCCGAACCGCTTGCGCGCCGTCTCCGCGTCCCGGCACACCAGGGCCACGGCGCGTGAGCCCATGTGCTTCTCCTCGCACACGACCCGCTCGACGCCGTCCGCCGCGTACTGCGCGAAGGCCTCGGCCGGGTGCTCCAGGTAGCCCTCGACCTGCGAGGTCGGCGTCGGTGCCATGGTCGGCGGCAGATACGGCAGCAGGCGCGGGTCGGTCGCGAAGCGGCTCATGACCTCCAGGGCCGCGGCCGCGTTCTCCTCGCGGACCGCCACCCGGCCGGCGTGCCGGGTCTCCACGGCCCTGCGGCCGTACACGTCCGCGAGGTCCAGCGGCCGGCCGTCCTCACCGCCGGGAGCCTCCGTGCGCAGCGGGCGGGCCGGCTCGTACCAGACCCGCTCGGCCGGTACGTCGACCAGCTCGCGCTCCGGCCAGCGCAGCGCGGTCAGCTTGCCGCCGAAGACCGCGCCGGTGTCCAGGCAGATCGTGTTGTTGAGCCAGGATGCCTCCGGCACCGGAGTGTGGCCGTAGACGACCGCGGCGCGGCCCCGGTAGTCCTCCGCCCACGGGTAGCGCACCGGCAGCCCGAACTCGTCGGTCTCGCCCGTGGTGTCGCCGTACAGGGCGTGCGAGCGGACCCGGCCGGAGGTGCGGCCGTGGTACTTCTCGGGCAGTCCGGCGTGGCAGACGACCAGCTTGCCGCCGTCCAGGACGTAGTGGCTGACCAGGCCCGCCAGGAACCGCCGTACCCGCTCCTTGAACTCCTCGCTCTCGCCCTCCATCTGCGCGATGGTCTCGGCGAGCCCATGGGTGTGCTGGACCTTGCGGCCCGCCAGGTAGCGGCCGTACTTGTTCTCGTGGTTGCCGGGCACGCACAGCGCGTTGCCCGACTCGGCCATCGACATCACCCGGCGCAGCACGCCCGGGGTGTCCGGGCCGCGGTCGACCAGGTCGCCGACGAAGACGGCGGTACGGCCCTGCGGGTGGACGCCGTCGGCGTAGCCCAGCTTGGCGAGCAGCGCCTCCAGTTCGGCGGAGCAGCCGTGGACGTCCCCGATGATGTCGAAGGGGCCGGTGAGATGGGTCAGGTCGTTGAAGCGCTTCTCGGTGACGACGGTGGCGTGCTCCACCTCCTCCACCCCGCGCAGGACGTGCACCTTGCGGAAGCCCTCCCGCTCCAGGTGCCGCAGCGAGCGGCGCAGTTCGCGGATGTGGCGCTGGATGACCCGGCGGGGCATGTCGGCGCGGTCGGTACGGGCCGCGTTGCGCGCGGCGCACACGTCTTCCGGGATGTCCAGCACGATGGCGATGGGCAGCACGTCGTACTTCCTGGCCAGCTCGATCAGCTGACGCCGGGCGTCCTGCTGCACGCTGGTGGCGTCCACGACGGTGCGGCGGCCGGCGGCCAGCCGCTTGCCGGCGATGTAGTGCAGGACGTCGAAGGCGTCGCTGCTCGCGCTCTGGTCGTTCTCGTCGTCGCAGACGAGACCGCGGCAGAAGTCCGAGGAGATCACCTCGGTGGGCTTGAAGTGCCGGCGGGCGAAGGTGGACTTGCCCGAGCCGGAGGCGCCGACGAGGACGACGAGGGAGAGGTCGGTGACGGGGAGGACCCGTCCCTGCTGCTCTGTCGACTCGGTCATGCCGCCTTCGCCTCCTTCTCGGTCCTGATCACGAACAGTGCCATGTGGGTGGGCGGGCCCACCTCGGGGTCGTCGGGGCCGATGGGCCCGAACTCCACCGTGTAGCCGTGCCGTTCGGCCACCGTGTGCGCCCAGGTGCGGAACTCCGCCCGGGTCCACTCGAAGCGGTGGTCGCCGTGCCGGGCGTGTCCGGCGGGCAGGGTCTCCCAGCGGACGTTGTACTCGACGTTCGGGGTGGTCACGAGGACCGTGCGCGGGCGGGCGTGCCCGAACACGGCGTACTCCAGGGCGGGCAGCCGGGGCAGGTCGAGGTGCTCGATCACCTCGCTGAGCACGGCGGCGTCGTAGCCCTTGAGCCGGTTGTCGGTGTAGGCGAGCGAGCCCTGCACCAGCTTGACGCGGGACGCCTGCCGCTCCCCCATGCGGTCCAGCTTCAGCCGGCGGGAGGCGATGGTGAGCGCCCGCACGGACACGTCGAGGCCGACGATCTCGGTGAACCGCACGTCCTTCAGCAGTTCCCGGACCAGTTCGCCCTGTCCGCAGCCGAGGTCGAGGACGCGGGCGGCGCCGGAGTCCCGCAGGGCCGCGAGGATCGCCTCGCGGCGCTGCACGGCGAGCGGGGTGGGCCGCTCTTCCTCCTCGGTCTCGGCCTCGACCGCGTTGTCGATCTCCTCGACCTCGCTGTCGTCGGCCTCGGCGAGGCGCACCAGTTCCAGCCGCTCCATCGCCTGCCGGGTCAGCGACCAGCGGCGGGAGAGGTACCGGCTGCTGATCAGCTTCTGCTCCGGGTGGGCGGGCAGCCAGCCCTCGCCGGCCCGCAGCAGCTTGTCGACCTCGTCGGAGGAGACCCAGTAGTGCTTGGCGTCGTCGAGGACCGGCAGCAGGACGTACAGATGGCGCAGCGCCTCGGCGAGGGTCAGTGTCTCCGCCTCCAGGACCAGGCGGACGTACCGCGAGTCGCCCCACTGCGGGAACTCGGTGTCGAGCGGGACGGGCTCGGCGGTCACCGTCCAGCCCAGCGGCTCGAACAGCCGTCGTACCAGGTCGGGGCCGCCGCGGGCGGGCAGGGCCGGCACCTCCATGCGCAGGGGCAGCGGGGCGGCGGCCCGCTCGGGACGGGCGGTGCACACGCCGCGCAGGGCGCTGGAGAACACGCCGCTCAGCGCGACCGCGAGCAGCGAGGAGGCCGCGTAGGGGCGGTCGTTCACGTACTGCGCGAGGGCCGCGTCGGGGGCGCCGCCGCGGCCCTTGCCCTTGCCCCGCCGGATGAGCGCGAGCGTGTCGATCTCCAGCAGCAGCGCGGCCGTGCAGCGCCGGTCGTCCGCCTCGGGGTAGAAGACGTGCGCCGTGCCGTAGGACGTGGAGAACTTCTGCGCCTTGTCGGGGTGCTTGTGCAGCAGGTACCCGAGGTCGGTGGCCGGGTGGGCGGCGTCGCCGCGCGTGGAGATCGTCAGGAACACATGACCGAGTCTTCCGCTCGGAGAACCCGTTGACCACCGGTTTTCTCCCTGTGCACCGGTCAGGAGGCGTGACTGACGATCGTCCGGGCCTTGCGCATCGCCCGTTCGTCCGCCGCCCGCAGCGCCTCCAGTTTCTCCTTGTTCCTGGCGATGAAGGTTTTCTGCGTGCGCACGTCGAGGGCGTGCACGGCGGGGTTGTAGCCGGTGTCGAGCTTGCACCGGGCGTCGGCGGACGCGGTCTCCTTCTCCTTCGCCGACGGCTTCTCGTGCCCGAACCAGTCGGAGTCCAGGGACGCCTCGTCCGGGTCCGGGTAGTGGAAGCCCTTCTTCTTCATGCAGGCCGACCAGGCGCGGTCGGCCTTCTTCCAGGCCGGGTCCTTGCGCGCCTGCTCGTGGGACTCGTTCCACAGCGCGAGGGCGAGCGAGTAGTAGCCGGACAGCCTCACACCGTCGACCTTCACCACCTTCGGCGGCGCGCCGTAGATCCTCCGTGTGGCCTGTCCCAGGCAGCCGCCCTCGGGAATGCGGTGACCGTGCGAGACGTGGCTGCCCCCGGACTCGAAGACGCCGGTGAGGGCGGTGTACTGGTCGGCGGGCCACTCCTGGGGCTGGGCGGAGCTGTCCGGTGTCCGGTTGTGGTAGCCGTGCTCGGCGGCCAGGTCGGGGTCGGCGACGCCGTACGGGCTGTCGTCCCCGGGCATGTCCTCCCTCGTGAGCGTTCCCTGCCGGACCGCGTAGGTCGACTCGACGGCCTTGGGGTCGAGCGTCGCGAAGCCGGCGAAGCCGAGCCGGACCATGCACTGCTTGCCGAGGATCCACTGCGCCCGGCTGACGGCCTTCGCGCCGTCCGACGCGGGATCGGGGATGTAGGCGTGCAGCGGGAACGACGCCGTGGTGTTGAGGCGGCGGGCCTTGTCGGCGGGGTCGTCGTGACCGGCGAACCGGCATGCCGACAGGGCGAACAGGCCGGTGAGGGCGAGAGGGAGGATTTTGCGCACCCGGTCATCCGATCAAGCCCTGATCGGTCGCGCTGTGGTGGAGCCCACACTTCCGACACGCGACATCCACAGTTACGGCATAGTGATCAACCGTCAACTGACCACTGACTCAAGGGGGAACCATGTCCCATGGCCACGGAGTCCGCGCCGGCAGAAGAGCCGTCGTCGCGGCACTGGCGGGTGCGGTCCTCGGTACGGGGATCCTCGCGGCCGCTCCCGCCCAGGCGGCCACGGCACCGCAGGTGTCGGCCCAGGGCGCGTACGCGTTCGACCCGGCCACCGGCAAGACGCTGTTCGGCAAGGCACCGGACGGACGGCTGCGGACCGGGTCCACGACGAAGATCATGACGGCGCTCGTGGTGCTGTCCCAGCCGCACCTGGACCTCGGCAAGAAGGTGAAGATCAAGAAGGAGTACACGGACTACGTCATCGACCCCACCACGCACGCCCAGCGTTATTCGAGCGCCCACCTGATCCTCGGCGACTCGATGAAGGTGAGCGACCTGCTGTACGGGCTGCTGCTGCCCTCGGGCTGCGACGCGGCCTACGCGCTCGCGGACACCTACGGCACCGGGTCGACGACGGCCCAGCGGACCAGGTCGTTCATCGCCAAGATGAACGGCAAGGCACGCGAACTGGGCCTGACCAACACCCACTTCGACTCCTTCGACGGGGTGTCCAACGGCAACAACTACGCCTCGCCGCGCGACCTGACGAAACTGGCCGCCGTCGCGCTGAAGAACGCGACGTTCCGGAAGGTCGTCGGCACCCCGTTGTACAAGGACATGCAGTCCTACCGGCCGGGCGGCGGAACGCACGCGATGGCGCCGTGGGAGAACACCAACAAGCTGCTCGGCTCCTACCGGGGCGCGATCGGTGTGAAGACCGGCTCGGGACCTGAGGCGCAGTTCTGCCTGGTGTTCGCGGCGACCCGGGGCGGCCGGACCGTCGTGGGCACGGTGCTCGCCGACACCTCGGTGGACCAGCGCTTCCAGGACGCGACGAAGATCCTCGACTACGGCTTCGCGCAGCGCGGCTGACGCAGGCGGGGGGCCGCCGCCGTGGTGCACGGCGGTGGCCCTTCGCCCGGGCAGGGGCTCACGTGAAGTCGGCCTCGGCGAGATGGGTCGCGCAGGCGCGGCAGCGGAAGAGGTACGCGGTCGGCTGCCCGTCCTTGTCGAGCGCCGCGAGGAAGTCCTCGGTCGCCCCGGACTCCCAGCCCCACTCGGCGCACCGCCGGCGCAGACGGTCGAGCGCGTCCGGGTGGGGCGCCAGTTCCTTCGCCCCGACCACGCCGCGGAACTCGGCTGCGTCGCCGCAGTGCGCGGGCCAGCCCCAGTCCTGCCAGGTGGCGAAGCCGGGGGTGCGCTCACGGATCAGCCGGGCCGCCTCCTCCGGCATCCGGCGGCCCGCGGCCTCGTTGAAGAACACGCCGTGCCGCTCGGCCGCGGTGCCGTACGCGATGCAGTACGGGCAGAGGCGGCCGTCCGGCACGTTCTCGCCGTGGACCGGGCCGGTGTAGATCCAGCCCTGGTCGTGCCCGCAGCACGCGCACGTCTCGTCGGCCGCGACGATCGACCCGGTGGCCACCGGGTCCGGGTGGTAGGGGAACGGCGGCAGCATCGGCCGTTGCCGGGGTTCCGGCCGCGGCCTGAGGACCTGTGCGATCGCCTGGCCGGTCAGGAGGGCGGGCGGCACGACGACCGCCTGCGCCCGCAGATCCTCCGGCAGGTGCCGCAGCCCCTCCTCGCGGGTCACGATCGCCGTCGGCTCGCCCGGCAGCAGGATCGCGGCGCCGGTACGGCGGGCCAGCCCGGCGATGACGTCCAGGACACCGGGGCCCGGCCGGTCGAAGTACACCCCGTCACCTGTGTACACCTCGGCGTCGCTGCCGTCGGCGGCCCGCACCCACTCGACCGGCTCGTCGTCGGGCACGTCGTACGGGGCGTAGGGCTCCAGCACCTCCCGGACGACCGAGGCGTCCATCGGGACGACGTCGCCGTCGCGGAACATGTGGACGTGGATGCCGGAACCCATGACGGTCACTTCATCACACGAACGGCTCCCTCCGCCGGGGTGAGGCCCTTGGCGGAGGGGCGGCCCGAACGGTTCACGACAGCTGCGACTGCACCTCGGCGGAGATCAGCTCCAGGTGGTCCAGGTCGTCGAGGTCCAGGATCTGCAGGTAGATCCGCTGGGAGCCGATCGCCGCGTACCGGCCGATCTTGTCGACGACCTCGGCCGGCGAGCCGGCCAGGCCGTTGGCCTTCAGCTCGTCGACCTCCCGGCCGATCGCGGCGGCGCGGCGGGCGACCTCCCGGTCGTCCCGGCCGACGCAGACCACGAGCGCGTTGGAGTACGTCAGCGCGTCCGCGCCGCGGCCGGCCTCCTCGGCGGCGGCCCGCACCCGGCCGAACTGGCGCTCGCTGTCCTCGATGGAGGCGAAGGGGATGTTGAACTCGTCGGCGAACTCGGCGGCCAGCCGCGGCGTACGGGTCGCGCCGTGACCGCCGACGAGCACCGGGATCCTCTTCTGGGCCGGCTTGGGCAGCGCGGGCGAGTCGGTGAGGTCGTAGTACGTGCCGTGGAAGTCGAAGGTCTTGCCGAGCTCGGTCGCCCACAGCCCGGTGACGATCGCGAGCTGCTCCTCCAGCCGCGCGAACTTCTCCTTCGGGAACGGGATGCCGTACGCCCGGTGCTCCTCCTCGAACCAACCCGCGCCGAGGCCGAGCTCCACCCGGCCGCCGGACATCTGGTCGACCTGGGCGACCTGGATGGCGAGCACGCCGGGAAGCCGGAAGGTGCCGGCCGTCATGAGCGTGCCGAGGCGGATGCGCTTGGTCTCACGGGCCAGTCCGGCGAGCGTGATCCAGGCGTCCGTGGGCCCGGGCAGGCCGTCCACGCCGCCCATCCGGAGGTAATGATCGCTGCGGAAAAAGGCGTCGAAGCCCAGATCCTCGGTGGCCTTGGCCACGGTGAGCAAGGTGTCGTAGGTGGCCCCCTGCTGGGGCTCGGTGAAGATTCGAAGGTCCATACATCCATCCTGCACACCCCTGACCGCGTCCACCTCGCCGGTACCCCCCGGCACAGCCGCCCCCCGGTCGGGTGAAAGGCGCCCGCCGGGCGGGCCTCGCGCTCAAACGCCGGACGGGCTGCTGCGGTTGCCGTTCAGGCTGTTCTGATCGCCGTCCTGTGAGGCCTCCTCCCGCGCCGCCAGCTTGCGCAGCATCTCCAAAACGCGGTCACGGGACTCGTCGGCCGCGTCGATGGCCTCCATGCACTGCCAGTACGTCGTCTCGTCGTCAGCCCCGCTGGCCATGCCGACCAGGGCCATGCCCACCTCGCCGAGCAGACCCCCGAGGCCGAGCAGGGTCTCGCGGGCGTCGGCCAGCTCGGTGAGCTGGGCGGCGCGCAGGTCGCCCAGGTCGATTTCGGGCGGGTCGAGGACTCCGCAGCCCCGCCCCGCCAGCTCGGTCAGGCCGAGCGCCTCGCCGCGCAGCTCGGGCGGGCCGGAGACCGCGAGCCGGCTGCCGATCGCCTGGGCCAGGGCCTGCGCCTGCCACACCTCCGCCATGATCTCGGCCGCGTCGGCGCCGCACGCCAGCGCACGCCTGCTCGTGAGGATGAGTCCTATCGCATCCATGCGTCGCCCCCGTCCTTCCGCGCGCTTCCTCGCACGCCCGCTTGAACACTCTTGGTCACTACCCAGAGTGAAACCGCTCGGGGTGAAAAGCCAGAGGTAGACGGAAATCTGTGGACAACAATTCGGATTCGACGAGTGATTCAACTCCGGAGAGTCATAGCGGAGTTCACTCCTCCGGCGGCTGGGGGCGCTCGGACGCGCCCTGCGCCCCCGGCACCGGGAAGCGCCGCTCGTTGCGGTCGATCTTGGCGGCCAGGGCGGCCAGCGGGTCGACGCCGAGGACGTCGCAGAACTGCAGCAGATAGGCGAGGACGTCGGCGACCTCGTCGGTGACCCGGTGCGCGGTGTCCGGGTCCGCCATCACGCGGGAGGACTCCTCCGGCGTCAACCACTGGAAGATCTCGACCAGTTCAGAGGCCTCCACGCTGAGCGCGGCGACGAGGTTCTTGGGGGTGTGGTAGGGCTGCCAGTTCCGCGCGGCCGCGAACTCGGCGAGCCTGCGCTGGAGTCGGGCCAGGTCGAGGGGTTCCGTCACGCGTCCAGGTGTACCACCGTGACGCCCTCGGTCCCGGTGGCCCACGAGGCGTCGCTCACCGCGCCCACGCACCGGATGTGCCCGCGCTCGCCCATCCGGGCGGCCGTCCGCAGCAGTTCCCGGCGCTGGACGGGGTCGAGGCCGCGGTCGAAGCCGTCGGCGAGGACGGTGAGGGTGCGCAGGGCGTCGGGCACCTCGCCCGGGGTGTCCACGTCCAGGACGCCGGGCCCGGTCAGCAGCACCAGCGTCAGCGAGAGGTAGCGCAGTTCGCCGTCGCCGAGCCGGGCGAGTTCGGTGCGCGGGCCGTCGCCGCGGTCGAGCAGCGCCCGTACCGTGCCGTCCGGCAGCGGCTCCGCGGCGAGATCGGTCACCGGTCCCGCACAGCCCGCACGCAGGGCGTCCACCAGCAGGCCGTGCCGGCGGCCGCATTCGGCGCGGGTGCGCCACAGCACGTCGGCGAGGTTGTCGCAGCCGGACAGCAGCCGGCCGGAACCGGTGGGCACGGGGCTGCGCATGCGCTCGGGGCGGGGGTCGCAGGGGAAGACGGAGCGCAGGGCGACCACCATCTGCTCGGCGGCGGCGAGCACATGGCGCTGTCCGTCGGTCTTGCCGGCCACGCGCAGCGGCAGCAGAGGGGTGCCGAGGCGGTCGTCGGGGAGCGGTGCGCGGGTCACCGGAGCGGAGCCTGCGGTGTGCCAGGCGGCCTGGACGGTACCGCGTCCGGGGTCGCGCAACGCCGTCTCCAGCAGGACGACCCCGCCCGCGGTCAGCCGCTCCCCCACGATCCTGAGGTCCGGTTCGGCCTGTACGGCGACATCGAGCCGGACCGGTCCCTCGGCGCCGTCGGCCGTACAGCCGATCCGGAAGCCGCGCCGCCCTCCGGCATCCGGGCGCGCCCGCTGCGGCACACAGGCCGCCGGGTCCGGGAACACCTCCAGGAGCGAGGCTCCGCCCCCGAGCCTGGCGAGCGCCTCGTACGCCGTGAGCGCGGTCGTCTTCCCCGTTCCACTGGGCCCGGCGAACAAGGTGACGGGCCCCAGCGGGAATCCGGCCCGCCGATGCCCGGCGAAGGCCGACAGCCGCAACTCGGTGATCCGGGCGCGCACATCGAGGGACCGCCGGGCCTGCGCGGGCACGGTCCCGGCGGGCGCGTCGGCGGCGGGGGGCTGAGCGGACACGGAAGACACGGCCATGCCCCGGACCGTAGAACTCCCCCCACCTGCCGAACCGTTTCCTGCCGGCACCTTCCTACGATCGGGCGTCCGGACGGGACCAAACGGGACGAGGGGCCACTCGGTCGAGTGACAACGAGCGACCGGCTACCGGGACCACCGGACCCACGCGCACGCCACGGCACGCTCGCCCCTGCCGACGCTGTCCCGGCTCGACCTGCGCGGTGAGCGATGTCGAGTGCCGGCCGGCTCCACGCTCTCCATCGACCGCACCGCACCGTCGCAGCCGGCTGGTCCCGCTCCCTAGGCAGGCACGGCCCACCTCCCGTACCACCGAGTCACCCGCGCGATCCTTACGTGAGAACAGCAGGTGGCCGAGTCATCGTCACCCTTGGTGAGAACGCCCCACGCGGCCGGCGCCTCGCCCGAACGGAAGGGCCGATGCCCCGCGCCCACCCCGGAGCCCGCCGACTCAGCCACCACGCGGTACCGCCGGAGTATCCGCTCAGCCACGCGAGCCCCCGCTCAACCGCCGGTGGACACCGCGCAGCCACCCCGAACAACACCCCGCCCGACCCCGGAGCCCACCGTTCGACCGCCGGAGGCCTTCTCAGCCCTTCGACACCGCGACCCCCTCCATCAGCCCGCTGACCTCGGTGCCGGGTGGGGTGAGGAGGAAGACGTTGCGGTCGACGCGGTGCATTCCGCTGCCCAGGCCGAAGACCACGCCCGTGCTGAAGTCGAGGACGCGCTTGGCGACCTCGGTCTCCGCGCCGGAGAGGTCGAGCAGGACCGGCGCGCCGGCCATCAGGGTCTCGGCGACTTCCCGGGCGTCGGCGAAGACGTTGACGCGCAGGACGACGAACCGGCGCCGCGTCTCGGTCTCGGCGTCCGGCAGCGAGCGGTGGTTCACCGCGGACGGCCAGGCGTCCCGGCCCCGCAGCGGCACGACCTGGGCGAGCCCTTCCCACTGTTCATCGGTGACGTCGTAACGGCTCACCGGCTCCCCCTGACCTGACTCGCACTCCATGCCTGCACCGGCCAATTCTTACGCCAAGTCACCCGTTCGGCCCAACTGCGACACACTGCGCGACCGTTCCGGCGCGCCACGGCCGGGAGCGACCTGCGTCACATGTACGTTTACGTCCGCTTCTTACCGCCCTCATACCGGACTCTTCACATGCCGCCACACCGCGCTCACCGGCTGCCGTTAGCGTCCAGTGCCGTGCACTTGGCAGAAACCCAGCAGGTGACAGCCGGCCGGCGGACGCAGTCGGCGGTGTCCGCCGTCCCGGTCGCCCGCGCGACGCTCCATGAGCCACCCGCGCAGTGGCATCGCGTGCTGACGCTGCTCGCCGACGTCAGCCTGTTCATCGGCACGCGCGCGGTGTGGACGCAGGCGGCCACGCACAAACTGGTCCTCGCGGCGGCCATCTCGGTCTGTTACGCCTCGATCCTCGTGACCGGCGTGCTCGCGCTCACGGTCCGCCGTGCGCGTTCGCTGGCCCGCCTGGACCTGGTCGTGCTGGTCACGGCGATCGTCCTCGCCCTGTGCGCCTGGGCGCTGAACCACGCCGGCGGCGACGAGGCGGTCCTGACCACGCAGGCCGCCAAGGAGCTGGTGAACGGGCACACGGTGTACGGGCAGCCGTGGCCGTGGCTGTTCCACACCAAGGGTGTCGCCCTGACGCCGACGATAGACGGCGGCTACGACTTCACGTACGGCTATCCGCCGCTGGCCCCGCTGCTCACCGTGCCGTTCCTGGCCCTGGGCCACGGCGGTGCCCCGGCGACCGCGGCGGTGACGGTCGTACTGATCGTGGGCGCGGTGATGCTGTGGCGGCTGCTGCCGACGCCGTGGCGGTCGGCGGCCACGATGGTCTGTCTGGGCTTCGGTTTCCTGCCGATGTACGCCCGTCAGGGCTACCCGGCGATCGTCGGCCTGGTCCTGCTGGTGCCGGTGGTGGTGCGCTGGCCGCGGTTCGGCGCCGGGGGCCGGCTGGGTTCCGGCGGGATCGCGCGGGCCGTGTGCATAGGGGCCGCGTGCGCGGCACAGCAACTCCCCTGGTTCGTCACGCCGTTCCTGCTGGCCGGGATCTACGCCCTGCGCCGCGGTGAGGTCGGCGGGCGGGCGGCCGCGCGGGTGGTGCTGCGGATCGCCGGGATCGCGGTCGTCACCTGGCTGCTGATCAACGCGTACTTCATCGTGAGCGAGCCGGGCCCGTGGCTGGAGGGCGTCGCCCTGCCGCTGACCCAGGGCGCGGTACTGCACGGCCAGGGTCTGGTCGACATCTCCCTGTACTTCACCCACGGCAGCGACCGGCTCGACTGGTACGGCCACGCCAGCGCGCTGCTCGCCGCGTCCCTGCTGGTGCTGTTCGTGCTGTTCGTGCGGCGGCTGGGCCCGGCCGCGACCGTGCTGCCCTGGTGCGCCTTCTACCTGGCGACCCGGTCCCAGGACGGCTACTACCTGATGTACACCCCGCTGTGGCTGACGGCGGCGATCACCGCGCCCCTGTCGGAGTTCCGGAACGCGTGGCAGCCGCGGCCCCGGTGGCTGACCGGCCCGCGCCGCCGGCCGGCCCTGGTCGCCGCGGTCGTCCTGCTGATCACGCCCGCGCTGGTGAGCGCGACCCTCGCGGTGACGGGCGGGCCGCCGCTGCGGATGGACATCACGGCGGCCCGGCACGGCTCGGCGCGCACCCTGTCGACGCTGACGGTGAAGGTCGCCAACACCGGGAGCACCGCGCTGACCCCGCACTACATGCTGACGACGGGTCAGGGCATGAGCCGGTACTGGACGCTCGCGCACGGCCCGGCCACGATCCCCGCGCACACCACGGCGACCGTGGAGCTGCGGGCGCCCAAGGGCGGCTTCCCGTTGCCCACGAAGGAGTACACGCACATCCGGCTGCGCGCCTTCACGGCGACCCCGCAGACGCTCTCCACCGAGGACGTGCGCCGGGCCGAGCTGGGCCTCAAGGGCTGAGCGGGCGGCTCATCCCTCGGTCCGCGCGAAACGCAGCCTCGCCGACACCGTGGTGAGCCCGCGCATCATGCCCAGCTGGTTCCAGCCCATGCCGAACTGGTCGCGGTCCACGGTGAACTCGGCGTCCAGGGTGAGCGCCTCGGCGCCCGCGTCGGTCAGGCGCGCGGTGAAGGTCACGGGCCTGCTGATGCCCCGCACGGTCAGCTGACCGGTCACCCGTACGCCGTCGCCGTCGAGGCGTTCGGCGCCGCGCACCGCGAAGGTGATCTCGGGGTGGTTGTCGGCGTCGAGGAAGTCGGCCGAGCGCAGGTGGGTGTCCCGCTTGGCGTGCTTGGTGTCCACGGAGGCCGCCTCCAGGGTCACGGTGCCGGTGGCCGAGCCGTCGGCGTGCACCTCGCCGCCGCCGGCGACGGCGGTGAACGTGCCCTTCACGGTGACGAGTCCCCACATGGTCTTGTGCCGCAGTCCCACGGTGGACGCGGCCGGGTCGAGCTGCCAGGTGCCTGTCTGCACGGCGACGGTCATGGTCGTACTCCGGAATCGAGTGGTTCAAATTTGGATGACTGACGGCTCACGCTAGCGCGTCATCCAAATTTGAACAACCTGCTAATCCAAAACTGGACAACCTTCTGGTCCAAAATTGGACAACAGGTAGACTCGACCCATGTCCGCCTCCGACGCGCACCCCGCCCATCAGCTCGAATGTCCCGCCTCGGCGGGCAGCCTGCTGCCCGCCGAGCTGCGCGCCTGGATGATCCTGCTGGCCGCCACGGGCGCCGTGGAGCAGCGGCTGCGGTCGGTCGTGAAGGAGACCCTCGACGTCTCCCACGACGAGTTCCTGATCCTGTGCCTGCTGGCGGAACAGCCCCGCACCGGACTGCGCATGACCCAGGTCGCCGACCTCCTCGGCCGCCCCAAGACCCGGCTCACCTACCAGATCGCCTGCCTTCAGCGGGCCGGTCTGGTCGCCCGCACCTCCGTGTGCGGCGACAAGCGCGGCGTCCAGGTCGCCCTCACCGACAAGGCCCGCGACCTCCTGAACGAGACCTCCGCCCTGCTCGCCGGCACCGTCCGCCAGGCCCTCGCGGACTCCATGGGGCCCGACCAACGCGCGGCGATGTGCGCGCTCGTACCCGATCTGCCGGACCCGGACGAGGAGCCCTCCGACGGCTGAGCGGCGCAGGTCACAAGCGCAAGGAGGGAAACCTCACAGCCCTCGCTCTGCACTCACTTGAGCATGCTGCCCTAGCATCCGAGCCATGACGGTCCTGCCTGACGACGGGCTCTCACTGGCCGCCGAGTTCCCTGACGCGACACACGAGCAGTGGCAACGCCTGGTCGAGGGCGTGCTGCGCAAGTCGGGCAAGGAAGTCTCGGGCGCGGCAGCTGAGGACGCTCTGTCCACGACGCTGGAGGACGGGCTGCGCACCCGGCCCCTGTACACCGCGCGCGACACCGCGCCCGACCCCGGCCTGCCGGGCTTCGCGCCGTACGTGCGCGGCAGCCGCCCCGAGGGCAACATCGCGGGCGGCTGGGACGTACGGCAGCGGCACACCGCCCTCGGGGAGAACGCCGTCCTGGCCGACCTGGAGAACGGCGGCACCTCGCTGTGGCTCGTGCTGGGCGAGGGCGGCATCCCGGTCGACGGGCTGGGCCGGGCCCTGGAGGGCGTGTACCTCGACCTGGCGCCGGTCGTGCTGGACGCGGGCCGGGACACCGGGCAGGCCGCCGAGGCGCTGCTGCGGCTGTGCGCGGACAAGGGCGTGGCCGCCGCGGCCGTGCGCGGCAATCTGGGCGGCGACCCGCTCGGGTACGAGGCCCGCACCGGCACCCCGCTGGACTTCGCGCCGTACGCCGCCCTGGCCGCGCGCTGCGCCGAGCGGTACCCCGGGCTGCGCGCGCTGACCGTGGACGCGCTGCCGTACCACGAGGCGGGCGGCTCGGCCGCGCAGGAGCTGGGCGCCTCGCTCGCCACCGGGGTGGCGTATCTGCGGGAGCTCACCGAGGCGGGGCTGAGCGTCGAACAGGCCGCAAGGCAGCTGGAGTTCCGCTACGCCGCCACGGCCGACCAGTTCCTCACGATCGCCAAGCTGCGCGCCGCGCGCCGGCTGTGGGCCCGGGTCGCCGAGGTCTGCGGGGCCCCGGGCGCGCAGGTGCAGCACGTGGTGACCTCGCCGGTGATGATGGCCCGCCGCGACCCGTGGGTGAACGTGCTCCGCACGACGGTCGCGACGCTCGCCGCCGGGGTCGGCGGCGCCGACTCGGTGACCGTCCTGCCGTTCGACCACGCGCTCGGCCTGCCCGACGCGTTCGCCCGCCGCATCGCCCGCAACACCTCCACGATCCTCATCGAGGAGTCCCACCTGGCCCGCGTCATCGACCCGGCGGGCGGCTCCTGGTACGTCGAGCGGCTCACCGACCAACTCGCCGAGGCCGCCTGGGAGTTCTTCCGGACGATCGAGCGCGACGGCGGCCAGGCGGCCGTGCTGCGCTCCGGCCGGCTGCGCACGGACCTCGCGACGACCTGGGCGGAGCGCTCCAAGAAGCTCGCCAAGCGGCGCGAACCCATCACCGGTGTCAGCGAGTTCCCGCTGCTGGCCGAGAAGCCGGTGGAGCGCGAGCCCGCGCCCGAGCCGCCGTCCGGCGGTCTGCCGCGGGTGCGCCGCGACGAGGCGTACGAGGAGCTGCGGGCCCGCTCCGACGCCCACCTCGCGGCGACCGGCGCCCGCCCCCGGATCTTCCTGGCGACCCTCGGCTCGGCCGCCGCCTACACCGCGCGCGCCACCTTCGCCGCCAACCTCTTCCAGGCCGGCGGCATCGAGCCGGTCACCGAGGGCGCCTTCGAGGACAGCGGCGCCACCGAGGCCGTGCTGTGCTCCAGCGACGCCCTGTACGCCGAACAGGCCGAGCAGACCGCCGAGTCGCTCAAGGCGGCCGGCGCCCGGCACGTGTTCCTCGCGGGCCGGGGCGAGTACGCCGGCATCGACTCGTACGTCTTCGCGGGCTGCGACGCCATCGACGTGCTGTCCGCGACCCTCGACCGCATGGGAGTGTCCTGATGGGAATCCCCGACTTCTCCGGCATCGAGCTGGGGACACCGGTCGCCGACGGCACTGCCGATCAGTGGCGTGCGGCCGTCCAGCGGGCCACCGGCAGCGAAGAGCCGCTGTGGGAGACCCCGGAGGGCATCGGGGTCAAGCCGCTGTACACCGGCCGTGACCTGGAGGGCCTGGACTTCCTGGGCACCTACCCGGGCATCGCGCCGTATCTGCGCGGCCCGTACCCGACGATGTACGTCAACCAGCCCTGGACGATCCGCCAGTACGCGGGCTTCTCCACCGCCGAGGAGTCCAACGCGTTCTACCGGCGCAACCTGGCGGCCGGCCAGAAGGGCCTGTCGGTCGCCTTCGACCTGCCCACGCACCGGGGCTACGACAGCGACCACCCGCGGGTGACCGGTGACGTCGGCATGGCGGGCGTGGCCATCGACTCCATCTACGACATGCGGCAGCTGTTCGACGGCATCCCGCTGGACAAGATGACGGTGTCGATGACGATGAACGGCGCCGTGCTGCCGGTGCTCGCGCTGTACATCGTGGCGGCGGAGGAGCAGGGCGTACCGCCCGAGAAGCTGGCCGGAACCATTCAGAACGACATTCTGAAGGAGTTCATGGTCCGCAACACCTACATCTATCCGCCGAAGCCGTCGATGCGGATCATCTCCGACATCTTCGCGTTCACCTCGCAGCGGATGCCCCGCTACAACTCGATCTCCATCTCCGGCTACCACATCCAGGAGGCGGGCGCGACGGCCGACCTGGAGCTGGCGTACACGCTCGCGGACGGCGTCGAGTACATCCGGGCCGGGCGTGAAGCGGGCCTGGACGTGGACGCGTTCGCACCGCGCCTGTCCTTCTTCTGGGCGATCGGCATGAACTTCTTCATGGAGATCGCCAAGATGCGGGCGGCCCGGCTCCTGTGGGCGAAGCTGGTCTCCCAGTTCGACCCGAAGAACAGCAAGTCCCTGTCCCTGCGCACGCATTCGCAGACCTCGGGCTGGTCGCTGACGGCGCAGGACGTGTTCAACAACGTCACGCGTACGGCCGTGGAGGCGATGGCCGCGACCCAGGGCCACACCCAGTCGCTGCACACCAACGCCCTCGACGAGGCGCTGGCCCTGCCCACCGACTTCTCGGCGCGCATCGCCCGCAACACCCAGCTGCTCATCCAGCAGGAGTCGGGCACCACCCGGGTCATCGACCCGTGGGGCGGCAGCGCGTACGTGGAGAAGCTGACGTACGACCTCGCGCGCAAGGCCTGGGCGCACATCCAGGAGGTCGAGCAGGCGGGCGGCATGGCGCAGGCCATCGACGCCGGCATCCCGAAGCTGCGTGTGGAGGAGGCGGCGGCCCGCACCCAGGCCCGCATCGACTCGGGCCGCCAGCCGGTGATCGGCGTGAACAAGTACCGGGTGGAGAACGACGAGGCGATCGAGGTCCTCAAGGTCGACAACTCCGCCGTACGCGCCCAGCAGATCGAGAAGCTGCGGCGGCTGCGCGCGGAGCGGGACGAGCAGGCCTGCCAGGACGCCCTGGACGCGCTCACCCGGGCCGCCGACGGCAAGGAGAACCTGCTGGAGCTGGCCGTCCGCGCGGCCCGCGCCAAGGCCACGGTCGGTGAGATCTCCGACGCCCTGGAGAAGGTGTACGGCCGGCACGCGAGCCAGATCCGTACGATCTCCGGCGTGTACCGCAACGAAGCAGGCCAGTCCCCGAACGTGGACCGCACCCGCGCTCTGGTGGACGCCTTCGAGGAGGCCGAGGGGCGCCGCCCGCGCATCCTGGTCGCCAAGATGGGCCAGGACGGCCACGACCGCGGCCAGAAGGTGATCGCCACCGCGTTCGCCGACCTCGGCTTCGACGTCGACGTCGGCCCGCTGTTCCAGACGCCGGAGGAGGTCGCCCGCCAGGCGGTCGAGGCGGACGTGCACGTGGTCGGCGTGTCCTCGCTGGCCGCCGGTCACCTGACCCTCGTCCCGGCGCTGCGCGAGAAGCTCGCCGAGGAGGGCCGCGAGGACATCATGATCGTGGTCGGCGGGGTCATCCCGCCGCAGGACGTGCCGACGCTGCGGGAGATGGGCGCGGCGGAGGTGTTCCTGCCCGGGACGGTGATCCCGGACGCGGCGTACGACCTGGTCAAGCGGTTGTCTGCCGACCTCGGCCACGAGCTGTAACGGAGCTCTCGGGGTGGCGGCGATCGATCTCGACACGTATGTGAAGGGCGTGCTCGACGGGAAGCGAGCGATCGTGGCCCGCGCGATCACGCTCGTGGAATCCACCCGGCCCGCGCACCGGTCGCTGGCGCAGGAGTTGCTGACCCAGCTGCTCCCGCACAGCGGCCGGGCGCGGCGGATCGGCGTGAGCGGGGTGCCAGGTGTCGGCAAGTCGACTTTCATCGACGCGTTCGGCACGATGCTGACCTCGCTGGGCCACCGGGTCGCGGTGCTCGCCGTGGACCCCTCCTCGACGCGTACCGGCGGCTCGATCCTGGGCGACAAGACGCGCATGGAACGCCTGGCGGTCGACCCCGCGGCCTTCGTCCGCCCCTCCCCCAGCGCGGGCACGCTGGGCGGGGTCGCGAAGGCCACCCGGGAGTCGATGGTGGTGATGGAGGCGGCGGGCTACGACGTGGTCCTCGTCGAGACCGTCGGCGTCGGCCAGTCGGAGACGACGGTGGCCGACATGGTCGACTCCTTCCTCCTGCTGACCCTGGCCCGCACCGGCGACCAACTGCAGGGCATCAAGAAGGGCGTCCTTGAACTGGCCGACGTGATCGCCGTCAACAAGGCGGACGGCCCGCACGAGCGCGACGCGAAGGCCGCCGCCCGCGAACTGGCGGGCGCGCTGCGCCTGATGCACGGCAAGGAGGCGTTCTGGACCCCGCCGGTGCTGAGTTGCAGCGCCCGGGAGTCGACGGGCCTGGACACGGTCTGGGAGCGCCTGGAACAGCACCGCACCCTGCTCGACTCCACCGGCCGGCTGACCGCCAAGCGACGCGATCAGCAGGTCGGCTGGACCTGGGCGATGGTCCGCGACGAACTGCTCGGCCGCCTCCACTCCGACCCGGCGGTACGCGAGGCCGCACCGGACCTGGAACGGCAGGTCAGGGAAGGCCGGTTGACGGCGACCCTGGCGGCGGAACGGATCCTGGAGGCGTTCGGCGGGAGCATGACCCCGCCGACGGGCAACTGAGTCGTCACGGGAGCCTCCTCCGCTGCGGGGGCGCTGGACCCCGGGTGGGTGCCCGGTGCGGTCAGCGGTGTGCCGGGGCCTTCCGTTGTGGCTGGCGGAGGCGTAGGTTCCGGTTACCCCGCGATGGCGCCTTTCGAAGCGCCGGCCCGCCGGTCCCGGGATGGCGGGCCGCGCGGGGCCGACTTCCTGTGACGCCGGGCGGAGCAGGCCCGCTCGGCTTTGAGATGTTGCCCGGCCTCTCGGCACCAGCCGGGGACCGTGCCCAGGCCTCAGCCGGCGCAGTGCTCACGCCCGAGCCAGGACAGAGCGGCGGAGGTGGCCGCCGTGATGCCGTGGCGCAGGGTTGCGTCGGGGGACAGTGCGAAGTCCGGGGCATGGTTGGCGGGGAGGGCGGCTGTCTTCTCCTGCGGGGTGCGTCCGGGAGCGGCGCGCCAGTCGCCGGCGGCGATCGAGCCGAGGAACCAGTAGACGGTGGGCACTCCATCGGCGCCGAAGAGGCCGAAATCCTCGCTGGCGAGCATCGGCGGTGTGGTGAGGACCCGGCGTTCACCCAGCAGTCGGGTGTGGGCGGCGCGCACCCGGGCGGCGGCCGCAGGGTCGTTGACGGTGACGGGAGCCACGGGGCCCACGTTGACGAGCGGTTCCTCCGGGCAGCCGGCGGCCGCGCACTCGGCCTGGACGATGCGGCGGACGGCGGCGACGGTCCGGTCGAGCCGGTCGTCGTCGTAGCAGCGGATGCTGATGCCGAGTTCGGCCCGGTCGGGGATGACGTTGGGGACCGTTCCGGCGTGCAGGGTGCCCACGGTCACGACAAGGGGCTCGAAGGGGTTGTTCTCGCGCGAGACGACGGTCTGGAGCCGCTGGACGACATGGGCGGCGGTGACGACCGGGTCGACGGTGAGGTGCGGGGTGGCGCCATGGCCTCCTCTGCCCGGTATGACGACGCGCACGACGGCGGTGGCGGACGTCAGAGGTCCGGGTCCGTGCGCGACGACCCCGCACGGAAGGGGGGCGACGTGCTGGGCGAGGACCACGTCGGGGCGAGGGAAGCGGGCGTAGAGGCCATCGTCGAGAAGAGCCCGGGCACCGGCGAGGGTCTCCTCGGCGGGCTGACCGATGATCATGAGGGTGCCGGACCAGAGGTCGCGGCGGGCGGCGAGCCAGGCCGCGGCCCCGGCGGCGCAGGCCAGGTGGGCATCGTGTCCGCAGGCGTGCATGACACCGGAGGTGCGGGAGGCGTAGGGCAGACCGGTCGCCTCGGTGACCGGCAGGGCGTCCAGCTCGGCGCGCAGGGCCACGACCGGTCCGGGGCCGTTGCCCAGCAGGGCGACGATCCCGTGGCCGCCGACGCCGGTGGTGACCTCGCAGCCGGTCTCCCGCAGCCGGGTGGCGAGGAGCCGGGCCGTCTCCCTCTCGTGCCCGGACGGTTCGGGCGCGGCGTGCAGCGCCTTGTAGAGGCTCAGTGCCTCGGGCAGGACGTCTGCGACATCCGCGAGGACGGTGCGGTCGATGACACTGGCGGTGCCGGTCGCGCCGGTCTCCATGCGTTCCCCCTGTCTTCCGGAACGGGCCGGCGGCAACAGCCGACCCCTTTCCCCTCGGGCCTGGTCACAGCCAGCCCGTCTCCTTCGCGCGCTGGTAGGCCGCGACCTTGTTGTCGACGCCGAGTTTGGCGAGCACCGAGGACATGTAGTTGCGGACGGTGCCCTCGGCGAGGTGCAGGCGGGCCGCGATGCGGGCGGTGGGCAGGCCCTCGCCGGCCAGACCGAGGACCTCGCGCTCCCGTGCGGTCAGCGGATTGCCCCCAAGGGCGAGCGCGTCGGTGGCGATCTCCGGGTCGACGTACCGGCCGCCGCCGTGCACGGTGCGGACCACCTCGGCGAGCCGGGCGGCCGGGGTGTCCTTGGTGACGAAGCCCCGGACGCCGAGGCTCAGCGCGCGCTGGAGGTGGCCGGGACGGCCATGGCTGGTCAGGACGACGACGGCGCACGCGGCCGAACTGTCCCGAATGGCCTCGGCGGCGGCGAGCCCGTCCATGACCGGCATGTCGAGGTCGAGGACGGCCACGTCGACGCCGCCCGCGCGGACCGCCGCGACGGCGCCGGTGCCGTCCGCCGCGGTGGCCACGACCTGAAGGTCCTCGTGCGCGGAGAGCAGCACGGACAGCGAGTCGCGGATGAAGGCCTCGTTGTCGGCGACGGCGATGCGGATCGTCATACGGGTCCCTCCTGCCGAGTGCGCGAAGTCCGCGAAGTGTGCGAGGTGTGCGAGGTGTGCGAAGTACGCGAAGTGCTGTCGTGTGTGGGGACCCGGTCGAAGGCCGGGGAACCGGATGCGGCGGGGTGCAGCGGGGCGTATGCCAGCAACCGGAAGCCCCCGCTGCCGTCCGGTCCGGCGGTCAGTTCGCCGCCGATGCCGGCGAGGCGCTCGCGCAGGCCGCGCAGGCCGCTGCCGTCCGAGGTGCCGCTCGGACGGGCCCGGTCGTTGGCGACCTCGACGAGCAACCAGCCGTCGTCGACACGGAGTTTGATACGGCATTCGGTGGCCGCGCTGTGCCGCAGCACGTTGGTGACGCCTTCCCGTACGACCCACCCGGCGACGTCCTGCACCGGCCGCGGCACACCCGGGGGCACCTGGTCGGTGCGGCAGGCGATGCCGGCGGACCGCAGGACCGAGCGGACGCCCTCCAGTTCGGACTCCAGGGAGGGCTGGCGGTAGCCACGGACCAGGGAACGCAGGTCGGACACGGACTCCCGAGAGACACCGAGCGCCTGCTCGATCTCGGTGCGGGCCCGCTCGGGATCCTGGCGCAGCAGCAGCAGCGCCACCTCCAGTTTCATACCGACGACCGACAGGCCGTGGCCGAGCACGTCGTGCAGATCGCGGGCGAAGCGCAGCCGCTCCTCCAGGACCGCCATCCGGGCCAGTTCGGCGCGGTGGTCGTGGATCTCGCGTGCGAAGGGCGGCAGCAGGCCGAGGGCACCGACGACCACCACGGTGACCACGCTGCGTACGACGACGTCCACGAGGAGGTCCGCGGACATGCCGAGGAGCAGGCACGACAGGGTCGTACCGAGGAGGATGCCGAGGGCCGCCCACACGGAGCGGCGGGCGCTCAGCGAGACGACGGCGGCGCAGGCCGCCAGGGAGGGCAGGGCCCCCCAGGCGCCGCCGAGCAGAAGCAGCAGCGCCAAGGCGACGCTGGTGCAGATCGCCACGTCCAGCAGATGCCGGTCGCGGGCACCGCCGCGCGCGACGACGTCGTAGACCGTGCGGGAGAAGGTGAGGGCGAAGGCCAGCAGACCGACGGCGGCGAGGCAGACCAGCCCGAGCGAGGGGCGGTGGCGCAGCCACAGCACCAGCCCTTCGGCGAGGAAGACGGCCGCGGTCAGCAGGATGAGCCAGGCCACGGTGCGGGCCACCGTCGCGGGAGTGCGCGCTCGCACCTGCTGATCCCCCCTTCGTGATCCGGTCGGCTGTCCTTCGACCCTATCGGCAGGTGCCGGGGCCCGGCGGTTCAGGAGGACCGGCGGGGGTCCCAGCGGAAGAACCGCTTGCCCATCGAGAAGGACAGCCCGGCCCACGCACACAGGATGCCCAGCGGCTGGGCGCACGCCCGGAAGGAACCGGCGAAACCGACGGCGGCCGGGACGCCGCTCACCGTCGGGTCGCTCGCGAAGTCGCGGCCGAGCCAGGCGGTGCGGACGATCTCCACGACCGGGCTGGAGGGCAGATAGGGCGCCACGTGCTGGGCCCAGCCGGGAAGGTCGGTGATCGGCATGGCGATACCGGAGGTCATCATCATGACCAGGATCACCGGGGTCACGATCCAGGTGGAGACCTCGCCGGAGGGCAGCAGCCCGGACAGCCCGATGGCCAGCAGGGAGAAGGCGACGGCGCCGAACAGGATGCCGAGGAGCAGCAGCAGGGGGTTGCGCGGGGCGGGGGCGTCGATGGCGAGGGTGCCGACCACCAGCAGGATCACCACCTGGAGCAGGCTGGTTACGCTGCCGCTGGCCGCCTCCCCGGTGAGGATCGCGGTGTCGGGCAGCGGAGTGCCGCGCAGCCGCTTGTAGATGAGCCGGTCACGGCGGGAGGCCGCGGAGTTGATGACGTTGTAGACGATCCACAGCAGGACGAAACCTGCGAACCCTGGCAAAAGGTAGGCGCCGGTGTCGTATCCGGCGATCCTGCCCTTGCCGTGCCGGCTGATGGAGTAGGCGAGGCTCAGCCCGAGAGGCAGCAGCGCCCCGGTGAGGGCGAAGCCGAGGTCACGCCAGTACACGCGCTGGGAGAGCAGGAACTGGGAGTAGGTAAGGCGCAGCCAGGTCATGCTCGCCCCTTTCCGGTCGCGGCGACGTCGAGGAAGACGTCCTCCAGGGATGCGGTGCGTACTTCGAGGCCGCGCAGGCGGACCGCGTTGACGTCGGCCCAGCGCAGCAGCAGCTTCAGGACGGGCTGCGGGTCGGGCGTGACGAGGGTGACGCGGCCGTCGACTTCGCGTACCTCGGCCTCGGGGAACGGCGGCAGGGTGCGGGCGTTGACGGTGGCGTCGGCGGTCACGGAGATGCGGGTGCTGGACTCCTGGGCGAGGACGTCGCCGACGGTGCCGTGCCGGACGACACGACCGTGGTCCATGATGGCGACCCGGTCGGCGAGGAACTCGGCCTCCTCCATGTAATGCGTCGTCAGCAGCATGGTCATGCCGTCGTTGACCATCTTCTTGAGGAACCGCCAGGTCTCCCGGCGGGATTCGGGGTCGAGGCCGGTGGTCGGTTCGTCGAGGAACAGCAGCCGGGGCCTGCCGAGGACGGAGAGGGTCAGGTCGAGCCGGCGCCGCTCGCCGCCGGAGAGCCGGCCGACCCTGGTGCGGGCCCGGTCCTCCAGGTCGACCAGGCGCAGCGCTTCCTGGACGGAGGACGCGTTCGGGGTGAAGCGGCGCCAGGCGCGGACGGTTTCCGCGACGGTGAGTTCACCGAAGAAGCCGGCCTCCTGGAGCATGATCCCGATGTGCGGGGCGATACGGCCGCGCTCGGTGTACGGGTCGTGGCCAAGGACCGTGACGCTGCCCGAGGTGGGCCGCAGATAGCCCTCCAGCACGTCCAGCGTGGTGGTCTTGCCCGCACCGTTGGTACCGAGCAGCGCGACCACCTCGCCCGCGCGCACATCGAAGGTGATGCCGGCCACGGCGGTCTTCGCTCCGTAGTCGACACGCAGGTCGGCGACCTGGATCACGGATTCGGTGTTCATGGTTCGACCCTAGGGATCACGGGGGTGGGGACAGTAGGGAGCGATCTCACGGGTTCCGCGGGCGTTCCGCACGACGGTGACCATGACATTCGTCATGCCGTGCGCACAGGTCCGGTGATGCGGCGCAGCCACAGCAGCCGGGCGATCTGGAACTCCTCGCCGGGAACGACACCGAGCCGGTTGTTCATGAGATGGATGTGGTGGAAGGCGGCGAGGTAGTCGGGGCGGGGCAGTGCGGCCTCGCGCACGAGCCGCCAGAAGTCGTCGGCGTACGACGTGAGGACGGGACCCAGCTCCCGGTCGGCGAGGACCTCGGCGATCCGGCCGTGCAGCACCTCGGCACGCCCGGCGGACTCGGGGTCGCCGGGGGCGAGCCGGGGCAGGGGGCGGCCCGGGGGCGCGTCGCGGCGGCCGCGGCCGTCCCAGTACCACGCGTACTGGTGCAGGAAGGCGGTGCGCTGCGGCGCGGGCAGCCGCGCGGTGATGAGGTGGGTGTGGGCGGCGGCGATCGCGGTGCGTCGCGCCCGGTGCCGGGGGCCCGCGCACAGCAGCGCGGCCTCGCTGCCGCGCCGCATCAGCCGCTCGGCCAGCGCCACGCCCTCGGCCCCGCCGAACTTGGCGTACTCCGGTTCGTACAGTCGCTTGACGGCTGCCCGGCGGGCCGGGAACGGGCCGGGCGAAGGGCCCGCGTCGGCGGCGAGCGCGTCCAGGGCGGTGTCGAAGGCCGGGTCCAACGTGCGTTCGTAGCGGGCCAGTCGGTCGGGCGTGCCGCGCAGCCGCAGCCGCAGCTGAAGGCCGATCACATCGACGTACTGCAGGAAGAACCAGTGCAGATCGGGGTCCTCCGCGGTGAACTCCCGTACGGCGGGGGCGACGACCTCCTCGACCAGTCGCCGGATCTCGGGAATGCTCGCGACGTAGACACGGTAGTAGAGCCAGTCCTGGTGTCCCGTCATGAGGGCTCCTCGGTCGCGGCCTGCCGCAACAGGACGATGTACTCGGTGGCCCGAGGCCGGCCGTCTCCACCCGGAGCCTTGGGGTGCTGGTCGTGGGCCGGCAGGGCCTCGGTGAGCCGGACCCCGGTGGTGCGGGTGTCGATCCGTCGCAGGGCGGACCAGACGGTGTGCGGGTGGCGGAAGCTGACCCACTGGGGCTTGTGGTGCCGACCGGGGGACAGCCGGGTGAGGAAGACCTCCTCGGGCAGGCCGTGGGCGCCACGCCAGCGTTCGACCGCGGCGAGGAAGTCCACCGGATCCTGGCCCCGGGTGGCGCTCGGCAGTTGTCCCGGGCTGAACACCCAAGTGGCGCGGCGAAGGACGAGGTTGGCCCGCTGGAGCCGAGGCTGGTGTCCGGCGCCGGAGGCGGGCTGGGCCAGTGTCCAGGGATCGCTGAGGGTGGCCAGCAGCCGGTCGACGCCGTGCAGGGAGTGGGGCGGTACGGCGCCGAGGTAGGCGAAGGCGGCGGGGCGGCCGTCAGGGTCGGTGGCCTGGAGCGTGCCGGTGGCGGGGTCGTGGGCCAGCGTGAAACCCCTCAGGTCCCGTGCCGCACGGGCCGCTTCGGCGAGTTCGGGTCCCCAGCCGACGCGGGGCAGGCCGCGCACCGAGGGCCGCTGGAACTCGATCCAGTCCGCGTGCGCCGACATCTGGTACACCCGGCATTCCGGGTGCAGGGCTTCCAGCCAGGCGGTGACGGCCGTGTCGATGGAGTCGTGCAGGGCGGGGATCGCCGCCCAGCGGGCGACCATGCCGCTGAAGCCGCTGTAGACACGGTTGACAACGAGCAGGGGGCCCGCCGTCTGGAAGAACACGGTCTGCGCGGGGGCGGCGAGCGTACGGTGCCCGGACGGCGTCTCCGGTACGGCGTCGGCCGTGCGGTCGGCGAACCAGAACGGGTCGGCGGCGAGGAAGTCGTAGCAGAACGCCAGCAGGTCGCAGCTGCCGTGTGCGCCGTGGCGACGGAGGAAATGGCGCACCATCCGGTCGTAGAGCGCCGACCGGCGGACCCAGCGCCGCAGTCCCGCGCCCAGCTCCCGGAGGCTCGCGTGGAACTCGGGGGCCGGCGGCGGGCTGTGCTCGGCGGGGTGGGCCACCGCCTCGTGCAGTGGCCCGGCGGCCGGGAGCCAGTCCGGTGGGCGGCGGTGCAGGAGCGTGTGGGCCTCGGCGAGGGCGGCGCGGGCCCGGCCGGCGGCCGCGGTGCGTTCGGCGGCCCCGGCGTCAAGGGCGAGGAGTTCCTCGGTGTCCGCGAGGGTGCGCACCGCGTCGGCCACCGGGTGCGGAGTGTCGGCAGCCGCGGCCGCGAACGCGGTGAAGTGCCGGCCGTCGGACAACGCCCACGGTGTCACCGGCAGCAGCAGTCCCATGGCGACGAGCCGGGTGATCTCCTCGGGACCGGTGCCGAGCAGCCGGGCCGCCTCCTTCGCGGCGACCGGCTCGGCGGGCAGCGCCGCGAACATCCGGCGGACCGCGGACACGTCGGTGACCTCGTCCTGCCGCACGAACACACCGGCCGCGTGGCAGTACAGGGGCAGTGCGGCCAGGTCGCCACGGACGCCCGGGTGGGGCAGCAGACGGATCCAGCCGGGCGCCTCCGGGGAACTGGCCCACACGTGCAGCAGATGCAACGCGGCAGCGCGGGAGGAGGAGACGGCACGATAGGCGCGGGGACCGGTGGGAGCACCGGCGGGCTCACCGCCGGCCGGCGCAGCCGGACCGCCCCCGTACCCCATCGGCCCGGCGCCCGCGGCCTCGGTGCCGGAACGAGGCAGCGGACCGCTCGTGGGCGGTGCCGGGAGGGCGACGGTGCCGACCGTCGTCAGGGTGCCGAAAGGGCTGGGCTTGAGGGCGGTACGGGTGAGGTAGGCGGTCGCGGTGCGGGCGAGCCGGGCGTCCCAGGCGGGCGCCTCGGCCGGTGGCCGCTCGAGCAGTTCCCGGGTGAAGTCCGGGCTGGCCAGGGCCAGTCCCCGGGCCACGCGGGGGTCACCCAGCCGGTCGAGCGCGGCTCGCCCTGCCGCGGGCAGCTCCGTGGCGGCCGCCCGCCGGGCGTCCGCCAGGGCGCACCGCGCCTCCCGCACCGCCCTGCGCCACGAGTCCAGCAGTCCGGCCGTCTCCTCGTCCAGCCGCTGCGCGACCAGCTCGGCCGCCGCCTCCGTGGCCTCGGTGAGCCGCAGGTTGTGCGCGTCCCGGCGCAGCCGGAGCGCTGCCCGCCGGGTCTGCCGGTCGAGCTGCGGCACCATCAGGTGCAGGGCGTCACCGAGGGCTTCCGCGAGCCGCCGCGCCCGGTCCTCGGCGGCCACCGCCAGCCGTACGCCGGAGACGGTGCCGTCGGCCCGCAGCGCGTCCACCGCGTCGGCGGGCAGCCCGCAGACCCGGGTCACCACGAGCGGCGCGATCTGCGTCACCACTGGGTTTCCTCTCACTGTGTCCGAACGTCAGGGCAGCAGGCGCCGTACGTCCTGCTGCCACTGCGGGTCGTTTCCGGGCCGCCAGTCGGCGGCGCCCCGGGCACTCTCCGGGACGGGCCGGACCTCGGGCGCGCTGCCCAGCAGGAACTCGCCGACGGCGGACTCCCGCAGCGGGTCCAGTCCGAAGGCGCGCTCGGCGAGTGCGGAGTTGCCGCTGCCCAGCCCGCACGCGGCCAGCCCCATGGCCGTGGCGACCAGGTACATCGTCTGGTAGAGCACACCGACGTGCTTGAGGGTGACGGCATAGGCGATGGACTGGTACTTCCACGACAGCCGCTGGAAGCGGGAGGTCACCGTGCACAGCACGTCGGGCACCGCCTCACCGCCCGTCGACAGCGAACCCAGGTCGATCAGCTGCCGCCGGATCTCCGGGTCGTCGTTGACCAGGCGCAGGGCGTGTTCAGCGGCGTCGTAGTGGTAGACGCCCGGCGCCAGGCCCGCACAGCGGCGCACGGTCAGGTACAGCTCCAGCTCGTAGGCGGCCCCGCCGCAGGGGTAGGGGCGGGTGGAGCCGGCGTACGGCATCTTCTGGTCGGGACGCGGGCCGTAGACGCCACGGACCCGGGCCGTCCGGTACAGGAACTCGCCCAGCTGGTCGATGTGCAGCGGCTGTTCGCCGTAGGCGCGGATCGACTGCCGGCCCTCCATCACGGCGACCAGGCTCGGGTCCCGGGAGAGGATGTCGTCGAGCCGCGGCCGGTGCAGCGGGATCGGCTCGCCGGCCGGGGCCGGCCGCACCGGGGGCAGCGGCTCGATGGTGCCGACGTGCGGGAAACGGCCGCCGTAGGGCTCGTCGGTGCGGCCGAGCCGGCTGCGGGAGTGGAAGTACAGGTCGTGCACGTCCCACTGGCGCAGCACCTCGTCGTCGTCCGCGGCGAAGTGGTCCCCGTCGGCGTCCCGGGTGCCCGCGTCGGCGAAGGAGGCGCCGACCAGGTGCCCGAGCAGTTGGGCGACGGCCTCGGCGGGCAGCCCGGGGCGGGCCAGCTCGGCGGCCGTGGCGGTCCCGGCGAGCGCGCTCACCACGGCGGCCGCGGCCGCCGACCGCACCACGCAGCGGTACGCGGTCAACGGCGTCTCCAGCACCAGGGCGCCCTCACGGCGGCGCAGCAGGGTGAACTTCGACAGCCGCACGGGCCGGTCGGGGCCGACCGGAACCAGGGTGTACGGCTCGACCGGTGCCGTGGCCTCGACGGACAGGTGCGCGGTGCCGTCCAGCAACTGGGCGCGGGCCAGGAACGGCGCGATGCGCTCCAGCACGCGCGGCAGCTGACGCCGCTCGCGCTCGTCGAGTCCCTCGGTGAGGGCACCGGACGGCACGGCCTCGCGGGTGAGCCGGTGCAGCAGGCCGATGATGCCGGGGGTGACATGGGTGAGCCGGTAGCCCGTCTGGTTGCGCAGGCCCAGCAGGACGGTGCTGTCGCGGTGTTCGCAGACCACGCCCTGACGGAAGACGGTGCCCTCGGTGAGCCGGGTGGGTTCGATGGTGGTCGTCACAGGAACATCGCAATCGGGTTGAGGTCGGACTCGGTGGGCTTGTGGTCGAGCCAGCCCAGCTCGACGGGCACGTCGTACAGCCGCCCGGGCGCGTAGCGGGGCCAGAAGTGGCGCATGCCGGGCACGATCACCCGGGCGACCGGCAGCCCGATGTCGACGCGGGTCTGGTCCAGGACGAGCATCTCCAGGCCCTTGTCCTCGACCGCGCGTTGGGCCAGCAGCACGTCGTCACGCAGGTCCGCCGAGATGTGCGGGGCGTAGTCGGCGGCGGTGCGCACGACGCCGTCGGCGGGCAGCAGATAGGGCTGGGTCTGCAGGGTCGCGGTACGCCACCAGTTCAGCTGGTCGGGATCGTCGTAGGCGTAGCGGCCGGTGCCGTCGGCGCGGACGCCGATGACGGCGGGCAGGAACTGGTTCATCTCCGACAGGGCACGGCCGATGGCGATCCGCACGTCGAAGTGGGAGCCGAGGGCGAACAGGATGTCCTGGACGGGCTTGTCGGTGCGGTAGGAGACGGCGACGACGGTCGGGATACCGAGGTCGTTGGTGACGTCCAGCACCCACGTCTCGCGGTTCAGCGACCGGTACCGCTCCTGCCACTGCCGGAAGTAGGGATCGTCGAAGCTGTCCAGGTCGATGCGCGGCATCCGCAGCCGGTGGTACCACCACATGGCGACGCTGTCCCGCTCGACCAGTTCGAAGAAGCCCTGCAGGATCGCGTCCTCCAGCGTGGTGCCCGCCGCGCAGCCGTTGGAGTTGGCCCCCGCGTTGTACAGCCGCTGCTCGCTCGCGTACGAGAAGTACAGGGCGGAGGTGGGTAGGTACTTGTGCCGGCGCTCGGTCAGCGACCACACCGGGGACCACTCGACGGGCGCCTCCGGGTCCATCGGCGGGGTCACCCAGTGGAAGTGCGAGGGCCGGGCGTTCCACTCGGCGCGTTCGGCGAACTGCCGCTCGCTGTACAGATGCAGGGCGTTGGGCTCGATGGCGTCGTCCGGGCCGAGTTCGGCGTAGGAGGCGGTGATGCGGGCCTCGTCGCCGTGGAAGACGCCCGAGTACCGCTCGATGGCCTCGCCGAGGGCGCTGGCCCGGGCCTGGAGGTCGCTGATGCCCTTGCCGGAGCTGGCGCTGCGCAGTCCGGCCCGCAGGTCGGCCGCGTTGGCCATGGGCACGGCGAAGTTCTGGCCGGCGGTGTAGGTGTGCAGGCCCTCCACCTCCAGCGGCACCTTCACCAGGCTGCTGACCGGACCGCTGATCGGACTGACCAGGTGCTGGTAGGTGTCGAGGAACTCCTGCGGGTCCTTGGCCCGGTGGCCGCCGTCGGAGGCGACGGCCTTGCCCCGGCTGGTGAGTTCGACCGGCCGGCGCTGCCGCGCCGCCTGTAGCTCGGGGTCGCCGCACTCCGGGCACTGCGGGCGCCGGGTGACGGGGTGGGCTTCGGTGCGCGCGGTGAGCGTGTCCAGCGAGGTGACCTGGTCACGGGGCAGCTCCAGCCGGGGCGAACTCACCGCTCCGGCAAGGAACTTGGCGGCCTCGAGCGCCGCCAGTCCGGTGCCGAGGCGGACGGTGCCCGGCAGGTCGGTGACCGAACCGACCAGCGGGCCGGTCAGCACCCCGCGCTGCCGCAGATAGGAGGTCAGCATGTGCTTGTTGGCGAGGCGGATGCGCAGGCACTCGTGGCAGGGGCCGTCGCCGGGCCGGAACACCGGGCCGGTCCACACCGTGGAGCCGACCGGCTTGACCGGCAGCCAGGGCCTGCCCTCCGCCAGGAAGCGGCGGTTCAGCTCGGTGAGTTCGGGACGCAGATAGTCGTCGGTGAGGACGACGGTCAGCGCGCTGTCGGCCGGGCCGGTGACGGTGAGACCGACGGATTCGGCGGCCTCCTCGAACCAGGCGCGGCGCACCTCGCCGACAGTGACGACGTCGACGTTCTTGGCGCCGTGTACGGCCTTGTCGCCGTCCACGCCGAGCAGTTCCCAGTAGCCGGCCGCCCGCGGGTCGGTGCCGGCGTCGGCCACGACGACATGCCCGGCGGCCACCAGCTTGTCCAGCGCCCGCTCCACACGCGCGGCCGGGAACTCGCCGTCGAGCGCCCGGACGATGTCGGCGCGGCTGTGGCCGCCCTGCAACAGCGGCGCCATCAGCTCGATCATGCGGCCCTCGAGCCGGATCTGCCCCGAGCGTTCGGTGGTCAGGTAGACGCCGTCGCCGTCGACGGTCGTGCTGCGCAGAAACCGCTTGAACCTGATCGTGGTCCGGGTGGTCGGCCCGGACTGCGTGGTTGCCATGTCCCCCTGTGCCTTTCTTGTCTGCGTACGGGCGCCGTGTGCGGGCCCGGTCACGTGAGCGCCGTCGCCACCAGCCGGGCGAACCGGCCGCCGGCGGCGACCAGCGAGTCGTAGTCCCCGCACTCGGCGATCCGGCCGTCGGCGACGACCGCGATCCGGTCGGCGCGGCGGATGGTGCTGAGCCGGTGGGCGACCACGACCCGGGTGATGCCGAGGGCGCCGACCGCCTCGCTGATCGCGTCCTGTGTGGCGTTGTCCAGCGCGCTGGTCGCCTCGTCGAGCAGCAGCAGCCGGGGCCGGCCGGCCAGCGCGCGGGCGATCAGCAGCCGCTGCAGCTGGCCGCCGGAGAACCCGGCGGTGCCGTCCGTGAGCCGGGTGTCCAGGCCCATGGGCAGCGCGGCGATGTCGGCGGCGACGCCGGCCAGTTCGGCCGCCCGCCAGGCATCGGCGTCCCCCAGCCCGGCCGTGGCGCCGAGCAGGACCGACCGGATGTCGCCGCGCAGCACCCGGGTGTCCTGCGGCACGTAGCCGATCTGCCGGCGGACGGCGTCCAGGTCCAGCTCCCGCAGGTCCCGTCCGTCGAGGCACACCGCTCCCGCGTCCGGGGCGTCCAGGCCGAGCAGCAGCCGCAGCAGGGTCGACTTCCCGGCGCCCGACTCCCCGACCACGGCGAGGAACTCGCCCGGTTCGACGGCGAGATCGAGCCCGTCGAGTACCGGCCGCCCGGCGTCCGGGTACCCGAAGGTGACCCCGCGCAGTTCGGCCCGCCCGGTCAATGGGCCCGGCAGGACACCGCCGGCCCCGGTCTCCGGAGCGGTGGACAGCAGCGGCTTGAGGCGGGCGTGCGTGGTGCGGACGGAGAACGCCGCCTGGAGCACCGCGGGCAGCCGGGCGAGGGCGAGGTTCAGCTGGACGGCGGCGAAGGACGCGGCCCACAGCCCTTCGGGTCCGGTGTGCCGCCACAGGGCCACCGGCAGCAGCGCCGTCAACGTCAGCGGCAACGTCGCCGCGATCAGCCCCGCGGACACCTCCGCGTACCGCAGACCCGCGTCGTCGGCCCGCTTCTGCGCCTCGTACACCTGGTGCCAGCGGCGCACGACCAGGTCGCCGGCGCCGTAGGCGCGGACCTCCTCGATGCCGAGCAGCGCCGGGTACACGGTGGCCTGCACGTCCTCGACCGCCTCGTACACCCGGAGGTCGTGCTTCTGCTGCCGCCAGGACAACTGCGAGACAGCGGCCAGCAGCAGCACCGCGACGGCCACCGCGACCAGCCCCAGCACGAGATCGACGACCATGAGCAGACCCACGGCCACCGCCGAGCAGACGGCGCCCAGCAGCGCGTCCAGGCCCGAAGCACCGAGCAGCCCGCGCAACCGGCCGATGCCGCCCGCGTGGTGCAGCAGCCGGGCGGGCGGGTAGGCGCGCAGAAACCGCGACGGCAGCCGCAGCACGTGGTCCCAGACGGCGGGCTCCACCGCGCCCTGGGCCGCGGTCTGGAGCCGGGCCGAGGCACGGTCGCGGGCCTCGCCCAGCAGCCGGCCGAGCGGTATGGCCGTGGCGACGGCGGCACACGCCCAGCCGAAGGCGGTGTCGTCGTCGGTCAGGACGGCGGTGAGCAGCAGCAGTGAGGTCACCGGGACGGCGAAGGCCGCGGCCGCGGCGAGCAGGCCGGTGACGACGGTGGCGGTGACGGTGCCGGCGGTGCCGTGGAAGGCGAGCCGCAGCAGCCGCCCGCGCACGCTGCCCTCCTCGGGCAGCCGGCGGCCGAGGACCCGGCAGCTCTCGTCCAGCCGCCGGATGTCACCGGCCGTGAGCAGCCGGGGCGAGCGGCGCCCCGGCGCGTGCAGCAGCCAGCGGCCGCGCCGGCCCGGCAGCAGGGCCACGGGGTGGCCGTCGCGGACCGCGAGCACGGGGCTGTGCGGCTGCCAGAGCAGCGCCTCGGCGAGAGGCGCACGCTGGACACGGACACCGCAGCGGGAGACGGCGACGGCGACCGGGTCGGCCCCGGACGGCGGCACGTCGGGGACGTCGCCCGGATCGGCTCCGAGCGCGGTGAGCAGCGGCAGCAGAGCGGCGCGTTGGGCGGCCCAGTCCCGAGTGGCCCCGTCGTCGGCGTCCCGGGCGGGAGGAGCCTGCCCGGCGGTCGTGGCGGTCATCGGGCCGCCTCCAGCAGCGTTCGATAGGCGCCCCGGCCCCGGGCGAGGTCGCGGTGCCGGCCGTACTGTGCGGGGCGGCCGGAATCGAGGAGCAGCACCAGGTCGTCGCGGCGGACGGTGTCGAGGCGGTGCGCCACGCTCACGGTCGTCGTGGCGCCGGCGCGCAGCCGGGCGTCGACACGGGCGGCGAGCGGGGCCTCCAGGGCGCTGGTGGCCTCGTCGAGGACGAGCAGCCTCGGTCGCCGGCACAGGGCCCGGGCCAGCGCGAGCCGCTGCCGTTCGCCGCCGGAGAAGTTCTGCGCGCCGGCGGCCACCCGGGCGGTGCCGGGCCCCCCGCGCCGGGCGACGACCTCGTCCAGGCAGGCGATCCGCAGGGCCTCTTCGACGAGTGGCGCCGGGATGGCGGGGTCGCCGAAGGCGACGTTCTCGGCGACGGTGCCCTCGAAGAACACCGGGTGCTGACTGACGTAGCCGACCGTGCCGGGCGGCAGCAGGCGTACGTCCGTCCCGTCGAGGGTGACGGCACCCGACCAGGGGGCGGCACCCCCCACCAGCAGTCGGACGAGGGTCGACTTGCCGCTGCCGGACGCGCCGACGACGACGAGCCGTTCACCGGGCTCCAGAGTGAGGCCGACGCCTTCCAGCAGCGGCGGGCGGTTGATGTCGTAGCCGAAGACGAGGTCCCGCACGGCCAGCCTGCCGGTGGGAGCGCCAGAGCCGCCCGGTGGCAGCGGCCCCGGAACGCGGGACACGTCCGCGTCCTGAGCCCCCGCTGCCGCCGCTGTGCCCTCTTCCGCTCCCACGACGTCCGCGTACGCGGCGAACCCGCCGCGCAGCGCTCCCGCTCGCAGAGCGCTGCCGCCGAGGGTGGCCGCGGACGCCTGAAAGACACCGGTCAGGGTGACGGCGGCCATCAGGTCGGGAAAGGTCAGGCTGCCGTGCCGCACCTCGAAGGCGCCCAGGATCACCGCGCCGGCCGAGACGGCCGCGTGCACGGCGGTGACGGTGCCCTCGGCGCGCTGAGCCGCGGCCGTGGCGTCCCGCTCGGCGAGCAGGCCCCGGGTGTGGGCGCGCTGCCAGCGGTCCAGCAGCCGAGCCGTGCCGGCCTCCGCCTTGAGCGTGTCCAGCATGCCGAGGCCGCCCATCAACTCCCCGTCGCGGGCGGCCTGTTCGGCCAGCACGACGCCCTGCCGCTCCTCCTCGTCCGCCGCCGACCGGCGGGAGACCAGGACGGCGAGTACGGTGCCGGTGAAGGCGAGCAGTGCGACGGCCGGCGCCAGCCACAGCAGCGCACCGGCCATCACCAGTGACGTGATCCCCGCGCCGAGCACGGGCACGGCCAGCGCCGTGAGCTGGTTGGCGAGAGTGTCGGGGAGCTGGACGCGGGCGGCGATACCTCCGGTGAAGCGCCGCTGGAAGAACGCCGGGGGGAGTCGCAGCAGGGTGCGCACGAACTCCGCCGAGCGCTCGGCGGAGACCGAGGCCAGAAGCGCCGACTGGAGCCTGTTCTGCAGCCAGCCTGCGCCGAGCACCGCGAGGGCCGCCCCGCCCATCGCCCACAGCGGCCACGTGGCCGTTCGCTGTGCCGCGCCGGTCTGGGCCGTCATCAGGGCGCGCAGCAGCAGCGCGGCGCCGAGCGCGGCGAGGGAGGCGAGGGCTCCGGCCACGGCGGCCGCGGCCAGCAGCCCGCGGTGCGGGTGCAGCCAGGAGCGCACGTGGTGCCGCAACCGCTCCGGCTCACCCCCGGGGGTGAAGTCCGCGGCGGGCGCGAAGACGAGCGCGATACCGGTGAAGTGGGCGCGGAACTCCGTGACACGGAGTCGGCGTCGCCCGGTCGCGGGGTCGTTGAGACGCACCTCCCCGGACTCGGTCACCTCGTCCAGGACGACGAAGTGGTGGCCGTCGACGAAGAGGATCGCCGGCGCCGACAGGCCCCGCAGCGCACGGACGTCGGCAGCGTCGTCACCGGTGAGCCGAACCCGCTTGCCACGGCCCTGCAGCCCGTAGTGCCCGGCCGCCCGCACGAGGGTGGCCGCGGTCAGCCCGTCCCGTCCGCCGCCGCACACCCTGCGCAGTTCGGGGAGCGGTACATTGCGTCCGTGCCAGGCCAGCACGGCGGCCAGACAGGCGGCACCGCAGTCGGCCTCCTCGGACTGCCGGACGTGCCGGGTGCGCACGGGCCGGGTGCGGCGGATCATGGGTGCCTTCATCAGGCGACCTCCGCCGCCGGTGACCGGCCGAGCCGTACGGGGAGTTCCGCCGGGCTGTTGAAGGTGAGTTCGGGCCGCCAGGACAGATCGCCCGGGGGGACGGTCAGGGTGACGCCGGTCTCGGCGAGCCGGCGCAGGGTCAGCTCCGCCTGGAGGCCCCCGAGTCCGGCGCCGAGGCAGAAGTACGCGCCGTGCCCGAAGGACAGGGAGGCGCTGTGGTTGCGGTCCCAGCGGAAGGTGAGCGGGTCCTCGAAGCGGCGCGGGTCGAGGTTGGCCGCGGCGAAGGACAGCAGGACGACGTCTCCGGCGGCGAAGCGCAGTGGTCCCCAGTGGGCGTCCTGTGCGGCGACCCGGGCCCCGAAGGTGACCGGGGTGAGCAGGCGGATCGATTCGTCCCAGGCCGGACCGGCCCACCGGGCGGGGTCCTCCTGCACCCGTCGCCAGTCGCCGGGCCGGGTCAGCAGGCAGGTCAGCGCGTTGGTCAGGCCGCTGGTGACGGTGTCGACGCCCGTCATGAACAGCAGCAGCACCATGTCGATGACCTCGTCGCGGCTCATCAGTCCGGCGTCGGCGGCCTGGTTGAGCTGGGAGACGACGTCCTTGCCGTCGCCGTGCCGTGCGTCCACGGTCTCGGCGACGTATGCGCGCAGCGCCCGGAAGCCGGCCACGGAGATCGGGTCGGCGTGCTGCGCCGAGCCGGGGAACGACTTCCCGAGCTGGGCGAGCAGCCCGCGCGCCCAGACGCCGATCTGCGGCCAGTCCTCCTCCGGGAGGTCGAGCAGGGCCGCGGTGACGAGGGAGGGGAGGGGTACGGCGATCTCGGTGACGAAGTCGAAGGGGGCACCGTCGCGAAGCGGGGCGAGCAGCCCGTCGACGATGCCCGTGATCCGTTCGCGCAGCCGTTCCACGGCGCGCCCGGTGAACTCCCGGGCGAGGACGCCGCGCAGCCGACGGTGGTCCTCGGGGGCGCGTACGGACATGGAACGGGCGAAGAACGCGGTGAAGTCCGGGTTGGCCTCGCGGACCTCGGCGGGGAACTCGGGGTTCACCATGGTGAAGGCGGGGTGGTTGCTGAGCTTGGTGACCAGATCATGCCGGGAGACCACCCACAGTCCGGGCATGTGCACGACCGGGGACTCGGTGGCGAGGCGGGCGAACAGGTCGGTGTTGTCCTCGGCGCAGTTCTCCCGCAGCGTGAACCAGCGCCAGACTCGGCGCGCACTCTCACTGGTCGACATGGTCCCGATTCCCCCGTGGTGCGGGCTGGTTGGACGGTTTGGTGTGGTGGACGTGGCAGGGCACCGGCCCCGCCGCCCGTGCGTGGGCCGAACGGCGGGACGCGGCACCTCAGTTCGGGCTGTGCGTCAGGTGGCGCAGCCGAGCGTGCCGAAGCACACCGGGCAGCCGGCGGAGCCGAGCGTGCCGAAGCAGTTCGTGCCGCCGGCCTCGGTCAGCTCCTCGATGGCGATGTCCTCGGTCACGAGGGCGTCGGCGTCGGTCTCGGCGTGGATCGCGTTGATCGTGTCGAGAGCGGTCATGGGTCACACCTCCTCTCCGGGAATGGATGGGTGGCCGATCGGTGCGTCAGTGCGAGCTGGCGGTTCCGACCGTGCCCGCGGAGCTGGGGCAGCCGGCGCAGCCGACGGTGCCGAGGCAGAGGCTGCCGCCGGTGGCGTCGCTCAGTTCCTCGATCGTGATGTCGTCGGCGTGCGGGGCAGGTTCTGCGCCCTGGACGAGCTTCTGCTCCTGGTTCATACGGGTTCCCCCTGGTGAATGACGGGCATGGTCAGTGCGACGTCGCGGTTCCGTACGAACCTGCCGAGCTCGGGCAGCCGAAGGTCCCG
Source organism: Streptomyces sp. CA-142005 (assembly GCF_050942335.1). Lineage (NCBI taxonomy): Bacteria > Bacillati > Actinomycetota > Actinomycetes > Kitasatosporales > Streptomycetaceae > Streptomyces > Streptomyces sp. CA-142005. The sequence goes on along the minus strand of NZ_CP192078.1, from coordinate 7,267,066 downwards.
GCGGAGCCGACGCACCAGCCGGCGCCGCTGGCGTCGGACAGTTCCTCGATCGCCACGTCCTCGAACAGATCGAGGTCGGCGTCGCTGAGGGTCTCGTTCACTGTGTTCACCTCCCTTCCCACAGGGGCCGCCGTGGGGCAGCGGCCGGCTCGGGCGGTGCCGTCAGCTCCAGCTGAAGGCGGTGCCGATGCAGGCGGGGCAGGTCGTTGACCCGAAAGTGCCGCCGGTGTTGGTGGTGCCACCGGCACCGGCCAGGTCACCGAGCTCCTCGATGGCGATGTCGTCGAACTCCTCGACGACATCGATGCTCTCGACGTTGTTCATCGCGTTTCACCCCCTTTCTTTCTTCCGCGCGTGTGAAGGAAGTTCGCGGGCCGCCCGGATCAGCCGAAGCTGGAGGCGGTACCGGCGGAGCTGGGGCAACCGGCCGAGCCGATCGTGAACGCGGTGCCCGCACCGGCGGTCTCCGCGAGTTCCTCGATCGCGATGTCCTCGTGCATTTCCGGACCCTCGGTCATTTCTTCCATTTCTTTTCACCCCCTTTTTCGCGCGCATAAAGGCGCAGAATTCACTCCTGTTCGACCGCGAGGAAACGCGTGGAACCGCAGTCTCTGCGCGGGAACACGGAGTCATGATGCCGCGTCCCCATGGTGGGAACGGGCAAGCCTGAGCAAGCGCAGAAATGACACGTAATGACACGGGAAAACTGCGCGTTCACACGATGAATTCGAACCGCAGCCGAACGCAGGAAACGTTTCGTCCCGAAACCCGAGCACATCGCCGACGCGTCCTTCACGCGTCTTCCTCGCCGCACCGCACGGGTGGGCGGGGAGGCGTCGGTGTGCTGAGAGGTACTGCGGACGAAGGGCGCTGTGGACCCTGCGCGCAGCGCGCGCGGCGGGTCACTCGAGTGCCCGTGAAAACCGCCGGTGAACTGCGGTTACTTGATGAGGAAGACGACCAGCAAGCCGATCGCGATCACGGCAGCCGTGATGCCGAAGACGGGCACCCAGCCGCGCAGGTCTTCTCGGTAGCTCTGGTCACGGCCGCCGTCGGACCCGGCCGCCGCCGCGGCACCGATCGATCCGCTGTCGCCGCCGTGTCCTCCGGACTCGCCACCATGCATCGTCGTGCACCCCCGTGCAGAATTATCGTTGCCTTTTTTCAGCGCTGCCTTGTTTCAGCGCCGCCCATTCAGGCTTGATCGGCGATGGTCAGTCGCTCGACGCGTTGCCACACTACAAAGCCCGCAACGCGGACGCAACATACGTCACTTCGGCGGTCACCCTCGCCGCGTCCATCGCATCGCGACCTCACATGCGCCGAGCGTGGCGACATTTGGGACAAGATCGGGCAATGCATGTCCGGCAATCGCCGTACAGACGCGGAGTGGCTTCCCTGTGATCGATGGGACATAACCGGCGATTGACCTTTTCTTTACCGGTGCAATACTAACCGGGAGCCGGATGTGCGAATTTCAACTTCCCCTTATGGAAAAACCTCAGAGAAACCTCAGATCGAGTGGGCGGTGGCGTCTGCGATACCTGCGGAGCAGGTACAGGAGTGGATGTGGACCGCCGCCGGCAATGCTCCGGCGGCCTCTTCACGTGTGTCCTGGCCTCAGACGTCCGTTGTCAGTCCCCCCTGCCATGGATGACTGCTCCGCGCATGGGTGGTTCTTCCTTCGGTGCGAGGTTCGGGTCTGCCGCTGTCGTCGCTTGCGTACGGCCGCTCCGTCGAGCCTCACACCGGGAGGCAGGCGCACGGCCAGGCTGCCCGACACCGGCAGTCCCCGCCGGGTGACCGGGCTGCGCCGCGAGGAGGTCGCCCAGCTCGCCGGCATCAGCACCGACTACTACACCCGTCTCGAACAGGGCCGCATGCAGGCGTCCGCGCCGGTCCTGGACGTCCTCGCCCGCGTCCTGCACCTGGACGACGACGAGCGCGGCTGCCTCTTCCAGCTCGCCGGCAAGCCCACCGTCCGCGCCCGGCGCCGCGGCCGGCAGAAGATGCAGCCGCAGCTCCAGCGCGTGCTGGACGACCTCACCGCCACCCCGGCCATCGTGCAGGGCCGACGCGGCGACATCCTGGCCTGGAACGCCCTGGTCACCGTTTTCTCCCGCCTCCCGGAGAAGCACCGCAACTACCCGCGGATCCAGTTCACCGACCCGGCGAGGCGCACCCCGTACGCCGACTGGGAGACCTCCGCGCAGATCTCCGCGGACCAGCTGCGGATGGAGGCGGCGAAGTACCCGGACGATCCTCGCCTGATCGAGCTGGTCGGTGAACTCTCCCTGTAGGACAAGCAGTTCGCCCAGTGGTGGGGCGACCACCGCGGCGCGGCCCGCACCGTCGGCACGAAGACCCTCAACCATCCGGTCGTGGGCGAGCTCGTCCTGGACTGGGACACCCTCACCACCAACACCGACCCCGACCAGCACCTGACCGTCTGGACCGCCGAGCCCGGCTCCCCCACCCACGAACGGCTCCGTATCCTCGCCTCCTGGGCCACCGACCAGACCGGACCTGTGGCGTTACGGCACGGCCTCGTCCGGTGACAGGTAGGAGCAGAAGACGCCGTCCGGGTCGTACCGCGTCCTCAGGCTCCGCAGGCGCTGCCAGTCGCCCGCGGTGAAGGAGCGGCGGGCACGGGACGGTGCCGCGGTGAGGTCCGCCTCGGCGATGTAGTGCCCCGTCCCGAACGGCTCCACCCTGCGCATCGCTTCCCGCAGCCAGCCGGTGTTGGCGGCGTCCTGGCGGGGGTCGTCCCAGACGGCGTAGGGAACGACATAGCTCTGTCCGAGCACCGAGAAGGCCATGTCGGGCGGCGGCCGGCCTGCCGGCGAGAACGGTGCGAGGACCAGCGATCTGTGCGAGGGGGCCGAGTCGACGACATCCGCGAGCTCGCCGAGCAGCGTGGGGAAGCCGGCGTCCGACCACAGGGTGTCCGCCGCATAGCGCAGTTGCGGAGGCCACAGGGCGGCGGCGGAGTCGTACAGGGCCTTGAACGTCGTCGGCTCGTCCAATCGGCGGGAGAGGGAGCTCTGGCGCAGGGGGCAGTGGCGCAGCGGCAGCAGGAACGCGTCGGCTTCCTCTCGCGACGCGGCGAAGGCGGTACCGGTGACGGTCACCCCTTTGGGACCCGGCTTCGGACCGAGGTCGACCGTGCCGAGGGAGAAGCTCAACTCGACGTTCGGGGACAGCCCTGCGGCCAGCTCGGTGGCCCAGTGCGTCACCTCGGTGACGTTCGCGAGGGGGAAGGTCCACCTCGTGCTCGTGATCGCGCCGGGGCTGGGATACAGCCTGAGGCGGAAGGCGGTGACCGCGGCGAAGAAGCCGGGACCCGCTCCCCGGCCCGCCCAGAACAGGTCCCTGTGCTCGCTCGCGCTGCAGGTGACCGGCTCCCCGTCGGCGGTCACGGCTTCCAGCCCCTCGACACTGGCGCACGCCGGCCCGCGGGCGCCGGAATTCCAGCCGAGACCTCCGCTGAGGAGGTATCCGCCGACGGCGACGGACCCGCAGTGACCTGTGGGGAAGGCGAGTCCGTGACGGCCGAGTTCCGCGGTGAGCTGCCCGCCCGTGACACCGGGCTGTACCGTCGCCGTCGCGGAGGCGGGGTCGACGGCGCAGCCGCGGAGCCCGGACAGGTCGATGAGCATGCCCCCGTCGCGCAGGGACGATCCGGACCAGTTGTGTCCCCCCGACCGGATGGCGACCTGGAGGCGCTGGGACCGAGCCAGGCGCACCGCTTCCACGACATCACCGGCCGACGCCGCGCGGACGATGACGTCCGGGAACCGCGCCGGTGTCAGCGCGTTCCACACGACGGCCCGGCGGATGTCTTCGTAACCGGCGTCGTTCCGCCCTACCGACAGCCCCTCGAGACCGCGAATCTGCGTGTGGCGGCTCATCCTGCGCTCCTTGCCCCGGCATCCGCGGTCCGCTGCACGCCCTCGGGCGGCGAAGTTGCGGAGACCGCCGTTGTATACGACGCTGAAAAGACGTTGTTTACGCCATTCAGTGATGAGCCAGGGCGGTTTGGGCCTTTCCAGCCTACCTCGCAGCCCGCAGCGAAACGACCGGTGGCGGGCAGGGATTGCCACGGACACCATGAAATCCTTCGTCATGAGGAACGTCGGCGAGGTCGCCGTCCTCGACAAACGTGTTCCGGAACCGGGACCGAATGACGCCGTGGTGCGTACGACCACCGCGATGATCTGCAGTTCCGACGTCCATACGGTGAGGGGAGCGATCCCGGTCGCCCCCGATGTCACCCTGGGGCACGAGGCCGTGGGAACGGTCCATGCGCTCGGCTCCGCGGTGGAAGGACTCGCCGAAGGCGAACGCGTGGCGGTGGGTGGAGTCACGCCCTGCTTTCAGTGCGAATTCTGTCAGCGCGGCCTGTCCTCGCAGTGCGGGGGCGAAATGATGGGCGGAGCCAGGTTCACCGTGCGGAGGGACGGCAGCCTGGCGGAATACTTCCTCGTGAACAACGCACAGGCGAATCTCGCTCCGATTCCCGAGGCCCTGTCCGACCACCAGGCCCTGTACGCGACGGACATGCTGTCGACCGGATTCGTCGCCGCCGAACACGCCGAACTCGACTTCGGGCAGACCGTCGCCGTCTTCGCTCAGGGAGCAGTGGGTCTTTCGGCCACCATCGGGTGCCGGCTGCGCGGCGCAGGATTCGTCATCGCCGTCGAATCGCGGCCCGAACGGCAGGAACTGGCCCGTCACTTCGGCGCCGACGTGATCGTCGATCACACGCGCTGCGATCCCGTCGAGCGGGTCCTCGAACTGACGGACGGGCAGGGTGTGGATGCGGCCATCGAGGCGCTGGGCACTCCGGGCACCTGGGAAGCGACGTTCCGCGTCACCAAGCCGGGCGGCCACATCTCCAACGTCGGCTACCACGGCGAAGTGCCTGAACCGCTGAGGATCCCGCTGGAGCCCTTCGGATACGGCATGTCCGACAAGCATGTCCACGCCGGGCTGAACCGAGGGGGCAGGGAGCGCCTGACGCGGATTTTCCGGCTGATGCAGCACGGCAGGGTGGACCCCACTCCGATGACGACGCACGCGTTCGGCTTCGACGAGGTCGAGCGGGCATTCCGGATGATGGAAGCCGGGGCCGACGGCATCATCAAGCCACTGATCCACTTCGGCGGTTGACGGCGGGGGTTTGGCTGTTGACGGCGGGGCACGCGCTCAGACGGTGAGCCCGAAAACCACGAGGAGCGCCGCGTAACACACCGCCACGACGGCCGCACCCGCCAGGTCGGTGCGGCGCGAACGCGGCCGGTCGGGTGCCAGCCAGAAGGCCAGGGCGCGGTTGACGACCAGCGGCATCAGAAGCCAGGTCAGAATCGCGACACTCAGCACGTTGGAGATGAACAGGCCGAGGTACCCCGGAACGTCGGCATGCGTGAGGGCGCGCCCTACCGTGAGGTTGAGCACCATGACGGTGGGGTAGAGCGCGAGAAGAACGGACATGGCCTGCTTCCAGTTGGGCGGGACACCCGCCTGCTCCCCTTCGCCGAAGCGGAACCATCCGCTGAAGGCCGACGCGATCTCGCGCACGTCGTAGTCGGCGACGGAGTCGCGCCCCTCGTCCAGCAGTTTCCTGCGGACATCCGACTGCAGCCACTGGTCGAGGTGTTCACGGGTGTCGAACCGGAACACGACGACCCAGCGGTCCTGGATGCCCTCGACCGGCGCGAAGAGTTCGGACCCCATGAAACCCGGGTACTTCTGCTGGGCCTTCAGGACCTTGTCCTGCCAGCGCTCGAAGTCCTGCTCGCGGCCTGGCCGCACGGTGTGGGAGACGACGGCCGTCACGGCCTCCTGAGCGGGCTGCCCTCCGTGCAGCACCTCCTGGGAGGGCTCCTCCTCGAACAAGTCGTGGCCGTCGTCGAGGAGTTGCCGGCGCGCAGCCGACCCGAGCCAGGCGCTCAGCCGGTCGACGTCCGAGAAGCGGAACACCACGACCCACTGGTTGTCGTCGGCGGAGTCGGGCGGGTACAGCTCCGTTCCCTCGAAGCCGTCGAAGACCCGTACGGCCCGGTTCACCCGCTCCTGCCAGCGTTTGTAGTCCTCCTCGCGACCGGGGACGACCTTCTGCGAGGTCACCACGGTTGCTCCGGCTCCACCACGGCCGCGGTTTGCGCTGGCGCTCATACGAGGTAGCCTAATCACAAAGGGACTTATAGAACAAATGGGGGAAAGGCAATCAAACAATCGTAGACCGGTGAAATCGATCGAATGCCTAAGCTGGGGCGGAGCGGAGGGCGTCATGGGTCACACGGAGTTCCTGACGGAAGCGGTACGGCTGGCCACGGAGTCGGTGGAGCACGGCTGGGGCGGCCCGTTCGGCGCCGTGCTCACCCGGGATGGCGAGATCATCGCCCGTGGGCAGAACCGTGTCCTCCTGACCGGCGATCCGACCGCACATGCCGAGGTGGAGACCATCCGCAAGGCGTCCCAACTCCTCAACCCGCAGGCGCCCACCATCCCGGAAGAGCACCACAACGAGGGCACCCTGGAATACGTCCAGCGCCCCGAAGGCTCCCCCGACCCGGTCCCGGAGCGGGCCCGGATGCTGCAGGGCTGTTCGATCTACATCAGTGGCGCACCGTGCCCCATGTGCATGAGCGCCATCTACTGGTCGCGCATCGACAACGTCTACTTCAGCTGCGACCTGGAAGCCACCCGGAAGATCGGCTTCGACGACGCCTTCCAGTACGAGGACTTCCAGAAGCCGCTGGACCGGCGCCGGATCCACATCGAGCAGATCCACCCGGAGCTGGGCGCGAAGGCATACGAAGCCTGGGAGACGAAGCCCGACCGGCACGCCTACTGACGAGAGCCGAGGCAAGGCCGCAGACTTGATGAGCCATCAGAGCGGGCGTCACATGAGCGTCACGACTGCTCTGCGCGGACCCAGCTCCCTTGGCCGCGGGCTTACCGACGCGAGGGTCGCCACCACCCCGTCCGGCGGCGACCCGTGACTCAGGTGCCCTCAGGTGCGGGTCCAGCGCTGGTTGCTGCCGTTCGAGCAGGAGTAGAGCTGGATCAGGGTGCCGTTGGCGGTGCCGGCTCCAACGGCGTCGAGGCAGAGGCCGGACTGGACGCCGACGATGGTTCCGTCGGAGTTGAGGCGCCACTTCTGATTGTCGCCACCCCAGCAGCTGTAGATCTGGACCTTGGAGCCGTTGCCGGTGCCGGCGGCGTCCAGGCACTTGTTGCCGTAGACCCTGAGCTCTCCGGCGTCGGTGTACGTCCACTGCTGGTTGGTGCCGCTGTGGCAGTCCCACAGCTGGAGCTGGGTGCCGTCGGTGGTGCTGGCGTTGGGCACGTCCAGACAGCGGCCGGAACCGACGCCCTTGATCTGTCCGGAACCCGAAGGGGGCGTGGTGGAGCCGCCGTTGAGGGCGTCGAGAACGGCGGTGTAGGCGGGCTTCTTGCTGCCGTCGCCGTTGAACAGCAGCGGCGTGTCACCCGATCGCCAGGAGTCGGTGTCGCGCACACCCCAGACGGTGATGCCGAGGCAGCGCGAGACGGCCAGGCAGTCGTTGGTCACGCTGGCGTAGGTCGATGCCGGGGCGCCCTGGATGTCGAGTTCGGTGATGGCCACGTCGACACCGAGGGCGGCGAAACTCTGCAGGGTGGTGCGGAAGTTGCTGTCGTACGGGCTGCCGCTGTTGAAGTGCGACTGGAAGCCGACACAGTCGATCGGCACGCCGCGCTGCTTGAAGTCCCGGACCATGGAGTACACGGCCTGGGTCTTGGCCCAGGTCCAGTTCTCGATGTTGTAGTCGTTGTAGCAGAGCTTGGCGGAGGGGTCGGCGGCGCGCGCGGTGCGGAAGGCGACCTCGATCCAGTCGTTGCCGGTGCGCTGCAGGTTGGAGTCGCGCCGGGCGCCCGTGCTCCCGTCGGCGAAGGCCTCGTTCACGACGTCCCACTGGGCGATCTTGCCCTTGTAGTGCGCCATCACGCCGTTGATGTGGTCGATCATCGCCTGTCGCAGCGCGCTGCCGCTGAGGCTCTGCATCCAGGCCGGCTGCTGGGAGTGCCAGGCGAGCGTGTGACCGCGTACCTTCTTGCCGTTCTGCACCGCCCAGTTGTAGACGCGGTCACCGGAGGTGAAGTCGAACTGGCCCCGCTGCGGTTCGGTGGCGTCGATCTTCATCTCGTTCTCGGCCGTCACCATGTTGAACTCACGGGCCGCGATCGACGTGTACGTCGAGTCGCCCAGCCTGCCCGAGGCGATGGCGGTGCCGAAGTAGCGGCCGCTCTGCGCCGCCGCGGCGCCGAGCGTGCTCTCAGCGGCCTGCGCGGCCGACGGCGGGACCAGGGCGGCGGCCACACCGAGGACGCCGACGAGCAGCGCCGGCAGCAGGCCGCGGATCTTCCGGCGGACATTGGGTCTGGGAAGGGCATACGAGCCCATGGCTGTGCCTCCAAGGTAGACGACACGGAAGGCGTGAAGTGCAGGCGGGCCGGAGCCCGGGCAGCACGGAATGACCGGACACTGCCGTGCGGCAGGGATGGTTCAAGGCCCATACGGTTCGAAATATCGACCTGTGGCCGGTTTCTCAGCCAGAAATGGTTGGGGCAGCGATGACGGATCGTCAATACTCGCTACGCATCAAGTTTCTGTCTTTCGTCCGAATGTTTCGAGATCCTGGAGCCCCCGTCGATCGGGCAAATCGCGCGCCTGCTCGGTCAGTCGTCCACGTGAGGCGGCAATTTCTTGCCGAGTCCGTCCCGGATGTTTCGACTTGACTGTCGACACATGCGAGAAGGGTTGACGCCGTTGGGCGGTTCCCTATCATTCAGGTGCTCGACACTCCGACCTACGTCCGACATATCGAACGCTACATATGTCATGGACTCGACAATCGCTGTCCGCCCGAGGTTGAGGAAGTCTCCATGCATCCCCTGCACCCCGTGCCCAGAGGAAGTTCCCGCCGCGGGCATACGCCTGCGGCGCTCGCCGTCGTGGCTGCGGTCCTGGCCGCGCTGGCGGCGATGCTCGTCGTCACCCCGGCTCAGGCGGCCACGAGCGGAGCCCTGCGCGGTATCGGTTCGAACCGGTGTCTCGATGTGCCGGGCGCCAGCCAGACCGACGGCACGTACCTGCAGATCTACGACTGCTGGGGCGGGACCAACCAGCAGTGGACGCTGACCGACAGCAACCAGCTCACCGTGTACGGCACCAAGTGCCTGGATGTTCCCGGCCACGCCACCGCACCCGGCACCCGGGTGCAGATCTGGACCTGTTCCGGCGGGGCGAACCAGCAGTGGCAGGTCAACTCCGACGGCACCGTCGTCGGCGTGGAGTCCGGGCTGTGTCTGGAAGCCGCGGGCGCCGGCACGGCCAACGGCACGGCGGTGCAGATCTGGACGTGCAACGGGGGCAGCAACCAGAAGTGGACCGGCCTTTCCGGGTCCACCCCGCCGGACGGCACGTGCGCTCTTCCGTCGACGTACCGGTGGACGTCAACGGGTGCGCTGGCGCAGCCGGCGAACGGGTGGGCCGCGGTGAAGGACTTCACCAACGTGACGTACAACGGCAAGCACCTGGTCTACGCGTCCAACGTGTCGGGATCGTCGTACGGCTCGATGATGTTCAGCCCGTTCACGAACTGGTCGGACATGGCGTCGGCCGGCCAGACCGGGATGAGCCAGGCCGCGGTGGCGCCCACGCTGTTCTACTTCGCGCCCAAGAACATCTGGGTGCTGGCGTACCAGTGGGGTGCGTGGCCCTTCATCTACCGCACGTCGAGCGACCCGACCAACCCCAACGGCTGGTCCGCGCCGCAGCCCCTGTTCACCGGGAGTCTCCCCGACTCCGGCACCGGGCCGATCGACCAGACCCTGATCGCCGACAGCCAGAACATGTACCTCTTCTTCGCCGGTGACAACGGCAAGATCTACCGGGCGAGCATGCCGCTCGCGAACTTCCCGGGCAGCTTCGGCTCGTCGTACACGACGGTCATGAGCGACACGACGAAGAACCTGTTCGAGGCGCCGCAGGTCTACAAGGTCCAGGGCCAGAACCAGTACCTCATGATCGTCGAGGCGCGGGGCGCGAACGAGCAGCGCTACTTCCGCTCGTTCACCGCCACCAGCCTGAACGGTTCCTGGACCCCGCAGGCCGCCACCGAGTCCAACCCCTTCGCGGGCAAGGCCAACAGCGGTGCCACCTGGACCAACGACATCAGCCACGGCGACCTGGTCCGCAACAACCCCGACCAGACCATGACCATCGACCCCTGCAACCTGCAGTTCCTCTACCAGGGCAAGTCCCCCACCGCGACCGGCCCCTACGACCAGCTGCCGTGGCGGCCGGGCGTCCTCACCCTGCAGCGCTGACCTCCTCGGTGCACGGCGGGGGTCGTTCCGCCTGCTGACCGACGATCACGGCGTCGAGGAATCCCGGCTGCGCGGCGGCCGGGGTTCCTCGACGTGATTGGCGTGGACCAACCCTCTGCGCCTCACCTAAGCGGCAAAAGCGATGGGCAACGGCAACAACGGCGCCGGGCACATGCGTGACAGCCGTGAACGTGTCCCGCCGATGCCCGCCGCGGAGAAGCGGACGATCGCGGTCCTCCTGCTGCTCGCGGCCTTCCGCCGCCTTCGTGGTGTGGGCGTTCGCCTCCCAGCCGCACCCGCCCCCCCGGAGGGAGCACGACGACCAGGACCCGAGTCGCCGGCGACCTGGCACAGGACGCCGCCGCGTACGCCCACGCCCTCGCCGCGGCGGCGCGCAGCCGCCCTCACTTGATGGGTGGGGGGTGCCCCGCCCGGCGTGCACCGCGCCGGAGTGCCGGGGGGAGGCGGCGCTGCCGCACCGTCGTTCACCGGCGGCGCTGCAGCAGGATGGCCGCGCCCAGCTCGGCCACCGCCAGCAGGCACGCGGCGAGTGCGAGGCTTTCCGTCATGCCGCGGGAGAAGTCACTCGCGAGGAGGGCGCCGAAGGCGGCGATATCACTGATGCTCGACAGCGTCGCGGCCGAAGGAGCCGGCACGGCCGCCGCGCTCCTCAACACCAGCCGACAGACCGGCGGAGCACTCAACGCGCCGGAGGAGAGCAGCAGCACCGTCAGCACATCGAGCAGTCAGCGCGTTGTCCCGCGTTCGGGTGTCAGGAGCGTCAACCGAGCGTCAGGACGACATCCCTCCCTCGCCGTCGGGCGGAACTGCCCTGGCCGGCTGGGTGCGCAGATCCTCAACCGGACGCTTCGGCAAGGACATCGAACGCGCGCGTCTGTACCGCGTGGCGGGGTCGGTATCACCTCGTCCAGGTCGGTCTCACCGTCGGCGCCCCGGGCTCGTGGTCGGTGCAACCTGTCCTCATACGCCCGCGGCGCGCGAACCGCGGGGCGGGCGGCTCAAAGGGCGGTGAGGAGGTCATCGCTCAGGCACGGACACGGACCAAGGGCGTATCGACCAGGTGTTCGGCGAGGAACCACGCCTGGAGTTCGCCGGTCCGGATCACCTGGGAGACGAGCAGGTCGTTGGTGCCGTCGTCGCCCAGCTCGGCGGTGCGGGCAGCCGCGTCATGGGCCTCCGTCAGGATGACCTCGTGGGCCTCCAGCAGTCGCGAGAGCATCGCGGGGACCTCCTCCACACCGTCCGGAGGGCGCGGGATCGACGTGATCTCGGCGACGTGCCGCGGATCGCCCACAGCGACACCGCCCAGGGTCTGGACCCGCTCGGCAAGGGCGTCGACGAGTTCCAGCTGTTCCGCCGCGTGCTTGTCCAGCACCAGGTGGAGCTGGTAGAAGGTCGCCCCGCGCATCAGCCAGTGGTGCTTCTTGTAGAGGCCGTGAAGGATCTGGCTGTCCGCGAGGACCATGTTGATGCGCTGGCAGGAGTACATGCGCGTCTCGTAGGACAGGCCGAGGGGGAACTGCTTCACGGTCCCGAACTCCTGGATGATCTCGCCCTTCTGGTGCAGCCACGGCTGGCTGCCGACGTGCTGGGATTCGATGGTCATGTTCCGCCTCCTGCTGACTGGCCGTGGACACGAGTGACGCTAGGTGCCGGCACGACGGGCGGGTTGCCCTGAAGCGCACATGCACGTGCTCGGGAGCGCACGGGAACGATCCGTGCGTGCCCTTGTTCACTCTCGGGCAAGCCCCCGGGCGCCAGCGGGCACGGCTCAGCACCTCGTCCCGCCTAACGTCGCTGACGACGTGGGCCCGGAAACCGACGAGGAGAGGCATGATGCCGAGCGAGCAGCGGAGGGTGGATTGCGCTCCGGGAGCCCCGCACTGAGCCTGCGGGGGGCGGGACCCGAGGGAAGCGCACAGAACCGCCACGACGCTGGAGTGCTTTTTCGACCTGTGCTTCGTCATCGCGGTCGCGCAGGCGTCCGCGTGTCTGAACACGGCGGTGACGAGCGGGCACTGGCTCACCGGCGCCCTGCGCTTCGCGCTGGTCTTCTTCACGATCTGGTGGGCCTGGAGGAACTTCGCCTGGTTCGCATCCGCTATGACCCTGACGACGTCCCCTACCGGTTGACGGTGCTGGTCCAGATCGCGGGCTCCCTCATTCTCGCCGCCGGTGTCCCCAGCGCGTTCGAGGAAGGCGATCTGCGCGTCGTCACACTCGGATACGTCGTCCTGCGTACGACGCTGACTTCGCTGTGGCTGCGTGTCGCACGATCGGATCCGCCTCGGCGGCGGACCACGCTCCGATTCGCCATGGGGGTGACGTGTTGTCAGATCGGCTGGGCCGGGGTGCTTTTCCTCCCGGCCCCGGCGCGCCTGCCGACCATCATCGCGTTGATCGTTCCAGAGGTCTGCGTCCCGGTGTGGGCGCAGTCCGCGGGAATGACCCCGTGGCATCCGCACCACATCGCCGCGCGGTACGGGCTGTTCGTCCTCATCGTGCTGGGTGCGTCCGTCGCGGCCGCCGCGGCGGCGGTCCGCGGTGCCCTGAACCGGGACCATGACACCGCGGCGCTGTACCTGTTGGCAGCGGGTGGCCTGCTGCTCGTCTTCGCCCTGTGGTGGCTGTACTTCGCCCGGCCGGCCCACACCCTGCTCGCCACCTCGCACCAGGCCCATCGCAGGAGGTTCACCTGGGCGTACCGGTGCCCCGCCGTTGTCGGCGGGTGGCGCGGTCACGGTGCCGGCGGCGGTCTTCCTCATCACCGTATGGGCTGTGCACGTCCGGCCGCACCGGCGGAGCCGGGTCGAACAGCTTGCGTTTCCCGCGGTGGCGGTGGCAGTCCTGACGGCCACTCGTTCGCCGACGCCGGCCCTTCTCGCCGCTCTGGCCGCGGCGGCCCTGGTCGTCGTGGTCACGCTGGTCGACCGGGCCGAGCGGGTGCGGCGAGAGGACCCGTGACACGGAAAATGGGGTGCCGCCCGGAGTCCTTCTCCGTGCAGCATCCCTTTCCCCTGGTCAGGTCGTGGCGTGCACCGCCTCGCGGATCAGGTCGGCGACCTGCTTCGGCCGGGAGACGGCGACCGCGTGCGAGGCGCCCTCGATCTCGACGACGGTCGCCCCCGCGCGCTTCGCGCCGAAGCGCTCCACCTCCGGGTTGATCGCGGTGTCGGCGCCCGCGACCAGCGCCCAGGACGGCTTGGTCTTCCAGGCGGCGGCGGAGGCCGTCTCCTCGAAGGCGGCGGCGGCCAGCGGGCGCTGCGCCACGGCCAGCACCTTCGTGACGTCTGCGGGCACGTCGGCGGCGAAGACCGAGGGGAAGGCGTCCGCGGCGATGGTGACCTCGACGGCCGGGTCGCCGTCCGCGACGGGGTACGTCCACTGCTTGAGGTTGCTCACCAGCGGGGAGAGCGGGAAGCGGCCCTGCAGCTCGCCGAGGCTCTCGCCCTCTTCGAGGACGTAGGCGGCCACGTAGACCAGCCCGACGACGTTCTCCGTGGTGCCGGCGACGGTGATCAGCGCACCGCCGTAGGAGTGGCCGACCAGCACAACGGGGCCGTCGATCTGGGCGGCCACGGAGGCGACGTACGCGGCGTCCGAGGCCAGGCCGCGCAGCGGGTTGGGCGGGGCGATGACCGGGATGTCGTGGCGCTGGAGCTCCTCGATGACGCCGGACCAGCTGGCCGCGTCGGCGAAGGCGCCGTGGACGAGGACGACGGTGGGAGTGGTGGTGCTCATGTCTGCCGGATCTCCTTGCGGTCAGGCGGTGTGCAGGGCGGCGCGCAGGGTGCCGGCGGCCATCGTGATGGCGGCCTCGGCGGCGTGGGTCCCGCGCAGGGCGTTGAGCATCACGAAGTCGTGGATGATGCCCTGGAAGCGCACGGCGGTGACGGGGACGCCGGCCTCGCGAAGCTTGTTGGCGTACGCCTCGCCCTCGTCGCGCAGGACGTCGGCCTCGCCGGTGATGACGAGGGCCGGGGGCAGGCCGGTGAGCTGCTCGGTGGTGGCGCGCAGCGGGGAGGCGGTGATCCGGGCGCGCTCGGCCTCGTCGGCCGTGTACTGGTCCCAGAACCACTGCATGCCGTCGCGGCGCAGGAAGTAGCCGGTGGCGAACTGGTGGTAGGACGGCGTGTCGAAGTTCGCGTCCGTCACCGGGTAGAACAGCACCTGCTGCACCAGGGAGACGTCGCCGCGCTCCTTTGCCATCAGGGTGAGGGCGGCGCTCATGTTGCCGCCGACGGAGTCCCCGGCCACGGCCAGCCGTGTGCCGTCCAGGCCCTTAGTGGCGCCCTCCTGAACAACCCACCGCGCGACCGCGTAGTTCTGCTCGATGGCGACCGGGTACCGGTGCTCGGGCGAGAGGTCGTACTCGGGGAAGACCACCGCGGCGTCCGCGCCGACGGCGAGTTCGCGCACCAGGCGGTCGTGGGTGTGGGCGTTGCCGAACACCCAGCCGGCGCCGTGGATGTAGAGGATGACCGGGACGGTGCCGGTGGCGCCGGCGGGCTTGACGATGCGGGCCCGGACACTGCCCGTGGGGCCACCGGAGACGTTGATCCACTCCTCGTCGATCGCCGGCTTGTCGATGTCGCCGGACTGCACCTCGTCGACGGCCTTGCGTCCCTCCGCCGGGGCCAGGTCGAAGAGGTAAGGCGGGTTGGCGGTCGCCTCCGCGAAGGCGGCCGCCGCGGGTTCCAGTACCGGCTGAACCGGCTCGACGGTGTGGGACATGTGCCTCTCCCGATGTTCCAGGGGACTGTTTCGTGTGGTGCGCCGGTCACGCTAGTGAGCGTCGCCGGGGCGGGATTCTCCGTGAGCGCACCACCGCTGTTCCGCCAGCGCACTGCGGGCTTCCGGCCGCCTTGCGAGCTCGTTCGGGGTCCTGGGCGACGTAGTGCACTGTGAGACCAAGTCCGGTGCACTGCGGAGACATTGCCGCAGGTCGGCCGTGCCTATCGTGAGGGCGACAGCGAGACCACGGCCCCTTGCCGGGTCTGCCCTCCACCCCACTGGCGCGGCGCGTGCCCCGGACTTCTCCTTGCCGCGCCGCAAGCGGACGGAACCGAACTCCCCTGTCCCGGAAAGGCCTTCAAGAGATGTCGACAATGCCGGTCGGCGGGCTCGTTCCGCATGGCTCCGACGATGCCGCAGACCTCGTCGTCCGCAACGCGAAGATCCACACAGCCGACCCGAGGCGCCCGCACGCCGAGGCCATCGCGGTCCGGGACGGCGTCATCACCGTCGTCGGCGACGACAACGACGTGGCCCCGCACATCGGTACGGCCACCAAGGTGGTCGACGCATGCGGCCGCCGGGTCGTCCCCGGCCTCAACGACGCCCACCTGCACGTGATCCGCGGGGGCCTGAACTACGTACTGGAGCTGCGCTGGGACGGGGTGCGCAGCCTGCGGCAGGGGCTGGCGATGCTGCGTGAGCAGGCCGCGCGTACCCCGAAGGGCCAGTGGGTGCGGGTGGTGGGCGGCTGGTCCGTCGAGCAGTTCGCCGAGCGCCGGCTGCCAACCGTCGCCGAACTGAACGCGGCCGCCCCGGACACCCCGGTGTTCGTGCTGCACCTGTACCACTCGGCCGTGCTGAACCGTGCGGCGCTCAAGGCCGCCGGCTTCACCAAGGACACGCCGGACCCCAAGGGCGGCCAGATCATGCGCGGCCGGGACGGGGAACCGACCGGCATGCTGCTGGCCGCGCCCAGCGCCCTCATCCTCTACTCGACCCTCGCCAAGGCGCCGGTCCTGGAGAGCGAGGAGGACAAGAAGACCTCCACCCGTCATTTCCTGCGCGAGCTGAACAGGTTCGGACTGACCTCGGCGATCGACGCCGCCGGCGGATTCCAGAACTTCCCCGACAACTACGCCACCGTCATCGAACTGGCCAAGGCCGGCCAGCTCTCGATGCGCATCGCCTATCACCTCTTCCCGCAGACTCCGGGCCAGGAGGTCGACGATCTCGCCCGCTGGATCGAGATGGCCCGCCCCGAGGACGGGGACGAATGGCTGCGCCTGAACGGCGCGGGCGAGAATCTCACCTGGGCCGCCGCGGACTTCGAGAACTTCGCCGAGCCGCGTCCAGAACTCACGTCGGACTACGAGGTCGAGTTCGAGAAGGCCGTCCGTCTCCTCATGGAGAACGGGTGGGGCTTCCGGCTGCACGCCACCTACGACGAGACCATCCGCCGGGACCTCGCGGTCTTCGAGAAACTCGCCACGGACGGGCTTTTCCCGGCCGGGAACCGGTGGCTGTTCGACCACGCGGAAACCGTCTCCACCGACAGCCTCGACCGGATCGCCGCGCTCGGCGGCGCGATGTCCGTGCAGAATCGTTTGTCTTTCCAGGGTGAGGCGTTCCTGCGCCGCTACGGTCCCGGCGCCGCCGCGGACGCCCCGCCGATCCGGGCCATGCTGGACCGCGGGCTGACCGTGGCCACCGGCACCGACGCCACCCGGGTGTCCTCCTACAACCCGTGGGTGGCCCTGCACTGGCTGGTCAGCGGCCGCACCGTCGGCGACCTGACGCTGCGCCCGCCGGCCAACCGCGTCGACCGGCAGGCCGCGCTGACGATGTTCACCCGCGCCGGCGCCGTACTGACCGGCGAGGACGAGGTCAAGGGCGTCCTGCGGCCGGGCTGCTACGCGGACCTGGCGATGCTGTCCGAGGACTACTTCACCGTGCCCGAGCCTGAGATCGCGCACATCGAGTCGCTGCTGACGGTGACCGGCGGGCGGATCGTCTACGCCGCCGGCACCTACGAGGGGCTCGACGAGGAACTGCCGCCCGTCAGCCCCGCCTGGAGCCCGGTGGCGCATTTCGGCGGCTACCAGGCGTCTCCCTCAGTGGCCGGCGCCCGCCAGGCGGAGTCCCTCGGCCAGGCCGTCGCCGAATCGGAGCAGCACCGCCACTGGCGCATCGCCCGTGGCCTCACCCCAGAGACCGCGAGCACGCCCTTCGATCCCTGCTTCGACCTCTAGAACACCCGGCAGGGGCCAGGTCGTTGAGCGCCCCTGCCGGGACACCCACCGACTCCGTCCGCACACGGACGGTTCTACATGGATAGGAAAGGTTCATCCTCATGGTCAACATCTCCGACGTCACCGCCGCCCCCAGCCCCGACCTGCTCACCCCCGACAACTGCGCCGTGCTCTTCGTGGACCACCAGCCGCAGATGTTCTTCGCCGCCGCCAGCGGCGACCGCACCTCGATCATGAACGCCACCGTGGGCCTGGCGAAGGCCGCCAAGGTCTTCGACGTGCCGACCGTGCTCAGCACCGTGGCCGCCGAGTCCTTCTCCGGCCCGATCATGCCGCAACTGGCCGCGGTCTTCCCCGACCAGAAGATCATCGACCGCACCTCGATGAACGCCTGGGAGGACGTGCCCTTCGTCGAGGCCGTCAAGGCGACCGGCCGCAAGAAGCTGGTCATCGCCGGCCTGTGGACCGAGGTCTGTGTCGTCCTGCCGACGCTGTCGGCCCTCGCCCAGGGCTACGAGGTCTACGTCGTCACGGACGCGTCCGGCGGTGTCAGCCCGCAGGCCCACGAGCACGCCGTCCAGCGCATGATCCAGGCCGGCGCGATCCCGGTGACGTGGGTGCAGGTGCTCCTGGAGCTCCAGCGGGACTGGGCGCGCACGGAGACGTACGTCCCGGTCACCGAGGTCGTCAAGGAGCACGCCGGCGCCTACGGCCTCGGTGTGGTGTACGCGCAGTCCGTCATCGGCGCCCACGCCGCCGGCTGACCGCACCGATTCTGATCCAGGAACAGGCAGGAACACGATGGACGCTGGACTGTTGGTCCTGCGGCTGGTGGCGGGCTTGCTCATCGCCGGTCACGGGGTGCAGAAGGTGAGCCTCCGGCTCGGGGGCAACGGCTTGGCGGGCGGAACCGAGGAATTCCGCCGTGACGGATTCCGCGGCGGAGTGCTGACCGCACTCGTCGCGGGAGCCAGTCAGATCGGTGCCGGCCTGTTCCTGGCCCTCGGGCTCCTCACGCCCCTGGCCACGATGGCCGCCATGGGCGTGATGACGGTCGCGGGCACCGTCAAGTGGCAGAAGGGCCTGTGGGTGCAGAACGACGGCTACGAGTACCCGATGGTCCTCGTCGTCGTTTCCGCCTCGCTGGCCCTCACCGGGCCCGGACGGTGGTCCGTGGACCACGCGCTGGGCATCACCCCCTGGCCGCTGTGGATCGCCGTCGCCGCGATCGTGCTCGGCCCGACGAGCGGACTGCTCACCCGTGTGGTGCTGCACCGGACGGACTCCGAGGTGGAAGGGACGCGACATGCGCAAGCTGCTGAGTGACGCCGTCGGCACGCTGGTGCCCCGGGGCGAGGAACGCCACGGTCCGCTGCCCCCGCTGCTGCTGACCATGACGGTGGTCACCGGCCTGGTGGACTCGGTGAGCTATCTGGCCCTCGGACACGTCTTCGTCGCCAACATGACCGGCAACGTGGTCTTTCTGGGGTTCGCCCTGGGAGGCGCCGAGAGCCTGTCCGCGCTCGCGTCCGTCGTCTCGATGACCGTGTTCCTCCTGGGCGCGCTCGCGGGCGGCAGGCTCGGCACCCGGTTCGCCACGCACCGAGGGCACATGTTGAGAGCGGCGACGGCGGTGCAGACGGTGCTGGTCGCGGTCGCCGTGGTGGTCGCCGCGGTGGCCGACGGCCGGGTCACCACCTCCGTCCAGTACACGCTGATCGTGTTCCTTGGGCTCGCCATGGGACTGCAGAACGCGGTCGCCCGGCGCCTCGGCGTCCCGGATCTCACCACCACCGTGCTGACCCTGACGCTGACGGGCCTGGCCGCCGACTCCACCCCGGCCGGCGGCGAGGCGCCGCGCCCCGGCCGCCGGATCCTGTCCGTGCTCGCCATGTTCCTCGGCGCCCTGGTCGGAGCCGCGCTCCTGCTGCACGGCCATCTGGTCCTCGTCCTGAGCCTCACCCTGGTCCTGCTCGCGGTCACCTCCGTGACCACCCACCGCCTCTCCGCCGCCGACGCCCCCTGGCTGCGGCCACGGCCATGAACGCGGCGGTGACCACCCCCGGCTGGCACCCCGGAGCCGCACCTTCGGCGCATCCTCGGGACTCCTCGTCCCCGGGGGTCCGGCGCACCGCCGACCCGCACCCACCGAAAGGAACCCCATGAGCCGGCCTTCCCCCACCCCGACCGTCGAACGAGCAGACGACAGGCACCGTTACGAGATTCTGGTCGGCGGCCGGCTCGCCGGTCTGACCGCCTATCGCGACCATGGTGAGCAGCGGGTCTTCTACCACACGGAGGTCGACGACGCCTTCGCCGGACAGGGACTGGCCGCGCTCCTGGTCCAGGAGGCCCTCACCGACGTACGCCGCTCAGGCATGCGCATCGTGCCGGTCTGCCCCTATGTGGCCAAGTTCCTGAAGAAGCACGAGGAGTTCGCGGACATCACCGACCCGGTGACCCCGGAGATCCTGCGCCGGCTCAAGACCGAGCTGCGGACCCTCACCTGACCGCGCCGCTGGTGGCGTCGACGGTGATGAAGCGCTGGGCGACGACGAGCAGCACCGCGGCCGGCACCGACGCCAGGACCGCGGTGGCCATCACCGCGTTCCACTGGGTCGTGTGAGCACCGATGTACTCGTAGATGCCCAGGGTGATCGGCCGGACTGTCTCTGTGGTGGTCAGTGTGAGGCCGAAGAGAAAGTCGCTCCAGGTGAAGAGGAAGGTGAAGAGAGCAGCGGTGATCAGTGCGTTCCGGCTCAGCGGCAGCACCACGGCGCAGAAGGTGCGCAGCCTCCCGGCGCCGTCCATACGCGCGGCTTCCGTGATCTCCCTGGGAATGCCCCGCATGAACGAGTGCAGGATGATGACGGCGAACGGGACCCCGGCGGTGGAGTCCGCGAGGACGAGTCCCAGGCGGGAGTTCAGCAGTCCCAGGTCGTTGTAGGCGCCGTAGAGCGCGTTCGCCACGACGATGCCCGGCACCATCTGTGTGATCAGGATCCCGAAGAGTACGAGGCTGGTTCCCCGCAGGGAGAACCGGGCCAGGGCGTAGGCAGCCGGGGCGGCGAGCCCGAGGCTGAGCGCGACGCTGCCGAGGGCTACGACGAGGCTGGTGACCAGGTTGGGTCCCTGTTCGCGCAGTGCCGTGGCGTAGCCGCTGAAGTCCGGGTGGGAAGGGAACCAGCCCGCCCGCAGTGTGGTGCCCGTCGGCTGCAGAGAGGCGTTCACCATCCAGTAGACGGGAAACAGCATCACCGCGAGCAGGACTGTCCCGACGACGGTGGAGAGCGGGCCACGGCGGCGTCCCCGCCGCACCTGACCGCCCCTCATGCGTGCGCGGCGCGCCGGTCGGCGCGCAGGAAGACGAGGGCGAGGACGAGGGAGAGGACGATCAGTACGTTGCCCATGGCGGCGCCGCGCCCGAACTCGAACCGTTGGAAGGACAGTTCGTAGGAGCGGGTGGCGAGGGTCTGCGTGGCGTCGGCCGGTCCTCCGCCCGTCACGACGA
Source organism: Streptomyces sp. CA-142005 (assembly GCF_050942335.1). NCBI lineage: Bacteria > Bacillati > Actinomycetota > Actinomycetes > Kitasatosporales > Streptomycetaceae > Streptomyces > Streptomyces sp. CA-142005. The sequence goes on along the minus strand of NZ_CP192078.1, from coordinate 7,246,171 downwards.
GGATGATGTCCAGCACCTTGAGGGTGTAGACCACGCCCAGCACCAGCACGACGCTCACGGCGGGCCGCAGCAGCGGCCAGGTGATGTGGCGGAACGACGCCACCGGACCGGCGCCGTCCAGGTCTGCCGCCTCGTACAGCTGGGCCGGGATGTTCTGCAGGCCGCTGTACAGGATCGCGGTGTTGAAGGGGATTCCCACCCAGATGTTGACGAGGGTCACCGACACGAGTGCCTGTGAGGTGCCGGTGAGCCAGGGGATGCCGGACGGCACGATGTGGAGGGCGCGCAGTGCGTTGTTGACGACTCCGTCGTCGGTGTCGAGCATCCACTTCCACGTCGTGGCCGAGACGACCAGCGGCAGCAGCCACGGCAGCAGCAGGAGCGAGCGCAGCAGGCCGCCGAGCGGGAAGCTGCGGCGGAAGAACAGGGCCAGGGCGAGACCGAGCAGGAACTGCCCGGCGACCGAACCCGCGGTGAACAGGACCGTCGTCAGCAGTGCCTGGGAGAACAGGCCCGACGACAGGATCTCCGCGTAGTTCCGCAGCCCGACGAACGGCGCGGCCCCGGTGTAGAAGGTGGCGGGCGTGTACTGCTGGAAGCTCATCACCACGTTCTCGACGATCGGGTAGCCGAAGAACAGCAGCAGGTAGACCACAGCGGGCACGACGAACCCCCACTGGGTGAGCAGGGCCCGCAAGCGGGTCCGGGTGGGGGCCGGCGGACAGGTCATGAGGCGGTCGCGAGCCGCTGCGCGCGTGCGAGTGCTTCCTCCGGCGTCTGCCGGCCCGTCAGCGCGGACTGGATCGCCGTGGATATCGCGGTCGCCGTTCCGGGCCACTTGACGCCGAGTTCGGCGGTACGGGACCGGGCCCGCTCCACGCTGGTGACGAAGCCGGACATCGACGGGACCTGCTCGGCGTACCGGGCCGCCACCGCGGTGCGGGAGGGCACGGTGAGGTGATCCTTCGCCACGGCCAGCATGGTCGTGGGGTCGTTCAGGCAGGCCAGGACCCGGGCGGCCTTCTCCTGCCGGGACGGGGAAGAGTTCTGCGGTACTGTCCACACCTCGCCGCCGAGGGGTGTGACGAGCTTCTGCCCCTTCTGGCGGACGGGCAGAGGGACCACTCCCCAGTGCAGGTCACGGTCCTTGTTCAGCGCGGGGATCCGCCAGGGGCCGTTGACCATCATGGCCGTCTTTCCGGCGGCGAACTGGTCGTGGAGGTCGGCCTGGGTCCAGTTCAGCGCCGACTTCGACATGGACCCGCTCTTCACCAGGTCGGTCCACAACCGGAGGGCCTGCGCGGCCTGCGGGGTGTCCAGATGCCTCTCGTCCCCGCCGTTGGACCACAGGAAGGGCAGCAACTGCCAGGTGCTTTCGGGAGTGGCGTTCGCGGAGACGGCGATGCCGTAGCGCCCCGGGCGGGTCAGGCGGGCGGCCGCCGTCTTCAGCTCGTCCCAGGTCCGTGGCACGGCGACACCGGCCTCGGCGAGCATGTCCTTGTTGTAGAAGAGGGCGATGGTGTTGACCGCGGGCGCCAGTCCGTACACCTTCCCACGGTAGGTGCCCGCCGACAGGATGCCCTCGGCGAAGCCGGTGGTGTCGATGCCGTAGCGGTCCAGCGGCGTCAGTGCGCCGGTGCTCGCGATCTGCTGGACGTCGGGGTTGTCGAGCATCAGCAGGTCGGGCAGGGTGCGTGACGACGCCTGTCGCAGGACCCGGGGGATGAGCGACGGCGCCGGGACACTGGTGTGCTCTACCCTGACGCCGACGGTCCTGCCGCAGTCGGTGAGCCGCTTGCTCCACTGGGCGTGCTCGGTCCCGTCGGTGTAGTAGTCGAGCGCGGTGATGGAGGTCGCCTTGTCCGGGGCCGATGCGGCGCCGGTTCCCCCGCCGCAGCCGGTGGCAGCCAGTGCGAGGGCGACGGTCCCGAGGAGGGTGGTGATCCGTCGCGCCGACGGTCTGGCCGGTGAGTTCAAGGTGACGCCTTCCCGAGCGAGCCTGTGGTCGACGCCAGGCGTCCGCGTCGCCGAGGAGAGGCTCTGACACCGGCGTCTTACCGATCGAACAGGGATGCTAGCCGATTGACCTGCGCATCAGCTGCGCGGGAGCCCGTAGCCGTCGCCGCGGTCCGTGCCCTGTTCGGCGGCTTCCCGGATCATCGCCGCCACGGCGCCGGGCTGTGACAGGACTACGCCGTGCGAAGCGGCCACCGAGTATTCGGTGGCCGCCATGCGCTGGGCCATGAAGCGCTGGGCCGTGGGGGCGAGCATCCGGTCGGCGGCCGCGATGGCGTACCACGACGGCTTGCAGGCCCAGGCCGGCGGGCCCGACGTACCGCTCAGCGCACGTCTCGCGATGGGGCGTTGGGTCACGGCCAGGACATCGGTGACGTGCGGTGGCAGGTCGGAGGCGAACGTCGTCCCGAACTGCTCCTCGACGAGGTACATCTCGTCCCCCGGGCCGCCGGAGAACCGGGCGGGCAGCGCTGCCGTGATGGTGGTGTCGGTCACCGGCGCGGCGGCGAAGCGGCTCAGGATGTCCAGGACGGACTCTCCGGCGTCCAGGCCGAACGCCGCGACGTAGCACAGGGCCACGATCTGGTCGCAGTCGCCGGCGGCATGGGTGACGACCGCGCCGCCGTAGCCGTGTCCGACCAGGACGACCGGGGCGTCGATCCGGCGCACCACGCTCCTGAGGTAGGCGGCGTCCTGCGCCAGTCCGCGCAGCGGGTTCGCCGGGGCGAGCACGGTCAGGCCGGCGGCCTGCAGGAGGGTGATGACCCCGGCCCAGGAGGAGGCGTCGGTGAACGCCTCGTGCACGAGCACGACGGTCGGTGGGTGGGGGGCGGGTCCGTTCACGTTCCGATGACCTCCGGATGAGTCCTGGCGTTCCAGCCAAGCGCATCCGGTTACCGCGGGCATCGCGTGAACGTACCAAGACGTGCCGGACGTACCGGCGGATCCGCTCAGTCCTCGGGCAAGGCCATGACCACATGGGCCAGCTGGACCCTCGAGTTGACCGACAGCTTGCGGAAGGCGGAGGTCAGGTGCGTGTTGACCGTGTGCGGGGAGACGACGAGCAGTTCGGCGGCCGACCGGTTGGTGTGGCCCGCGGCGACCAGTCGCGCGATCTTCTTCTCCGAGGCCGTGAGCGCCTCCCAGCCCTGGACCGGGCGCGGTGTGGTCGTCCCGCGGCTGCCGGACCCGGCACGGCCCAGATCGCGCTGCACGCGCGCCGCCGCGGCGTGGGCACCCGCCTCCGCGAACAGGCCGTGGGCGCGGGTCAGGGCGGCCTTGGCCTCGGCTCCCCGGTCTGCCGTCAGCAGTGCCCGGCCGAGGTCGGCTTGGGCCCCGGCCCGGACCAACGGGCGCGGACTCTCCTCGAGGAGGGCCACCGCGCGTTCCAGCAGGGTGAGGTCGTTGCGCACCAGGCCCGCGGCCTGGGCCGCGATGCCCATGGCGGTGGGCACGGCCGGGTTGCGCGCGCCGTGGGCCTCGGCCTGTGCGGCCAGATCCTCCGCCAGCGCGTGGTCCGCGCCGCCGAGGGCCATGCGTATCGCGGAGTCGACCCAGGTGCGCAGCAGCCGCCAGCGCATGAAGGGACCTTCCTGCTGCACCTGCCGGATCCTGTCGAGGGCGAGCGCGGTGTTCCCCTCGTCGTCGGCGATGAGCGCCTCCAGGAAACGCACCGCCGCCGTGTTGCCCGGGTTCGGTTTGATCGCGCGTCGTTCCCGCGCGGCGGTCAGCTGGTGCCGCGCCGCTTCCCGGTCGCCGCGCAGCAGGGCGATCCAGGAGCGGATCACCCGGGCGTTCACCTGCTGGACGCAGATGTGTACGTCGTTCTCCAGGCGCTCCATGGTGACCAGGTCGGCCTCCGCGTCGTCGAGGTCACCCAGCCCCAGATGCTGCGAGGCCTGTGCCCACAGCAGCATGGTCTGCGGCACCGAGCCGCCGTCGTCCGCCGCCCGCAGCAGCAGCAGCCGGCCGGCCTCGAAGTCGTCCATGTGCTGGTGCGCGACGATCTCCTCGGGAAGGAAGGCGGGCTCGACGGCGCTGAGCGCGGTGAAGCGTTCCAGCGCCACGGCGTTCGCACCGGCGTTCAGAGCGCTCTCCCCCAGACCGAACAGGGCCAGCACGTGTGCCTCCCGGTCACCGGTCGCGATGGCCGCACGCAGCGCGTTCTCGCCGGCCTCCAGTGCCGCGCCGAGATCCTCGCCCCGGGAAAGAGCCAGCGCACGCAGGGCGGTGAGCCGCGCCTCGACCTCCGGGGCGGCACCGCCGAGCGCGAGGGCTGTCTCGGCGCGGCGGCGCAGCTCCTCGGCGATGTCCAGGTTCCAGAGCGTCCCGCCGAGGGCGGCCTGGATCCGGCCGAACGTCTCCAGCGGCGGCCGGGCGGCCAGCAGCCGGTCGCCGGTCTCCAGCGCCTCGCGGTTCCGGCCGGCCCGGGTCAGACAGACGATCGCCTGCACACCGACGTCGTACCACAACGGCCGTCCGGGAGGCGCCAGTTCCAGGGCGCGCGTCATCAGGTCGGCAGCGAGGCCCGGCGTGACCGACAGGACGTCGTCGGCGGCCTGCCACAGCAGCGTCACCGCTTCGTCGTCTCCGGGCCGGGCGCCCCGGAGAATGTGCGACACCGCGTCGATCGGCCGGTGCCCGGCCGCGACCAGGTGTCCCGCGGCCTCCCGGTGCAGGGCCTTGCGAGCCGACGGCGGGATGTCCACGTAGACGGCCTGGCGCAGCAGGTCGTGCCGGAAGACCAGCTGGTCGCCGTCGTCGTCCAGGAGCCCGGCGCGCACCGCCTCCTCCAGCTCCGCGAGCAAGCCGGCGGACGGTCGGCCGTAGAGCGCGGCGGCGTCGAGGAGGTCGAATCTCCGTCCCAGCACGGCTCCCATCTGCAGGAAGCGCAGGGTGCTGGGCTCGAGTGACCTGAGCCTGCCGCGCACGCCCACCACGAGCCCCTCGGGCACGGGCTCCCCCGACGGGCCGGTGGTCCGCAGTCCCGTGAGCATCTCGACCGCCAGGAACGGGTTCCCGCCGGCTCCGTCGAGGAGCTGCCGTACCCGCTCGTCGACGGCCGCGCCCAGGGTGTCGTCGGCCAGCTGGCCGATCGCCGTGCCGGAGAGCGGTCCCAGGGGCACAGTGACCGACGGGAGCCCGCCCTCGGCCGCCGCGACGATCTCCTGCGCCGGGCCGGCGGGATCCTGCCGCCCGGTGAGCACCCACAGAACCGGCGATGTCCGCAGGCGTGTCGGGAGCTGTTTCAGGGCGAACCGGCTGAGTGAGTCGGCCCACTGCACGTCGTCCAGGGCGATCAGCACGGGCATCTCGGCGGCCCTGGCCTCGATTGCTTCCGCCACGCGCTCGACCAGCCAGATCCGCTGGTCGTGGTGGCGGGTGAGGTCGGCGAACGCGTCACTGGACAGCAGCGGCCGGTCACCGTACAGGAGGCAGGCGGCCAGCGAGGAGAGCGGGACGATGTGGTGCAGTTCGTCGGCCTTGCCCAGACCGACCGAGAAGCCCGCCGCACCGGCCGTGGTGACGACCTCGCCGAGCAGCGCGGTCTTGCCGATGCCCGGCTCCCCCCGGAGCAGGACCAAGGCGCCGCTTCCGGTGCCGACCACCGATGTGAGGACGGCCCGCAGCTGTTCGAGTTCGGCCTCTCGGCCACGCAGACCGCGCCGGGACAGCGACCCGTCCGACCGCTCCACTCACGCCCCTCTGTCCGCACTCGCCGACCGCCTCCGGTCCAGGCAGCCATGCGGAGCGGCGATGTCGCCCTATGCCGTCGCCCGCCTGTCCGGGTGGAGGGGCCGGCCGGGGCGCGGACGGCGCTCCGCGTGTCCACTATCGCAAGAACCGCAGCTCAGTGCATACCCCGGGGTGCGTCCAGGGCCGTGCGGTGGCTCTGAGCGGGTTGGGTGACGTCGGCTACGGCTCGGCAGCGCCGCCAAGGGGCGCGGCGAACTGCGCGACCAGCCACGACGACGGCCGTGGACGAGCGACGGCATGGCGCGGCACTTCGAGCGGAGCGTTCAGGCGCCCGGTGGCGACGTGTGCGTGCGACGCTCGAGTGCCGCGGAGTCCCGCCACTCGACGGGGGACATCCCGTAGGCGGCCCGGAACGCCCGGCTGAAGTGGGCGGCGCTGACGAAGCCCCACCGTCGGCCCACCGCGGCGATGGTCCGTCTCGCCGCGTCCCGGCGGGCCAGCTCGCGTCGGCACTGCTCCAGCCGGCGGCCCTGGATCCACCGGCGGACGGTGGTGCCCTCGGTCTGGAAGAGGTTGTACAGGTAGCGCAGGGAGATCCGGTTGGCCCGGGCGATGGCCTCCGCGGTCAGGTCGGGGTCCGCCAGGTGACGGTCGATGTACGCCTGGACCCGCATCAGCAGCACGCGGGCCGCGCTCGGCGTGCCCGTGGTGTCACCGCCGCGTCGCTCGTCGGCCAGCACCGTGAGCAGGTCCAGGACGTTGCGGGTGATCAGGTCGCCGACGTGCTGCGGATACGCGCCCGCGGTGTCCACGAGCCGGGACAGGAAGGGGGACAGCAGGTCGCCGAGGGGCGTCGTGGAGTCGAGGGGAGAGGCCGTGATCCGGCGCAGGTCCGACTCCCTCAGACTCAGGAGGTGCCGGGGCAGGACGAGGGCCTTCGTCTGGAAGGTGTCGGGGAAGGTCAGCCGCATGGGACGCGCCCGGTCGTAGACGAAGAGCTGCCCGGGCTCGACATACGCGTCGCGCGCGTCCTGCTCGACCCGGGCGAGCCCGCTGGTCAGCAGCATCACGACCACGTGGTCGTCGCCTGTGGACCCCGCGATGAGGCGCGGTGTGCGCACGGTCTGCAGGGCCTCGCTGTCCACCGTGACGCCCCGCGTCCGGCCCGTCGGTGACGCATGGATCGTGCCGGAGAACACCTCCTCGGCGAGCTTGACGTCCACGGCTCCGAAGGTGTGGGCCACCGCGTCCCGCCAGTAGGTCCGTCTTCGCTCCCTGGGCACCCCGTCCGTGGTGTAGAAGATGCCCGGGGGCCGCTTCCGCGTTCCCTTCACCGAAACGTCCGACATGATCTCCGCCCTTCAGCCGGTGTGCGCTGCGGACACCGTGCCAGCGGGGCACGGGGTGGCGCATCGAGTGAACGCACTAGATCCGGGATACGGGGCGGAGATACGGGGGGACCGCGGGGCCTCAGTCGAAGCGCAGGTCGGAGAGCTGCCGTTCGAGGGCGGTGACCTCGTCGTCGGGCGTCGTCTCCGACGCCGGGCGGGCCGCCATGGCGACGGCCAGTTCACCGGCCGCCCGCTGGATGCGGGCGGGCAGGCCCTCGGTGTAGTCGTCGCCGCCGGACCCCCAGTCCTCGGACGCCGCGTACACCGCGGTGGGGACGACACCGGCTCGCAGGTAGGCGAAGAGCGGGCGCAGCGCGTGCTCCAGGACCAGGGAGTGGCGGGCCGTCCCTCCCGTCGCCGCGATCAGGACCGGCGTGCCGGTGAGGGCGTCCGGGTCGATGAGGTCGAAGAAGGACTTGAACAGCCCGCTGTAGGAGGCGGTGAACACGGGCGTCACGGCGATCAGGCCGTCCGCGCCCGTCACCGCGTCGATCGCGGACGCCAGCTGGGGCGGCGGGAATCCGGTCACGAGGTGGTTGGCGACGGCGACGGCCAGTTCACGCAGCTCGATGACCTCGGTCCGCACATCGTGGCCCTCGGCGGCCAGGTCGGCGCGGGCCGACTCGGCGAGCCGGTCGGCGAGCAGGCGGGTGGACGACGGGGTGCTCAGCCCCGCCGAGACGGCGACGAGCTTCACGCGGCGGCCACCTCCAGCGCGGTCCGCAGGGACTCGTGGGTGGGCGCATCCGGCACGTCGGCCGGGCGGCCGATCGCGAACTCCTTGCGCAGCACCGGTACGACCTCCTCGCCGAGGATGTCGAGCTGCTCCAGCACGGTCTTCAGCGGCAGGCCCGCGTGGTCCATCAGGAACAGCTGCCGCTGGTAGTCGCCGACGGTCTCACGGAAGGACAGCGTCCGCTCGATGACCTGCTGCGGGGAGCCCACCGTCAGCGGGGTCTGCTCGGTGAAGTCCTCCAGGGACGGCCCGTGGCCGTAGACCGGCGCGTTGTCGAAGTAAGGGCGGAACTCGCGTACGGCGTCCTGGGAGTTCTTCCGCATGAACACCTGGCCGCCGAGGCCGACGATGGCCTCCTCGGGCCGGCCGTGACCGTGGTGGGCGTACCTGCGCCGGTACAGCTGGACCATCCGTCGCGTGTGGTCGGCGGGCCAGAAGATGTTGTTGTGGAAGAAGCCGTCGCCGTAGAAGGCGGCCTGTTCGGCGATCTCGGGCGAGCGGATCGAGCCGTGCCACACGAACGGGGGTACGCCGTCCAGCGGGCGGGGCGTGGACGTGAAACCCTGCAGGGGAGTGCGGAACGTCCCCTCCCAGTCGACGACGTCGTCGCGCCACAGCCGGCGCAGCAGCGCGTAGTTCTCCTTGGCGAGGTTGATGCCCTGCCGGATGTCCTGACCGAACCAGGGGTAGACCGGGCCGGTGTTGCCCCGCCCCATCATCAGGTCCACCCGGCCGTCGGCCAGGTGCTGGAGCATCGCGTAGTCCTCGGCGATCTTCACCGGGTCGTTGGTGGTGATCAGCGTCGTGGCCGTGGAGAGGATCAACTTCTCGGTGCGGGCCGCGATGTAGCCGAGCATCGTGGTCGGCGACGACGGCACGAACGGCGGGTTGTGGTGCTCGCCGGTGGCGAAGACGTCCAGGCCGACCTCCTCCGCCTTGAGCGCGATGGCGACCATCGCCTTGATGCGCTCGTGCTCCGAGGGGGTACGGCCGTTGGTCGGGTCGGGGGTGACGTCCCCCACCGAGAAGATTCCGAACTGCATGGGCGCCTCTTCGTTCCGGCGAGCTGTGTGGATGCCGGAAATGTAGGCACGGCTCGGGCGATGCCCCTTGTCCGTGCGTGCAGCGGTGCTGGTCCCTCAGTGCCCTCCTGCGGCCCCCGGGGTGAGCTGCCGCCTTTCCGTCCGCGACTGTGCAGCGTGGGGCCACTGCACGGGCGCTGAGAGGCAATCGCCGTACCCGGTCGGCTGCCTAGCGTGGCAGTCCCCTCTGCCTCCCCGGAGTACCCATGGCTTCCGCAACCGTCGTCGAACTGTCCCGATGGCAGTTCGTGATCACCGCGATCTTCCATATGACCTTCCCCGCGCTCACCGTCGGCCTGTCCGTGCTCCTCGCGGTCGTGTACTCGGTCTACGTGCGCACGGGCAACCCCCTGTATCTGCAGATCTTCCGGTTCTGGAAGAAGATCTTCGCCGTCGGCTTCGGCCTGGGCGTCGTCGCCGGCACGGTGATGACGTTCGAGTTCGGCCTCAACTGGGGTGTCTACGCCCACGCCGTCGGTCCGGTCATCGGGGTCACGATCGGCATGGAGGTGATCACCGCCTTCTTCCTGGAGGCGGGGTTCATCGGCCTGATGCTGTACGGCGACGGACGGGTCCGCCCCCGCACCATGGCCCTGGCCAGCTGGATGGTCGCCTTCGGCACGCTGCTGTCCACCACCTGGATCCTGTCGGCCAACAGCTGGATGCAGGACCCCGTCGGCTACGAGAAGGCCGACGGCCAGTTCCACGCCCGGGACTGGGCCGGCATCCTGCTCAATCCCGCCTTCGCCCACCGCTTCCCGCACATGCTGCTGGCCGTGCTGATCAGTGCCGCCTGGTTCGTCGGCGGGATCTCCGCCTGGTATCTGGTGAGGAACCGGGTGCACGCCCAGCCCATGGCCCGCCGCTGTCTGTCCATCGCGCTCGGTGTGCTGGGCGTGCTGATGCCGATTCAGCTGTACGTGGGAGATGGCACAGCGGTCTTCATGGGTCAGCACCAGTTGCCCAAGCTGGAGGCGTTCGAGGGCAACTGGGAGAGCGACAACAACGGCTACAACCTGTTCGTCGTCCCCGACACCGACAAGGGCGAGAACAGGCTGCACGTCGAGATCCCCTACCTCGGCTCGGCCATCGCCCAGGACCTCAGCGGTAAGACGAACACGCCGGGCCTGCTGCTGACCCCGCCCGGTGAACGCCCCAACATGTGGACCACCTTCTACGGCTTCCGCGCGATGTACTTCACCGCGCTGCTCATGTTCGGCACGGCCTTCGCGGGCGTGGTCCTGCGTATGCGGCGCCGCCTGTTCGACTCGCGGCGCTTCCTCAAGTGGCTGGTGTGGATGACCCCGGCCGGGATCCGCGATCCGCGGCCACCGCGCCCGGCTGCTGGACCACCTGCGCGGCCTGCCCACCCTGGTCGGGCTCGGGGCGCACGACCGGGCGGCCGACGAGCTGGCCCGGAACGACCGGGAGGTCGCCGGACGCACCGAGAAGGTGCTGCGCATCGCCTTCCTGTCGACCGCGTGGGTCGAACTGCTCATCACCGGCACCCTCGCCGTGGTGGCGACCTACTGCGGACTGGCGCTGCTCGACTATCTGTCCCTGCCCGTCGTACCGGCCCACATGAGCCTGTCCGCCGCCCTGTTCGTGCTGGTCCTGGTGCCCGCCTACTTCGCGCCGGCCCGGGAACTGGCCGCCGGGTACCACGCCCGCGCGCGGGCGAGTGCCGCGGCGGGCCTGCTGGGCCAGGTGCTGGACGCGGGGCGTGAGGTCACCGCGGTGCCACCGGCTCCACGACGTGCCACCGCGCCGCCCGGACTGCACCTGGCAATGGTGACGGATCATCACCATGGGCGAAGAGCAGCGGCGTTGGAGGGGCTCGAGCTGCGCCTTGCGCCGGGGCGGTGCCTCGCGGTGACGGGTCCCAGCGGGGCCGGGAAGTCCACGCTGCTCGCCGTCGCGGCCGGGCTGTACACGCCGCGCGGCGGACGCGCGTTCCATGTGCTGGACGGCCGGCCCATTCCCGCCGCCCCCAGCCGGGTCGCCTGGGTGGGCCAGCCCGCGCACCTGCTGCCGGGCACTCTGCGAGAGAACCTGCTGCTGGCGAGGCCCACCGCGAACGACGACGACCTGCTGGACGCCATCGCCGCCCTCGGCTTCGAGGACCTCCTCGCCGCGCTGCCGCGGGGACTGGACACCCCGCTCGGCGAACGCGGCTCCGGCCTGCCTTCCGGCCAGTCCCAACAGCTCGCCCTGGTAAGGGCGTTGTTGCGAGACGCGCCGCTGCTGTGCCTGGACGAACCCACCGCGCACCTGGACCCGGAGGCGGAGCGGCGCGTCCTGTCCGCGCTGCGCACGCTGGCCCGCGACCGTACGGTCCTGCTCGCCACCCACAGCCCCGCGCTGCTGACGCTTGCGGACCAGGTCGTCAGGCTGGACCACGGGAGGACCCTATGAAGCCGGTGAACGGGATCAGCGCATGGCGGCTGCTGCGTACGGCGGCTTCCCGCCGCGCCCTGCTGACCAGCGTGCTGTGCGCCGCCGCGGCGGAGGTCAGCGGGGCCGCGCTGCTCGGGGTGTCCGGCTGGTTCCTGACGACGTGTGCTGTGGTCACCCTCCAGGCCAACACCACGTGGTCCTGGATGTATCCCTCGGGTGCGGTCCGGACCCTGGCCCTCACCCGCACCGGTCTGCGCTACCTGGAACGCCTGGTCAACCACCGGACCCTGCTGGACACCCAGGTGGCCCTGCGGGCCCTGCTGGCACGCGGCGCCGCCGGTCTGACGCCCCGTCAGTTGCGCGCCGAGCGCGACGGAACGCTGCTCACCCGGCTCACAGCCGATGTGGAGACCGTCGCGGGCCTGCCGACGAACGCCCTCGCCCCGCTGACGGCCGCGCTCGCGACCGCGGGCCTGGTCGATGTCCTGCTGCTGTGGGCGATGCCGATCCTGGGCCTGACCGAACTGGCCGTCTGGGTGGTCGGCCTCGCCTGCGTCCGCCGCTTCCACTTCCGCGCGCGCACCCACCTCGCCGACGCCGCCGCAGCCAGGGCCGCGCTGCGTACCGTGTTGCTGGGCAGCCGGACGGCCTTCAACGAGCTGCGGTGCCTGGACGCGGTGCCGTTGGCACGGCGAACGGCCACGAGCGCCATGGCGGCGGTCGAGTCCGCCGAGTGGGCCGCGGCCCGGGCCGAGCGGCAGGGCCGCCTGGCACTGCGTCTCCTCGCCGCGCTCGGCCAGGCGGCGGTCCTGGTCATCGCCCTGCGCGCCGCCCCGGCCCAGCCGATCGCGGTGGCAGTCGGCGAGGTGTTGCTCATAGCCGCCGGATGGGAGCTGCTGGAACGGTTTCCGCGACTGGCGCAGCACCTGACTCAGGCCAAGGACGCGGCCGGGCGGCTGGCCCCCCTCGCCACCGAGGCGCACCCGGCGGGCCGGCAGCAGGCGACCGAGGGCATCCTCGACGTGGTCGGCCTTCCGCTCGTCGGCTCCCTCACGGCACTCACCCTGACCGCCGCGGGTCCCGCCCTCGTCCTGATCACCGGCCCCAATGGCAGCGGGAAGTCGACCCTGCTCGGCCAACTCGCCGGGCGCGAACCGGCGCCCGCCGGCACCGTCCTCCTCGACGGCACTCCCTTGCACGACCTGTCCGCCGAGGCCGCCGCCGAGACGCTCACCCTCGTCGAGGCAGACGACTGGCTGGCCGACGACACGATCGCGGCCAACCTCCGTCAGGCGGCACCGTCGGCCGACGCCGCCGCACTGCGGGCCGCTTTGAAAGTGGTCGGCCTGTCGGCGCTTCCGTTGCAGACGCCGGTGGGTCCTGGCGGCCGTCTGCTGTCCCTAGGGCAGCGAAGGCGCCTCGCCACGGCCCGCGCCGTACTGAGGCGCCCTCGGATCCTGCTGCTCGACGAGCCGGTGGCGGGCCTGGACCGCGCCACCGCCGAGGCGCTCCCGGCCGCGCTGCCCCGGGCGTTGCCGCAGACCGCGCTGGTGATCGCCCTCCAGGAACAGGACCTCGGCCTGCTGGAGGGCGCTGCGGATGCCGTCGTACGACTCGGACGGGCCGTGGAGCGGGCGTGCGCGTAGTCCCGTACGCGGCTGTACCGGCGGCGCGCGGAAGGGGCCAAGGCCGTGTTCGGCCCTGGCCCCTTACTGTCGTTGCGTCAGTCGGTCTCGGAGCCCGGGATCAGATGCATCGCCGCCTCCTCGGGCGATACCCCGGCGCCGTCCGTCCCCGGTCGAAGGCGAACCGGTCGGATTCGAGGCTCACCCCTCGCCACCGCTCCGACGCGTGACGCCGGTGGTTCCCCCGCCCAGGGCCTCTCCGGGGGCGAGCAGCCCTCGTCCAGAGCCTGGTCATCCGCGGGTGGTCCAGGGTGTCGGGACGCGTCCAGCAGCGCGGCGTCGTCCTGAATGTCCGGACACCGGCTCTTCACCCCGCGTTGGTGATCCCCCGCCGTAGGAGTAGCCGACGAGGACCACTGGACCGGAGAGGGTCGCCAGGAAGTCGGACAGCGTCCCGGCGCCCTGGGCGACACCGCGCAGCGGGTTCGGCGGGGCGTAGACGTTGTCACCGGCGTGAAGCGGAAAGGGCGAGGGGCGAGCGGAATCCGTGCACTCCGGAAACACGCGTGCCACACAAGTGCCTTTTCGGACAACCCCCGGTGCACTTGTCGGCAAGGCAACGGAGCAGCCGCGGCTTACGGTCGTCCACAACCGTACGAACAGTCAGATACAGGGGGCGGAGTGAGAATCCCTCTTTCCGATTCCGCGGATGCGTGCTCGATCGTCTTCCCCACGGAAGTCCATATCAGCGTGGCCGGCGAAGCGTGGGTACCGCTCCCCGCCGCACTCCGTTACGACGTGGCCGACCCGTATGCCGTGCGCCTGTCCATGGGCGCCCCTACGGCCCCTTCCGTCGACTGGGTCTTCGCCCGGTCGCTGCTCGCGGACGGACTCCACCGGCCCACGGGAATCGGAGACGTGGTGGTCATCCCGCGGCACCGCCGCCGTCCGGAGTCGGTCCGCATCCTCTTCAGGACCCGCACCGGGGCGGCGCTTCTCGCGATCCACGCCCTCGTGGTCACGGACTTCCTGCGCCGGTCCGAGGCGCTGGTGCCGCCGGGCACCGAGCACCACCACATCGATGTGGACCGCGTCATCGACCGGCTCACGGCCGGCCACGAGTGAGACGCCGCCCGGCGCGATCCGGGTGACGGCCTACAGGCACAGCCGGGGTCAGGCCGCGTGCAGGACGGTGTACAAGGTGTCCGTCACCTGCACCCGGGCCGCCTGGGAGGCGTGCGTGCCGCGGAGCAGGTCGAACAGCACGATCTCCGAGAGTCCCTGGAGACGGTCGCTCGACAGATTCCCCGCGTGGTCTCGGGTACGTCTCAGCGCGTGCCGTACTTGACCGTCCAGTCGCACGAACCGGCTGCCGAGTCGCTCGACCGCCGCCTCAGTCGCCGCCTCACCCTCCGGCTCCGGTACGACGGCTCCTTCCGGGATGCCCTCCATGGAGAAGAGCGCATCGGCGCACGCAATTCCCCGCTCCACTGCAGCTGTTCGACGCACCGCATCCCCCCGTGGTCATCCCTGTCCTCCGCATACCTCGGCACTCCCCACGACACAGGGTAACGAGGCCAGCGCAATCAGCACACGTCAACCCGAGACCTGTCGCCGTATAGCCCGAGCCCAAAGAACAACCCCAACGCGCTGCTCAACGGGTTAAGCCCGACAAGTCGATTGACCCGCGCTACCTGATCCAGGACGACCACTTCACGCTCCGTCAGAAACAGCGTCGACCGAGCGTCAAGACATTTCCCGAACCCGTCTCTTACCGAGCTGAGACAGAGCGTTCCGGACCAATGCCCACGCTGCGAAACCGCAGGTGAGACACGTGGCGGGAACCTACAACATGCTCCACGCGGTGAACTTCGGGAAACAGGTCGAGCGCGCCCGGCCTCGCCTGAGAAACCTACAAAAAGCGCAGGTCAGAGCCCCTTCACCGCAGGCTCCAGAATCGCCACGCACTCCACATGATGCGTCATCGGAAACAGATCGAACGCCCGAAGCGTCCGCACCCGGTACCCGCCCTCGCGGAAGTACGCCAGGTCCCGGGCCAGCGCGGCGGGATCGCAGGCGACGTAGGCGATGCGGCGGGCGTCGAGGGAGCAGAGGTGGGCGACCGTGGCGCGGCCGGCGCCGGCGCGGGGCGGGTCGAGGACGATCAGGTCGACCTCGGTGATGCCCGTGCGCGGCAGGACCGACTCGACCTTGCCCTGCTCGATGCGCACGCGCGGGAAGTCGGCGAGGTTGTGCCGCGCGTCCTCCACCGCACGCTTGCCGGACTCGATGCCGAGGACCGCGCCCTTCTCACCGAGCCGGTCGGCCAGCGCGCCCGCGAACAACCCCACGCCGCAGTAGAGGTCCAGGGCCATCTCGCCCTTGCGGGGGAGCAGGCCCTGCATGACCGCCGTCACCAGGGTGTCCGCCGCCTTCGGGTGGACCTGCCAGAAGCCGCCGCCCGCGACCCGGTGCGTACGGCCGTCCGCGCGCTCGCGGACGAAGGGGCGGCCGTGGACGCGGTGGACGCCACCGGACTTCTCGTCGACCCTCAGGACCGACACCGGCTTGTCCAGTTCGACCAGGGGCAGACGGGCGCCCGGGCGCGGCGTGAGGATCACCTGCCGGTCCTGCGAGCCCGTCGCCGCGATCGCCTCGACCGACTCCATGCCGGTCCAGTCCCGCCGCTCGATGCCCAGCTCGCTGACGCCCTCCGCCGCGATCATGCAGTGGTCGATGCGCTCGATCTCGTGCGAGCGGTGGCGGCGCAGCCCGGCGTGGCCCTCGGCGTCGACGGCGTACTGGACGCGCGTGCGCCACTGCGGGACCTGGCCGGCCGGCAGCTTGTCGCCCTCGGCCGGCACCACCGTGCCGTCCCAGCCGGCCTCCTCGGGCGTGAGGCCCGCGAGCCGCTTGAGCTGCTCGGCGATCACCTCGCCCTTGAGGCGGCGCTGGGCGCCCGGCTTGGCGTGCTGCCAGTCGCAGCCGCCGCAGCGGCCCGGCCCGGCGAAGGGGCAGGGCGCCTCGATGCGGTCCTTGGAGGGCTCCAGGATCCGTACGGCGTCCGCGCGGAGGAAGCGGGCGCCCTCCTCGCCCTCGGTGACCCGCACCACCACTCGCTCGCCGGGCAGCGCGTGCCGGACGAACAGCACCTGGCCCTCGGCCGTGCGGGCGATGCAGTGGCCGCCGTGGGCGACGGGGCCGATCTCGACCTCGTACTCCTCCCCGACCAGCGACTTCTTCTCTTCTGCCTGCATGGCGGGGTGACTCCAGATCGGGAACGGGAAACGGCCGGACAACAGCCCACCAGTCTACGTGGCTGTCGTCCGGCCGTTCACCACAGGCCGAGGCCCCGGCTCCGTCCCGGATCGGTCCGGGCTCAGTCCTTGGCCGTCGACGCCTCCTTCGGCCGCTCCGCCGCCGGACCCCGTCGCACCGCACCCGGGGCGTTCCACTCCTGCCGCCTGCGGGCCCGCACCTTCGCCACCTCGGAGGACGCCAGCTGGTAGGGCACGGAGGTGACCATCACGCCGGGCGTGAACAGCAGGCGGCCCTTCAGGCGCAGGGCGCTCTGGTTGTGCAGCAGATGCTCGTACCAGTGGCCGACCACGTACTCGGGGATGATCACGGAGACCGCGTCGCGCGGCGACTCCTTGCGCAGGCTCTTCACGTACTCGATCACCGGGCGGGTGATCTCGCGGTAGGGCGAGTCCAGGACCTTCAGCGGTACGTCGATGCCGCGCCGCTCCCACTCCTCGCGCAGCGCCTTGGTCTCGGCCGGGTCGACGTTGACCGTCAGCGCCTCCAGGGTGTCCGAGCGCATCAGCTTGGCGTAGGCCAGGGCGCGCAGGGTGGGGCGGTGGATCTTCGAGATCAGCACCACCGAGTGCACCCGGGACGGGCGGACCATGTCGTCGGCCGGGCCCTCGGGGGCCGCGATCTCCTCGGCGACGCGGTCGTAGTGCTTACGGATCGCGGTCATCGTCACGTAGAAGATGCACATGCCCAGCAGCGCCACCCAGGCGCCGTGCGTGAACTTCGTGACCAGGACGACGACGAGCACCAGGCCGGTGAAGAAGGCGCCGAAGGCGTTGATCGCGCGGGAGCGCATCATGTGGCGGCGCTTGGCCTGGTCCTGCTCGACCGCGAGGTGGCGGTTCCAGTGCCGGACCATGCCGGTCTGGCTGAGCGTGAAGGACACGAACACGCCGACGATGTACAGCTGGATCAGCCGTGTGGAGTCCGCGCCGTAGATGACGGTCAGCAGGGCCGCGGCGCCCGCGAGCAGCACGATGCCGTTGGAGAAGGCGAGGCGGTCGCCGCGGGTGTGCAGCTGCCGCGGGAGGTAGCGGTCCTGGGCCAGGATCGAACCGAGCAGCGGGAAGCCGTTGTAGGCCGTGTTCGCCGCGAGGAACAGGACCAGGGCCGTCGCCGCCGCGAGGACGACGAACAGGAAGCTCCCCTTGCCGAAGACGGCCTCGGCGACCTGCGAGATCACCGGGTTCTGGACGTAGCCGGAGCCGAGCGGGTGACCGTTGTGGATCAGGTCGGTGGCCGGGTTCTCGGCCATGCGCACCTTGGTCGACATGGCGAGGGCGATGATGCCGCAGAACATGGTGACGGCCAGCAGGCCCATCATCGCGAGCGTGGTCGCCGCGTTCTTCGACTTGGGCTTGCGGAAGGCCGGGACGCCGTTGGAGATGGCCTCCACACCGGTGAGCGCGGCACAGCCGGAGGAGAAGGCCCGCAGCAGGAGGAACACGAGCGCGAAGCCCGCGAGGCCCTGGTGCTCGGCCTTGATGTGAAACGCCGCGGTCGGCGCGTGCATGGTCTCGCCGAGGACCAGGCCGCGTACGGCGCCCCACACGATCATGATGAAGACGCCGCCGACGAACACGTACGTCGGGATCGCGAAGAGCTTGCCGGACTCCTTCACACCGCGCAGGTTCATGAGCGTCAGCAGCACGATCACGGCGGTGGCGCACAGCACCTTGTGCTCGACCACGAACGGGATCGCGGAGCCGAGGTTCTCGATGCCGGAGGCGATGGAGACGGCGACGGTGAGGACGTAGTCCACGAGCAGGGCGCTTGCCACGGTGAGGCCCGCCTTGGGACCGAGGTTGGTGGTGGCGACCTCGTAGTCACCGCCGCCGCTCGGGTAGGCGTGGACGTTCTGCCGGTAGGAGGCGACGACCGTGAACATCAGCACCACGACCGCGACGGCGATCCACGGGCTGAAGTGGTACGCCGACACGCCCGCGATGGACAGGACCAGCAGGACCTCCCCCGGCGCGTAGGCGACGGAGGACAGCGGGTCGGAGGCGAAGACGGGCAGTGCGATGCGCTTCGGCAGGAGCGTTTCGCCCAGCCGGTCACTGCGCAGTGCGCGCCCGATCAGAATCCGTTTGGGCACGTCGGTCAGTTTGGACACGAGAGAGGATCGTAGGCCTTCGAACAGGCAGCCGCCCACCCGGTGCCCGGGATCTGCCTCACGAGTGAAATCAGGGGCGCATGAAACTGCGGATTCCGCGGTCCGCGCGCTCCCCGTGCCTAGATGGCAAACCCCGCTTGTCATCGCACCTCGGAGGACCCATGCCCGCCATCGCGGAGCTCATCGGGGCGACGCTCGCCCTGCTCGGCCTCGGAATCCTGACCCTGTGCAGCGTGCGCAGCATCACGCGCCGGCGCCCGGCCCCGGTGGCCGTCGACACCGATCGCTGACGCTGCTCACGCGCATGATCGCGGACCGTGATCACGGCAACCCGCGCAGGGGGGTGCCGACGCCCCGCCGCCCGTGTGTAGCTTTGGGCCTCGGTCTGAGAACCTGTTAAGGCCAAGTCAATGACTCTTGACCTCGGAAGGACGGTCGTGCACATCGTCATCATGGGTTGCGGGAGAGTGGGTTCCGCTCTCGCCCAGACCCTGGAGCAACAGGGCCATACGGTCGCCGTGATCGACCAGGACCCGACCGCCTTCCGTCGGCTGGGCCCGGGCTTCGGGGGCCGCCGTGTCACCGGTGTGGGCTTCGACCAGGACACCCTGCGCGAAGCGGGCATCGAGGAGGCCGGTGCCTTCGCCGCCGTCTCCAGCGGTGACAACTCCAACATCATCTCCGCGCGCGTGGCCCGCGAGATGTTCGGGGTGGAGAACGTGGCCGCCCGTATCTACGACCCGCGCCGCGCCGAGGTCTACCAGCGCCTGGGCATCCCCACCGTGGCGACGGTCCGCTGGACCGCCGACCAGATGCTGCGCCGGCTGCTGCCCTCCGGTGCCGAGCCGCTGTGGCGCGACCCCACCGGCGGGGTGCAGCTCGCCGAGGTGCACGCCTCCCCGAAGTGGGTCGGGCACAAGATCAGCAAGCTGCAGGACGAGACGGGCGTCCGCGTGGCGTTCCTGACCCGCCTCGGCGAAGCGATCCTGCCGACCTCGCAGACGGTGCTGCAGGAGGGCGACCTCGTGCATGTGATGATGCGGTCGGACGACGTCGAGAAGGTCGAGGCGGCGTTCGCCGAGGGCCCGGAAGAGGAGAGCGGTCACTGATGAGGGTCGCCATTGCCGGAGCCGGCGCCGTCGGCCGCTCGATCGCGGGCGAGCTGCTGGAGAACGGTCACGAGGTCCTGCTGATCGACAAGGCCCCGACCGCCATCTCGGTGGAGCGGGTGCCCCAGGCGGAGTGGCTGCTGGCCGACGCCTGCGAGATCACGTCCCTGGACGAGGCGGCGCTCCAGCGCTGCAACGTCGTCATCGCCGCGACCGGCGACGACAAGGTCAACCTGGTGGTCTCGCTGCTCGCCAAGACGGAGTACGGCGTCCCGCGCGTCGTCGCCCGCGTCAACAACCCGAAGAACGAGTGGCTGTTCAACGAGGCCTGGGGCGTGGACGTGGCCGTCTCCACCCCGCGTCTGATGTCCGCCCTGGTCGAGGAGGCGGTGAGCGTCGGCGACCTGGTCCGGCTGCTCCGCTTCAGCCACGGCGACGCCAACCTCGTCGAGCTGACCCTGCCCGAGGAGTCGGCCCTGGCCGGCACCCAGGTGGGCGACGTCCAGTGGCCGGAGGACACCTCCCTGGTCACGATCATCCGCGGCACCCGGGTCCTGACCCCGTCCAAGGAGGACTCCCTGGAGCCGGGCGACGAACTCCTCTTCGTGGCCGCCCAGGCCCGCGAGGAGCAGCTGGAGGAGCTGCTGTCGGTACGGCGCGAGGACACGCAGGGCTAGTCGGCACACTGCCACGCCGAGGGCCCGGGGATCGCTGGATCCACCGGGCCCTTCCCGTGCGCGGGCTCCTGTGGCGGCAAGCCGCGCCCCGCCATGCGAACAGCCCGGGACCTCTGCGGGTCCCGGGCCGTTGCGAAGCCGCGGTGCCGAAGTCGCGGTGCCGTCGTCGGTCAGGCCTCCCGGCGGTGCCGGCCCCCGGTCGACTCACCGCTCTCGGTGGCCAGTGCCGCCTTGCGCTCCTGCTCGGAGGAGCTGCTGTCGGTACGGCGCGAGGACACGCAGGGCTAGCCGGCACACTGCCACGCCGAGGGCCCGGGGATCGCAGGATCCACCGGGCCCGTCCCGTGCGCGGGCTCCTGTGGCGGCAAGCCGCGCCCCGCCATGCGAACAGCCCGGGACCTCTGCGGGCCCCGGGCCGCTGCGAAGCCGCGGTGCCGAAGCCGCGGTGCCGTCGTCGGTCAGGCCTCCCGGCGGTGCCGGCCCCCGGTCGACTCACCGCTCTCGGTGGCCAGTGCCGCCTTGCGCTCCTGCTCGGCCTTCTCCTCGGCTTCCATCTCGGCGAAGACGTCGATGGGCGCGGGCGCCTTCGCGAGGAAGATCCAGGTGAGCCAGACCGCCAGCAGGAACGGCGGGATCTTCAGGGCGACCAGGACCCAGCCGAGCCTGGTGGTGTCGGACCACCAGTAGAGCGGGAAGAGGATCGCGCACTTGGCGAGCAGGATCAGGCCCCAGGCCCAACTCGCCTTCGCATACGCCTTCTTGCGGCCGGGGTTGCGGGTGCGCCAGGAGAGGTTTTCCTTGAAGACCGGGCCGAGGATGAGGCCGATCAGGGGCACACCGGCCAGGGTCGTGGCGATGTACGCCACCGCCAGGCCCAGCGTGTAGAGCATGCCGGGGAGGTAGAAGTCCTTGGCGTTGCCGGTGAACATCGCGAAGACGACACCGAAGGCCACGCCGAAGACACCGCTGAAGGCGTGCTTGACGGTGTCCTTCATGGCGAGCCGGACCACGACCAGGACCAGGGACACGATCAGCGCGGCGATCGCCGACACGTGCAGGTCCTTGTTGACCGTGAAGATCGCGACGAAGAGCAGGCCCGGCACGACCGTCTCGACCATGCCGCGGACGCCGCCGAACGCGTCGAACAGCGCGGCCTCGGTCACCGCACGGGCATCACCGGTTCCGTCGGGCGGACTCTGGTCGGTGCCTTCGGTCGGCTTGTCGAGGGACGTCACCGGCTACTCCCGTCCGAGGGGTCGCAGTTCGTATTTCGGGTTGAACAGCACCCGGCGGCCCCGGCTCATCGAGATCCGGCCCGATGCGATCAGCTTGCGCCCGGGTTCTATGCCCACGATGGAACGCCTGCCGAGCCACACCACGTCCAGCGCGGCGGAGCCGTCGAACAGCTCGGCCTCCAGGGCAGGGACCCCGGCGCGGGGACGCAAGGTGACCGTGCGCAACGTACCAGTTACGGTGACGATCTGCCGGTCGTGGCAGTCGCCGATCTTGGTACAGCCCGCGGCGTCGGCGTCCTCACGCAGCTCCTCGGACTCCAGGTCCTCCTGCGACGAGGAGAGCCGGTCGAGCATGCGCCGGAACCGGCCGGCCGGCTTTTCGGAACGAGGAACAGCACTCATACCTGAAGCGTACCGGGGCACACCGACAGCACCGTAGCCCAGCTCACTTCGCGGCCCGCTCACTTCTCGAACCGGTAGCCCATGCCCGGTTCCGTGATGAAGTGCTTCGGGTGCGAGGGGTCCGTCTCCAGCTTCCGCCGCAGCTGGGCCATGTACACGCGCAGGTAGTTGGTCTCGGTGCCGTACGACGGCCCCCACACCTCCTGCAGCAGCTGCTTCTGGCCGACCAGGCGGCCGGTGTTGCGGACCAGCACCTCCAGCAGGTGCCACTCGGTCGGGGTGAGGCGGACGTCCTTGCCGGCGCGGTTGACCTTCTTGGCGGCCAGGTCGACGGTGAAGCCCTCGGTCTCCACGGTCGTCATGTCGTCCTCGCCCGGCCCGACCGGCTCGGCCCGGCGGACGGCGGCCCGCAGCCGGGCCAGCAGCTCGTCCATGCCGAAGGGCTTGGTGACGTAGTCGTCGGCGCCCGCGTCCAGCGCCTCGACCTTCTCGTCCGAGGAGTGCCGGGCGGACAGGACCAGGATGGGCACGCGGGTCCAGCCGCGCAGGCCCCGGATCACCTCGACGCCGTCCATGTCCGGCAGACCCAGGTCGAGCACGACCACGTCGGGGTGCCGCGAGGCGGCGAGTTCGAGGGCGGTACGGCCGTCGGGCGCCGCGTCGACCTCGTACTTGCGTGCCTTGAGGTTGATCACGAGGGCGCGCACGATCTGCGGCTCGTCGTCGACCACGAGCACCCGGGTCATGAGGCCTGCCTTTCCGGTTCTGCGATGTCCCGGCCCGCAACGAGGGCCCCGGGACGCGATCCTGCCGCGCGAAGGCTCAGGACCATCGTGAGTCCGCCGCCCGGCGTGTCCTCGGCGTCGAGGGTGCCGCCCATGGCCTCCGCGAAACCGCGGGCGACCGCGAGGCCGAGGCCCACCCCGGCACCGCGCGGGGCGTCACCGTACCGCTGGAACGGCTCGAAGATCCGGTCCTTGGCCTCGTCCGGCACGCCCGGCCCGCCGTCCACCACGCGCACCTCGACGCGGTCGGCTATGGCGCTGGCGGAGACCAGCACGGGACGGTCCCTCGGGCTGTACTTGACGGCGTTCTCCACCAGGTTGGCCACGGACCGCTCCAGCAGCCCGGGATCGACCTCGACCATCGGCAGGCTCTCGGGCACGTCCAGCTCGACGCTGCCCTCCGGGACGCCCCCGAGCGCCATCGGCACGACCTCGTCCACGTCGATCTCGCGGATCAGCGGGGTGACCGTGCCGGTCTGCAGGCGGGACATGTCGAGCAGGTTGCCGACGAGGTGGTCCAGCCGGTCGGCGCCCTCCTCGATCGCGGCCAGCAGCTCCGCCCGGTCCTCCTCGGACCATTCGACGTCGTCGGAGCGCAGCGAGGACACCGACGCCTTGATGCCGGCCAGCGGGGTGCGCAGGTCGTGGCTGACGGCCGCGAGCAGGGCGGTGCGGATGCGGTTGCCCTCGGCGAGCGCACGGGCCTGGTCGGCCTCCTGCCGAAGGCGACGGCGGTCCAGGGCGACGGCGGCCTGCGCCGCGAAGGCGGCGAGCACCCGGCGGTCCTCGGCGGGCAGCACCCGCCCGGTGAGTGCGAGGGCCATGTGGTCGCCGACCGGCATGTCGACGTCGGCGTCCTCCGGCCGCTCCAGCGGGCGCCCGAATCCGGCGCGCCCGGCGCAGGTCCACGGCTCGGTGTCGCTCGCCCGTTCCAGGAGCGCGGCCGACTCCATCGCGAAGGTCTCCCGGACCCGCTCCAGCAGCTCCTCCAGGCTGGTCTCGCCGCGCAGCACGTTCCCGGCGAGGAAGGAGAGTATCTCCGACTCGGCGCGCAGCCGGGCGGCCTGGTGGGTGCGCCGGGCGGCGAGGTCCACGACCGAGGCGACCGACATGCCGACACCGAAGAAGATCGCTATGGCGACGATGTTCTTGGGGTCGGCGATGGTGAGCCGGTGCAGGGGCGGGGTGTAGAAGTAGTTCAGCAGCAGCGAGCCGAAGGCCGCCGAGGCCAGCGCCGGGAAGAGCCCGCCCAGCAGGGCCGCCGCGACCGTCAGCGCCAGGAACAGCAGCATGTCGTTGGCGAGGCCGAGGGCGACGCTGTTCAGCAGTACCGCGAGGACCGCGGGGCCCACCAGGCCCACCACCCAGCCCCAGATGATCCGGGCCCGCCCGAGCCGTGCGCCCCGGGCCACGGGCAGTCCGCGACCCTTGGCGACCTCCTCGTGGGTGACGATGTGGACGTCGAGGTCGGGACCTGACTCGCGGGCGACCGTGGCGCCGACGCCGGGCCCGAAGATGTACTGCCAGGCCTTGCGGCGCGAGGAGCCCAGCACGATCTGGGTGGCGTTCACGCCCCGCGCGAAGTCGAGCAGGGCGGCCGGTATGTCGTCGCCGACCACGTGGTGGAAGGTGCCGCCGAGGTCCTCCACCAGGGTGCGCTGGACGGCCAGCTCCTTCGGGGAGGCGGAGGTCAGCCCGTCGCTGCGGGCTATGTACACGGCCAGCACCTCGCCGCCGGCGCCCTTCTCCGCGAGCCGCGCGGCACGCCGTATCAGGGTGCGGCCCTCGGGCCCGCCGGTCAGCCCGACGACGATCCGCTCGCGAGAGCCCCAGATCTTGGAGACCCGGTGTTCGCTGCGGTAGGCGTTCAGGTACTCGTCGACCCGGTCCGCCACCCACAGCAGCGCCAGCTCGCGCAGGGCGGTGAGGTTTCCGGGGCGGAAGTAGTTGGACAGGGCCGCGTCGACCTTGTCCGGCTTGTAGATGTTGCCGTGCGCCATACGACGGCGCAGCGCCTCCGGGGACATGTCGACCAGCTCGATCTGGTCGGCCCGCCGTACCACCTCGTCGGGCACGGTCTCGCGCTGCCGCACCCCGGTGATCGACTCCACGACGTCGCCGAGTGACTCCAGGTGCTGGATGTTGACGGTCGAGACCACGTCGATCCCCGCGGAAAGCAGCTCCTCCACGTCCTGCCAGCGCTTGGCGTTGCGGGAGCCGGGGACGTTGGTGTGGGCGAGTTCGTCCACCAGGGCGACGGCCGGGGCGCGGCGCAGCACGGCATCGACGTCCATCTCGCCGAAGCGGCTGCCCCGGTACTCCAGCTGCCTGCGCGGCACCTGCTCCAGACCGTGCAGCATCACCTCGGTGCGCGGCCGGTCGTGGTGCTCGACGAAGCCCACGACACAGTCGGTGCCCCGCTCCACACGGCGGTGTGCCTCCGACAGCATCGCGTAGGTCTTGCCCACACCCGGTGCCGCACCGAGGTAGATCCGAAGCTTGCCGCGTGCCATGGCCCCATTGTCTTCCCGTGACTGCTGCGTACGCAGCGTCGACCTTACGGCCAACAATCACGGCAAACGGGACAGGGAGGCCTGCGGCGGACAACTTTGACGCATCCCTGATGAGAGGCGGGCGGGCCGGCCGGTTCAGTGCTCGACGATCTCGCCGTCGCGCAGTTCCAGCACCCGGTCGGCCAGGTCGAGGAGGGTGGCGTCATGCGTGGCGACCAGGGCGGACGGGGGTCCGTCGTGGTCGGAGGAGGCCGGCCGCTCACTGCGTACGACGGCCCGGAGCAGTTCCATGACGGCGTGCCCGGTCTCGGCGTCGAGCTGGCCGGTCGGTTCATCGGCGATGAGCAGGGCCGGCCTGTTGGCGAGGGCGCGGGCGATGGCGACCCGCTGCTGCTGTCCGCCGGACAGCTCGCCGGGCCGCTGGGCGGCGTGCCCCGCCAGCCCGACGAGGGAGAGCAGCAGCTCGACCCGTTCCTCACGCTCGCGCGGGTCGGCACGGCGCAGCCTGAGCGGTACGCCGACGTTCTCGGCCGCGGTGAGGATCGGGATGAGCCCGAAGGACTGGAAGACGAACCCGATCCGGTCCCGGCGCAGCCGCAGCAGCTCGCTCTCGCCCAGCTCCCCCAGCTGCCGCCCGTCGACCTCGACCCGGCCCCGGTCGGGCGTGTCGAGCCCGCCGACGATGTTCAGCAGGGTGGTCTTCCCGGATCCCGAACGCCCCTTGAGCGCAACGAGCTCACCGCGCCGCACCTCCAGCGAGACCCCGCGCAGGGCGTGAACGGCCGCCGCACCCCGCCCGAACGACTTGTGGACGTCCTCGACCCGAACCATGGTCTCGGTGACCACCCGACCGCCCATACCGCCTCCCCCATCGATCGGGCGCCAGTATGGCGCCCCGAAAGGGGCGCGGGGAACTGCGCGGGCAACCACGACGAACCCGCACTCCGCAGCGGCGGCGAATCCACAACGGCGGGACCCCGCAACAAACGGGCCGCACCCCCTCAGAGGCACGGCCCGTGCATCCCCGCTGAACCCGGCGGAGCGCCTAGCGGACTTCGGTGATCTCCGGCCCGCGCTGAAGCTGGCCCATCCCGCCCGAGAACCGCGAGGACTCGTCGTGCTGGACACCCTCCGGCACCATCTGCGCGTCGTTCGGCAGCTTCAGGACGATCGGGTCGCGGGGCGCCATCGGCCCCTCACCACGGACCACGACGGTGTCGCGGAAGATCTGCTCCGCCGTCCACACCCACGAACCGCACGACAACGGGCCGCACCCCCTCAGAGGCACGGCCCGTGCATCCCCGCTGAACCCGGCGGAGCGCCTAGCGGACTTCGGTGATCTCCGGCCCGCGCTGAAGCTGGCCCATCCCGCCCGAGAACCGGGAGGACTCGTCCTGCTGGACACCCTCCGGCACCATCTGCGCATCGTTCGGCAGCTTCAGGACGATCGGGTCGCGGGGCGCCATCGGCCCCTCACCACGGACCACGACGGTGTCACGGAAGATCTGCTCCAGCAGCCCGGCGGCCTGCGGCTGCACCGCGCCCTGCCCGGAGATCACACCGCGCAGGAACCAGCGCGGGCCGTCCACACCCACGAACCGCACGACCTGGAAACCACCCGTGCCGTCCGGCAGCTGCACCGGCACCTGAGCGCGCAGCTCCCAGCCCAGCGGGCCCTCGACCTCGTCGACGATGCCGCCCTGCTGGGTGATGCCGGACGCGATCTCCTCGCGGACCTCGCCCCAGATGCCCTCGCGCTTGGGCGCGGCGAAGGCCTGGAGCTGGATGGCGCTGTCGCGCAGCACGACGGTCGCGGCGACGATCGCGTCACCGGCGACCTCGACCCGCAGCTCCATGCCGTCGACGCCCGGGACGAAAAGACCACCGAGGTCGACGCGGCCCTCACCCGGCTCGCGCACCTCGCTGCTGTCCCACGGCCCGTCGGGCCGGGGCCCGGGCTCCAGCCGGACGCGCTCGCGCTCGGCCTCCACTTCCTCGTCCGCCTCGGTGTCGACGCTGTCGACGACCTGCTCGGCCTCGCCGGCCGCGTCCTCGGCGGCACCCTTCTTCTTGCGACGTCCGAACACGTCACTGTCCTTCCCGGTCGGATACGACCGAAGCGTATCGATTCCCACCCGTCGGACCGCCCTCGGCGGCCTGACCGCTTGTGCCGCTCTCGCCGCCCACCGCGGCATGGCCGCCGGTGGACCCGAAGCCCCCTTCGGCCCGCGTCGAATCGGGAAGCTCCGCGACCTCCTGGAAGCGGACCCTCTCGACCTGCTGGACGACCAGTTGGGCAATCCGGTCGAAGCGCTCGAACCGCACACTCTCACGCGGGTCGAGATTCACCACGATCACCTTGATCTCCCCACGGTACCCGGCATCAACCGTCCCCGGGGCATTGACGAGGGCGACACCGCAGCGAGCGGCGAGACCGGAGCGCGGGTGCACGAAGGCCGCGTACCCCTCGGGCAGGGCGATCGACACCCCCGTGGGGAGAACGGCGCGCTCCCCGGGCCCCAGTTCGCACGGCTCGGTGGTGCGCAGATCGGCTCCGGCGTCCCCCGGGTGCTCGTACGCCGGAAGCGGTACGTCGGGGTCGACACGCCGGAGCAGCACGTTCAGGGGGCCGCGGCTCACGGGTTCACCTCGAAGGCGCGGGCGCGGCGGATCTGGTCCGGGTCGCTCATGGCGGCCCGGATCTCCTCCTCGCGGCCGTGGTCGATGAAGTGGTCGACCTTGACCTCGATGAAGAGGGCGTCGGCGCGGACCGCGAGGGGCCCGTCGGGGCCGCCGATGCGTCCGGTGGCGGTGGAGTAGATCTTGCGCCCGGCGACGGCGGTGACCTCGGCCTCCAGGTACAGCGTGGTGCCGACGGGCACGGGCCGCACGAAGTCGGTCTCCAGCCGGCCGGTCACGGCGATGGTCCGCAGCAGCCAGTTCAGCGAGCCGAGGGTCTCGTCGAGGGCCGTGGCCAGCACTCCGCCGTGCGCGAGGCCCGGGGCGCCCTGGTGGGCGGGCTGGACGGTGAACTCGGCGGTCAGCGAGACACCCTCGCCGGCCCGTGCCTCCAGGTGCAGTCCGTGCGACTGCCCGGGGCCACAGCCGAAACAGTGTTCGTAGTGGGCGCCGAGGAGGTCTCCGGGCGCGGGCGCGTCGGGGTGCCGTACCGGTTTCACCGCGTCGGCTGGGGGCTGAAGGCTTGCGGAACTACCACTCACAGGCGCAGA
Source organism: Streptomyces sp. CA-142005 (assembly GCF_050942335.1). NCBI lineage: Bacteria > Bacillati > Actinomycetota > Actinomycetes > Kitasatosporales > Streptomycetaceae > Streptomyces > Streptomyces sp. CA-142005. Next base: position 7,217,846 of record NZ_CP192078.1, on the reverse strand, counting down.
CCTTACCCGCGCGTCGGCCCTGACCGGATGCCGTGCCAAGCTTGGCTTCATGCAGCTCTCCGCCACCCCCTACGAAGAACGCCTCACCGCCCCCCGCTCGTGGTGGCTGATCAGCTTCCTGGTGGGCGTCTCCTTCGCCCTGATCCTGCTTCCCTTCGGCACCCTGCCGCTGCTCGGCGGCCTGGTCGGCGGCACGGCCGCGGCGGCGGTGGTCGCCAGCGCGTACGGCTCCCAGCGCATCCGGATCGTGGGCGACTCGCTGATCGCGGGCGAGGCGAAGATCCCGGTGGCGGCGCTGGGCGAGGCGGAGGTGCTGGACGCGGAGGAGGCCCGCGCCTGGCGGACGTACAAGGCCGACACCCGCGCCTTCCTGCTGCTGCGCGCCTACATCCCCACGGCGCTGCGGGTGGAGGTCACGGACCCGGAGGACCCGACGCCGTACCTGTATCTGTCGACGCGCGAGCCGGAGCGGCTGGCGGCGGCGATCGAGGCGGCGCGCAAGGCGAACGCCTAGAGCTCTTCGGGAAGGTCGCGCAGGTTCAGCGGTTCCGCCGGCTCCTCCAGCGGCGGCAGCCCGGCCAGCTCCTCCCAGGGGACCTGGATCTTGCGCAGGTCGGCCCGGACGTGGGCGGCGAGCCTCCTGGTGTCCCGGCGGTTCATGACCGCGCCGACCGCGGCGCCCACCATGAACGGCATGAGGTTGGGCAGGTCGCGGACCATCCGCTTCATGATCTGCTGGCGCAGTTCGCGCTTCATGCGGACGCTGAGGGCCGCGTCGTACGTCGACGGCTTCATCACGTCGATCCCGCGCTCCCCCGACCAGGAGGACAGATACGCGGTGCTGCGGGTCTTGAGGTTCCCCGGCGGTCGTACGCCGTAGACCTCGTGCAGTTCGGCGACGAGCTTCAGCTCGATCGCGGCGACCCCGGTGATCTCCGCGGCCAGTTCGGTCGGCATCGCGGGCGGCACCGGCAGCATCGCCGCCGCTCCGATCCCGGCTCCGACCGTCGAGGTGCCGGCCGCCGCGCCCGCCACCAGCTTGTCGGCGAGTTCTTCGGGTCCGAGGCCCGGGAACTGCCGGCGCAGGGTCGCGAGGTCGCGTACGGGGATACGCGGGGCGATCTCGATGATCCGGTCCGCGAGGTAGGCCAGGCCCGCGCGGGCGCGGCTGCCGCCCCTACGGACCCCTTGCCGGGCCATGTCACGGGCCTTTTCACCCATCACCGCGGCCCGTCGCCGGGCGACGGGCGCGGGGTGTTCTTCCGGCGCCGGGTGGTCCGCCCGGTCGGTCGCCGGTTCGAGCGGGGCCACCACTCCTGGTGCGCCCCGCTCGTCGTCACGCGCGCCGTGCGGGCCGTCGGACGGCCCTTCGTCCGCTTTCCCTAGGGGGAAGCGGCGCTTCCGAGGAGGGGTCGAGCCAGTCATGGCCGACCCGACCTCAGTCGCAGTCGCGGCAGATCGGCTGACCGTTCTTCTCACGGGCCAGCTGGCTGCGGTGGTGCACCAGGAAGCAGCTCATGCAGGTGAACTCGTCCTGCTGCTTGGGCAGCACCCGGACGGCCAGTTCCTCGTTCGAGAGGTCGGCGCCGGGCAGTTCGAGGCCCTCGGCGGCCTCGAACTCGTCGACGTCCACCGACGAGGTGGACTTGTCGTTCCGCCGGGCCTTCAGCTCTTCCAGACTGTCCGAGTCGACGTCGTCGTCGGTCTTGCGTGGAGTGTCGTAATCGGTTGCCATATCGCTCTCCCCCTCTGGGTGTCTGCGGTGTCTCCAGCGCACGTAACGCGTGAGAGGCCGGACTTGTGCCCGACCTGAGGCGGAGATTTTGCCTCACATCAAGGTCTGTTACTCAATCGACACCCAACCCGACCCCTCAAGAGTGATCGGCTTGGATGGCGGTGAGGACCGTACACGGTTCGAATGCCGCACCTCAAAGGCGCCTCACCGTGTACTTCCCGTGATCATGAGCCCTGAAAACTGGGACTTTCCCGGCTTTCCGCCATGTTTCATGATCACAGAGAGTACATGGCTGAAAATCCGTGCATGTGATCGATCACACAAGGGCAAGCTCATTCGGCGGATGAAAAATTCCGCGTGAAGCGAACATCCTCCGCGTGTGTCGATTCCGTGCCCCCGTGACCCCGTCATGGATCACAACGGCATGGTGACCCGCATCACCAGACCGCCTCCCTCGCGGGGCTGCGCCACGATGTGGCCGCCGTGCGCGCGGGCCACGGACCGGACGATGGACAGGCCGAGGCCGACGCCCTTGTCGCTGCCCGTGCGCTCCGTACGGAGCCGTCTGAAGGGCTCGAAGAGGTTGTCGATCTCGTACGCCGGCACCACCGGCCCGGTGTTCGTGACGGTCAGTACCGCCTGCCCGTGCTGGACCTCGGTAGTCACCTCGACCCACCCGTCCTCGGCCACGTTGTACCGGACGGCGTTCTGCACCAGGTTCAGCGCGATCCGCTCCAGCAGTACGCCGTTGCCCTGCACCACCGCCGGCCTGCGCTCGCCGCGGATCTTCACGCCCTTGGCCTCGGCCTCGGCGTGCACCTGGTCGACGGCCTGGGTCGCGACCTCGGCCAGGTCGACGGGCCCCCGCTCGACGATCTGGTTGTCGCTGCGGGCGAGCAGCAGCAGGCCCTCGACCAGCTGCTCGCTGCGCTCGTTCGTGGCCAGCAGCGTCTTGCCCAGCTGCTGCAGCTCCACCGGTGCGTTCGGGTCCGACAGATGGACCTCGAGAAGCGTTCTGTTGATCGCGAGCGGGGTGCGCAGCTCGTGGGAGGCGTTGCCGACGAAGCGCTGCTGGGCGGTGAAGGCCCGTTGCAGCCGCTCCAGCATGTCGTCGAAGGTGTCCGCCAGCTCCTTCAGCTCGTCGTCCGGGCCGTCCAGCTCGATCCGGCGGGACAGGTCGGAACCGGCCACCTGGCGGGCGGTGCGGGTGATCCGGCCGAGCGGGGACAGCACGCGGCCGGCCATCGCGTAACCGAACGCGAACGCGATCACGGCGAGGCCCAGCAGGGCCAGCAGCGAGCGGCTGAGCAGGTCGTCCAGGGCGGCCTGGCGCTGCTGGTCCACGCAGTGGGCGATCACTTCGTTGAAGTCCGACAGCGGCACCGGGTTGGAGTTGATCGCGGTGATCGCGGGGCAGTTGTCGCTGGTGACCCGGATGTTCGTGCCGCTGACGATCTTGAACAGCGGCTGGTTGCCCGTACTGATCGCCTGCGCGGCCAGCAGGTAGATGATCGACAGCAGCAGGATGCCGGCGATCAGGAACATGCCGCCGTAGAGCAGCGTGAGCCGTATGCGGATGGTGGGGCGCAGCCACGGGAACGGGGGCTGCGGCCTCCTGGGGTCCCAGGTGGGTTTCGGTGGCGCCTGGGGCGGCGCGGGGGTGGCGGCCATGGCGGATCAGATCCGGTAGCCGGAGCCGGGGACGGTGACGATCACCGGCGGCTCGCCCAGCTTGCGCCGCAGGGTCATCACGGTCACCCGCACGACGTTGGTGAACGGGTCGGTGTTCTCGTCCCACGCCTTCTCCAGCAGCTGCTCGGCCGAGACCACCGCGCCCTCGCTGCGCATGAGCACCTCCAGCACCGCGAACTCCTTGGGCGCGAGCTGGATCTCCTTGCCCTCGCGGAAGACCTCGCGGCGGTTCGGGTCCAGCTTGATGCCGGCGCGCTCCAGGACCGGCGGCAGGGGAACGCTCGTACGACGGCCGAGGGCGCGCACGCGGGCGATCAGCTCGCTGAACGCGAAGGGCTTGGGCAGATAGTCGTCGGCGCCGATCTCCAGGCCCTCGACCCGGTCGCTGACGTCACCGGAGGCCGTGAGCATGAGCACGCGTGTGGGCATGCCCAGCTCGACGATCTTGCGGCAGACGTCGTCGCCGTGCACCAGCGGGAGGTCGCGGTCGAGGACGACCACGTCGTAGTCGTTGACGCCGATGCGCTCCAGGGCGGCCGCACCGTCGTACACGACGTCGACGGCCATGGCCTCCCGGCGCAGTCCGGTGGCCACCGCATCGGCGAGCAGTTGCTCGTCCTCGACGACGAGTACGCGCACGTCGCTTGTCCTTCCTCATGTCCACCCGCGTAGCGCGCCGTGGGCGCGTGCGGGCAGGGGCGTTCGTGGGGTGTGACCTCCATCCTGCCCTTTTCGGCCGTAAGTCGGCTGTAAGGCGGGTTGTGGACCGCACAGATCCGCGCTCCGGGGCGGGAATACGAGATTTTCTCCTCCGGTTGAGGTTTCCGGGTGAGGGAGCGGGGGGAGGACGGCTTTACACCCCGCGATCACGCTCTGCATGTGCCGCAGCACCATGCGGTACTCCGCGATCCGCTTCCGCAGAGTGGGCGCGGGTGTCCGGCACCGTCGCCGCCCAGCAGGGCAGCGCTGGGCACCCGTGAGAGACGTGATCGCCCCTTTCCCAACAGGCACACCCCCGTGCCACCGACCCACGACCCAGGACGAGGGGGCGCAGCATGGACGCTTTCACCGCAGGACTTCTGCAGCGCATAAGGGCGACCGAGTCCGACCTGTCGCGGGCTCGTGACGAGGGTGACGACTTCCTCGTCGAAGTGGAGCAGGCAGAGCTCGACGACCTGCGACGCCTCGCCGCCGAACACGGTGTGGAGGTCGGCGCGTCACGCGTCTGATCGGCCCGAAAGCGCAAGAAGGGACCCCGGCGAATCCAGCGCCGGGGTCCCTTTGCGTTCAACGGCCGGGGGCGGCCGGGTTCAGTCGTGCCAGGCCCCGAACTCCTCCAGCAGCCCCTGCAGCCGCTCGAACACCTCCGGCGACCCGGCGACGGTGAGCTCTCGCGACGGCCGCTCCCCGGGCCGCCCGCCGACCAGCGCGCCCGCCTCCCGGGCGATCAGGTCACCCGCCGCGAAGTCCCACGCGTTGAGACCCCGCTCGTAGTACCCGTCGAGCCGGCCGCAGGCCACATCGCACAGGTCGACCGCAGCCGAGCCGCCGCGCCGGATGTCCCGCAGCAGCGGGATCAGCCGGCCGGCCACCTCGGCCTGGTGTGCGCGGACCTCGGCGACGTAGTTGAAGCCGGTGGAGACCAGCGCCTGGTCCAGCGGAGGCGCGGGACGGCAGGCGAGCGCCCGCTCGCCCTCCCACGCGCCGGTCGCCCACGCCCCGCCCCCGCGCACGGCGTGGTACGTCTCGCCGCGCATCGGAGCGGCGACGACCCCGACGACGCTCTCGCCGTCCTGCTCGGCGGCGATGGACACCGCCCAGGTCGGCAGCCCGTACAGGTAGTTCACCGTGCCGTCGAGCGGGTCGATCACCCAGCGGACGCCGCTGGTGCCCGCCACGGAGGCGCCCTCCTCACCGAGGAAGCCGTCGTCGGGCCGGCTGCCGGAGATCAGATCGGTGATCAGCTTCTCCGCCGCGATGTCCATCTCGGTGACGACGTCGATCGGACTGGACTTGGTCCTCGCCACGGCCAGGTCGGCCGGCCGGCCGTCCCGCAGCAGCTCACCGGCGCGGCGGGCGGCCTCCCGGGCCAGCTCCAGCAGTTCCCGGTGCAGGGGGTCGGTCACGGGTCTCCTCACGCGTAGGGGCTGTCGGCGCCGGCGGCGGCCGGGTGGGGCGCACGGGCGGGGCAGCAGCCGACCGGGCAGAGGTTGTGGCTCGCGCCCAGCGCACCCAGGGCGCACGGGGTGACGTCCTGGCCGCGCTCCACGGCGGCGCGCTCCGTGATCAGGTCACGGACGGCGGCGGCGAACCGCGGGTCGGCGCCCACGGTGGCCGAGCGGCGCACCGGCAGGCCGAGCTCCTCGGCCTTGGCCTTGGCCTCGGTGTCGAGGTCGTAGAGGACCTCCATGTGGTCGGAGACGAACCCGATGGGCGCCATGACCACGGCCGGGACGCCCGCCGCGTGCCGTTCCTCGAGGTGGTCGCAGATGTCCGGCTCCAGCCACGGGATGTGCGGGGCGCCGGAACGCGACTGGTAGACCAGCCGCCAGGGGTGGTCGACGCCGGTGCGCTCACGGACGGCGCCGGCGATCAGCTCGGCCACGTCCAGGTGCTGCTCGACGTAGGCGCCGCCCTCGCCGTGGGTCTCGGCGGGGCCGGAGGTGTCGGCGGCGGAGGTCGGGATGGAGTGGGTGGTGAAGGCGATGTGGGCGCCCGCGCGGACGTCCTCGGGGAGGTCTTCGAGGGCGCGCAGGACGCCGTCGATCATGGGCTCGACGAAGCCGGGATGGTTGAAGTAGTGCCGCAGCTTGTCGATCTTCGGCAGCGGCAGGCCCTCCGCCTCCAGGGCGGCCAGCGCGTCGGCCAGGTTCTCGCGGTACTGACGGCAGCCCGAGTAGGAGGCGTAGGCGCTGGTGGCGAGCACCAGGATGCGGCGGCGGCCGTCGGCGACCATCTCGCGCAGAGTGTCCGTCAGATACGGCGCCCAGTTGCGGTTGCCCCAGTAGACCGGCAGGTCAAGGCCGTGCTCGGCGAAGTCCTTGCGCAGGGCGTCCAGCAGGGCGCGGTTCTGGTCGTTGATGGGGCTGACCCCGCCGAACAGGAAGTAGTGCTGCCCGACTTCCTTCAGGCGTTCCTTCGGGATGCCGCGCCCGCGCGTGACGTTCTCCAGGAACGGGACCACGTCGTCCGGGCCTTCGGGGCCGCCGAAGGAGAGCAGGAGCAGGGCGTCGTACGGGGTGGCATCGAGCGCGTCTGGCATGTCTCGATCCTGCCACCCGCTGCTGACGGCCGGGAAACAGCGGGGTGACGAGTCGGATTCCAGTCGGTTTATGCCGGTTTTTCCGGCGGTCAAACGAGGTGCGATTAGGGTCACCTAACTCGTAAGCTGTATCAGCCGCATTCGCGCCTTACCGAGCCGCTTCGGAGACCACGTGCCCAGCCCCTACAGAGCCCTGTTCGCCGAACCCGGCACCCAGGCGTTCTCCGCCGCGGGATTCCTCGGCCGGATGCCGCTGTCGATGATGGGCATCGGCGTGGTCACGATGATCTCGCAGCTGACCGGGCGGTACGGGCTCGCGGGGGCGCTGTCGGCCACCATCGCGCTGTCCGCCGCGGCGATCGGGCCGCAGATCTCCCGGCTGGTCGACCGCCACGGCCAGCGCCGGGTGCTGCGTCCCGCGACCCTGGTGGCGCTCACGGCGGCGGCCGGGCTGCTGCTCGCCGCGCACTTCCGGTGGCCGGACTGGGTGCTGTTCGCCTGCGCCGCCGGGATCGGCTCCGTGCCGAGCCTCGGCGCGATGATCCGGGCCCGCTGGGCGGCGCTGTACCGGGGCACCGACAAGCTGCACACCGCGTACTCGTTCGAGTCGGTCGTCGACGAGGTCTGCTTCATCTTCGGCCCGATCATCTCCATCGGGCTGTCGACCACCTGGTTCCCGGAGGCCGGGCCGCTGCTCGCCGCCTGCTTCCTGGCCGTCGGCGTCTTCTGGCTCACCGCCCAGCGCGCCACCGAGCCGGAGCCGCACCCGCGCGAGCACCACGGCGGCGGCACGGCCCTGCGCTCGGCCGGGCTGCAGGTCCTGGTGGCCACCTTCGTGGCGACCGGCGCGATCTTCGGGTCGGTGGACGTGGTCACCGTCGCCTTCGCCGACGAGCGCGGCCACAAGGGCGCCGCGAGCGTGGTGCTGGCGCTGTACGCGGCCGGTTCCTGCGTGGCCGGGGTGGTCTTCGGGCTGGTGCGGTTCGCCGGGGCGCCGGAACGCCGCTGGCTGCTGGGCGTGGCGGCGATGGCCGTGAGTATGATCCCCCTCCTACTGGTCGGAAACCTGCCGCTTCTGGCCGTGGCGCTGTTCGTTTCGGGGCTGTCCATCGCACCGACGATGATCACGACGATGTCCCTCATCGAAGAGCACGTACCTCGCGCGCAGCTCACCGAGGGCATGACCTGGGTGAGCACCGGCCTCGCGGTCGGGGTCGCGCTCGGCTCGTCCGCGGCCGGCTCGGTGATCGACTCGGCCGGGGCGCGGGCCGGGTACGGGGTTCCGGCCGTGTCCGGGGCCGTCGCGGTCGCGGTCGGTTTCCTCGGGTACCGCCGGCTGCGCAGGCCGGCCTCGGGTCGGGGAGGCACCGTTGAGCAGCACAGCGAGCGGGAAGAACGGCACCTGGCGTAACTGGGGCGGCAACGTCTCCGCCCGGCCCGCCCGGCAGGTCGCGCCGGCGTCGGTGGCGGAGCTGGCCGCTGCGGTGCGGCGGGCCGCCGAGGACGGCCTGAAGGTGAAGGCGGTCGGGACCGGTCACTCCTTCACGTCCATAGCCGCCACCGACGGTGTCTTGATCCGCCCTCAACTGTTGACGGGCATTCGCAAGATTGACCGTGAATCCATGACGGTCACGGTCGAGGCCGGCACCCCGCTCAAGAGACTCAATGCGGCGCTGGCGCGCGAGGGGCTGTCCCTCACCAACATGGGCGACATCATGGAGCAGACCGTCTCCGGGGCCACCAGCACCGGCACGCACGGCACGGGCCGCGAGTCGGGCTCGATCGCCGCGCAGATCAAGGGACTCGAACTCGTCACGGCGGACGGCTCGGTGCTCACCTGCTCCGAGAAGGAGAACCCGGAGATCTTCGCGGCCGCCCGAATAGGTCTCGGCGCCCTCGGCATCGTCACCGCGATCACCTTCGCCGTGGAGCCGGTCTTCCTGCTCACCGCGCGCGAGGAGCCGATGCCCCTCGACCGGGTCCTCGCCGAGTTCGATCAACTCTGGGCGGAGAACGAGCACTTCGAGTTCTACTGGTTCCCGCACACCGGCAACACCAACACCAAGCGGAACAACCGCAGCGCCGGTCCCGAGCAGCCCGTGGGGCAGCTGGCCGGCTGGTTCGAGGACGAATTCCTCTCCAACGGCGTCTTCCAGGTGGCCCAGTGGGTCGGCCGCGCCGCCCCCGCCACCGTTCCCGCCATCGCGCGGATCTCCAGCAAGGCCCTGTCCGCGCGGACCTACACGGACATCCCTTACAAGGTCTTCACCTCGCCGCGCCGGGTGCGCTTCGCGGAGATGGAGTACGCCGTCCCGCGCGCGGCCCTGGCGGAGACGCTGCGCGAGCTGAAGTCCATGGTCGAACGCTCGGGGCTGCGGGTCAGCTTCCCCGTCGAGGTGCGCACCGCTCCGGCCGACGACATCACGCTGTCCACCGCCTCGGGCCGGGACAGCGCCTACATCGCCGTCCACATGTTCCGGGGGACGCCGTACCAGGCCTACTTCACCGCCGCCGAGCGGATCTTCACCGCGCACGAGGGCCGGCCGCACTGGGGCAAGGTGCACACGCGGGACGCCGAGTACTTCGCGCGCGTGTACCCGCGCTTCGACGAGTTCACCGCGCTGAGGGACCGCCTTGACCCGGAACGGCTGTTCCAGAACGACTACTTGCGGAGGGTTCTGGGGTCGTAGGCGTGTCAACGGACCCGCTGGGCGTGGGAGTCGGGGACGGGATCGGGCCGTCGCTCGTCTCCCCGCCCGGGGAGTGGCCGGGTGCCGGCGTCGAGCTGTGGGCCGTACCGCCACCGGCATCGGGCGCGTACTCGCGGGACGGAGTGCCCGAAGGCACCGGTGCCTCGTCGGACTTGGCGGGAGAGCCGGACGTGCCGGCGGAGGAGGAGCCCCGACCGGTCACCGCGTCGCTGACCGTGGTGCCCGTGCCGCCGCTGAAGCTGTTGCCGGACGCCAGTTCATACGTCGTGATGCCGGCCATCGTCACCCCGAACACGACGGCGGCCGCGATCACCGGCCGACGCCGGCTCTTCACCCGCGCGCGGTAGACGGTGCCCTCGGTGAACTCGCCCGGAGCCGGTGGCAGTTTTTCCCGGGGCCGGGCCGCGACCGTCGCCTCCCTCGGCCGCGCCACGGCGGTCGCCTCCCTCAGCTGCTCCCCGGTCCGCTTGAAGAAGTGCTGGAACAGCGTGCCCCCGCAGGTGGCGACGACACTGACGACTCCCGCCCCGAGGATCGTGCCCTACACCCCGAAGTACGACGCGAGTCCGGCCGCCACGACGGCCGCAAGGGCACTGCCCGCGACCTGGGGGACACTCAGGTCGATCCGCTTGCGACCCGCATCGGGCGTTTCACGCATACCCGGAACCTGCCCGCCTTTCCCGTACTTGATCGACATCGGGCTACCGACTGCACGAGATGGGGACGTACAGCGGAAACCATTAGTTCCGTTTCTGGGGATTGCGTGAAGTTCGCCACGTTCATGATCGGCAGAACCGGTCGCCGACGGCCAAGTCGCAAGCCTTGCCATAAGTTGGGCGGCGCGCCCATCCACGCACATGGTCCAAATGGAGTACTGTTGCGAGCCCTGGGTCCGGTCCCCACCAGGGTGTCCGCGGCCTTGAAGGACCGCCGGGAGGGGGCTAGTTGCACAGGGTGACGAATTTGGTCACTTAGCGTTGCGAACAGGTAACCGTGCCATAACGGCGGACCAGGGCCCGTGCCCGACACGCCGGGCAACTCGGCAAGGTTGTGGCAGGCTGCACCCGGGCAGGCCACACTCGACTAGCGGAAGCAGCGACGCACGTGACGTCGGCAGGCACCACCCGGGAGGTCCCCATGCCCGAACTGCGTGTCGTGGCCGTCTCGAATGACGGCACACGGCTGGTGCTCAAGGCTGCCGACGCAACGGAGTACACCCTTCCGATCGACGAACGGCTGCGCGCCGCAGTGCGCGGCGACCGGCCGCGCCTCGGGCAGATCGAGATCGAGGTCGAGAGCCATCTCCGCCCCCGTGACATCCAGGCGCGTATACGTGCCGGTGCCACCGCGGAGGAGGTCGCGCAACTCGCCGGCATCCCCGTGGACCGGGTCCGGCGTTTCGAGGGCCCCGTGCTCGCCGAGCGCGCCTTCATGGCCGAGCGTGCCCGCAAGACGCCGGTCCGCCGCCCCGGCGAGAACTCGGGTCCGCTGCTCGGCGAGGCCGTGCAGGAGCGGCTGCTGCTGCGCGGCGCCGAGAAGGACACCGTGCAGTGGGACTCCTGGCGCCGCGACGACGGCACGTGGGAGGTGCTCCTCGTCTACCGGGTCGCGGGCGAACCGCACTCGGCGAGCTGGACGTACGACCCGCCCCGGCGGCTCGTCCAGGCCGTGGACGACGAGGCGCGCTCGCTGATCGGCGAGTCCGACGACCTCGCCGTGCCCGAGCCGAGCTTCCCGTTCGTGCCGCGCATCGCCCGCCTGCCACGCGAGCGTTCGATGGACCGCGCGCTGGACCGGGGCGACCGGGAGCGGCCGACCCTGCCCGCGCAGGCGTCCGAGCCTCCCGAGGAGAGCACGGGCGAACGCGACTCGCTGACCAGCCTGCTGGAGGCGGTACCGAGCTTCCGGGGTGACCTGGTGGTCCCGGAGCGCCCGGCGGAGACGCCGGAGGAACCCGCCGGCGAACCGGCCGCCGAGGACCCGCCGGCCCCCGCCGCCTCGGCCGGTTCGGCCTACGCGGACGTCCTCATGCCCCGCTCCGTGGGCAGCCACCGCGACCGGCTGATCGGTGCCACCGACCGGCAGGCCGAGGCCGACGGCGTCCGCCCCGGCCGCCGCGCCGCCGTGCCCAGCTGGGACGAGATCGTGTTCGGCACGCGCCGCAAGAAGCAGGAGTAACCCGCCGTAGGGAAACGGAAAAGTGGGGGGGCACGCGTGCGTGCCCCCCACTTCCGGCTGCACGCGTGCGTGCCCGGCCTTCCGGCCACACGCGCGCGTGCCGCGCTGCCCGGCTGCCGCTACTGCGGGTCCGCGCCGACCGCCACCGGCCGGGACGGGTCCGAGGACCACTCCGACCAGGAACCGACGTACAGGGCCGCCGGGATGCCGGCCACCGCGAGCGCGAGGACCTCGTGCGCGCCGGAGACGCCCGAACCGCAGTACACGCCCACCTCGGCGTCCGAGGAGACGCCCAGGGCCTTGAAGCGGTCCCGCAGCTCCGCCGCGGGCAGGAAGCGGCCGTCGGGGCCCACGTTCTCCGTCGTCGGCGCCGACACCGCGCCCGGGATGTGCCCGCCGACCCGGTCGATCGGCTCCACCTCACCGCGGTACCGCTCCCCCGCCCGCGCGTCCAGCAGCACGCCCGCGCGGGCCAGGGCCGCCGCGGCATCCGCGTCCAGCAGACCCGAGGCGTCCGGCGCCGGCCGGAAGTCGCCCTCGGCCACGGCCGGCACCTCGGTGGACAGCTCGCCCTGCCAGGACGGCAATCCGCCGTCGAGAACCCGCACGTCCGGGTGACCCGTCCAGCGCAGCAGCCACCAGGCGCGCGCGGCCGCCCAGCCCTGGCCGCCGTCGTACACGACGACCGGCCGGCCGGCCGACACGCCCGCGCGGCGCATCGCGGCACCGAACTCCACGAGGTCCGGCAGCGGATGCCGGCCCCTCTTGCCGGGCTCTCCGGCCAGTTCCCGGTCCAGGTCGACGAAGACCGCGCCCGGGATGTGCCCGGCCGCGTACTCGGCCCGCCCGTCGAAGGCCGGCGCGCCCGCCGCCTTCGCCACGCTCAGCTGCCAGCGCACGTCCAGCAGCACCGGAGGGCGGTCCCCGGCGAGCTCATGTGCGAGATCGGATGCGGTGATGATGGCTGTCATGGCGCCATGCATACGCCAGGGGTGGCCGCGGCGTCCAGGTCCGGCTACTCTGCTCGGCCGGACAGGCTTGGTCACAAGGCGTATGGGATCGAGCACGTGCTGTAGAGACGGCGGACACCCGCCGGCCATCGTCAGGAAGCGGCGAAAGACGGCAGACCGGGCATCCTCCCGGAGGTGTCGCCGAGCGTCGGCGCAGTAAGTCCCGTCGCGGCGTGGAGGATGCGGGCACCGGCACGGGCGTACCCGCCGCCGGCGTGGGAGACCCCTTCCGGGGAGCGGAAGCGACATGGCCACCGCGAGGGGCCGGGGAGAGAGTGATCGATGACGGAGGCACGGGAGCCGGCCGGCCCGCACGCGCGGCGTGCGCCCGGCACGCCCTGCTGGGTGAGCCTGATGGCGCACGGACTGACCGCGACCGAGGAGTTCTACGGCGAGCTGTTCGGCTGGGAGTTCCGGCCGGGCCCGCAGCAGCTCGGCCCGTACGTGCGGGCGCTGCTCGACGGGTGCGAGGTGGCGGGCATGGGACAGCTGCCGCCGGACCGGCGGCTGCCGATCGCCTGGACGCCTTACCTCGCCTCGGACGACGTGGACCAGACGGCCGACACGGTACGGGAGTGCGGCGGCACCGTGGCGGTCGGGCCGCTGGACGCCGCCGAGGCCGGACGGATGGCCATCGCCTCGGACCCCTCCGGGGCGGTGTTCGGCATCTGGCAGGGCTCCGCGCACCTCGGCACCGCGCTCACGGGAGTGCCCGGCACACCTTCGTGGAACGAGCTGGTGACCTTCGAGACCGAGAGCGTCTCCAAGTTCTACGCGACCGTGTTCGGTTACGAGCGGGAGCCGATGGTCTCCGCCGACTTCGACTACGTGACCCTCCTTCTCGCGGGCCGCCCGGTGGCCGGACTGCACGGCGTGGGCCATGGCCTGCCCCGCGACCGCGGACCGCACTGGCAGACGTACTTCGAGGTCGCCGACGCCGACGCGACGGTACGGCAGGTGGCGGACCTCGGCGGCCGCGTCATCAGACAGCCGCAGAACAGCCCGCACGGCCGGGTGGCGACGGTGGCGGACCCGGAGGGCGCGGAGTTCTCGGTGATCGAGAGCCCGCGCTGAGTACTCCGGTCAGCCGGTGCCACGCGTCGGAGTCAGCTGGACGAGACCGGCAGGACGTCCGGCGACAGGGCCGCCGCGCGGGCCGTCGCGGCGGTCATCCGGCGGCGGTGGTGGCGCCGGCACAGCACCTCGTAGCCGATCTCGCCGGCCGCCTGGTTGACGTCGCCGACGACCACCTGGGCGCCCTCCACCACCATCTCGCCGCCTATCGTGCGGGCGTTGTGCGTGGCCCGGGCGCCGCACCAGCACAGCGCCTCCACCTGGAGCACCTCGATGCGGTCGGCCAGCTCCACCAGCCGCTGCGAGCCGGGGAAGAGCTTGGAGCGGAAGTCGGTGGTGATCCCGAAGGCGTACACGTCCAGGCCGAGATCGTCCACCACGCGCGCGAGCTGGTCGATCTGCTCGGGCGCGAGGAACTGCGCCTCGTCCGCGATCACGTAGTCGGCCCGGCGGCCCTGCGAGAGGTGGTCCACGAGGGAGGCGTACAGGTCCTGGTCGTCGGCGACCTCCACCGCGTCGGTGACCAGGCCGAGCCGGGAGGACAGCTTGCCCTCGCCCGCGCGGTCGTTCCGGGTGAAGATCATGCCGACGAGACCGCGCGCGGAGCGGTTGTGCTCGATCTGCAGAGCCAGCGTCGACTTCCCGCAGTCCATCGTTCCGGAGAAGAACACCAGCTCGGGCATGAGGAGTTGAGCACCTTTCGGCGAGTAGTCACAAAGGGGGGCGTCAGGAGCGTACTTCGAGCAGCGGGACCAGCTGCTCGGCGGGCGTCATCGAACCGTGGTTGCCGACCAGCGACGACTCCTTCGGCTCCCGCTCCGACGCGATGATCAGGACGTCGTCGTGCGCGGCCGCGACCACGTCCCCGAGCCGTGGGTACACCCGCTCGTCGACGTGCGGCCCGAACCAGCCCGCGGCGATCGCCTCGTCCCGCGAGGCCACCCAGAACTGCTCGCCGAGCACCTCGCGCCACACGGTCAGCACGTCGTTCTCGGCGCCCGGCACCGCGTACACGTGCCGCGCCCGGCCCTCGCCGCCCAGCAGGGCGACCCCGGCGCGCAGCTCCCAGTCGGTGTCGAAGTCGATGCGGTGCTCGTCGTCGAACGGGACGTCGACCATGCCGTGGTCGGCGGTGACGTAGAGCGCGCTGCGCGGCGGCAGTTGCTCGGCGAGGCGCTGGGCGAGCCGGTCGACGTACATCAGCTGGCCGCGCCAGGTGTCGGAGGCGACGCCGTAGCGGTGTCCGGCGCCGTCCAGCTCGGAGTAGTACGTGTAGACCAGCGAACGGTCCCCGGCGGCCAGTTGCTCGGCCGCGAGGTCCATGCGCTCCTCGCCGCTGAGCCGTCCGTGGAAGCTGCCGCCGCTGAGCGCGATCTTGGTGAGCGGGGTGTGCTCGAAGATGGGCGAGGTCACCTGGGCGGCGTGCACCCCGGCCGCCTGGGCCAGCTGGAAGACGGTGGGGTACGGCTGCCAGGCGCGCGGATCGGTGTACGGCTGCCAGCGGAGCTGGTTCATCAGCTCGCCGGTGCCCGGGTTGCGCACGGCGTAGCCGGGCAGGCCGTGGACCCCGGGCGGCAGGCCGGTGCCGACGGAGGCGAGGGAGACGGCGGTGGTCGCCGGGTAGCCGGCGGTGAGCGGCCGGCCGGTGCCGCCGCGCGAGGTGCCGAGCAGCGAGGTCAGGAAGGGCGCCTCGTCGGCGTGCGCCCGCAGCTGCTCCCAGCCGAGCCCGTCTATCAGCAGGACGCAGACCCGGTCGGCCGCGGTCAGCTCGGGAATCGTGGCGGTCAGTCCGGGGACGCCCAGGCCGGCGGCGAGGGTGGGCAGCAGATCGGCGAGGGAGCCGGTGCCGTACTCGGGCAGCGGCGCGGTGTGCAGGGCGAGCGGTTCCGGGTGGTCCCAGGCGGAGAGCTGGGACATCAGCGGGCGATGTCCGCGGTCGCCTCCGAGATGGCCTGGGCGAAGGCGAGCGCCTGGCGCACCGTCTCCGGGCCGTCCCCGGCCTCGCTGACGCGCAGGCTGAGGTCGTCCGCCGTGGAGCTGCCCGTGTAGCCGTGGTCGGCGTCGCAGTTGGGGTCGCCGCAGGCGGCGGGCTCCAGGTCGATGCGGCTGACAGCGCCCCAGCCGATGGTCAGCACGACCTCGCGGGGCAGGGTGCCCGGCGTGTACTGCTCGGGGTTGGCGACCACCCGGCTGACCACGACCGACGAAATCCGGCCGAGCTTCACGGACTCGGTGGAGGTGGTGGCGTACGGCGTCGGGGAGGTGCTGTCGGCGGCCTGCTCGTCGGTGTGGCTGACGATGAAGCGGTTGCCGGTGAGAACGAGCACGGTCACATGCCGCCGCACCTCGTTCTGGTCGAACGTCGTCTCCTGGTGGACCAGGTACGACTGGATGGGCTCGCCGCCCACAGCGGCCTCCACCGCCTCGGCCACGAGGGCCGGGTAGTAGCCGCTGCGCTCGATCGCCGCGCGCAGCCCCTGGGTCGTCGTACTGGTCTTGGCCATGGCGTCCATCCTAATCCGTGGGCAAGGGGGGTCCGGGCCAGTCGCGCAGACCGGGAGCGGCCTGGGCACGCACGCGTGAGCGCCGTGCGACGAGCCCCGGCAGGACGTCCAGCCCTTCCGCGGCGATCAGGCAGGAGACGGGATCGGGTCCACCGCCGTCCGCCTCGAACGCGACCACGACGGGCGGTGTTTCGCCCAGCGCGCGCCGCAGCCGTGCCGTCTCCTCGGCGGCGGGCTGACGGAAGACGGGGTCCTGGAAGGCGGAGGGGCACGAGACGAAGCCGGGGGCGGTGAAGACGATCTCCAGGCCGTGTTGATGGGTGAGGTCGTACCCGGTGGCCGGCCGCAGCTGCCCGCCGTCCCAGACGATCACTTCCCAGTCCCACCAGCTGCCCTCCGGCAGCCGCCGGCCGGCGATCTCCATCCGGTCCCCCTCCCCGGTCAGTAGGCCGGCATCGTGCGCGGCCCGAGGTCGTCGCGGGCGGGCGGGGGCGCGAGCCGTACCGTGGCGCCGAGGACGCTCACGCCGTGCGGGGCGACGACGACCGGTTCGAGGGTGACGGCGACCACCTCCGGGTGATCGTCGACCAGCCGGGACACCCGCAGCAGCAGCTCCTCCAGCGCCGGGGTGTCGACGGGTGTGGAGCCGCGCCAGCCGAAGAGCAGCGGTGCCGTACGGATCGACCGCACCAGCGAGGTCGCCTCCCGGTCGGTGACCGGGACGAGCCGGTGCGCCATGTCCCCGAGCAGCTGGGAGGCGGCCCCCGCCAGCCCGAAGGACAGCACGGCCCCGGCCGCCGGGTCGATCACGGCCCGTACGACGGTGTCGACGCCGCGCGGTGCCATGCCCTGCACCACCGGGCGCAGCTCCTCCGGCTTGCCGAACAGCTCGGCCAACTCGGCGTACGCCCGGCGCAGTTGCTCCTCGTCCGCGAGGTCCAGGCGTACGCCGCCCAGGTCGGCGCGGTGCCTGAGGTGCGGGGCGGTGGCCTTGAGGGCGACGGGGTAGCCGAGAGTGCGGGCGGCTTCGGCGGCGGTGTCGGGGGTGGGCGCGGGCAGCGCGCGCCGCACGGGGATGCCGTACTTGCCGAGCAGCTCGCAGGTCTCCGCGTCGGAGATGGTGAGCCCTTCCCCCCGCGCGAGCAGCTCGCCGATCAGCCGCGCGGCCCCCTTCTCGTCGATGTCGTCGTACTCGGGCACCTTCCCGGGATCGGCCGCCTCCCGCCGCCACTGCCCGTATCTGACGGCTTCGGCCAACGCCCGCACCGCGCGTTCGGCGGCGGGGTAGGCGGGGATGAGGTGCGTGCCCTCCGGAGGGCTGGCCGCTTCCGCTGTCGCGGTGGGCGGTCGATCCGCGGGGCGATGGGCACCGCCCTCGGTGCGGGGCGCCTTTTCAACGGCCGCGGGTGCGGTACTGGCCGCAGCCGACAGCGCCTCCGCGAGCCCCCCGAGCTCCACGTGCACCACCAGCACCGGCTTCCCCGGAACGGCAGCCGCGGCCGACCGCAACGCCTCGGCCAGCTCCGCGTCCCCCGGCGACGCCTCCCCGATCGCGGGGATCGCCGTCACCACGACGGAGTCGCACGTCTCGTCGGCCAGCGCGGCGCCCAGCGCCCGATGGAAGTCCTGCGCCGTCGCCCCGGTCGTCAGGTCCAGCGGACGCGAAGGCCGCAGGCCCTCCGCCAGACACCGGTCGTACGTCAGCACGCCCAGCGACTCGGAGTTCCCCAGGATCGCCACCCTCGGCCCCGCCGGCAGCGGCTGCCGGGCGAGCAGCAGTCCGGCGTCCACCAGCTCGGTGATCGTGTCGACCCGGATCACCCCGGCCTGCCGCAGCAGGGCGGAGACGGTGGCGTGCGGCAGCCGGGTGGCGCGGACCGCGTGCCCCGGCGGCGCGGAACCGTCCCCCTGCACCACGACCAGCGGCTTCGCCGCCGCCGTCCGGCGCGCGAGGCGGGTGAACTTGCGGGGGTTGCCGATGGACTCCAGGTACATGAGGGCGACGTCGGTCTCGGGGTCGTCGTACCAGTACTGGAGGACGTCGTTGCCGGAGACGTCCGCGCGGTTGCCGGCGGAGACGAAGGTGGACACGCCGGTGACCCCCGTGACCCCGCCCCCGCGCCGGTGCAGCCGGGACAGCAGGGCGATGCCGATGGCGCCGGACTGGGCGAACATGCCGATGCGGCCGGGGCGGGGCATCTCCGGGGCGAGGGACGCGTTCAGCCGGACGTCGGGCGCGGTGTTGATGATCCCGAAGGCGTTCGGGCCGATGATCCGCATGCCGTACGCGCGTGCCTGCCGCACGAGGGCCCGCTGCCGCTCGCGCCCCTCGGGCCCGCTCTCGGCGTACCCGGCGGAGAGCACGACGAGCCCCTGCACTCCGTGCTCTCCGCACTCGGCGACCACGGCGGGCACGTGCTCGGCCGGCACGGCGACCACGGCGAGGTCCACCGGACCGCCGATGTCCCGCACGCACCGGTACGCCGGCACCCCGTCGACCTCGCCGAGGTCCTCCGGGAAGGCCTTGTTCACGGCGTGCAGCAGGCCGCCGTAGCCGGCGTCCCGGATGTTGCCGAGGACGCTGCGGCCGACGCCGCCGGGGGCGCGGCCGACGCCGACGACCGCCACCGAGCCGGGCATGAGCAGGCGCCGCACCGAACGGGCCTCGGCGCGCTGCTCCCGCGCGCGCTGCACGGCGAGGGAGCGGTCGGTGGGTTCGAGGTCGAACTCCAGACGGACGACGCCGTCCTCGAAGCTGCGCTTCTGGGTGTAGCCGGCGTCCGTGAACACCTTGATCATCTTGGTGTTGGCGGGCAGCACCTCGGCGGCGAAGCGGCGGATGCCGCGCTCGCGGGCGACGGCCGCGATGTGCTCCAGCAGGGCGGAGGCGACGCCGCGGCCCTGGTGGGCGTCCTGCACCAGGAAGGCGACCTCGGCCTCGTCGGCGGGCGCGGTGGCGGGCATGCCGTCGGCGCCGATGCGGTCATAGCGTACGGTGGCGATGAACTCGCCGCCGATGGTGGCCGCGAGTCCCACCCGGTCCACAAAGTCGTGGTGCGTGAAGCGGTGGACGTCCTTGGCGGAGAGCCTGGGGTACGGCGCGAAGAAGCGGTAGTACTTCGACTCGTCCGAGACCTGCTCGTAGAAGCTGACCAGGCGGTCGGCGTCATCAACGGTGATGGGCCTGATGCGCGCGGTACCACCGTCGCGCAGCACCACGTCCGCCTCCCAGTGGGCGGGGTACTGGTGCCGGTCCTGCCGGTCCGCCGAGGTCTGCATGGGCCCCAGAGTACGGCTCGCGTCCGACAACGGCGCAGGGCAGTCTGTGGAGGACGGAAGCCGGAACCGAGGCCGCGGTTCCGGCGCCACACCGGGGCGGACGAAGGTCCGCTCCGGGCACGCTTCGCGATATGGGAAACTGGTCTAGACAACCCTGAAGACTGAAGGGCAGCAACACATGGCTGAGCGCCGCGTCAACGTCGGCTGGGCCGAGGGCCTCCACGCCCGCCCCGCCTCCATCTTCGTCCGAGCCGCCACGGCCGCAGGCGTCCCGGTGACGATCGCCAAGGCCGACGGCAACCCCGTCAACGCGGCCTCCATGCTGGCCGTCCTGGGCCTGGGCGCCCAGGGCGGCGAAGAGATCGTGCTGGCCTCCGACGCCGAGGGCGCGGACGTCGCCCTGGACCGTCTGGCCAAGCTGGTCGCCGAGGGCCTCGAGGAACTGCCCGAGACGGTCTGAACAGCAGCACGCTGATACGCCGGAGCCGCGTCGCCTTTTCGGGCGGCGCGGCTCTGTGTTTCCGGGCTCATTGCGCGCACACCGGAATCAGGGCAGCGAAAATACGGCGCAGCCGAATTACTCTTCTTTGTATACGGCGTCCGTGTTAATGCCGGAGGCCCGACATGTTTACGGCGTGTTGCGAAGTCCTCACACGCTCGCCGGCCCCGGAAAAGCGCAGCCGGTGCACGGCCGTCGCGCGCTCGGTGTGCAGCGCCGTGAGCGCCCGCGCACGCTCGCCGTCGCCGCGCGCCACCGCGTCGACGATGGCGCCGTGTTCCGCCCAGTAGTCCACCGGGCTCGGCGGCGCCTCCACCGCGTACATCCAGGCGATCTTGTGCCGCAGCTGGGTGAGCATCGTGGTCAGCGAGGGGCTGCCACAGGCCTGGGCGAGCGTCTCGTGGAACCAGCCGCCCAGCGAGCGCAGATCCTCGCTGTGTCCCCGTCTGGCCCGCTCCTGGCCCAGCCTGACCAGGCCGCGCAGCACTTTCAGATGGGCCTCGGTGCGCCGCTGGGCGGCCCGGGCGGCCCCGAGCGGCTCCAGCAGCAGGCGCATCTCCAGCAGGTCGGCGGCCTCCTGCTCGGTCGGCTCGGCCACGCACGCGCCCGCGTGCCGGCGGGTCACCACGAAGCCCTCAGCCTCCAGGGTGCGCAGGGCTTCGCGGACGGGGACGCGCGAGACGCCGTAGCGGCGGGCGAGGACTTCCTCGGTCAGCCGGCCGCCGCGCTCGTAGACACCCGCGACGATGTCGTCCCGGATGGCCGTGCACACCGAGTGCGCCGGAATACGCATGACCGACCTCCGCCTTAATCCCCGTGAAACGTCGACGATGGACGCGTGTTCCGTGACTCTATTCCAATGAGCCGGAATTTCCGACGGCGGGTCGGAATCCATGGATATTTTTTGGTCAGCGGGCCGGGTCGCGGCCGTGAAAAACGACGAAAGCCCCGGCTCGGTGAGCCGGGGCTTCGCATGCCGCGCGCGGGGGCGTCAGACGTTCACGCCGTGCTTGCGGAGGTAGGCGACGGGGTCGACGTCCGAGCCGTAGTCGGGGGTCGTACGGGCCTCGAAGTGCAGGTGCGGGCCGGTGGTGTTGCCGGTCGCGCCGGACAGGCCGATCTGCTGGCCCGGGGTGACCTGCTGGCCCACCGAGACGCCGATGGACGACAGGTGGCCGTACTGGGTGTACATGCCGTCGGCCATCCTGATCACGATCTGGTTGCCGTACGCGCCGCCCCAGCCGGTGGAGACGACGGTGCCGGCGCCGACCGCGTGCACGGGGGTGCCGCTCGCCGCGTGGAAGTCGATGCCGGTGTGCGAGCCGGAGGACCACAGGGAGCTGCTGGCCCGGTAGCCGGTGGAGACGTAGGAGTTCGTGATCGGGGCGACGAAGGTGTTCAGCAGGCGCTTGCGCTCGGCCTCCCGGGCGGCGCGGGCCCTGGCCTCGCGCTCCTCCTTCGCCTTCTTGGCGGCGGCCTCCTCGGCCGCCTTCTGCTCGGCGGCCTGCCGCTGCGCGGCGGCCTGCGCGGCGATGTGCTCGGCCACGTCGTCGCTCAGGGTGAGGACCGGTGTGAGGCCGGTCTGCTCCACGGTGTTCTCGGCGGCGAGCGCCGGGGAGGCGGCGAGGGTGCCGATGACACCGGTGGTGGTGAGGGCCGCGATGCCCGCCGCCTGAGCGGTGGTGCGCTTGACCCGGCCGGGCTTGCGGTGCTTCCCGGTGGCGCACATGAACGCCATGGAGTGGCTGGTCCTTTCCTTCCCTCTCGCCTACCGGGTTAGCTGACGGGTTCGGAGCAGGAAGGTCTCCTACGGGCTCCCTCGCGGCTCGCGCTGGCGCCCGATTCACCCCAGGGACTGCGTGGGTCCCCGGCTCCCCTGGCTCGCGCCGTACGGGGACTCGGCGATGACTGTCCGGTGCCGCGGGTGCGGCGCACTGCCCGACGAACAGCCTGGGCGACGCTACGTAAGCCAGCTTGGGAACCCCAAACCGATCCGGGCTTTTGTAGCGCATGCCACAGGGCAGACAGGCAACCTCCGCCTCAAATCGGGCATCTGGGGTAGGGCTGGGAAACGGCAGGGGCCCTGACGGTCCGTAGACCGTCAGGGCCCCACGCGCGCGTGCGGCCTCCCGGGCGCACCCGGCCGCCGCGACGGCGCGCTCTACTCGGCCGCCACCACGGTCACTTCACCGATGCCGAGCGCCTCCACCGGCGCCTTGATCTGGGAGGCGTCGCCGACGAGGACGGTCACCAGGCGGTCCACCGGGAAGGCGTTCACGACGGCCGCCGTGGCCTCCACCGTGCCCGTCGCGGCCAGCTGCTGATACAGCGTCGCCTGGAAGTCGTCGGGCAGGTGCTGCTCGACCTGGTCGGCCAGCGTGCTCGCCACGGCCGCCGCGGTCTCGTACTTCAGCGGCGCCACCCCGACGAGGTTCTGCACGGCCACGTCCCGCTCGGCGTCGGTCAGGCCCTCCGCCGCGAGGGTGCGCAGCACCTTCCACAGGTCCTCCAGCGCCGGGCCGGTGTTGGGGGTGTCCACGGAACCGCTGATGGCGAGCATCGACGCGCCCGTGCCGTCCGGCGCGGACCTGAGGACCTGGCCGAACGCGCGCACACCGTAGGTGTAGCCCTTCTCCTCGCGCAGGACGCGGTCCAGGCGGGAGGTGAGCGTGCCGCCGAGGCAGTAGGTGCCGAGCACCTGGGCGGGCCACACGCGGTCGTGCCGGTCGGGACCGACGCGGCCGATGAGCAGCTGTGTCTGCACGGCGCCGGGCCGGTCCACGATGACCACGCGCCCGGTGTCGTCGGCGGTCACCGGAGGCACGGGCCGCGGCTCGCCCGCGGTGCCGGTCCAGGCGCCCAGCGTGTCGCCGAGCAGCGCGTCCAGGTCGACGCCGGTGAGGTCGCCGACCACGACCGCGCTGGCCGTGGCGGGGCGTACGTGCCGGCCGTAGAAGGCGCGTACGGCGTCGGCGTCGATCTTCTCGACCGTCTCCTCGGTGCCCTGGCGGGGACGCGACATGCGCGAGACCAGCGGGAACAGCTCCTTGGAGAGCTCCTTGGCGGCCCGGCGGGAGGGGTTGGCCAGCTCGTGCGGGATCTCGTCCAGGCGGTTGCGGACCAGCCGCTCCACCTCGCTGTCGGCGAATGCGGGCGCGCGCAGCGCGTCGGCGAGCAGGCCGAGGCCCTTGGCCAGGCGGGAGGCCGGGACCTCCAGGCTGAGCCGGACGCCGGGGTGGTCGGCGTGCGAGTCCAGCGTGGCACCCGCGCGCTCCAGCTCGGCGGCGAACTCCTCGGCGGAGTGCTTGTCGGTGCCCTCGGAGAAGGCCCGCGCCATGATCGTGGCGACGCCGTCCAGGCCGGCCGGCTCGGCGTCCAGGGGCGCGTCCAGCAGCACCTCGACGGCGACGACCTGCTGGCCGGGGCGGTGGCAGCGCAGCACCGTCAGGCCGTTGTCGAGCGCGGCGCGCTCGGGGGCCGGAAACGCCCAGGGCTTGGCTTCGCCGGCCTGCGGCTGGGGATGGAAGTCCATGGTGGCGAGCTCGGTCACTTGGCCGTCTCCTTGTTCTCGTTACCGGCCTCTACGGTGGCTTCCTGCTCCGGGTCCTCGGGGACGTCGGCGTCCGGGGCCTGCTCCGGGGACTTCGGCTCGTAGACCAGGACCGCGCGGTTGTCGGGACGCAGGCGGGCCTTGGCGACCTCCTGGACCTCCTCCGCGGTCACCTCGAGGACGCGCTTGACGGCGGTGAGGGCGAGCTGCGGGTCGCCGAACAGGACGGCGTAGCGGCACAGTTCGTCGGCCCGGCCGGCGACCGTGCCCAGCCGGTCCAGCCACTCGCGCTCCAGCTGGGCCTGGGCCCGCTCCATCTCCTCGGGCGTGGGGCCCTCCTCGGCGAACCGGGCCAGCTCCTCGTCGATGGCGGTCTCGATGACCGGCACCTCGACGTCACCGGAGGTCTTCACGTCCAGCCAGCCCATGGAGGGAGCGCCGGCCAGGCGCAGCAGGCCGAAGCCGGCCGTGACGGCCGTACGGTCGCGGCGCACCAGCCGGTTGTACAGGCGGGAGGACTCGCCGCCGCCGAGGATGGTCAGGGCGAGGTCGGCGGCGTCGCACGCGCGCGTGCCGTCGTGCGGCAGCCGGTAGGCGGCCATCAGGGCGCGCGCCGGGACCTCCTCGACGACGACCTCGCGCTTCTGCTCGCCGATGACGTCCGGCAGGGAGCCCTCGCGGGGTGCGGGCTTGCCGTCGTGGGACGGGATCGACCCGAAGTACTTCTCGATCCAGGCGAGGGTCTGCTTGGGGTCGATGTCGCCGACCACGGAGAGCACCGCGTTGTTGGGCGCGTAGTAGGTGCGGAAGAACCGGCGGGCGTCCTCCAGGGTGGCCGCGTCCAGGTCCGCCATCGAGCCGATCGGCGTGTGGTGGTAGGGGTGGCCCTCCGGGTACGACAGGGCGGTCAGCCTCTCGAAGGCGGTGCCGTAGGGCACGTTGTCGTAGCGCTGGCGGCGCTCGTTCTTGACGACGTCCCGCTGGTTCTCCATGGACTCGTCGTCCAGGGCGGCCAGCAGCGAGCCCATCCGGTCGGCCTCCAGCCAGAGGGCGAGCTCCAGCTGGTGCGCGGGCATGGTCTCGAAGTAGTTGGTGCGCTCGAAGCTGGTCGTGCCGTTGAGCGAGCCGCCGGCGCCCTGTACGAGCTCGAAGTGACCGTTGCCCTTGACCTGCGCCGAGCCCTGGAACATCAGGTGCTCGAAAAGGTGAGCCAGGCCGGTGCGCCCCTTGACTTCGTGGCGGGAGCCGACGTCGTACCAGAGGCAGACCGCCGCCACCGGGGTCAGGTGGTCCTCGGACAGCACCACGCGCAGACCGTTGGCCAGGCGATGCTCGGTCGCTGTCAGGCCCCCGGAGCCTGCCTCGGCTGTGGTCGTGTGACCCATGGGCATGTACATCCCTTCGCGAGCGGAGGCGGTTGTGAAAACCGCGGTTTTCCTGCCGTTCCTGCCACTGTATGCAAACCGTGCGGGGCCTCGGCGAAGTTCCGGCGGGACGTACGCCCACAGCGGATCCCGTAACCTGCGACTCGCGTGCCCGCAGGACGGCCGGCGGGCACTGTGCGGTGCCGGTCCGGTGTGCCTTGCGGTGCCGGGCGGACCGCGGAAGACCGGGCCATGGCCCGGGTTGTCAGTGCCGCGGTCCACAATGGTCCGCGTCAGATCCATCAAACGCTTCAGTAGCAAGGAGCCGGCAGCGATGGCCCGCCGCAGCACGAAGACCCCGCCGCCCGACGATTCGTTCGAGGAGAGGATCCTCGACATCGACGTCGTGGACGAGATGCGTGGCTCCTACCTCGAGTACGCGTACTCGGTCATCTACTCGCGCGCCCTGCCGGACGCCCGTGACGGCCTCAAGCCGGTGCACCGCCGGATCGTGTACCAGATGAACGAGATGGGCCTGCGCCCCGACCGCGGCTATGTGAAGTGCGCGCGTGTCGTCGGCGAGGTCATGGGCAAGCTGCACCCGCACGGCGACGCGTCGATCTACGACGCCCTGGTGCGCATGGCCCAGCCGTTCTCCATGCGCGTGCCGCTGGTCGACGGCCACGGCAACTTCGGCTCGCTGGGCAACGACGACCCGCCCGCCGCCATGCGGTACACCGAGTGCCGGCAGGCCGAGGCGACGAGCCTGATGACCGAGTCGATCGACGAGGACACGGTCGACTTCGCGCCGAACTACGACGGCCAGGAGCGGGAGCCGGTGGCGCTGCCCGCCGCCTTCCCGAACCTGCTGGTCAACGGCTCCTCGGGCATCGCGGTCGGCATGGCGACGAACATGCCGCCGCACAACCTGCGCGAGGTCATCGCCGCCGCCCGCCACCTGATCAGGCACCCGAACGCGGACCTGGACGCGCTCATGAAGCACGTCCCGGGCCCGGACCTGCCCACCGGCGGCCGGATCGTCGGCCTGGACGGCATCCGGGACGCGTACGCGACGGGCCGCGGCACCTTCAAGATGCGCGCGACGGTCTCGATCGAGACGGTGACCGCCCGCCGCAAGGGCCTGGTCGTCACCGAACTGCCCTTCACGGTCGGCCCCGAGAAGGTCATCGCGAAGATCAAGGACCTGGTCAACGGCAAGAAGGTCCAGGGCATCGCCGACGTCAAGGACCTCACCGACCGTGAGCACGGCCTGCGCCTGGTCATCGAGATCAAGAACGGCTTCGTGCCGGAGGCGATCCTGGAGCAGCTGTACAAGCTGACCCCGATGGAGGAGTCCTTCGGCATCAACAACGTCGCGCTGGTGGACGGCCAGCCGCTCACGCTGGGCCTGAAGGAGCTGCTGGAGGTCTATCTCGACCACCGCTTCGACGTGGTCCGGCGCCGCAGCGAGTTCCGGCGCGGCAAGAGGCGCGACCGGCTGCACCTGGTCGAGGGTCTGCTGACCGCGCTGGTCGACATCGACGAGGTCATCCGGCTGATCCGCTCCAGCGAGAACTCCGCGCAGGCCAAGGAGCGCCTGATGCGGCGCTTCTCGCTGAGCGAGGTCCAGACGCAGTACATCCTCGACACGCCGCTGCGCCGCCTCACCAAGTACGACCGCATCGAGCTGGAGGCGGAGAAGGACAGGCTCACCGCGGAGATCGCGGAGCTGACCCGGATCCTGGAGTCCGACGCGGAGCTGCGCAAGCTGGTCTCGGCCGAACTGGCCGCCGTGTCCAAGAAGTTCGGCACCGACCGGCGTACGGTCCTGCTGGAGTCCGCGGGCGCCCCGGTGGCCACGGTGCCGCTGCAGGTCGCCGACGACCCGTGCCGGGTGCTGCTGTCCTCGACGGGCCTGCTGGCCCGTACGGCGACCGCCGAGCCGTTCCCGGAGCAGGAGGGCGCCAAGCGCGTCAAGCACGACGTGATCGTCTCCGCGGTCCCGGCGACCGCGCGCGGCGAGATCGGCGCGGTCACCTCGGCGGGCCGGCTGCTGCGGATCAACGTGGTCGACCTGCCCCAGCTGCCGGAGACGGCGGCCGCGCCGAACCTCTCCGGAGGCGCGCCGCTGGCGGAGTTCGTCTCCCTGGAGGACGACGAGACGGTGGTCTGCCTGACCACGCTGGACGAGTCGTCCCCGGGCCTGGCGCTCGGCACCGAGCAGGGGATCGTCAAGCGCGTGGTGCCCGACTACCCGTCCAACAAGGACGAGTTGGAGGTCATCACACTGAAGGAGGGTGACCGGATCGTCGGCGCGGTGGAGCTGCGCACCGGCGAGGAGGACCTGGTCTTCATCACCGACGACGCCCAGCTGCTGCGCTTCCAGGCGTCCATCGTGCGCCCGCAGGGCCGCCCGGCGGGCGGTATGGCGGGCATCAAGCTCTCCGAGGGCGCGAAGGTCATCTCCTTCACGGCGGTCGACCCGGCTGCCGACGCGGTGGTGTTCACGGTCGCGGGCTCGCGCGGCACGCTGGACGACTCGGTGCAGACGACCGCCAAGCTGACCCCGTTCGACCAGTACCCGCGCAAGGGCCGGGCCACGGGCGGCGTGCGCTGCCAGCGGTTCCTGAAGGGCGAGGACTGCCTGTCGCTGGCCTGGGCGGGCGTGGTTCCCGCGCGCGCGGCACAGAAGAACGGCACCCCGGCGGAGCTGCCGGAGCTGGACCCGCGCCGGGACGGTTCGGGCACGTCGCTGCCGAAGACGGTGGCGGTGGTCGCGGGACCGGTGCTCTAGGCGGGCGGATCCTCCAGGTCCGTCCCGTGCGGGCCGGGTACGTAGCGCAGGACGCCCCACATGCCGTGTTCGTCGGCGTGTGGGGCGTCGTTCCGGCACCCCTTGAGCTCCTGGCCGAGGGCCTCGGTGTCGATGCCGGAGCCGATCAGCACGAGCTGGGTCAGACGGTCGCCGGCGGCGCCCCAGGGCTCCGGGTAGAAGCGCAGGAACCGGCCGACGGCGTGCACGGCGTACCGGTTGAGGGTGTCGTACGGCCCGAAGTCGACGTACCCCTTGATGCGGTACAGCCCCTCGGGGCGGCTGTCCAGGAACCGCATGAGCCGGCGGGGTTCCAGGGGGACCTCGGAGATGAAGGACAGGCTGTCGTAGCCGGTGTGCAGATGACCGGCGTGTTCCTCGCCCCCGGTGTGCTCGTGGAGGTCGTCGAAGGACAGCTGCCCGATGCGCTCCTCGCTCGGCTTGCAGTCGAAGAGGAACTCGGGGTCGATACGGCCGTAGGTGGCGGGGACGACGGCGGCGCGGTCGGTGAGCGCGCGGACGAGGTCCAGCACCCGGTCGGCGTCGTCCACGCGGTCGAGCTTGTTGACGACGACGAGGTCGGCGAGGGCCAGATGCCGGTCGATCTCGGGGTGCTTCGCGCGCGTGTCGTCGAACTCGGCGGCGTCCACGACCTCCACCAGGCCGCCGTAGACAACCCTCGGGTGCTCGGCGGCCAGCACCATCCGCACGAGTTCCTGCGGCTCGGCGAGCCCGCTGGCCTCGATGACGATCACGTCGATGCCGGTGCCGGGGTCGGCGAGCCGGTCCAGGTAGAGGTCGAGCTCGCTCGCGTCGACGGCACAGCACAGGCAGCCGTTGCCGAGCGAGACGGTCGAGTCGCCGAGGGCTCCCGCGACGGCCATGGCGTCGATCTCGATGGCCCCGAAGTCGTTGACGATCGCCCCGATCCGGCTGCCTCCGCTGCGGTGCAGCAGGTGGTTGAGGAGCGTGGTCTTCCCGGAGCCGAGGAAACCGGCGAGCACGACGACCGGGATCTGCTGCGGGCTACGACTGCTGTCCGGGCTGTTCACCGGGCTGTTCCCCAACGGGCGACCTCTCTCGTGCGGACCGACTGCCGGTCCAGGATAGGAGGGGCCCCTGGGGCGGGTGCGTCAGCCGGCGGCCGGCACCGCGACCGGCGGCGTCGGCCCCACGTACCGCGCGACCGGACGGATGATCTTCGAGTCGGCCGCCTGTTCCAGGATGTTGGCGCTCCAGCCCACCACGCGCGCCTCGGCGAAGGTGGGGGTGAACATCTCGCGGGGCAGTCCGCAGAGTTCCATGACCACGCCGGCGTAGAACTCGACGTTGGTGTGGAGTTCGCGGCCGGGCTTCAGCTCGGCGAGGATCGCCTCGACCCGGCGTTCGACCTCCACCGCGAAATCCACGCGCGGACCGCCGAAGCTCTGCGCGATCTCCCGCAGCATCCGCGAACGGGGGTCCTCCGTGCGGTAGACGGCGTGTCCGAAGCCCATGATCCGGTCGCCGGCGAGCACCCGCTCGCGGATCCAGGGGTCGATCCTGTCCGGCGTGCCGATGGCGTCCAGGGTGTCCAGGGCCCGGCTGGGCGCGCCTCCGTGCAGCGGCCCGGACAGGGCACCCACGGCTCCGGTCAGGCAAGCGGCCACGTCGGCTCCGGTGGAGGCGATGACGCGGGCCGTGAAGGTTGATGCATTGAATCCATGATCAACGGTTGAGATCAAGTATTGCTCGACCGCACGCGCCCGCCGCGGCTCGGGCTCCTCACCCGTGAGCATGTACAGGTAGTTGGCCGCGTACGGCAGGTCCTCGCGCGGCTCGACGGGGTCGAGGCCCTCCCCCAGCCGGTACAGCGCGGTGAGCAGCGTGGGTACGGCCGCGCACACGGCCAGGGTGTCGGCGCGGCGCCGGTCGGCGTCTATGTCGTACACCGGTCGCAGTCCCCGTGCCGAGCCCAGCAGGGACAGGGCCGTGCGCAGCCCGGCCAGCGGGCCGGAGACGCGGCTCGCCGCGGCGATCGCGGGAAGCACAGCGCGGACCTCCTCGGGCAGCCGCCGCAGCGCCGCGGTCTCGGCGGTGAAGGCGGCGCGGCGCTCCGCGTCGGGGAGCGTGCCGTGGACCAGGAGATGCCAGACGTCCTCGAAGCCGCGGGTCCGCGCGAGTTCGACGGCCGAGTACTGGCGGTAGTGGTAGAAGCCCTCGCGCCCCCGGACGTCACCGATCTCGGTCTCGGTGACGACGACGCCGGCGAGTCCGCGCGGTGCGTCGATGAGCGGGGTCGCGGTCCTGTCGATGGTCATGGTTCTCCTCCCTGGACTTGATCCGACTGTCCATGCTTGACTATTTGCTTGTCAATATTGATTGAATCAACTCGATCCGCTCAACATGTGCAGAGGCGGCTACGGTGACCCCCATGCGCGATCACGAACCCGCTCCCGGCCGTCCCGGGCGCAGGTTGACCACCAAGGAGACCGCCGAACTGCTCGGCGTGAAGCCGGAGACGGTGTACGCGTACGTCAGCCGCGGCCTGCTCAGCAGCAGGCGCGAGCCCGGCGGCCGTGCCAGCACCTTCGAGGCGAAGGAGGTCGAGGCCCTCGCCCGGCGCCACCGCCGGGAGGCGGCCGGCACCCCGGGCTCCGGCGGGGACCTGTCCGTCCGCACCCGCATCACGCTGATCGAGCAGGACCGGTACTACTTCCGGGGCGTGGACGCCGTCGAGCTGGCGCTCCGTCACTCCTACGAGGAGGTCGCGGAGTGGCTGTGGACCGGCCGGCTCACCCCTGGCGTGACCCTCTCCGCACCCCGCCCCACCGTCGACGTCGCGCGCCGAGCGGTGGACGCGCTGTCCGAGCACGCCTCCCCCACCGACCGGCTGCGGGTGGCGGCCGTCGCCGCGGCGGCCGAGGACCCGCTGCGCTTCGACCTGTCCGAGGACGCAGTGCTGAACACCGCGCGGATCCTGATCCCCACGCTCGTCGACGCGCTGCCGCCGGTCCGGCGCGACCACAAGGACGACGGCCCGCTCGCCCGGCGGCTCTGGGGCCGGCTGACCGGCCGCCCCGCCGACGAGGCGTCCCTGCGCGTCCTGGACACCGCTCTCGCCCTCCTCGCCGACCACGATCTGGCCGCCTCCACGCTCGCGGTCCGGGTCGCCGCCTCGGCCCGCGCGCACGCCTACGCGGCCGTCTCGGCCGGGCTCGGCGTCCTGGAGGGCCCGCTGCACGGCGCCGCGAGCGGCACCGCCCACCGCATGCTGCTCGACGTGCTCGACCAGGGCACGGCGGTCCCGGTGATCGCCGACGAACTGCGCGCGGGCCGCCGGGTCCCGGGGCTCGGCCACCGGCTGTACACCGGCGAGGACCCGCGGGCGAGCGTGCTCTTCGGCCTGCTGGAACAGGTCCCGCGCGCGGAGTCCGCCCTGCTCGCCGCCCGGGACGTCGTCGCCACGACCGCCCGGCACACCCCGCTGCACGCCAACGTCGACCTGGCCCTGGCGGTGTTCACCGCGTCCAGCGGCATGCCCGCCACCGCCGGCGAGACGATCTTCGCCGTCGCCCGGACGGCGGGCTGGATCGCACACGCCATGGAGGAGTACGGCGAGCGCCCGCTGCGCATGCGCCCCGTGGGCCAGTACGTCGGCCCGCGGCCTCCGCAGCCGCTGCCGCTGCCGGAGCAGCCCGGCCCCGACACCCTCCCGGAGTAGGACACGACCACGGCCGGAAGTCGCCCCGGGGAGAGTCAGGTTAGGCTCACCTCTGTGAGTACGTGTGCGACCGTCTCCCGGAGCCTCGACGAGCCCGTCTCCGGTACGGCGGCCACGGCAACGACGTGGCTGCTGCTGGAACAGCCCGGTCCGTGGGGCGCCAAGGCGCTCACTTCGAGCCACCTGGACCCGGCGGTGGGGCGGGCGCTGGAGGCGGCCGCCGAGGGCACCGGCGTACGCCTCGCGCTCATCCGGCGCCCCGGGCGCCACGCCGACCCCGGCACACCCGCCGTCCGGCAGGTGTACGCCGCCCACACCGTGCCCGGCCGCGTGTGGCTGCACGGCGCCACGACCCGCGATCCGCGCCGCCTGCTCGACCTCGACTTCGCCGCCCTCGGAGCGGGTGACCACCACTCCTTCGGCACCGCGCTCGACGGGCGCCCGTACCGCGGCGACCCGCTCGCGCTCGTGTGCACCAACGGCAAGCGCGACCGCTGCTGCGCCCTTCTGGGCCGTCCCCTCGCCGCCGAACTGTGCGCCTCCGGGGTGCGCGGCGTCTGGGAGGTCACCCATCTGGGTGGACATCGCTTCTCGCCGACCGTGCTCGTCCTGCCGTACGGCTACGCCTACGGCCGCGCCGAGGCGCACACCATCAAGGAGGCGCTGCACGGCGCGCAGGAGGGGCGCGTGGTGGTCGAGGGGTGCCGCGGCTGCTCCGCCTGGGAACGGCCCGGTCAGGCGGCCGAGCTGGCCGTCCGGTCGGTGGCGGGCGAGTACCGGGCGGGGCTGCTGAGCGTCGTACGGACCGACGGGGCCGCGCCGCGCTGGGAGGTCACCGTCGGGCACGCCGACGGCCGCCGCTGGCGGGTGACCGTGGCGCAGGGTGCGGCGCTGCCGCCCCGTCCGGAGAGCTGCGGCGCGGCGGTGCTCGGCACGCCGGCCCGGATGGACGTCGTGTCCGTCCGCGAGCTGAGGCCGACGGCGCTGGCGAGCTGAGCGACCGCCTTCCTTCGGTGACCGCCTCTTTCAAGAACGGGTCAAGAGATCCCCACCACACCCCCTGGGGCGCGTCGGGCCACCGCACGTACCGTCGTGGGTATGAGTCCCACTCCCCCCGCACGCCGTCTGCGCCTCGGTCTGCCGCGGCGGGTGTTCTCACAGGTGCTGCTGATGCAGGTGGTGATCGCCGCGGGGGTCGCGGTGCTCGCGACCGGGCTGTTCCTGGCGCCGCTGAGCAAGCAGCTGGACCAGGAGGCGATGCGCCGCGCGCTCGCCATCGCCGAGACCACGGCCCAGGATCCGCAGATCGCCGAGGGTGTCCTGACCACCCCGCCGAGCACGAGCGGCCCGGTGCAACGGGAGGCGGAGCGGATCCGGCACGCCACGCACGCCGAGTACATCGTGGTGATGGACCACCGCGGCATGCGCTGGTCGCATCCGACCCCCGAGGAGATCGGTCACCACGTCTCCACGAGCCCTAGGGACGCCCTGGCCGGTCACGAGGTCATGGAGATCGACAAGGGCACCCTGGGCCGCTCCGCCCGCGGCAAGGTACCGCTGTACGACCCGCACCACCGCATCATCGGGGCGGTCTCGGTCGGTATCGCCTACGACAGCGTGCGGGCGCGGCTGATCAGCGCGATCCCGGGCCTGTTCGCGTACGCCGGCGGCGCTCTCGCGGTGGGCGCGCTGGCCGCCTGGCTGATCTCCCGGCGAGTCCAGCGGCAGACCCGGGACCTGGCCTTCTCCGACATCTCGGCGCTGCTCGCGGAGCGCGAGGCGATGCTGCACGGCATCCGCGAGGGCGTGGTCGCCCTCGACCGTGGCGGCCGTATCCGCCTGCTCAACGACGAGGCGCGGCGGCTGCTCGGCATCGGCGACGAGGCCGTCGGGCAGACCCCCGACGAGGCGCTCGGCACGGGCCGTACGACGGACGTCCTGGCCGGCCGGGCGACCGGCACCGACCTGCTCACCGTGCGCGGCCAGCGCGTGCTGGTCGCCAACCGCATGCCCACCGATGACGGCGGCGCCGTCGCGACCCTGCGCGACCGCACCGAACTGGAGCAGCTGGGGCGCGAACTGGACTCCACGCGCGGGCTGATCGACGCCCTGCGCGCCCAGGACCACGAGCACGCCAACCGCATGCACACCCTGCTCGGGCTGCTGGAACTGGAGATGTACGACGACGCCGTGGAGTTCGTCGGCGAGGTGGTCGGCGACCACCGGGCCACCGCCGAGCAGGTCACCGAGAAGATCCAGGATCCCCTGCTCGCCGCGCTGCTGGTCGGCAAGGCGACCGTCGCCGCCGAGCGCGGAGTCGCGCTGTGGGTGTCCGAGCACACCAGGCTGCCCGACCGGCTCATCGATCCGCGGGGTCTGGTCACGGTCGTGGGCAACCTGGTGGACAACGCCCTCGACGCGGTCGCCGGCACGCTCCACGCGCGCGTGGAGGTCGAGTTGCGCACCGAGGGCCGTACGGTCGTCCTCAGGGTGCGGGACACGGGCCCCGGGATCCCGGCGGACCAGCGGGAGCTGATCTTCACGGAGGGGTGGTCCACCAAGAAGCCGCCCGCGCACGGCAAACGGGGCCTCGGGCTCTCGCTGGTGAGCCGGCTCGCCCAACGGCAGGGCGGAAGCGCGACGGTGGACGAGGCGGCGGGCGGCGGCGCGGAGTTCACCGTGGTTCTGCCGGAGGCGCTGACCGAGCCGGAGCTTCGCCCCGCGGTGCCGGAGAAGTCCCTCGCGCCCGCTGCCGTCACCGAGGAGGAGACCCGATGATCGAGGTCCTGGTCGTGGACGACGACTCGCGCGTCGCCCGGGTCAACGCCGCGTACGTGGCGAAGGTGCCGGGGTTCCGTGTGGCCGGCGAGGCGCACAGCGCCGCCGAGGCGCTGCGGCAGGTGGAGACACTGCCCCGGCTGGACCTGGTCCTCATGGACCACTACCTGCCCGACGACACCGGTCTCGCGGTCGTCCGGGAGATGCGCCGGCGCGGCCACCAGGCCGACGTGATCATGGTGACGGCGGCGCGGGACGTGTCGACCGTGCAGGCCGCGATGCGCCAGGGTGCGCTGCAGTACCTGGTGAAACCGTTCGCCTTCGCCGGTCTGCGCGCCAAGCTGGAGGCGTACGCACAGCTGCGGCGCACGCTGGACGGCGGCGGCGAGGCCGAACAGGCGCAGGTGGACCGCATCTTCGGCGCCCTGTCCGCGCCCTCGGAGCCGGGGCTGCCCAAGGGGCACTCCCCGACGACCGCCGAGCTGGTGCGCCAGTCGCTGATGAACGCCGAGGGTCCGGTGTCCGCGCAGGAGATCGCCGAGCGGACGGGGGTGAGCCGGCAGACGGCCCAGCGGTATCTGAAGCTCCTGGAGCGCACCGGGCGGGCGCGGCTGACCCTCAAGTACGGCGACGCGGGCCGCCCCGAACACCGTTACGTGTGGGCGACCCGCGTCTGAGCGGGCTTCAGCGAGCGGACGTCACTTGGCGGCCTTCTCGACGAATTCGGTCGTGAACGTCTTGCTCAGGTCCACCTTGGTGTTCTTGATGCTGGGGTTGAACGCTTTGAGGACCTTCTCGACGGTCCCCGGGCCGTCGGCGGGCATCACGCCGTCCTTGGTGAACATCGGCAGCGAGCTCTTGATCGCCTCGGCGTAGAGCGCCTTGTCGCCCTGGGAGTAGTCGGCGGGCATCTTGGCCGCGATCTCGTCCGCGCTGTGGGTGGACATCCACGTGAGCGTCTTGACGAATGCATTGGCCAACTTCTGGACGGTGTCCTTGTGGCTGTTGACCCAGTCCGTCTGCATGTACAGGCTCGACGACGGGTACGGGCCGCCGAACGCCTCCTGGGAACCCTCCGGCGTCCGCATGTCGAGGAGGATTTTGCCGAGCTTCTTGTCGAGGACGTTGGCGACGGTCGGGTCCGTCGTCATGCCGGCGTCGATGGAGCCCTGCTGGAGAGCGGCGATGAAGGTCGGTCCAGCGCCGACGGCGACCGGGCTGAACTCATTGATCTTCACACCGTTCTTGACCGCGAGGTACTTGGTGAGGAAGTCGGTCGAGGAACCGAGGCTGGTGATGCCGAGCTTCTTCCCCTTGAAGTCCTTGGGCGAAGTGATGTTGCCGGCCGCCTTGTTGGAGACGATCTCCACCTCGCCGGGCGCCTGAGAGAACTGCACGACGGACTCGACGGCCTTGCCCTTCGTCTGCAGGTCGAGGGTGTGGTCGTAGAAGCCGACCGCCCCCTGCACCTGGCCGGAGACGAGCGCGGTCTCGGCCTGGACGCCGGCGGGCTCGCTCAGCAGCTCCACGTCGAGGCCCTCGGCATCGAAGTAGCCGAGCCGCTGGGTGAGCATCGCGGGCAGGTAGATGACCTTGTCCAGGCCACCGACCATGATCTTGACCTTCGTGCCCTTGCCGTCACCCTTGCTGCCGGAACCTGCCGAGGCGGTGCTCGCCGCGTCATTGGCACAGGCGGTGAGGGAGGAGAGGGCGAGCAGACCGGCGGCGGCCAGGGTGGTGTATCTGGCGGACTTGCGCATGGCGGTTCACGTCCTTGTGAGAGGGCGGTGCGGGGAAAGGGGGGTGGCTCGGAAAGGCGTTCGATAGCGGGGTGGCTCGGGAGTGTTCAGCTGTCGGAGCCCGCCGGCTTCCACCGGAAGATGCGGCGCTCGGCGAAGGTGAGCAGCCCCTCGGCGACGAGGGCGACGGCGGCGAGGATGACCATCGCGGCGTAGACGCCGGCCGCGTTGAAGGTGCCCTGCGACTGCGCGACGAGCAGGCCGATGCCCTTCGTCGCGCCGATGTACTCGCCGACGATGGCGCCGATGAGGGCGAAGCCGAAGCTGACGTGGAGGCTGGTGAAGATCCACGAGGTGGCCGACGGGATGACGACCTGGAGCGTCACCCTGCGGTCGCTCGCGCCGAGGATCCGGGCGTTGGAGACCAGGTTGCGGTCGACTTCACGGGCGCCCTGGAAGGCGTTGAAGAACACCGGGAAGAACACCAGCACGACGGCCGACGCGACCTTGGAGGCGGGACCGAGTCCGAACCAGATCACGAAGATCGGGGCAAGGACGATCCTGGGTATCGAGTTGAGCACCTTGATGTATGGACCAAGGACATCGGCGAGGAAGGTGATCCGCCCGAGGGCGATGCCGAACACGACACCTGCGACCACACCGAGCACCCAGCCGAGCAGCGCCTCCTGAACCGTGGCCCAGATCTGCTCGCCGAGGGAGCCCTGGGCGGTCCCGTGCATCACCCAGGTCGAGATCTGCTCCCAGATCTTCGAGGGCATCGAGAAGTTGAACTGATCGATGATCTTGTCCCGGGAGAGCATCTCCCACAGGCCGAGGACGGCGACCAGGAGCAGCACGCGGGCGCCCAGGACGACGACCTTGCGTCTGCGGGCAGCACGCGCGCGTGACTGCGTGCGTTCCGTCTTGTTGCCGGGCTTGGTCATGGTCCGCGCAACCCGGGCCTCGGGCATGACGTCAGGCGACATGGGCGGCACCCCTCTCGCGGGTGATGCGGACCTCTTCGCCGAGGGACTCCCAGATCTCGCGGTAGATCTCGATGAACCGCGGCTCCAGTCGCACCGACTCCACCTTGCGCGGCCGGGGCAGGTCGATCTCGAAGACCTGCTTCACGGTCGCGGGTCCGGCGGTCATCACGACGACCTTGTCCGCGAGCGCGATGGACTCCTCCAGGTCGTGGGTGACGAAGACGACGGAGGCGCCCGTGCCCTCCCACAGTTCCAGCAGTTCGTCCGACATCAGTGCCCGGGTCTGCACGTCCAGCGCCGAGAACGGTTCGTCCATCAGCAGGATCTCGGGGTCGTTGACGAACGTGGCGGCAAGCGCCACGCGCTTGCGCTGACCGCCGGAGAGCTGGTGCGGGTAACGGTCCTCGAAGGCGGCGAGGCCGACACGGGCCAGCCACTCCCGGGCCTTCTCCTTGGCCTCGGCCTTCGGCACGCCCCGGAAGCGGGGGCCGGCCATGACGTTCGACAGGACCGTGCGCCAGGGGAAGGTGGCGTCCTGCTGGAAGACGAAGCCGACCTTGTCGCCGACGCCCTCGACCGGCTCGCCGGCCACCAGCACCTCGCCCTCGGTGGGCTCCTCCAGACCGCTGACCAGCGTCAGCGTGGTGGACTTGCCGCAGCCGGTCGGGCCGACCACGGCCACGAACTCACCGCGCTCGACGGTGAGGTCCAGACCGCGCACGGCTGTGTGCAGTCCCCCTGACGGGGTTCTGAAGATCTTGCTAGCGCCCCGCAGCTCGATGGCGGGGCTGGTGTGTGCGCTCATGGCCCGGGACGGTAGGTGTGGCCCCGGCCACAGCAGGAGTCTTGTGAGCGCAAGCCGTTCTTTTGCTCGCAAGAGCCTGTTGTGCTCTTTTTGCTCGCGCTACAACTGCGGAGCCGAAACACGGGCTTAACGCCCGGCGGCCTTGAAGGAGAGGCCTGATGATTGACGTCCTGGTCGTGGACGACGACTTCCGCGTCGCCGAGATAAACGCCAAGTACGTGGGGAAGGTTCCCGGCTTCCGGGTGAGCGCCCGCGCGCACAGCGCTGCCCAGGCCCTGGCCGCCGTCGAACGAGGCACCATCGACCTGGTCCTGCTCGACCACTATCTGCCGGACCAGACGGGTCTCGACCTCGTGCACCGCATGCGGGAGCAGGGCCACGGCACCGACGTCATCATGATCACCGCGGCCAGCGATGTGACGACCGTCCAGCAGGCGATGCGCCTGGGCGCCCTGCACTACCTGGTCAAACCCTTCACCTTCGCCGCCCTGCGCACCCGCCTGGACTCCTATGCCGCGCTGCGGCGCACGGTGGACCGGGTCGGCGGCCGCGGCCTGACGGGGCAGGAGCAGGTGGACCGGATCTTCGGTGCGCTGCGGACGTCTCCCGCACCGTCCGCGCCCGGCCTCCCGAGCGGCCACTCGGAGCCCACGACCGATCTGATCTGTGGCGTCCTGCACCACGCCGCCCAGCCGCTGTCCGCCCACGAGGTGGCCGCCAGGACCGGCCTGAGCCGTTCCACGGCCCAGCGCTATCTCCGCCACCTGGAACAGGCCGGCCGGCTCCGGCTCTCCCTGAAGTACGGCGACACCGGCCGGCCGGAACACCGGTACGCCTGGGTGGCGCCGTAGCGGCCCGTACGAGCCGCTGGTGACCGGCTACACGGCACCGGCGCCGGTCAGCGACCGAACCTCCGTCTCCGCGTACCTGGCCTCGTCCGCGACCTCCTCGGAGGTGATGGTGCCGAGCCAGCCGGCGAGGAAGCCGAGCGGGATGGAGACGATGCCCGGGTTCTGCAGCGGGAAGTACTGGAAGTCGACGTCCGGGAACAGCGAGGTGGGGCTGCCGGACACCACCGGGGAGAGCAGCACCAGTCCGAGCGCCGGGACCAGCCCGCCGTATACGGCCCACATCGCGCCCCGGGTGGTGAAGCCGCGCCAGAACAGCGAGTACAGCAGCACCGGGAGGTTCGCCGAGGCGGCGACGGCGAAGGCGAGGCCGACGAGGAAGGCGACATTGAGGTCACGGGCCAGCAGCCCGAGCGCGATCGCCACGACACCGATGCCGACCGCCGCCCAGCGCGCCACCGCCACCTCGCTGCGCGCCTTGCCGCGCGAGCGCCGCAGCGACGCGTACAGGTCGTGCGCCACCGACGCCGAGGAGGCGAGGGTGATACCGGCGACCACGGCGAGGATCGTGGCGAAGGCGACGGCCGCGACGACCGCGAACAGCACCGTGCCCCCGGTGGAGCCCGCGCCACCGCCCAGATCGAGAGCGAGCAGCGGTACCGCCGTGTTCCCGGCCGCGTTCGAACCGCGCACCGCGTCCGTGCCCACCACCGCGGCCGCCCCGAAGCCGAGGACGATCGTCATCAGGTAGAAGCCGCCGATCAGCCCGATGGACCACACGGCGGAACGGCGGGCGGCCCGCGCGGTGGGCACGGTGTAGAAGCGGGACAGGATGTGCGGCAGTCCCCCGGTGCCCAGTACGAGGGCGAGTCCCAGGCTGATGAAGTCGAGGCGGGCGGTCCAGGTCCCGCCGTACTTCAGGCCCGGCGCCAGGAACGCCCTTCCGTGACCGCTGCGGTCCGCGGCCGTGAGCAGCAGGCGGTCGACGTCGCCGTGGAAGCGGAGCAGGACGAGGACGGTCAGCGCGATCGTGCCGCTCAGCAGCAGGACCGCCTTCACGATCTGGATCCAGGTGGTGGCCCGCATCCCTCCCAACGACACATAGATCACCATGAGCGCGCCGACCCCGATGACCGCCCAGTCCTGGGCGGCCCCGCTCGTCCGCCCCAGCAGCAGCGCCACCAGACTGCCCGCGCCGACCATTTGCGCCACCAGATACAGAACGGACACCGTGACCGAGGACGTTCCCGCGGCGATCCGCACCGGCCGTTCGCTCATCCGCGCGGCCACCACGTCGGCCAGGGTGAACCGCCCGCAGTTGCGCACCAGTTCGGCCACCAGGAACAGCACGACCAGCCAGGCCACCAGGAATCCCACGACGTACAGCATCCCGTCGTACCCATACAGCGCGATGAGCCCGGTGACGCCGAGGAAGGAGGCGGCCGACATGTAGTCACCCGCGATGGCAAAACCATTTTCCATGGGAGAGAACAGCCGCCCTCCGGCGTAGAACTCCTCCACCGAACCACGCCGGCGACGGCTCACCCACGTCGTGATCCCGAGGGTGACGGCCACGAAACCACTGAACAACAGCAGCGCCAGCGTCTGATGATCACCGGTCATGAGGCACCTCCCCGCGCTTCGCGGGTCAGTTCCTGGGTGTCCCAGCGCAGTTCCAGCGCCGCCCGGTCCCGGCGCAGCCGCGCGTGCCGGGCGTAGGCCCAGGTCAGCAGGAACGTGGTGAGGAACTGTCCGAGCCCGGCCAGCATGGCCACGTTCACCGCTCCCGCCACGGGCCGGGCCATGAGCCCCGGTGCGGTCGTGGCGGTGACCACATAGCCCACGTACCAGGCGAGGAAGGCGGCGACTCCCGGCACGACGAACCGCCGGTACCTGGTGCGCACCTCCTGAAAGGCCGCGCTGCGCTGCACCTCGACGTACACATCGCGTGCCCGGACCGCCGCTCCGCTCCGCTCCCGGGGAGCGGGTGGCACCGCCGGCGCCGAAACGCCGGTGCCTTCCAGCTCGCCCCAGCCGGAGGCCAGTGCGTCGTACCAAGGGTCTTCGTACGTCACGTCGCGGGCGGGGGCGCCGTGGTCTTGCCGGTTCTCGGACGAACTCTCGGGACCGTCCCCCATGCCTCGGGCACGGCCATTGCTTGACTGCATGCCCAAGGATGGACAGATCGGGAAGATCCCTGACTCTTCTTCCTCCGGCTCTTCACCCCATCAGGTGAGTCACTGCGTGGGCGGCCGTACCAGCCCCTTGCTGTAGGCGTAACGCACCGCCTGCGCCCGGTCCTTGAGGCCCGTTTTGGAGAAGAGGTTGTTGATGTGTGTCTTCACGGTCGCGGTCGACACGTGCAGCTTGCGGGCGATCTCCTGATTGCTGAGCCCTTCGGCGATCAGCAGCAGCACCTCGGTCTCCCGCGCGGTCAGTCCGTCGGGCGGCGCCTCGACGGTCGCCGGCGGGCCGGGCTCGGGCTGTGACAGCCGCTCCAGCAACCGGCGCTGGACACTGGGCGCCAGACCTGCTTCCCCCGACAGCACGCTCTCCACGGCACGCACGATCTCGTCACCGCCCGCGTCCTTGGTCAGATACCCCCGGGCGCCGGCGCGCAGCGCGGGGAACAGCGACTCGTCGTCCGCGTACGTGGTGAGCACCACGACCTGGGTCCCGGGGTACTGGGCGCGGATCCGCCGGGTGGCCTCCACACCGTCACAGCGGGGCATCCTGAGATCCATCAGGACCACGTCCGGGGCCAGTTCCCCGACCAGCCGCACCGCCTCCTCACCGTCTCCCGCGGCACCCACGACCTCCACCCCGGGCAGCAGCCCGAGCAGCATCACGATGCCCTCCCGGACGACGGTCTGGTCGTCGGCGACCACCACACGTGCGGGCTTCTTCTCCCCCTCCGTCTCCGTCATACGGGTACCTTCAGCGTCACCACGAACCCCTCCTCCTCGGGCCGCGCGTCCAGTGAGCCGCCCAGCAGTTCGGCCCGCTCGCGCATACCCAGCAGACCGTACCCGGCTCCGGATCCCGTGAGTTCGCCCGGCCGCCCGCCCGTGTCCCGAACGTCCAGCGTCACTTCGTGCTCGCTGTAGTCGAGCCGCAGGTGCACCTTGGCGCCGTGAGCGTGCTTGCGCACGTTCGTCAGCGCCTCCTGGGCGACCCTGCGCACGGCCTGGGAGGCCTCGGCCGGCAGGGGTCTGCGCTCACCCGTCACGGTGACCTCGGCGCCGTCGGCCCCGCTGACGAGTTCGCTCAGGAAGTCCTCCAGCGGAGTCAGCTCGCCCCGCAGCGCGGACAGGGCCTGCCGGGTCTCGGCGAGTCCGTCGCGGGCCATGCCCCGGGCGGCCACCACCCGCTCCAGGATGCGGTCACGGTCCGCGCCTTTCTCGATCAGCAGCCGAGCCGCCTCCAGGTGCACCAGCTGCGCCGAGAGGCTGTGGGCCAGCACGTCGTGGATCTCCCGTGCGATGCGGGCACGCTCGGCCAGCGCCGCGGACTCGGCCTCGGCGGCCCGGGCGGCGCGCTCCTGGGCGAGCAGTTGCTGCGCGTGGCCGCGCGCCTCGGCGTCCAGCCGCAGGACGTAGCCGGCGAGGGCCATGCCCGCGACCGAGGCGGCCGTGGTCAGCCAGACGTCGTTGTTGAATGCGGCGTACGCGGCCAGGCCCACCGTGGTCACCGGAGCCGCGGCCGCGAGAGGCAGCCGTTCCAGGGCGGCGATCCCGCAGCCGCACCAGATCACGAGGGCCGGTCCTCTGAACCCCGTGGTCTCGGCGGCGACCGCCACGCCCACGAGTGCGCCCATCAGCGTCAGGGAGGGCACCAGCCGGTGCTGGTAGGTGGTCCTGAAGAAGGCCCAGGCAAGGAGAGCAGCGACGAGGACCCCGGCCATCGCAGCGAGTCCGCCCCAGAGGCCGACGTGTCTCTGGTTGTACGCGCCCCACAGGAGCATGCCGATCACCAGGCACCTGATGGACCAGGCGATCAAACGCCGGGGCCGGGAGATTCCCTGGCGGCCGAGCGCCTCCCGTGACGGCCAGCGCGTCCAGGCGTTCTCCTTCACGCGCGCTCCCTCCTGACCGACCGCATGCCGTCACCGTACGCCGGGGCGGGGTCGTTCGCGGTGCCGAGGGACTGCGCCCGCCAGACCAGAATTCCGCCGCGGACCAGCAGAGTGGCTGCGAGAGCGCACATCAGGGCGGAGCTGTCCTGGCGCAGGCCGAGCACGGCGCCGACGGCGTAGACACCGATGCGCAGCGCTATGCCCACGATCCATACCGCAACGCTCGCCTTGGTGCTCTTGGTCCACACGGCGCCGTCCGGTTCCGTCCAGATGCGGGTCGTCCATGCCCAGCCGGCGCCCGTGGCCACACCGATGAACAGCTCCACCGCGAGCAGCACGGCGGATTCCGCACGGTGGTGGACGTCGAGGATGCCGGGCTCGCGCAACGCCACGACGGCGAGGACCACGGGGATCAGCCACCAGCGCCGGTCGGTGTTGATCGCGCGGGCGCGGAACTGCCGCACGATCACCATGGCGGCGACGGCCACGATCACCAGCGCGTTGACGAGCCCGGACATCAAAGCCTCCGTGAGCGAGAAGGTGCCGTCGGGAGCGGGTGCTGCCGACACCTACGAAGCTACGGAAAAGCGCAGGTCGGAGGATCGGAGCCGGGGTGGATCACGGGTGGAATCCCGGAGCGGGTCTTCTCCACCCACGGGTGTAGATCCCGCGGGTGGATCGCGGGTGGATACCGCGCCGGGCGGAGGCGGAGGCGGAGGTCGGTCAGGGCCGGGGTTTCGCCCACTGACGGGGAGAGGCGCGGGCTCCTGGCCGACAGTGCCGGTGGCGGGGTGGCCGCGGAGCCCGGCACCACGTTTGGCGGGCACCCGTCAGAAGCGTCGGCCCACGCAACTCTCGCGATGACTCGGCTTGGGATAGGCCTGGAATACCTGGGATGGAGGGGGCTGACGCAAGCGTCCGCGAGCCCCCGTGACCCCGTCCCACACCCGGCCCGCCGGACCGAGCCTTGTCCGGCCCGACGGGATCAGGCCGGGTCCGGTCCCGCGGGAGCAGGGCCTGTACGGCCCGCCAGTATCTCGCCCCGCCAGGCCCAGCACGACCAGCCCACGCACGCCGACAGTGAAGCCGACGTCGCCAGTGGGCGGCAGGATGTGGCGTCAGTGGGCGGCAGGATGTGGCGTCGGCGACCGGCCGTCGCGGTCGAAGGCGCGGGCTGCCGCGTCCCGACCGTGGCCCGCCGCAAGCGGCCGCGAAGAAGGCCATCCGTCAAGCGGCGAAAGCCCACCTGACCAACCCCGGAGCCCACAGGCCACCGCAGAAGGCCCCGGGCGACCGCAGAAAAGGCCGGCCGACCGACCAGGACCACGGGGCCCCAGGAGCACAGGACCCGCGGAGGCAGACCACCGTCCCCCTCCGCCGGTCACCTACCCCCGTCACCCGCCCCGGCTGCCCGGTTCAGCCCGTCCGAGGCCAACCGAATCGGCCGAGGCACAGCGCAGCGGCTACGCGTCGATGCGCGACCGGTCCAGCGTCGCAGCCGAGCTGGAGATGAACTCCTTGCGCGGCGCCACGTCGTTGCCCATCAGCAGGTCGAAGACCTGCTCGGCGGCCTCCAGGTCGGACAGGTTGATCCTGCGCAGCGTGCGGTGACGCGGGTCCATCGTGGTCTCGGCCAGCTGATCGGCGTCCATCTCGCCCAGACCCTTGTACCGCTGGATGGAGTCCTTGTACCGGATGCCCTTGCTCTGGAACTCCATCAGCTTGTCCCGCAGCTCGCGGTCGGAGTACGTGTAGACGTACTTGTCCTGGCCCTTCTTCGGCTGGACGATCTCGATGCGGTGCAGCGGCGGCACCGCGGCGAAGACCCGGCCGGCCTCGACCATCGGCCGCATGTAGCGCTGGAACAGCGTGAGCAGCAGGCAGCGGATGTGGGAGCCGTCCACATCGGCGTCGGTCATCATGATGATCTTGCCGTAGCGGGCCTGATCGATGTCGAAGGTGCGGCCCGAGCCCGCTCCTATGACCTGGATGATCGCGCCGCACTCGGCGTTCTTGAGCATGTCCGTCACCGACGACCGC
This sequence comes from Streptomyces sp. CA-142005, assembly GCF_050942335.1. Classification (NCBI taxonomy): domain Bacteria; kingdom Bacillati; phylum Actinomycetota; class Actinomycetes; order Kitasatosporales; family Streptomycetaceae; genus Streptomyces; species Streptomyces sp. CA-142005. The sequence goes on along the minus strand of NZ_CP192078.1, from coordinate 7,173,202 downwards.
TGCACGTTGAGGATCTTGCCGCGGATCGGCAGCAGCGCCTGGAACTCGGAGTTCCGGGCCAGCTTGGCCGTACCGAGCGCGGAGTCGCCCTCGACGATGAACAGCTCGCTGCGGTCGACGTCGTCGCTGCGGCAGTCGGCGAGCTTCGCCGGCAGGGACGAGGACTCCAGGGCGGTCTTCCGGCGCTGGGCGTCCTTGTGCTGGCGGGCCGCGACGCGCGTGCGGGCGGCGGCCACGACCTTCTCCATGACGACCCGGGCCTGCGCGGCGGCGTCCCGCTTCGTGCTGGTCAGGAAAGCCTTGAGCTCCTTGGTGACCACGTTGTTCACGATGCGGCGGGCCGCCGAGGTGCCCAGGACCTCCTTGGTCTGGCCCTCGAACTGCGGCTCGGCCAGGCGCACGGTCACGACGGCGGTGAGGCCCTCGAGGGCGTCGTCCTTGACGATGTTGTCCTCGGCCACCCGCAGCAGCTTCTTGGCGCGCAGCACGTCGTTGAACACACCCGTCACGGACTGTTCGAAGCCGGAGACGTGGGTGCCGCCCTTGGGGGTGGCGATGATGTTGACGAAGGACCGGATGGTGGTGTCGTAGCCGGTGCCCCAGCGCAGCGCGATGTCGACGCCCAGTTCACGGGTGACCTCGGTGGGGGTCATCTGGCCGTGCTCGTCGAGGACGGGGACGGTCTCCTTGAAAGTGCCCTTGCCCGAGAAGCGGAGGATGTCGCAGACGGGCTTGTCACCCGCCAGGTACTCGCAGAACTCGCTGATGCCGCCGTCGAAGCGGAACGACTCCTCGCCCTTGCTGCCACCCTCGCCCAGGCCGAACTCGTCGCGCACGATGATCGTCAGACCCGGTACCAGGAAGGCGGTCTGCCGGGCGCGCTGGTGCAGGTTCTCCAGGGAGAGCTTGGCGTCCTTGAGGAAGATCTGCCGGTCGGCCCAGTACCGCACGCGCGTGCCGGTACGGGTCTTGGGGATCTTCTTGGTCTTGCGCAGGCCGCTCTTGGCCTCGAACTTCGCGTCGGCGCCGTCGGCCGCGAAGGCCCCGGGCACGCCACGGCGGAAGCTGACGGAGTGCGTGTGGCCGCCGCGGTCCACCTCGACGTCGAGGCGGGCGGAGAGGGCGTTGACCACGGAGGCGCCGACGCCGTGCAGACCGCCGGAGGCGGCGTACGAACCGCCGCCGAATTTGCCGCCGGCGTGCAGCTTGGTCATGACGACCTCGACGCCGGACAGGCCGGTCCTGGGCTCGACGTCCACAGGGATGCCGCGGCCGTTGTCGCGCACCTCCACGGAACCGTCGTCGTGGAGGATCACCTCGATGCGGTCGCAGACGCCCGCGAGGGCCTCGTCCACGGAGTTGTCGATGATCTCCCACAGGCAGTGCATCAGACCGCGGCTGTCGGTCGATCCGATGTACATGCCCGGGCGCTTGCGCACGGCCTCGAGGCCCTCGAGGACGAGCAGGTGCCGCGCGGTGTAGTTGGAACCGTCCCGGTCTGCTCCTGCCAGCAGCGCTGTGGACGGCACGGACGTGTCGGCGGTCACGCGGTTCGCTCCTCGCTGAATTTCAGTTGGCCCCCTACTGGGTAAGGGGACGGCTTCGGTCGCCGCTCAGAGGGTACCGAGGCCTGGTAGGGCCGGTGTAACGCCACCCTCGTCGAGAACTCAGACTAGTCCAGGCTCGCATGCATGTTCGATCCCTCGATGGAGTGAAGTACATATCACGTTCCCTTGGAGGCATGAACCATTTAGGCTCCGGGCACGTCCTCCTGAACAACAGGCAACCCGGCCTGGAGGACCGAAACACAACACTGCGCGAAACCGTAAGCACCCCAAGAGACGCACTACGGCACATTCGCCGCCAACCGGCAGCAGACAGCCGCCCCGGAAGATTTTTTCGAGGAAAAGCCACGAGCGGGAACGTTTTCGGGCTGGTTGGATGTTGACCCTGGTACGACAGCTCGTCGAGCTAGAGAAGAGGCGACGTGACTACTGTTCTGACCCCCGCGAGCCCGTTGACGGCCGCCGATCGCTGCGACCGCTGCGGCGCCCAGGCATACCTGCGCGTCGTCCTGCTCAGCGGCGGAGAACTGCTCTTCTGCGCCCACCACGGTCGCAAGTTCGAGCCGGAACTCAAGAAGATCGCCGCTGAGATACAGGACGAGACGGAGCGGCTGACGTCCGCTCCGGGCACCGCTTCCGAAGAAGAGCGCTGAATCTCGCACACACGACGAGCCAGCCCCGGTACAGGCCGGTGAACGGGCGGCCGCTCCTGTCCAGGAGCGGCCGCCCGTGCTCATATCCCGGTGCCGACGCGTCAGGAGCGTCCTTGGGGCTCGCGGCTCTGTGAGGCCGCCTCCAGCGCTCTCACGACGCTGGAGACGCTGGAGACGCGCGTGTACACGCCAGGACTGCCCGGCCTGCCACAGCCGCTCCCCCATGACACGAGACCGATCAGCCGGCCTTGCGCCACCAGCGGCCCGCCGCTGTCCCCCTGGCAGGCGTCCGGGCCCCCGCCGGCCTCCCCGGCGCAGAGCATGCTGTCGGGCCGGTAGGTGCCGTCGGGACCGCCCGGATAGGCGCGGGCGCAGAGGTCGTCGGGCAGCACGCGCATGCGTGCGGCATGGAGCCGGCGCGCATAGCCGCCCCCGCCCGTCGTGTCGCCCCATCCGGAGACCGTGGCCTGCGTGCCCGGCGTGTAGGCCGGATCGCCTGCGCCGGCCATGCCGATGACCGCGCTCTGCGGCAGCGGCTTGGCAAGGGTGAGTACGGCGAAGTCGCCGGCGTTGGTCCCGGTGTCGTACCCCGGATTGACCCATGCGTCGCGCACGGAGACCTCCTGCCCCTCACCCGACAGCAGATCGGTGCGGCCCGCGATGACCCGGAAGTCGCGCACCCGGTTCGGGGGCGCCCCGAGGACGTCCTCGGCCAGACAGTGGGCCGCGGTGAGCACCGCCGTACGCGCTACCGCCACGCCGCCGCAGAACTGGCCCGCCCGGGTACCTCCGAACCGGTCACGGCTGGACAGTGCGACCGTCCACGGGGCCTGCGAGACGTCTATCGGAAAGCCGCCGACCACGACGCTGTCGGCGGCCACGGGAGCCGCGCTCACCAGGGGTATGGCGGCCACGGCGGCCGCCAGGGCCAGTGGCCGGATCAGTGCCTGGGCAACGGTACGGTGCATGCAGGCTCCTCACTCTCGGGTGATGCCGGAACACCCAGAGTGATCCACTTCGGGCTCGCGCGCAGCACGAAGGCCCGGCTCCCGCGAGGGGAGCCGGGCCTTCGTGCTCGTACGACCGTGACCTAGTCGAGGTAGTCGCGCAGCACCTGGGAACGCGACGGGTGGCGCAGCTTCGACATGGTCTTGGACTCGATCTGGCGGATGCGCTCACGCGTCACGCCGTACACCTTGCCGATCTCGTCGAGGGTCTTCGGCTGACCGTCGGTGAGACCGAACCGCATGGAGACGACGCCGGCCTCGCGCTCGGACAGGGTGTCCAGAACCGAGTGCAGCTGCTCCTGCAGGAGCGTGAAGCTGACGGCGTCGGCAGGGACGACGGCCTCGGAGTCCTCGATGAGGTCACCGAACTCGCTGTCGCCGTCCTCACCCAGCGGGGTGTGCAGCGAGATGGGCTCGCGGCCGTACTTCTGGACCTCGATGACCTTCTCCGGGGTCATGTCGAGCTCCTTGGCCAGCTCCTCCGGGGTGGGCTCGCGGCCCAGGTCCTGGAGCATCTGGCGCTGCACGCGCGCGAGCTTGTTGATGACCTCGACCATGTGCACCGGGATACGGATGGTGCGGGCCTGGTCGGCCATGGCGCGGGTGATGGCCTGACGGATCCACCAGGTGGCGTACGTGGAGAATTTGTAGCCCTTGGTGTAGTCGAACTTCTCGACCGCGCGGATCAGACCGAGGTTGCCCTCCTGGATGAGGTCCAGGAAGAGCATGCCGCGGCCGGTGTAGCGCTTGGCCAGGGAAACCACCAGACGGAGGTTGGCCTCCAGGAGGTGGTTCTTGGCGCGGCGGCCGTCCTCGGCGATGATCTCCAGCTCGCGCTTGAGCTTCGGCGCCAGCTTGTCGGCGTTGGCCAGCTTGTCCTCGGCGAACAGACCCGCCTCGATGCGCTTGGCGAGCTCGACCTCCTGCTCGGCGTTGAGCAGGGGGACCTTGCCGATCTGCTTCAGGTAGTCCTTGACCGGGTCGGCGGTGGCGCCGGCCGCGGCGACCTGCTGCGCGGGCGCGTCGTCCTCGTCCTCGTCGGACAGGACGAAGCCGGCGTTCTCGGCACCCTCGGGCTCGTCGGCGACCTTGGTGTCCTCGAGAACCTCGTCCTCGAGAAGCTCGGCGTCGTCCTTCTTGGCCGTGGTCTTCTTGGCCGCCGCCGCCGTCTTCTTGGCGACGGTCTTCTTGGCGGCCGCCTTCTTGGCGGTCGTCTTCTTGGCCGCGGCCTTCTTGGCCGGTGCGGCTTCCTCGGCGGAATCGGCTGCGGCCGGAGCGACGGGCGCCGCGGGGGCGTCCGTGGTGGCGGTCGCCTTCCTCGTCGTCGTCACCGTCTTCGCCGCGACCGTCTTGGTGGCGGTGCGCTTCGCCGGGCTCTTCGCTGCGACGCTCTTGCGGGTGCGCTTGGGCTCTGCGGCACTGACCATCAGCGTCACACCCTCTTCCTCAAGAATCTGGTTGAGGCTGCGCAGTACGTTCTTCCACTGAGTGGCCGGAATCTGGTCAGCTTCGAAGGCCCGACGCACATCGTCGCCGGCGATCTGCCCCTCAGCCTTTCCCCGCTCAATGAGCGCCATGACAGAGACGGACTCGGCGATCTCCGGCGGGAGCGTACGGGATGTGCTGGCCGACACGAACAACCTCTCGGAACGTTGGAAAACGGCTTCCGGCACCGTCCACTGCGGACAGGAGCCGACCACCGGCCTGGGGATGGGCCGACGGCGCGGGCGGGGGCCGGGAAGATGCACAGCGCCTGTGATGGCGTCCGTATTCCCTCCGCGGCTGTCACCTCTTAGGTCATCGCGCTGTTTCCCCGAGCGTTACGCCCAATCTGCGTGGCCCGAGTCACACCCCGTAAGCGGACAAAAGCGGTCAGATTCTGGCAAATGAGATCACCATTGCCATCCCTCCCGATCGCGCGCATGACCCCGGCGGCCCCTCGCGCCGCTGGACCCCGCCGGACCGCACAGGGTCCGGCGGGGTCCAGCGGCGGCCGGCATCGAGCCCGGCGCCGACACGAGTGCCACGAGAACCGGGCTGACCCCGCACACCGGCGACCGCACCGCCCTGACCGCGAGGGTCAGTGCTCGCGCGGGGCGGGCACCACGCGCTCGACCTCGGGGTGGACCGTGAGCAGTTGACGCATGGCCGTCTCGGCGGCCGCGCCGTCGCCGGTGCCCAGCGCGTCGACAATCCGCGCGTGCTGCGCGAGCGACGCCTCGTTCGGGCGGTCACAACCCGTGACCGGACCGCCGGAGACCTGGAGGGCCGCCGAGACGATCCCGGAGAGGTGCTCCAGCATGCGGTTGCCGGCGATCTGGATGAGCAGCGAGTGGAACTCGTTGTCGGCGCGCGAGTACGTCAGCGCGTCGCCCTGCGCCATGGCATGGCTCATGATCTCGACCATGTCAGAGAGGCGCTGCTGCACGTCCTCCCGTCCGTGGCCGGCGGCGAGGCGGGCGGCGAGCGGCTCGATCGTCCAGCGCAGCTCGCTCAGCTCGCGGCGCTGATCGTCGCGCTGGGGCCCGAAGGCCCGCCACTCGATGATGTCAGGATCGAGCAGGTTCCAGTCACTGACGGGACGCACGCGGGTGCCGACGTTCGGGCGGGCACTGACCAGGCCCTTTGCCTCGAGGACACGGAGGGACTCGCGGACGACGGTGCGGGAGACCTCGAAGCGCTGGCCGATCTCCTCGGGCACCAGCGGGCGGTCGGCACCCAGGTCGCCGGAGACGATCATCTGTCCCAGCTGTTGAACGAGTTGGCCGTGCAGGCCGCGTCCGCGGCTGCCGGCGGCACGCCGGCCGACGCGGCCCAGCTCGGGATCCGCGCCCTCCCAGGAGGGCGCTCCGACGCGTTCGGCCACCTGGGGCTCTGCGTAGGGATAGCGGTCGAGTTCGCCCGGGCCGGCCAGACCGGAGTCGGTGGAGCGGGCGGCGGTCATCATGGTGTGCGCAAGGGTACTCACGGATCCTTTGTCGGCGTCGCTTCCAACTCCCTTAAGGTCTTTGGTGAAAAGCACACGAAAGGGTGATCGCTCACGCCGTCGCAATTGACGCCTTATCGGAAAGAAATGGCCTTTCCACGGGGAGTTGTGCACACGGCGGGATCGGAAGTGGACGCACGCTCGTCACCGGAGCCGGGTGCGCAGTGCCGTGTAGAGATAGGCGCACAGCAGCGCCGACAGCGACAACCCAAGTGCGCTGCCCACGGGTTGGGCGAGCACCCGCGCCAGCCCGAGCAGGTAGCGCTCGCCGCCGAAGGGCCACTGCGGCAGGAAGATCTCTCGCATCCGCACCGGGAATCCGGCTGCCAGGCGCAGGGCGGGCCCCTGCATCACCTTGTGCACGAGGGGGTCGATGACAACGGGTACGGCGAGTACGGCGGCGAGGCCGCCCGTGGTGGACCGGAACACACCGGCCGCCAGCACACCCGCCCATGCGCAACCGACGACCAGACAGAACCAACTCGCGCCCAATGAGAGCCAGTCCGGGGGAACTTGCGTGAGCTCCCGACCGTAGACGATGTAGAGCGCTTCGGCGTCGCAGCCCACGGTGAGGAAGGCCAGCATGGCCGCGGTGGCTCCGGAGACGAGCAGTTTCGCGGTGAGCAGTCCCAGTCGGCGGGGCACGGTGCCGCGGTCCGCGGCGAGGGCGGGGTGGCGGAACTCGTCTCCGAAGGCCAGCGCACCCAGTAGCCCCGCCGCGAGCGCCGCGGGCGGTAGTGGCAGCTCCCGCGGCCACGCGGCGAACAGCCGCGCCTGTGGCGTGTGCCCGATCCTGGCCAGCACTACGGTGATGAGCGCGGACGCCGCCAGTACGGAACCGCAGGTGACGAAGCCGACGCCGATGCCGGTGGCGCGCCGGATCTCGTAGCGAAGGGGGCGCAGCGGGCTGGGGGCGGGGCGGACGCAGATGGGGGGCGGGAGGGGGGACAGGGGATCGGGAGAACGTACACCGTCGGGGCGGGCGGCGCGGGTGGCCTGCGGCTGACCGGCGCCGGGGTTCCTGGCGCCGGGGAGGCGGGTGCGCAGGGCGGAGATGCCCGCTGCCACAGCGCTCACGCCGCCGGTCTGCGATTCCTGGGCCGCCGAGGTCGCATCGTGCCCGGCGGACGGGGTGGGCATCGTGTCGGCGGTGCGGCCACCGTCGACTCCCGCGAGCGCCTCGGCGGGCGCCCCTCCGGCACCTCCGTCGAGCGCGTCCTCCCCGACGGGGCCGACCTCGCCGTGTGCCGTCCCGCCGGTTCCCGGGGCCGCGTCGTCCGGCGACGCAGCCTCGGCCGGTACGCGCCGGGTGGACTGCGTGTGCTCCGTTCCCGCCCTGGCCCTGGACGCCTCGCCGAGCGACGGCTGTTCACCGCTGGGGGCCTGGGTCCGCTCGCCCGCCGACGGTTCCTCGCCCGAGACGACGCCGGGCACGGCCCGCCACGGCGCCGGCGTGTCCGCCGGGGCGTTCGCCCGCTCCCCCACCGAGAACCCGAAGGGCAGGGTGACGCGATCCCTCCTCGCGGAACCCGACGCCGTGGCGCCCGGCTCGCCCGACGAGAGGCCAGGCGCCACAGCGGACTGCCCCGACATGGATGCGTCCGACGCAGAGGCGGCGAGTTCGGCCGACGACGAACCGGGCGCCGGGATGCCGGACACGGACGCCGCCAGGACGACCTCCGGGGCACCCGGCTCCACCGTCGGCCAGCCGCGCACCGTCGGCTCGGCCTCCGCGGGCGAGGAACCGGTGCAGGCGTGTTCCAGGTCCACGTGCGGCCCGTTCGCCGCCTCGGCGCTCGCCTCCCCGGACGAGACTCCGATCCCGGCACCGGATCCCGGCCCCATGTCGCCGATCTCGTCGGCGAGTTGGTGCACGGGGATGCCGTGGCGGAAGGCAGTCTCGCCGACATCGGCGGTCGTCGATCCGTACACCGAAAGGCGATTGCCACCCTCCCGTACGACCTCGACGGACCGGCGCGCGGTACGGGCCTCCTTGGCGAGCAGGGCCGCGAGGCGTGCTGCGTGCGGACTGCGGACGGCCACCCGCGGACGCAGCCGGGTGCGGGCGAATTCGCTGGCCGCCTGGTCGGCGACGAGTCTGCCGCCGTCGAGGGTCACGACCCGGTCGGCCGTGCGCGCGGCCTCCTTGGGATCGGCCGTGGTGAAGAGCACCGTGCCACCCTGGCCGGCGTGGGCTCGCAGCGTGCCGTGCAGCCATTGCGCCTCACGGGCGGAGAGACCGGCGGCGGGCTCGTCCAGGACGAGCGTGTGCGGATCGGGCAGCAGGGCGCAGGCCAGGCCGAGTCTGCGGTCCACCCCGCACGAGAGCGTGCCGAGGCGTTCCTCACGAAGGCTGACGAGGCCGAGCACTTCGAGGACCTCGTCGGCCCGTCGCGCCGGAAGTCCCGACGCCGCGCACAACATGCGCAGATGTCCGCGCACCGAGCGGGCCGGATGCCCCGGCACGTCGCCGAGGAGCACGCCGACCTCCCGCGCGGGGTGGGCGATCCGATGCAGCGGCCGACCTCTGAAGTAGGTGATGCCACGCCCCGGTTGAAGCTCGAGCATCAGCCTGAGCGCCGTCGTCTTGCCCGCGCCGGCGGCTCCCAGGAGCACGGTGACATGCCCCGGGCGCGCTTCGAAGGAGACGTCGTCGAGGGCGGGTGGGTGCGCCTTGCGGGGATTGCTGGTCAGTCCGAAGGCCTGGATCACCTGCAGCAAGATAGCGCGTGATGTCCTCTTTTTCGGGTATCAACCGGTTCAGTACCACACGTGGTGCCGATCAACCCGGTCAACGTCCGCCATTCGGGGGAAGCGGCGCCGCGCCCGCACGATCGGCCCACCTGATCGACCGGGCGGCCGGCCGCCTGCGCCCCTCAGACCTCGGGGCGCAGCATCGGCGGGTTGAGCAGGGTGGCACCGCCCGCCCGGAAGAGCTGCGCCGGCCGACCCCCCTGGCGCGTGGTCGTTCCTCCGGTGGGGACGAGGAATCCGGGGGTTCCGGTGACCTTGCGGTGGAAGTTGCGCGGGTCCAGGGCCACCCCCCACACCGCCTCGTACACCCGGCGCAACTCGCCGACGGTGAACTCGCTCGGGCAGAACGCGGTGGCCAGCGACGAGTACTCGATCTTGGACCGGGCCCGCTCGACCCCGTCGGCGAGGATCTGGGCGTGATCGAAGGCGAGCGGCGCCACGGGCTCGCCGTCACGGCCGTAACCGCCCTGCTGGAGCAGTTCCTCCACCGGTGCCCAGCGCGCGTTGCTGGCGTCGCCTCCCGCACGCGGGGCGGGCAGGTCGGGCGCGAGCGCGAGGTGCGCGACGCTCACCACACGCATGCGCGGGTCCCGCTTGGGGTCCCCGTAGGTGGCGAGCTGCTCGAGATGCGCCCCGTTGTCCTGGGCGGGTGCGGAGGGGTCGTGTGCACACAGCCCGGTCTCCTCGGCGAGCTCGCGCGCCGCCGCCTGGGAGAGGTCCTCGTCGGCCCGTACGAAACCTCCGGGCAGCGCCCAGCGCCCTTGGAACGGAGGCTCGCCCCTGCGGACCGCCAGCGCGCACAGGGCATGGCGGCGCACGGTCAGCACGACCAGGTCCACGGTGACGGCAAAGGGCGGAAAGGCTGACGGGTCGTAGGGCATGCCGCGATCATAGTCGTCTTCCTGACGATAAACACTCCCTTCCCCGGGCGCATCGACGGTGGTGCCGCTTCGTTCCGGTACGGCGCGCAGGACCGGCTCCTGTTCTTCGCTTCTGTGGTGTCGTACGAGGTCACACTCCCAGTAGCAGGCCGTCCGCCGCCTCCTCGACCATGGCCAGCCCCAGCCGGCTGATGCGCACGGCGAACGGGGCGCCGGCGACGCGCAGCCCGGTCAGGCCGAGTTCACCGAGCGGCGCGCTGCGCACGGGTCTCAGGGTGACCGTTCGGGCGGGGTGTCGGGGCGGATGCCCGCGAGCGAGGTGAGCATCATGATCGCGGACGCCGCCGCGGTGGCCGCCGGCCGGCAGGCAGCCGGGTGCGGGAGGGGGGCGCTCCCGTTGGAGCGCTGCGTGCCGGCAAACATCTCCGGCAGCCGGTGGCCGAAGTGTTCCGCCGCTTCGAGGAGTCCTCTCAGCAGGCCGCCGGCTTTCTTCTCGTAGCCGGCCGCGGCCAGTCCGGTGACGGCGAGTGCGGTGTCGTGGACCCGGACGGCTCCGGTCCGGTGACCGAACGGGTTGTGTCCCACCTCCTTGACGCTGATGCCCCGCAGTCCCCAGCCCGCATCCATGGCCGGGGCGCCGAACAGCCGGGCGAGGTGGTCGGTCTGTACGGAGTCGAGGAGGCGAGATGGGCCCTCGCGGGCGCCCCGAGCGGTCGGGGGCGGCCGATGGACCCGGCCGGCCAAGCGGCCCGGAAGTGCGTCACCGCCAGGACGGTCGCCTCGACTCGCGCGAGGCCGGTTCCGGAACAGCCTCCGGGGGTGGGTGCCGCTGCTGCCCGCAGATTCCGTCGAAACGCCAGGCGCCTTCCTCGGGCGGACCTGCTCGGCCAGGGACCCGCCGCCCGCGCTCCCCCGCACGGCGATCACCCCTCCCCTTCGGGCTCGCGCCGGTCGTTCTTCGACAGGGCTGCGCCGGTCGTGGTGCCGCCCGGTTCCGCCGCACGCGTGCGCGCGCTGCCCAGGCCACGGCTGCCCGGGCTCGAGGATTCGGCCGCCGACGGGCCGGGGTGCGAACCGGGCGGCCTCCGCCGTCCGCCCGTCCGGGCCGGGCGAGGGGCATCGCCGCCGTCGGCAGGCCGCACACGACGCCGTCGACGCGTGCCCGTCCCTCGGCCCGCTTCGGCTCCGAGCCGGTCGTCCGCTCGGGCGGCCGCTGTCGCCTCTTCGCCTGCCGGGAGTTCGGCCCGCGCCGTCCTCTCCTCCGCGTGCGACCGTGAGCCGGTCTCCGCCGGCGTGCAGCTCGCACGATCCGCACGGTTCGCACGCAGGCAGCGGCGGATCGCTTCCGGGTCGAGGCCTTCGTTGCAGGCCTGGTGCAACAGCCGGGCGAACAGATAGTCGGGATCCGCGCCCAGTGCCATGGCCAGCGCCTCACGGGCCTCCAACTCGTCACCTGTCGACCAGGCGACCCAGCCGGCCAGCGTCAGCGGAGCCGCGGCGTGCTCGCCGTAGGGTCCGACGCAGCGGCGGGCCAGCGCCCGCCAGAGCCGGAGGGCCGGTCCCGCCTCGTCGCCCTCCATCCACGCGGCCGCGCGGTCGCGGGTCGTACGGTCCTGGAGCCCGAGGATCAAAGTCGCCGCCTCGTCGTGTGCGAGCAGGCGGTCGTCGCGCAGGTCCGCCGGATGCGTGCCGGACACCGGTGCTGCGACGGCGAAGCGGTGGATGATCCGCTCGGCGAGGTCCAGGGTCTCCTCAGCCACTCGGGCGCGGGACGCCTCGTCGAGAATGCGGGGCACCAGGCTCATACCGGCCGCGTCCAGGGCGAGCTCCTGCTCCAGGGCCGCGGTCGTCTCCCAGGGCTGCAGCCTGGCACGCAACTCCCTGAGGGTGCCGCGCACCTGGATGCCGGCGTAGGTGGCCGCGGCGGCCAGGACGGAGGTGCCGGGCAGGCCCATCGGCGAGCCGTCCTCGGGGCAGCAGCTCTCGATCGGGCAGCAGTACGACCAGAAACGGCCGTCGGAGATGCACAGTGCCTCGATGACCGGCACGTCGAGCTCGCCGCACTGGGTGCGCAGCAGGTGGGCGAGCCGCTCGAGCCGTCGTTTGACGTCGCGGCCGGACTCTCCCGGGGCCGGTTCCTGGCAGACGTAGGCCACCATCTGTTCGGGCCGGGCGCCGCGCCGTGCACTGCCGGTGATCAGACCGTGGGCCAGCTGGCGTGCGGCCGCCTCCCAGTCCTCCTCGTTCGCCGGGATGCCTAGCCGGGCCCGGCCGCCGAACCTGCCCCGGCCTTCCTTGTCGTGCAGAGCCACCAGCACCATGCTGTCCTCCGGCCGGTAGCCGAGGAGGTACGGCAGGGCGTCGGCCAGCTCGGCGGGGGTGCGCAGCGTGACCTGCGTGTCGTGTGCGGACGGGCCGGTGAGCGGCTCCTGTCCCGAGATGTCGCTGTTTTCGAACGGTCCGGTGGTTTCGCTGTGATTCGTCATGCGCCGACGATCTCGCGGATCTTGAGATTCCGGTTGAGCCTGTGGACAAGTCGAATCAGGGACACGACAAAACCGTCCCGTTGTCCACAGCCCGGGGCAGTGGTCCGCCCGCTTGTCGGTCCCGTCCTGTTGTATGGGACGCATGGAGCACACGAGCAACGCGGATCTCCGGGCACAGGCGGACGCCGTCCTCGCCCGGCTCGTCGGGGATGCCACGGGCGCGGCCCGGCTGCGCGAGGACCAGTGGCGGGCGATCGAGGCGCTGGTCGCCGAGCGGCGCCGCGCCTTGGTCGTGCAGCGCACGGGGTGGGGCAAGTCCGCGGTGTATTTCGTGGCGACCTCGCTGCTGCGGGCCAGAGGCAGCGGACCCACGGTGATCGTCTCGCCCCTGCTCGCGCTCATGCGCAACCAGGTGGAGGCCGCGGCCCGGGCCGGCATCCACGCCCGCACCATCAACTCCTCCAACACCGAGGAGTGGGACGCCGTCCAGGCCGAGATCGCGGCCGGCGAGGTCGATGTCCTGCTCGTCAGCCCGGAGCGGCTCAACAACCCGGACTTCCGCGACCAGGTACTGCCCAAGCTGTCCGCCGCGACCGGCCTGCTGGTCGTGGACGAGGCCCACTGCATCTCCGACTGGGGTCACGACTTCCGTCCCGACTACCGGCGGCTGCGCACCATGCTCGGCGACCTCCCGCCCGGTGTCCCCGTGCTGGCGACCACCGCCACGGCCAACGCCCGGGTGACCGCGGATGTCGCCGAGCAGCTGGGCACCGGCGGCACCTCGGACGCCCTGGTGCTGCGCGGGCCGCTGGACCGGGAGAGCCTCAGCCTCGGCGTGCTGCGGCTGCCGGACGCCGCGCACCGGATGGCCTGGCTCGCCGACCACCTCGACGATCTGCCGGGCTCCGGCATCATCTACACGCTCACGGTCGCCGCCGCCGAGGAGGTCACCGCGTTCCTGCGGCAGCGGGGGCACGCGGTCGCCTCGTACACGGGCAAGACGGAGAACGCCGAGCGTCAGCAGGCCGAGGACGATCTGCTGGCCAACCGGGTCAAGGCGCTGGTCGCCACCTCCGCGCTCGGCATGGGCTTCGACAAGCCGGATCTCGGTTTCGTCGTCCACCTCGGCTCCCCCTCCTCCCCCATCGCCTACTACCAGCAGGTCGGCCGGGCGGGCCGCGGTGTCGAACACGCCGAGGTACTGCTGCTGCCGGGCAAGGAGGACGAAGCGATCTGGCAGTACTTCGCATCGCTCGCCTTCCCCTCCGAGGAGCTGGTCCGGCGCACCCTGGACGTCCTCGCCCGGGCGGACGGCCCCCTGTCGCTGCCCGCGCTGGAGCCCCTGGTCGAGCTGCGCCGCTCCCGGCTGGAGACCATGCTGAAGGTCCTGGACGTGGACGGAGCGGTCCACCGCGTCAAGGGCGGCTGGGTCGCCACCGGGCGGCCCTGGTCGTACGACACCGAGCGCTACGACTGGGTGGCCCGGCAGCGGGCGGCCGAGCAGGAGGCGATGCGCGCCTACGCGTCCACCACCGAGTGCCGGATGGAGTTCCTGCAGCGCCAGCTGGACGACGAGGGTGCCAAGCCCTGCGGCCGCTGCGACAACTGCGCCGGACCACGCTTCACCGCCGACACATCCACGGCGGCGGTGGACGCCGCGCGCAGCGACCTGGGCCGGGCCGGCGTCGAGGTGGAGCCCCGCCGCATGTGGCCGACGGGGCTGCCGGCCATCGGCATCGATCTCAAGGGACGCATTCCAGCCGGTGAACAGGCCGCGTCGGGGCGGGCTCTGGGTCGGCTCTCGGACATCGGCTGGGGCAACCGGCTGCGTCCGCTGCTCGCGCCCCAGGCTCCGGACACCGCGGTGCCGGACGACGTGGCGGGGGCGGTGGTCGGTGTCCTGGCCGACTGGGCGAAGGGCCCCGGCGGCTGGGCTTCCAGTGTGGCCGGCGCCCAGGACCGGCCGGTGGGTGTCGTCACCGTCGCCTCGCGAACCCGGCCCTCGCTGATCCACTCGCTGGGCGCCCGGATCGCCGAAGTCGGCCGGCTGCCGCTGCTCGGCTCCGTGGAGTACGCCGAGGACGTGCCGCGGGTGTCGCGCAGCAACAGCGCGCAGCGGCTGAAAGCCCTCGACGGCGCGCTGACGGTACCGCCCGCCCTCGCTTCGGCGCTCGCTGCGGCCGACGGCCCGGTGCTGCTGGTCGACGACTTCACGGAGACGGGCTGGACCCTCGCGGTCGCGGCACGTCTGCTCAGAAAATCCGGCGCACGGGCGGTGTTGCCGCTGGTCCTGGCCGTGCAGGGCTGACCCGGCACCCCGCCTCGGCAACCGTACGGGCACGGCCTGACACCTCAGGCGTCATCGGGCTTACCTTTGGGTAGGGATATAAGCCACGCACCACCAGATAACAGTCGGTGGCCCCAATTGCTCGTTGCCGCATCCAAGTTCGGCAGGAAGAATTGAGGTCCGCTCCCCGCGCGGCTCGCCCGTGATCGGTCGGGCTCTGCTGCGGTGCGCGGTCCCTCGAATCCGACCTCGCCCGCAGTGTGGGCGCGTAGCCGAAGGGAGGAACGTGACCTTCGGATTCGCCTCGTCCTCGGCGGCCTCGTTGTCGACCGCCGTTTCCGCCAGTCGCCTGCTCGAGCCGGCCGAATGGGCCGCCGCCGGAATCCCTCTGCTGCGCAACCCCCGTGAGGTCGTCAGCGGGCTGCACGCCCGCCATCTGCCGAGGCCCTCCACGGCGATCGTGGCAGTGCTGGATCCGGACGAGCGGCTGTGTGCCAGCGCGTCGTTCACGCGTCGTCCGGCCCCGCCCGACGGCTGGATGTTCCGCAACGCGCTGCTCGCGCAGCTGCGCAGGGTGATTCCGCACGACCTGAGACGCCGGACCCCGGTGCGCACGGCCATCCTCGTCTACTGCCGTGAGGGCGACGCGGGTTGGACGGAGGAGGACGGCGCCTGGATGTGGGGCCTGCGTGACGCCTGCACGCTGCACGGGCTGCGGTGCGGGGCGTACGTCACGCTGACCCACGACGGCTGGCATGTGCTCGGCGAAGGACGCAGCGGCCGCCGTCCCAACGCCGACTCCGCGCCCGAACCCTTCGCCACGTCCGAGACCCCGCCGCTCGCGCCGCGCACCGGCGGCCCGGTCTCCGAGGTCCTGCGCCGCGCGGCGGCTCGCTGAAGGGCACGGCAGGAGGTCAGGCCAGTGCCCGACCCCTTTCGGCCACCGCCCCGCCCGCACGGACGGCGAGCAGACCGCCGACCGCTCGGCAGGCCAGGACTCCGCGCCGCACGAGCCGCGCCGGGTGGGCGCCGGCCTGCACAGCACGGCACAGGCCGCTTCCGCCTGGTGCGGTACGGCCTTCACGTCGCTCTGGCCACGCGCCGCGCCCCCGTGCGTCCCTCTGGCACGCTCGGCTTTTGCGTTCCTCGGGGAGGGCCGGCCCTCGGTAGGCCCAGCAGCATGGGCCGGGATCCGGCCCCCACCCTGCAACCGCTGCTCCGCGCCCGGCGTCTTGGTGTATGCCGGAAAGCCCTCAGCGCGCGGAACGGCCGACCGATATGCGGGCATGCCAAAGGCCACGCCATGCGCATTCCACCGGAGCGGTTCCCTTGTCACCCCGGTGCCCCGGGGTGCCTGAGGAGGCTCAGACGCCTGCGCCCAGCACCGAGTTGATCTGCTGCGGGTCGCCGCAGACGATCAGCAGGGCACCGGCCCGGGTGTGGGCCAGCGGAAGGGCCGAGGCAGCAGCGGAAGCGGGGCCTCCGTTGACGGCCACGACGACCACGGGACGGGACGCGGCGCGGGAGGCGACGGCGGCGTCCGCATAGAAGACGTCGTCACCGGCGTCGTGCTGCGCCCAGTAGGAAGCTTCACCGAAGGACAGCTCGTGCTCCGCCCACGGGTGCTGGGACCCGGTGGTGATCACGAGCACGTCCCCGGGGGCACGGCCCGAGTCCAGCAGCAGGTCCACCGCCTCCTCGGCGGCGTCGAGCGCGCCCTCGGCCGAAGCCGGGATCAGCTGGATCTGCGGGGTGGCCGCCGCGGCGGCGGGAGCGGCCGGGCCGGACGGGCCCGGCTTGGCCAGAGCCACGTCACGCGGCGTGCGCTGCACCGGCGGCGCCGGCCGCGGAGGACCGGGACGACCGGGGCGGGACGGAGCCGCGGGGCGGGGGCCGGGTACGGGGCGGGGGGTCGGCGCGGTACGGCCGCTGGCCGGAGTCGCGCGGGGACCCTGGGCACTCTCGTGAATCTGAGGCTCCTCGGGAATGAGAGGCATGAGCTGATATTTATCAAACGTTGGTGCGGCGTGGGCGACCGGGTGGCACATGAGTGCGAGCGGAACCGTCAGAAATCGAAGCCGAGCTGGCCCTCGATTTCCGGAACGCTTCCGTCCGCCCAGCTGCGGACCTTCTTGAGGTGCCGCCACTGAGGCAACGCATCAAGATACGCCCACGACAAGCGGTGCAGCGGGGTGGGCCCCCACTCCTCCAGTGCGGCCTTGTGCACGGGCGACGGATACCCGGCGTTGTCCGCAAACCCAAAGTCTGCATGGTCGACACCCAGTTCGGCCATCATTTTGTCGCGCTGAACCTTGGCGATCACCGACGCCGCCGCGACGGCCACACACGACTGATCGCCCTTGATCACCGTGCGCACCCGCCAGGGGGCGCCGAGGTAGTCGTGCTTCCCGTCGAGGATCACGGCGTCGGGGCGGATCGGAAGGGCGCCCAGGGCGCGGACCGCGGCGAGCCGCAGCGCGGCCGTCATCCCCAGGTCGTCGATCTCCTCGGGGGAAGCATGCCCCAGCGCATAGGCCGTCACCCACGTCCGCAGGATCTCCGCCAGTTCCGTGCGCCGCTTGATCGTCAGCAGCTTGGAATCGGTCAGCCCCTCGGGCGGGCGGCGAAGTCCGGTGATCGCGGCGCAGACGGTGACGGGTCCGGCCCAGGCGCCGCGCCCCACCTCGTCGATACCGGCGATGACCTTCGCTCCGGTCGTGGCGCGCAGGGAGCGCTCGACGGTGTGAGTGGGTGGTTCGTACGGCATGGCGCCCTTAGGGTACGCCGCCGGGGTCGTCACCCGACACCCCGGTCGGCCCACCGCCGCACGGATCGCCGTCGCGCGGGATCACCTTCCGTAGGGCCGCAGCAGCGGGAGCATCAGCTGGTCGATCATCTCTTCGAGATCCTGATCGCTCCATTCGCTGGCGCACATTTTCGAGCGGTACATCATCATGGCCGGAATGGCGTCGAAGACATAGCCGCTGGCCGCATCCGGACGCACCTCGCCCCGCTCTATTCCACGCGTGATGACCTCACCGAGGAGCTTGACGGTCGGTTCCACCACCCCTCCGACGATCACCTCCTGGAAGCGCTCCGCCTGAGCCTGGTCGCACTCGTGAATCACCGAGCGCAGCGCGACACCCGGGGGCGAGAACATGATCTGCCGTACCTCGCGGCACAGAGCGAGGAGGTCCTCGCGCACACCGCCGAGGTCCGGGGCCGTCTCGACCCGAGGCAGGCCGGCCACCAGCGCATCCGCCACGAGGTCCTCCTTGGAGGTCCAGCGGCGATACACCGCGGCCTTGCCGGTCTGCGCGCCGGCGGCGACTCCCTCCATGGTCAGGCCTTTCCAGCCGACTTCGCCGAGCTGCTCCAGCGCGGCATCGAGGATCGCGCGCTCCAGCACCACGCCGCGCCGACGAGGGGAAGCCGCCCGATCGGGAGCGGCCGTCCAGCGCGAGGTAACCATCTGTGTCTCTCCAACAAGGGAAGCGGGGATTCCGGGGACGGGGTGCGCCACGCCGCAGCAACAGGGGGACGCGAAGCGGGGCGCAAGATTAAGTGAACGCTTGCGTTCACTGTTGGGGCTCACTACCGTGGGCGCGACAGTGAACGCGAGCGTTCACTAATACTCTTAGGGGGGACCCATAGTGACGACCTCTCAGCTGCTTCAGGAGCCAAAACCGGGCGTGGCCCGCCGGGAGGGGCATCCCGGCATCGCACTCACCGTCATCGCGGCATGCCAACTCATGGTGGTACTCGACGCGACGATTGTGAACATCGCGCTCCCACACATTCAAGATGCGCTCAAGTTCAGCACCACGGATCTGACTTGGGTGGTCAGCGCCTACACGCTCACCTTCGGCGGCCTGCTGCTGCTCGGTGCGCGGGCCGGCGACATCCTCGGCCGTCGCCGGGTCTTCATGACCGGCATCCTGCTGTTCACCTTCGCCTCCCTGCTGGGCGGTCTCGCCCAGGAGCCCTGGCAGCTGCTGGCCGCACGAGCCCTGCAGGGTGTGGGCGGCGCGATCGCCTCGCCCACGTCGCTGGCACTGATCACCACGACGTTCCCCGAAGGCCCGGAACGCAACCGGGCCTTCGGTGTGTTCGCCGCCGTGTCCGCGGGCGGCGGCGCCATCGGCCTGCTGGCGGGCGGCATGCTCACGGACTGGCTCGACTGGCGCTGGGTGCTGTTCGTCAACGTGCCGATCGGTGTGCTGATCGCCTCGCTCGCGCCGCTCTACATCAACGAGTCCCAGCGGCATCCCGGGCGCTTCGACATCACGGGTGCGCTGACCTCGACGGCGGGCATGGCCTCGCTCGTCTACGGGTTCATCCGTGCCTCGGAGAACGGCTGGCGGGACGGCCTCACCCTCGGCTCGTTCGGCGCGGCCCTGGTGCTGCTGCTCGCCTTCGTCCTCACCGAGGTGCGGGCGAAGGAGCCGATCACCCCGCTCCGGATGTTCGGGGACCGCAACCGTTGGGGCACATACGTCATCATGCTGAGCCTCGCCGCGGCGATGTTCGGCATGTTCTTCTACATCGTGCTGTTCGTGCAGGACGTACTCGGCTACAGCGCGATCAGGGCCGGTCTGGCCTTCCTCCCCGTGACGGTCGCGATCGCGGTCGGTGCCGGACTGTCCCAGCGCTTCCTGCCGGCCCTCGGCCCGCGGCCGTTCATGATGGCCGGCACGGGGCTCGTGGTGATCGGACTGGTCTGGCAGACCTTCATCCGGCCGGACAGCTCCTACCTCGGTGGCGTGCTGGGGCCGATGCTGGTGTTCGGTTTCGGCATGGGCCTGAACTTCGTGACGGCCACGGTCACGGCCGTGTCCGGCGTCGCCCAGCACGAGGCGGGTGCTGCGTCCGGACTCCTCAACGCCATGCAGCAGGTGGGCGGTTCGCTCGGACTGTCCATCCTGACGACCGTGTTCGGCTCGGCCGCCAAGGACGAGACGAAGAAGCAGTTGCCGAAGTTCCTCGCCAACGGCTCGCCGGAGCAGCAGGCCGACTTCGCCAAGACGCACCAGCTGCCGGCGCCCTGGGGCCACGAGGTGCTCGCCCACGGCATCTCCACCGCCTTCGTGCCGGCTGCCGCGATGGCCGGCGTCGCGTTCCTCACCTCCTGGCTGGTGATCAGGGTCCGCAAGAGCGATCTCGACTCCCTCGCCGGCGTGGCGGGCCCGGGCGTCGGCTGACCGGGCCCGGTCCACGCGGAGCCGCAGTCGGCCGGACCGCCGCCCGGGGACGGCGGCCCATGCGACGGTCCGGCCGGCCGCACCCTGGTCACCAGCGCCCGCATGAGAACCAGGACAGGAACCACCGCCAGCACCGGCAGCACGCAGGTCATCTCCACACCCCCTCCGACCGTCGCGGACATGAGAGGAACGGGCGACGGTCACAGAGAGTTCCCGACGGTCACAGACAGTTCCCCGCTGGTGCGGAGAGATTCCGAGCTCGCCTGCTCCGGAGTAAAACCCACCGGCGCGGCCCGCGAGCTCACGACCGAGTGACCGCTCGGCATCGATCGGCGGACCCTTCAGAGCCCAGTCGGCACCCAGTCCGGCAGCGCTTCGGAGCGTTCCACCCACTCGGCGGGCGGTGTCCCCGCCTTGCCGGAGGCAAGCACACCACCGACGATCGCGCATGTCGTGTCCACATCGCCGCCGACCCCGGCCGTCGTCCAGAACGCCGCCTCGAAGTCGCCCAGGCTGCGCGCGGCCGACCAGAGGGCGAAGGGAACGGTGTCGTGGGCGGTCGTACGGCGTCCGCAGCCCAGCACCGCCGCGACGGTGACCGCGTCGCCGTAGTCGAGCATGTCCCGGGCACGCCGGAGTCCCTGGCCGACGGCGCTCTTCGGCACCAGGGCGATGACGCCGTCGAGGAGCGCCCCGGGGCTGGGCGGGCCGTCCGGTGAGCCGGCCAGCGCCGCCGCGGCGGCCACGGCCATGGCGCCGACGACGGCCTCACGGTGCTGGTGGGTGGTGTAGGCCGAGATCTCCGCCTGATGGGTCGCCTGCTCCGGATCGTCCGCGTACCAGGCGCCCAGAGGGGCGATCCGCATGGCCGCTCCGTTGCCCCAGGACCCCCGTCCGTTGAACAGCCCGGCGGCCAGCTCACGCCAGTCCTCGCCCTCCCGGACGAGTCTCAGCAGCCGGTTGACCGCGGGGCCGTAGCCCCGGTCGAAGTCGTGGTGCTCGGCGAAGGAGCGGGCCAGTGCGTCCTGGTCGATGCGCCCGTGTGCGGCGAGGACGGCGACCACGGAGCAGGCCATCTCGGTGTCGTCCGTCCACTGCCAGGGCCCCGCGGGCAGCTCGCGTCGCTTCAGCAGGGGATAGTTCGCCGGGACGAAGAACTGGGAGCCCAGGGCGTCCCCCACGGCCAGTCCGCGCAGGCTCGCCAGGGCGCGCTCCAGGCGCCCGGAGGAAGAGGAGTCAGCGGTCATCGCTCTGCCACTCTATCCGTTCACCCAGTACGGGATCGGTTCCCGCCAGCGCTCGAAAGGGCGGTCGAGCGTGTACTTGCCGTCGTCCCCCAGAACGAGCATCCGCACCTCGGCGTTCCCGGGGTTCGACAGCGACTCGAATTCCGCGACCGTCCAGTGGAACCAGCGCATGCAGAACAGTCGCATCGCGAGTCCGTGGGTCACCAGCAGGACGTTCGGCGGGTGGTCGGGGTCCTCGAAGCTGCGGAAGAGGCTCTCCAGGAAGCCGCCGACCCGGTCGTAGACGTCGGCGCCGGACTCGCCCTGCGGGAACCGGAAGAAGAAGTGGCCGTAAGCGTCGCGGTAGGCCTTCTGCAGGCGTACGTCGTCGCGGTCCTGCCAGTTGCCCCAGTCCTGTTCGCGCAGCCTGGGTTCCTCCCGGACGCGTATGAGATCGGGGTCGAGGTGGAAGGCGTGGAGTGTCTCGTGCGTCCGGCGGTACGGGGAGACGTAGACGCTCACGCGTTCCCTGCCGAAGAGCTCCCGGAGCTCCTTGCCGGTCTCCTCCGCCTGCCGCCGGCCGCGCTCGGTCAGCGCGAGAGCGTGGTCCGGCTCGCGCTCGTACACGGAGTCGTCGACGTTGCCCGTTGACTCGCCGTGCCGGACAAGGACGATGCGCCGTGGTCGTGCCATGCCAAAACCCTAGATCGAGCGAGGCGAAGTCGAGCACCCGTACGGGCTCCATACGGCGTAGGTCACACGAATCCCGCCTCCGAAGCCGCTTCCGGGCGCGCTGAGCCGCACTTTGGGGGGTGAGTTTGATATTCAAATGTACGGCGGCGGTCTCAGACCGTCCAGGACGGCTCCAGCTCCACGATGTCACCGGAGAGCGCCGCGACGTCGGCCTCGGTCTGGGCACGCAGCGCGAGACGCTCCACGCGCTCGGTGCGGTACTTGCCGTGCTCGGCCGCCGACCGCCACATCGACAGGACCATGAACTCCTGCCCGGGCGCCTCGGCGAACATGCCGCGGATCATGCCGGGCGAACCCGCCATCGCCGGGTTCCAGACCTTCTCCTGCATGAGCGTGAAGTGCTCGACACGCTCCTCGTGGACCTGGCACAGGGCCACACGGATCAGATCGGCGTCGGTGAACCGCGGCTCGAAGCCCGTCTTCACATCGAAGCGGTACTCGAACAGCTTGACCTGCGCGTCCTTGAACGTGCCGGACTGGGCGGCCGCCAGCCGGTCGTGCGAGCGGGCCATGAAGGAGTCGTAGAAGGCACGGCTCTCCCAGAAGGCGAAGAGGTGCGCCACCCCCGGCCGCTGCCGGCTCCAGCCCCCACCCTGCCCACGGAAACCCGGCTCTCCCGGAAGCCCCGCCCATTTCCGCTGCCCCCGCTCGAAGCCGCGGCGGTCCACCACGGTGCAGCGAATCCACTTGACCAGCACCGCGCCATCGTAAGGCCACCGGGCGTGGCGTCGGTCACGCTCCGGCGGAGATCGCCCGCGCGTGCGCCCCGCGCGCGTGGCACGATGGACAAAGAGCCCTGACTACACCCGAGTTGGGGAGTGAGGCAGCCACCGGGGGAAGGGGAGGCCTGTTGACCGGCTTCAGCAAGGGAATCGGCAAGGTCGAGGTCGGGCTGAAGTGGGACCCCAGTCCCGCGGGCCTGCCGCCCACCGATCTCGACCTCGTCGCCGCGACGTTCCTGTCGGGCGACCCGTACGGGGCCCCGGCCTATCTGGTGCACTTCGACAGCCGCTCTCCGGACGGCACCATCTTCCTCAACCGCGACAGCACGGACGGCAGGGGCTTCGGCTGGGACGAGGTCATGACGCTGGAACTGGACCGGCTCGACGGCCGGTACGCGCGCGTGGTGGTCGGTGTCGTCATCCAACAGCGGTTCGGCCACAAGACGTTCGTCAACGTGCTGAATCCGGCCATGCGCATCCGGGTGGACCGCTACACCGTGCTCGCCCAGGACGACTTCGGCTCGGTCCTCGGGGCGACGGCGGCCACGATCGCGGAGTTCGTCCGTGACGACTCCGGGGAGTGGGCCTTCCGTCCCGGCGTGCACGGCTTCGAGGAGGACCCGGCGACCTTCACCCAGGTCATGGGCCGAGCCCAGTAGTCATGGTCGGGGCCCAGTAGCGGTAAGAGGCGCCGGCCTTTGCCGACGCCTCTTACTTCACTTCAGGAACCGCACGTCATCAGCTGCAGCCACTGGTCGAGCCGCAGCCCTCGCAGATGTAGCAGGAGCCGGCCCGCTGCATCTTCGTGCCGCAGGAGAAGCACAGCGGGGCGTCGGCCTGGATGCCCAGCTGCATCTCGACCAGTTCGGCGCTGGTGTGGGCCTGCTTCGGGGCGGGCTTGGCCGCCTCGACCTCGGCCTTCGGCGTGGCGACCGCCTTCAACTCCTGGGCGCGCGGCGCCGACTGGGCCAGGCCCTCGACGTCGACCTCGTCATCGGCCGGCTCGTAGGAACCGGTCTCCAGGTGCCGCTGACGCTCCTCGGCGGAGTGGATGCCGAGCGCGGAGCGGGTCTCGAAGGGCAGGAAGTCCAGCGCCAGGCGGCGGAAGATGTAGTCGACGATCGACTGCGCCATCCGCACGTCCGGGTCGTCCGTCATGCCGGCCGGCTCGAAGCGCATGTTGGTGAACTTCGAGACGTACGTCTCCAGCGGCACGCCGTACTGGAGGCCGACGGAGACCGCGATGGAGAAGGCGTCCATCATGCCCGCCAGGGTGGAGCCCTGCTTGGACATCTTCAGGAAGACCTCGCCGAGACCGTCGTCCGGGTAGGAGTTGGCGGTCATGTAGCCCTCGGCGCCGCCGACCGTGAAGGACGTGGTGATCCCCGGGCGGCCCTTGGGGAGGCGCTTGCGGACCGGGCGGTACTCGACGACCTTCTCGACCTTGGTCTCGACGGCCGCGGGCTCCTCGGCCTTCTTCTCCTCGGTCTCCTTCTTCTTGGCCGACAGCGGCTGGCCGACCTTGCAGTTGTCGCGGTAGATCGCGAGCGCCTTGACGCCCAGCTTCCAGGCCTCGAAGTAGATCTCCTCGACCTCCTCGACGGTGGCCGTCTCCGGCATGTTGACCGTCTTGGAGATGGCGCCGGAGATCCACGGCTGGATGGCGGCCATCATGCGGACGTGGCCCATCGGGGAGATGGCGCGCTCGCCCATGGCGCAGTCGAACACCTCGTAGTGCTCGTGCTTCAGACCGGGGGCGTCGATCACGTTGCCGTGCTCGGCGATGTGGGCGACGATCGCCTCGATCTGCTCCTCCTGGTAGCCCAGGCGGCGCAGGGCCTGCGGGACGGTGCCGTTGACGATCTGCATCGAGCCGCCGCCGACCAGCTTCTTGAACTTCACGAGCGCCAGGTCGGGCTCGACACCGGTGGTGTCGCAGGACATCGCGAGACCGATGGTGCCGGTCGGGGCGAGGACGGACGCCTGGGAGTTACGGAAACCGTTCTTCTCACCGAGACGGACGACGTCCTGCCAGGCCTCCGTGGCGGCGGCCCAGACCGGGGTGTCCAGGTCGTCCATGCGGACGGCCTTGCCGTTGGCGTCGGCGTGCTGCGCCATGACGCGCTTGTGGGCGTCGGCGTTGCGGGCGTAGCCGTCGTAGGTGCCGACGACCGCGGCCAGCTCGGCGGAGCGTCGGTAGGCCGTACCCGTCATCAGGGAGGTGATGGCGCCGGCGAGGGCGCGGCCGCCGTCGGAGTCGTAGGCGTGGCCGGTGGCCATCAGCAGGGCGCCGAGGTTGGCGTAGCCGATGCCGAGCTGGCGGAACGCGCGCGTGTTCTCGCCGATCTTCTGGGTCGGGAAGTCCGCGAAGCAGATCGAGATGTCCATCGCGGTGATGACCAGCTCGACGACCTTCTGGAAGCGCTCGGTCTCGAAGGACTGGTGGCCCTTGCCGTCGTCCTTCAGGAACTTCATCAGGTTCAGCGAGGCCAGGTTGCAGGACGTGTTGTCCAGGTGCATGTACTCGCTGCACGGGTTCGACGCGGTGATCCGGCCGGACTCGGGGCAGGTGTGCCAGTTGTTGATCGTGTCGTCGTACTGGATGCCCGGGTCGGCGCAGGCCCAGGCGGCCTCGGCGATCTTGCGGAACAGCGCCTTGGCCTCGACCTCCTCGATGACCTCACCGGTCATCCGGGCGCGCAGGCCGAACTTGCCGCCCTCCTCGACCGCCTTCATGAACTCGTCGTTCACGCGGACCGAGTTGTTGGCGTTCTGGTACTGGACGGACGTGATGTCGTCGCCGCCCAGGTCCATGTCGAAGCCCGCGTCGCGCAGGACGCGGATCTTCTCCTCTTCCTTGACCTTGGTCTCGATGAAGTCCTCGATGTCGGGGTGGTCGACGTCGAGCACGACCATCTTGGCGGCGCGCCGGGTGGCACCACCGGACTTGATGGTGCCGGCGGAGGCGTCGGCGCCGCGCATGAAGGAGACCGGACCGGAGGCGTTGCCGCCGGAGGACAGCAGCTCCTTGGAGGAGCGGATACGGGAGAGGTTCAGGCCGGCGCCGGAGCCGCCCTTGAAGATCATGCCCTCTTCCTTGTACCAGTCGAGGATCGACTCCATGGAGTCGTCGACGGACAGGATGAAGCAGGCGGAGACCTGCTGGGGCTGCGGGGTGCCCACGTTGAACCAGACGGGGCTGTTGAAGCTGAAGATCTGGTGCAGGAGGGCGTAGGCCAGCTCGTGCTCGAAGATCTCGGCGTCGGCGGGCGAGGCGAAGTACTTGTAGTCCTCGCCGGCCTTCCGGTACGTCTTCACGATGCGGTCGATCAGCTGCCTGAGGCTGGTCTCGCGCTGCGGGGTGCCGACGGCACCGCGGAAGTACTTGCTGGTGACGATGTTGACCGCGTTCACCGACCAGAAGTCGGGGAACTCGACGCCACGCTGCTCGAAGTTGACCGAGCCGTCGCGCCAGTTGGTCATGACGACGTCACGGCGCTCCCACGACACCTCGTCGTACGGGTGTACGCCGGGGGTGGTGTGGATGCGCTCGACACGCAGCCCCTTGGTGGCCTTGGCGCCCTTGGCTCGGGAACCTCGTGCCGGACCGCTCGCCGTCTCTGTCATGCCGCCTCCCTGTACGGGCAAAAACGCCCTGAAGTGCCACGTTTGTTCCCGTGGCACGGTGTTCTGTCTTGTGTTGCGGGCACCCTCAGCTGCCGCCCGCAACAGGTCTTCGGTCGCCGCCTCCCGGCCGGAAACCGGCTCTCCTCCGGATTCCGGCCCGCCGGTCAGTCGGCGGCGTGGGCGGGCACGCGGACCTGAGTGGTCCCGCCGCGCCCGCGGTCGTCTTCCTGGCTCCCCGCTCCCGCGTCTTCCTCGTCCGCGGCGGGGCCCCGCGTCGCCTCCCTCAGCTCCGCGATGGCGGCCTCGAAGTCCTCGAGCGAGTCGAACGCCCGGTAGACGGAGGCGAATCGCAGATAAGCGACGAGGTCCAGCTCCTGCAACGGGCCGAGTATGGCCAGCCCCACGTCATGGGTGGTCAGCTCGGCGCTTCCGGTGGCTCGCAGCGCCTCCTCGACCCGCTGGCCGAGCTGCGCGAGCGCGTCCTCGGTGACAGGCCGTCCCTGGCATGCCTTGCGCACGCCGTTGATGACCTTGGTACGACTGAAAGGCTCGGTGACCCCGGACCGCTTGATCACCATGAGCGAGCACGTCTCCACGGTCGTGAAACGACGGGAGCAGTCAGGGCACTGGCGGCGCCTGCGGATCGACGTGCCGTCGTCGGTCGTACGACTGTCGACCACGCGGCTGTCGGGGTGCCTGCAGAAGGGGCAGTGCATGATCTCCAACCCTCCTCACAGCAGACTCAAAAACCTCACCAGGGCACAGGAGCCCCGCGAAGCAGCCCTAAGCATAGGCGATCGCGGAGCCGTCTCAGACCCGGGGGACCACAACTTCTGGGCTGGCGTAGCCATCCAACCACTAGATGTGGGGATTGGCTCATACATCGAGGCCAACTCGCGTGTCGCGAGGAACGGCAGCGGACACAGGGATCTGCAGGGCGCTCGCCAAGACACGCGGGCGCAGAGCCGTATCGATGTGAGGCATACGGAGATACCGTGGGCGCCGCACGGAGGACGCGTGGGACTCCGGCACAGAAGGGACCCGGGGCCCGGACGAGCAGGTTCCGGATGGCAGACTGGGGCGGCGGCCCACAAGGTCGGCAACCCAGCGGTGAAGAGTACAACAATGGGCGCTTTTGCCCGCCAGGTGGCGCGTCAGCAATACACCCAGGCACATGATCGCGTCAGGTGAATCGCACTTTTTCACTCGAACGTGTGTTTGGCGCAACCTTTCGAAAGCAACTACCGTTGTCCAGCAGGGAGACCATCGAGAGGGGCCGACGTGACCACCACCGCAGACAGTGCCACCATCACCGCCCAGGACCGCTCCCAGGGACGAGTCGAGCCGGTACACGTGATGAACGAAGCCACGAACCCAGAGGGGCACAAGCGCTCCCTGCCGGGCCGACCTCCAGGTATCCGGGCGGACAGTTCCGGACTCACCGACCGGCAGCGCCGGGTGATCGAAGTCATCCGGGACTCCGTGCAGCGGCGCGGTTACCCGCCGTCGATGCGGGAGATCGGCCAGGCCGTCGGCCTCTCGAGCACCTCCTCGGTCGCGCACCAGCTGATGGCGCTGGAGCGCAAGGGCTTCCTGCGCCGCGACCCGCACCGCCCGCGCGCGTACGAGGTCCGCGGCTCGGACCAGGCCGTGACCGTGCAGCCCACTGACACCGCCGGCAAGCCCGCCGCGTCGTACGTCCCGCTGGTCGGCCGCATCGCCGCCGGTGGCCCCATCCTCGCGGAGGAGTCCGTCGAGGACGTCTTCCCTCTCCCCCGCCAGCTCGTCGGCGACGGTGAACTGTTCGTCCTCAAGGTCGTCGGCGACTCCATGATCGAGGCCGCGATCTGTGACGGCGACTGGGTCACCGTCCGCCGCCAGCCGGTCGCCGAGAACGGCGACATCGTGGCGGCGATGCTCGACGGCGAGGCCACCGTCAAGCGCTTCAAGCGCGAGGACGGCCATGTCTGGCTCCTCCCGCACAACGCGGCCTACGAACCGATCCCCGGCGACGACGCGACCATCCTGGGCAAGGTCGTCGCGGTGCTGCGGCGCGTGTGACGCCTGCGGCGGGCGGCCCCTACGGCCGGCTCGCTCCCTGACCGGGCCCCGGAACCCCTGCGCCGGTTCCGGGGCCCTGCTGTGTCCAGGCCATTCACCCGTGTCAGCCCACGATCACTTCGCCTCTGCCTGCTGCGCCTCCGCCGCCCTCGCCGCCGCGTCGATCGCCGCGAGCGACTTGCGCACCTGGTTACGGTCCGTGGTGTACCAGAAATCCGGCAGTGACGCCTTGAGATAGCCGCCGTACCGTGCCGTAGCGAGCCGCTGGTCCAGCACGGCGACCACGCCACGGTCCCCCGACGCGCGGACGAGCCGGCCGGCGCCCTGGGCCATGAGCAGCGCGGCATGGGTGGCGGCCACCGCCATGAAGCCGTTGCCGCCCGCGTCCTCCACCGCCTTCTGCCGCGCACTCATCAGCGGATCGTCGGGACGAGGGAACGGGATCTTGTCCATGACGACCAGCTGGCAGCTCGGGCCGGGCACATCGACGCCCTGCCACAGGGACAGGGTGCCGAACAGGCAGGTCTTCGGGTCGGCCGCGAAGTTCTTGATCAGTTCGCCGAGGGTCTCCTCGCCCTGGAGCAGGATCGGGAACTCGGGAATCCGGGAACGCAGCTCCTCCGCCGCGAGCTGCGCGGCCCGCATGGACGAGAACAGCCCGAGGGTGCGGCCACCGGCCGCCTGGATGAGTTCGGTCAGCTCGTCGAGCATGTCGGAACGCTCGCCGTCCCGCGCGGGCCGTGAGAGATGCTTCGCGACATAGAGAATGCCCTGCCTGCGGTAGTCGAAGGGCGAGCCGACATCGACGCCCGTCCACTTCGGCATGTCCTCGCCCTCGACGCCCTCGGGACCGAGACCCAGGGACGCACCGACGCCGTTGAAGTCGCCGCCCAGCTTGAGGGTCGCGGAGGTGAGGACGACAGCGCGGTCGGCGAAGAGCTTCTCCCTGAGCAGGCCCGAGACCGACATGGGAGCGACCCGCAGGGACGCGCCGAAGCGGTCGTGGCGCTCGTACCAGACGACGTCCCACTCCGAGCCGTTCAGGACCCGCTCCGCCACGTCGTGCACCGTCTCCACCGAGGCCAGCGCCTGCTTGCGGACCGCGTCCTCGTCCTGCACCGACTTGTCGCGCGTCGCGCCGATCGCGGAGATGACCGTCCGGGCGGCGTCCCGCAGCGCCATCAGGGCGTACCCGAGGTCTTCCGGGATCTCCTCCAGACGACCGGGCAGGGCCAGCTCCATCAGCCGCTCGAAGCCCTCTGCGGCGGTCTGGAGCTGATCGGCGGCCTTCTCGTTCACCAGCTTGGCGGCGCGGCGCACCGCTCGGTTGACCTGGCCGGGCGTGAGCTCGCCGGTCGCCACGCCGGTGACCCGCGAGACGAGTTCATGAGCCTCGTCCACGATCAGCACCTCGTGCTGCGGCAGCACCGGCGCGCCCTCGATGGCGTCGATGGCGAGCAGCGCGTGGTTCGTGACCACGACCTCGGCGAGCTTGGCACGCTCGCGGGCCATCTCCGCGAAGCACTCGGCGCCGTAGGCGCACTTCGACGCGCCCAGACACTCTCGCGACGACACCGACACCTGCGCCCAGGCGCGGTCCGACACGCCCGGAGTGAGGTCGTCCCGGTCGCCGGTCTCCGTCTCGTCCGACCAGTCCCGCAGCCGCAGGAGGTCCTGGCCCAGCTTGCTGGTGGGCGCGGCGGCCTCGAACTGGTCGAAGAGGCCGTCCTCCTCGTCCTGCGGCATGCCCTCGTGCAGGCGGTGCAGACAGAGATAGTTCGACCGGCCCTTGAGCATCGCGAACTCCGGGCGGCGGCGCAGCAGCGGGTGCAGGGCCTCGACCGTGCGGGGCAGGTCGCGCTCCACGAGCTGGCGCTGCAGCGCGAGTGTGGCCGTCGCGACGACCACCCTCTCCCCGTGCGCGAGCGCGGGCACGAGATAGCCGAGCGACTTACCGGTGCCGGTGCCGGCCTGGACCAGCAGGTGGGATCCGTCGTCGATCGCCTCGGCGACCGCTTCGGCCATGGTCACCTGGCCGGGGCGCTCCGTGCCGCCGACAGCGGTGACAGCGGCATGCAGGAGTTCGGGGAGTGAGGGCTTCGTCATAGCCCGACCACCCTACGACCCGGCACTGACAAACGGGCGACCACGACGGGGTGGGAGGGCGGGATCACGGCCGGGCTCCTGAGTGGGGTGGGCGGCGGAGGGCGAGGGAGGGCTGCGGAGGGCTGAGCGCGCGGACGGAGGTGGGGGTCAAGGGGACGGTTCGGGACGGACGGACAGGTCCGGGGTGCGCCCCGAGCGGTGTACCACATGTGAACGCGTCGTCACCCGGCGCTACAGCACATCGCGCAGGGCGCGGTCCCGGATCATGAGGGCAGCCCGCTTGCCGGGCAGGTCGACCTCGTCCGCGTACCGGAAGCCGGCGCTCAGGAACGCTGCGACGGACGGGGTGTTGCCAAGATCCGGTTCCGCTACGACCCGTGCGCACCCGGGCCGCCGGTCGAGGATCAGGTCGGCCACGGCTCGGAGCAGGCTGGAGCCCAGCCCTCGCCCTCGATCCGCCGCGTCGCCGACGAGGAGGTGGATCCCGGTGTCCTGCGGACGGACAGGGTAGTGGCGGGCCAGCGGATCCAGGTCCGCCCGGTAGATCTCCCAGTAGCTCATCGGCGTGCCGTCCAGCATGCCGAGACACGGCATGCTGCGTCCGTCGCCGTCGAGTTGAGCGCGCAGGTGGTCCTCCGTCCGGTTCCGGGGCCCGGCGAGCTTCCAGAATTCCGCGACGGCGGGGTCGTTCATCCAGCGATGGATGAGCGGCAGATCTTCATCGACGCGGACAGGAACCAGGTGGAAGGAGCCGACGCGAGTGACCACCGGACCCCAGGCGGGGAGCTGGTCCAGGAGGTAGGCCGTGCCTCCGGCGAAGAGCGCGAGGAACTCCGCGGGCAGACGCAGGTCCAGCGTGTCCTCGCAGTCGCCGTCGTCGTCATCGATGGCGAACCCGGTGAACGGGGCACTCCGGACACCCACGCTGTCCGCTCGTGGACCGACGATGCGCTCGTGGGCGGGGGCGCCGGTGGGGGCGGGGGCGCCCGGACGGGCAGAGCTGGGGCCGGCGTTCGCGTCGGTGGGAGGCACGGTGCGCTCCTCTCAGGAGTCGAGGTGGGTCATGGTCCTCGGAAGTGCGGGGCGAAGGTCCGATTCGCTCAGGAGTGAAGGGGGTTGGCGATGGTGACGTAGACGGACTGGGTGTCGACCGGGCCGACGAGTTCATCGAGGCCGTGCAGCCGGGTCAGCAGGTTGGCCTTGCAGCGCAGCACGGGTGAGTCGAGCAGGTGGCGGGGCAGGGAGGTGCGCAGTGCGTTGGGCCCTGTGGCGACGTCGGTGAGAAAGCGGCGGAAGGCCGCGAGGAGGACTCGCTCGTCGGCCAGGCGTTGGGAGCCGAACGCGCCGATCAGGCCCAGCACGTTGTTGATCGCGAGGTAGTAGGCGAAGCGTTCGTCGGTGACCTCGTCGGAGACGAAGGTGTCGGTGCGCTCACCGATGCCGGGCAGCCGGGCATCCAGTTCGCCGCGCCGGGACTCGCGGAAGTAGTAGCCCTGGTTGTCGCGGTAGTAGCCGCCGACGGGCCAGCCGTGGCCGTCGAGCAGCAGCAGGGTGTTCTGCTGGTGGGCTTCGAGGGCGATGCCGGCCTCGCTGTCCAGCCAGAGGACGGGACGGACGACCTGCTCGAGGTAGCGGAGGAACCACTCCGCGGCAACGGCTCCCACGGGCCGCCCGGTGCGTGCGGCAAGGCCGGCGACGAGCTGGGCCAGCCGGGAGCGCATGGGCCACGTCGGCTGCTGGATCGAGGGGTTGCTCTCCGGGTCGGGAAGGACACGGGGCGAGACGAGTCCGGCGACACAACCGACGTTGTCGGCCGGGCGGAACGGGTTGTGCCTGATCACCACGTCGAGTCCGGGCACGGGCCGGCCGTCCTGGTCGTCGACGGCGAGCCAGGCCGGGTCGCGGACGATGTCGAAGCCGGGGTGTACGGCCTGCCACTGCTTGCACAGGCCGGTGCGCAGCAGCCGGTGCACCTCGACTCCCCGATGGAGTTCCTTGCGGAGGTTCTCCCGGCGGGAGTTGGTGATGCGCAGACCCAGCGACAGCTTGAGCATCGCGGGAGCACCGGACCGGTGGACCGTGCGCACGGAGGAGGTGGGCTGCCAGCCGGGGCCGAGGGGACCGAGGTCACGGAGGAGACCGGCGTCGAGCAGGGCGGCGACGGGTTCGCGATGGTGCAGGTCGCGGGCCTGCCACGGGTGCAGGGGCAGGGCGGCATGGCCGTCGGGCAGGGGAAGGGCGGTTTCGGCGAGGCACCGGGTGAGGTGGTCGGCGGGGACGGGACGACCGCGCTCGGTCCAGGCCGAGTCGGTTGCGAGGAGAGAGGGGGCGACGGCCATCCAGTGCAGGGGAAAGGAGCCGCGCAGTTCTGGTGAGTAGCGGCGGGCTTCCGCCTCGGTCAGGCCTTCCCGGCTCTTGGGGGTCGGGTGCAAAGGGTGTCCGAGGAGGAGGGCCTGCTCGGCGGAGAGGAAGAGATCGGGGCCGTCGGCGGGGTGCTCGCGCCGGTCGCGGATGAAGGTCACGGTGCGGCGGAGCGAGTCGGCCACCCGGGCAACGAGATCGCCGTCGTCGTGGGGGCCGGCCGCACTGGAGTCCTGGGCCCGAGAGGTGCCGGCCGTGTCACCGGATGTCTCCCGGGCGAGCAGCGCCGCCAAGGTGACGGCGTCTACGGCCGGGGCGGCATCGCGGGTGCCGGTCAGGCGTGGTGGGCCGAAGCGGTGCGTGCCGGTCGGCGACCAGTAGCGGACCGGTACGAGCAGGGAGATGCCGCTGGCCGGGAGCGGAAGGCGGAGGGTGCCATCGGTGGGGGCGGCGAGGTCGGTCTCGCGTACCCAGCAGCGCAGCAGGTTCTCCACGGCCGCGGCTTGGGCCGCGATGTGCGGGTCGGGATGTTCCAGCAGGTCGGCGCCGGGCTCGGTCACTCGGGTGAGATCCGCGGTGCGCCTCTTCTGCTGGGGAACCGACTCGGCGAGCGGCACGGGCGAGGCCGGCGTACCGGAGTCTCCCTGTTCGTCGGGAGTGCCGGAGCTGCCGTCGGGAGGGGGAGTGGCGTTCATGACGGCTCCTCGTGGCTGGCTGGGGTGGTGCTGGGTTCGTGCCGTCGCTCGGGCGCCGCTCCCGCGTGGCCGACGGTTGCCTCGGCGGCGTCGACGGCCGGCTTGGCCGTGCCGGAGGGCCGGGTCGGCGGGAGGGGCGAGGGCGGGCACGAGGGCTGCGGGTGTGTCATGGGAGGCCGCTTCGGCCTGAAGGTCCTGGGAAGGAGGTGCGGTTGGATGAGAGGGGTCGGGGTTCGGAAGGCCGGTACCGGCGTCCAGGGTCGGGTGGTGTGGGTGCGGGTCTCAGCCCGCGCGTTGGCCAGGGCCGTGGTGTCCGCCGCGGTGTGGGCCGTGCCGTTCGTGACTTCGGGCGACCGCGGCCACCGCCTCCGACAGGCGGTCCAGGACGGCGGTCGCCTGCTCCTCGCTGATCGTGAGCGGGGGAAGCAGCCGGACCACGGCCGAGTGGCGGCCGCCGAGTTCGACGATCAAGCCGCGCTGGAGGCACTCCCGCTGTACTGCCACGGCGAGCTCGGGCGCGGCCGGACACGGGGTGTGGGTCGGTTCCAGCCCCGGGGGCGGGGGGTGGTGGCCGGCGGGCTCGGATCCGGCGCGTGCCGGGTCCACCAGCTCGACCCCGATCATCAGTCCCCGCCCCCGCACCTCGCCTACGCACGCGAACGTGTCGGCCAGTTCCCCGAGTCGGCTGAGCATGCGGGAGCCGAGGTCGGCCGCTCGTTCGGCGAGCCCGTTTTCCCGGACGTAGGTGAGGGTGGCGGTGCCCGCGGCCATGGCGAGCTGGTTGCCCCGGAAGGTTCCCGCGTGGGCGCCGGGCTGCCAGACGTCGAGATCGTCGCGGTAGACGATCACGGCCAGCGGGAGGCTGCCGCCGATGGCCTTGGACAGGACCATGACGTCGGGGGTGATGCCGCTGTGGTCGACGGCCCAGAAGGCGCCCGTCCTGCCCACCCCGGTCTGGATCTCGTCGGCGATCAGTGGGATGGACCGGTCCGCCGTGAGCCGGCGCATACGGCGCAGCCAGTCGTCCGGGCCGGGAATCACTCCGCCCTCGCCCTGGACGGGTTCGAGGATCATCCCGGCGGGCAGGGGCACGCCCGACTTGGGATCGTCGAGGAGGGACTCGGCCCAGCGGGCGGCGAGTTCGGCGCCGCGCGGTCCGCCGATGCCGAAGGGGCAGCGGTACTCCTGCGGATAGGGCAGACGGGCCACTTGGACGTCATGGGCTCCACCGGAGGCGGCCAGGGCGCCTGCGGTCATGCCGTGGTAGGCGCCGGTGAAGGCGAGGATGCCGGTGCGGCCGGTCGCGGCCCGGACCAGTTTGAGGGCGGCCTCGACGGCGTCGGTACCGGCCGGGCCGCAGAACTGGACACGGGCGCGGTCGGCGAGGCCGGGCGGGAGGGTGCGGAACAGCTCGGTGATGAAGGCGTCCTTGACGGGGGTCGCCAGATCGAGGACGGAGAGGGGAGCGCCGGAGTCGAGGACCCTGCGGATGGCTTCCAGCACGACCGGATGGTTGTGACCGAGGGCGAGCGTTCCGGCGCCGGAGAGACAGTCCAGATAGCGGCGGCCGTCGGCGCCCTCGATGGTGAGCCCCCGTGCCCGGACCGGGACGATGGGCAGGGCCCGGGCATAGGTGCGGGCGGAGGATTCACGCGCCGACTGACGTCTGAGGATCCCCTCGTGCACGGCAGGCGCTTCCCCGTGCACGCCCCCAGGCATCGACTCCGTAACGGCCACGGCTCGCTGTCCTCCCCGTTGTCCAGAGGCAAGTTGATCCCCGGGGGCCCGCATACAGACAGCCGGCCCCCCACCGCTACAACCGCGGACCGTTCGGCGAGTTACGGTTTTCTGCAAGATCATTCCCGGGACGGGATGGCGGCGGCCCGACGCGGTGTCGCGGGAGGGCGGTCCGCCGGCGCACTGCACGGCTCCGTGCGGCGCGGTCCGGGCGGTCGGACGTGCGGGAGCGGGCCGTCGGGCGATGACGGCAGCCCGGTGGACCGTATCGGTGAGCGGCCGTCAATTCGGGCAGTCCACGGATGGTTGGCCTGGTCAGACGGCTTGTGGCCGAACCGTTGCCGTTCCGTCGGAAGTCCCCCACAGCGAGCGCATAGTGTGTGATGCCGTTCCTAGGCGGTCGGGAGACCGGCGTGAACTCCCCACGAGTTCCCGGCCGGTGGCCCGGCCGAAGCGCCGAGTACCTTCACAGCAGGGGGAATCACAGCATGCGATCCATACGGCCGTCGTTCACTGTTCGGCGAGGGAGGGGCTCCCGCCGCACCTCCCCCGCGCTGGCGGCGGTCGCCCTCGCCTCGGCGCTGGCACTGACCGCCACCGCCTGCAACGGCGACGACAAGGCCGACGGCAAGCCGGCCGCCTCGGCGACCGCGGTCGGCGCCGGCGACGGAAAGATCAGGATCCCGGACGACCTCAAGCAGAGGCTCAAGGAGCACGGGATCGACATCGACAAGTGGAAGAACGGCGCCTGGAAGAACTGGAACAGGGACGACTGGCTGCGCGAGGCCAACGACTTCATCAACCCGATCATCAAGGGCCTGTGGGACCCCGACCGGATGCGTCACGCCAACGACCCGAACAAGGGTGTCGACAACGACATCTCCGGTGACCAGGGCGTGACGGACCCGACCCCGCAGCCGGTGAAGGCCCAGGCGGTCACGCCGCCGTACCACACCAACGCGGCCACCTCGGGCAAGGTGTTCTTCGACTCCCCCGAGGGTCACATGGTGTGCTCGGGCACGGTCGTGGAGGACCCGGCGCACCCGGGCAAGTCCAACCTCGTCTGGACGGCGGGTCACTGTGTGCACGCCGGCAAGAAGGGCGGCTGGTACCGCAACATGGCCTTCGTGCCGTCGTACAACAACTCCGGCAAGTCGGTCGCTCAGCTGCAGAACGCCAGCCGGTCCGAGATCGCCCCGTACGGTGTCTGGTGGGCCGATGCGGCGCGGACCTCGCAGCAGTGGATCGACCAGGGCGGTGAGACCGGCGGCAACGGCGCCCCTTACGACTTCGCGGTGATCCATGTGACGCCGGAGCAGGGCAACGGCGGCAGGTCGCTGGAGGAGACGGTCGGCGGGGCGCTGCCCGTGAACTTCGACGCTCCGGCGGTGCCGAAGGTCGACGGCATCACGGCGTCCGGCTACCCGGAGGCGGCTCCGTTCGACGGTCAGCTGCTCTACCAGTGCAAGGACAAGCCGGGACGGCTGTCCATCGAGCAGTCGGCTCCGACGATGTACCGGATCGGTTGCACGATGACCGCGGGTTCCTCCGGCGGCGGCTGGGTGGAGACGGGTTCCGACGGTAAGCCGGCGCTCGTGTCCAACACGTCGATCGGCCCGGTGACCTCGGGCTGGCTGGCCGGTCCGCGGCTGGGGTCCGTGGCCAAGGGTGTGTATGAGTCGGTGAGCAGGAAGTTCGCAGGGCAGTAAGGCGCGAGCGTCGCACTTTCGCCGTAGGGGGCGCGTCGGCGACTGACCGTGGTCGGCGGTTGCCCGCGCCCACGCGGCGGAGCCATGCCAATGCAGCCCCCGCCCTTCACAAGGCGCTGAAAGGCCCGCCCCTCGGAAGAGAGGGAGCGGGCCTTTCGTGCGGTGCGGCCTTGGATCAGGCCGCGGAGACCGGC
This sequence comes from Streptomyces sp. CA-142005, assembly GCF_050942335.1. Lineage (NCBI taxonomy): Bacteria > Bacillati > Actinomycetota > Actinomycetes > Kitasatosporales > Streptomycetaceae > Streptomyces > Streptomyces sp. CA-142005. The sequence goes on along the minus strand of NZ_CP192078.1, from coordinate 7,136,191 downwards.
GCGTAGGGCGCCAGGTCCGCCGCCAGTTCCTCGTGCACCCGGACCTTGAGCAGGGTGCCCTCCGCGGTGTGCTCCTCGGAGATCACCTCGCCCTCGGTGTGGGCGCGGGCGACGAGCTTGCCGTGCGTGTACGGCACGAGCACCTCGATCTCGACCGACGGGCGCGGCAGGTCGTTGTCGATCAGGGCGAGCAGTTGCTGGATGCCCCGGCCGGTGCGGGCCGAGACGGCGATGGAGCGCTTCTCGACCCTGAGCAGCCGCTGGAGGACCAGCGGGTCGGCCGCGTCCGCCTTGTTGATCACGACGATCTCGGGCACGTCGGTGGCGCCGACGTCCCGGATCACCTCGCGCACGGCGGCGAGCTGCTCCTCCGGGTTCGGGTGCGAGCCGTCCACCACGTGCAGGATCAGGTCGGCGTCGCCGACCTCCTCCATGGTGGAGCGGAACGCCTCGACCAGGTGGTGCGGCAGGTGGCGTACGAAGCCGACGGTGTCCGCCAGCGTGTAGAGCCGGCCGCTCGGGGTCTCCGCCCGGCGGACGGTCGGGTCCAGGGTCGCGAACAGGGCGTTCTCGACCAGGACGCCGGCGCCCGTGAGGCGGTTGAGCAGGGAGGACTTGCCGGCGTTGGTGTAGCCCGCGATGGCGACGGACGGCACCTTGTTGCGCCGGCGCTCCTGGCGCTTGATCTCGCGGCCGGTCTTCATGTCCGCGATCTCCCGGCGCATCTTCGCCATCTTCTCGCGGATCCGCCGCCGGTCCGTCTCGATCTTGGTCTCACCGGGGCCGCGCGTCGCGAGGCCGCCGCTGCCGCCACCCATCTGCCGGGACAGCGACTGACCCCAGCCGCGCAGCCTGGGCAGCATGTACTGCATCTGGGCGAGCGCGACCTGCGCCTTGCCCTCCCGGGACTTGGCGTGCTGGGCGAAGATGTCCAGGATCAGGGCCGTACGGTCGATGACCTTGACCTTGACGACGTCCTCCAGCTGGATCAGCTGGCCGGGGCTCAGCTCACCGTCACAGATGACCGTGTCGGCGCCGCTGTCGAGGACGATGTCGCGCAGCTCCTGGGCCTTGCCGGAGCCGATGTAGGTGGCCGCGTCGGGCTTGTCGCGGCGCTGGATCACGCCGTCGAGCACGAGCGCGCCCGCCGTCTCCGCGAGGGCGGCGAGCTCCGCGAGGGAGTTCTCGGCGTCCTGCGCGGTGCCGGTGGTCCACACCCCGACGAGCACGACGCGCTCCAGGCGGAGCTGCCGGTACTCGACCTCGGTGACGTCCTCCAGCTCGGTGGACAGGCCCGCCACACGACGCAGGGCCGCGCGCTCGGAGCGGTCGAACTGGTCGCCGTCCCGCTCGCCGTCGATCTCGTAGCTCCAGGCGTCGTCCTCTTCCATCAGGGCATCGGCCCGAAGACCCTCGGGATAGGCGTGCGCGAGGCGCTTGGCGTCCTGGGAAGGGGAAGAAGAGGAGGTCATTGGATCCTTACGTCGATGGGATGCCGTTACGGCGTCGGGTGGGGCGGTCCTTCTGGACCGCGCATGTGTAGTCAACGTATGAGTACCCCGGGAGATTCCCGGTCCGTCTCGCGCCGACCCGAAGATGGTCGCACGAGGCGGCCCGTCTCGTCACCGTGTTATCGCGCGCTCCGCGGCGCCGTGCGCCCGGCGGTCATGGCCGGTGCCTGCTGCTTCCAGTCCGGGTGGCCGGGCATCGGGGGCGTCTTCTCGCCGTACAGCCAGGCCTTGAAGAAGCCGCTCAGGTCGCGGCCGGAGACGGCCGAGGCCAGCTGGACGAAGTCGGCGGTGGTGGCGGTGGAGTCCTGGTGTTCGCGGACCCAGATCCGTTCCAGCCGCTCGAAGGCCGGCCGGCCGATCTCCTGGCGCAGGGCGTAGAGGACCAGGGCGGCGCCGTCGTACACGTTGGGCCGGAAGATGCCGATCTTCTGGCCGCGGGCGGGCGGCCTGGGCCGGGCGGGCGGGCCGCCGGCCTCGCGCCAGCGGTCGGAGGCGCTGTAGGCGGCCTGCATCCGGTCCTCCATGGGCCGGTGCGCGGTCTCCTCGGCGTACAGCTCCTCGTACCAGGTGGCGTGGCCCTCGTTCAGCCAGACGTCGGACCAGGTGCGGGGGCTGACGCTGTCGCCGAACCACTGGTGGGACAGCTCGTGCACCATGACCGACTCGACGTACCACTTGGGATAGGCGGGCTCGGTGAACAGGTCCTTCTCGAAGAGGGAGAGGGTCTGTGTCTCCAGCTCGAACCCGGTGGAGGCCTGTGCCATGAGCACGCCGTACGTCTCGAAGGGGTACTTCCCGACCTTGCTCTCCATCCAGGCGATCTGGCCGGGCGTCTTGGCGAGCCAGGGTTCGAGGGCCTTGGCGTCGGTGCCGGGCACGACGTCGCGCATGGGCAGCCCGTGCGGTCCCTCGCGGTGCAGTACGGCGGAACGGCCGATGGACACCTGGGCGAGTTCGGTGGCCATGGGGTGCTGGGTGCGGTAGGTCCAGGTGGTGGTGGGGCCGACCCGGTCCGCTCCGGCGGGCAGGCCGTTGGCCACGGCCGTGTAGCCGTTCGGGGCGGTGATGTGGAAGCTGAACATCGCCTTGTCCGACGGGTGGTCGTTGCACGGGAAGACCTGGTGGGCGGCGTCGGCCTGGTTGGCCATGACGAGACCGTCGGAGGTGCGCACCCATCCGCCCTCCTGGTCCTTGGCGGAGACGGGATCGCTGGTGTGCCGCACGGTGATGCGGGTCCAGTTGCCCCGGGCGATGCCGTGAGCCGGGGTGACGACCAGGTCCTCGCCGGTGCTGGTGAAGGTCGCGGGACGCCCGTCGACCTCGACGGACCGCACGGTGCCGCGGGTGAAGTCGAGGTTGATCCGGCCCAGGTCGGCGGTGGTCCAGGCGTCGATGGTGGTGACGGCCTGGAGCGGCTTGTCGTTGGTGCCGGGATAGGTGAAGGACAGGTCGTACGAGGCCACGTCGTAGCCCGGGTTGCCGAGGTCGGGGTAGAGCCGGTCGCCGATGCCGAGGGGCTCGGCCGGGGCCGCGGCGGCGAGGAGGCAGACGGAGACGGCGGAGGCGAGCAGGGCCGCCTTCCGGTGCCGGGAGACCCTGGGCTGGGTCCGGGACGGGTTCCTTGGCTGGGTCCGGGACGCGGAGCAGGCGCGGAGGCCGACACGGGGGTTGAGCAGCATGCACCACCGCTACCAGTGCGTTCCCGCGCTGTGACGGCGGCTCGCACCCGGCCCACCCGATCGGGTTCGGTTCCGGGGGCCTTCTGATCCACACGCGGCGGCCCTTCGGTCCGGCTCCGGCGCCGGTCCTTGGCGTATGCCGCGCCCCTCGCTCGTGTGGGGCGCTCTCAGGAGCCCGGAGCCTGGTGCTGGGCGCGGGCCACGTCGTACACGCCGGGGACGTCCCGCATGGCGCGCATCAGGGCCGGGAGGCGGGCCGCGTCGGGGAGCAGGAGGGTGTACGTGTGCCGTACCCGCTGCTGGCTGGGCGGCTCCACGGTCGCCGAGACGATGTCGACGCCCGTCGAGGAGATCGCCTCGGTGAGGTCGGCGAGCAGATGGGGGCGACCGAACGATTCGGCGACCAGGGTGACCCGGCACTCGGTGGTGTCCCCCCAGCGCACGCCGAGCTCCGCGCGCCCCTTGCCCTTCATGTGCGCCACCGCGGCGCACTCCACGCGGTGCACGGTCACCACTCCCCCGCGTACCGCGAAGCCGGTGATCTCGTCGGGCGGTACGGGCGTACAGCACCGGGCGAGCCGTACGGAGGCCCCCGGCCGGTCCACGAGGACGTCGGCGCCGCGCGACCGGGCCGTGGGGGTGCCCTCGGCGGCGGCCGCGTCCGCCGGGCGGGACGCGGCGGTGCCCTGGGCGGCGTCGGCGCGCCGCGCGGGTGCGGTGTCCTCGGCGGTCTCGGCGCGGGTGCCGGTCATGTCCTGCGCACCGGTGCCGCCGCCGGGGTGCGTCGCCAGCCAGCGCTGGATGGCGATGCGGGCGGCCGGGGTGTGGGCGTGCTCCAGCCATTCGCGGGAGGGCTCGGAGGCCGGGTCCTGGCCCATCAGGAGCTGGACGGTGTCGCCGTCCTTCAGGACGGTGCTGAGGGTGGCCAGGCGGCCGTTGACGCGGGCACCGATGCAGGCGTGCGCGTCCTCGCCGTACTGGGCGTACGCGGCGTCCACACAGGTGGCGCCCTCGGGCAGGCCGAGCGTGCCGCCGTCGGGGCGGAAGACGGTGATCTCGCGGTCCTGGGCCAGGTCCTCGCGCAGCGTGGACCAGAAGGTGTCGGGGTCGGGGGCGGCCTGCTGCCAGTCGAGGAGCCGGGAGAGCCAGCCGGGGCGGGTGGGGTCGGCGCGCTCACCGTCGGCGGGGACGTCGGAAGCGGGGGCGTCGGAAGCGGGGGCGTACGGGTTGCCGAGGGCGACGACGCCGGCCTCGGCGACCTTGTGCATCTGGTGGGTGCGGATGAGGACTTCGACGACCTGGGCGGCGATCGGGGTCCCCCCGGGCGAGTCGGTTCGAGCCTGGGGGAGCGCGACGGCGGTGTGCAGCGACTGGTACAGGTTGAACTTCGGTACGGCGATGAAGTCCTTGAACTCCGAGACGACCGGCGTCATACAGGTGTGCAGTTCGCCGAGGACGGCGTAACAGTCGGCGTCCTCGTTCACCAGCACGAGCAGGCGGCCGAAGTCGGTGCCGCGCAGCTGTCCGCGTTTGCGGGCCACGCGGTGGACGGAGACGAAGTGCCGCGGGCGGATGAGGACTTCGGCCTGGATCCCGGCCTCGCGCAGCACCCCGCGCATCTCGTCGGCGACCTCGGCGAGCGGGTCGTCGGGGCGGGCGGCGTTCTCGGCGATGAGTCGGCGTGTGTGCTCGTACTCCTCGGGGTGCAGGATGGCGAAGACCAGGTCCTCCATCTCGGTCTTCAGTGCCTGCACGCCGAGGCGTTCGGCGAGCGGGATGAGGACGTCGCGGGTGACCTTGGCGATCCGCGCCTGTTTCTCCGGACGCATCACGCCGAGGGTGCGCATGTTGTGCAGGCGGTCGGCGAGTTTGATCGACATCACGCGCACGTCACTGCCGGTGGCGACGAGCATCTTGCGGAAGGTCTCCGGCTCGGCGGCGGCTCCGTAGTCGACCTTCTCCAGTTTCGTGACGCCATCGACGAGATAACGAACCTCCTCGCCGAACTGTTCCCGTACCTGGTCGAGCGTCACATCGGTGTCCTCGACCGTGTCGTGGAGCAGGGAGGCGGTCAAGGTCGTGGTCTCCGCGCCGAGTTCGGCGAGGATCAGGGTCACGGCGAGCGGGTGGGTGATGTACGGTTCACCGCTCTTGCGCATCTGGCCGCGATGCGAGGACTCCGCGAGGACGTAGGCGCGGCGCAGCGGGTCGAGGTCCGCGTCGGGGTGATGGGCGCGGTGCGCCTCCACGACATGGCCGATGGCGTCGGGGAGTTTGCCGCGGACGGCGGGGCCGAGCAGCGCGGCCCGGCCGAGCCTGCGCAGGTCGATCCGGGGCCGTGACTTCCTGCGGTCCGCCCTGGGCACCGCGGGGGCGGTGGCCGCCGCGGACGCCTTGGGCGCTACCGGGCCAGGGGTCGCAGGGTTCGTGGCCTCCGCACTCATGGGCACCTCCGGCTCGTGGACCGGCGGACGGGGCCCCAGGGCGTACGCGGCTCGGGGATGGCGACGTTCCCCCGTCCGTGCCGGTGCTTGATGCTATCGAGCCCACCACGTGCGACCGACCGCCTCTCGCCGAGCGTGAAACGGATCACCCATTCGAGCGATGAAAAGGAGGTTTGGGGTTTGCGCCAACTGCCACGGGATCTTCTCGGACCTCGAACGCCCCGGGCACCGGAAACCGCTGATCCGGGAGCCGCGGGGCGTCCTCGTCCTGGTGACGCGGGCTCAGCGGACGGCGTTTTCCAGCCATTCGCCGTCGATCTCGCCCTCGGCGACGATCACGGCGGGTCCGGTCATCTCGATCTCGCCGTCCGGCCGCTCGGTGATGACCAGACGGCCGCCGGGCAGGTCGACGGTGTATGTGGCCGGGGTTCCGGTGACGCCCGGGTCCGCGCCGTCGCGCCGGGCGGCGGCCACGGCGACGGCGCACGCGCCCGTGCCGCACGAGCGGGTCTCGCCGGAGCCGCGCTCGTGCACGCGCATGGCGACATGGCGGGGGCCCCGGTCGACGACGAACTCGACGTTGACCCCGTCGGGGTAGGCGGCGGCCGGGCTGAACGGCGGCGGGTCGTACAGGTGGCCCGCCTGCGCGAGGTCGTCGACGAAGGCGACCGCGTGCGGGTTCCCCATGTTCACGTTGCGCGCGGGCCAGCTGTGCTCGCCGACGCTCACCGTGACCTCGCCCTCCGGCAGGCGGGCGCGGCCCATGCCGACGGTGATGTCACCGTCCTTGGCGATGTGGACGGTCTTCACTCCCGCGCGCGTGGCGATCGCGAGGTCGCCTTCGCCCACATGTCCGGCGTGCTGGAGGTAGCGCGCGAACACCCGGACTCCGTTGCCGCACATTTCGGCGACCGAGCCGTCGCCGTTGCGGTAGTCCATGAACCACTCGGCCTCGGCCGCCATCGCCCCGGCCTCCGGGTGCGCGGCCGAGCGCACCACGTGCAGCACCCCGTCACCGCCGATGCCGGCCCGGCGGTCGCACAGGGCGGCGACGGCGGCCGGGCTCAGGTCGAGGGCGTTCTCCGGGTCCGGGACGATCACGAAGTCGTTCTCGGTGCCGTGACCCTTGAGGAAGGGGATCCGCGTGCGCGTGCTCATCCCTCGATCGTAAGGGACGGCAGCGCTCCGCCGGGTTCGGCCGAGGGGAGGTGGGGTGGTGCCGGGGGGCGCTTCAGCGGAGCCTTGCCACCCGCCAGACGGCGAGGATCACGACCACGGCCACCAGGAGTACGTATCCGAGTACGACCCGCCAGTCCGGGCGGCGGCCGGAGCCCCTTGCCGGCAGGCCGGGCCAGGTGTAGCCCACGCGGCGGGCGGCCATCATGCCCCAGCCGGCGGCGCAGGAGCAGATCAGCAGCCCGAGCATGGCGATGACGGCGCCGCTGTCGCCGAAGTCGAAGGCGAGCGGGAAGGCGAACATCAGGGAGCCGACGGCGGACAGTCCCACGATGGGAGCCAGCTGCCAGAGGCGGAGCCGGCGCTGCGGGCGCAGTTCGACCTCGACCTCCGGACCGCCCGGATACATCTCCTCGGGCTCCGGCCCGTCGTCGGTCACACCGTCCGGCGTCTCGTCGAGGCCGTCGTCGGTGAGCGGGTCCGCAGTGAGCCGATCTTCGGCAAGCCGGTCGTCGAGCCGGTCGTCGGTGAAGCGGTCCCCCGGCAGCCGACCGTCGGCCTCCGCGAGCCGGTCCTCGATGTGACGGCCTTCGGGCGGCCGGTGGCCGGCCAGGCGGTCTCCGTCCGGACGCTCTTCGGTCAGACGGTCCTCGTCCAGGCAGTCGTCGGTCAGACGCCCGCCGCCCGGCTCCGGTTCGTCACCCGCTGTGGTGACGTGCTCGGCACTTTGTGCGGTGTCGCGAGGGCCGGCCTCCATCGCCACGCGCCCTCCCAACTAGGCTCCACTTGGTCGATCGAAGCTCGATGATGGCACGGCACCGAAGGCCGAGATGACCGGCGGCGCATCCCGATGCCATGACGTGATCAGGCTGTAACCGGTCGTTCCACCAACGCCAGGGCCTGGTGCGGAAGTTCCCCGCGGTCGGCCACGGCCCCACTCAACCAGTGCACCCGGGGATCGCGCCTGAACCACGAATCCTGACGGCGCGCGAAGCGCTTGGTCGCGCGTACGGTCTCGGCCCGCGCTTCCGCTTCCGTGCACTCCCCGGCGAGGGCCGCGAGCACCTGCTGGTAACCCAGCGCACGCGACGCCGTGCGCCCCCCGCGCAAACCCTCCGCCTCCAGTGCGCGCACCTCGTCCACGAGGCCCGCCTCCCACATCCGGTCGACCCGGCGCGCGATGCGCTCGTCCAGCTCCGGACGAGCCACGTCGACTCCGATCTGGACGGTGTCGTACACGGAGTCGTGGCCCGGCAGGTTGGCGGTGAAGGGCCGGCCGGTGATCTCGATCACTTCCAGCGCCCGGACGATACGGCGGCCGTTGCTCGGCAGGATCGCGCGGGCGGCCTCCGGGTCGGCGGCGGCCAGCCGGGCGTGCAGCGCGCCCGAGCCGCGCAGCGCCAGCTCCTCCTCCAGGCGGGCGCGGACCTCGGGGTCGGTGCCGGGGAACTCCAGGTTGTCGACGGCACCGCGGACGTACAGGCCGGAACCGCCGACCAGGATCGGCCAGCGGCCCTCGGCGAGCAGTGCGTCGATCCGGGCGCGGGCCAGCTTCTGGTACTCGGCGACGGAGGCGGTGACCGTCACGTCCCAGATGTCCAGCAGGTGGTGCGGGATGCCGCCGCGTTCCTCGGGCGTCAGTTTGGCGGTGCCGATGTCCATCCCCCGGTACAGCTGCATGGAGTCCGCGTTGACGACCTCCCCGCCGAGCTGCTGGGCCAGGAAGACGCCGAGATCGGACTTTCCGGCCGCGGTGGGTCCGACGACGGCGATGACGCGAGGGGAGAAGGGTGCACTGCTCACCGCACCAGTCTCGCAAACCTCCTGGCGGCGCCTCGAACGAGTTACGTGACGGGTGGGGTCCCGGGTCGTTGCCCGTGGCGAGATGCCGCCTCCGGTCCGCCGGAGGCGGTGACCCGGGCGGCGCAACCGTACGCACCGGGTAACGCGGGAATTCGCCCGCACGAGTACCGTATGGAGTGGATATGGGCGTTTTTGCACGACTCCTCGGCAGGTCGAAGCCGACTCCGGAGGCGTCGGCCGCCGAGGCGCAGGCCGGCGCGGAGCCGGAGGCCGACGCGGAGGAGACCGGGTCGGCGGAGGCGAAGGCGGCCGGGTCGGCGGAGGCGACGGGGCCGGCCGGGGACGGGCACGAGGACGCGGCGGCGCGGCCGGAGGACACCGCGGACACCGCGGACGACGCGTCCGACGGCTCCGGCATCCCCAAGCAGCAGTCCGCCGAGGAGGCCGCCGACAGCGAGGGCGCCCGCAGGTAACTGCCCCGCGAGGGAAGGTGGACCATGGGTCTGATGGACAACATGAAGGCCAAGCTCGGCCCGGCCAGGGACAAGGTGTCGGATCTCGCGCGACAGCACGGGGGCAAGGTCCAGCACGGGATCGACAAGGCCGCGAAGGCCGTGGACGAGCGGACCAAGCACAAGTACAGCGACAAGATCCAGGCGGGCACCGGCAAGGCCAAGCACGCGGTCGACCGACTCGCGCACAAGGAAGGTCACGGCCCGGAGAAGGCCGGGGGCCATCCGACGACCCCCACCCGGCCCACCCCGCCGGAGGGCCCGCCACCGGCTTCCTGAGTCTCCTGGACGGCGTGGGGATGGACGGCGGACGGCGGGGCAGCTCCCGGCCGTCCGCCGTTTCCGCGCGCGCCGGTCCTCAGCCCGCCAGGCCCCGGGGGCCGGCACCCCGCTAGGACCAGGTGGCCACCAGATACCCCACGCCGTACGGCGCGTCCTCGTACAGCAGAGCGCCACCGAGGTTCGCGCCCTCGGCGGCGCCGGCCAGGACCTGCCAGGGGGCCCGGCCGGAGGCCTTCAGTTCGTATGCCAGCTCGGCGTCCAGCGCCTGGACGGCCGCCACGTCCGCCGCGCCCAGCGCCCGCGCGACCTCCGCGTCGAAGGGTGCCGCCCGCTCGTCCAGGTAACCCGGCGCCTTGACCGTGCGGCACGCGCTGGCGTCTCCCATCACCAGCAGCGCCACCCGCCCGGCCCGGGCGCCGATCTCCCTTCCGACTCCGATACACCGCTCGGGCGCGAGCGGTTCGCCGACACCGAGTCCCTCGATCGGGGCGTCCGCCCAGCCGGTCCGCTCCAGCAGCCAGGCGCCGACGGCCAGCGACGGCGGCAGCTCGCGCCCGGAGACGGTGTCCTCGGCGGGGCCGAGGCGTACCTCCACGTCGACCCCGAAGCCGCGGAAGGACCCCGAAGTGCCCTGCGGAAACGATCCGCGTCCGCTCTGCTCGGCGGGACCGACGACCACCAGGAGGTCCGGGCGGGCGGCGGCGAGCACACCGAGCGCGTCCGCACAGGCCGAGCGCGCGGCGTCCATCTCGGGAGCGGCGCCCGCGGCCACCTCGGGCACGAGCAGCGGAGGGCAGGGACAGACTGCGGCGGCGACAAGCATGATCGGCAGGGTACGCCGTACGACCGCCGCCGGCCGAGTCAGTCCTCGACGAGCACGCCGGGACGGATGAGCCCGTGCCGCGGGTCCGTCAACGGAACGCGACTCGGCATGCCGGCACAGGGTGCTCCTTGCCCGGCCGTCAGTCGCAGCCGCAGCCGCTTCCCGTGGCGACCGGCAGCGGCTCCGGCATCCCGATCTTCGGCAGGCCCAGCATGACGCCGGCCGGCTTGGCGGCCTCGGCGGCGTTGCGCTTCTCCCAGGCGTCCCCCGCGCGCGTGCGGCGCACGGAGAGGGCGGGGCCCTCGGCGAGGAGGTGGTGCGGGGCGGCGTAGGTCACCTCGACGGTGACCACGTCACCGGGGCGGACCTCCTGCTCCGGCTTGGTGAAGTGGACGAGCCGGTTGTCGGGGGCGCGGCCGGAGAGCCGGTGCGTGGCGCCGTCCTTGCGGCCCTCGCCCTCGGCGACCATCAGCTCCAGGGTGCGGCCGACCTGCTTCTTGTTCTCCTCCCAGGAGATCTCCTCCTGGAGGGCGACGAGCCGCTCGTAGCGCGCCTGGACGACCTCCTTCGGGATCTGGTTCGCCATGGTGGCGGCCGGGGTGCCGGGGCGCTTGGAGTACTGGAAGGTGAAGGCCTGCGCGAACCGCGCCTCGCGGACCACGTGCAGGGTCTGCTCGAAGTCCTCCTCGGTCTCGCCGGGGAAGCCCACGATGATGTCGGTGGTGATCGCGGCGTGCGGGATGGCGGCCCGTACCTTCTCGATGATCCCGAGGTAGCGCTCCTGCCGGTAGGAGCGGCGCATCGCCTTCAGGACGGTGTCCGAGCCGGACTGCAGCGGCATGTGCAGCTGCGGCATCACGTTCGGGGTCTCGGCCATGGCGGCGATGACGTCGTCGGTGAAGTCACGGGGGTGCGGGGAGGTGAAGCGGACCCGCTCCAGGCCCTCGATCTTCCCGCAGGCGCGCAGCAGCTTGCTGAAGGCCTCGCGGTCGCCGATGTCGGAGCCGTAGGCGTTGACGTTCTGGCCGAGCAGCGTGATCTCGGAGACGCCCTCGGCGACCAGCGCCTCCACCTCGGCGAGGATGTCGCCGGGCCGGCGGTCCTTCTCCTTGCCGCGCAGGGCCGGGACGATACAGAAGGTGCAGGTGTTGTTGCAGCCGACGGAGATCGACACCCAGGCCGCGTAGGCGCTCTCGCGCCGGGTGGGCAGGGTGGACGGGAAGGCCTCCAGCGACTCGGCGATCTCGACCTGCGCCTCCTCCTGCACGCGGGCGCGCTCCAGCAGGACCGGCAGCTTGCCGATGTTGTGCGTACCGAAGACGACGTCCACCCAGGGCGCCTTCTTCACGATGGTGTCGCGGTCCTTCTGGGCGAGGCAGCCGCCGACCGCGATCTGCATGCCGGGCCGCGAGGCCTTCTTCGGCGCGAGCCGGCCGAGGTTGCCGTACAGCCGGTTGTCGGCGTTCTCCCGCACGGCGCAGGTGTTGAACACGACCACGTCCGCGTCCCCGTCCGAGCCCTCGGGGGCCCGCACGTACCCGGCGTCTTCGAGCAGGCCGGCCAACCGCTCGGAATCGTGGACGTTCATCTGGCACCCGTAGGTGCGCACTTCGTAGGTCTTGGGTGCTTGAACGTCCACTGCGGGGCTCCGGTCGCTGCTGCTGGTCATGCGTCAAGGGTAGGCGCTGTCGGAAGGGCCCTGTCCCCGCTCCTGTCCGGCCTCGCCGGGCGCACACTGTAAGCGGAAGGCCATGCGTCATGAGCTGCACGTGGAGGTGAGCCATGAGCACCCTTGAGCTGCACGTCGACGTCGACGTTCCGGTCGACAGGGCCTGGGAGACCCTTCACCGGGTGGAGAACTATCCGCGCTTCGTGGACGGCCTGCGGGGCGCGCGTACGGAGGCGGGGGGCCGAGCGCATCTGGAGGTCGAGGCAGTCGGCGGGGCCCGGGAGGTCGAGGCCGAGGTGACCGACCGCGGCGAGCGCGTGATGGAGTGGCTCACCACGAGCGCTCCCGAGCTGACGGGTTCCTTCTCGGTCCAGCCGATCGACCAGAACCACACCCGGATCCAGGCACGGCTGGAGTACGACCCCGGCACGCTCCGGGACACCTTCGGCGGGCCGAAGGGGTTCGCCCAGACCAACGCGATCGAACGGCTCGTCCGCAGCGATCTGGAGCACTTCAAGGAGTACGTGGAACGCGGGTGAGCGGCCGGAACCCGGTGGGCGCGGCGGCGGGCGGCCGGTGCGCCGGTCAGGTCTCCATCACGGCATCGCAGTCCGGGCAGACCACCGAGGCGTGTTCCTCGGGGTACCAGGGCGCACCCGGGTGCTCGGAGGGCTTCCAGCCGGTCGTCTCCATGGCGAAGGTGTCCTTGCCGCAGAGGGTCCGCGGTCCCGCTGCCGTGTGCGACCCGGGTGCCGCCGGTGCCGCGTGCACCTTGCGGACGTGCCGTTCCGCGCCACTCGCCGTTCCTGTGGCGGAGCGCGTCGCCACAGGCCTGTCGAGTTCGTAGACGACGATCTCGGTCATGTCTCCACCGTAGGCGTCGCCACCTGGTGGTGTGGTGAACCAGGCCGTGAACTCCGTATCCGGAGAGCCGGACGACCTCGTGCGGGCCCTCGTGGCCGCCGGGATCGGGGACGAGCGACTGCTCGAGGCCGTGCGGACGACGCCCCGGGCGCGCTTCGTCCCGGCCGATCAGCAGGCTGCCGCCTACCGGGACGTACCCGTCGCCATCGGTCAGGGACAGGTCACCACGCAGCCCTCGCTCTCCGCCATGATGATCGAGGGTCTTGGTCTGGACGGGTCGGAGCACGTCCTGGAGGTCGGTACGGGTCTGGGCTTCCAGACCGCGCTGCTCGCCCGGCTGGCCGCGGACGTGGTCAGCATCGAGATGCGGCCGGACATAGCCCGCCGGGCGCGCGTGAATCTCGCGCGTCATGGCGTGCGGAACGTGGAGCTGCGGGTCGGCGACGGCAGCGGCGGTGTGCCGGACCGGGCTCCGTACGACGCCGTCCTCGTGTCGGCGGCGTTCCCGGAGGTGCCCGCGCCGCTGGTCGCACAGGTGCGCCCGGGTGGCCGCCTGGTGCAGCCGATCGGGCCGGGCGGCCACGAGCTGGTGGTCTGCTTCGAGCGCACCGCGTCGGGGCTGTCGCGGCTGCGGGTCGTGGCCTCGGCGTGCTTCGTGCGGTTGCAGGGGCGATATGGCTTTCCGCCGGGGGAGTTCCCGTCGTGAGTGTTCCTCGGCCGTGGGCTATTCGTCGGAGACGCGTACGACCGCCAGCGTGATGTTGTCGGGGCCGCCCGCGGCGATGGCGGCCTTCCACAGCTCGAAGGCAGCGCGGCCGTCGTCGTGGTCCCGCATCACCTCGTCGAGCACATCCGCCGGCAGGGGATCGGTCAGACCGTCGGTGCAGATGAGGTAGCGGTCGCCGGGAGACAGGGCCTGGGCCGTCACATGGGGTCGGACGGCGCGGTACGAGGGGCTGCCGCCCAGGCACTGGGTGACGATGGACGTGGTGTGCTGCCCGGGTTCGAGCGGGGGGTTGTCGTCGACGCTCACCTGGCGCAGCCCGTCGCGGGGCGCCGCGTAGACGCGGCTGTCGCCGACGTTGAAGGCCAGCAGCGAGTCGGGCTGCACGACGATGCCGGCGACCGTCGTGCCCATGGCGGTGAACTCGGTCTCCTCCTCGCCGCCGGTGGCCGCGTACACGGCGCGATTGCACGCGTTCAAGGCGTCGCGGACGGCGTCCTCGCTGCTCAGGCCGGGGCCGACGGACGCGATCCGGCGGGCGACCAGGGCGCTGGCCACGTCGCCGCCGGGATGCCCGCCGAGCCCGTCGGCGACGGCGACGACGAGGGGCGTGCCGAGTGGGAAGACCAGGGTCTGCGGACTCTCCGTCACGGTGGCGCACAGGGTCCACGGCCCGATCACGAGGCTGTCCTCGTTCCGTTCGCGGAGCAGCCCGGGATGGCTCAGCGCGCTCACCGCCACGTATCGCATGGAACGCCACCGCCTTCCCGGACGGGCCACGGCAGTCGGTCGGCTCGCTGCCTGCGGCTCCAGGGTAGGCGCTCGCCGGAGGAGCCGAGCCGCGCCGCGACGCTTGCCCTCCCTGGGCAGCCGAACGCCGGCCGTCCGGTTCGGGTCGGGTGGACGGCTCAGGTGGGCGGCGGTGCCAGGGAGGTCCCGGCGCTTCGGAAACCCGGTGGAGACCGGGGCCCGCTGTGCCTAAGGTCGCCGGATGAGCACTCGTACTTTCCGGATCACCGTCCGCGGCGTCTTCGACGGCCTCACCGACACGCAGCGGGCGGCACTGCTGGCCGACGCCGCCGAACACGACGTACTGCGCGCCGCGTTCACCCCCGAAGGCAACCTCACCTATGACATCGCCGCCCGGCCGGCTTTCGTCTTCCGTTTCTCCGACACCGGGGAGGAAGAGGAGGACGTCCTGGAGGCGACCGAGCGAGCCGAGGAGGCGGCGAAGGCCTGGCTGACCGAGCGCGGCTACGGCTTCAAGAACCTCCGCTCCAGCGCCGAGGACCTCTCCCAGGCACCGATGGGCAAGCGGCAGCGACGCGCGGCGCGTGCCAACGGCGCATGAACTTGAGTACTCAAGGAGTAGGCAATGAATTGCTACGGCGAGGACACCGGGGCGGGCAGTGAGCGGCCATGAGTGACGCCCTGGACGCGGCACTGCGACTGGTACGTGCCCAGGCGGCGCTCGTGCGGCGCTTCGACTCCCGGCTGGGCGGGCTGCACGGCGTGAGCCTCGCCGACTTCACCTTGCTGCTCCGGCTCAGCCAGGCGCCCGGCGGCCGCATGCGGCGGGTCGACCTCGCCGAGGCACTGGGCCTGACGGCCTCCGGGGTCACCCGCGGGCTGGTGCCACTGGAGCGGATCGGGCTGGTGACCCGTGAGGCGGATGCCCGGGACGCGCGCGTGGCCTACGCGTCGCTGACCGGGACGGGCCGACGGCGGCTGAAGGAGATGCTGGCGACGGCCGAGGAGACCGCCATGGAGTTCTTCGCCGTCCCGGCGTTGAACGCCGAGGACATCACACAGCTGTCGTCCCTGCTGACCCGCCTCGGCGGCACCGGTCTGGCCGGCCTCTGAGCCCCACCTCCACGTCCTCCTTTGCGGCCTTGCGATGACGTGAACTCGCCGCTGTACGGGCCAACTTGAGATGTGGCCGAATTGTGAGGGGCCCCTGCTCCAGGACATGGCATGCTCATGGCTCATCACGAGTTACCGACCGGTTCTACCAGCCGGTAGCCCACCCGTTCGGTATATCTCTGCCACCCCCCACTCCACACAGGACCGACCATGCGCAGACGCATGCGGCACAGACGTGCCCTGCTGCCCGCCCTCACCGTGACCACCCTCTTCCTCGTCGCGGCCTGTTCCTCGCCCGTCTCGCACGCCGAACCGTCGGCCACCGAGGGGCACGACCGACGGGTCGAGGCCGCCGACCGGCCCGCCGACGGCACGGACCACTCGCTCGCCGTCGCCGCGGCGCCCGCCACCACCGCGACCGCCGCGTCCGCCACGGCGGGACCGGCCGGATCCGGGCAGCGGGCCCACAGGACGGCGCTCGCCATCGGCTCGTACGACAGCCGCACCCGGCGGGCCATCCTCACCAACAGGCCGGACAAGCCCGACAAGCCGGTTCCGCACGGGAGTTCCTCCCCCTCTTCTCCGACGGCCTCCCCCACTCCTTCGGGCGCCCCGCACAAGGCCGCCGTCGGCGATGTGATCGCCAGTGCGCCCGCGCCGGGGGCACCGGACGGGCTGCTCGCCAAGGTCACCCAGGTGATCGGCGAGAGGGACGGCGGCACCGAGGTACAGACGGAACCGGCCACCCTCAACGCGCTGCTCGGCGACGAGACGGCCAAGGGCGCCGTACCGGTCGACCCGTCGTCCTTCGCCGTCGACAAGCTGCTGCCCGGTGTGAAGGTGTCCTGGGCGACGACCGGTCACGCGCACGCCGGCCCGAAGGGCGCCACGGTGCCGCTCGGCAGCCTCCGGCTCGACGTGAGCGCCGGCATACCGACGGCCCAGGACGCCCCGGCCTCCGCCACCGCCTCGGTGCACGGCTTCGTCCAGGTCGCCCCGCAGGTCGACTTCGCCTACGGCGGCGCCGGCAGCGACGCCCCGCCCGGATCCGCCTACCTCGGCGTCTCCGGAGACTGGACCTCCGGCTGGGCGGTCGAGGGCCAGGCCGCCGCGGCCAGCGGCACCCCGCTGCGGATCCCGTTCGCCAAGCTGCACGCGGACCCCGTCCTCCAGGTCGGCCCGGTCCCCGTCGTCGTCAACCTGGACCTGACCGCGTACGTCCAGATCAGCGGCGACGGGCGGGTCACCGTCGACGTCGAGCAGAACCTCAAGGGCGGCTTCAAGGCGGGCGGCACCTTCGGCCCGGCCAGGGGCTGGACGCCGGTCAGCTCCTCGGACATGACGAGCACGCCCGTGCGCGCCTCCGTCACCACCGCCGGGAACGTGAAGACGGCGCTCGGCGCCGAGGCCTCGGTGGGCCTCTACGGCACCGTCGGCGTCACCGCCGACCTGGCCCCGTATCTGCGGGGCGAGGCCTCCGGCACGGTCACCGCCTCCACCGGTGGCGGGGCGAGGACCGCGGGCGCGTGGGGCGTGTACGGCGGGGTCGATCTGTCCGGGACCCTGCGGCTCCAGTTGTCCGTCTTCGGCACACCGGTCATCCAGCGCAGCATTCCGCTGGGCGCCCTGAACCGCGAGTGGAAGCTGGCGGGCGGCACCTTCTAGGCGCTCGCCTGCGAGGAACCGTCCTGCGCCGCCGGTATCCAGCCCTGGCCGCGCAGGACGGACGACACGTCCGGCGCCCGGTAGTGCTCGCCCTTGAGGACCTTGCCGTCGGCCCGGCGGGCGACCTGTCCGTCCGGGCCGAGCTTGCTCATGTTGGCGCGGTGGATCTCGGCGATCACCTGGTCGAGGTCGATGCCGTGGACCAGCGCCGTGCCGTACGCCACGTAGACCACGTCCGCCAGTTCGTGCGCGAGCTTGTCGAGCGGGCCGTCGACCGCGACCTCGGCGACCTCCGCGGCTTCCTCGGCGAGCAGTTCCCCACGGTGTGCGGCCAGTTCGGGATCCACCTCCGTCGGCGTGGTGCGGGCGTCGAGGCCGAAGGCTCGGTGGAACTCACGGACGAGGTCGGCGGGCGAAGTGCTCATGCGACGACTCTAACGGCCCCCACTGACACAGCCTGCGGCCCTTTTGCCCGCCCCGGAGCGCCCCCTGTCCTGCCCCGTTTTGAGCTCCTTTACCCGTTCCGGAGTGCACCCTGCCCTGGTCAGCGTCGCGCCCGGCCTGGCAGGATCGCCGCATGTCCCAGGTGTTCCCCCGTATCAGCAGGCGCCGGGCGCTGCCGGCCACGGCCGTCGGTGCCGTGGTGCTCGGGCTGCTGCTGTGGTGGCTGCTGCCGCTCGGCGACGAGCCGCCGAGCGGGACGATCGTGTTCAGCACGGGCACCTCCCGGGGGGTCTACCAGGAGTACGGCGAGCGGCTGCGCGCCGAGTTCGCCAAGGACATGCCCAATCTGAAGGTGAAGCTGCTGAACAGCGCCGGCTCGCAGGAGAACGTGCAGCGGGTGGCGACCGGCCAGGCCGACTTCACCATCGCCGCGGCCGACGCGGTGGAGGCGTACGAGCTGCGGCACGGCAGCGGTGCCGGGCGGCTGCGCGGGGTCGCCCGGCTCTACGACGACTACGTCCATCTCGTCGTGCGCAGTGACTCGGACATCAAGAACGTCGCGGACCTGCGGCACAAGCGGGTGGCGACCGGGCTGCCCGACTCCGGGGTGCGGCTGATCGCCGACCGGGTGCTCAAGGCCGCCGGCATCGACCCCCGTCAGGACATCACGCCGGTCGCGGACGGTATCGACACCGGGCCCGACCGGCTGGAGCGGCACAAGATCGACGCCTTCTTCTGGTCGGGCGGCCTGCCCACCAAGGGACTCGTCGCGCTGGCCCAGAGGTCCGCCTTCAAGTTCGTGCCGATCGAGGGCGACCTGGTCACCAAGCTGCACAACCAGGGCGAGGAGGCGCGCTACTACCGGGCCACCAACATCCCGGAGTCGGCCTACCCGGCCGTACAGCAGGGCAACGAGGTCCCGACGATCGCCGTGTCCAACCTCCTGATGACCCGTACGGACGTGGACCCCCGTCTCACCGAATGGGTGACCCGTACGGTCATCAACAGCCGCGACGACATCGGCGCCCATGTCCACTCCGCCCAACTGGTCGATCTGCGCACCGCCGTCTACACGGACCCGCTGCCCCTCCAGGAGGGCGCCCGTCGCTACTACCGCTCGGTGAAGCCCTAACCCGGCGGGCGGCCCCGAGTCCCCAGCCCCACGCCCACAGCCGCGGGCCCCAGGCACCTGGCACCTGGCACGAGCCCGCCGCCCCGATCAGGTCTCCCTCTGCCTCGGCACGGTCACCGTCACCCGCAGCCCCCGCGGCTCATGATGGGCGTAGTCGATCGAGCCTCCGCCCGCCGTGAGCAACGCGCGCACGATGGACAGGCCGAGGCCCGAGCCCTTGATGTTCTGGTGGCGGCCGCTGCGCCAGAAGCGGTCGCCCACGCGCGCGAGTTCCTCGTCGGTGAGGCCGGGCCCGGTGTCGGTGACGACGACCGTGGATCTGTCGCCGTCGGCGGCGACGGTGACCTCCACCGTGCCGCCCTCGGGGGAGAACTTCACGGCGTTGTCGATCACCGCGTCCAGGGCGCTGGACAGAGCGATCGGGTCCGCCCAGGCGGTCGTGGGCGGGCAGTCCCCGGCCAGCCGGACCCCCTTGGCCTCGGCGGCCGGCGACCAGGCGGCGACCCGCTCCTCGGCCAGGGCGCCGATGTCGGTCAGCCTCAGGTCCGCCTCGGCGTGCTCGGCCAGCGCCAGGTCCAGCAGGTCGTCCAGGACCTGCGCGAGGCGCTTGCCCTCGGTGCGGACCGAGGCGATCTCCTCGTTGTCCTCGGGGAGTTCCAGGGCGAGCAGTTCGATGCGCAGGAGCAGCGCCGCGAGCGGGTTGCGCAGCTGGTGCGAGGCGTCCGCGACGAAGGCGCGCTGCTGCTCCAGCACATCCTCGACGTTGTCCGCCATCTCGTTGAACGAACGCGCGAGCCGTCTGAGTTCCGGCGGCCCGCCACCGACCGCGACCCGCGACTTCAGCCGTCCGGTGGCGATGTCGTGGGTGGTGGCGTCCAGGACCCGTACCGGTCTGAGCACCCAGCCGGTCAGCCGCAGGGCCGCGCCGACGGCCAGCAGCATCGCCGCGATCTCACCGGCCCCGATGATCAGCCAGCCGCGCAGGGTCCGCGAACGCATCTGCCCGGTGGGCGAGTCGGTGACCACCACCGCCACGACGTCCCCGTCCCGGATCACCGGTGACGCCACGATCAGCCGGCTGCGCTGCCAGGGCCACACCTGCCGTGGATCATGGCTGCGCCGGCTGAGCAGCGACTCCTCGAAGGCGTCCCGCACCTCCCCCGTCCGCGGTACGAACCAGTCGTCGGGGGCGTTGGCCATCGCCGAGCCGTTGCGGTAGAAGACGCCCGCGCGGATGCCGTAGACGCCGTAGTAGCTGCCCAGCTCGCTGCGCAGCGCCTCCAGGCGCTCGTCGGTGCTGGTGCGGCGCGATCCGCTGGGCCCGTCGGTCACGAACTGGGCGAGCGCCGCGAAGCGTGCCGTGTCGTCGATGCGGTCGACGACGACCTTCTGCTGCTGTGCGGCGGCCACGCTGATGGCCAGCGGGAGCCCGAGGGCGAGGAGGACGGCCGCCATCAGGATGATGAGCAGCGGCAGGAGCCGTGTGCGCACCCGTCCCCGCTAGGCGGCCGGGGCGACGAGCCGGTAGCCGACGCCGCGTACGGTCTCGATCAGCGCGGGCATGCGCAGTTTGGCGCGCAGGGAGGCGACGTGCACCTCCAGGGTGCGGCCGGTGCCCTCCCAACTGGTGCGCCAGACCTCGCTGATGATCTGCTCGCGCCGGAAGACCACTCCGGGGCGCTGCGCGAGCAGGGCGAGCAGGTCGAACTCCTTGCGGGTCAGTTGGACGACCGAACCGTCGACGGTGACCTGCCGGGTGGGCAGTTCGATGCGTACGGGACCGAGGATCAGGGCCGTCTCGCCGCCGGTCGCCGGGTCCTCCTGGACGGTGCGCCGGCTGACGGCGTGGATACGGGCGAGCAGTTCCCCGGTGTCGTAGGGCTTCACCACGTAGTCGTCGGCGCCCAGGTTGAGCCCGTGGATGCGGGAGCGGACGTCGGAGCGGGCCGTCACCATGATCACCGGGGTGCTGGTGCGTTTGCGGATCTTGCCGCAGACCTCGTAGCCGTCCTGGTCGGGCAGGCCCAGGTCGAGCAGGACCACGCCGAAACCGTTGCCCTCGGGGACGAGCGCCTGCAGGGCCTCCTCGCCGCTGCGCGCGTGGGTGACGTCGAAACCGTGCCGTGCGAGTACGGCGGACAGGGCGGCGGCGACGTGGTTGTCGTCCTCGACGAGCAGCAGTCTCATCCCGGCCCCCTCCGGTTCAGCGGTCGTACGGTCTCGGTTCGCGTGCGCCGTATAGCTCACGCGCGCGTGCACCATGGCAGTGACGCCGATGGACAAGGACGGCGTCAAGGGGGTTCCGGTTGCCCGTGGCTTCCGTTATCCGGCCGATACGCACCGGCGCGGCAAGTGCTACGACGCGTGTCCGATTGCTATCGGATCGTGATGCTCAGATCTCCCTCAGATGTGATGACGCAGGTCACAGCCGCTCACTACTGTCCACCGAAACCGAGGAGGACGGAGCCCGAGAGCGATGACCAATGTATCGGTGGCCAAGGAAGACGTGGTCACGTCCGACGAACTGGTCGTCCTGAAGAGCGTCAACAAGCACTTCGGCGCGTTGCACGTGCTCCAGGACATCGACCTGACGATCGCCCGCGGCGAGGTCGTCGTGGTCATCGGGCCCTCCGGGTCCGGAAAGTCGACCCTCTGCCGCACCATCAACCGTCTGGAGACGATCGACTCGGGCACCATCGCCATCGACGGCAAGCCCCTGCCCCAGGAGGGCCGGGAGCTGGCCCGGCTGCGGGCGGACGTCGGGATGGTCTTCCAGTCCTTCAACCTCTTCGCGCACAAGACCGTGCTCGAGAACGTGATGCTGGGGCAGCTCAAGGTCCGCAAGGCGGACAAGAAGCAGGCCGAGGAGAAGGCCCGGTCCCTGCTCGACCGGGTCGGTGTGGGCACCCAGGCCGACAAGTACCCCGCCCAGCTGTCCGGCGGCCAGCAGCAGCGCGTCGCGATCGCGCGGGCGCTGGCGATGGACCCGAAGGTCATGCTCTTCGACGAGCCGACCTCCGCCCTCGACCCCGAGATGATCAACGAGGTCCTCGAGGTCATGCAGCAGCTCGCCCGTGAGGGCATGACGATGGTCGTCGTCACCCACGAGATGGGCTTCGCACGATCGGCTGCAAACCGTGTGGTCTTCATGGCCGACGGCCGGATCGTCGAAGAGGCTGCGCCCGACCAGTTCTTCAGCAACCCGCGCAGCGACCGGGCCAAGGACTTCCTGTCCAAGATCCTGCACCACTGACGCAGGCCGCCCCGCGCCCCCTGGGTTGCCTTTTCAAACGGACCTCGTTCCGCACCCCATCAAAGGATGTTCACCATGAAGCTCCGCAAGGTCACCGCCGCCTCGGCCGCTGTACTCGCGCTCGCCGTGGGCGCCACCGCGTGCGGCGGCGGCAAGAAGGACGACAACGGCTCCTCCGGCGGCGGCAAGAAGATCACCATCGGCATCAAGTTCGACCAGCCGGGCCTCGGCCAGAAGACCCCGCAGGGCTACGCGGGCTTCGACGTCGACGTGGCCACCTATGTCGCCAAGAAGCTCGGCTACAGCGCCGACCAGATCGAGTGGAAGGAGTCGAAGAGCGCCGACCGCGAGACCATGCTGCAGCGCGGGGACGTCGACTTCATCGCCGCCACGTACTCGATCACGCCGGAGCGGCAGCAGAAGGTCGACTTCGCCGGCCCGTACCTGCTGGCCCACCAGGACGTGCTGATCCGCGCGGACGACAACTCCATCAAGTCGCCGTCGGACCTGAACAAGAAGAAGCTGTGTTCGGTGACCGGCTCGACCTCGGCGCAGAACGTGCACGACAAGCTGGCCCCCAAGGCGCAACTTCAGCAGTACCCGACGTACTCGGCGTGCCTCACCGGTCTGCAGAGCAAGGCGATCGACGCCCTGACCACGGACGACTCGATCCTCGCCGGCTACGCCGCCCAGTCCCAGTTCAAGGGCAAGTTCAAGCTCGGCGGCTTCAAGATGACCAACGAGAACTACGGCATCGGCGTCAAGAAGGGCAGCGCCCTCAAGGACAAGATCAACAAGGCCCTTGAGGAGATGGTCTCCGACGGCTCCTGGGAGGCGGCCGTGAAGAAGAACTTCGGCCCGGCCGACTACAAGAACGAGCCGGCCCCGAAGATCGGCGACATCAAGAGCTGAGGAAACGCCCGGCGGGTGCGCCGTCCCTGACGGCGGCGCACCCGGGCATCCCTACACGCGGAAGCGCGGGAGATCGTGTTCGACTTTCTTGACAAGTACGACGTGCTGGGCGCCTTCTGGACGACGGTGCAGCTCACGCTGCTCTCGGCCGTGGGCTCCCTGGTCTGGGGCACCCTGCTGGCCGCCATGCGGGTGGGCCCGGTGCCGCTGATGCGCGGTTTCGGCACCGCCTACGTGAACATCGTGCGGAACATCCCGCTCACGGTGATCATCCTGTTCGCCTCGCTCGGGCTCAACCAGACGCTGCTCATCGACATGGGCTCGAAGCAGGTCGACACGACCAACTTCCGGCTGGCCGTCCTCGGACTGGTCGTCTACACGTCGGCCTTCGTGTGCGAGGCGATCCGTGCCGGCATCAACACGGTGCCGGTCGGCCAGGCGGAGGCCGCCCGGGCCATCGGCCTGAGCTTTACCCAGGTGCTGGTCCTGATCGTGCTGCCGCAGGCCTTCCGCGCGACCGTCCTCCCGCTGACCAACGTCCTGATCGCGTTGACGAAGAACACGACCGTGGCAGCGGCGATCGGCGTGGCGGAAGCGGCGCTCCTGATGAAGAAGATGGTGGAGAACGAGGCGCAGCTGCTGCCGATCTCCGCGGTCATCGCCTTCGGGTTCTGCTGTCTGACCCTGCCGACGGGTCTGATCCTCGGATGGGTGGGCAAGAAGGTGGCGGTGAAGCGATGACTTCGATCCTGTACGACGCCCAGGGCCCCCGCGCCAAGCGGCGCAACGTCCTGTACACGGCGGGCTTCCTCGTCGTCCTCGCGGCCGTCCTGTGGTGGGTGTACAAGGCCCTGGACGACAAGGGCCAGCTGGACTGGGTGCTGTGGAAGCCGTTCTTCAGCGGCGAGGCGTACTCGACGTACATCTGGCCGGGTCTGCAGAACACTTTGAAGGCGGCGGCCCTGGCGATGGTCATCGCGCTTCCGCTGGGCGCCTTCTTCGGCATCGCCCGGCTCTCGGACCATGTCTGGGTGCGGATACCGGCGACGGTCGTGGTCGAGTTCTTCCGCGCGATTCCGGTGCTCGTCCTGATGATCTTCGGCAACGAGCTGTACAGCCAGTACACCAACGTGAGTTCCGACGACCGTCCGCTGTACGCGGTCGTCACCGGCCTGGTGCTGTACAACGCGTCGGTGCTCGCGGAGATCGTCCGCGCGGGCATCCTCGCCCTGCCGAAGGGCCAGTCCGAGGCGGCCATGGCGATCGGCCTGCGCAAGGGCCAGGTGATGCGGCTCATCCTGCTGCCGCAGGCGGTCACCGCCATGCTCCCGGCGATCGTCAGCCAGCTGGTGGTCATCGTGAAGGACACCGCGCTCGGCGGCGCCGTCCTCACCTTCCCCGAACTGCTCGCGTCGGCGAACACGATGAGCGGCTACTACGGCGCCAACACCATCGCCTCCTTCACAGTGGTGGCCGTGATCTTCGTGATCATCAACTACTCGCTGACCTCGTTCGCAAGCTGGCTGGAGGGCCGGCTGCGGCGTGGGAAGAAGTCGACCGGGGCGGTGCTCGGCGTGGAGGACACCGTGGGCGTCGCGGGCCACGCGGGAACGGGAACCGCTGCCTGACGATCGGTCAGAGCCGAAAGCATCACCCGGAGGCAGTGGCGTGATCGCCACTGCCTCCGTTCGCTTGACGCAAACTCTGCCAATGGGTTGCATACGTTCTGTGATCGTGCACCCCGCTCCCCCTTCCTGTTCACTTGTCACCGTCAGGGCATCGTCACGGGCAGGGGGCGCCGCGTCATGGACCCGGTGATCATCGTCGGAGCGGGGCCGGTCGGACTGACGCTCGCCCTGGCGCTGGCCCGCCAGGAGGTGCCGTGCGTCGTCCTGGACGAGGGCCCCGGCAAGGACGAACCCCGTCCGGCGCGCACCGTCGTCCTGCGCGAGGACACGGCCGCCCTGCTGGAGCGGCTGACCGGGGTGGCGCTCGGTGAACACGGGGTGCGCTGGGCCGGATGGCGGTCCGTCAGGCGCAGGCAGGTGATGAGCGAGATCACCTTCGAGGAGGCGGACCCCGCCGCCCCGCTGCACATCGCCCAGCACGTCGTCAGCGGCGCCCTGCGCGCGGCCATCGCCGACGAGCCGCTGGTGAAGGTGGCCGTGGACAGCCGGCTGGACTCGATCGAGCAGGAGCGTTCCGGCGTCACCGCACACACCCGGGGCCCGAACGGCACCTGGTGGCGCGGTAGTTACCTGGTCGGCTGCGACGGACCGCGCTCGACGGTGCGCAAACTCCAGGACATCCGCTTCCCCGGCCGTACGGCGGTGGAGCGGCACGCGGTCGCCGCGCTGCGCACGGAACTTCCATGGGGGGGTCGCGCGTTGCTCCATCGGACGCCGCCGTGGCGGCAGTCCGGGCCCTCGGCCGGGGAGGTGACCGCCCGCCCCCTCCCGGACGGCGTGTGGCGCCTGGACTGGCTTCTGCCACCGGGCAAGGACCTGGTCACACCCGAGATCCTGGTGGCCCGGATCCGCGAGACCCTCGCGGGCTGGACGGACGGCTCCACACCGGCGTACGACCTGCTAGACACCGGTGTCCACACGGTGCACCACCGCCTGGCCCGCCGGTGGCGCGTCGGCCGGGTCTTCCTCGCCGGGGACGCGGCCCATCTGCTCGGCGCGCTCGGCACCCAGGGGCTCGACGAGGGCCTCAGGGACGCCGACAACCTCGCCTGGAAGCTGGCCCCGGCCTGGCACCACGGCCCCCACGGCCCGCACGAGGCGTTGCTGGACAGCTATCAGGCCGAGCGGCGCGCGGTGGTCGCCGCCCGGCTGCGCGCCGCCGACCAGGTGCTGCCGGTGCTGCGCGGCACCGGCGGTCTGCGCCAGATCGTCCCGCGTGCGGCGCGCGGCCATGACACGCTGCTCACGGACGGTCACCTGGGGCGCGGGCCGCTCGGTGCGCCGGGGGCGTACGCCGACTCGCCCCTTGCGCCCCGGCGGCTGGAGGGCGAGATCCCGGTCGAAACCCCGCCCGGCGCACCCGTCACCGACGTCCGGGTGACCGCGGAGGATGGTTCCTTCGTCCACCTGCGCGACCGGCTCGGCCGCGGCGCCCTCCTGGTCGTGCTGATCGCGCCCGGCACGGGAGTGTGGGACCGCAAGCACTGGGTCTCCGCCGGAGTGATGCCCCGGCTCGCGGCGGCCGTGACCGCGCTGCCGTACCGTGCCGAACTGCTGGTCGCCGAGAGCTACCCGGGTGCGCCGGCGCACAGCGTGCTGCTCGTGCGCCCCGACGGCCATCTGGTCACCGCGCTGAGCGGGGTCCGGCCGGCCGACCTCTACGCGGCGGCGGAGGCGACAGTGGGCGGCGCGGCCGAGGAGGAGCCGGCCCGGGCGGCCTCCGGCGCCCGCTGACCGTGGGCCCGTCACGCTCCGTCCACATCGTGACGGTGAGTTGACCGGAGTACACCGGCATGCTGTACTCCGGACCATGACCGACACCTGCGTGCGCCTGTGGCGGAGGGTCCACATGGACCTCGTCCGCTACGCGGGCTGCGTGTGTCGCCCGTCCTGCTGAATTCGCCTCCCTCTTCCCTTCCGGGCGCCGCGGTGCGCCCGTTCCGCGAACCTTCTTCAGGCTTCAGGACGGTGTACGTGTCTGTCTCCCCCGCTCCCGTGTCCCCTGCCGTCGGCTCGGCGCCCACTCAGGCGGACCTCCTCGACTTCGTCCGGCGTACGGCCGCCGACGCCGAGCTGATCGCCTCCCTTCCACTCGACCCGGAGGGCCGCACCTGGGTGCGGCTGCAGGGTCCGGGCGGCAGCGAGGCCTGGCTCATCGGCTGGCCGCCCGGCACCGGCACCGGCTGGCACGACCACGCGGACTCGGTCGGCGCCTTCCTCACCGCCTCGGGTGTCCTCAAGGAGAACTCGCTCGCCGCCCGGCTGCCGACCGACGGCTGGAAGACCCTGGAACTCGCCGAGGGCGTGGACCGCGCACGCCGGCTGCCCGCGGGCGAGGGCCGTGCCTTCGGTCACCACCATGTCCACGAGGTCCTCAACGAGTCCCCCGACGACCACGCGATCTCCGTGCACGCCTACTACCCGCCCCTGCCGCGCATCCGCCGCTACAGCCGCACGGGTCAAGTGCTCCGCCTCGAGCAGGTCGAGCGCCCGGAGGACTGGCAGTGAGCGGCGCGGAGGAGACGGCGGTGGGTGGTTTCGGGGTGAGCGCGAGCGGCGGCGCGGACGAGCGGCCGGCGGGTGGCGCGGGAGCGGTGGCCGGAGTGGGTCAGCGACCGGCCGGCATCGACGAGGTGCTGGAGCGGGTGCGCGCGGGCTACCGGCGCATCGAGGCGCGGGAGGCGCACGAGGCGGCGCGGACCGGCGAGGCGCTGCTGGTCGACATCCGGTACGCGGCCCTGCGCGAGCGGGACGGGCTGATCCCCGGCGCTCTGGTCATCGAGCGCAACGAACTGGAGTGGCGCCTCGATCCCCAGGGCAGCCACCGCGTCCCCGAGGCCACCGGCCACGACCTGCGCGTCGTGGTGATCTGCAACGAGGGCTACGCCTCCAGCCTCGCGGTCGCCTCCCTCCGGCAACTGGGCCTGCACCGGGCCACGGACCTCGTGGGCGGCTTCCAGGCATGGCGGGCGGAGGGCCTCCCGGTGGAGCCGGCGACGCGCCGACTCGGGGCTTCACCCACTTGATCCTCCTCGCTGCTACTCCTTCGCCGTGGCCACCGTCACCGCCCGGACCCGCAGTGCCGCGCGTCCGGGAACCGCAGTGGCCACGAGCGCGAGGAGACCGGCGATCCCGACGACGCTGACGTAGAGCAGGGGCGTGACCGAGGGCGCCGCCCGGCCCGTCATCCCGACGCTGAACGCGGTGAGCACGGCGAGCGCGATACCGCTGCCGAGCGAGGTGGCGAGGAACAGGACGGACAGCGCTTCGGTGCGCAGCATGCGCAGCACCTGCCGGCGGGTCGCGCCGGCGAGACGGAGCAGGGCGAACTCACGGACACGTTCCGCGACCGACATGGCCAGCGTGTTGACGACGGCGATGGCGGTGAAGGCCAGCACCAGTCCCATGGCGAGGTAGTTGACCTCTGCGTTCGTCTGCTGCCGCTCGGCCGGCAGGGTGTCGGCATCGGCCGGTGAAAGAATCCGCAGCCCCGGGAACTCACGGAGAGTAGCCGCGAGTTGTGTCTGTGTACGGGTTGTGCCGACGAGGACGGAGGAGGCGAGCGGGTTGTCGACGTGGCGGGCGACGAGGTCGTGGGCGAAGGTGAGGTCGCCGAAGCCGAGACCCCGGGCATAGACGGCGGCGACGGTGAGCGTGGCGGGCGTCCCGTCGCCGAGGGTGAGCTTCAGAGTGCTGCCGGGCGTCAAGTGTTGCTGGTCTGCGGCCAGTTGACTGACGGCGACCGTGCCGGGAGCAAGTCGGTCGAGGGAGCCGGCGGTGACCTGCGGGTCCCAGGTGCGGGTCAGGCCTGCCGGGGTGACGCCCTGCGCGGGGTACTTGTCGAGGCCGACACGGACGGTCGTGCGGACGACTTCGGTGACGGTGTCGTGCCGCGCGCGCAAGCGCTGTGCCGCCTCCGCAGGGACGCCGGGCCCCTGCGCGGCGACGACCCAGTCGGCCCGTACGCCGTCATGGGCCTGTCGGCGGGCGGCGTCGCCGAGGGTGGACTGGACGAACAGGACGGTGCAGGTCATGCCGACGAGCAGGGTGAGGGGGGTGACGACGGAGGCCATCCGGGCGGCGTTGCCCCGCAGGTTCGCGGTGGCGAGGCGGCCGCCATGCCCGGTGAGCCGGAGCGGGCCGGCGAGCAGCAGCGCGGCCGCCCTGACGAGCAGGGGACCGAGCAGGGCGATGGAGCTGGACAGCACGATGATGGCGAGGAACGTCACGGGAGTCGAGGCGGGCTCGGTGCGCAGGGAGGTGAGGAGGACGACGAGGACGACTCCGCCGGCCAGAAGCAGCAGTCCGGCGACGATCCTGCCCCAGGCGGGACGAGTCCGCTCGGTCCTGGCCTCGGCCAGAGCCTCGGCGGGACGGATCCCGACGATCCTGCGGGAGGCGATCCGGGCAGCGGCCCAGGCACCGAGCAGGGTGGCGGCCAGGGCAGCGAGCGGAGGGAAGACGCCGACGGTGTGCTCCAGCGTCGCGGGTACGGCACCCAGGGCGACGAACCTGGAGTACAGCCAGCCACCCAACGGCAGCCCGAGCAGCGCACCCACGGCGCCCGCCGCCGCGCCGACGATCAGCGCCTCCCGGCCGAGCAGCTTGCGGATCTGTCCGCGGGTGGCGGCGATGGCGCGGAGCAGGGCGAGTTCGCGGTGGCGCTGCTGCACGGTGAGCGCGAAGGTGCCGACGACCACGAGCACCGCGACGAGCAGCGAGGTCCCGCCCATGGCGCCGCCCATGCTGACCAGCCGGGTGCGGGCCGCAGCCGCGTCCAGGAACTCCACGGCACCGCGGGCGTCTCCCGTGCTGACCTGGGCGGTGGTGCCGCGCAGCGCCCGCGCCACGGCGTTGCGCACCTGCTCGGGGTCGGTTCCCTCGGCCGGAAGCACACCGTACGCACTGATCTGCCCCGGGCGCGCGGCCAGCCGGCGGGCCTCGGCGGCGGAGAAGAACAGGGACGTCTGGTGGTGTACGGCGGTGGCGGGGGCGGCGATACCGGTGATGCGGTAACTGCGCGGGGCCCGCGTGGACTGCACGGTGAGCCGGTCGCCGGGCCGCAGCCGGGCCCGTGCGGCGAGGTCGTTGTCAATGACCAGGTCGCCGTCGACCCTGGGCGCGCCGCCCGTGATCAGCCGGTACGGCGTCAGCACGGCGGAGTCCCAGGCGTGCCCGTATGCGGTACGGCCGCTGGCGCCGGCCGCGGTCAACGGCTGGGCGGGGAAGGTGAGTTCGGGTACCACCCGGGCCACGCCGGGGACGTGGGCGAGTCTGGCGCGCAGCCGCTCGGAGAGCCAGGCGCGTTCGGCGATGGGTTTCGCCTTGTGCTTGACCTTGGTCTTGCCCTTCTTGTGTTTCACGGTGGTCTGGTGGACGTACTGGTCGCCGGAGACCACGACGGGAGCGGCGGCGTAGCGCTCGGTGCGGATGGTGCCGCGCAGGCCGGTGTCGAGAAGGGTGCCGCAGGCGGTGATCAGGGCGGCCGCACACATCAGCGCGAGGAAGGCGCCGAGAAAGCCCGCCTTCCGGGCACGGACCGTCTGGAGGGCGTATCGCAGCATCATCGGGCGGGCTCTCTTCTGTTGTACGCGTCGGCTGGGTCGTACGCGGTCGGCCACGGCGGCTGTGCGTGTCGTGGTCCGGAGCGTGCGTACAGACTCGCCCGCGCACGGCGGAGAGAGCACTGCGGTGGCCCGGCGTCTTCGGCGGGGGTTAACCCCCGTGCGGGCGCGGGGGTCCGAGAATCCGGCGGCCTCCCCGCCCTGTGCGTCGAAGGCTCAGAAGTCTCCTTCGCCGAGGAACTCCGTGTCCTCGCCCTCTTCCTCCAGGGCCTGGCGGACGACGCGGAGGGCCATGCCCTCGGGGTAGCCCTTGCGGGCGAGCATGCCGGCGAGGCGGCGGAGCCGCTTGTCACGGTCGAGGCCACGGGTGGCACGCAGTTTGCGGGCCACGAGCTCGCGGGCCGTCGCCTCCTCCTGCTCGGAGTCGAGCTGGGAGACGGCCTCGTCGATCAGCGTCGAGTCGACCCCCTTGGTGCGCAGTTCCTGGGCGAGCGCCCGGCGGGCGAGCCCCCGGCCGTGGTGCCGGGACTCGACCCAGGCGTCCGCGAAGGCGCTGTCGTCGATCAGCCCGACCTCCTCGAACCGCGACAGCACCTCCTCGGCCACCTCCTCGGGGATCTCCCGCTTGCGCAGGGCGTCCGCGAGCTGCTTGCGGGTGCGCGGGGTCCCGGTGAGTAGGCGCAGGCAGATCGCCCGTGCCCGCTCAGCCGGGTCCCCTGAAGACTCCCCCCGCTCGGCCCTCGACGAGGAAGGGGCGCCTTCGTCCTCACCGGGCGCGTCCCCGACGCCGCGCCGTCGGCCGCGCCCCCGGCCGCCCCGCGGGCCGACGCCGCCGCGCGAACCGCGGCCGGGCGAGCCACCCCCGTACGGCTCGTCGCCCGTGGCTCCCGGGTGGGCGCCGCCGGTGTCCCCGTAGCCACCGGTGCCGCGGTGCTCGTCGTGCCCGCCGTGACCCCCGTAACCGTCGTCCGGGTATCCGCCGCCGCCCGGGCGGCCCCCGGTGCCCCTCCCCCGTGGGGCACCGGGGGTGGCGTACTCGTACTCGGCCCAGTCGGTTCGTCGTGTCACGGGTCAGCTCTTGGCTGCGGCGGCCTTGGGCTTGGTGGCCTTGGCGGCTGCCGGGGCGGGCACCGTCTTGGCGTCGTCGGCGGCAGCGGTGACCGCCGCGTCCCCGCCCGGCTCGGCGGCGGGCTCCTCCGGGCGGACACCGACGCCCAGCTTCTCCTTGATCTTCTTCTCGATCTCGTTGGCCAGGTCGGGGTTGTCCTTGAGGAAGTTGCGCGCGTTCTCCTTGCCCTGGCCGAGCTGGTCGCCCTCGTACGTGTACCAGGCGCCGGCCTTGCGGACGAAGCCGTGCTCCACACCCATGTCGATCAGGCCACCCTCGCGGCTGATGCCCTGGCCGTAGAGGATGTCGAACTCGGCCTGCTTGAAGGGCGGGGCGACCTTGTTCTTGACGACCTTGCAGCGGGTGCGGTTGCCGACCGCCTCGGTGCCGTCCTTCAGGGTCTCGATGCGCCGGATGTCGATGCGCACCGAAGCGTAGAACTTCAGCGCGCGGCCACCGGTCGTGGTCTCCGGGGAGCCGAACATCACGCCGATCTTCTCGCGGAGCTGGTTGATGAAGATCGCGGTGGTCTTGGACTGGTTGAGCGCGCTGGTGATCTTCCGCAGGGCCTGGCTCATCAGGCGGGCCTGCAGACCGACGTGGCTGTCGCCCATCTCGCCCTCGATCTCCGCGCGCGGGACGAGCGCGGCGACGGAGTCGATGACGATGAGGTCGAGGGCGCCGGAGCGGACCAGCATGTCCACGATCTCCAGGGCCTGCTCGCCGTTGTCCGGCTGGGACAGGATCAGGTTGTCGATGTCGACGCCGAGCTTGCGCGCGTACTCGGGGTCGAGGGCGTGCTCGGCGTCCACGAAGGCCACCTGGCCGCCGGCCTTCTGGGCATTGGCCACGGCGTGCAGTGTCAGGGTCGTCTTACCGGAGGACTCCGGTCCGTAGATCTCCACGACACGGCCGCGCGGCAGGCCGCCGACGCCGAGGGCGACGTCGAGTGCGGTCGACCCGGTCGGGATGACCTCGATGGGCTCCTTCGACCGCTCGCCCATGCGCATGACCGCGCCCTTGCCGAATTGCCGTTCAATCTGTGCGAGCGCGGCGTCGAGCGCCTTCTCGCGGTCGGTTCCTGCCATGGGTTCCACCCGGTTTGCTTGAGTCGATCGCTTCACGTCAAAGACGCTAACGCCTGCCACTGACAATGCGCCCCGACGCAGGCCCAGCCTGTGGATAACCACGGGACTTCTTCCCGCAAAACGGGGCGAAATCCACCGCCCAAAGCCTCGCCTGAGCCTCCATGAGAATGGATGTTCGATTTTGGTGTCAAGCGCGCCACGCGGTGCCCGGAACCCGTGCCTCGGCACCCGGCGCCGCTACTCCCGACGGCGTACGGCGGGTGTCATCGGCCGGACGACGACCGGGCGGGCCGCTCCCGGGAGCCTTGGCCCATGAAGAATCCGCGCGCCGTCGACCGCCTCTGTCATGCGACGGGGCTGCTCCTCGTCCTGTCCGGTCTCGTGCACCTGGGGGTGTTCGCGGTCGACGGTGGCCCGTGGAAGGGTCCCGTCTCCTGGCGCAAGCCCGTCACCTTCGGCCTGTCCTTCGGGCTGACGCTGATCGCGGTCACGTGGGTCACGTCGTATCTGCGCGTCGGCCCACGGCTGCGCTCGGCCCTGCTGCTCGTCTTCGCCGCCGACTGCGTGGTGGAGGTCGGCGGCATCACCCTGCAGGCCTGGCGCCGGGTGCCCTCGCACCTGAACATGGAGACCCCCTTCGACACGGCGGTGTCCATGACGCTCGCGGTGGGCGGCGGTGTCCTGGTCGCCCTGCTCACGGTGTTCGCCGTCGCGTCCTTCCGGCACCGGCCGACAGGCCCGGCCGGCATGCCGCTCGCGGTCCGCTCCGGGTTCGCGATCCTGCTGGTGGCGCTGGCCTCCGGGGCGGCGATGATCGCACGCGGGGTCGTACTGACCCGCACCGGACACCAGGAGGCCGCCTACCACTCGACGGCCCCGCTCAAGCCCCTGCACGGCGTGAGCCTGCACGCCGTGCTCGTCCTTCCCGCGCTGGCCTGGCTGCTGTCCCGCTCGCCCTGGAGCGAACGGACACGGCGGCGGATCGTGGCCACGGCGGTCGGCTGCTACGCGGCGGCCGTCGCGGGAGCGGGAGTGGGGGCGGTGCTGACCTGCCGATGACGGACGCTGACGTACCGGTGGCAGGCATTGGCGTACCGTCCAGGCTTGGTGGGGCGTACCGGTGACGGGACCGTGGCGGCACTGACCCGCCACGCTCCCCTCCTCTCACCGGCCCGCGACGTCCGCCTCCGGGGCGCGCCGATCTACGACGACTGCTCCGGCTCGGGCTGTCCGGCCCGGGGCCGGCGTATGCGCGCGAGCACCCCGGGACCGCCCGGGCTCCGGCCGCGGTGCCCGTGCACCCTGGGGTCGTCCGTGACGGCGTAGCGCTTCACATACGCCCCGAGGAAGGCCTGGAGGGTGGCCACCGCAGGGATGGCGATCAGTGCGCCGACGGCGCCCAGCAGTGCGGTGCCGGCGATGACCGAGCCGAAGGCGACCGCGGGGTGGATGTCGACCGTCCTGGCGGTCAGCTTGGGCTGGAGCATGTAGTTCTCGAACTGCTGGTAGACCACGACGAAGACCAGCACCCACACCGCGTACCAGGGGTCGACGGTGAACGCGATCAGCATCGGCAGCGCACCGGCGAGGTAGGTGCCGATGGTCGGGATGAACTGTGAGACCAGGCCCACCCAGACGCCGAGCACGGGCGCGTACGGCACGCCGAGGGACTGGAGCAGGATGTAGTGGGCGATGCCGGAGATGAGCGCCATCAGGCCGCGCGAGTAGAGATAGCCGCCCGTCTTGTCGACGGCGATCTCCCAGGCGCGCAGCACCTCCGCCTGGCGTGCCGGCGGCAGCACGGAGCACAGGGCGCGGCGCAGCCGGGGGCCGTCGGCCGCGAAGTAGAACGAGAACAGCCCCACCGTCAGCAGTTGGAACAGCCCGCCGAGCACTTGCGCGGAGACGTCGAGGACACCGGCGGCGCTGTTCTGCGCGTATTTGCGCAGCCAGTCGGAATGGAGCAGGCCCTCCTGGACGTCCACCCTCCGGAGCTCGGTGTGGAAGGTCTCGTTGATCCAGTTGATGAGCGAGTCAAGGTAGGCCGGGAAGCCCTCGACCATCTTGATGATCTGCCCGGCCAGCATGGAGCCGAGCAGGGTGACGAACCCGGCGACGGCGATCGTCAATCCGAGGAAGACCAGGAAGGTGGCGAGCCCTCTGCGCATGCCTCGGGCGGCCATCCGGCTCACCGCGGGCTCGATCGCGAGGGCCAGGAAGAACGCGATCAATACATTGATCAACAGCCCGGTCAGCTGGTGGAAGGCCCAGCTGCCGAGCTGGAACGCGGCGATCAGCGCGAGCGCGAGCACCATGGCGCGCGGCAGCCAGCGCGGCATGCGGCCGCCCGCGGCGACGGCGCCGGGCGCCGGGGGCCGCTCGTGCGGTGTCGTGCCGGTCGGTGCCGCGTCCCGGGTCAGCGGCTCGTTGTCCTCGTCAATGGGTGCCACGGGCCAAGTCTCGCCCACGCCACCGACAACCGGCGCCCACCTGCGATCTTCGTGACCGATCGGTGCCGTACGGCCGATCTCCTCACGGACGAACCGGGATGTTCCAGGCAGCCGCGTCAGCGTCGCTCGCCCGGCACCTCCATGACCGTGCAGACCACGCGCCACACGTCCTTCGCGTCCCAGCCCGCGTCCAGCGCCTCGTGCACCGTGCGCCCGCCCAGCTCGGACATGACGTGATCGCGCGCGAAGGTTTCGGCGTACCCCGGACCGAAGTGTTCCGCCATTCGCTGCCAGAAGACCGTCAACCGCATGACACCAGTATCCCGCCCCTGGGGGTGGGCCCCGGCCGGGAGCCCTTGCCGAGACCGCTTTCCGTCCTACGGTCTGACGCATGGCCGAAACAGGAGCTTCCCCACTCCCTTCCACGCCCCCGGCGCGCTCCCCGCTCTTCCGCGCCGAGCAGTTCGTGTGGCTCACCGCGCGCGTGCTGGAGCAGCGCCTTTTCGCGTACCACTTCCTGCACGGCACCCCGGACGCGGTGGAAGCGGCGCTGGACGCCTACCGCAACGAGGACGGCGGGTACGGGCACGCGCTGGAGCCCGACCTTCGCGGCCCCGTGAGCCAGCCGCTGCACACCGCGCACGCGCTGCGCGTTCTGGACGCCATCGGGCGTTGCGGCGGGCAGCGGGTCGAGCGCGTGTGCCGCTATCTGACCTCGATCTCCGCCGCGGACGGCGCCCTGCCGGCGATCCATCCCAGCCAGCGCGGATATCCGGTGGCACCGTTCGTCCCGGTCGTCGACGACCCGCCCAGCGAGCTGCTCGCCACGGGACCGGTGGTCGGGCTGCTGCACCGCAACGAGGTGTGGCACGCCTGGCTGTTCCGGGCCACCGACTTCTGCTGGCAGGCCGTGGAGTCCCTGGAGAAGTCCCACCCGTACGAGGTGGAGGCCGCCGTGGCCTTCCTCGACTCCGCTCCCGACCGCTCGCGCGCGGAGGCCGCCGCGGACCGGCTCGGCCGCCTGGTGCGGGAGCAGCGGCTCGCGGCCCTGGACCCGGACCGGCTCGGCATGTACCCGGTCGCGTCCGGCTACGCCCCCGGAGAGCACCACTTCCCGCACGACTTCGCCAGGACTCCGGAGTCACTGGCGCGCGCGTGGTTCACGGACGACGAGATGGCACGCTCCCTGGACCACCTGGCCGCCGAGCAGCAGAACGACGGCGGCTGGCCGATCCGGTGGCAACGGTGGGCACCGGCCCCCGCGCTGGAGGCACGCCCCTTGGTGACGATCGAGGCACTGCGGACCCTGCGGGCGTACGGCCGTTTCGTGGGCTGAACCGGCGCCGTACGGCCGCCCGGCGGCAGGTCCGGACGGCTGTACGGCGCGGAACCGGCCGTGCGAGCCGCGCCGGCCCGGGTTGGTCCCGCGTCATCCGCCGAGCGCCCGTACGCCCGCCGTCACCACCACGGCCGCCGCGACGACCAGCAGGAACGGCGCGCGCAGCACGAGTGCCAGGGCGGCCGCGCCGAGCCCCGCAAGCCGTGCGTCCAGCACGAGCCCGTGCCCGGCGGCGAACGTCTGCTGAGCCGTGAGCGCGGCGAGGAGGGCGACGGGCAGCAGGGCGGCGAGCCGCCGTACGAACGGCCGTTCCATGGCGCCCGCGGGCACCAGCAGCCCGGCGAGCTTGACGGCGTAGCAGCCGAGGGCGGTCAAGCCGATCGCGATCCAGGTGTTCACCGGTCCTCCTCCGCTGCCGCGCCGCCGTTCGGTTCGTCCACTCCATTGATCCGGTCAACCTGGTCAATTCGGTCCACCTGGGCCACTCCATCCGATCCGGCCGGTCCACCCGTCCCGCCCGGCCGGCCTCGTACGCCCTGTCGGCCACGCCCCTCGCGCCGCCCCTCGGCGACCAGGGCGATCGGTGCCGCCAGGGCAGCCACCAGGACCGGAACGCCGGCCGGCAGGACGGGCAGCAGGCCGAGGCCCAGCAGGACCGCCAGGCCCGCGACGGCGCGCTCGGTGGTCGTCCTCAGCATCGGCGCGAGCAGCGCCAGGAACACGGCCGGCCCGGCCGCGTCCAGCCCCCACGCGCGCGTGTCGCCGATGGCCTTGGCGCCGAGCGCACCGAGCAGCGTGGTGAGGTTCCAGAGCGCGTACAGCGTGAGCCCGGTGACGGTGAAGCCGATCCGCCGGGCGCGCCGGGTCGGCTGCGCCAGGGTGACCGCCGTGGTCTCGTCGATCACCCACTGGGCGGCGAACGGCCGCACCGCGCGTGGAAGGGCGAGCAGCTGCGACAGCCGCAGCCCGTAGAAGGCGTTGCGCACGCCGAGGAAGAAGGCGCCGGCGGCCGCCGTGAACGGATTGCCTCCGGCGGCGAGCGCTCCGACCAGGGCGAACTGGGAAGCGCCGGTGAAGACGAGGAGACTGAGCGCGCAGGTCTGGAGCAGTCCGAGCCCGCTGCCGGCCGAGGTCACTCCGAAGGCGAATCCGGACAGACCGACGGCGACGCCGACCCCGAGGGCGTCCCGTACTACGGCCTGGTCGGGCTTGTCCGCGCCGTCGGCGGTCAGGTCCGCGAGTGCTGTCTGCTGTGCCACGCCCGGGACGGTACGGAGGTCCCTCACCCGGGGTCTTGTACGTTCTTGCGCCCGCGCGCGTTCCTCGTTTCGCCCGCGTTCCTGCGCTCGCGCTGGTAGGCCCCCGGTGGCACGCCGACGATGCGGGTGAAGTGCCGGTTGAGGTGCGGCTGGTCGGCGAAGCCGACGGCCACCGCCGCCTCGGCAGGGGGCGAGCCCGCGTCGAGCAGGAGTCGCGCGCGGCGCACGCGGGCGTCGGTCAGCCAGGTGTGCGGCGGCATGCCGTAGGCGTCACGGAACGCCCGCAGCAGTGCGAACGGGCTGGTGCCGAGGTCGGCCGCCAGCCGTTCCAGGGTCGGCGGGTCGACCATCCGCTCATCCAGCACCGTACGCGCGCGTGCCGCGATGCCGGCTCCGGCCGTGCGGACAGGCCGCTGCGGCAGCGGTCCGCCGTTCAGCCGCAGCAGCCTGGTCACGGCGATCTGCAGCAGGGTGTCGGCGGCCAGCGCGTTGCCCTCGTCGGCGGCGCGGAGCACCTGGTGGACCAGGCGGACGGTGTAGGGGTCGTCGAGGACGGGGCTGACGAAACCCGGTGTGCCCCGGATGGTGGTGGTCTCGGCCGCGATCGCGGCGACCACGTCGGGTGAGGGGTAGACCGCTCCGTACCGCCAGCCCTCGGGGACGCCGGCGCGGCCGGTGTGCGGAGTGTCCGGGTTGACCAGCGCGAGGGCTCCCGCGCCGGCGGACACGTCGGAGCCACGGTGGTGGAAGACCTCGACGCCGTCGGCTATGGCCGCGATCACGAAGTGCTCGTGGGTGTGCCGGACGAAGGTCTTGTGGATGTACCGGGCCCGCAGCAGGTCCACGCCCGGCAGGTCGTCGTACCGCCAGTGCCGCGCACGCTCCACCGGCCGACGCCCACCGGTCTCCCCGCCCGCCCGTTCCTCGCCCCGCCCAGCCGCACCCGCCATACGCCCATTCTCCGCCCCCGCTGCCCGCGCCCGGCTCCGGCCCGCTCCCCACCCCACGCCCCGCAGCCGCCACCACCGCACTCCCCGAACCTGCCCCCACCCGGCTCCAGCCCGCTGCCCCCGCCCGGCTCCAGCCCGCTCCCCACCGCACAGCGTTTGACCAGGTCAGCGCGATTGTCAGTGGCCGGGTGCAGGATGGACGCATGGTCAGCTCCGCACACCGGGCCCTCGACGGCTTCTCACCCGCGACCCGCGGCTGGTTCACGGGGGCGTTCTCCGCGCCCACCGCGGCCCAGGCCGGTGCGTGGCAGGCCATCGGTGCGGGCTCGGACGTGCTGGTGGTGGCCCCGACCGGCTCGGGCAAGACGCTGGCCGCGTTCCTCGCCGCCCTGGACCAGCTGGCCTCGACCCCGCACCCGGCCGATCCGAAGAAGCGCTGCCGGGTGCTCTACGTGTCCCCGCTGAAGGCCCTCGCGGTCGACGTCGAGCGCAACCTCCGCAGCCCGCTGACCGGTATCCGCCAGGAGTCCGTGCGCCTGGGCCTGCCCGAGCCCGAGGTCAGGGTCGGCATCCGCTCCGGCGACACCCCGGCGGCCGAGCGGCGCGCCCTGTCCACCCGCCCGCCGGACATCCTGATCACCACCCCAGAGTCGCTGTTCCTGATGCTGACCTCGGCCACGCGCGACGCGCTGACGGGCGTGGAGACGGTGATCCTGGACGAGGTGCACGCGGTCGCGGGCACCAAACGCGGTGCCCATCTCGCGCTCTCCCTGGAGCGGCTGGACGAGCTGCTGCCGAAGCCGGCCCGCCGGATCGGCCTGTCGGCGACCGTCCGCCCGGTGGACGAGGTGGCCCGGTATCTCTCGCCGCGCCGCAAGGTGGAGATCGTCCAGCCGGAGTCCGGCAAGGAGTTCGACCTGTCCGTGGTCGTCCCGGTCGAGGACATGGGCGAGCTGGGCGGGTCCCCCGCGGCCGACGCCGCCGAGGGCGGCGAGAAGCCGTCGATCTGGCCGCATGTGGAGGAGCGGATCGCCGACCTGGTCCAGTCCCACCGCTCCACCATCGTGTTCGCCAACTCCCGGCGCCTCGCCGAGCGGCTGTGCAACCGGCTCAACGAGATCGCCTACGAGCGTGCGACCGGCGAGACGCTGGACGAGCACCACTCCCCGGCCCAGCTGATGGGCGGCTCGGGCGCGGCGCAGGGCGCGCCCCCGGTGATCGCCCGCGCCCACCACGGCTCGGTCTCCAAGGAGCAGCGCGCCCTGGTCGAGGAGGACCTGAAGGCGGGCCGGCTGCCCGCCGTGGTCGCCACGTCCAGCCTGGAGCTGGGTATCGACATGGGCGCCGTCGACCTGGTCGTGCAGGTCGAGTCCCCGCCCTCGGTCGCCTCCGGCCTGCAGCGTGTCGGCCGTGCGGGGCACCAGGTGGGCGCCGTGTCCACCGGCGTCGTCTTCCCCAAGTACCGCGGCGACCTCGTGCAGGCGGCCGTGGTCACCGAGCGGATGCGCTCGGGCTCGATCGAGTCCCTGAAGGTGCCCGCGAACCCGCTCGACGTGCTCGCGCAGCAACTGGTCGCCATGACGGCGCTGGACACCTGGCAGTTCGACGACCTGCTCGCCGTGGTCCGCCGTGCCGCACCCTTCGCGTCACTGCCCGAGTCGGCGTTCACGGCGGTCCTCGACATGCTCGCGGGCCGCTATCCGTCCGACGCGTTCGCGGAGCTGCGCCCGCGCGTGGTGTGGGACCGCGTGGCCGGTGAGATCACCGGCCGCCCGGGCGCCCAGCGCCTCGCCGTCACCTCCGGCGGCACGATCCCCGACCGCGGCCTCTTCGGGGTCTTCCTCGCCGGCTCCGACCCCAAGAAGGGCGGCGGCCGGGTCGGCGAACTCGACGAGGAGATGGTGTACGAGTCCCGGGTGGGCGACGTCTTCACGCTGGGCACGAGTTCCTGGCGCATCGAGGACATCACCCGCGACCGGGTCCTGGTCTCCCCCGCGCCCGGCGTGCCGGGCCGGCTGCCCTTCTGGAAGGGCGACCAGCTGGGCCGCCCGCTCGAACTGGGCCGCGCTGTGGGCGCGTTCCTGCGCGAGGTCGGCTCGCTGCCCAAGGACGACGCCCGGCTGCGGCTGCTGGCGGCGGGGCTGGACGCCTGGGCGGCGGACAACGTGCTGTCGTATCTGGACGAGCAGCGCGAGGCCTGCGGCCACGTCCCCGACGACCGCACGATCGTCGTGGAGCGGTTCCGCGACGAGCTCGGCGACTGGCGGGTCGTGGTCCACTCCCCCTTCGGCGCCCAGGTGCACGCCCCGTGGGCCCTCGCGCTCGGCGCCCGACTGTCCGAGCGTTACGGCATGGACGCGCAGGTCATGCACGCCGACGACGGCATCGTGCTGCGCCTGCCCGACGCCGACCTGATGGGCCTGGACCTGCTCGACCAGGAGCCCATGAAGGCCGGCACGGAGTACGACAGCGACCAGGCACCCGTCGGCGCGGCGGACGTCGCCTTCGACAAGGGCGAGGTCGATCAGATCGTCACCGACCAGGTCGGCGGTTCCGCCCTGTTCGCCTCCCGGTTCCGGGAGTGCGCCGCCCGCGCGCTGCTGCTGCCGCGCCGCAACCCCGGCAAGCGCACCCCGCTGTGGCAGCAGCGCCAGCGCGCCGCCCAACTGCTGCAGGTGGCGAGCGAGTTCGGCTCGTTCCCGATCGTCCTGGAGGCCGTCCGCGAGTGCCTTCAGGACGTCTTCGACGTCCCCGGGCTCGCGGAGCTGATGGGTGACATCGAGTCGCGCAAGGTGCGCCTGGTCGAGGTAACCACCCCGGAGCCGTCCCCGTTCGCCCGCTCCCTGCTGTTCGGGTACGTCGCCCAGTTCCTGTACGAGGGCGACTCCCCGCTCGCCGAGCGCCGCGCCGCCGCGCTGTCCCTGGACTCCCGGCTGCTGGCCGAGCTGCTGGGCCAGGCGGAGCTGCGCGAACTGCTCGACGCCGAGGTGCTGACCGAGCTGGAACGCGAGCTGCAGTGGCTCACCGAGGACCGTCGGATCAAGGACGTGGAGGGCGTGGCCGACGTGCTGCGGCTGCTCGGTCCGCT
The DNA here is from genome assembly GCF_050942335.1 of Streptomyces sp. CA-142005. Taxonomy (NCBI): domain Bacteria; kingdom Bacillati; phylum Actinomycetota; class Actinomycetes; order Kitasatosporales; family Streptomycetaceae; genus Streptomyces; species Streptomyces sp. CA-142005. The sequence goes on along the minus strand of NZ_CP192078.1, from coordinate 7,094,901 downwards.
GACCGACGCCGAGCTGGTGGCGCGGGGCGCGGATCAGCAGTGGGCGCGCGAGCTGGCCGCCGCCCGCCGGGCCATCAAGGTCCGCATCGCCGGCGCCGACCACTGGGCGGCGGTCGAGGACGCGGGCCGGCTGCGCGACGCGCTCGGCACGGCACTGCCGGTCGGCGTGCCCGAGGCCTTCACCGAGCCGGTCAAGGACCCGCTGGGCGACCTCCTCGCCCGATACGCCCGCACCCACGGCCCGTTCACGTCGGCCACGGCGGCGGCCCGCTTCGGCCTGGGCGTCGCGGTCACCGAGGGCGCCCTGCAACGGCTCGCCGCGAACGGCCGGGTGGTGCAGGGCGAGTTCCACCCGGCGGGCATCGGCCAGGAGTGGTGCGACGCGGCCGTACTGCGCCGCCTGCGCCGCCGCTCCCTGGCTGCCCTGCGCCATGAACTGGAGCCCGTGCCACCGGCCGCGCTCGCCGAGTTCCTGCCCCAGTGGCAGCACATCGGCAAGGGGCACGGTCTGCGCGGCATCGACGGACTCGTGCGCGCCATCGAGCAGTTGCAGGGCGCCTCCGTGCCCGCCTCCGCCCTGGAGAAGCTGGTCCTGCCCTCCCGCGTGGTGAACTACACGCCCTCGATGCTCGACGAGCTGACCGCCGCGGGCGAAGTGGTGTGGTCGGGCGCGGGCGCCCTGCCCGGCAAGGACGGCTGGGTCTCCCTCTATCTGGCGGACGCGGCTCCCCTGCTGCTCCCGCCGCCCCACCCCCTGGAGCTGACCGCGCTCCACCAGTCCGTCCTGGATGCCCTCTCCGGTGGCTACGGCCTGTTCTTCCGCCAGATCGCCGACCAGGTCCGTGCCACCACCCACCCCGACGTCACCGACCCCCAGCTGGCCGACGCGCTGTGGGATCTGGCCTGGTCGGGCCGGCTCACCAACGACACGCTCGCGCCGATGCGCTCTCTTCTGGGCTCGGGCCGTACGGCGGGCTCGACCGCCCACCGCGCCAAGCGCGCCGTGCCGCGCGGGCGCTACGGCTCCCTGACGGCCGCCGCACGCACCGCGTCCCGTACCGGCCCGCCGACGGTCGCCGGCCGCTGGTCGCTGCTGCCTGCGGCCGAGCCGGACCCCACCGTGCGCGCGCACGCGCTGGCCCGCACCCTGCTGGACCGGCACGGCGTGGTCACCCGCGGGGCGGTCGCCGCGGAGGGGGTCGAGGGCGGTTTCTCGGCGGTGTACCGGGTGCTGTCCGCGTTCGAGGACAGCGGCCAGGCGCGGCGCGGCTATGTGGTCGAGGGACTGGGCGCGGCCCAGTTCGCCATGGACGGCGCGGTGGACCGGCTCCGCGCGGTGTCCAACGCCCGCGAACGCGGCGACGGCCTGACCGCCGCCGCCCCCGGCAACGGCTTCCCGACTCCCTCGAACGGCTTTGCCGCACCGGCGTTCCCGAACGACTTCGGCGGAAGCGACGGCGCACCGCACGAACAGCCCTTCACCGGCGCCTTCGACGGGTCGGACGCCGGTTTCGCCCACCCCGGCCTCGACGGCGACTTCAGCTGGCCTCCGGCGGACCCCCCGCCCGCCCCCGGCGACTACGTCTCGCCCCGCGACCTCGCCGACCCCTTCACCTCCCCCGGCTACGGCGGCCCCCGAGGAGGCGGAGCCGGCTCCCACGGCTCACCGGCGTACCGGGGGTACGGCAGCGGCCGTACGGGCACGGCCGCACCCGACGCGCGTGCCGCGGTCCTCGCCGCGGCCGATCCCGCCAATGCGTACGGCGCGGCCCTGTCCTGGCCCGAGCCGCCGACCGGTGCCGGGCACAAGCCGGGCCGCAAGGCGGGCTCGCTGGTCGTCCTGGTGGAGGGCGAGCTCACGCTGTACATGGAGCGCGGCGGCAAGACCCTGCTGGCCTGGCCCGCCGGCCCGGACACTCCGGCCCCGGACGACCCCCGGCTCCGTACGGCCGCCGAGGCCCTGGCCGCGGCGGCCCGCGCGGGCTCCCTCGGCACGGTCACGGTCGAGCGGATCAACGGCGCCCAGGCACTGACCTCGCCGATAGGCACCCTGCTCGAGGCAGCGGGCTTCGTGGCCACACCGCGCGGCCTGCGCCTGAGAGCATGACCGCCCACGAGCACCCTGCCGGCGCCGGCGAACGCCCCGCCAGCGAACGCCGGCCTCACCCGGCCGTGGCACCCTTGACGCATGCCCGAAGGTGACACGGTCTGGCAGGCCGCGAGGCGGCTGCACGAGGCCCTCGCGGGCAAGGCGCTGACCCGCAGCGACTTCCGGGTGCCGAAGTACGCGACGGTCGACCTCACGGGTCGTACGGTGCTCGGCACGGTCCCGCGCGGCAAACACCTGCTCACCCGGTTCGAGGGCGGCCTGACTCTCCACACGCACCTGCGGATGGAGGGCGCCTGGAAGGTGTTCGGCACCGGCGAGCGCTGGCGGGGCGGTCCGGCACACCAGATCCGGGCGATCCTCGGCACCGCCGACCGTACGGCCGTGGGCTACCGGCTCCAGGTCCTGGAGCTGCTGCGCACGGGCGAGGAGGAGCGGGTCGTCGGCCACCTGGGCCCCGACCTGCTCGGCCCGGACTGGGACCCCGAGCGCGCCCTCGCCAACCTCCTCGCCGACCCCGCCCGCCCGCTCGGCGAGGCCCTGCTCGACCAGCGCAACCTCGCCGGCATCGGCAACATCTACAAGAGCGAGCTGTGCTTCCTGCTGGGCGTCACGCCGTGGCTGCCGATCGGCGCGCTGCCCGCGGACCGCGCAGAGAAGCTGCCCACGCTCGCCAAGAGACTCCTGGAGGCGAACCGCGACCGCCCGGTCCGCCAGACCACGGGCCTGCACCGGCACGACCTGTTCGTCTACGGCCGCGCATCCCGCCCCTGCCTGCGCTGCCACACCCAGGTCCGCGTGGCCGACCAGGGCGACGGCTCCCGGGAACGCCCCACCTACTGGTGCCCCACCTGCCAGGCGGGCCCCGCCCCGGCCCCCGGCTCACCCCGGCACCGACAAGACCTCCGGCCCCGCCGCACCACCTGACGCTCCACCCCGCACCCCTGGTCCGTTGCACGCACACGGGCCGATTCCGCACGGTAATTGACGGACCGTCAGAAACGCTCGTACCGTCGGTGCATGCCCCTCACGGCGTACGACCTCACCGGACGCACCGCCTTCGTCACCGGAGCCGCCGGCGGTATCGGCCGGGCCTCCGCCGTGCTGCTCGCCGAGGCGGGTGCCATGGTGCACTGCGCCGACCGGGACGCGGACGGCCTGCGGGGCACGGCGGAGCTGATCGAGAAGCGCGGCGGCACGGCCCGCACCCATGTCCTGGACGTCACCGACCGGGCCCGGGTCGCCGAGGCCGTCCAGTCCTGCGGGCGTCTGGACGTGATGGCGGCGATCGCCGGGATCATGCACAGCAGCGCCGTGCTGGAGACCCGCGACGAGGATCTCGACCGGGTGCTGAACGTCAACTTCAAAGGCGTGCTGTACGCCTGCCAGGAGGCGGCCCGCTCGATGCTGGCCCGTGACACACGGGGCAGCATCGTCACCATGGCCTCCGGCGCGGTCGACACCGGCGGGCCCGGGCTGCTCTGCTACGGCGCGGCGAAGGCGGCCGTGGTCCAGCTGACCAGGACGCTGGCCACCGAGGTCGGCCGGCACGGCATCCGGGTCAACGCGATCGCGCCGGGCTGGATCCGCACCCCCATGACCGCCCGCCACGACCGCGAGGCGCAGGCGCACACCGAGGGCGTGATGACCCGGATGGCGCCGCTGGGCCGGGTCGGTGAGCCGGACGACGTCGCCCACGCGGTGCTGTACCTGGCCTCGGACGCCTCGGCGTTCACGACGGGTCAGATACTTCGCCCGAACGGGGGCGTGGCGATGCCCTGGTAACGTCCCCCACCCGCCAGGCGGCCACCCAGCGCCCCTTCGGCACCGCACCCGCGGCCTGCCCCTTGGGGACGCAGTGCACGGGCAGCACGCTCAGCCCCCAGCCGCCGGCCGCGACGGCGGCTTCCAGCACGCCCGCGCCCTGCCCCAGGGTGATCCGCAGCACGGCCCACCACCACACGGCTGTGAGCCCCAGCCCGACCGTCCAGCGCGCTATCCGCCCCACCATGGCCGTCACCACCTCCTGCGGGACGCTAGTGCGCGGCCCGCGCGACGCGGGAGGCGCACATCGGGCTCATCGGTGCACAAGGACCAGCCCGTCCGGCGCCGGACGGTGCGCCCAGCACAGGGCAACCACCGGGCACAGGCACCCGCCCCGGCCACCGCACCTACGCGTGCTCCGCCTGGAACATCCAGTGATGCTTCTCCAGATCCGCCGTGATGCCGATGAAGATGTCCTGGGACACCGGATCCGGCTCCCCCGTCGCCGCCACCCGCACCCGCATCGCGGCGATCACCGCGCCGAGCGCGTCCACCATCGCCCCGACGGCGTCCCCGTCCTTGATCCAGCCCGCCGGAGTGGTGCCGATGCCGCTGCCGGAGGCCACCGTGGCGGCACGCCCGTCCGGCGGTACGCCCAGGGCCGAGGCCCGCTCGGCGACCGTGTCGGAGTGGGTGCGCGCGGAGGCCACGACCTCGTCGAGCTGGAGGTGGATGGAGCGGAAGCGGGGCCCGACGACGTTCCAGTGGATCTGCTTGGCAACAAGGGAGAGGTCCACCAGGTCCACGAGGGCACCCTGCAGCGCCTCGGCCACGGTCTTCAGGTCCCCCTCGGCCAGCGGGCTCTTCACGACGTACATCCGCTTCCTCCGGTGCTTCGGCGCCGTCACGTCCCTCCACCATGACCGCACCGACCGAGCCCGGCAAACGGGCACAAAGTGACGCACATCGCACCTGTGGCCGACAAAAAGAAAGCCCCGGCCACGCTTCCCGGGTTCGTCCCGGGAAGCCCGGCCGGGGCTTCACACGTTCGCTAAGCCGCGCGGGCGTACGTCACGCGGCGACCACGTCCACCGCCTCCGCGGGCGCCTTGATGGTCACCCGTTCCGGTGGCACACCGGTCACCGAGACGGAACCCAGCATCGGACGGACCGGCGTGGGCACGGGCTCGGTGGCCGCGGCGGACTGGGCCAGTTCGGCCAGCGCCAGCTCGTCGCTCACTTCTCGCATGAGTTCCGACATCCGTACGTCCAGCGCGTCGCAGATGGCGGCGAGCAGCTCGGAGGAAGCCTCCTTCTGCCCCCGCTCCACCTCGGAGAGATAGCCGAGTGAGACTCGGGCGGACGAGGAGACTTCGCGCAGAGTACGGCCCTGGCGTTGGCGCTGCCGACGCAGCACGTCACCCAGCAGGCGACGGAGCAGAATCATCGGTGGCTCCCTCCTCGGACCGCGTAGCCTTCTCGCCCCACCGTACCGCCTCGCGCTGCGGCCGTGCGGGGAGCGATGTCGTGTTCACTCAGGGCTGCAAACATCAAAACCCCCCGTTCCGTTCCGTATCCTGTGCCCGCTCATTACCGATCTGTTCGCCCGCAAGCTGCTCGAGGAGCACTGCGAGTACGCTCCGTACACTCTCCATACGAATTTCCGCACGGCTGCCGTTCAACCGCAGGGCTTCCACTTTTCCGCCACCGGCGGAACCGGGGCGGTCCGTGAGCGGCCCGTCGACGGCCACGAAGACCGTCCCGACGGGTCGGCCGTCCTGCGGTTCTGGGCCTGCGACTCCGGTGGTCGCGATGCCCCAGTCGGCGCCCAAAACCTTCCGTACTCCGGCTGCCATCTGGCTCGCCACCTGCGGATCCACCGCTCCCCGCTGCGCCAGCAGGGTGGCGTCGACACCCAGCAGCTCATGCTTCAGCTCGGTGGCGTAGGCGGTGACCGAACCCCGGAACACCTTGGACGCTCCGGGGACCGAGGTGATCTCCGCCGCCACCAGGCCACCGGTGAGCGACTCGGCGACGGCGAGGGTCTCGCCCCTCACGGTCAGTAGTCGCACCAGTTCGGTGGCCGACGAGCTCACGCTTCCTTCTCCTCCAACGCCGCCGCGCGCTCGGCGATTCCCTGCCTGCGCAGCACGATGGCTTGTCTCACATAGTCGAGTCCGGTGACGACGGTGAGGACGACCGCCGCGGCCATCACCCAGAACCTCAGCGTGGCCAGCCATCCCGTCAGCGCCAGCACATACATCCCGACCGCCACCCCCTGGGTGAGGGTCTTGAGCTTGCCGCCGCGGCTGGCCGGGATCACGCCGTAGCGAATGACCAGAAAACGCAGCAGCGTGATGCCGAGTTCCCGGCCGAGGATGACGGCCGTCACCCACCACGGCAGATCGCCCAGGGCCGACAGACAGATCAGCGCCGCCCCCATGATCGCCTTGTCGGCGATGGGGTCGGCGATCTTCCCGAAGTCGGTGACCAGGTTGTAGGTGCGCGCCAGATGCCCGTCGAACAGGTCGGTGATCATGGCGATCGCGAAGGCCGCCCAGGCCAGCGAGCGCCAGGCCGGGTCGTAGCCGCCGTTCGCCAGCATCAGTGCCACGAAGCCGGGCACCAGGAGCAGCCGGAGCATGGTCAGGAGATTGGCCACGTTCCAGACGCTCGCCTGGTTGACGGCCGCGGCCGCGATCTTCCCGCCGCGCGCGGGCCGGCCGCCGTTGTCGGGACCTGGAGCAGAACCGGAGACCTCGGACCGAGCGCCGTCGGCAGCGGCGGCGGAACCCCGGGCGCCGTGCGCGCCGGAGGAGCCGCCCGCGGCGGATGCCGGGACTCCGGTCATCTGCCCGCCTCCTCACTGCACGCGAGCGAGCCGGTCAGCGGCTCGGCCACCAGGTCGACACCTTCCGTACCGACCACCTTCGCCTCGACCATACGTCCGACGCCGAGGCCGGCGCCGCTCGTGAGCAGAACCTGCCCGTCGGTCTCGGGCGCCTGGTGCGCGGCACGGCCGTACACACCCTCTTCCTCGTCGACGGACTCGACCAGGACGTGCACGGTCGCGCCGACGCGCTCCTCGGCGCGCTGCGAGACGAGTTCCTCGGCCAGCCGGGACACCCGGGCCAGGCGCTCGGCCACGACGTCCGCGTCGAGCTTGTCGTCGTACGTCGCCGCCTCCGTGCCCTCCTCGTCGGAGTAGCCGAAGACGCCGATCGCGTCCAGGCGGGCGCCGTTCAGGAAGCGCTCCAGCTCGGCCAGGTCCGCCTCGCTCTCGCCGGGGAAGCCGACGATGAAGTTGGAGCGCACACCGGCCTCGGGCGCCTTGGAGCGGATCGTGTCGAGCAGTTCCAGGAAGCGGTCGGTGTCACCGAAGCGGCGCATGGCGCGCAGCACGCCGGGCGCGGAGTGCTGGAAGGACAGGTCGAAGTACGGGGCGACCTTCGGGGTAGAGGTCAGCACGTCGATCAGGCCGGGTCGCATCTCGGCCGGCTGCAGATAGCTCACCCGCACCCGCTCGATGCCGTCGACCTCGGCCAGCTCCGGCAGCAGGGACTCCAGCAGGCGGATGTCGCCCAGGTCCTTGCCGTAGGAGGTGTTGTTCTCGGAGACCAGCATGATCTCCTTCACGCCCTGTTCGGCCAGCCACCGGGTCTCGTTCAGCACGTCGCTGGGGCGGCGGGAGATGAAGGAGCCGCGGAAGGACGGGATGGCGCAGAAGGAGCAGCGCCGGTCGCAGCCGGAGGCCAGCTTCACCGAGGCGACCGGGGAGCCGTCGAGGCGGCGGCGCAGGGGCGCGCGGGGGCCGGAGGCGGGCGCCACGCCCTCCGGCAGGTCGGCGGGGCCGTGCCCGGGCAGGGCGACGGACGAGGCCGATTCCTGCCGCTCGGCCGGGCTGATCGGGAGCAGCTTGCGGCGGTCGCGCGGGGTGTGGGAGGCGTGGACGCCGCCGGACAGGATGGTCTGCAGGCGGTCGGAGATGTTCACGTAGTCGTCGAAGCCGAGCACGCCGTCGGCCTCGGGCAGCGCTTCGGCGAGTTCCTTGCCGTACCGCTCGGCCATGCAGCCCACCGCCACGACGGCCTGGGTTCTCCCATGGTCCTTGAGGTCGTTGGCCTCCAGGAGGGCGTCGACGGAGTCCTTCTTCGCGGCCTCGACGAAGCCGCACGTGTTGACCACGGCGACGTCGGCGTCCGCGGCGTCCTCGACGAGCTGCCAGCCGTCCGCCTCCAAACGGCCTGCGAGCTCCTCCGAGTCCACCTCGTTACGGGCGCAGCCGAGAGTGACGAGTGCGACGGTACGGCGTTCAGGCATGGGCTCAAGAGTACTTCGTCTCACTGACAGCCCACGTCGACGGGGTTGGCCGATCCTGGCCAACCCCGTCACACACGCTCTCCCCCAAGGGCCGCTCAGCCCGCCACCGGGTCGCCCTTCGTGTAGGTGAGGCGCTCCACCTGGCCGGGCTGGAAGTTGTCGTCGATCTTCTTGCCGTTGACGTACAGCTCGATGGCGCCGGCGTCGCCGAGGATCAGGTTGATCTTGGAGCTGTCCTGGAAGGTCTTGGACTCGCCCTTCTTCAGCAGCCCGTCGAAGAGCATCCGGCCGTTGTGGTCCTTGGCCGAGATCCAGCTGCGTCCGTTGGGCGCGCTGACCTGGACGGTCACCTTGTCCTGGGGCGCGGCGGCGATGGCGCTGTCGGAGGGCTCGGGGGTCGGCGTGGCGGGCTTGTCCTTCTTCGGCCTCGGCGAGGCGGACTTGCTCGGCGCTGGCGTGCCGCCGCCGGCGACCTGGGACTTCGCGTCGTTGCCCGAGTCGCCGCCCTTGACCGCGGTGAAGCCGACGAAGCCGATCACCACGACGATCGCGGCGACCATGGCGGCGGTCCAGTTCGGCCCGCGCCGCTCCGGCCGGATCCGTTCGGCCTCGAACAGGGGTGCTGCCGGGGTGGGCGCGGGACGGCCGCCGTGCTCGGCGTCGTACTGGGCGATCAGGTGTGCGGGATCGAGGTGGACGGCCTTCGCCAGCGTACGGAGGTGTCCGCGGGCGTACACATCGCCGCCACAGGGGCCGAAGTCGTCCGCCTCGATGGCGTGGATGATGGCGATACGGACACGAGTGGCGGTGCTGACGTCGCCCACGGTGAGCCCGGCCGCAATCCGCGCCTGCTGCAGGGCGCGGCCCACGGAGACACGGGCTTCCTGGGACTCGTCTTGGAACGGACGCTCGTCTTCAGGGGAGTTGCCGATGGACACGGGGGCGCCTTTCGAGCGTGTAGCCACCTGTGCTGGAAGCTCAGTCTAGGGGGGGTACGAAAGGGTGGGGCAACCGGGCGGTCTTACTTGTCCACCATAGGAATGGCCGGACATTCCTATGATTCGACAGGTGGGTACCCCATGGTGGGACGCCCATCTGTCCTTTCGCTCAACTGGACGTACGACGAAGGGAAACGGTTGCTCGCCGCTCTCTAACGGGTGGATCACGACGGCGCCCGCCACCCGGCGTGACCGGCGTCCGCCGGACGGCCTTTCGCCCTACTCCTCAGACTCCCCGCGAATCATGGCGAGCACGCCGTCCAGCTCCTCAGGCTTCACAAGAACGTCACGCGCCTTGGATCCCTCGCTCGGCCCCACGATGTTGCGGGACTCCATGAGGTCCATGAGCCGCCCGGCCTTGGCGAAGCCGACGCGCAGCTTGCGCTGGAGCATGGAGGTCGACCCGAACTGGGTCGAGACGACCAGCTCGGCCGCCTGGCACAGCAGGTCCAGGTCGTCGCCGATGTCCTCGTCGATCTCCTTCTTCTGCTTGGTGCCGACCGTGACGTCCTCCCGGAAGACGGGCGCCATCTGGTCCTTGCAGTGCTGTACGACGGCCGCGACCTCGGCCTCGGTGACGAACGCGCCCTGCATACGGGTCGGCTTGTTCGCGCCCATCGGCAGGAACAGGCCGTCGCCCTTGCCGATCAGCTTCTCGGCGCCGGGCTGGTCGAGGATGACCCGGGAGTCGGCGAGCGAGGAGGTGGCGAAGGCGAGCCGGGAGGGCACGTTGGCCTTGATGAGACCGGTGACCACGTCGACCGACGGGCGCTGGGTGGCGAGCACCAGATGGATGCCGGCCGCGCGCGCGAGCTGGGTGATGCGCACGATCGCGTCCTCGACGTCGCGCGGGGCGACCATCATCAGGTCGGCCAGCTCGTCCACGATCACCAGCAGGTACGGGTACGGCTGCAGCTCGCGCTCGCTGCCCTCGGGCGGCTTGACCTTGCCGTCGCGGACGGCCTGGTTGAAGTCGTCGATGTGCCGGTAGCCGTACGCCGCCAGGTCGTCGTAGCGCAGGTCCATCTCGCGCACGACCCACTGCAGCGCCTCGGCGGCCCGCTTGGGGTTGGTGATGATCGGCGTGATCAGGTGTGGGATGCCCTCGTAGGCGGTCAGCTCGACGCGCTTGGGGTCGACCAGGATCATCCGGACGTCCTCGGGGGTCGCCCGCATCATGACCGAGGTGATCAGGCAGTTGATGCAGGACGACTTGCCCGAACCGGTCGCACCGGCGACCAGCATGTGCGGCATCTTCGCCAGCGAGTGCATCACGTAGCCGCCCTCGACGTCCTTGCCGAAGGCGACGAGCATCGGATCGTCGTCCTCGGCGGACTCCGCGAGGCGCAGCACGTCGCCGAGGTTGACCATCTCCCGGTCGGTGTTCGGGATCTCGATGCCGACCGCGGACTTGCCGGGGATCGGGCTGATGATCCGCACGTCCGGGCTGGCGACGGCGTACGCGATGTTCTTGGTCAGCGCGGTGATCCGCTCGACCTTCACGGCGGGACCGAGCTCGACCTCGTAGCGGGTGACCGTCGGGCCGCGGGTGAAGCCGGTGACGGCCGCGTCGACCTTGAACTCGGTGAAGACCTGGGTGAGCGAGGCGACGACCGCGTCGTTCGCTGCGCTGCGCGCCTTGCCGGGGCCGCCGCGCGTGAGCAGGTCCAGCGCCGGCAGCGCGTAGGTGACGTCCCCGGAGAGCTGGAGCTGCTCCGCGCGCGGCGGCAGGTCGCGCGGCTCCTCGGGGGCCTTCTTGGTGAGGTCGGGGACGGTCCCGAGCTCGAGCTTCTCCTGCTTGGGGCGCGCGGCCGGGACCGGCGTCGGGGCGGGCGCGGGGGCCGGGGCCGGAGTGGGCACCGGCGTGGTCTCCTCGCGGTCGCCCACGCTGACGCCCTGGGTGAGGTCCGCGACCAGCGGGGAGGGCGGCATGCCGTGCAGCACCGCGCCGTCGAGCGCCGCGGCGGCGGCCGCGGCGACGTCCACGGCGTCCATCCGGCGCTGTGGGTCCGGCTGGGGCACCGCGGAGCGCCGGGGGCGGCCACGGCGCTGCGAGAGGGCCTCCTCCTCGGCGCTGTCGGGGTCGTACGCCTGGGGGGCGGACGAGCGCTTACGGGAGCGCCCGGGCAGCGCCTCGCGCCATTGGTCGTCGTAGCGCTCGTCGTCCTCGGTGAAGTCCTCCGCCTCGTGGTCGTGCAGCACGCCCAGGCGTACGCCGAGCGCGCGCAGCCGCTGCGGTACGGCGTTGACCGGGGTGGCGGTCACCACGAGCAGCCCGAAGATCGTCAGCAGCACCAGCAGCGGTACGGCGAGCGCGTCGCTCATGGAGTACGTCAGCGGGGTGGCCGTCGCCCAGCCGATGAGTCCGCCGGCGTCCCTTATGGCCTGCATGCCGTCGCTGCGGGCGGGCGAACCGCAGGCGATGTGGACCTGCCCGAGCACGCCGATGACGAGTGCGGACAGGCCGATCACGATCCGCCCGTTGGCCTCGGGCTGCTCCGGGTGCCGGATGAACCGTACGGCGATCACCGCGAGCAGTATCGGCACCAGCAGGTCGAGCCGGCCGAAGGCGCCGGTGACGAGGATTTCCACCAGATCGCCGACGGGGCCCTTCAGGTCGGCCCAGGTGCCGGCGGCGACGATCAGCGCGATGCCGAACAGCAGCAGCGCGATGCCATCCTTGCGGTGGGCCGGATCGAGGTTCCTCGCGCCCTTCCCTATGCCGCGGAAGACGGCGCCGACGGCGTGCGCGAGGCCCAGCCAGAGGGCGCGCACGAGCCGGTACACGCCCCCGGTGGGGCTGGGCGCCGGCTTCGGCGGCGCGGCCTTTCTGGCCGGGGCCTTCTTGGCGGGCGCCTTCTTGGCCGGGGCCTTCTTCGCTGCGGCCTTCTTCGCCGGAGCCTTCGCCGGAGCGGCCGCCTTCCTGGCGGGCTGCTTCTTGGCTGCGGAGGGACGTGAGGCCATGGGTGTGAGGTTACCGGGGGAGACGACAGCGGACACGTGTGCCCACAGCTTCACCCGTTCGTGTCGCCCTTGCGGGTGACCGGAACTGACGCACGCTCATCGGCAACCAGCGCCCGGGCGGACGTCAGTTCTGCGCCGGCACCGAAGAGCCGCCCGGGCCGGCACCCGGCTCCAGGGCGTCGAGCGCGCGCCGCAACCCGGTGAGTTTGCGCTCCAGATGGGCCGCCGTGGCCACCGCGGCCGCGTCCGCCGAATCGTCGTCCAGCTGCTTGGACAGGGCCTCGGCCTGCTCCTCGACGGCCGCGAGCCGCGCGGACAGCTCGGCGAGCAGCCCGGCGGACTCCTTGCCGCCGACCGCGCCCTTGCCGCCGCCCTCCAACTGCAGCCGCAGCAGCGCCGCCTGCTCCCGCAGCTGGCAGTTCTTCATGTACAGCTCGACGAACACCGAGACCTTCGCGCGCAGCACCCACGGGTCGAAGGGCTTGGAGATGTAGTCGACCGCGCCCGCCGCGTAGCCCCGGAAGGTGTGGTGCGGGCCGTGGTTGATCGCCGTGAGGAAGATGATCGGGATGTCCCGGGTCCGCTCGCGCCGCTTGATGTGCGCGGCGGTCTCGAATCCGTCCATGCCCGGCATCTGGACATCCAGCAGAATGACCGCGAAATCGTCCGTGAGCAGTGCCTTGAGCGCTTCCTCCCCGGACGATGCCCGCACCAGCGTCTGATCGAGCGCAGAGAGGATCGCCTCCAGCGCCAGCAGATTCTCCGGCCGGTCATCGACCAGGAGGATCTTGGCCTTCTGCACCATGGCCCGCCCTCCTCGCCCCGGCGGTACACCGGGCGCCGCCCCAGGGGACGACTCCCTTTCGCCGCCCGTCCTTGTGCCGGTCATCGTAGCCGCACCCCGCCTGTCGCCACACCCTGTCACCGCGATGTCACTGTGCACGTACCGGAAACGCGGCGGGGGCCGGGATGGTTCCCGGAATCCGGCATTCCCATACGTTCGCAGGCCACCTTAAGCCGTACCTTCGCCCCCACCTCAAGGGGACAACTCCCGACCCACGCCAAGGGTTCCCCGGGTGTTCACATCCCGGAGCGCCGATCTCGTCACTTTCCACCCATCCACTGCTGCATCACGGCCAGCAGATGATCCGGGTCGACCGGCTTGGTCACGTAGTCGGAGGCACCGGACTCGATCGCCTTCTCCCGGTCGCCCTTCATCGCCTTCGCGGTCAGCGCGATGATCGGCAGCCCGGCGAACTGCGGCATCCTGCGGATCGCCGTGGTCGTCGCGTACCCGTCCATCTCCGGCATCATGATGTCCATCAGCACGACCGCCACGTCGTCGTGCTGCTCCAGCACCTCGATGCCCTCGCGGCCGTTCTCGGCGTACAGCACCGACAGACCGTGCTGCTCCAGGACGCTGGTCAGGGCGAACACGTTGCGGATGTCGTCGTCGACGATCAGCACCTTCTCGCCGCCGAACCGCACCCCGCGCGCGGACTGCGGCACGCCCTCCTGCTCCGGCACCGCCGTCCACGGCTCGGGCCGCTGCTCGCCCTGCGGCAGACTCCGGCGCCGGCGCCGGAAGAGCGCCGCGGGACCGTTCTGCGTCTCGCGGTAGGACTTCACCTCGGCCGGGGTCTCGATCTCCACGGCGGACAGCTCCGAGGACCGCTCGGCCTCCGAGGCCAGCAGCTCGCCCGCCCCCAGCGGGGGCACGGACTGCTGGTAGCCCTGCGGCGGCAGCTCGCTCGGGTGCAGCGGCAGGTACAGCGTGAACGTCGAGCCGCGGCCCGGTTCGCTCTGCGCGTGGATCTCACCGCCGAGCAGCTGCGCGATCTCCCGGGAGATCGACAGACCGAGGCCGGTGCCGCCGTACTTGCGGCTGGTCGTGCCGTCCGCCTGCTTGAACGCCTCGAAGATCACCCGCATCTTGCTGGCCGCGATGCCGATGCCGGTGTCCGTCACCGAGAACGCGATCAGCGGCCCGTCCGGATCGGCCAGCGAGCCGGTCTCCAGCAGCTGCTCCCGGATGCCCACCGGCACATCGGCGCCGGCCGGCCTGATCACCAGCTCCACCGATCCGGAGTCGGTGAACTTCACCGCGTTCGACAGCAGGTTGCGCAGCACCTGCAGCAGCCGCTGTTCGTCGGTGTGCAGGGTCGCGGGCAGCTCCGGGGAGACCCGTACGGACAGATCCAGGCCCTTCTCCGCGGTCAGCGGACGGAAGGTGGCCTCCACGTAGTCCACGAGCTGCACGAGCGCGATACGCGTCGGCGAGACGTCCATCTTGCCCGCCTCGACCTTCGACAGGTCGAGGATGTCGTTGATCAGCTGAAGCAGGTCGGAGCCGGCGCCGTGGATGGTCTCGGCGAACTCCACCTGCTTGGGCGAGAGGTTGCCCTCGGCGTTGTCGGCGAGCAACTTGGCCAGAATCAGCAACGAGTTGAGCGGCGTACGCAGCTCGTGCGACATGTTGGCGAGGAACTCGCTCTTGTAGCGCATCGACACCGCGAGCTGCTCGGCGCGCTCCTCCAGGACCTGCCGGGCCTCCTCGATCTCGGTGTTCTTCACCTCGATGTCGCGGTTCTGCCGGGCCAGCAGCTCGGCCTTCTCCTCCAGTTCGGCGTTGGAGGCCTGCAGCGCCTTCTGCCGGTTCTCCAACTCGGCCGAGCGCTCCCTCAGTTGCTCGGTCAGTTCCTGCGACTGCTTCAGCAGCTGCTCGGTCTTGGTGTTGACCGAGATGGTGTTGACGCTCGTCGCGATCATCTCGGCGATCTGGTTGAGGAAGTCCTTCTGGATCTGCGTGAACGGCGTGAAGGAGGCGAGCTCGATCACACCGAGCACATTCCCCTCGAACAGCACCGGCAGCACGATCACCTGCGCCGGCGGGGCCTCGCCGAGGCCGGAGGAGATCTTCAGATACCCGCTGGGCGCGTTCTCCACCAGGATCGCGCGCTTCTCCTGGGCGGCCGTGCCGACGAGCGCCTCACCGGGCCGGAACGACGTCGGCATGGAACCCATCGAGTAGCCGTACGAACCCAGCATCCGCAGCTCGTAGTTGTCCTCGCCGTCGCCGACGTCCTTGCCCTCCATCAGCGGCATCGTCAGGAAGAAGGCGCCGTGCTGCGCGGATACGACCGGCGTCAGCTCGCTCATGATCAGCGAGGCCACGTCCTCCAGGTCCCGGCGGCCCTGCATGAGGCCGGAGATACGGGCCAGGTTGCCCTTGAGCCAGTCCTGCTCCTTGTTGGCGATCGTGGTGTCGCGCAGGTTGGCGATCATCTTGTTGATGTAGTCCTGCAGTTCCTGGATCTCGCCGGACGCGTCGACGTCGATCTTCAGGTTCAGGTCGCCGCGGGTCACCGCGGTCGCCACGCGCGCGATGGCACGCACCTGCCGGGTCAGGTTCCCGGCCATCTCGTTCACCGACTCGGTCAGGTCCCGCCAGGTGCCGTCGACGTCACGCACGCGTGCCTGGCCGCCGAGCTGTCCTTCGGTGCCCACCTCGCGGGCCACGCGCGTGACCTCCTCGGCGAAGCTGGACAGCTGATCGACCATGGTGTTGATCGTCGTCTTCAGCTCGAGGATCTCGCCGCGCGCGTCAATGTCGATCTTCTTGGTCAGGTCACCCTTGGCGATCGCCGTGGTGACCATGGCGATGTTGCGCACCTGACCGGTCAGGTTGGACGCCATCTGGTTCACGGACTCGGTGAGGTCCTTCCAGGTGCCGGCCACACCCGGCACGTGCGCCTGGCCGCCCAGGATGCCGTCCGTGCCCACCTCACGGGCCACCTTGGTGACCTGGTCGGCGAACGAACTCAGCGTCTTCACCATGATGTTGATGGTGTCGGCGAGCTGCGCGACCTCGCCGCGCGCCTCGATGGTCACCTGACGCGTCAGGTCGCCGTTGGCGACGGCCGAGGCGACCTGGGAGATGTTCCGCACCTGCATGGTCAGGTTGTTGGCCATCAGGTTGACGTTGTTGCTCAGGTCCTTCCAGATACCCGTGACACCCGGAACGTGCGCCTGGCCGCCCAGGATGCCCTCGGTGCCCACCTCACGGGCCACCCGGGTCACCTGCTCGGCGAAACTGGACAGCTGATCAACCATGGTGTTGACCGTCGTGACGAGCTCGAGGATCTCGCCCTTCGCGTCAACAGTGATCTTCTTCGACAGGTCACCCTTGGCGACCGCGGTCGTGACCTCGGCGATGTTGCGCACCTGGATCGTCAGGTTGTTCGCCATGAAGTTCACGGACTGCGTGAGGTCCTTCCAGGTGCCGGAGACACCCTGCACCTCGGCCTGACCGCCGAGGATGCCCTCCGTACCCACCTCACGGGCCACACGCGTGACCTCCTGGGCGAACGACGACAGCTGGTCCACCATCGTGTTCAGGGTGTTCTTCAGCTCCAGGATCTCCCCGCGCGCGTCCACGGTGATCTTCTGGGAGAGGTCACCCCGCGCCACGGCCGTCGCGACCTGCGCGATGTTGCGCACCTGGGCCGTCAGGTTGCCGGCCATGCCGTTCACGGAGTCGGTCAGGTCCCGCCAGACACCGGCCACTCCGGGCACCTGCGCCTGACCGCCGAGGCGGCCCTCGGTACCCACGTCACGGGCCACCCGGGTCACCTGGTCGGCGAAGGCGGACAGCTGATCGACCATCGTGTTGATCGTGTTCTTCAGCTCGAGGATCTCGCCGCGCGCGTCAACGTCGATCTTCTGCGACAGGTCACCGCGCGCCACGGCCGTCGTCACCTGGGCGATCTGCCGCACCTGCGAGGTCAGGTTGCCGGCCATGAAGTTGACGGAGTCCGTCAACTCCTTCCACGTGCCCGACACGCCGTCCACCCGGGCCTGGCCGCCCAGCCGGCCCTCCGTACCCACGTCCCGGGCCATCCGCGTGACCTGGTCGGCGAAGCTCGACAGCTGGTCCACCATCGTGTTCACGGTGTTCTTCAGCTTCAGCATCTCGCCGGAGACGTCCACGGTGACCTTCTGGGAGAGGTCGCCGTTGGCCACCGCCGTGGTCACCTGGGCGATGTTGCGCACCTGACCGGTGAGGTTGCGGAACGCGGTGTTGACGGAGTCGGTCAGGTCCTTCCAGGCACCGGCCGCGCCCGGCACCTGCGCCTGGCCGCCCAGCTCGCCCTCGACACCGATCTCCCGCGCGACCCGCGTCACCTCGGCACCGAAGGCCGACAGCTGGTCCACCATCCCGTTGACGGTGTTCTTCAGCTCCAGCATCTCGCCGGCCACGTCGACCGTGACCTTCTGCGACAGGTCGCCGTTGGCCACGGCCGTCGTCACCGTGGCGATGTCCCGCACCTGCGTGGTCAGGTTCCGGAAGACCGTGTTGACGGAGTCCGTCAGGTCCTTCCACGTACCGGCGGCGCCCGGCACGTTCGCCTGTCCGCCGAGCCGGCCCTCCGCGCCGACCTCGTTCGCCACGCGCGTGACCTCGTCCGCGAAGATCCGCAGCGTCTCGGTCATCTGGTTGATCGTCTCGGCGAGCTGCGCGACCTCGCCGCGCGCCGGAACCGTCACCTTCTGCGACAGATCACCATTGGCGACGGCGGTCGTGACCTGCGAGATGCCTCGCACCTGCGCGGTCAGGTTACCCGCCATCGTGTTGACGGAGTCGGTCAGCTCCTTCCACACGCCGGCCACACCCGGCACCTGCGCCTGACCGCCCAGGATGCCCTCGGTGCCCACCTCACGGGCGACCCGGGTCACCTCGACGGAGAAGGAGGACAGCTGCTCCACCATCGTGTTGACGGTGTTCTTCAGCTCCAGCATCTCGCCGGCGACCTGCACGGTCACCTTGCGTGACAGATCACCCCGCGCCACCGCCGTCGTCACCAGGGCGATGTCCCGCACCTGCGCGGTCAGCTGCCGCGCCATGGTGTTGACGGACTCGGTCAGGTCCTTCCACGAACCGGACATACCGCGCACCCTGGCCTGACCGCCGAGCTTGCCCTCGGTGCCGACCTCGCTGGCCACGCGCGTGACCTCGTCCGTGAACGTGGACAGCTGGTCGACCAGGTTGTTGACGGTACGGCCGACCTTCAGGAACTCACCCCGCAGCGGGTGCCCGGTGCCGCCGTCCAGTGCCTGCGTCCGCAGCTCCATCCGCGGCGACAGATCACCCTCGGCGACCGCCGTGAGGACCCGGCCGACCTCCGACACCGGCCACACGAGATCGTCGACCAGCGCGTTGGAGGCGTCGATCGCGGACGCCCAGGAGCCCTCGCATGCCCCCGTCTCCAGCCGCTCCGTGAGTTTGCCCTCACGGCCCACCATGCGCCGTACCCGGGACAGCTCACCGGTCAGATGCAGGTTCCGGTCGGCCACCTCGTTGAAGACGGCCGCGATCTCCGACATCACCCCGTCCCCGGAGACGGTGAGCCGCTTGCGGAAGTTCCCGTCACGCATCGAGACGAGAGCCGCCAGCAGCCGGTTCAGGGCAGCCGTGTCAACGGCGGTGGTCTCGCCGCGCTTGCCCAGGGACGGTCCGCCTTTCGCGCGCGTCTTCGTGCCACGCGTCGCCGCGCCAGACTCCACTGTGTCCCTCCCGGAGGGGTAGACCGTTACTGCTGTGCTCGGCCGCTTCGGCCCGGCGTGCCGGTCATCGGCATACCGGTTACTTCCGCGTACCGGTTACTGCTGCGTATTTCTGCCAGACGAGATCCGGCCACACCAGAGGCTGCTGCCCGCCGTACACGGAACACACGCAGGCTGACCCGACCTTCATCAGAAGCTTGCCCAGTGTTTCACCCCGGCCGAACCAGGCCATAACAGTTCGGCAGCTTCGCACATCGTCCGCACACCATGGGGGGTAAACACCGGCGACCGGCATCCGCTCGGACGGCGAAGGTAAGTAACCTTGCATGCGGCTGTCCAGCCGCACCGGTCCGACCGGCTTGGGCGGTGGCACGAGAACGAGCGGGCATCGGAGGGGCGGCCGCAGACCATGACCACCGGAGTCATCCCCGGGGAACAGCCCCCGGAGCCACAGCCGACGGGCGACCTGATGCCGCAGCAGCGGCGCGAGCCCGCCGGCCACGCAGCCCTGCACGTAGACAACCGGTCGAGGAGTTCTGTGATCACCGCGCGCGCGGCCGCCACCTTCGAGCCCGTGGGGCGATCGGTAGCGACTGCCCGGTCCTTCGTCCGCGACACCCTCCAGGGCTGGGGCTTCGCCGACATCGTCGACGACGCCGTGGTCCTCACCAGCGAGCTGGTGACCAACGCGGTCGTCCACGCGGGCACGCACGCGGACGTCCTGTGCCTGCGCGCCGAGGACGGTGTGCGCATCGAGGTCTCGGACCGCTACCCCGAGCGCGAGGTTCCCCTCCAGAACTCCCCCGCCTCCATGGGCAGCCCCGACCGCGAGGGCGGCCGCGGCCTGCAGCTGTGCGCGGCCCTGGCCACCCGCTGGGGCGTGGACTACTCGCCCACCCACAAGAACGTCTGGTTCCAGCTCAACCTCCCCGAACGCCCGGTCGGCACCCGCACCGCCGGCCCGTCCCTGCCCGCCGAACTGCTGCCGCTGGCCGACGGCCGGGTCCGTGTCGCGGTCCTCCAGGTGGACCGCAAGGGCTCGATCACCTCCTGGAACGAGGACGCCGAAGACCTGTTCGGCTATTCGTCCGACGAGGTGATCGGCAGGCCCCTCACCGAACTGGCGGCCTGGCCGCACACCCCGGGCACCAGCACCGGCGTGGCCGAGGCCCTGCAGCTCTCCCGCTGGGAGGGCAGCTACGGCATCCGCGGCGCCGACGGCCGGGTGGCCTCGGTCTACGCCTCCCACCTCAGGGTCCGCGACACCGGCGGCGAACCCTCCACCGTCTGCCTCCTGGTCCGCGACGACGAGCGTGCCGTGCTGCAGAGCCCGCCGCGCGTCCCGGCCGGCGACCAGGCCCCGTCCTCCGACGGCCAGAGCACCGACCCCTTCGAGGTCTTCATCGGCTCCCCCGCCCCGGACGACCTCGACGGCCTCCTGCAGCGCACGGTGGAGCGCGCCCGCGACATGCTCGACGGCGACTCCGCGTTCCTGCTGCTGGCCACCGACGACGAGACCGAACTGGAGGTCCGCGCCTCCACGGGCCTGCCCTCCGCCCGCCAGCGCTTCGCGCGCGTGCCCGTCGAGGCCGGCCCCGGCCGCTACGGCTCCGCGCGCATGCCGGCCGTCCACGACGACCTCACCGCCGTACCCGGCGCCGTACCGCTGCTGTCCGGCACCGGCATGCGCTCGGTCGTCACCGTCCCGCTGAAGGTCGAAGGCCGCCTCACCGGCTCCCTCGGCGTCGCGGCCGAGGCCCCGGGCCGGTACTCCAACGAGGAGGCACTGCGCCTGCAGTTCGCCGCCGACCGCATCGCCCTGGCCGTCGAGTCGGCCCGCCTGGGCGAGCTGGAGCGGCTGCGCCGGGGCTCCCTGAGCTTCCTGGTCGAAGCCTCCGACCTGCTGGCCGGCACCCTGGACCGCGACCAGACACTGGCCCTGATGGCCCAGATGACGGTCCCGACGCTGGCCACCTGGTGCGCCGTCTACACGATCGCCGACCAGGCCTCCGAGCCGTATCTGTCGTACGTCCTGCACGAGGACGAGGAACTCATCGACGGCATCAAGTCGTTGCTGTCGAAGGTCCCGCCGCCGGACCCGGTACCGACCCCCGGCGCCCGCGTCTGGACCACCCCCGGCGAGGTGGCCCACCAGGCAGCCCTGCGCACCTCCATGCGCAGCCTCGGCCTGTCCGGCGGCCCCACGCGCCAGATCTCCTCGGGCATCGGCCCGACCCTCGCCACGGCCGCCGCGGTCGGCGGGGAGACGGTCGTCCTGCCGCTCGTGGCCCGCAACCGCGTCATCGGCATGCTGACCCTCGGCAAGCCCACCGACGAACACTTCCGCCAGGAAATCCTGGAACTGGCCGAGGACCTCTCCCGCCGGGCCGCGCTCGCCCTGGACAACGCCCGCCTGTACTCGGAGCGCACGGCCATCAGCCAGTCACTCCAGCGCAGTCTGCTGCCTCCGGGCCTGCCGCAGATCGACGGCGTCGAGGTGGAGGTCATCTACCGCGCGGCGGGCGAGGGCAACGAGGTCGGCGGCGACTTCTACGACCTCTTCCCGATCGGTGACGGCGCCTACGGCTTCGCCATCGGAGACGTGTGCGGTACGGGCCCGAACGCGGCGGCGGTCACCGGCCTGGCCCGGCACGCCCTGCGGCTGCTGGCCCGTGAGGGCCTGTCCGGACCGGCGGTCCTGCAGCGCCTGAACTCCGCGATCCTCGACGAGGGCGACCGCAGCCGCTTCCTGACCCTGCTCTACGGCGAGATGCGCCCGCAGGAGGACGGCAGCGCCGAGCTGAAGGTGGTCTGCGCCGGCCATCCGCTCCCGCTGCGCCTGCGCCAGGACGGCACGGTGACGCCGGCCGCCGAACCGCAGCCGCTGCTGGGCGTGATCGAGGACCTGGAGCTGCACGAGGAGACCGTCACCCTCGACCCCGGCGATGTGCTCCTGTGCGTCACGGACGGTGTCACGGAACGCCGTGAGGGCGCGCGCATGCTGGGCGACGACGGCCTGGCCGACGTCCTCACCACGTGCACGGGTCTGACGGCGGGCGCGGTCGCCGCACGCATCATGCGCGCGGTGGAACGCTTCGCGTCGGACGCGCCCTCGGACGACATGGCGATCCTGGCGATGCGTGTCCCGGGAATCCACAAGGAGGCCTGAGCCGGCATCAGGCACGAAAAAGGCCCCACCCGAAAGGGTGAGGCCTTTTCTGCTGGAGCCCCCAAACGGAATCGAACCGTTGACCTTCTCCTTACCATGGAGACGCTCTGCCGACTGAGCTATAGGGGCTTGTCGTTTTCGAGGTTTCCCTCGCGGCGACGAAGAAACTGTACCCCGAGCAGGCCCGAGTTCCCAAATTCGTTCGGAACCCACTCAGTAGGCGGGCTGCAGCAGTCCCCCGAGCGCGTTGCACGCCGACACGATCCGCTGCATCTCCCGCTTGGTGAGCGCGGCGTCCACGGGCAGCGTCAGCGTCTCGTCGGCGGCCAGCTCGGTCTCCGGCAGGGACACGCACCGACGGAACTCCGGCAGCCGGTGCACGGGCGTCTTGACCGGCACCCGGCACTCAACCCCCTTGGCCCGCAAGGCCATCGCGAAGGCGTCCCGGTCCGGCCGGCCGTTCCCCGGCACCCGCACGACGTACTGCTGGTAGGTGTGCCCGTCCCCGCCGTCCGGCGTCCGTACGCCCCTGAGCTTGGCGTCGAGGTAGGCGGCGCGCTCCCTGCGCTGCGCTATCTCGTCGTACGGCGCCTCGGACTCGCCCTGCTCCAGCACCAGCACCTCGTGCCGCTGCCCGAGCGCGTGCAACCGCCGCACATCGGCCCGCCGTCCGAAGCGGTGTACGACAACGACCGCGGCCGTGCGCGGGGTTACGGCTGCCTCGACAGCGCCGGGGTCGAGGCAGTAGGTGACCGGGTCTATGTCGGCGAACACCGGCAGCGCACCGGCCAGGGTCACGGCCTCGGCGACCTCGACGTTCCCGAAGGCAGGTACGACGACCTCGTCACCGACTCCGACGCCGGCGGCCCTGAGCATTGCAGCAGTTCCCATGTGCTGGATGCTGGGCGCGCTGGGTGAACGACACGTTAAGCGAAACGTAAAAAGGTCGGACCCCGAACCGAAGTTCAGGATCCGACCTCTTTATAAGAATTGTTCGGCGGCGTCCTACTCTCCCACAGGGTCCCCCCTGCAGTACCATCGGCGCTGTGAGGCTTAGCTTCC
Source organism: Streptomyces sp. CA-142005 (assembly GCF_050942335.1). Classification (NCBI taxonomy): domain Bacteria; kingdom Bacillati; phylum Actinomycetota; class Actinomycetes; order Kitasatosporales; family Streptomycetaceae; genus Streptomyces; species Streptomyces sp. CA-142005. Next base: position 7,071,954 of record NZ_CP192078.1, on the reverse strand, counting down.
GGGTTCGGAATGTAACCGGGCGTTTCCCTCACGCTATGACCACCGAAACACTATGAAACTGTGAACGCCGCACCGCATCTTCCAGCGGGGCTGTTCGTGGTTTCAGAACCAACACAGTGGACGCGAGCAACTGAGGACAAGCCCTCGGCCTATTAGTACCGGTCACCTCCACCAGTTACCTGGCTTCCAGATCCGGCCTATCAACCCAGTCGTCTACTGGGAGCCTTACCCCATCAAGTGGGTGGGAGTCCTCATCTCGAAGCAGGCTTCCCGCTTAGATGCTTTCAGCGGTTATCCCTCCCGAACGTAGCCAACCAGCCATGCCCTTGGCAGAACAACTGGCACACCAGAGGTTCGTCCGTCCCGGTCCTCTCGTACTAGGGACAGCCCTTCTCAAGACTCCTACGCGCACAGCGGATAGGGACCGAACTGTCTCACGACGTTCTAAACCCAGCTCGCGTACCGCTTTAATGGGCGAACAGCCCAACCCTTGGGACCGACTCCAGCCCCAGGATGCGACGAGCCGACATCGAGGTGCCAAACCATCCCGTCGATATGGACTCTTGGGGAAGATCAGCCTGTTATCCCCGGGGTACCTTTTATCCGTTGAGCGACGGCGCTTCCACAAGCCACCGCCGGATCACTAGTCCCGACTTTCGTCCCTGCTCGACCCGTCGGTCTCACAGTCAAGCTCCCTTGTGCACTTACACTCAACACCTGATTGCCAACCAGGCTGAGGGAACCTTTGGGCGCCTCCGTTACCCTTTAGGAGGCAACCGCCCCAGTTAAACTACCCATCAGACACTGTCCCTGATCCGGATCACGGACCCAGGTTAGACATCCAGCACGACCAGACTGGTATTTCAACGACGACTCCACACACACTGGCGTGCGTGCTTCACAGTCTCCCAGCTATCCTACACAAGCCGAACCGAACACCAATATCAAACTGTAGTAAAGGTCCCGGGGTCTTTCCGTCCTGCTGCGCGAAACGAGCATCTTTACTCGTAGTGCAATTTCACCGGGCCTATGGTTGAGACAGTCGAGAAGTCGTTACGCCATTCGTGCAGGTCGGAACTTACCCGACAAGGAATTTCGCTACCTTAGGATGGTTATAGTTACCACCGCCGTTTACTGGCGCTTAAGTTCTCAGCTTCGCCCCACCGAAATGGAGCTAACCGGTCCCCTTAACGTTCCAGCACCGGGCAGGCGTCAGTCCGTATACATCGCCTTACGGCTTCGCACGGACCTGTGTTTTTAGTAAACAGTCGCTTCTCGCTGGTCTCTGCGGCCACCCCCAGCTCACCAAGTAAATTGGATCACCAGGTGTGGCCCCCCTTCTCCCGAAGTTACGGGGGCATTTTGCCGAGTTCCTTAACCATAGTTCACCCGAACGCCTCGGTATTCTCTACCTGACCACCTGAGTCGGTTTAGGGTACGGGCCGCCATGAAACTCGCTAGAGGCTTTTCTCGACAGCATAGGATCATCCACTTCACCACAATCGGCTCGGCATCAGGTCTCAGACTTAATGCAGGGCGGATTTGCCTACCCTGCGTCCTACACCCTTACCCCGGGACAACCACCGCCCGGGATGGACTACCTTCCTGCGTCACCCCATCACTCACCTACTACCAGCTTGGTCCGGCGGCTCCACCACTCCCCTTTGCCCGAAGGCTCCGGGGCGGCTTCACGGCCTTAGCATCACTGGATTCGATGTTTGACGCTTCACAGCGGGTACCGGAATATCAACCGGTTATCCATCGACTACGCCTGTCGGCCTCGCCTTAGGTCCCGACTTACCCTGGGCAGATCAGCTTGACCCAGGAACCCTTAGTCAATCGGCGCACACGTTTCTCACGTGTGAATCGCTACTCATGCCTGCATTCTCACTCGTCAACCGTCCACGACTACCTTCCAGTGCCGCTTCACCCGGCAGACGACGCTCCCCTACCC